>CAWBLB010000014.1:0-29979 GCA_963789585.1 uncultured Actinomycetes bacterium | reverse complement strand
CCGAGCGCCTCCTCGATCCGCTCCTGCGGCGCGAAGCCGGGGACGTCGACCGCGTCCGTCAGCCCGAGCGTTGCGACGCGGCGGAGCACCTCGGGGCGGTCGGGGCCGTCGCCGAAGATCTCGGCGCGCACCGTAGGGAGCGTCTCCCGCACCCGCTGGAGCGCCGGCACGAGCGCCGGCACCCTCTTCTCGGGGATGTGCCGACCCGCATAGACGACCACCGGCGGGTCGCCGGCCGGGACGAGGCCTCCCGCCGGGCCCGCGTACTGGCCGCGGAGGACGGTCACCTCGCCGCGGAAGCCCAGCTCGTGCAGCCTGCGCTCGTGCAGCCGCGAGAAGCAGAACGCGCGCTGAGGGACGCGCAGGCAGAGCCGCTGCACACGCCAGCCGGCGGCTCCGGCGGCGGGCCCGAGGTACTCGCGCCAGTAGGCGCGCGTCCACACCTCGTGCCAGTCGACGACCACGCGGTACCCGCGCACGCGCCGAAGCGCTCCCGCCGCGAGCAGCGAGAAGTACGGGAACGACGCCGTATGCACGACGTCGTAGCCTCCGCCGGATCGGGCGAGGTGCGCGAACACGCCGAGCCCGAAGCGAAGCGGCGGCCAGAGCCGCCGCCGCCCGTTTGCGTACAGACCCAGCCGCGGCCCGACCGCGATCACCCTCACCCCGGAAACCCCCGCCTCCTCGCCCTCGGGCCACTGGCGGAGCGTCAGGTAGTCGACCTCGTGACCGTCGGCCGCGAGCCGCTCGGCCAGGTTGCGGTACCAGCGCTCGGCGCCGCCGACGGTGTGCGGGTAGATGCAGTCGTACACGATGCAGATCCGCACGTGGAAAAGCCTAGTGCACCCTCCGCAATTACGGCCCGCCCCCGGCGGCGTCTCACCGGAGCAGACCGACCTTACGGACGGATGCATTAGCCTTACGTCCGTATTGAACCGCCGAGACCCGTGGTATTCATCGGGAGAGGTTATTGACCGGATACTTGCTCGAAATGGCGATCAATACCGCAACCAGGCAGGCTGAGCCCCTCACCGGAACCGCGCTCCGCGTCTCGGTCGTGATTCCCTGCCTGAACGAGGCCGAGCAGATCGAGGAGTGCGTCTCGCATGCGCAGAGGGTGCTCGCGCTGGCCGGCCTTGCCAGCGAGGTGATCGTCGTCGACAACGGCTCCGACGACGGCAGCGCCGCGCTCGCCCGCGCGGCGGGCGCAACGGTGATCGAGGAGCCGCGGCGCGGCTACGGCCAGGCGTATCTGACCGGGTTCGAGGCCGCCTCCGGCGAGTACGTGGTGATGATCGACGCCGACCTGACCTACGACTTCGAAGAGATCCCGCGCTTCGTCGCCGAGCTCGATCGCGGCGCGGAGCTCGTGATGGGCAACCGCATGAAGGACATCGACCCGGGCGCGATGCCGATCCTGAGCCGGATCGGCAACCCGGTGCTGACCGGCTTCCTCAAGCTCGTCCACGGCTCCCGTGTCCGCGACGCCCACTGCGGGCTGCGTGCGATCCGCCGGGATGCACTGGCGGTGCTCGAGCTCCGCTCGACCGGGATGGAGTTCGCCTCGGAGATGGTGATCCGCGCCGCCAAGGTCGACCTCGACGTGCGCGAGCTGCCGATCCGGCTGCATCCTCGTGGAGGCGTGTCGAAGCTGTCGCCGTTCCGGGACGGCTGGCGTCACCTGCGCCTGATCCTCGTCCACAGCCCCACCGCCCTCTTCATCGTTCCGGGCACCGCGATGGTCGTGCTCGGGGCGCTGATGGAGCTGACCGTGTTCGCCCACCTCAGCCTCTTCGGCCGCGCCTGGTTCCTGCACACGCTGATCGCGGGCTCGGCGCTCGTGATCGTCGGCGCGCAGGTGGTCGGGCTCGGGCTCTGCGGACGCGCCTACACCGTGTTCGTGATGGGCGAGCACGACCGGTGGTTCGAGCGCCTGGGCAGGCGCTTCACGCTCGAGCATGCGCTCCTGCTCGCCCTCGCGGTCGTCCTGGCCGGGCTCGCGCTGGGTGCGGTCGTCCTCGTCAGCTGGAGCGCACACGGGTTCGGCACCCTCGGCGAGGAGCGGCTCGCGATCGTGGCGATGACCCTCGTGGTCACCGGCATCCAGATCTTCTTCACCTCGTTCCTGATCTCGCTGCTCGGCCTCCGCCGGCAGCTCTGACCGGAACGGCGGGCGCTCAGACCCCGCGCAGCGTGCTCTTCGCCGCGGCCTGCACCGCCGCCTCGACGACCGCCCCCGGCTCGACTCCACTGACGATCAGGCGGTGGGGCAGGGCGAAAGGCGCCATCGCCGCGACGTCCTCGCGAGCGACGCTCGGGCGGTTCGAGAGGCGGGCGTGCGCCTTGGCCGCCGCGAGCAGATGGATGGCGCCCCGCGGGCTCGCGCCGAGCACGACGCCGTCCTCGGCGCGCGTCCGCCGGACGATGTCGACGATGAACGCGATCACGTCGTCGGGCACCGGTGTCGCGTCGAGGTCTCCCTGGGCCGTCTGGAGGCGGGCGAGATCGAGCAGCGGCTGGACGTCGCCGAGGACGTCCGGGGCGAGCCCGCGGTGCGGAAGGCGCAGGATCGCCCGCTCCTGGCCCGCCGATGCGTAGTCGAGGTGGATCTTGAACAGGAAGCGGTCGAGCTGCGACTCGGGCAGGGGGAAGATGCCCGCCTGCTCGTAGGGGTTTTGCGTCGCGATCACCATGAACGGCGTCGGGAGCCAGTGCGTCCGGCCGTCGACGGTGATGTGGTGCTCCTGCATCGCCTCGAGCAGCGCGGCCTGGGTCCGGGGCGGGGTACGGTTGATCTCGTCGGCAAGGAGGACGTTCGTGAACGCGGCCCCCTCCACGAAGGCGTACTCGCCCCGCCGGGACACGTTCCGGCCGGTGATCTCCTCCGGGGTCGTGTCCGGCGTGAACTGGACGCGCTTGAAGCTGACGCCGAGCAGGCGGGCGACCGTGCCGGCCATCAGCGTCTTGGCGATGCCCGGCGGGCCCTCGATCAGCACGTGCCCGCCGGCGACGGCGGCGATCAGCAGGAGGTCGAGCGGCTGCTGGTAGCCGACCACGATGCCTTCGAGCGCGACGTGCGACCGCTCGAGCAGATCGGACAGCGTGTTGCGGGAGTCGAGGATCAGCCGGGGGGCGTTGAAGAGATCCCCGGGCGGCCCCTTGTCGCTGTCACGCGGACCAGTCACCGGCGGCACGTCCCTTCGCTGATGCGCGGCGCCTTCATCGGGCCTGATCATGCCACGCCAGGCGACTCCCTTCGCGGATTCCGGCCCGATCGGCCTCACCGGCCGCCAGCTCGAGGACACCCCTGGCCCTCGGGCGAAGGACCATCCGCCACGGCTTGACCGCGCGCGCAACCGAACGGACGCGAAGCTCGCGGTCGAAGAAGACGACGTCGATCGGGAAGCGCATGAAGAACGTGTGAATCGAGGAGCCGGGCACGATCATGAGCCCGGCGCCCGGCTCCAGGCCCTTGCGGCCGAGCAGACCGCGCATGCGCGACCAGGCGCTGTCGGCGACCTCGCAGCGCTCGCAGACGACCCGGCCGGTCTCGTCGACGAGCGACGCCGCGGCGGTGCGGCCTCTAGACAAGCGCGGGCGGATGGGAGAAGAGGATCGCGACCGCGCCGCCGAACGCGAGATACGGCCCGTACGCGATCGCCGACCGCAGGCCGACCCGCGAGGTCGCGAGCAGCGCCACCGCGACGAGGCCCGCCGCGAGGATGCCGACCGTGAGCGCGGGCACGACGGCGCCGCCGAGCAGGAAGCCCAGCATGGCGCCGAGCTTCACGTCCCCCATCCCGAAGCCGCCCCGAAAGGCGACCGCCAGGGCGAGGAATACGACGAACGTGATGCCGCCGGCCAGCGCGACCTTGCCCAGCTCCGAGCGCTCGAACGCCGCCCGGAACGCCACGGCCAGCAACGAGACCGGGACGGTGACCGCGTTCGGCAGCCGCCTGGTTGCGAGGTCGTAGGCCGCAAGCGCGACCAGCACGACCTGCACGACCGCCCACGCGGCCGCATCGGCGTGGAGCCCGTGCCTGGCAAACGTCGCGGCTACGAGAGCGACGGCGACCGGGGGCACCCAGCGGGTCGTCGCGATGCTCGACCACACGCTCGCCTGACGGGTGACCATCGCGCTCAGACTACCCGGGGGCGCGGGACCGCTCAGCCGTCGAGCGGCGGGCGCCACGTCTGAAGCGTGGCGGTGATCCTGGTCGGTCCGCCGGGGCGGCTCGCGATGGTGCAGTGGCCGCCCAGTAGCTCGACCCGGTCCTGCATCCCGGCGAGGCCGAACCGGCCCGGCTTGGACGGCGCGTCGGTGCTGAAGCCGACGCCGTCGTCCTCGACCTCGAGGGTGACGGTCTCCGGAGTGCCGAGCAGGCGGATGATGACGTGGTCGGCGTTCGCGTGCTTGACGACGTTCGCGAGCGCGGCGCGCGCGACCGCCTGGAGCGCGATCCGCTGCGAGTCGGTCTCGGCGCGGGCCTCGTCGTCGAACATGAACTCGACCGAGGCGGGGGAACGTCGCTCGAAGTCGACGATCTCGGTCTCGATCGCCTCGCGCAGCGGGATGCTCTGGGCGACGCCCGCCTCGAGGGCTCCGATCAGCGCGCGCAGATCGCTCTCGACCCGGACGAGCTCGGCGCTGATCTGATCCATGCCCGCGTCGATCTTCGTCTGATGCTCCGGCGGGAGGATCGCCTCAATGCGACGGCGGAGGTCGCCGAGGCTGAAGCCGATCACGGCCAGGTTCTGCATCGGCCCGTCGTGGACGTCGAGCGCAAGGCGCATCAGACGCCGTTTGAGCGCCTCGGCGCGACCTTCGGCCGGCGAGACCTGCTCCTCTGGGACGGCAGGGGTGACGGTCTGCCGGCGCCGATTGCCCTTCCGTAGGACCGAGATCCTGGTGCTCAACGCTGTGGTCCCTTCCTGTTGGACCTCCCGCCGGCGGATGACATATGCGATCTCCTCACCGTGCGGTTGATTTCTGGTGACCCTCGTTTCCGGGAGTCCTCACCTCACCGTAGTACCTTTCGGCCGGATGTGCAGCCCCCGCGTCCCCCAAACGGGGGATCGCCGGCCGGTTTTTGTCGGGCAGAGCGAACATGCGCGGCAAAGTGACCGTTTCCGAGCGCCGCTGTCAGAGGTCGAAGCCGAGCTCGTCGAGCGAGGAGTGGAGCTCGGCGGGGTCGTCGTAGACCCGGAACGCGCCCGCCGTGAGGAGCTCGTCCGTGCCGTAGCCGCCGCTCAGCAGGCCGATGCTGAGCATGCGCGCGCGGCGGGCTGCGAGCAGGTCCCAGACGGCGTCGCCGACGACGTAGCAGTCGGCCGGGTCGGCGCCGAGGGCGGCGGCGCAGGCGAGGAACAGGTCCGGCTCGGGCTTGGCGCGGGCGACGTCACCGCGGTCGATCACGATGGTGTCGTCGCCGATCCCGAGCGAGTCCAGCGAGATGTCGATCTCCGGGCGGCGGCCCGAGGTGGCAATCCCGTGCACGACCCCGCGGGCGCGGAGGTCGGCAAGCAGGTCGACGGCCCCCGGCAGCGGACGCCGGTGGGGGAGCAGGCCGGCGAAGATCGCGCCGTGGCGCTGCTGGATCGCCTCGGTCTCGGCCGGCGAGAGCTCGCGGCCCACCTCGCGCGCGACCGCGCGGGTGAAGAGCCCGCCGCTCATCCCGATCCGCCGGTGGATGCGCCAGCCGTCGATCGGCATCCCCTCCTCGGCGAGCGCCCGCTGCCACGCGAACACGTGCGCGTAGACCGTGTCGACGAGCGTCCCGTCGAGATCGAAGATCAGCGCCCGTGCCACGGCCCCAGGCTAACCCGTCCACCCCGGCCCTGCCCAGAACACCCACGTCCTGGCTGTCCCCGCTCGCGATCGAAAC
Organism: uncultured Actinomycetes bacterium; assembly: GCA_963789585.1. Classification (GTDB taxonomy): domain Bacteria; phylum Actinomycetota; class Thermoleophilia; order Gaiellales; family Gaiellaceae; genus PALSA-600. The sequence continues at coordinate 24,094 of CAWBLB010000014.1, read as the reverse complement.
AGACAGCGCCCGGGGACGTTCCTGCAGGGACAGTGCCGCGCGACTGCATCCGGTCGCAGGCCGGCGTCACGCCGAGCTCGTCAGTGCCGGGGGAGGACGTAGAACGCGATCGTGCCGTACTGGAGGCCGACGGCGACGATCACGAGGGCGTGGAAGAGCTCGTGGTAGCCGAAGATCGACGGGACCGGGTCGGGGCGGCGGAAGGCGTAGATCAGCCCGCCTGCGGTGTAGGCGACGCCGCCCGCGAGCACGAGCACGCTGGGGGTGACTCCGAGCCCGTGGATGATCTGCGGCATGACGACGACCGCGACCCAGCCGAGCGGGATCGCGATCGCCGCCGCGAGCCACTTCGGCGCGCCGACCCAGACGATCTTGAGCACGATCGCGGCCACCGCCCCCGTCCAGACGATGCTCAGCACGACGATCTGCCAGGCGCCGTGCAGGACGATCAGCCCGAACGGCGTGTAGCTGCCCGCGATCAGGAGATAGATGCCGGCGTGGTCGATCCGGCGCATCCGCAGCCGCCAGGGGCCGCGCCAGAGGACGCGGTGGTAGACGCCGCTGGCCCCGAACATGAAGACGACGGTGAAGGCGTAGACAATCGCCGCGATCCGTCCGCGGGTGGTGTGGGCCTCGAGACCGAGGATGACGCCCGCCGGAACGGCGAGTAGGAACGCCACGCCGTGGCTCCAGCCTCGCAGCCGGGGGCGCACCCGCGGCTCGACCGGGCCGGCGACCTCGTTCAAGTTCTAGTCGCTGCGGTGGCGGAACACGATCCGGCCGCGCGTCAGGTCGTAGGGTGAGAGCTCGACCTTGATCCGGTCGCCGGGGAGGATGCGGATGCGGAACCGTCGCATCTTGCCCGAGGTGTAGCCGAGCGCTTCGTGGCCGTTGTCGAGTGCGATCTTGTACATCCCGTTGCGAAACGCCTCGGTGATCTCGCCCTCGAGCTCGACCTTTTGTTCTTTCTCTGCGATGCCGCTCCCCTTCGTGGGAAAAAAGAGGCGCGCCCGAAGGCGCGCCGTCTAGATCGCGCTCACGTTGCGAGCTTGCGGTCCCTTGGGACCTTCCTCCACCTCGAACTCGACATTCGCGCCCTCGGCGAGCGACTTGAAGCCCTCACCGCTGATCGCGCTGAAGTGAACGAAGACGTCCTTGCCGCCGTCACTCGGGGTGATGAACCCGAAGCCCTTGGCGTCGTTGAACCACTTCACGGTTCCGGTTGCCATATAGAAAACACCTCCTCTGCCAATTTCAAGAACGGGCAGCAGGAAGCGCGCCTGTGCGCAACCGATACTCGCTCATGTACACGCGGGACCATAGCAGGCTGGCGACGTCAAGTGGGGCAATCGCAGAAGAGAAAGCGAACGGCCCCGACACATCGGCCGCGACCGCTCGGGACACCCCTCGGCACCTGTCCCCGGAAGCGAACCACCCCGGCCACGACCGGGGACTGCTCCCTGGAAAGAGCGGCCGCTCGGGCACGGCCGGCGGTTCCCCGCGGCGACCGGAAACGGCTGCCCTCGCAGCGACTCCGCCCGGGGCGGTTGCGGGCAAGTGCGGCGGCGCGCGTAGATTTTGCACCGGCGTGATCGACCTGCACACGCATCTCCTGCCCGGGATCGACGACGGGCCCGCGACCACGGAGGAGTCGCTCGAGCTCGCCGCGGAGCTGGCGGCCGGCGGCGTCTCCCTCGCCGCCTGCACGCCTCACGTGCGCGACGACCACGACACCACCCCCGAGAAGATGGAGGCTGCGCTCGCGGCGTTCCAGGGAGAGCTCGCGGCCGCCGGGATCCCGCTCGAGGTCCGCGGCGGCGGCGAGATCGCGATCGACAAGCTTCCCGAGCTCGACGCCGACGCGCTCCTCCGCTACGGCCTCTGCGGCAACCCGCGGCTCCTCCTGCTCGAGTTCCCCTACTTCGGCTGGCCGCTCGCGCTGCCCGTGATCGTGACCCGGCTCGCGGCCGAGGGGGTCGTCCCGGTGCTCGCGCACCCGGAGCGGAGCCCCGAGGTGCAGGAGAGCCCCGAGAGGCTGAGGCCCATCGTCGAGGCCGGCGCGTATGTCCAGCTGACGGCGAGCTCGCTTGCCGGAGGCGCCGGTTCGAGGAGCGCCCGCTGCTCGCGAACCCTGCTCGACGCCGGCCTCGCCCACCTGCTCGCCTCGGACGCGCACGGCCGTGTGATCGCCCGGTCGGGCATCCGCGAGGGGGGCCGCGCGGCCGGAGACGAAGCCCTCGGCAGCTGGCTCACCGAGGACGTCCCGCGCGCCCTCGTCTCGGGCTTGTCCGTGCCGCCGAGACCGGAACCCCCCCGGCGCAGGCGCTGGCTGCGCGGCTGAACGGGTGGTTTCGTTCGCAACGCGATGTGGTAGAGCCCGCGCACGCACGTGCAATGTCCTGCAATTCACGCTAGGGTAGACAGGCCTTCGGTATTTCAGGGCGGCCGGCGGCGACGATGCCGTCTGTTGACCAGTTGCCTGCGGACTCGATGTGGGGTTTGAGCAAGGTGGGTTGCGGCGTTGGTTGAGGCGAGAAACGGGAAAAGAGGCTTGGGCTTGGAGAGATTCTCCCGGCAGGAAGCAGCGTCGCTCGGCACCTATCTCGGGGTCCTGCGGCGGCGCGCCTGGATCATCGCCGTCTGCGTGATCGTCGCTCCCGTCGTGGCGTACGAGCTCTCGTCGCGGCAGACGACCCTGTACCGGACGTCGGCTGACGTGTACGTCAACCAGCAGAACATCGCCGCAGCCCTGACCGGGATCAGCAGCTACAACCCCGGGAACGCCGCGCTCGCGATCGACACGCAGGCGAGCCTCGCTGCCGTGCCGTCGGTCGCAGGCCGCGCGCTGAAGCTCTCGAAGCTCCACGATCGCTCCGCCTACACCGTTCTCGGCCAGACGTCGATCACGCCGAACGAGAGGACGAACATCCTCACGTTCACCGTCGTCGACTCCTCCTCGACGAACGCGGCCCTGATCGCGAACTCGTATGCAAAGGCATTCACGGTCTTCAGCAATCACCTCGGGACGCAGCCGCTCACGAAGGGCCTGGCCGAGGTGCAAGCCGCGATCGCCACCCTCAAGGCCGAGAAACGGAAGGGCTCCGCGCTCTACCGGAGCCTCGTCGACCGGAAGCAGCAACTGGAGCTGCTGCAGAACTTCCAGAGCGCCGGCACGGTCGTCATCCGGCCGGCCGCTCCCGGAGGCCGGATCTCGCCCCACCCGAAGAAGGACGCGGCGCTCGGCCTGATCCTCGGCATCGTCCTCGGTTTCGGCCTCGCCTTCGGCCTGGAGGCCCTCGACACCCGTGTCCGCTCGGCCGCCGAGCTGTCCGACGGCCTCGGCGGCCTACCGCTGCTCGCCCGCATCCCGCCGCCGACGAGTGCGATGCAGAAACGCGACGAGCTCGCCATGGTCGTCCAGCCGAAGCACACCGCCGCCGAGGCTTTCAGGCTTCTGCGGACGAACCTGGACTTCATGCGCCTGAGTGCGGGCGAGATGCGCACGATCCTCGTCACGAGCGCGGTCGAGAAGGAGGGCAAGTCGACGACCGCCGCGAATCTCGCCGTCGCCGAGGCCCGCGCAGGCAGGCGGGTGGCGCTCGTCGACCTCGACCTGCGCAGGCCGTATCTCGACCGGTTCTTCCGTCTGTCCGCCGTCGAGGGCGTGACCGACGTCGCGCTCGGGAGGGTCGAGCTGAGTCAGGCGCTGCAGCGAATCGACCTGAGCCTGGGCGCACCCGAGCCGGGCTCGGTGCCGCCCTCGCTGCTCTCGACCTTCCGCTCGCCGGTCGCGCAGGCGGGCGTGCTCGACGTGCTCGCCTCGGGCCCGCTCCCGCCTGATCCGGGCGAGTTCGCCGCGTCATTCCACCTCGCGCAGATCCTGAGCGCGCTGCGGGAGAGCTACGACACTGTGATCGTCGACACGCCGCCGATCCTGTGGGTCGGGGATGCGCTGACGCTCTCCTCGCAGGCGGACGGGCTGATCGTGATCTCCCGTCTGAAGGGAGTGCGGAAGCCGATGCTCCGCGAGCTCGGCCGGATCCTCGACGTCGTGCCGAGCCGCAAGCTCGGCCTCGTGATCACGGGTCCGGTGACAGGTGAAAGCGGCGTCTATGGCAGCGGGGACGGGTACGCGTACGGATACGGCTACAGCTACAGGAGCGGCAACGGGAATTCACGCTCGGTGCCCGAAGACGAGCCGTCCAGGGGAACGAAGCTTGGTAGCTTCAACGGACAGCAGGGAACGACACGAGTTGCGGCAGAGGGGAAGCCTTCAGGTGAGGGTCGCGCAGGGCCGCGAACTGGGGACATCGAGTTCCTCGACAACTAGCGCGCAAGTCGACCACGTCCTCGGGCTCGCGCCCGGAGTCGCGCTCGATGAGCGAACGCGGACCCTGATCCAGGGGCGGCAGGACGGCCGGACCCACCGCCGCGGCTGGATCATCCGCCGCTCGCTCGCGCTCGCGGACGTGCTCGGGATCATGACGGCGTTCGCGATCACGGAGGCGTTGTTCTCCAGCCCTGCGACCGGGCGCTTCAACCCGGTCGCGGAGATCGGGCTCTTCGCCGGCTGCCTGCCCGCCTGGCTTCTTCTCGCCAAGGTGTACGGCCTCTACGACCGCGACGAGGAGCGTGCCGACCACTCGACCGCCGACGAGGTGTTCTCGGTCTTCAACATGCTCGCGATCGGCACATTCGGCTTCTACGCCTTCGCGTACCTCTTCCCGGGGCTGACCGCTGTCCCGCTGGGGAAGATCCTGACGTTCCTCGTAATCGCGATCCCCCTCGTGGTGATCGCGCGCAGCGGCGCGCGGACGGTCTGCCGGAACACCGACGCCTACAAGCAGAACACCCTCATCGTCGGCGCGGGCCACGTCGGCCAGCGCGTGGCGCTGAAGCTGCTCCACCATCCCGAGTACGGCGTCAACGTGGTCGGGTTCATCGACGAGCACCCCCGCGAGCGAGACGACGACCTCGGCGAGCTGACGATCCTGGGGAAGGTCGCCGACCTCCCTTGGATCATCCGGCAGTGCGACGTCGAGCGCGTGATCATCGCGTTCTCACGGCATCCGCACCTGAACACGCTCGAGCTGATCCGGGACCTCAACGAGATCGACGTCCAGGTCGACATCGTCCCGCGGCTCTTCGAGGTGATCGGCCCGCAGGCGACGATCCACGCCGCGGAGGGCCTGCCGCTGATCGCGATCACGCCGGCCCGGCTGGGGCGATCGTCCCTCGGTCTGAAGCGCGGCATGGACCTCGTCGGCTCGGTCGTCGGCCTCCTCGTCCTGGCGCCCTTCTTCGCCCTGGCCGCGCTCGCGATCAAGCTCGACTCGTCCGGCCCGGTCTTCTTCCGCCAATGCCGCGTCGGCCGGGGCCACCGGGAGTTCGAGATCCTCAAGTTCCGGACGATGGTGCCCGACGCCGACTCGCTCAAGGACGGGATCGCGCACCTGAACAAGCACCGCGGCGGCGACGCACGCATGTTCAAGATCAACGACGACCCACGCGTCACCCGGGTCGGCCGGTTCCTGCGCAGCCGCTCCCTCGACGAGTTCCCGCAGCTGTTCAACGTCCTCCGCGGTGAGATGAGCCTCGTCGGCCCGCGGCCGCTGATCCCCGAGGAGCACCACCACGTCGACGGTTGGGCGCGCCGGCGCCTCGACCTGAAGCCCGGAATGACTGGCCTCTGGCAGGTGCTCGGCCGCGACGACATCCCGTTCGGCGAGATGGTCGGCCTCGACTACCGCTACGTCACGACCTGGTCGCTCGCGCGAGACGTCAAGCTGATGCTGAAGACGTTCGCGGTGCTGGCGCGGTCGAACGCGTAGCGGCGGACTTCCGCAACACTTTCCTTCCATGGTCACGCGAGGCACGGAGAATCGTGAAGTCCACGCATAAGGGCACGATCGGCCAGGTCCGTCGCGCCTGGCGCCTGGTCGCGCGCAGGGAGCGCCGCCGGCTGCAGCTGGTCGCAGGCTACGGCGTCCTGATCGCGGGCCTCGACACGATCGCACTGATCCTGCTCTTCGCGCTGATCAGCCTGCTCGACAACCAGCATCTCAGCGGCGTCACGAGCTTCCTCGTTCCCGGCGGAAAGCTCACGAGCGGCGAGCGCTACCACGAGGCGCTCGTCCTGCTGTCGATCACCGCCGCGCTGTTCGTCACGCGGAGCATCCTCTCCGTCTTCGGGCTCTGGCTCACGATCGGCGCCTCGAACGAAGCCCAGACGGAGCTCGTCTCCCGGCTTCTCGTCGGCCATGCGCACGCGCCCCATCTCACGAGGCTCGACCGCAACTCCTCCGAGACGCTGCGGACGATCTCGATGTCGATCAACCAGGTGGTCGGGGGACTCGTCGCGTCGTCGGTATCCCTCCTCTCGAACCTTGCCGTCTCGGTCGCCGTCATCCTCGGTCTCGTGTTCTCCAGCCCGCTCGTCGCCCTGACGGTGGCGGTCTACTTCTCCGTGCTGGCGTTCGTCTGGGTGAGGGGCGTCCGGGGCGGGCTCGCACGCCGCGGCCTCCAGGTCCAGGCGCTCCAGGCGGAACGCATCCGCCTCATCCTGCAGGGGCTCGCAGCTGCCAAGGAGCTCCAGCTTCGAGGCCGCGCGGTCTTCTACGCGGACGAAGCGGTGACCAGGACGCGGGCGATCAACACGGCATCGCGCGGGCTCGGCGTCGTGAACGGGAGCCTGCGCTACGTGCTCGAGACCGCGCTCGTCATCGGGGCGGTCGTGATCGTGGCCACGGCCGGCACAGTGGGCGGCCGCGACGCGGCGCTCCCGGCAGTCGGACTCGTCCTGGCAGCCGCGTTCCGCCTGCTCCCTGCGCTCAATCAGGTGTTGTTCCTGATCAATTCGGTCCAGTACAACGGCCCCGCGCTCGACCTCGTGGAGGCCGACGTGAGGACGTTCTCTGCGGAACCCCGTCCGGTGGAGCGAACCGAGACGGAGGTGCCCGCGCACAGGCTCGAGCGGGAGGTTCGCCTCGAGCGGGTCACCTTCAAGTATCCGTCTCGGAGCGAGCCCGCGCTGCGTGACGTGAGCTTCGCGGTCGCGGCCGGCGAGTCGGTCGGAATCGTGGGACCGACGGGATCCGGCAAGAGCACCCTCCTCGACGTCATTCTCGGCTTCCTCCCACCCGACGCCGGCTCGATCACGGTCGACGGCGTCCCGATCGGCGTCTGCCGCGAGCGGTGGCAGCGCTCGATCGGCTACGTGCCGCAGGACGTCTACCTCGTCGACGACACGCTGAGGGCGAACGTCGCGCTCGGCTGGCGCGGAGACGGCATCGACGACGAAGCCGTCCGCGAGGCGATTCGGCTCGCGCAGCTCGACGAGGTGGTGCGCGAGCTGCCGGAGGGGCTGGAAACTGTGGTCGGCGAGCGTGGGGTGCGCCTCTCCGGCGGCCAGCGCCAGCGCCTCGGCCTGGCCCGCGCGCTCTACGTTCGCCCGACGGTGCTCGTTCTCGACGAAGCGACGTCGAATCTCGACACCGCTACCGAGCGCCGGATCGTCGAAACGCTCTCCGAGCTCCGCGCCGGGCTGACGACGATCGTCGTCACCCACCGGATCCCGACCGTGCGCGACTGCGACCGGATCATCTGCCTCGAACAGGGTGTCGTCCGTGTCTCGGGCTCGTACGACGACCTGACCGCGTACATGACGGATTCCGGGCACGCGGGCTGGCCCGAGCCGATCAGGGCTGTCACGGGCTGATCCGATGCCCGGCGGCGACGAGACCAGCTCGAGCAACGGCGCGCCGAACCGGACCGTGACGATCGTTGCGCACGACGTCGGCGGGGTCGGAGGCATGGAGCGCCAGCTCCAGGCGCTGGTCACCGGCCTCCTCGATCGTGGGGTGAGCGTCGAGGTCGTCTCGAGGACTCTGGGGCTGCCGGGCCACCCGCGGCTCCGGTGGCGCCGGGTGCGGGGCCCCGCGCGCCCGTTCCCGCTCGCCTATCCGTGGTTCGCGCTCGTCGCGTCCTCGATGCTCACCTGGTCGCGCCGCGGCCTGCTCCATACGACGGGTGCGATCGTCCTCAACCGCGCCGACGTCTGCACGGTCCACTATCTGCACAACCGGCGCGCCGATTCCGCCGCACGGATGCGGCGCGCCACCCCCCTGTACCGGCTGAACGCCGCGGCCGCGGCGGCGATGAGCCGGTTTGCCGAGCGGCTGGTGTACTCGACCCCGGCCCGATCGGCCGCCCTGGTCGCGGTTTCGGAGCCCCTCGCGGTGGAGCTTCTCGACGCGTTTCCCGGTCGCGGTGAGTCGATCTGGGTGATCGAGAACGGGGTCGACCTCGAGCGGTTCCGGCCGGACGAGGAGGCACGACGCGAGACGCGGCGCTCACTCGGAATCGACGCCTCGGCGAAACTCGCGCTGTTCGTCGGGTCGGAGTGGCGCGGCAAGGGGGCCGGTATCGCCGTTGACGCCCTCGCCGCCGCCCCGTCCTGGCACCTGGTCGTGGTGGGGGACGGTGACCGCCGAGAGCTCGCCGAGCCGGCGGAGAGGTCACACGTTGCCGACCGGCTTCGTCTCGTCGCCGAGTCCGCTCGACCGGAGCGGTATTACGCCGCCGCGGACGCCTTCGTCCTGCCGAGCGCCTACGAGTCCTTCTCGCTCGCGGCGTTCGAGGCGGCGGCCGCAGGCGTGCCGGTTCTCGCGACGAACGTCGGCGCGATCGCCGAGATCGTGAACGGCGGCGGCGGCGTCATCGTCGAGCGCGACGCGGCTTCGGTGGCTGCGGCGCTCGAGCGGCTCGAGCAGGACCCGGAGGCGGCGGCCGCAATGGGCGCGCACGCCCGCGAGGCCGCGCGACGGTTCAGCTGGGAGGCTGCCGTCGAGAAGTACCTCGACGTCTACAGTCGTTCGCGCGAGGTCGAGTCTGCCGCGGTTGAGCGGGCGGTCGCGCGGTGACGGTCGTGACGTACGCGGCCCGCCGCACGTCGGGCCTGCTCGTGGTCGGCGTCTGCGCCGCCCTCCTCGGCGCGGAGCTGGTCAGGCAGCCCGTGTACATCCGTGTGATCGCCGCCGGTTGCATCGGGATCTCCGCCGTGGTCGGAGCGGCCCAGTGGCCGCGCGCAGCGCTCGTCACGACGCTCGCCCTCCTCCCGTACCTCGCGGTCAGCAGGCGGCTGCTCCTCGAGTTCACCCCGTGGAAGTCGACCGACCCGATGCTGCTCCTCGCGCCGACCGTCCTCGCGCTCGTGCTGATCCGTCTGTTCGCGATCGAACGGCGGCCACTCGGGGACGATCGGGTCTCGAAGCTCATGGTTGTTCTGCTCGCCCTCACCTTCCTCGAGGTGTTCAACCCGCGGGGTGGCGGTCTCACCGCCGGCGTGGGAGCGCTGCTCTTCACCGCGGTGCCGCTCCTCTGGTTCTACGCCGGAGAGTTCTTCGCGACCCGGAGAGCGATGAGGGGCCTCTTCGGAGCCCTCGTCGTGAGCGCGTCCCTGATCGGCGTGTACGGCCTCTCGCAGACCTGGGACGGCCTGCCTTCCTGGGACCAGATGTGGGTGAACCAGTCGGGGTACGCGGCGCTCAACGTCGGCACCGTGACCCGCGCCTTCGGCACGTTCTCGAGCTCGGCCGAGTACGGCTCCTTTCTCGGCATCGCGCTCGTCGTATCCATCGCGTTCGCGCTCGACCGCCGGCCGTTCTTCCTGCCGGCGGTGCCCCTGCTCGGGGTTGCCCTGTTCTACGAATCGGGCCGTGCGATCGTCGTCACCACGGTGGTCGCCGTCCTCGTCGTGCTGGCGGCCCGGACCGGGAGCCTGAGGCGTGCGACCGTGACGATGACCATCCTCCTCCTGGGCGTGGTGCTGGCCCTCGTCCTCGGGCGCGGGGCGCTCCAGAATGCGTCCTCGTCGTCGAATTCGCTGGTGTCCCACCAGGCCGGCGGTCTCGCCCATCCGTTCAACCAGAAGCAGTCGACGCTGCCGGTGCATCTCGCACTGCTCGAGAACGGGTTCAAGCGCGGCGTGCTGGATCCGATCGGCTACGGAATCGCCTCGACGACTCTCGCCGGAAGCCGGCTCGGCAGCGGCCCGGAGGCCGCCTCGACCGAGGTCGACCTCTCGAACGAATTCGTCGCCCTCGGCACGTTCGGGGGTCTCGCCTACCTGGTGCTCGTGGCACTGGTGCTCACGCAGGCACTGAGACACGCGGTTGCGCGGCGCGACGCGGTGTCGCTCTCGATCCTCGGGATGCTCGTCGCCGTCTTCGGCCAGTGGCTGAACGGCGGCTACTACGCGGTCGCGGCGCTGATCTGGTTCTCGATCGGCTTCCTGATCGCCGCCGAGCGGGAACGTGTGAGCGCAGCCGACGACGACGACCCGATGTGAGCGGATCGCCGGGTGCGCCCGAGGTCCTCGTCCTCACCCCGGACTTCCCGCCCGGGATCGGAGGGATCCAGATGCTCGTCTGGCAGGTCGCGGGCGGGTTTACTCGCTTCCGGCCGCGGGTCGTGACGATGGCGGCCCCGGGTGGACGAGCGTTCGACCGGCAGCAGCCCTTCCAGGTCGTCCGGGCGACGGCCGGGCCCGGGCACCGGACCGGCGTCGCGGTGCTGAACGCTGTCGGAACCCTCGAGGGGCTGAGAAGGCGGCCGAGCGTGATCCTGAGCGCGCACATCGTCACCGGGCCCGCGGCCCTCGCAGTCGGGCGGCTCCTGCGCCGTCCCGTCGTCCAGTACGTCCACGCGCAGGAGGTGACCCGCCGCGCGAGGCTCGCTCGGTACGTCCTCGGACGTGTCGATGCGGTCGTGGCCGTCAGCGGTTACAGCCGGGAGCTGGCCGAGCGAGGCGGCGGGATTCGTGACCGCGTCCACGTCGTCCATCCCGGCGTGGCATGCGCGGAGGCACCGCCCCAGCCGGCGCTCGCCGGCAGCTCGATCGTGATCGTCGCCCGGCTCACGGAGCGCTACAAGGGGCACGACGTGCTGCTGCAGGCGCTGCCTCTCGTACGCGAGCGTGTCCCCGACGCCACCCTCGAGATCGTCGGCGACGGTCCTCTGCGGGCGGAGCTGGCGCGCCTCGCCAGTGATCTCGGCGTCGCCTCGGCGACCACGTTCCACGGATCGATTGCGGACGGCCCGCGGGACGAGATCCTCGGCCGGGCGTCCGTCTTCGCCATGCCGAGCCGCCTCGAGGCCGGTGGCGCCGGCGAGGGGTTCGGGATCGCCTACATCGAGGCCGGCGCGCACGGCCTGCCGGTCGTGGCGGGGAACGTCGGCGGCGCGCTCGACGCAGTGGTCGACGACGAGACGGGTCTGCTCGTCGACCCCGAGAGTCCCCGGGCGATCGCGGACGCGCTGGTCGAGCTCCTGCGCGACCGCGAGCGCGCGAGACGACTGGGCCACGCCGGCTGGGAGCGCGCCCGGTCGCTCTCGTGGGAGCGAGCGGCGGCCGGTGTCGAGGCCGTGCTGGCCCGGGTGACCTCCCGATGAAGGTGCTCTACGTCAACCACACCTCGCGGATCAGCGGAGCCGAGCGGTCGCTGCTCGAGCTGATGGCCCTGGTTCGCGCCGACGCCGAAATCGCCCTTGCGTGCCCACCCGGCGAGCTTGCGGAGCGTGGGCGCAGGATGGGCATCCCCACGTCCGAGCTGAGCCTGCCGGAGCTCGGCTTCTCGTCGAGGCTCGTGCCGACGGCGGCTCGCCTCGTCCGTGCGGGCCTGCGGGTGCGGGCGATCGCACGTCGCGACGACGTCGACGTCGTGCACGCTGCATCTCCCCGGGCGGGGCTGCTCGTCGCCTGTTGCCTCCTCTCGCGCCCTCGTCGAGTCGTCGACGTGCGGGACGTGCTCCCGCGCGGCGCGGGAGCCACCGCGGTGCGTGGAGCGCTGCGGCTCACAGCCGATCTGATCGTCTTCAATTCGCGGTTCACCCGCGATCGCTTCGGGCCGACACGGCCCGCGAAGGCAGCCGTCGTCTATCCGCCGGTCGACGTCGAGCGGCTCCTCGACCTGCCGCTGCCGTCGCCAACGCGGACGTCGCCGCCGGTGCTCGGCGTCCTCGGCCAGATCACGCCGTGGAAGGGCCAGGACGACGCGATCCGGATCCTGGCGGCGGTTCGCGAGCGGTTCCCGGACGCGAGGCTGCGCATCGTCGGCTCGGTCGTCTTCAGCGGCGGCTCGGTCGCCTTCGACAACGACGCTTTCCGGCGCCGGCTGCCGCTGCTGGCGGCGGAGCTCGGCGTCGCCGACGCGGTCGAGTTCGTCGAGGAGACGGAGGATCTTCGCGCCGTCTTCGGATCGCTGGACGTCCTCCTCGTACCCTCGTGGGAGGAGCCGTTCGGCCGCGTCGTCGTGGAGGGAATGGCCGCCGGCGTGCCGGTGCTGGCCACCACCGTCGGAGGACCCGCCGAAATCGTGGACGACGCCGTGAGCGGGTTTCTCTCCCCTCCGCGAGACCCGAAGGCGTGGGTCGAGCCCGTCACACGCCTTCTCGGGAACGCGGAGCTGTCCAGGACCGTCGCGGCGGCGGCCCGTACGCGAGTCACAGCCCTCGTCGAGCCGGCCGCCCGGCTGCGCTGGCTCTACGCACTCGAGGAAGCCGCGCTGTCGCAACAAGAGACCCTCCCCACAGCCCGGGGCCGACGTCCACGCTCCCACAGGTGACGACGTTCTCCTGCACCGCGGGCTACGGAGCCGGCGGGTTGGGACGGCACTTCGCCCAGCTCGTCGAGGAGGCTCGCGCCGAAGGCGAGCTCGACGCCTACTACTGCCCGTTGCCGCAAGCCGGGGACGGCGCGGGGCGCCCGGTGCTGTCCCGAGCTGCGCGCCCGGCACTGACCTGCACGCCGATCCGCTTCGATCCCGGATGGCGGGCCTACGTCGGCGCAGAGCTCTTCGACCGGGCGGTTTCGCGGCACATCGGCCGCACGCCGAAGCACGTCGGCTTCTCGGGTCAGGCGCTCCGCACATTCGAGACCGTCTCGCCTGCCAACCTCGAGCTCGTCTCGCCCACCGCTCACGTGGAGCTGCTCGCAGAGCGGTACGCACAGGCGCATCGGATGTACCCGCTCGAGCGGCCGTGGCTGAACGGAGCCGGACGGCGAAAGGCCACCCTGGAATACCGGAGGGCAGACGTTATCCAGGTCGCCTCGAAATACGCATACGAGTCGTTCCTCGCTGCCGACATCCCACCGGAGCGGCTGCGGCGGGTGCACCTCTCGATCCCGGAACGCTTCGCGCCGGCTCAACGGGAACGCGAGGATCGGCCTCTTCGCGTCCTCTACGTCGGCTCCCTCACCGTTGCGAAAGGCATCCCGGTGCTCCTCGACGCCTTCCGGCGGCTCGAGGGGGACGCGGAGCTCGTGTTACTCGGCGGCTGGGGGACCCGCGGTATGAAGCGCTACGTGCAGCACCGGCTCGCCGCCGACCCGAGGATCCACCTCGGCTCCGGCGACCCGCTCGCCGAGCTCCGGCAGGCGGACGTCCTGGTCCACCCGAGCTTCGGCGACGGCTTCGGCTACGCACCGATGGAGGCGCTCGCCTGCGGGGTGCCGGTGATCGTGAGCGAGGACACCGGGATGAAGGAACACGTACGCGAGGGTGTGACCGGGTGGGTGGTGCCGACGGGGAGCGTCGATGCGATCGTGGAGAGGCTCCTCCACGCGCGGTCCGAATCACCCGGCTAGGCGATGCGGGTAGCTTGAGCCGGTCAGACTCGCTGTGTCCGGGATTCTGGAGAGAGAGCCCCGGGACGTCGCCGCTCATGCCAGGTAGTCCGAATGCCCCGCACGTCTCGATCGTCATCCCGACCTACAACAGGCCGGAGTTCCTTGGGCGCTCGATCGCGAGCGCGCTCCAGCAGTCGCTCGGCGACCTCGAGGTGATCGTGGTCGACGACGGCAGCACGGAGGAGACCGCCGCGGTAATCGGCTCGTTCTCTGACCGACGGCTCTCGAGCGTCCGGCACGAGACGAATCGCGGGAACGCCGCAGCGTTCCTTACGGGCCTCGACCATGCACACGGAAGCTTCCTCACGTTCCTGAGCGACGACGACATGATGCTGCCGCCGTTCGTCGAGAGCCGCGTGACAGCTCTCGAAAGACTGACGGGACCGCCGTCGCATTCTCGCCCTACGAGCTTCGCTCCCCGGCCGGGGAGTTACTCCGCGTCGGCAACCAGATATTCGATCGCGAGCGGGTGCTCGACTCCCCTGGCCTTCTGGACGCCGCGCTGTCGCGAAGCTGGTTCCTCGGGACGTCGCTCTATCGACGAGACCGCCTCGATTCGCTGCCGGAGCGCGTGACGGACTCCGGGCGAGCACTCGACTTCGCGATCAACGTCGAACTCGCGCTCGCGGGAGCGCGCGGGCTGTTCCTGCCGGCGGCCGACTTCGTCTACACCGACCATCCAGGCCGTACGACGTATGCCCCGGCATGGGAGTCGCAGTTCGAGCGGACCGAGCGGTACCTCGAGGCAGTCCTGACCGACAGAAGCGTGCCCGCTCGGTTCAGGCAGCGGGTGAGGCTTGAGCTCTCGAACTGGAACGTCGTATGGAGCCGACACCTGCGTGCGATAGACGCGCGGCGAGCGAGAGGCCGTCTCTACAGGGCATTGCAGATCGACCCGCGCAATCCGTGGGCCTGGAAGCAGGCCGCCAGATCTGCGCTAGCGAGGCGACGAAGGAAGGCGTAGACGTCAGTTGGCCCCACCGTGAGCGCCGGAGAGAAACGGCAACAGCCGCTCGAAGACCCTCTCGGCGTCGAATTCGCGCAGAACATACTCGCGGCCCGCGAGGTTCGGGCGCAGCCCCCCGTTCTCGAAGCCCTCCTTGAGCGCCTGGACGTGATCCCTGAGGCTTCCGTAGTCCGGCGCGTGCCGGCAATACTCGTACGGGTAACTGGCGATGACCTCGCACCCCCACGACAACGCTTCACGCACGGAGTAGCTGAAGCCGTCGTGCTGGGGAATGCGTATGAATACCGCGCAGTCCCGGTACAAGCCACGCATATCGTCAACCCATCCAATTGCCTGAAGATTCGCGGGCAGCAGCACATCCGAGGGGACGGTACCGCACGCCTTCATCATGACTTCGGGAAACTCACAGGCAAGACGTATCAGGTCAGGAAGGCGGTAGAAGTCCTCCCTTCCCGCTCCGACGTAGGCGAGGATCTCGAATCTGCCAGACGTCGAGATCTCCGAGTCGGAGGGGATGCCATCCGAAAAGGGAAACCTGGGCAACACTCTCGCCGCCACGCCCAGCTCCGCGAGCTCATCACGCGTCCACTCCGCTTCGCAAAGATGGATGCAATTGTCTCTAAACGGCGCGAAGACAACAGCAGAACCCTGTGCGACAATGACATCAGTTCCTACCCAGCACTGAAGTACGTGCTTTCTCATTCTAAGCGCCGTCTTCAAAGCGAATGTTCGGTGGTCGTCGTCCGATAAAAACCCCCAGAACGTCATCAGAGCCTGAGCGGTTGGAAGCTCAAATAAGTAGCGCAATTTGCTGTTTCTCGTGCAGGGATCCAGCGCAAGGAATCGGTCGGACGGATCGCCGTGGGCTCGGAGGAAGTCGACAGCGAGGTTGCTGAAACGCGGAAGCCCTGTCGCGATCACCTTCATGCCGATCGATTCATCGTAGCCCCGATGCCGTTTGAAGGCCATGCGAAGGGCAGCCCCCCTGGTGATGCGGGCATAATCGACTCGACGAGTTGCCCGGCGACACAAGGGTGAACCTGAAGCGCCTCCGGGCCGGTACAAGCCCGAGACCCGACCGGGGTCGCTCCCCGCGGGGTGTCGGTTCCGAGGCCGTCGGGATAGATTGGAGGGTCTGGATACCTCGCTCATCATCCCCACCTACAACAGGCCTGCGTTCCTGGAGCGTGCCCTGAGATGCGCCCTCGCACAGTCGGCCGAGGCCCTCGAGGTTGTCGTCGTCGATGATGGAAGCGACGAGGCCACCGCTGCGGTCGTAGCGTCGATCGGCGACGACCGGGTCTCGTACGTCCGCCATGACACCAATCGCGGGAAGGCAGCCGCCTGGCTTACGGGAATTGAGCGTGCGCGAGGGAGGTTTGTCGGCTTCCTGCCCGACGACGACGTGATGC
The DNA here is from genome assembly GCA_963789585.1 of uncultured Actinomycetes bacterium. GTDB lineage: Bacteria > Actinomycetota > Thermoleophilia > Gaiellales > Gaiellaceae > PALSA-600. The sequence continues at coordinate 8,028 of CAWBLB010000014.1, read as the reverse complement.
TTCCGACCTTCGTCGTGTCTCGAGCCAGCCGCCTCGAAGCCAACGCTGAGCTGGCCGTCGTTTTCTCCCGGTATGACATCCGGTCCGAAACCGGCGACTTGATCTCCGTCAAGAATGAAGACCTCGACGGCGAGCACCTTCTCGACCCTCATGATCTGCTCCTCGCGGCACTCTCGCAGCGGTGGTTTCTCGGCGCTTCTCTCTACAGAAGGGACGCGGTCGCCGATCTTCCGCGTCGGGTGCGCCATGCTGGTAATGCTCTGGATCTCGGAATCAATGTGGAGGTGGCTCTTCGCGGAGCGACCGGGTTGTTCATCCCGACAAGCGACTTCACATATACGGATCACCCCGGCCAGGCGAGGCACGCCGACAGATGGCAGACGACCTTCGAGGACATCGACGGTCTTCTCGAGGCAACGCTCGCTGAGGCGGCGTTGAATCCGAGCTTCGAACGGGCTATCCGCCGCGAGCTGTCCAACTGGAACGTTGTTTGGGGCCGCAAGCTGCACGAACGGTCCGACCCAACTGGCGCCGCAAAGCAATTCCGAAAGGCGATCAAGGTCGATGCGCGCAACGGCTGGGCGTGGAGGCAGGCAACGCTAGCGGTCCTCACGAGAGCGTCGAGAGACGCTCGGTAGAGACTACAGTCACCGTCGGCAGGTGCGCATCCTCCTCCTTTCCGACGTGCCTCTGATCCGCGAGCTTGGCGCGGGACGGGTGCAGCTCGAGACAGCGGAGGAGATGCGACGGCTCGGCCACGCCGTCACCGCCTACGACTCCCGCGAGGCGTTTGCAGGCTCACCGGCGTCGTTCGGCCGGCTCCGTCCGCTCGCGTTCTCCGCCCGGGTGCGGGATTACGTTCGCCGCCACCGTGGCGAGTTCGACGTGATCGACGCGCTACAGGCGTGTGCGCCGTTCACGAAGAGCGAACTGAATTTCGACGGGCTGCTCGTCACCCGCTCGACAGGTCTCCACCCCTTCTACTACGAATACGCGAGGTACGAGCGACAGCGCTGGCCTGATCGCATCCCCGGGTCGCAAACCGGTCAGCTACTTCAGCGCTGGAATCGCCACCGGATCGTCTCGGCGGGCCGGAAGGGTTACACAACGGCCGACGTGATCCGTGTGCTCAACGACGACGAGCTCGCGTACCTCTCGACGCTCGACGGTCTCCGAGCACGGGTCGTGCAGCTGCCGGAAGGCCTGCCCGATGCGCACCTCGACGCCCTCCGGGACGAACAGGACGACCTACGCTCGCGGCTGGGCGGCAAGCGGGTCGCGGTCCTCGGCTCGTGGTGCCTCCGCAAGGGGGCTGCGGACTGGCAGGCGATCATCGCCCGCGCCCGAGAGCTCGTCCCTCGAATCGAGTTCGCGTTTCTCGGGACGGGTGTCCCCGAGAAGGTCGTCCTCGGCGAGCTCGGCACCGGCTCCGCCGATGCTGTTTCTGTGGTGCCGCACTACAAGTCCGAAGACCTCCCTGAGCTCCTCGCACGCGCCGCTGTCGGAGCACTCCCGACCTACGTCGAGGGCTACGGTCTCGGGATCCTGGAGCAGCTCGCCGCAGGGATTCCCTCCATTGCCTACGACGTGCCGGGGCCCCGCACGCTCCTCGAAGGCGAACCCGCGATGCTCGTGCCCCGCGGCGACACGGCGGCGTTCGCCGAGCGGATCGCCGACCTACTCCTCTCGACCCCCGATCGATACGAGGCTCTCGTCGAACGCTCGCTGGCGATCGCCGACCGGCACCGCCTCTCGATTCTCGTCCCGCAGCTCCTCGCGATCTACCAGGAGGGCCTGGACGCTCTTCCGAGACGGCATGCCGCCGCCCGCGGGCAAGGGGCGGCGAGTTGAACGGTCGCGTCCTCGCACGCCGGCTGCGGCGCCGGGTGCCGCGGGAGCTGCTCCGGCTCGTCGGCGAGCCGGTACGAGGAGTGAGCCCCGTCGACGTCCGGAGTCCCGAGGCGTTCGCCGCCGGCTACGGCGCCGGCGTCAGATGGTGGCCGCACTCCGACGACGCAGACCTCACGGAGCTCGTCCCGAAACACATCGAGGCAATTGCCACCCCGGGTCTTGCCCCCTTCCGGAACGCCTGCGAGAGCGTCGTGCTGGAGATCGAGGATCCGTCGTTCTCCCTCCGGAGCCACGTCCTGCTCGACGGCGAACGGAGGGTGGTGCACTCCGACACCGAGCCGGCCGCCGGAGTCGTCAGGTTCCGCAAGCATGTCTCCCGCCGGGTCCGACGGGTCCCCGGCACGGTCGCCTATCTCTCGAACCTGTGGATCGACAACTACTACCACTGGATGCAGCTCACGCTCCCGCTTCTGCGCTTCTACCGGGACGTGTGGCCGTGCTCCGGGATCGACCGCTACTACATCGGGCCTTCGAATCTCGGCAGAGTCCAGGAGGAGACGCTCCTCCTCGCGGGCATCGATCCGGAGCGAATCGTCCGTGAGCCGTGCACGGCAGACCGCATCGTGACCGCAGTCTTCGTCCACCGCGAGCAGGCGGCGTGCCTCCGCTACCGGGACGGCTGGGGCCATCACTTCACCAGGGACCTGCTCGGCGACCTCTCCACCGGGGACGGTCCGGGGCGCCTCTACGTCGAGCGGGGCCTGGTCAGGAACAGGCGCCTGAAGAACGAGGACGCGCTGTTCTCGTTCCTCGTCGAGCGGGGCTTCGAGCGGGCGCGGATGGACGGTCTGTCCGTATCCGAGCAGGCTCGGCTCTTCGCCGCCGCCGAGGTTGTGGTCGGCGTCCACGGCGCAGCGCTGACGAACCTCCTCTTTGCCCCGGCCGGCTCGAAGGTGGTCGAGATCTTCCCGCCCGGCGCCGTCGAGGTGAGCTACTTCGCCGCGGCCACCCATTCGGGCCTGGACTACCACTACCTCGTCGGCGAGCCCCTGGCGGGTCGGAACGTCGACTTCACGGTCGATGTCGCCAAGCTGGCGCGGCTCTTCGATGCCTTCTCCATCTGAGGGGCCTGCCGGTTCGATGAGGATCTTGCTCGCCGTGCACCACCCCCTCGATGAGCGGCTCGGCGCGCCCGGCGCCTCTCTCGCAGTCGGCGCCGCCCTCTCGCGGCTCGGTCACGAGGTCGAGTACCACGGCTACGACCAGGCGTTCCCCGGACGGCAACGATTCACCACGCGACACCAGCTCGCCTACCCGTGGAAGCTCGCAGCCTTCCTCCGCGAGAACGCCGCCCGGTTCGACGTGCTCGACGTGACGACCGGCGACGCCCACGTCTGGCACAGCCTTGGCCGACCCGGCGGCGGGGCGCCCGCCCTCGTGGCGCGAAGCAACGGCCTCGAGCACCTTGCGAGCCGCGCCGTCAAGGAGCAGGCGAAGGCGGATCGCCTGAAGCTGAGTTGGAAGTACCCGCTCTACCACGGCGGCTTCCGGCTCTGGGAGGTGCGCCGGTCGCTGCGCTACGCCGACGGCGTGCTCCTCCTCACCGAAGCGGAACGGGAATACGCGACCACCGTCCTCGGCGTCGAGCCCGCTCGGATCGCGGTCATCCCCCACGGCCTCAAGCAGGTCTTCCTCGAACACCGGCCGGCCCTGCGGGAGCCCGGGCCCGACGAGCCGGTGCGCCTGTGCTTCGTCGGAAACTGGTATTCGGGGAAGGGCGCCTCGACGGTCGTGGCGGTGGCGGAGGAGCTCGCCCGCTCCGGCAACCGGTTCGAGCTCCTGATCGCCGGCAGCGCTCATTCGACCCGCGAGGTCCTGGAGGACTTCCCACCCGACCTGGCTTCTCGCATCAGCGTGGTCCCCCGCTACTCGAGCGCCGAGCTTCCGGGCCTCCTCGCGGACCGGGAGCTCCTGCTCTTCCCGAGCCGGTTCGAGGGGTTCGGCATCGCGGCGCTCGAGGCGATGGCGTGCGGGGTGGCGCCGATCGGCACGCCAGTCGGGCTCGTCCCCTCCGTGATCCACGACGGCGTTAACGGGATCGTCGTGCCGCACCACCGGCCGGATATGGTCGCGGCCGCCGTGATGCGGTTGACCGAGGACCGTGCTGTGCTTCGCCGTCTACGCGTGGCGGCGCGTGAGACTGCGTTGCGCTTTCGTTGGGACGAGACCGCTCGGACGACGGTCGCGCTCTACGAGCGGGCACACGCACTCACGCGGTAGCCCCGGGGACTGACTCTCCGAGCTACCCGTAGTCTTGAACGCGTCCGGCCAGATGAGCTCGCCTCTTCGTCACCCATCCGCCCGCGTGCGCAGGCTCGTTCAACAGGCGCGCCGAATGCTCGGCCGAGAGCGGCTCAGGGTCACCGTCCACCGCCCGGCCTCCAGGTTGGAATTTCGTCGGGAGCTTCCGCGTATCCGCGCGCTCAAGGCAGACGCTGCTCCCGTCGGGATGGACCGTGTCCCGGCGGTGACCGTGATCAACCTGGCGTCGAGAACCGAGCGGCTCTCCTCGTTCATGAGAGAGATGGATCGGCTCGGCATCGACCATGTCCGCCGTTTCGACGCCATCTCAGATCCGAACGGCGCGCTCGGATGTGCTCGATCCCATGCGAGGGTCATCCAGGACACAATCGACAGGTCGCTGCCGTACGCGATGATCTGCGAGGACGACGTGAGGTTTCTCCTTTCACGAGACCGCCTCGACGTCTTGGTCGAAGCGTTCTTGAACGATCACCGAGCAGAGATCGCCTGCTTGGAGTTCAAGGCGCAGAAGACGCGGCGCCACAACCGTCTCTTTCTGCGGGCGACGGATACCCACAACGCCGGCTGTTACATCATCAAGGCGTCGATAGCCAAGGACCTCCTGGCTGTGGTCGACGACGGGATCACGGCGATGGAACGCGGCGGTGATCGCCTGCTCCACAACATCGACATCGCCTGGAAGAAGCTGCAGCCGTCGCGGTTCTTCCTCGTCCCGATCGAACGGGTCGCCCATCAAGGTGCTGGATATTCCGACATCGAGCGAGACTACGTCAGGCGGTGAAACCTCGTCAGCGACTCAAGCATGCACGGATCGTCCAACGCCTCAGGCGGATGGGCGGGCGGATCGAGCGTCGTCTGGGGCTCCGGGTGTTCCGGCGGGGACTCCCCTTCCGGACCGCCTTCTTCTATTGGCGCGCGGTACGGGTCGCCCGCGACGATCCATGGGCCAGTCACGTTATGACGCACGAGGACGACTTTGTGCACATCGTCGGGACACTTGCGAAGGGACGCCGAAGAGTTGTCGAGGTCGGGACTGGCTGCGGAACGACCGCGATCGGGCTTGCGCTCGCCGACCCGAGCTGTGAGGTCTCGACCTACGATCCGTTCTTTGCTCAGGACCGAGTTGCCCCCTACGTCGGGCTTGCCCGTCGAGCTGCCCGGAGAGTCTCCTTCCTGATGGAGCCGGGCGAGAGCCCGAGCAATCCTCCCGACAGCGTCGATTTGGTCTTCATCGACGGCAGCCACGAACGTGCCGCGACTGTCGCCGCGTTCCGCGCATGGGAGCCTCACGTCGTGGTCGGCGGACTCGTCGCCTTCCATGACTTCAACCCGGTCAACTGGCCGGGAGTTGTCGAAGCGGTCAGGGAGGACCTCAACCTGGAGGGTGAGATTGTCGGCTACGACTTATTCGTCTGGCGCAAGCAGCACGGAACTCCGACGTCGACCTGACGACAGCTGCTTGCCTTGCGCGTGCCGCGAACGCCGCCGTCTGATCAGCGAGACGCGTCCGAGCGACCGCCGGGATTGGTTCAGGGCCGTGGGCCGGTGAGAAGCCACGAGATCTTGCCGCTCACGAACGCCACCTGAAGGAATCCGAGCCAGCACCGATGAACGATCGAGTGACCAACATACCGGGGCACTCGGCTCACCTCCCGCGCGATGGTCCTGGCCCGAATGGGTTGTCCGCTCGCGCTGCGGTTGAACGCCTCGCCGTACCCCCGCTTGAACGCGCGCCGGATCAGGGTTCTCAGCCGCACATCGTCGCCCGCTCGACGGTGCCAGAGCGCGGCCATCGGAATGTAGAGAGGCGGCGACCCGGCTGCCCGGAGGCGATCGACCCACTCGTTCTCCTCGTAGTAGATGGGATGGTCTTCCCGGAAGCCCCCAATCCGGTCGAACGCCTCACGTTTGACCGCGAGGTTCGCGCCGCAGCACCACCCGGCGACGGCCTCCTCGCTTCCGAAGTCGAGCTCGGTGTCGAACTGCGACCAGATCGGCACCCGATCGCAATACCTCGGCTTCGATCCCTCGAACTTCAGCTCGACCTTCCCGGTGAACACGAGCGTGTCCGGGTGACGATTCACCGCCGCGACCATCTCCCGAAGCCACGTCCGCGGTACGGCGACATCGTCGTCGACGAAGCACATGAGATCGCTCTTTGCCGCCTGGACGCCGGCGTTCCGAGCTGCGTTGACTCCCCGAGGACGCCCCTGTCGGACGAGCCTGTTTCCGTCAGAGACTTCAACAGCCGGCGCCGAGGCGTCGTCAACGACGATCACCTCGAACTCGTCGGCTGGGAAGTCGAGCGCATTGAGGCCCTCCAGCGTGTCAGCGAGAAGCGCGTGTCGATTTCGCGTCGGAACGATGACCGATGCTTTCACGAGAGCCAACATAACAATCGTATCTGCGCCGACCTTTGCGTCGCCTCGCCTCGGCCGGATCACCAACGGTGACTGATCGCATCTGGCATACCATCCTGGTCCTGCGGCTTGCGGCTCAACTCGTCTTTGCCAGCAAGCACATGCACAACTGCCTCATCATCGGATCAGGTCGCAGCGGGACGAGCATGGTTGCAGGCTCGCTCTCGGGGGCCGGCTATTTCCTTGGTGAGCATCTCCATTCACCCACCTCGGCTAACCCGAAGGGCTTCTTCGAAGACCTAGAGGTCAACAGCCTCAACGAGGACATGCTCGCGCTCGTCCTGCCTCGCCGACCCCGGAGGTGGCCCCTCAGACGGCTGCTCGCCGATCGACCCGACTTCATGCAGCGTTGGGTGGCAGTGCTAGCGCCTGATGCGGCCCTCCCGGAGCTTCCGCGGGCCCTCGCTCACCGCCGCGACCGGCTCGTCGAACACCAACCGTTTCTCTTCAAGGACCCCCGGTTCTGTTACACGCTCCCTTACTGGCGTGGGGCACTCAGGGACGTCCGCATCGTCTGCGTCTTTCGCGAGCCGGGTCGGACTGCGCGGAGCATCCTGCGGGAGTGCGAGAGCGCCTCATACATGCATTCACTGAGGTTCGGCGGTCGTGTTCAAGCGCTACGCGTCTGGACGTGCATGTACCGGCACGTTCTCCGACACGCGCGCGTCGGGGGCGACTGGCTGTTCGTGCACTACGATCAGTTTCTGGACGGCCCAGGCGCGGACGCGCTCGAATCGTTTCTTGACGCCCCCGTCGACCGCTCATTCGCCGAACACTCACTGAAGCGCACTGTCGATGACCCGGAGATCAGTGACGAGGCGCGACGTATCTACAAGAGACTGTGCACGCTTGCGAGCTTCGAGCCAACTCGGTGAGAGCTCCGGACTTCGTTCGACCCCCGCACCCTCGGTGCCGAGCTGCGTTCCGTTCCACCGACGTCCCTCTGACCACCAGCTGTAATCCCAGAGAACGGAAGCCTCATCATGGAAGATGCGAGCGTGAGCCCTCGTCGTGAAGCGCCACCATCCGGCGACCAATCTGTCGAATGACCAGCCCACGGGAACTCGCAGCGATCCGCACCGATGAACTCGCAGCCCGCACGACAACCGGACAATCCTGACAGATCGTCATTCACATGCCGATCCGGCAGAGGAAGCCGGCTGCAATCCCTTCCCAGGTGAACTCAGCTTCGAAGAGTGCGCGGCCCGCCGCCCCTGCCGCAGCCCGGCGGCCTTCGTCGGCAGCGACCTCGGCCACCTGGCTTGCGAAGACGGACGGACTTCCGACCTCCACCAGCTCGAGCCCGCGATCGCGCAGCATCGAATCGGTGAGCCGCCCCGCCGTGCCGACGACTGCAACCGCTTCGCAGAGACCGGCCATGAACGCACCTCGCCGCGTCGAGACACCGTCGTCGTAGGGCGTGAGCAGCAGGTCG
>CAWBLB010000013.1:0-111909 GCA_963789585.1 uncultured Actinomycetes bacterium | reverse complement strand
CAGGTCGCCGAGTCGCCCGCCGAGGAGCAGGAAGCCGCCGAAGGTGAGCAGGTACGTGTTCACGACCCACGCGAGCGAGGTCTGCGAGAAGCCGAGGTCGGCCTTGATCGAGGGCAGCGCCACGTTCACGATCGTCACGTCCAGGACGATCATCAGGCTCCCCAGGCAGAGGACGTAGAGCGCGAGCCAGCGGTTGCGACCGTCCATCGTCATCGCTCCTCCTTTCCGGTCGGGTCGGATCTCGGAAGGGTAGACGGGGCCGCTTGTCGGAACTCATCGGTCGCCACCGCCGATGATTTTCGCGCCGCCAGAACGTCTCTTGTTCGAGATGACCGCGAATCGCCCGCGCACGATCGTCTGCGACGTGAGCGGCGTCGCGGCGAACGCCGTCGCGCTCGACGCCCTGGCCCGACTCCAGCTCCACGCGCGGAGACTGGGCATGAGGGTCCGGCTGCGGGGCGCCTCGACCGACTTGCTCGACCTGCTCGACCTCGCGGGCCTGCGAGAGGTGCTAGGCGTCGAGTCGGGCGGGCAGGTCGAAGAGCGGGAAGAGCGTCTGGGTGTCGAGGAAGAACGTGAACTCGGCGATCCCACCGGCTGACAGCTCGAGCACCTGCAGGGCCCACGGCTCGTAGCCGCTGCCGGTGGCGGCGGGCTTGTACTGCCCGAATGCGGGCGAGCCGTTCGCGGCCTGGGTGGGGATCACGCGCGAGCCGCGGCAGCCGATGCCCGGCCCGAACCACCACGCGAGGATGTCGTCACGGCCGGCGAGCCACATGTCGTACGGCGGCATCGACTGCGACGCGTCCTCCTTGATCAGCGAGACGAGAGCGTCCATGTCGTAGCGCTCGAACGCCTCGACGTAGCGGGCGAGGAGCGCCCGGTCGGCCTCGCCGAGCGTGGCGGCGCCGGCCACACCGATGTCGCCGGCCGCAAGCGTTGCACGGGCACGCTGGAGGGCGCTGTTGACGGAGGCGACGCTCGAGTCCAGCAGTTCCGCGACCTCCGACGCCTGCCAGCGCAGGACCTCGCACAGGATCAACGCGGCCCGCTGGCGGGGCGGGAGGTGCTGCAGCGCCGCGACGAAGGCGAGCCGGATCGTCTCGCGGGCGACGGCGATGTCCGCCGGATCTCCGTCCTCGGCGACGAGCGCGTCGGGGATCGGCTGGATCCACGTCGCCTCGGGCCTCATGTTTAGATTGGCCGCGACAGGCTCCTTCGCGGGCCCGAAGTCCATCGGGCGCGCACGCCGCCCCCTCCCGTCGAGCAGGTCGAGGCAGACGTTCGTCGCGATCCTGTACAGCCAGGAGCGCAGCGCGGCGCGCCCCTCGAAGCGATCGATCCCGCGCCACGCACGCAACAGCGTCTCCTGAACGGCGTCCTCGGCCTCGAACGGGGAGCCGAGCATCCGGTAGCAGTAGCCGGTCAGCTCCTTCCGGTGCTGCTCGATCCCGGCCTCGATGCCGGCGGCGGCATGCGTCCGCGTCGACTCCTGCATGCCCCCAATGATACGACCTTGCGCCCGGTCGCCGATTTCGGTCACGACGTCGACTCGAGCGGTCTCCTCCACGACAGCGGGCAGATCCTCTCCGTTTGGTCGGTGAGTGATGGTCCGTGCACCGGCGCCGCCGAGGCCACGCAAACTCATCGGCTCCGGCAGGGATCCGGCGCCTCGAGAGCAGCAGCCTGCCCGAAGCAGGCGGGCCCGCTCGGGGGGGATCCCGGAGCGACGGCTGTATCACCCTTAAGAGGGCGCGACTGTCGCAAACGGCTCACCTGTCAGTCCCGGCGGAATGCAGGGCCCCACCGGTGTCCAGGGCCCGGTCGGGCCGACAGGCGCGACGGGCGCCACAGGCGCAGACGGCTCGCCGGGCGCAGCCGGCTCACCGGGCGCAGCCGGGGCGACCGGCGCTGCCGGCGCCGCCGGAGCGACAGGCGCAACCGTCGAGCTCGACCGGAAATGCGACGGTGTTGTGTATTGCGCAGGAACGCTGTCGAGCTTCTCGGTCAACCTCTCGGGCAGCCCCGGGTCCGGGCACTCCTACGCGTTCACCGTGAACGTCGGCGGGTCGCCATCGACCGTCACGTGCACCGTAAGCAGTTCCAGCTCGACATGCACTGCCGGCGGTTTGACGGTCCATCTGAACGTCGGCGATGTCGTGAATGTCCAGTCGGTACCCGCCTCGGGCCCCAACGCACGCTCCGCCACGTGGACATCGACGTACACCTACAGCAGTCCGACCGCGCCGATCCAGTGACCTGCGCGCCCGGCAGCCGTTGTTCGATGCGCCCCGGCCCGGGTCGAGTACGATCGCGGCATGAGCACGGCAACCGTCACCACGAGCAAGGGCGCGATCGAGCTCGAGCTGTTCGACGCCGACGCACCGAAGACGGTCGAGAACTTCGTCAAGCTCTCGCAAGACGGGTTCTACGACGGCGTCATCTTCCACCGCGTGATCGAGAACTTCATGATCCAGGGCGGCGACCCGACCGGCACCGGTATGGGCGGCCCGGGCTACCAGTTCGAGGACGAGCCGAACGAGCACCGCGTCGAGCACGGCGTGATCGCGATGGCGAACTCGGGACCGAACACGAACGGCTCCCAGTTCTTCATCGTCACCGCCGATGCGTGCCCCTGGCTGGACGGCCTCCACACCGTCTTCGGCAAGGTCACCGCCGGCATGGACGTCGTCGACGAGATCCAGAACGCCGACGTCGACCACCAGGATCGCCCGATCGACGAGATCCGGATCGAGTCCGTCTCGGTCGACGGCGACTAGGAGCGACTCGCAGCCCGCGGACGGGCGGTGACCGCTCCTGCCAGGGGTGCGAGGTGGAGCTGCCGGGCAAGGCGCTCCATCGCCCGCTCGTGCTCGACGGCCGTGAGAGGCGGGTGTGGGAGCGGCGTCGTGTCGCGGGCGCGCAGACCGTCGATCGCGAGCGCCAGGTGGCGCCGCCAGAACTCCGGGGCGACGTCCCGGGTCGCGTCGACGACACGCCCGCTCGTCCAGAGCAGGACGGACAGGTCCTCGTAGACGACGTCGGCGCGCAGTGCCCCCACCGCCTGAGCCCGCTCGATCAGTCGGACGAGAAGCGGCCTCACCTGCGCACGGGCCCGGGCGACCCGGTTCTCGTCGCGGAGGTGCAAGGCGACGATCTCGCAGAAGCCGCGGTTCTCCGCCTGCAACGACACTGCGTGCTCGAGAAAGCTGCAGAGCCCCTCCCAGGCGCCATCCTCGTCGAGCGCCTCGCGCGCGCTGCTGACCAGGCTCTCGAGCCGCTCCTCGAAGATCGCGTCGACGAGTGCCGCCTTGCTCGGAAACCTCCGGTACAGGGTGCCCATGCCGACTCCGGCGCGCCTCGCGATCTCCTCGACGGGTGCCTCCAGGCCGTGCTCCGCGAACGCCGCGCCGGCGGCCTCGAGGATTCGCTCCCGGTTCGCCTGCGCGTCACGCCGAAGCTCTCGCCGAGCTCCCTGATTCGATACGGAGTGCACGCTCCGCTTATGGTAGGTTGCGCGGCCGGATGGCGCAACCCGGTGAAGCTGTCACCGCGACACGGCCCGGGCTGATTCTCGGGGTGCTCGCGCTCGGCGGGGCGGCGTACGCACTGCTCCAGTCGCTCGTCGTGCCGGCGCTGCCGGTGCTCCAGCACGACCTCCACACCTCGACCTCGGGCGTCGCCTGGATCTTCACCTCCTACCTGCTGGCGGCATCGGTCGTCACCCCGATCGCCGGGCGCCTCGGCGACATGTTCGGGAAGAAGCGGGTGCTCGTGATCACGCTCGCCGGACTGGCGGTGGGCTCCCTACTCGCGGCGCTCGTCCACTCGCTGCCGTTGATGATCGCGGCACGCACGATTCAGGGGCTCGGCGGCGCGATCTTCCCGCTCGCGTTCGGGATCGTCCGGGACGAGTTCCCGCGCGAGCGCGTCGCCGGAGCGATCGCGCTCGTCTCGGGGATCCTCGGGATCGGCGGCGGGCTCGGGATCGTGCTGGCGGGCCCGATCCTCCAGCACCTCTCGTATCACTGGCTGTTCTGGATCCCGCTCGTCGCGACACTGATCGCAACCGCCGCGGCGATCCTGTTCATCCCGGAGTCTCCGCTTCGCGCTCCAGGCAACGTCCACTGGCTCGGAGCCGCGCTCCTCTCGGGGTGGCTGGTCGGGCTCTTGCTCTCGGTCAGCGAGGCGCCGACGTGGGGCTGGGGATCGACGAAGACGATCGGGCTGCTCGTGCTCGCGGTGGCGCTCGCCGTCGCCTGGGTGTGGGCGGAGACCCGGTCGAAGCACCCCCTCGTCGACATGACGATGATGCGGCTGCCGGGTGTCTGGACGACGAACCTGGCCGCGCTGCTGATCGGGTTCGGGATGTACAGCGCGTTCGTGCTGATCCCCCAGTTCGTGCAAACGCCGGCGTCGACCGGGTACGGCTTCGGCGCGTCGGTCAGCCAGGCGGGGCTGTTCCTCGTCCCGACGACGATCGGGATGCTGATCTTCAGCCCGATCGGCGGGCGGCTGTCGGGCGTCGTCGGCTCCAAGGTGCCGCTCGTCGCCGGCTCGGCCGTGACGGCGGTCTCGTTCGTCGTGCTCGCGCTCGGCAGCTCGCGCTGGGAGGTCTACGTCGCCTCGGGACTGCTCGGGATCGGCGTCGGCTTCGCGTTCGCGTCGCTGGCGAACCTGATCGTGGAGGCGGTGCGCCCGGACCAGACGGGCGTCGCGTCCGGGATGAACACGATCGTGCGCACGATCGGCGGCGCGATCGGCGCGGAGGTGGCGGCGAGCATCCTGGCGGCGAACGCGCTCCCGTCCGGGTTCCCCGACAAGCACGGCTACACCGTCACCTTCTGGCTCTGCGGCGCGGTGCTCGCGGTCGGGATCCTCGCGTCGCTGGCGGTGCCGGGCCGCCGGAGGGGTCAGCCGGGGCCCGCCGCCGACCTGCACCAGCCAGCACCTGCAATCGACTGAATCGAAGGAGGATCGGATGTCCGGAATCGTGGTCGGGATCGACGGCTCACCAGCGGCGGACGCGGCACTCGCGTTCGCGCTCGAGGAGGCGAAGCTGCGCAACCTGCCGCTGCGGGTCGTCTCCGCCTCGGAGGTGCCGTCGATCGAGTACGCGGGCGCGGCCTTCGTGCCCACCCCGGATCTCAGCGAGGAGGCCGACCATCACGCGGACGACGTGATCGCGCGGGCAATCGAGCTGATCGGCCCCGACCCCGGCATCCCGGTCGAGGCGAAGTCGATCCACGGCCACCCGGCGACCGTCCTCGTCGAGGAGGCCCGCGGCGCGACCCTGCTCGTGGTCGGCACCCGCGGCCGCGGCGGCCTCAAGAGCATCGTCCTCGGCTCGGTCAGCCAGGCGATCGCCCATCACTGCGCGGTCCCGGTCGCGATCGTCCCGGCCCCGCCTGCCGAGCCGGAGTGACCGGAGGCGCTACTGGACGCAGTCTTTGAGACCCTGCGCCTCGGGCAGGGACTCGAGCTTCTTGAGCGTGTTGTTCTCGATCTGCCGGATGCGCTCGCGCGTGACGCCGAATGCCTTCCCGACCTCTTCGAGGGTGCACGGCTGGGAGCCGTCGAGGCCGTAGCGAAGCTCGATCACGCGGCGCTCGCGGATCGGGAGCGCCGCGAGGGCCTGCTCGATGTCGGAGCGCCGCAGCGTCAGCGAGGCGGAGTCGAAGGGCGACTCGGCCTGGTCGTCCTCGACGAAGTCGCCGAGCTCGGAGTCCTCCTCCTCGCCGATCGGCTTCTCGAGCGAGATCGGGTGCTGCGCCATGCGCAGGATCTCGCGCACCTCCCCGGTCGTCATCTCGAGCTCGGCGGCGATCTCCTCCGGCAGCGGCTCGCGCCCGAGGCGCTGCACCAACTGGCGCTCGATGTGCACGACCTTGTTCAGCTTCTCGACCATGTGCACCGGGATGCGGATCGTGCGGGCCTTGTCGGCGATCGCGCGCGTGACGGCCTGCCGGATCCACCAGGTCGCGTAGGTCGAGAACTTGAAGCCCTTCCGGTAGTCGAACTTCTCGACCGCCCGGATCAGGCCGAGCGACCCCTCCTGGATCAGATCGAGGAACGAGAGCCCGCGGCCGAGGTAGCCCTTGGCGATCGAGACAACGAGGCGGAGGTTCGCCTCGATCATCTGCGTCTTGGCGATCATGTCGCCGCGCTCGATCCGCTTCGCGAGGTAGACCTCCTGGTCGGCGGTCAGCAGCGGCACCTTGCCGATCTCCCGCAGGTACAGCCGCAGCGAGTCGAGCGACGGCTCGACGGTGAGGTCGAGCTTGGGGGAGTTCTTCTCCTCCTCGACGAGCGGCTGCTCGTGTGGGAGCGCCTTGTGCTGCTCGCCCTCGACGAGCTCGACCCCGTGGTCGATCAGGTACGTGGTGAAGTCTTCGAGCTGCTCCTTGGTGAGCTCGACCTCCTCGACGCCCGCGACGATCTCGTCGTAGGTGAGGAAGCCTTTCTCCTTTCCGGTCTCGACGAGCTTGTGGAGCTCTTCGACTTCGGGAAGGGAGATGTCAACCGTGAGCAACTGACCCCGACCTCCGGCTTGGTTTACCGAACACGACGTCCTCTTCAGAACCGGCACACCCGTCCGGCTCCCCCTCTGACGCGCGAGACTCTACATCACGTTTGCGCAAATTGGGAAGATCTTCTTCGACGGATGGAAACAGGGCTGATCGGGACACGGGTGCTCGTCACCGGAGGGTCGGGCGGAATCGGCTCTGCGTGCGTCCGGATGTTCGCCGCGGAAGGGGCGCACGTCGTCGTCCACTACCACCGGAACCGCGCCGGGGCGGAGCAGGCGGGCGGCGACGAGATCGTCCAGGCTGACCTGACCGACGAGGACGAGGTCGCGCGGATGTTCGCCGAGGCGGGCGAGCTCGATGCCTGCGCGGCGGTGGCGGGCGTCTGGCCGGTCGAGGACGTCCCGGTCTGGGAGCTCCCGCTGACGCGCTGGCGGGAGACGGTCGACGCCAACCTGACCGCCACGTTCCTGACGGCCCGCGGCTTTCTCGCCGGCCTCGGCGAGCGGGAGGGGTCACTCGTCCTCGTCGGGTCGACGGCCGGGCTGTTCGGCGAGGCGGGCCACGCCGACTACGCCGCGGCGAAGGCTGCGATCCTGCAGGGGCTGCTCCTCTCGCTCAAGAACGAGGTCGTCCGGCGGAACCCGCGGGCCCGCGTCAACGCCGTCGCTCCCGGCTGGACCGTGTCGCCGATGACCGAGGGCGAGCTCGACCCCGAGCGGGTGAGGCGGATCGTCCGGACGATGGCACTCCCGAGGGTCGCCCGCGCCGAGGACGTCGCCGCGCAGGTCGTCGCCTTGAGCTCCCAGCTCCTCTCGGCCCACGTCACCGGCCAGGTCGTCACGGTCGCCGGCGGCATGGAAGGCCGCGTGATCCACGACTAACGACCGGAGGAGGTGGCACGCGGGGGAAACATCGTTTCCCCCGCGTGACCATTACGGCGAAAAGACTGACGGCGGCCCGAAGGCCGCCGTCAAAACCCTGCCGCAGGAAGTGATTGCCGTCAGTTCCCAGGCCAGGGAGTCTTGGATCTTTGCCGCCGTGAGGCTCGTATCGGCAGCTATGCCCTGAAACTTGAGCGTTTTCCCGAGCCCTTCGGACACGGGTCAACGCAACGAGACACATCATCAACCTCCGGTGGCTACTTGATCCATCCCCGATTCGGTGGTTGACCACCTCACTTGACTGGAATCGGCCCGGTTCGGGAAGTGTTCCGGGCCTGGTGCCGGGGTCTTCGGCCGGTGTACTACCCTGCCTTCGTGCCCGGCCGCTTCGAGACGCGTCTGCTCGACGGCCCGCCGATCATCGCCGACGGAGGCATGGGATCCCTGCTGACCGCGGCCGTCCCGCGCCTACGCTCGCCCGAGGAGGCCAATCTGCGGGCGCCCGAGGCCGTCGTCTCGCTGCACGTCAGCTTCATCAACGCCGGCGCCGAACTGATCGAGACGAACACGTTCGGCGCCAACCGCAGCAAGCTCTCCGCACACTTTCTCGAGGACGAGCTCGAGCGGATCAATGCAACCGGCGTCAAGCTCGCGCGCGAGGCGCGGGAGCTGACCGGCCGTGACGTCTTCATCGGCGGCGCGATCGGGCCCCTCGGCGGCGCGGCGAGCCCATCGAAGCGCCTGGAGCTGTTCGCCGAGCAGGCGGCCGTCCTGGAGGACCGCGGTGCGGACCTGTTCATGCTCGAGACCTTCTACGACCTCGACGAGCTCGTCGATGCGATCGCGGCCGTGCGGACCGTCTCGTCACTCCCGGTGGTGGCGCTGCTCACCTTCGACGACGAGGCGGAGACGCTTGCGGGCATCACCGCACGCGAGGCCGCCGACCGGCTCGCCGGCCTCGATCTCGCCGCGATCGGCGCCAACCACGGTGCCGGGCTGCTCGCGGCCCTGAACGCGCTCGAACAGATGCAGTCGGCGGGCTGCCCGCTCGCGGCTCTTCCGAACATCGGGCTCGCGAGCCTGCTCGGCGGGACGGTGATCTACCCGCATGCGACGCCGGACTACTTCGCCGAGTTCGCCGCCCATGCGCGCGACCTGGGCGCACGGGTGATCGGCGGCTGCTGCGGGACGACGCCGACGGAGATCGCGGCGATCCGGGCGGCGATCGACGAGGAGCACCAGGCCCGCACGAGGCTCGACGTGAGCGAGCGGGAGATCGCAGTCGCCCTCGGCGAGGAGCAGCGCGAGACCGAGCTGGCGAAGGCGCTGCGCGAGGGCGAGTTCGTCGTCTCGGTGCAGCTCGACCCGCCGCTCGGGGGCTCCAGCCGCGGGCTGATCGAGGTCGCGCAGGCGTTGGAGGGGTCGGGGCGCGTGCGGTTCGTCGATGTCAACGACAACGCGACGGCACGGGCCGGGATCAGCGCCCTGATGGTCTCGGGCGCGATCGAGCGCGCCTCGGACCTGGAGACGATCCCGCACCTGACGACGCGCGACTCGACGGTGCTTGGGCTCGAGTCGATGCTGCTCGGGACGCATGCCGAAGGTGTCCGGAACGTGCTCGCGATCACCGGCGACCCGCCCGAGGTCGGCGACTATCCGGGCTCGCGCGGGGTGTACGAGATCGACGCGATCGGGCTGACGCGCCTGATCGCCGGGCTGAATCGCGGCGAGGACTTCAACGGCCGGCCGATCGACGCCCCGACGTCGTTCTTCGTGGGCGTCGCGGTACACCCGACTGCCGACGACCTCGAGCTCGAGGCCGAGCGGTTCCGGCAGAAGGTCGAGGCGGGCGCGAGGTTCGCGATGACGCAGATCGTCTTCGACCTGGATGTCCTCGACCGTTTCGCCGAGGTGCTCGGCGGCTGGCCCGTCCCGGTGCTCGCGGGGATCTTTCCGGTGACGAGCTACCGGCTCGCCTTGCGGCTGCACAACGAGGTTCCGGGGATCGTCGTCCCGCAGCGCCTGCAGGACCGCCTGAGCGAGGCGGGCGCAGGCGCCGCGGCGATCGGGATGGCGCATGCGAAGGAGCTGCTCGCAGGCGCCCGCGAGCGTTGCGACGGCGTCTACGTCGTCGCCCCGTATCGCAAGCCGACGTCGGTGCTCGATCTACTCGGTTAGGCGCGACGCGATCGAGCCGAGCTGCCTCGGGATCCGGAGCACGTCGTGCGGCGGCGCAATCTTGTTGAGCCGGCTGAGGACCTTCGACTGCTTGACGTCGTTGCGAATCGTCCCATGCCCCTGAATCTGGAGCACGGCCGCGCCGGCGATCCAGACGAGCACCAGGCCCCAGAGCGCCCCGACGACCAGCCCACCGAGCGAGTCCAGCAGATGGAGCGGCGGCACCAGGTGCAGCCCGCCACGGATGAGCTTCGCCACGATCGACGCCACCAGCCGCCCGACGCCGACCCCGACGGCGGCCCCGCCGAGCCCGACGAGTGCCGTGTACTGCGAGTGCGACCCGCCCGAGAGGAAATGCGGCGCCACCCTCGCCCCGATGATCCCACCAGCGACGAGCCCCAGCAGGGAGAGCGCCGTTCCGATCAGCCCCCGCCGGTACCCGGCGAGCGCCGTCACCGCCACCACCGCGACCACGATCCAGTCGACCCTGTTCATCCCCCACGATTCGCCGTGCGGCTACACTGCCCTCCGCCTGGGGGCGTAGTTCAGCTGGTTAGAACGCCGGCCTGTCACGCCGGAGGTCGCGGGTTCGAGTCCCGTCGCTCCCGCTCTCGAAGTGCCTGAAAATCGGTTTTTTGTTGCCCTTTGCGGGTACACCAGTGCGGATTGGGCGGCAAACGGGCAGCACGGCCCTCAGGGTCGACGGTGCGGTCAACCGAAGGAACTCCCTGCAAAATCGCATGTTCTGGGGTCGGCAACTACAGCTACAGGGCGAAGCGTTCGATGTGCAGGTGGTGGCGGGGGACGCCGGCGAGGTGGAGGTCGGGGACGATCCGGTCGACCATCCCCGGGGGGCCGCAGACGTAGACGTCGCGCTGGTCGATGTCGGGGACGAGTTCTCTGAGATGGTTCGGTGAGAGGAGGTGATGCGTCGCGGGGTCGCGGTGGTCGCCGACGACGTAGGCGACTCGAGTGTCTCGAGCGACTGCGATCCTGTCGAGTTCGTCGCGGAAGACGATGTCGGAGGGCGAGGCGACGCGGTAGAGGGCGATTACGTTCCCGTCGAGCTGCTCGAGGAGTGCCCGCACAGGTGTGATCCCGATCCCGCCGGCGATCAGGAGTGCTTTGTGTGTGACCCTGGCGGCCGCGGTGAAGACGCCGAAGGGGCCCGCCGCGAAGACGCGGGTTCCGACGGGGATCGTCCCGAGCTTCGAGGTGTGGTCGCCGAGTGCTTTGACGGTGATCCGGAACGTTTCGCCGTCGGGGGCCTCCGAAAGGGAGAACGGATGCTTCGTGTACCAGAATCCCCGGGTCAGGAAGCGCCAGAAGAAGAACTGGCCGGCTTGCGCGTGGAGCCGCTCGAGTCCGCGTCCGCCGATCCGGAGCGAGACGACCCCGGGTGCCTCGTCGATCACTTCGGTGACCCGCAGGTCGAAGCGCGCGCTGCGTACGAGCGGACGCACGACGCGGTAGTAGAGGACGATCGCGAGTACGCCCGCGAACAGGATGCGCCAGTATTCGGCTGCGATCTTGTCGATCACGAACTCGTTTCCGGCCGGGATCATGTGGAACCAGGAGAGCGCGATCCCGGCGTAGGCGGTGAAGTGGATCGCATACCACCACTCGTAGGAGAGCTTGCGCTTGACGATCACGATCGAGCTGATGACGACGGCGATGAGGAGGGCGGTGCCGATCGTCGCGGTGATCATGCCAGGGTAAGGGGAAGTCGCGGCACTGCCTGCGAGTCCCGTGTGCCTCGGCAATGCGCTGGATGGGATTGGGCCGGAGATCGTGCCACCGAGGGCGCCACCGCCGATACTCCCGGCGTGCCCGGCACCAGCGGTCTTCGCCGGCTGGGGCAAGGTAAGCCAGTTCCAGTACTCGCGCAGGAACGAGTGCTTGTCCTGCCGGGCGTAGCCCCAGACCGAGAAGGCGACATGGGCGAGGATCAGGTCGAGAACTGCATGCCCGTTCCAGCGGTGCCAGATCGTGAGGCGGTCGAGACCGACGAGACGTTCGAGGAACGGCACCCTTGCGAGCAGGAGCACCTGGATCAGCGCCAGGTAGCCGGCAAGCAGGGCCGTGATCCTGCCCAACCCGAGCAGGACGGCGGTGAGGTTGTGCCAGTGGTAGCCGAGACCGTCGGCGCCGCCGCCGCCCCAGATCGCGACGATCCCGACGGCGTTCCCGATCAGGAACAGCCAAAGTGCAGCCGCGACGAGCCGCGGCTGGAGGGCCCCGGAAGGACGCGGTGTCGCCTCGGTCGGTGCGGTCGGCGGCCACGAATGCCGCCCCGGCACGGGCCGGGGCGGCGAGGGCTCGAGGAGGGATCCGGCCCGGTCGGACTGGTACTGCTTGCTCGTCACTGTTTAGTTGTCGGCGCCGAGGGAGCGGACACTGCTTGCGGCGTTCTTGCCCGGAAGAGCGCTGCCGATCGTGCCGTGCACGACCTTGCCCAGCGAGCCGCCGTCATCGGAGCCCGAGCCTTCGTCCCCTCCGCCGAGGGAGCGGAGGCTCGCGGCGGCGTTCGTGCTTGGGTGGGCACTGCCGATCGTGGCGTGCACGACCTTGCCGAGCGAGCCGGCGTCATCTTCTCCGCCTCCGGCTGAGAGCGCCGATAACGCCGGCCTTGCCGTCTGCGTGGCGAGCTTCGAGTGGGCCGCCGACGCAACACCGCCAACAGCGGCGAATACGACCAGCGAGGATGCTGTTGCGAGAGCGAATATGCGTGAACGTTTCATTGGTTGATGTCTCCTTGCGTTTGCGGTTGGGTTGGTTAGACGTGCGCCTTGATCAGCGCTGCCTGGAGTGACTTGGTGAACGCCTGGCTCGTGTAGGTGGCGCCGGAGACGTTCTGGATTCGGGCGCTCTGCGCGGTCAGGAACTCCTGCCGCAGGATCGGAAGCGCCTGCGACATGATGAACTGCGAGCGCGAGGTGTGGTAGGTGTAGCCGCCGCCGAGATCTGTGAAGCGCTTCGTTGCCTTGGCGCCCGATCCGGTCGTTTGCATTGTCACGTTGACCGTGACCGTGCCCCACCGGTTCGCGGGCACCGTCGGGCCTGCGAACTTCGCGCTCCTCGTGCTTGTAGTGAGACGGGAAACAGACGCTGCGGCCCCACCGACCTCGATTGCCGGCAGTGCCAGCGCCGTGCCGCCCGCCAGGAGTAGGAGGTTACGGCGCATCCTTATCGACTTGATCATGTGGAACCTCCTTTGAAGTGGATGCCCCGACCGTACGCCCGTGTATCTGAAGCGCGGGCGAAGGAAAGGCCAAGGTTCGGCAAGGAACGGCAAGACGCGAGGGCGAGAGGAATCGCCGCTTCGACCAACTCTGAGGCGCAGGTCAGCTCGACACGGCGGAGCCGAATCTCACGCCGACCGGCAGTTACGCACCGTCACGCGCCGTTCATCGTGAACGTCGCCGGATCGACGTCGTTGAACGGGACGGGCTCTGCGCGAGGGAACTCGTTCGAGCCATTCCGAGGGGCTGTGGTCTCCGTGCCGGAATTGGGCCGCGTACCTCCGCGCTCGGCAGACGCGCTCGTGTCGGAGGACACGGCTCGATTTCTTCGTGTGAGCGAAGCCGAATGCTTGCCAAGCCCTGTCCCGCTCTTTGCCACGGCAGGCGTACAACGGGTGCATCCGACGTTCCAATCGATCAAGACCGGAGGAGCCATGAACCGCCACCGCTTGACATTCGATCCGACCCCCAAGGAACTGGCTGCACGCGACTCGAGCGGCACGCGCGTGGTGCTCCTCTGGAGCCGACGCACCGGTCGCGCCGCTGTCGTCCTCGAGGATCCTGGGGGCGAAGACATCGAAATGGAGGTGCGTGAACACGAGAACCCACTCGAACTCTTCCAACACGCATTCGTCTATGCAGTCCAGCGCGGACATCCGGGCTGGAACGCGAAGCACAACCGCCAACTCGCCGCGGCAGCGTAGTCCTCCGGCGCCAAGCCTCATTCAGCCCCAGGCGGCTCTCCGGGCCCCCGGAGAGCCGCCCTCCCGCCAGAGAGGTGGGCAGGAAAGGGAAATCAGCCGCTGACGCTCGAGGCCAGGATCTCCGCCGAACAATGCTCGTTGCGCACTGAATCCCGTCTCAGCCTCGGTGAATTCGGAAGCGCGACGAGTCGGTCGCCTGCTGGTGGTCTGACCGGCAACGTTTGACCGGTTTCCGGGTCGCGAGCACCAAGTCAGAGTCCGTCATCGTCCGTAGGCAAGGCTGGTTGCCTTGACAAGGACGAGGGCGGGCTATGGCGCAGCGTGATCGCGGGCCAGAGACCCGGCGAACGTTGCCGGTCAGACCACTAGCCCGATGGGCATTTGCCGCTCTTGTAGGCGGCGTAGTCGGTGGGCGAGAGGATCCAGCGCCATCTTCCGTCGACCTTGACGGCGTGCATTGTTGCGGTCGTCGTTCCTTCGTCTGCGGTTGTCCGCAGGGTGACTGCCGTAGACGGCGTCGACGTGCCGGCGATTGCGACTGTGTCGGCGTAGGTCTGAAGGATCTTCAGCTTGAGCAGATCGAAGCCCTCGTTGCTCTGGCATGCCATGTAGCGAGCCCGGCTGACGACGGCCTGGTCGGCGGGGTGGAGTGTGTCCCAGAGAGGGCCGGTTTGTCCCCGCGAGAACTGCGTCGTGACCTGACTGATGAAGTCGGCCGCCGACTGCGTCGTCCGTCCCGGGTTGCCTGCGCTACCGGGGTTGCTGCTAGCTCCGCAGCCAGTCGCGAGGAGCGCGACGAGCGCCCCGGCTGCAACGAACGCGGCGCGGCGCTTGGCAAGAGCTTGAGTGAAGACACTCATTGTCATCGGAACCGTCCTCCCTGCATGGTGACCAGAAACTGCGGGTGTGGGCGCCCGCGCGCGAGCGGAAGCTGCCCGAGGACGAGCGGCTCGCCGAGCTGCGGAATCAGGAAGGCCGACAGCTCCGGGCGTGAGGCGAGGTGGGCTTGCGCCTCGCCTGCGTCCATGATGGCGAGAGCGGTGGCGTGTACCTCGGCGTCGGACGGGCTTCCGGCCACGACGGTGACGGCCAGCGGCCCGGCTGAGGCAGGTTCGCCGGTGGCCGGGTTGATGAGGTGATGGAGTCGCTTGCCGGGACCGAAGCGTCGCGTGTCGCGTCCGGACGTCGCCACTCCTCCCCGCTCGAGCTCGAGGGTTCCAACGACGCTATTCGGTTCCCGTGGATCTGCGATGTCCACGCGCCACGGCCCGCCTTCGGGCGCGGAACCCCAGACGCCGATGTCCCCGCCCAGATCGACGAGAGCCCCGGTCAGCGCCGGCCAGGCGGTCCGCATCGACCGCAAGGCGCGGGTGGATGCGAAGCCTTTGCCGATCCCGCCCAGGTCTATCTCGGCCCCCCGCGCAAGGCGCGCCCTTCCCGATCTCGTGTCGACGTCGATCTGGGCGTCGGCGTGCCAGCCCTCGTCGGGCTGGCTCGGCGGCCGCTCCGCGAGCAGCTCGAACGACCGGTCGTAGCCGGCGGCCGTCAGCGCGGGAAGGATTGTCGGATCGAACCGTCCGCAGGTCTCGGTTCGCCCGCGCACGGCAGCGGTCAGCGCCTCGACGAGCCGGGAATCGACGTCCACCCAGGCCCCGTCGGCGCGGTTCAGCCGTGAAAGGTCGCTCCCGGTATCGAAGCGCGAGAGAGACCGCTCGCACGCGACCACCTCCAGCTTCGCAGCGTCGACCGCGCGCCGCGCCGACCGAATGTCGTCCGGTTCCGCGGCAACCGCGACGGTGCAGAGCGTGCCCATGGCGCGGAACGTCTCTCTGTGCAACGCGCAGGTCACGCCGACACCCTCGCGCGATCGGCCTTCCCCGCCGGCCGGTCAACGATCGTCGAGAGGGTTGTGGGAGCCGGAGCCGGTGGAGCGGCTGCCTGCCGTGGCTTGGCTCTCGGCATCAGGATCCGGGCATAGACGAGCCAGACGACCGGCGCCGCGAAGATGCCGGCGAAGATCAGGCCGCGGATTCCGGTGAGGTCGCTGCCCACGTTGAGTGCGTGGTAGAGGCCGATCGCGAAGGCGCCGAACGTGGCGTAGTGCATCAGACGCCACCGGCGCTGTCCGATCCGGCGGCGTACGTGGAAAGACGCGGCCAAGACGAGCATCAGCCAGGCAGCGACGATGCCTCCGGCGACCGGGAGGGGCCGCCATGGCGCCGCTCCGGGTAGGAGGACGGCCGCCAGGCCGAAGTGGATCGTCGGGTCGAACAGCAGCGCAACCATGTGAAGCACGACCATCGCGAGCGCGGTCCACATCAGGGTCTGGTGCCAGCCGAGCAGCATCTTCCCGCGGCGCGTGCCGAGCAGCTTCGTGCTGAGCGCGAGACCAAGCGTGACCGAGGCGGTGAGAAGCGCGAACGCGACGAGCCCTGCGGCGCGCGCGAGGAGCCAGGCCACCGGAACCGCGGAGCTCTGAGCGGCGATCATCCGGCAGGCACCGGTGAGGTTCGCGTCGTCGCGTGCGAGGCCGAAGTGCCACCCTGGACGACGACGAGGTGGCTCTGGCCGTTCTTACCTTTCACCACCACCGCCGTGGGGATGTTCACCGGGCTCGATGCGGGCTGGGGACGCGTCCAGGCCAGCACCGCGAGCACGGCGAACAGCGCCCAGGTCGCGAAGATCGTCGCCCAGAGGTTGCGCATCTCAGTCTCCGGGCTCCAACCGCGCGGGCGTGGCCGGCGCTGCCGGGGTGAGTGTCTGGCCGATCTGCGGCACCGCGGGCGCCGGGGAGACGTGTCGCGTCAGGCCTGCGATCGCGAGAGCTCCGGTCATGGCGGTCGCCGCCAGCGCCGCCGCGAGCGCGAACGTCGTGCGCTTGCTCGGTTGTGCCGGCTCTGCTCGATCATTGATCGACGCGACCACCACGATCCTTTCCATTGGTGTCGTCGCCGGTTCTGCCGGCGACTTCCTCGTCTCCTCGATGGTGGAGGCTCGCGGCACCGGCGCAATCGGTGCCAGAGCGGATTCCAGGTACGGGTTTTCCGCACGCCGACCCGGTTCTATACCGACGCCGTCGAGGGCGGGACCATGTCTCATTGAGGCATGGCCGGTTCGGTCGTCATCGTGGGCAACGGCGTGTCGGGGTTTGCATGCGCCGCACGTCTGGCCGAGCAAGGTGTTCCGGTAACGATGATCGGGCCGGGTTTGCCGCACGATCGACCGCCGCTGTCCAAACGCTCGCTCCTGACCGGTCGCGTGCCATTGCTCGCGGACGCGACACAGCTCGTCGAGCGCGGGATCGAGCACATCGACGGTGAAGTGGTCGGCGTCGACGTCGATCGACGCCGCCTGTTCGTGAGCCGTCTGCCGGGTGGCGCTCCGATGGAGATGGAGGCACCGACCCTGGTTTGGGCGACCGGCCTGCGCTACCCAAGACCACCGCTTCCCGGCTTCGACCGGGCCGAGGAGAACTCCACCGGCGCGGGTCTCGCCTCCTTGACACGTCGACTGACAGTGCCGGGGAGACGCGTGGTGGTGGTCGGCGCAGGGCTGATCGGTACCGAGACCGCCGCAACACTCGCCGGCGCGCACGAGGTGACGCTGCTGGACATGCTCGAGCGCCCGCTTGCGCGGCTTCTCCCGCGCGTCTCGGAGGCAGCCCTCGACGTGCTCGGCGCATGCGGCGTGCGCTTCCTCGGCTCCTGCAAGATCGAGTCCGCCAGCGTCGGCACCGGTGGTGTCGTCGTTCACACCTCGACCCACGGCGAGCTTCGCGCTGACGTCCTCGTCTCCGCTGCAGGCTTCCGCACGAGCCTCCCACCTGAGCTCGCGGGCCCGGACCCGCGCGCGCTGACCGTTCCGGTGGACGAGCGGCTACGCGTCATCGGTCACGAGAAGACCTGGGCCTGCGGCGACTGCGTCTCATTCCCGCACCCCCGCTGGGGCCGGATCGCGATCCCGCACTGGGACCACGCCCTCTGGAGCGGTCGCCACGTCGCAGACTCGGTCCTCGGCTCGCCTACGCCCTACGTCCGCGATCCCTACTTCTTCAGCGACATCGGGAGCCTCCGCATCCAGCAGATCGGGATTGCGGATACGGCCGTCGACTGGCACGAAGACGACGGGCTTGCCGTCGGTCTCGACCTGGCCCGCGCTGTGGTGTGCGTGCTCCTGCTGAACGCTCCGGCGCGACTCCGCGAGGCCCGCGAGCTCGTCGCATCCGGCGGCCTTCGAACACCTTCAACCACCCACGCCTGAGGAGGAACATCATGGCAGTCCACTTGAACATCGATCCGGACTCCTGCATCGGTTCGGGCGAATGCGTCGCCCTCGATCCCGACGCAATGGAACTGGACGAACAGGGCACCGCACACGTGCGGATTTCCGAACTCGAGGAGCGACGCGCCAAGGACATCTGTGACGCATGCCCCGTCGGCGCTCTCTCGATCGCCGTGCCGGCGACACGGTAAGCATCCCCGTCCCCCGTCAGCAGGACAGGCCGTGCCCGGACTGCCTGGAGAAGCCGATCCCGAGCGGAAACGAAGGAACCAGCCCCATCAAGACTGACCGACCTGGCTCAGCAGAGTGCGCAAGGCAGTTATGGCGCGGCAGGGTGGAGCGAACGAGCTGGCTGTCGGTCGGGTATCGGGTCAACGACGTCGCCCGCCCCGCGGAGTCGATCAGGATCGCCGCCCCGCCGACGGCAGCGATCGAGGGGTTCGCGTCGAGGAACGCGACCTGGCGAGCCAACCTTTCCGGCAGCGCGACGTCGTCCGCGTTCAGTCGGGCCACGTATTCCGCCTCGGTCGCATGCCAGCCTCTATTGATGGCTCGTGCCAGACCTTCGTTCGATTCGACGGCGATCACACGCAGTCTCGAATCGCCCGACGCGAGGCTCTCGGCGATGCCCCGCGACCCGTCGGCGGAGCCGTCGTCGACCACGATCAGCTCGAGGTCGGTCAGTGTCTGCTCGAGGATGCTGGTCAACGCCTCGGCGAGGAAACGCTCCCCATTGAACACGGGCACGACGACGCCCACCTGCGGCCTACGTTTCGTCTGATCAGGCGGCAACGGGATCCGCGGTCGCAGCGGGAGTATTTGCGCCGGCCAGGGAAGCATCGCGGAGGCAGGCACGTGCGCCGCGGCGCCTCTCCACCAGGGCAAGCGCAGCGATCGCGCCGCCAGCGACGCGGAGGAGACCGAAGGCGTCGCCGGTCCGGACGAGGCGTTCGAGCGTCCCCGCCGCGGCGCGGTCCGGAGACTGCCGATCGCTCATCCGTACGAGCGCCCTCGCCAGGCCGGGCCCGCTCGCGGGCATTGCGCCGTCGGTCTCGATCAGGTCCGGGTGGAGCATGGCCACGCGGGCAGAGCCGTAGCCGGACCGCCGCCGCCTCGGGCAGCAGACGGGCAGGAAACGTCGGAAAGCGCTTCCGCTCAACCATGCGGAACGGCCTCGGAGAGAAGACCCGAAACCGCATTGATAGAGCGATCCCACATCAAACGTTGTCTACGGCGCGACCCTCGAAGTAGCCTGTCACGCCGGAGGTCGCGGGTTCGAGTCCCGTCGCTCCCGTCTCTAATTGTGCCTTGCCGGCGGTTCGGCCACGACCTCCTCCAGCCGCGCACACCCGGAACCCAGCCTGCGCTTCAGCTCTGCTCGACCCAGCCGGACCTCGTTCGCCAACCGAAGCGCCGCGAGCCGCCGCTCTGGGCTTTGCCGCCGCATCGAACGGACCGGCTCGCTCATCAGCGGAGTCCAGAGCGCAGCGCCTTCCGGGGCAGGTGCGGGCGGACCGACCTCGCCCCGCCTCCCTTTACTGCTATGGTAAAGGCTATGCCTAAGATCTCTGTCAAGAACCAGGTAACGATCCCCGTCACCGTGCTCGAGGAAGCTGGACTGCACGCCGGCGACCAGGTCTTGGTCGAAGCGCTCGAAGAGGGCGAACTGCGGGTCCGCCGTGGCGAGCTCCGCTTCGAGCAGGCCTTCGGCGCCCTCACCGGCGTCTACCCGCCCGGCTACCTGGAGCGGCTCGACCGGGAAGACGCCGAGCGGTGAACGTCGTCCTCGACGCCGACGTCCTGATCGGCGCGCTCGACGCCCACGATCCTCACCACCGCCGCGCCCGCACCCTCTTCCGCAGCTGGCGGCGACAGAACGCGACCCGGCTGGTCAGCGTCGTCAACCTGACCGAGGTGCTGGTCGCACCCGCCGCCGACCGGCAGCGACTGCTGGCCGCGCGGGAGGCGATCGCCGCCCTCGGCGTCACCATCCATCAACCGAGCGAGGCAGTCGGCGTCGCCGCGGCACGCCTCCGCGCCGCCCACCCGATCAGTCTCCCGGACGCCTACTGCCTCGCGACCGCCCGCACCACCGACGCGCATGTCACCTCCTTCGACGAGAAGGTGCTTCGCGCCGCCGACCACGAAGGGATCCCCACCACCCGAACCGCCGCTCGGAGACCACGGCAGCGCTGAGCGCGGCGGGAAAGCGGACATCCAGTTCGTTCTCCGTGCCGACAACGACGCATCCCGCACTCATCCCGCACGACGCTCCCGAAGCTCCCCGCCAGCACCCGCGAATCCCCGCAACACGTGGGGCGGAACGCCCCGCTCACGGCGGGAATCCCCGCCTATTCCCGCTCAGCCCGCAACCACCAAGACCGGCCTGTCACGCCGGAGATCCCGGGTTCGAGTCCCGTCGCTCCCGCTCTCAAAGTCCCCGCTCGTGGGGACTTTTTGTTTGCCCCCTTTGCGAACTCCCAGATTGCGATGGGGTGTGGATGGGGTCGTAATCGCGTCGAGGGCGTCCAAGACGCCCCGATTTGCGTCCCGGAACAGGTGCCCGTCGAGGTCGAGCTTCACCCGGATCGAGGAATGACCCATCTGCCCCTGCATCACCCCCAGTTCGGCGTCGGCGGCTATCTCGTCCGCGTCCAGGCTCGCTGCGCGGCGCGAATGACCGCAAGCACCGCGCCGGCGTGCGTGCGGGCGGAGGCGGCGCTCAGCGGTCCCGGTGGCAGCTCGACGACGAACGACGTCGAACCGGGAAACGCGTGGTCGGCCCAGCTCGTCGCGCTGCCCGGGTAGCGCGTCAGCCGACGAAGGGGAAGGCCGACGAGCTGCGCGTAGAGCCGCTCGAGGGCGATGCTCCCGCCCGACTCGTCGACCACGGTCAGCGGCTGGTGGTACCAAACCACGACTCGCGGGCTCAACCGCAGGAGCAGCCCCTGCACCGCGCGGCTCTCGGGCTCCGAAAGCGGACGCGGCCCCGAGTACTGCCAGTAGCCGCGGCTGCCGAGCCGACTCCAGCGCCAGGGGAAGTTGCGGTTCAGATCAACCCCGTCGGCGTTCTGCAGCGTCCCGGCCGCGCGCCCGTCGGGATTCATGTCCCCGACAAGCCAAAGGTCGAGACCGGCCGGCAGGCGCGCCGACTCGAGCTCACGCACGATCGCCATCCCGGCGCACTCGTCGCCGTCGATGCAGCCGACGATGACGGCCTTGAGGGCTGCGCGCGGATCTCCGAGCTCGAGCGCGCGGAGCGGCCGCCCGAGCACCGACGTGCCGACCGCGACCCGGCGGACGACCGGGCCGGTGCGCGCCACGCCGTGGGCGACCACGGGCTCTGCTCCCCCTGCGAAGGCAAGGGCGGCGATGACCGGCAGGATGACCGTCGCGAGACGACGCCCGATCACCGCCGAAGGGCTCATACGCGAAGCTTGACCGAATCGCGGGCGGCCCGCTGCAGCGGGATCGCACGTGGGTACAACAGGGCTGTGCGAGCTCGCAGCCGCAACGAGCACCGGACGCCGCGCACCCGCCGCCGGTCGTCCGCCCCTTTGCTAGCGAGCCGCTGTTCAGAACGCGCGCGATCCGCGACATGCAGCTCGTCCTCGCCCGGCCGTTCGAGGAGCCCGCATGACGAGCGTCGAAGACCGTCCACGGGTGGGACAAGCGTCCCGAGGAACACCTGGAGGTAAGCTGGCCGCGTGGACGCGGATCGGGCACGGGACCTGCTGGCGGCCGAGCGGCTGCGGATCGAGCAGGCGCTGAGCCACCTCGGGCGCCAGGATGACGGCGAGGTCGCGGGCGAGGATCCGGCCGCCCTCGGGACCGACCTCTACCAGGACGAGTTCGACGCGGGCCTGGCGCAGGATCTCCGGGAGCAACTCGCCTCGGTCGAGCGGGCCGAGCAGCGTCTCGCGGACGGAACGTACGGCCTCTCGATCGAGAGCGGGCAGCCGATTCCGGACGGGCGTCTGGAGGCGAGCCCCACCGCCGAGCTGACCGTCGAAGAAGAGCAGGCACGGGGGTAGCACAGGCTCCACGAGGGGTGTGTCAGATCTTGCGGTCACGCGGTTGCTGGACGCAAGACCGGCGCCGGTTTCGAGTAGGTTGCCCCCGCAAGGCGTCGTCGGACGGAGAGGGTGGAGATGCCGTTTGTCGTTCTGAGCGCGGGCGAGGTCGAGCAGCTGCTCCCGATGGAGGAGTGCATCGAGGTGGTCGCGGGGGCACTCGTCGCGCTCGAGAACGGCGAGATGACCCAGCCTCTTCGCTCGGTCTTCGTTCCCCGCGGTGCACATGGCGGCGTGATGGCCTGGATGCCGGCGCACCGCGGCGGCTCGACGCCCGTGTTCGGGATGAAGGTGCTGTGCGTGGTCCCCGGGAACCCGGCCATCGGTCTCGACGGGCACCAGGGCCAGGTCATCCTCGCCGACGGGGTGACGGGCCGGCTCCGCGCGCTCCTCGACGCCTCGGCCGTCACCGCGATCCGGACGGCGGCCGTCTCGGCGCTGGCCACTCGGCTGCTCGCACGGGCCGATGCGCGCACGCTCGCGATCGTCGGAACCGGCGTCCAGGCGCTCAGCCACCTCGAGTCGATCCCGCTCGTGCGCTCCATCGAGCACGTTCGAGTCGCCGGCCGGACACCGGAGCGGGCACGGCAGTTCGTCGCCGAGGCCGGCGGGGGGTTCCCGTTCACCCTGGAGGCGAGCGAGAGCGCCGAGGCGGCCGTCCGCGACGCCGACATCGTCGTCACCGCCACGAGCTCACGCGAGCCGGTGCTGGCGCGGGAATGGCTCAAGCAGGGGGCGCACGTCAACGCCGTCGGCGCCAGCCGGCCCTCCAGCCGCGAGCTCGACACGACCACGGTCGCCGACGCGCTCCTCTTCACCGACCGCCGCGAGTCGATCGAGAACGAGGCAGCCGACTATCGCCTCGCGCTCGAGGAGGGACGCATCTCCGCATCTCATCCGTGTGTCGAGCTCGGCGAGCTCCTCACGGCGAAGGAGGAGGGCCGGACCTCGGACGAGCAGCTGACGCTCTTCCGCTCGCTCGGCCTGGCGGTCTTCGACGTCGCCGCGGCCGAGCATGCGGTCGCGAAGGCACACGAAACCGGAACCGGAACCGTCGTCGAGCTCTGAGCCGGCCTGGCGAGGCGAAGCGCCCATGAGCATCGACATGTCGTCGTCGTTCCGCGCGGCCGCCGTCCAGGAGTCGTCGGTATGGCTCGACCGCGCCGCCTCGACCGAGAAGGCCTGCGCCCTGATCGAGCAGGCCGGCGCAGGCGGCGCCGATATCGTCGCGCTCCCCGAGAGCTTCATTCCGGGGTTCCCCTACTGGGTGTTCGTCAAGCCGCTCGGCGAGACCGGCGGCTGGCACGCCCGGCTCCACGAGCAGGCGGTCGAGATTCCCGGGGCCGAGATCGACGCCCTCGCCGCCGCCGCCGGAAGAGCCGGCGTCGTCGCGGTCGTCGGGATCACCGAGCGAGAACCGGGCTCCGTCGGGACGCTCTACAACACCAACGTGGTCGTCTCGTCCGACGGGTACCTCGGTAAGCACCGGAAGCTCGTCCCGACCTGGGGTGAGCGGGCCGTCTGGACCGGCGGCGACGGATCGACGCTCCAGGTCTTCCCGACCGCCTTCGGCCCGCTCGGCACGCTCAACTGCGGGGAGAACCTCAACTCCCTCGCCCGCTTCGCACTGCTGGCCCAGGGGGAGCGAATCCACGTTGCAAACTTCCCCTCGGCAGCCGTCGCCGGCGGGCGCCACTCGGGCAACGAGCTCTTCCTCCATGTCGCTCCACACGCCTACGAGGGAAAGGTCTTCTCGATCTGCTGCTCCGAGTACGGCACTGCGGAGGTCGCGGCGGAGCTCGGCCTGCCGTTCGTGGTTCCCGAGGGCACCTACAACTGCATCTCCGGTGTCGTCGGCCCGGACGGAGAATGGGTCGCGCCGCCGCTCGTCGACGAGCCGGGAGTCGCCTATGCCGACTGCTCGCTCGAGGCGATCCTCGAGGGACGGCTCTTCCACGACATCACCGGGCACTACAACCGCTTCGACGTCCTCAGGCTGGAGGTCGACCGGAGCCCGCGCGGGCCGCTCACCCTCTCTGACGAGCAGCCCGGCCCCACCCCGTGACCGAGCGGCACCGCCCCACCGACCCCTTCTCTGCGACGCCGGCGCGGCAGCGAGAATCCCCCCGTGGCTAGCCCGATCGCGGTCGCCGGTGCGACCGGGGCCCTCGGACGCCGGGTCGTCACCTCCCTGCGCGAACGCGGCGCGACCGTCCGCGCCCTCGTCCGCGACCCGGGCATCGACGGAAGCAGCATCCCGGCGCTCGAAGGAGTCGAGCTCGTGGCGGCCGACGTCACCGTCCCGGCCGGCCTGGCGCCTGCCCTCGAGGGGGCCCGCTGCCTCGTCTCCACCGTCACGTGCTTTCCCCGCCCGGGCGCCGAGCGCCTGATCGAGCTAGTCGACCGGGACGGCAACCTCGCGCTCGTGGACGCTGCAGCCGCAGCTGGTGTCGAGCGCATCGTCTTCGTCTCGTTCAAGCCGATCCCGCGCGACTTTCCGCTCCAGCGGGCGAAGCGAGCCGTCGAGGAGCGGCTTGCACGCGGCGACCTCGACGCGGTCGTGCTCCATCCCGGGAAGTTCATGGACATCTGGTTCTCACCCCTGTGCGGATTCGACGTCGCGAATGCACGAGCCACGATCTTCGGCGACGGCACCCGCGAGGTGAGCTGGGTCGCCGCCCGCGACGTCGCGGAGATCGCCGCCCGCTCCGCGCTCGGCGAGGGGCCCCGCACCGGGACGGTCGAGCTCGGTGGCCCGGAGTCGCTGTCGCAGAGAGCCGCCGTCCGCATCTACGAGGAGGTGACCGGACGACGCTGGCGCCTCGAGGCACTTCCGGCCGCCGAGCTCGAGCAGCGGGTCGCGAGCCCCCGGGACGAGCTCGACGCGTCGCTCGCAGCCGTGATGCTCGAGGCACACCTCGGCGCGACGATCCCGACGGACGAGGTGCAGCGGCTCTTCCCGCACCGTCCGACCACGGTCGCGGAGCACGCCGAGGCTGCCTGCAGCTTGTGAGCGCTTCGAACGGCGGATCGGCGTAGCCGGGCCGACTGCCTCGCCCGGCGGCAGGGTCAGCCGCCCTCGGAGACCGGTTCGGTGTCGGAGGTCGGGCCGTGCCCGCTGCCGCCGATGACCGTCCTCAACCGGCCGCTCGGGTTCTGCTGGAGCCGGTCGATGCCGACGGCGACGATCAGGATCACGCCCGTCACGACCTGCTGCCAGAAGCTCGAGATGCCCGAGATCGAGAGCCCGTTCTGCAGCGTGCCGATGAAGAGGACGCCGACGGCCGTGCCGAGCACGCCCCCGACGCCGCCGGTGAAGCTCGTTCCTCCGAGCAGCACGCCGGCGGCCGCCGAGAGCGGGATGTCGGAGCCGACGTTGGGGCTCGCCGCGCCGAGCCGTCCGGCCTGGATCACGCCGGCCAGGGCGGCGCACGCCCCCACGATCGCGTACACCGCGACCAGCGTCTGGACGACGCCGACCCCCGAGAGCCGGGCGGCGTCGATGTTGCCGCCGACGGCATACACGTCGCGCCCGAAGTACGTCCAGCGCAGGACGACGAAGCCGACGATCAGGACGACGATCATGATCCAGATCGGCGTCGCGATCCCGAGCCCGCTGCCGAAGCCGATCGAGCCGACGAGCGAGGAGGAGATATAGGCGGTCTGCGTGTTCGACCAGATGTTCACGATCCCGGAGTAGAGCGAGAGCGTCCCGAGCGTGACGACGAAGAACGAGAGCCTGAACCGGCCGATCAGGAGGCCGTTGACCCCGCCGCCGATCAGTGCGCCGACGAGAACCGTCGCGATCACGGCGACGATGGACGGGAGCCCGAGGTCGAGCAGCTTGGAGAGGACGATCCCGGAGAGCGCGAGCAGCGAGCCGACCGACAGGTCGATGCCACCGGTGAGCACGGCGAACGTCATCCCGATCGCGACGACCCAGAGGATCGAGACGCCGGTCAGCAGGTTCTCGAGGTTCGCCTGCGTGAAGAAGTTCGGCTGCGTCACCGAGAAATAGACGCCGAGCCCGACCAGCAGGACCAGCACGGCGGCGTAGCGGCTGTTCGCCGACCAGACGCCGGCCGCGCGCCCGAGCACCCGTCCGCGCCGGCGATCTTCGACGTGCTCCGGGCCTGCGGTCACTGATGCCCTCCGGCGACATGGGCGATCCTGGCCTCGGTTGCCTCGCTGCGGCTCAGCGACGCCGCAACCCGGCCCCGGTACATGACGAGGATACGGTCGCAGAGGGTCAGGAGCTCGGGGTTTTCCGAGGAGGAGACGAGGATGCCGATGCCGCGCTGGGCGGCGCCGAGCAGGAGGCGATAGATCTCGGCCTTCGCCCCGACGTCGACGCCGCGCGTCGGCTCGTCGAGCATCAGCACGCGGGGCTTCGTCATCAGCCACTTCCCGAGCACGACCTTCTGCTGGTTCCCTCCCGACAGCGTCGAGACGGGTGCACCGGGGGAGTGCGTGCGGATCCGCAGCTGCTCGATCGTCTCCTGCACCGCGGCGCCCTCCCGGGCGGGGCTCGGGTAGCGGAGTCGCAGCATGCGCGCCGTGGACGCCATCATCAGATTCTCCGACACGCTCATGTCGAGCACGAGCCCTTGCCGCTTGCGGTCGGCCGGCACGAACGCGACGCCGTCGTGGATCGCCTGCCGCGGATGCCTGTAGGAGACCTCCCGGCCCGCGACGCGCACCGAGCCTCGGGCGGTGCGCAGCCCGAAGAGCGTCTCGAGCAGCTCGCTGCGGCCGGCCCCGACGAGGCCGGCGAGCCCGACGATCTCCCCCGGGGCGACCGAGAGGCTCACGTCGGCGAACTCGCGGGGGCGCGTCAGACCGCGTACCGCCAGGACGGACTCCCCCTGATCCTCGCGGCTCTCCTGAGGCTCCGTCTCCTCGACCGCGCGCCCGACCATCAGCTCGACGAGCCGGCGCTCGTCGAACTCGGAGGCCGCACCGGAGCCGACCGTGTGACCGTCGCGGAGGACCGTGACGCGATCGGCGATCTCGAAGACCTCGTTGAGCCGGTGGGAGACGAAGATCGTGGCGACACCCTCACCGCCGAGCTTCCGGACGATGCCGAACAGCGCCTCCACCTCGTCGTCTGTCAGCGAGCTCGTCGGCTCGTCCAGGATGAGCACGCGGGCGTCGAACGAAAGCGCACGGGCGATCTCGACCATCTGCTGCTGGTCGGGCCGCAGACGGCGCGCGGGCTGGGAGGGATCGAGGTCGAGCGAAAGCCGCTCGAGCGCCGCCGCCGCGAGCGTCCGCGTTCGCGCCCAGTCGATGAACCCGCCCCTGCGCGCCATCCGGTGGCCGAGGAAGACGTTCTCCGCGATCGAGAGGTCCGGCGCAAGCGTCGTCTCCTGGGTCACGGTCGCGATCCCCTTGTGGAGCGCGTCGGCCGGGTCGCGGAAGCTCGCCGGCGCACCGGCGAACGTGATCGAGCCCGCGTCGGGCTGCACCTGCCCCGAGAGGAGCTTCAGCAGCGTCGACTTGCCGGAGCCGTTCTCGCCGACGAGCGTGTGGATCTCGCCGGGGAAGACCTCGAGGCTCGCGCCGCGCAGCGCATGCACGCCGCCGTAGCGCTTGTGCATCTTCGTCGCGGTGAGGACAGGGGCGCGTTCCAAGGCATCCATCATCTCAGGCTCCGGCACCGGGCCCTGCTCCTGCTTGCGCGCCGGCGAACGGCCCGAGCTCCCGCTCGAGCGTCGCCGCGACCGCAAGCGCGACGTGGTCGCGGAAGGCGCCCGCAACGACCTGCACGCCGACGGGGAGGCCTCGCTCCTCCCCGGCGCGAACGACGACCACGGGGAGGCCGGCCACGCTGTAGGTGTGCGTGTAGTTGAAGGCCACGTACGAGGTGAGCGGCGTCTCGTCTCCCGGCATGCAGCCGTGGGGCGGCGCGGGGCCCGTCGTGACCGGCGTGAGCACGACGTCGAAGCGGCCGACGAACGCCCGAACGGCCGCCCGAAACGCAAACGCGCGGCGTATCAGCGCGAAGAAGCCGGCCGCATCGAGCGCGAGCGGCCGGATGTCCTCGAGCAGGCGGCGCATCTGCTCGACGTGCCGCCCGCCGGCCGGGGCGAGGTCTTCGCGTGCCCGCCGCCCGCCGTCGGAGGCCATCAGCGCGAAGAAGAGGTCGGTTGCCGAGGACACATCGGGCGGAGAGGCCTGCCCGACGTCGCAGCCGGCCCCCTCGAGCGCGAGCGCCGCCCGCTCGACCGCGGCGGCGGTCCCGGGCGAGACCTCGGCGACGCCGTCGGAGACCATGAACCCGACCCGCAGGCCCCGCGCCTCGACGCCGGCCGGATCGCCGGGCAGACGGCCCTGCACGAACGGGTCGACCCCGTCCCCACCCGCGAGCACCGGAAGCAGCAGCGCCAGGTCATCGACGAAGCGCGCCATCGGGCCGACCGCGTTGATGTCGAGCATTCCCGTGTCCCGTGTCGGCGGCCAGCACCCCGTCTCGGGCACGAGGCCCGCCGTCGGCCGCAGGCCGACCACCCCGCAGTAGTGGCTCGGCACCCGGATCGAGCCGCCGCCGTCGGTCCCCACGCCGACGACGCTGGCGTCGATCCCGAGCAGGGCCGCCTCGCCGCCGCTCGACCCGCCGCATGTCCGCTCGGGGCTCGAAGGGTGCGACGTCCGACCGTGCAGGGCGCTCTCGGTCTCGTACGACCACGTGTACTCGGGCACCGTGGTCTTCGCGACCACGAAGGCACCGGCCGCCTTCAGCCTCGCGACGACCGTCGCGTCGGCCCTGGGCACGTGCCCCGCCCGAGCGAAGGAACCCGATGCGGTCACGAGCCCGGCGGTCTCGAGCGAGTCCTTGACGGTGATCGGGAGCCCGAGTAGCGGCACCGAAACACCTCGGCGCCGGGCCTCGTCGGCTGCGGTGGCGGCGGCAAGCGCCGCGTCGTCATCGCGTGCGGCGACCGCGTGGACTCGCTCGTCCGCCGCGTCGAGTCGGGCGAGCACGCGCGACGCGAGCTCGCGCGCCGACAGGTCCCGTCGCTCGAGACTTCGAAGCAGCTCGCGCGCAGACGGCTCTGCGCTGGCCTGAGACGCCATCGTGAACCGCGGCCCGGGCCCGTGCGGGGCCCGGGCCGCGACGTTCGCTCGTTAGTGGATGGCCTTGATCTGGGCGCTCCAGCTGGGCGCCTTCGCGACGTTGGCCTTGGTGATCAGCACGGACGGGCGGACGATGATCTTCGGCAGCGGTAGGTGCTGCTTCGTGATCAGGGCGTAGGCGGCCTGCACGAGCTGAACGCCCCAGCCGACGACGTCGACCTGGACCGTTGCAGCCTCGTGTCCCGCCTTGACGGCCGTGAATCCGTCACTCGAGCCGTTCACCCCGATCACCGTGAGGCTGCGATGAAGGCCGCGCGCGGCGGTGTAGGCGCCGATCGCGCTCGGGTCGTTGTACCCGAGCACCGCCGTCATGTCCGAGTAGCGCTGCAGGAGCCCGTTGGCCGCGGTCGTCCCGCCGGTGACGTCGTCGGTCGGGTTGTCCTGCTCGCCGACGATCGTGAGGCCGAACTTCTTGGCCCAGAAAGCCTCACGTACGGTGAGGTACTTCAGCGCCGGAACCGGGGCGCCGATCCCGATCAGGCCGACCTTCGCATGAGGTGCGATCTTGGCCATCTGCTGCACCTGCTCGTACGCCTGGATGTCACGTCCCTGCCAGACCTGCGAGGCGATGTAGGGCAGGTACGGGGCCGTCGCTTTCGGCGACCCGAACGTCCCGTCGACGGCGAGCACGGGGACTCCCGCCGTCTTCGCCTTCTTCAGCACCGGCACGGTCGCCTTGGGGTCGAGCGGGTAGAAGATGATCACGTTGACGTGCTGCGCGAGCAGCTGCTGCATGTTGGTGACCTGCTGATCGGGGCTCAGCTTGTCGTCGAGTGCGATCACCTTGCAGCCGTAGACCTTCCCTTCGGCCTGGACGGCGCTCTGCCAGGCGCCGAGGGTCTCGTTCTGGGCGGTCGGGTTCTGGAATCCGATCGTGCACGACGCGCCCTTCTTCGCGGGGGCCTTGTACGTGGTCGGAAGGGATGCCTCGGCTCCCTTGTATCCCTTTGGCACGGGCGTGCCGGCCGTCGACGCGGTGACGCCGACGATGAGCGCAACGCAACCGACGAGCGCGAGAACGGCCGTTCTGGGGCGTGTGGTCACTTCTCCTCCTTTGTGTGCTTCGACGTTTCCGCGCTCGGGAGGAGGCGGAGTGTGCGAGAGGAGGCGAGTGTAACTCGCTCACCGCTCCGGCGATTCCACGTCGTGTCAGCGATCGAGCTCGGCGTGGTAACAGCGCACCCCGAAGGCGATCCACTCCGGCGCCTCCCAGTCGGGGTAGCGAGAGCGCAGCTCGGGCTCGAGGGTGGCTGCGATCTCGTC
Source organism: uncultured Actinomycetes bacterium (assembly GCA_963789585.1). GTDB lineage: Bacteria > Actinomycetota > Thermoleophilia > Gaiellales > Gaiellaceae > PALSA-600. The sequence continues at coordinate 81,620 of CAWBLB010000013.1, read as the reverse complement.
GACCGGAACGCCCTCGCCGGCGAGGCGCCGCGTCTCCGCGCGGAGCAGCGTCAGGTACTCGCGGGCGGCCGTGATCAGGCCGGCGCCGCCGACCTCACCGTGGCCGGGGACGACGATCTCGGGCTCGAGTTGCTCGAGCCGCTCGAGCACCTCGATCCAGAGGCTGCCGTCGACGTCGGCGTCGTCCGGCGGGAAGTACGGGAAGATCGAGAAGAAGCGGTTCTCGACGAGATCGCCCGTGAACAGGATCCGCTCCTCGGGCAGCCAGACGACCTGGTCGCCCCGGGTGTGCGCGAGCCCCCAGGTGAGCAGCTCGACACGCCGACCGCCGAGCTCCAGCTCGGCGCTGCCGTCGTAGACGACGTGCGGCTCGACCAGCTCGACCCCCTCGAGCTGACCGGCGACCTCGGGGCCGAACCCCCTGAACATCTCGATGTACTGCGCCCCCTTGTCGTGGAGCTCGTCGAGCTGCTCGCGGTTGTAGACGATCGCAGCGTCGGGGAAGGCCTGGGCGCCGAAGCCGTGCTCGGGATGAAAATGCGTGACCGTGACGAACAGGGTGCGGTCGCCGGCGAGCTGCTCCGCGATCCCCCGGACGACGCGGCCGTTTCCGGGCCCCATCGCGGTATCGATGACGAGCGCGGCGCGGTCGCCGAGGACGATGCCGATGTTGGGGACGAGCGGCACCCGGCGATCCGGGACCACGTACACCCCTGGTGCGATCTCCTCGGGGCTCCCCGAGACGACCGGCGGGACGGGCTCGGCGCCCACTGCGGCGTTCGCTGCGTCGTTGTCTGCCATTCCTCTTCTCCCTCGCTTCCTCGGTGATCGGTCCCCGATTATCCGTCACCCATCGTGGGGCGTGTGGTAGATGGGCGTCATGACCGGGGACCAGCCGACGCTCGACGCGCTCGCGGACCTGCTGCTTCCCCGGGCCGGGCTCGGTGCGACGTTCCCCCATCTCCTCGATGCACCCGCACTGGAAGCACTCACCGGGCGCGGCTTCGCCGGCGCCGACGAGGACACGCGGCTCGCCCTCTTCCGTGAGCTCTCATCGGGCCCTCGGGGCCGGTCGCTGGAGCTGCTGAAGGGAGCCGTCCTGGCCGGCTTCTACGTCCGCCCGGAGGAGTGGGCGGCGATCGGGTACCCGGCGCCTCCGCCGCCTCCTGCCCACGCCGACGCGCCAAAGACGATCGCCCTGGAGCGTGTCGAGGGGCCGCGGGCGCGCATCGAGGCAGGCGTCTGCGTGATCGGCTCCGGCGCTGGCGGCTCGGTTGTCGCCGCAGAGCTCCAGTCGCGAGGGCTGGACGTCGTCGTGCTCGAGGCGGGCGGCTACCGGAACGAGGCCGACTTCCATCAGCTCGAGGGGCGCGCCCCGGCGGAGCTCTACCTGCACGGCGGCCTCTTCTACGCGGAGGGAGGCACGATCGGCATCCTCGGCGGCGCCACGCTCGGCGGCGGCACCGTCGTCAATTCCATGGTCTGCCTGCGTCCCCCCGACGCGCTCCGCGCCGACTGGGCGGCCCGCGGGCTGGACGGGCTCGACGCGGACGGGTTCGACCGGCACCTCGACGCGGTCTGGTCGCGGCTCTCCGTCTCGACCGAGGCGACGCAGCCGAACCTCGTGAACAGGCTGCTCGCGAAGACCCTCGAGCAGGCGGGCCACTCCTGGCATCTACTGCCGCGGAACGCGTCCGCAGACGACGACCCGAGCTACTGCGGCTGGTGCAACGCCGGCTGCCAGCGCGGGTGCAAGCAGTCCACGCTGAACACGTACCTCCAGGACGCGGCAGATGCGGGAGCGCGCTTCATCGTGGACTGCGACGCGCGCCGGATACTCGTCCGCGGCGGGGCCGCAGCCGGGGTCGAGGCGATTGTCCGCCACCCCGACGGCACCGTGACCGACCTGACCGTGGACGCGCCGGCGGTCGTCGTCGCGGGCGGCGGGATCGAGTCGCCGGCGCTCCTCCTGCGCTCGGGAATCGGCGGCCCGGCGGCCGGCCGGAACCTGACGCTCCATCCGGCATTCTTCGTCAGCGGCGTTCACGACGAGCCGCTCGACGGCTGGAGCGGACAGTTCCAGGCGGTCTCGACCGACGATTTCGCCGACGGCTTCCTGATCGAGTGCGTCGGGACCTCGCCCGGGCTCTGGGCCGGTGCGACGGCGTTCGTCGACGCGCGGGACCACCGCCGCCGGATGCTCGAGCTCCGTCATGTCGCGGCCTGGCACGCGCTGATCCGCGACCGAGGCTCGGGCTCCGTCGAGCTCGGCCCCGACGGAGACGCGGTCGCACGCTGGAGCCTCGACCACCCCGCCGACCGCGCGAATGCGACGGCGGCGCACGTGCAGCTCGCCCGGCTCCACCACTCGGCCGGCGCACGCGAGATCTACACCTTCCACCGTGAGGACACGAGCTGGCGGCGCGGCGAGGACTTCGACGCCTTTCTCGCGGCGCTCGCACGTGCCCCGAACGACCACGTCGCGCTCTCGGCCCACCAGATGGGAACGTGCCGGCTCGGCGCCGACCCCGGCACGAGCGTCGCCGACGGGCGCGGCGAGCTCCACGACGTCCGCGGTGTCTGGATCGCCGACGCCTCGGGCTTCCCGTCCGCGTCCGGTGTCAACCCGATGATCACGATCATGGGGCTTGCTCGCCGGACGGCTTTCGCGATGCTCGGAGAGTAGGCTCCGCGGGATGACCGACCGCTACGAGCGCGGCCTCGACGCCTACGCGAGCCAGTTCGGCGTTCCTCGCGACGAGGTGCCTGCGTGGTTCGCGGAGCGCTTCGGAGAGCGGTTCGGGGAGGAGGCGATCAACGCGGCGGCGGGCGCCTGGGCCGACGACTGCCTGAGCCTCAGGGACCGCAGCCTGATCGTGGTCGCCGCACTGATCGCGCAGGGCGGCGTCGAGGAGCGCCTGCGGGGCCACGTCGGCTGGGCCGTCGAGCACGGCGCGACCCGCGAGGAGCTGGAGGCCCTCGTCACCCTCCTTGCCGTCTACGTCGGCTTCCCGCGCGCGTCGGTCGGGATGGAGGTCGTTCGCGCCGAGCTCGAGCGGCTCGAGCGGCCTTGACCCTGCTCTGGCAGAGCTTCCTCGACCCCGACGAGCACCGCCCGTACCTCGACGCGCTCCGCGCTCTGCTCGCCCGTGTGGCGCCGGGCCTCGAGGTCGACGTGGTCGGGATCCGCCCGCCCGATAGGCACCTGCACGCGCTCACGGAGGTCCGCTGCGGCATCGCCGCCCTGCGCAACGCGCTCTGGGCCGAGGGCGAAGGCTACGACGGCGTCGTCGTCGGCCACTTCCAGGAGCCGCTCCTGGACGAGATCCGCGCCTCGGTCGGGGTTCCCGTCGTCGGCCTGGGCGAGTCCACGCTCGCCGAAGCCTGCGAGCGGGCTCCGCGGATCGGCCTCGTCACGATCGACGAAGTCTTCGTCCCGTGGCATCGCGAGCAGGTACGGCGCCAGGGGCTCGAAGCGCGCGTGACCGGGATCGGCGCGCTCGGGATCGGCCCGGACGGGTTCATGGACGCGATGGCTGCCGGCGCCGCGCGCGATCGGGTCCTGGCGCGGCTCGACGCGGTCGCCGAGCCGCTCGTCGCAGACGGGGCCGGCGTTCTCGTGCCGGCCGGTGCTCTCCCCGCCGTCGCGCTCTGCGCCCGCGGCGACATCACCGCGGCCGGGGTGCCGTTCCTGAACTGCGTCGCGGTCGCCGCGCAGGCCGCGCTCGGGGCGCGGATGCCGGAGTCGTTCTCGCCGCCTCCGGCCGCGGCCGTGGCGGAGTTCCTCGCAGCGACCGGCGGCGCGCTTACGAGGCCCGCGCGGTAGGAACGCCGTTCTCGTCGTCGAGCGAGACGGTGTCGCCTGCGGCCGCCTCGCCTTCGAGCCGCACGACGACGACGGGGCCGAGCGGCGTCCGGACGGCGCCGATGCCGGTGCCGTTGCGCTCGGTGCGCCCTTCCAGCACGCCCTGCTCGACCGCCTCCTCGCGCCATTCCGCGCCGCCGCAGCGTGGGCAGAGCAGCCGAGGCGGGAACACCGCGGCCGCGCAGGCCGCGCACACGGGGATGCGGAACGTCAAGGACGCTCCAGCACGACCGCGTTCGCACACGCGCCGTAGCGGTAGAGCACCATGCCGTAGCCGGTGACGGCGCCGAGCCTCGCACCGTCGACCTGGCGGTCGCCGGCCCGCCCGAGCAGCTGCGTCGTCACCTCGACGAGGCCGTGCATTCCTCCGGCCGCACCGGCCTGGCCGGCCGAGAGCTGCCCGCCCGAGGTGTTCAGCGGCATGCGCTCTTCCGCGACCCGCCGGACGAATCCCGCGAGATCACCGGGAGCCGCGTACCCGAGGTCGGCGAGCTGCGCGAGCACCATCGCCGGATAGTCGTCGTAGACCGAGGTGACATCCATGTCGCCCGGCCCGGCCCCGGCGTCACTCCAGAGGTCGCCGGCGATCGCGGCGAGGCCGGTCGTCAGGCCGTCGCCGTCCTGACCGTCGTGGTTGTGCTGGGCACGGAGGGCACGGACCGCCACCCCACGGCCGACTGAGGAGACGACGAGCGCGTCGGCGCCGCTGACGACGGGAACGCAGTCGTAGCGGCAGAGCGGCTCGGCGACCACAGGTGCCCGGAGGTACTCGTCGAGGTCGAGCGGCGCGCGGTAGACGGCGCCCGGGTTCAGCCCCGCCCAGCGTCTCTGGCCGACGACGAGCCGCCCGTAGTCCTCGCGCACGAGACCGTGCTCGGCCATCTGCCGGCGCGTCAGGAGCGCGAACAGCGCGTTGGGGCCTCCGAGCGGCAGCGGCGCGAGCAAGCGCTCCGTGACGCGGTTGAACCCGTCGACGAGGCGGGCGAACGTCTCGCGGTCGAACCGGTCCGCGGCCGCGAGCACGATCGTCCGGGCATCGCCGGCCTCGACCGCCCGGACCGCGTGCTGCAGGAGCTGGATTCCCGACGCGCCGCCGTTGCCGTCGTCCATCAGCCAGCGCGGGCGGATCCCGAGCTTCCAGGCGATGTCGACTGCCCGGTCCGGCGCCAGCGTGAACGACGCCACGCCGAGCCCGTCGACATCGTCGCGCGCGACGCCGGCGCTCTCGAGGGCGCGAACGACGACATCCGCCAGCAGCGCCTCCGTCGTGAGCTCGCCGGCAGGATGTCGGCTGTACGGCGTCTCGGCGGCGCCGGTGATCACCGCGCGGGAAGCTCCTGCCACGCCGGGGAACTCTATGCGCTCGGCGCGGCGGAACGCCTCCGGCCCCTCACGCGGGCGCCCGGGAGCTCGAGCGTGTAAGGGGGACTCTAAGATCACCCCGTGCACCGCCCGCTCCTCGAGCCGCTCCCGGCACGGATGCGCACGCTTCCCGCGCTGCTCGAGCGTCAGGCCGAGCGACACGGCGATCGGGTGCTCGTCCGCGACGGCGAGGGACGTGGAGAGCGCACCTTCTCGGGCATGCGCGCAGCCGCCGCCGGGTACGCCGCCCGCCTGGCCGCCGCCGGGATCGGCCCCGGCGACCGGGTCGCGACGCTCAGCGAGAACCGGATCGAGCTCCTCGACCTCTGGGTCGGGTGCGCGTGGCTCGGCGCGGTGCTCGTCCCGATCAACACCGCGGCGCGGGCGCTGCAGCTCGGACACGTGCTCGCCGACTCGGGCGCGCGGCTCCTCGTCGCCGAGGCCGACCTGCTGCCCGCGCTCGACCTGGTCGAGGCGCCTCTCCCTGCCCTCGAGCGGCTCTGGGTCATGGGAGACGCCCCCGCCGAGAGCGCCGGACGCCGTGCGGAGCCGTTCCCCGGCCCCGAGGGCGACCCGGCCGCCCACCGTCCCGCGGCCGACCTCGGTCCCGGCGACACGTCGCTGATCCTCTACACCTCCGGCACGACGGGCCCCTCCAAGGGCGTCCTCTGCCCGCACGCCCAGTGGTACTGGTGGGGCGTCCGCACCGGCGGCATCCTCGGCGTCCGGGAGGACGACGTCCTCTATACGTGCCTGCCGCTCTTTCACACGAACGCGCTCAACACGTTCGTGCAGGCGCTGACCGCGGGCGCGACCTTCGTCGTCGGCCCCCGCTTCTCCGCCGGCGCGTTCTGGCAGCGGCTGGCCGAGTCGGGGGCAACGGTCACCTACCTGCTCGGAGCGATGGTCCACATCCTCTCGAAGCGGCCCTCGGACCCCTACGAGCGATCCCACCGAACCCGGATCGCGCTCGCCCCCGCGACGCCGGCCGTGCTCCTCGAGCCCTTTCGCGAGCGCTTCGGCATCGAGCTCGTCGACGGCTGGGGCGCGACCGAGGCGAACGTCGTCCTGGCGACCTCCGGCGTCGACGCCCCGCCGGGATCGATGGGCGCCGTCGTGGCGGGCTTCGAGGCCAGGATCGTCGACGAGGACGACGAGGAGCTTCCCCCCGGCGTCCCGGGAGAGCTCGTCGTCCGTGCAGACGACCCCTTCGCGTTTGCGACCGGCTACCACGGGCTGCCCGAGAAGACCGTCGAGGCGTGGCGGAACCTGTGGTTCCACACCGGCGACCGCGCCGTGGTCGACGAGCACGGGTACTTCCGCTTCGTCGACCGGATCAAGGAGTCGATCCGGCGTCGCGGCGAGAACATCTCCTCGTACGAGGTCGAGTCCGTCCTCGCCTCGCATCCGGACGTCGCCGCCGCCGCGGTCGTGCCGGTGCCGGCCGAGGTCGGCGAGGACGAGGTGCTCGCGTGCGTTGTGCTCCGCTCCGGCGCCCGCCTCGACGCGCTCGAGCTCGTCAAGTTCTGCGAGCCGCGGCTCGCGTATTTCGCGGTGCCGCGATTCGTCGACTTCGTCTCCGAGCTCCCTCTCACCGCGAACGGCAAGATCGAGAAGTTCCGCCTGCGCGAGCGCGGGGTGACCGCGACGGCCTGGGATCGCGAGGCGTCCGGATATCTCCTCGAGCGAAGGCTCCCTCCGGCCTCGGAGACGGCAGGGCCGTGAAGCCCGCCCCCTTCGACTACCTCGCCCCCTCCTCGCTCGACGAGGCGCTGGTCGCCCGCAGCGAGCATGCCGGCGACTGCGCGGTGCTCGCAGGCGGTCAGAGCCTCGTGCCGGCGCTGAACCTGCGCCTCGCCCGTCCGGCCGTCGTGATCGACATCAACGGGATCGCGGAGTTGGGCGGCCTCGGCGAGCGGGAGCATGTACTCGCCGTCGGAGCGACCGTGCGTCAACGCACGCTCGAGCGCGACCCGGCAGCGGTCCACGGCTGGCCGCTCCTCGTCGAGGCGCTCTCGTTCGTCGCGCATCCGCCGATCCGGACGCGCGGGACGGTCTGCGGGAGCCTTGCGCACGCCGACCCGGCGGCCGAGCTCCCCGCAGCCGCGTCCGTGCTCGACGCCGAGATCGTCCTCGCGCGGCAGGGGGGCGAACGGCGGTTGAGCGTGGACGAGTTCTTCACCGGCTGGCTGACGACGGCCGTCGAGCCCGACGAGCTCGTGGTCGAGGCCCTGTTCCCGGCGCTTCCCGCCGGTGCCGGAACGGCGTTCGTCGAGGTGGGACGGCGCCACGGGGACTTCGCCCTCGTCGGCGTGGCGGCGGTGCTCACCATCCGTGACGGCATCGTCGACGATCTCCGTCTCGCCCTCAGCGGGGTCGACGGCGTTCCTGCGCGGTTTCGGGAGCTCGAGCTGTCCGCCCGCGGCGCTCCTGCCGGGGCCGGGACGTACAGGGCGCTCGCGGCGGATGTGGCGGCTGCGCTGGATCCCCAGGACGACCTGCACGCGAGCGCCGCCTACCGGCGTCGCCTCGCCGCGGTGCTGGTGGAGCAGGCGCTCGAGTCGGCGGCGGAACGGAGCGGATGAGCGAGCATCCGGTGGAGCTGGTGGTCAACGGGAAGCCGGCGTCGGCGACCGTGGAGGCGCGCACGTCGCTCGCCGACCTGCTCCGGAACGAGCTCGGCCTGACCGGGACCCACGTCGCCTGCGAGCACGGGATGTGCGGCGCGTGCACGATCATCGTCGACGGCGATCCGGTCAGGAGCTGCCTGATGCTCGCGGTCCAGGCGAACGGGCGCGAGCTGACGACGATCGAGGGTCTGGCCGATGGCGACCGGCTGCACCCGCTCCAGGAGGCGTTCCGCGAGACGCATGCGTTCCAGTGCGGTTTCTGCACGCCCGGCTTCGTGATCACAGCGCTGGCTCTCCTGCGCGAGGACCCTCATCCCGACGAGCAGACCGTGCGCGAAGCCCTTTCCGGGAACCTCTGCCGCTGCACCGGGTACGAGAGCATCGTCCGCGGGGTCCTCCTGGCACGCGACCGCTCGGGAGGGCCGGCATGAGCGTAGGCTCGACGGAGCTCACAATTGAGCGGAGGCGCCGGCTCGGCCGGCGCCGGGAGCGGGAACTCATGGGGCAACCGAAGGTTGCCCCATGAGCGTCGTCGAACGTGCGCGTCTCGCCGGGACGAGCGTGCCACGCATCGAGGACGCCCGCATCCTCGCCGGCCGCGGCTCCTACCTCGATGACATCCGCATCCCCGGCCTGCTCCATGCCGCGTTCGTCCGCAGCGTGTACGCCCACGCCCGCATCGTCGGGATCGACGCCGAGGCGGCGCGCGAGCTCCCGGGCGCGCTCGCCGTCTACACGGGCTCCGACATCGCCGCCGTGACGGCGCCGCTGCAGATGACCGCCGAGATCGCCGGGTACCTCCGCCCCGTCTACCACGCTCTCGCGATCGACAAGGCGCGCCACATGGGAGACCCGGTCGCGATCGTCGTCGCGCGCACGCGCGCCGAGGCAGAGGACGCCGCCGAAGCCGTGTTGGTCGACTACGAGCCCCTCCCGGCCGTGCCCGACGCCTCGGCCGGAGCCGGTCCCGCCGCGTCTCTCGTCTTCGAGGACGTCGGCTCGAACCTGCTGTACGAGTGTGATCACGTCCACGGGGACGTCGACGCTGCCTTCGAGGGGGCGACGCACGTCGTCCGCGCGACGTTCACGCAGCAGCGCGTGACCAACGTGCCGATGGAGGGCCGCGGCGGGATCGCCGACTTCGACCCCCTCTCCGGTGAGCTGACCTACCACTCGAGCACCCAGGTGCCCCACGTCGTGCGCTCGCTCCTTGCGTCGGCGCTCGACCTCCCTGTGTCCCTGTTGCGCGTGATCGCCCCGGATGTCGGCGGCGGCTTCGGCCAGAAGATCCCCCTCTCGCGGGAGGACATCGCGCTCTGCGCGGCCGCACGGCTGCTCGGCCGCCCGGTCAAGTGGGCCGAGGACCGCGCCGAGAACCTGACGGCGGGCGGTCAGGCACGGGAGGAGACGCTGGAGGGGGAGCTCGCCCTCGCGGCGGACGGCGCCATCCTCGGGCTTCGCGTCCGGATGACGCTCGATCACGGCGCCTATCCGGCCGCGCCGATCCCGGCGCCCGTCTACCTCGATGCGATCCGCGTGGCCCTGCCAGGGGGGTACCGGATCCCTGCCGTCGCATTCGAGGGACGTATCGTCGCAACGAACAAGGCCTCGTACGTCCCGTATCGCGGCCCCTGGGCCGCCGAGACGCTCGTACGCGAAGGGTTGCTCGACACCGCAGCGCGCGCACTCGCGATCGACCCGATCGAGCTCCGGCGTCGTAACCTCGTCCCTCGCCGCGACCAGCCGGAGAAGACCGTGCTCGGGGTGACGCTCGAGCGGATGGCCGCCCTCGACACGCTCGAACGGGCAGCCGAGCTGCTCGACGCGGGTGTCGAACGGGCGGCGGGCGGCGGTGTCCTGCGAGGCGTCGGCGTCGCCGTGCTCGTCGAGCCGGCCCCGGGACCGCCCGACTACAACGAGGCCGCCGGGTTCGGGCCCGGCTTCGAGCCGGCGCGTGCAAAGCTCGAGCTCGACGGGCGCATCACGCTCTACACGTCGCAGTGCCCGAATGGGCAAGGGCACGAGACGACGCTCGCACAGGTCTGCGCCGACACGATCGGTGTCGCCTTCGAGGACGTCACCGTTCTGCACGGCGACACCGACAGCACGCCGTTCAACCTGACGGGGACGGGCGGCAGCCGCGCCGCGACAATGGCGAGCGGAGCAGCCGCCGCCGCGGTGCGGAGGCTGCGCGACAAGGTGCTCGACACCGCCGCCGCGCGACTCGACGTTCCCACCGGCCTGCTCGTCCTCGAGAGCGGCACCGTCCGAATGGCCGGCGAGGCCGGGCGCGAGCTCACCCTGGCAGAGGTGGCGGCATGCGCGCAGGAGGTCTCCAGGACGACGGACGAAGAGCCGGGGCTCCAGGCGGTCGCCCGTTTCGAGCAACCCGAGGGCGGCTGGACGACCGCCACCCACGTCTGCTTCGTCGAGATCGACGAGGCGACCGGGATCACCCGCATCCCGCGCTACCTGGTCGTCGAAGACTGCGGCCGCATGATCAACCCCGCGATCGTCGAGGGCCAGATCCGCGGCGGCGTCGTCCAGGGCATCGGCCAGGCGATGCTCGAGCACGTGGCCTACGACGACGACGGTCAGTTGCTGACCGCCACGTTCATGGACTACCTGCTCCCCACGGCGCTCGACGCGCCGCCGATCGAGATCGAGCACCTTGCCTTCGAGGACCTCGCCGACGACGACTTCCGCGGGGTCGGGGAGGGCGGGGCGATGGCCGCGCCCGCCGCGGTCGTGAACGCCGTCTCGAACGCGCTCGGGCGCACCGCCGGGACGCTTCCGCTCACACCGGAGCGCATCCTCGCGCTGCGGGAGCGCCATGCCTGAGCGGGAGCTCCGCGCCGCGATTGTCGGCGGCGGCATCGGAGGCCTCACCGCCGCGCTCGCGCTGATACGCAAGGGGGTCGCCGTCGAGGTATTCGAGCAGGCAGACACGGTCCCCCGGGTGGGCGCCTCCCTGCAGCTCGGCCCGAACGCGTTGCGCCTGACCGACGAGCTCGAGCTCCTGCCGGCGCTGCGAACCATCGGCGTGAGGCCCGACAGCGTCGACTTCCTCCGCTGGGACGACGGGACGGTGTTGCAACACACGGAGCTGGGCGCCGGAATGGAAGACCACTTCGGCGCACCCCAGCTCGACTTCTTCCGCCCCGACCTGCATCGGCTCCTCGTCGACGCTCTCCCGCCCGGGGCGCTTCGGCTGGGGGCTCACGTCGCCTCGGTCGAGCAGGACGACGAGGGCGTCGAGGTCGTCCTCGCCGACCATGGACGCTCCCGCGCCGACTTCCTGGTCGCTGCCGACGGCATCCGCTCGCCGATCCGGCAGCAGCTCGTCGGCACGGACGACCCGGTCTTCTCCGGCACCGTCGTCTACCGGGGCGTCGTGCCGGGCGACGAGGTCGCCGGGCTCCATCGACCCGGCGCCAACTTCTACTGGCTCGGCCCCTATCGTCACGGCGTCTCCTACTGGATCTCGTCGCAGCGCCTGCTCGCCGTCAACTGCGCCGTGCAGCACGCGGCCTGGTCGCGCGAGTCCTGGACGCTCGAGGCGCCGGCCGAGGAGGCGCTCGCCCACTTCGAGGGCTGGCATCCGCCCCTCCTCGAGCGGATCCGGCTCACCCGAACGATGCTGCGGGGCGCCGTCTTCGTCCGGCGCGCGCTCGAGCACTGGCGCTTCGGGCGCGTCGTCCTCCTCGGCGACGCCGCCCATGCAATGGAGCCGTTCCAGGCGCAGGGCGCCGCTCAGGCGATCGAGGATGCGTTCGTGCTCGCGGAGTGCGTCGCCGCCGAGCCGGCCGACCTGACGGCTGCGCTCGGCCGCTACGAGCGTGTGCGAATGGGCCGCGCGGGCGCGTTGCAGGCGTCGTCGCACACCGCCGCGAACGTCTTCTACCTCCCCGACGGGCCCGAGCAGCGGGAACGAGACGCCGGGTACGCGACGCTGCACGAATCACGACCCTGGGGGCCGCGACAGTCGATCTGGGAGCACGACGTCCGGGACGACCTGCGCGGCGGCGCCTGACGGCGGTGGGCCACGTTCGGACGTCGAGTACGATGGCAACGATCCGGGGGCGGTCGAAACTCCTGTGCCGAGGCGATTCACGCATATCCAGCTGATGGTTGCCGCCGTGGCTGCGGTCGCGGCCGTCGAGGGAACCGCAGCCGAGGGGTCGCCGGCGGCCGTCCCGGGAGTTCCCGCGATCTACGTCAACTACAGCGCCGACTGCACCTTCACGATCTCCGTCGACGGCGGCATCTCGATCACCTCGGCAACACCTCCGGGCCCGACTCTCCCGCCGGGCACCTACCAGCTCCTGATCTCGATGCCGAACCCGAGCGCGGGATATGCCCCCTGCACGACGCCCGCGTTCGCGCTCACCGGCCCGGGCGTGAACAGCCACACCCTGTTCCCCGGCGCGGCGCTCTCTGCCGAGCAGATGGCGACGCTCCAGCCGTCGTCGACGTACGTCGCCGACGACGAGAACGCGCCGGACGCCACGCGGAAGGTCTTCACGACGGCGTCCTCGGGCTCGAACAGCGTCCTGCTCGGCCCCACCCCCGGAAGCACGCCGGGCACCACGCAGGCGACCTCCGTCCAGCCCGACCTCGTCGGCTCCGCGATCCTGCCCTACCGGGGCAAGCTCGTCGCAACGGTGAGCGCCGCCGGGAAGACGACGCTGAAGCTCGGCGCCCGGAACGTCCGCTCGCTGAAGGCGGGGAGATACGACATCCGGGTCGACGACGCAGCCGCCCGAGCGGGGTTCTTCCTCCGGCATGGGGCAAGGAAGCCTCTCACGGTCACGAGCCGGGCCTTCGTCGGCACGCGAACCCGGCGCGTCACCTTCACCGCGGGGACGTGGACGTTCTTCTCCGGGGTCGCCAAACCGACCCGGTTCAGCGTCCGCCCGGCCTAGTGCGGCGTCTCACAACGTTTCAGCTGGAACTCGCCTCCCGCGACGCCCGGCCGCGGAGCGGCCGCAAGTGCGGCCTCCAGCCGCGTGCGTCTCGGGTCGAACGTCACGAGAGGCCGCACTAGAAGGCCCCCGGGAACCTGATCATCTCGGGAGCGACGAGCGGCCGGCCGACCTCGAGCTGAACCTGCGCGTGCGCCACGAGCGGAATCCGGCGCGGGTCGCCCGTCCAGACGCTCCCGTTCACGATCGCGATCACCGCACCGGGCTCGGGGCCGACCCGGCTCCGGCTCAGCGGCTGCCCCCAGAGATCGAAGAACTGGCCCAGCGTGAACGATCTCCGAATCGGCGACTCGATGTGGATGAGCCCGTCCGGGTAGCGCGTGCTGAGCCACGAGAAGCAGTTTCTCGCCGTCACCCCGAACTGCCCGAACCGGTAGTTCTGCGGGCCGAGGGGCGGCCAGATGCCGATACCGGCGGGAACCCGGCGCGGCGTCCCGTGCACGAACAGCGTCAGGTGCGCGTGGACGTGGAAGAGCAGCTTCTCGTTCCGCTCGCACCTGATCCCGTCGACGCTCTTCGTCAGCCTCGCCGCCGATCCCGCCGACGCGAGCGGTGGCGCCGCCGGGATCGGGACGAGCTCCGCCCCGAGGTGCCCGGGCGAGGGCGCAGGCCGGAGCCGGCCGAGAGACGACAGCGGCTTCACGGGCGTCGACGCTCCGGGCGCGACCGTCCACGCCGCAGCCGCCAGGGCGACGATCGCGAGAGGCACGAGGCCACGGCGCATGGGCGATCGGCGCACGGACGCACGGGGCGAGGTCATCGCCGCGTTCCCGCCGTGTACGGCTGGGTGGTCGTCGCCGGAGCGGGGGCCGGAGCGGCCGGGCCCGGAACCGCCGGCGGCAGCGAGCTCACGTGCCCGCAACCGGTGTGCACGCGGCCGTTGCAGGTGCGGCCGTTCAGCATGGTGACCGTGTTCGAGCCGGCGTTCGTAACGTAGATCGTGTTCGTCGACTCGTCGACGGCGACGCGGCGAGGGCTGAGACCGACGGGCGCCGCCACGGCCCGCCGGCCGCACCCGGTGTGCACGCTCGCGTTGCAGGTTGCGCCGTCGATCACGCTGACCGTGTTCGCCCTCGTGTTGGCGACGTAGACAGTGTCGGTCGCCTCGTTGACCGCGATCCCGCGCGCCCCGGCTCCCGCGAGCACATGAACCGGCCTCCGCCGACACCCCCTCGATTCTCTCGCGTTGCAGGTCTTCCCGTCGATCACCGAGACGTCGCCGGAGGACTCTCCCGTCACGTAGATCGTGTCCGTCCGCCGGTCGATCGCGATCCCGCCGGGCGTCTCGCCCACGTTGACGGTGGTCGGCCGCCGACCGCAGCCGCTGACGTCTTCGGCGTTGCAGGTCTTGCCGTCGATCACCGAGACCGTCGGCGCTCCGAGATCGGTGACGTAGATCGAGCCCGTCACGTCGTTGACGGCCGGCGTGAACGGCCCAGGCCCGACCGGGATCGACGCCCGCAGCCGCCCGCAGCCGGCCGTCGAGGCCTTGCCGCACCTCCTGCCGTCGATCACGGAGACCGTGTTGGAGATGGTGTTCGCCACGTAGATCGTGTGCGTCCTCCCGTCGACGGCGAGAAACTGCGGGTTCGTCCCGACAGGGACGCTCGCCGGCTCGACGTGGCACCCGGACGTGTCCACGGCCTCACATCTGCGGCCGTTCACGACCGCCAGCGTGCCCGAGGAGTTCACGACGTACACCACGTTCGCCGACTGGTCGACCGCGACTCCGATCGGGTCCGTGCCGGCCGTCACCGCGGTCACGCGCTGACCGCACCCGCCCGTCGCACCCGCGTTGCACGTCTTCGCGTCGATCAGCGAGAGCGTGTTGGTCGTGCCGTTCCCGACGTAGATCGTGCCGGTCGACGGATTCAACGCGATCCCGGTCGGAAAGCCGCCGACCCGGATCTGCGGATGCGCGAAGCCGGCGCCGGCCGTGAGCGTTGCCGCCGTGCCGCCGTCGATCTGCACCACGAGGGCCGCCAGCACGGCCCCGAGCAGTCCGACGGCCGTCGAGATGCGTCCCGTCCTCGCCGCCCGGCCGAGCCGCGATCGTCCCCGGCCTACCCGGGCTACATGCAGCCGTAGCCGCCGGGATCGGTTGCGCAGCTCGACGGAGTGGTCGAGCCCGAGCCGGAGGATGAGCCGGAGCCGCTCGTCGAGCCCGAGCCGGACGTCGAGCCCGAGCTGCTCGTCGACCCTGAGCTCGTCGACCCCGAGCTCGTCGACCCCGAGCTCGTCGAGCCCGAGCTGCTCGTCGAGCCGGTGCTCGCCGAGCCGGTGTTCGAGGTGCTTCCGGAGCTCGTCGCCGTCGAGGTCTTGACCGCCTTCAGCACGACCAGGCCCGAGGGGGAGACCGCGTGCCAGAGACCGCCGAGCCCCTGCCCCTTCACGTCGCCTGCTTTCCGGTCACCCCTGTAGAGATACAGCGGGAACCCGTGGTAGGTCACCTGAACCTTGCCGTCGGGCCGCTTGACCGTCCCGAGCAGCGCTGCCCTTACACCCGGCTGGGCGATCGGCTTCGCGCTCGCGGCGATCAGGAGCGGCCGCCACTGCCTGGCGCAGGCGCCCGTGCACTTGACGACCTTCTTCTTCTCGAGCGAGTAGTGGTAGAGGGTGCGCCCGTTCGCGCTGATCAGGATCGCTCCGAGGGAGCTGTCCCGCGTACTCTTCACGGTCACGATCGCAGCGCCGGCGACCGCCACGCCCATCCCGAGAGCAGCCAGGATCCCTGCCGCTACGAGGCGCATCCTGAGAACCCGGAGTCCCATCATCTTCCGCCCTCTCCCTCTGCTCGCCGGACGAAGTCTACGCCCGGGACTACGAAGCGGCAAGCCTTCCCGGATTTCTCGGGGACACCCGCTCACCCGACCTTCGCCCAACTCTTGCCGCCGTCTTCGCTGCGCCAGAGCGACGCGTCGAAGCCGACCGCGTAGGCCACGCTGGGCTTGCTGGGCGCCCAGGCAACCGGTCCGAACATCACCGGCGACCTGAGCGTGACATGCCAGGTCTTCCCGCCGTCGGTCGACATCTCGACGCCGATGCTCGTCATCAGGACCTTCGTCGCATCGCCGGGCTGAACCGCATATTCCATCACCATCCGGCCGCCGTTCGAGTCCTTGAAGGACGTCTTCTGCCAGGTCGTGCCGTTCGTGCTCACGTGCGGGCCGCTGTCCATGTCACCGCTGACGAAATGGCTGTTCTGGGTCACCGCGAGCGCCCACGGTGCGATCCCGAACTTCGGTGACACGACCCGGAACGACCGTGCGCCGTCGGTCGACCGGTAGAGCCCGCCCGTGTTGAGCAAGGCGTACAGGGCATCGCCCTTCGCGGTGTCCACCGCCAGCGACTGGATCGAGACGTTCGGGAGGCCGCGCGGGTGCAGCACCTTCCAGGTCTTGCCGCCGTCCGTGCTCGCCGCGAGCACGGCGGAGCCGTCCGAGGCGGCCCGGGCGGTCCCCTTCCTGATCACGGGGCTTCCGGCAGCGAGATGGACGCCGCCCATGAAGATCGACTTCCCGGCCTGCACGACGCTCGTCGCGTTCACCCGCTTCGGCCCCGTCGGCTGCCAGGTCTTCCCGCCGTCGCCGGAGCGGTAGAGGCCGTTGCCGGTCGCGAGGACCAGCACGTTCGGGTCGGACGGCGAGACGGCCATCGTCCAGTACCAGGTCGAAGACGGCACGGCCGGCTTCACCGCAGGGGACACGGCGACGGTCGGCGTGGCGGCGCTCGTCGTCGACCTCGAGACCGCACCGAGCACCGCGAGCACGGCGGCGAACGCCGCGACGGCGGCTGTCACGACAAGCCTCTTGCGGGTGACGATCGTCATTGCGCGGGCACCTCCTCCCCGGCCGGCGATCGCGGCGATGCGACCGCATGACCCGCGTCGTCGAGCTCGTAGCGGTGAACCGCCTCGAACCGGACCTTCGCGTCCCGCAGCGCCTGCTCGACCTGCGGCTCCTCCTCCCAGACGAACGCCACCGCCACGCCGCAGTTCGGGCTGACCTCGCGCGGGCCGGGCACGAGCCGCGCCCGCAGGCCTGCCCGCTCGAGCACCCGCTCAGCCCGCATGGCGTGCTCCGAGGCGAAGAAGGAGACGACCCCGCCCCATCTCAAGCGACGGTCCTCAGCGGCCGGGCGCTGCGCGCGCGTTCGGCCAGCGCTCGGAGCGCCTCGACTGCGACCTCGATGCCGTGCTCGGTCGTGTCGTTGCCCCAGGAGCAGCGGACCGTGCCCTCGGGGGCCGTGCCGAGGCTGCGATGTGCGGCCGGCGAGCAGTGCAGCCCGGCCCGGGTCATCACGCCCCACTCGTCGTCGAGGATCCGGGCGACGGTCGCACACGGCATGCCGGCGATGTTCAGCGAGGCGATCCCGACGCTGTCGGCCGGATCCGCCGGACCGTACAGCGTCACCCCTTCGACGCCCGTGAGACCGTCCCGGAAGCGGCGGCCGAGCTCGGTCAGGCGCGCCTGCACCCGGTCGACCCCGACCTCGCGAAGATACTCCGCGGCGGCGCCGAGACCGACGATCCCGATCGCGTTCAGCGTGCCGCTCTCGTACCTGTCGGGGGCGAAGTCGGGCTGGACCTCGAGCTCGGACTGACTCCCTGTCCCACCGCGGATGAGCGGTTCGACCTCGACTCCCGGGGCGAGGTACAGGAGGCCGGTGCCGGACGGGCCGAGCAGGCCCTTGTGGCCGGGCATCGCCACGGCGGACGCGCCCAGGGAGGGCAGGCTGAGCGGAACGTGCCCGGCGCTCTGGGAGGCGTCCAGCACGAACGGCACGGCCGCGTCCACCGCGCTCGCAGCCATCGCGGCGACCGGTAGGAGAGCACCGGTCACGTTCGACGCGTGCACCGCGACCGCGAGGCACGGCCGGGTCTCGCGAAGCCGCGCTCCCCACTCGTCGAGGTCGATCTCACCAGAGTTCCCGTCGACCCGCACGACCTCGACGGTGCAGCGGCCCTGGCTTTCCAGCGCCCGCAGGGGACGCATCACCGAGTTGTGCTCCAGCGAGGTCGTCACGACCCGCGCCCTGTCGACTGCGAGCCCGTAGATGGCGAGGTTGAGGGCCTCCGTCGCGTTCTTGGTGAACACGAGCTCGTCCGGCGACTCCGCCCCCAGCAGATCGGCAACCCGCTCTCGCGCGAGGCTCACGGCGCGCGACGCCGCGATCGAGCGCCGGTGCCCGGAGCGGCCGGTGTTGCCGCCCGCGTTCACGAAGAAGTCCTGGATCGCCTCGAGGACGACCGCAGGCTTGGGCCACGAGGTGGCGGCGTGGTCGAGGTACACCTCTCCCCGCACCGGAGCGGCCCCCGGCTGTTCGTTCATAGCACCCACGACCCGATGTGAGGCGAGATCCAGCTCGTGTAGACCACCGCGGCGATGTAGAACCCCGCCAGGAACGACCACGCACCGATACGACCCTGGCCCGCGAGCACGTGCTGCCGCAACGGGCACGCTCCGGACAGGGTCGCGAAGAAGCCGAGCACCATGGCGCCGACGAGAATCGCGGCGACGGCACGCAGCCCCGACGGCGTCGTTCCCGAGGCGATCAGGCCGAATCCCGCATCGCTGCCGGCGATCACCCGCAGCGCCCCGAAGGCGACCCAGGCGGCGACGAGCATCGCCGCGACCCCTTTCAGGAGCCCCGTGTCGCGCACGAGCACGAAGTCGCGGAGGCCGCCGATCGTGCACATCCGCGAGCGCTGGCCGAGGTATCCGACGACCAGTCCGAGACCGAGCGAGGAGAGGGAGACGATCATCGCCGCGCCGCCCAGCGCAGGGAGAGGGTCGCGCCGACGACGCCCGCGGCCACGCCGGCGAGCGCCAGCACGCCGGCGACGTCGCCGTACCCGGTCCGGATGATGATTCGCGTGGGACAGCCGCCGACGAACAGAGCCGCGCCCATCACGACGGCGCCGAACGCGAACTGGCGCAGGTTGCCGCCGAGGTTGATCGACCCGTACTCGCCGTTCCGCCTGGCCGCGAGAAACGCTCCGAGGACGAGACCGACCACGGTCAGGATCGGCCAGCTCGCGCCCGCCCCGGTGACGAAGAGCTTCGCCCCCTCGAGGTGGTTGAGAGTCCAGTCGGTCAGGTCGCGTCCGTGGCAGGCCGAGCAGAGGCCGTAGGCGGCCGGCGGCGAGACCCCGCCCCACTGGCCGGCGAGGGCGGCGAGTAGCGCCGCAACGACGCCGTACACGATTGCCGACCGCGCCCACCGGCCCAACCGGGTGCGCACACCGGGCGCGACGACCTCGCGCTCACCGGTCGCCGCGCCCGCGGTCATGTAGCGGCGCAGGCAGTCGAGGCGGCCCCCTGGCCGGCCCCGCTCGACCCGGCCGGCGCAGCGGCGCTCGTCGGGATGAAGCGCAGCCCACCGCCGAGCAGAACGGCGGCGGCGATCGCGCTGAGGAAGACGTGCGCCCGCACGGCGCGGGGCACCAGCCTCGATGCCGCCCGCGTTCCTCCGCCGATCCTCAACTTGCTCGCCATCCCTCCATCGAACCTGACACGGGTCATGCCGTCAAGTGCGCCGCGGGGAGCCCGGCGACGACCGGCTTCGTCAGCCGGTGACGAGGAACGAGCGGGCTTTCCCGACGCCGGACGAGTACAGCCACCGGCCCGCTTTGAGTGTCACGGTCGCCGAGTGCCTGCCGACGAACTTGACCCCGGTGAGGCTCGTCGCCGACCCGGGCGTGGGCCCGCGAAGGACGAGGCCGGCCTTCGGATCCTTGTCGACGACCGCGAACCGGTAGCGGCCCGCCTTGAGGGTCGAGACGGCCTTTCCGTTGCTCGTCAACGTCGGCCTGCCGCTCGCGCTGAGCGTCCCCGCGACGGTACCGAGGAGCGTGGTCTTGATCCCTGAGCCGACCACGTCGGTGGAGACCGATCCCGGGCCCGTCGTCGAGGAGTACGGGCTCGCCGGAGCAGTCGGCGTCCCGGATGCCAGGGTGGTGAGCGTGGTGCGCGTGGCCGCCGGCTGGTTCAGATCCTGGGCGGTGTAGGTCGAGCCCGCAGCGAAGTTCGCCGGCGGGAGGAGGTAGTACGCATCGCAACCGGTGTCCAGCGTGGTGAAGATGTTGACGCCCGGGCCCGTCAGCTGGAACTGCACCCAGCCCTTGCAGCCGGTGAAGTCGTTCGGTGCGATCGCGTCGACCCCCGGCCCGCCGGGGACGGCCAGCTTGAACATGATCGGCGTGCTGACGTAGACCTGATAGGCGCCGGGAGCGATCGAGCTCACGGTCTGGCCGGCGTCGTTGCTGATCGTGAACGTGCAGTTCATCGTGTACTTGACGTAGAGCGTCGGCAGCGCGGCCTGTGACCTGGCCCGCAGGCCGGCGGCGCCCGTCGGTGCGAGGACCGCGACTGCTGCGAGCACTCCCGTCAAAGCGAGCACCGGGGTCTTGAGGTTCGCGAAGCGCCGTACGAAGACAGCCATCGGGACGAGCTCCATCCTTCCACATCTCTTGAGAAAAGGGAAGGGCCTGGCATCCAGGCCCTTCCCCTCTATTCAGCCGGCTCGGCGTCGGGTCAGGAGACCCCCGCCGCCTGCAGCACACCGCGCACCGTCGCCGCGGTCATCGGCGCCTGGCGGATGCGAGCACCCGTCGCGTCGAAGAACGCGTTGGCGACGGCAGAGCTGACGGCCGTGGTCGGCGGCTCGCCCGACCCGCTCAGCAACCAGCCCTCGTCGAACGCCGCGGTGTTGCCGGCGCTCACGTCGGTGGTGGTGTCGCCCGGGACGACGAGCTTGTACTCGCCCGGGTGCACGTTGACCAGCGTGACACTCGGGCTGTCCCTGAAGCGCAGGATCGGGTAGGTGACCCAGTCCACGCTCGTCACCCGCTCCTTGGTGAACGCGACCTCCTCGTACAGCGCCCGGGAGAGGCCCTGGATCGCCGCGCCGCTCATCTGGTTGGCGACGAGCTGCGGGTTGATCGTGATCCCGTTGTTCTGCGAGATGAACAGGTGCTTGACCAGGATCTTGCCGGTCTTCTTGTTCACCTCGATGTCCGCGACCACGCCCGACTGGCTGGACGCGAACGTGCCGAGGCCGATGCCACGGCCCGTCACGACGTTCCCGCTCTGCAGGTTGGAGGCGGCGACCTTCGGCTGCCACCCGGCGGCCTGCGTCGCTGCGTCCATCACCGACAGCCAGCGTGCGCCGAGCACGCTCGACCCGTCGATGTTCAGCCGGCGGAACGCGATCGGGTCCATGCCCGCCGCGTGCGCGAGCTCGTCGACGATCTGCTCGCTGGCGAAGTACGACTGCGGCGCGTTCGGAGCCCGGAGCGCGCTGTTCCGGAACGACCCGCCGTACAGCGGCTGGGTCTTCGCGAGCACCCGCCGCTGGTAGCCGCGGTTGTAGATCGCGCTGTCGGACGGTGTCGGACCACCGGATCCGGGAACGGCCGCCCACGTCGCGAGGCCCATCAGCTCCCTGGTCGTGTCCATGTTGGTGCTGGCCTGGCCGTAGGACGTCCAGTCGGCCGCGACGATCTTGCCGCTCGAGTCGATCCCCATCGTGACGTCGTACTGGTGGGAGGGCCCGAACGGGTCCCAGCCGTGCTGGTCCCAGCGCATCCACTGCATCCGCACCGGCGCGCCGACCTTCGCGGAGCACACGGCCGCCGCCTCGCAGGTCTCGTTCAGCTGGCCGGTGCCGTACGAGCTCGAGCCCTCGTAGAAGATCACGCGCACCGAGTTCTCGGGCAGGGTCACTCCGACGCCCTCGAGGACCGAGACGATCGCGGCCGGGATCGTGTTGATCGACTGACCGCTCATGAAGATCGTCGCACCGTCCTTGCGCACGTCGGCGACCGCGCACTGCGGGCCGATGGGCATGTGCCCGTTGTACTGGTACCGGTACGTCGCGGTCACCGTCTTCGCCGCAGACGCGAGCGCTGCGGGCACCTTGCCGGAGTCCGCCGTATAGCGGGCAGGGTTCTCCGTGTTCGTATCCCCGGCCTGCCGCATCCAGCTCCAGTAGTTCCCGGAGCCGGACAGCTTCGGATCGCTCTTCCAGACGACCTTCAGCTGCGCCGCCCCCTGGATCGCGTCGTACTCACGCGGCGCGACGACGGCGAGGAAGTTGCCGACCTGGACGAGCTGAGCGTTCGGGATGTGGCTGATCGACGTCGCGTCGACGCTCTCCGGGAAGTGGTTCTGCGACGTATTGGCCCCGGCACCGTGGGGGCGCACGATCCGGCCGTGCAGCATCCCGGGCACGCGGATGTTGTGCACGTAGGTGTAGGTGCCCATCACCTTCGCCGGAATGTCGATTCGCGCGAAGGCCCGGCCGACCACCTTGTACTCGCTGACCGGCTTCGCGATGCCGGCGCCGGGGATCAGCTGGGTCGCGGTGGCCGACGTGCTCGCGGGCACCAGCGGCATCGTGTAGTTGAACGTCTTGCCGCCCATCAGAGCGCCGTAGGTGACGGTCTTCCCGCCGCCCGAGACGACGCCGTTGCTGACGGTCAGGCCGGCAACGGGGACGCCGAGCTGCGTCGACGCCATCCCCAGCAGCAACTGCCGCGCATAGGCGGCCGCCGCCCGGGTCTGCGTCGAGCGGCTCGAGATGCCGCCGCTGCCGCCGCCGCCGCCGGTCCCGTTAAGCCATGTCTCGGGCCTGGCGTAGATCATCTGATCCATGCCCATGTCGAGCTCCTCGGCGACGAGCATCAGGATTCCGGTGGGTGTGCCGTGGCCGAGCTCCGTCTCGCCGTGGCTGACGATCACGTTGTTGTCCGCCGTGATCGCAAGCCACGAGTCGACCGAGTTCAGATTCGGCGCGTAGTCCCCCGGCCCGCGAGCGGCGAACGGTGTGTTGCCGGTCGCGCTCGCCTTGCCGGCGACCGCGCCGAGGGCGCCGAACCCGACGATCAGCGCGCCGCCGCCCTTGACGAAGTTCTTGCGCGAGAACTCGCGCTCATGCATCAAACCGGTCATCACGCACCGCCTTTCGCCATCACGGCTGCTGCCTTCTGGATCGCCGTCAGGATCCGCGGATAGGTGCCGCAGCGGCACAGATGCCCGTTCATCGCGGTGCGGATCTGATCCTCGGACGGGTTCTTCGTCGTCGCGAGCAGATCGGCGGCCTGGATCATCATGCCGTTCTGGCAGTACCCACAATGCGGCACCTGCACATCGATCCACGCCTGCTGGAGCGGATGCAGCGCCGGCGCAGCCGCCGTCGTCCCCCGCTGAGCCGCCCACATCGCCGGCAGCCCTTCCAGCGTCGTGATGCTCTTCCCGCTCACCGACGCCACCGGCGTCACACAGGAGCGGATCTCCTTCCCGTCCAGCAACACCGAGCAGGCGCCACACTGCGCAAGACCGCAACCGAAGCGCGGGCCGTGCAGGTGGAGCTCGTTATGCAGGACGTACAGAAGCGGTGTATCGAGGCTCGCGCTCACGCCGTGCGTGAGCCCGTTCACCTTGATCCTGATGCTGTTCGCCATTCCATCCTCCCATGTGAAGGTTGAGAGATGTGCGTGCGCCCGGCGCTGCCTGCGTAACGATTGCCACGTGCCCCGGGGCCGAGCGAGCATAGGACGGGTTCCCGGCGAAGCGGGCGATGCGCTAGAAATCTTGAGCAAGAACTCTTGAGGTTTATCCCAAGGCTTCTTGAGCTTTTGCCCGTATCGTGGCGTTCAGTTGGTCATCAGGCCTGATGACCTCGGCCACATTCCTCCAGAGATCTTCAGTATTAGGGGCGGAGACTCTTGGCGCGAGCTCTCGAAGGCACGGTGATTCGGAGCATGAGGTTAGTACGTTGTAAACACGTTATACGCTGTTTGTGTGGCCACGCTTGCCGGATCCTTACGGAGCGGTTACACGCCCCTCGTATCGAGGAGGCAGGATGGATGGATGGGCGCGGGGGGAACGACGAGAGCAGCGCGGTGGCCGAAGGTCACCGCAGTCGCCGCGGCGCTCACTCTCGCGGCCGGCGGCGTCACGGCGGCCGCGCTTGCGCGGCAGCAGGGCGCGGCGACCGGCAACCCGAAGGCGGGCAAGTCGCTCTTCATCTCCACCTGCGGCGCCTGTCACACACTGAGCGCTGCGAAGACTGCCGGCACGATCGGGCCCAACCTCGACAAGGTCATGCTCGGCCAGGCGACGATCGTCAAGGCGATCGACCTGGGCGGAGCCGCCGTCATGGCCAAGGCCGCTCTGGCCAAGTACCCGACGCGGATGACCCCCTACAAGGGCGTTCTGACGCCGGCCCAGGTCCAGGACGTCGCGGCCTTCGTCTTCGTCTCGACCCACACGGTCGCGGCGCCGAAGATCACGCTGAAGGCGGCCGGGCACACCCCGAAGATCAAGGTTCGGTGGAAGTACGCCGTGCACGCCGTCACAGGCGGAAAGGCGGCCGTGGGCAGGGTCACGGTGCAGATCGTCGATCCGATCGGTCACGCCCACCCGGTCCAGCTCGGCACGAGCAAGAAGAACATCGTCAACCGGCGCTTCAAGGGGACGTTCGCGAGCTTCGTGGTCTGGCCGGCGAGCTCACGCGGAGTCCACCTCACCTTCCGGGTCACGGTCCACGTCGGCACGACGAAGAAGGTCGTCTCCTACCGCGTCACACCCGGGAAGTAGCCGCCGCCGAGGCGGCCGCGGCGGCCGTGCCTCCCGGGTAGCCTGAGTGCCGTGCCCGAGCGTTTGCGGCTCTTGCCTCGGATCGCCGCGCTGGGAGCGCCGATGGTCGTGCTGATCGCTGCGGCCGCCGGCTGCGGCGGGCACCAGAGCACGCCCTCGACGCCGGCGGCGACGCAACCACGACCGACCCCCGCCCCGGTCAGGCTCGTCACCGTGACGGTGGTGGACGGAGACACGGGCAGGCGCATTCCGGGTGCGGCCGTCACGGTGCAGGGCGGCAGCCGGCGCGGTCGTTCGACCTTCGCGCTCCCGCTCAGACGCACGGGGCTCGTCAGCGCCCGCGCTCCCCGGTACGAAACGAGCACGCTCAGCGTCTCGCCGGGTGGCCCGCGCAACCTGACCGTGCGGCTGTACCGCCCGGCCGGACAATGGCCCCTGTACGGCGCGACCCCGGCACGAACGCAGTTCCAGCCCGCGATCCACGTGCGCCCACCGTTCCGAATCGCCTGGGGTCGCAACCTCGGCGGCTTGCTCGAGTTCCCGGCAGTCGTCGCCGACGGGGTCGCGTATCTCACCAACGCCGGCGGCCGGCTGTTCGCGCTGGCGATGGACGACGGCCGCACGCTCTGGCAGTTCGACATCCACTCCCCGAAGGAGGCGTCCTCGCCCGCCGTCGTCGGTGACAGGCTCATCGTCCATGCGAAGACCGGGCGGGTGCTCATGCTCGACCGTGCCTCGGGACGGCTCGGCTGGAGCTGGGCCACGAGCGGCGAGATCGAGTCGTCGCCGGTCGTCCAAAACGGGGTCGACTACTTCGGCGACTGGGCCGGGAACGTCTACGCCCTCGATCTCCGCACGCGGAAGCCCCGCTGGACCTACCACGACGGCTGCAAGATCACCGCCAGCGTCGCCGTCTCCGGGGGAACGCTCTACGTCGGCGACTACTGCGGTCGCATCGTCGCTCTGGAGCAGGCGACCGGGCGGCTCCTCTGGAGCAGCTCCGCAGGAGGGGTCGTCTACGGGACGTCGGCCGTCGCCGGCGGGCGCGTGTTCGTGCCCTCGCGCGGCGCCGAGGCGCTCTACGCGTTCACGACCGGCGGCAGCTATCTGTGGCACGTGTCGACCGGCGGCCTGGTCTACTCGGCGCCGGCCGTCTGGCACGACCGGGTCTACTTCGGCTCCTACACCGGCACTCTGTACTGCGTCTCCGCGAGCACCGGCTCGGTGCTCTGGCAGGTCGCGACCGGTGGCCCGATCTCCGGCTCGCCCACGGTGATCGACGGGATCGTCTACGTCGCCAACTTCGCCCACCGGATCCTCGGAGTCGATGCCGCCACGGGCAAGGTCGTGTTCACCTTCCCCCACGGCGAGTACGTCGCCGTCTCGGGGAACGCGGGAAAGCTGCTGCTCTACGGCTGGTCGAGCCTGTGGGCCGTCGAGCCGCGCTGAGCCGTGAGTGCGCTTGTGGTGCACGCCACGAGCCGACAACGCTCGTGACGTGCACCACCTGGGGGGGTCGGGCGGCGGGCCGGCGGGCCGGCGACGCTGCACGCATTCGGGCTGGCCGGTCGGGCTAGGCGGCGAGCGGCATCGGCTCGAGCTGCACGGGCGGCTGGGCGGCCGGCAGTCTGGTGCGGCCGGTGATGTGAGGCAGCCCCATCACCGCGGCGAGCCCGGCGACGAGGACGGTTGCGAGAACGGCGTTCACGATGGCGAAGGTGAGAATGGACATTTTTCGTTCGCTCCTTGGTCTGGTCGGTCGGTGTCAGACCAGTAGACCGCCTGCGGCTCCGAGAACCCTGAGCGAAAGATCAGAAGTCGCTGTGAACCGTCCTCAGGAGCCGTGCGGCCGCTCGAGCAACGCCTTCAACCGCTCGAGATCCTTGCGGTTGGCTCGGCGCATCGCCTTCGCCAGCATCGGCGCCGCAATCCTCGAGAACCCCGACGGCTCGCCGCGGTTCCTCAGCGTCATCCGCGTGCCGCCGCCCGCGGCAGGTTCCCAGAGGTAGGTCGTCTCCATCGGGAACGGCCCCTCCCGGGTGCTCATCACCAGTCGCTCGCCGGTGACGAGCTCCTTCACCTCGTAGGTGTACGACAGCCTCCGCCCGAGGAAGTGCGCCTCGAACGAGATCCTCGAGCCGATCGCGAGCGGTCTCGGCGAGCGCCACTCGACCGCGGCGATGTTCGCGTACCACGCCGTCGCGTTGTCCGGGTCGCCGGCGAAGGCCGCGACCTCGTCGCACGGACGGTCGATCACGATCTCGCTGACGACATCGACCGTCACAAGGGAGATCGTAGACCCGCCGAAGCGCCGCGGCATCTCGCCGGCGCCTCGCGCTCGAGCACGACTACGGGCTCGCGGTCGACCGGCCCGACGCGATCGCGACGAGCCGGTCGAACCTCGCGGTCGGCACGATCGAGTGGCCGTCGTCGCTCGTCGCGCTGTAGACGACCGCCCCGAGCACCTTCTGGCGATACGTTCGCTGCTGCTGTCGCTGGTAGGCGCGGCACCGTGCCGAGGCGTTGCACGCGGCCGCGGCGCGCTTGACCGTGATCGCCGCATCGGCCGGGGAGGCGAAGACCACGACATACAGCGAAAAGCTCCCCGGGGAGGTGTAGTCGACACGGATCCGGAACGTGCGAACGGGCCTCGGCGACGGCGCCGAGCCGGAGGGGTTGGGAGGTCGCGTGACCGTGTAGCCCGCAGCCGCCAGGCGCGTCTTGATGGCGGCTGCCAGCTGCTGGGAGACGCTCGCCGTGGTCGTCGCCGCCGGCGCGGGCTTCTTCGACCCGCCGCAGCCGGTTGCGGCGAGCACGACGAACGCGCACAAGAACGAGAGGGCCTGCGCCTGCCGCACGCCTCGATCGTACTAATGCATCCGTCCATAAGTTCGGTCGGGTGCACTAATACACCGGTCCGACGATCCCCTCCGAGATCTCCCAGACCCGCGTCGCAAAGCGCGCGATCTCCTCCTCGTGGGTCGCGATCAGGCAGGTCGTCCCGGACTCCGCCGCCTCGACGAGCACCTGCCAGACCCCGTCACGCCAGCCGGCGTCCTGGTGGGAGGTCGGCTCGTCGGCGAGCAGCACCGACGGCCTCAGGATCAGCGCTCGGGCGAGCGCAGCGCGCTGCTGCTGGCCGATCGACGTCTCCTGTGGGGCGCGGCCGGCGTGCTCGGCCAGCCCAAGCCGCTCGAGCAACGTCTCGACCCGCTCACGCCGCGGCACGAGCTCCCCGGCGAGACGGGCGGGAAGCTCGACGTTCTCCCGCACGGTCAGCTCGGGGAGCAGGCCAAACCGCTGCGGCAGGAAGGCCACCTCGCGCCACGGAGCAGCGACGGGCGGGCCGGCGGCGAGGCGGATCTCGCCGGCGTCCGGTTCCAGGAGCCCGGCGAGAAGCGTCAGCAACGTCGTCTTGCCCGAGCCGGAGCGTCCGACGAGCGCGCCGAGCTCGCCGCGGTACAGCTCGAACGTCGCGTCCCGAACGGCGTGGACCGTCTCCGGCCCTGCGCGGAAGCGCTTCTCGACCCCGCGAACGGCCACGGTGGGCTCGCCGCCGCCGCCGCTCCGTGGCGCCGAGCGCCCCGGCAGGACCGGCTGCTCGTCTGCTCCGATCACCCGGCCGCGGTCGAGCCTGAGCACACGGTCGGCGATCGCCATCACGTCCGGGTCGTGCGTTGCGAGCACGAATGCGACGCCCGCGCTCGCGTGACTCCGGATCGTCTCCAGCAGCGGCGCGGCTGAGCCGGGATCGAGCTCGGCCGTCGGCTCGTCCGCGATCACGAGCGGTGCGCCGCGAACGAGCGCGAGCGCGAAGGCGGCGCGCGCCTGCTCGCCGCCCGACAGCTCGGCGGGCAGCGAGTGGACGCGATCGGCGAGGCCGAATTCGGTCAGCAGCTTCGCCGCCTCGGCCCTCTCGCCCTCGGCCTGCTCGACCACCGTCAGGTGAGGGATGAAGTTGTCCGCCGGCTTCTGGCTCACGTACGTCGCCACGGTCCGGCGGTGGCGGCGCAGCTCGCCCGGGGCGGCCTGAGCGAGGTCGGAGCCCGCGACCGTCAGGCTCCCCGAGCTCGGCCGGTCGAGCCCCGCGAGCGCGCGCAGCAGCGTCGACTTGCCGCTCCCGGAGGCGCCGACCACGGCCGTGATCTCGCCGAGCGCGAACGAGGCGTCGACCGAGTGGAGCGCCTCGAGCGCTCCACTCGAGGTGACGTACGTCTTCGAGAGCGCCCGGCAGGTCGCCAGTTCGTCAGGCGACACGCAGCGCCTCACTCACGTCGGCGCGCCGGGCGAGCCTGCTCGTGAGGATCCCGGCAAGCACCGCGACCACGACCAGGACTCCGGTCGCGATGAGCAGCTCGCCGGTCGGCACCGTGAAGATCGGTGAAGGCGCGTCCTCGGGCAGCGGGTCGATGTGACGCGTCACCGGGCGGGCGGCGGCGAGCGCGACGGCCCCGCCCGCGACGGCGGCGAAGAGGAGGATTCCCCCCAGCTCCAGGGTCAACGACAGCGCCTCGGCACCGGCGCCGAGGCCCATCCGGCGGGCGAGCGCCGAGGCGATCACCTGCGTTCGCCGGCGTGCCTGCAGGTAGAGCAGCAGGCCGAGCAGCACGAGCGCTGCGGCGGCGAGCGCGATCGTCCGCATGAACGAGAACGTCCGGGTCGCCAGCACCACGTTCGGATCGTGGAGGAAGGTCTCGATCGAGGAGGGGTAGTAGGCGCCGAGCGCAGTCGACGCGGTCAAGGCCCGCTCGACCTCGAGAGGCGGGCCCTTCCCCCACACGTAGGTCTGGACGATGCCGAGCGGGCCGTAGATCTTGGCCCGTGAGGTGACCTCGTTCAGTGCGCTTTCCGAGGTGATCACGAGCGGGATCCCGGTTGCCATGCCGGGAAAGGCGCTCACCGTCCCGAGGATGTGCACGGGAAAGCCGCGGCCCAGGATCGAGAGCCTGCGCATGCCCGCAGCCTCCGGGGTGACGATCACCGGCAACGGGCTCGCCGCCGACGAGCCGAGCAGCCGCAGCAGACCGCCTGGGTTCGCTCCCCAGTCGCTCTCCCAGTGGAGCGCCGACTCGATCGTCTTCGGGTCGACCAGCATCACGTCCACCTGGGTGCCGTCGGCGCTGTCGATCGATGCGGCCTGGTTGCCGAACACGACCCGCGTGATCGGGTAGGGGAAGCTCGCCGGCAGCGGCTCGTCGTTGAGGATCTCCGCCTGGGCATCGCTGCCGGTCGCCATGTAGGCCTTCTCGATGGTCGTGTGGCCGAGCGATGCGGCCAGCGTGCCGGCGTAGCAGAAGGCGCCGAGCGCCACCGCCGACACGACGGCGAGCAGGATGAGAAGACCGCGGGCCGCCGCGAGGCGGCGCAGCGCCAGGTAGACCGCGGGCCGGCGGGCGCCGCGGTTCCCCACCCGCCCGAGCAGGAACCGGGCGAGCCGTGCGGCGAGGCCGGCGGTGCCGGCGACGAGCACGAGCGGGAAGACGAACACGGCCGGCGTCGGGTGGGTGGCGCCCGACGCTCCGCCGCTCATTCCGCCCCCGGTCTCGATCTCGACGAACAGGTACGCGGCCGCGGCGAGCACGGGCAGCTCCCACGGGATGCGGCGAAGCCAGGGATGTGAGCGGGCACCCGTGTCGAAGAGGCGCAGGAACGCGAGCGACGCGGTCGCCACGAGCAGGACGAGCGCGATCGCCGTCGCGATCGTGGCGTGGGCTGCGCCCGCCCAGACGGTCGCCGGGTCGGTCGACCCGGCCGGTGCGAACACGCTCGTCAGCGCGTAGGCGAGCCCGAAACCGGCGACCCCGCCGGCGAGCAGCGGCGCGAGCGCCTCGACCGCGCTCTGGGCCGCGTACGCCGCGACATGCTCGCCACGCGTGTACACGAGCGCCGCCTCGACCCTGCGCCTGCGGACCTGGAACGCCCCGGCGGCGGCCGCCACCCCGAGGGCGATCGCCGTCCCGAGGTCGGAGAGGAGCGCAACGGGGACCGTCACCGCGCGCGCGTTGCGCTCGGCGAGGATGACCGCCGAGGAGAGCGACGTGATCGCGTCGCACTGGCCCTGCTGGAGCCTGCTCCCGCAGCCGAGGTGCCGACCGAGAGCCGAGACGTGGAGCCGGCGCTCGAAACGCTCGAACCGGCGATCGAGCGCGCGCGCCGCGGCGAGGGTCATGCCGCGAGGCTCGACCGGCAGTTCGACGACCTCGAGCGTGCCGCCTCCGCTGCGGGGTCCGAATCCGAATCGTCGCGCCGGTCTCGGCACGGCCCGGAAGAGCGCGGCCCGCGAGAGGAACACGTACGACGGCGGCGGCGAGTCGTTCGGCGTCCGCGGGTAGATGTCCGAGGAGAAGTTCTCCCAGTAGGCGGTCGGCGGCGACTGGGCAAGAGCGCGGTAGACCCCCTTGATCCGGAGGCTCACGTGCCGGCGCGCCCCGAAGATGGCGGTGTCGAGGCGCAGCATGCCGCCCGCCTTCAGACGGCCGGTCTCAGCGGTGATGGTGGAGATCCAGACGCCGCTCCCTGGCACCCGCGAGAGGATCTTCACGTGCTGGAGCGCGTTCGTGCGCGACATCAGCCGGACGGGCGTGTCTCCGCCCGCCCCGAGGACGTAGATCGTGTCCGACTCGGTCGTGAAGACGGGTTCCCCCACCCCGCCGAGGCTCGCCGCCAGCGTCCGGGCGGCGGCCGCGCGTACGCCGGCGGCGCGCGTCAGCGCCACGACCGAGGCCGGCGGGGACTCACTCGAGATCTTCAGCCCGGTCGCGAACGGCGTCAGCTCCGCGAGGCGGTTCTTGAGCGCCTCGCTCGCCACGGCGGTGGTCACGAACGGCGACGAGGAGGCAGCCAGCGCCGCAAGGAGCGCAGCGCTGAAGACCGCGACCAGCACGCTTGGGTAGTGGAGGAGCGCGACCGGCCCCTTCCGCCGGCGCGCGGTCGGGCGCGCTCTGTGCAATCGTCCGATGGCTGAAGTGTGGCGGCTGCGCTGCCGGCCCGGGAAGGAACGGAATCGGCCGCCGGTCACTCCAGAGATCGCAGGGCGGCCCGGGCGGCGTGGAAGCCGCACATGCCGTGAACGCCGCCTCCCGGCGGGGTCGAGGCCGAGCAGAGGAACACCCCCGGCAGCGGGGTGGCGTACGGGGAGCGGGCGACGGGTTGTGCGAGCAGCCGGCGCAGGTCGGCGGCGCCGCCGTTGATGTCGCCGCCGACGTAGTTCGGGTTGTGGGCCTCGAGCGCGGCCGGGCTCAGGGCCGACCGGGCCAGGATCAGCTCACCGAATCCGGGAGCGAAGCGCTCGACCTGGGCCTCGATCCGCTCCGTCAAGTCGACCGGGGAGCCGTTCGGGACGTGGCAGTAGGCCCAGGCGGTGTGCTTTCCTGCCGGCGCGCGGCCCGGGTCGAACAGGCTCTGCTGGGCGAGCAGCACGTAGGGCCTCCTCGCCGTCGCACCCCGCCACGGCGCCCGCTCGGAAGCCGCGATCTCGTCGAGCGTCGCGCCGAGGTGGACGGTCGCGGCCCGGGCGCACTCCGGCGAGCGCCAGGGAATCGGCCCGTCGAGAGCCCAGTCGAGCTTGAACGCCCCGGGCCCGTAGCGATGGCGGCCGAGCCGGCGCCGGTAGCCGTCCGGCAGCCGGTCGCCCCCGATCGCGAGGAGCTGCCGCGGCGTGACGTCGAGGAGAACGAGCCGGGCCCCGTCGAGCTCGGCGAGCGAACCCACCCGGTGCCCCGTCTCGAGCTCGCCGCCGAGCGAGCGGAGGTAGGAGGCGAGCCCGTCGGCAATCGTCTGCGAGCCGCCACGCGCGAGCGGCCAGCCCGCCGAGTGAGCGAGCAGGCCGAGCACGAGCCCGAAGGCCCCCGACGGCACGCGCGAGAGCGGCAGCATCCCGTGGGCCGCGAGGCCCGCGAACAGCCCGCGGGCGGGCTCCCCCCGGAACGCAACCCGGGCGAGCGCGGCGGCCGGCAGCGCCGCACGCATCGAGAAGCGGGCGAACGCGGCCGGGTGTCGCGGCAGCCGGAGCGGACCGAGGATGTCGTCGAGCAGCGCGTCGGCGTCTTCGGCCAGCGGAGCGATCAGCCTGAGGTAGCGGCCGCCGTCCCGGCCGAGTGTCGCTGCGGTCGCCTCGAGCGAGCGCTCGACGACTGCCGCCGGGCCGTCGTCGAACGGGTGCGCCAACGCAGCCGGCGACTCGATCCACTCGACGCCGTGCTGCTCCAGCGGCAGAGACCGAAGGAACGGCGAGGCGACCCCGAGCGGGTGGATCGCGGCGCAGACGTCGTGAACGTAGCCGGGGAGCGTCAGCGGAGCCGAGCGGAGCCCGCCGCCGAGCGCGTCCTCGCCCTCGAGCACGCGAACCGAGAGGCCCTCCCGGGCGAGCACGATCGCGGCGGCGAGACCGTTCGGCCCCGAGCCGACAACGACCGCATCGGGCATGAACCGAGCCTACCCGCCGCGAAGGCGGAGCACGACGCCGCCCCTCCCGCCGAGCCGAAGGCACCTTGTGGTGCACGCCACAAACAGGCACTCCGCGGGCGGTTCCTCGGCGAATTACGGAGGGAAGCCGATCAGATCAGCCCGGTGCGGTACCGCCACGGGCCGGGCGCGAGCCGGATTCCGCGCTTGCGGCAGAACTCCCGGACCGACTCCAACACCACCCCGCCCGTCCCGTGGAGGCGGCGATCGAGCAGGTCGATCACCGCCACCCCTTCGGGCGGCGGTCCGTCGAGCGCGAGCGTCAGCACCACCGTCTCGCCGCCGGCAGCCGGCGGCTGGAACGACCCGTCGACTCGCTCGACGAGCAGCACGCTCGCGGAGCCTCCGTCGACCTCGACCGAGAACCCGGGCTCCGTGCTGCCCTCGAGCCGGGCGACCGCGTGCCCACGCAAGACCAGCAGCTCCCGCAGGTCCTCGACGATCGTCTCGGCGAGCTCGAGGACACGCGACGGAGCCAGCTGCCGGCGCGCGTTCCCGGAGACGCGGGCGGGGACGCCGATCGCCAGCTTGCCCGGCGGGATGTCGGTGACGACGTAGGAGTTCGACGCGACGATCGACTCGGCCCCGACCCGGCAGCCGGCGTAGACGACCGAGCCGATCCCGATCTGCGCGCGGTCCTCGAGCACGATCGGCGCGAACCGGTTCTCGAACCCCTCGAGCAGTGAATGGCCGATGTTGTGCGTGACCAGCACGGAGCGCATGGTGATGAAGACCTCGGCCCCGGCGACGACCGGCCGTCCCGAGTTGATGAAGGCCTCGTCGCCCACGTAGACGAGATCGCCGAGCAGGAGCAGCGCCTGCGGATCGCGGTTCCCGCCGCCTCCGATGCGCACGTCGCGCGCGAGGTACCCGCCGGCGCCGACGTAGGCGCGGCGGCAGCGCACCTCGAGCCGGCTGCCGAAGCTCGTCAGCTCGCCCGCAGCGAACACCTCGCCGCACTCGACCGACGAGCCCGCGCCGATCTCGACCCGGTCCTCGAGCACGATCCGGGGCGCGACGATCACCGTGTTCGCCCCGAGCCGGACGCCCTCGCCGATCCTTGCCCCGTGCTCGCGGTAGGCGGCGCACTTCTCGTCGGACGAGAGCGCCCCGAACGTGGCCGGGTCAG
Source organism: uncultured Actinomycetes bacterium (assembly GCA_963789585.1). GTDB lineage: Bacteria > Actinomycetota > Thermoleophilia > Gaiellales > Gaiellaceae > PALSA-600. Next base: position 47,583 of record CAWBLB010000013.1, on the reverse strand, counting down.
CCCTGAGCGAGTCGAGGAAATCCTGCTCCAGCACCCCGACGGAGGCATCGTCGAGCGTGAAGACCGCCGGGAGCGAGACACCGCGGAGCGAGATCCCCGCCAGGGGACCGCCGTGCCCCTGCCCCTCCGTCTCGCCGGCCGCGTCGATCAGCGCCTCGACGTCGGCGACCGTGACGAAGCCCTCCTTCTCGAGCCCGCCGAGGTCGATCCCGTGCTCGGCTGCGAGCTCGGCCGCCTTGCGCGTCACCCGTCCCCGCTCGGGAGCCGGCTCACGGCGCGGCGGCGAGGCGCCGACGCCGGCCGCTTCCTCGGCGGTCTCGGCGACGGTCGCGAGCGCGCTGCCGAGCTCGACTTCCTCACCCGCCCGGGCCAGGTGGCAGAGCGTCCCCTCGACCGGCGATTCGATCTCGATCGCGGATTTCGACGTCTCGATCACACAGACGGGCTGCCCGCGGCGGACCGGCTCGCGATCCGGGACGAGCCATTCGACGAGGAGCGCCGACTCGCTGTTGGCGTCGTCGCGGGTGACGACGATGTCGACGGCCAGGGGTCAGCTCACCCCGAGTGCGAGAACCGCATCGACGACGTTGACGGCTCCGGGCAGCACGGCCTGCTCGAGCGAGCGCGCGGCCGGGACGATCCCGTCCGGAGCGGCGATCCGCCGGATCGGCGCCCGCAGCTGTCCCCATGCCTCCTGCTGTACCTGCGCAGCGACCTCCGCCCCGATCCCGCCGGTCAGCGTTCCCTCCTCGAGGGTGATCAGCACACCGGTGCGCCGCACCGAGTCGAGGATCGGGGCCAGGTCGAGCGGATTCAGGCGAGCCAGCGCCACGACCTCCACGAAGATCTCCTCCTCGAGGATCAGCTCGTGCACCGCCTCGAGCGCCGCCGGGAGCATCCCGCCGTAGGTGACGACCGTCGCCGTGCCCCTGCCGAAGTCGTTGCCCGAGAAGGTCAGGGCCGGATACGGCCCCGCTGTCTCACGACAGGCGAGGTCGCCGTAGCGACCCGCCTCGGGACGCCGGTTCGGCCGGCCGTACATCTGCTTGTTCTCGATCAGGAAGACGGGATCGTCGTCCGCAACGGCGTCGGCGACGAGAGCCTCGAGATCCTGTGCTTCGTTGGCCGCGACGACGGTGATGCCCGGCACGCCCGCGAGGATCTTCTCGAGCGACTGGCTGTGCGTCGGGCCGTAGCCGCGGCCGCCGCCCATCGGCATCCTCACGACGAGCGGGACACGCACCTGGTCGTCGAACATGAGCCGGAACTTGGAGATCCCGTTCACGATCTGGTCGAGCCCGAGCGTGACGAAGTCCCCGAACATCACCTCGAGGATCGGGCGGTACCCGCGGATCGCCATCCCCGCGGAGATACCGAACAGGGCCGCTTCGCTGATCGGCGTCGTGATCACGCGCTCGGGCCAGCGGGTGCTCAACCCGGCGGTGACCTTGAACGCGCCGCCGTATGGATCGAGGATGTCCTCGCCGAGCAGGTAGACGTCGTCCCGCTCCTCGAAGACCTTCGTCAGAGCCTGGTTGAGCGCGTTGACGCAGCGGATCTCCATCGGGTCAGGCCGGCCCTACCGGTGGGGCGCTCTCGGCGTCCTCGACCGCCTGCCGGAGCCGCGACTCGCACGCTTCGTGAATCGCGTCCTTCGCGTCCCCCGCAAGCCGCGCGCCGGCCACGATCAGCGGGTCGCGGGTGCGCGCGTCGTCGATCTCGGCCTGGTTGCGGAAATCGTCGCCCTTGCTGTGGGGACTGAACCGGTAGGTGTCGATCACGAGGAAGAACGGCGCCTGTGTCGCGCGGATCCGGGCAACAGCCTCGCCGGCGGCGGCTTCGACCTCGGCCACGTCGGTGGTGGCGAGGTGCCGGGTCTCGATCCCGAACGCCGCGCCCCGGTCGGCGATCTTGCCGGCGATCTGCAGGTGACTCGGAGTCGTCTGGGCGTAGAAGTTGTTCTCGACGACGAGAAGCAGCGGCAGGCCCCAGAGCGAGGCGATGTTGAGCGTCTCGTAGACGACGCCCTGGCCGAGCGTGCCGTCGCCGAGGAAGACGGCGGTCACCGCGTTCGATCCGCGCTCGCGCTCGGCGAGCGCCATCCCGGCGGCGACCGGGAGCGTGCTGCCGAGGATCCCGTTCGAGTAGAAGCCGTCGTTACAGAGGTGCTGGCTCCCGCCCTTGCCGCCGCAGACGCCTCCTTCCTTGCCCATCACCTCGCGGAGGAGGCCGTCGAGGTCGTCGGTGAGCGCGAGGTAGTGCCCGTGACAGCGGTGGTTGCTGACGACGACGTCGCGCCCGTGCTCGAAATGGCGGAGTACGCCGACCGCGTTCGCCTCCTGGCCGATGCAGGTGTGGGTGGTGCCGGCGAGCTTGCCGGCCGCGAACAGGTCGAGCAGGGTCTCCTCGAGGCGCCGGATCAGGAACATCCGGGCATACAGCTGTTCGACGCCGTGCTGCGCCCCGGATGAGAGAGCTGTCTCCGTTCCTGTCCGAGCCATCACGCCCCCCAGCGTCAACCTGCGTGCCGGCAAACCGACTTCCATACTCAATCAACAATCCCTTAATAAACCATCAAACGGCGACGAGCCGTGCCAAGACCCTGAGCAGGCGCCTCCATCTCAGTGCGGCGTCTCCCGACGTTCTACTCGAAACCCGCCTTCGTGACGCCGCAAGTGCGGCCTCGCACGCCCGCGTTTCACGTCGAAGGCTACGAGAGGCTGCACTACCTACGAGAGGCTGCACTACAGGTAGCCGAGATCGCTCAGGCGCCGCTCGACGAGGGCGGCGTCCTCGTCGCTCAGGTGCTCGCGCGGGGCCGACGCGAGCTCCGCCTGCAGCCACTCGCGCATCTGCTCGGGCGGGTCCGTCCGGCTCTCGAGCTCACGCGGGTCGAGGTCGAGGCGGTAGGCCTCCTCCTCGCCCGAAGCGAGCCGGTGGATCAGCTTCCACGGCGGCAGCCTGACCGCGAGCTGGGAGACCGTGCCGCCGTCGGTGCCGGCGATCACGATCGGCCGGTCGCCGGTCTCCTCGCCGGTGACGAGCGGGAGCAGCGAGCTGCCGTCGAGCCCGTCGATCGGGGCACCCGCGAGCCCGGTGAGGGTCGGCATCAGGTCGACCAGGCCGACCTGCGAGGGCACGACGCTCCCCTCGGGCAGCCCCGGCCCGGTCAGGATCAGCGGCACCTCGACGATCTCGTCGTAGAGCGTGGCGCCGTGCATGTGGTAGGTGCCCTTGACCGCGGTCTTGTCCCGGAACCGCTCGCCCCACGACTCGCCGTGGTCGGAGACGAGGGCGACGACGGTGCGTTCCGCCAGGTCGAGGTCGTCGAGCGCCTCGAGGAAGGAGGCGAACAGCACCTCGGATTGCCGCTCGACGGCGCGCCGGTAGCTCTCCTGCAGCGCGGCGAGCGCCGAGGCGCTGTCCGACTGGATCCCGGCCATGATCTCCTCCTTGGCCGCGAGCCAGTCGCCGCGGGCGGCATGGCTGACGTCGTAGGGCATGTGGGTCGCCCAGCTGTGGAACCAGAGGCAGAACGGGCGCTCGCGGTGGGCCTTGAGCCAGTCGATCGCACCGTCGAGGCTCTCGCTCGTGCCGGCGACGTTCGCGTCGGCAAACCCCTTGAACAGATAGTTCTCGTCGAAGACGAAGCTCGCCGTCTCGTACCCGTAGGCGGCCGCGACCGTGAACAGCGTCGGCAGCGCCGGGTCGAGCACCGCGTCCCAGTGGAGGTACCGGTGATGGTGCGGCGCGAGGCCGGTGATCATCGAGGCGGTCGACGGGCACGTCCAGGGCGCCGCCGCGATCGCCTGCCCGAACCGCACGCCGCGGCGGGCGAATTCGTCGATCGTGGGGGTGCGGACGTAGCGGGCGCCGTAGCAGCCGAGATGGTCGGTCCGCAGCGCGTCGGCGACGTAGACGACGAGATTGGGCGTCTCCGTCACGCCGTGAGCTCCTCCACCCGGCTCCGGCCGCGCATCTCGGACGGCACCGGCAGCCCGAGCAGGTCGAGCACGGTCGGAGCGATGTCGAGCAGATCGAGGTCGATCTCCCCGCGAGCGCCGATCCCGGCTCCGGCTGCGATGAAGACGCCGTCCTGGGCGTGGTTCGCGTCGTCGGGACCGGTGTCGTTCTCGAAGGTGTGCACGCCCTCGTCCCCGCCGATCGTCCCGACCGAGCGCCAGAGCAGGTCGCCGAAGATCGCGATCAGGTCCGGGGCGACGCCGTTCACCTCTGCATACAGCTCTTCGGGCCGGTACACGCGCGTCGCGAGCGGGCGCCCCTGGTCGTCGGGGAGCGCCTCGAGGCGCCGGATCAGGTCGTCGCGGACGCTCTCGTAGTCCTCCGGCTCGATCGTTCCCTCGGGCTCCCGTCCGCGCACGTTCAGGAACACGCGCGCGTAGTAGCCGCCGTCGCCCCAGGCGACGGTCTTCGGCCAGTCGACGCCGACGTCGTGGAGACGGGAGACACCGTCCGGCTCGCGCACCGTCGCGAGCAGTCCTTCCCGGCGCAGCCACTCGTTGATCCGGATCCCGCCCTCGAGCCGCTTCGCGCCGTGATCGGAGACGACGAAGACGGCGGTGCCGTCGTCGGCCTGCTCGAGCAGCTGCCCGATCAGCCCGTCGACGTACCGGTAGTAGTCGAGGATCGCCTGCTCGTAGGGGTTTCCCGGCTCGTACCTGCGGTGCTCGGTGTCCATGAACTTCCAGAAGCCGTGGTGCATCCGGTCCGGGCCCATCTCGACCATCGCAAACAGCTGCCAGGGACGGGTGCGGAGCAGGTGCTCGGCCAGGGCAAACCGGCGGTCGGTCATCTCGTAGACCTGACGAAGGAGGTCGTCCTTGTCCTCCGTCCTGAACTCGGTGCAGTCGAACCGGTACTCCCCGACCGTCTCGGCGATCTCGTCGCGAAGGCCGGGTGGGAACGTGTAGCGGCTCTCCAGCGATGGAGTCAGGAAGCAGCTGACGAGCACGCCGCGCAGCGGGCGCGGCGGATAGGTGCCGGGGACGCCGAGCACGATCGACGAGCCGCCCGCGCGACCGACCAGGTCCCAGAGCCGTGGCGCGCGGATCGCGGTCGAGTCCGCGATGAAGGCGCCGTCGTAGGTGTGATCCGCGCGGTTCCGGAAGCCGTAGACGCCGAGGTCGCCCGGTGTCCGGCTCGACATCATGCAGGACCACGCCGGGACGGTGATCGGGGGGATCACCGATGTCAGACGGCCGTGAGCACCCCTCTGGATCAGGCCGGCGAGGACGGGCAGCCGGTCGGACCAGCGGTCGACTAGCGTCGGCTCGACGCAGTCGAGGCCGACGATCATCACCCTGGTTGCCTGCGTTCCAGCCAAGAGCCGCCTCGTGATTCTAGTGACCCGGGCGGGCCCGCCCCCGCTTCAGGTGTGAAGCGGAGACAGCCGGGCCAGTGCGGCGTCTCCAACCTTTCACCTGAAACTCGCGTGCCGAGACGCCGCACTACCGGCCGCTTCGCGGCCGGAACGATTTTCCGCCTCGAGCAGCGAAGGCCCCGAGCACACCTGAACCACCACGCCCGCACCGCCACCGCCGATACCAACCAAACACGGGAACGGCCGCGAAGCGGCCGCAAGTGCGGCCTCCAGCCGCTGGTATTTCGCGACGAACGTTGCTGAAAGGCCGCGCTACAGAATCGCGACGAGCAGCAGGCCGACGAGCACGACGAGCACCGCCGCGGGCACCAGGAAGATCGCCCAGCAGAGCACCGAGGCGAACGACCACGCGAACCTGCCTGTTGCCCGTGTCGTCGCGACCCGCACGCCGAGCAGGGCGGCGATCACGGGGGCGAGCACGAACCACGAGCCCGTCCAGGCGTTGCCGGCGACGACCGTCAGCAGCGCGAGGACGAAGAGGATGATCAGCAGCTCCATCAGCTCGGGCCGGCTCAGGTGTCGCGACGGGTCCAGCCGCGCGCGCCGCAGGCCGGTTGCAGCCGGGGGCCGCCGCGCCTCGACCGGGGCGCCGACCGCGTCCCGGAGGCCGGCCGCGCCGCTCGGGTCCAGCCCCACCATCAGCCTCAGCACGCAGTAGGTCGCGTCGGCCGACGGCCCCTCGAGTCGCAGCGGCCCGAGCAGGCGCTGGACGAGCGTCTCCTCGATCGAGTCGGCCAGGTCGGTGGCGGTCTCGCGCCACGCGTCGCCCAGCTCGAGCAACGGGGCCGTCTGGGCTGCGTCCGGCTCGGAGGCGGCGAGGATGCGGAGATTCTCGGCCAGGATCGTCGCCTGACGCTCCGGCACGACGTAACCCTTCCCGGCAACCTCGAATGTCACGTCCATCAGGCAAATGATAGAAGCTCGACGGTACGCCGGCAGCGGCGGTTCCGCCAACGTCGCCCACCCGAAAGTCGGGTTTGTCGCGAGGGCCTCACGCTGCTCTCATCGGCCCGCGCGACAGTGCTTGGATCGTGACGATGCGGTTCGTTCGACCAGACCCGGTGCCGAGGCAGCTACCGTCGGGCCGGAGCTTCGTGCGCCGGTTCCGATCCGTGACGTGCGGGCTGGCGGCGTCGACAATCGTGCTCGGCTCCGCGCTCGGCGCGCAGGCGGGCACCGCTGCCTCTCCGAGTTCGTCGTTCACCGGCACGAGCGCCTCGGGCGGCAGCCCGAGCTCCTCGTTCAACGGCTCCGGGACGACGGGCGGCCCGGGAGAAGGTGAGGGCGGCCCCGGATCCGATGATTCGGGGCTCGGGGACGGCGGCGGCGGCGGAGCCCCGGGCGTCGCCTCGTTCGGGTCGGCGGCCGGCACCACGACCATGCCCGTCGCGGCGGTGCGGCGCCTCCAGGCGGCGCTGGCGCGGCTCGGATACTTCCACCACGTCGTGACCGGCTACTACGGCCCCGTGACGACCGCCGCGGTGCGGCGTTTCCAGCGCTCCGCGGGCCTGAAACCCGACGGAATCTGGGGCCCGCTCAGCAGGGCGGCGCTGAAGCGCCGTCTCGCCGGTCGGTAGCCGCCCGGCGGGGTCGGGCCCTCCGAGCCCGAATTAACGACAACCTGACAGCGCCATTACCTCTTGCCCTTGCGCGCGGGATATTCCTAACGGCTCATCCGCATCGCAAGAAGAAGACAAGGGGGCTGGAGATGAACCGGATCACGCTTCACGGGCGGCGCTGGCCGGCCGCCGTCCTGCTCGGCCTGGCAGCGCTCGCGCTCGGGGCCGTCTTCGGGACGGCCCGCAACGGCAGCGCGGCGATGGCGGTCAAACCGACCAATACGGCCCCACCCAAGATCGCCGGGGCCATGCAGGAGGGCTCGACGCTTACGACCACCGACGGCACCTGGACCGGGACGGCGCCGATCGCGTTCACCTACCAGTGGAGTCGCTGTGACACGACCGGCAAGAACTGCGCGGCGATCGGCGGAGCGACCTCGGCGTACTACGTGCTCCAGCACGTCGACGTCGGCAACACGCTGCTCGTCAACATCACCGGCACGAACACGGATGGGGTCGATCACGAGCCGTCGGCCGCCACCCCGGTGATCACGGCGGCGACTGCGCCGGCCTCTCCGACCGGGTGCCCTGACGGCACGGGCGTGATCCAGATCGGTGACCTCACCTCGCCCGCGCGGCTCACGCTCGACCAGCAGACGATCACACCGAACGTGGTGACTCCGTCGACGCCCAGCATCCAGGTGCACTTCCGCGTCACGGCGTGTGGTGGGCGGCCCGTGCAGGGAGCGCTCGTGTACGCGGCCTCCGTGCCGTTCAACCAGTACTCGGTCCCACCCGAGGCGACGACCGGAGCCGATGGTGGCGCCGTCCTGACGATGAACGAGTTGAGCGGATTCCCGGCGTCGCGCAAGCAGCAGCTGCTCGTCATGTTCGTGCGGGCCAGGAAGTCGGGCGAGCCGATCGTCGGCGGCATCTCGACGCGCCTGCTCGTGTCGTTCCCGGTCTCGCTGAAGTAGCGGCGCCCCGGCGAGCGCGAGGGGGCCGGTTGCGGCCCGGCCCCCTCCGACCCGGGTCGTATGCGGCTGCGGCTTGCCCTTTCCCCCGGGAGAAACGGTGTCGGTAGTTCGTAGCTGTTGGTCGGGGGAAGGAGCTACTTGCGGACGCCGAAGTCCGCGACAACCACCGTCACGCCGAGCCCCGCGAACACCCCGGGCGCCGCGGGGACCGTGACCGCCGCGATGCCGACCTGGCGCCAGGCGGCCGAGAGGACGTTCTTGCGGTGCTCGGGGCTCCCCAGCCATTTCGTCACCACGACCGAGCTGTCGGTGCCCGTCGAGGCCGAGTAGAGGTTCTCGCCGACGTCGTAGTAGGTGGAAAGCCCCATCGGGTAGTAGTGGGCGATCCGCTGGGCGAAGCCAACCCCTGCGACGGTCCGGTGTCCGAAGTAGCCGTAGGTGACCATCTGCGTGCAGTGCGCAGTGGCAGCGGACGTGAGCCCGGCGCTCAGCCGGAGCGGGAGCAGCCCGTTTGCAGCGCGGGTGCTGTTGATCTGCGCCAGCACGCCCACCTCGAGCGAGGTCAGCACGCGAACCGACTTGGCGCCGGCCGGCAGCGCGGGGCCCGGCAGGAGCAGCGTGAGCGCGGCGAGCGCCGACACGATCGTCAGGGCCGGCGCCAGCCGGCCGTGCACCACGGCCCGTGACTCGTCAAGGCGGGGGTGGCTCGGGGCGATCGGTGGGTTTCTCGTTTCCACGGGAGTCACGAGACTACTGGATGCGTTCTCCGAAGTAAGGCAATTTCCCTGCAAACGGAGCGCTCCGCGCTCCGCCGCTCCGCCTCGTTCGAGAATGCCCGCGGGTCGCGGCTACGCCATCCCCCGGGTCGACGGGGCGGGCCCTCCAGGACGGCCTGCCGAAGCCCGTTCGGCGCCTTTGACAGAATCGCCTCGGCTCGCATGCGTCGAACCCCCGAACCGGTCGTGTGGGCGGTGGCCGCGCTGGCGGCCTTCGCCGGCGCGCTCGGGCTGATCGGCGCGGACGCACTCTGGCTCGTCCCGCTCGGCGACAGGATCGTCCACGGGCACCTGCCCGGGTCGATCCCGTTCGCGACCGCGCCGAGCGGCGGCTGGCACGACGTGCCCGCCGGAGCCGAGGTCGTCTTCTGGGGCTTCTTCCACGCCTTCGGCGGGATGCGCGGGCTCGTGGTCGCTCAGGCCGTCGCTGTCGCGGTTGCGTTCGGCGCGCTCGCCGGAGGGCTACGCCGCGAAGCCTCGAGTGGAGCGGTGCTGCTCGTCGCCGCGCTCGTGCTGGCGGGCTCGCTGCCGAACGTGATCGTGGTCGAGATCTCGCTCTTCTCACTCGCGCTCTTCCCGGTGCTGCTCGCGCTGCTCGAGGCCGAGGCCCGGGCGCCGAGCCGCCGTGTGTGGCTGAGCGTGCCGCTGGTCGCGCTCTGGGGGAACCTGCACGGCGGCGTGCTCGCCGGCTGGGGGCTCCTCGCCTGCTACCTCGTGCTCGACCGGGGCCGGCGGGAGCCGACACAGGCGGGCGCTGTGCTGGCGGCTGCCACCGCGGCGCTGTTCGCGAACCCCGAGCTCTGGCACACGCCGGGCTATTACCGGGCCGTCCTCGACGGCGAGGCGGCGCGACAGGGAGCAGGGTTGTGGTCGCCGCTCGGGACGGGAGGGATCGATCTCCTGCTCGTCGCGGCCGCAACCATCCTCGTCGGCGTCTCGCTCGTCCGCGGCGTCCGGATCCACCTCTGGGAGGGCATTGCGCTCGCCGGGCTCGCCGCCGCGACGGTCGACGTGGGCCGCACGGGAACCTGGCTCCTCTTCCTGGCCGCCTACCCGGCCGCACGCTCCCTTGGAGCGCGCAGGCCGCGCGAGCCGGCGCCGCGATTGCTCGCCCTCGCAGCGGCCGTGCTCGGCGCCGGCGTGGTGGCGGCGCTCGTGAAGGGGCCGCTCGACCCGGGGTCGAGATCGCTGGCCCACACGGCCGCCCTGACCGGGCAGCCGGTGCTCGCCGGAGCCGTGCTCGCCCAGCAGGTCGCTCTGGCAGGCGGTCGGGTCTGGATGAGCAACCCGCTCGACGCGTTCCGCCGCCGAGACCAGCGCCTCTACCTCGACTGGCTCGCCGGCAGGCCGAGCGGGGCCGCGGCAGTCTCGCACGCCGCCTACGTCCTCGTCGACCCCGGCTCGACACCCGGCCGGATCGCGGCGCACGATGCGCGTCTCGTACGCGTGGGCGCAAGCCGCCGCGGCGTCCTCTACCGCGTCCGGACATGAGAAGGGCGCCGGTGACGGCGCCCTTCTCGTTCCCCCCTGGGCCCTTTCGGCCGCGGAGTGGCTCTAGTGGTGATGCTTGTCGTGCTTCGGCGGCTTCGGATGATCCGGCTTCGGATGATCCACCTCCGGATGATCCGGCTTCGGCTGGTCCGCCTGCTTGCAGCCACCGCTCGTCAGAAGCGCGGTGTCGGTGCCGCCCCCGAGACCGCCGATCGTGGCCTGCGACCCGGAGGAGCTGAAACCGGTCGCACTCGAGAAGGTGCCCGTCAGGTTGCCGATCAGATGCATGCCGCCACCCAGGTTGCCGTCCACGAACCCCTGGACGACACCGCCGTTGTTGACGGCCGTGAGGCGGGCGTGGAAGTGGCCCGCCGGCGTCGCCGGCGTGCTCTCGATGCGGATGTCGCCCTTGAGCGAGCCGATATTCGCCGTCGTGTCGAGCACGCTCTTCACGTGGACCGTCACGGGAACCGCGGTGGTAGTGAAGCCCGGGACGGACACGAACGTGGCCATCCCGGTGAACGTCGCGTCCAGGACATCGATCGGGTGGCTGTCGGCGGACGTGCAGCTGTCGGTGTGGGACTTCGTCATCGTGTCGGTGTAGAACGTCAGCTGCGCCAGGCTCAAGCTGGCCGGGCCGGGGCCCGCGAGCGCGATGCCCGAGGCTGCAAGCGCGACGACGGCGGTCCCGAGAAGCCACCCTCTTCCACGCCGCAACCGACCCCGTCCGCTGAGCGGAAAGAACGTCCTCATCTGGTGCCTCCCTGGTCGATGTGCCGTGCTTCATGGTCGAAGAACATGGCCGATGTCTATCCGGGCGGGATCATCCGACCATCTTCGCTCTGTTTTCCGAATGTAAAAATCACGCTCGAATTGGGCCACCACCCACCTGAGTCACTACCACGCCCTGGGGAGTGGGCCGGCCTGTTCTGACCCAGCGCACACCCCTGACGTTTACGCTGCGTTTACAAACGGAGAACGGTCCGGTAACCGCGACCCGGAAAGATGGGTACAGATGTTGGGACGTGTCACGATCGGCAGCGGTGTCACGATCGGCAGCGGTGTCACGATCGGCAGCGGTGTTAAGATCGGCAGGGTTGGGCTGGCAGTTCTTGCCGCGGTGGTGGCGCTCGCCGCGGCGCAGCCCGTGTACGCGCAGCCGTTCAAGCATCGGTCCCCACCCGGGGGGCCCCGGTCACACGGGAGCTCGAAGCCCGTGACCGTCCCGACCACGCACGGGGCGCAGACGAGCATCGGCGTCGTCCAGCGGGTCAGCCCGAACCTGGTGGTGCTCACGCAGCTCGACGGCTCCACCGTCAATGTCCCGATCAATCACAAGACTCAGGTGTTCGTGGACGGGAAGCCTGGGCGGCTCTCCGTGGTGAAGCCCGGCTTCGTCGTCACCGCGGCCTGGAGCCACGGGAGGATCGCAACCCTGCTTCTCGTCCAGAGGCCCGGCTAGTGCATCCGTCCGTAAGTTCGGTCTGCTATCCGGTGAGTGGCTCGGCGTTCGTGGCAAGGACGCAGGGAGCCCCGATAGCTGTAGCTATCGGGGCGACTGAGGACGTAGCCACGGGCGGCGAGACGCCACCGGGAGCGGGCCGTAATTGCGGACGGGTGCGCTAGCCCGGGCAGCGCACGATGGCTGGCAGCGTCCTGCTGGTCGAGGATGAGGAGAACCTTTCGTCCCTCGTCGAGGCCTACCTCGCGCAGGAGGGATACCGGGTCGCGACCGTCGGCTCCGGCGGAGCCGCACTCGACCTGCTCGAGCGCGAGCCCGTTCGCCTCGTCGTCCTCGATCTGAACCTGCCCGACATGGACGGGCTCGAGGTCTGCCGGCAGATCAGGGCCCGATCGAACGTTCCGGTCGTGATGCTGACCGCGCGAGACGAGGAGGCCGACCGCCTGGCCGGGCTGGCGGTCGGCGCCGACGACTACATCGGCAAGCCGTTCTCGCCGCAGGAGCTCGTTGCCCGGATGAAGGCGGTGCTGCGGCGGGCCGAGCCGGACCGAGACGGAGACGACGAGCTGCTCGCGCTCGGCGATGTCGTGCTGCGGCGCAACGCCCGCGAGGTCGGCGTCGCGGGCGAGCCCGTCGAGCTCCGGCCGAAGGAGTTCGACCTGCTCGCCTACCTGATGCTGAACCGCGGAGTCGTCTTCTCCCGCGACGCCTTGCTCGAGCGCGTGTGGGGCTACGAGTACGCCGGCGGCACGCGCACGGTGGACGTCCACGTCGCCCAGCTGCGCCGCAAGCTCCGCCGCCCCGAGCTGATCCGGACCGTGCGCGGGTCGGGATACAAGGCGGTTCAGCCCTGACAGTCTCACGTTGAGGTCGCTGCGCGCCCGGGAGTTCGCGGCAATCGCGGTCGCGGTCGTCGCCTCGGTGAGCGTGACGCTCGTCATCGCAGTCGTCCTCGTCCGCAGCTCCGTCCGCCATCAGGCACTCGTCTCTCTGGCACGGCAGGCCGCTCTGATCGCGACCCAGCAGGCCTCGTCGTCGACCGGGCCGGCGACCGACCTCGGCGTCTTCTTCGACACGCAGGACGAGCGCCTCGCGATCCTCACCATCTCGCAGGCCGCGCTGCAGCTGCCCCCGGCGGGCGGCGCTTCCCTCCGGGCGGGAAAGCCCGTGACGGGGGACGTGACGGTCAGCGGGAAGCGCTACCTCTACGCTGCGCATCCGCAGAAGCAGCGGGCGATCGTCCTGCTCCGGTCGGCGACGCTCGAGGCCTCCGATCTGCGGCCGTTCACGATCGCGTTCGGGATCGCTGCGGCGGTCGGCGCCGCGATCGCCGGGATCGCAGCCTTCCTGCTCGCGCGCGCCGTCTCGCGGCCGATCGAACGGGTCTCCGCGGCGAGTCTCGCGCTCGCGCGCGGCGAGCGGCCCGGGCCGCTGCCCGTGGAGGGCTCGACCGAGGTCGCCTCCCTCTCGGCTGCCTTCAACCGAATGGCCGACGACCTCGACCGCGCACAGGATGCCGAGCGCTCGTTCCTGCTCTCGGTCAGCCACGAGCTGAAGACGCCGCTCGCCTCGATCCGCGGGCACGGCGAGGCACTCCTCGACGAGGTGATGACCGTCCCGCGGGCCGCGGGAGTCGTCGTCCAGGAATCGAACCGCCTCGAGCGCCTCGTCCGCGACCTGCTCGACCTGGCCCGCCTCCGGCAGCGCTCGTTCACCGTCACGCCGCAGCCCGTCGACCTCTCTCAGCTCGTCGCCGAGGTCGTCAGCCGCCACGGCGCCGAGTCCCTCCGAGTCGGCGTCTCGCTGCTCGGCGAGACGCACGGCCCCGCGCCGGCACTCGCCGATCCCGACCGGACGCTCCAGGTGCTCTCGAACCTGATCGAGAACGCACTCCGGTCGACGCCCGCCGGCGGCTCCGTCACCGTGTCGGCCGGGCCGGGACTGCTCCGGATCGCCGACACCGGCCCGGGGCTCGCACCCGACGAGCTCCCGCGCGCGTTCGAGCGGTTCTTCCTCTACAGCCGCTACGCCGCGAATCGCGCCGTCGGCACCGGGCTCGGCCTGGCGATCGTCGAGGAGCTGACCGGGGCGATGGGCGGCACGATCACGATCGAGAGCGAGCCCGGTCACGGCACGACGTTCTCGGTGAGCCTTCCGGCCCCTCCTGCCGCGCCCGCTTGACAGACCCCGGGCCTCTGATGACACTGCGTTGCACCAAGGGGTTAATCGGGAGGTCGAGCTTCACGATCAGCCTGAGCGTCACCTAACGGTCACGATCGAGCGGCGGGAGCCGTGCCTCGAACGAGCGATCCGGCGGCCGCGGCACGCCCGGTTTTGCCCTGCTGATCCTGCCGTCGAGACCCGTCTCTTCAACCTTTTACATGTGGGAGGGTCGAGCCGGGCGCGTCCCGTGACGAAAGGATAAGAGAAGAATCCAGTAGTCGGGAGGCCGAGGATGAAGCAGCTCAGCGTTCTTGTGATCGACGACGACGTCGCACTCTGCGATCTCGTCCGTTCTGCTCTCGAGCTCGAGGGGATCGACGTCCTGGAGGCACACCACGTCGTCCAGGCCGAGCGAATCGTCGTCGAGCAGGTCCCCGACGCGATCGTTCTCGACATCGGCCTCCCCGGGATCGACGGCCTCTTCTACTGCCGCCGCCTGCGCGAGAGCGAGCGCACGAGCCACGTGCCGATCGTCGTGATCAGCGGCTCCGAGGACACCGGCGCCCACGCGATCGCGGCAGGCGCGACCGCATTCGTGCGCAAGCCGTTCGATCTGCTCGAGCTGCTGACGCTGCTCGAGGCCGCGATCGGCGTCCCACCGTTCGGCCGCGCGTTCGGCCCCGGTGTCTCCGAGCAGCTCGCCGGTGAGCGTGCCGCCCGGCTGGGTCGTCTGATCGAGGTCGGGCGGCAGCGACACGAGCTGCTGAACCAGGCCTACCGGCAGACGGTCGCCGCCCTGGCGGCTTCGCTCGAGGTGAGGGGGCTCGAGACCAGCGTCCACGCCGATCGCGTGACCGCGTACGCGATGCGTCTCACGGTGGAGGTCGAGCCGTCGCTGATCGACGACCCGAGCCTCGAGTGGGGCTTCCTGCTCCACGATGTCGGCAACATCGGCGTCTCCGATCGGATCCTGCTCAAGCGCGGCTCGGTCAAGAGCGAGGATTGGCAGAACCTGAAGCAGCACACGACGATGGGAGAGCGGCTGCTCGGGCAGGTCCCCCTGCTCGCCGGCGAGGGGCTGCGAGTCGTCCGTTCCCACCACGAGCGCTGGGACGGGACCGGGTACCCCGACGGGCTCGCCGCCCTGGAGATCCCTCTCGCTGCGCGGATCTTCTCTGTCGCCGACGCCCTCGACGCGATGACCGACCGGCGGCCCTATCGGCGCCCGCTCCGCTGGGACGCGGCGCTCGCCCGGCTGCGCAAGGACGCCGGCAGCCAGTTCGACCCGGACGTCGTCAACGGCCTCCTCGCCTGCGAGCCCGACCTGCTGACGATCCGCAAGCGCTTCCTCGAGCAGCCGGCCTCACCCGAGTGGGAGGCGCGCGACGCCGTCCCCGGCCTCGCCCACACCCTCGGCCTCGGCCTCGGCGCCCCGCTGCTCGCCCCCGCGGCGGACTGACACCACAGAACACGTCCCTTTCGGCGGCGTCCGGGGACAGTCCCCGGCCGTGGCCGTGGGGGACAGGTCTCCGGGCACGGCACGGGACATCGCGAACGGGCGACGAAGTCAGATGCATGGAGGTTCACTCGAGGCCGGCGTCGGGCGGCTCGCCGAGCGCGAGGGCGGGGTCGATCAGGCATGCTGTCCTCGGCATGAGGATGGTGCTGGGGGTCAGCGCCATCGGTGTCGTCGCGCTGATGGGAGCCGCCAGGCTTCCTGCGCGCACGATGCCGCCGGCGCAAAAGGTGCTGCTGAAAGCGATCGCCTCGCAGGAGGCGAAGGGGCACATCTCGCCCGCGGATGCTGCCCGCGACCGTTCGGCGGTCAACCGGGCCGTGCTCCTGATCCGCCGCCTGCCGTCCGCGCGACGGGGCCCGCTCTCCTCGTCGCTCGAGCAGGCGGCCGCAATCGCCGGCAAGCTGACCGCTCCGCGCGCCCTGGCGGTCTTCGGGCAGCTGACGGCCAACGACGACTGGTTCGCCCGGCACGGGCCGCCGGCACCGAGGACGGACATCACCGGCAGCGACGGCGTCGTCTACCGCTACTTCCCCGGCAGCGGCTTCGAGTTCCACCCACTCGCAAACTTCGCCGCGCTGAACGCCGATATCGCGAGCAAGGACGCCGGCGCGACCGACCGCCTCGCGAACGCCCTGATCGCGCGCGCCGTCCCGGCGGCCGGCGGCGGCAGCGGCTGGGAGTACTACTTCCGCTTCGGGGGCGGCCGGGCCCCGTGGCTCTCCGGCTTCGCGCAGTCGGTGGCCGCGCAGGCATTCGCCCGTGCCGCGGCGCTTCTTCCCGACCAGGCGCCCCAGCTGAAAGCAGCGGCACACGCGGCATACCATGCGATCCCCGGCCGGCTCATCCGCCGGACCGGCGCCGGCCCCTGGATCGCGCTGTACAGCTTCAGTCGCCTGATCGTCCTGAACGCGCAGCTCCAGTCGGCCATCTCCCTGGCCGACTACGCGAAGAGCACGTCGGACCCGGCCGCGGCCACGCTCGCCGCCAACCTGACGAACGCCGCCGCCCGTGCCCTACCCCAATTCGACACCGGCTACTGGACCTACTACTCGCTGCCGGGCAACCCCTCCCCACTCGACTACCAGGAGTACGTCGTCCAACTCCTCCAGCGGCTCGCCAGGTCCGACCCGCGCTTCGCCACCGCCGCGACCCGGTTCGCCGCCTACCAGACCGAGCGACCCGCCTTCAAACTGGCGGACTCCGGCCCCGGCGCCGTCTCCTTCTGGGTCTCGAAGCCCTCGACCGTCCGTATCTCGGCCCTCGGCGACGTGCGCCGTTTCGGGGTCAACGGCGGCTGGCACACCGTCACCTGGAGGCTGCCGAGCCGCCCCGGCGTCTATCCGGTCACGATCCACGCGACCGACTGGGCCGGGAACGCAGCCGCCGTCGAGGCACTGCCGATCGTCCGCGTCGCCTCGGCGCCGAAACCGAAGCACCATCCCAAGAAGCGAACGGTCGCAGCCGCGACCCGTGGCATCGCGACACCGCTCCCGCCGCTCGCCGTCGGCGTCGGCCTCGACCAGCCCACCCAGGCGAGCCTCGCCGCGCAGGACGGATTCGGCGCCGTCCGGATGACGCTCGTCTGGCCAATCGGATCATCCGTCCCTGACCCCGGCGCGATCGCGGCCCTCAACCGGCTTCCGGCCGGGACGAACCTCGCGCTCGTCCTGTACGTCTCGCCCCTACCGTCCGACGACCCCTCACGCCAGCTGCTCTCCGCCTACGCGGCCGCGGTCGCACAGCAGGTTCCCGCCCTACGCGATCTCGTGATCGGCCCGGCGCCAGACGCACCGGCCGCCGGTGCCGCGTACGAGGCGACGCTCGCAGCGGTCTACGACGCCGTCAAGGCCGCCGCGCCGGCCGTGCACGTCGATGGTGCGCTCAGCGGCGAGGACGCCCCGAGGACGACGATCGCCGCGATCGCGGCCGCCTACCGCGCCGCCGCCCGGCCGGCTCCGCTGATGGACGAGCTCGCCTTCCACCCCGCACCGGGGCCCGGAAGGAACCTGCTGGCGCTCTCCGACCTCGGCAAGCTCGCGACCGCGCTCGACAACGGGTTCGCCGGCACGGCGCAGGCCGGGGCGACCCTGCCGCTGATCGTCGACGACGTGGCCGTCGTCTCGACGATCCCCGCGGCTCAACTTCCCCTCTACGGCTCCCCGTCGGCCGGCACGACCGGGCTCGACGAACCCTCCCAGGCTGCCGCCTACGCGGCGGCGCTGAAGGCGGTCGCGTGCCGCGCGACCATCGCGACCGTCCTTCTCCATCGCCTCGTCGACAGCACGAACCCGGGTGAGCAGTCGGGGCTCTACTACGTCGACGGATCACCGAAGGCGAGCCTCCAGGCGGTGGAGCAGGCCGTTGCGACTGCGCAGACGCCGACTCGGGGCTGCGGGGCGCCCGCGACCGGAGCGGGCGCCGGCACCGGCTCGGGAGCCACGCCCCAGCCGGCCCCCCAGCCGGCCCCGCAGCCGGCCCCGCAGCCGGCCCCACAACCGGCTCCAAAACCGGCTTCGACCGCCGCGCTCGCAACTCCCGGCGCCCTCGTCTTCCCGGGTGCGGTCTCGACACGCGCGGCCCCGCGTGTCCGCCTCGGCTGCACCAGAGCCTGCCTCTACCTCGTCACCCTCCAGCGGGCGGGCGACGGCGCCCCCGTGCTCGCCCGCCGCGGGATGGCGCGCCAGAACCACACGATCACCGTCACCCTTCCGCGCGCCCCGATCGCCGGCGGCGCGTACCGCTTCGCGGTCTGGCTCGTCTCGGCCGCCGATCCCGGCCCTGTTCTCCTCGACCACAGCCCGGTCGTGACCGCCCGCTGAGCGGCGGGCCCCGGTGAGACACTCTCACAGAATGACAGGCTTCGTCGAAGAGCCGCGATGGGCGACTCAAGGCTTCATTTTTTGACGGCTTCTCGGGCGGACGCGGTCATGCGGACTGTGTAGGCCGTGATCCGGTCGAGCAGGGCGGTCTGGCACGCGGACGGCGGAACACCGGCATCGACCGGGTCCGGGGCGAGCACCGGCAGCTTGACCCATCTCGGCTCGTGCCCCGCCGCCTTGGCCAGGGGCGCCGGCAGCGGGACAGCCCGGAACGCGGTCGGATCCGGCTCGACGGCGGGCAGCCTGACCACCCTCGGCTCGGGCTCGAACTCAGCCGGCACGATCGCGGGCACCTCGACGGTATCTCCCCCGTCGAGCAGCTCGGCGGGCCCCGGCGAAGGCGCCGGCTCCGCAGCGGTCACCGCGAACAGGTCGAGCGTCAGCTGTTCCGGCTCCGGGGCGGGATTACACATCGCGGCTGCCAGCGCTCGCCGGACGATCGCGCGCCTGCTGCGCACCCCGGCCCGGACCCGCCCGCCGCCCAGGCGCCGGCCCTCTGCCCGGTGCCGCGGGGCGGGCCCGCCGGCCTCGCGCACGGCGGCGCCGAGCTCGAGCAGCACGCGGTCGAGCTCCGACTCGCGGCGTGCCGCGACCGCCTCCGGCGGACGGCTTGACAGGGCAACGTCACCCGGGATCCGGTCACGACGCGGATCTACGGCAACAGGCTGTGCGTCGACTGTCCGGAACACGAGGTTCCGATAGTTTCCAGACGCGCGGGCCGCTGTCAAATCACGGCTCGTTGCGCGATCGGTCAGGCGACGTGCTGGACGCGCTCGACGATCACGTCGTACTTCCACGCGTCCTCGACGAGCCGCTTGCAGACCCGGCGGGTGACGAGCGTGCTCCGACCGTCGACGACCTCGACGAGATCATCCGACTGGTAGTAACGGATATCGTCGTGGAAGCTTTCGAGGGCATGCCCGTCCGGATCGATTGCCGGCTGAACGCCGCTGCGAACCGCCCGCGCCCGGCGCCACTGCTCCTGCTGGGCGATGCGTTGACTGAGAACTACTGCACCTGAGATATCCATCAGGTCCGGAAGATTCGAGCTTTCGCCGAAAATCCCTGCAAAGTATGTGGCATAAATTACAAGTGCGGCTGGGGGCCGGTGAGTCGTTGCACTGGTCACAATGTTTCCAATCTTGCGGCCTGCCGGGCCTGCGCCTCTACACTCGCGGGACGAGGATCTTTCGTAGGTTGCCGCTGAGCGCTCGCCCTCCGCGAAGTCCACGGTGGGGGTACCACGCCGCTGCCTGCGTGCTGATCGGGGTCGCAGCAACCGCAGTCGCCGCGCCCGCCGCGGTACCCAGCTCCGGCGGCGCCCGGGCCGCCGGCTGCCCGCCGGCCGTCAAGCCGCCTCCGGAGAGGACGATCGTCAGGCCGCGCTGGCTGCCGGGCGTCGTCATCACCGAGTACTTCCCGGCGCCCGAGCGCTGGTTCGACGGGCGCCTCGTCCGTGCACCGGGCCTTCCGGGCCGCCACCGGATCGACTGGCTCTACAGCGCGCGGGGCCTGGCGATGCAGGGCGAGGGGATTGGCAGCAACGGCCGCTTCTACCACTTCGCCGGGCCGTACTCGCTGACCTGGCGCAACGCCGCCGGCGCCGCCACCTACCCGTGCACGCACGCACCCGGCTACTGGACGAACGGGAGCCCGGCCTGGATCGGGCCGCCGCGCCTCGACCGGAACGGCACCGTGACCTATCCGTTGTCGGGCGGCGGCTGGTCGAAGGGCCCGCCTGCCACGACGGGCACCCCGAGACCGGGTGCGCAGTTCGCCGCGGGCCCGTCGCTCTCCCTCTCCTACTGGCACGACGTCGCCGTCGACCCGCGCCTGATCCCGCACGGGAGCAGCATCTTCGTCCCGGCCTATTGCGGCACGCCGAGCGACGGCTGGTTCACGGCCGCGGACACGGGCGGCGCGATCCTGGGCGCGCACCTCGACGTCTTCCGCTCACCGCCGCGCATCCCCTGGGACTCGGGCGTCCTGCGGGGCCAGAAGATCTTCGTCGTGCCGCCCGGGTTCGCCCGGCCGGCACGACTCAGCTGCAAGTAGCCCTGAAGGAAGCGGCGCCGTCAGCCGACGACTCCACCTACGCCATGCTCGACGAACCCCAGATCGGCTTCCCGCCGAGCGCACAGATCTCGCACCTGACGTTCAGGCGCTCGATCACCTCTCGGCCGAACAGGATCCGCATCGCCGCGATCGCGGCGGTGGCCGCCGGCGCCGCCGGCGTGGGCACATGGCTCGCGTCGGGTCGCGAACACGCCGCAACGCCTCCTTCGACGAAGCCTGCAGTGGTGACCGCCGTCACCCGGGCGGGGCTCCTGCACGCCGCCGCTGCAATGGGCCGCCCCGTCTACTGGGCGGGAGCCGATCACGGCGGCAAGAACTACGAGCTCACGGCGACCGTCGACGGACGGGTGTATGTCCGCTCCTCCCGAGCGGCGTCGCAGCGGGCGCTTCCGGCCGCTACCTGACCATCGGCACCTACGACCCGTCGGCCGCCGGCGTGCACCAGTTCGTCGCGTCCGGCGACCTCCGACCCGTTTCCTAGTGCGGCCTCGCACGCCCGCGTTTCAGATCGAGGCTACGAGATGCCGCACTAGCCGGTCGGACGGACGACCTCGATCCAGTCGAGGCGCTCACCGCAGAGCGAGCGAGCCCGCGCGGGGCTGACGTACTCCACGTCGGTGGAGGAGTTGGCGGGGCTGAGCGCGGAACACCCGTCGTCTTCGTGCTGCGCCCGTTGACCCGGCTGCGCGGCTTCCATCCCGAGCGAATCGAGCGGCTCGCCCAGGAGCTCGTGACCGGCCTCGCCGCGATGCGGCGGATGCGCCTGGCGCTACCGGCCCTCGTCGCGAGGCGTCACCGGGCGAACAGCCGGGCGAACTCGTCGGCGGGCATCCGCCAGATCGTCCAGAGCGCCGCGGCGAGGAAGAGCGCGCCGCCGCCGACGACGCACACGTCTGCCAGGTTGAAGTGCAGGATCCCTCCGGCGATGTGAACGCCGAGCGGATTCGGCACTCCCGGCCACAGTGCGAGCGAGAGGATGTTCGAGCCGCTGCCGGCCATGACCAGAAGCGCGCCCGGCAGGCAGAGCGCGGGAAGGAGCGCAATGCCTGCGAGTGCCATCAGCCCGACGAGGATCGTCCCAACGGGCCGGACTGACGACGAGGGTGCGTCCATCGCGCCGTGACCGGCGATCAACGCGGCGGCCTTTGACGCGGAGTCGATCCCGATCACGACGGTGACGACGGCGGCTGCGAGCGGCAGCCTCCACAGGTGCCCGCGCCGAGAGTGGGCAAGATGCGGGTGGGAATATGCAACCACGCGATCGCTATCGGCAAGACGGAGCATTGGCTGAAGCGTCCCGGCGCTCGATCGTCGGAGACGAATCGGCGGTGGCGAGAAGGTCTTGCAGCCGTCGGTCTTGGTCCCCTGCCCGCCACCGCCTTCTTCTCCTTCGCCCTCCGGCCGGCGACGCCTGCCCCGTTACGAGCCGGACGCCACCCCGGAGCCGTCGCCGTGGGCGCGGCGCTGGGCCTCGAGCTCGGCGCAGAAGACCTGGACGACCTCTGGGTCGAACTGGGTGAATGCGCAGCGGCGGAGCTCGACGAGCGCCTGATCGTGCGTGAGGGCATTGCGGTAGGGCCGGTCGCTGATCATCGCCGTGTACGCGTCGCAGACGGCGATGATCCGGGCTGCCAGCGGGATCTCTCGGGTCGCGAGTGCGTCGACGTAGCCGGTGCCGTCCCAGCGCTCGTGGGTTGCCCGCACGATCTCACCGACCGATCGGAGCGTCGGGGCCCCTGCGAGGATGCGCTGGGCGATCAGGGTGTGGTTTCGCACGAGCGCCCATTCGTCGTCGCTCAACGGGCCTGGCTTCTGAAGTACGGCATCGGGGATGGCGAGCTTGCCGATGTCGTGGAGCTCGGCGGCGACGCGCAGCTCGTCGAGTGCCTCGCCGCTCAGGCCGAGTCGCTGGCCGACCCTGGCAGAGAGGTTCGCGACCGCGTCGAGGTGCCGTTCGAGACCGGGCTCGAGCTCCGCCAGCATGCGGCGCAGGACCTCGGGCGACTCCCGCCCCGCCGACTGGAGCTCGTGCTTGTTGGCGTAGAGGCGCTCGTCGGCGAGCCGGAGCGCGCTGTCGGCGTCTCGGGCCTCGTCGGGGAGGGACACCGCGCCGAACGAGCTCGAGACTTCGTATCCCTCGCCCGTGTCGGTCAGGGCGGCGACGGCTGCCTCCAGGATCTGTGCTTGCGTCGCCCCGCCGACCTCTGCGAGCACGCAGAACTCGTCACCTCCCAGGCGGTAGGCGTGGCCGTGCGGCCCGACGGCCTCGGCGAGGGTCTCACCGAGCCGCGTGAGGAGCGCGTCGCCGGCCGGGTGCCCGAAGCTGTCGTTGAAGTGCTTGAAGCCGTTCAGGTCGAAGATCGCGAGCAGCCGGCGGTCTGCGGCGCTGCCCGCCACGAGCGCCTGCTCGAGGTCGGCCGTCAGCATGCGCCGGTTGCGGAGACCGGTGAGGGCGTCGTGGTTGGCGAGCCGCTCGAGCTCACGCTGGGCCCGCTTCCGCTCGGCGATGTCCTGGATCTGCGAGACGAGATAGAGCGGAGTCCCGTCGGAGTCGCGCACGAGCGAGACGGAGACGAGCACCCAGACGACCTCGCCGTCGGGCCGCAGATACCGCTTCTCGGCCTGGTAGACGCGGATCTCGCCGGCGATCAGCTGCGTCAGCTTCTCGAGGTCGTTCGCGAGGTCATCGGGGTGGGTGATGTCCTGGAAGCCTCGTTCGAGCAGCTCGGGCTCCGGATAGCCGGTGATCTCGCTGAGCATCCGGTTGACCCGGAACCAGCGCCCGTCGAGATCGACGAGCGCGAGACCGATCGGTGCGTCCTCGAAGGCGCGCCGGAACCGCTCCTCCGCTTCCTCGAGTGCCAGCCGGGTCTGCCGGCGCGAGGTGACGTCCTCGACCTGCACGACGGCATAGAGCGGGTCGCCTCCGGAACCGCGGACGAGGGTGCCGCTGACGGAGACGAAGACGACTCGCCCGTCGGCGCAGACGAACCGCTTCTCCTCGCGAGGGCGCTCGCCGTCGCGCTCGTACGCGGCGCTCGCGCCGCGGTCGTCCGGATGGGTGACGTCGAGGATGGTGAGATGGAGCAGCTCTTCGGCGTCGTGGCCGAGCAGCACGCAGAGTGCCTCGTTGACCTGGAGCCAGCGACCGTCGAGCCCCACGAGGCCGACCCCGATCGGGGCGTTCTCGAACGCGGCCCGGAAGCGCTCACCGGCGCGGAGGAGCCCGTCCTCGGCCAGCTTCTTCGAGGTGAGGTCGAGACAGATGCCGACCCAGCCGGTGACCTGTCCCTGCTCGTCCCGAAGCGCCGTCGCGAAGCCCTCGATCCAGAAGACGGTGCCGTCGGGGCGGCGGAAGCGGTACTCGACGATCGAGTCGCGGCCCTCCTCCCCCGCCTCGCCCCACTCGGCGAGCACCCGCTCGAGGTCGTCGGGGTGCAGGGCGGCCATCCAGCCGTCGCCGAGCGCCTGGTCGGGGCTGAGGCCGGTCAGCTCGCACCAGCGCGCGTTGACGTAGACGCATTGTCCCTCCGAGTCCGAGCGGAAGATCCCGTACGGCGTGTGCGCGGTCAGCGCGCGCAGCATCTCGGTCGCCTCGGCGGCCGGAATCGCCGGCGCATGCGGCCCTGACAGTGCGTCCGTGTCAGGGCGCATGACTCGTTGGGACATAGCTGTCTGATCGGCCAAAACGATGATCCGGCCGTCCCCCGAACGGGGGTGGCGCGAAGTCAGGTCTTGGAGAGAGCACATCTTCGGCCCGCGACGACCGGCACGGTCGAGCAGCTGTACCGCGTCGGTTCTGGACGCAGACGAGCTGCGCCTCCGAGGGTCTCCCCGCCGACACCGATCTACCGGATGCGTCGGCGGCGCGGCATGATCCGTTCGTGAGACACCGTCGCGCCCTGCCGATCTGCGCCGCGTTGGGCCTCGCCGCCGGCTGCGCGGTCTCGGCGACTGCAAGCGGCGGGACGGCCGCCTCTGCGAGCGGCTCGGCGCCCGTGGTCACGCTCACGAGTCCGCACCCCGTCGTGCCCGGGCTGGCACCGGTGCTTCGCTGGCCTGCGACCGGGGAGGCCGCTGTCGCCGTCGCGGGCGTCGGGCTCGTCGGGGCGTCACCGGATCAGAGCCGCGTCCCGATCGCAAGCCTCACCAAGATGATGACGGCATTCGTGGTCCTTGCCGACCATCCCCTCGCCCCCGGACAAACCGGGCCGACGCTCCTGATGACCTCGTGGGACGTCGACGACTGGAGGCAGGACGTGCGGGCCGGCGACAGCGTCGTCGAGGTGCGAGCCGGCGAGGTGATGACCGAATACCAGGCGCTGGAAGGCCTCCTCGTCCCGTCGGGCGACAACATCGCCGACCGCCTCGCCGTCTGGGACGCAGGCACGATCGGCGCGTTCGTCGCGAAGATGAACCTGGCCGCCGGGAGGCTCGGCCTCGGCACGACCCACTACGCCGACCCGAGCGGAGTCGACCCCGGATCGGCGGGCAGCGCGGCCGACCAGGCGCTGCTCGCCTCGATCGTGATGGCCGACCCCGTCGTGCGCGGGATCGTCCGCCGGACGCGGATCAACCTCCCCGTCGTCGGAGTGATCCGAAACCAGAATCCGGCGCTCGGAATCGACGGGATCGTGGGCGTCAAGGGCGGCTACAGCTCGCATGCGCTCGACTGCCTCGTCACCGCCGCCTACCGCGGCCACCACGCCGCCATGGTGATCTCGGTTGCGCTCGGACAGCAAGGCAGGAGCGCGCCGGCCCTGGTCGACGAGGAGCTGCTCCAGTCGGTCACGAGCCGGCTCGACCGTCGCCGGCTGACCGGTCCCGGCGCGGTCGTCGCACGCGTGAGCGCACCACCCGGCGGCGCCCCGGTCGAGCTGGTCGCGCCGGAGAAGCCTGCGGCGGTCGTCTGGGCGGGCCTCGCGCTCACCGAGACGATCGAGCTCCGGCCGCGCCGCTCGGCTCGGGCGCTCAGGTCGGCACGGCCCGGTGCCGTCGTCGGCATCCTCACGATCTCCGCGCCGTGGGGCGCTCTCGCGTCGGTGCCGGTGCGCGTGGCCGCCGGGCCGACTCCGCCCGTCGGGCGCACCCGGCGGGGTCCGTAGCCGCGCGGCGCCGGCCTCCCGGCGGGCTACGCGCCGATCGTCGCGGCGGCGCCGAGCAGCAGCACACCCGCTGCCGCGCCCGCTGCCGCGAGCCCGAGCAACCGGTGCGCGCGGATGCCCTGCTCGTGCGTCGCTCGATCCACGATCAACCCGATCACGAGGCCCGGAATCGCCCAGCTCAGCCCCAGGTAGCCCCCGAGCGATCCCCACGACCTGAGGGACGAGAGCCCGGATACGGCGCCGAGGAGACCGGGCAACCAGGTCACGGCGAGCAGCCCGAGAACGAGGTTTCGCCGGCGCCGACGCATCATCCGGGCCCGGGCCGCAAGTCTCCGGTCTCGCCCGGCCTCGGCGCGCGCAACCCCCCTGTCGCGCCGCGGGCGTGGATCGTGACGGCGAGCCGGGACGGCGCCGCTCATTGCCGGATCGGCCGGAGGGGCATCGTGCAAGTGTATGGCGTCGACCCCGGGATTCCTGCCGGAAGCGGACTAGCTCTCACAGTAGAGCCGCTTTGCGGCGGCCGACGCGGCCGTATCGGCTCGGCTGTCCGGCGTGTTGCCGTTGAGGAGCAGGACTGCGACGCGCGTGCCGTCGCCCGACACGAAGACGCTCGTCTTGAACCCGGGGCCGCCACCGTTGTGGGTGTAGACGGTTCCGCCGCAGCCGCTCGGCTCGACCACGAGCCCGAGCGCGTAGTCGCTGCCGATCGCGGAGTCGGGCGTCTTCATCGCCGCGAGCTGAGCGGGGCCGAGGAGCTTGCCCTGCATCAGCGCCGTCAGGAACCGCGCCTCGTCCCGAGCGTCGGAGACGACGGCGGCCTCCGCGCCGCCGCCGCCCGTGTACCACGCGGTCGCCTCGATCAGCTCGCCGTGCGCGGTAGCCTGCCGACCGTGAGCCACACCGCGACGTGCGATCTCGACGGCCCTCACAGCGACGAGCCCGATCACCACGAGCACGGCCATTCGCACGGGCATTCGCACGGGCTCGTCGATCCGTCGATCGTCCGGTCACGCGACGGCGTCAGGACCGTCGCCGTCAGCCTTGCCGTGCTCACGGTCGCGGCGATCGCTCAGACGGCCGTGTTCGTGGCCTCGGGCAGCGTGGCGCTGTTTGCCGACCTGATTCACAACTTCGGTGACGGCTTGACTGCGCTGCCGCTCGGCGCCGCGTTCATCCTCCGGTCGGCACGCGGGGAGCGATGGGCCGGGCTCGGCGTGGTGCTCGCGATCTTCGCGAGCGCGATGGTCGCGCTCTACGAGACGATCCAGCGGCTGGTTCACGCCCAGCATCTGACCCACCTCTGGCTGCTCGCCGGCGCCGGCGCGATCGGGTTCCTCGGCAACGAGATCGCTGCGCAGGTTCGGCTTCGCGGCGGCAGGCGCCTCGACAGCCCGGCGCTGATCGCCGACGGCAACCACTCCCGCGTCGACGGCTTCGTCTCGCTCGGCGTCGTCGCAAGCGCGGTCATCGTCAGCCTCGGCCTGCCGGTCGCGGATCCGATCATCGGCCTGGTGATCACGCTCGTGATCCTGAAGATCACGTGGGATTCGTGGCAGACGATCTACGGGCGCCACCCTCGCTGATGCGCGGATTCGGCGAGACCTGCCCGTGAGTGCCGCGTTCCTGTTCGCGGCCGCGTTCCTGGCCAGTGCCGTCGAGATGGTCGAGGCGCTGACGATCGTTCTCGCGGTCGGGGTCACCCGCGACTGGCGATCGACTCTGACCGGCGTCGGGGCGGCCGCCGTCGCGCTCGCCGTCACGGTCGCTGCGCTCGGGCCGGCGCTGACGCTGATCCCGATCGACGCGCTCCGGCTCGTCGTCGGGGGGCTGCTGCTGGTGTTCGGGCTGCAGTGGCTGCGCAAGGCGATCTTGCGGGCGAGCGGCTACAAGGCCCTCCACGACGAGGCGGAGATCTTTCGGCGGGAGACCGAGGAGGCGAGGGGCGCGGCCCGGACGAGGCGGGCGGGTCTCGATTGGTACTCGTTCGTCGTCTCCTTCAAGGGTGTCCTGCTCGAAGGGTTGGAGGTCGTGTTCATCGTGATCACGTTCGGCAGCACGCAGCATCGGCTGCCGCTCGCGGCGGCCGCTGCCGGGTCCGCGCTCGTGCTGGTCGCCACGGTCGGGGTTCTCGTCCGCGCCCCGCTCAGCCGGGTGCCGGAGAACTCGATGAAGTTCACCGTCGGGCTCATGCTGACGACCTTCGGCATCTTCTGGGGCGCCGAGGGGACGGGCGTGAGGTGGCCGGGCGGCGATGCGGCGATACTCGGCGTGCTTGCGTTCGTGGCGCTGTCGTCGCTTGCGCTCGTTCGTCTGCTCGAGCAGCAACGCCGGGCGTCGGTCGCGATCGGGGTCCAGCGGTGAGCTACCTGACGGCGTTCGGGCGTTTCTGGTGGGATTTCGTCGTCGGGGACGATTGGCGTGTCGCGGTCGGCCTGGTCGCCGCGCTCGGGATCTCCGCGCTCCTCGCCGACGAGAGGATCGCCGCGTGGTGGCTCCTCCCCGTCGCGGTGATCGCGTTGCTGGCCGACTCGCTCCGCCGAGCGGCTCGCACCTCCGGCTAGCGATCGTGCGGGCGGCTGCGGTTCTGGGCGACCGCGATCATGGCCTGTTGGGCGGCGGATGGAGGGGGCGCACGACCGGCGACGAGTCGTCGGTTCCGTCCGGCTCGATCTCGTCCGGGGGGCGAACGTGCGTTCGCTACCGTCGACGAGGATGAGCTCGGCGCGGCGGTCGCGGATACTCATCGGCGTGACGCCGCGCAAGCGCCACCACCGACCCCGCCAGCGGACGATCTCGCCGACCTGAAGCGGCGCAGACACCGAATCCGACCCACCATGCACTCCTACGCATCATCGCGAGCCGGGGCGAGCGGTCTTCCCCCGGGAGGGGGCTGCGAGCTGTTCAGTTGCGCCAGACCGGACGGAAGATCGGATCGGTCGCCCGCTCGACGAGCCCGACCGCCTTGACGAGCACGGGCCTCGCCAGCTTCATCACGGCCAGCGACGCGAGCAACCCGACGCCGAGCCCGGCCGCGACGTCCCCGGGGTAGTGGGCTCCGATCAACAGCCGGCCCACCGAGATGACCAGGGCGAAGACGAGGTAGAGCGCTCCGACGAGCGGGTCGATCATCAGCACGGCGAACGCGATCGCGAACGATGCGCTCGCATGATCGCTCGGAAACGAGGCGTCATGCGAGTTGATCCACGGGTGGGCGATGCGGTGGCTGAGGAACGGCCGCTCCCGGAACCAGAGCGCCGCGATGATGCGATTGATCGCGAGCGCGAGCCCGGCCGAGAGCAGGGCGCCGGCAGCGGCGAGCTTCCATTTGCCGCTGCCGCCGGGACGCGCGAACAGCCAGAGAGCGACCGTGGCGACGACCATGAACGGGATGCTCGCCTGCTCGATCCCGTGGAAGAGGGAGCCGACCCAGCGGTGGTGCAGCGAGATCCCGTAGATCGCGTGGTAGAGGCGCCAGTCCACGAGGCGCTTTCTATCCCCGGGAGATGAGGGCGGCATGAATCACAGCCGCACCCGGTCGCGGCGTCGTCGGGCAAGAGCTCAGGCCATCCCACCGACGGTACTGCGTCAACATGGACAACCCCGGGCCCGCCAATCACCTGCTCCACGATCGGCGCACACTCCACGGCGGAAACAGCCGAGGTGCGTGAAATGCAAGACGTGGTGCCGGGTTTACCTACCGGCTCAGCGCTACTCTGGGCTGTCGTCCGGCAGGAGCCGTTCGGGGTCGACCCCTCCGAACCGAGCCTGCGTGGCGAGGTCGGCCTGTCTGCCCTCGAGGCCCTCGTCGTCGGTGCGGCGCTCGGCGTCCGTCATCCGTTCGCGTTCAACCTCATGCTCCCGAGCAGCCTGAGCGCGACCTCGTACGAATCGGCTCCAGAGACCTCTCAGCATGTGCCGATTCTAGCGACGGCCGGGGGTCAGGTCTTCCACGTTCCAGCTTCCGTCCAGCTCCGAGCCCGTCGAGCCTGCTCCGGGGCAGCCGGCGCCGGCCGAACCGCCCTCTCTGCGCCTTCCTGGCTCGCAATCCGCCGGCTGACCGTCGCGAGGCCGCAGCCGAGCTGTGTCGCGATCTGGCGCATGCTGTAGCCGTGGTCCCGGTTCGCGGCGAGCATCGCGGCGCCGTCGGTCGGCGGGGCGAGCAGCTCGGCGAGAGCCGGCGGTGTCGGAACCCGGTAGCGCCGCGGGAACTCCGGATCGAGCGGCACCGCGGCGAGGTGACGTGCGACGAAGCCGGCGTCGCCGTTGACGAGCGGGTGGGACTCCCGCGGCGCGCCCTCGCCCTCGACGAGCTCCCGGTACCGCTCGCGAGCGACGGCAGGCGACGACCCGAAGTAGCCGAGTAGCCGATCGACGGCCAGGAGCCGTGGCCGGGCCGCGATCCCGAGCGTCGCCCGGTGCCCCGACCATGGCCAGTCCGACGGTTCGACCGGCTGCGCCGTCCGCTGCGGGTTCAGGACGATGTACCGGCACTCTGCAAACAGGTGCCTGTCGTCCTGCACGAGCACCGCCTTGAAACGCCCCTGGAAGAGGTGCCCGACCCGGCCGTACCTGCGGTTGAACCGCTGCGCGTAGACGCCGTTCAACTGACGCATGCCACGCGACAGGTTCCCGCGCGGAGTCTGAACGAGCAGGTGGTAGTGGTTCTCCATCAGGCAGTAGGTGAGCACGATCCACCCGAAACGTTCAGCCACCCGACCGAGCAGCTCGAGAAAGGACTCGTAGTCCGCCGCTTCCAGAAAGATCGCCTGCCGCGCATTCCCACGCGCAAACACGTGGAAGATGCCATCCGGAACCTCGAGCCGCGGCGGACGAGCCACCCCGACGACGGTAGCCACGACAACCCCGCGAACACCCGGGTGTGGACGAATCGTTGCGAAGTTGGCACAAATCACCCGGCGCCACTCCACGAGCTGGAACGCGGATGACCTGACCCGAGGTTTATCCGCGACGGTGTGCGCGAGCTCGCAATGACGATTCCCCGAGGCTAACGCCTCTCGCCACGCGGGAAAAGAGATGTACCGTCACCCCGTCCCTGTCCTCGCGGTCGTACATCCGCCAGTTCGCTCCGTCGTGTTCGAGCTGATCTCCCCTGTTGAGCCGCCCGCGCGAGTGATGCGCGTACTCGCTCGTGACCGTACGCCCGTCCGGGTAGCGAAATTCGATCAGACCTGGAGACTCCACTGGAGACAGCGTACTCTCGAACACCTGCAGCCCGGTTTCCGCAACCGCTGCCTGACCCGCCCGCGAGCCCGCCTACTTCGGCCCGTAGTGCCCTTCTCCGGGCCACGGGGTCAGGATCAGCAGGATGCGGGCACCCGCCGGCGAGGAGACCGAGTGCCGCTCCGCAGGCTCGAACCGGACGAGCGACCCCGCCCCCAGCGCAGCGGACGCCTCCCCGGCGGCGACCTCCACCTCCCCCTCGACGACGAACACCCACGCGTTCTCCCTCACCTGATGCTCCCCAAGCTCCTGCCCCGGCTGAAGCACCATCAGCACGGCCCGCGCACCGTCGTCCTGGTAGACGACCACCGGATCGCGCGTCCCCTTCGGCGCAGGGATATCGAGCAGGTTCCAGTGCTGCACCAGAAGGACAGTATTTGATCCCGGCAAGGTGAGAGCCGGGGCCGTGGCTCGTTCTCCATGCCGTACGCGGCCGCCCGCGGGCGGGACCGACGCGCGGGCGTATGATCGGAGCATGCCGCCGACTGTCCGAGGCGAGTCGCACCGTGCCTCTCCGGTAGCAGATCCGGGGCGCCCCGAGAGCGCCGGTCGAGACGGAGGGAGGTGAAGCCGTGTCGAAGAGAGAACGGCTCGGGCTCGCGGTAGCGCAGGTGGGCGGGATCCAGCCGTCGGAGGGACGCGCCGCAGTCGTCGGGCGGCTCGTCGCGTTGATGCGCGAGGCCAAGGCGAAGGGAGCCTCGTTCGTCGTCTACCCGGAGCTGACGCTGACGACGTTCTTCCCGCGGTACTGGTCCGATGACCTCGCGGAGGTCGAGCAGCGCTTCTTCGAGACGCGGATGCCAAACGAGGCGGTGCAGCCGCTGTTCGCCTGCGCCGAGGAGCTCCAGGTCGGGTTCAACCTCGGTTACGCGGAGCTCACGCCCGACGGGCACCGCTTCAACACCGCGATCCTCGTTGAGCCTGACGGACGCATCGCCGGGAAGTACCGCAAGGTGCACCTGCCGGGGCACGCCGACAACAGGCCGGACTCACCGTCGCAGCACCTGGAGAAGCGGTACTTCGAGGTCGGCGACCTCGGCTTCGGCGTGTTCGACCTGATGGGCTGCAACGTCGGGATGTGCATCTGCAACGACCGGCGCTGGCCGGAGGTGTACCGCGTGCTCGCACTCCAGAGTGCAGAGATGGTGGTGCTCGGCTACAACACGCCGTCGCAGGTGATCGGCTGGGGTGACCAGCCACCTCACGAGGCGATGTTCACCCACCTGCTCTCGATCCAGGCGGGCGCCTACCAGAACTCGGTCTGGGTGGCGGCCGCGGCGAAATGCGGCGTCGAGGACGGGGCGCACATGATCGGAGGCTCGGCGATCGTGGCGCCCTCCGGCGAGGTCGTCGTGCACACGCTGACGGAGCAGGACGAGGTGATCGTCGCCGACGTTGACCTCGCCATGGCCGAGAAGTACCGTCGGGCGGCGTTCAACTTCGCCGAGCACCGCCAGCCGCACAACTACCGGCTGATCGTCGAGCGCGTCGGTCGCGGCGAGCCGCTTCCGGTCCCGTAGGATCGGACGCGATGTCGCCGGAGATCCGTAAGGTCGTGATTCAGGTCGAGGAGACGCACCGCGAGGCCGGGCGTGCGGTCGACCCGCCGACCCGCAAGGTGGTCGCCGCGGCGGTCGTCACGAACCCGTACGCCGGGCGCTACGTCGAGGATCTGGCGCCGCTCTACGATCTCGGAGCCGAGGTCTCGGGCTACCTCGCCGACCGCGCGGTCGTGGCGCTCGGCGTGCAGCCGGCGGACGTCACCGCCTACGGTAAGGGCGCGATCGTCGGCGTCGACGGCGAGATCGAGCATGCCGCCGCGATTCTGCATCCGCTGTTCGGTGCGCCTGTCCGCCGCGCTGTCGACCACGGGGAGGACATCATTCCCTCGACGAAGAAGCTCGGCGGCCCGGGCGCGACGATCGTCATGCCGATCACCAACAAGGATGACATCTGGAGCTTCGACGAGATGGACGCCGCCGAGCTGACGATCCCCGACGCGCCGCACGCCGATGAGATCGTCGTCTGCGTCGTTCTCGCGGTCGGCGGCCGCCCGCTCCACCGGATCACGAAGGTCGGGTAGCCGTGTTCAAGGCCGTCATCCTCCTCGCCCGGCGGCCGGACATGACCCGGGAGGAGTTCGCGTCGTGGTGGCTCGGAGAGCACGCCGGCCTCGCCCGGGATC
Organism: uncultured Actinomycetes bacterium; assembly: GCA_963789585.1. Classification (GTDB taxonomy): domain Bacteria; phylum Actinomycetota; class Thermoleophilia; order Gaiellales; family Gaiellaceae; genus PALSA-600. The sequence goes on along the minus strand of CAWBLB010000013.1, from coordinate 14,749 downwards.
TCGCCGGGCTGCGCGGCCTCCGGTTCAACCTGGTCGAGACCCCGGAGGCCGAGTTCGACGGCGTCACCGAGCTCTGGTTCGACTCCCGCGAGGCCTTCGAGGCGGCCTACGCCACCGAGCACGGCCGGCGGGTTGCCGAGGACTCGCTCGTGCACGTGAGTCGGCGGGAGCGACTCTTCGTCGCCGAGCACACGCTGAAATAGCGCCCAGCCAGGGTCAGGTCTTCCGCGTTCCGTTGTTCAGTAGACCTGGGGTCAGGTCTTCACCGTTCCAGCTCGTGGAGTCGGCGGGGATCTTGCGACGCGGATAGGCGCACCCAGACACCCATCGAAGCCATGCCGTTCACGTTCGCCTCGAGCATCGGCGCAACCCATCGACCGCATGAGCAGAGTGGAACGTGGAAGACCTGACCTCGGGTCTACCGCTTCGCGGCGAGCTCTGCCTCGATCTGCCGGATCGAGTAGGCAAGCCGTTCGCGGCGATCGAGGCGAACGAGTGACGATCCGTGTGCCGCCAGCTCGATTTCACCTTTCCGGATGCGGGTCTCCAGTTCTTGCTGATGAGCGAGATGGAGCGCACGCTCCTCGGGCGTCAGCAAGCTAGTCCCCTTCCTCCTCTTCATCGTCACCTCCCTCGATGTACTCGAGGATGCGATCCACCTTGACGTTGATGTCCGCCATCGCTCCCATGATCGCGATCACCTCCCCGCGGTAGATCCCCGTCTCCTCGCCCTCCACGAATCGAGCGTGCCTTCGAATGCCCCGAGGCGGAAGATGTCTCTTCGAGCCAGGCCAACCGACCCTAGACTGGCCCGCCGGATGAACGGTGGAACATGGAAGACCTGACACCGGGGGCTACCGCCTCGAACGCAAGCTGCTCCTTCAGAAGCGCCGGCGCGCGCAGGAACCAGAGGTGCCCGCCTTCGACCTCGAGCTCGCGGTATTCGGCACCGGCGAGCGCAGCGATGCGCCGGCAGAGCTCGGGCGGCGTGAGGGTGTCCGTGCTGGCGGCGAGGACGGTGCAGGGGACGCGCCGCCGCCGGAGCTCTTCGAGCGGGCCGCCGAGGTCCAGCGAGCGGAGCTCGCGCCCCAGGCGCCGAGCGCAACGAGGCTGGGAGGTCACCGCCCAGACGCGCCGAGCAGCCTCGCCGGGCGGAAACCAGCCGGCCGCGAGCCGCCGCAGGAAATCGACGAGCATGAGCGCGACCGGCTTGCTGAGCGGCAGCCCCGCGGGGTTGACGAGGACGAGCCGCTCGACCTCCACCCCGGGCTCGCTCCCGGCGGCGACGAGCACGGCGAGCGCGGCGCCCATCGAGTGGCCGCCGACGGCGAGCGGCCCGGGTCGACGGCGGCATTCCGCCACGAGCCGGCGGCGATACGCCTCGAGCGAGCCGCGCGTCGCCCGGAACGACGGCAACTCGATCGCCTCCCACCCCTCGGGCATCGCGGCCCGGTAGAGGGCGGCGCTCGCTCCCCAGCCCGGGACGAACAGACCGGTCACGACGCGGAGCTTACGCCGGCCGGCTCCTGCGACCGGCGGCGGTGTTCGAGACTCGTCGAGCTACGCTGAGGCGCGCCGCAGTAGCGGCGCTGTCCCGTCCGCGAACGGCTGCGGCCCGTGCTCCACCATGATCGAGCCGTCGGGCCCGTAGACGAGCTCCCCGACGTCGAGCACGATCGTGCCCACGCGCAGCGTTCGGCGAACGCGCGATTGCAAGAGCTGGCGCCGCCCCTGGGAGCGTCTCCATCATGATCGGTGAACCCGACCAAGGGAGAGCCCGATGAGCCTGAGCGAAGAGGTCGCTCGCATGATCCGCTACCGCATCTCGGAGGACCCGCTCGCGCGCGAGTCACTGCTCGCGGGGGGCGCGACTCCCGGGACTCCAATCGAGGCGATCGCAAGCCTCAACGCCTACTGCAACGCACTGAGCGCCGCCGTCATCCGAGTAGCCGCCGAGGTCGATCTCCTCCGAGGAGACCCGTCCGAGCCGCAGCAGTAACCAACCGGACACACCGGGAAACCTCATCGGCAGATCGACGCCATTCGGAAACCGACCATCCGACATCCTCTGACCCTCAGACCCCCGGGGCGAAACGTGGACGAACCGACTGCGCCCAGCAAGCGTGGGCGAGCGCAAGCGTGACGCCACCCGCAGCGTTCGGCGAACGTGCGATTGCAAAACCTGGCCCCGCCCCTACCGGCTCCACCCCGGGTTCTATGCGAACTGGAACGTGGAAGACCTGACTCCGGGTCCACCGCCAGCCCACGCGTGCTCGGGCAGCTCTATTGCTCGGAATCGGTCGCGTCAGGTTTCGGCTTGCGTCCAAGCAGCCGCGCGAAGTTCATGTCCCAGCCCCAGCCGTACGTCTTGGGCGTGAACAAGCGCGGATCGCCCGGGTTCCACCAGCGCGACTTGGCTCGAGCGACCGTCGGGCGCCGCCAGTCGTAGGGGACACCGAGGAACTTCCCTGTTTTCGGCTCCTTCGTCATCGCGCCTCCCGCGAGCCTTGAACCATTCCACGGCCGAGCTTCCACGCGGCGATCGTTCCAAGCACAACGTCGAGCCAGACCATGTACACGAGCGCGAACATCACCACCGTGTAGACGAGCAAGGCGGCCAGAACCACGAGCAAGCGCGGCGAGCGACGGAGGATCTCGACCCCGCCGAGCACGGTCGCGACGGTCAGGGCACGCTCCGCCTTCCGTGCGAAGCGATCGGATCGATCAGCGGCGAGTGTCGTCATCCCTGCTCCTCTCGTCTCAGCCTACTCCCGGTCCTTTCGAACCGCTCGTGTCGTCGGACACGAGCTTCCTTCGGCGCCGAAGACAGACTTGCGGCGATTGCGGCGAACTCGGCCAGAGCGGCTTCGAGGTCTTCGACGATCTCCTGCGCGATCACCTCGGGTCGAGGGAGGTTGTGACAGCCGCCGGGACACGGACGCTCCAGCCCGGCGACGTCCGCGACGCCGCCATCTTCACTTGAAGCGCCTCGCTCGTCCTCAGCCCGATCATCCTGCGCTCCCATTGCGCCACCGCCGCGAGCACGTTCGCGACCAGCTCGCCCGTGGGCGTCGACAGGTCAAGCCCGAGGTCGAGCGCCACAATGTTGAAACGGCCCTTCCGCGCCTCCTCGAGCAGCCGGCCGGCGTCGACGACGCTGCGGCTGAGCCGGTCGAGCTTCGCCACGACCACCGCGTCCGCCTCCCCCGCCCGCAGGGCCCGAATTCACCTCTGCGAGGACGGGCCGGTTGTCGGCCCTGGCGCCCGACTTCACTTCCTCCCGCAACCCGGTCAGCTCCCAGCCGCGCTGTTCGCAAGCCGCACGGATCGCCGCCGACTGCGCCTCCAACCCGAGGCCAGACTCGCCCTGCTCCCCAGTGCTCACCCGCACATAGCCGATCGCCCGCGTGCCCGCCGTCACGACCCGCTCCGCTCACGCAACGCCTACGTGCCCGGCGCGACGCGCACGAACAGCCCATCCGGCTTCTTGTTCTCGACCGCCAGCAATGCGGCGATCGTCGCAGCCGGCGTCTTCCCCTCCAGCCGCACACCCTTCACCTCCAGCACACGGCGGGCGATCTCGGCCGACTTCAGCGGCTCCTTCGCCCCGCGCAGCACCTCAACCGTCGCCTGCCTAGCCGTCTTGCGCTCCGACTCTTCGCCGACCATCCTGACCTCCTCGGGTCGTTGACGGTCTGACGATTAGCTCCGCTCGGCGCGGACAGCAACCCCGTCCCGACGATCACGCGCTCGGGCGATCTCGCTCGGTGCCCGCCAGCTCGGCCCACGCCCCGCCGGCCAACACCGCGAGCCCGGATACCCGCAACCCCGAGCCGAGGCACCCGGATGAGCCCACCCGTGCGATCTGCCGGAATGCGAGACCTGACACCGCTTCCACGAGCTGGAACGTGGAAGACCTGACCCCGGGTCCATTCGCTTCAAGCATCGGCGCAACCTGCCGGACTGCCTGAGCAGAGTGGAACGCGGAAGACCTGACCCCGGGTCCACGCCGGCGTGAGCCGACGCCTACGTGAGCGTGATGGCCGCCGCGGCGGTGAAGCTGGCCGATCCGGCGGTGCCAGTCGTCCCTGCGCCGCCGCCAGCCCCGCCTCCACCGTTGCTCGCAGACGTCACCGCGACGGTGTAGCTCGTTGAGCCGTTCTTGTTGCCGCCGGTGTATGAGGAGCCGCCGCCGCCGCCGCCGCCGCCGGTGCTGTTCTGCTTGGCAGAACCGCCGCCGCCGCCCGAAGCCAAGCCGCCGCCGCCGCCGCCGCCGCTGCCTGCGGGGTTCCCGCCGCCAGCCCCGCCCGCAGTGCAGGTGCCTGCGGAACAAGTTCCTCCTGCGACTCCATCTGAGCCCGCGCCGCCGCCGGATGTCCCCTTAGCACCTCCCGTGTTGGCGATCGTGAAGGGGAAGCTTGCCGTGGTTTGCGTCTTCCCCCGCCGCCGCCGTTACCAGAGTTACCAGCTGAGCCGTCCACTCCATTAAGCGCGCCGGCAGTCGCGGGACTTGTACCTGGGTTGCTTGTCGGTCCGCCACCGCCGACGCCGCCAGCGCCTGCCGAACCAGCGGCACCGCCGCCGCCGCCGCCGCCAACAAGAACGATGGTCCCGGCGGGTGCCCCCTGGAGGTAGATGCAGGTCGAGCCGCCGCCGCCGCCGCCGCTGCCAGCCGTGCCACCCGTCCCGCCCGGGCCGCCAACGCCGCAGCCACTACCTGAGCTGCCCCCTGCACCGCCGCTCGTGGTAGTACCGCCGCCGCCGCCATCGCCGACGATCACCGTGAATTGGGTCCCGCTGCTCGCTGGAACGGCGATCGTCCCTATGACGGTGCCGCCGGCTCCACCTGCAGCGCCGCGAATTCCGCCGCCGCCGCCGGCACCGTTCATGGCGAACGTGACAACGGTCGCTGACGCGTTCGCCGGGACGGTTAGCGTGTAGGTTCCCGCCGTCGTCTCCTGCACCGTCGTGGTGTTGTTGACAGTGACGGTGACGGTTCCCGAGGTGAGGGTGTTGCCGACGTTGTCGGTGCCGGTGAGGGTGTAGAGGTAGCAGTAGCCGGCGGTGATGGCGGGGTTGGTGGTGACGCTGATCGTGGTCGGTGACGTGTACGGCGCCGCCGGATCCTGGCGAGCCGCAGGTGCTGCCGGTGAGTGTCTCCGACTGGATGGTGAGGGTGGAGCTTGCGAGGCCCGATCCGGCGTCGGTGTAGTCGGTGCGGGAGTCGATCGAGAAGCTGGTGCTGCTGGTGGTGCTCGTCGAGCCGCCACCGGTTGCGGCCGTGCCGTTGACGCTGACTGCGCCGTTGATCGGGTTGGTCGTGTCGGGGGTGACGGTGAAGCTGGAGTTGGTGGTCCCGGTGGCGTTGTTGGTCGCGGTGACGGTCTTCGATCCGGAGGCGGTCGCGGCCGCGCCCGACCAGGCGTAGGTCGTCGAGTACGGCGAGCTGGTGTCGGTGCCGCCGCCGCTGCTGAAGCCGGTCAGGGCCGGGAAGATCACGTTCAGGATCCCTGAGTCGCTGTCGGTCGGGGCCGAGGTGACCGTGAACCCGCCCGATTTGCCGGCCTGCGGGTTGGTGTACACGGTCGTGCCGTTGATATACGTGTTCCCGGTTGCCGCGGACAGGGTCGGTGTGGGCGCCGACGGGCCGGTGGTGTCGACTTTGACGGTCGTCGAGATGCTGACGGTGTTGCCGACGTTGTCGGTGCCGGTCAGGGTGTAGCGGTAACAGGTCGGCCCGGTCAGCGTCTGCGCGATCGGGGTCGCGCGGCTGCTGATCGTCGTTGCGCTGCCGAAGCTGCCGCAGGTGCCGTTCGCGATCCCGTCCGTCGACGACAGCGGCGCCTGATCGCGCACCAGGGTCGAGGCGGCCAGCCCCGACCCGGCGTCGGTGTAGTCGGTGATCGCCGAGATGGTGAAGCTGCCCGTGCTGTTGTAGCTTGTGGCGCCCCCGCCCGACGCCGTGGTGCCGTTCACGGTCAGCGCGCCGTTGATCGGGTTCGTCGTATCCGGGGTGACCGTGAAGCTGCCGGTGTTCGTTCCGCCGGCGTTGTTGGTCGCGGTCACGGTCTGGGCGCCGGAGGCCGTTGCGGCCGCGCCCGACCAGGCGTAGGTCGTCGAGTAGGGCGAGTTGGTGTCGTCGCCGCCGCCGGACTGGTGAACCCGGTCAGCGCCGGGAAGTTGATCTTCTGGATTAGCGTGTCGGCGTCGGTCGAGGTCGCGGTGACGGTGAAGCCGCCCGACTTCGTCGCCTGCGGGTTGATGAACACCGTCGAGCCGTTGATGTAGGTGCTGCCGGTCGCAGCTGAAGGCGTGACGATCGGCGCGGTCGGCGGGCTGGTGTCGACCTTGACGATCGCGCTGGTCACGGTCGCGGAGTTGCCGGCGGTGTCGGTGCCGGTCAGCGTGTAGCGGTAGCAGGCCGTCGAGAGGCCCGAGTCGCTCAGGGTCGGAACGACGGTCGCGCCGCTGAACGACCCGCAGGTGTTCCCGCTCAGCGTCGCTGTCGCGCGGGTGATCACGTTCGACGCGATTCCGGAGCCGCCGTCGCCGAAGTCGGTCTTCGTCAGCGCGATGGTCCCGGTAGCGTTGTAGCTCGCGCTGCCGCTGCCGTTCGCGGTGATCGCCCCGCCGGTCGGGTTGACGGTGTCGACCTTGATCGTCGCGGTCGTGTGGGTTGTCTCGACGTTGCCCGCATTGTCGGTCGACCAGTAGCTGATCGTGTGCTGCCCGTCCGGGATCGCGACGGCGCTGCCCGGGTAGGTGGTGATCGTGCCGCTGTCGATCTGGTAGTTCGTCGAGGCGACACCCGACCCGCCCGTGTCGGTCGGGCTGAGCGTGAAGGTCGGGTTGGTGCCCGTGTACCAGCCGTTCGATCCGTTCGGGCTGGACGGGTCGATCGTGATCGACGTGATCGGAGCGGTCTTGTCGATCGTGATCGTCTTCGCACCCGAGCTGCCGCTGTTGCCCGCGGCGTCGGCCTGAGTCGCGGTGACCGTGTAATCGCCCTCGGCGGAGAGGGGAGAGGAGAAGGTGTACGTCCAGGCGCCGGCCGAGCAGGTCGCGGTATCGGACAGCGTCGCGGCGCCGGTGACTGAGACGTCGATCGTAGCGGAGTCGCCGCTCAGGACACCGCAGGCGCCGCCGACCGAGGTGACGTTCACGTTCAGGAGCTTCGGAAAGCTGGCCAGGCTGCCGTTGACGCTTGTGATCGAGACGACCGGGCTGGTCGTGTCGATCGTGATCATCACGCTGTCGCTGCCGTGGTTCGACGCGGAGTCGTCCTGCGACGCGGTCGCGGTGTAACCGCCCTCGGCCGAGATCGTGGTCAGCGGCCCCGACGACCAGTCGCCGCCGGAACAGGTCGCGGTTCCCGACTGCCCGTCAATCGACCAATCAACCGGCGCGAGATCGCCCGGGGCGGTGCCGCAGGTGCCGCCGATCGAGGTGATCGTGGCGTTGGTCGAATACGGGAACGTGACCGGCGACCCGCTCACGTCGGTCACATGTACATCAGGCGGGGTGTTGTCGACCGTGATCGTCACCGTCACCGAGCCGCTCGCGTCGCTCAGCGCCGTCCAGTTATGGAACACCGCTGTGACGCGGTAGGTGTAGCTGCCCGACGAGAGGCCGGTGTCGTCGCAGATCGTCCCGCTGGTGATCAGATTCGTCGTCGCGTCCGAACCGCAGGCAAGCGACCAGCTCGCCCCGCCGTCGTTGCGCTCGACGTAGTACCCCTCTGGCGTAACCGCCGCGCCGCCCGAGACCGATCCCGTCCAGCTGACATGCACCGTCCCGGTGCTGTTTGTCGTGGGGACGGTCACGTCGGTCGGCGGATTCAGGTGCCCCGCCCTCGCAGCCCCGCTCCCGGCCCCCGTCGCCGTGAAGAACGCAACCGCGACAGCCGCCGTCACCAGCGCCACCACGACCATCGCCGCGACGAGCAACTGGCCACGCCCACGCATCAGCCCCGCACGCGCCCGCCGGCCGCCCCGCCGCTGCACCACAACAAGCGGCCGCCTAGGCGTAGCCGCGGCCCGCCCCCCGCGCACCCGCGGACCGTCGGTGGGCAGCGTCGACACCCGCAGCTCCCCGTACAAGACACGACCAAGCAGCAGCCTCGGCAGCCATAGCAACAGCCGGACCGGCAGCAGCAGCGCTCGCACGACCGCCATCACGGGCTCACCTTCAGATAGACGGTGAACGTCGCGTTCTGGCAGCCGTTCGCGGCGTTTGTTCCCATCTCAACCGCGTCCGCGAGATCAATCGTGATCGAGTCGTTCGCCGGCACCGTCCAGCCCGAGCCGCCGTTGTCCAGCGTCAAGGCAGACGCGGTGAACGTCAGATCCGCCTGAGCGATCGTGCAGAGATCGCCTTCAAGGCCACTGTGATCCGTTGGGTGGTCGGTGTCGAGCCCCAGCGACGGGATCTTCACCGCGACATCGTTCGGGTTGTCGATCGTCACCGTGACGTCGGACTGGCCACCCGGATAGAGGAACGAGGTCGGCGTCCCAGCGCTGATCGTCACCGGATCCGCAGAGCCCGCCGTCGCCGAGCCGAACCCGGAACCGGTCGCGGTGAAGAACGCGACCGCGCCGACCACCGCCGCCAGCGACACCACAGCAGCGACCGGCACGACAACCCGCACCAACCGGCGGCGGCTGCCCTGCACCCGCAGCGTTCGCACAACAGGCGCCGCCTGCTCAACAACCGGCTGCCGCTTACGCTCGGCACGGCGCGCCTCGATCCGCTGCCACAACTGCGGCCGCTCGGCGACCCGGCGCTCCTCGAGGGCACGCCACAACAACGACTGATCCAAAGCCCGCGTCGTCGCGGGACGGCGGCCCCAGCGGGCGCCAATCGGGAGCAGCCGCAGCAGCAGACTGACCGGCAGCAGCAGCGTCCTGCCCAGGCTGGTCAGGACGCCGCTCATGGCGTCCCCGTGTAGGTCAGATGGATCATCGCGCCCTTGCAGCCGTCCTGGTTCCCCGTCCCGTCACCTGGCACCGTGTCGTGCCGGTCGATCATCCGGATCGACGGGTACTGGTTGGTGGGCAGCGACGGGAAGATCGTCGAGAGGCTGCTCGCGCCCTGCGGGACATAGAACGGGTAGCTGCCGCCGTACTGCGTCACCGCGAAGTCAGCGACCGTGCAGGGGAGCGACGGGGTCGCGTTCGGCGCCGTGACCGACTGGATCGTCACGGTCAGGCTCGAGACCTGGACGCCGTTCGCACCACTGCCGCCGTTGCCGACGTTCGGGTTCGAGAAAGCCACGTTGATCGGCTGCGCCGGCGCGCCCGGACCGAGCGGAACCGACACATCGCCGCTGATCGTGTAGTCCTGCCCCGAGCTCTTGACGACCTTCCACTTGTACTTCGCCGGCGACGAGACGTTGCCGGCGAAGTCGACCGCCTCGACCGCGAACTGGTGCTGCCCGTTGTTGGTCGTGCTCACCGCGAACGTGTAGGGCGGGGTGCCGTTCGGGCAGGGGACGAACTTGCCGTTCTCCTTGCTGCACCGGTAGTAGGCGATCCCGCTCCCCGGCGGCGGGTCGCTGCCCGTCCAGTCGAACGTCGAGGTGGCCGTGGAGGACGGGTTCGGCGGCGTCTGGGTGAAGTGGACGGTCGGGTCGACCGTGTCCACCACCCACGTCCAGCTGCTCATGCCCGAGAGGTTGCCGGCGTCGTCGAACGCCTCGACCCGGAAGGTGTGCGTTCCCTGGGTGAGATGGTCGAGGCTCGTCCTGGCCGAGCAGACCCTGAACGGCGCGCCGTCAAGGCTGCACAGGTAGCCGCCGTCATCGTCGTCATCGTCGCCGTCGCCGCCCAGGCCGGTGCTCTGGAACCGGAATGTCGTGCCGGTCGAGTCGTCCGGGCTGGACGGCTTCGCCGTGAAGACGGGCGCGGTCGGCGGGGTCTTGTCGATCGTGTAGGTCTGCCCGCTGAACGGCACACCGGTCAGGCCGTTGCCGCTCGAGTCCTGGATCGTGCCGGCCGAGGAGAGGCGCAGCTGCAGCGTGCCCGTACCAGAGGGCGGCACACCCCCCGTCGAGGCCGAGACCGTGTAGCTCGCGCCGCCGCCGGTCACGCCGGTCACCGCCGGAGAGCCGGACAGGCCCGACTGCTGGAGCGAGAAGTTGCCCGACCCCACCCCGGTCACGGACTTGCTGAAGACGACCGTCCAGGCGACGCTCGCACCGTTGGTCGGATTGACGCCCGCCCGGTCGATCGTGAGCACGTTCGGCACCGACCTGTCGATCTTCACCTGACCGCCGCCCGACCCGGTGTTCCCCGCCTGATCGGCCTGCGAGGCCGACGCCGTGTACGTGCCCGACGAGGAAAGGGAGAACGACGAGGACGCCCAGTTCCCGCCCGAGCAGGACGCCGTCCCGTGCTGGCTCCCGATCGACCACGCCACCGGCGCCAGGTCGCCACTCACCGTCACGGAGGCGGCGACGCTGCCGCACGTCCCGCCGATCGAGGTCACGTTCGCGCCCGACACGAACGGGAACGACACCGCCGCCCCGTTCACCCTCGTCACCGCCACCAGCGGCGCCGTCGTGTCGAACACATAAAGCTGCCCAGCAGGGAGGCTGCCGGTCAGGCCGTTGCCGTTGTTGTCCTCGATCGAGCCGGCGCTCGTCAGCTTCAACCCGACCGAGCCGTTGTTCGAGCCCGTCGTCCCCGCCGTCGAGACCGTCACCGTCCAGCTGCTATGCACGCCCCCGTTCGGCGAGACCGAGCTCACCGACGGCGCCGCCCCGCCCAGATTCGCAGTCACCAACCCGAAGTTCCCGGTTCCCACGTTCCGCACCGACTCGCTGAACGTCACCGTCCAATGCAGCGGCCCGGAACGGCTCGGGCTCGCGTCGGCCCGGCTGATCGAGACCAGCGAAGGCGGCGGGTCGGGAGGCGTGAACGGCCCCCCGTGCCCGTCCGACTTCGCTGCCGCGCTTCCCCCGGTGTCCTCGAGAGCGACAAGCGACCCGACCCCAACCACAAGAACACCGAGCAAAACCAGGCCTGCGAGCCTGGTCCTCCACGCTGTCCTCTTCAACCGCCCTGCCATCAGATTCGTCTCGATCTCTCTCTCTTGAATGTCAGCTGTTGATTTCAAATCGAAGAAAGCCGGTGGAGGAGCGGCCCGAAGGCCGCCCCTCCACCAGGCGCTATTCCTAGGTGCTGCTCAGATTCAGAACCAGATACGCGCCCTTGCAACCGTCCTGGCTATTCGCAAGGTCGTCAGCCATCACGAGCGTGCCGTGGACAGTGAGCGCCGTCGGGCCGCCCGGAGCGATGTCTTGGTTCTCAACGACCGGGTTCATCGAGAACTGCGACGTGTCACAGTCACCGGCACCAGTTCCAACCGGAATCGAGTTCGTGTGCGCGAGATCCGAGTACGCGTCGACGCTGTCCAGCGACACGGTTCCGATCAACTGCTGGCCCGTGCCGTTGTTGTAAGCCGAGATCGTCACGTCGCCGGTCTGGCCACCTGGTGTAACGGCACCAACGGTCGTGGCAGTGAGATCAGGCCCGGCGCTGGTACCGACCGTCGCGCTGCCCGTGCCGGAACCACTGTTCGTGAAGTACGCGTACGCGCCGAACGCCGCAGCGCCGACGACAACGAGCGTCGCCAGCATGGCGATGCCCTTCTTGGTCTTGATGAATTTCAGCATTTCTTCTACCTCCCTTTCGGGGTGAAGGTCGTGAAAGTCGCCGCGCCGGAGCAGACCCAACTCGCCCGGACGGCACGTGCGCGCCGGCCCCAGGAGGGGCAGACGCTCGAAGACGCGTGCCGGGTCTGCGCCCGTAGCGCCGCAAGGTGCGACTGCGGCGTCCGGCCGCAGACCGCGTTCAGCGAGGGAAGCGTCGAACGCTCGTTACCTGTCGAATCCGACAGAGAGCCGGCATCGCGACCTGCGCGAGCCGTCAGTGAGATTCCGAGCTTGGTTGACGTGTTCACCCTCTATGTCTCCTACTGCCGCCCCACCCCGGGACCGGAGGGGAACAGCGGTTCGTGCGAGAACCCGGGCCGGCGGCAGCGCTTGTCGCTGCCACGGCCCAAGACCGACGATCCCTCGGCCTGTTCCTTCACTTAATCTCAGAATTTCTTGAGCATCTGCACCCGATGGGTTAGGACAGCCTCGCCCGATGGTCCAGGAGAATTTTTCCAGGATCCGTCGACTTTTCCCGCGGGCGGGACACGCGGCATCTGCCGACCTGCGAGTCCGCCTCCGGTGCGCCGTCGGCCGCCCTGACGGTGCTTGCTGCCCGACTGACGGGTTTCAGGCGGTGCGATCCGGGCAGGCCCAGCCCGCCCGGCCGGTCACACGCACCGGCTGCGCGAACGGGCGCCGGCCGAACCAGGCCGAGCGCACCACCGGCTTCAGCGCCGCGCGGCGCGCGCGCACCGGCCAGCGGCACGTCGCCGCCGCCGGGCTCCGCTGCAACTCACAGCTCCGCTTCCGGGGCGCACTCGATTCCATCACCTCTACATAGGACGGGTGCGGCCGGGCCGCCGCCGCTCTTCGGATAGATCCGGCCGGACCTTGGTCCGGTGGCCCGGCAGGAAGCGGTCAGCTCCGGCGGCGCCTCCGGGCGAGGCGTGCGAGCAGGCCGCGCGGCGGCAGCGCCGCAGCCGCAGCCGCAGCCGGAGCCGGAGCCGGAGCCGGAGCCGGAGCGTGCTCGGAGGGAGGCCCGTCCGCCGGGCCGGGGGTGTGCCGCCGGGCCGCGGCACGCTCCCGGTCGCCCTGGAGAGCGGTGCGCATCTCGTCGATCAGGCTTTCGTCCTGCACGACGACTATCGAGTTCGCAGCGGCCAAGGCGACTCCTCCTCGCTCTCCGGCATGCCCCATCCGGGTGTCATCGGACCTCAAGCCGCGCGCCGACCGAGCCGATGGGACCGATGCAGGAACCCTCAGGGAAAGGACAGCCCGTGGATGTAGCAGGAGCAGAGTCGCTGAGACAACGGATCGAGCAGCAGGCGCACTGGGAGCAGGCCGAGGCCGTCCGCGACGGACGGCAGCCCGCGACCGACCCTGACAGCAGCGATCTCGATCGGTTCGAGGACGGCGTCCGGCACTACGCGCCGCGGATGATGCACGGCGAGCTCGTGTACATGTGCAAGCGCATCGTCAACGGCGTCTGGGAACTCGGCCTGCTCGCCGAGCCGTCGACCCGCGAGCCGGAACCCGCGGTCGGCCGGATGGCGCAGGTCGCGTGAGCACGGCCGGGACCCGCCCGCTCGACCCATCGCCTCGACGCGACACGGAACGGAACGTACGGCCAGCGGCCCTGCCGGCGCCGGCTGGGCCGCTGCCGTACGACACCGGGGTCGACCGTGTCACCGGCCACCGAGAGCGCGGCCTGCGCATCAGCCCGGCGCTCTTACCCCTTGCTGTGTCACTCCGAAGTTAATCGGAGCATCGACCTCCGGCGCGTCGGATGCGCGTCCTGAAGATGCTGGCGGATGGTCAAGGAAGCCGCACTCGCCCGGCCTGCCCGAAAGTCAGCCCTCCGCTGGACGTCGGTCCGGCGCGCAGGTGGAGAAAGCCGACGAGGGTCAGGCCACCATGCGAATCCGAATGACCGACCCGGCCGCCGCCCGCGACCTGAGCGAGTTCCTCCACTCGCGGATCGGGGCGATCGTCGAGCAGGCTCAGCAGGACGAGCTGGAGGTGTCCCTCGTCGGCTCCTACGGCGACACCGCGATGCGCGAGCGGATCGAGCTCGCGGTCGGCCAGTGGAGCTTCGTCCGGCAGCAGCCAGAGCCGATCGTCGAGGCCGACTGACCCCACCGGCCGGGATGCGATCGCCGCCCGGGGCCGGCCGTCGGGGCGCCGGCCAGGGTGAGCCCGCGCCGAGATCCGACCCATCCGGCAGACTTCAGGCGATGGCAGCCGGCAAGAAGCTCCGCCTCCGCGTGTTGCTCGCCGACGATCACAGGTTGATCCTGGACGGTGTCCGCAACGCGCTCGAGGAGTCGGGCGAGTTCGAGGTCGTCGGCGAGGCGATGACCGGCAGCGAGGTGCTGACGCTCGTCAAGCGCACCCGCCCCGACCTCGTCATGCTCGACATTCGCATGCCGGGGATGGACGGGCTCGTCTGCCTCGACCAGATCAAGAAGCGCTACCCCGAGATCAAGGTGATCGTCCTCTCCGCCTCGTCCGATCAGAAGCTGATCGAGAACGTGCTCAAGCGCGGCGCCAGCGCCTACATCGTCAAGAGCGTGAACCCGATCGACCTTCCGTCGGCAATCCGGCAGGCGATCGACGAGACCGTCTACACCGCGATCGGGCTTCCCGAAGACTCGGCCGTGACCGCTGGCAAGGCGGCGGGCCTGACCGGGCGCGAGCTCGCGATCCTGTCCGCGCTCGCCCAGGGCAACTCGAACGCGGCGATCGCCAAGGAGCTCTGGGTCGCCCCGCAGACGGTCAAGTTCCACCTGACGAACATCTACCGCAAGCTCGGCGTCGCCAACCGCACCGAAGCCGCCCGCTACGCCTATCAGCAGGGCCTCGTCGAAAGCCCCCTCTACGACGGCAGCGAGAGCGACAGTTAAGCCGCATGCGCGGAAATCCTGAATTTCCGCACGCCGGCCTCTGCGCGAGCCCTTGTAGGTGAGCACGGGCGAAGCCCGCGCTCACCGGCTCCTCGCAGCACCCGCCTAACGCTCTCAAAGGCCGCGAGCGCGGGCTTCGCCCGTGCTCGCTCGAACCGGCCGAGACGCCTCAGGCGTGCGGAAAGCTGGG
>CAWBLB010000012.1:0-45538 GCA_963789585.1 uncultured Actinomycetes bacterium | reverse complement strand
TCAGGCGGTGCGATCCGGGCAGGCCCAGCCCGCCCGGCCGGTCACACGCACCGGCTGCGCGAACGGGCGCCGGCCGAACCAGGCCGAGCGCACCACCGGCTTCAGCGCCGCGCGGCGCGCGCGCACCGGCCAGCGGCACGTCGCCGCCGCCGGGCGCGGCTGCAACTCACAGCTCCGCTTCCGGGGCGCACTCGATTCCATCACCTCTACATAGGACGGGTGCGGCCGGGCCGCCGCCGCTCTTCGGGTAGATCCGGCCGGACCTTGGTCCGGTGGCCCGGCAGGAAGCGGTCAGCTCCGGCGGCGCCTCCGGGCGAGGCGTGCGAGCAGGCCGCGCGGCGGCAGCGCCGCAGCCGGCAGCCGAGCAGCCGGAGCCGGAGCCGGAGCGTGCTCGGAGGGAGGCCCGTCCGCCGGGCCGGGGGTGTGCCGCCGGGCCGCGGCACGCTCCCGGTCGCCCTGGAGAGCGGTGCGCATCTCGTCGATCAGGCTTTCGTCCTGCACGACGACTACCGAGTTCGCAGCGGCCAAGGCGACTCCTCCTCGCTCTCCGGCATGCCCCATCCGGGTGTCATCGGACCTCAAGCCGCGCGCCGACCGAGCCGATGGGACCGATGCAGGAACCCTCAGGGAAAGGACAGCCCGTGGATGTAGCAGGAGCAGAGTCGCTGAGACAACGGATCGAGCAGCAGGCGCACTGGGAGCAGGCCGAGGCCGTCCGCGACGGACGGCAGCCCGCGACCGACCCTGACAGCAGCGATCTCGATCGGTTCGAGGACGGCGTCCGGCACTACGCGCCGCGGATGATGCACGGCGAGCTCGTGTACATGTGCAAGCGCATCGTCAACGGCGTCTGGGAACTCGGCCTGCTCGCCGAGCCGTCGACCCGCGAGCCGGAACCCGCGGTCGGCCGGATGGCGCAGGTCGCGTGAGCACGGCCGGGACCCGCCCGCTCGACCCATCGCCTCGACGCGACACGGAACGGAACGTACGGCCAGCGGCCCTGCCGGCGCCGGCTGGGCCGCTGCCGTACGACACCGGGGTCGACCGTGTCACCGGCCACCGAGAGCGCGGCCTGCGCATCAGCCCGGCGCTCTTACCCCTTGCTGTGTCACTCCGAAGTTAATCGGAGCATCGACCTCCGGCGCGTCGGACGCGCGTCCTGAAGATGCTGGCGGATGGTCAAGGAAGCCGCACTCGCCCGGCCTGCCCGAAAGTCAGCCCTCCGCTGGACGTCGGTCCGGCGCGCAGGTGGAGAAAGCCGACGAGGGTCAGGCCACCATGCGAATCCGAATGACCGACCCGGCCGCCGCCCGCGACCTGAGCGAGTTCCTCCACTCGCGGATCGGGGCGATCGTCGAGCAGGCTCAGCAGGACGAGCTGGAGGTGTCCCTCGTCGGCTCCTACGGCGACACCGCGATGCGCGAGCGGATCGAGCTCGCGGTCGGCCAGTGGAGCTTCGTCCGGCAGCAGCCAGAGCCGATCGTCGAGGCCGACTGACCCCACCGGCCGGGATGCGATCGCCGCCCGGGGCCGGCCGTCGGGGCGCCGGCCAGGGTGAGCCCGCGCCGAGATCCGACCCATCCGGCAGACTTCAGGCGATGGCAGCCGGCAAGAAGCTCCGCCTCCGCGTGTTGCTCGCCGACGATCACAGGTTGATCCTGGACGGTGTCCGCAACGCGCTCGAGGAGTCGGGCGAGTTCGAGGTCGTCGGCGAGGCGATGACCGGCAGCGAGGTGCTGACGCTCGTCAAGCGCACCCGCCCCGACCTCGTCATGCTCGACATTCGCATGCCGGGGATGGACGGGCTCGTCTGCCTCGACCAGATCAAGAAGCGCTACCCCGAGATCAAGGTGATCGTCCTCTCCGCCTCGTCCGATCAGAAGCTGATCGAGAACGTGCTCAAGCGCGGCGCCAGCGCCTACATCGTCAAGAGCGTGAACCCGATCGACCTTCCGTCGGCAATCCGGCAGGCGATCGACGAGACCGTCTACACCGCGATCGGGCTTCCCGAAGACTCGGCCGTGACCGCTGGCAAGGCGGCGGGCCTGACCGGGCGCGAGCTCGCGATCCTGTCCGCGCTCGCCCAGGGCAACTCGAACGCGGCGATCGCCAAGGAGCTCTGGGTCGCCCCACAGACGGTCAAGTTCCACCTGACGAACATCTACCGCAAGCTCGGCGTCGCCAACCGAACCGAAGCCGCCCGCTACGCCTATCAGCAGGGCCTCGTCGAAAGCCCCCTCTACGACGGCAGCGAGAGCGACAGTTAAGCCGCATGCGCGGAAATCCTGAAATTTCCGCACGCCGGCGTCTGCGCGAGCCCTTGTAGGTGAGCACGGGCGAAGCCCGCGCTCACCGGCTCCTCGCAGCACCCGCCTAACGCTCTCAAAGGCCGCGAGCGCGGGCTTCGCCCGTGCTCGCTCGAACCGGCCGAGACGCCTCAGGCGTGCGGAAAGCTGGGAAGCGCATGCGCGGAAATCCTAGAATTTCCGCACGCCGGCGTCTGCGCGAGCCCTTGTAGGTGAGCACGGGCGAAGCCCGCGCTCACCGGCTCCTCGCAGCACCCGCCTAACGCTCTCAAAGGCCGCGAGCGCGGGCTTCGCCCGTGCTCGCTCGAACCGGCCGAGACGCCTCAGGCGTGCGGAAAGCTGGGAAGCGCATGCGCGGAAATCCTCAGAATTTCCGCACGCCGGCGTCTGCGCGAGCCCTTGTAGGTGAGCACGGGCGAAGCCCGCGCTCACCGGCTCCTCGCAGCACCCGCCTAACGCTCTCAAAGGCCGCGAGCGCGGGCTTCGCCCGTGCTCGCTCGAACCGGCCGAGACGCCTCAGGCGTGCGGAAAGCTGGGAAGCGCATGCGCGGAAATCCTAGAATTTCCGCACGCCGGCGTCTGCGCGAGCCCTTGTAGGTGAGCACGGGCGAAGCCCGCGCTCACCGGCTCCTCGCAGCACCCGCCTAACGCTCTCAAAGGCCGCGAGCGCGGGCTTCGCCCGTGCTCGCTCGAACCGGCCGAGACGCCTCAGGCGTGCGGAAAGCTGGGAAGCGCATGCGCGGAAATCCTAGAATTTCCGCACGCCGGCGTCTGCGCGAGCCCTTGTAGGTGAGCACGGGCGAAGCCCGCGCTCACCGGCTCCTCGCAGCACCCGCCTAACGCTCTCAAAGGCCGCGAGCGCGGGCTTCGCCCGTGCTCGCTCGAACCGGCCGAGACGCCTCAGGCGTGCGGAAATTCTAGGATTTCCATGCACGCGCTCAAAACGTTAACCATGCAACGAATTGGCGATCGAGAAGAGCGCGGGGCCGAGGATGACAACGAACATGGCGGGGAAGATCAGGAAGACGAGCGGGAAGAGGATCTTGATCGGCGCCTTCTGAGCGCGCTCCTCGATCGTGGCCTTCTGGCGGGCGCGCATCTCGACCGCCTGGTTGCGGAGGATCGAGCCGATCGAGACGCCGAGGCGATCGCCCTGCACCATCGCGCGTACGAAGGAGCGCACCGCCGGCGTGTCGCAGCGCCGTAGCCAGTTCTCGAGGGACTCGAGCGTCGAGAGGCCGAGGCTCTGCTCCTGGATCGTCAGCCGGATCTCTTCGCCGAGCGGGCCCTCGAGGCGCTCGGACGCCATCCGCAGCGCGCCCGCGAACGAGACGCCCGCCTCGAGGGTGACCACGAGCAGGTCGATCAGCGCGGGGAGCCGGTAGTCGATCGCGTTCAGGCGCATCCGCGCGCGGCGATGGACGACAAACGTCGGCCCGACCCAGCCCAGGACCACCCCGAGCACACCCAGGAAGAAGAGCCCGAGGAACGAGGTGCCGAGCAAGCCGAAGAACCAGACGAGGAAGATCGGGAGCCCGATCGTCAGCAGGACGCGGTAGCCGATGAAGCGGCGGGCGCCGATCCGGTAGAACCCGGCCGAGATCAGGGCGCGCTGGACGTCGTCCTCGCGGAGGCTGCCGACCCGCTTGGAGACCAGCCCCCCGAGATAGGAGGCGAGCGCATCGACCGTCTGGCGCGTCTGAGCGGAGGACGAGGGCTTTGCCGGCTCGTTCAGGCGCCCGCTGTAGCCGTAGGCCTCGATCCCCTCGAGGTTCTGGCTCCGGCGGACTCGCGGCGCGACCAGGGCCGAGAAGCCGAGCCCGGCCGCAAGGGCGAGGAACACGACGGCGAGGATTGCGAGGATCACCATCGTCAGACCTCGATGTCGATGATCTTGCCGATGACGAAGGAGCCGAGCGCGACCATCACAGCGGCGAAGCCGAGCAGGATGCGGCCGGCGACCTGGTGGAAGAGCGGGTGCATGTAGCTGCGGCTGAGCAGCGTCATCACGAGCGCGAGCGCGATCGGCAGGATCGTCAGGACCCAACGGGAGAGGCGGCCCTGAGCCGTCAGCGTGCGGACGAGCCGCCGCAGCTCCATCCGGGCGCGCACCGTCTCGATCACCCGGTCGAGCACCTCGGCCGAGTTCGTGCCCATCTCGCGCTGGAGGCGCGCAACCAGCGCGACCTGGTCGAGGTCGGAGTTGTCCATCCGGGTGACGACGACCTGGAATGCATCCTCGAGCTGGGAGCCGAACTGCTCCTCGGCCAGGACCCGGCGGAACTCGCTCTTCGCCGGCTCCGGCGCGTCGTCGGCGACGACTGTCAGCGCGCCGACGAGGCTGTGCCCGGCGCGAAGGGCCGAGGCGAGCACGTCGAGGTTGTCGGGAAGCTGCTCCGCGAACGCCCGTCGCTTCCGCGAGATCCTGAACCGGATCAGCGCCCGAACGAGCAGCGGCGTCAGCAGCCCGATCACGATGCCGACCGGTCCGATCGTGAGCAGGAGGAAGAAGATCACCAGGAAGGTCGCCGCCGCGGTCAGCAGTATGAGCTGCCCGGGAACCAACTCGATGTCCGCGAGCTCGAGCGCGGCCGCCATCCGCTCCGACCAGCCCGGCCGCGCGCCGGGGTCCCGCCGGCGTGTGAGGAAGGCGGGGCGGACGGTGGACGGCTTCCGGAACACGCGCTCGCCGCGCTCCGGCCGCTGGACCGAGACGAAGTCACCGACGCGATCGACGAGCGGGTCCGTCTTCGCCCTGGCGGCGAACGTGATCGCGAAGAAGAGCAGGCCGGCGAACAGCAGGACGATCACCAGCATCGTCCAGCGCGACTGGATCAGCTTGTCGCTCGTCGCGGGCTTGTAGGGCGGCGCCGACGTGAGGTGAAGCGCGGGGGTCACATAGTCGGTCGCAGCCGGGCCGGAGATGCCCCTGACCGACACCTTCACCGCGACATGCGTCCCCGGGTTTGCCCTGGAGCGGTAGGTGAGCAGATACTCGTTCGAGAGCTGCCGCCCGAGCTCGATCAGGATCGGCCGCAACTTGGACGGCCCCGTCGCAGCGACGTAGACGCCGCCGGTCATCGTCGCCATCTGCTGCAGCGCGTCCGGCTTGTAGGCCTTCGAGACGAGCCCGACCGGGAACACGCGGACATGAGCCTTCGCGAGCGCGCTCAGGGTGGGCCCGGGCTTCGCCACGCTGCCGACGTCCTGGCCGTCGGTGAGCATGATGATCGACCCGGACGGGACGTTCGCGTCGCTGATCAGCGCGAGCGAGCGCAGGAGGGCGTCGTAGTTCTTCGTCCCGTAGACGAGCTTCGGCGGCTTGTCGAGCGCCCGGGAGATCACGTCCGCGCTGAACGTGAACGGCTGCACCACCTGCACGGAGCCGTTGAAGGTGACGATCGCGATCTCCTGGTCGGGGGTCGCCCGGGCGGCGAACGCGCGCGCGGCCGCGAACGCGTCCACGATCGGCTTGCCGCGCATCGTCAACGACTCGTCGATCACGAGCACGACCGCAGACTTGCTGTTGACCGTCCCCTGGCGGGCGACGGTGATCCCATGGGCGCGGACCCCGTTCTCGGTCACCGTCAGGTCCGACGTCTTGAGCGACCTCGCCTCGGGGAGCGTCAGGATGAACGACTTCTCGGGGTAGGCTGTCCCGGCCGCCTCGACGATCCGCAGCCCGCCGGCACCCGACGCGGCCCCCGCCGTCAGAGCCAGGGCGGCCGCGGCGACGCCGAGCCGGATGAGCGCCTTCATCGGGAGAGGCCGGCCGTGCCGCCGTGCTCGGGCGCGCCCGCTTCGTGGAACAGTCCGACCGGAAGCGCGACGCCGCGCTTCTCGAACTTGTCGAGGAACGTCGGGCGGAGGCCGGACGAGGTCAGGCTCCCGACCACGATCCGCTCGTTCGTGACGTGGTCGATCTTGAACGTGAACAGCTCCTGGAGCGTGATCACGTCGCTCTCCATCCGCTGGACCTCGGTGATCGCCGTGACGCGCCGGTGCCCGTCGTCGAGGCGCTCGAGCTGGACGATCAGGTCGAGCGCCGACGAGATCTGCTGTCTGACCGCGCGAAGCGGGATCTCGAACCCGGCCATCATCACCATCGTCTCGATCCGGGAGAGCGCATCGCGAGGCGAGTTCGCATGCACTGTCGAGAGCGAGCCCTCGTGGCCGGTGTTCATCGCCTGGAGCATGTCGAGCGCCTCGGCGCCGCGGACCTCACCGACGATGATCCGGTCGGGACGCATGCGGAGGCTGTTGCGGACGAGGTCGCGGATCGAGACCTCCCCTACGCCCTCGATGTTCGGCGGCCGCGACTCGAGCCGCAGCGTGTGCACCTGGTGCAGGTTGAGCTCGGCGGAGTCCTCGATCGTGAGGATCCGGTCGGTGTCGGGAATCGCCTCGGAGAGCACGTTCAGGAGCGTTGTCTTGCCGCTGCCGGTACCGCCCGAGATGAGGATGTTCAGCTTGGCCTGGACGCACCGTTCGAGGAACTCGATCGTCTCGGTGGTCAGGGTGCCGAGGCGGATCATGTCGTTGAAGCCGAGCCGGTTGCGCGCGAACTTCCGGATCGTGACGAGCGGCCCCGAGAGCGAGAGCGGCGGGATGATCGCGTTGATGCGGCTGCCGTCGGGCAGGCGCGCGTCGACCATCGCCGACGACTCGTCGACGCGGCGGCCGACCTGCGCGACGATCTTGTTCAGGACCCTGCGCAGGTGCGACTCGTCGTGGAACCTGACGTTCGTCTGGGACAGCCGGCCCTCGCGCTCGATCCAGACGTCGAAGGGGCCGTTGACCATGATCTCGCTGATGGTGTCGTCGGCGAGAAGCCGCTCGATCGGGCCGTGGCCGAGGATGTCGTCGGCGAGGTCCATCGTGATCTGGTCGCGCTCGGTCCGGGAGAGGCCGGTCTCCTGAGTCAGGTGCCGGCGGATGTCGGCCAGGACGCGCTCACGGAGCGCGGCCGGGTCGATGCTGACGTTGAAGAGCTGCGGCCCGAGGTCGCTGATCACCAGCAGGTGGACGTTGTTCTTCAGCTCCGAGAACGGGTCCGCGACGCTGCCGGCGACAGGCTGTCCTGCGCCGAGCGGCGAGAGACGCTCGTGGAGATCCATCAGGCGCTCCGACCGAACAGGCGTCGCAGAGTGCTGAGGTTCCGGGTCGCGGGCGCGCCGAGCAGCAGGCTGGCAGCGAGCTGCCGGTAGGCGACGGCCGCCTCCGACTGCGGCTTCGCGATCAGGATCGGCTTGCCCTCGTTGACGGCGCGGGGGATGTCACGATCGCTCGGCACGAAGATGTCGGGCTCGCGGCCCATGATCGCGACAACCTCCTCGTCGGAGATGCCGACGCGGCTGCGCGCACGGTTCAGGATCAGCTTGATGTTGTCGGGCGGGAACCCCATCAGGTCGAGCGTCTCGAGCCCGAGCTTCGTGTTCTTGAGCGAGAGCGCATCGAGCATCCCGACCATGCAGATGGTGGTCGCGTTGTCGATCGTCGCGATCACCTCGGGCGTGAAGCCCGGCGGCGTGTCCACGACCACGTACTCGAACATCTGGCGCAGCATCGAGTAGACCTCGCGGAGGAAGTCGACCGAGACGACCGCGGCGTGGTCGGGGCGGCTCGGCGCGATCAGCACCCTCACGCCCGACGAATGCTTGATCAGGAATCCGTCGAGCTTCTCCTCGTCGAGCGAGCCGCCCGTGCGGACGAGGTCGAAGATGGTCATATGAGGAGTGAGTCCCATCGTGAGCCCGACATCGCCGAACTGGAGGTCGAGGTCGACCAGGGCGACGGACTTGCCGTACTCGGCGAACGCGACCGCGAGGCTCGTCGCGGTCAGGGTCTTCCCGGTGCCGCCCTTCGGGCCGAGCACGCAGATCAGCGGAGCGCGACTGAACGACGCCGCGTCGGCGGTGCCTGCCTTGCGCGCGATCGCCTTCTGCAACGCGAACAGGACATCGTCGGGAGCGACCGGCAGCATGATCACGTCGTCGGCTCCGGCGGCGAAGACCCGGCGGGTGAAGCCGTCCGGCGACCCGTATGCGAGCACCACGACCGGCCGGCGCGGACGCTCCGCGACGGCGTTGTCGATCAGGCTGAGAACGCTCTCCGACTGGCCGGCGCAGGCGACGAGCAGGAGGTCGTTCGAGGTCTCGTGCAGCCGCACCCAGGCGTCGTCGATCCCCTGGACGAAACCGACGATCTCGACGTCGCCGTCCCGGGGAAGCGCTCGCTCGATGTCGGCCTGGCTGACGCCGGCATCCAGGACAACAAAGGCCTTGATCGGGTCAGCCATATGACTAGTGCACTCCGGCGAGCAACGACGCCAGGGTAGCCGTCTTCGGAGGCGTCTTCGAGGACTCGACTTGCGGTCGCAGCACCAGCCAGATACGGGCGTTGTCGGCCGCGTAGGCGAACTTCGCCGCATCGTTGGTCGAGATCCGGAGGACGGCGTTGCCGCTTCCGGCTCCCGGAGCGACGAGGACATAGACGTCGGGAGCGAGCAGGGTCACGAGCGTCCCGGCGGCAACGCCCTGACCGCCGCCGCTGACACCAACGTAGACGTCGACGAAGTTGCCTGCGGCGACCTGGCCGATCAGGCCGTGCGTCGGATCGACGGGGATCGCGATCGCGCGCTGCTTGCCCGTGATCTGATAGGGGATCGACAGTGACGCCTCGGTCGTGAAGTCGTCCTGTGTGAGCTGCTGCCCCGGGTAGATGTCGACCGCGGCGAGCCGGCCGCCGATTGCCGAGGGATCCGAGATCGCGAGCAGCTTGAGCTGATCCTTCTGCACCGTCGTCACCTGGTAGAGCCCCTGCTTGGCGATCAGATCGCCGGAGGTGCCGCGCGGAATCAGCTTCGTCGCGACCAGCACCCTCTCCGGAACCTTGCCCGAGTTGAGGCTCGAGCGGTACGAGTTCAGGTAGATGACCAGCAGGATGACCGCGAGCAGAGCGGCGATCGCACCGATGATCACGGCGCCGCCACGATTCTTGAACAGCTGACCTAGCTTCTCCTGCACGTCAAAAACCCCCGGTTTCGATTACCTGCTGGTTGGATGGGAGTGCGTGAATTCCTCCTATCGGCACGGCAGGCAAGAGTGTTGAGGTTCTCTTCCGGTACGAGCCTAGCGGCGAACGTCAACAAGGGGCCGGAGGCCGCCTTGATCGCCGCGTCGCCTGGGTGGTTGTCCGGACAGCATGTTCTTTCCGGACAACCACCCTGTTGCGGTCGAGCATGTCTCTCCTAGATCTGCGCGCCTATCTCCGTGAAGATGCTGGAGATCTTCACCTGGAGCACCGTCACCACGGCCGCGACGACGGCCGCGATCAGGGCGAGGATCAATGCGTACTCCGCCATCGTCTGCCCCTCCTCACGGGCGAGGCGGGACGGCAAGGCACACTTGAGCATGAGCCCTAGCCGCAACCCGAGTGCGTTGAGCCGATCGATCATCTTCTGCCTTCGTTCGATCCCGGTGGGTGTCGAGGCTTCCGGTGCTCGCCTAGATCGAGTTGCCGATCGTTGTGAACAGGTCGGTGATCTTGCCGCGGAGGAAGATAAGTGCTCCCGCCACGACAGCGGCGATCAGAGCGAGGATCATCGCGTACTCGGCCAGGGTCTGCCCTTCCTCGCGCTTGATGCTCGGCAACTCGAGGCCGGCGAACATCATCGTGAGCCGCAGCCCAATCGTGTTTCGGAACTGAGTCATGGTGTCTCTCCTGAGGTGGTTACTGCGTTGATGTATCGACAGTGTTTGTAGGGAAGACCGAAATTCCTTGCTCGTGCGAGAATGTTACGGGAGGTTTCGTCGCCGGCCCTCGCAGCCAGCACGGCAGGTTCGGCGACCGCACACTCGAATCCACCAGCCGCCGTTCATTCGTACGGTAGCCTGCCGGCCCCGGCGCTAACATCCGCCGATGGGCTAGTTGTTCACCCCCTGCCGGACGGGGGTACCTGTGTCCTGGCCGAAAGCACCTTTCGGAGGGCGCGTTTCGCGCCGATGCCACGTTTCATGGAGCCGATGCCGACAGCGACGCCCTTGCCAACCACCGACGCGCCCATGGGCACCCGGCGATCCGCCGGCGTGCCCGGCCTGGCCCGGCTCGGCGACTTCGTCGAGCGCAACGTCTTCGTGGTCTACGTCCTGGCCGCCTGCTGCGCGCTCCACGCCTGGCTATTCCTCCACGGCAATGTCGTCTCCGACTCCTGGTACAGCCTGGTCGGCGGCCGGACGGTTGCCCGTTCCGGGCTCCCCCACCACGACACGTTGGCCGTCCTGACCGCCGGCCGGGAATGGGTCGACCAGCAATGGCTCGCGCATCTCGGCCTCTACGGGCTCTGGCTCGCAGGCGGCTGGCGGCTCGCCCTCCTGAGCGTCGTCGTGCTCTATCTCGCCGCCTTCGCCGTGGCGGCCGCGGCCGCCCGCCTTCTCGGGGCCTCTGACCGGAGTGTCGCGCTGGCGGCGGGCGCGGGGTTCATCACCGGGATCTCGAACACCGTGTTCCGGGCTCAGATCCCCGCCTACGTGCTCTTCTCCCTGGTCTTCGTGCTCCTCGCAGCCGACGCGCGGAAGCACTCGCGGCTCGCGTACCTCGTGTTCCCGTTGCTCCTCCTCTGGGCGAATATCCACGGCTCGGTCGTTCTCGGGGCGGCCCTCGTCGCGCTTCGCGGAGCGACGCTCGCAGGGGCGGGGCTGCGCACGCGCGCCGCGCCCGGCACGTGGCTTCCGCGCGCCGCCGCCTTCCTCGCGCTGCCCTGGGCCTGCACGCTCGCCTCGCCCTACGGGCTCGGGCTCGTCGGTTACTACCGCAGCGTCCTCGGGAACAGCGAGTTCGAGCGCTTCGTGACCGAGTGGGCCCCGAGCACGCTCCGCGGACAACCGTTCTTCTTCGCGTTGCTGCTCGCCGGCGTGGCGCTCGTCGCGCGCTCGGGCGCGCTGACGACGACGTTCGAGCGACTTGCGCTGGCGGGGGCCGGCCTGCTCGGGCTGGTTGCGAGCCGCAATATCGTCTGGTTCGCGCTCGTCGCGGCGGCCGTGCTTCCGTCGGCGCTCGATGCGCTCTGGTCGCCGTCCCCGGCACCCCGGCGACGCCGGCTCAACCTCGCCTTCGCCGGCACCGGCCTGTTCGTGGCGCTCGCTGCAGTGGGCGAGACGGCGTCACACGACGCCGCCTGGTTCAGCAGCGGGTATCCGCCGCGTGCTGCCGCGGCCGTCACGGCGGCGGCGGCCGCCGACCCGCAGCTCCTCGTCTTCGCGAACGAGCGATACGCGGACTGGCTGCTCTTCGAGTACCCGCAGCTCGCCGGCCGCGTCGCCTACGACGCGCGCCTGGAGCTCCTGAGCGGCCGGCAGCTGAGGACCCTCTACTCCTTCCGCACCGAGCAGGGCCTCGACTGGCAGCGGGCTGCGAACGGGTACGGCGTCCTGGTGCTCGACCCGGCCGGCGACGCGGGCGCCGTCCGGCTGTACGAGCGCCGGCCCGGCACGAGCGTCCTCTTCCGCGACCGCGACGTGGTCGTCCTTCGGGTGCGGACAGCCGGAAGCGGTGCGTGACCGCCGGCGGCCCGGCCGTCCGATCCGCGGGCCTCGGCGCGGCGGCGCGGCGGCTCGCGCCGGTGGCGGTCTTCGCGGTCTTTCCAGCCCTGCTGGTCTGCCTGCTCCTGCGCTCGGCGCTCGAGCTCCCCGGGTCGGTCGCCTTCTGGGACTTCCACGCGTTCTGGAACGCCGGCCGCGACGTCCTCCACGGCCGCTCGCCGTACCCGCCGGCGAGCGCGGCCGTGCTCGCCCGGGAGCAGTCGTTCGTCTACCCGGCACCCGCGGCGCTGCTCGTCGCGCCGCTCGCGTTGCTCCCGTTCGAGGCGGCGGCGATGCTGTTCGCGCTGAGCCTGGTCGCGGCGGTGCCGCTAGCGCTTCGCATCGCGGGCGTGCGCGACTGGCGCTGCTACGGGGTCGCCATGCTGTCGGCCCCGGTCGTGAGGGCGATCTCGCTCGGCGCGGTCACACCGCTGCTCGCCGTCGGGCTCGCCCTCGCCTGGCGGTACCGCGACCGGCGCTCCGCCGCTGCGGCGGCCGTGGCGGCCGTGATCGTGCTGAAGCTCTTCCTCTGGCCGCTCCTACTCTGGCTCGCCTTCACGCGGCGGCTCGCGACCGCTGCGACGGCGGCAGTCCTCGTCGCCGTCACGTCGGCCGGCGCCTGGGCGGTGCTCGGCTTCGACGGCCTGCGCGCGTACCCGCACCTTCTCCGGCTGCTGGCAGGCCTGCTCGAGGGAAAGGGCTACTCGCTCGTCGCGCTCGGGCTCTCGCTGGGGGCCGGCACGGACGCCGCCCGAACGCTCGCTGTCGCAGCCGGCGTCGCGGCTCTCGGACTGGTCGCGCTCCACGGCCGCCGCGCGGGCGCCGACGGATGGACGTTCACCGTCGCGATCGGCGCCGCGCTCGCGCTCTCGCCGATCGTCTGGCTGCACTACTTCGCGCTGCTGCTGGTCCCGCTCGCGATCTCGGCGCGGCGCCTCGCACCCGTCTGGTTCGTCCCACTCGGGTTTTGGCTCGTCGGCGGGCAGAGCACCGACGGGCCGATCTGGAGGCATGCCCCCGACTGGAAGACGATCGCCGCCGGTCCGCGGGTCGGCAGCGCATGGGTCGTCGCCTACACGCTCGCCGTCGCGGCCTCCGCGCTCGCGCTGTCGGCCCGGAGGGCACCGCCCGCCTCCGTCTGAGCCGCGCCGGCGGCCGCCGGCGGCGACCCGGGACGAGCGGTCAGGAGGGGCAGGCCCAGCGGTCCCTTCTGGCCGGCGTCACCCGGAGGATGCCGTCGGTCGTCTCGACGAGCACCAGCCGGGCGCGGGCGTCGGCGGCGACGACCCGTCCCTCGACCCCGTGATCGGCCGGCACGACGGCGTACCTGGATCGAACAGGCGCGCCGCCGACGAGCAGCTGCCCGCCCGGGCCGAGCTCGACCTGCTCCTCGCCGAAGTCGCCGGATAGGACCGGCCGGCACGGGTAGTAGAGCCGGGCGACCGACAGGTTGAAGAACGCGGTTTCCGCGACCCCCAGCCCGTTGCCGACCCGCCGCGGATTCTCGACCAGCGGAACGCGCGGGTCGCGAGCGGCAGCATCGACCCAGTCGCGCCGTCCCGCGAAGGCCGTGTCCATCGCCAGCCTGGCGGCGTTGACCTGGGCAGCGCGCTCGAGGGACGACATCCAGACGAAGACCACCACGGCGACGGCGACGACGACGGCAGCCTTCGGCCGCGCCAGCGCGTACGCGAGCCCGAGACATGAGGCGAGAAAGACGGCGATGAGAGTCGTGTGCCGCACCGCCTCGACGCCGCGCGGCCCGCTCGTCGCAAAGATCAGGAGTCCGAACGAGTCGATTCCGGCCGTGCGGTTGATCACGGAGCTGAAGGGAATCGCCGTCGGAAGCAGCGCTCCGACCGCCGCGACCGCCACGCCGACCCGGAGGAGCGCCGCCGACCGCGGGATGCCGAGAGTGGCGACCAGCCCGATCAGGAACAGCGGGAAGAGGTAGAAGTAGTACCGCTCGTGGATGCGTGGGAGGTCCGCGCCGTGCGGGAACGACTGGCCGTAGGCGGCAAACGCCGTCGTGACGATCACGACCGCTGTCGACGAGACGGCGACGGCTGCGAAGGCGTCGGTCTCGGCGCGCCCGCGGCGCCGGAACCAGAGGACGGCGGCGACGAGCGTGCCCACGAACGGGATGACCCCGATGCCGAGGTCGAGGCCGGCCACATGCTGGGCGACGAGGTCGGCGATTCGCCACGGCGACGGCACTGGGATGTTCCGCTGGTTCGCGTACCGGCCGGCGAGCGCCAGGAGGCTGCTCCCGGCGATGATGGCGACCGCACCGGCGACCAGCAGGGCGTTGGCTGCGACGAGCAGCCGGTGGTCGCGGAGCGCCCTCCGGAGCCGGCGGCGAGGGCGAATCCCCGAGCTTGCGCCTTCGACGATCGCGGCCAGCAGGACGGCGGCCAGGGCGGCGGGGATAAGGGCGACGAACTCCAGCCGGGTCGCGGTACAGAGGACGCAGAGGCCGAGCACCACCGCATCGGCTCGAGCACCGGGCGTGCGGACCGTGACCAGCATCGCCCACACGGCGAAGAGGAAGAGGGGATAGGCGAGGTTCTCGCTCATCACGAACGAGGAGAAGAGCATCAGCGGCGCGAGCGACGAAAGCGCGACGACTGCGAGGGAGCGCGCCGGGGTGAGCACAAAGCGCGCGATCCGGTAGATCGGGACGCCGGCAATCGCAAGCAGGATGCAGTTGACGATCAGCGCCGAGCGATACGCAGCCGGGCCCGAGAGATGGAGTGCGTAGAACGGGGAGAGCAGCAGCGGGTAGAGCGGCGAATAGGTCAGGCCGTGCCTGCCGAACAGCGCGAGCTGTCCGGCGTCTCCCAGGCTCTGGGCGAGCCGCTGATAGCCAAGCTCGTCGTCGAACACCGTCGGAGCCGGGCTCGAGCCGAGCAGCAGGATGATGTGGGCGGCCGCGGCGACCACGACGAGCGCGAGGAACCAGACTCCCGCCCGCCGCCTCGTCGTCGGCGCAACCGACGTCCACCACGAGCGTGAGCTGGACCCGCGGTCCCGCCCCCCTCCGTAGGCCGCGCCGGCTGCGTTGCTGCAGAGGACACGTTCCGGAGCGACTGTACAAGAGCGGTCGGCGCGGGCGGGAGACTGCTGGCGCCGGCGCTCACCAGGCCGGGCCGGCTACCCGACGGGACAGCCGGATCGGCAGAACAGCACTATCGGAACGCGATGCCTCGGTGGGAACGCGTCGACTACCGACGCGTATTCCGCGTCGGCTTAGGCACACACACTTTCGGCCGTGACGTCCGCCGATGCTGGCCTCCGCAAGTACCGTAGGCAAGCGGGATCCGCGGGTTTCCGGCCTCTCCGATGTGGATCTCAGCTCGCAGGTTGCCGGAAATCGGCCAGATGCCGCCATCGGAGCGGCTGTAGGCACACGCGCACAAGCTGCCCAAAGTCCGCAAACGCTGTGTTCATGCGGATTGGCGAGCTGCGCGCACCTACGTTGTGCGGAACTCGGGCGAGGCGCTGTCGGTGCGCGCAGCCACGAGCTCCTCGTAGACCGTCACCGCCCGATCGAGCTCCCGGTCGAAGTCGCCGTGGAGCCGTACAACTTCCCCCGCCCGCTCGACGAGGCTCCGCCGCAGATCCGCGTCCGTCGCAACGGCGACCACGGCCGCTGCAAGGGCCTCGGCGTCCCGATTCGGCACCAGGAGCGCAGTCTCGCGGTGCCGGAGGATCACCGGGTCGATTCCGGGAACATCGCTGGCGACAACCGGAACATTCGCCGCCATCGCTTCGAGCACCGACACTGCGGTACCGTCCGTTCGCGGAACCGAGACGTAGACGTCGGCTGCGGCGTGCAGCGCGAGCAGTTCATCGCGCTCGATCTCGCCGACGATGCGCACGGCGTCGCGAACGCCAAGCTCGTCGGCGAGCTCGAGACAGAAGTGCTGGTAGGCAGGATCCGAGAATCGCGGCAGTTCTTTGAGCACGAGCACCGAGCGCGGGAGTCCCCGCAAGACCAGGGGAAGGGCACGGATGATCGTGTCGATGTTGTACCTGGGGTGCACGAGCCGGGAGCTGAGGAGTACGAATGCGTCCTCGTCGATACCGAGGCGCCGCCGCCACGTCGCCGGAGCCGTCGGCGGCACCGGACCACCTCGACGCCGAAACGAACGATCCGCGTCTCGGTTCCCGGTACCCGCTCGCGCACGGTTGCCGCCAGAGAGACTGAATCTGCGAACACGAGATCGGCTCCGGCGACCGCAAATCGGGTGCGCCGGACGTCATAGACATTCTGTGCCCGTTGCGCGACCGAACCGCCGTCGCTGCGGCGAAGCAAGAGCACGTCTGAGCCGAGCGCGCTGAGCACGAGTGGGTGCACGCCGAACGCGCGAGCCGTCCACCCGTGGCCCGAGAGGGAGAGCCCGTGAACGAGCTCGGGCTGCAGCCGCCGGGCAAGCCGGCCCGGCTGCCGCAACGAGACGGGCCAGAGCCATGGCCTGCCGCGCGGAGCCAGCGGGACGTACGAGTGGTGGGAGATCGAGGCGTGGAAGCTCGCAGCACCCGCGGCGGAGAACTCGTCACGCATCCAGACCACGGCTACCTCGTGGCCGCGGTCGACGACGCCGTTCGCCCAGCGCACGGTGTGAGGCGAACGTCCGTCTGCGCAAAGTGCGATTCGCATGGACCCGGTGCCGGCTCAGCGCTCCAGGAGCGCGCTGCACACCTCGTCAACGTCTGCCCCGGTCAGCCGCGGGTGGAGGGGCAGCGTGAGAACGCGGTCGCCGATCGCTTCGGCCTTCGGGAGCTCTGCCCCGGCGGCCCGGAAGTGGCTGAAACTGTGCACGGGCGGGTAGTGGATACTCGTCTGGATCCGCTTTCCGCGAAGGCGCTCGCGCGCACGGTCCCGCTCCTCGAGCGAAGGGGCGATAGCGGTCGCAAGGTGATGCGCGGAGTTGCCCCGTCCTCCGAACGACGGCACCGCGAACCGCGTCCCTGCGAGGTTCTCGCTATAACGGGCGGCAAGCGTCACCCTCGCCTCGTTCAGCTCATCGACCCGCGAGAGCTGGACGATGCCGAGCGCAGCTCGGATCTCGTCGATCCTGTAGTTGAAGCCGAGCTCGACCACGTCGTATCCGGTCGCATGACCCCGGTGTCGATCCCAGGTCAAGGTCGTCATCCCGTGCGAGCGGAGCCGGCGCGCCCTCGCCCCCGCCTCCTCCTCGCCGAGCACGACCATCCCTCCTTCGCCCGTCGTGATGTTCTTGTTCGGGAAGAAGCTGAAGCAGCCGGCGTCGCCCAGCCGTCCACACGAGAGCCCGTCGAGTCTCGATCCGAGTGCGTGCGCGGCATCCTCGAGCACAATCAGGCCGTGGCGAAGGGCAACACTGCGGATGGCCTCCATATCGACCGGGAAACCACCGTAATGGACGACCATGACAGCCTTCGTCCGAGGCGTGACGAGACGCTCGATCTCGTCAGGGTCGATCGAGAAGTCGTCCAGCGACGTCGAATCGGCGAAGCGAACCGTTGCGCCGGCGTGAAGCATCGCCGCCGCCGTCGCAACGAACGTGAGTGTCGGACAGATGACCTCGTCCCCCGGGCCGATTCCGAGCGCCACCGCGGCGAGGTGGAGCGCGGCCGTGCCGTTTGCAACCGCGACTGCGGTGCCACCACCGAGGTAATGCGCAAAGTCGGCCTCGAACTGCTCCGTCACCGGCCCCATGCTCAGCCAGCCGCCGCGCAGCACGGCGTCCACGGCTGCCCGCTCACGGTCGTCGAGCACGACGTCCGCGAGCGTGATCCGCCACGGGGCGTCCATCAGCCGGTCCGCAACAACGCGTCGCGCATGCCTTCAAACTGCTCTACGGCGTGCTCGTAGTCCTCGATACGGCCGATGTCGAGCCAAAAGTCGGTCGAACGATGTGCACGCACAGGCCACCCTCGCTCGAGTACTGCGGCCAGGAGGTCCGGGAAGTCGAACTTGACACCGCGTGGTATGAGCTCGATGACGCGCCGCTCGAAGACGTACACGCCCATGCTCACGTCGTAGGTGAGGACGGGCTTCTCCTCGAAGGAGACGACCTGCTCGCCGTCGGCGTGAACAACGCCAAAATCAATCGGGACTTCGCGCGAAAGCACCGCCAGCGTGGCCGCAGCGTGGCTCGCGACATGTCCGTCGAGGACCGCATCGAGCTCGAGCGTCGTCAGAAGGTCCCCGTTCATGACAAGCGCGCGACCCGACGCAAGCTCCATCTCGGCGAGCGGGCCAGCAGTACCGAGCGGCTGCGGCTCGCGCCAGTAGACGAGCTCGAGCCCGTATCGCCGGCCGTCACCGAAATACGCCTCGATCAGCTCCCCCAGGTGACCGACCGCCAGGTTCACACGCTCGAACCCGGCCGCCGAAACTTGCCGTAGCAAGATCTCGAGGACGGGCATGTCGCCAACCGGCATCAGCGGCTTCGGCAGGACCGTCGTATACGGGCGAAGCCGCGTCCCGGCGCCGCCGGCGAGCACTACGACGTCATCCATCACACGTTGTAGATCGAGGGCTTGTACACGCCTGGCCTCGCCGAGATCCAGTCGATGGTGCGGCGAAGCCCGTCCTCAAAGACAATGGTTGGCTCCCACCCGAGGCGCGCCCGCGCCTTCTCGACGGAGGCGCAGAGGCGGTCGACCTCGCTCCCGGCGGGTCGCCGACGCTCCTCGGCGAGCTTCACGGGAAGCTGTTTCCCGGTAGCGGCGAAGACCAGATCGACGACTTCGCCGACCGGGATCTCCCGACCGGTCCCGAAGTTGAAGACCTCACCAAGGACATCATCCACCTCCGCACAGCGTGCGATGCCGGCAACGGTGTCGGCGACATAGAGGAAATCTCGCGTCGGTTCCGTGGAGCCGAGCTCCACGCGGTCACGGGTCAGCGCCTGCGCGACGATCGTCGGGATGACTGCGCGGGCCGACTGGCGCGGGCCGAAGGTGTTGAAGGGGCGAGCGATCACCACGGGGACGCCGAACGACCGCTCGTAGCTTAGCGCCAGCTGATCGGCGCCGACCTTCGTCGCCGCGTACGGCGACTGCGGCCGGAGTGGATGGTCCTCCGCGATCGGGACGGCCTGCGCACTTCCGTAGACCTCGCTCGACGAGACCTGGACAAATCGGGTGACGTCCCCCTGACGCGCGGCTTCGAGAACGTTGAGAGTCCCGACAACGTTCGTCTCGACGAACTCGCGGGGGTGCCGGTACGAGTATGGGATGGGGATCAGCGCACCGAGGTGCAGGATGGTCTCGAAGCCGTCCACGGCGCCTGCCATCGCTTCCGGGTTGACGAGGTCGCCGACGAACACTTCGACCTCGTCGAGAAGCGACCGGTCGAGTCGATCGAGCCAGCCGCGGTCGCCGCGCGAGTTGTAGCGGACGAATGCGCGTACTCGCGCCCCCTGCGCGACCATGTACTCGACCAGATGGCTGCCGATGAAGCCACCTGCGCCTGTGATGAGCACGCGCCGGCCCACCCAGGAGCTAGTGTGGGGAACCGCTGCCATTGCAGCAGCGGACCTTACGGGAAGCCGATGGGAAACTGACGGCATGAGACCACTGAGCTTCGTGCGGGCAGCGTGGAACCGCCGGGCGGAAAAGCCGGTCGACCCGGCGAGGTACTGGGAGCGACGAGCGCGAGACCTGGTCGACGGATACGACCACCCCGAGACATGGGACGAGCGGGGCTGGTTGTCCGGCGGTATCGAGGAGAAGGTCGTGCCGCAGCTCCTGCGCCGGCACGGGGTCCGTTCGGTGCTCGTCGTCGGTGCGGGAACAGGGCGTCAGTACGAGTTCCTGGCGCCGTTGGGCGTCCCTGTCCGGGGGTTCGATATTTCACCGACGCTGGCTCGCGCAGCGCGTGAGCGGCATCCTGGAATCGACACGACAGTCGACGACCTGCTCGGCGCCGACGAGCGTCACTCCCCGGCGGACGCTGTCCTGGCCACGGCCGTGCTCCAGCATGTGGCGCCGGGCCAGGTCGCCGATGCCGCACGGGCGATGAAGGCGCTTGCGTACCGGCTGATCGTTCTCCGCGAGCTCACCTGGCTCGCCCCCGTGTCGTCGTACCAGTGGGCGCACGACTACGACGCGCTGTTCTCCGACTGGCAGACGGTCGATCGTGTCGTCACCGACGCCAACGCGGTATGCCGGGTCGAGCTGCGCGCCCTGGCGCGAGAAGCGCCGGGGGACCGGACGGCGGCTATCGACAAGCGTCGTTAGCCCCCCCGGGCGGACCGCAGCGTGTCCTGCCGGCGCGCGATCGCGGTCTCGATCAGCTCCGCCATCGCCTCGGCGGGGCCTGGGTACGTGAACCGCTCGAGGTCGCGCGGCGCATAGCTGCGGCCGCGAGCTCTCCCGAGGCGACGCGCCGGAGCGCCGCGGCGATCGCCTCGACGTCGTCGGGCGGAACCGTGATCCCGGTGTTGGTCTCCCGCACGATTCGCTCGGCCTCGTTGCCCTCGGCCAGGGCGACGATCGGCCTGCCGGCCACGATGTACTCGAAGAGCTTGCTGGTCGCCACCGAGGAGTCCGGGGTCGTGATGAGGATGAGGGCGTCCGCAGAACGCTGAAGGGCGAGTGCGTCGGCGCGAGCGAGGACGCCGAGGTGCTCCACGACGTCTGCGACGCCCGCGCGCACGATCATGTCCCACTCGTGCGTGGTCAGTGTCCCCGCGTGAACGAGACGCATGGGCACACCGCCCGGCTCGGCTCGGACCGCGCTCAGCGCACGGAGGAACGCCCGGAGATACGGCTCCGGGTCCCGCCCCTTGAGCCCGGAGAGCGTCCCCGTGTAGACGAGGGTCACCGGGTGCGAGGCACGCGAGGCCGCCGCGGGAGTGTAGGTCGCGCCTGCCAAGGCGGGGTCCCAGCCGTTCGACACCCACGCGGCGTTGCCGCCGAGCCGCCGCTCGAGGTCGTCCGCGATCGGCCTCGTGGCCCCTGCCACGACCTCGGCGGTCCGTACGACGCGGCGCTCGAGCCACCGGTCGAGAGCACGCTGAGGGCCCGTCGGAAACGGCTCCCGCAACGGCTCGAACGTCCAGCCGTCGCGGAAGTCGGCGATCCAGGCAGGGCGGCGGGCGCCGAGCAGGAGGCCGAGGAGGTGGGCCGTCTCCAGCGGCGAGGTCGTGATCAGGCAATCGACCTCTCCCCGACCGATGAGCCGCCGGACAGCGGCGGCCGCGAAGGGCAGCCAGGTGACCACATGCACGTCGGGGACGAACACCTTGGTGAGGAGCGCCGTCGGCGGCGGCTCGGGAGCGAAGGCGTCCCCCGCCACCGTGAGCTTGCCGCGGCGAAGCAGCCGGCGGAGCACGCCCGTCGACCTGAGATCGCGAACGCGCACGACCCCGAGCTCGGAGTCGTCCGGCAGCCCTCCCCAGGCATCGGCGGCGACGACGGTCACCGAATGCCCCATCGCGCGCAGGTGCCGGGCCATGCTGGCCCACCGCGTTCCGCCGGCGCCCGGGCTCGGCGGATGGAAATAGGAGACGACGAGGATGCGTCGGGAGGTGATGGCGCTCACTGGCTTGCCGGGGAGTCGTGACGTCGGCCCGAGCAACCCTCTCATACCGCCTGGAGATTCACCGCCGCGAGGCTCTTGCCCACGCCCTGGCCGAGCGCCGAAGGGCGAACAGGTCGTCGAGCTCGGAGCGCGTGGGAACGAGGAGCGGGAGCACCCGCTGGCCCGTGACCCTGCGGTAGAACCAGGAGATGAGCAGGAAGCTGCAGAGGTACGACAGCGACGAAGCGAGGGCGGCGCCGGTCGACTCGAGCCACGGAATAAACGTGGCGTAGAGGATGATTGTGAGCGGCGTCGAGACGAGCGCCACGTACAGGGAGTAGGCCGGCTTTCCACGGCCGACGACGCTCGACGCCAGCACCGCGGAGATCCCGACGAGCGCCGTGCCGGGGAGGAGGATCAACCCGAGGTCGACGGCCGGGCGAAAGCCGGAGCCGAAGACCGGTACCACCAGGAGCTCGAGCGCGGCGACGACGAGCAGCATCGTCACCGCCGTGAGCATGCCCAGGTGCCGCAGGCTCTTCGCCTCGACCGCCCCCAGGGCGGCGTGATCGCCCCGAGTGCTGAGGTACGCGACACGCGGAAAGAGCACGTCGGCGAGAGCCCGGGGCAGCACCCCGAGCAGCGACGTCACGGCAACCGCCGTTGAGTACCGGCCGACTGCGGCGCTGGAGGCGACACCGGCCAGGATGAAGAGGTCGAGCCGGTAGTTGAGGAGCTGGAGCGCGTTGGCGGCGTAGCCCTTGACCCCGAACGAGATGGCCCGCCGCAACGATCCCGGCGCGGGTGCTCGACCGTCCGGCAGGCGGCGCCTCCCCCACACCGCCGAGCCGACCCCGACGGCAAGCACCGACATGGTCATCCCGACAACCGCGCCCCGCACATCGAAGACGATCGCCGCAGGAACAGCGAGCGCAAGCACGAGGAACGCCTGGAAGACCGGAATCGCCGTGTAGGCCTCGTAGCGGTCGGCCGCGAGGGCGACATAGCTCGCATAGAGAGCGGCGAGGACAAACGGGAGCCCCGCAACGGCGACGGCGACCAGACCGACCGACAGGCCGGCAAAGGCAGACGGAACGAGGAGCCGAAACCCGAGCCCGACCGCGGCGCCCGCGAGACCCATCACCACCGACACCTTCAGCGACGTGACGTGTGCGGCTCTCGCGCTCCAGCTCCCGGCGCTCACGAAGTAGGTGATGCCGTGCTCGACGCCGAGCGTGGCAGCCGCCGTGAGGATGAGGACGAGCGACAGGGCCACGGAGTAGGCGCCGAAGCCGCCCGGCCCGAGCACCCGGGCGAGCAGAACGGTCGCGAAAGCCCCGACGCCCGTGACCGCAACCCGGCCTCCGGCGGCCATCGCGGCGCCTGAGGTCAAGCGCCGCGGAGCGATCCGATCACCGGTCGTCAAGGCGCAGGGACATCCTCGCTCGGGCGAAGGAGGGACAGCCTCGCAGCCGATCTGCCAACTCGAGCTCGACCACCGCCAGCGGGCCCCGCATGCTCAGAGCCTAATGCGGGCCGGTGACCGCAGACGCGGGCGCAGTAGATTGAGCCCGAACATGGCCGCCGGCGCCGCAACGGCTAGCCCGTCGACTCCGGGGATCGACGTCGTCATCCCCACCTTCGGGCGGTGGGAGCTCACCGAGCGGTGCCTCCTCCGCCTCCGGGCGCAAACGGTGACTCATTCGGTGATCGTCGTCGACAACGGATCGACCGACGGCACGCCGGAAAACGTTGCGGCGTCGTTCCCGGAGGCCAGAGTGATCGAGCTGGGTGACAATCTCGGCTTCCCGGTTGCCTGCAACCGCGGTGCGGCAGCCGGCAGCGGCGAGATCGTCGTCCTGCTGAACAACGACGTCGAGGCGCGGCCGGACTTCCTCGAGCAGCTCGTCCGCCCGTTCGCAGAGCCGACGGTGGGAACCGCCGCGGCGCTCCTCGTCCGGCCGGGCGAGCAGACCATCGACTGCATGGGTCTCTGCGCGGACTCGACTCTGGCCGGCTTCCCGCGGCTTCGCGGTCGTCCCGTGGGCGATGCGTCGTCCCCGCGGCCGACGCTCGCCGGACCATGCGGCGGCGGCGGAGCCTACCGGCGCAGCGCCTGGGACGAGGTGGGCGGGCTCGACGAGGGCGTGCGCTTCTACGGCGAGGACCTGGACATCGCGCTCCGAATCCGCAGCGCCGGCTGGGCAGCCGCTGCGGTCCCCGACGGCCGTCGCCGTGCACCTGGGCTCCGCGACGGCGGGGAACCGCTCGTCGTGGCAGCGATTCCAGGGAGGGTTCGCGCGTGGCTACTTCCTCCGCCGCTACCGCATCCTGAGAACTGCTGCAGGGCCGCGGACGTTCGCGACCGAGGCGATCGTCGTCGTCGGCGACGCGGTCATCTCGCGAGACCTGAGCGCGCTCCGTGGTCGTCTCGCAGGCTGGCGTGCGGCGCGGCACGGCACGCCCAGAGCGGCACCGCCGCCGGGCGCGATCGACAACTCGATCGGGTTCGGCGAGAGCCTGCTGCTGCGCCGCGCCGTCTACGCGAGCTAGCCGCGCAGACGTGCCCGCCTCAGAGCTCGCGGAGCATCTCGACGAACCGGCCGAAATTCGCCTCCGCATCGAAATTGGCCCTCGAGAAGGCGACGATCTCGTCCCGGGACGGGCCCTCTCCGTCCAGCAGCTGCCGGGCGGCACGAGCGACGGAGCCGGCCGGCTCGTTCGGATCCACCAGCCTGCCGGTGCTCGGGCAGACGATCTCGGGCACGCCTCCCACGCGTGTCGCCACGACCGGAATGCCGAAGCTGACGGCCTCCATGATCGAGAACGGGAGCCCCTCCGTCGCGCTCAGCGAGATGAACAGGCTCACCTTGTTCGCCCGGTAGAAGTCGAGAATCTCCGAGCGGTCGACATCGCCGGCCAGCCGCCAGGAGATGCGGTCGGGGAGCGCCGCCGCCGCCCGCTCGACCTCGGGACGGCCCGGCCCGTCCCCGAAGTGAACCCACCGCAGCGGGCGACCGATGCCTTCGAGCACCGGCGGGACGAGATGGACACGCTTGTGAGCGCCGAGGAATGCACAGCTCACGACAAGAGGCGGCAGGTCGTCGTCGTGCTCCACCGCCGGCTGGCGCTCGACTCCGAGCCTGCTCAGGGCGAGCTTCTCGCGGTGCCGCGGGTGCCGTTCGGCGAGGTACGAGAGCCCGTGCGAGCTGATCGCGAACACCCGGTCGAGCGAGGCCAGGTTGAAGGACTGGAACGGCACGGCTCCCTGCGCTGAGCGCTCGTCGTAGAGATCGACCCCATGGGCACGTGCCACCGCCCGTCGAACCGCACCCTCCCGCCGCAAGCGGCTCAGAGCCACCGTGCTGTTGGCGAGCCAGTAGTCGTAGAACACGGCCTGGTCGAGCCCCTCCCTCCGGACCAGATCCTTCAGAAGCCGGTATTTCCGCATGTTCACGGCGACCACCCCCATGTACGTCCGGACGTGACCGAGATACGCCCTCGGTCGACGCTCTTCGACGAGCGCTCGGCCGTACTGCGCGGCCGCCCGAAACGGATGGCGCACGAGCTCACGCAGCAGGTCCAGCCGGCTCATATCCGTGAGGAGGGTCTCGCAGCGCGCGTTCGGAGGCAGCGTGCGGCGACGGCCCTCGCCGTTCGACGGCACGACGATCACCTGCGCGAACGCCCGCGCGAGGACGGGCAGCTCCGCCTCGAGGAAGGGCTCCCCGCGGCCGAAGGGGTACCGGTCCGTCAGCAGAACGACGGTGTCCCTAGCGCCCTCCACGGCCTCCACGCACCCTTCGAGTTGCGACGCCGCGGGCCCTCCGTGCCACCCCGGAGATCAGCCGGTGCAGGTGCGAAGCGGGCTCCGGAGCGCTGAACTGCGAGCTCGCGCCACGTGGTCTGAGCACGATCACCTGGTAGTCGCCCTCGGGAACCCAAACGGCGTAGGTCTCCAGATAGTGGATGTAGAGGTCGTTCGGCTGAATGCTGGGGAGCAGCAGCTCGGTGAAGATCGGCTGGTCGAGCGCCTGCAGCAGGTCGGGCCGGTTGGTGTGGCACCACTCCAGGTAGAGCGGATTCGGCATGTGGATCAGCACCCACCCGGTATCTCTCAGCCACCGCCGGATGCCGGCGAAGAGTCTGGGATGCTGCTCGATCGGAATGTGCTCGATCACGTCCGGCAGAACCACGACGTCGAAGCTGCGATCGAGCACCAGCTCGACCGCGTCTCCGGTCAACACCTCGACGTTCGACCAGCGCGCGAGGCGCCCGCGCGCCAGCTCGACGCTTCTTGGGCTCACGTCGATCGCCAGGAGCGAGCCTGACCCGCGGAGCCGTCGAGCGATCAGCTCAGTCTGCGTGCCGATCCCGCAGCCGATCTCCAGCACGTCCATCCCGGGCGCGAGGCCGAATCGCTCGAGCCAACTCTGGATCGACCGGTGCCGGTCGTTGATTCCCACCTGCAGCTGCCGTTCGGCCTGCTCGTCGTAGTATCCGGCGGCGTCATGCCCGGGGGCGTCCTTCGTCACCGCGGCACCTCGAGCGCGCCGTCGTAGACCCCTCGCGTACGCCTGAGCATCTCCTCTGCCCGAAAGCGCTCCGCGACCCGGGCGCGCGCGCTCTCGCCGAGCGATCGCCGCTCGGCCTCGTCGAGCAGGCGGCGGAAGGCGGCCGCGAGCCCGGCCCCGTCCCCGCGCGGGACGACGATGCCCGCGTCGCCGACAGCCTCGAGGTTGCCCGGCGCATCGGAGACGATCGGCGGCAGGCCGAGCCCCATCGCCTCGAGCAGGGAGAACGAGAGCCCCTCGCGGTGCGAGGGAAGGACGAAGAAATCGGCGGCGGCCAGCACGCGCAGGACGTCGGAACGCTGGCCGAGCAGGCGGACGGCGTCCCCCCGCCAGGCGGTCGAGCTCGGGTCGCAGGGGCCCCTCGCCGACGACGAGCAGGACGAGCGGATCGCCGTCGCGGGCCACCTCGATCGCCGCCCGCGCCGCGGCGAGCGGGTCCTTGTGGGCGGCGAGCGAGCCGATATAGGCGCCCACGATCGCCGACGGGGTCAGGCCGAGCTCGGCTCGCGCCGCGGCACGTTCCTCCGGCCCCGGCCGCTCGGGCAGGTCGATGCCGTTGTGGATCACGGCCAGCCGCCGCGCGACGCTGCGCGCCCGCAACGTCGAGCGCCTCTGCCCGCTCCGCCTCGGAGACGCAGATCGTCCGCGTCGCGGCCCGCAGGACCAGCCGCAGGTTCCCCTCCGCCACCAGCCGTTTCAGCCCGCTCGACCGGCGGAGCAGGTGCAGGCCGTGCAGCGTCACGACCGACCTGCGCGCCGCGAGCGCCGGCAGGCAGATGCCGCTCGCGACCTCACCGTGGACGTGAATCAGGTCGGCGGAGCGCAGGACGCCGCGCCCGCTACGCGGCAGGGAGCGCAGCGCGTCGAGCGGCCTCGGGCTCGGGGCGAGGAAGAGCCGCTCGAACCGGTAGCCGTCCATGCGCGAGAGCGCATCGACGTACGTCTCGCCACCTCCGCCCGGGTGCGGCAGGACATGCAGGACGGTTCTGATCCTGCCGCTTTCTGCGCCCACGAGCCGCCCCCTTCAGCCGTCGCCGGCGTAGGCGGCGGCCACCGCGTCGAGCGAGCCGGCGAGCGCCAGCTCCTCGTGGTGGCGCTCGAACCAGGCGACGGTCGACTCGCGCAGAGCGGGGCCCGCCTCGTGGACGCGCACGATCGCGGCGGCGAGGTCTTCCGCCGCTGCGGACCGTGCGACCGTCCCGTTGACGCCCTCCTCGACGAGCTCCACCGCGGCGTTGTCGGGGCCCTCGACGACGATGCTCGGCGTGCCGTGCGAGGCCGCCTCGACCACGACGAGCCCGTAACCCTCGCGGCGGGACGGCAGCACGAGGCAGAGGGCCCGGCCGAGCGCCTCCTCGATCCGCTCCTGCGGCGCGAAGCCGGAGACGGCGACCGCGTCCGTCAGCCCGAGCGCGGCGACGCCGCGGAGCACCTCGGGACGGTCGGGGCCGTCGCCGAAGATCTCGGCGCGCACCGTCGGGAGCGTCTCCCGCACCCGCTGGAGCGCCGGCACGAGCGCCGGCACCCTCTTCTCGGGGATGTGCCGACCCGCATAGACGACCACCGGCGGGTCGCCGGCCGGGACGAGGCCTCCCGCCGGGCCCGCGTACTGGCCGCGGAGGACGGTCACCTCGCCGCGGAAGCCCAGCTCGTGCAGCCTGCGCTCGTGCAGCCGCGAGAAGCAGAACGCGCGCTGAGGGACGCGCAGGCAGAGCCGCTGCACACGCCAGCCGGCGGCTCCGGCGGCGGGCCCGAGGTACTCGCGCCAGTAGGCGCGCGTCCACACCTCGTGCCAGTCGACGACCACGCGGTACCCGCGCACGCGCCGAAGCGCTCCCGCCGCGAGCAGCGAGAAGTACGGGAACGACGCCGTATGCACGACGTCGTAGCCTCCGCCGGATCGGGCGAGGTGCGCGAACACGCCGAGCCCGAAGCGAAGCGGCGGCCAGAGCCGCCGCCGCCCGTTTGCGTACAGACCCAGCCGCGGCCCGACCGCGATCACCCTCACCCCGGAAACCCCCGCCTCCTCGCCCTCGGGCCACTGGCGGAGCGTCAGGTAGTCGACCTCGTGACCGTCGGCCGCGAGCCGCTCGGCCAGGTTGCGGTACCAGCGCTCGGCGCCGCCGACGGTGTGCGGGTAGATGCAGTCGTACACGATGCAGATCCGCACGTGGAAAAGCCTAGTGCACCCTCCGCAATTACGGCCCGCCCCCGGCGGCGTCTCACCGGAGCAGACCGACCTTACGGACGGATGCATTAGCCTTACGTCCGTATTGAACCGCCGAGACCCGTGGTATTCATCGGGAGAGGTTATTGACCGGATACTTGCTCGAAATGGCGATCAATACCGCAACCAGGCAGGCTGAGCCCCTCACCGGAACCGCGCTCCGCGTCTCGGTCGTGATTCCCTGCCTGAACGAGGCCGAGCAGATCGAGGAGTGCGTCTCGCATGCGCAGAGGGTGCTCGCGCTGGCCGGCCTTGCCAGCGAGGTGATCGTCGTCGACAACGGCTCCGACGACGGCAGCGCCGCGCTCGCCCGCGCGGCGGGCGCAACGGTGATCGAGGAGCCGCGGCGCGGCTACGGCCAGGCGTACCTGACCGGGTTCGAGGCCGCCTCCGGCGAGTACGTGGTGATGATCGACGCCGACCTGACCTACGACTTCGAAGAGATCCCGCGCTTCGTCGCCGAGCTCGATCGCGGCGCGGAGCTCGTGATGGGCAACCGCATGAAGGACATCGACCCGGGCGCGATGCCGATCCTGAGCCGGATCGGCAACCCGGTGCTGACCGGCTTCCTCAAGCTCGTCCACGGCTCCCGTGTCCGCGACGCCCACTGCGGGCTGCGTGCGATCCGCCGGGATGCACTGGTGGTGCTCGACCTCCGCTCGACCGGGATGGAGTTCGCCTCGGAGATGGTGATCCGCGCCGCCAAGGTCGACCTCGACGTGCGCGAGCTGCCGATCCGGCTGCATCCTCGTGGCGGCGTTTCGAAGCTGTCGCCGTTCCGGGACGGCTGGCGTCACCTGCGCCTGATCCTCGTCCATAGCCCCACCGCCCTCTTCATCGTTCCGGGCACCGCGATGGTCGTGCTCGGGGCGCTGATGGAGCTGACCGTGTTCGCCCATCTCAGCCTCTTCGGTCGCGCCTGGTTCCTGCACACGCTGATCGCCGGCTCGGCGCTGGTGATCGTCGGCGCGCAGGTGGTCGGGCTCGGGC
The DNA here is from genome assembly GCA_963789585.1 of uncultured Actinomycetes bacterium. Taxonomy (GTDB): domain Bacteria; phylum Actinomycetota; class Thermoleophilia; order Gaiellales; family Gaiellaceae; genus PALSA-600. The sequence goes on along the minus strand of CAWBLB010000012.1, from coordinate 16,343 downwards.
TCTGCGGACGCGCCTACACCGTGTTCATGATGGGCGAGCACGACCGGTGGTTCGAGCGCCTGGGCCGGCGCTTCACGCTCGAGCATGCGCTCCTGCTCGCCCTCGCGGTCGTCCTGGCCGGGCTCGCGTTGGGTGCGGTCGTCCTCGTCAGCTGGAGCGCACACGGGTTCGGCACCCTGGGCGAGGAGCGGCTCGCGATCGTGGCGATGACCCTCGTGGTCACCGGCATCCAGATCTTCTTCACCTCGTTCCTGATCTCGCTGCTCGGCCTCCGCCGGCAGCTCTGACCGGAACGGCGGGCGCTCAGACCCCGCGCAGTGTGCTCTTCGCCGCGGCCTGCACCGCCGCCTCGACGACCGCCCCCGGCTCGACTCCACTGACGATCAGGCGGTGGGGCAGGGCGAAAGGCGCCATCGCCGCGACGTCCTCGCGAGCGACGCTCGGGCGGTTCGAGAGGCGGGCATGCGCCTTGGCCGCCGCGAGCAGATGGATGGCGCCCCGCGGGCTCGCGCCGAGCACGACCCCGTCCTCGGCGCGCGTCCGCCGGACGATGTCGACGATGAACGCGATCACGTCGTCGGGCACCGGTGTCGCGTCGAGGTCTCCCTGGGCCGTCTGGAGGCGGGCGAGATCGAGCAGCGGCTGGACGTCGCCGAGGACGTCCGGGGCGAGCCCGCGGTGCGGAAGGCGCAGGATCGCCCGCTCCTGGCCCGCCGATGCGTAGTCGAGGTGGATCTTGAACAGGAAGCGGTCGAGCTGCGACTCGGGCAGGGGGAAGATGCCCGCCTGCTCGTAGGGGTTTTGCGTCGCGATCACCATGAACGGCGTCGGGAGCCAGTGCGTCCGGCCGTCGACGGTGATGTGGTGCTCCTGCATCGCCTCGAGCAGCGCGGCCTGGGTCCGGGGCGGGGTACGGTTGATCTCGTCGGCAAGGAGAACGTTCGTGAACGCGGCCCCCTCCACGAAGGCGTACTCGCCCCGCCGGGACACGTTCCGGCCGGTGATCTCCTCCGGGGTCGTGTCCGGCGTGAACTGGACGCGCTTGAAGCTGACGCCGAGCAGGCGGGCGACCGTGCCGGCCATCAGCGTCTTGGCGATGCCCGGCGGGCCCTCGATCAGCACGTGCCCGCCGGCGACGGCGGCGATCAGCAGGAGGTCGAGCGGCTGCTGGTAGCCGACCACGATGCCTTCGAGCGCGACGTGCGACCGCTCGAGCAGATCGGACAGCGTGTTGCGGGAGTCGAGGATCAGCCGGGGGGCGTTGAAGAGATCCCCGGGCGGCCCCTTGTCGCTGTCACGCGGACCAGTCACCGGCGGCAGGTCCCTTCGCTGATGCGCGGCGCCTTCATCGGGCCTGATCATGCCACGCCAGGCGACTCCCTTCGCGGATTCCGGCCCGATCGGCCTCACCGGCCGCCAGCTCGAGGACACCCCTGGCCCTCGGGCGAAGGACCATCCGCCACGGCTTGACCGCGCGCGCAACCGAACGGACGCGAAGCTCGCGGTCGAAGAAGACGACGTCGATCGGGAAGCGCATGAAGAACGTGTGAATCGAGGAGCCGGGCACGATCATGAGCCCGGCGCCCGGCTCCAGGCCCTTGCGGCCGAGCAGACCGCGCATGCGCGACCAGGCGCTGTCGGCGACCTCGCAGCGCTCGCAGACGACCCGGCCGGTCTCGTCGACGAGCGACGCCGCGGCGGTGCGGCCTCTAGACAAGCGCGGGCGGATGGGAGAAGAGGATCGCGACCGCGCCGCCGAACGCGAGATACGGCCCGTACGCGATCGCCGACCGCAGGCCGACCCGCGAGGTCGCGAGCAGCGCCACCGCGACGAGGCCCGCCGCGAGGATGCCGACCGTGAGCGCGGGCACGACGGCGCCGCCGAGCAGGAAGCCCAGCATGGCGCCGAGCTTCACGTCTCCCATCCCGAAGCCGCCCCGAAAGGCGACCGCCAGGGCGAGGAATACGACGAACGTGATGCCGCCGGCCAGCGCGACCTTGCCCAGCTCCGAGCGCTCGAACGCCGCCCGGAACGCCACGGCCAGCAACGAGACCGGGACGGTGACCGCGTTCGGCAGCCGCCTGGTTGCGAGGTCGTAGGCCGCAAGCGCGACCAGCACGACCTGCACGACCGCCCACGCGGCCGCATCGGCGTGGAGCCCGTGCCTGGCAAACGTCGCGGCTACGAGAGCGACGGCGACCGGGGGCACCCAGCGGGTCGTCGCGATGCTCGACCACACGCTCGCCTGACGGGTGACCATCGCGCTCAGACTACCCGGGGGCGCGGGACCGCTCAGCCGTCGAGCGGCGGGCGCCACGTCTGAAGCGTGGCGGTGATCCTGGTCGGTCCGCCGGGGCGGCTCGCGATCGTGCAGTGGCCGCCCAGTAGCTCGACCCGGTCCTGCATCCCGGCGAGGCCGAACCGGCCCGGCTTGGACGGCGCGTCGGTGCTGAAGCCGACGCCGTCGTCCTCGACCTCGAGGGTGACGGTCTCCGGAGTGCCGAGCAGGCGGATGATGACGTGGTCGGCGTTCGCGTGCTTGACGACGTTCGCGAGCGCGGCGCGCGCGACCGCCTGGAGCGCGATCCGCTGCGAGTCGGTCTCGGCGCGGGCCTCGTCGTCGAACATGAACTCGACCGAGGCGGGGGAACGTCGCTCGAAGTCGACGATCTCGGTCTCGATCGCCTCGCGCAGCGGGATGCTCTGGGCGACGCCCGCCTCGAGGGCTCCGATCAGCGCGCGCAGATCGCTCTCGACCCGGACGAGCTCGGCGCTGATCTGATCCATGCCCGCGTCGATCTTCGTCTGATGCTCCGGCGGGAGGATCGCCTCAATGCGACGGCGGAGGTCGCCGAGGCTGAAGCCGATCACGGCCAGGTTCTGCATCGGCCCGTCGTGGACGTCGAGCGCAAGGCGCATCAGACGCCGTTTGAGCGCCTCGGCGCGACCTTCGGCCGGCGAGACCTGCTCCTCTGGGACGGCAGGGGTGACGGTCTGCCGGCGCCGATTGCCCTTCCGTAGGACCGAGATCCTGGTGCTCAACGCTGTGGTCCCTTCCTGTTGGACCTCCCGCCGGCGGATGACATATGCGATCTCCTCACCGTGCGGTTGATTTCTGGTGACCCTCGTTTCCGGGAGTCCTCACCTCACCGTAGTACCTTTCGGCCGGATGTGCAGCCCCCGCGTCCCCCAAACGGGGGATCGCCGGCCGGTTTTTGTCGGGCAGAGCGAACATGCGCGGCAAAGTGACCGTTTCCGAGCGCCGCTGTCAGAGGTCGAAGCCGAGCTCGTCGAGCGAGGAGTGGAGCTCGGCGGGGTCGTCGTAGACCCGGAACGCGCCCGCCGTGAGGAGCTCGTCCGTGCCGTAGCCGCCGCTCAGCAGGCCGATGCTGAGCATGCGCGCGCGGCGGGCTGCGAGCAGGTCCCAGACGGCGTCGCCGACGACGTAGCAGTCGGCCGGGTCGGCGCCGAGGGCGGCGGCGCAGGCGAGGAACAGGTCCGGCTCGGGCTTGGCGCGGGCGACGTCACCGCGGTCGATCACGATGGTGTCGTCGCCGATCCCGAGCGAGTCCAGCGAGATGTCGATCTCCGGGCGGCGGCCCGAGGTGGCAATCCCGTGCACGACGCCGCGGGCGCGGAGGTCGGCAAGCAGGTCGACTGCCCCCGGCAGCGGACGCCGGTCGGGGAGCAGGCCGGCGAAGATCGCGCCGTGGCGCTGCTGGATCGCCTCGGTCTCGGCCGGCGAGAGCTCGCGGCCCACCTCGCGCGCGACCGCGCGGGTGAAGAGCCCGCCGCTCATCCCGATCCGCCGGTGGATGCGCCAGCCGTCGATCGGCATCCCCTCCTCGGCGAGCGCCCGCTGCCACGCGAACACGTGCGCGTAGACCGTGTCGACGAGCGTCCCGTCGAGATCGAAGATCAGCGCCCGTGCCACGGCCCCAGGCTAACCCGTCCACCCCGGCCCTGCCCAGAACACCCACGTCCTGGCTGTCCCCGCTCGCGATCGAAACAGACAGCGCCCGGGGACGTTCCTGCAGGGACAGTGCCGCGCGACTGCATCCGGTCGCAGGCCGGCGTCACGCCGAGCTCGTCAGTGCCGGGGGAGGACGTAGAACGCGATCGTGCCGTACTGGAGGCCGACGGCGACGATCACGAGGGCGTGGAAGAGCTCGTGGTAGCCGAAGATCGACGGGACCGGGTCGGGGCGGCGGAAGGCGTAGATCAGCCCGCCTGCGGTGTAGGCGACGCCGCCCGCGAGCACGAGCACGCTGGGGGTGACTCCGAGCCCGTGGATGATCTGCGGCATGACGACGACCGCGACCCAGCCGAGCGGGATCGCGATCGCCGCCGCGAGCCACTTCGGCGCGCCGACCCAGACGATCTTGAGCACGATCGCGGCCACCGCCCCCGTCCAGACGATGCTCAGCACGACGATCTGCCAGGCGCCGTGCAGGACGATCAGCCCGAACGGCGTGTAGCTGCCCGCGATCAGGAGATAGATGCCGGCGTGGTCGATCCGGCGCATCCGCAGCCGCCAGGGGCCGCGCCAGAGGACGCGGTGGTAGACGCCGCTGGCCCCGAACATGAAGACGACGGTGAAGGCGTAGACAATCGCCGCGATCCGTCCGCGGGTGGTGTGGGCCTCGAGACCGAGGATGACGCCCGCCGGAACGGCGAGTAGGAACGCCACGCCGTGGCTCCAGCCTCGCAGCCGGGGGCGCACCCGCGGCTCGACCGGGCCTGCGACCTCGTTCAAGTTCTAGTCGCTGCGGTGGCGGAACACGATCCGGCCGCGCGTCAGGTCGTAGGGTGAGAGCTCGACCTTGATCCGGTCGCCGGGGAGGATGCGGATGCGGAACCGTCGCATCTTGCCCGAGGTGTAGCCGAGCGCTTCGTGGCCGTTGTCGAGTGCGATCTTGTACATCCCGTTGCGAAACGCCTCGGTGATCTCGCCCTCGAGCTCGACCTTTTGTTCTTTCTCTGCGATGCCGCTCCCCTTCGTGGGAAAAAAGAGGCGCGCCCGAAGGCGCGCCGTCTAGATCGCGCTCACGTTGCGAGCTTGCGGTCCCTTGGGACCTTCCTCCACCTCGAACTCGACATTCGCGCCCTCGGCGAGCGACTTGAAGCCCTCACCGCTGATCGCGCTGAAGTGAACGAAGACGTCCTTGCCGCCGTCACTCGGGGTGATGAACCCGAAGCCCTTGGCGTCGTTGAACCACTTCACGGTTCCGGTTGCCATATAGAAAACACCTCCTCTGCCAATTTCAAGAACGGGCAGCAGGAAGCGCGCCTGTGCGCAACCGATACTCGCTCATGTACACGCGGGACGATAGCAGGCTGGCGACGTCAAGTGGGGCAATCGCAGAAGAGAAAGCGAACGGCCCCGACACATCGGCCGCGACCGCTCGGGACACCCCTCGGGCACCTGTCCCCGGAAGCTGACCACCCGGCCACGACCGGGGACTGTCCCTGGACAGTGGCCGCTCGGGCACGGCCGGCGGTTCCCCGCGGAGAACGGAAACGGCTGCCCGCGCCCTAGCAGCGACTCCACCGCCCGGGGCGGTTGCGGGCAAGTGCGGCGGCGCGCGTAGATTTTGCACCGGCGTGATCGACCTGCACACGCATCTCCTGCCCGGGATCGACGACGGGCCCGCGACCACGGAGGAGTCGCTCGAGCTCGCCGCGGAGCTGGCGGCCGGCGGCGTCTCCCTCGCCGCCTGCACGCCTCACGTGCGCGACGACCACGACACCACCCCCGAGAAGATGGAGGCTGCGCTCGCGGCGTTCCAGGGAGAGCTCGCGGCCGCCGGGATCCCGCTCGAGGTCCGCGGCGGCGGCGAGATCGCGATCGACAAGCTTCCCGAGCTCGACGCCGACGCGCTCCTCCGCTACGGCCTCTGCGGCAACCCGCGGCTCCTCCTGCTCGAGTTCCCCTACTTCGGCTGGCCGCTCGCGCTGCCCGTGATCGTGACCCGGCTCGCGGCCGAGGGGGTCGTCCCGGTGCTCGCGCACCCGGAGCGGAGCCCCGAGGTGCAGGAGAGCCCCGAGAGGCTGAGGCCGATCGTCGAGGCCGGCGCGTATGTCCAGCTGACGGCGAGCTCGCTTGCCGGAGGCGCCGGTTCGAGGAGCGCCCGCTGCTCGCGAACCCTGCTCGACGCCGGCCTCGCCCACCTGCTCGCCTCGGACGCGCACGGCCGTGTGATCGCCCGGTCGGGCATCCGCGAGGGGGCCCGCGCGGCCGGAGACGAAGCCCTCGGCAGCTGGCTCACCGAGGACGTCCCGCGCGCCCTCGTCTCGGGCTTGTCCGTGCCGCCGAGACCGGAACCCCCCCGGCGCAGGCGCTGGCTGCGCGGCTGAACGGGTGGTTTCGTTCGCAACGCGATGTGGTAGAGCCCGCGCACGCACGTGCAATGTCCTGCAATTCACGCTAGGGTAGACAGGCCTTCGGTATTTCAGGGCGGCCGGCGGCGACGATGCCGTCTGTTGACCAGTTGCCTGCGGACTCGATGTGGGGTTTGAGCAAGGTGGGTTGCGGCGTTGGTTGAGGCGAGAAACGGGAAAAGAGGCTTGGGCTTGGAGAGATTCTCCCGGCAGGAAGCAGCGTCGCTCGGCACCTATCTCGGGGTCCTGCGGCGGCGCGCCTGGATCATCGCCGTCTGCGTGATCGTCGCTCCCGTCGTGGCGTACGAGCTCTCGTCGCGGCAGACGACCCTGTACCGGACGTCGGCTGACGTGTACGTCAACCAGCAGAACATCGCCGCAGCCCTGACCGGGATCAGCAGCTACAACCCCGGGAACGCCGCGCTCGCGATCGACACGCAGGCGAGCCTCGCTGCCGTGCCGTCGGTCGCAGGCCGCGCGCTGAAGCTCTCGAAGCTCCACGATCGCTCCGCCTACACCGTTCTCGGCCAGACGTCGATCACGCCGAACGAGAGGACGAACATCCTCACGTTCACCGTCGTCGACTCCTCCTCGACGAACGCGGCCCTGATCGCGAACTCGTATGCAAAGGCATTCACGGTCTTCAGCAATCACCTCGGGACGCAGCCGCTCACGAAGGGCCTGGCCGAGGTGCAAGCCGCGATCGCCACCCTCAAGGCCGAGAAACGGAAGGGCTCCGCGCTCTACCGGAGCCTCGTCGACCGGGAGCAGCAACTGGAGCTGCTGCAGAACTTCCAGAGCGCCGGCACGGTCGTCATCCGGCCGGCCGCTCCCGGAGGCCGAATCTCGCCCCACCCGAAGAAGGACGCGGCGCTCGGGCTGATCCTCGGCATCGTCCTCGGTTTCGGCCTCGCCTTCGGCCTGGAGGCCCTCGACACCCGTGTCCGCTCGGCCGCCGAGCTGTCCGACGGCCTCGGCGGCCTACCGCTGCTCGCCCGCATCCCGCCGCCGACGAGTGCGATGCAGAAACGCGACGAGCTCGCCATGGTCGTCCAGCCGAAGCACACCGCCGCCGAGGCTTTCAGGCTTCTGCGGACGAACCTGGACTTCATGCGCCTGAGTGCGGGCGAGATGCGCACGATCCTCGTCACGAGCGCGGTCGAGAAGGAGGGCAAGTCGACGACCGCCGCGAATCTCGCCGTCGCGGAGGCCCGCGCAGGCAGGCGGGTGGCGCTCGTCGACCTCGACCTGCGCAGGCCGTATCTCGACCGGTTCTTCCGTCTGTCCGCCGTCGAGGGCGTGACCGACGTCGCGCTCGGGAGGGTCGAGCTGAGTCAGGCGCTGCAGCGAATCGACCTGAGCCTGGGCGCACCCGAGCCGGGCTCGGTGCCGCCCTCGCTGCTCTCGACCTTCCGCTCGCCGGTCGCGCAGGCGGGCGTGCTCGACGTGCTCGCCTCGGGCCCGCTCCCGCCTGATCCGGGCGAGTTCGCCGCGTCATTCCACCTCGCGCAGATCCTGAGCGCGCTGCGGGAGAGCTACGACACTGTGATCGTCGACACGCCGCCGATCCTGTGGGTCGGGGATGCGCTGACGCTCTCCTCGCAGGCGGACGGGCTGATCGTGATCTCCCGTCTGAAGGGAGTGCGGAAGCCGATGCTCCGCGAGCTCGGCCGGATCCTCGACGTCGTGCCGAGCCGCAAGCTCGGCCTCGTGATCACGGGTCCGGTGACAGGTGAAAGCGGCGTCTATGGCAGCGGGGACGGGTACGCGTACGGATACGGCTACAGCTACAGGAGCGGCAACGGGAATTCACGCTCGGTGCCCGAAGACGAGCCGTCCAGGGGAACGAAGCTTGGTAGCTTCAACGGACAGCAGGGAACGACACGAGTTGCGGCAGAGGGGAAGCCTTCAGGTGAGGGTCGCGCAGGGCCGCGAACTGGGGACATCGAGTTCCTCGACAACTAGCGCGCAAGTCGACCACGTCCTCGGGCTCGCGCCCGGAGTCGCGCTCGATGAGCGAACGCGGACCCTGATCCAGGGGCGGCAGGACGGCCGGACCCACCGCCGCGGCTGGATCATCCGCCGCTCGCTCGCGCTCGCGGACGTGCTCGGGATCATGACGGCGTTCGCGATCACGGAGGCGTTGTTCTCCAGCCCTGCGACCGGGCGCTTCAACCCGGTCGCGGAGATCGGGCTCTTCGCCGGCTGCCTGCCCGCCTGGCTTCTTCTCGCCAAGGTGTACGGCCTCTACGACCGCGACGAGGAGCGTGCCGACCACTCGACCGCCGACGAGGTGTTCTCGGTCTTCAACATGCTCGCGATCGGCACATTCGGCTTCTACGCCTTCGCGTACCTCTTCCCGGGGCTGACCGCTGTCCCGCTGGGGAAGATCCTGACGTTCCTCGTAATCGCGATCCCCCTCGTGGTGATCGCGCGCAGCGGCGCGCGGACGGTCTGCCGGAACACCGACGCCTACAAGCAGAACACCCTCATCGTCGGCGCGGGCCACGTCGGCCAGCGCGTGGCGCTGAAGCTGCTCCACCATCCCGAGTACGGCGTCAACGTGGTCGGGTTCATCGACGAGCACCCCCGCGAGCGAGACGACGACCTCGGCGAGCTGACGATCCTGGGGAAGGTCGCCGACCTCCCTTGGATCATCCGGCAGTGCGACGTCGAGCGCGTGATCATCGCGTTCTCACGGCATCCGCACCTGAACACGCTCGAGCTGATCCGGGACCTCAACGAGATCGACGTCCAGGTCGACATCGTCCCGCGGCTCTTCGAGGTGATCGGCCCGCAGGCGACGATCCACGCCGCGGAGGGCCTGCCGCTGATCGCGATCACGCCGGCCCGGCTGGGGCGATCGTCCCTCGGTCTGAAGCGCGGCATGGACCTCGTCGGCTCGGTCGTCGGCCTCCTCGTCCTGGCGCCCTTCTTCGCCCTGGCCGCGCTCGCGATCAAGCTCGACTCGTCCGGCCCGGTCTTCTTCCGCCAATGCCGCGTCGGCCGGGGCCACCGGGAGTTCGAGATCCTCAAGTTCCGGACGATGGTGCCCGACGCCGACTCGCTCAAGGACGGGATCGCGCACCTGAACAAGCACCGCGGCGGCGACGCACGCATGTTCAAGATCAACGACGACCCACGCGTCACCCGGGTCGGCCGGTTCCTGCGCAGCCGCTCCCTCGACGAGTTCCCGCAGCTGTTCAACGTCCTCCGCGGTGAGATGAGCCTCGTCGGCCCGCGGCCGCTGATCCCCGAGGAGCACCACCACGTCGACGGTTGGGCGCGCCGGCGCCTCGACCTGAAGCCCGGAATGACTGGCCTCTGGCAGGTGCTCGGCCGCGACGACATCCCGTTCGGCGAGATGGTCGGCCTCGACTACCGCTACGTCACGACCTGGTCGCTCGCGCGAGACGTCAAGCTGATGCTGAAGACGTTCGCGGTGCTGGCGCGGTCGAACGCGTAGCGCGGACTTCCGCAACACTTTCCTTCCATGGTCACGCGAGGCACGGAGAATCGTGAAGTCCACGCATAAGGGCACGATCGGCCAGGTCCGTCGCGCCTGGCGCCTGGTCGCGCGCAGGGAGCGCCGCCGGCTGCAGCTGGTCGCAGGCTACGGCGTCCTGATCGCGGGCCTCGACACGATCGCACTGATCCTGCTCTTCGCGCTGATCAGCCTGCTCGACAACCAGCATCTCAGCGGCGTCACGAGCTTCCTCGTTCCCGGCGGAAAGCTCACGAGCGGCGAGCGCTACCACGAGGCGCTCGTCCTGCTGTCGATCACCGCCGCGCTGTTCGTCACGCGGAGCATCCTCTCCGTCTTCGGGCTCTGGCTCACGATCGGCGCCTCGAACGAAGCCCAGGCGGAGCTCGTCTCCCGGCTTCTCGTCGGCCATGCGCACGCGCCCCATCTCACGAGGCTCGACCGCAACTCCTCCGAGACGCTGCGGACGATCTCGATGTCGATCAACCAGGTGGTCGGGGGACTCGTCGCGTCGTCGGTATCCCTCCTCTCGAACCTTGCCGTCTCGGTCGCCGTCATCCTCGGTCTCGTGTTCTCCAGCCCGCTCGTCGCCCTGACGGTGGCGGTCTACTTCTCCGTGCTGGCGTTCGTCTGGGTGAGGGGCGTCCGGGGCGGGCTCGCACGCCGCGGCCTCCAGGTCCAGGCGCTCCAGGCGGAACGCATCCGCCTCATCCTGCAGGGGCTCGCAGCTGCCAAGGAGCTCCAGCTTCGAGGCCGCGCGGTCTTCTACGCGGACGAAGCGGTGACCAGGACGCGGGCGATCAACACGGCATCGCGCGGGCTCGGCGTCGTGAACGGGAGCCTGCGCTACGTGCTCGAGACCGCGCTCGTCATCGGGGCGGTCGTGATCGTGGCCACGGCCGGCACAGTGGGCGGCCGCGACGCGGCGCTCCCGGCAGTCGGACTCGTCCTGGCAGCCGCGTTCCGCCTGCTCCCTGCGCTCAATCAGGTGTTGTTCCTGATCAATTCGGTCCAGTACAACGGCCCCGCGCTCGACCTCGTGGAGGCCGACGTGAGGACGTTCTCTGCTGAACCCCGTCCGGTGGAGCGAACCGAGACGGAGGTGCCCGCGCACAGGCTCGAGCGGGAGGTTCGCCTCGAGCGGGTCACCTTCAAGTATCCGTCTCGGAGCGAGCCCGCGCTGCGTGACGTGAGCTTCGCGGTCGCGGCCGGCGAGTCGGTCGGAATCGTGGGACCGACGGGATCCGGCAAGAGCACCCTCCTCGACGTCATTCTCGGCTTCCTCCCACCCGACGCCGGCTCGATCACGGTCGACGGCGTCCCGATCGGCGTCTGCCGCGAGGGGTGGCAGCGCTCGATCGGCTACGTGCCGCAGGACGTCTACCTCGTCGACGACACGCTGAGGGCGAACGTCGCGCTCGGCTGGCGCGGAGACGGCATCGACGACGAAGCCGTCCGCGAGGCGATTCGGCTCGCGCAGCTCGACGAGGTGGTGCGCGAGCTGCCGGAGGGGCTGGAAACGGTGGTCGGCGAGCGTGGGGTGCGCCTCTCCGGCGGCCAGCGCCAGCGCCTCGGCCTGGCCCGCGCGCTCTACGTTCGCCCGACGGTGCTCGTTCTCGACGAAGCGACGTCGAATCTCGACACCGCTACCGAGCGCCGGATCGTCGAAACGCTCTCCGAGCTCCGCGCCGGGCTGACGACGATCGTCGTCACCCACCGGATCCCGACCGTGCGCGACTGCGACCGGATCATCTGCCTCGAACAGGGTGTCGTCCGTGTCTCGGGCTCGTACGACGACCTGACCGCGTACATGACGGATTCCGGGCACGCGGGCTGGCCCGAGCCGATCAGGGCTGTCACGGGCTGATCCGATGATCGGCGCGACGAGACCAGCTCGAGCAACGGCGCGCCGAACCGGACCGTGACGATCGTTGCGCACGACGTCGGCGGGGTCGGAGGCATGGAGCGCCAGCTCCAGGCGCTGGTCAACGGCCTCCTCGATCGTGGGGTGAGCGTCGAGGTCGTCTCGAGGACTCTGGAGCTGCCGGGCCACCCGCGGCTCCGGTGGCGCCGGGTGCGGGGCCCCGCGCGCCCGTTCCCGCTCGCCTATCCGTGGTTCGCGCTCGTCGCGTCCTCGATGCTCACCTGGTCGCGCCGCGGCCTGCTCCATACGACGGGTGCGATCGTCCTCAACCGCGCCGACGTCTGCACGGTCCACTATCTGCACAACCGGCGCGCCGATTCCGCCGCACGGATGCGGCGCGCCACCCCCCTGTACCGGCTGAACGCCGCGGCCGCGGCGGCGATGAGCCGGTTTGCCGAGCGGCTGGTGTACTCGACCCCGGCCCGATCGGCCGCCCTGGTCGCGGTTTCGGAGCCCCTCGCGGTGGAGCTTCTCGACGCGTTTCCCGGTCGCGGTGAGTCGATCTGGGTGATCGAGAACGGGGTCGACCTCGAGCGGTTCCGGCCGGACGAGGAGGCACGACGCGAGACGCGGCGCTCACTCGGAATCGACGCCTCGGCGAAACTCGCGCTGTTCGTCGGGTCGGAGTGGCGCGGCAAGGGGGCCGGTATCGCCGTCGACGCCCTCGCCGCCGCCCCGTCCTGGCACCTGGTCGTGGTGGGGGACGGTGACCGCCGAGAGCTCGCCGAGCCGGCGGAGAGGTCACACGTTGCCGACCGGCTTCGTCTCGTCGCCGAGTCCGCTCGACCGGAGCGGTATTACGCCGCCGCGGACGCCTTCGTCCTGCCGAGCGCCTACGAGTCCTTCTCGCTCGCGGCGTTCGAGGCGGCGGCCGCAGGCGTGCCGGTTCTCGCGACGAACGTCGGCGCGATCGCCGAGATCGTGAACGGCGGCGGCGGCGTCATCGTCGAGCGCGACGCGGCTTCGGTGGCTGCGGCGCTCGAGCGGCTCGAGCAGGACCCGGAGGCGGCGGCGGCAATGGGCGCGCACGCCCGCGAGGCCGCGCGACGGTTCAGCTGGGAGGCTGCCGTCGAGAAGTACCTCGACGTCTACAGTCGTTCGCGCGAGGTCGAGTCTGCCGCGGTTGAGCGGGCGGTCGCGCGGTGACGGTCGTGACGTACGCGGCCCGCCGCACGTCGGGCCTGCTCGTGGTCGGCGTCTGCGCCGCCCTCCTCGGCGCGGAGCTGGTCAGGCAGCCCGTGTACATCCGTGTGATCGCCGCCGGTTGCATCGGGATCTCCGCCGTGGTCGGAGCGGCCCAGTGGCCGCGCGCAGCGCTCGTCACGACGCTCGCCCTCCTCCCGTACCTCGCGGTCAGCAGGCGGCTGCTCCTCGAGTTCACCCCGTGGAAGTCGACCGACCCGATGCTGCTCCTCGCGCCGACCGTCCTCGCGCTCGTGCTGATCCGTCTGTTCGCGATCGAACGGCGGCCACTCGGGGACGATCGGGTCTCGAAGCTCATGGTTGTTCTGCTCGCCCTCACCTTCCTCGAGGTGTTCAACCCGCGGGGTGGCGGTCTCACCGCCGGCGTGGGAGCGCTGCTCTTCACCGCGGTGCCGCTCCTCTGGTTCTACGCCGGAGAGTTCTTCGCGACCCGGAGAGCGATGAGGGGCCTCTTCGGAGCCCTCGTCGTGAGCGCGTCCCTGATCGGCGTGTACGGCCTCTCGCAGACCTGGGACGGCCTGCCTTCCTGGGACCAGATGTGGGTGAACCAGTCGGGGTACGCGGCGCTCAACGTCGGCACCGTGACCCGCGCCTTCGGCACGTTCTCGAGCTCGGCCGAGTACGGCTCCTTTCTCGGCATCGCGCTCGTCGTATCCATCGCGTTCGCGCTCGACCGCCGGCCGTTCTTCCTGCCGGCGGTGCCCCTGCTCGCGGTCGCCCTGTTCTACGAGTCGGGTCGTGCGATCGTCGTCACCACGGTGGTCGCCGTCCTCGTCGTGCTGGCGGCCCGGACCGGGAGCCTGAGGCGTGCGACCGTGACGATGACCATCCTCCTCCTGGGCGTGGTGCTGGCCCTCGTCCTCGGGCGCGGGGCGCTCCAGAATGCCTCCTCGTCGTCGAATTCGCTGGTGTCCCACCAGGCCGGCGGTCTCGCCCATCCGTTCAACCAGAAGCAGTCGACGCTGCCGGTGCATCTCGCACTGCTCGAGAACGGGTTCAAGCGCGGCGTGCTGGATCCGATCGGCTACGGAATCGCCTCGACGACTCTCGCCGGAAGCCGGCTCGGCAGCGGCCCGGAGGCCGCCTCGACCGAGGTCGACCTCTCGAACGAATTCGTCGCCCTCGGCACGTTCGGGGGTCTCGCCTACCTGGCGCTCGTGGCACTGGTGCTCACGCAGGCACTGAGACACGCGGTTGCGCGGCGCGACGCGGTGTCGCTCTCGATCCTCGGGATGCTCGTCGCCGTCTTCGGCCAGTGGCTGAACGGCGGCTACTACGCGGTCGCGGCGCTGATCTGGTTCTCGATCGGCTTCCTGATCGCCGCCGAGCGGGAACGTGTGAGCGCAGCCGACGACGACGACCCGATGTGAGCGGATCGCCGGGTGCGCCCGAGGTCCTCGTCCTCACCCCGGACTTCCCGCCCGGGATCGGAGGGATCCAGATGCTCGTCTGGCAGGTCGCGGGCGGGTTTACTCGCTTCCGGCCGCGGGTCGTGACGATGGCGGCCCCGGGTGGACGAGCGTTCGACCGGCAGCAGCCCTTCCAGGTCGTCCGGGCGACGGCCGGGCCCGGGCACCGGACCGGCGTCGCGGTGCTGAACGCTGTCGGAACCCTCGAGGGGCTGAGAAGGCGGCCGAGCGTGATCCTGAGCGCGCACATCGTCACCGGGCCCGCGGCCCTCGCAGTCGGGCGGCTCCTGCGCCGTCCCGTCGTCCAGTACGTCCACGCGCAGGAGGTGACCCGCCGCGCGAGGCTCGCTCGGTACGTCCTCGGACGTGTCGATGCGGTCGTGGCCGTCAGCGGTTACAGCCGGGAGCTGGCCGAGCGAGGCGGCGGGATTCGTGACCGCGTCCACGTCGTCCATCCCGGCGTGGCATGTGCGGAGGCACCGCCCCAGCCGGCGCTCGCCGGCAGCTCGATCGTGATCGTCGCCCGGCTCACGGAGCGCTACAAGGGGCACGACGTGCTGCTGCGGGCGCTGCCTCTCGTACGCGAGCGTGTCCCCGACGCCACCCTCGAGATCGTCGGCGACGGTCCTCTGCGGGCGGAGCTGGCGCGCCTCGCCAGTGATCTCGGCGTCGCCTCGGCGACCACGTTCCACGGATCGATTGCGGACGGCCCGCGGGACGAGATCCTCGGCCGGGCGTCCGTCTTCGCCATGCCGAGCCGCCTCGAGGCCGGTGGCGCCGGCGAGGGGTTCGGGATCGCCTACATCGAGGCCGGCGCGCACGGCCTGCCGGTCGTGGCGGGGAACGTCGGCGGCGCGCTCGACGCAGTGGTCGACGACGAGACGGGTCTGCTCGTCGACCCCGAGAGTCCCCGGGCGATCGCGGACGCGCTGGTCGAGCTCCTGCGCGACCGCGAGCGCGCGAGACGACTGGGCCACGCCGGCTGGGAGCGCGCCCGGTCGCTCTCGTGGGAGCG
Source organism: uncultured Actinomycetes bacterium (assembly GCA_963789585.1). Lineage (GTDB taxonomy): Bacteria > Actinomycetota > Thermoleophilia > Gaiellales > Gaiellaceae > PALSA-600. The sequence continues at coordinate 926 of CAWBLB010000012.1, read as the reverse complement.
AGCGGCGGCCGGTGTCGAGGCCGTGCTGGCCCGGGTGACCTCCCGATGAAGGTGCTCTACGTCAACCACACCTCGCGGATCAGCGGAGCCGAGCGGTCGCTGCTCGAGCTGATGGCCCTGGTTCGCGCCGACGCCGAAATCGCCCTTGCGTGCCCACCCGGCGAGCTTGCGGAGCGTGGGCGCAGGATGGGCATCCCCACGTCCGAGCTGAGCCTGCCGGAGCTCGGCTTCTCGTCGAGGCTCGTGCCGACGGCGGCTCGCCTCGTCCGTGCGGGCCTGCGGGTGCGGGCGATCGCACGTCGCGACGACGTCGACGTCGTGCACGCTGCATCTCCCCGGGCGGGGCTGCTCGTCGCCTGTTGCCTCCTCTCGCGCCCTCGTCGAGTCGTCGACGTGCGGGACGTGCTCCCGCGCGGCGCGAGAGCCGCCGCGGTGCGTGGAGCGCTGCGGCTCACAGCCGATCTGATCGTCTTCAATTCGCGGTTCACCCGCGATCGCTTCGGGCCGACACGGCCCGCGAAGACAGCCGTCGTCTATCCGCCGGTCGACGTCGAGCGGCTCCTCGACCTGCCGCTGCCGTCGCCAACGCGGACGTCGCCGCCGGTGCTCGGCGTCCTCGGCCAGATCACACCGTGGAAGGGCCAGGACGACGCGATCCGGATCCTGGCGGCGGTTCGCGAACGGTTCCCTGACGCGAGACTCCGAATCGTCGGCTCGGTCGTCTTCAGCGGCGGCTCGGTCGCCTTCGACAACGACGCTTTCCGGCGCCGGCTGCCGCTGCTGGCCGCGGAGCTCGGCGTCGCCGACGCGGTCGAGTTCGTCGAGGAGACGGAGGATCTTCGCGCCGTCTTCGGCTCGCTGGACCTTCTGCTCGTGCCCTCATGGGAGGAGCCGTTCGGCCGCGTCGTCGTCGAGGGAATGGCCGC
>CAWBLB010000011.1:0-171899 GCA_963789585.1 uncultured Actinomycetes bacterium | reverse complement strand
TCGACGCCTTCCGGCGGCTCGAGGGGGACGCGGAGCTCGTGTTACTCGGCGGCTGGGGGACCCGCGGTATGAAGCGCTACGTGCAGCACCGGCTCGCCGCCGACCCGAGGATCCACCTCGGCTCCGGCGACCCGCTCGCCGAGCTCCGGCAGGCGGACGTCCTGGTCCACCCGAGCTTCGGCGACGGCTTCGGCTACGACCGATGGAGGCGCTCGCCTGCGGGGTGCCGGTGATCGTGAGCGAGGACACCGGGATGAAGGAACACGTACGCGAGGGTGTGAGCGGGTGGGTGGTGCCGACGGGGAGCGTCGATGCAATCGTCGAGAGGCTGTTGCTGCTCAGGCGCTCCGACTCGCCCGGCTAGATGAATAATTCCATGGCCGAAGCTGTGGGGCGAGGGTACGAACCGGCAGCAGTCATGTCAAAGTCGGCGGTGCCTTTTCGCGCCGTCGACCCAAGGGGGCCACGATGCTCGCCGACCTCGACCGGTTGCGCACAACCATTGGGCCTGGAGTCAAGCCGCCGGTGCCGGTACGCGCCGCCGCGCCAAAGCGTAGTCAGCCTGCGGCACTTTGGGTGCGGAAGAGAAACGGCGTCAAGCGTTCGAAGACTCTCTCGGCGTTGAACTCGCGCAGAACGTATTCGCGTCCCGAAACGTTCGGGCGCAACTCTCCGCGAGCAAAGCTCAGTCTGAGCGTTTGCACGTGATCCCTCAGGCTTGCGTAATCCGGCGCGTGCCGGCAATGCTCGTACGGGTAGCTGGCGATGACCTCCCGTCCCCACGACAGCGCTTCGCGGACCGAATAGCTGAACCCGTCATGCTGAGGGATGCGTACAAATGCCGCGCAGCCGCGGTACAAACGATTCATATCCTCGACCCAGCCGAGCGGCTCGAGATTGGTGGGCAGTGATACGTCGGAAGACGTGATACCGCACACCTTGAACGAAACGTCCGGAAACTCGAGAGCAAGGCGTATCAGTTTGGGAAGACCATAGAACTCTTCTCTACCGGCTCCGACGTAAGAGAATCTCGAATACATTGGGCGTAACGATCTCCGATGCCGACGGAACGCGACCTGCGAACGGGAACCGAGGCACCACGCTCGCAGTCACCCCGAGCGTCGCGAGCTCGTCACGTGTCCACTCCGCTTCACAGAGGTGGATGCAATCGTCCCTGAAAGGTACGAAGATATAGTCGCAGTTCTGTGCGACGATGACATCAGAGCCGACCCAGCATTGAACAACGTGCTTTCGCAGTCTCAGAGCAAACTTCAGGGCGAATGTCCGATGGTCAATGTCTGAAAGGAACCCCCAGAACGTCACAACTGTTTGAGTCGTTGGAAGTTCGAGCAGGTATCGCGCCTTGCTGTTTCTTGTGCATGGATCCAGGGCGAGAAACTTCTCCGAAGGATCACTGTGGGCTCTGAGGAACTCGACAGCGAGGTTGCTGAAACGCGGGAGCCCTGTTGCGATCATCTTCACGCTGAGTGACCCACCTTTAGCCTTGCACTTCAATGGGTCGACACAAGCCGCAACCGTTCAGAGCGGCGGCGCTCTCGCGGTTCGGCTCTGCCCCACGGGCACTTTCGGTTTTCCTTCGTGAACGACTGAGACGCGACCGGCAACGGCTTAGTTCCAGGGCCCGGGACAATTCGGCTGCAGCTGTCTCACTTCTCGACAAGGTGCCCTCAACGATCGGCCTGCCGCCGCCGTTCAGCCAACCAGCTGTGCGCAAGACCATCCGCCTCCCGCGCCGCCACCGCAGGACCGTGAGCGAAGCCGGAGAGGGCCCATCGAGCGGCGCGTATGGGGTGGTGCGTGCGGTCATGATAAGCGGCTCGTATCAGAAGAAGAGCGAACACTCGCCGGCGCTCCGAGCCTAGGCGCTTTTTCGCGTCAGGAAAAATGCGCAGAAATGCTCGTAGAAGATTCAGACGCGCACGAGCGATGTTTTGGGAGAAGAGTACGTTCGTTAGATTCCCGGTATGTCGGCGATAGAGCATCACCGTGCGGGACTCGTACGCGAATTGCCAATCGAGTGCGATCGAGAGATAGAGCAGGTAGTCGTCGTACGACGGATAGTTCAGGCTGACAAAACTCACGCCGCGCTCCTCAATTGCTGCGCGTCGGATGAGAACGGTACCGGTCATTATGAAGCAGCCAACGCGGAAAAGCTCCACAAGCTGATCAGCGTCTTGCTTCCACACAGGGTCCCACGGTACGCGCTCGCCGGTGTCGCTATTGAACGCCTCGAAGGCGGCATGCGTCAGTCCAACCTCCGGCCGAGTCTCAAGAAGCTCGACTTGCCGGCGCACTTTGCCGGGAAGCCACAGGTCATCACTATCAAGAAGACCGATAAACTGGCCGCTGGCTAGGTTTAGCGCCTGCGCGCGGGTTGCGGCGATGCCCTCTTGGTGCTCATGTCTGACAACACGCATCCGACCTGGAGCAGCCACCGAAGCGCAACGCTCAAGCACGTCGGCGGTCTCGTCGTCGGACGCATCATCAATCGCGATCAACTCGAGCCGCTCATAATCCTGGTCGAGAACGCTCGCTACCGCATCCGCGACGAATGAAGCATGATTCCTTGCGGCCATTAACACGCTAACGAGCGGCGGCGGCATTAGCAAAGCTTAACACTGTTCAATCCGGAAGCAGACCAGTCGATCGCAGGCTGGCGGAACGCCCACCGTCGTGCAAAGGGTGGAGAGGAGGCAGGCCACCTCCTGGCTCAGGAGACCGTTTGATCGCCGAGAGCTACGAGTACTACAGGCGGTCGCCTCCCCTGACACGGTGCTTGGCACAGCCGGGGGCGACCCGGTTGGCAACCCGGCGCCCACAAGTCGCTGAGCGGCTCGCCCGAGTCACCACGAGCAGGACCCGCTCGTCCGCCCCGCGCCTGGTGCTGCCAGGCCCATCACCGTCGCGTCTTGGCCACGCTGGCGGCGCGTGCTGGTAGCCGACCGTGAGTCGCCGGGGTGCGTGCCACGCTGCCTCGACCAGCAACCGGCGGAGATGGCTCTTGCCGACCTTGCTGATCGAGCCGGCCGGCGGTTTTCGAATCAGAAGTGCTTCGAAGGGACGATGACTTCTCCAAAGTGCGGGAACGTACTTCAGCCGAGCGCTTGATCCGCCGCCACGTGGTGCGCGGCTCAAGCGCCACATGAAAGAATGGCTCCGGTAGCTAGTGAAGGCGTGTCTCAGAGGCCAGCTGTCATACGCACGGGCGGATCCGACGTTCGGCGCCAGGAGGGCGAGATTCCCGCAAAGATCCGCGTCCTCTTAATCTCGGACGTGCCGCTCCTCCGCGAGCTTGGCGCAGGACGGGTGCAACTTGAGTCAGCCGAGGAGATGCGACGGCTAGGTCACGCTGTCACTACGTACGACTCCCGCGAGGCTTTCGCTGGCTCCCCCGCCGCATTCGGCCGTGTGCGCCCGCTGGCATTCTCCATCAGAGTGCGGAACTACATTCGCCGCCACCGAGGCGAGTTCGACGTAATCGACGCATTACAGGCGTGTGCGCCATTCACGAAGTGCGAGCTTGACTTTGAGGGGCTTCTCGTCACCCGTTCGACGGGGCTGCATCCGCTGTATCACGCATACGCCGCGTACGAGCGACAACGCTGGCCTGATCGCATCCCGGGGACACGCGCCGGTCAGTTGCTCCAGCGCTGGAATCGCTACCGGATCGTCTCGGCGGGGAGAAACGGTTACAGGACAGCCGACCTGATCCGTGTGCTCAACGACGACGAGCGCGAGTTTCTCTCGACGCTCGACGGTGTGCAAGCCCGGGTGGTGCAAGTGCCCGAAGGCCTGCCTGACGCGCACCTCGACGCTCTCCGAGACGCACAGGTTGAACCGCGCTCGCGGCAGACCGGCAGGCAGGTCGTCGTCTGGGGTCGTGGTGCCTCCGAAGGGGGCGGCGGACTGGCCGGCGATCGTGGCCCGTGCTCGCGAGCTCGTCCCCGGAATCGAGTTCGCGTTTCTCGGGACGGGTGTCCCCGAGGACGTCGTCCTCCGGGAGCTTGACCGATGCTCGGCAGATGGGATTCGGGTGGTGCCGCACTACCGGTCAGAGGACCTGCCGGAGCTGCTCGCCTCGGCGACCGTCGGCGCACTCCCGACCTACGTGGAAGGCTACGGTCTCGGGATCCTTGAGCAGCTCGCAGCCGGGATCCCCTCAATCGCCTATGACGTTCCGGGACCCCGGACGCTCCTTGAGGGAGATGCGGCGATGCTCGTGCCGCGCGGCAACACGGCAGTCTTCGCCGAGCGGATCGCCGACCTACTCCTCTCCACCTCCAATCGATACGAGGCTCTCGTGGAACGATCTCTGTCGATCGCCGACCGGCACCGCCTCTCGATCCTCGTTCCGCAGCTCCTCAGGATCTACCAGGAGGGCCTGGATGCCCTACCGGAACGCCGTTCCGCAAGGGCAAAGAGAACGGCAGCGAGGTGAACGGCCGGGTCCTCGCACGCCGCCTACGCCGTCGGGTGCCGCGCGAGCTACTTCGGGTCGTCGGCGAGCCCGTCCGGGGAGTGAGCACCGTCGACGTGCGGAACCCGGAGGTGTGGGCCACGCGCTACGGAACCGGAGTACGAATGTGGTCGCGTATCGATGACGCCGGCCTAACGGCTCTCGTCCCGAGGCATGTCGAGCCCGCGGACGTGCCGGGCCTCGCTCCCTTCCGCGATGCGTGCGAGAGCGCTGTCCTCGAGATCGAAGAGCCCTCATTCTCCCTCCGCAGCCACGTCATGCTGGACGGCGAGCGACGCGTCGTCTACGCCGATACCGAGTCGGCCGAAGGAGTGACGCGGTTCCGGCAGCGCGTCTCGCGGCGGGTCCGCCGGCTTCCGGGAACAGTCGCCTATCTCTCCAACCTGTGGATCGACAACTACTACCACTGGATGCAGTTGACCCTACCTCTCCTGCGGCTCTACCACGACGTGTGGCCGGAATCGGAGATCGATCATTACTACGTGGGGCCCTCGAACCTCGGGAGGGTGCAGGAGGAGACGGTGCGCCTCGCGGGAATCGACCCGGAGCGGATCGTCCGCTACCCGTGCAGCGCCGATCGCATCGTGACCGCCCTCTACGTCCACCGAGAGCAGACAGCTGGCCTGCGCTACAGGGACGGCTGGGGCCACCGCTTCACCAGGGAGCTGCTCGGCGACCTGGGCGACGCGGAGGGACCGAGGCGCATCTACGTCGAGCGCGGCTGGGTCAGGAACAGGCGACTGCAGAACGAGGCGGCGGTCTTCTCGCTCCTCGCCGAGCACGGCTTCGAATGGGCGCGGATGGACGGGCTCTCGGTGTCGCAGCAGGCGCGGCTGTTCGCGGGCGCGGAGGCGGTAGTCGGAGTCCACGGCGCCGCGCTCACCAACCTTCTCTTTGCGAGGCCGGGGACGAAGGTGGTCGAGATCTTCCCGCCTGGCGTCGTCGAGGTGAGCTACTTCGCAGCGGCGACCCATTCAGGCCTCGACTACCATTACCTCGTCGGCGAGCCAGGGCCGGCGAGGAACTTTGAGTTCACGGTCGACGTCGCCAAGCTGACGAGGCTCTTTGACGCGACCTCGATCTGAGGGACGGCCAACGCGATGAGGGTCCTGCTCGCGGTCCACCACCCGCTCGACGCGCGTCTCGGGGCGCCTGGGGCGTCCCTCGCAGTCGGGGCAGCCCTCAGCCGCCTGGGTCATGAGGTCGAGTACCACGCCTACGACCACGCCTACCCGGGCCGTACCAGCTTCACGCCGCGCCATCAGCTCGCCTACCCGTGGAAGCTCGCCTCTTTCCTCCGCCGCAACGCGGGCCGATTTGACGTGCTCGACGTGACGACCGGTGACGCCCACGTGTGGCACTCCCTGGGACGGCCCGGGGGCGGGACACCCGCCCTCGTGACCCGCAGCAACGGGCTCGAGCACCTCGCGCGGAGAGCGGTCGCCGAGGAGGCGCGCGCGGGCCACATCACGCTCAGCTGGAAGTACCCGCTCTACCACGGCGGCTTCCGGCTCCTAGAGGTGAGCCGATCCCTGCGATGCGCCGACGGCGTGCTCCTCCTGACTGAGGAGGAACGGGGGTACGCGGCCGCCGAGATTGGAGTCGATTCGTCCCGGATCATGGTCGTTCCACACGGTCTAAACGATGTCTTCCTCGAGCACCAACCGGCCCTCTCGCAACTCGGACCTGACGAGCCAGCGGGCCTCTGCTTCATCGGAAACTGGTATTCGGGGAAGGGTGCCTCGACGGTCGTAGCGGTCACGCAGGAGCTCATGCGTGCCGGCAAGCCCTTCAACCTCCTCGTCGCTGGGAGCGGCGTTCCGACCCGGGAAGTGTTGCTGGACTTCCCGCCGGGAGTCGCTCGCCACATCGAGGTTGTGCCGCGCTACGCGAGCCACGAGCTACCGGGCCTGCTCGCCGGCCGCGAGCTCCTGCTGTTCCCGAGCCGGTTTGAAGGGTTCGGTGTCGCCGCGCTCGAGGCAATGGCGTGCGGTGCAGCTCCCATCGCCACGCGCGTCGGCCTCGTCCCCTCGACGATCGCTCATGACGTTAACGGTGTCGTGGTGCCACATCACCGTCCTGACCTCATCTCAGCGGCCATCGTCCGTCTGACAAGTGCTCGTGGCGAACTCCTTCGGATGCGCTAAGCGCGCGCGAGACCGCAGCGCTCTACACATGGGACAAGACCGCTCGGGCGACCCTAGCCCTCTACGAGCAGGCCCGAGCACACGCCCGCCGGCTCGGCCGCGAACGCTCGATACCCGGGGAGCGCTGACCGCGAGCGGGCCCTCCAGCGTGGACGTCTCCCGACACAATCGCGGAGGAGAGCTGGGTCGCGCCTCCCAGACGAACCAAGTCGCCCCCGAAGGGAGGAGCTTCTCGCTGTGGCACCATCCCGACTATCAACTCGTGCGCGATGTCTCGCATCTAACTTCCCACGGCCGGACACTTCTCCAATCCGCACGTCTTCGATTCGGGAGGGAAAGGCTCAGGGCAACTGTTCATCGTCCGGTGGCGGCATACGCCTCCCGACGCGGGATCCAGCGGGTGTTGTCGCAGCGAGCCAACGGGATCGCGGTCGGCATCGAGCGGATTCCGTCGGTTGCCGTGATCAATCTGCGCGAGCGAAGCGATCGGCTCTCGTCCTTCATGGACGAGATGGGGAGCCTCGGGATCGAGGGTGCCCAGCGTTTCGAAGCGGTCTACGACCAACATGGACCGCTCGGCTGCGCCCGATCGCACGCAGCTCTTCTCCGGCACGTCCTCGAAGCCAATTGTTCCTCCGTGATGATCTGCGAGGATGACACCCGCTTTCGGACATCGCGAGAAAAGCTCGATGCACTGGTGGACAAGTTCCTTGACGACGAAAATGCGGAGGTCGCGTGTCTCGCATTTAGCGCCCAGAAGACAGCGCGGTACAACACGCTGTTCTTGAGAGCCGTCCAGAGCCAGAACACCGGTTGCTACATCGTGAAACGGACGATAGCCAGGGATCTCCTCAACGCCTTCGAGGATGGGATCGCCGCTATGGCCTCCGGCGGACACCCGTTGCGACACAGCATCGACATCGTGTGGAAGGAACTTCAGCGGTCGCGTGTCTTTGTCCCTACCAGTAGAACGTGTCACTTACGAAGCTCCCGGCTATTCGGACGTCGAGCGGCGCTTTGTGAGCCGAGGGCGATAACTCGAACAGAGCGGCCGGCGGCCAAGCGAGTCTGCAGCGACCTCGCACGGAGTGCGGAGCGGGAACAGTTCATCGTCCACTGCGCCGCCACTCGGATACGCCATCGCGTCGCCTCGAAGGCGCCGCGACTACCTGCGTATGCCGTCAACGAGAAACAGTATGTTTCCATCCTCCCCGAGGCGACACTCATCAACTAAAATGGCGCTTAGGAGCGGTGAGTACCGCTCCTTCACGGCGGCTGCGCTGTCGAAGTACCTCACGTGAGCTGGATCCGGAAAGCTCGGGACCGTCAACAGGAGCCTCGTTCCAGACACGACGCGCGCCAAGACCTCCACATCACTCTCGATGTGCTCCAAGAACTCAAGCATCAAGACACAGTCATAGCTACTCTCGACTTCCTGCAGACTGTTTTCGGAGGTGATATCGACCGCAACAAACGTATACTCTGGGCATACATTGCGGGCGATTTCGATTGCGTATTGACTAAAATCGATTCCGGTATAGGCGTGAATTCCTTTGTCCCTAAGCAACCCCGCAAACTGTCCCGGGCCACAGCCAACATCCACAACCACGCGGAGTCCCGAGCGACTGATACGATCGGCAATAACGAGCCAAACGGCGTAATATTTCGACTCCCAATACTTACGTCCGTAACTCGGTGTGTCGCTGTAAAGCGAGTCGTAATAGGAAGCTGGCCGCTCGACGCCACCAGCCATCTCCCTCCTCATCGTCCCACCCGAGCGCTCGATCAATGCGAGGGTCGAGCCCTTCATCCGCTTCACGAGGCGCAGGGGCGGCAAGGCCGTTAACTCGCGAACCGCCGTCCGCACCCGCTCCTCAACCCCGGACACGCGCCCCCAGGACAGACTTCGCCGATTGCTTCCACGCCCACACGTTTCGCGGGTCAGCGGCGATCGCCAAGCGAAGCTGCTCGCGCGCCGCTCCGGGATTCCCAGACGCACGCAGCCGCCGCGCCCAGACTGTTCGCCAATTAGACAACTCACGTCGTATGCACTGCTCGAACTCCTTCCGTAGCCCGCGGTCCACCAGCGTCGCTTCAAGAAATTCGGCCCTCTGCCCGTAACGGAACTCCCACGCGGCAGCATTCTTCGTTTGCCCAGGGTGGTCGTAGTAGACGAAGTCGTTGCTGGGTACGTACGCACCGCCATATCCACGCAAAGCGACCTCCACGTTGATGGCAATGTCCATGGCAGGCCCCGCCCGCAAGACTCGAGCCGGCGGATTCAGCACCGCCGCTCTCCGATACAGCGAACTTCCGAGGAACCACCTATTTAGAGTCAATGCGGCTTCGAGGAGTTCCCTCGCGTCTAGCAGAGCACCTTCCCGCAGTTCGAAATTCTGTGTCGACAACAAGTCACCGCTCATGCTTCTCACCTCGTACTGACCGAACGCCGCTGCGATCCCGTCGCCATATTCCAGGTACTCCGCCCGACTCTTGACAAACGACGGACGCATCTCATCATCGTCCGACAACCATGCGAGGAACTCTCCTCTAGCCTTCTCCGCACCAACGAACCACGCCACCTCCTTGCCACGGTTTACCGGAAGTCGGATGTATGTAACTCGCGGATCGCCGACCTCGGCGACGGCGGTCGCGGTCTCATCAGTGCTGCCGTCGTCGACGACAATAACCTCGAGTTCGTCAACGCCTTGCGCAAGGGCGCTGAAACAGCCCTTCCGACAAATTCGCACCGGTTGTAAGTCGGTATGACAACTGACGCGTAGACGTACGCTCCTCGTTCGTCTTCGCCGCACGAGCCAACGGAGTCTATCCGCTTGAGCGCCCCTCGCAGCCCAGGAATCGAAAAGATCTAATGGCGCCGCCGAACTCGATTAGCATCGTATTGCCTGTCCGCGACATCACACGCCGATCTTGGCGAGCAGGCGCGCAGCTATCGCGTCCCAGGTGAACTCGGCCTCGAACAGCGCACGGCCAGCCGCCGCCGCCGCGCTCCGCCGGCTCTCGTCGACCGCAATCTCGACCACCCGCTCCGCGAACGCGGAGGGACCCCCGACCTCCACCAGCTCGAGCCCGCGATCGAGCAGCATCGAGTCGGTCAGCCGCCCCGCCGTGCCGACGACTGCGACCGCCTCGCAGAGACCGGCCATGAACGCACCTCGCCTCGTCGAGACACCGTCGTCGTAGGGCGTGAGCAGCAGGTCGGCGGCGGCGAGCAACGCACCGAGCCGCTCCAGAGGCAGCAGTCCCGGGGCGGATCACGGCGCATTCCGGCCGGCGTGGCAACCGGAGATGCTCCCGCACCGAGCTGGAGGAACGTGACCGGCAGACCCGTCGCCGGCGAGCCGCTCCGAGCGCCGCCTCGACGTACTCCGGCCAGGTGGGACGGGTGGCCGGTGGTGAGGGTGGCGACGACGAGGCCGCCGCCGGGGACGAGCTCGGATCGCACCGCCGCACGCAAGGAGCGGGCATCGGGCAGGTTCGAGCCCGACGGCAGATGGGCCGTCGGCCGCAGCCGGCCAAGGCTGGAGGCCCAGCGCTCGATCGAGGCGAACCGGCGGTCGGCGAGGAGCATGAGCGCGGCGAGCTGGAAGCGCTGCCAGGCGCCCATCACGAGCGACTTCGCGTCGCGAATCGGGACGTAGGGCTCGTGCACGAGCAGCACGATCCGGGGCCTGCGCCGGCGGGCGCGGAGGGCGGCGACATCGGCGAGCAGCCCGGGAGCGAAGCCCCAGCGGCCCCACATGAAGGGGTTGTAGGGGAGGACGACCACGTCCGCGTCCCGCCGCGTCGCGGGCGAGGCGGCCGCGAACCCAGCGGGCGACCTCCGCATCGTGCCCCGCCCGGCGAAGCGCCTCTGCCAGGCACGCCGTCGCCTGGTCGATCGCGTTGATCCCGGGCCGGGCCCGCTCGAGGAGGTGGAACCTCACGCGCCGATGAGATCGACCAGGAGCCTGTCCAGCTCCCGCGCGACCGCCTCGACCCCGAACTTCTCGCCGACGCTCTTCCTGCCGCGTCCGGCGAGATCGGCCGCGATACCCGGGTTGGCCCTGAGCTCGCCCAGGACCTGCGCGAGCCGCTCGACGTCGCCCTCCGGGAAGACGCGCCCTCCGCCCGTGGTCTCGATCACCCACGGGATCTCGCCGGAGTCGGAGCCGACGACCGGGACCCCGCACGAGAGCGCCTCGACGAGGACCCGCCCGAACTGCTCCGTCCAGGTCCTCGTCGTCCTCGACGGCAGCACGAGCACGTCCATCTCGGCATACGCCTGGGGCATCTCGTCGTGGCTCACATTCGTGCGCACCTCCACCCGCCCGTGCGCGAGGGTCGACGACTCGAGCTCGGCCCGAAGCCCCCCGTCGCCGACGAAGAGGACCCTCAGCGGCCCCTCGAGGCGCCTCGCCGCCGCGACCAGGTCGCGGACGCCCTTCTCCTGGACGAGCCGCCCGCCGTAGCCCACCGTGAACGGCCTCCCGCCGGCCTTCGGCACCTCCGCCCAGCCGGGCACCGCATGGGGCACGATCTCGACCGTTCCCCGTGCGCCCCACGTCTTCGCGAGCTCGGCCGCCGCAGGCGACCGCGCCGTCACCAGGGCCGCATGGCGCAGCGTCCATCGCCGCAGGACCTTCGCGATCCACGGCAGCGACCGCTCCATGTTCTCGGCCGCCTGCACCCCGAACGGGATCCCGGCACGGTCGGCCGCGAGCCCCCACCGCGCCGCCGTGATCGAGAAGGTCTCCTCCTCGAGCAGGATCGCCTGCGGTGCGACCCGCCTGATCAGGCGTCGGACCCCGGCGAGATGCAAATGCCGCTGCGGTCGTCCGGCGAGGAAGACCGGGAGCCGGACGACGCGGTCTTCGAGCCCGGGAAGGGCACGCGAGACGAACGTGCCCCTTCTGTACTCGTGGCGCCAGCGGGAGGGAACGACGAGCGTCAGGTCCCAGCCCATCTCCACGAGGCTCCGGTAGACGTGCTGGTTGACGGGAAGGACGGAGGCATGGCTGACGACCAGAAGCCGGCCACGCGCCGTCCGCGGCGTCGGTCCCGGCGTCAACCGGGCCACCTCATCGACGCCGGCCCATCCCCGCATCATCCCGACCCGCGATCGCCCTCACGGTCGAGAGTCTGCACGAACGCGCTCGCTGCCGGTAAGCCCCGGCCGGGGGAACGGCAGACGCGGCGACGTCGCTTCAGATTCATCGCTCGGCGAAGTACCCTTCACCCATGCGGCCTGGTCTGGGAGATCCGGACGGCTCCTGCGGCGCCACTCGAGCAGAGGCCCGATGAGTCGCGATCATCGCGTCGTCGCCGAAGCGTTGCTGATCGAGCGGGTGTCGTCCGACGCGATCAAGGTGCTCCGACGAGTCGGTGTGCGACCGGTCCTGCTGAAAGGCCCGCTTCAGCAGTGGTGGCTCGAACCCGGTGGACCGCCACGCATCTCGATCGACGTCGACGTGCTCGTCCGGCACGACCAGCTGGACACCGCGGGCGCAGCGCTCGGCGCTGCCGGGTACTCACCCGCCGTCGCGCTTCCCGACGAAGCGGGACGCGAGCACTCGAGCGTCTGGGTGGCCGACGGGTTCCTTCCCATCGAGCTCCACTGGTCACTCGTCGGCGTCGACGCGAGCAAGGTCTGGGACGTGCTCTCCCACGAGACCGAGACCGCCGTTCTAGCGCGAGAGGAAGTCGAGATCCCGAACGAAGCCGCCCGCTGCCTGATCGTCGCGCTTCACGCCGCCCAGCACGGGCTCGGGCAGCAGGCGATCTTCGACGACCTCGAGAGGGCACTCGCGATAGCCGACCCGGCGTCGTGGCAGCGGGCCTTCGAGCTGGCGACCGAGGTGGGCGGCTGGACGCCGTTCGCCGGCGCGCTCTCCCTCACCCCGCGCGGCCGCGACCTTCTCGCGAGGATGGGCGCGACGCCGCCCATGCTCGGCGAACGCCAGGCCCTGAGCCTCCTGACGCCTGCGCCCACCTCCCGCGGGTTCTACTTCCTGAACCGCGAGCGTGGAGCGCGCGCCAAAGCGGCGTTTCTCTTCGCGAAGCTCGCACCTCCCGCCGAGTTCATGCGGCTCCGCTACCCGGTGGCACGCCACGGAGCCCCGGGACTCGCGGTCGCCTACCTCTACCGGCCCTTCTGGCTCCTGCGATGGGCGGCGCCCGGCCTGCGGTCATGGCGTCAGGCGCGGCGCCTCGCAGGCGCGAGCGGTCCCGCAGCCAACCCGTCACGGGGCGGGGATTCCGAGGGACCACCGGAGTCCGGACCGCCAGACGTAGACGACGGCTGAGTCGACGAGGTCCGGACGCCGAGTCCCCGCTCGAAGGCGACGGCTCGACCGAATGGAGGCCCACCGGGGCTAGACGCCGGCCGCGAAGACGTGCGCCCGGGCCAGGAGAAGAAGCAGGAACAGCGGTGCACCGAGGGGTCCCCCTTCGTCGCGGAGGAGCGCCTCGTAGTCGAGCGACGGGAGCCGAACGCCCGAGCCCTCCACCCACTCGAGACAGCGGCCGCGGTCGACGCGGCGTTCGAGGACGGTCAGGTAGCCCGGCTTGTCGGCCCGTTCCCGCAACTCGTCCGGCGCGTGCCCCGCGAGCGCGCCGCGGAGGACAGCCTTCGAGCGCATCGGGTCGACCTTCACCGCGGCCGGCAACGACACGAGGAACTCGACGAGCCTGCGCTCGGCGAACGGGTGTCGAAGCTCGACGCCGAGGCGTGCTCCGCGCAGCTCGTGCTCCTCCATCCGAGCGGTCGTCACGGGCGAGACCTGCCGGAGCTGGCGCCAGCGCCACTCGCCGAACGGCTGTCGCCAGCGCTCGTGGTCGACCGCCCGGATCCGGTCCCGCAGCGGCGAGTCGAAGTACCGCTCGGTGTGCTCGAGATACTTCGGCCTTCGCGGCGGCTTTCTGCGGACCGTGCGGAGCACACGGGGCGGAACCACGTCTCTCGCCACGCCACCCACGAGGCTGCGCGCCCCGTAGGTCATGCCGAGCTGCCACAGACGCCCGATCTTCCCTGTCACGACGAGCTCACCCCATTCGCGGCCGCCGTACCCGAGCACGCCGTCGCCGTCGTTACCGTCGAGCGCGACCGTGAGACCGCGTCCGGCGAGATGGGCGAGAGCGGTGTTCGCGGTGTAGGGCGGCGGGGTCAGGTAGGGAACCACGGAGACTTCGAGATCGTCTTCCGGCCGCCAGGGGCCGGCGTCACCCGGCACGGTCTCGAGCTCTGCGTTCGCCGACTCGGCGACCGCCTTCGCGTACCGCTCCTCCGCGGCGTCGGCGAACTCCGGGAACGCGACGTGAACGAGCGAGAGCGGCCGGCCGAGCAGAGCGGCCGCCGCCGTGACTGCGGCGGAGTCGAGTCCGCCGCTCACGAGTATTCCGGTGGGCCCTTCGAGGTTCCGATCCACCGCCTCCAAGAGGCGCGCCCAGAGCTCGTCCTCGGCATCACTCCGACTCCCTCGAAAGCTGCCGAAGAGCGCACGCGGGTCCCAGTAGGGCGACTGGCTCGAGACGAGATCCCGTGTCACGCGGAGGGAATGGCCTGGAAGCAGCCTCCGAATGCCCTCGAAGCCGGTTCGGGTATCGTCGGGCACGAGCGCAGCTTGGGCGCTCAGAGCCGCAAGGTCCGGTCGAGGACGGCGAAGGGCGACGAGCGGCGACACCTCCGTCGCCAGCCACAGGCTCCGCCCGACGACGCGGTAGAAGAGCGGGGCGAGCCCCATCGGGTCGCGCGCCGCATGCAGGGTCTCGCCGCCGGACTCGATCGCCGCGAACCGATCGCCCCCACGTTGCAGGTCGGCCAGCGACCGGCCCGAGCGTCCGTGCACGACGAGCACTTTCCCTCCACGCATCTCGACATGCGGACCGTCTACGGGTTGGGCCAGAACGGCGACGTGAAACCCCGGAGCCGCGTGGTACTCGGGCTCGCCCTGGTGCCACCGATGCCCGTCGGCGACTCGCTCGACCTCGGACTGGTCGACCTCGCCGAAGCACGCGACGAACGCCCCGCGCACGACTACCGCTCCGCCAGCAGGGCGACCCCGCGCTCGAGCCAGTCGGGTCGTCGAGGCATGCGCATGCGAAATCCCGGCACGCTCATCCCGAGCTTGACCACCTGCGGGAGCACGGACGAGGGGAAGGCGTCCGCTCTCTGCACCCATGTCGCGTGCTGTGCGAGAGCGCCGATGACCTCGGCCTCGGCAAGCGGTTCCCAGACCATCTCGCTCCCGGCGGGCGCTTCCAGCAAGACGACCCGCTCGAGTCGGGCCGGGGAGTGCGCGACCCCGTCACCGAGATCCCAGGCGGACTTGTCCAGGGCCTCGAATCGCGCCGGCAGGCCTGCGACGAGCGGCGGCAGCACCGCACGGTGCTTCAACCTCACCCAGCTCGGCCCCGGCCAAACCCGATGACGACCGCCCGAGTCGAGGTCGACGACGCACTGGTCCTCGGACAGGGCATCCCACCCCGCCCCCACGAGGCCCATGAGAAGGCTCGACTTGCCGCTACCACCGTGGGCGCACAGCATCACCGCCGCCCCTTCCCGGGAGGCCGCCGAGGCATGGAGCACCAGCGAGCCGCTCCGCTGGGCGATCAGCGGCAGCGCCACGCTCGCGAGCGCCTCGACCACGACCTGAAGGTTCCCGCCCTTCGCCGCGACGCTGACCACGTTTCGGCCGTGGTCGACGCGAAGAGAGAGGTTCAGCGTGTTCCCGAACCAGATATGGTCATCCGTCTCCACCCACGTCTCGCTCGTGATCGCGGGAAGCCCGAACCCCGGCGGCTCCTCGAGCTGCCAGACGAGCTCGGCGTCGGGGGCCCGCTCGACCGCCTCCACGAGCTCCACCTCAACCGCCAGAGGCGGGCGCTCCGCGAGCCACCCGAGCTCCAGACCGAGGCTCGCGGGAGCGACCGAGACACCGTGGCAGCCGGGAAAGGACGTGCTCACCCTCGACCGCCGGCAAGAAACACGTGGGCGTTCGTGAGACGCACCCAGAAGGCGCGATTGTTGACCGGGCGCGCGGCATCCCTGAAGAGCCTGCCGTAGTCGAGATCCGGAAGTCGCACGCCGGAATCCCGGATCAGGCGGTAGCACGCGTCGAAGTCGACGCGTGCGTCGATCACGGCCGTGAAACCCGTCTTGTCGTCCCGCGCGGCCACCGTCGGAGGAAGCAGGTCCGCGAGCGCTCCGCGGAGCACCGGCTTGAGGCGCATGGTCGACGCTTTCACGGCATGCGGCAGCGCGATCGCGAAGTCGACGAGGTCACGGTCGGCGAAGGGATGCTGCACGTCGATCCCGAAGCGCGCTCCGAACAGCTCGATCTCCTCGAAGAACTGGGTTATCGGAGGCAGCAGCGCTCGTAGCTGCCTGTACTCCCAGCCGCTTCGGGGCGCCCGCCAGCGGCTCTCCGCAGCCAGGCGCTTCGCAGTCTCTCCCCGAAAGTACGGAAGGAACGTCGCTCGAGAATCGGGTGCGGCCCATCCTCGCCGAAACCTTCTCCAGACCGACGGCGGCACGAAGTCGCGGATCGTCTCCCGAAGGATGAACCAGGAACCGTACTCCCGGGCCGCCCGAACCAGCCGGTCGGGCCGGACGTCGAGAAGCGTGTTCGCCGTCCACGCGTACTGGTTACCGAGCGTGCCGTCACCGTCGTGGCCGTCGAGCGCGGTGACGCACCCGTGTGCCGCAAGCGCTTCGAGACCGCGTGCGAACATGCCCGTCGGCATCCCCACAGGAGGCGTGCCGAAGGTTCGGATGTCGTCAGCCGGATCCCAGGGGTCCGGCTCGACCTCGAGCGTGGTCAGCGGGATGCCGGCCGAATCGGCAACCGCCCGTGCATAGGGGAGCTCGTCGACCGTCGGCAGGCCGGGATGAGCGATGGTCAGGAGGGTGGGCCGGCCTATCCGGGCGGCGACCACCGCCACCGCGCTCGAATCGAGACCCCCGCTGAGTAGCACCCCGGAGGGTCCGAAAGATCGTTTGGCCACCGCAGCCGAGAAGAGCGCTCGAAGCTGCTCGGCCGCCTCCGCGGGCGAAGGGGACCCACGGCGCGCCCCCAGCCTGGGACGGAAGTATCGCCGGACACGCACCTGCGACCCGCGTTCGACCTCCAGGATCTCGCCGGGGAGGAGGCGTTTGACCCCCACCCAGCCGGTCGTCTCGGGAAACTCGACCATCGCCGAGTATGCGGTCACCCAGTCGAGATCGGGTTCGGCGGGAGCGACCTCCAGCAGCGCGTGGATCTCGGTGGCGAGCCAGAGCTCGTCGCCGACGGCGCGGTAGAAGAGGGGGACCTCGCCCATCCGGTCCCGGATCGCACGAAGGCTGACCCCGTCTGATTCGAGGCCGACGAAGCGGTCGCCCCGTCGCTCCAGCACCTCGAGCGGCTCCGGAGGCGCACCGTGGCAGAGGAGGAGCCGACCCGCACTGATCTCGACCGTCGGGCCGTGAAGCTCGTCGGCGAGCCACGCAGCGTGCAGGCCGCCGTGACGGCGCGTGCACGGCTCACCGGCGTGCCACCTGAGTGCCGTCACCGCCGCTTCGAGTCGGCGGGGGACACGGTCGCCCGACCCGAGGCAGACGACGAACCCGCCCCGCATCAGGCGATCCTCACGCGCGGATTCGATTGCCGCGTCCGAACGCCTGCGCAACCCAGACGGTCATGGTGCCCAAACACGCTTTCGAGAGCCGCCAACTGCGTGGAGGGTAGCCCAAGCGCGGCGCGGGAAGCCTCATCGCGTCGCGACGCCGTTCGTACTTATCCCATACCCGGCCGGCTTGCAATGGAGGTGCGCGCCGACTAGCGTGGCGGGGCATAGTCGGTACGGGGTGCGTCTCTGCGTCACGGCATCAAGAAGGTCTGCAACGTAGGCAAATGGAGGGGAACATGGAGAGCAAGACACCTTTCCCGTACGAGAAACCAACGGTCACGACCTACGGAACCGTGCGCCAGTTGACACTCGGAAGCGGCGGAAGCAGCGAATTCGACATTCTGCCGTGCGACCCAGGTACCAAGCAGGGCGTCCCGCCTTCGGGACACACCTGCAAGGTGAACGCGTAACGTCTCGGGCTTCCGAGTCGTAGCGCCTCGGCCTCCGGGCTCGACGGAGCGTCCTGCGGCTGCGCGCTCGTCTCTGCCGGAGTCAGATCTCCACAAGCCGGTGGTAGGTCGACTCGTCGGTGGAGAGGAGCGGCTGCCCGTCGACCTCCACCCAGGCATGGGCGGCGAAGCTCGGCTCCGGAGACACGCCGATCACGACCTTTCCGTAGACCCCGCGGCGAGCGAGCATCTTTGTGAGGACGAGCGAGCGCATCAGACAGCGGCTGTCCGTCGGCAGAAGACGGAGCACCTTGACGACGGCGCGGCCGAAACGCAGACCGCGGAGGACCCGACCGTTATCCGGCTCGTGAGCATCTTCGGTGAGCCCGCGGCGAAGCACCGAGACCGCCGATACCGGACCGCGGCGGAGCACCAGCCAGCGAACCCAGACGTAGGTGCCGACCACCTCGACGGCAAGGCGCACACGCCCCGGCGTCGCGGAGGCCGCGGACCGTTCGCTCGGGATCGGGTCTTGGCGGACCGTCATCGGTTTCTCAGTACTCCACGACCGTCCCCCGTTTCCGGCCGTACCAGCCCGCAAGCGCGACGAGCCGGATGCCGACGGGGATGCCGACCACGATGAACCCGGCGATCTTCGCGACCGACACAGCCGCCGAGCCCGGCAGCGGGAAGCCTGTCAGGACGTGGCGCAGGAGATCGACCGAGGGCGTGAACGGCTGAACCTCCGAGATCCACCGCAGCCACCAGGGCAGCAGCGCGACCGGGAAGTACAGTCCGGAGGCGAGTGAGATCAGGGCCAGCACGGTGTTCTGCCCCGGCGCCTGCTTGAACGCGACCGTCACGGCCGCGAAAAGGAGCGCGAACGGCGCGAATGCGAGCGCGCCCGCGATGCCGAGCGGGATCGCAAGCGCAACGGTCTCCCAGCGGAGCTGCACCCCGAAAAGGACGACCGCGAGGAGCAGCTGGAGCACTCCCAGGACGAGCGCGTAGAGGATCGGGAAGATCATGAGCGAGAAAGCCGCCCCGGTACCGCCGAACGGCGAGAGGACGAGCCGTTCGTACGTTCCGGCGACGAGCTCCTGGCGTACGCCGCCGGGAATCGACAAGGAGGAGCGCACGATCCCGAACACCACGATCCCGACCACGGCGAACGCGAAGTACTCCGACGGGGAGCGGAAAGGTGCGACGCGCACCAGCCTCGAGAGGTAGTAGAAGGTGGCGAGCGTGAAGATGATCCCCACGTTCTCCGAGATCAGCGCCCCGCGATAGCTGAACCGAATCGTGGCGTCGCGCCGGACGATCCCGGCAGCGGCACCGAGATAGGCCCGGGCGAGCCCGAGCCGGCCGGCCGGCCGGTCGTCGGCGAGCGCGAGCCCGGTCACACCTCGCTGAGCCGCCCTTCGACGAGTCGAAGCTCGAGGTCGGCCGCCAGATGCGTCCCTATGCCCTCCGGCGCACACCAGACCGCCGCGCCTCCCCGGTCGCGCACCAGCTCGAGATAGCGGGACAGAACCTCGAGGCCTTCCTGGTCGAGACTGGTGGACGGCTCGTCGAGAAGCACGACGTCCGGATCGTGGACGAAGGTCATCGCCAGCCGCACCCGCTGGCGCTGACCCATCGAGAGCCGGTCCACCCGCCGGTCGGCGTACTGCTCGAGCGCGAAGGTGTCGACGACCCGCTCCACCGCCGCCGCCCGGTCGCCCACGCGGACGAGGGCGAGCCGCGCGCACAGGTCGAGGTGCCGTCTGGCGCTGAGACGCGCGTAGAGGCCGCGATCGCCGGCGGAGAGGAACCCGAGCCGCGCGAGGTATGCACGGCGATCGCGCTCGGGATCCAGCCCGTCGATCGTGACCACCCCCGAATCCGGCTGGATCAGCCCGGCCGCCACCCGCAGCAACGTGGTCTTCCCGATCCCGTTCGCACCGCTCACGGCGACGAGCGCACCGCTCGCGACGGCGAGGTCGACCCCGGCGAGGACGGGGTTCCGGCCCCACCGCTTGTGGATCTCGCGCAGGACGAGCAGGTGGGCCGCATCCTGCGCCGTCCCGTGCGGCCGACCGGTCACCGCCGCGGCGGCCTCCACGGTCACGAGCCCGTTCCCGGGCACGTGAGTGGGGCGGGCCACGCGCCGCCGGACTCAGTCATGGGTCAGCGTGACCAGCCCGAGATCCTGAAGACTGACACAGAGCTCGTACAGGTCGGTCTCGATCTCCTGCGGCGGCCGGTCGAAGTACTCCGCCAGCGTCGAGACGGCGTCCCGCACCGTGGCGGCGGCGCCGAGGGTCTCGAGCATCTTTCCCCCGGTCGGATTCAGACCGTGGTACGTCCCCGTCTCGAGGTTCAGGACGACCGTCTCGTTGACGAACTCCCGGTAGACGACGTGACCCGGCACGGAGGGATGCGCCGAGAGGACCTGCTCGCGTGAAGGCTTTCCGACTACCACGGTCGACGTAATTTGCCTGCTATTCGGGACCATGCCCAGGGACCCCGTGTCAGGCCGAGCTCGTGATCGAGAGAATGCCCGTCCCGAAGCCCGCCTCCGGGTCGAGGATCAGCGCCACCGCCTCCTTGCGGGTGCGCACCCCGATGGTGCCGAAGGCCGAGTGGAGGTGGCTCTTGACCGTGCTCTCGGTGACGAAGAGCTTGGCGGCGATCTCGGCGTTGCTGAAGCCCATCACGACCATGCCGAGGATCTGCTTCTCCCGGGTCGAGAGGGCGGTCTTCAGGTGCGTCGGCATCAGCTCGACCGGATATGAGATCTGCCCGGCGAGCACCGCCCGCACCGCGATCGGCAGCGCCGTGTCGGCTTGCTGCTCGAGCACGAGACCGGGCACGTCGTCGACGAGCAGCTGACGAGCCTCGGCAGGGGTCGCCGTGGCTGCGACGAGCACGAGACGGGCAGAGGGATGCTCGTCCCGAGCCTGACGGATCTCGCTCCTCTCGCCCGACGGGGACTCGACGGCGACGACGAGCACGTCGGGAACGCGCGGCGGCCCGGCCGCGTCGAGCACGGCGGCGTCGAGCCCGTCCCGCTCGAGGACGGCGATCAGCCGTCTCGCCACGGGACCGGCTGCCGCCACCCCGGCCACCGGTGCACGACCGGCCGGCGCCTTGCGGGTATTCCCGTGGTTGCCGCTGTGGGTGTCTGCAGGCATCGGGACCTCTTCCCCCCGTGGTCGTTTTCCTGTCCCCCGAGCCGCACCGGGCGAATTTGTCGATTCACGATAGACCAACGGCGGGCAAATGGTGCTCAACCGCCGCCCGCGATCTCCCTCAAACGGGTGATGAAGCGGCGTTCCGAGAACCCCTGCGCAACCGCCTCGATCCCGGTCTTCGGCCAGCCCGCCTCGAGCCCGCGGCGGATCGCGGCGGCGATCCCGGCGGGCGAGGGCTCGTCGAAGAAGATCCCGCTCACCCCTTCCTCGATCGTGTCGAGATAGCCGCCCCAGCGCAGAGCGGCGGTGGGCTTGCCGAAGCTCGCCGCCTCGAGCGGGGTCAGCCCGAAGTCCTCGTGGGAGGCGGCGACCAGCAGGCGGCAGCTCGCATACAGCCAGCGCAGGCCGGCGTCGGGAACCCGGCCGAGGAAGGTCGTGTTGCGCCCTGCGATCGCCCGCAGCGCGGACTCCTCCGGGCCCGGCGCCGGCGACGACCAGCCGCTCCGAGGGAAGCGAGTCGAACGCCCGCACCACCGCGTCGACGTTCTTGTACGGGAGCAGGCGCGAGACGCAGAGCACGAAGCCGGGCTCGATCCCGTCGGGGGCCTCCACCGGGCCCTCCGGTGTGAGCGCCGGCGGCGGCGGGACGACCTCGGCCTCGATGCCGTAGATCGCCTTGACACGCTCCGCCACGACGGTCGAGTTCGCGAGG
The DNA here is from genome assembly GCA_963789585.1 of uncultured Actinomycetes bacterium. Taxonomy (GTDB): domain Bacteria; phylum Actinomycetota; class Thermoleophilia; order Gaiellales; family Gaiellaceae; genus PALSA-600. The sequence goes on along the minus strand of CAWBLB010000011.1, from coordinate 150,309 downwards.
TACCGGTCGGCGGAGGCGGCCGCGGCGCGGTCCCACCGCTTCAGCGGCCCCTGCAGCGCGGCCGCGGCGGCACGAACCGGGCGGGGACGCCCGCGGAGGTAGCGGTCGGCCTGGTAAAGCCAGCGCGCCGGCGTGTGGCAGTACACGATCTTCCGACCCTCGACGCGCGCCCCGTGCGCCCAGCCGCTCGAGCTGCAGACGACGACGTCGGCCTCGACCCGCAGGCGGGAGAACGCCGGGGCGAGGAGCGGCAGGGCGGCGCGATGGTGGCGCCGGAGCGGACCCACACGGTCGATCGGCAGCGTTCGCACCTCGACCGACCCGAACTCGGGGAACGTGCCCTCCGGGTCGTAGAGCGAGGTGAAGAGCGGGGCCCCCGGGAAGGCGCGGGTGAGCGAGAGGACGACGCGCTCGGCACCGCCCCGCTGGGTCAGGTAGTCGTGGACGAGCGCCACCGCCATCTCTCGGATTCCCCCTTTCGCGCGCTGAGGCCGGGCCCACATCATGTACCGTCGGAGCGACCGCGGCGAGAAGAGACCGATGACGCAGCGCGACCCCCTCGCTGACCCGCAGCCGCTGATCCGCCGGGTGTACGCCTACGCCGCCTACCGGGTCGGAGATGGTCCCGACGCCGAGGACGTCACGTCGGCGACCTTCGAACGGGCGCTGCGCTACCGCCACACCTTCGACGAGCGTCGCGGCGACCCGGCGGCATGGCTGATCGGGATCGCCTCGCGCTGTGTGAGCGAGCACCTCGGCAGGAATCCCACCCCGGTCGGGGAGTTGCCGGAGCAGGAGGCTCCGGGCGAGCTCGCCGCGGACGCCGCGGCGCGGATCGACGTCCACCGCGCTGTCGCCTCGCTCTCCGATCGCGACCGCGAGCTGGTCGCGCTCCGCTACGGCGCCGATCTCACGGCCCGCCAGATCGCCGACCTGCTCGGGCTGCGGACGAACGCGGTCGAGGTCGCGCTGCACCGCATGCTCGGCACGCTCCGCGGCGTGCTCGAGCGACCCGGCGCCGAGCGAGCCGGCGCCGAGCACGAACGACCGCTGAGGGCCGCGGAATGAACCTGGAAGCGCACGCGCCGCCGCGCCCGGTAACGACAACCCGCTCGTGGAGCCTCTGGTCGATTGCCGCGCTCCTGCTCCCCCTGGTCGCGATCGCCGGGGTCGGCGCCGCGAGCGGAGGGTTCTTCGCCACCTCGTTCGGCTGGACCGCGCTCGCCTTCTCGTGGGCGACCGTCACCGGCCTCAGCCTCGTCGCGCCTCGCTGGCGGCGCCTCGACGCGGCCTGGCTGACGGCGGCCGCCGGCCTGTCGCTCTTCACGTTCCTCTCGGCGCTGTGGGCCGGCTCGCCGGGCGACGCGTTCGACGAGGGGTTCCGGTCGCTCGTCTACCTGACCGGCGTCGCCGGCGCGCTGGTCGTCCTCCGCAGGCGCGACCTCTCCCGCTGGCTGAGCGGGCTCGTCCTCGGCGCCACCGGGGTGTGCGCCTACGGGCTCGCGACGCGCATCCTCCCCACGCACTTCAGCGGCTTCGCCTCGGGCGACTACCGGCTGTTCGAGCCTGTCGGCTACTGGAACGCGCTCGGGATCTTCGCCTCGCTCGCCCTCCTCGTCGCGCTCGGCGTCGCGGCGCTCGGGCGGGGCGTGGTGCTCCGGGTGCTCGCCGCGACGTGCGGGGTCGTGCTCGCCCCCACCCTCTTCTTCACCTTCAGCCGCGGCGCCTGGGCGGCGCTCGCGGCAGGGACGCTCGTCATGTTCCTGCTCAGCCCGGTGCGCACCCGGTTGCTCGCGGCGCTGCTCGTACTCGGAGCCGTTCCGGCGGCGGGCGTGGTGCTGGCCTCGCGCGCGCCGGGGCTCACCCACCGCGGGGCGACGCTCGCCGCCGCAAGTCATGACGGGCACAGGCTCCTGCTGGAGCTCGTCGCGCTCGCGGCCGCACAGGTGGCCGTCGCGACCGCCTTCGTGCTGGTCCTCTCGCGACTCGCCGTGCCCCGGTTGCTACGCCGCGCCTTCGCGGCCCTCGCCCTCGGCGCTGTGGCGGCCGCTCTCGCGGTCGTCTTCGACGTCTACGGCTCGCCGGCCACGATCGCGCAGCACGGGTACGACTCGTTCTCGTCGCCGCCCGCCCTCACCTCGAACCTCAACAGCCGGCTCTTCTCGCTGTCGAACAACGGCCGCATCGTCCTCTGGCACGCGGCCTGGCACGACTTCACCGACCACCCCGTCGCCGGGTCCGGGGCCGGCAGCTTCGAGCGCTTCTGGCTCGCCCACCGCTCGAGCACCTACTACGTCCAGGACGCGCACGAGCTCTACCTCGAGACGCTCGCGGAGCTCGGCGCCGTCGGGCTCGCGCTGCTCGTCGCTCTCCTCGCGGTTCCGCTCGTCGCCGCGGTCCGGGCCCGCGCGAACCCGCTGGTGGCGCCGGCGCTCGGCGGCTACGTCGCATTCCTCGTCCACGCCGGCTTCGACTGGGACTGGGAGATGCCCGCGGTGACGCTCCTCGCCCTCCTCACCGCAGCGACGCTCGTGGTCGCAGCACGACGGCGGGAGCCCCGGCCGCAGCCGATGCGCCGACCGCTCCGGCTCGGGCTCGGGGCAGCCGCCGCCGCGATCGGCACCTTCGCCTTCGTCGGCCTGATCGGGAACATCGCGCTCGCCCGGAGCAACAGCGCCCTCCTCGACGGAAACGGCCGCAAGGCCGCCTCCGAGGCGCAGAAGGCGCGCAGCTGGGCCCCCTGGTCGGCACAGGCGCTCCTCGACCTCGGGCAGGGACGGATCATCGCGGGCTCGAAGCGCTCCGGGCTCGACGCGCTCCGGCGGGCGGCCGCCGCCGACCCGGGCAACTGGGAGACGTGGTTCGACCTCGCGGGAGCGACGAGCGGCGCCGAGCACCGCGCGGCACTCGCCCGCGCGAAGGCGCTCAACCCCTACAGCCCCGAGATCGCGGCCCTCGCGGGCGGCGGAGCCGGGCCGTAAGGGTTCGGGCTGCACGAGCGGTAGTAAGGGTAGTGAGCATCTGGAGGAAACATCCGCACGCCGATCTCGAGCGCGCCCTGCGTGCAGGCCGCGCCCGACCCAGTGATGAGCTCGTCCGCGAGCTGGCCGCACGGGTCCCCGCCCGGCCGAGCCTCGGGCTCCGCCTGCGGTTCGCGCCGCGGCTCGCGGTCGTCGGCGCGACCACCGTCGCCCTCGCAGTCGCACTCGGCGTGGCAGGCGCCCTCGGCTACGTGTCGACCTCGTTCAAGAGCTTCGGCGAGAACGTCCAGCACGTGGTCTCCTCGCCGGGCACAGGCGGCTCCTCACCCACGACCTTCTCGGGAACTTTCACGGGTACCACCACCACGACCGACGGCAGCGACGGCAAGGGCGACCAGAGCTGGGGCGGATGCGGCAAGCGCGACGACAACCAGGACGAGCACAGCGACGACAACAAGCCGTATCACCACGAGTACGGCGGTTGCGTGCCCATCTGCCACGACGGGCACATCGTCTTCGTGCCGGTCAAGCTGTACTTCTACCTCCTCCAGCACGGGGACAAGCCCGCCTGGTACTGCTTCAAGAAGAAGGACGACAAGAAGAAGGACTAGTGGTTTGACCGGGCAACGTTGCCCGGTTTCCGGGTCGCGAGCACCAAGTCAGAGTCCGTCATCGTCCGTCGGCAAGGCTGGTTGCCTTGACAAGGACGAGGGCGGGCTATGGCGCAGCGTGATCGCGAGCCGGAGACCCGGCGAACGTTGCCGGTCAGACCACTTGGCGGGCGGGCCCGCCTTCCTGCCCCGCTCCCGGGCCGCTCTGTCCCGACGAAGCCCTGATCGACGAGAATGGGTGCGGGTGGGGCTAGTGCATCCGTCCTCACCTACGGCCCGCTCCCGGCGGCGTCTCGCCGCCCGTGGCTACGTCCTCAGTCGCCCCGATGGCTCCAGCCAGACCGAACGTACGGACGGATGCACTAGAGCTCGCTGCGAACAAACGGTGGCCCCGGCGGCGCCTCCGCCGCCGGGTGCTGCGACTCTGCCGGCTCGCCGGCGGGGAGGAGCCCATTCGTCGCCTCGCGCTGATCCACGTCGGCGGGGCTGCCGGCGGGAGCCTCCGGCCGGATCGTCTGCAGCGCCGCGCGCATCTGGGCACGCACGTCGTCCATCATCGCGTCGAGCTCCGCGAGCTCGGCCCGGCGCGAGGCCTTCGCCCGCTCGAACTCATGCTCCAGCTCGACGACGCGCAGACGCGCCTTCTTCAGCATCAGCTCGCAGTCCCTGCGTGCCGACTCGCGTAGCTCTCGCGCCGTCCTGCGGGCGGCGGCGAGCGCAAGCCGTGCGAGCTCGTCGGGCTCCCTGCGCGGGGCCTCGGCGGCCTCGGCGGCCGGCTCGACCTCCGGGGCGGCGAGTGCCGCAACGGGCTCGGCTCTCGGCTCGTCCGCACGTTGGCCGGCTTCTCCGGCTTCCTTGAGCTTCCTGTACTCGAAGAAGAGCTGCGAGTACTCCCACTGGACGCGCCGTAGCAGCTCCTGGACGGCCGAACGCCTCAGCCCTCCGACGAGAGCACGAGGCAACCCCTCGATCTCGATGTCGTTCGGCTCGTTCGGCCCGATCTCCACGTGCTCCTATCCTTCCCACTGGTTGCCCGGCCCCTTGCGTCAGCCTCCTCGCCCCGGCGGACTCGGGCTCGCCGGACAGTGGTCGAATGATACCCCTCGCCCCGGAACATCGCGGTCTTCGCAAGGTCGAAACGCAGACGGCGCGCCGCGATACGCAGTACACTCAGGAGAGCAGTTCGGGTCGGGTGTCGTCGAATTCGGGAGTGACAGGGATGTCGAAGGGGATTGCGGAGGGCAGTCCGCGCGGGAACGGGCCGGTCGAGCCGGGCGGGACCGGTGGTGAGGACGCCTGGAAGCTGCTCACGCGGGTGACGCCGAGCGAGCTTCGCGGAGGGTCCCTAGCCCGGCAGCTGGTAGGCGGCTACAACGCGGCGCACGTCGATGGGCTGCTGGAACGCGCCGCGTGGACGATCGACGATCTCGAGGACACCGTCCGCAAGCTGAGCCGCGAGGTCGAGGAGCTTCGCGGCCGGTTGGTGACGGCGGACACGCCCGAGAACGTCGTCGAACGGATGCTGACAGTGGCGCAGAACGTGATCGAGCAGGTCAAGCAGGAGGCGTTGCACGACGCCGGCCGGATCCGCGAAGAGGTGCAGCAGGAGGCGTCGAGAGTCGAGCGCCTTCGCTTCGAGGCGCAGACGGCAGTCGACGCCGCACGGGCCGAAGCGGCGACGCTGCTCGAGGCGGCACAGGAAGAGCGGCAGCGGCTCGTCGCCGGCTCGCTCGGAGAGGTCGCGCACGCCCGGGCCGAGCTCGAGGCCGAGCGGGCGCGGATCGACGCTGCGATGGACGGCCTGCGCGGCGCGTGGGCCGGCCGCATCGGCGATGCCCTCGCGCGCCTCGACAACGTCAGGCTCGACACCCCTCCTGCAGCTGCAGACGAGACCGCGGCCGCGACGCCCGGGTCGACGTACAGCCCCCCGCCGAGCGTGCCGCACAGCCCTCCGCCCACCCCACCGGCCAACCCCGCGCCGGAACCTGCCCCCAGCACCGGCATCGCGCTCGACACACCGCGCGAGACGCCCTCGCTGGAGGAGGAGCGCTTCGCGGGGCTTCTCGGGGACGATGTCCTCGCCGAGCTCCGCCGCCGCCTGGCCGCGGCCGACGAGGCCCGCGAGATGTCGAACGGCGCGTAGGAGCCGCTAGGCCCCAGCAGGGGCGACTACGACGGAGGCCGGGCCCCGCTCGACCACGCGCGGGACGAGTTCGAGCACGCTCTCGCGCGCACACCACGGGATGTCCTCGTGGAGGCCGGCGCGGCGGATGTTCGCGGCGCTCGTGCCGCCGCCGATCCCGTCCTCGGCCGACGGGAAAGCGCCCGCCAGGCGGATCGCGGCGATCGCGGCGTCGTCGGGCTCGCCGCCGAGGGCCGCGGCGATGCGGCCGGCGACGTAGGCGTCGTCGATCGCGAAGTCCCCCTCGACGCCCGCGCAGAGGACGGCGACGTCCTCGTCGGCGGCGCCCGCCGCCTCGACCACGGCCGCGAGGTTCAGGAGCGAGGCGACGATGACCGTCTCGCAGCGCTCGGCCGCCGCCAGCAGCAGGCGGGTGCCGTTCGTGGTCGTCAGGACGAGCCGCGAGGCCGTGTGCTCCCCGGCGGCGAACTCCCGCGGCGAGTTGCCGAAGTCGAAGCCGTCGATCCTGACGTTGCCCCGCTCGCCCGCGAGCGCGACCCCGGCGCCGGCGAGCGCGCGGGCATCCTCGATCTCGGCGGCGCAGGTGACGCTCTCGTAGCCCGCCGCGAGCGCCTGGCAGATCGTCGAGGTCGCGCGCAGGACGTCGATCACGATCCCGACCGGCGCCGAGACCCGCTCGGCCGGAGTGAAGCCGACCCTGACTCGTAGTGGCATTCTCGTCCTTGTCTCGATGTTCCGACCGGAGGGCTATTATCTCGCCGTCCGAGAGGCTGTTATCTCTCTGCCCGGAGCCCGGATCACGGGCTCCCCAGCCAGTGGATCCGGCCGAGAAGCGTATCCTGCGCGGGATGCTCGCTCAGCAGCGTCTCGAGGAGCCGGACGTACGTCCCGATCGTGGCCTTACTCCGCGGGAGAGACCTGTCGCTCGTCAGAACGAGCCCGAAGAAGGGAGAGCCGGCCTGGAGCGCGTCTTGCGCAAGCGGCACGAAATCCCGGACGTTGTTCGTGACGATCACGCGGTGCTCGGCCTGCATCGCTGCGAATATTGCGGGGTCGAGCGCCGCGACGAGATCGGGCCGATCATGGACCGAGATGGCATCATGACCCCTTTCGCGGAGACCTTCCACGATCGCCGGCGAGTACATCTCGTCGAGGAGAATCCTCACGCAAAGATCTCCTGGCGGCGTCGCCAGGAGATCTCGGCTTGCTCAGCAGCGTCTCGCTCGCGCACGATCCACTCGTCGATCTCGTCCTGATAGGCGACGTAGTAGCCGATGCAAGCTTCGACGTGCGAGAGGGGAAGGCGAAGGTAGTCTGCCGCCTCCTCGGGCGAGTTGTCGTTTTGCCTGACGGTCTCGATCACCTGACAAACGTCGAGGCGAGTTCCCATGAGAGCAGGTCGTCGTCCCGCAGCACCCTCGCGGAAATAGACGAGTGGGTGTTCGTCCATGCGTAGCCCTTCCTCCACGTAGCGCTCCGCGAGCGCGCCGGCTGCGACGCTCATGCGAGTCGCGCGCGAGCGCAGACTTGCAAGCGTTCGCGGGCTCCAACGAGCATTGAACTGTCTCTTGGACTCTCCGCGGCGCGCCATTCACCTCTCCTGTAGTGCGGTGTATAACACTATATAGCACCAGGGAGGCCTGGCTCCCCCTGGCAAGGATGCCGCCGGGGACGGAGGGTCAGGGCCGCGCGAGCTCTGCGACCAGCGCCTGGACGCGCTCGGCGACCGCGGCCGGGCTGATCCCGAAGTGCTCGAGCACCTTCGGGCCCTTCCCCGAGGCGCCGAAGGTGTCGATCCCGATCGAGGCATCGACCCAGCGCGACCAGCCGAAGGTCGCGCCGGCCTCGACCGAGATCTTCGGCACCGCTGCCGGCAAGACCTCCTCGAGATAGCTGCTGCCCTGGGCCTCGAGGAGCTCCCAGCTCGGCATCGAGACGATCCGCGCCCGGACTCCCTGCGCGGCGAGCAGCTCGCGGGCGCCGAGTGCGGTCTCCACCTCGGCGCCGGTCGCGACGAGCACCACGTCCGGCGAATCGACGTCGGCGAGCACGTAGGCGCCGCGGCGCAGGCCGGACGCCGGCGCGAGCGCACTCCGGTCGAGCGTGGTCACGTTCTGGCGCGAGAGCACCAGGCAGACGGGGCCGCCGCTGTGCTCGAGGATCCAGCCCCAGGCGGCGGACGACTCGTTCGCGTCGGCCGGGCGGATCACCGTCAGGCCCGGGATCGCGCGCATCGCGGCGAGATGCTCCACTGGCTGGTGGGTGGGGCCATCCTCGCCGACCGCGACCGAGTCGTGGCTGAAGATCCAGACGACGTCGAGCTTCATCAGCGACGACAGCCGGATCGGCGGGCGCATGTAGTCGGTGAAGACGAAGAAGGTCGAGCAGAACGGCTTCACGATCCCGCCGTGCAGCGCCAGGCCGTTGACGGCCGTGCCCATCCCATGCTCGCGGACGCCCCAGGCGACGTTCCGGCTCGAGTGCGACGCCGAGAAGTCGGGCTCGCCCTTGAACGAGGTGAAGGTCGAATGGATCAGGTCGGCGGCCCCGCCGACCATCGTCGGCACGTACGGGCCGAACGCCTGCATCACCTCGCTGGCGGCGACCCGCGTCGAGACCGCGCGGCCCGCCTCGAACTCCGGCAGCGACGCCGCGACGCCCGGGCGCGGACTGCCCGCCTGCGCCTCGCGCCACTCGGAGGCGAGCTCCGTGTTCGCGGCCGCCCACGCGTCGAACCCGGCCTGCCAGGCCGCCTGCGCGGCCGCGCCGCGCTCGGCCGCGGTCTCGCGGTAGTGCGCGTACACCTCGTCCGGCACCAGGAACTTCGCGTCCGGATCCCAGTCGAGCGCCTCCTTCGTCGCCCGCACCTCCTCCTCGGGGAACGGGTCGCTGTGCGCGTTCCTCGTGCCGGCGCGCGGCGAGCCGTAGCCGATCACGGTGCGAAGGCGGATCAGCGTCGGGCGGGTCTCCTCCGCGATGCCGGCCCGGAGGGCGGACTCGATCGCGTCGAGGTCGTTGCCGTCCTCGACCAGGATCGTCTGCCAGCCGTAGGCCTCGAACCGCAGCCCGACGTCCTCGCGGGAGAACGAGAGCGAGGTGCTGCCGTCGATCGTGATCTCGTTGTCGTCGTAGAGGTAGACGAGCCGGCCGAGGCCGAGGTGTCCGGCCAGCGACGCCGCCTCCGAGGAGACGCCCTCCATCAGGTCGCCGTCGGAGCAGATCGCGAAGATGTGGTGGTCGCAGGCCTCCGGGCCGAACTTCTCGCGCAGGAACCGCTCGGCCATCGCCATCCCGACGGCGTTGCCGAACCCCTGGCCGAGCGGGCCGGTCGTGGTCTCGACGCCCGGCGTGTCGCGGTACTCCGGATGGCCCGGGGTGTGCGAGCCGAGCTGGCGGAACTGCTTGATCTCGTCCAGGTCGAGGTCGTAGCCCGAGAGGTGCAGGCTCGCGTAGAGGAGCATCGAGGCGTGACCGGCCGAGAGCACGAACCGGTCGCGGTCCGGCCAGTGCGGATCGGCGGGGTTGTGCTTCATGATCCTCGTGTAGAGCAGGTAGGCGGCCGGCGCGAGCGCCAGCGGCGCGCCCGGATGGCCGGACTGCGCCGCCTGGACGGCGTCGACCGTCAGCGTCCGGATCGTGTTGATGCTGAGCCGGTCGATCGGCTGCTCAGGCACCGACGGGGCTCCCAATCCGGGATGCGGCCGCATAGCGCTTTGCCATCTCGGCCAGGGGCAGCACTTCGTAGTCGCCGGCGTGGCCGGCCGCGCCGAACTGCGTCATCCGCTGCGCGACGACCTCCTTCATCGCCTGCCGCGCCGGCTTGAAGAACGCGCGCGGGTCGAACTCGGAGGGATGCGCGTTCAGCGACTCGCGCAGCGCCGCCGTGATCGCGAGGCGGCCGTCGGTGTCGACGTTCACCTTGCGCACGCCGTGGCGGATCCCCTGCTGGATCTCCTCGACGGGCACGCCGAAGGTCGCCTCGAGCTTGCCGCCGGCCGCGTTGATCCGGTCGACGAGCTCCTCGGGGACGCTCGAGGAGCCGTGCATGACCATGTGCGTTTGCGGCAGCTTCGAGTGGATCTCCTCGATCAGGTGCATCGCCAGTACTTCCCCATCCGGCTTCTTCGTGAACTTGTAGGCGCCGTGGCTCGTGCCGATCGCGACCGCGAGCGCGTCGACGCCCGTCTGCTCGACGAAGTCGACCGCCTGGTCGGGGTCGGTCAGGTGCACCTCCCCGGAGCCGTGGCCGTCCTCGATCCCGCCCAGGGTGCCGAGCTCGCCCTCGACGCTGACGCCCTTCGCGTGGGCGGCCTCGACGACCTCGCGCGTGACGCGGACGTTGTAGGCGTAGTCGGACGGCGTCTTGCCGTCGGCGAGCAGGGAGCCGTCCATCATCACGCTCGTGAAGCCGAGCCCGATCGCCATCAGGCAGGTCTCGGGCTTGTCGCCGTGGTCGAGGTGGAGGACGATCGGGATCTCGGGAGCGCTCTCGGCCGCGGCCATGATCAGGTGGCGGAGGTAGTTCGGGCCGGCATAGGCGATCGCACCGCGGGAGGCCTGGACGATCACGGGCGAGGCCGTCTCGACGGCGGCGTCGACGATCCCCTGGAGCTGCTCCATGTTGTTGACGTTGAACGCCCCGACGCCGTAGCCGCCTCGGGCGGCCTCGTCGAGCACCTGACGCAATGTCGCAAGTGGCATCGCTCTCTCCCTCTCGATCGATCGTCGGGTTGCCGGCGCATTCTCGCCGAGCGCGCAAGGCTGCGCGAGCCGACCCGCGCCCCGCCCAGGCTACCCCGCCCGGCGCATCGCGGCCAATCGAAAAGTCGTCATGTTTGTATAGTCTTTCCGCTATGGCAGTGACGCTCAACCAGCTCACCAGCTTCCTCGCGGTCGCACGGGAGGGCTCCGTCTCGGCCGCGGCCGAGAAGCTCTACGTCACCCAGCCGTCGATCTCCGCCGCGGTCTCGGCGCTCTCGCGGGAGCTCGGGGTCGACCTGACCGAACGGGTCGGGCGCGGGGTCGGGCTGACGGCCGCGGGCCAGGTCTTCCGGCCGTACGCGGCCGACGTGCTCGGGCTGATCGAGCAGGGCCGGATGGCCGCCCGCGAGGCCGCCGACGTCTCGATGCGCAGCCTGACGGATCGTCGCCGTCGCCACCGCGGCCGAGTTCGTCGTCCCGTCGCTGCTGCGGGCATTCAGCGGCCTCCACCCCGAGATCAACCTCGCGCTCGAGGTCGTCAACCGTGCCTCGCTCTTCGACCGGGTGTTCGAGCACGAGGCCGACGTCGCGATCGCCGGGCGGCCGCCCGAGGACGAGCGGATCGCCGGGCGGGCGTTCCTCGACAACGAGATCTCGCTGATCGCCGCGCCCGGGGACGCGCTCGCCGCGGCCCGGTCGGTCCGGCCGGAGGAGCTCGCGGCGCGGGTCTGGCTGATGCGCGAGCCCGGCTCGGGCACCCGCGAGCTCGTCCTCGAGTTCCTGAGCGACCACGACCTGCGCCCGCAGACGCTGACGCTCGGGTCGAACGGCGCGATCAAGGAGGCGGTCAGGCTCGGGCTCGGCATCTCGCTCCAGTCGCGCGTCGCGGTCGAGCACGAGCTGCGCTCGGGGGCGCTGCAGGAGATCCACGTCCGCGGGGGCCTGCCGCACCGAGAGTGGTACGCGCTCCACTCGGCAACGGTGCCGCCGCGGCCCGCCGTCGAGGAGTTCCTCGCCTTCGCCTACGGGACGGAGGCGCGGGTCGCCTTCGAGGGGCGGGAATGACGGCGATCCCGCGCGGCGAGATCGCGCCGTCGCTCCTCTCGTCCGACTTCTCGCGGCTCGCCGAGCAGGTGAGCCGCGTGATGGACGCCGGCGCGAAGGTGCTGCACGTCGACGTGATGGACGGCCACTTCGTCCCGCCGATCACGATCGGGCCGCTGATCGTCGAGGCGATCCGCGACCTCGTGCACGACCGCGGCGGGATCCTCGACTGCCACCTGATGATCGAGCGGCCCGAGCGGCAGGTCGAGGCGTTCGCGAAGGCCGGCGCCGACGTGATCACCGTCCACCCGGAGGCGACACCGCACATCCACTACGCCCTGCGGATGATCCGCGAGCTCGGCTGCGCGGCCGGGGTCGTGATCAACCCGGGGACGCCGGTCGAGGCGGTCGAGCCGGTCGCCGAGATCATCGACCTCTGCCTGCTGATGAGCGTCAACCCCGGCTGGGGCGGGCAGCGCTACATCCCCACCTCGACCGGCCGCCTGGCCCGGCTCCGCGGGATCCTGCCGCCGGAGGTCGTGCTCGAGGTCGACGGCGGCATCTCGCTGGAGACGATCGACGAGGCGCGCGACGCCGGCGCCGAGGTGTTCGTGGCGGGGTCGAGCGTCTTCGGCGCAGCCGACCCGGCCGCCGCGTTCCAGGCACTCGCCGCCCGGCTCTGAGCGCACCACCGGGCCAACCGCGCGGCGCGGGGCATACATATGGAAAGATCTATACGAACTGCCTGAAGAAACACTTGCTCTCTACGTCAGGTGGGACTACTCTTCCTGGATGGCAGGTGCCGGCTGATGCCCCGTCCCGTGATGCTCGGCATCGTGGGCGACTCCGGGTCCGGGAAGACCACGATCACCCGTGGCCTCGTCCGGGTGCTCGGCGAGGACCAGGTCACCCACTTCTGCACCGACGACTACCACCGCTACGACCGCCGGCAGCGGGCCGAGCGGAACATCACCCCGCTCGATCCCGAGTGCAACCACCTCGACATCCTCGCCCAGCACCTCACGCACCTGAGGAACAAGGAACCGATCATGAAGCCCGTCTACCAGCACACCGACGGGACCTTCGGCCCGCCCGAATACTTCGTGCCGGGACGGTTCGTCGTCTGCGAGGGGCTGCTCGGGTTCTACAGCCGCGAGCTCGCCGACAGCTTCGACGTGCGCGTCTTCCTCGACCCGCCGGAAGCGCTCCGCCGCCACTGGAAGGTGCAGCGCGACTGCTCGCGCCGCGGCTACACGACCGACCAGGTGCTCTCCGAGCTCGACCGGCGCGAGGCCGACTCCGAGCGGCACATCCGCCCGCAGCGCCACCACGCCGACATCATCGTCTCGTTCCAGCCGGGCGCGACCGAGGACCAGGAGCACCTCGACTGCAAGCTGACCCTCTGCGACTCCCTGCCGCATCCCGACCTGACGGGAGTCGTCAGCGAGGGCGACGACGACGGGATCGTGCTGACCGACAGGCAGGGCGCGACGGAGCTGTACGTCCCCGGGCAGATCCGGCCGGAGCGCGCATCGGCGATCGAGGAGGCGATCTGGGAGAAGATGCATTTCGCCCGGCACCTCCAGCAGGAGCGGCTCGGCGAGTTCACGATCGGGACCGACCTGCACCGCTCCGACTCGCTCGCGGTCGTCCAGCTCCTGATCCTGTACCACCTCGTCACCGCCAGGGCCGTGGTGGCGGTCGGCGGCGGGTCCGCGCGCGACTTCGACCTCAGCACCCTCGACGACCTGATGGCCGAAGGCAACTCGCCGTTCTAGTGCTTGTTGCGCTCACGGGAAGGGAGTACGTCTTCCTGTTCGTCTCGGTCGGGCCCCTCGTGCTCGCGATCGGCGTCGTCTGGGTCGTCTGGCGCTGGGCCAAGCGCAGCGACGCCGGTTAGCCGGCGGTCAGGCGAGCGCCGCCGAGCGCGCGGCCAGCTCACGGTCGCGGTCGGTGATCGCAGCCGCGCTGTGCGTCCGCCAGCGCAGCGTCACGCTGCGGTAGGAGATCGCGATGTCGGGGTGATGGTTCTCGGCCTCGGCCAGCTCGGCGACGCGGTTGACGAAGGCGATCGCCCCGGGGAATCCGTCGAAGACGAACTCCTGCTCCAGCGCGCCGTCGACCTCGCTCCAGCCCTCGGGCACGGTCATCACGCAAGTATGCCCGTCTAGGATCGAGCGTTGGTGCGCCCGGCAACCTCACTTGCCGCGTCGCGGAAGGAGCGGCCGTCGTTCGAGGTGCTGTGCGAGGTCGTCTTCCGGCCGCTCGCGCACCTCGTCGTCCGCGCGCTGCTGCCGTTGCGGGTGCCGCCGCCCGCGGTCGTGCTGGCGGCTACCGCGACCGGGCTCGCGGCGGCGGCCGAGCTGTGGCGGGGGCACCTGGTGGCGGCGGCGCTCCTGCTGCAGCTGAAGACGGTGCTCGACAACGCCGACGGGCAGCTCGCGCGGGCGTCGGGCCGCGTCTCCGTGCTCGGCCGCTACCTCGACTCGGAATCCGACCTGTTGATCGACGCGGCGCTGTTCGCGGCGCTCGGGCACGTCACGGGACGGTGGCTGCTCTCGGCGGTGGCGTTCGTCGTGCTCGCACTCGTGCTCAGCGTCGACTTCAACCTCGAGCTGCTCTACCGCAGGGAGCACGGGGAGGTGCGATCCGCGCGGCCCGAGACGGCGCCGGGCGTCGCGGCGGTGCTCGCGCGCATCTACGACGTCGTCTATGCGCCCCAGGACCGGCTCGTCGAATGGGCAGTCGAGCGCCGCCTCCGCCGCCTCGGTGCCGGCCCCGCCGCACGGCTCGCCTACCACGACCGGGCGACGCTGGCGGTCGTCGCGAACTTCGGGCTCTCGACCCAGCTCGCCGCGCTCGGAGCCTGCCTCGCCGCGGGCCACCCCGGCGCCTACCTGTGGGTCGTGCTCGCGTGCGGAGCCTCGCTCGTGCCGCTCGAGCTGCGACGGAGCCTGCGTGCCCGCGCGTAGCATGGGGTGCGGGGAAGGATGCCGGGCACCGCATCGTTGTCCTTCCGAGCCAGCCGCTGGAGTCGATGGGGGCAGAACCGGAAGGAGCGAGGATGGAGAAGCGAGCCGCACTCGGCAACGATTCCGACAACGTGATCGAGCTCGGAAGCGTCGTGCACGGCGCCGCGGGGCGGAGCGATCCGGACGCGCACTCCTCCACGTTCGACCTGGCGCCGCGTGAGATAGCGCCCGAGGACTGGGCGCGCTACCGCGACTCGATCGCCGAGATCTTCGAGGCCCTGGGCATGGACCTCGAAACCGCCGGAACCCGAGCGACCCCGGAGCGGTTCCTGCAGGCGCTGTTCGACGCGACCGCCGGCTTCGACGGCGACCCGAAGCTGATGACCTCGTTTCCGTCCGAGAACAACGGCCGGGCCGAATCCCGGTTCGCGCAGATCGTCGAGGGGCCGATCGAGTTCCAGTGCCTCTGCGAGCACCACGCGCTGCCGTTCTTCGGTGTCGCGCACCTCGGCTACATCGCCGACGAGCGGATCATCGGCATCTCGAAGCTGACCCGGCTCGTGCGCCTCTTCGCCCGGCGCTTCACGGTGCAGGAGCGGCTCGGCGAGCAGATCGCCGACGGGCTCGTCGAGCTGATCCAGCCGCGTGGCGTCGCCGTCCGGTTGGAGGCGACGCACCTCTGCACGAAGATGCGCGGCGTCGAGGAGCACTCGAAGACCGTTACCACCTTCTGGCGCGGCGCCTTCGAGGATCCCGAGCTGCGACGCGAATTCCTGTTCGAGGTTCGCAACAACCGCGACTAGTGCGGCGAACGTGACCGACGTTGCCCTTGTCTGCGGTGGCGGTGGCGCACTCGGCACGGCGCTGGTGGAGATGCTGCTCGCCCGCGGCGACCGGGTCGTGGCCGTCGACCGGCATCCCGCCGAGAGACCGGTCGAGGGGCTCCGCCGCGAGGCGGTCGACCTCACCTCGCCCGACGAGGTGGACGCGCTCTGGGAGCGGCTGGCCGCGGACGGCGAGACGCCCCGCTGGGTCGTGAACGCCGCGGGCGGCTTCCGCGCCGGAACGGTCGCCGGCTCCGAGCCGGAGCTCGTCCGCTTCGCTGCCGATCTCAACCTCGGCACGGCGTGGTGGTCGTGCCGTGTGGCAGCCCTCCTGCTGCCCGAGGGGGCGGCTATCGTCAACGTCGCCTCCCGCTCGGCGCTCACCGGCGGCGCCGGCGCAGCCGCGTACAGCGTCGCCAAGGCGGGCGTCGTCCGGTTGACCGAGGTGCTCGCGGCCGAGCTGAAGGAGCGGCGGGTGCGGGTGAACGCGATCCTCCCGTCGGTGATCGACACGCCCGCGAACCAGGCCGCGATGCCGGCCGCGCAGCTCCGGGATGCCGTTCCTGCGGGCGAGATCGCATCGGTCGCGGGCTTCCTGCTCAGCGATGCTGCCGCGGCGGTCACGGGCGCAATCGTGCCCGTCTACGGCTGGGCCTGAGCGACCCGGCGGAAGCCCAGGGGCGAGCGTCAGTGCGCGAGCCCGGGCAGCCGCGGTCGTCACACTTCCGTCACCTTGGCCTGGCACCGGCCGTGGCCGAAAAGGACGCGTCTGCGGGCCTGGCTTTCCAGGGGTTTTGACACTTTCGGCGCACTTTCGTTCCACTTCCGTCACCGTGGACTGGCACCGGACTGGGCCGCTTCGAACTGGGCCGCTCGGGACAGGGCCGCGCTAACGTGCCGGACATGACTCGAAAGGGCCTGGCTCCGCACACGGCTTTGCAGGGGTTTTGACACTTCTGTCGCACTTTCGTCCCACTTCCGTCACCTTGGACTGGCACCGGACTGGGCCACGTCGGACTGGGCTCTTATGGACATGGCCGGGGCGGAGGTGAGCCTGCCCGCGCTCGAGCTGCTGTTCGAGGCGGCGGAACTGCCCGCGTTCGAGCTGCCCGCGGAGCTCGCGAGCGCCTACGGGGGAACGCTCGGGTTCGCTTCGCCGAGACTGTTCGCGAACTTCGTCGCGACGGTCGACGGCGTCGTCTCGATTCCGTCGCTGGAGGGCTCGAACAAGCTGATCGCCGCCGGGAGCGCCGCCGACCGGTTCGTGATGGGGCTGCTGCGGGCCTGTGCCGACGCGCTCGTGATCGGTGTCGGAACGATGGCCGCCTCCCCGCGCTCGCTCTGGACGGCCGAGCAGGTCTTTCCCGCTGCGACGGAGGCCTACGCGGCGCTGCGCACGAGCCTCGGCAGGTCGGCCGGGCCCGAGGTGGTGGTGCTCTCCGCCAGCGGCCGCGTCGACCCCGACCACCCGCTCATCGCGGCGGGCGGAGTCGTGATGACGACCGACGCCGGAGCAGCGCGGCTGCAAGGGCTGCTCCCGGCCGCCGCGACCGTCGTCTCGCTCGGCCCCTCCGACCGGCTCGATCCGGTGCGCGCCGTCGCCGCGCTCCACGCGCGCGGCCACGAGCTGATCCTCTCCGAAGGCGGGCCACACTCGATCGGGCCGCTGCTCGGGGCCGGCGTCGTCGACGAGCTCTTCCTGACGGTGTCGCCGCTCCTCGTGGGACGTCCCGGCAACGACCCCAGGCTCGGGCTCGTCGAGGGCGCCGACCTGCTCCCGGGAGGGCCGCCCGGAGCCCGCCTGCTCGGAGTCCGGCGCGACGCCGACTTCCTCTTCCTGCGCTACGCCGTCGGCGCATAGCCCCCGGCCGGACGCGTAGGATGCCCGTCGGCGGCCCTGGGCAACCGCCGGATGATGCGATGTCGCTGACGAGCCTCAGATCGAGCCAGACGGTTACGAATGCAGCCCTTGCCGGGTCGCTGGCCGCGCTGATCGTCTGGGTCGGCCCCCCGGGCACCGACCTCCCGGCCCACGTCTTCCAGCTCGACCTGTACCTGAAGCACGGCTTCGCGCTCTGGACCAACTACTGGTACGCGGGCCGCTACACCTTCGTCGGCTACAGCTTCCTCTACTACCCGCTGGCGGCGCTGTTCGGGATCAAGCTGCTCGCAGTGCTGAGCGCCGCCGCCTCGGCCGCCGCCTTCACCCTCGTCATCCGCCAGACCTGGGGCGAGTCCAGCGTCTGGGTGTCGCGTTTCTTCGCGCTCGTCGCGGCGGCTTCGCTCCTGACGGCCGCCTTCCCCTACGGCCTCGGGCTCGCGCTCGCCCTCACCGCGCTCGTCGCGATCGCCCGACGGCGCCTCGGCTGGTTCTCGCTGCTCGCGGCGCTGACGTTCGCAGCGAGCCCGCTCGCCTTCCTGTTCCTGCTGGTGGTGCTCGCGGCCGCGGGCCTCTCCCGCACACGCTCGCGCGGCGAGATCGCGAAGCCGGCCGCAGCCGCAGCCGTGATCTGCGCCGTCGCGCTCGTCCTCTGGCGGCTCTTCCCCGACCCGGGCCGCTACCCCTTCCCGACGAGCGAGCTGCTGGGCGTCCTCGTGTTCTGCGCCCTCGGCGCAGCGCTCACCTGGCACGTCGAGCGGGCCCGTCTGCTGAACACCCTCTACCTCGCCTACGGCGCCATCTGCATCGCCTCCTACGCCGTTCCCTCGAATCTGGGCGGCAACGTCGTCCGGCTCCGTCTGGCGGCGGTACCGCTGGCGATCCTCACCCTGTCGCTCCGCCGCTGGCGGCCCCGGCCGGTCGCGGCCCTCGTGCTCGTGCTTGCCTTCGCCTGGAACTTCTCGCCGCTCGCCTACAGCTTCTTCCGCAGCTCCCAGGACCCCTCCGCCTCCGCCGCCTACTGGCAGCCCGCGGTCGGCTTCCTGCACCGGTCGCTGAGCCCGAACTACCGCGTCGAGGCCGTCGGCACGGCAGACCACTGGGAGGCCGTCTACGTCGCGCAGGCCGGGATCCCGATCGTGCGCGGCTGGTTCCGCCAGGACGACTTCCCCCAGAACGAGGTGCTGTACGACAGGCTCACGCGCGTCTCCTACCTCAGGTGGCTGAGGAACCTGAGCGTGCGCTACGTGGTGCTGACCGACGCGACGCCGGACTACAGCGCCAAGGCAGAAGCGCGCCTCCTCCGCAGCGGCCGCTCCGGCCTGACCGTCGTCTTCCGCTCCGCGCACTCGACCGTCTACGCGGTCCCCTCGCCCACGCCGATCGTCACCGGCCCCGGCCACCCGCAGGTCGAGCGGCTGACCGCGAGCACGATCACGCTCTCGCTCGCCAAGCCCGGGAGCTACCACGTCGGCATCCGCTACACGCCCTACCTCGACGCACCCAGGAGCTGCATCAGCGAGGCCGCCAACGGAATGACCCTGCTGAAGGTGCGGCACGCGGGAACCGTGAAGATGGCGTTCTCGGTCTCCGCCTCGGGCGTGTTCGCGGCGCTCAGCGGCAGCCGCTCGTCCTGCTCCGCCGAGAGCTAAGAAAAAGCGACCAGACGGGTGCCGGTTGCCTTGAAGGAGGCGACCGCCCTGCCGCCGACCTCGAGCTCGAGCTTTGCCACCGACCCGACCGTGACCTCGGCCGTGATCGGGCCGATCCTGACGCGGACCCGGTTGCCGACGTGCACGAGCGACCGGATCTCGCCCTCGATCACGTTCTGCGCCGAATCGGGCTGGTGGACATGCCCGACCGACACCTCCCACGGATAGACGACCACCCCGACCGGCCCCTCGGCACGATCGGCGGAGAAGATCAGCTCGCCGCTCTCGAGCCGGATCTCGGTCAGATCGTCCCTGCCCGGGCTCCCGATCCCGCGCAGGAGGTTCGCGCCGGTGAACGCCGCCACGAACGCATCCGCCGGCCGCGAGACGAGATCCTGCGGCGAGGCGAGCTGACGCAGCTGCCCGTCGACGACGACACCGACCTGGTCGGCCAGCGCCGCCGCGTCCTCGTAGTCGTGCGTGACGAGCAGCGTCGGCAGATCGAGCTCGCGCAGCAACTCCTGGA
This sequence comes from uncultured Actinomycetes bacterium, assembly GCA_963789585.1. GTDB lineage: Bacteria > Actinomycetota > Thermoleophilia > Gaiellales > Gaiellaceae > PALSA-600. The sequence continues at coordinate 130,976 of CAWBLB010000011.1, read as the reverse complement.
GCTCTGCCCGCACCGCGATCTTCGTGTGCGCGTCGAGGGCGGAGAGCGGCTCGTCGAGCAGAAGCACCCCCGGGTCGCGCGCGAGCGCACGGGCCAGCGCGACGCGCTGCCGCTCCCCGCCGGAGAGATCGGTCGTCCGCGCCTGCGCGAGGTGCGAGATCCGGAACCGCTCCAGGAACTCGTCGACGCGACCACGGCCGCCGTAGGCGATGTTCTGGCGCACGTTCATGTGCGGGAAGAGCGCGTACTCCTGGAAGACGAGCCCGACCCGCCGCTCGTCCGGCTTCCGGAACAGGCCCGCGGCCGAGTCGAACCAGGCGTCCCCGTCGAGCGCGATCCGCCCCGACGCCGGCCGGGCGAGCCCTGCGATTGCGCGCAGCACCGAGGTCTTCCCGGCGCCCGAGGGCCCGACGAGGGCGACCGTGCCCTCGACCTCGAGCCCTAGCTCGAGCTGAAACGAGCGAAGGGGGAGGGCGAAGTCTGCCGTGAGGGCTGCCACAGGACGCTGACCTTGATCGAGAGGAGAATTGCCAGGCTGAGCACGATCATGAGCGCGCTGATCGCGATCGCGACGTCGAAGTTCCCTTCGAACTGGGTGTAGATGGCGACCGGCAGCGTCTGGGTCCTGCCCTGGAAGCTGCCGGCGAACATGATCGTCGCGCCGAACTCGCCGAGCCCGCGCGCGAGACTGATCGCAAAGCCCGCTCCGAGGCCGGCGCGCGCGAGCGGAAGCGTCACCTTGAAGAACGTCCGCAGCGGGCTCGCACCGAGCGTGCGCGATGCCGAGACCAGGTTGTCGTCGACGGCCTCGAACGCGGCGATCCCCTGGCGGACGAAGAACGGCCCGGCGACGAGCACGATCGCGAACACGACCGCCGTCAGGTTGAAGGCGACGTCGAAACCGAGCCATCTGAAGGTCGATCCGAGCAACCCGAAGCGACCGAAGGCGACGATCAGGCCGATGCCCGCGACCGCCGGCGGAAGGACGATCGGCAGCTCGGCGAGGGTGACGAGCAGCGTCCGGCCACGGAAGCGGCGCGAGGCGAGGAAGTACGCGGTCGGAGTGCCGAAGAGGAGGATCGCGATCTCGGCGACGGCGACCGCCTTCGCGCTCACGATCAACGCATCGGTGACGATCGGGCTCGAGAACTGGTGGAACATCGTGCTCGGCGGCACGTGCACGAAGATCGCGACCACCGGCAGGACCATGAAGGTGAACGCGGCCACGATCGCGAGGAAGAACAGCGCCCCGAGCAGGCCGCGAACGATCCGCCGGCCGACCGGCCTCCCGTCGCTCGCGGGCGAAGCGGACACGATCAGGCCACCATCAGTGCTGGACCATGACCGAGGTCGATTTGACGATCGCGGTCGCCGGCATGCCGGGACGCAGCTTCAGCTCCTCGACCGCATCCCGCGTCACGACGGCGACGAGGCGCACCGGATCGCTGACCACCATCTCGACCTGGGCCATCAGGCCGTCGATCTTCACGTCGGTCACGATCGCGTTGAAACGGTTGCGGGCGCTGAGATGGGCCGAGCCCGGCTCGCCGCGGAGGCGATCGATCTCGCTCGCCGGCACGACCCGGCGGTTGCTCTTGTCGCGATCGGCCTTGATCCGCCCCTGCCGGTCCCAGCGCCGGAGCGTGTCCACGCTGATCCCGAGCGTCTTCGCGGCCTCGCTGACGCTGTAGTACTCCCTGGGCATGCTCGCTCTCCCTTCGGGTGTGGTCGCGGCGATCTCCCACGCCGCCGTGGTCGGCGGGCCGTAGACGCCGGCGTCGAGGCTTTGCGGCGATCCGCGCTCAGCTCACGGTACCTATGCAACTCCTAGCTCGCAACCTCAACCTGGATCTGCTTCGGCCGGCAACCGAGTGCGGCGGTTACCCGGTTGCCGGCCGGCAGTGCGCACGAACAAACGAGCTCGTGCGCTGGGAGGATCTGGCGTGAGTCGGACTATAGTCACCCAGTGACTAGTTGTCAAGCGGCAGCTCCTGGGCGCGCGGCGGCGACCGAGTAGCCTTCGTGGGCGTGGCTGTTCAGCGTGAACTGGCTCCGGGTGAATGGTCCGTTCTCGCGCTGCTCGCCGACGAGCCGGGGCACGGCTGGGCGCTCGCCAAGGAGATGAGCCGCAGCGGCGAGATCGGCCGCGTCTGGTCGATGGGCCGCCCGCTCGTCTACCGTGCGCTGGAGCTGCTCGAGGACCGGCGCCTGATCGAGGCGGTCGGGAGCGAGCCCGGCGCCCGCGGGCCCAACCGGACGCTCTTCAAGGCGACCAACGAGGGACGCGAGGAGCTCCGGCACTGGCTGTTGGAGCCGGTCGACCACGTCCGCGAGGTCCGCTCCCTGTTCCTGCTCAAGCTGGTGCTGATCGAGCGGGCCGGGCTCGAGAGCGCCCCGCTCCTGGCCGCGCAGCGAGCGCTCGTCCTGCCGGCAATCGACGCCCTCGAGACGCGGCTGCACCAGAGCATCGGCACCGAGAAGGTGTTCGTCCGCTTCCGGCTCGAGACAACCCGCGCGGTGATCGACTTCATCGACAGCATGCTGACCGAGGAGCGGCGGGAGATCCCGCCGGCAGGACGGATCGGCTAGTGGTCTGACCGGCAACGTTCGCCGGGTCTCCGGCCCGCGATCACGCTGCGCCATAGCCCGCCCTCGTCCTTGTCAAGGCAACCAGCCTTGCCTACGGACGATGACGGACTCTGACTTGGTGCTCGCGACCCAGAAACCGGGCAACGTTGCCGGTCAAACCACTAGAGCGAAACCGGCTCGCGCCGGGAGCGGGTGTCGAGCGCTCCCGGCACGCGAGCTGATTGATTGCCGTCTAGGCGATCGTGATCTTCTTCGAGAAAGCGGTGCCTGCCGGATTGGTGACCGTGATCCTTCCGGTCTTCGCCCGCCGGGGAACCGTGACCTTCAGCGTCGAGCCCGAGACGACTCTGAAGTGCGCCGGGACGCCCTGGAACGTCACCGACGTCGTCCCGGTGAAGTTCCGGCCGATCATCGTCACCGTCGCGCCGACTCTCGCCTTCGCGGGCCGCAGCTTCGAGATCGCCGGCACCGGCGCAGTCACGGGCAGGAACCCGTCCTTGATGAAGATCGCCTGACCGGCCGGGCTCAGCACCTTCTTCATCCACGCCTCGGCCGCCGCGTGGTTCGGGCTGCCCGCCACGATCGCCATCGCGTAGGTGATCTTCGGCTGCGCCCAGGCGGGAACCTTGACCAGGGTCAGGTCCTTCGGGTCGATCACGTAGTCGGAGAGGTAGACGAAGCCGGCGTCGACCTGGCCGAGCGCGACCTTCGCGACGACGTTCGCGTCGGAGGTCTCCTCGCTGACGACGTTCGCATGGATCGCGGAGTTGAGGGCCATCCGCTCGAGCACCTGGTTCGTGTAGCTCCCGACCGGAACCGTGGAGGCGGCGACGTCGATCGTCACCCCCGGCTTCGTCAGGTCGTAGATCGACTTGATCCCGGCCGGGTTCGACTTCGGCACGACGACCTCGAGCGTGTTGCGAATGAAGTTGACGGGCTTCTCGACCACCCCCTGGGCATAGAGCTGCGCCGGCACCCCGGTGTTCGCCGACATGAACACGTCGGCCGGCGCGCCGTTGCCGATCTGCGTCGCAAGCGTGGCCGAGCTGCCGAACGAGTAGCTGTTGCCCGGATCGAGCTGCGGCAGGACCTGGGTCATCGACGAGCCCGCGAAGACAGTGATCCCCGACGCCAGGCGGCTCGAGGTGGCAGACGCTCCGCCCGCCCCGAGACCGACGGCGAGCGCGCAGATCGAGAGGAGCGCGACGAGGAGCCGGCGGCGGTGGGAGGCCCTCATCGCAGCTCCGCTCCCGGCATGCCTCTACGATGCATAGGCATCGAACGCGTTCGAGACCTGGTCGATGGTGAGTGCGGGCGGGAACGAGGCGTCGAAGGCCTTGCCACCTTCGACCGCGGTGAAGTACGAAAGGTGCTGTGCCTCGCAGGCCGCGATCTGGGCGAGGCCGGTCTTGAACTGGCTCGTCTGCATCGCGCCGATCGCGCCCAGGTAGGCGCCGAGCACGATTGCCTCGAGCCGGGCGCCGAACTTCAGCATCGCGCCCTCGCTCGTGAACGTGCCTGCGGGATAGCGGAAGGTGAAGTCGCCCGCCACGGCCGGGGTGCTTTGCGCCCCGCTGAGGATTCCCGCGACCGAGGCATAGTGCTCCTGCTCGTTCCGGCGGGCCAGCTTGAGATACTTCGTCACGACCTTGCCGCTGTTCGAGGCGGCAATCGCCTGCGAGTAGAAGTCGGCCGCGAGCAACTCCGCGCCGACCAGGAGGCGGGCGTAGGCGAGATCGCCGTCGGGCAGTGGGTCGGCCCCCGCCGCGGCGGGGAACTGCGCGAACGCGCTTCCTGCGACGAGCAGCGCCGCGCCGTTTCTGGCGCTCCGGCCGAGGAGTTGTGCCCTGGTGTACGACGCGGTCATCTCGCTCGAGCTCCCGTCTGGTTGCGGCAAAATACCATTGCAACGCCTAGGCAACAGCGTGCAGCGTGCCGACAGGGTAGCAAAATAGTCCCCTGAGCGACTACCGGCTCGAGCACGCACCGGTGGCAATCCGATCCGCCGCCCGACCCGTAGTCGAGGATAGTGGGCGAACGCGTTCTTGCTCCGGGCGAGTGGGCCGTGCTCGCGCTCCTCTGTGAGCGTCCGGCCCATGGCTGGGCGCTGGCCGGACAGCTCTCGCCGACGGGCGACCTCGGCTCGATCTGGTCGCTCGGCCGGCCGCTCGTCTACCGGTCGCTCGAGATCCTCGAGCAGCGGCGGCTGATCCAGCCATCGGTGCACGAGCCGGGGGCGCGCGGCCCGAATCGCACGATCTTCCGCGCGACGGCCGACGGCCACGCTGCGGTCGCGGAATGGCTGGACCAGCCGGTCGAGCACATCCGCGAGGGGCGCTCCCTCCTCCTGCTCAAGCTCGTGTTCGCACAGCGGAACTGCGTCGACCCGCGTCCGATGCTGGTCGCCCAGCACGAGGTGCTGCTCGCAGCCGTCGACTCGCTGGCGGCCCGCGCGCTCGCCGGCTCGGGGACGGACGCGATCCTGCTGCACTTCAGGCTGGAGTCGACGCGTGCGGTGCTTCGATTCGTCGAGGCCGTCCTGCACGAGCAGGAGCCGGCCGCGCAAGCCGTCTAGTGGTTTGACCGGCAACGTTGCCCGGTTTCCGGGTCGCGAGGACCAAGTCAGAGTCCGTCATCGTCCCAAGCAATCGCAGCGCTGGGTCTCACGCCGTCCCGCACGCACCTACTCTGGGAGCTCGGGCAGCGTGGGCCGGTACCTCAGCGGGTGCTTGCCACCGCGTTGAAGATCACACCGCGCGCGGTAACAGGGCTCGTGGACGCACTCGTCGGAAACGGTCTCGTGACACGCGAGCCGCATCCGACGGACCGGCGAGCAACGCTGGTGACTCTCACGTCGAGAGCAGAAGCTCTCGTCTCGCAGCTCAAGCGAGACCACGAAGCGCTCGCAAGCTCTCTCTTCACACCGATGACCCGGGCCGAATTCGACTCGTTCGCTCGCGGTCTCGACGGAGTCATCGTCAGGCTCCGCACACATCTGGCAGCCACCGCCCTCGAATCACAGCGCGCCAAGCCGTAGGCGCCTGCCTGCCCCAGCGTTGCGCTATGAGGCCTGAGGACGGTCAGGCGGATGCATCTTCTCCGGCGGAGCCGAGAATCGCTCCCACGCCGATTGCTTGCTGATCCCGAGCGACACGCCGATCTCGGCCCAGCTGCGACCATCGGTGCGAGCCTGCTGGACGAGCTGGCGCTGGAGCTTGTCGAGAGCCACCGCCACGCGAGCCGAGTGGCAAAGGCCATCGAGCGGTGCCGCCTCCCAGTTGCCGACCAAGCGCAGCGTCATGTCACGACCTCGACCGACGACTCGTAGCTGGGGAGACCGTCCCACGTCATCCTCCTCCGTCAGGGAATCCTGACGGAACAATAGCAGGAGACTCACCAGGAAGGCGACGGGACGGCCCCGGTCGGGCGTCGATGCGGTGAGCTGCCCGTGCTCACAGTTCCGGAAGACATTCCGAGCGCAAGTAGTGCAAGTTGCAATCTCGCCGTGCCTTGTGACTTGCACCACAAGCTCGGTTCGACGGTCGAGCACGGATCCGCTGGCTTGCACCAGTGTTGCGAAATCACGCCTGATGGAATCCGGCAGCCCTGGCCCTGACTCATGTGCGCACCGGGGCGGACGCTCAGGAACGGTAAGGAATCCTCGCGATCGGCTCGTTGTCGGCAAGCGGACGGCATGTCTACGTCACGCTTGCTGGACGATCGTCGCGTTGAACACTGGCTCTTGACGGCGGGTGTGCGTCACCAGAACGGCCAACCTGTGACCACGGCCGGCGCAGCCCTTGATACAGTCGCCGAGATGACGGTCGGACGGCATGTCGTGCAGCGCCATGACGGGCGTTCCTGGCTTGTCTTCGCGATGGTGGTCTCGGTGGCCATTGTTCTCCCGGTCGCCTCCGCCTCGGGATCCCGCGCCACCCACCCGCCGGCGGCCATGTTCAAGAAGGGCTACAACCTCTGCAAGACGGCGTCGCTCGCCGCGATCAAGAAGGCGGGCGGGCAGGCATATAAAGTGGGTGTCTTCGACGGCCACGTGTGCAACTGGGAACGCAAGGATCTGAAGGCAGGGATCACGCTCTCGACCATCACGGGGTCCGAGGCGGTGGGGACCAAGGCACAGATGGGGACGATTCACGGCTCGAAGATCATCCACGGCGTCAAGATCAAGAGCGTGGCGGTAAAAGGCGCCTCGATCGCGATGCTCGAGGCCCTGCCGCCGGTCGTCAAGGGCGAAGTCCACAAGGATCTGTTTGCGGCCTACGGGCCGGGGATCGTGCACGTCAGCATGACCGCTCCCGGCTCCCTGCCGGACTCCCGTCTCTTTGGCGTTCTGAAGGCCGTCACCAAGACGTAGGAGAAACACCGCGGGCATACTCACCGCCGCTTGTAAGCGAGACTGAGCGGCTGATCCCGGTGGCGTCGCGTGCAGGACGCGCATGCAACGAACATTCGCTGCTGCCCCGTCACAGCGACTCCTGCTCGCCGCTCAAGGGCCCCAGCGACTCGCGTGCGCCAGAGCGTTTCTCAATGCACCCGAGGTGCGGGCCGAAGGGGGCCGAGAGCCGAAAGATCATCACGGCCGCGCAGCGGCCGGCAAGTGCGGCGTCACGAAGGCGGGGTTTCGAGTGAAACGTTGGGAGACGCCGCACTCGAGAAGCTCTGGGCTACCCGTACGAGACGAACTCGAGCAGGCTTCCGTCCGGATCGCGCCCGAGCGTTCGGAGCGTTTCTGCGCCGTGGCGGCGACGACATGACCCAAGCAATCGCAGCGTTGCGTCTAAACGCCGTCCCGCACGCACCTACTCTGGGAGCTCGGGCAGCGTGGGCCGGTAACTCAGCGGATCAGCGCGCCTGCATCGCTGTCGCGACCACCCCACAGGTAGAGAGCGACAATCACCACGATCGGGACAGGCAGGACATCCGGGACGGTCTTCCAGCCGTGGACGGCGCCTCCGATCGCTAACGCTACAGCGGCTACGAACGCGAATAGCGCCGGTGCGCGAAATCGCGGGGGCAGATGAGTATTCACGCTTGGATCTCCTCGTTCGTTGGTTCGAATAGTTACTCCAGTGGCACGCCGAACTGCCTTGCGATGCGGAACGCCAGCGGCAACGACGGCAGATAGCGTCCACTCTCGATCGAAATCACTGTCTGGCGATGCACCCTGAGCGGTCGGTGACATACTTCGGCCTGAGAAGAGGAGGCTGAGATGCGCACTCTCCTATCGCCGCCGTATGCCCACATGGTTGGATGCCGCTGGTTTTGGGCGTGGGCGCTCTTCGGAGTTGCTGCCGCGTTTGGATTCCTGGTGCTCGGCATGCTGGCGGTCGGGCCGATCGCGGTGGTTGGCGGCGTGATGGCTGCGCGTCCGGCGATCCGTCGCTCGGCGTTCGGATTCGTCAGCGGTGTCGGTCTGCTCTTGCTCTACGTCGCGTGGGTGCAGCGTGCCGGACCGGGCACGACGTGTTGGCAGAGCGGAACCTCCAGCGGCTGTGATCAGCACCTGAACCCGTTGCCCTGGTTGATCGCCGGCCTTGCCCTATTCGCCGGTGGCGTTGTGGGCCACGCACGACGAGGCTGAGGAGCCTCGGCTGCCCCAGCGTGCCACAACGACGCCCGACGGCGAAACTTGACATCGGTCGTGGCGACGAGCGGCACCCGTCTCTATCCTCGTAGCATGATGGACATTCAGACCAAGAAGTCAGATCGTCGCTTGCGGCGCCCGCATCGAGTGTCACGAGTGATCGCGAGATGCGCCTTCTGTGGACGTCCGGGCGATCCCAGAGACTCGCTCGTGGCCGGAGAGACGCCGGGGGCCGCGATCTGCCGCGAGTGCGTGGATCTCTGTATCGAGATCTTTGCCGAGCGGAACCCCGGCGCGTCGTAACGACGCAACCGTCCCCAGTTCTCGACGCCGAATCGCGGGGCGAAGGTGACGACAGTGGCCTGCGCCAGAGCCCCGGAATGACCCCCGAGCAAGGCTTTCCTTCATTCGGCGCTGCGAGGAAGTTCACGACCACCGATAGGCTGGAGCCGTGGATGAAATGGCTCTATCGGTGACGGTCGAGGCGTGCAGGGCGCTTATCGCGGCACGCTTCCCCGATGAGGTCGACCGGGGCGCCGCCGCGATGCTCTTGGAGGACGGGACCATCCTCACCGGAACCGCACCGCACGCGATCAACCCCGCAGTCGAGGTCTGCCACGAGATCGAGCCCTACTGTGGAGCGTTTCGGCTTGGGCTGGGGATTCTCGCCTCGGTCTGTTTGCATCGTCAGGCTGATGGCCGCATCGTCGTGCTCAGCCCGTGCGGCGTGTGCCGGGAGCGGCTCGCAGTCCATGGCCCCGGTGTCCTCGTCGCCGTCGCTGACCGACGCGACCCGATGGCGGTGGTCTGGAAAAGGCTCAAGGACGTGCTCCCGGACTACTGGATGACTTCCTTTCCCGATGAGGTGGACGCCGAGTGGCTCGCAGAGCCCATCGGCTGAGGTAGGGACGCACGGCTGCGCCGGCGACCTCAGTCTGGGGGACGAGCCGTTTGAATGCACAGTGGGCCCTCACGCGGAAGGGATGGGAGTGCGTGAGGGCCCACCTTGAAGCGGGTTGGGCCTGTCCCGAGGCTGAAACCCACGTCTCCTGTGCAGCGCCGACTGTATTCGTCATCGGCTGACTAGTCAAACGGTGACGAGCCGGCGCGCGGGGCGCCGGGCCGTCCTACGAGGTGAGCCGGCGCGCGACGTGCGCCCCGGTCACCTCGGCCGGGGTGCGGCAGCCGGCGAGCTGGAGGGCGAGCTCGATCTCGTCGCGGAGGAGTCCGAGCACCCGCCCCGCTCCGAGCTCGCCGTCGGCGGCGAGGCCCCAGAGGGGCGCACGCCCGGCGAGCACCGCACGGGCGCCGAGGGCAAGGGCCTTGACCACGTCGGTGCCGCGGCGAATGCCGCCGTCGACGAGCACCTCGATCCTGCCGTCGACCGCCTCGACGACCTCGGGCAGCACGTCGATCGACGCCGCGACCCCGTCCAGCTGGCGGCCGCCGTGGTTCGAGACGACGATCCCGGCCGCCCCGTGCTCGCAGGCGAGGCGCGCGTCCTCCGCCGTCAGCACACCCTTGAGGACGACCGGCAGTCCCGCCAGCGAGATGAAGCCCTCGATCTCCTTCCAGGTCACGGAGGGCGAGAGGAGCGAGACGAACTCGTGGGGCTGGAGGCCGCCCCGACCCAGCGAATGGACGATCACCTCGTCCGGGATCGAGAACCCGGTGCGGAGGTCGCGCTCCCTCCGGCCGGAGACGGGCAGGTCGACGGTGACCACGAGCGCACGGAAGCCGAGCTCACGTGCCGAGACGACGAGCTCGGACGCCCGGCCCTCGTCGCGCGGGACATAGAGCTGGAACCAGCAGCTCGCCCCGGTTCCGAGCACGTCCTCGAAGGCGGACGTGCCGAGCGTCGAGACGCACATGATCGTGCCGGCTGCAGCCGCAGCGCGCGCCATCGCCACCTCGCCGTCGGGATGCGCCATGCGCTGATAGGCGACGGGCGCGACGAGCAGCGGCATCGAGACCTCCTGCCCCAGCACCGTCGTCGCGGTCGACGGATCGCCGACATCGACCAGCACGCGCGGCCGCAGGCACCACCCGCGGTAGGCCTCGACGTTGGCGGCAAGGGTCAGCTCGTCGTTCGCGCCCCCTGCGAAGTAGCCGAGCGGACCGGGGTCGAGACGCTCGGCGGCGAGCCGCTCATAGTCGGCGACGTTCAGCGGTTCCACGACGCCAGCATATTCCGGCCGTGACGCGGTCTCACGCCATGGTCGCGACGGCCGCCCGCAACGCGGCGAGAAGGCTCGCGTCCGTCGGCTCGCCGTTCCCGTCGAGCTCGATCCCGGACAGCGCACGCGTGACGGCGCGACCCGCGGCCGGATGAGAGAGATCGAACTGCCGGCGAGTCTCGTCGGGCAGCAGCACCTCGACGCGGGCCTCGTCGAACGTGATCCCGCCGAACTCGACGATCGGCGCGAACGCCGATCCGTCGCCGGCGAGGAAGCGCTGGATCAACGCCGGCTCGATCCGTCCGTCCGCCCGGGTCGCGACATCGAGCGTGACCCGGGCGGCCGCTCCAGCTCCGACCCATTTCGAGGTGGCCGCGATCGGCCGCTCGCCCGGGCGCTCGTTGCGCGCGAGCGCGAGCCTCACGACGCGGTTCGCGTCGACCGCCGTTCGGAGCTCGGCCGTCTCGACGTGCCGCTCGACCGCCAGGGTCAGGGCCGGGAAGCGGGCGCGGAACCTGGTCGCAAGCTCCTGCTGGAGCAGCTCCTTGATCCCGCGGCCGTTGTCGACGTAGACCGCGAGCGCCCCCGCCTGCGCCGCCGCCGGCAGGCGGAAGAGGCAGCCACAGCGCAGGAGCTGCAGGTCGGCCGGCGTCTGGCGCAGGCGGACGTCGCCGCCCGGGCCGACGATGTCGGCTGCGATCCCGCTCCGGCCGTGCTGGACGACCGCGAACAGGTCGTCGTTCTCGACGGTGGCGGCGATCGAGCGGATCACCCTGGTGCCGTCCCTGCTCGTGGCGGCGAACCCGGCGAGCGAGTCCGCGAGGACGCTCAGGAGGCCGGTGCCGGAGCCGTCGAGGTCGCCGAGCGGGAGTGCGGGCCCGCCCGTTCGGCGCGGGCGAACGGCGACCGTGTAGAGGGCCGCGCGCCGGGTCACGGCCGGCTCCCGCCGGAGGTGACGAGCTGGAGGTCGCGCTCGAGCGCCGGGAGGTCGAGGCCCTGGGGCGACTTGCCGGCGGCGAGGAAGTCCACGCTCAGGACGGCGTAGGCCTCGTCGCAATAGCGGTCCCAGAACGACCAGGTCAGCTCCTGCAGCCCGCCCCAGGTGACCACGGTCAGGCCGGAGTCGTCGTAGCCGACCACGTCGACCGCGTGCCCGCCCCACGAGCCGGGGGCCGCCGGGCCGTCCAGCCGCCCGGTCCAGTCCCAGACCGGCTGGCCCTGGGCGGTGACCGGAAGCTGGAGCCCGATGTAGACGCCGCCGAAGAGGCCGGCGGCCGTGCGCAGGAGCACGTGGTCGCCGATCGAGACCCGCGCGAAGGCGCCGATCCTGTGGCCGCCGATTCCGGCGGAGCGCCAGAGGGTGAGCACGTCGAGCTCGACCGCGCCCTCCTCGCCGGTCGCCGGGTCGACGACCTTGACCGCGTCGAACGCCTCGAGCACGGCCCGTTCCGTGATCTCGACCGGTCGGCCCGCCGCTGCAGCCGTCCACGCCTCGATCATGTGCCCGGCGGCGGCGGTCGTGCAGTCGCCGACCCGGTCGTTGCCGTACATCGGCCAGTCGCCGACGCCGGTCGTGAGATCGAGCCGGGGAGGCGGCTCGGGGAGCGCTCCACGGTCGAGATAGCGGGCGAGGGACAGGGTGCGGACATCGCTCCGTGCCGGCAGTTTCCCGAGCCTGACGTGCGTTCTCGCGTCGAGGGTGGTCACCATCTTGCGCCTCCTTTGTTCGGGGTGGGCGCCGCAGACGACCCGGCGACCCTAGCGCCTCTTGCTGTCTCTTGTCAACAGTGCCGGTGTCGCTACACTTCACTTCGTTAATGGTTCAGGTGCTTAACGATTCCGTCGCCCTGGCGAACCGGCTGCGGCCGGTGCTGCTGCGTCTCTCGCGGCTCGTGCGCCGGGAGAGCCACGCGCTGGGCGTCACCGGAGGGCAGGTGTCGCTGCTCGCAGCGGTCGAGCGCCACCCCGGGATCACCGCGCGCGAGCTCGCCGATCGCGAGCAGATCTCCGCGCCGGGGATGTCCGCCCACCTGACGCGACTGGAGGCCGCCCACCTGATCGAGCGCCACCGGGCGGACGACCGGCGCCGCGTCGGCGTCTCGTTGACTGCGGAGGGGGCCCAGGTCCTCGGCTCGATCCGGAAGAAGCGCACCGCGTGGCTCGCCGAGCGGCTCGAGTACCTGCCGGAGGACGAGCGGGCGGCGATCGAGGCGGCGATCGGCCCGCTCGAACGGCTGCTCGAACCGGACGCCGGATGACCCGTCACACTTTCGTCACCCTGGACTGGCACCGGACAGGTCCGGAAGGCCAACACTCCGAGCAGGGGTTTTCCGGGTTCCGGGTGCGCCGTCACACTTTCGTCACCCTGGACTGGCACCGGCCTTGTCCTGCGGGGACATCGCCCGCGGGGACGTGGACGGTGGGGGCATGAGCCTGCTCAGGATGGCCGGGGGCCGCACGTTCAGGAGCCTGCGACGGCATCGCAACTACCGGCTCTACTTCGCGGGGCAGATCACCTCGGTCTGCGGAACGTGGATGCAGAACGTCGCGCTCTACTGGCTGATCCTGAGCCTGACACACTCGCCCGTGGCGGTCGGGGTGCTCTCGCTGGCCCGGTTCGGGCCGTTCACGCTGTTCGGCCTGTTCGCCGGCGTGATCGCGGATCGCTTCGACAACCGCAAGACGGTGATCGTGACGCAGGCGGTGCAGATGGCCCTCTCGGCCCTCCTCGCCGCGATCACGCTGCTCGGCTCGGTCCAGGAGTGGCAGGTGTACGCGATCGCCGCCCTGACGGGGACGGCCGTCGTCTTCGACCTGCCCGCGCGGCAGAACCTGACCGTGCAGCTCGTCGGCCGCGCGGAGCTGCCGAACGCGGTCGCGCTCAACTCGAGCCTCTTCAACCTGGCGCGCATCGTCGGCCCGGCGCTCGCGGGGGTGGTTATCGCCACCGCCGGCTCCGGCTGGTGCTTCGCGATCAACAGCGCGAGCTTCCTGGCCGTCCTCGCCGGCCTGCTCGCGATGCGGGCCCGCGACCTCTACCCGCTCCGCGATCGTGTGCGGCCGACGATCTGGCGCGGCACGCGCGACGGCCTCGCCTACGTCCGCAGCTCCCGGACGCTGCTGATGCTGATCGGGATCGCCGCGATCGTCATGTCGGTCTCCTTCAACGTCAACGTGCTCCTGCCGGTGCTCGCGAAGAAGACGCTCTCGGCCGGCCCGCAGACGTTCGGGATCATCTCCGCATGCTTCGGGGCGGGCGCGCTTGCCGGAGCGCTGGTGGCGGCCTCGCTGGCCGGCGCGCGCTGGCGCGTGATGCTCGGCGCGCTCGCCGTGTTCGGGGTCGCCGAGCTCGTCCTCGCGCCGCTCCACGACGTCTGGGCGGTCGGCGCGCTCCTCTTCGTCTGCGGCCTCTGCTTCACGACCTACACCTCGAACTCGAATGCGGTCGTCCAGCTCGAGACGCCGGACCACATCCGCGGGCGGGTGCTCGGGATCTACTTCTACGCGTGGAACGGCCCCGCGCCGCTGCTGAGCCCGCTGGTCGGCTGGCTCTGCGTCGTCGGCGGGACGGAGCTCGCGTTCGTCATCGGCGGGCTCTGCGCCCTCGGTGCGACGGCGATGGGCACGGTCGCGATCAAGCGCGCGCCTCCGGGCACGCTCCGGCGCCGCCCGGTCGAGCCGGCGACCGTCTAGGCCGCCGCTCTCAGAACGAGACGACGACCTTCGCGCCGGGGCTGCCGGAGGCCTGACGCGTCCAGGCCGCCGCGATCTCTTCCAGCGCGAATGTCTCCACGTCGTAGCGGATCCGCCCGTCACGGACGTGCTCGCAGAGCTGGCGGTAGCCACGGCTGCCGACCTCGGGCGAGGTCGAGAAGAGCGAGAACCCGAGGATGCTCGCAGCCTTGCCGCGCACCCACGCCGACAGCAGCGTCGCGGCGGGCCCGGCCGACTGGCCGAGGTGAACGATGCGAACGCCCGGCTGCGCCGCTGCGAGGGCCCGCTCGAGCGGCTGGCCCCAGAGGGCGTCGACGATCAGCGTCGCAGCGGGAAGATCGCCGTCCTGGGAGAGGTCGAAGACCTCGTCGGCCGCGGCGGGAATCGCGTCGACGTGCCTGGCGGCTCCGATCACGCGCCCGGCTCCGAGCAGCTTCGCCCCCTGAAGCGCCGTCGCCCCGACCGTCCCGCTCGCGCCGAGCACCAGCACCGTGTCGTCGGGCTCGACGGACGTGCACGAGGAGACCGCGAGCCACCCGGTCAGCCCGGCCACGCCACAGGCAAGCGCCAGATCGTCGCCGACCCCCTCGGGGATCTCGAACGTCCAGCCCGGTGGCGGCTCGACGAGCTCGGCCATCAGCTCGCGCCCGCGGAGCCACACCCTCCGCCCATCCGCGGTCTCGCCGACCGCTTCCGTGCCGACCACGTACGGCAGCTCCGGCGTTCCCCCGTAGAAGCGTCCGGTGCCGATCGAGATGTCGACCGGATTGAGCGCCGACGCGGAGACCCGGACCAGGTCGGGCGACGCCGGCGGGTCGATCTCGTCGACACGCGGCGGGGCACCGATCTCGTGGAGGCGCACTGCGCGCATGGCCATAGCCTACGACGGCGTTCCCGAGCGTGGGCCGGACAACTAGCTTTCCCGTTTCATGATCGGCCGCCGCGCGAATCCCGCCGCCCGGGCTCACCTGCACGCAGGCGGCGGAGATCCGGGGCAGCTCTGCTGAAGTGGCTCGTGCGGATCGTGCTCGGGCTCGGGCTGCTGCTCACCGGCTTCCTCGTTCTGCTCCTCTCGGCCTCCTACCTGTTCAATCTCGCGACCGACGGGGAGGGCAAGCCGGTGACCGAGCTCTGGCACGGGCGCTTCGTCACCGCCGACGGCGTCCTGACCGCCTACCGCGAATGGGGCTCGCACGGCAGCCCGATCGTGCTCGTCGGCGGCTTCCTCGAGCCGACCTTCGTCTGGGCGCAGGTCGGGCCGCTGCTCGCCGCGGCGGGGCACCGCGTCTACGCGCTCGACCTCGACGGGTTCGGCTACAGCGAGCGGCGCGGGCCGTGGACGCTCACCGAGTGGGCCGACCAGACCGAGGCGTTCATGCGAGTGGTCGGGGTCACCAGGCCGGTCGTGGTCGGGCACTCGCTCGGAGCCGCGGTGGCTGTCGACCTGGCCCGCCGCGGGCTCGTCTCGCGGACGGTGCTCCTCGACGGAGACGCGCTCGCCTCCGGCGGCCTGCCCGGGTTCGTGCGTGACCTGCTGGGCCGGTCGCCGCTCGTCACGAGCGCGCTGCGACTCTCACGTTACTGGGACTGGCCGGCCGCAATGCTGATCGCGAACGCCTACGGCCCACACCATCCGAAGATCGATCATGCGATGGTCGCCCTCTGGACCGACCAGTTCCGAGCCGACGGCGCCGAGCATGCGCTCTCGAAGATCGTCGAGCACGGGATCCAGGGCTTCTCACGGGACGTACTCCGAGCCGTCCGGACGAAGGCGACGGTCATCTGGGGCGGCAAGGACGGCGTCGACCCCGTGCGGCTCGGGCGCCAGACGGCACGCGACCTCCATGCACGGTTCGTGGTGATCCCCGGCGCGGGCCACCTGGTGCTGCTGACGCGCCCGGCCGCCGTCGCACGCGCGATCGTCGGTTAGTCCAGCTCCGCTACTCCAGCTCCGCGAGGAGCGCCTGCAGGTCGAGCGGCCCGGTGAACATCGCGACGGCTCCGTCTTCGGCCCGGGGCCATTCCTCCCTCGGCCGGTCGCGGTAGAGCTCGATCCCGTTGCCGTCGGGGTCACGCAGGTAGATCGCCTCGCTGACCCCGTGGTCGCTCGCCCCCTCGAGTGGGATGCCTGCCTCGAGGACGCGCTTCAGAGCGTCGGCGAGGGTGACGCGATCCGGATAGAGAATCGCGACGTGGTAGAGACCGGCGGTGTTGCGCGGCGCGGGCGGGCCGCCCTTCGACTCCCACGTGTTGAGGCCGATGTGATGGTGATAGCCCCCCGCCGAGACGAACGCGGCCTGGTCGCCCAGGCGCTGCTGGAGCTCGAGGCCGAGGACGTCACGGTAGAAGGCAAGCGCTCGATCGAGGTCGGCGACCTTGAGATGAACGTGCCCGATCTGGACGCGCGGGTCGACTGCCACGGAGAGGGAGTGTGCCAGACGGCCCCGGCCCCGGCCGCAGGCGCGACAGGCAAAGGCGAATGCTCAACCCTGGCCGTGCTTGAGCACGGACTCCTGCCTCTGCGCCTCGGCGAGGCTCAGCTCACCGGAGCACACCTTCGCGTTCAGCTCGTTCTCGATCCTTGTCCACCTCGGCCGCCCGCGGGTAGGGCTCGGGCCAGAGGTTCCCGGGGTCGGTCGGATTGCCGCCGAGCTCGAGGCTGATCAGGTGATCCTCCTGGTAGGCGGAGGTCGGGCCCGTCTCGCCGTACTCCGGCATCTGCCGCAGCTTGAGCGCCGAGGTGTAGCTCGTCGGCGGGCGGACGGTTGCGGTCCAGCCGTGCACGCAGATCGTGGAGCCGATCGTCTCCTGGGTCACATCCGGGTTGAGCGACCCGGGCGTCAGCGTCGGGCTCGCAGGCAGGGCGGGCGTGGTCCCGCCGCCGCCGCCGAGCTGAATTGCGGCGAAGGCGAGCAGGGCGACGACGGCGAGCCCGAGGGCGAGCTCGGGGAGGGAGACACGCATCCGATCCACGGTAAGAGCCGCCGGCGCACGCGCAAGTGGCCGTTTCGGCCCCGGCACACAATTGTCACACTTCGGGGTGCGAGACCCACCAGCCACACAGCGGCCAGAGCACGTAGACGAGCCACGGCACGCCGATCACATCCGTCTGGAGCCCGAGCGCGAGGACCGCGACCATCGCCGCCCCGAGCCAGGCGGTGCAGCGTGCGACCCGCCACAGCAGCGCCAACGACCAGGCGACGAAGAGCAGGCCGCCGAGCAGGCCCGTGTCGACGCCGAGCTCGGTGTAGGTCGACTCGCCGGCCTTGATCGCCGCGCCGGTCCGGGCGGCGGTCGAGCCGGCGTTGCCGGGGCCGTACCCCTGCGGATGGCGGAGGACGGTCTCGATCCCGTCCCGGAGGCTCCGCCAGTGGCTGCCGGTGCTCGCATCCGAGATGCCGCTCCCGGGCGGGCTGCCGGCCGGGTCGGCCTGGAGGTTCCGGCCGCCGCGGAGGGGCCGGATCCCCTGTGCGCCCTGACGGAATCCGCAATTCGTCATCGGCGTGCCGGGGGCCTCATGTGCGTGACGCCGCTGACAGTCGAGCTCCGCCTTCGTGTACGTCGCGGTCGGCCCGATGTGCGGGTAGACCTCGACGAACGCGAGGCCGGCGGCAACGGCGGCGACGGCCGCGACGACGAGACTGCGCCGCCATTGCGGGCGCGCCCAGGCGAACGCGACCAGGCCGAGCGCGAGCGCCAGGTACGACGACCGCGAATGGGTCCAGAGCAGGCCGGCGGCGATCAGCGCCGTCGGCGGCAGCCACACGGTCAGACGTGGGCGAAGCCGCAGCCGCCACGCCGTCGCAAGGAGCAGGGCGACGACGAACAGATACGAGCTCGCGAGCGGCGAGAGGAACGTCGAGACGAGCCGCCGGAGCGGATGCTCGTTGCCCGTGTTGTAGAGGAAGTTCTCGGGCAGACCCGAGAGCCCCTGGTAGTGGAAGCCGAGCTGGTTCGTGAACCACGCGGGCGCCCCCGAGCTGCGCCACCACGAGAGCGGGATCGCGTAGATGTCGACGAGGCCGAACGCCGCGACGGCCGCGGCGGTGCCGATGACGGCGGCGCCGAGCCGGCGCGCGTCGCGGACCGAGAGGTCGAGGCCGCGTCCGAAGAAGTAGGCGGCGACGGGCAGAAGGTCGTGGCGCAGGCCGAGCAGGACACCGTGGTGGGTCGCGCTGCCCCCCAGCCAGTGCTGCGGCAGCAGCGCGTAGAGGATGACGAGCCCCCCGTAGGCGAGCGCGAGCGCGTCGACGGGCCCGGGCCGGAACCGGAGCGAGCCACGACCGCGCAGCTCGATCAGCAGGCCGAGGCCGAGCAGCGCCTCCTTCCAGGCCGAGACGACGTCGAGCGCCGTGCCGCGCACGCCGGCGGCGTACAGCTCGGCCATCGCGAAGTTGTGCAGCGCGAGGCCGACGACGAAGGCGTACAGGATCCAGACCGGGCGTTTCACAGCGGCCCGATCGCGACGAGGGTCAGGCCCCTGTTGACCACCTTCACCGGGTAGGGGAAGAGCGCGGCCAGCTCCTTCGGGCCGAGCGGGTCGAGCACGTCGTCGAAGCCGCGGGCGCGAAGCAGCCGGTCGCGTGCCGGGCCGGGCGGCAACCAGTGGACGAGCGGCAGGAGCGTGTGCGGGTCGAGTGGGAACCAGCGGTTGGGCGTGGTCACGAAGACGCGGCGGGCGACTCTGCAGAGCTCGGCGACGAAGCGCTGCTGGCCCTGCCTGCCGCCGCCGACGTGCTCGATCACTGCGTTCGAGAAGCCGAGGTCGAACGCACCGTCGGCGAAGGGGAGGTCGCGACCGTCGGAGCGGACGACGGTCACCTGCGGGAACGCCTCGGCAAACCGGTCGAGGCCGGTGTGGCCGACGGCGGTGATCCGCCCCGGCCACGGGTAGAGGGCCTCGAAGAAGTTGTCGCTCGAGCCGCCGCCGAAGGGTGCATCGGTGACGCCGACGTCGACCACGGTGGAGTCGGGGCCGGGCTGGAAGAGGTCGAGGAACAGGCGCAGCTTGCGCTCCCGACTCCCCAGGGAGACGCGAGCCGCGGCACGGTGAACCATCGCGGCAGATTATGCGGTCAGGCCCCCCGTCCGGTGCGGGCGCAGCCGGTCTGGCTCGGCCCGCACCGGACGGCGCGACGCTCTACGGGCCCCAGGGGCAGCCACCCATCACCGCTGCGGCGGCAGCCGCAGCGAGCCCGACCAGCACGAACCTCATGCGGGGGGAGATGATCGACATCCGGGAACACCTCCTTTCTCGATCTCTGGAAGCCCGAACAAGACCGGAAAATTCATTTGTTGTCAATCCTGTCACCAAGTGGCATGGCCGCATTGACGATGTCCACGAAGGCAGGCATCATCCTTGCCGCACATGGCTGATTCGGCCGACATCCGCGGGGAGACGATCGGCCGGAGGCTGCGACGCCTCAGGCTCGAGCAGGGCGTCTCGCAACGGGATCTGTCGGCGCCGGGGATCACCTACGCGTACATCTCCCGCATCGAGGCCGGCGCCCGCCAGCCCTCGGTCAAAGCGCTGCGGATGCTCGCGAAGAAGCTCGGCGTCACGCCGGAGTACCTCGAGACCGGCTCCGACCTCGGCTCCGGCGACCTGCGCGAGCTGCGGGTCGCGGAGCAGGAGCTGCGGCTCAGACTCGACGGTGCCGCGAGCACGCCGGAGGTGGTGGAGATCCTGGCCGAGGCCGAGGCGAGCGCGGACGTGACCGCCGCAACCCGAGCGCGGATCGTGCTCGGCTGTGCGGCCGCGGCGAGCGGCGACCACCCCGAAGCGATCGAGCAGCTTGCCCGCGTCGTCGACTCGGAGCTCGTCACACCTGCGACGCGACCCGACGTGTACTCGACTCTCGGGCACTCCTACGCGGCGGCGGGCTCGCCGCGCGCGGCGGTGGCCCTGTTCGAGCGCGCGCTCGAACAGCTGGCGCACCTGGAGCCGGAGAACGTGTCGGCCAGAATCCGCTACAGCACGTATCTCAGCTACGCGCTCACCGACCTCGGTGAGCTCCAGCGGGCGAAAGCGGTCGTCGCCGAGGTCTTCGCGGGCTCCCACGACGCGAGCGACCGGTACACGCGGGTCCGGCTCTACTGGTCGCTCGGCCGGCTCTCGCTCGAGCAGGCGAGGCCGCATGCCGCACTCGACAACTTCCGGCGTGCGGTGGCGCTGCTCGAGGCGACCGAGGACACGATGCACCTGGCGCGCGCCCATGTCGCCTGCGCGGATGCGACCATCAGCGCCGGCGACGACCTGGGAAGCGCTCTGCACCACCTGGAGCAGGCCGAGCGGCTGCTCGAGCCGAAGCCCGGCCGCGACGATCTCGCCGTGATCCGGCGCATGCAGGCGATGTGCGCCACCCGCGCCGGCGATCTCACCGGCGCGGAGCACCTCGGGGAGCAGGCGCTCCAGCTCGCGACCGAGCTCCCGAACGAGCGGGGCCACGCGTGGTGGGCGATCGCCGAGGCCCGCGCCGCCGGCGACGACCCGCGCGCCGACGAGGCGTTCGCGGACGCGATCGAGCTCCTCCGCGAGCACGGGACGGTGCGCCAGCACGCCAGCGTCCTCCGCTCCTACGGCCGCTACCTCCGGGACTGCGGCCGCGAGCGGGACGCCCTCGACGTCTTCGAGCGTGCCGCGGACATCGCGTCGAACCTGCAGGGCGAGCCGGCGACGGTCGAGCGGTAACCGCCCGAGGGAGCGCCGGCTCGACGGCTCGGATCGGATCGGCTCGGCGTGTGGGCTTGCGGAGGTGCGGCCGTCGCGGGCACGGCGAGGCGCGGACGTGCCCGGACGTACGGACATGCCCGGACATATCGATGTGTGGACGTGAGGACGAGATTTCACGAAGTTGGCACAAACGTCGACCCCGGCTCGCCGGAGAATTGGCAGTGAGGGTGGCGGGTCGGCCTCCCCACCCTGGGTGGGGGTGAACGCTGCGGGGGCGGATGTTCGGCTGCCCGCGATGAGAAGTCGGGCTTCCGTTTCCCAGCCTGGGTGGGGGTGAACGCTGCGGGGGCGGATGTTCGGCTGCCGCGGTGGGACGACGGGCTTCCGTCAGGGCGTGCGCCGGGCCTGCGGCTACAGTCGCGCGGTGATCTCCGCCGAACTGCGGCCGCGCGGCCCCTACTCGTTCCGGCTGTCGACGCGTCACGGAGGCGATGCGACGCGGGTCATCCGTGACGGCGTGCTCACCGCGACGATCGCCGGCGAGCAGGGGCTCGAGCAGGTGCGAGCCTGGCAGCGACCGGACGGCGCGGTCTGCGTCCAGGCGGTGAGCGACGCGGGCGTCGACCACATCCGGTTCGCGCTCGGGCTCGACGACGACCACTCCGAGTTCCTACGCCGGTTCCGCGGTGACCCCCTGCTCGACGGGCCCGTCCGCCACCTGCGCGGGCTCCGCCCACTCCGAACGGCGACCGTCGCGCATGCGCTTCTCCGGGCTCTGTCCGGCCAGCTGATCACGGCGCGGCGCGCACGTCAGATCGAGCGGCTCGTCGTACGCACGGCAACCCGCGAGCTCGGCGGGCTGCACGCGGCGCCCACCGCCGCCGACCTCGGCCGGTTCTCGCCCGCCGAGCTCCGCAGCCTCGGGCTCGGGGAACGCCGCGGGGCGGCGCTCGTCCGCCTCTGCCGATCGCTCGACCTCGAAGCGCTCAAGGGGCTCCCGACCGAGGCGGCCGCCCACCGGCTCGAGCAGGAGCGCGGCCTCGGACCGTGGTCGGCCGGCGTCGTCTGCCTGGAGGGGCTCGGGCGCTACGAGCGCGGGCTCGCACGCGATCTCGGGCTGGTCAAGCTCGCCTCGGCGCTCTGGGGCCGGCGGGTGGAGGCGGAGGAGACCGACGCCCTGCTCACGCCCTACGGAGAATGGGCCGGGCTTGCCAGCGTGTACCTGCTGGCGGGATACCACGCCGGACTCGTAGGCTTAGGCGATGCGGATCGCAATTCTCGGCGCCGGCAAGATCGGCGAGTCGCTCCTCGCCGGGCTGCGTAGCTCCGACTGGGCGGACATCATCGCGAGCTCGCGGCGCGAGGAGCGTGCGATCGAGCTGCGCGAGCGACACGGCGTCGAGACGACGACGTCCAACGCCGAGGCGATCAAGGGAGCCGACGTCGTCGTGCTCGCCGTCAAGCCACAGGACATCGAGACGCTCCTCGGCGAAGTCGGTCACCTGCTGACGCCGGACCAGACCGTGCTCTCGGTCGCCGCCGCCATCCCGACGTCGAGAATCGAACGGCAGCTCACAGGCGACGTGCCGGTGGTGCGCTCGATGCCGAACACGCCGTCGACCGTCCACGAGGGGATCGCCGGCATGTGCGCCGGACGGCACGCCGGCCGGGAGCACCTCGATCGCGCCGGAACCGTCCTGCGCGCCGTCGGCGCCGTCGTCGAGGTGCCCGAGGAGCAGATGGACGCGATCACCGCGGTCTCGGGCTCCGGGCCCGCCTACTACGCCTTGCTCGCCGAGGCGATGATCGAGGCCGGGATCCTGCTCGGGCTCTCCCGCGAGATCGCGACCAAGCTCGTGGTGCAGACCATGCTCGGCACCGCCAAGATGCTCCGCGACGAAGGGATGCACCCGGTCGAGCTGCGCGAGATGGTCACCTCGCCGGGCGGGACGACCACCCGGGCGATCCGCGAGCTCGAACAGGCAGGTGTCAGGGCAGCATTCCTGAACGCGATCAACGCCGCCATGGAGCGAAGCAAAGAGCTCGCCCGCGGCGATGACTGACCCTCGAGAACCTCGCCTCCACGTCCTCGACGACCCCGCCGCCGCCGTCGGCGAGCTGCTCGCGTCCGCTGCCCGCGACGGCGCGACGATCGTCCTCACCGGCGGCTCCACCCCCGGACGCGCCTACGAGCTGGCGGCCGCCGCCGAGCCCAACTGGCGCCGTGCCTCCCTCTGGTGGGGCGACGAGCGGTGCGTGCCGCCCGGCGACGACCGCTCGAACTTCGGCCTCGCCCGGCGGACGCTGCTCGACCGGCTCGCCCGGACACCCGAAGTGCATCGGATCCGGGGCGAGCTGCCCGCCGCCGAAGCCGCGCGTGACTACGACGAGGCTCTCGCCGGCGTCGAGCTCGACCTGCTCCTGCTCGGGCTCGGACCGGACGGGCACGTCGCCTCGCTGTTCCCCGGCTCCCCCCAGCTCGCCGAGCGTGAGCGCCGCGTCACGAGCGGCCCGGCCGGAGTGGACCCGTTCGTCGACCGCGTCACCATGACCCTGCCGACACTGCTCTCGGGCGGCCGGATCGTCTTCCTCGTCGCCGGGGCCGGCAAGGCCGCCGCAGTCCAGAGCGCCTTCACGGGCGAAATCGACGAGAACATCCCGGCGAGCCTGCTTCGCCGGGGAGGCGCACCGATCGACGTCTACCTCGACCCAGCGGCAGCCGGACAGAGCCCCGAGCCCTAGTCCACTCTCCCCGGATTAACGTGGTCGGCAACTCGTCGCCGCTGTTCGGCCGGGGAAAGTAGCTCGGGTTTGAATTTGTCTTTTGAGAGGACCGCGAGCCTGCATAGACACACGAGTTCCAAGAGCAAGAGTCAAAATCGATCCGGCCGCGAAGCGGCCGGTAGTGCGGCGTCTCGGCACGCGAGTTTCAGGCGAAAGGTTCGGAGACGCCGCACTAGCAGGAGGCCGGCGGCAGGACGGGCGACGGGTCGAGCTCGACCGAGATCCCGCGCTTGCGGGCGAGAGCCTGCAGGACCAGCACGGTGTCGGCGACCGGCACATCCTCGAGAAACCCCTCACGGGTCTCGAACGACACGAGCACGCGCTCGACCGCCCCGAGGTAGCCGTCGAGGTCATGCCCCGCGATCAGCGCGAGTGCGTCCGCGACCGCCGGGGGAAAGTCGTCCCGCTCCCGCAACGTCGCGGCGACATGCCCTGCCTCCGCCCAGCGCTCGAGCACGAGCAGGGCGAGAGCGGCGGCGTAGCGACCGATCGGCGACTCGGCATCCGCCGTGCCGAGACCGAGGGTCCACTCGGCGAACCCGGCCGCCTCACTCTTCCGGCCCGCGAGCAGCGCCGCCTTGATCGTCCCGATCGGGCGGCCCCAGGACGTCGGAGTCGCGTGCTCCCAGCTCTCCCGCCAGCGTGTCGCCGCAAGGTCGAGCCACTCCCGGGCCTCGCCGCCCCGCCCGAGCATCAAGAAGGCGAGGCCGGCACCGTAGGCGGCGTTCCCGACCCGCACGAGCTGCTCCGGGTCGACCCGCTCCATCCCGTCCCGGTAGCGCGACCGCTCACGCTCGACGATCTCCTCCCAGTCCATTCCCCCGTTCTACCGGTTCGCGGCCGGCCGCCGGGCCGTGCAACCAGCCGTGCAACCAGCCACAACCTCTCAGGATGAGGTATTCTGTGAGTCGCGGCTTGCGAGGGGGGTACCCGCGAGTCTGACCTGTAGAGGCGACACGAGCTCCGTGTCGCGACCATGCACGAGACGCTGACGCAATCTCCGGGAATATCGGAGGCGCCCGACGGCATCGAGGCCGTGGCCCTTCGAGCGGAAGCCTGGGCAGGAGAGCCGTTCCTCCGGCCGGACGACGACGCCCCGACGCTCCTCCAGCCGGGCACGGCGCTGCGCCGGGCGCTCGACAGCGCGCTCGAAGAGATCGAGTCGGGCCGGGCCGAGCCCTCGACCGAATGGAAGGTTCGCTACGCGCTGATGCTCGGGCTGGAACGGGTCCTGTCGGAGAAACCGCCGCGACTCGCGTCCGGGACAGAGCTGCGACGCCACCAGGTGGACGCGCTCGCCGGGATGCTCACCGAGCTGATCGCGACGGTCGAGAAGCAGAACGGCGAGGCCAACGGGAACGGCGCCGTCACCGAGGAGCTCGCCGACGAGGACGACGAGGACGACGAGGAGCTCATCGTCGGGGTCGAGGTCGAGGTCGACGACGACGAGGCAGACGACGCCCCGCTTCCCGCCGCCGCGGATCCAGGCGCGGAGCGCCGCTACCGCTTCCGCCACCCGACCGCATCCGGGAAGACGATCGCCGCTGCCGGATTCGTCGAGGCGGCCCGGACCGAAGGCGTCCTGATCCTCACCCACCGCCGCCTGCTCGTCGACCAGTTCCGGCGCGAGCTCACCGACCACGGCTACGGCGGCCGGCTGACCGAGGTGCTCCTGGACGGGGCGACCCCGCCGCGATCGAACCCGATCACGATCCAGACCTACGCGTGGTTCGCCCGTCACGTCGACGAGGTCTCGCGCACGGCGTACCAGCTCGTGATCTGCGACGAGGCGCACACCGCGCTCGGCGAGAAGACCTCGGCCGCGATCCGCCGGCTGAGCGAGCCGATCTACATCGGCATGACCGCGACCGAGGAGCTGATCGCGAAGCAGGTCTCGGACGTCTTCCCTGCCTCGGTCGACGACCTGCCGCTCGCCGACGCGGCCCGGCGCGGCCTGATCGCACCCCTCCGCTGCCTCCGTGTCCCGCCCGTCGCGGCGATCAACTCCGTGCCGATCGTCGGCGGCGACTTCGAAGAGAGGGCGCTCGCCGCGGCACTCGACCACGACGCGCTGAACATGGCAGCCGCAACGCTCTACCGCGAGCGGTTCGACGACAGCCCGGGAATCGTCTACGCGGCCGGCGTCGACCACGCCTACAACCTCGCGACCGCGTTCCGCGCCGCCGGCGTGAAAGCGGAGGCGGTCTCGGGCCGGACGCCCCCGGTCAAGCTCGCTGCGATCCTGGCGGCGTACGAGCGAGGCGAGATCGACGTCCTGATCAACGCGATGCTCCTCGCGGAGGGCTGGAACTCGCCGCGCGCGACGGTCGTCATGCATCTCGCCCCGACCGCGTCGAAGCGCGTCTACCAGCAGCGGATCGGGCGGATCATGCGCATCCATCCGCGCAAGGAGGCGGGGGTCGTCGTCGACTTCGTCCCCAAGGCGGCCACGCACACCGAGCGCGTCGTCTCGCTGCACTCGCTCCTGAACGCCGACTTCTACCGTGAGGGCGCACGCGTCACACCGGCGCCGCGGCGGCGGACACAGCGACGTGCGCGGCGCAAGCTGACGCCCGCGAACTGGCTCGTCCCGGTCACACCGGACGTCGCGCGCAGGCTCGCAGTGATCCAGCGGGAGTGGCAGCGGATCGACCCGAAGTTCCTCGACGAGGACGAGCAGCGGTTCTGGGCGACGATCGCCGGCCGGCAGATGCGGTTCGACGAGCGGCAGACGTTCGTGCAGAAGTTCACGGAGCAGGGCGCGTCCAAAGGCGCGCTCGA
The DNA here is from genome assembly GCA_963789585.1 of uncultured Actinomycetes bacterium. Lineage (GTDB taxonomy): Bacteria > Actinomycetota > Thermoleophilia > Gaiellales > Gaiellaceae > PALSA-600. The sequence continues at coordinate 104,656 of CAWBLB010000011.1, read as the reverse complement.
GACGTTCCTCGCCACCTGTGCCGCGCAGAACCCGAACCGGAGGCTGCGCCTGATCGCGCTCGCCGACCGTGTCTCGATGCGCGTCGACCGTGCAGACTTCGACGACCTCGTCACGCTCGTGACGCTCGCGCCGCCGTGGGAGAAGGACCGGTCTGCAGGGGTGCGCATCCTGCTGCGCGCGGTCGCCGAGAGCAAGCCCGACGCCCCCGACCAGATCCTCGCCCGCTGGACCTGGAAGCTCGCGCGGGCCGTGCGGAAGACGCTCGACCGCAAGGCATCCCAGGAGTACCCCGACGCGAAGCGACTGCTCGGAGCTCTTGCGAACTCGCGCGGGCACCGACACGAGGAGAACGCGGCCCGGCTCGTCAAGGCGGCCCTCGAGATGCCCCTTCCCGTCGGAGCCGCGCTGCTCGCGACCGCGGACGGCTACACGCCGCGGGCGAACAACCTGCTCGAGGACGCGCGCGAGCAACTCGGCACGATCCAGGAGATCGCCGCCGCGCTCGCCGACGACCTGCCGGCCCCGAAGACCGGGCCGTCGCGCTCCCGCCGCCGCCGGCGGCGCAAGAAGAAGGGAACCGGCGAGACGCCGGTCTCATCCTCGCCCGAGACCGCGGTCGAGGGTGAGATCGAGAAAGAAGCGCAGGCCGAACCGTCCGCGAACGGCGACGGGCCGCCGCCCGAGCAGCGCCGGCGCAGGCGCCGGCGCAGGCCCGCGCCCGCCCAGCCGGCGACACCCGAGCTGGATTAGGTGGTCTGACCGGCAAGCCGTACCCCCTCGGCGCTGCGCCGGGGAGCCGGCACGCGACCGGCCTACCTGAAGTGGCGCCTCTTGCTGACGCGCCTGGCGAGCTCTCCGTCGGCGAGCTCGCTCCAATCTGCGGTTCGGCGGACTTGCGGCCGCCGCCCGTCCGCGCGGAGAATCCCCTGATGACGACTGAGCAGCCTGCGGGGACGGTGACGCTCGTGTTCACGGACATCGAGGCCTCGACGCGGCTCCTGCAGGAGCTCGGCCAGGATGCGTATCGCGAGGCGCTCGCCGAGCATCGCCGGGTCGTGCGAGAGGCGTTCGGCGCGTGCGGCGGCTACGAAGTCGACTACGAGGGTGACGCGTTCTTCTACGCCTTCACAGGCGCCGCTGCTGCGGTCTCGGCGGTGGTCGAGGCGCAGCGGCACCTCGACGCCGGCCCGATCAGGATCCGGGTCGGCGTCCACACGGGCGAGCCGGGGCTCGACCCGCCAAAGTACGTCGGGATCGACGTCCACAAGGCGGCGAGGATCATGGCCGCCGGCCACGGCGGCCAGGTGCTCCTCTCGGAGGTGACCCGGCGGCTCGTCGAGGTCGAGGTGACCGATCTCGGTGAGCATCGCTTGAAGGACATCGAGGAGCCGGTGGCGCTCTTCCAGCTCGGCAACCGGTCGTTCCCGCCGCTGAAGACGATCTCGAACACGAACCTGCCGGCTCCCGCCGGTTCCTTCCTCGGCCGCGAGGCGGAGCTTGCCGAGGGGGAGCGGCTGCTGTCTGCGACCCGACTGCTGACGGTGACCGGGCCGGGCGGGACAGGCAAGACCCGGTTTGCGATCGAGCTTGCCTCCCGCCGGCTCGACCGCTTCCCGCACGGCGTGTTCTGGGTGCCGCTGGCCGCGCTCCGCGACCCAGCGCTCGTGCTGGAGGCGGCAGCCCAGACGCTCGGCGCCGGCACCGACCTCGCCGGGCACATCGCCGACCGGCGCATGCTGCTGCTGCTCGACAACTTCGAGCAGGTCGTCGACGCGGCCGCCGAGCTGTCGAAGCTGCTGGCCGTCTGCCCGAACCTGAGCCTGCTCGTCACCAGCCGCGAGCTGCTGCGCATCCAGGGCGAGCGCGAGCAGCCGCTACCGCCACTCGAGCCCGCCGAGGGCGTCGCGCTCTTCTGCGACCGCGCCCGGCTCGAGCCGACCCCGGCCGTCCACGAGCTCTGCGCCCGGCTCGACAACCTGCCGCTCGCACTCGAGCTCGCCGCCGCCCGCAGCCGCACCCTCACCCCCGAGCAGCTGCTCGAACGGCTCGGGCAGCGCCTCGACCTGCTCAAGGGCGGCCGCGACGCCGACCCGCGCCAGCAGACGCTGCGCGCGACGATCGAGTGGTCGCACGACCTGCTCACGCCCGACGAGCAACAGCTGTTCGCCCGCCTGAGCGTCTTCGCCGGCGGCTCCACCCTCGATGCCGCGGAGGAGATCTGCGACGCCGACCCCGATACGCTCGGCTCCCTGATCGAGAAGAGCCTCGTCCGCCACAGCAGCGACCGCTACCGGATGCTCGAGACGATCCGCGAGTACGCCGCCGAGCGGCTGAGTGCCTCCGACGAGGCCCGTGAGCTGCGTCGCCGGCTTCAACGGTGGTTCCTCGCCTTCGCCGAGGAGGCGGAGGCTTCGTCGCGCCGGGGCGACCGCGTGCCATGGTTCGACCGGTTGGAGGCCGACCACGACAACCTCCGCGCCGTCTTCGCCTCGACGGGCCAAGCAGGCGAAACCACCGACGATCTCCGCCTCGCGACCGCGCTCTGGCGGTTCTGGGCCGACCGCGGCCACATCAACGAGGGCATGCGCCGGCTGGAGGATGCGCTCGCCCAGAACCCGAGCAAGGCGCCGCGGGCGCTGATCGGGCGCTGCTACCTCGGCTCGATGGCCGGACGCAGCTTCACCGAGCTCCTGACGCAGGCACAAGCTGTCGCGGTGGCCGCCGAGGCAGACGGCGATCGCTTCACCCAGGTGCAAGCGCTGAGCCTGATCGGCATGCTCGACATCGCTCTCGGCGATGCGATCGCGGCCGATAACGCCCTCGAGCGCGCGCTCACCCTCTCGGCCGGCGACTTCCCGGCCGAGGAGGGCGAAGCCACCGGCTGGCTCCTGATCAACGCCTACTTCGGGCCGCTTCCCGCCGATCAGGGGATCGCCCGCTGTCGGGAGGCGTACGAGCGGTCAGGCGCGAACAGAACCGTGCAGGCGTTCGCACTGGTCGAGCGCGCGCCGCTCGAGGCGATGACGGGAGACTTCGACACGGCGCGCGGCCTGCTCGCCGCGGGCAGGGAGCTGCTCCACGAGCTCGACCTGAACGTGTTCGCGGTCAACTCCGCCCAGGAGGGTTACGCCGTCGAGATGCTGGCGAATGACCCCGGGGCGGCCGCACGCGACCTGCGCGCAGCCTACGAGCTGCTCGACGAGATGGGAGAGCGCAGCTTCCTCTCCACGATCACCGGCTACCTCGCCCACGCCTGCTACGCACAGGCGGACCTCGCCGACGCCGACCGCTACTCCGAGCTGTGCGCGCAGGCGGCCGCGCTCGATGACATCAGCCCCCAGAGCCTCTGGCGAGGCGTCCAGGCAAAGCTACTTGCCCGGCAAGGGGACTTCGACGGGGCCCGACGTTACGCCCGCGAAGCCGTCGAGCTGCTGCGACCCACCGACTGGATCAACGCGAAGGCCGACCGGCTCAGCGACCTCGCCGAGGTTCTCCGCCTCGCCGGGAGCGACGCCGAAGCGGCCGCCGCCCTCGCCGAAGCGCTCGAACACTACGAGCGAAAGGGCAACCTCGTCTCCGCGAGGCGCACCCGGGCCGCGCTCGCGGAGCTCCCACAGAAGAAAGCCCTGTAGACACAGGGCTTTCTTCGTGAGTCAGTGGCGGCCGAGCCGCGTCTTCTCTCTCAGACGGCGACGTGCGCGAGGGCAGTCGACCCGCTGAACTGGTCGAATCCCCACTGCGTGACGTGCGGGCCGGTGATGTGGGCGGAGTTGGGCCAGAGGTACGGGACCCACGGCACGACGGTCTGCATCAGCTGCCTGTCGAGCCTCCCGTAGCAGGCGAGTCGCGGCTGGCCGCTCAGCAGCGAGCACCGGTCGAGCCGGGAATCGACGCTCGCGATGCCGGTCACGTCGCCCGTGACGCCGAGCCCTTTGGCCTGGGACGGCTTCAGGCCGACGAGCGAGTAGTTCACGTTCCCGCCCGGGATGATGGTGCGCCCGTCGAAGAGCGGCGAGAAGAAGGTGAACGGATCGGCGTAGTCCTTGAACCAGCCGGGGAAGATGGCGATCGCAATGTTCTTCGCAGTGGTCTGGAGCGTCGGGAACGCCCCGGCGATCGTCAGGACATGGAAGGTGATCCCGAGCTTCTGCGCATCGGCCTGGATGATCGGCAGCATCTTGGTGAAGGTGGACTCGGCGTCGTTCAAGAGCAGCACGTTCTTGCACTGGGGTGCTCCGCACGTCCCGTTGTGGCCCGTGTCGTACTTCGAGCCTTTCATTGCGGCCCTGGCCTTCGTCAGGCTGCCGTGGTCGCCGGCCGTCTTGTAGGGGGCGAACTCCGCGAGCTGGTTGGCGACGATCGGGTCCGGGACGATGTGGTTTGCGATCTTGCCCAGGGTCGGACCGCCCCAGGCCTGCCGCAGCTCGGCCTTGTCGATGATCCAGTTCATCGCCCGGCGCACGTGCACGTCGTCGAACGGCGGCTGGGTCAGGTTCATCGTCAGGTACTCCGTTCCGTCGGCGATGTCGAGATGAAGGCTCGGACGCTTGCCGGGGTCCTGTGAGTACTGCTCCAGCGCCTGAGCGGGGAGGCTGGCGGCGAACTCGTCGTCGAGCTGGCCTGCGGCGACCCGGTCGACGATGTCGGAGAGGTTCGGGTTGACGGTGAAATCGAACTCGTCGGGGAAGTTCTGCCGTGCCGCCGGCGAGTCGGTCTTCCGGTCGTAGGCGGGGTTCCGCACGAGCGTCAGCTTCGAGAGACCGTCGAACCCGCTCATCGGCTTCAGCGTTGCGCACGAGGTATCGTCGAGCCGGTCGGCGCCCTGGATCATGTAGGGGCCGGTCGAGACGAGGTCGCGGCCGTACTTCCCCGGCTGGCCTTCGAAGCACTTCGCGACCTCTTCCGGGATCGGGCCGGCGGCCGGCATGGCCAGCCGGTACAGGAAATCTCCGGTCGGCCTGGTCAGGTTGAAGACGATCGTGCTCGGGTCGGGCGTCTCGATCCCCGAGATCGTCTTCGCCTTCCCCGCACCGTAGGCGTCGAAACCCTTGATCACGTCGTAGTAGAACGCGTATTCGGCCCCGTCCTTCGGTCTCGCCAGGCGCTCCATCGCATACAGGACGTCCTTCGACGTCACCTGCCGGCCGACTGGAGGACCGAACTCGACTCCCTCCTTGATGTGGAACGTGTACGTCGTGCCGCCATTCGTCGGCCGGGGCACCGAGACGGCGATGTCGGGGACGAGCCTGTTCCCCGCCACGCCGGCGACATGGTCGTAGCCGACCAGCGTGCGGACGAGGAGGCTCGAGAAGATGTCCCACGAGAAGGTGTAGTACTCGCCGGTCGGATCGAAGCCGTCGGTGAAGCCGAACGAGCTCGCGAACGCGACCCTGTAGGTGCCGCCGGCCTTCGGGCCGGTGGTTCCCGCCCGGGCCCGGGGCGCTGCCGTCGCCCCCGCGACGGCGATCGCCGCCGTCACGGCTGCGATCAGGAGGATGGTCACCCTGCGGATGGCGTCCTCGCTCGGCCGTCCAGGCACAATCTCCCTCGTTCTCCGGACCGTTGCCCGGGTCGCACTTCGCCCGAACTTATACCACCGCGGAAGTCGATTCCACGAGATGTCTCGAGCAGGCACAGGCGCCTGCTCAGCGGGAAGCGGCTGGAAGGTATTCGTCATCTCCTCTCCTTTCGTACGGCTCCGTCCGAGCCGTCGTGGTTGTCTGAGCGGACGCTCGGAAGACCGGTCGCCTCGTTCGGGCTCCGGTCGGTGGCCGGCAGCATGCCGCGGTCGTCCTCGTCGTCGCCCGCCCGGGTCGGGGTCTGCTCGGGGCCTGCGCGGAACCGGCTGCGCAGGGCCGGGTTGGTGATCAGCTGGCGGAGGAACCCGCCTGCTCCCTGCTTGCTCATGGGATCTCCGTTCGTGGTCGAATCGCCGCAGCGTTGGTGAGAAGGTAGAAGCGACCCGCGAGGCTGTCGTTTCCGGGCCCGACAGAGCGAGTGTCAGCGCGCCGACACTCGCCGGGGCCGGGCCCTCTTCCGGGTCGTGCGTCACAACCGCCGGGCGTAGGCTGCGCACGTGGAGTGGCCCTTGCTCACCGGAATGGCGCCCGAAGAGGTCCGGCAGCTCCTGTCGATCGCCCGTCGCCGCGGCTTCTCCAAGGGGGAGGTCGTCTTCCATCAGCACGACCCGGGCGACTCGCTCCATCTGATCGCGAAGGGCAGGTTCGCCATCCGGATCATGACGCGACTCGGGGAGACCGCGACGGTCGGAGTCAGAGGCCCCGGCGACAGCTTCGGCGAGATGGCGCTCGTCGGCGACGGCCGGCGGCGAGCGGCAACCGTCGCCGCGCTCGAGGAAGCCGAGACGTTCGCCGTCTATCAGACCGACTTCCATCGCATTCGCCAGGAGCATCCCGCCGTCAACGAGATCCTGATCGCGTTCCTCGCGCAGGAGGTGCAGCGCCAGAACGAACTCGTGCTCGAGGCTCTCTACCTGCCCGTCGAGCGGCGAGTGCTGCGACGCCTCGTCGAACTGGCGGACGTGTACGGCGATCGCAGCGGAGTGATCCCGCTCACCCAGGAGGTGCTGGCCGAGATGGCGGGAACGAGCCGTGCGACCGTCAACCAGGTGCTGCGCGCCGAGCAGGAGCGCGGCACCATCGAGCTCGCCCGAGGCCGGACGGTCGTGCTCGACCGCGACGAGCTCGCACGCCGCGCCCGCTGACCGGCACGCCGACGAAGGAGGCGGCTAGGTTCGGGGGCCGCGTTCGGCCGCCGGCCGTTTTCCGCGGGCCAGCTTGCGGAGCTCAACCCGCTGTCGCGAGGCCGGCCCGCCGCTCGGCACGGCCCCGGCACGAGCCGGCCCGAAAGGAAATGTTAAGGAGCGCCGGGGGCCCGTTGTGCGGTAGGCGGGGTACGCTCGAAGGGTGCTCGTGCTGCTCGGGATCGGGTTGCTGGCCGGGATGGTCACCGCAATCTCGCCCTGCGTGCTGCCGGTGCTGCCGATCCTGCTTGCCGGGGGGGCGACGGGGCGGAAGCCGTTCCGGATCATCGCCGGGCTCGTGGGCAGCTTCGTCGTCTTCACGCTCTTCGCAACCTGGCTCCTCGGCAAGCTGGGGCTCCCGCAGGACCTGCTCCGCAACCTCGCGATCGCGCTCCTGTTCCTCGTCGCGGCGACGCTGATCGTCCCGCGGCTCGGGCTCCTGCTCGAGAGGCCCTTCGCACGGCTGACGCGACATCGTGCCGGCGGCGGCGGCTTCCTGCTCGGAGCCTCGCTCGGCCTCGTCTTCGTCCCGTGTGCCGGCCCGGTGCTGGCGACGATCACCGTCGTCGCCGCCAGCAACCACGTCGGCCTGCGCGCGATCCTGCTCACCGTCGCCTACGCGGTCGGGGCCGCGCTGCCGATGCTGCTGATCGCGCTCGGCGGGCGCCGCATCGCCGGCCGGCTGCGCGAGCAGGGCCCGCGGCTCCGGGTCGGATCGGGTGTCGTGATCGGCCTCATCGCCCTGGCGATCAGCCTCAACCTCGACACCCGCTTCCAGACCGCGCTCCCCGGGTACACGGAGGCGCTCCAGAAGCACATCGAGGACACCTCGAGCGCGGCACGGCAGCTCGCCAGGCTGAGCGGCGCGAAGGCCCCGGCGGCACGCCCCTCCGGTTCCGCTCGGAGCGCCGCCGTCAGCCTCCCCGACTACGGCCCCGCGCCGCCGGTGATCCCGGGTGGCCGCTGGTTCAACTCGAAACCGCTGACTCTCGCCTCGCTCCGCGGCAAGGTCGTGCTGGTCGACTTCTGGACGTACTCGTGCATCAACTGCCTGCGCACGCTGCCGCACCTGAAGGCCTGGTATGCCACCTACCGCCGCGACGGGCTCGTGATCCTCGGCGTCCACTCACCCGAGTTCGCCTTCGAGCACGTCGCCTCGAACGTCGCCGCGGCGATCAAGCGCCTCGGCATCACCTACCCGGTCGTCCAGGACAACAACTTCGCCACCTGGAACAACTACTCCAACCAGTACTGGCCGGCCGAGTACCTGATCGACCGGAACGGCAAGATCAGGCACTACGAGTTCGGGGAGGGCGGCTACGGCACGACCGAGTCGGCGATCCAGACACTCCTCGGGGTGCGGACGACCGCGGCGGCGGTTCCCGACACGACCCCGACCGACGTGCGCACCCCGGAGTCGTACCTCGGGTACGCGCGCCTCGACAGGAGCCGCTACGCCGGCTCGAAGGTCACACCCGACCGGTTGACCGACTACACACCCGCGCTCTCGGTGCCGCAGAACGCGCTGACCTACGCGGGTGCCTGGAAGGTCGAGGCGGACCGCATCGTCGCCGGGACGAACGCAGCCCTGACGCTGCACTTTCACGCCAGGGACATCTACCTCGTCCTCGGCGGGCACGGCAGCGTGACGGTCTCGATCGCCGGAGAGCAGACGAAGACGATCGCAGTCGACTCCTACAAGCTCTACACGCTCCGGAGCTCGACCGCCGCCAGGGACGCCCTGCTCGGGCTCCACTTCACCCCCGGCGTGCAGGCCTACGCGTTCACCTTCGGCTAGAAGCCGGAGCGCTAATCCCCGCGGGCGACGGGCCCGTCGCCGCCGTCCTGCTCACGTTCGCGCAGGAACCGCGTCAGCTCGGCGGCCAGCGAGTCGCCCGACGGAAGCTCGCTCTCCTCTTCGAGCTCGTCGACGCGGCTCTCGAGCTCGTCGACATAGGCCGCCGTCTCCTCGTCGGCGGCGACCGCCTCGCTCACCTGCTGCATGTAGGCGCTGCTCGCCTCGTCCAGCTCGGTCGTGTCGAGGGGCACGTCGAGCAGCTGGGCCAGACGGTCGCAGAGAGCCTTCGCGGCGCGCGGCGACGGGGTCAGCGAGACGTAGTGCGGCACGGCCGCCCAGAGGGAGACCGACGGCATCCCGACCTGGCGAAACGCGTCGTGCAGCACCCCGACCACACCGGTCGGGCCTTCGTAGCGAGACGCCTGGAGGCCGAGCTCGTCGACCAGCGCGGGATCGGTGGCGCTCGCGGTCACCGGGGCCGGGCGGGTGTGAGGGACATCCGCCAGGAGCGAGCCGAGCGTAACCACCAACGAGACGCCGAGATCGGCGGCGAGGTCACGGATCAGGCCCGTGAAACCGCGCCAGCGGAGGCCGGGCTCCGTCCCGAGCAGGAGCACCGTGTCGCGGCCGCCGTGTCCAGGATTGGCATGCTGAAACGAGTTCTCGGGCCAGTCGATCCGGCGCACGGCCCCGCCGGCAAGCGAGACGTGAGGCCGCGTCGACTGAAAGTCGAAGAAGAGCTCCGGATCGATGTCGGCGAACTTCTCGGCCTGCCAGGTGCGGGCCAGGAACGAGGTGGCGAGCGAGGCGCCCTGACCGCCGTCGTTCCAGCCCCGGAACGAGCAGATCAGCACCGGGCCCGCGAGCTCGGGTCGCCGCTCGATCCGCAGCTCCGTCCCCTCCATCAAGTCATCCTACTGGGGCGCCAGAGAGTGGCCACGAAGGCGACGGTCGCTGCGACGACGACGGCGGCGAGCGTCACATGGGCGAGGACCAGCCCCCACGGCAGCCTGGTGCGGTACTGAACCTCGCCGATCGTCATCTGCGCGGCAAGGAGCCCGAGCACGATAAGCGCCCCGCGCAGGTTCCGGCTCCGCTGGACTGCGAGCCAGGCAAGCAGCAGCGCGAACGAGATCGCGAACACGGCCGTCACGCGGACGTGCAACCACACCGCCGAGTCGAGCGTGCCGAGCCGAGGCACCTTCGCGCCGCCGGAATGCGGGCCCGCCGCCGTGGCCAGGGTGCCCGAGACGACCAGGGTGACCCCGGCGACTCCCACCAGCACGGCGAGTCGCCTGATCCGCGCCGGCACCGCCTCGCCGCGCACGTCCCAGGCCTCGAGCGCCACGAGGACGCCGAGCGAGAGCACCGCGATCGAGAGCAGGTAGTGCGAGAGCACGAGCCAGGGGTTCAGGTGGTAGTAGACGGTGATCGCGCCGAGCGGCGCCTGCAGGAACGTGCCGACGAAGGCACCGCCCGCCACCCAGCGGACCCACCGCTTCGCCTCCGCGACGAGGAAGACCGCGACGAAGGTCGCGAGCGTCGCGATGATCGTCAGGCTCGCGATCACCCGGTTCGTGAACTCGATGTCCGAGTGGTGCCCCCGCTCCGGGAAGAAGGCGCCCGCCTGGCAACCCGGCCAGTGCTTGCAGCCGAGACCCGACCCGGTCAAACGAACGGTCGCCCCCGACCCGACGATCACGACGAGCATCAATGCGCTCGCCAGTGCAAGCCGGCGGAACGTCCGCACCGAGACCGCGAGCCGGCGCACGCGCGGCAGCGATGTCTCCATCCCGCCACTGTACCCGTGTCCGGATGCACGGTCAGGCAGAACGCGCCCCCGTTAAAACGGGGGCGGCGGCCTTTGGGGAAGGCCGCCGCCGAGGGAGAGGTACGTGTTGGGTGGCCCAGGGTTCGCTGCACGGCGACGAACTCCTTCACGACAGAGCAAGAGGTGATCCCGGCATCGGCGACGGGACCACCTCTCCGAGCTGGATGCTTGCGATCTTGATGTTTCCGCCTGCCGCCTCGCAGGGCCGATCTCCGCAGAAGGCCCTGTCACGGTTGCGAAGGCGGGTCACGGCGGCACGGATGGTGCCGGGTCGCCGACCGGCGACCCGCGGCCCCACGGGCTCAGTGAGGACCGTCGAAGAAGCCGTACGTGTGCATGCCCGTGCCTTTTGCGCTGAGCGCAGCTGCCACCACCGCGATCGCCACGAGCACGCCGCGTCTCCCGCTCAGCTTCAAGAGCATTCTTGCCACAGAGAATTCACCTCCTCTCCGGGTGTCGAGAACCGAGGTATCTAGAACCGGGGGTATCTAGAACCGGGGGTATCTAGAACCGGAAGTCCTGGAGCGCCTCGGCAGCGCCCCGGTACAGCGTGGCCGCCCGGCGATCATCGCCCCGGCGCCGGGCGAGGTCGCCCTGTGCGACCCAGGCCGCGGCTCGATGCGGACCGGACGAGAGCTGCGAGAGGACGTCTTCCGCCTGCACCAGCATCTCCTCGGCCTCGTCGAGCCGGTCCTGCTCGAGCAGCGCACGGCCCAGCACGAGCTGTGCGTTGCCGATCTCGTCGACGCGATCCTCGCGGCCGTCGAGCCGCCGGAGTGCGTGACGCGCGTGCTCCTCGGCCGCCACCGGGTCGCCGGTCTTCAGATACACCTGGGCGAGCGACGAGACGACCGTCGCGACGTCGTCGTCGGTGCCGTGCTCGAGCGCGACCGCGAACGCCTCCTGGAGCCGGGCGACCGCCTGCTCCGGCTTGCCGAGCAGGAACTCGAGCCCGCCGAGGTTGTTCAGCAGCCGGCCGACGTTCGCCTTGTCGGTCAGCTCGACGTACTGCGCCTTGGCGCGTTCGGCGTAGGTCCGGGCAAGAACCCAGTGGCCGTCGCGCTCGGCGATCAGCGACGCCTGGAAGTACGCCTCACCCAGCGCATAGGCGTCATCGACAGACTCCGCCAGCTCGAGCGCATGCTCGACGTCTTCACGCGCCGCCTCGTAGTCGCGCTGGCGCCTGTAGCAGCGCGAGCGCCACGTCAGGACGCTCGCCCGCAGCAGGTCGGAGGGGAGCGGCGAGCGCTCGATCAGAGCGAGCGCCTCACCGAACAGGGCGATCGAGGTCGCGATGCTGGAGATCAGGTACCGGGCGACGCCGAGCCGGAACACGACCTCGGCGCGATCGCGATCCGAGAACAGCGGGCCCTCGACCAGCCCCCGCGCCTGCCCGAGCAGGTCGATCCCCGTCCGGACATCGCCCTCGTGGATCCGCGCCCAGGCCTCGCCGGAGAGCACCCGAACGTGCAGCTCGACCGCGCCCGTCGCGACGACGGCGGCCAGGGCGTTGGCGAACTCGTCGATCGCCGTCGCATACTCGCGCTTCTCGATCAGCGCCTCGCCACGAGCGAGGAGCGCCTCGGCGCGGGCGCGCTCGTCGCTCGAGACGCCGCTCGCGAGGAAGGTCGCATCGACGCCGAGCCGGGCGGCGAGCCACTCGACCGTCTCGGGCGTCGGGCGGGTCTTCCCCCGCTCGATCTGGGAGATGTACTCCTTCGAGAACCGGTCCCGCGCGAGGTCGGTCTGGGTGAGACCGGCCGAGACGCGCAACTGGCGCAGGCGGTCGCCGAGGCGGGATCCGCGAGGAGCGACCTGAGATGCACGGGGGATCCGGGTAGCCACGATGCGTGCAGTTTGACGGAGGTGAATGCCGAGCGCAATCCCCAAAAATGGACAATGGCCAGAAAGGAGGATCTCCCACAAAAAAATACCTGTAAATCTGGCAATTCATGATTGCAACTGGTGAAGTCTTGCTACTTCACCGTTACTTGACACGATCACTTGACAGGACGCCGGCGCCGTCGTAGAGTCCTCGACGTCCTCGCACTCAAGCCGCACTCCGGCCGGTGCAGGGGGGCAGCTGGGGAACAAACCCGAAGCAGGCTGCGCCGCAGAGAGCCAGCCCTTTGTGGGTGACCCCGTTCAAGCGCCCCGCCGGACATGGGAGAGCCCCGAGTGCCGCAGCCGGGGCTCTCCCTTTTTCCGGGTTGCAAACGATATGGCGATAGTTGGCTCTGTTGCTCGGAATCCCGCATCACTGCCGGAACTCCGGCGGATACGGCGGTCTCGTCCTCGACGAGGCGGCGCGGCGTCGGCCGCTACCATGGCGGTGGCCCTCCCGAGGACATCTGCCTGCCCGGGTGGGAAGCGTCCTGTCGATGAAGAGACTGTTCGCCCTCGGAGCGCTCACGCTCTCGCTTGCGTTGGTTGCCGCGCCGGCCGGCTCGTCGCGCTCCGCCGACTGCCAGGCCGTGCGCGTCGTCTTCTACACCTCGAGCGACTGGCAACGGCTCGCCGATGGGCTCGCCGCAAACCCGTCGCCGTGCGCGCAGTACTTCATCACGATCGCGGCGCTGGCCGCCGACAAGACCCAGATGCGCCCGAGCGCGGCGGCGCACGTGCGCAAGCTCGGCTCGAACTTCCACGCGCTTGCGGAGGTCAACTACACCGCCTGGCAGAACTGGGTGTCGTCAACCGGCAACACGTGGTACGGCGCGGGTCTGGAGATCCGGCGGCGGATGGCGGCCGCCGGGTTCGACATCGCGGCCGGCGACACCTGGGCGGTCAACGAGCTCTCGTCCGCGGTCCGGGCCGGGACCGGCTCCGCGCGCCAGAACGTGCGCGACCTTGTCCGCGGCCTCTACGAGGGGGACGGCTCCGTCGCACAGGCGAAGGGCGTCGTCTTCGTGGTCGGCGTCGGTCAGACGGGCGTCTCGTTCCCGACGTACAAGGCGACGTTGCAATCGTGGCTGCAGGACAACAACTTCTGGGTCGACATGAGCTCGTACGTCAGCGACTTCTTCCAGGAGGTGTACGGCGACGTTCGCACCTACGCCGTCTCGGGCGCCTCCCCGGCGGCGCGCGCGAGCCTCCTCGACCAGTACCTCCAGCACCCCTACCAGCTCGCCACGGCGCCGAACTCCCCGCCAAACGAGCAGACCGCGCGCGCCTTCCTCTCGACGAGCTACGGGCCGCTCTCGAACGCATCGTGGGCCTGGAGCTCGAAGTACGGCTGGACGCAGGTCAGCTCCGACGTGATGGCCGACTACGTCTCGGCGCAGACCTACGCGATGCGCCTCGCATCGAGCACCGGCCGCCTCGGCTTCGCGTGGAACCCGCTCAACACGTCGGGACTCTCGGCGGCCGATTTCACGTCGCAGGTGAACGCGCTGCTCGCCCGGCTCGCCGGCTCGATTCACGAGAGCGACGGCGGCGACCCGACGGTGGCTTGCGAGGCGACCGGCTGCTCGAGCGTGATCGACGGCGCGACCGCGGTCACCGGGTGGAGCACGTTCGCGAGCTGGGCGCCGACCGTCGCCGCGTTCAGCCCGCCATCGCTCGCCGCGACGGCGGGCGCCGCAGCGGGCCCGCTGACGATCCAACTGAAGGCTGGCACCGCGGCGACCACGCTCCCGATTCCGAGTACCGTGACGGTCGCGTCGAACTCGAAGACGATGACGTTCTCCACGAGCGCAACCGGTCCCTGGTCTCCGTCGCTGACCCTCTCGCTCGGCCCCGGCACGGGCAGCGCCGCGTTCTACGTCCTCGACCAGACGCCCGGAAGCCCCACGGTGACGACAACGCTGGCCGGACAGGTGGGCACGCAGGTCGAGACGGTCGCAGCCCCGGCGCCCCCGCCGACGACCACGACGCAGGCGACGCCCGCGCAGGTGACGGAGGTGAGCTACAAGCCGTTCGACGGGCACATGCACGTCGCCGCACGGCTCGTCGACCGGACCGGCCGGCCGGTGCAGGGCATCGTCGCGCTCACCCTGGTCGTCGGGGCATCGCCGGTCGCGTCGACCCAGGCCGCGGCGGCCGGGGACGGCTCGTTCGGCCTCACCGCGGAGCCGCTGCTGCAGCTCGGCTGCTACGGGCTGAAGATCAGCTCGGTCGCCGCCGCAGGACACGTCTGGAACGGGCAATCTCCCACCCGGACCTACTGCGTGAAGGCGCTCCCGGCGCACGTCGCAGCGACCGCGCTCGTGGTCGTCGACGGCCGGCTGCACGCGGAGGTCGCCGTGGCCGACGACGCGGGCGCGCCGGTGCGCGCACGCGTGACCTACTCCGTCCTGCGCGGCGCGACGAAGTTCGCCTCAACGAGCGCACGCGCGAACGGCGAGGGCCGGGTCGGCCTGACGGCGGGGGCGCCGCTCCAGATCGGCTGCTACACGCTCGACATCTCGTCGATCGTCGCGGCCGGGTTCGCGTGGGATCACACCGCGCCCGCGAAGCGGCTCTGCGTCAAATCGCTCCCGGTGCACGTCGCGTCGATCGCGTTCGAGCGGCGGCACGGGCACCTCCACGTCTCCGTGTCGGTGGCAGGCGAGACGGGGCGGCCGGTAACAGCACACGTCTCGATCGCCGTGCTCCGGGGCACGACGCTCGTCGCCTCGGCGCAGGGAGCAACCAACGCGGCCGGGCGCTTCGGCCTCACAACGCGCCCGAAGATGAAGCCGGGCTGCTACGCGGTACGGGTCAAGTCGGTACGCGCCGCCGGCTTCCGCTGGAACCGCGTCTCGCCCGCGAAGACCTACTGCGCACCGTAGCCACGCCTGCGAGGCGGCGCGGATCCCGGCCGTGCCGCGGCGTGAGCGCCTGGGCCGGGAAGCGCACGAACGATCGGACGGGCCCCGCAGCGACGGGTGAACGGCACAGGCGCTCTCGATGGAGTGGTGCCGCTTCTCCTGAAAGCGCTTGGCGCTGGTCCCCATCCCGAGCTACTTCTCCCGGAAAAAGTCGGTCGGAAGCCCGAAACGGCTCTTCGGGGGAAGTAGCTCGATTTTGACTTTGCTTTTCGAACCTCGTGTATCCATGCGGGATCGCGTTCCTTTGAAAAGACGAATTCAAGCCCCAGCTACTTCCCCCGCCCACCCGGCTCCGACCTGCCGAGAGCGTTTATCCGGGGGAAGGAGCTAGTGGTTTGACCGGCACCGTTGCCCGGTTTCTGGGTCGCGAGCACCAAGTCAGAGTCCGTCATCGTCCGTAGGCAAGGCTGGCTGTCTTGACAAGGACGAGGGCGGGCTATGGCGCAGTGTGATCGCGGGCCGGAGACCCGGCGAACGTTGCCGGTCAGACCACTAGCACTCGCCGCGAGGCGGTTGCTTCTACGGCAGCGCCCTTCAATCCGGCGCGAGCATCATCCAGGCGCGGCGCGAGGCGCGCACCCGGTCGAGGTCGCCGCCGAGCAGGCCGCCGAGCCGCTGGTCGATCGTCGCCAGAAGCCCGCCGGCGACGAACATCCAGGCCTCGGCGACCGGGTCGCGATCGGGGTGAAGGACGCCCTCCTCCTGGCCGCGCCGGATCACGTCGGCGAAGAAGTCGTGCACCTCGCGGATCTGGCGCCTGACCGCCTTGGCGATGACGGCGTCCTCGGAGGCCTCGGCGAGCGCCTGGATCCAGAGGTCGACCACCCGGAGCTTCGACTTCTTGGCCATGTAGGCATCGGAGATCGCGCCGAGGCAGCCGGCCGGGTTCTCGGCAAGGGCGTGCTCGGCGAACTCCCGGAAGATGCGCCACGCCTCCTCGAGACAGGCGAGGTAGAGGTCACGCTTGGAGCCGAAGTGCCGGTAGAGGATCGGCTCGGTGATCCCGGCCTCCCGTGCGATCTCGGCGGTCGTCGCGCCCCGGTAGCTCTTCTCGAAGAACGCCTTGCAGGCGGTGTCGAGCACCGCCTGCCGCCGTTCGGGCGCCGCGAGCCTCGGGCGGACCGCGCTCACGGCGCCTCGGCGAGCGCCGGCGCCGGCGCCGGCTCGTGATGGACCGGTTTCCGCACCGTCAGCACGGCGATGCAGGCCCCGACGAGCGCGATCAGCGCAGACACCTCGAGCCCGCTGTGCAGCCCGGACGTGAACGCGACCGGCCGCGGATCGCCTGCGGCGAGCCCGCTCGACAGCCCCGAGGCGACGATCGCGCCCATCACGGCGATCCCGAGCGAGCCGCCGACCTGGCGCGCGCTATTCAGCACCGCCGAGCCGACACCGGCCTTGTCGGCGCGCACCGCGGACATCGCGGCGGCCGTGGTCGGCGTCATCGTCAACGCCATCCCGAACCCGCCGAGCAGCATCGCGGGCAGCAGCTGCCAGAACCCGGAGTGCACGCCCTGACGCGAGAAGATGAAGAGCGACCCGGCCAGCAGAACCATCCCGCCGCCGGTGAAGGCGCGCGACCCGAAGCGATCGGAGAACCGGCCGGCGAACGGGGCGACGAGGATGATCAGCACCGTCATCGGCAGGAAGCTCGCCCCGGCCTGCGTGGGCGAGTAGCCGAGCACCTGCTGCATGTAGAGCGAGATGTAGAAGAAGACGCCGAACATGGCGAGGCCCACGAGGAGCATGACGGTGTTCGCGCCGGCGAACGTCCGGTTGCGGAAGAGCGAGAGGTCGAGCATCGGCAGCCGCTGGTGCAGCTCGAGCGCGACGAACGCCGCGAGCGCGACCGCGGCGACGGCGAAGGAGACGAGAATCCGGGTCGAGCCCCAGCCGTAGTTGTTGCCCTCGATCAGCGCGTAGGTGAGCGCGAAGAGACCGAGCGCCGAGGTGACGAGCCCGCCGAGGTCGGGCCTCTGCTCGGTCGAGGTGTCCCGAGACTCGTCGATGAAGGCGAACGCAGCGGCGATCGCGATCAGGCCGATCGGGATGTTGATGAAGAAGATCCAGTTCCAGTTGATGTGCTCGGTGATCAGGCCGCCGACGAGCGGGCCGATCGCGAGGGCGAGCGCGGAGATCCCCGCCCAGATGCCGATCGCGGTTCCGCGCTGACGCGGCGGGAAGGTGACCGTGATGATCGAGAGCGTCGAGGGGTTCATCAGCGCGGCGCCGAGCCCCTGGACGACGCGGGCACCGATGAGGATGTTCGCGTCGCCTGCGAGGCCGCACGCGAGCGACGACCCGGTGAAGATCACGAGCCCGATGACGAACATCAGCCGACGCCCGAACAGGTCGGCAAGCTTGCCGCCGGTCAGCATGAAGGCGCCGAAGGTGAGCGCGTAGCCCGCGACCACCCATTCGAGCTCGGAGACCTTCAAATGCAGCGAGCTCTGCATCGCCGGGAGCGCCACGTTCACGACGGTGTTGTCGAGCATGATCATGAACAGGCCGAACGCCACCGCCGCCAGCGTCCACCATTTCCGATTCTCATCGGTGAAAAGCCTCGCCCTCATCTTTCTTCCACCCCTGTCAGTCAGCACGAAGTCTGTAAGTTAGTCCGCGCTAGGTTAGCAAGCGCTAACCGGTACCCGCAAGCCCGGGCGGTCTATCCTCGCGCGATGAGCCGCGACCAGGTGCGGGCGGTGCTGATCGCCCTGTTCGCGGCCGCGGCGGGCCTGACCGCCGCCGGCCACTCGACGGGCGCGCGCTGGCTGACGGCGCTCGGATACATCTGCTTCGCGGCCGGCGCCGTGGTGCTGCTGCGCTGGCGGCAGCGGATCCGTGGTAAGGTTTTCGACCGAGAGGAGAAAACTAGGAAATGAGGAACTAGGGAATGAGACTCGCCCTCGCCCAGATCGACACGGTCGTCGGAGACCTCGACGGCAACCGGAGCCGGATTCTCGACCGGCTGGGCGAAGCGCGCGCGGCACGCGCCGACCTGGTCCTCTTCCCCGAGCTCGCCGTCACCGGCTACCCGCCGGAGGACCTGCTCCTCCGGCCGGGCTTCATCCGCGCCGCCCGGAGCTCACTCGAGCTACTCGCGGCGGAGGCGACGGGGATCGTCGCCCTCGTCGGCGCGCCCCAGCTCGACACCGACCTCTACAACGCGTGCTTCGTACTCGCCGGCGGTGAGATCCGGCATGTCTACCGGAAGCGCTTCCTGCCGAACTACGGCGTCTTCGACGAGAACCGCTACTTCGCCCCCGGCCACGACCTGCTGCTCCTGCGCTTCGGCGACGTCGTCGTCGGCCCGACAGTCTGCGAGGACATCTGGCACCCCGGCCCGCCGACGACCGACCTCGCACTCGCGGGCGCCCAGCTCGTCGTGAACATCTCGGCCTCGCCCTTCCACGTCGGCAAGGCGCGGGAGCGCGAGGAGATGCTCCGGGTCCGGGCGCGCGACAACTCCTGCTTCGTCGCCCTCTGCAACGCCGTCGGCGGCCAGGACGAGCTGATCTTCGACGGCAGCTCGGTCGTCTTCGACGACGAGGGAGAGCTGATCGCAAGGGCGCCGAGCTTCGAGGAGGCGCTGCTCGTCGTCGACATCGACCCGGCGGCGGTGATCGAGCGGCGGCTGCGCGACGTCCGCCGCCGCGCGCTCGCCCGCGGGCGCACCGGGCCGGCCGTCGAGGAGATCGGGTTCGCCGCTCCGGCCGAGCAGGACGTCTCGCTGCGTCCGACCCCGGCCGAGCCGCTCGACGACCTCGAGCAGATGAGGCTGGCACTCGAGCTCGGCGTCCGCGACTACGTTCGCAAGAACGGCTTCGGCGACGTCGTGATCGGACTCTCCGGCGGGATCGACTCGGCCCTGACGGCGGCTGTCGCTGCGGCCGCGCTCGGCCCGGAACGGGTGCACGGGGTCTCGATGCCGTCGCGCTACTCGTCGCAGGGCACCCGCGCGGACGGGGAGCGGCTCGCCGAGTCGCTCGGGATCGACTTCCGCGAGATCGCGATCGAGCCGATGGTCGAGGCCTACGGCGACGCGCTCGCACCCGCGTTCGCGGGCCGCGAGCCCGATCTGACCGAGGAGAACCTCCAGGCGCGGATCCGCGGCACGCTCCTGATGGCGCTCTCGAACAAGTTCGGCTGGCTCGTGATCGCGACCGGGAACAAGTCGGAGCTGTCGGTCGGCTATTCCACCCTGTACGGCGATCTCGCGGGTGGCTTCGCCCTCCTCAAGGACGTCTACAAGACCGACGTCTTCCGCCTCGCCCGCCGGCTGAACGAGCGGGCCGATCGCGAGCTGATCCCCGAGTCGATCATCGAACGCGCCCCCTCGGCCGAGCTCCGGGCCGACCAGCGCGACGAGGACTCGCTCCCTCCCTACGCCAAGCTCGACGCGGTGCTCGAGGCCTATGTCGAGCTCGACCGCTCGCGCGAGGAGCTCGCCGAGGACGGGTTCGACACCGACACGGTCGAACGCGCGCTCGCGATGATCGACCGCGCCGAGTACAAGCGACGTCAGGCACCGCCCGGCGTGAAGCTCCGGCCGAAGGCCTTCGGCCGCGATCGCCGCACGCCGATCACGAACCTCTGGCGGGGCTAGGTTAAGCGCACGCATGGAAATCCTAGATTTCCGCGCGCCGGCGTCAGCTGGGCCGTGGTGAGCGAGCACGGGCGAAGCCCGCGCTCGCGGCGGGCCGTGCGCGTCGGACGACCGGGTTAGAAACCCAGGACACGCGCACGCATGGAAATCGGAGATTTCCGCGCGCCCCGCATTGGCTATGGGGCAGTTTGGCTATGGGGCCAGGTGGGCGAGGACGGCGCCGAGGATCGGGACCGTGATCGTGAGGGCGAGGCTCGTCCAGCCGACGGCGACGAGCGTCGGGCGGGTCTTCTCCTCGCGGCCCTCCCTGATCTCCTGCTGGAGACGGGGGCCGAAGACGAAGTTGTGCAGGTAGGAGGCCGTGACGAGACCGACCGAGAGGCCGACCTTGACCCAGAGGACGGTGTGGAACGGCGAGCGGCTCTCGCTCCAGTCGTGGCGCGCCAGCTCGATGCCCGTCAGGGCGAGGACGAGCAGCGAGCCGTAGCCGAGCGGGCGCCAGCGGCGGCCCAGCTCCTTCATCGCGCGGCCGCGCGGCTCGCCGTCGAGGACCCGGATGGCGGGGACGCCCGCGACGACGAGCGCGACCGAGCCGCCCATCCAGACGGCGGCCGCGAGCAGGTGGACGACGACGATGACCTCTTCCACGCGTGGGAGGCTAGTCCACTAGTTCGTCACGTCGACCGGCTCCGGAGTGGGCCCGTCACGGAGGAGCGCCTGCAGCTTCGTCGCGAGGGCGCGCGGGGCGAGGCGCTCGCCGGTCGCGGCGAGCTCGTCGGGCGTCCACCAGCGATGACCGTGGACACCTTCGGCTGTCAGATCGATCGTCGGCGAGACGTCGTGGCGGTCGACGCGGATCAGGTGGAACCGCTCGGTCTGACGCAGCAGCCGGCGGTCCCAGGGGAAGATGTGCTCCCGCACCCAGACGACGGAGCCCGTCTCCGCGATCTGCAGGCCGATCTCCTCGATCAGCTCGCGGCGGAGCGCCACGATGTCGCTCTCGCCGGGCTCGACGCCCCCGCCGGGGGTCGCCCACCAGACGTCACGCGTGACCGGATTCTCGAACCGCAGCAGCAAGACACGCTCGTCCGCGTCGACGACCAGCGCCCGCACGGCGTCCCGTGGCTCCGGCCGGAGCCACGCCCGCAGGGCACGGAACCAGTGGAGCCGCTCCGGGTACGGGACGGCGGCATTCGCCGGCGAGGTCGACGGGAGCACGTAGAGCCCTGTCGAGCCGAGCGTCCTCAGCTGCGCGCCGAGCTCGGGCCGCTCGCCGAAGGCGCCGCGGTAGGCCTCCTTGCCGACGAAGGCGATCGCGAGCGGTCTCAGCTCGCGCGCGAGCCGGTCGAGCCGGGAGGCGTCGAAGTCGCGGCGCCGCAGGTCGCCCGAGCCGGGCGTCGTCCGGTAGGCGGCGTTCGTGACGCCGTAGCCGAGCTCGAGCAGGGCAAACTGCTCCGCGGGCGCGAACAGCCGCGGCGTGAACCCGGCGTCGTGGAGCAGGCGCCAGAAGTCGTTGCGCGGATTCGCGAAGTGGGCCTGCGCCGCCGCGGAGACGCGCCCCGGGTTGATCCCGCAGAAGACGCAGCCGAGATTCGGCGCGAGGACGTCGGGAACGTCAGAGACGCTGTCGGCCACGCGGGCGGCAGCGCGGCAGATGCGACGTCCATGTCGCGGTGCACACCCACGAGCTCGGCAGCGGCGCCTTCGGGCGGCCCCTTGCCGGCTGGGCGTAGCGCCGGCGCGATATCCAGCTCGCGCAGTCGCGCATCAGGCGGCCTCCTTCTCCGATCCGTCCGTGAGCGGCCGCGCCTCGAACAGCTCGCTGAGACGCTCGCCGGTGATCGGCCGGTGCCGCTCGGAAGCAGCGAGCACACGGACGAAGCTGACGGCCTCCTCACGCCGCCCGCCGTAGCAGCGGGCGTAGCACTCGGCCTCCGTGAGCGGCCTGAGCCTCACGGACGCCCACTGTAGGACCAGGACCGGACAACATCGGCACGGGGGAAACCAGGTTTCCCCCGTGGGCCCCCTTCTTTCTCGTTTCTCCGGACGGCTCGAGGCTTGGTATGGAGCGCCGGCACGGGGCCGCTGCTTGTTTTAGCGGCGGCGCCGGCGGAGCCGGCACCTTCGCCAACTGCTCTCGCTCGGCGGCCTTGCCGCCGAGCTCGTACGAGCGCCGTCGTCGGGGTACGGCGGGCGTTTCGACGTCCTGTGGCTTGGACAGCCTGGTCGTTGGCCGCGGCTTCGCCCGGCCAACTCCGCGACCGGCCCGACAGGACGGGCACAGGGTGAATCGGCTAGCGTCTCGCCGGATGGCCGACGAGATTCTCGACGTCACGATCGAAGCGGTTCGCGACCGATTCCACTCCCTGAACGTCCCGCTTGCCTACTTCGACGGGCCGGGCGGGACGCAGTGCCCCGATTCGGTGCTCGAAGCCGTCTCCGGCTACCTGCTCGCGGCGAACTCGAACGTCGGCGGCAAGTTCCTCACCTCGATGGTCACCGACGACGTCGTCGCCTCCGCGCGCGCGGCCGCCTCGGACCTGCTCGGCGCGGCGACCGACGAGGTGATCTTCGGCCAGAACATGACGACGCTCAACTTCGCCCTCTCACGGACGGCGGCGCGGGACTGGCAGGAGGGTGACGAGGTGATCGTCACGCGACTCGACCACGACGGGAACGTCGCGCCCTGGCTCGAGCTCGCCGACGACAAGAACCTCACCGTCCATTTCTGCGAGATCGACAACGAATGCCGGATCGACCTCGACCACCTGCGGTCGCTGCTGTCCGGCCGGACGAAGGTGGTCGCGTTCCCCTGGGCCTCGAACGCCGTCGGCACGGTCACGCCCGTGAAGGAGATCGTCGAGCTCGCACACGAGGCCGGCGCGCTCGCCTGGGTCGATGCAGTGCACTTCGCGCCGCACGGCGACATCGAGGTGGCGGACGTCGGCATGGACGTGCTCCTCTGCTCCCCCTACAAGTTCTTCGGGCCGCATCTCGGGCTCGCCTACGGGCGGCGGCGGCTACTCGAGAGCTGGCGGCCCTACAAGGTGCGCCCGCAGAGCCAGGCGGCCGGGCAGCGCCACGAGACGGGGACGCTCGCGCACGAGCTGCTCTGCGGCTTCGTCGCGACGGTCGAGTACCTGCACGGGGTCGGCTGGAAGTTCATCAACGAGCACGAGCGGAAGCTCGGGCAGAGGTTCCTGGACGGGCTCCCCGACGGCTGGACGCTGCACGGGCCGCCGACGATGGACAGCCGCGTCCCGACATTCGCGCTGACACCGCCGGACGAGACGCCCGAGGAGGCGGCCACCCGCCTCGGCGCCGCCGGTTTCGCCACCTGGCACGGCAACTACTACGCGGTCGAGGTGATGAAGCACCTCGGGCTGCCCGACGGCGCGCTCCGGATCGGCATCGTCCACACGAACATGGAGGACGAGGTCGACCGGCTGCTCGCAGCGCTCCCGACGGGTTAGGCGACCCGCTACTCGTACGCCGCTCGCGCACGACGCCACCGCTCGTCGTCGCGGTGGATCGGGTCGGGATCGATCCCGCGGGCCCCGGCAATCGCGAGGGTGAGAAGCTGGAAGCGGACGATGTCGACCACCGGGTGCCGCGTCGGGACGAGAGTCGTCTCACACCCGAGGGCTTCGAGCGCGGCGACCGCACCCTGCGCCCGTTCGGCTGCCCGGCTCTCGCCGGCGAGCACGTAGGCGCGCACCGTCTCGTCGACGGCGGCCAGGTGCCCGTGCAGGAGCTGCTCGGTGTGATGAGCGCCGGCCGAGACCCAGGCGCCCTCGCGGAGCTTCAGCACCGCCTCCTGCGCCGTCGGCCAGTCGCGCCCGGCGCCGGCGACGAGAATCTTTGCCTGCGACGGGGTTGGTTCCTCGAGCCGAAGCGCATCCTCGACGGCTCCTGCCAGCCAGGAGACGTCCTCGCCCCGCAGCGCCGCGATCGCCGCGACGGCACAGGTGTAGCTCGCGGTGTGGCACCAGGACTCCTCGAGCGCGGGCGTGCAGACGACGACCTCCTCGGCGAGCTCGGCGAGCGGCGAGTCCGCCGCGCCCGTCACGAGCCACTTCGGCCCCGGGAACGCCCGCGCCGCCTCGAGCGTCAGCTGCGTCTCGCCCTGATGCGAGACGCACACCATCAGATCGGCCGCGGGCGGTGAGAGGACCGCCTCGAGCGCCTGCAGCGCGAAACCGCCTGTCTGGGCCGCGTGGAACGACGTCCCGCACCCGACGAAGACGACCCGGGCGCCCGCCGGAAGCCGCCGGTCGACCGGCACGGACCGGAGCCAGTCCGGTTGGGAGAGCACTGTTCGAAGGGTCTTCCCGGGCATGTCCCTCCTCTATACCATCGCAGCGTGCCGGTCTTCGAACGCCAGCAGCTCGACAACGAGCTCCGCGTCCTCACGGCGCCCCTCCCGCACGCCCAGTCGGTCGCCTGCTTCGTCATGCTGGCGGCGGGCTCGCGCTATGAGCGCGCCGGGAATCGCGGGATCGCGCACTTCGCCGAGCACATGTTCTTCAAGGGCACCGAGAGGCGACCGAGCTCGCGCGACCTGACGACCCTGATCGACGGGATCGGCGGCGAGTTCAACGCGTTCACCTCGAAGGAGTACACCGGCTACTACGTCCGCTGCGCCGGCGCCGACCGCGACACCGCGCTCGACGTCCTGCTCGACATGCTCCGCCACTCGAAGTTCGACCCCGAGGAGATCGATCGCGAGAAGGGCGTGATCCTCGAGGAGATGAACATGTACCAGGACACGCCGCGCGACCACATCGGCACGGTCTACGAGGACCTGATGTTCGGCGACAACCCGCTCGGCTGGGAGACGCTCGGCACCAAGGAGACGATCAAGGCCGCCACCCGCGAGACGTTCCTCGACTACATCGACGAGTGGTACACGCCCGACCGCATGGTCGTCGGCGTCAGCGGGATGGTCGGCGGCGACCTGACGCCGATGCTGAGCGAGCTCCTCGGCGACATGTCACCCAACGGCAGCAAGAAACCGCAGCCCGCCCGGCTCGACGGCGGCCCCGGCCCCCGCGTCGCCGTCTACACGAAGGACGCCGACCAGGCGCATCTGATCCTCGGCGTCCCGAGCTACCCGATCGAGCACCCCGACCGTTACGCGCTCCAGCTGCTCTCCGCGGTGCTCGGGTCGGGCATGTCGTCGCGGCTCTTCCTCGAGGTGCGCGAGCGGCGCGGGCTCGCCTACTACGTCCACGGGATGAATCACTCCTACACCGACGCGGGCTCGCTGTTGGCCCAGGCCGGCGTCGACATCAAGCGGATCGACGAGGCGACCAAGGTGATCGTCGAGCAGTTCGCGCGCATGGCCGACGAGACCGTCCCCGCCGACGAGCTGGAGAAGTCGCGCTCCATGATCAAGGGCCGGTTCGTGCTCCGCACCGAGGCCCCGCAGGGGCTGCTCATGTACGGCCTCAACCGCGAGATTCTCGAAGGGCAGGCGCTCGAGCCCGAGGAGCTGCTGCAGAAGATCGACGCGGTTACCGCCGAGGACGTCCAGCGTGTCGCCCGCGACCTGATCTCGACCGACAAACTTCACCTCGCCGTGATCGGGCCGTTCGACGACGAGGATCGCTTCCTCAAGCTCCTCGCGTAGGCTCGCGGCGAGACGCCAGGCGGACCGGGATTTGGCCCGAAGCCGGTCGCGATGGCGTCAAACGGCTGTCAGACGGAAGGGCGCGCGCGCACTCGACCGCAGTTGCCCCGAGCGCCTGAAGCGGCCCTGCCCGAGACGGTCAGGTCTGGGGACTGTCCCCAGACCGCCGAAAGGGACACGTCCGTTCGGGGTGTTCTCCGACACGCTCAGACCACCGCGCTGGCTCCCGATGAGCGCCCAGTCAGACGGGGAGGATCTCGATCTTGCCTTCTCGGGCGACGACGCCGAAGTGGCGATGGTCGAGAGTGAGCACCTGCCGGCCGTGTCGCTCTGCGCACGCAATCACCGTCGCGTCGGCCAGCCCTAGAGGAAGGTCGGCATATCGCCCGACCAGTTCGTGGACTCGACTGAGATCGTCCTCGGAGTTCACGAGCGCGAACGCGCGCTGCTCAAGGTCGAGAAGGAATGCCTCGAGAACCGGTACACCGAGTCGTCGCTCGATCAGAAATCCGATCTCGGCCAGGATTCCGGAAGGCACCAGGTAGGGCTGCGGCGCAGTCGCCAGAGCTTTACGGATTGCCTCGTGATCTGGATCGCTGCGGTTGAGGAGCGCGAAGATCGCAGAAGTGTCAAGCGTGACCAGCGCGATCCCATTCCCGCGTGAGCCACTCATCGCTCTCTCTGGCAGAGAGGCCGTCGTCCGTCCCGGCGCCGATCGAGCCGGGCTGCGGCCACGAGGCACCCGCGAGGTACGTCTGCAACGCCTCCCGGACAAGCTCCGCCTGAGCACGGCCGCTTCGACGCGCATGCTCTTTCAGGGCACGGTGCAGGTCAACTGGTAGGTACAGCGTGGTCTTCTCCACGAGACGACGCATCATACCATATGCCATATATGGCATGGGGCGTCATTGCACAACTCTCGCGCAGCCGAGTCCCCCCGGTCATCGAAACACTCTTGACGTAGGAGCAACTCACGCCCAGCCGAGCGCCCTTGAGCCTCGGAGCGAAGACCAACCTTGTGGTGCAAGCCACAAACCTGCGCGACTTTGTGGCTTGCACCACTTGCTCAGGTGGCATAGCTGCGGGCCGGCGCAGCCGGGCGTCCTCCTCCTGCTATGCACGCAACTGCACAGTTCGTGTATTGTACGGTGGTGGCGATCACCCGGATCAACGTCTCGCTCGATGCCGAGCACGCTGTGCGACTGAGTCAGCTCGCCGAGCGGCTACACATCCAAGAGGGGACGGTGGCTCGCTCGTTGCTCTCCCAGGCGCTGGACGAGGTCGACCCTGAACCGCGCCAGATCGCCGACTTGCTCGAACGGATTCCCGGCGCTCGCGAGCGGATCGCGCTTGGGCTCGCCGACCTCGAGGCCGGGCGAACGATCCCGCTCGACCAGCTCTAGGACTGCCAACTTGGCGCAGGTCGTCTTGACCGAGTCAGCGGCCCGATCGCTGGCCGAGCTGATCGACTCCCACAGCCTGCCGACCGATACACGAGATCGCATCAGGCGAACGTTGGAGCCGCTTGAGCGGTTCCCGCTGCTCGGGCCGGCACTCGATACCGCAACACCCGAGATCCGCTTCCTGCTCGGACCGTGGCGTTGGCTCGTGATCGTCTACGCCTTCCGTGAGGCCGAGAACCTCGTCGCCGTGCTCACCTTCGAGGACGGCCGCTCCGCCCGTTCGGCCACAGGCCGGAAAGAACAGTGACCCGGCGATCCGAGCCCCGTCAGGCCGGACGGGTACTCGGGCGGGCCGGTCTGGGGCAGCACCCCCGCGGTCGACACACGCAGAGGTCAGCTCTACATCACGACCGGGAACAACTACTCGCTTCCGCAGGCCGCCCAAGAGTGCGTGGCGGCTGCGGGCGATGACACGGACGCGGTACGCGCGTGCATCGCGCCCGACGACCACTTCGACTCGATCATGGCCCTCGACCTGAAGACCGGCGCCGTCCGGTGGTCGGCCGCCGGCCTGCCCTACGACGCCTGGACCTTCGACTGCTTCTTCGCACCGCCCCTCGGTGACTTAAGCGAGTGCCCGGAGCCGGCAGGGCCCGACCTCGACTTCGGTGACAGGGGCGAACGGCGTCGTGTACTGCTGCACCACCAACCCGGACGACGCACAGGGGCACATGTACGCGCTGAACGCGGCCACCGGCGCCGTCCTGTGGCACTTCGCAAGTGACGGCTCCTGCCTCTCCGGCGCCGCGGTCTCCAACGGAACGGTGTTCTGGGGCTCCGGCTACGCCAAGTGGGATCTGGGCACGCCCGGACACACGCTGTACGCGTTCGAGCTTTCCTGAGGCTCGAGGCTCGACTGCGAGATCGGCCCGGGCGCCCATCGCCCGGGCCGATCTCCTCGTCGCGGCGTCAGCTATCAGCCGGCCCCCGGGGCCCAGGACGCGCGAAGGCCCGCCGCGAGGCGGGCCTTCGGGTAGCTCAAGAGCTTCCGCCTGTCCAGTCCACCTCATGATTCCTCGGCGCGGGGTGTACTCCGCAACGTGGACGCAGCCGAGCGCCCTGAGCCTCGGAGCGAAGGCCAACCTTGTGGTGCAAGCCACAAACCTGTGCGACTTCGTGGCTGGCGCCGCTTGCTCGGGTGGCAGAGCTGCACGCCGGCGCAGCCGAGTGACATCAGTCCATGAGGCCTCAGACGAGATCGAGGACCAGTTCGAGCGCCTCGTCGACCGCTCGCATCTCGTCGAGGGTCAGGTGCCCCACGTGTTCACCGAGGGCCGTCGCATCGACGGCTGCGACCATCTCGCACATGACGCGCGTCGATTGCTCGCCAACCACGATCTCGGGGTGGAAGCTGGCGGACGGGGTCGAGGTCGACGTCGGACAGACAACCAGGGTCGAGAGGGCAAGGAGATCGTCGGCCTGAACGATTACTGCATAGCGTCGGCCGTGCTGAACGTGGCCTCTTCGCCGAGGGAGCACGATCGAGCGGAGGTCACCTCGAACCACGCAGTTGCTCCATCAGCGCCGCCACTTCGCGCGCTTCGACCACATAATCAGGATTGGCCATGAGCGCCGCAGCCTCTGCGGCGAGCCCTGCGCGTCGCCGCTCACGTGCCGCGGTCTCCGTGATCGCCTGCCGCGCGGCCTCGGCCCGCGTCACCCGCCGCCGACGCGCCAACTCGTCGAGAGCGCGCACACCTTCATCGCCGAGCCTGAGCGAAAGCGGAGGGGGAGCCGGAGACATTCCTCGATTGTAGCGCAGAACGCGCTACTCAAGCCAGAAGCCGGCCGCAACTCTCGTGCGGACAAGTGCGCTCGCGCCGGGGAGACCTCAGACGCGGTCGATGACCGGTTCGAGCGGCGAGCGGTCGGCTCGGCCGCTAATCCTCCTTGCCCGCCTCCTCGGCGCCGCGCTCCTGGAGCTCCGCGACGACCGTCGGATCGGCGAGCGTCGTGGTGTCGCCGAGGGGACGGTTCTCGGCAACGTCCCGGAGCAGCCGCCGCATGATCTTGCCGCTGCGCGTCTTCGGCAACTCGGGCGTGAAGACGATGTTCGCAGGCTTCGCGATCGCGCCGATCCTCGCCGCGACGTGGTTCCGCAGCTCCTCGAGCTTCGCGACGGTGCCCTCGACACCGCCCTTGAGCGTGACGAACGCGACGATCGCCTGACCGGTCATCGCGTCGTACCTGGCGGCGACCGCAGCCTCCGCGACCTCACGGTGGTCGACGAGCGCCGACTCGACCTCGATCGTCGAGATCCGATGGCCCGAGACGTTCATCACGTCGTCGACGCGCCCGAGCAGCCAGTAGTCGCCGTCCGAGTCGATCCGGGCGCCGTCGCCGGCGAAGTAGACGTCCCCGTACTTCGACCAGTAGGTCTCCCGGTAGCGGGCATCGTCGCCGTAGATCCCGCGCAGCATCGCCGGCCACGGCCGCTTCAACACCAGATACCCGCCGCCGCCCGGGCCGACCTCCTCGCCGGCCTCGTTGTAGACACCCGCGTCGACGCCCGGAAAAGGCCTCGTCGCAGAGCCGGGCTTGGTCGTCGTCACCCCGGGCAGGGGCGTGATCAGGATCATCCCCGTCTCCGTCTGCCACCACGTGTCGACGATCGGGCAGCGGCCGCCGCCGACGTGCTCCTGGTACCAGATCCAGGCCTCCGGGTTGATCGGCTCACCGACCGAGCCCAGCAGCCTCAGGCTCGAGAGGTCGTGACGGCCCGCATGCTCCGGCCCCCACTTCATATGGGTTCGGATCGCGGTCGGCGCGGTGTACAGAATCGTGACGCCGTAACGCTCGACGATCTCCCACCAGCGGTCCTTGTCCGGAAAGTCCGGAGTTCCCTCGTACATGACGGAGGTGGCGCCGTTGCAGAGCGGCCCGTAGACGATGTAGCTGTGGCCCGTCACCCAGCCGACATCGGCGGCACACCAGTAGACGTCGGTCTCGGGCTTCAGGTCGAACACGTAGCGGTGGGTCGCGGCGACACCCGTCAGGTAGCCGCCCGTCGTGTGCGCGATCCCTTTCGGCTTGGCGGTCGTGCCCGAGGTGTAGAGCAGGTAGAGCAGGTCCTCGGAGTCCATCGGCTCCGGCGGGCAGTCGGAGTCGTCCGTCGCGAGCTCGTGCCACCAGTGGTCGCGGCCCTCCGTCATCGGGACCTCGCCGCCGGTGCGGCGCAGGACGAGCACGTGCTCGACACCGGGCGAATCGGCGACCGCCACGTCGGCCGTGCGCTTGAGCGGAACGGTCGTGCCGCGCCGCCACGCCTCGTCCTGCGTGATCAGCACCTTGCACCCCATGTCGTTCAGCCGGTCGGCCAGCGAATCTGCGGAGAAGCCGCCGAAGACGACCGTATGCGGCGCGCCGAGCCGCGCGCAGGCGAGCATCGCGACCGGCGCCTCGGGGACCATGCCCAGGTAGATCCCGACCGCGGTGCCCTTGCCGACTCCGAGTTGCTTGAGGGCGTTGGCGCAGCGGACGACCTCGAGCTGAAGGTCGGCGTAGGTGATCGCACGCCGATCGTCGACCGGCTCGCCTTCCCAGTGGAAGGCGACCCTGTCGCCGCGGCCCGCCTCGACATGACGGTCGACGCAGTTGTAGGCGATGTTCAGCTTGCCGCCGAGATACCACTTCGCGTACGGCAGCTCCCACTCGTAGAGCTTCGTGAACGGCTCGAACCAGGTGACGCGCTCCCGACCCTCGCGCTCCCAGAACACCTCGAAGTCCTCGTCGTAGATCGACGGGCCGGCGTTCGCCTGCGCGGCGAATTCGGGCGCGGGCGGGTAGCGCCGCTCCTCGAGGAACAGGGTGTCGATCGCGCTGCCGGTGTCAGCTGTCACGGTTCACGCTCCTTCGTCGTACCGATGATCTCTCAAACCGCCAGGTCGTAGGGGAAGGTCGTCAGGTTCTCCGCGCCGCTCTCGGTCACCAGCACGAGATCCTCGAGGCGGCAGCCGCCGAAACCGGGCCGGTACAGCCCCGGCTCGATCGCGATCACATCGCCGGCGACGAGCGGGGCGTGGCCGGTCGAGCCGAGGATCGGCGCCTCGTGCACCTCGAGCCCGACTCCGTGCCCGAGCGCGTGGTGGAAGCCGTCGGCGAGCACCTCGCCGTCGCGCTTCGTACGCTGGGTCGGATACCCGGCCGCTTCGAAGATCTCGCAGGCTCCGTCGAAGAGCGACCGCCCGGTGACTCCCGGCCGGACCGCGGCGATCGCGCGGTCGAGCGCCTCCTTGCAGAGCCGGTGCCACTCGGCCACCTCGTCCTGGATCTCACCGACGACGAACGTCCGGGTCATGTCCGCGGAGCAAGACGACTCGTTGTCGCGTGGCCAGAGGTCGATCACGATCGTCTGGCCGGCGCGAATCTGCCCGGAGCCCAGCTCGTGGCCGATCGCCGACTGGGGACCGTGCGAGACGACGAACTCGTCGCACGTCGCTCCGTGCACGAGAAAGGCAGCGGCGACCGCCGCCTTGAGGAGCTCGCTCGTCAACGGCACCCCGTTCAGCTCGAGGCCACCGCCCGGACCGGCCTGCGAACCCGCCAGGAGGTCACGGGCGGCCGCCATCCCCGCCTCGGCGGCCACCTGCGCACGGCGGACGCCGGCGAGCTCGGCGCCGCTCTTCACCCGGCGGCGCGCGTCGAACAGCTCCCGGTCGGGCGTCAGCTCGATCCCCGCCTCGCGGAGCCGATCCGCTGTCCCAAGCGGGAACGAGGCCGGTACGGTCGCTCGCTCGACGCCGAGCGACCGTACGGCGCGCACCGTGATCTCGTCCACGATCTGGTCGAACGACCGACCGCTCCTGCGCAGCTCGTCGAGGCCGAACTCCTCACCCGTGTGCAGCTCGTAGCCGCCGAGCTCCACGAGCCTCGGCAGCTCCAACGACCCGATCACGATGTGGCGGGAGCCGCCGCACTCCACGTAGAGGAACCCGTCGCCGATGCCGATCGGCACCTCGTGGCGCAGCTCGGGGCAGCGCACGGTGTCGCCGAAGATGAGGACATCGGGCACCCCTGCACGTTAGCCGCGCGCCCAGCCCTGCCTCCGGCCGTTAGCTTTCCAGGGGTGGCCGATCCGATCACACGCGCCCTCGAGTTGAGCGCACGCTACGACGCCGAGCTCGAGAACCTCCTGCCTGCCGGGGCTGACATCTTCGACGCCCACCTGCATCTCGGCACCGACATCGACGGCATGACCGGCGACTACGACGCCCTCGAGCAGGTGATGACGCAGTACGGCATCTCGCGGGCATTCATGTTCTGCCTGGACGAGCCCGACCGGCACCCGGCGTTCGGCTCCGCCAACGACCGCACCCTCGCCTTCGCCGAGCGCTCGGAGGGACGGCTGATCCCGTTCGTGCGACTCGACCTGAACGAGACTCCGGTCGCTGAGGCAACGCGCTGTCTCGACGCAGGCGCACGCGGGATCAAGCTCCACCCGCGGGCCCAGGGATTCGGCTCGACCGACGAGCGCCTCGGGCCCGTCTTCGCGCTGGCCGAGGAGCGCCGCGTGCCGATCCTGATTCACGGGGGCCGCGGCCTCCCGCCGATCGCGGCCGGGCTCGCCTTGCTGGTCGAGCGCAATCCCGACGCGACGCTGATCATCGCGCATGCGGGGATCGCCGACCTCGCGGCGCTGGCGGAAGCTCTCGCCGGGCGCCGGAACGTCTTCTTCGACACGTCGACCTGGAGCGCGGTCGACCTGCTCGACTTCTACCGCCGCGTGCCGCCCGAGCAGGTCGTCTACGCCTCGGACTTCCCCTATGGGCAGCAGCCAGGGTCGCTCTTCATCGCACTCCGAACGGCACTTCGCGCGGGCTATGACGAGGCCCAGCTGCGCGGCCTCCTCGCCGAGAACGCAAACCGGATCGCGGATGGCGCCGAGCTCCCCGAGCCCACCCACCCGCTCGGACCGGACTCGATCGAACAGCCGATGCAGCTGGCGCGCATCCACGGGTACATCTCGATGTCGATGCCGTTCCTCTGGTCGCGCCAGCCGGACACGATGGGCATGCTCGGCCTCGCGATCAACGCCTGCGCGGAGCGGGACGGCCACCCCGAGACGGTCGCGAGGATCGCCGAGCTGCTCGAGGCGGCCCGCGACCTGTGGAGCACCTTCCCCGGCCTCGACGGCCAGGAACTGTTCGTGACCAGCCGCCTGACCACCAGGCTCGTGCACATCGCGGATGTCGAGGCGCTCACCGTTGCCTGAATCGCCGCTTTCCGAGCTGACGGTCAACGGCGGCAGCTACGCGTTCGACCTTCCGATCGGAACCTCGCTCGCGGAGGCGCTGCGCGACCGGATCGGGCTGACCGGGACGAAGATCGCCTGTAACGAAGGGCATTGCGGCGCCTGCACGGTGCTCGTCGACGGCACCCCGACGCTGTCGTGCATCACCCTCGCCCACCGGGTCGCGGGCCGCCGGGTGACGACGATCGAAGGGCTGAGAGACCACCCGATGGTCGCGGCGTTCGTCCGCACCGACGCGGTGCAGTGCGGCTACTGCACGCCGGGGCAGATCGTCAGCGCGGTCGCGCTCGTCGAGTCCTCGCCGGAGCCGAGCGACGACGAGATCCGCCACCGCATGGCCGGCAACCTCTGCCGCTGCGGCACCTACCCCAAGATCGCGGAGGCGATCCGGACATGGCGCACCTAGACAGGTCGACTTCGGCCGGTTCGGGGGACTGTCCCCGGAACCGGCTCGGAGGGACATGGCTCGGCTGATCAAGACAGAGAAGGAGGTCGAGGGACGGTACGAGGACGTCTGGCTCGTCGTCGAGGAGGATGCGCTCGAGCAGTGGCCCGCGGGGCCGCGCTCGGTCGTCGGCCGGCCCGCACCGAGGAGCGACGGGCTCGCGCGGGCCCGCGGCGAGGCCCGCTTCACCGCCGACGTCGCGCTGCCCGGGATGCTGCACACGGCCGTGCTGCGCTCACCGCACGCGCGGGCGCGCGTCCGGCGGATCTCGCTCGCCGGCGCGCTCTCCATGCCCGGCGTCCGCGACGCGATCGGCCCGGACGACTGCCACACACTCGTCTCCGAGTGCAACTACGAGGGCGAAGCAGTGGCAGCGGTCTGCGCCGACACGTTCCACGAGGCGCGTCGGGCTCTCGCCGCGATCGAGGTCGAGTGGGAAGAGCTCGAGCCGCTGCTCGACCCGGACGAAGCGGTGGCGCGCGGGGAGCTGATCGACGTCCGCTCGAATGAGCGCGGCGACCTCGAACGGGGCCTCGCCGAGGCCGACGTCGTGATCGAGGCGACCTACCGGACGCAGGTCGTGCTCCACAACTCGCTCGAGACGCACCAGTCGGTCTGCCGGTACGCCGGCGACATTCTCGAGGTGCACACCTCCACGCAGTACATCTGGGGCGTGCGCTCCGAGCTCGCGGCCGCGCTCGAGCTGGATGCAGACAAGATCCACGTGATCTGCGACGCGATGGGCGGCGGCTTCGGCTCGAAGACGAGCGCCGGCGACTACACGCTGATCGCGGCCGAGCTCGCCCGGCGCACGGGCCGCCCGGTCCGCTGCATGCTCACCCGGCGGGAGGAGAACGTCGCCGCCGGCAACCGCAACGCCACCATCCAGCGCCTCGTCGCCGGCGCACGGGCCGACGGGACGCTGACCGCGCTCGGCGGCGAGTTCGTCAACGCACTCGGATTCTCCGGCTGGAACTCGATGGTCGACGGCCCGATGCAGATGCTCTACGCCTGCCCGAACGTGAAGACCACGACCCACGGCGCCCGGATCAACCTGCCGCCGATGAGGGCGTTCCGGGCCCCCGGCTTCGTCGAGGGGACTTTCGGGCTCGAGTGCCTGCTCGACGAGATCGCCGCGAAGCTCGACCTCGACCCGCTCGAGCTGCGCCGGCGCAACCACACCGCCGCCGAGCCGGGGGGAGGGCGGCCGTACTCGAGCAAGAACCTGCTCGAGTGCTACCGGCGGGCGGAGCCGCACTGGGAGCGCCGCCACGAGGTGCGGGCGCGCTCGACCGCGACGGTCAGGCGCGGCGTCGGAATGGCCTCGCAGACCTGGTACGGCGGCGGCGGCCCGCCGAGCTACGCCTGGATCCGCGTCGGCTCCGACGGCCACGCCGCCGTCGTCACCGCGTCGCAGGACGTCGGCACCGGGACGAAGACCGCGCTCGCGCAGATCGCAGCCGAGGAGCTCGGCATCCCGCTCGAGCACGTCACGCTCGCGCTCGGGGACTCCGCCCGGGGGCCGTACGCAACCCTCTCTGCAGGCTCTTCCACCCTCCCGTCGATGGGGCCGGCGGTGCGCGCGGCCGCGGCCGACGCCAGACGCCAGATCCTCGAGCTGGCGGCGCAGCGCTTCGACGTGGCGGCGGACGCGCTCGGGCTCGACGACAACTCGATCGTGCTCCCGGGCGGCGAGCGGCGGCCGCTGAGCGAGATCGTCGGCCTGCTCGGAAACGGGCAGATCCTGGGAGCGGGCGCCCGTGGCCCGAACCCGGCCGGGATGCAGGTGCTCACCTTCGGCGTCCAGGTCGCCGAGGTCGCCGTGGACATCGAGACCGGCGAGGTGACGGTCGAGCGGATCGCCGCGATCCACGACGTCGGGCGGGTGATCAACCCGCTCGGGGCCTCGAGCCAGGTCGAGGGCGGGATCATCCAGGGGATCGGCCACACGCTCTCCGAGGAGCGGCTGATCGACCCCCCCACCGGCCGGATCCTGACCCGTAGCCTCGACGCCTACCGCATGCCCACGATCGCCGACGTGCCCGAGATCGTCAGCGAGCTGCTCGACATTCCCGACACGCAGCTGACGAACCTCGGCGCGAAGGGCCTCGGCGAGCCGCCGATCGTGCCCGTTGCCGCCGCGATCGCGAACGCGATCCGCGACGCGACCGGGGCAGAGATCCGCTCGCTCCCGATCAGCCGCGACGAGATGCTCCGCGCCCTCCGGGAGGCACGCGACCGAGAGAAGAGCCGTGGAGCTCCTGCAGCCGTCTAACCTCGACGCCCTCCCGGCGGGAACGCTGCTCGCAGGGGGCACCGAGGTCGTTCCGCTCCTGCGGGACGGGCTGATCGAGGCCGAAACGCTCGTCGACCTCGGCGGGCTCGTGCCGCGCGGCGTCAAAGACACGACGATCGGTGCGGCGACGACGCTGGCCGAGCTCGAAGCGGACGCCGGGATCCCCGACGCCCTCCGCGAGGCCTGCCGCCTGGCCGCATCGCCGCAGCTGCGCGCCATGGGCACGGTCGGCGGCAACCTGCTCCAGGCGACCCGGTGCTGGTACTGGCGCCTCGACTACCCGTGCCGCCTGCACGGAGGGGACCGCTGCCATGCGCGTGAGGGGGAGCACCGCGAGCACGCAGTCTTCGCCAACGACTTCTGCGCCTCGGCCCATCCCTCGGACGTCGCCGCGGCGCTGCTCGCCCTCGGGACGGAAGTGCGAACGAACCGCCGCACGTTCCCGCTCGGCGCCCTGTACCGGCTTCCCGACGCGACCGACCGGCGCCTGATCACGCTCGAGCCCGGTGAGGTGCTGCTCGAGCTCGAGGTGACATCCGCCGACGCCTCGGTCTACCTGAAGGCGATGGACCGCAAGCGCTGGGCGTTCCCGCTCGTCGGGGTCGCAGCCGCCCGACGCGGCACCTCGACCTCGGTCGCCCTGGCCGGCGTCGCACCGGTCCCATGGCTCCTCGAAGGCACGCTCGACGATGCGACGCCCCTTCCGGGCACCGCTTACAAGGTCGAGCTCGCCCGGGCGCTCGTCGGGCGCGCGCTCGGTGCGATCAAGGCCCGATGACGGCCGCGACCCGGAGACGTCTCGCCCCGATCGGGCCCCTCACGCTGGCCGGGCTGCTGCTCCTGGCAGGCTGCGGCGGCAAGAAGACCCCGGCAGACACGGTCGCGGCAACCGGCGGCTGCACGGTCGTGGCCAAGCCGGCGCTGAAGGCACGCGCGGAGCCGAAGCCGACCGCCGTGCTCGCCGCAGGCAAGCACTACGACGTCACGATCGAGACGAACTGCGGCAGCTTCACCTTCAGGATCGACCAGGCACAGTCGCCGCACGCGGCGGCCTCGTTCGTGACGCTCGTCCGGCGCGGCTTCTTCGACAAGACGATCTTCCACCGGATCGTGCCCGGGTTCGTGATCCAGGGGGGCGACCCGACCGGCACCGGAATGGGCGGCCCCGGCTACATGACCGTGGACAAGCCTCCCGCAAGAGCCAGGTACACGCGCGGGGTGGTCGCGATGGCGAAGACGGGCGCCCAGGCGGCGGGCACCGCCGGCAGCCAGTTCTTCGTCGTGACCGAAGCGGACGCGGGACTGCCCCCGGACTACGCGATCATCGGCAAGGTGACCGAGGGCCTGGACGTCGTCGAACGAATCGGCCAGAAAGGCGACGCGTCCGAGCAGCCGACGATGACGATCGAGCTCGAACACGCCAACGTCAAGGTCTCGTAGCTCGTGATCTCGGCCGTCGTCCTCGCCGCCGGCGCCGCGACCCGGTTCGGCTCGCCGAAGCAGCTGCTGTTGCTGCCGTACGTGCTCGAGCGGCTCGCCGACGCGCCCGTGGACGAGATTGTGATCGTCTCGGGCGCGTATCCGATCGAGGAAGGCGACGCGATCGAACTCGGTGAGGCGCGGGTCGTCAGCTGCCCCGACTGGGCGCTCGGCCCCGGGGCGAGCCTCCGCTGCGGCCTCGCGGCGCTCGGCGACGAGGTCGAGGCCGCGCTGGTCGTGCTCGCCGACGGGCCGTACCTCGATCGTCGCGCGATCGAGCGGGTGCTCGCGCACCGCGACCAGGCCGACGTCGTCGCCGCGAGCTACGACGGCCTTCGCAGCCACCCGGCGGCCCTGAGCCGGGCGGCGTGGGCGAACATCCCCGACGACGGCGGCCGCGGACTCGACGCGCTCCTCGTCCCGTGCGACGACCTGACGCCGCCCGGGGACATCGACACGCCGGATCTCGCCCGGGGCCTGTAACGCTCTACGACAGCGCTCTACGGCGCCGGGTTCGGAGCCGACCGGAGCCCGGCCAGCCGCTGCCGAAGCTCGTCCGGCATCGGCTCCTCGGCGGCGACGCGCACGAAGTGGCGGAGCCGCTCCTCGAAGCGGTAGCGCCGCTCGCAGGGCGGGCACCGCTCGAGGTGCTCGTGCGCCTCGGTGACCTGCTCATCGGACAGCATTCCGTCGAGGTACGGCTGCATCATCGCTTCGCAGTCGGTGCAGCCGCAGCCCATCAGACGTTCACCGCCGACTCGGCGAGCCGCTGCTTGAGGATGCGCCGGCCGCGGTGCAGCCGGGACATCACGGTCCCGACCGGGATGTCGAGGATCTGTGCGGCGTCGGCGTAGGAGAACTCGCCGATGTCGACGAGGACGATCACGTCGCGGAAGTCGTGCGGGACCTCGGCGAGGGCGTCGACGACGGCGTTCTGCGACAGCCGCTCGATCACCCGCTCCTCGTCCGGGTTCTCGTCCGGCATGGTCGACTCGAGCTTGTTGTAGAGGAAGTAGTCGCCTTCCTCGAGCGGCTGCGTGTCCGGGGTGCGCTGCTGGCGGCGTCCACGGTCGATGTTCAGGTTCGTCAGGATCCGCAGCAGCCAGGCGCGGAGGTTCGTGCCCGGCGTGTACTGCTGCCATGACCGGAACGCGCGGGCGTAGGTGTCCTGCACTAGGTCCTCCGCCTCCTCGCGCGACCCGACGAGCCGGCGCGCCACCCTGAAGACCTGGTCGCTGAGCTCGAGCGCTTCCTCCTCGAAACGGACACGATCACGTGCAGCCTCCGCGATGCGGCGTGATTCGGCGGCGGTCGGTGCGCCTTCGCTCATCCGGCGGCCACCCTAGCAACCTGTTCCAACGACCCTCGACCGCGCAGGATTCCCGCCCGGCTAGACCGGCAGAGCC
The DNA here is from genome assembly GCA_963789585.1 of uncultured Actinomycetes bacterium. Lineage (GTDB taxonomy): Bacteria > Actinomycetota > Thermoleophilia > Gaiellales > Gaiellaceae > PALSA-600. Next base: position 65,875 of record CAWBLB010000011.1, on the reverse strand, counting down.
TGTTCACGGAAGCCGCCGCGCACCAGAGCCTGCATGAGCGCGTCCCGCGACGTCAGCTGGTCGTCGTAGGTGAGGGTGACCTCCCCGGCCAGCGTCGCGTTCGCCGACTCGAGCCCCTCGTGCCCTTTGAGCACGTGCCCGAGCCGCGCCATGCAACGCTCGCAGCGGATGCCCCGCACCTGAACCGTCTCCTTGACCGTGGCCACGCCTGCAGGATACCGGCGTAGAGCTCGTCTCAGAATGACGCTTCGTCGATCGGGTGCGATGGATGAGTGCGGGTCAAGGACGCAGGGATCTTCGATAGCAGCGCTCATACTTATCCGCTTTGCTCCGTCCGGGGTCATTCGTACGTTGTTTGGGTGCCACGGTCTGAGTTCCCTCGCTCGGTGATCGAGTTCCAGCAGCGGTTTCCGGACGAGGAAGCGTGTCGCGCGTACCTGTTTGCCTCGCGCTGGCCGGACGGGTTCGTCTGTCCGGCGTGTGGCGGGGACGGGGTCGGCGACGAGCATCGGCGCCATCTTTGGCAGTGCAAGTCGTGCGGTCACCAGGCGTCGGTCACCGCCGGGACGGTGATGCACAAGACGCACCTGCCGCTCACGCTGTGGTTCTGGGGCGCGTACCTGGTCAGCACGCATGGGCCGGGGATCTCGGCGCTGCAGCTGCGCCGCCAGCTGGGGATCTCGCGCTACGAGACCGCCTGGACGATGCTCCACAAGTTGCGCCGGGCAATGGTCGCCCCGGAGCGCGAACCGTTGACGGGCGAGGTCGAGGCCGACGAAGGCTTCCTCGGAGGACGCGACACAGACCTGCGTGGTGGCCGCCAACGCGATGGGAAGCCGCTTGTGGGGGTCGCGGTCGAGGTGAGAGGAAACGGTTCGGGGCGCCTTCGCTTGCAGCTCTTGGACGACGCCTCTGCCGCGTCGTTGACGCCGTTTGTGAGCTCGAGCGTTGCTCCGGGCGCGGTCGTCCACACCGACGGCTGGGATGGTTACAGCGGCCTTCGCGCTGCCGGCTTCGACCATCGGCCGCACAAGCAACGAGCCCGCTTCGCCGATCGCGAGTGGGTCCTGCCCCGCGCGCATCGCTCGCTTTCCAATCTCAAGACCTGGCTGCAGGGCACCCACCACGGTGTTTCCCCCAAGCACCTCCAGGTCTACCTCGACGAGTTCGTCTTCCGACACAACCGCCGCCGAACCCCGCTCGCCGGCTTCCAGACCCTGCTCGGCCTCGGCGCCGTCCACCAGCCCAGCACCTACCACGAGATCATCCGCACCCAAGAACCGCTCGCGGAGCAAAGCGGATAAGCACGAGCAGCGCTATCGATGATCCTGAGGACGCAGGATCGTGCCGTCCAGCGCGGCCGAGCGACTCAAGGCTTCATTTCGAGACGAGCTCCTACTGGGCCCGGACACCGTGGACGGGCCGTCCGGCCGCGATCCAGGCGTAGTAGGAGGCGCTCGGCCCGTAGTCGGCCCGGTACCCGACGATGCGCGGGTTGCGCCCCACATCCCGGGCGCGCGCGGCGTGCCGGAGCAGGTTCGGATCGTCCTGCTGCTCCCAGACGAGGATCAGGTGCGCCGCGGTCATGTAGTCCGCCACGTAGCTGCACCCGGCAGCCGGGCAGGGAAAGGGGTCGGTCCGCACGCAGAACCACCCGTCCCGCCCATCGGCGTCGTCGTCATGCCAGAGCTGCTCCTCCTCGACGAACGTCTCCTCGAAAACAGCGGACCCGCGCTCCACGACCCGAAAGGGTACGCCTCCAGGCGGAACTTGGGAATGCAGAACCGCAGCCTCCTGTCGCGCCGGCCAACCCGGCGAGCCGCCGGGTGTCGGAGAGGCGGCTCACAAAGAAATAGAAGAATAAATGGCCGCGACCCGGGCAGGCATGCGGGTCGCGGCCATCTCATCCGACGGGCCGCGCTGGCTAGACGGCTCCGCCGGTTCCGGGCCCCGTTACTGCCGGGGCCCAAACGTCCTCTCAGCCGGGTGGTCGGCCGAGCGTCACATGGAGGGTCTCCTTCGTGCTCCCTCGCCAGACGGCGAGCACGAGCCGGTCTCCGGGCCTCATCGTCGCGACGACGTCACCCAGCTGTGCCTCGGTCGAGACGGGCTCGCCGTTGGCGGCGACGATGATGTCACCGCCGACCCGGTAGGACTCGCCCGCGACGATCACCGCCGAGGTGCCCATCCGGAGGCCCGCGTTGTCGGCGGCTCCTCCGCTGATCACATTCTGGACGAGCAGCCCGCGCGACGCAGGGAGGGCCAGGATCCGGGCAAGCGAGGGCGTGACGGGCAACGCGCTGATCCCGAGGTAGGCGTGCTCCGCCTTGCCGTACTGGATCAGCTGCGCGACGACGCCCTTGACCGTGTTGATCGGGACGGCGAAGCCGACTCCGGGATCGCCCCCGCCGCCCACTCCATCGACGGCGGCGGGCCTGGCGCTCATCCCGATCACCTCGCCGCCGGCGTTGATCAGCGGCCCGCCGACGTTGCCGTCGCCGATCGCTGCGTCGGTCTGGATCGCCCGGTCGGTCGCCGAGGAGCCGCTGGGAGCGTCGACGGTTCGGAGAACGGCGCTGACCACCCCGGCGGTGGCGGTCCGGGTGAGGCTGAACGGATTGCCGATCGCGACGACCGGGTCGCCGACCTGGACACCGTCGGAGTCTCCGAGCGGCAGCGGGCTGAGCGATCGTGAGTGCGCGTCGATCTGCAGGACGGCGACGTCGGTGGCCGGATCCTTGCCGACCATCTTCACGCTCAGCCTGTCGTTGCCGGAGAAGCTGACCTCGAGCACGCCGGCTCCCGCGTCAGCGACGACGCGGTTGCTGGTGACGATGTGACCGGCCTTGTCGATCACGAATCCGGATCCGAGCGGGCGGGAGGCGCCGTTCGCACCTGCTGCGCCGCGCTTCGCGGTGATCTGGACGACTCCGGGGGCGTCGAGCCGGTAGATCTGGGCGACCGAGAGTGAGGGGGCCGACGCCGTCGTCGAGGCGCTGAGGCCCTGGGGGACGACCGGCGCCTCGGTGATCTGCTGGATCGTCGTGCTCGCGTCGAGGTGACCGGTCACCGCAGCGCCGCCGAGCGCCAGCCCTGCTCCGGCTCCGGCCGTCGCGACCGACGCCAGCACCCTGATGAGGTCCGCCTGCTGCACGTCCGTCGTTATATCGAGGCGAAGCGTCCAATCTGCTCGTGCCCGATTAAGCGTTGGTTAAGGGCTCGTCTCCGACCGAAGCCGTGAGTCGCTCGGCCGCGCCGGACGGTGCGAGGTGGCCCTGTCCCCTGACCCGCCCGCTCTGCTTGACTTCGGTGATGGACGCCTTCTCGACGCTCACGGTGGGCGATCGCTCCTACGGCATCCACCGGATCAGATCATTGCAGCCCGAGCACGACGTCGCGCGGCTTCCGTACACGCTGCGTGTCCTGCTCGAGAACGTGCTCAGACTCGGGGACGCGGACGGCGTCCGGGCCGTCGCGACCTGGGATCCGAACGCGGAGCCGGCACAGGAGATCTCCTTCTCGCCGTCGCGCGTGCTGCTGCAGGACTTCACCGGCGTCCCTGCGGTCGTCGACCTGGCCGCGATGCGGAACGCGATCGCCGAGCTCGGCGGCGACGCCGCACGGATCAACCCGCTGATCCCGGCGGAGCTCGTGATCGACCATTCGGTGCAGGTGGACGAGTTCGCCACCCGCTTCGCCTTCGCTCACAACGTCGAGCTCGAGGTGGAGCGGAACCACGAGCGCTACACGTTCCTGCGCTGGGGGCAGGGGTCGTTCAACGGCCTGGAGGTCGTGCCGCCGGGGACGGGCATCTGCCACCAGGTGAACCTCGAGTACCTGGCGCGCGTGGTCGAGACCCGCGACGGGGTCGCCTTCCCGGACACGGTCGTCGGCACCGATTCGCACACGACGATGGTGAACGGCCTCGGCGTGCTCGGCTGGGGCGTCGGCGGGATCGAGGCCGAGGCGGCGATGCTCGGCGAGCCCCTGTCGATGCTCGTGCCGCAGGTGGTCGGCTTCCGGCTGCGCGGCCGGCTCCGGGAGGGAACGACGGCGACCGACCTGGTGCTCACGGTGACCCAGCTGCTGCGGAAGACCGGGGTGGTCGGCAAGTTCGTCGAGTACTTCGGCGACGGGGTCGGCGGGCTGACGGTGGCCGACCGTGCGACGCTCGGGAACATGTCGCCCGAGTACGGGGCAACCTGCGGCTTCTTCCCGGTCGACGAGCTGACGCTCGACTACCTGCGGCTGACCGGACGGCCGGAGGAGCGCATCCGGCTGGTCGAGGCGTACTGCAAGGAGAACCTGCTCTGGCATATCCCCGACGACCACCCGGTCTACTCGCAGGTCGTCGAGCTGGAGCTGGGCGAGGTCGAGCCGTCGCTCGCCGGGCCGCGCCGGCCGCAGGACCGGGTGCCGCTCTCCCGGGCCAGGGAGTCGTTCCTGGAGGAGCTGCCGACGTTCGGGGTCGAGCCCGATCCGAACGGGGCGCTCGCCGAGACATTCCCGGCGAGCGACCCGACGACGGAGCAGGCTCCGGCCGGGCACACGAGCCCGGCGCCGGCGGAGGCAGCGGTCCCGGTCGCGGAGCGACCACGGCCGCGCACGGTCCGCTTCTCGCTCGACGGCGAGGAGGTCGAGCTCGGGCACGGCTCGGTGGTGATCGCCGCGATCACCTCGTGCACGAACACCTCGAACCCGCAGGTGATGGTCGGCGCGGGGCTGCTCGCCCGGAAGGCGGTCGAGCTCGGCCTGGCGCGCCGCCCCTGGGTGAAGTCGTCGCTCGCGCCGGGGTCGCGGGTCGTCACCGACTACTACGAACGCTCGGGTCTCGACCGCTATCTGGACGAGCTCGGATTCAACACGGTCGGCTACGGGTGCACGACGTGCATCGGGAACTCCGGTCCGCTCCGGCCGGAGGTGTCCCAGGCGATCGCGAACGGCGACCTGGTCGCGTGCGCGGTGCTGTCGGGGAACCGCAACTTCGAGGCCCGGATCCACCCCGAGGTGAAGGCGAACTACCTCGCGTCACCGCCCCTCGTGGTCGCCTACGCGCTCGCCGGGCGGATGGACATCGACTTCGAGACGGAGCCCGTCCAGGGCGACGTCTACCTGCGCGACCTCTGGCCGAGCTCGGCGGAGATCCAGGAGACGGTGGCGGCCTCCGTCCGCGGGGAGATGTACAGCAGCACCTACGCCGACGTCTTCGCGGGCGACGAGACCTGGCGGTCGCTCGAGACCCCGGCGGGCGACCTCTACGCCTGGGAGGAGGCGTCGACGTACGTCCGGCTGCCGCCGTACTTCGACGGGCTGCGCCCGGCGCCCGGCCCGGTCGCGGACGTGCACGGCGCCCGCTGCCTCGTCTCGCTCGGCGACTCGGTCACGACCGACCACATCTCGCCGGCCGGCTCGATCCGGCTCGACTCGCCGGCGGGCAGCTATCTGCGGGAGCACGGCGTCGAGGCGCGCGATTTCAACTCGTACGGCTCCCGCCGCGGCAACCACGAGGTGATGGTGCGCGGCACGTTCGCGAACGTTCGCCTTCGCAACCTGCTCGTCCCCGGCTCGGAGGGAACCTGGACGGTCCACGTCCCCTCGGGCGAGGAGATGACGATCTTCGAGGCGTCGGAGCGCTATCTGGCGGCGGGAACACCCCTCGTCGTCCTGGCCGGCAAGGAATACGGCTCGGGCTCGTCGCGCGACTGGGCCGCGAAGGGCCCCGCCCTGCTCGGCGTCCGCGCGGTGCTCGCCGAGAGCTACGAGCGGATCCACCGCTCGAACCTGCTGATGATGGGCATCCTCCCGCTCCAGTACGCGCCGGGCGAGAGCCGCGAGTCGCTCGGCCTGACCGGCCGGGAGGAGTTCGCGATCGTCGACCTCGCCGGCGGCGAGGCAAGAGAGGTGACCGTCAAGGCCGACGACAAGGAGTTCACCGCCATCCTGAGGCTGGACACCCCCAGGGAGCGGGAGTACCTCCGCCACGGCGGCATCCTCCCGTACGTCGTGAGAAGACTCCTGACGTAGTGCCCTTGGCCTTTCGAGGCGGAGATGCCGGCTTCGCCGGCATCTCCGCTAAGCCAACCGGCCGCTCACCTCAGCGCCCCGAACCACCCAACCCAGTCGTCCATCCGAAAGCGCGGGCGGCAACTGCGCAACCAGCGACCCAACCGCAACAGTGGCCACGTGTCGGAAGGGGGGCCCGTGGGGGGAAACCGGAGGTTTCCCCACGCGTCATCAGCCGTCGGTGATCCGCGCCAGGTACGGGTTCGTCTTCGTCGCTGCGGCGGTGAAGGCGGCGACCTGGTTGAGCTGCGTCCAGGTCATGCGCTTGACGACGAGCTCGTGGCCGCCGAACTGCTCGGTGACGGCGACGATCGAGAGGTTGTACGGGACCTTGAGGTTGTTGAAGCTGGGCCCGCCGTCGGTGCCGAGGCCCTTGTCGCTGCCGAATCCTGCCGCGAGCGCCTGCGCAAGTGCGTGGCACTGGCCGCAGTACTTGCGGTACAGCTGCTTGCCCAGCGCAAGCTGGCCCGGTGCCTGCAGTTGCGTCTGGGAGCGGCCGTCCCCGACCGCGAACGCGACCGGCACCGCTGTGAGCACGGCGAGGATCGGGAGCAACACAGCGAGTCTCCGGCGGACAGTCAACCCGGGTCAAAGATAGCGGGTTCGGAGTTGACTCGCCTCGACCCCGGGCGCGATACGCTGGGACACACCGGGGTGCCGCAGGGGCGGCTGAGATCACACCCGTCGAACCTGATCCGGGTCATGCCGGCGAAGGGAGGGAGCACGTGAAAGACGCACCGCACTGGGGGATCGAGCCCGTTCCGGAGAGGTTGCGTGGGCTCGGGCTGTTCGACGGGTTCCTGCTCTGGGCGAACCTGTCGGTCTCGCTGCTCGTGATCGTGGCGGGGGCGTTCCTGGTGCTCCCCGCCTCGGAGTTCGGCCTCGCGCTGTCGCTGCCGGAGGCGCTCGGCGCGATCGCCGCGGCGGCGGTGGTCGGCAGCCTGATGCTCGGGCTGGCCGGACTGATCGGCGCCGACGCCCGCGTCCCGACGATGGTGCTGCTGCGCGCGCCGCTCGGCCGGCGTGGATCCTTCCTGCCGACCGGGCTGAACATCCTCCAGTGCCTCGGCTGGTCCGTGTTCGAGCTGATCGTGATCGCGACCGGGGCGAGCGCGCTCTCGAAGCACGTGCTCGGCTTCGGCGGAACGAGCTTCTGGAAGATCCTCTTCGGGGCCGTCGCGACGGCGCTGGCGTTCCTGGGCCCGGTCGGCTTCGTCCGCCGGTACATCCGCAAGTTCGCCGTCTGGGTCGTGGTCGCCTCGCTCATCTACCTGAGCTGGTGGTCACTGCACGGGCAGCACGTCGAGCAGCTCTGGCACCGGCCCGGCGCCCACGCCTTCTGGCCCGGATTCGATCTCGTGCTCGCGAGCATCGTCTCGTGGACGCCGCTCGTCGCCGACTACACGCGCTTCTCCCGCAGCCGCTCGGACGGCTTCTGGAGCGCGGGGCTCGGCTACTTCGTCCCAACCGTGCCGCTGTTCGCGCTCGGAGCCGTGATCGCGATGTCCCGGCATATCAGCGAGGCGCCGGCGCTCCTGACCGCGATCGCCGCCGGTGGCGCCGCGAGCGTGCTGGCACTGCTCGCGCTGACCGTCGACGAGAGCGACGAGGCGTTCGCGAATGTCTACTCCGGGGCCGTCTCGCTGCAGAATCTCGTCCCGCACGTGCCGCAGCGGCTGCTCGTCGGAGGCACCGCCTCGGTCGCGACCGCCGGTGCTCTGGTCGTCGACCTCCGGAACTACCAGCCCTTCCTGTTCCTGCTCGGGTCGTTCTTCGTGCCGCTGTTCGGCGTGCTGCTGGCCGACTGGCTGCTCGCGGGACGCCACTACGGGCACGCGAGCGTGTTCGCTGCGCCGAAGGCGCGAGTGGCACCGATTCTCGCCTGGCTCGCAGGCTTCTGCCTCTACCAGTGGCTCTACCCGGACGGGCCCGGTTGGTGGACGCGGATCGTCGCGCATACCCACCCGCACGCGCTCCCGTGGGGAGGAGCGTCCCTCCCGAGCCTCGGGGCAGCCTTCGTGCTCGCGGCCGGCGCGGGCCTGCTCGTCCGGAGGCCCGTGGCGGTTCGCACATGATCGCCCTGCTCGGCAACCTCTCGCGCGACCTCTTCCCCGGGACGCCGGCCCGCGCGGGCGGCGCGCCGTTCCACGGCGCACGGGCACTTCAGCACCTGCCGGTCGCGGCAACCATCTACGCCCGCTGCGCGCTCGAGGACCGCGACTCGCTGCTGCCGCCGGTGGTCGCGCTCGGGACGCCCGTCCGGTACGTGCCGGGCACCGCCACGGCCACCTTCGAGATCGACTACGAGGGCGACCGCCGGCTGATGCGGGTGGTCTCCCGCGGCGACACCTGGCTGCCGGCCGATCTGCCTGCGCTCGCCGACGAGGTGCGCTGGGTGCATGTTGCACCGCTCGCGCGCTCGGACTTCCCGCCCGAGACGCTCGCGGCGGCCGCACGCGGCCGGCGGCTCTCGCTCGACGGGCAGGGGCTCGTCCGGACCGGCCGGATCGGGGAGCTCGAGCTCGACGACGCCTACGACCCGGAGCTGCTCCGGCACGTCTGGGTGCTGAAGCTGAGCGACGAGGAGGCAGAGCTGCTCGGCGACCCCGCCGCGCTGCCCGTCCGCGAGCTGCTCGTGACGCACGGCTCCCGCGGGGCGACCGTGTACGTCGACGGACGGCCGGCGCACGTGCCGGCCTTCGCGCTCGAGGGCGACCCGACCGGCGCCGGAGACGCGTTCTGCATCTCGTACCTGGCTGCGCGCTCCGGCGGCTTCGCTCCGGTCGCCGCGGCTCGCCGGGCGACCACGGTCGTCGCCTCCGTTCTCGCGGCAGCGCGGTGATCGCGCTGGTCGCCACAGCCGCAGGCACGTTCGCGGTCGACCTCGAGACCGGGGAGGTCGAGCCGGCGGACCCGTTCGAGCCCGCGCCCGCGCCGAGCCTGAACCTGCCCCGCGTCGTCGCGGCTGCCGAGGCCGGCTCGACGGTCGTCGCGGTGGTGGACACGCGGCCGCCGATGCTCGTCTCCCACGACACCGGCACGACCTGGCGCGAGTCGGGGCGCGGCTTGCCGGCGGGCCGCGCGGTGGCGATCTCGGCGGCCGACCCCGACCTGCTTGCGTACGCGGCGCGCAACCGCCTCTACGTCTCGCGCAACGGGGGCGTCTTCTGGACGGCGCTGGCGGTCGAGCTGCCCGAGATCGACGCGGTCGCGATCAGGGAATCCTGAACTCGCCGCGGGCGACCGTGACCGCGCTGCCGCCGACCCGGACCCGCTCGATCAGCTCCGCTGACCCGTCGGCGCGGGCATAGAGCGTCGAGGGCCTGCCGATCTCGACCCCCTGGGAGATCCGGATCTCCTCGCCGAAGGCGATCCGCCCGTGGCGGGCGAGATGGACGGCGAGCGGCCCGGCGGCCGATCCGGTGGCGGCGTCCTCGTCGACGCCGGCACCGGGGGCGAACACCCGCGCCTTCCAGGTGTCGCCGTCGCGGGCGAAGCAACCGACTCCGCCGTCCGTGAGCCGGGCGAGCGCGCCGAAGTCGGGGCGGAGCGCGGCAACCTGCTCGGGCGTCTCGACCTCGACGAACGTGTGGCTCGGGCCGAGGTGGTAGGTCTCGAGCGGAAGCCCGGACCGCTCGACCCCGAGCAGCGCGAGCAGGAAGTCGGGCTGCGGAAACGGCTCCCAGGGCGGGATCGGCTGGTCCATCCAGCCGAACACGATCCGTGCGCCCTCGCGCTCGAGCTCGACCGGGACGACGCCGGCCTCGGTCTCCAGCCGGATGACGATCTTCTGTAGCGGCGCGCCGAGCACGAAGGCCGCACCGAGCGTCGGGTGGCCGGCGAAGGGAAGCTCATTGGCCGGCGTGAAGATGCGGATCCGCACGTCGGCGTCGGCTGCCTGCGGCGGTAGCACGAACACCGTCTCGGAGAAGTTCATCTCCTTCGCGAGCGCCTGCATCGTGATCGGGTCGAGGTCACGCGCGTCCGTGAAGACGGCGAGCTGGTTCCCGGTCAGCGCCTCGTCGGTGAAGACGTCGGCGACGACATAGCGGAACTGCCTCATCGGGCCACTCTAGTGCGCTAGCCGCAGCCGATCACCGCTTCCCGATCCGGACGTAGTCGCGCTCGGGGCTGCCCGTGAACACCTGCCGCGGCCTCGCGATCTTCTGCTCGGAATCCTCGACGCCCTCGAGCCACTGGGAGAGCCAACCGGCCGTGCGCGGAATCGCGAACATCACCGGAAACATCGAGGTCGGCAGTCCGAGCGCCTGGTAGATCAGGCCCGAGTAGAAGTCGACGTTCGGGTAGAGCTTGCGCGAGACGAAGTAGTCGTCCTCGAGCGCGATCTTCTCCAGCTCGAGCGCGATGTCCAGCAGCGGGTTGCGTCCGGTCACCTCGAACACGCTGTCGGCCGTCTGCTTGATGATCTTCGCCCGCGGGTCGTAGTTCTTGTACACGCGGTGCCCGAACCCCATCAGCCGGAAGTCGCCGGCCTTCACACGTGCCACGTACTCGGGGACGCGCTTGACGTCTGCAATCTCCTCGAGCATGCGGAGGACCGCCTCGTTCGCGCCGCCGTGCAGCGGGCCGTAGAGCGCGGCCGCGGCGCCTGACAGCGCAACGTAGGGGTCGGCCTGGCTCGAGCCGATCGCGCGCATCACGCTCGCGCTGCAGTTCTGCTCGTGGTCGGCGTGGAGGATGAACAGCACCTCGAGCGCGCGCACGAGCACGGGGTCGGCGTCGTACCGCGGCGCACCGATCCGATACACCATCGAGAGGAAGTTCTCGGTGAACCCGATCCCGTTGTCGGGGTACACGTAGGGCAGGCCGCGGTTGTGGCGGTACGACCAGGCGGCGATCGTCGGCACCTTGGCGATCAGCCGGACGACCTCCTGACGCCTGATCTCCGCGTCCCCGATCCGGCTCGCCTCCGGATAGAAGGTCGAGAGCCCGGCGACCACGCTGATGAACATCCCCATCGGGTGCGCGTCGTAGCGGAACCCCTCCATCAGGCGCTTCACGTTCTCGTGGACGAAGGTGTGGAGGGAGACGGCGTTCGTCCACTCGGCCAGCTGCGCCTCTGTCGGCAGCTCGCCGTGGACGAGCAGGTAGGCGACTTCGAGATAGGTGCTCTGCTCCGCGAGCTGCTCGATCGGATAGCCGCGGTAGCGGAGGATCCCCTTGTCGCCGTCGATGTAGCTGACCGAGCTCCGCACCGAGGCCGTGTTCAGGAAGGCCGGGTCGTAACTCATCAGGCCGAAGTCGTCGTCGTCGACCCGGATCTCGCGCAGCGCGGTGGCGCGAATCGTCCCGTCCTCGATCGGCACGTCGTAGGCCTTGCCGGTGCGGTTGTCGGTGATGGTGATTGTCTCGGGCATCGGTCGTCTCCCTCTCGGTTCAGGTCGCGTCGGAAACCGGTCTCGGTCTTTCGGGTGAGTATGGTCGCTGCCGCGCCAGGATCACCCCGGATGGTGGCGGCTCGTTCGCGTCGCGCCGTCGGGGAGATCACGGTCGCCCGGCCAGTGTTTCCCCGCAACCGGGTGTGCGTAACTCGAGCACGAGGTGGACGCGCCGCCGGCAGCAGGCCCGCCGGCACGGTCGAGGCGACGCTGCGGCGAAGCTCTAGGCTAGGGGCGATGCTCCTGATCCTCGTTCGGCACGCCAAAGCCGCCCCCGGGCACCCCGACGCCCTACGCACGCTGACCGCGTCCGGCCACGAGTCGGCGAGGCTCCTGGGCGGGCTGCTCGCCGAGCGGCACCCCGACGCGGTGGTCTCGAGCCCGCTGCTCCGGGCACGCGAGACGGCGATTGCGGTCGCCGCCGCCGCGGGCCTCGAGCACAGCGTCGACGACGGGCTCGCGCCGGGCGCGACGGTCGAGAGCCTGCGCGCGGCCGTGGAGGGCCTGGGCGAGACGGTCGTCGCGGTCGGTCACCAGCCCGATTGCGGCGAGATCGTGCTCGCTCTGACGGGTCGTGAGGTCTCGTTCCCGACGGCCGGCTTCGCCGAGGTTGAGCTGTGACCGCCGTGGTCGCGGTGCGGGTCGCGGGGCTGCGGAAGAGCTACGGCCAGCACGAGGCCGTGCGCGGGATCGACTTCGAGATCCCGGCGGGCGAGGTCTTCGGCCTGCTCGGGCCGAACGGGGCCGGGAAGACGACCACGATCGAGATTCTCGAGGGCTATCGCAAGCGCGACGGAGGCGAGGTCGAGGTGCTCGGCGAGGACCCGCAGGCCGCCGGCCGCGCCTGGCGGGAGCGGGTGGGCGTCGTGCTCCAGTCGTCGTCGCTCTACCCGAACCTGACGGTGCGGGAGAGCCTGACCGTCTTCGGCGGCTACTACGCGAGCCCGCGCGATCCCGACGAGGTGATCGAGATCGTCGAGCTGACCGAGAAGAGCGGTGCCCGTTGCCGTACGCTCTCGGGCGGCCAGAAGCGGCGGCTCGACCTCGCGCTGGCCCTCGTCGGCAACCCGGACCTGATCTTCCTGGACGAGCCGACGACGGGCTTCGACCCGGGGGCGCGTCGCGCGGCCTGGCAGACGATCCGCAACCTCCGCTCGCTCGGGACGACGGTGCTGCTGACGACGCACTACCTCGACGAGGCCGAGCAGCTCGCGGACCGGGTTGCGGTCCTGCGCGAGGGGCGGATCGTCCGGGAGGGCTCGCCGGCGGAGCTGACCGGCGGCAGCTCCGAGACCGAGATCCGGTTCCGCCGGAACGGCGAGGTCGTCGTCGAGCAGACGGCCAAGCCGACGCGGAGGCTGCACGAGCTCACGGCCGCGGCGCTCGAGCGCGGCGAGGAGCTCGAGGGCCTCGAGGTGCGGCGGCCGACGCTCGAGGACGTGTACCTGGAGCTGACCGAGTGAGGCTCTTCGTGCACGAGCTGCGCACGGAGCAGCTGCTGTTCTGGCGCAACCGCGAGGCGGCGTTCTTCACCTTCTTCCTGCCGGTGATCTTCTTCCTGATCTTCGGCTCGGTCTACGGCAACGACGTGATCAAGAAGGAGGGCGGCATCCGCGGCGCTGCGTTCCTGGAGGCCGGGATGATCGGCTACGGCGTCGCCGCGACCTGCTTCGCGGGCCTCGGGATCACGCTCGTCGTCCGGCGCGAATCGGGGATCCTGAAACGGATCCGGACGACGCCGCTGCCCGCGCTCAGCTACCTGCTCGCCGTGCTGGCATCGACGTTCATCGTCTTCCTGATCGAGGCGGTGCTGATCGTGGCGATCGGCCGGGTGCTCTTCTCGGTCGCCGTCCCGGAAAGGCTGTTCTCGCTTGCCTTCGTGCTCGCCCTCGGCGCGCTCTCCTTCGCGGCGCTCGGCCTCGGCATCACCGGCCTCGTGCGCTCCTCCGAGGGGTCGTCGGCCGTGATCAACGCGGTCTACCTGCCGATGGCGATCATCTCGGGCACGTTCTTCTCGCCGAAGGGGTACCCGGGGTTCCTGAAGGTGATCGCCGACATCCTGCCCCTGACGCACTACACGCAGCTGACCCGCGACGTGATGGTCCGGCATCAGCACCTGTGGTCGGATGCCGGGGCGATCGGGGTGGTCGCCCTCTGGGGCGCGATCGGGCTCGCCGCGGCGATGCGCGGGTTCCGCTGGCAGCCGCAGGAGAGCTGACACGGGGTGTGCGCGTCGGGAAGCGGTGCCCACCCGGCTACTGGATGGACTCCCCGACTGAAACGACCGCACCGGTCGCCGCGGCGCGGACGATGCCCGGCACGTCGAGGCGCTCGCAGGCCACCGCGAGGGCATCGGCGCGTGCTCCCGCCGTCAGCCGGAGCTTCTCGCGCAGCTCGGCGCTCGTGAGCGGCCGTCGCGGCCCGCCCCGATTCTCCGGAACCCACTCCTCCAGCACCTCGCCCGATCTCGTCACGACGGTCACGCGTGCCGGAAACTGATGCGGGAAGATCGCATCGCACTCGGGATCGGCGACGACCTCGCAGCGGTCGGCGAGCGTCAACCGGCCGGGGTCGGCGATCGTCTCGGCGGTGAAGTCCTCGAGCGAGACGCCGAGCCCGCCGCCACCGATGAGCGCGGTCGCGAAGACGAACGGGGCGCTGAACCGGGCGTGATGGGGGGAGCGGGGGCGGCGTTTCTCCTCGATCGGCTCGCCGATGGTGCGGAGGCTCGCGCCGGCAGTCCCGATCACGACCGAGTGGACGTCGGCGGGCAAGAGCCCGCGGGACATCAGGGCCAGAGCGGCGTCGACGACGCAGTGGGTGAAGTGGTTGCAGGGGTAGGGCTTGACGGTGATCGCGAGCGACGGCCAGTCCGAGCCGAGCCCGCGGGTGACCTCGTCGGGCCGCCACATGCCGCCGGAGAACGCCTCGAAGAAGCCGAAGCGGCCCTCGAGAACGGACGGCGGCCCGGTCAGGCCGCCGGCGGCGAGCCGCGCGGCCATCAGCGCCCCGTGCGCCGACCAGCCGGCGTGCAACTGCTTGACGGAGCCGCCGCCGCGGTTCGCCTCGATCAGCCCGGAGCCGAGGCTGCAGGCGACGGCGATCGCGTCGACGATCCGGTCCTCGTCCAGGTCGAGCAGCCGCGCACAGGCAGCCGCTCCGGCGACCGCGCCGATGATCGAGGTCGCATGGAAGCCGCGCTCGAACAGCACCGAGTTGCCGAGCTCCGGGTCGTACTGGGCCAGCGCGAGCCGGCAGAGAACCTCGTAGCCGGCGGCCAGCGCGACCGCGGTCTCTTCGGGGCCGGCCTGCACCGCTTCGGCCTGGGCGAGCACCGCGGGGACGAGCGGCGCGCTCGGGTGGACGATCGAGGGGAGGTGCGTGTCGTCGAAGTCGAGCGAGTGGGCATAGGTTCCGTTGACGAGCGCGGCTCCCTCGGCCGGCAGGCGCCGAGCCTCGCCGAGCACCGTCGACTCCTCGACTCCCGCCCAGCGCTCGACGACGGAGCGGGTCGCACGGCCGGCCTCGGAGCCAATCCCGGCGACTGCGACGCCGACGGTGTCGATCAGCCGGTCGCGAACCGCCTGGACGACCGGGCCGGGAAGGTGGTCGAAGCGGAGACCCGCAACCCACGCGGCGAGCTGGGGCGCCAGCCTGTTCATGTGCCCGGGGTCGAGCCGGCGCGTCTCACCGTGCGACGAGCGCCAGCGGCCGGACGGGGGAGCCGGTCGCGCCGACGATCTTCAGCGGGATCAGCACGAACAGGAACTCGCGGACGCGATCGGCGGCCAGCGCCTCGAGGTCGAGGACCTCGACGATGTGGATCCCGTGATCGACGAGCAGGACGAGGTGCACGGGCAGGGTCGCGTGCCCGGCGCCGGGCGCCAGGCGCTCGTAGGCGATCGTGTCGGAGCCGGTGACGCGGGCCCGGCGCTCTGCGAGCCAGCGCCCGGCCGACACGTCGGGCCCGGGAACCCCGCTCTCGTGCCCCAGATAGCGGACGGCATCGTCGTAGCGACCGACCGGCCAGCCCGTGCGGACGAGCACGGCGTCGCCCTCCCCGATCTCGAGCCCGTGGTGCTCCGCGGTCGCCTCGAGCTCGGCCGCGGTGATCGGATGGGCCGACTCGAGCGTGTCGCGGCCGAGGAACTCGGGGACGTTCAGCAGGACGCCGCGGCAGACGATCGGCTCGATCGTCTCGGCGCCGAGCTGCGAGAAGCGGCCGCCGCGCGACGACTCGGCGGCATCGAGGCCGCCGTGGAGCAGCCCGCCCCGGGAGACGTGGCAGAGCGCGTCGATGTGGGTGCCGGTGTGGCCGCTCATGGTGAAGAGCTCGTTCGCGGCCGATCCGCCGTCGACGCGAACCATGTCGCCGTGCCGCCGGATCAGCCCCATGCGGAACGCGGGGTGGTTCGCGCTCGTCGGGGTTGCGGCCTCCAGGGGCCGTGCGAGGTCGTACACACGGGCGTCTCCCAGGGAATCGACGAGGTTCACGCGCGCTCCAGGATCCGCCGGGCGCGCTCGGCGATCGGCAGGTCGACGAACTCGCCGTCGTCGAGCCGGATCGGGTTTCCGCCGGCCGCTGCGAAGGCCGCCGCGATCCTCCTCGCCCACTCGACCTCTACGTCGGTCGGCCGGAAGACCTCGTTGATCACCGCGACCTGGTCGGGGTGAATCGCCGACTTCGCCTCGAACCCCAGGCGCCGGGCGAGGCGCGCGCTGCGGCGGAGGCCGTCGAGGTCGGCGAGGTGGACGTGAACGCCGTCGCTGGGCCCTCCGAGCCCGGCCGCCCGCGAGGCGAGCACGACGTGCGAGCGTGCGTGGAAGAGCGGGAGCGGAGCGTCCTCGACCCCCAGGTCGGTGGAGAGGTCGGCGGCGCCGAAGGAGAGATGGGCGACGCCGGGGGCGGTCGCGATCTCGAGCGCTCGCAGGACGCCGAGCGCAGACTCGATCGTGCAGTCGAGCGGCACGCCGGGCGCCCGCTCGCGCACCCAGGCGACGTCGCCGGCGGACTCGACCTTGGGCAGCCTCAACCCTGCCGCGTGTCCCGCCACGGCGCCGAGATCGGCGGCGCACAGCTCGGTGCCCGGCCGGTTGACGCGGACGACGGCGCGACGGCCGGCGACCAGCTCGGAGACGAGCCCGCGGGCGCGGCTCTTCTCCTCCGGCGGGACGCCGTCCTCGAGGTCGAGCACGACCTCGTCGGCGCCGCGCTCGAACGCACCCGCGAGCAGGCGCTCGCGATGGCCCGGCACGAACAGGAAGCTGCGCGGCGCTCCCATTCAGATCACGCCCGAGTCCGCGAGCGCGCGGCGGCGCTCCTCGCTGAGCCCGAGCTCGCCGTAGACATCGTCGTTGTCCTGGCCGAGGCGCCGCCCCGGGTGGCGGACGGCGCCCGGTGTTCCCAGCAGCCGGAAGATCACGTTCTGCATCTTGATCGGGCCGAGATCGTCGTCGTCGACGGTGACGATCGACTCGAGGGCGCCGTACTGCGGGTCGTCCATGATCTGGACGATGTCGTAGACCTCGACCGCGGCGGCGCCCGCCTCGGCGAAGGCGGCGATCACCTCGTCGCAGCTCCGTTCGGCGATCCAGCTGCTGACCATCCCGTCGAGCAGATCGGCGTGGCCGGCCCGGCCGGCGCCCGTCGCGAACCACTCCTCGTCGATCACCTCCGGGTGGCCGACGAGCGTCATCACCCGCCTGGCGATCGAGCCGGCGCTCGTCGAGATCGCGACCCAGCGACCGTCGCTGGAGAGGTAGATGTTGCGGGGGGCGTTGTTGCTGCTCCGGTTCCCGGTGCGCCGCTGAACCAGCCCGAGCTGGTCGTAGACGGTCGGCTGAGCGCCGAGGATCGCCATGATCGGCTCGATGATCGCGAGGTCGATCACCTGCCCGGTGCCGCCGCGGGCGTCGCGGTGGTAGAGCGCGAGCATGACGGCGTACGCGCCCGCGATCCCCGAGATCCCGTCGGCGAGCCCGAAAGGTGGGAGCGTCGGCGGCCCGTCAGGTTGACCCGTGAGGGCGGCGAAGCCGCTCATCGACTCCGCGAGGGTGCCGAAGCCCGGCCGGGACCGGTAGGGGCCGACCTGGCCGAACCCGGTCGTCCGCAGCAGCACGAGGCCGGGGCTCGCCGCCGAGAGCTGCTCGTAGCCGAGCCCCCAGCCCTCGAGCACGCCGGGACGGAAGTTCTCGACCAGGACGTCGGCGCCGGCCGCGAGCTCGAGCAGAAGCTCCTGCCCCTCCGGCTTCGAGAGGTCGAGCGTGATCGCCCGCTTGTTCCGCGAGATCACCTTCCACCAGAGGCCGTGACCATCCTTGCTCGGCCCGTGGCCGCGCATCGGATCGCCCCGCGGATGCTCGACCTTGATCACGTCCGCTCCGAAGTCTCCGAGCAGAGCCGCCGAGAGCGGCCCGGCGTAGATCGTCGCCAGGTCGATCACGCGGATGCCGTCGAGCGGCGGCGCGGTCACCCGCTCCGCTCTCGCCGGGAGGCCGGCACGGGATCTCGTGATCTCCTCGCCGGGGAGGAAGCCCGGCGTGTCGCGTCGAGCAGCGCGCGCCCGAACTCCGCCGTGCGTTCGCCCGAGAAGCGGGCGAGCGGCCCGCAGACGCTGAGCGAGCCGATGGTAAGCCCGCCGGCGCGCCACGGCACGGCGACGGACGCAGCCCAGGAATCCCGTTCTCCGTGGCTGACGGCATAGCCGAGCGTGCGCGTGGCCCGGAGCTCTTCGCGGAGATTCAGCGGGTCCGTGATCGTGGCCGGTGTGAGCGGTGCGAGCACCGTGTGCGCGAGGTAGCGATCGAGCTCGTCCTCCGGGAGGAACGCGAGGATGGCACGTCCGGAGGCGCCTGCGTAGAGGGGGAAGCGCCGTCCGATCTCCACCGACATGTGCACGTCCTGCGTGCTCTCGACCTGGCTGACGTAGACGCGCTCCGTGCCGGCGCGGAGGCTCATCGTCATGGTCTCGCCCGTCGTCCGAGCGAGCTCGCTCATGATCGGGAGCGCCACCGACCTAGGGTCGGACGCGCCGATCGCAGCCAGTCCGAGCTCGACCGCGCGAGGTCCGAGCCGGTAGCGCGAGCCCGTCTCCTCACGGCCGAGCAGCCCTGCCGCCACGAGTGTCGTCACGATCCGGTGCGTGACGCTCTTGGCGAGGTTCAATCGCCGCGCGACCTCGCTGATGCCGAGCTCGCCCTCGGCGCCAGCGAACGCCAGGAGCACGCTCGCAGTGCGGCTTGCGGTCACGAGCTCTGCCACGTGGAGCCTCCCTCGATGCCCTGTTCACAGCGGCGCGATGCGTTCGTGCTTGACATCAGCTAGGCGTGGATACTAGCGTCCACCGGAACAACTGCTCTGCGTGTTCCTCCTAGAGGAACGGTCACGGGAGGCGTCGGCTCCGGGCTGCAGGAGGCGCGAGGGGCTGTGGGAGGAACGCGATGAAACGTTACGACACCGTCATCAGCCGTGGAACCGTGGTCTTCCCCGGTCACGGTCCGATCCGGTGCGATCTCGGGATCCGCGACGGGGTGATCGCCGCGCTCGCGAGCGACCTCCCGTCGGCGGAGGCCGACGAGGTGGTCGACGCACAGGGCCTGCATGTCTTCCCGGGCGGTGTCGACTCGCACATGCACTTCGGCATCTACCGCGATCTCGAGACGGACGTCGCGAGCGAGACCGAGTCGTCTCTGGTCGGCGGCGCCACGACCGCGCTGAGCTACTTCCGCACGGGCCATCACTACCTCAACCGGAGCGGGCCCTATCGCGAGATCCTTCCCGAGGTCCTCGCCGCGACCGAGGGCAGCGCGCGCGTCGACTTCGGCTACCACCTCGCGCCGATGACGTCGGGGCAGCTGGACGAGATCGACTGGCTCGCCGGTGAGGCCGGAGTCGCGTCGTTCAAGTACTTCATGTTCTACAAGGGCCTCAACCTCGCCGGCGACTCCGCGGACTCGGACGCGTTCACGATGTCGGACGACCAGTACGACTTCGGGCACCTCTACACGATGATGGAGAACATCGCCGCCGCCGACGCGCGCTACGGCGACGCGGGGCGAATCTCGCTCAGCATCCACTGCGAGAACGCGGAGCTGATCAAGCTCTTCATGGCTCGCACGAAGGCGGCGGGCACGACCGGCCCGCAGGCGTGGCACGAGGCCCGGCCGCCGCTGACGGAGCGGCTGTCCGTGCACGAGGCCGCGATCCTCGCCGATGCGACTCGCTGCCGCGTGAACCTGCTGCATCTCTCGAGCGCGGAGGCCTTGCGCGCGGCCCTCGAGGTGCGCAACCTCTACCCGTCGCTGGATGTCCGCTGCGAGACGACGCTGCACCATCTCGTGCTCACGCACGACATGCTCGAGGGCATCGGCGGGAAGGTGAACCCGCCGATCCGCACGCGGGCCGACGTCGAGGCGCTCTGGGGCGGGGTCGCGCGCGGTGAGATCAACTGGGTGGCGTCCGACCACGCCTGCTGCATGGAGTCGGACAAGGGCGACGACCTCTGGCCGGCGCTGCCCGGCTTCGGCGGGACGGCGCTCCTGTACCCCGTGCTGCTGTCGGAGGGGGTGCACAAGCGCGGGCTGCCGCTCGAGCGGGTTGCCGAGCTCGCCAGCGCGGCCCCCGCACGCGCCTTCGGCTGCTTCCCGGCGAAGGGCTCGCTCGCCGTGGGCGCCGACGCGGATCTGGTGCTCGTCGACCTGGAGCGCGAACAGGTCGTGACGCCGGAGCTCCTGCACTCGGCCCAGGACCACACGCCGTTCCAGGGCGTGTCCCTCAAGGGCTGGCCGGTGCGGACGGTTCTGCGCGGAATGACCGTCTACGACGACGGCGAGGTGATCGGCGCGCCTGCCGGGCGCTTCGTCCGGAGGCCTGCCGTCGCCGAGACGGAGGCGGCCCCGTGAATCGCCCGCGCTCGGCCCCCTTGTCGTAGCCGGGCTCGCCGCCGCGAGGCGCAGGCTCAGCCGGCGGCTTCCCCGGCGGGCCGGAACGCGGGGATCACATGTTTGGCGAAGAGCTCCTGGGCCTTGATCGCCTGCCAGTGGTCGACGCCGCCGGGGTTGGTGGTGATGGCGATCTCGGTGAGACCGTCGCAGACCGCGATCGTCTCGCGGACCCGCTCGATCACGTCGTCGGGCGTCCCGACCCAGACGATGTCTCCGGCGATCATGTCCTCGTAGGGCGTCGCGGCGAGCTGCTCCATGATTCCGGAGGCGTAGAAACCGTACCCGGCCGCGTTCAGCTGGTCGGTGGGCGGCGGGGTGTGCTCGGTCAGCGGCGAGGCGTTGCCCTCGAGGAAGCCGCGCATGTGGCGTTCCGCCTCGCGCTTGGCGAGGTCGCGGTCGTCGTCGATGTAGCAGGCGTGGATCCAGACGATGTCGGGCGACGTCCCGTACTCGGCGCACTTCGCCCGGTAGAGGTCGAGCTGAGTTTCGAGAGCCGAGTAGGGGAGCAGCGGCGGGACCGCGACGCCCCAGCCGTGCTTCGCCGCGAGGTCGTAGGTCTGGTCGGAGGTGCCGCCGAGGATGACGCGGAACCGGTGCCCGCTGAACGGGACGATCTGGCTGCCGTCGACGTTCCAGTAGTCGCCGTGAAACGACACCACGTCGCCGTGGAGCGCCTCGATGAAAAGGTCGAGCGCCTCCTCGTACCGCGGCCTGGACTCCTCGTCCATCGGCAGCCCGGCGACGAGCGGAATCCAGCCGTGGCCGCGGCCGATGCCGAACTCGTAGCGGCCCTTCGTCAGGATCGAGAACTCGTGGATCATCGCGGCGAGCACGAGCGGGTTGTGGTACGGGAGGATGTGCAGCATCGTCCGGAACTTGATGTTGTGCGTGCGCGCAGCGGCGATCCCGAAGAGCCCGAAGACGTTCGCCGAGGCGGAGAACTTCGGGAAGAAGAGGTGCTCGACCGCCGCGTAGGTCTCGTACCCGAGCCGATCGGCGTTCTCGATCTGCTCGAGCACCTCACCGTAGAGCGTGTCGTACGACTTCCCGGGCCAACTCTGCAACTCCGAGTAGATGCTGAACTTCATGCCGCCCTCGCTTCCGTAGGGCGCCCGTGAGCGCCGACGCGTGATCTCGGCGCGCGATTAAATCAGCCTGGGGCGGCTGCCGTGCGGGCGCCCGGGCGGGCGCCGCCTCACGGACTGCCCTGCTCGCCGGTCTCGGCTCGCACCGCCTCGACCCACTTCGCGTGGCGGCGCTCCGCCCAGTCCTCGCGCACCCAGCCGCGGGTGATCCCGCTGAGCGAGTGGCGCGTCCTCGGCAGGATCAGCGCCAGATAGAGGTGCCCGAGGAAGAGGATCAGGGACAGGTACATCAGCCAGTCGTGGATCAGGAGCGCGTTGCCGAGCCGGAAGCGCGTGTCCCGCTCGCCGTACCAGAGGAAGAAGCCGCTGACCGCGAACAGGATCGCGAACGCGGCGGTGACGACCGTGTTCAGCTTCTGGCCGGCGTTCATGCGGCCCTGCGGCGTGTGCCGGCCGCGCAGCCAGTCGCGGTCGTCGGCGTCGAGGTACTCGACCTCGCGCAGGGTGCGCCGGAGCGCCCGCCGGTCGCCGAGAACGAGGACGAGGACGAGCGCGATCGCCCAGGCGAGCGCGGTGTAGAGGTGGATGGACTTCAGCAGAGGCCGGCGGTTGACGGCCTCTGCGAGGCTCGGCAGGTAGAGGCAGAGCCCCGAGCCGAGCAGGACGCAGAAGGCCGTCGCGTGCACCCAGTGGACGGTCCGCTCGGTGCGCCCGTAGCGAGGGAGGCGGCGCCCGGGCGGCGGCTCGTCAGGCGGAGCCGTAGCCATTGGAGCGGCCGACCCAGGCGTTCTGGTCGTAGCCGAGGCCTTCCCAGTACCCGGTCGGCTGGTGGTCGAGGACCTCGATCCGGGTGAGCCACTTGACGCCCTTGTAGCCGTACATCTCGGGGATCACGACCCGGGCGGGCGACCCGTGCGGGCGGCTGAGCGGCTTCCCGTCCATGTCGAGGGCGAGCATCGCGTCGGCGAGCTTGACCTGCTCGAGGGTGAGCGAGTCGTCGTAGGGCACCTCGAGCGAGACGAAGCGGAGCGCCTTCGCGGCCGGGAGCGGCTGGACGAGGTCGAGAAGGTGCCGGAAGCGGATCCCCGACCACTGCACGCCGTGCACCGTCCAGCCGGTGACGCAGTGGAAGGTCGAGACCTGGTGGGCCTGCGGCAGCGCCAGCAGGTCGTCGTAGGTGAGGTCGACCGGGTTGCGCACGAGGCCGTCGATCCGGAGGGTGTACTGCCTGGGCTCGAAGATCGGCATCGAGCCGGAGATCGTGTAGATGCGCCAGCCGCCGACGGGGAAGAGGTTCCCGACCAACTGCGAGACGCCGGAGGTGAGCGGCGAGACGATGCCGCTGACCTTCGAGGCCCAGGCGAACGAGGAGATGCCGCCGGCCAGGAGCAGCAGGAAGGCCCGCCTCCCGTACGGCTTCGCCGTCTGGTCGGGAGCGCTCATCCGCCCACGGTAGCGGGCGGGTTGTCTACTTCGCCTTGCGCCGCCCCGGGGAGGCGGGGCGGCCGAGGATCTCGAGGGCGCCGAGCACGAGGAGCGCCCCCACGGTGAGCTTGACGAGCAGCCGCACGTTCGGGTGGGCGGCGGAGAGCAGCAGGAGCAGCGCGAAGACGACGGTGACGGTGCGGAGCGTCGCCTTGTTGGTCGCGACCCACCTGGCGGTGACGCTCTCGCCGACCGCCTCGTCGGCGAGCTTCCCGGCGGTCCTGAGCGCCCAGGTGCGCGTCCGGACGGCGAACGGCGAGGGCCCTGCGAGCGCCGCCGCGCCGGCGACCGCGAGCCCGCCGAGGCAGACGAGCTTGAGCTGGAGGCGCAGGTTGCGGACGAGGACGTCGTAGAGCGCCCCGGCGGCGGCGAGGGGGACGTCCGGCCCGACGACCCGGTGGAGGTAATAGGTGCGCATGACGACGATCGCCGCAATCGTGACGGCGGCGGTGGCGGCGACCCCCGCCCCGGCGCGGAGCACCGTCCGCCGCCGTTCGCGCGAGAGGCCGAGCGCGAGCGCGAAGCACAGCGCGGAGACGACGGGCAGCGCGATCGCGAGCGCCTTGAGGATCGTGACCACACGCCGGATCCGGTCGATCGAGGAGGGCCGCGCGACCACGAACCTCCGCTGGAGGAGCTTCGGCTTCACCTTGTCGAACAGGTGGAGCCCCGCCTGGGCGAGCGCCTGCCTGGCCGCGACGACGACGCCCGCAAGGTCGATGTCGACGCTCCCGTCGGGCGCCAGGTAGGGGCTCCGTCGCTTGTCGAGCGCCGCCAGGAGCGCATCGTGCGCCTGCGTGTTCGCGACCTGCCAGAGCCGCCGGAACTCGCTCGTCGCCAGGAAGCGCTCGACGGCCGTCCCTGTGTAGCCCCGCAGCCCGGCCGTGAGCGGCAGCGCCAGGAACTGCGCCTTCTTCGGCAGCACCCGCTCCGCCTCGGCGTTGACGTCGACGTGCGTGAACAGAGCCTTGACGACCTCGTCGGCGACCGCGGCGGCGATCGCCGGATTCGAGCTCAGCGGCGTCACGGTCTTCACGTAGGCGTTCGTGTCGAGCACCTGGCTGCGCAGCCAGACCGCCGAGATCGCAAGCGGCGCGAGCACGCACGCCGCGACGAGCAACGCGGCCACCACCTTGCGGTGGCGCACGCGGCGCCGGACGGGCGGGTGCTTGCGGCGGCCGTCGCTCAGATACACATCGTCCCGCCCAGGCCCGATTCGCGCAAACCCGGCGCTCTACACTGACCGGATCGAGCCCCCGTAGCTCAGTGGATAGAGCAGCGGTTTCCTAAACCGCGTGCACAAGTTCGATTCTTGTCGGGGGCATTAACGAAATTCCCTCAAAAATGCTTGATTTACAGGGATTTCTTGGAGGCTACCGAAAAGCGTGTTGTCCGGTCTGATCCGCTGATATCCGCCGTCGACGGTCGCGCACGAGCGCGATTCGCGGCTACGAGCGGGCCCTTCGCGATCGCGTCCTGCCCGAAACTCGGTTCGAAGCGACTCGGCGACGTCCAGCGCCGCGACGTCCAGCGCCTGGCCGACGAACTGCTCGGCGAAGGCCTCGACCCGTCGACCGTCCGCAACGTCCTGATGCCGCTCCGCGTGATCTACCGCCGAGCGATCGAGGACGGCGACCTGGCCGTCAACCCGACCGGTCATCTGCGCCTCCCGGCGGTCAGAGGCCGACGTGAGCGGATCGCCTCCCCAGAGGAGGCGAAGCTACTTCTCGCGGCGCTGCCGGACCGCGACCGCGCCGTCTGGGCGACCGCTCTCTACGCGGGCCTTCGCCGCGGCGAGCTGATGGGCCTTCGGTGGGAAGACGTCGACCTCGCGAAGGAAATGATCCACGTCGAGCGCGCCTACGACGAGAAGGAACGCGCGCACATCGAGCCGAAGAGCCACGCCGGCCGCCGCACCGTCCCCATCGTCGGCGCGCTCCGCGACGAGCTCCTCGCCCACAAGGCGCGCGAGGGTCGCGACGCCGGCCTCGTCTTCGGCGCAGCCGAGGACAAACCGTTCGTGACGTCGAACGTCTGGCGCCGAGCCCACGTCGCCTGGCGTCGGGCCGGCCTCGACCCGATCGGCCTCCACGAAGCGCGCCACAGCTTCGCCTCGACGCTGATCGCCGCCGGCGTGAACGCGAAGGCGATTACGACCTACATGGGCCACGCCTCGATCCAGACGACCTACGACCTCTACGGCAAGCTCATGCCCGGGTCGGAGGCGGAGGCGGCCGCGCTCGTCGATGCGTACCTCGACCGAGCCGACACAGCCGCGCGACTCGCCCAGCTCGAGGATGACGCATGACCTTGCGTGTGTTACATTGGAACACACGCTCATGAGAGAGCGCTTCGACATCGATGCGCTCGACCCAGATGATCCGTTCGAGATCGACGATGACAACTTGCCCCACCTCGCAAAGCACGCACCGTTCAGCGCAGAGGACGCTCTCGACGCATGGACGTTCGGCGATCCGCTCTTCTGCCCGGCTGCCGAGGAAGGACCGGCGGACTGGCTGATGGTCGCCCGGCTTCCTGAAGGGATCGTCGTCGTGCCGCTTGCCCCACCGCGCGCGGACGACCTGCGCAAGTGTCGACCGTTCGGGATCTACGAGCCCAGCCGGGGGCTGGTCGCCAGGTACGAGGAGGACTCTCGGCAGTGAGCGATCGCGACGCCGAGGCGTTCGAGTACTACGACGACCCGAGCAGACGCGAGGCCGCGGAGGGTCCGCCGCGCCGCCGGCGTGAACGCGCTCTGACGCAGCACGTCCCGGTTCGGTTCCCGGCATCGACGATCGCGACTGTGCGCGAACTCGCCAAAGGCGACGGCATGTCGGTGAGCGCCTGGATCCGGCACACGGTCGAACGGGAAGTGGCCAGGCGGTCCGCTCCTGAGCCGATTACGACGACCGAGCCCGACGTCCGCGCCGCGGTCGAGCGACTGCGTCAGGACGTCGCCGAGCTCGCCGCGACGCTCGAGGGCGGCGAATTGCGCTAATTATCCGCGCGTCAGTGAGGCCGGGATGGATACGAAACTCGGCCGACGCAATGTCACCCAGGACGCTGAACGGCTTGACGGAACCGCCACGAGGGTTGTCCGGACCGCTCCGTAGAGTGTGAGCAGATGGCGGGGCAGACTCAGGAGGCCCTCTACTCGAATCTCGACATGGAGCTCTCCTGGTCTGAGGCTGAGCTGCCGCAGGCGGAGCGGACGAAGCACGTTCACGGCATGCATCCCTACCTTGGGAAGTACGTTCCCCAGCTCGTCGAAGTCTTCCTGAAGCGCTACTTCCGTCCGGGCCAGCGCGTCTACGACCCCTTCGTGGGTTCGGGTACCACGCTCGTTGAGGCAAACGTGTTCGGAGCGGATGCCGTTGGCTGCGACATTTCGGCCTTCAACTGCCTCCTCAGCCGCGTCAAAACGACTGCCTACTCACTCGGCGCGCTCGAGCTGGGCTTGAGGGCAGCGCTTGCCGAAGCTCGGCAAGCCGGGCCTGCGCCCATCGACGAGGCCAGCGACTGGCTCCGGAGCTGGTATGCGCCGCGAGCCTTGGGTGAGCTCCTCCGCTACTACGAGGTGGCTTCCGAGCGTCTCGACGATCCAGCCTGGGACGTCGCGAAGATCATCCTCTCCCGAGCCGCGCGATCCGCTCGCCGAACGACACATTTCGACCTCGACTTCCCCCGGGCCCCGACGATCGCCCCCTACTACTGTCACAAGCACAAGCGCACATGCCGCCCCGTTGAAGAGGCAGAGAAGTTTCTCTCGCGCTACACGCTCGATACCGTCGGGCGCATTCGCGCTTTCACCGAGGTCCGGACGGGCAGAGACGTCGAAGTGATCCACGACGATTCGCGGACCGTGCAGCTGGCCGGTAGAGCAGACGGGATCATCACCTCGCCTCCGTACCCTGGCCTGATCGACTATCACGAGCAGCACCGCTACTCCTACGAGCTCCTGAGGCTTCGCGATCGCCAGCACGAAGAGATCGGCGCAGCTGCACAAGGCTCGAGCAGCCGGTCACTGGCCGCCTACGTGGAGGATATGACCGCGGTCTTCACCAACGCCGCGGTTCAACTCGACCGGAATGCCCCAATCGTGATCGTTGTGAACGACTCACGGAATCTCTACCCGGAGATCCTGACGAGAGCGGGACTCTCCCTCGAGGACACCATCACCCGTCACGTCAACCGTCGAACGGGACGACGAGCCGGTGAGTTCTTCGAAAGCATCCTCATCTCTCGTGTCGGTACTTCAGCCCTCTAACCGCGAGCAGCTCAACCAGCGCGTCGAGTCGCTTCTCGGAGTCGCTCCAGCGGTCGCGGCCGAGATCGTGGAGACGTTTGACAACGTGGTTGCGAAGCCGCTCCAGGCGAACCTCTCGAAGAAAAAGGGGCGCGACCTCGCCAAACGAAACCCCATGATTTACACGGCTCGAGGAACAACCACCGTCGAGGAGTGGGTCGATACACCAGCGCTCCGAGGCCGCCCGCGGCAAATTCCCGCACCCGTCGTCGAGCGCATCCGGGCAGCACACGCCGCCGGTCAGACCCTGGACGAGATCGCACGCGAGCTCAACGCCGAGAGCGTCCCAACCGCTCAAGGCGGCCGGCAATGGTGGCCCTCAACGATCAGGGCCGTGCTCAATCGGCTCGGGCGTGAATGACGCTCGCACAGGCAGCCGACCCGTCGTCTGGCCCGCTCGGACGGGACTGAAAGAGCGTCTTGCGCTGGCGCTCGCCGACGCGTTTCATCTGGCTCACGGCCCCGGGGTACCTCAATTGGTAGAGGAACCGACTGTCCATCGGAACGATGCCGGTTCGAATCCGGCCCCCGGGGCCCAGGACACGCGAAGGCCCGCCGCGAGGCGGGCCTTCAAGTACCTCAATCAGAGCGACCGACTGTCCGGCATCGATGATAGCTCGGCGTGTTGTGACAACGTTGGGCCGGGCAACGTACCCGCACACCGAAGTCTCGACGAGTCTCAGGTAGGTACTCCCGAACCCTCGCCCATGCGAGGGCTATCGTCTCAGGCGACGTCGAGGTACTTGCGCAACGCCTTGCGGATCACGGACGAGGTGGTCTCGTGATCGCGACGGGCCCGTTGGACGAGCGCTTGGCGTAGTTCGGGTTCAAGCCGAACAGACTCGACGGCCGCTGGGGCCGAACCGAGCGGTGGGCGTCCGCCGCGGCGACGCAGCATCTCGTCGACGTCGTAGCCCGCCTCGGCCTTCTCGGCCAGCTCGGAGACGAGGTTGTCGGTGATCGGCGTCCCGTTCGCCGTCTTCCCGTATGTCTTCTTGGCCATTGTCATCCTCCCGGGAGCAGTCGCCGGTACTTCGCTCGCATCTTCATCGCGTGGATCACCAACTCGGAGCCGTCGTCGCGGACGATGGTCACGACTTCGAGCAGCTTGGCGTTTCGAGATGGGCCGAGGTAGAGGCGTGTGTCGTCGTCTTGAGTCTCGATCGCCATGGCGTGAGCTGCAGCATGCCGGATGTCTTCGTCAGCCACGCCGTGCTTGCGCGCCGACGGGTGGACATCCACGATGGAATCGTACTACAAAACCTCGCGCGGCTCTGAGTGTCTTCGCGAACGCTCTAGCGCACTCGACCGCGGTTGCCCCCGAAGAACACCCGGGCGATCCTCGTCACGCTGCAATGTAACAAGGTGGACGGCGCGTTCTGCGACGCCATTGCAGACAACGTTAGCCTTACGCTCGGAGCTGCGCGCTAACAGCTCGTCGCGCGCGCCGCGAACTGGCATGACGGTGTCCCGGCACCCCCGGGGCACGGCGGCCGCGCTCCGAACTTGGCGTCCGCTGCTTCGCATGCCGCAATGCCCCGCACTCGTGTCCGATTCTCTGGCGTGATAACTGAACGCTGGGGCAGGCGAGTCTCAGCCCGCCTGGAGGGCCGGATCTTGGAAGAACTTGGTCCTGTTCCCGTCGTCGTCACTGACGGTCAGACTCTCGGGCGCGTTGCCGCCTGCGTCCCGCGTGAACGCAAGTCCGTCTGCCTGAAGTCGGCTCGCAAGGCCGGCGAGGTCATCCGTGGCGAGCGTCAGTAGACCGTTGCCCGCACGGTCCACGTCGCGGACAACGTAGACGGAACTGCTGGCGGTCAACCGCCAAACGGCCTCATGATCATGCGGGTACATGTCCGCTTCGCGACCGAAGAGACGGAGGTACCACTCGTAGGCCGCGGCGTAGTCCGAGACGGCGACCCCCGCGAACGCGTGCGTCAACGTCATCGCCGGATTGTTGCCGGATGCTCTCGCCACGCGCAAGCCGGTCGCGGCTCGGGCGTCAATTAGGAACGCTCGGGCAGCCGTCGGTCATGTAGCCCGGGCGAGAGTCGGGTCAGAAAAGCGTCACCTATGGCGGCGCGAATAGTCGAACCCAGTTCCCAAAGCAACGCCGACTCCTACACCCAGTGCGAGACCAAGCGCGATGCTGCCGACAAGGACGCCAAGAACGGTCCCAACACCAGCGCCGATCGCTATTCCGAACGTCAGCCAGTTGTGCTGGTTCATGATCGCATCCTTCCGACTTATAGAAGAGGACTCTCGGGTGCCATTGAGCCCGAGCGTCGGCGCAGCAACATCGGGGTCAGCCACATGCCGCCGGGGAGAACTACGGGTGCATCCTCAGAAATCATCGAGCAACGCTGTCGCAGCGCTCGCGCCTTTCGGGGTGTACTCGCGAACGCGCACCCGGGCTTTCTTGGCCTCGATCACCGATGATTCGCGACGACTCGCGGAGTCGAACTGGCTGTGACCCCAACCGAGGAGGCTGCCGTGAAATTCATGCTCTTCACCTACCGCGACCCGAACGTTCAACTGACTCCCGAACAGCGAGCGACCGTCCCCGAAGCGGTTGGCGCATGGTGCGACGAGATGGACGCCCGCGGCGTACGCCTCATGGGTCACGTTCTCGCGCCGCTCCCTGTGACGCGGACAATTCGTGTTCGAGAAGGCGTTGTCCGCGTCGACGACGGTCCCGTGAGCGAGCAGACGCTTCAGATCGCGGGCTTCAACATCCTCGAATGCGCCGATGCCGACGAGGCGATCGAAGTTGCGTCGAAGAACCCCGGAGCCTCGTTCGGAATCCTGGAGCTACGGCCCATAGAGGAGTGATCGCATCTCCGCGCCAGGTTCTCTGTCAGGCGTCTCAATGTCGGACGGCTCAGCCTCGTTGCCTGGATCAGCGAAAACTCGAGGACAGCACCGAGGACAGCACCGAGCGTGATTTCGCGGCATCCCCGTCACACCTGACCCACGCAACCATGCGGGTTTGCGCGCCACGCCTCCCTCTGCAATGCGCCCGGCAGGAATCGTGCGGGACACAGTCCGCGAAACAGCCCTACCGTCCGCGACGCGTCTCGGCCCTCGCCCACCAGTCGGGCCGGTCACCTTCCGCGGTCAGTTGTTCGAGGGTTGCGGCGAGCGCTTCGACGTGCGAGCCTGAACCGCCGAGGACGCAGAACTTCCAGAGCTCGCGCGCAGCTTTCGTGTACTGGTGGATCACGTCGTCGACGTCGTGAGCGTCGAGCTCGCCCCCGCGGTACCGCTCGATCGCCTCGGCGACGTGCTCGAGCAGACCCGCGAGTTCCGCCTCGTGGTACGTAGCGACCAGCGCACGAGCAGTCCGCCGCCGCTCTTTCGAGCCGGGTGGCTCCATCGACGCGAAGCGTAACCCGACGCCCCGCCCCGCCACGGCGGCCGAGGGCGGACGAAGCCTATTGCGAGCGAAGCATCGGGACACGCGTCCCGCGCAACTGTCGCGCCAACTGTCGCGCGTCCTCTCAACGCCGCTCGAACTCCCTGCAAATCGGCATGTTCCCCGAGCGTCTCTACTGCCTTCCTAAACCGCGTGCACAAGTTCGATTCTTGTCGGGGGCATTGAGTTGCGAGCCGCCGCCCCGGCGGCGCATGGCCCCGGGATTCCTCCTTCAGCGGTCGCCCGCGCGGTCATGCGTCATGCCCGGTACGGCTCGTCCAGCAGAGAGGCGCCTCTTGCAAGGTCGGAGACGGCGAAGCCGGCGGTCCGACGGTACTCCTCCGTCACGGCCTCGATCTCGGCCTTGCTGATCACGTCGTCGATCCGCTCGAAACCGCCGGGAGCTCGTTCTTCGACGAGCGCCATCGGCCGTTCCGGTCCCATTCCCCGGTTGGCGGTGACGATCGCGGCTGTCGCCGGCCGTCGCGCGTCCTCGTACCTGGCGAGGGCGACGTCGATCTCCCGCGGGTGCCGACGAAGGCAGCCGGCCAGGACCCGTGCGTCGAGAATCGCCTGTGACGCGCCGTTGGAGCCGATCGGGTACATCGGATGGGCGGCATCGCCGAGCAGCGTCGTCCCGTCGAAGGTCCAGCGGGGCAGCGGCTCGCGGTCGACCATCGGGTAGAGATACGTCTCTGGCGCGGCTTTGATGATGGCGGGCACATCCAGCCACCCGAAGTTCCAGTCCAGGAACTGCGGCAGGAAATCTTCGAATCTTCCAATGCGATTCCAGTCCTCATCCGCAGCCAGTCCTGATCCGGGCCGCCTGAGCTCCGCAATGAAATTGAAGGTTTGCCGTCCGTCGGCACGGTCGGCGATCGGGTAGCCGACGAACTTCTGATCGGGGTGGCCGGCCCAGATCATCGTCCGGCCGTCCAACACCCGCTCCACCTCGGCCAAGCCCCGCCACATCAAGGATCCATTCCACAGAGGAGGTCCCTCATCGGGATAGCGCTGCCGTCGCGCCACACTGTGAATGCCGTCGGCCGCCACGATCAGGTCAGCCTCCGCCACCTCATTGCCGAACCGGGCCGCCGGCCGATCACCAGCTTCCTCGATGTGCGAGAGCGACCGGTTGAGGTGCAGATGCCGCTCGCCGACGCGCCGCAGAAAGGCATCGAGCAGCACCTCCTGGAGGACGCCCCGGTGCGTCGAAACCTGCGGCCAGCGGTATTGCGCCGCTCTGCCCCGCGGCTCGCTCCAGATCTCCTGCCCTCGGCGGGTGCAGTAGATCAGGGCCTCCGGAAGCACGGCCCGTTCGGTCAGGTGGTCGAGGAGGCCCAGTGCGTCGAGCTCGCGTACTGCGTGCGGCAGCAGGTTGATGCCGACGCCGATTGGTTCGAGGGAAGGGGCAGACTCGAAGAGCTCAACGTGCGCTCCGATCTCGTGCAGGCTCAGGGCGGCGGTCAGCCCGCCGATTCCCGCACCGATCACGGTGACCTCGAGCTTCCGCACGGGCAACGCGCTACAGCAGTTCGTGGACGTGGATTCGCACGGTGTCGCGCTCGCGCAGTCCGGTCGAGATCGCGAGGATGCCGTTCAGTCGCTCCCACCGAGTGGCGGACGTCGCCAGGGTGACATGCGTGCGGAAGTAGTACTCGTCGGCACCGACCTCCTCTCCCGCTGCGATGCGGACGGCGACTGCCTCGGGTACCCGCCGCACCCCCGTCGAGAGCACCTCGATCAGATCGTCGTCGTCGGTGCGGAGAACGTAGTGGGCATCGATCTCGACCGTTCCGTCCACGCGAACACGCTGCCAGTCGATTCCGCCCGGCTGGAGCGTCCCTTGGAGTCCGTCCGCGCCCACGAAGGATCCGTCGTCGAAGGGGACATAGCGGCGGTCGGTCCCCACCTCGACCACCGGACGCACGTTGATCTCGATGACCATCAGCTCGGAGAGGCGAATCGGGATCGCGTCCATCTCCCGTTTTCTACCCGATGCCACGGGATCGCGTCTCAGCCGTCGAAGATATCCGCCGGCCCCGTCCGGCGGTAGCCATGGCGCAGCGCCTGGCACACGTTCTGCCGTCGCGCTCGATTGGCGCACGTGGGGCGGGGAGGAAGAAACCTCTCTGTACCTGCGGCTTACGTCATGCGATCAGTTCGAGTTCCTAGACCGCGTGCACAAGTTCGATTCTTGTCGGGGGCACTGAGTCAGGAAGTTGCTGCAAGGCGGGTCTCTCTTCCTTCTTGACCCATCACGGTGGTCGAACCAGACGAGCAATATTCTGTACACTCTGCTGGATGGCAAGGACGGTTCCCTTCAGCGAGGCACGCGCCCACCTCACCGACCTCGTAGACGAGGTCGAGCAAAAGCACGAGCACATCGTGATCACTCGCAATGGGCGGCCAGCCGTTGTCGTGTTGTCGAGCGACGAGTACGAAGCGCTTCAGGAGACGATCGAGATCCTCGATGACAAGGAGACGATGGAGGCGCTTCGGCGAAGCGACGAGGATGTCGCTGCTGGTCGCGTCTCGAGTTGGGACGAGGTGAAGCGCGAGCTCGGGCTTGCCTGAGCTCGTCCTCACACGCGAAGCCGGCGAGAACCTCGAGGCTCTGCCAGCGGTTGTCCAAGAAGCTGTCGGGGAGACAATCTCCTCGTTGGCGATCGACCCAAAGGCGGTCGGGAAGCCGCTGCTAGGCCGCCTCAGAGGTCGATGGTCGGCGGCAGTCGGCAACTACCGCGTGCTCTACACGATCGAGGAGAGCACCGCTTCATCTCGCGTCGTCGTCCGCGCGATCCGCCACCGCGCCGTCGCTTACCGAACGCGCCGCCGGTGAGACCTTCGCGCAGTCGACGCAAACGACCCGAACGCCAGAGACACCTCCTCCTGGGCCGCCGCACGAAACGCCGATGCTTCGACGTTACCGGCCGGTTGAAGCCTGAATCCAGGTCCCCAGGCCGTGAGCGACGAGCTGGGCTCCGCTGCCGATCCGCAGTGAGGCACTCGGCACGTAACTGACCCTAACTGGGGATTGCAGACCGCCCCGAAATTCTCGACAATCGGCGCAATGCGGCGCGTCGAACGTCTCAATCGAGAGCTCAACAGGAGAGGAGCCGAAGCATGCACATCCATCCCCGACGCCATCGTCAACCATTCGCGATTCGCGTTGCCCTGATCGCCGCGCTTCTTGGCATCTGTTCCGGCGGCTTCACCGTGATCGCGGGCGCCAAGACGAAGCCGAAACCCAAGGCCACGCTGACGACGGTACTCGCCGGGAAGTGGTCGGGCAAGTACAGCGGGGCGGTTTCGGGGACATTCACCCTCCACTGGACGCTGTCCAAATCGGCACTGCACGGATCGATCACGCTCTCGAGTCCGAGGGGAACCTACGGCATCAACGGAAAGGTCAACGGGAACGCCATCTCGTTCGGTGCAGTCGGCGCAGGGGCGGCCTACAAGGGCACGGTTTCCGGCTCGTCGATGTCCGGCACGTGGACGAGCCCGATCGGCAAGGGCAGCTGGAGCGCGCACAAGGGTTAGCCGACCCGCAGAGACGGGCGATCGAGAAGACGCCCGGAAAGCCGTACCAAGTCCCGCTCGGAACGCCTTCGCCCAGAACCGTGGCCTGAGCACAGAGTTTCGGCGGGCCGGGCCCGAGCGGCTCCTCCGCTCAAGAGCGCTGGAATCCGCTCGCGACTGGCGCTCACTGGCGCGCAGATTGGCGCGCAGATTGGCGCGCATGGTCTCGAGCGTCGCAAGATCCTGCCCCTGGCTGAGCTCGGGTCAGGCCGCAGAGTATGGTTCACCCGATGGGTCGACGCCCGAGCTGGTTCCCCGGTCTCGGTCGGGCGTTGGCGGTGCTGTCGGTCGTCGGTGCAGCCGCTGCGGCCGCGCAGGCAGGCGTCTCTGCTCCGACTCGTACGAGCACCGGTCCGGGCGGCTCGGTCGTGTCGCCGAACGGCGGGACGGTCACGGCCGGCAACGCCAGCTCCTACAGCATCCCGGTCGAGTGGAATGCGTCCTGCCCGCTGCCGAGCGGCGATCAGCTGACGTTTCACCACTGGAACGTCGAGATTCGCGTGACACGGGCCGCAGATGGTGGTTCGGTGAACTACCAGTCGCACGCCTACGTCGGCGTGACCGATTCCGGCACCGACAACAAGCAGGGCATGGTCGTCTCGCTCGCGAAAGGCCTGCGATCGGAGACGTTCGACGTCAAGGTGACGCTGTCGTGCGCCGGCGCGGTCACGGTGATCGGATCCACGTCGGTGACCCTGTCCAGGGGGAACTGCGATCCCGGCCTGATGGCCAAGGCCGAACGGAAGTACGCCACCGCCAAGACGTACGCCGAGGCCGGGCAGCGGGAGCTGACCGACGCCGACAAGGAGGCGACCAAGGTGATCGAGGCCTACACGATCGACTTCGTCAAGGAACAGGCGCTCCTGAAGACGCTGAAACGCCTCGCGGCAAAGGGCGGCGAAGTGGTGGCCGAGTCCGCCGAGCTCGTCGGACTCGTCTACGAGCTCGTCCAGATCGACAAGGCCCTGACGGGCGAGCTGATCCCGGCCGCAATCGAGACCCACGAGCTCGAGAAGACGGCCTTCGAGGATTTCCAGAAGAGCGCGGAGGTGGCCGCGGAGGCCAAGAAGGACCTCGATGCGGCGCTCAAGCAGGGCCCGTGCCTCGGCCCGCTCGAGGACAAGCTGAACAAGCTCACCCGGCAGGCGGACGACGACGAGAAGATTCACCAGATGGTCGACTCATGGCGAGCGGCGGGCAGCAACGACCGTTACGTCGTCGATCACCAGTTGGTCGACGAGCGCGCCGCGATAGCCCACGCGCGCGCCGTCCTGCAGGGCTCGCGGACGACGCAGGCGACGTCACGCACCGTGACGCCGAAGCAGCTGAAGACGGCTCTCGCCGATCTGACGCGGGCCATCTCCAAGCACGCCCGGGTTGCCCAGAGCCTCAAACGGGAACGGGCCCGGGACGAAACGCTCCACCGCAGGATCGCCTCGCTCCTGCGTTAGCTGCGACCACGAGCGGTTCAGCCGACTCCGGATGCCGCCCTTGCCTGGTTTGACACGCCCGGGCTCCGGCAGGACCATCCCCCGATGTCGCTTCTCGACCGTGTGTCCGGTGGTGCCGGGTCAAGCGAACGAAGGGTCGCGAGTGAAGGAACCGTAAGCTCCCACACGAGCGGCGAGGCGATGTCGTGTCGATGATCGTCGTCGCGGCCTGGGTCGCGTCGGTCCTCGTCTTCTCGTCGTTCTTCATGAAGACGATGGTGCCGCTACGACGGCCACTCCCGACGGCAACCCGCGCCAACTCACGAGTGAGGCGTCGGGCCCTCGATACCGTCTAGTGTCGTACGTCCCCTTGGCTCGTAATCGCAACTACCTCGAGGCGATCCTCAACGCGAGGGTGTACGACGTCGCCGTCGAGACGCCCCTGCACGAGGCGACGCAACTCTCCGATCGCCTTGGTTATCGCGTCCTGCTGAAGCGCGAGGACTCGCAGCCGATCTTCTCGTTCAAGCTGCGCGGCGCCTACAACATGATGGCGCGCCTTTCGCCGAGCGCACTCCGCCGGGGCGTCGTGGCGGCCTCGGCCGGAAACCACGCGCAAGGCGTCGCGCTTGCCGGGCAGCGTCTCTCCACCGAAGTGACCATCGTGATGCCGGTGACGACGCCGCAGATCAAGATCGCCGCGGTGCACGCGCTCGGGGCAACCGTCGTGCTCGAGGGCAAGTCGTACGACGAAGCGGAGACCGAGGCCCGGCGGATCGCGCGCAGCCGGAAGCTGACCTTCGTTCCCGCCTACGACGACCCGGACGTGATCGCGGGTCAGGGCACTATCGGCATGGAGATCCTGCGTCAATGTCAGCGTGCGATCGGCGCCATCTTCGTCCCCGTCGGCGGCGGCGGCCTGATCGCAGGCATCGGGACCTACGTGAAGTCCCTTCGCCCCGAAACGCTGATCATCGGCGTCGAACCGGTCGACGCGAACGCCATGCAGCGCTCGCTCCACAACGGCCGCCGCGTCCGGCTGGCGCAGGTCGGCCAGTTCGCGGACGGGGTCGCCGTCGGTCAGGTCGGAAGCGAGCCGTTTCGACTTGCACGTCACTGCGTCGATCAGATGCTGGTCGTCGACACCGACGAGATCTGCGCGGCGATGAAGGACGTCTTCGAGGACACCAGGGCCATCATCGAGCCTTCCGGCGCGCTCGCGGTCGCAGGCGCCAAGCGCTACGCCGAGCAGGGGAAGCGTGCCGGCGAGACGCTCGTCGCCGTGGTCTCCGGCGCGAACATGAACTTCGACCGGCTCCGGTTCGTGGCGGAGCGCGCCGAGCTCGGCGAGCAACGAGAGGCCGTCTTCGCGGCGACGATTCCGGAGCGGCCGGGGAGCTTCAAGACGTTCTGCCGTCTGCTCGGGCAGCGCAACATCACCGAGTTCAACTACCGCGTCGACGATCCCGAGGAAGCGCACGTCTTCGTCGGCGTGGAGGTACGCGACCGGCTGGAGACCGAGAGCCTGCTCGCATCGCTCGAGCGGGCCGGTCTGCCCAGTCTCGACCTCACCGCCAACGAAATGGCCAAGCTCCACGTCCGTCACCTCGTCGGCGGCAGGGCGCAGGTGACGGACGAAGTGTTGTACCGCTTCGAGTTCCCCGAGCGTCCGGGTGCGCTGATGGATTTCCTCGACAGCCTGGCGGAAACCTGGAACATCAGTCTCTTCCACTACCGAAACCAGGGTGCGGACTACGGCCGCGTGCTCGTCGGCATCCAGGTGCCGCCCGCCGACCGCCCGTCCTTCCGCGACTCGTTGCGCGGGATCGGCTACCCGAGCTGGGACGAGAGCCGCAACCCGGCGTACCGCCTCTTCCTTCGCGGGTAGCGAACGGAGTCGCAGGACTCCGGACGCGGCGAGCCCGGGACCGGGGCGCTCACCGGACGGTGGTGACATACCCCGAGCCGTCGCTGCTCGGCACGCCTACGATCCCGCCGTGGATCGAGACGACATCTTCGCGGCGGAACTCGAAGCCAATCGCCTCTATTCGGACGGCTTCGAGCTCGGCGGGCTCGACGCGCGTGCGGCACGCGGGCTGGCGGTGCTGACCTGCATGGACTCGCGCATCGAGCCGCTCGCGATGCTCGGCCTGCAGCCCGGCGACGCGAAGATCCTGCGCAACGCCGGCGCGCGCGTGACCGACGACGTCCTGCGCACCCTCGTGCTCGCCTCCTACCTGCTCGGCGTCGACCGCGCGATGGTCGTCGCCCACACCCACTGCAGAATGGCGACCGACAACGAGGAGGACGTGCACGCCGCGGTCGAGGCGGCCGGCGGCCCCGACACGCGGAGCCTGTCGTTCCTCGTCACCGCTCACCAGGAGGCAGCGCTCCGCGACGACGTCCAGCGCGTGCGCTCGTGGCCCTACCTGACGCGGCTCGCGGTCGGCGGCTTCATCTACGACGTCGACACCGGCCTCCTCGAGCAACTCTGCTGACCGCCGGGAGCGCCGCGGACGGCATCTCCACCGTTGTTACCTCCGGTAGCGGTAGGTGCCAGCTTTGCGCATCTTGGTTTGCGGGATCTCAGCGCACGGCATCGTCCGAGCGGGAGCACGAGCAAGCCGAAGCCGGCCGGTCGACTCGTATGACGAGGACAGCGGTCCGCTGGACGTCCTGGCGCCTGAAGCAGGCGCAGACTGCGAGAAGACCCTTCCGCCCGGACAGTCAGTCCCCGCGGGTCGCCGGCGTCGTGCATCGGTCAGGTGTAAGCAAGCTGTCAATCTTGGCGGCCGATCGGATGGGAGCAAGTGGCGGGCTGGTAGGTTGAATGCGTGAAGCGCGCTGTCGGGAGTCTCGTCCTCGTGGTCTCAGTCGCTGTTTCCGCCTGGGGCGCCGTCGCGTTCGCCGGCGAAGCAGCGACGAAACCGGTCAAGGTTACGATCCTGGATACGAAGATTTCCTTGTCGGCAAAGTCGGCTCCGGTTGGCAAGGTGACATTCGTCGTCAAGAACGCGGGCAAGCTCGTGCACAACTTCCGCGTCGGCGGCAAGACGACCAAGGCGCTGGCGCACGGGAAGACGGCCACGCTCGTCGTGACGTTCACGGTTGCGAAGTCGTATGCCTACCTGTCGACTCTCCCCCACGGGAAGACGAAAGGCCTGAACGGAGTTTTCAAGGCGCTCAGTCCGGCCGCCCCGGCTGTGGTCGGCAACCCCGTGGCGGGCAAGGCCGTCTTCAGTACGACCTGCGCAGCGTGTCACACCCTGACTGCGGCCGGGGCCGTCGGCAATATCGGCCCCAACCTGGACAAGGTGGCAAACGTGCTGACCGAGGCCAAGATCATCACGGCGATCACCGACGGCGGGGCGGCAATCATGACGAAGGCTGCCGCGGCCAAGTACCAGTCGCACATGGTCGCCTACAAGGGCACCCTGAGCACGTCGCAGATCCAGGACGTGGCCGCGTTCATCTTCACCTCGACGCACCCCTAGCCATCCGGGCCGGTCGGCGCGCCCCTCGCCACGTGTAGGCGACGAGCGGCTGACTGTCGGGGGTGCGGAACGGCATCAGAGCGAGCAGCCGTTCGAGCGCAGCCATTCCTCCCCGAGATTCCGCGTAGCCTCGCGGCGGCGAGGTCGGTCGTTGCTCGGCGCCCGGATGCCCGAGGGACGCCTTCTTGCGGACGTCGCCGCTGTCGAATGCGCGAAACATCCTTGGCGCGAGATCATGAGCGGGCGGCCGGCGTCACTCCCCAGTACGATGAGCACCATGCTCGCGGTGGTCTTTTCGATCCTTGTCGGAGCCGTGTCCCACAGCACGGCGACCTCGGCGCACGCCGCCACGTCGACGCAGAGCACGAACTTCCCGTCGCGCGGAGTCCTGGTGCCCGGACGGACGATCGGCGGCGTCGGCATCGGGATGAGTCAGGATCAGGTGAGGGCACGCTGGGGGAACAACTTCAGGGTTTGCCAGAACTGCGGCAAGAGTCTGGTCTGGCTCTACGTGTACGCGGGCGTCGAGCCGCTCGGCGCCGCCGTGAAGTTCGACGTTCCGAGCCCCGAGTCCGGCGGCAGCCCCGCCGCCAAAGCAGCGATCAGGGCGGAGAAGGCAGCAGATGCGGCGCAGACTGCGGAGACGAAGGCGGCGGCGAAGGCCGCCCTGGCGGCGAAGACCGCCGCGGCAAAGCGCACCCCGGCGGCGAGGGCAGCGGCGGCGTCTGCGGCCGCGGCGGCAGACACCGCCACCGCCAAGGCCAGGGCCGCGGAGGCGGCCGCTGAAAGGGCTGTGGCTGCCGCCAGCACCAAGAAGGGAGGGGTCAGCATCGCGGTGTTCACGCTGGGCTCGCCCGTCGGGTGGGGACTCAAGGGTGTCCTGATGGGCGACCCGGTCTCGAACGTCTACAACCTCTACGCCAATCCCGGCACGTCCAACTGCATCGGCTACAACGCGCTCACGGTGAGGATCGGGAAGACAACGACCTCGTTCTACTCGGCCGCCGGCGTCATCTACGGGTTCGCCCTGACCGCTGCGTCAGAGTCCCCCTGCCAGTAGGCAGCGGCCAAACCCAACGGAGGGCGGGGCGCTCGACGCCGGTTCTCATGACCTCGCCGCAGGCGCGAGCGGTTCGCTCACCCGCTCGAACAGGGAACGTGGTCCCGGCTCGAGGGGCGAATGAGCCGACGGCGCACTACTCAGGCGGGCGCGCGCTCGTCCGCCGCTCAGCCCGCGTACGCGAACGGCGCGGCGTAGCCGCAGCTGCCTTCGAAGGCGAACTGCAGCGCACCGTCGCTCACACGCAGCTCGTCGGCGACGAGCTCCTCGCCCCGCTGCTCGTGGCCGGGGATGACGCAGCTGACGGTCTCGGGGCCGGGCCAGACGGCCCCGATACGGACGCTGACTTGGTCGCGGATTCGCAGCCACTGCCGTCGCGGCTCGTGCGAGACCTCAATCGTCGCCGGACGGACCGCGAGACACAATGCATCCTTCCACGCCCACGGAAAGTGCCGGAGCGCGTCGCCCTCGAGCCGGCCGGTGTAGATCGCCTCGAGCGCTTCGGCGGCACGTGGGTCGGCCTCCGCGTCCAGGTAGAGCACGAAGCTCCACGGCGAGCCGGGCTCGTCGTCGTGGTAGCGCAGCGCAAGCGCGACCCCGAGGCCGTCGAGCCGGACATCGCCGGCGTATCCCCGCTCGATCATCCAGGAGAGGACGCCGAGGCACTCGCCCCACGTCGACCGTCCGCCGGGCGCGCCGTCGATGCGGCGGCAAGGGCAGATCGGCTCGCAGTTGCAGGACTCGAAGTACCTGCCTTCGATCCGCCAGCTCATCCGCGGTTCGCGATCGGCCTTCTCCCGACGGGCGCCGTTCGGATCGGGGATCACATTCCCATGCCGGACATACCGCTCGGGATCGTGAGGCCGGGCAGCGAGCCCGGGGCCGCGAGAAGCAGCACACCGGCGGCGAGGAGCAGAGCGGCGACCCCGTAGGTCGCGACGCGCCGCCACGGAAGCAGCTTCTCGACGGCGATCAAGGCCGCGATGAACGCCATCCAGACGATGCTCATGATCCCGAGCGCGAACAGCGCCAGCATCAGCGCCCAGCAGCAGCCGACGCACCAGGCGCCGTTCCGAACGCCCATCGAGACGGCGCCTCTTGCACCCCCACGCCACGAACCAAGCAGCGCACCGAGCGGGCTCCGGCACTTACCGAGGCACACGTCCTTGAGCGGCGTCAGCTCGTAGGCCGCGGCGACGATCAGCGTCGCACCCGCCACCCAGCGGCCGGCGCGGTCCCAGGTGAGGATGCCGCCCGCCGCGCGCCCGCCGGCGGCGGCAACGGCGAAGGCGGCGATGCCGGCACCGGCCCAGGTGAGCAGGTAGCCGCCGGCGAAGAGCAGGGGCGCCAGCGGCGAGCGTGTCCTCGTCATCCGCGAGTAGAGAGCAACCGTCGGCGCAACCGACGGGAACATCATCGCCGCCATCATCACCACCCACACCGAGACGAACCAGCCGAGCCCGCCAAGGCCCGTCCACGGCCCGTTGTCCATCCCGCGCATCTGGTCGACCGTCCACCACCAGGCCGCGGCGGCCGTCGCGACCAGCAGTGCGACAAGCCCGGCGCGGACGCGAACGGCGGTAAGCAGCGAGCTGCGGCCGAGCGGGAGCTCTCCGGTCGCAGAGGCGGTCATGCGGCTACGCGGCCCAGGAGAACTCCGCGCTCGAGAGGCCGGTCTTGCCCTCGTACCGGATCCCGAAGGCGTCGATCCGCGAGCGCTTCGCCTCCGCGATCGTCAAGTTCGACCCGGCCGGATGGAACATCCCGTCGAACCGAACCGGCCGCCCCGTCTCCACCCCGAAGGGGACGATGTCCTCGATCTCGAAGTCGATCACGTCGCCCACGCGGACGGTGTGACGCAGGCCGTCGTCGTCGATCGCGATCGAGGCCTGCTCGACCCCGAGCATCTCGCCGACGAGCGGCACGATCCCTTCCATCGGCCCGCCGAGCTGGCCGCTGAACACCCCGACGAGCTTCTGCATCTGCTCGTCCGACGCGCGGTCGTCGATGAACACCCCAAGTCGCCAGTTCCCGTCGGTCATCACCTTCGGCG
This sequence comes from uncultured Actinomycetes bacterium, assembly GCA_963789585.1. Classification (GTDB taxonomy): domain Bacteria; phylum Actinomycetota; class Thermoleophilia; order Gaiellales; family Gaiellaceae; genus PALSA-600. Next base: position 23,557 of record CAWBLB010000011.1, on the reverse strand, counting down.
TGTCGGCGATGGCGGCGACGTTGAGCCCGCTGACATCAGTCCCGTCGATCTCGCCGTCCTTGATCGCGAACGCGAGCACCACCCGGCAGTAGTCGTAGGTCGCACCGTGATCGAACGAGGCGTTGCACGGACAGATGAGATCGCATGAGCACGTCTCCACGTAGCTGCCCTTCAGCTGCCACGACATGTGGTCACCTCCTGTGGTCGGTGAACTGCGATCCTCCCCCATCACCAAGTGCCCTGTCAATCGAGGCGGCTCCGTATCCGGTCCGCCGACCCCGAACGACCGGCGAGCTTCCCACCCGCCCACCCGGCTCCCCACTGGAACGGTCGCGATGCCTGATTGCAGGACAGCATCCCGGCAGCGAGCAGGGTCACACGCTGCACTCGGTGCCGGGCGGCACCTGCCTTGCGGCGAGGAGCCACTTCCCTCCAATCGGCCGGAGCATCCAGCCGTCCTTGACGAACTCGTTGGCGCTGTGCTCGAGGTCGGAGTTCACGACCACCTTGCTCAGCCCCAGCTCGACCGCCGGTGTCACCGGATTGCCCAGCGGGAGGTAGATGACGTGGCGCTGGAAGTGCGACCCGTAGAGGAAGTAGGTGGGATCGGACTCGCCAACGATGGCGCCGAGGCAGCCGGAAGGCACCGCGCGGTCGAGCCCGACGACCTCGGCGGCCTGTTCCCCCCGTGAGTTGGTGGAGAGCGCGAGCTGCTGCGACAGGTTCCAGGGCCGGCCGTAGCCGTAGGGGCTCGAGAGCGGCTTCGCCTGGTCATGGGTCACGGTCAGCGCGGCCGTCACAGCCGCCACCGCGGCGTAAGCGGCGGTCGTCGCCCGCCCCCTGAAGAGCCAGGCAAGGAGCGGCGCCGCGAGCGCCACCGGGACGCCGAAGAAGCGGATCAGCAACGGCGTCCAGGACGTCGTGGCCGAGATCAGCACGAGGAAGCAGGGCAACGCGCACGCCAGCGCCAGGTGCCTCGCGTCGGCGCGTCGGCGCAGGTAGGCGATCGCGGCGATCAGGGACGCGGCGAGCACCGCGACGATCCCGAGTGGGCCCAGCGCCGAGTAGTCGCTGCTCGAGAAGCGCGTGTAGGTCATGGCGAGGACGTCGTTCAGCGGGGCGAGTGCCCCGCCCGGGCCGCGTAGCGGGAAGCCGAGCCGGCCGGTGGCGTCCGCGACCAGAGCAGCGCCGACGACGACGAGGAGCGGGGCGAAGAACGGGAGCGCGACGTGAGCGCCGTCGTGAACCACGCGCAGCGCCTTCTCCGAGCGAAGCGCCTTCGCCGCGACCCCGACCGCGGCGAGGAGCCCGGCGAAGGCCAGCACGTCGATCAGGCGATTCGAGAGCACAGAGAGGTCCATGAGGCCGTACAGCAGGTAGAGGCCGTTCTTGACGCTTCCCGGATACGACGGCGAGGCTCTGTCCTCCAGGACTCCGGTCCCCGCGCCGAGCACATGGCCTGTCTCGGCGAGGTTCAGGACGTAGCCCCACATGCCGAGCACGACGAACCCGACGACGCCGCCCACGACCACGGCCGCGAACCCCCGCCGGCCCTGCCGGATCGCCAGCCAGACGAGCACCGGTAACACGAGACCCGCGGTGAGCTTCACGCCGAGTCCCATTCCTGCCGCCATCCCTCCGAGCAGCGGCTCGATCCGCCCCGGGCCGAGCAGCAGGCAGGCCGCGACGGCCGGAAACGAGGCCGCCACGAGGTCGTTCTGTGCGGTCGTCGACTCGAGCGCGACCAGGGAGAACGTCGCCAGCAGGAACGCCGCACACGCCGCCGGACGGGGCGCGAAGCCAAGCCGGCGCGCCGATCCGTAGACCGCGACGAGGATCGCGAGCTCCGCCAGGAACTGCGGGAGGGCGACCAGGAGCCCGCCGTGGACAGCGACGAGCAGGAAGAGGAGCTGCTGCTCGGCGAACGGCTGGAACGCGTTCATCCGTGCGGTCGGCGGATCCGGAATCCAGTAGACGCCGCCGTGCTGAGCCCACGCCGCTGCCCGCGCCAGGTGATAGGCGTACGCGTCGATGTTGTTCGGAGGAACGGTCAGCCCGAGCAGGAGCTCGTAGCCGAGCAGCACGAGGACGAAGACCAGGAACGCCACCGTCGGGAGGTCGGAGACCACCTGCCGGGCCACCTCGCGCGCGGGGGCAAGCGGCGGCGTCGGCCTCCCGCGCATCCACCACAGGGCGGTAGCGCACACGAGCAGGAAGGCCTCCGCGGCACCGAGCCCCACGCGGGTCACCGCATGCACGGGGGAGAGCGCGATCGTGGTCAAGCCCAGGTTCGCCGTGAACGCGAGGTAGCTCACGAGCACTGTGGACACGAGGCTCGAGAGCCCCGCCGCAAGGGCGATCAGGGCCGCAGTCGCCAGCGCCGCCCCGATCAGCAGCAGGCTGACCACGGCGAAAAGCATCGCAGACTCTCCGGCCACCGGGCCGCCACGGCGTGCCGTTCGTCAGATGTAAGGGACGCTCACGCAGCCAAATACCCCCTCGTCAGACAAAGCCCACCGCACCACATAACGGTGACGGTCAGGTGGAGGCAGACGCGGAGCCGCAACGTGCATGGGCCACATCGTCGTATCGATCCGGGTCAACGGCTCGTTTCTCGAGGCTATGACCAGGTTCTACAGCCAGTGGATCAACGACTCAGGTCAATAGCCCGTTCGACTTAGGTCTTGACGCGGGGGATGGTGACGACGACCGGAACCTCGGCGCCGGTCTGCCCGAGCACCCCCGCGGGGTTCTTCGTCAGCTCCTTCTGAAGGACGCGGACGACGAGCACGAGACGGCCGTACGTAAATCGGGCGTCGGCCCGGTAGTGCAACGTGCACCGCGCGGTGTCGCGACAGCAGGGGCTCCCCGACCCGTTGCCGCACGGCTTCGTGTCGAGCCGTGCGAGAAACACGCTCGAGAGCGACTTCGAGCCCCTCACATACTTGCCGACCACACCCACGGTCTTCGCGGCGTCCCGGCACGGGAGCATGCTCAGCGGGACGGACGCCCCGGGGCACACGGTCCTGAGCGTCGTCCGGAGGTCGACGTTGATGGTCAGCCTGTAGGTCGGGCCCTTGCCGACCTTCACGAGCTTCGCGACCGAGCCCTTCGCCGTAAGACGCGACACGTACTTGTCGGAGGCGAACGTCCGCCAGGTGCAGTTCGGATGCGGGTTGATCCCGTACGAAACCTTCGCCGGGCAACTCGGCACGGCGAGCGTCGTCGCAGAGGAGGTGGCCGGCATTACGACGGCGACGGCGACGGCGACGGCGAACCAGCCGAGCAGACGGCGTCCGCCGACCTGTGGCGGCGAGATCGGCTCGAACGTCACGGTTTGATTCTAGACCATCGATTCTGTCGCGTGCAGGCCGGGACGCTCGCGGCGGCGGGCACCGGGCCCGATCAGTCGGTCGCTGAGCTGACTACGAAAGCGATGTCGTCATCAGTGACGTCCCCTATCCGGAGTCGCCCGATGCGCGGCGCGATTTGCCCACGCAGCATTGATTCGTAACTCGCCCGTGTGCGCGGGCGCAGCTGCATCGGAGTCGCCAACCACGCGACGGCATGCCTGCTCACCCACGATCCTGACCGGACCCCCGCCGCTCGGGTACGTTGCCGGTGCCCCGACCCTCTGAGTGCATTCGCGAACACTCGGGCGCATGGGCGTCCTGACACCACGGGGACTTCTTGATCTGCCTCGGCCGTACGATCGGTGAATGAACCGCGTCGCGGTCGCTCTGCTGCTGGGAGCCTCGGCCCTGCTCGGGGGTGTCGAGGCTCTGCCGCCAAATCGCCTGCCAGCAGTGCTGGTCCTTCCATCACGGTCAACTCTCACGCCGAATCCGGTTCCGTTCTGATGATGAAGCTCCCGGCGCGCCCAGAGACGCGGTGCAGGGGGACGCCTCTCGGTCCTGCTTGCCCCCGCCTCATTCCGCGAGTTCCCTACCAGCTCGTCCACGGCCAGATAGCAGGCGGCGTCGTTCACGGTCTCGTCGTCTCCGGCCCACGCCATGTCAACGCGTTCTGGGTCTTCTCGACAAGCTGGTGCAGGCTTCGCGCCGGAGCTTTGGGCATCGCATCGGCCATCGTCGTTGCAGCCGCCCTGGTCGCGGCAACCGCCGCCGCTCCCCGGCCGGTGGCTGCCGCCTGCGGAACGAGAGCTCATCCACCGGCGACCTTCGACCACGTGATCTGGATCTTGATGGAGAACCACTCCTACTCCGAGGTCATGGGCAGCCGGTCGGCGCCGTACATCGACTCGCTCGCCCGCCGCTGCGGCCTGGCGACGAACTACCGCGCGGTTGCGCATCCGTCGCTGCCGAACTACATTGCGGCCACCTCGGGCAGCACCTGGGGGATCGCCGACGACGATCCGCCCCCGTCGCACCGCCTCGCGGTCGCGAGCATCTTCCAGCAGGCGCGCACGGCAGCGAGCTACGAGGAGAGCATGCCGTCCCGCTGCGCCCAGGCGAGCTCAGGCAACTACGCCGTCAAGCACAACCCCGAGGCCTACTTCACCCCGGTCCGGGCCCGGTGCCGGGCAAACGACGTGCCGCTCGGGACCGCCTCGAGCGGCGCGCTCCTGACCGCACTCGCAACCGACAGCCTGCCGGCGTTCAGCTTCGTGACCCCGAACGTCTGCAACGACATGCACGACTGCTCGATCCGGACCGGCGACAGCTGGCTGAGGACCTGGGTGCCGAAGATCACCGCCAGCCGCGCCTACCGCACCGGTAGAACCGTGCTGTTCGTCACCTGGGACGAGAACGACGGCTCGAACGGGAACCACGTCGCGACGATCGTCGTTTCGCCGTACACGACCCCCGGGACGACGAGCGGCCGGCGGTTCAGCCACTACTCGCTGCTCCGCACGACCGAGGAGCTGCTGGGCATCAGGAGATACCTCGGACAGGCTGCCCACGCGACGAGTATGCGCTCCGCGTTCGGCCTCTGAGCCCTCCCGGGCCTGCGCGCGGCTCCTGCCTCCCGCTCGCCGGGATTCCGAATCTTGACCGTCCGCTAACCCCGTGTTCATCCGGCGGAGCGAAGCGCCGGCTACGTTCTGTGTATGAACGATCGAGCAAGAGCGGAAGAGCTCCTGAGCCAGGCCTGGCAGTGCCGGCCGGCCTACGAGCTGGAGCGGGTCGAGATCCTCCTGGCGGCCCTCACACACGCGGTGCTCGCCTCGGGAGGGGCTCCTGCACAACCGTCCGGCGACGACGTCGCAGGGCAGTGGGAAGACCCCGAGCCGCTCGTCCTGGCCTCGGCGCTCGGGACATCTGCGGCGTAACGCGCCGGACGTCCCTCGACGTCGGAGCTGCGGCCTCGGGCAGGTCGCCAGGAGGGGCTGAGCCCTCAGTCGTCGACAGCGTTGCCCGCGATGTGCTCGGCGATCGCCAGGCTCGAGGTGGCGCCCGGCGAAGGCGCGTTCCGAACGGCCGTCACGGGGCCCATGCGCCCGATCCGAAAGTCGTCGACCAGCGATCCGTCCGGATCGACCGCCTGTGCGCGCACACCGGCCGGTGCGGGCACGAGGTCGGCGGTTGCGAGCTCGGGAACGTACCGGCGCGCCTCTGCGGCGAAAGCCCGCTTCAGCAGCGAACCGCGCAACTCGCGGGCACCGGTGCGCCAGTGCTTGCGGGCGAGCGCGCGAAAGCCGGGCGATCTCAGCGTCTCCCCGAGGTCGGCGAGCCGGATGTCGCGGCGGCGGTACCCCTCCCGCGACAGGGCCAGCACGGCATTCGGCCCGACGTCGACCCCTCCGCCGACCCTGCGCGTGAAGTGCACTCCGAGAAACGGGTACGCGGGATCCGGTACGGGATACAGCAGGCCGCGCACGAGGCCTTCGCGCCCCGCGGCAAGGCGGTAGTACTCGCCGCGAAATGGGATGATCGTCGGCTCGCGGGCATCGCCCGCGCGGCGGGCGAGCCGATCCGACTGGAGGCCGGCGCAGATCACGAGCCGGTCGAGCGCGAACTCCTCTCCCGCAGCGGTCAAGCGCGCGGTCATGCCGGAGACGGCGATGCGCGACACCTCCATGCCGAGCCTGACCGTGCCCCCGGCCCGCTCGACGTCGTCGGCGAGGGCCTGCGCCACCGCCCGGTAGTCGGTGATCGCGGTCGTCGCGGAGTGGAGGCCGGCGACGCCGGCGGCGTGTGGCTCCACCTCGCGGAGCTGGTCTCGATTGAGCCAGCGCATCCCGGGAACGCCGTTCTCCCTGGCACGGCGCTCGAGCTCGCGGAGCCTCTCCACCTCGGCGGCATCGAGAGCGACGACCAGCTTCCCGCACTCGTCGAACGGAATGGCGCGCTCGTCGCAGTACTCGCGGAGCAGCCCGACGCCGCGGCGGCACAGCTGCGCCTTCAGCGACCCGGGCAAGTAGTAGATACCGGCATGGACGACGCCGCTATTGCGCCCGGTCTGGTGCAAGGCGATCGCCGCCTCCTTCTCGAAGACGGTAACGCCGGCCCCGGGCCGGAGCTGCGTCAACCGGCGGGCGACGGCGAGACCGATGATCCCTGCGCCGACGACCCCGATCCGCTCCGGCGCCAAGTTAGGCGGCGTCGCGCATGGCGACCGTCTTCGTCTTCGTGGAGAAGCGGAGCGCGCCGAATCTCACGACGTTCGCCGCTAGTCCCGCGTCGTCCAAAGCGCAGGCGGGATGGAGCACGACGAGCGGCGTCGCGGGCTCGAAGATGCCCGCGTTACCGCCGACCCTTCGGGGTGAGCGTTCTGCCCGCGTACGTAGCGGGTCGTTCCACGCGGTCCCGATCACGGTGAGACAGTCGACGGCTCAACTCCTCTCTTGCTCGACGGCGACATCATGGACTTCGGATCGGTCCTCAGAAACGAGAACCGGGTATCCGGTCTTGCATCGCCACGCCGATGGGTGATTGCACCACCTGACATCAGCGTCAGCGCCGGCCCGTCGCGCGTAGCGGCACCGGCGCCTGCTCGACCACGAGCGCCGTCGACGGAGGCCTGCCGACGCAACGCCCGTCGGCGGGAACCGGGATCTTCCGCGGGGAGCTGGGCTTCACGTGCACGACCTCGCTCCTGCTGCGACGGTTGCCGCCCGTGTCCGAGGCGGTGACGGTGACGCGATAGCTCCCCGGGGGGAGCCGGGTCGTGTCGAGCAGGTTCGGAGTGAGGATGAAGAGGTAGCGGCCCGCCTTGCCCCACTGATACGTGCCGTTGACCGCCGCGAAGTTCTGCTCGGTGCCGGGTGCGTAGACCGAGCAGAACTGCTGCTTGAACGGCTCGCCGTAGCGGAAGTCGGCACCGGTGTTCCTCGCGACGACCCGGCCGTCCGGCGCGGCGACCCTCCACGTCACCCGCACCGGCGCGACGGGCAGCGAGTTCCAGGGATACGGGCTCGGAAGCGCCGGCGTGTCGAAGGCGTCCGCAAGGATGCGCACCTTGCCGGTCAGCGCGTCGGCCGGGAGCGGCTTGCGGTCGGGCGTCTGGAAGAGGATCGCCCGCACGGTGGGCACGGTCGTGTCGCGATAGGGCGTGAGATGCCCCGGCTGGAGAGGGTTCACGGTGCAGTCCTGCCGGATCTCCGAAAGATGGACGTGGTTCCAGCGGGCGCGGATCGTGCCGAGAATCGTCTTCGACGCGATCACCTGCTCGCCGACATGAACCCGCGGCGCGAGGTGGATGTACTGGAATCGGCGGGCGTCGACCGTCCGGATCGCCACCAGGTCGCCGGTGACCCGCGCCACCGTGCCCGAGACGACGGGGTAGACGGGGTTGCCGGGCCAGGCCGAGACGTCGACGCCGTTGTGGAACGAGAACGCACCGGTGTCCCCTCCCGTCAACACCGTCCGCGGATCGCCGAAGTTGCCGCGCACCGGGTGCTGCCGGTGGAACGGCGCCATGGGCCACGGGTACGGAGCGAGACGTTCCCGCGCGTAATGGCGGCAGCGCACGGCAGCCTCCTGCCAGACAGTCAGAACCGGCCCCCGAAAAGCCCCCGGCGGCGGCCCGCCCGAGGCGAGCACCGTCAGGCAGAGCACGCCCAGGACGGCGAGGCACGCCCGGCTCGAGATCGACACCCCTTTCACCGGCAGGAGGACCCTACCTGCGCTCCTCGGAAACGGCCCGGTCGCTCGACCCCCGGGCCCTCGCACGAGCTACCGCCGGGCGGTTGCCGCAGGCGTGGGACGTTCCGATCCTGTCAGACTCCAACGCGTGCCGCCCCGTCGATGCGCATCGGTGCGGTGTCCGACCTTCGCCGTGAGGCAGAGGCAGGCGGGAGCCGCCGGATAGGTGCGTTCCCTGCTCCGAAGCCGTTCCCTGCTCCTGTTCGCGTTCGCATTCGCGGTCATGGGCGACCCGGTCTCGTCGGTCGCCTACGCGATCGAGGCGGCGCTGCGGGCGCTCGGCGGGAACCTCGTGCTCCTCGCCCCGACGATGGCGATCGTGCTCGCGATCATCGGGCTGATCGCGCTCAACTACAACCAGCTCTTCGCCCGCTTCTCGCTCGGCGGCGGCGATGCCTCCGCCGTCGGCGCGGCCTTCGGCGAGCGCTGGGCATTCCTCCCGATCGGGGCGCTGACCGTCGACTACGCGCTGACGGTCGCGATCAGCATCGCCGCAGGAGCCTCGGCCGTGACCTCGTACCTGCCCGGCCTCGCTCCGTTCCGCATCCTGCTCGCCCTGCTGCTGCTGGCGCTCGTCGGCGGATTGACGTGGTTCGGGCACCGCGGCCGCCTCGTCTTCGCGCTGATGACCCTCGCGTTCGTCGGCGTCGCCAGCGCCGTGCTCCTCGTCGGCCTGATCGATCCGCACGGCCACGGAGCCTCGCCTCTCCGCCCGGCCGGCTCGCATTTCGGGCCGCTGGCGGTGCTGCTCGCCTACCCGGTCGCGATGGCGCTCGCGACCGGGGTCGAGGCGCCGTCCTCCGCGATCGCGCAGCTCGGCGGGCTCGACGACGCCGGCCGCATCCACTTCGGACGGGTCACGCTCTGGTCGATGTTCGCGATCGTCGTCTGGCTGACGGCCGGCCTGACCGTTCTGACCGTCCGGCTCCACGTCGGGGTGCCCGCGGGACACGAGACGCAGATGTCGCAGATCGGCCGCACCGCAGTCGGGAACGGGCCGCTGTTCGCGGCCTTCCAGTTCACCACGGCGATCCTCCTGCTCGCAGCGGCAAGCTCCTCCCTGCAAGCGGGGCCCGGGCTGATGAAGGCGCTCGCCAAGGGCTCCGGCGGGATCGGGATCCTCCCGGCCGGGCTCGGCCGGGTCAACAACTACCGCACGCCCTACGCCTCGCTCGCCCTCTTCGTCGCGATCGCAGCCGGGCTGATCGTCGCCGCCGACGCGAAGGAGCAGGAGCTCGTGCTCTTCTACGCCGTCACCGTCTTCGTCGCCTTCCTCTGCGGGCTCCTGGCAATGCGGCGATTCTTCAAGCGCGGGCGCCAACGGGTGCTGCTGGCCGCGGCGACGGTCGCAGCCGGCGCGGTCGCCCTGACGCTCGGGGTCGACCTGGCCCGGGTGACGCCGCTCGCCTCGCTGGCTGCCGCGCTCGCGATCGCCGGCGGGCTCTACGCCCTGTGGATCCACGTGGGGCGGCCGACCGGCGTCGCCGACGCCGAGCAGCTGGCGGAGGCAGTAGACCCGCCGCACGAGGTCGCGGCTCGTCCCGTCTGACGAGCCGACGGTGCGACCCAACCTCTGTTTCCGGCATCTGGCGATCCCGCCGACACCTGGAGCGAGCCCGGAGACGAACGTGGATTCGCCGCGACCGATGAGTCCGGCCCCGTCGCGGCGTCTATACACCAGACACGACCTTTGACAGGATTCACACCCGGAGGTGACACGAACGATGGCACGGACCCTGCTTCTGATCGGAACGCGCAAGGGGCTCTTCCTGCTCGAGAGCGGCGGCGACCGGCGTGACTGGGAGCTGCGCGGGCCGCTCTGCGAGAGCTGGCCCGTCTACCACGCGGTGCACGACGCCGGCTCCGGCACGATCTATGCCGCCGCCGCGAGCGAGTGGCACGGCTCGGCGGTCTGGCGCAGCAGCGACCTGGGCGCCACCTGGGCGCTCTCCAGCGAAGGCCTCGGCTACGGCGAGGGCGAAAGCCGCAAGGTGTCGAAGGTCTCGACACTCGCCGTCGGCGACGGCCGCATCCTCGTCGGCGCCGAAGCGCCGGGCATCTTCGAAAGCCGGGACGGCGGTGAGAGCTGGTCGCTGGTGACGACGCTCGCGGGCCAGCCCGGGAGTGAGGCCTGGGATGATCCGGCGACCCAGCCGCCGGGCCATCTCGGCATCTCCGCGATCATGCCCGACGGCCGCGACACGACCCGCTTCTGGGCGATCGTGCAGGGCGTCGGCCTGTTCGAGACGGGTGACGGCGGCACGACGTGGGCGCCGCGCAACAAGGGCCTCCGGGCCGACTGGCCGCGCCCGCACGAGGAGGTCGGCTTCTGCGTCCACCGGCTCGTCCGCTCGCCGGCCGACGGCAACCGCATGTTCCAGCAGAACCACGTCGGCGTGCATCGCAGCGACGACGCCGGCCACTCGTGGGTCGAGATCACCGACGGGCTGCCGAGCGAGTTCGGCTTCGCCGCGGCCGCGCACCCGCACGATCGCGACACCTTCTATGTGATCCCCCTCGATCCCGGCCACGCCCGCTGCATGCCCGAGGGACGCGCCGCTGTCTGGCGCACCCGCGACGCCGGCGAGAGCTGGCAGCGGCTCACCCACGGCCTCCCCCAGGACGACGCCCACCTCGGCGTGCTCCGCGCTGCGATGGCGATCGACGACCGCGACGTGCCGGGCCTGTACTTCGGCACGAGCACGGGTCAGGTGTTCGCGAGCGCAGACGAGGGCGAGAGCTGGGGCGAGATCGCGGCCTACCTGCCGCCGATCTGGTCGGTCGAAGTCGCGACCGTCGAGTAGCGCGATGGTCGAGGTTCACCTGCCGCCCACGCTGACGCCGCTCTTCGGCGACCTGCCGCGCCGCGTCGAGCTCGACGCGGCAACCGTGTCCGACGCACTCGACGCGCTCGACGCGCGCTGGCCTGGGCTGCGCGACCGGCTCTGCGACCCGGGCCCGCTCCTGCGTCCGCACATCCACGTCTACGTCGACAAGGAGCGGGCCACGATCGCGACACCGCTCTCGCCGCATGCCCGCGTCGACGTGATCGCCGCGATCAGCGGCGGCTGACCCGGCCGCCGAGGGAAGCGCCCGGCCCGGCATGGCGGAGTGCCGCCGGTGACGCGGCGGCGGCCCGACGCCACTCCGGCGGCCCGGCCCCTGCCCTTCGAGCCCGCAGACCGGGAAGCCGGAGTCGTCAGCGATCCGCTACCCGAGACGACTCCCGAGAAAGGACCACCAATGCCTCTCGACACCGCCATTCTGGTCAACGCCGTGCTCGACCTCTCCATCTTCGGCGCACTCGCCTACGTCTGCATGGTTCCGCTCCGCCGCGGCCGCACGGCCTGAGCGGCCGGGAGCCCACGAACCCCCGCCGACCCGCGACCGCTCGACGGTCGACCGGCGCCCCCGAGTAACTTCCCTGCGTGCGGGCGACTTGGGCGGTGATCGGTCTGGTCGGCGGGGCCACGGCAGCCGCGGCGGCGAGCCACTACGGTCACGCCTCGTCGCTCCTCACGTTCGCGATCTCGACCGTCGCGCTCGCCGGGCTCGCCTGGATCGTCTCCTTCGCCACCGAGCAGGTCGGCGAGCGCTTCGGGCCGGCCGTGACGGGGGTGCTGCAGTCGACGCTCGGAAACCTGCCGGAGTTCTTCGTCGTCATCTTCGCGCTCTCGGCCGGCGAGGTCGTGGTCGCGCAAACCTCGATCATCGGCTCGATCTTCTCGAACGCGCTGCTCGTGCTCGGCCTGACGATCATCGCCGGGTGCCGCGCAAGCGGCGACGGGGTGATGCGCTTCCACCCTGGTCTCGCGAAGGACAACGCGATCCTGATGCTGCTCGCGAGCTTCCTGATCGTCGTTCTCGGCATCTCCGCCGCAACGGGCGACCGGGCCTCCCACCACGTCAAGGCGATCTCGATCGTCGGCGCGATCGCGCTCCTCGTCACCTACTGCGTCTGGCTCGCCGACTACATCCGCTCCGCCCGGCAGGCCGGAGGAGAGGCGCCGTCGGTCGCGCCCAGGGTGCCGATGCGCACTGCGCTCACGCTGCTAGCCGTCGCCGGCGTCGGGGCCGCCTTCGTCTCGGACTGGTTCATCAACGCGCTGACGCCCTCGATGCACCGGCTCGGGATCCCGAAGGCGTTCGCCGGCCTGGTGATCGTCGCGATCGCGGGAAACGCCGTCGAGAACACTGCAGGAATCGTGCTCGCCCTCAAAGGGCAGGCCGACCTGGCGATCTCCGTGGTCAAGAACTCGGTGGCGCAGATCACGGCCTTCCTCTTCCCCGCCCTCGTGCTGGTCTCGCTGCTCTTCGCGACGCCGCTCACGTTCCAGCTCGCGCCGATCTACATCGGCACGCTCCTGCTCTCCGGGATCGCGCTCTTCCAGATCACGGCCGACGGCGAGGGAACGAGGTTCGAGGGGGTCGCGCTGATCTCCCTCTACGTGATCCTCGCGGTCGCCACCTTCTACGAGTAGGAGGCGTCAGGGCGGGAGGAGGCGGGCCTCGAGCCGTTCCTCGCCTGACGCCGTCACGCGGAAGGCGCCCGCCTGCGCCCGGCAGGTCACGACCTCGCGCAGCTCGCGGCCGACGTAGTGCAGCCCGACGCCGTCGTCGGCCGCGATGCCCGCGGGGAAACCGCCGTCGACGAGCTCCCGGTAGCGCGGCCGGCGCCTCGTCTCGCCGTCGTAGTGGGGGCAGGCGCTGCCCGGCAGGAACCCGAGCCCGTCGCGCATGCCCTCGAGCTGCGGGCCGAACGAGTCCGTCACGCCCGCCTCGAACCAGCAGATCATCCCGGCGCTCGCGCCGAACAGGAGGATGCCGTGCTGCCAGGCCTCCCTGAGGATCCCGTCGAAGCCGTGCAGGCGCCAGATCGCGAGCATGTTCGCCGTGTTCCCGCCGCTGATGCAAAGCGCATCCTGGGCCAGCACGAGCGCCCGCAGATTCGCGGGCGGGTACGGGAAGAACCGCACGTGAGCGAGCCGGCCGAGCCCGGCGTAGAGCTCGTAGAAGCGGGCGATGCTCTCGGCCGAGTCGCCCATCGCCGTCGGGACGAAGAGGACGCGTGGTGCGGTCGCGCCCGTGAGGCCGACGGTGTGGCCGAGCAGCGCCCGGGTTCGCTCGTCCGTCTCGCCGTGGCCGCCGAGCCCGACGATCTGCGGTTCCGCGGACACGTCTCAGCCGTTCGGGATCGAGGCCGGGCTGCCGACCGGGAACAGTGTCGCCAGATAGATGACGACCTTCTGCTTCCCTTCGTTGGCCGCCCGGTGGATCGTGGTCGGCTGCTCGACGATCCACTCCCCTGCTGCGATCCGGCCTGTCTGGCCCGGCCCGATCCGGCGAACGAGGGTCGACGTTCCGGCGGGGCCGCGCATCACCGACACCGAGCCACTCTTGACGCTGTAGGTGAGCACGCCCTGCGCGACGTACGCGACCTGCGTGCCGGCGTGGTGATGCAGCGCGATCCTGGCGCCTGCGGGAATGGTGACCAGGCTCAGGCCGAGCGTCTTCCCCTTGGCGCCGACCGGACCGTCGACCGTCCCGAGCGGGTCGCGGACGACCGGCTGCGGCGCGCTCCTCGGAGCAGCCGTCGCGGAGGAGCCCCCTGCGGCCCCGAGCGCGAACATGCAGAGGGCGAAGGCGAGCGATCTGGACGCGCGCTGCGTCTGGGACATGGGTCTCTCCTTCGTCTCGGAGCGGTCGTTGACCGCAGATCGTAAATCGGGGCGGCAGTGAACGGGGCCCTCGCGCCTGCCGGCGGACCGGAGGCGACTGTATGGACGCGCGCTTGCACGGACGGCTCTCATTGCGAACTCATCCGCCCGCCCGACACTGGCATCGCCTGAACGAAGGCCTGTCCCGATCACTATCAAGGAGCATCGATGAGAAAGACCCTGGCCCTGCTCGCAGCCGTCTCGGCCGTGGCGGCAATCGCCGTCTCGGCAGCCTCGGCGTCGCAGGCACGCGTTGCCGCCATCCCGACCGTCGCACTCTCGGTCGGAAGCGGGAAGGCGTACGACAAGAAGACGATCACGGCTCCGGCCGGCAAGGAGTTCCTGCTCGTGTTCAAGAACACGTCGACCGGGAAGCACAACGTGAGCCTGGAGCAGGGAGAGCTCGAGTACGGCGCGACGCTGACGATCGGGAAGGGCTCGACGGCGGCGATCTTCACGCTCAAGAAGGGCGTCTACCACTACTACTCGTCGGTCGGGAAGGACGAGGACGCCGGCATGGCCGGCACGCTGATCGTCAAGTAGCGCAACACGTCTCTCGAAGCTCGCGTGGGCGTCCTGCCGCCCGCCCGACGCCCACGCGAAGAGCAGCTGCCGGCCGGTCGCCGTTGTCGTGTCCCCGCGGCCGGCCGGCCGGCAGCTGCCGCATCTAGTGGTCTCTCGTAAACCTCGGACCTGAAAACGCGGGCGTGCGAGGCCGCACTTGCGGCCGTTCTTCTTTGTAGGTGACCGAGGCCGGCGCAGGCGGTCGGAGGCCGGAGGTGCGGGCCGGAGGGCGCCGAGAGCGGAAAGATCATCCCGGCCGCGCAGCGGCCGCGCAAGTGCGGCGTCACGAAGGCGGGCTTCGAGCAGAACGTTGGGAGGTGCCGCACTAGGGACGCGATGCGAGCGAGGCGACACCCCGAACCGTGCCGGCAGCGATCAGGGGCCGGAGCGCGCCTCCCTTCAGGTAACGGTCGAGGAACGCGATCGTGACGCGCTCGACGATGGAGAGCTGGGGCTCCTCACCGGTGTAGGGCGGAAGATGCTGGGCCCCGATCAGCCTGAGCAGGAACTTGGGCCTCGGCGCGATCCGGAAGAAGGCATCGGTGATCGACGGCGGGTTGACGGTGTCGGCGGTGCCCTGCGTCGCGAGCAGGGCGGCGCTCGGCCGCACGAACGAGATCCCGCCCGCCGGCATCTGGGCGCCAGAGAGGAGCACCGCCGCGCGGATCCGCGGATCGCGGTGCGCGGGGTCGTATGCGGCCAGCAACGCGGTCTCGGCGCCGTCGGAATGCCCGGCGACCGCGATCCGGGTCGGGTCGATCAGCCCGGCCAGCGGCCCGCGGCCCGAATCGCTCGCCGCGATCAGGCGTGCGATCACGAAGCGCATGTCCGCCGGCTGGTTGACGAGGTCACGCTCATCCGGGCCGCCGGGCGCATTCGCGTTCTCGAGCGGGAACACCGGGGCCGCGACGACGTATCCGGCCCGCGCCCACGCCCGCAGCAGGGCCGCATACGGAGCCGGCGTGACGGCGAAGCCGTGCCCGAACACGACCAGCGGCAGCGGGCCGGAGGCACGGGCGGCGGCCGGAAAGCGCACGTAGGTCACGAGCGGCCGCTTCTCCACCCGCCCACCGGGCAGCCGGAGCGAGCGGGTGTGATCGACGAGCCGAAGGATGCGGAGGACGACCGAGGGCGCCCCCGCCCCCGCCGCAGCCGGGGAGGCCGTTCCGCCGCCGGCCGGGCCCGCGCAGCACACGAGCGCCAGCACGGCGACCGCCGCCGGTGCCCGCCGACGCCTGGGTCTACCGAAACGGGACGAGCGCTCCACCGCCGGCACGAGTGTAGACGGCGAAGAAGTCGCGGCTGTCGGGGGAGAGCCAGCGATAGGCGCTCTCCTGCGGATTCGGAACGAGCTTGATCGGGTCGCGACCGCCGCGCTTCGCATACCCGATGAAGGAGGGCCATTCGGGGTTGATGTCGAGCTCGATCGCCCGCATCGCACCGATATGGATCATCAGCGCCGCGAGCGAGGCCGGCGTCTGCTGGTCCGCGGCCGCGTAGAGCAGGTTGCCGTGGCGGTCGATCCCGACCGCGGTGCGCCAGACAGCCGCGCCCCCGCCGAGCGTCGCACCCCACCTGGCCACGTCGCCGATGCCCGGGCTCGGCCGGCCCCGGTCGACGAGCAGCGGCAGGTTCTGACGGGCGACCGCGAGTCGGTGCAGCTCCGGTGGGCCGTGCCAGCGGACGATGTCGACGCGACCGTTCCGATGGGCGACGAGCGTGCCGAGCCCGGGCACGAGCGGCTCGTCGGCATGGCCGTTGACGAGGAACCCAGCGGGCCCGGTCGACCACTTGAACCCGCTGTTGAACGAGGCCAGGAGACGCCAGCGCTGATCGTGGGGCACCTCACCGGAGCCGCGTGGGGAGGCCGCCGGCGGGTTCGCAGTGCCGGGATAGAGCGCCAGACGGGTGCGGGTGTGGTCGATCCAGGCGACGTAGGCAGCCACCCCCGGGTTTCCGGGGTCCGGCCGGTAGCTCGTCACCAGGACGGGCGGCGAACCGCCGACCGCGTAGCTCCCCGGGTGCCAGACGCCCTCACCCCGAAGCGCCGGGCGCACGACCGGAAGGACCCGGCCCGGAGGCACCGCCGCAGCGGGCGGCGCGGCAGCGCCGAGGCGGGCGAACGCGTCCTGCGCCCCTGCGAACGAGGCTGCGAGCACGAGAGCTGCCAGCCCCAGAACAGTGGCGAGGCCCGCCTTCCGGCGCGGGGCCGGCCGGCGCGAGCAGTCACTCATCGCGACAGATTGGACGCAGGCGAGGTGAGGGACCAGTGAGAGCGACGGCGCGCCCACGCCGACGCCGGTCGGGAGGCCGGCGATCGAGGTGACTACGATGGGCGGCTGTGCCCAGCTCCCGGGCTCGGTTCGGCGTCTCGCGCCGCGGCTGGACAAGCCTTGCGGCGGCGGCCGGGTTCGCGGTCGTCGCGTTTCTGTTCCTCGGGCTCCGCCTGCTCGTCGAGCCCGGGCGCCAGTACGTGGGGTACGGGTTCGACCCGCAGATCTTCATCTGGTCGCTCGGCTGGTGGCCCCACGCGATCCTCCATGGTGAGAACCCGTTCTTCACCCACGCGATCTGGGCGCCCCAGGGCATCAACCTGACGTGGAACACGACGGTCCCGGCGCTCGCCCTGCTCTTCTCGCCGGTGACGCTCCTCGCCGGGCCGGTCGCCGCATACAACGTCGCGGCGACATTGCTGCCCGCCCTCGCGGCGTGGACGGCATTCCTGCTCTGCCGCCGGCTCACGACCGCCTTCTGGCCCTCGGTCGTCGGTGGGTACCTGTTCGGCTTCTCGAGCTACATGCTGGGCCAGGAGCTGGGCCACCCGCACACGACCGCCGTCTTCCTGATCCCCCTGATCGCGCTCGTCGTCATGCGCCACCTGGAAGGCGAGCTGAGCGGCCGCGGGCTGGCGATGCGACTGGGGCCACTGCTCGCCCTCCAGCTGCTCAGCTCGACGGAGGTGACGTTCACCCTCGGCCTCGCGATCGTGGTGGCGCTGGCACTCGGCTTCGCGTTCGTCCCGGCGCGACGGCGCCGGCTCGTGTCGTCGCTGCCGCCGCTCGCAACCGCAGGCGGCATCGCCGCGATCCTGACCGCGCCGTTCATCTACTACCTCGCCACGGGCTTCACCTCGCACTCGCTCCACCCGGACGAGCAGTTCTTCGCCGACCTGCTGAACTTCGTCGTCCCGACGAGGCTCTCGCTCGCCTCGCTCGGCTGGGCCCACGGCATCTCGACCTCGTTTCCCGGCAACGACTCGGAGCGCGGCGCATACCTCGGCCTCCCCGCGGTCGTGATCGTCGCGCTGTTCGCCCGGAGTCGCGCGCGGACCGCCGGCGGCCGCTTCCTGCTCGCCTGCTTCGGGATCGCCGTCCTGGCCGCGCTCGGCGGACGGCTGATCGTCGACGGCCACCGGGTCGTGGCGCTGCCGTGGTCGCTGATCGCGAACGCGCCGGCGTTCGACAACGTGCTCCCGGCCCGGCTCACCCTTTATGCGTCGCTCGCCGTCGCGATCATGGTCGCCCTGTGGGCGGCCGCGCGCCCGGCGGGCATCCTGCGCTGGGCCTTGCCGACGCTCGCCGCCGTCGCGCTCGTCCCGAACCCGTGGGCCGGCGTCTGGGCGACGACGTTCGCGCTGCCGCCCTTCTTCGCGAGCAGCGTCTACCGGGACTGCCTCGACGCGGGCGAGAACATCCTGCCCTTGCCGGTCGGGAACCAGGGCGACGCGCTCCTCTGGCAAGCAGTCGACGGCTTTCGCTTCACGATGGCAGGCGGCGATATCGGCCTCGGCCCGCCGAAGCCGTTCCTGACCGGCGAGTCCGTCTCGCTGATCGCACAGGGCTATTCGGTGCCCGCCGCACAGTCCGCGCTGATGGCCGACTACATCCGGATGAAGAACGTCACGAGCGTGGTGGTCGACAAGAGCCAGTACGGCCTCTGGTCCGGCGCCCTCGACCGGCTCGCGGTCTCGCAGGACGAGGGGGGCGTGCTGCTCTACCGGTTCGGGGGCTCGCCGCCCTCGTGCCCCTGAGTCGGACGAGACGGCAAGCCCTCTCCTTCTCGGTGCCGGTTCGACCTCAGTGCCGTTTCGAGGCGCGGGCGATCAGCGCCCGCACCGCCGGGATGCGCCGCGCGACGGCGGTGGGAAGCAGGTCGAGCCCGTCCGGGGTGTTCAGGAACCCCGCCCCGGTCCCCGCGACCCGGTTGTGCCCGTACTGCCAGACGATCTCGTGCGTCCGGATGCTGACGATGACGATGCGGTCGTCGTAGTCGTCGGTGATCGCGACCAGCCCGGGGGCGATCCGGGTCGCGAGCGAGGGATGGTCGAGCTTGCCCGGGCCGGATGAGGGCCCGTAGCGCCAGAGGACGCGCCCGGCACTGGTCATGATCAGGACATGGCCGGGATTGGCATAGTCGGCGAGCAGGATCTTCCCCGGTCCGATCAGCTGGGGGTCGGACGGGTACGAGACCGGGGCCTGGACGGCCCAGCGCAGGTTCCCTTTCGGCCCGATGTCGTCGATCCACGAGCCGGTGATCTCGCTGACGAGCGTCCCACCGTCGGCGAGCGGGGTGGCGCCGTTGACCGCGCCGAGCTCACCGGGGGGATGATGGACACACACCTGCGTCGTCCCGTACTGGTGAACGATCACGTGGGCGCGATTGATAAAGAGGACGCGGCAGTTGTAGGCGTCGGCAACCGAGACCAGCCCGTTCGGGAGCAGGTACGCGTCATCCGGGATGTTCAGGTACCCCGGATCGGAGCCGCGAACGCCTGGATGCCCGTAGTACCACACGAGCTCGCCTGCCGGAAACGAGAGCACCTGGATCGTGTTCTGCTGTTCCTGGTTCGAGATGATCCGGGTGTAGTCCGGCGCGAAGAAGACATCGTCGTCGAAGTGAAACGGCAGCGACATTCCCGCGCCCGGCGCCGGGTACTGCCAGAGCACGTGCTTCTGGTTGTCGACCAGGATGACGCGATCGTTGCCCCGGTCCGCAATCAGCAGGTAGCCGGGGATCGGCTTGCGCACAGCGCCGGGGCCGGCGGCGGCGGCGGCGAGCCCCGCAGCCGCCAGAACCGCGGCCGCGAGCCCGGCGCCCATGCCGAGACCTCGTCGCAGCAGTCCGCGCCGCCGCGGCATTGCACGGTCGTTCTCGCACCCCAAGGCGGAGAGTATGGTCGATCTCGATGAACGGAGAATGAGCGGCCCTCCTCGGCCTGGGCTCGCGTCCGGGACGATTCTCGCTCAGTAGTTCCCCGGAGCGAAGATCCGAGAGCGACCCGATGGTCTTGGTGCGAACATCGGTCACCCTGACGTCATGAACGTCAGCCAGATCATGACGGTGAACGTCGCGACGGTCGGCCGTGACACCTCCCTCAAGGATGTCGCCCTCCTGCTCGTCGAGCACCGGATCTCGGGGCTCCCGGTTTGCGACGAGGCGGGCCATGTCGTCGGAGTCGTCTCCGAGGGAGACATCCTCTGGAAGGAGATCGGCCTGGCAGCGGGACCGGCCACCATGATCGGTCGGATCCTCAACGGCGCCGACGGGGACGACCAGAGGCTCGACGCACGAACGGCCGGCGACGCGATGACCTCCCCGACGGTCACGATCTCGCCGACCGACAGCGTCGCCGAGGCAGCCAGGCTGATGATCCACCACCGGGTCAACCGCCTGCCGGTCGTCCTCGAAGGAGCACTGGTCGGGATCGTCACGCGGGCGGACCTCGTGCGAGCGTTCGTGCGCCCCGACGAGGCGATCCAGCACGAGATTTCCGAGGACGTGCTCCTGCGGACGCTCTGGATCGACCCCGACACGATCACCCTGACCGTCGAGAACGGCAACGTCACGATCGTCGGCGAGGTCGACAACCGTTCCACGGCCGAACTGGTCGAGACGTACGTCCGGCGGATCCCGGGCGTCGTCAGCGTGACCTCCCTGCTCAGGTGGACGCTCGACGACCACGCGAAACGGACCGCGATGGCGGCCGCCGACCTCCCGCGCAGGCTGTAACCGACCGGCGGCGAGCCCGGCGGCCGCGGCTACACTGAACGCGGCTTGTGCACCGTTCCGGCGCTGCCTGGCGGACTTCGACCCTTCTCGATCGGCGGCGATGGACGTGACTCCCGATTCCGGCGCGATCCCTGCGCCCACGAGCCTGCAGGGTGACCCGACGCCCGATGGTGCGGGCGCGTTCATGCGACTCACCGACTGGTGCCTGCGGCACGGGGCGATCGTCGCCGCAGGCTGGCTGGCCGCCGCCGTCCTCGGCATCGCCGGCGCACTCCACCTGACACCGCTCCTCAGCTCCGGGTTCTCGCTCCCGGGCACCGATTCGAGCCGGGTCAGCCAGGTGCTGGCGCACGAGTACGGCAGCCGGTCGAAGGGCGATTTCGTCCTGATCGTCACCGGCCGGCAGGCACTCCCGCGGGCGCGGGACGCCGCAGCCGCTGCGGTCCGGCTGCTTCCCGGCGGCCGGCTCACGAGCACCGAGCTGCTCCCTTCCGGTGCAGCCGCCGCCTTCGTGCACACGAAGCTGAGCGCGCACCAGGCGGAGGCCCGGACGGGCCCCCTGCGGCAGGCGCTCGGGCCAGACGTCCTCGTGACGGGCGACGCCGCGGTGCAGCACGACATCGGCCCGGCGCTCGCCCACGCCCTGCAGGTCGGCGAGCTCTACCTCGCCGTCCCGGCCGCGCTCCTGATCCTGCTGCTCGTCTTCGGCACCGGCTCGGCGCTGTTGCCGTTCGTGTTCGCCGCCCTGACGATCGCCCCCGCACTCGGGATCGCCTGGGCGGTCGCGCACCTGCTCGCGCTCAGCGACTACCTCCTGAACATGATCCTGATGATCGGTCTCGGGATCGCGATCGACTACTCGCTCCTCGTCGTCAACCGCTACCGCGACGAGCGGCGCCACGGTCGGGCGCATCCCGACGCCGTCCGCGAGACGATGGTGCATGCCGGGCGAACGATCGTCTTCAGCGGGCTCGTCGTGTCGCTCGGACTCGCGCTCATGCTGTTGCTACCGGTCCCGTTCCTGCGCGGCTTCGGCGTCGGTGGGCTCCTCGTCCCGGTGCTGAGCATGGTCTGCGCGCTAACGCTCCTGCCGGTGATGCTGCTCGCCTTCGGCGAGCGCCTCGAGCGGATCCGGCTCTTCCCGTACCTCCTGTCCGAGCGCCGGCACGCGTTCGAGCTCCGCCTCTGGTCGACTCATGCGAGCTGGGTGATGCGCCGCGCCAAGCTGGTCGCGACCGTCGTCGCCGCCGTGCTCGTCGTCGCAGCCCTGCCGCTGATCGGGATCCACGTCGGCCCGAGCTCCACGCGTACGCTGCCGCAGGGGATCGCTTCGGTCCGCGGCCTGGTGCAGCTCCAGCAGGGCGGCAGCCATTACTCGACCGACCCGACGACGATCATCGTTGAGACGCAAGGCGCAACCGGCAGCGCGGCGACCAACGCCGCAGTCGCATCGCTCGACCGCCTCCTTCACTCCGACCCGCAGGTCGCGAGCGTCTCCGCCGCCCATCCGGACCGCAACGGCCGCTACCTCCGGATCGAGGTCGTCAGCCGACCCGACCCGGCCAGCCCTCAGGCGCAGTCCTTCGCCGACCATCTCCGCAGCGAGCTGATCCCTGCCGCGCACTTCCCGGCATCGGCGCTCGTGCTGGCGGGCGGCGGAGCGGCGTACGCCGCCGACTTCGTCTCGCGCACGCTCGGCCCGTTCCCCTGGCTGATCCTCGGAGTGATCGGGCTGACCTATCTGCTCCTCGTGCGGGCGTTCCGGTCGCTCCTGCTGCCGTTGAAGGCGATCGTGCTCAACCTGCTCACCGTCTCCGCGGCGAGCGGCCTGATGATCGCGCTCTTCCAGTGGGGCTGGGGCAGCTGGGCGGGCCTGCTCCGTGTGACGGAGATCGAGGGATGGATCCCCGTGTTCATGTTCACCATGCTGTTCGGGCTCTCGATGGACTACGAGGTCTTCCTCGTCACACGCATGCGCGAGGCCTGGGACGCGACCCGCTCGAACCAGGGCGCGGTCGTGCACGGCCTCGCCAACACGGGCCGGATCGTCACGGCCGCCGGCCTGATCATGGCGGCGACCTTCAGCGGGCTCATGTTCGGATCGATCCCGACGATGCAGCAGCTGGGCTTCGGCCTCGCGGCTGCGATCCTGATCGACATCACGCTCGTCCGGGGCCTGCTGCTGCCCTCGACGATGGCCCTCGCCGGTCGCTGGAACTGGTACCTGCCCCGCTGGGCGGCGCGCATGCTCGTGATCCGGCCCTGAGAACTCGTTTCAAGTCGGAGCCTCGAGCCGATCGGGCGACGAAGCGTGATTCCGAAACGCGCTCCGAGACGCGCCGCCGGCCACGGCCCGGCTCGTCAGGTCGATCTGCGAACATCGCGCCGGTGCGGGTGACCATCGTCGGCTGCTCCCCCGCGTGGCCGAACCCGGGAAGCGCCCATTCCGGGTACCTGCTCGAAGGGACCGGCTCGCTGCTGCTCGATTGCGGTCCGGGCGTGCTCGCCAGGCTTCGCACGCAGCACCGCTGGCCGTCGGTCGACGCGATCGCCCTGACGCACTTCCACCTCGACCACTGCGGCGACCTCGTTCCCTGGGTGTGGGGATCGGACCACCTTGCCGCCGCCGGCGCCCGGCCGCCGCGCCCCCAGCTCTGGCTGCCGCCGGAAGGTCGTGCGCAGCTCGAGCGGGTGGGGGCGCTCTTCGGCTCGCCGGGGATGTTCGAGCGGGCATTCGCGATCGACGAGTACGTGCCCGACCGCAGCTTCGAGGCCGGCGGCTTTTCGGTCACGGCCGCGCAGGTGCCCCACTACGACGCCGAGGCATACGCGCTCAGGGCGGCACACGGCGGGCGGGCAGTCGCCTACTCCGGTGACTCGGCTCCGTGCGAGCAGCTGGTCGAGCTGGCACGAGACGCCGACCTGTTCGTCTGCGAGGCGACGCTGGCCGCGAGCGAGCTCGACGGCGATCCTCGCGGCCATCTCGCACTGGACGAGGCGGAGGCCGCGTTCGAGAGCTCCGGCGCGAGACGGCTCCTGATCACGCACCGCCCGTCCGACCTGCCCGCCCCGGAGCGGCACGAGCTCGCGGTCGACGGCCTCGTCGTCGACGTCTGACACCCGCCCGGAGGGGCCGCGCCGCTCGTGCCGCATCGGCGG
>CAWBLB010000010.1:0-29343 GCA_963789585.1 uncultured Actinomycetes bacterium | reverse complement strand
AGCCGACAACACAAGCGTTGAAGACCCAACCTCGCAGGACTAGGCTGAACCGACCCTGACCACCGTTGTGCCTGACAAAGGATATTCCTGGGTGCCCACCAGCACGGGCGACCTGTGGCACTCAGTGGGGGGAGGGTGTCGCCATTCCACCCCGCGTGCTCGTAGCAATCGGGTGGCCACGACGCCAATCGAGCTCGAGCATGTACCTGGAGTTGCGAAGCGGCTTCAGGAACGCCACGACCTTTCGGGTGCGCGTGTCGATCACATCACCGGAATCGCCGACATAGACGTAGCGTCCATCGATGCTGCGTTGGAGCCAGCCATCTCGCTCGCAGTCCTCGCCGCATGGGTTCTCCTCGCCGGTCATCGGCGTTCTCAGCGCGATGCTCGCGAGTAGCCGCGGCGCGTGCGCGGGCGTCCCGGAGACGTCGAACTCGTGCACATAGCTGTTCGGAAGGTCGATCACCCACAGCCGGTTTCCGTCCGGAGACAGCACGATTCCGTGGCTCGGGGCAGTCAACGGGAACGTGGACGCGTCCCATGTGAAGCCAGGGAAGTCCTCTGTGTACAAGACTTTGCCGGTGCGGAGGCTTCCGACCTGAAAGCCGAGAAAGCCCGTCGCTGTCGTGTAGGAGAGGCCGCGTTGCTCGTCGATCGTGAACGGCCTGACGCCGCCGCGTAGCGGCCCGACGCGTCGAACGAGCTTCAGAGTCTGGGCGTCCGCGACGGCGAGGTAATTGCCGTTGCGGGGCCCGAGGTACACGTAGCGTCCGCTCGGGCCGACGATTGTGTTGTGTGGCCCGTCTCCGAGAGCATGGATCTCTCCTCTGACGCGCCCGTCGGCGGTGTTGACGACGTACCAGACATCCCCGCTCGAGCGCTCTCCGGTCGGCAAGAACAGGGTGCGCCCGTCGGCAGTCAGGGCGGGGTTGTCGACGCCGGCCGGGAAGTCCTCCTTCCAGACGATTCGGTCCGTGAGCAGGTTGAACTTCATCAGTGAACCAGTGCCTGTGGAGCCTCCGTCGCCGCCCATCGAGATATAGAGCATGTGGTCCGGTGGGCTGATGGTGACGCCGCGGACCGCATGCGCCTGGGGTAGAGCGAGCCGCTCGACGAGCCGGTGGGACTGGTCGATGTCGAACACGTCGATCTCGCCTTCAGGGAAGACGTACTCGTAGTGACGCGTTCCGTTTGGCGTGGCCGCGCTCGCTCGCGGAGGTGCGGCAGCTGCCGGCGTCAGCAGACGCGCCGCCTGGCCGACATCGAGATGGGGGAGCGAAAAGGGTGGCGTCCGCGCGGCTGTGCCTCGGGTCAGCGCAACGGCTACACCCGCTGTGCCGGCGATCGCCACCAGGAGGCAGACTGCGAGGAGGGCCTTTCGAGCGGAAACGCCGGGACGCATCACACCAATCTAGCCTCTCAATCTATCCTCTCAATCGATGCGAGGATCACTTCGATCGGGTCTGGACGAACGCGTCCGAGGGTTCTTGCGCCCGCTACACCTGCGCGCCGAGCGGCTAGCGCACCGGTTCTTCCCGTCGCAACTCGACAATTTCGAGTGGAACCGGAAGATGGCAAATGGATATGTGCGCAGGCACGGCGTTGAGGGCCATCGCCCTCTCGGCGACGAGTGGGGCGGCTCCCCCGAGGAGGTCGAGGAGATCCTCGTCCGTTTTCTGTACCCCTATCTGGGTCCGACACACATAGCGGCCGAGATCGGGGTTGGCGGTGGACGGATCGCCGAGCGGGTGGCCCCTCGAGTCGAGCGCCTTCATGCCTTCGACATCTCTCCACGAATGCTGGACGCCGCCCGACTCAGACTCGCCGGCTTTGGCAACGTGGAGTTCACCCTCCAGACGGAATCGGCTCTGCCGCTGAAGCTCAGTGGTTCACTCGACGTGGTGTATTCGTTCGCGACCTTCCTCCATCTCGACATGCACACGATGTGGAGGTATTTCCAGGAGATGGCCCGCGTCCTTCGGCCCGAGGGACACGCGTTCGTGCATACGGCGACGATCACGACGCCACGCGGATGGCAACGATTCGCAAGCCAGGAGGAGTTCAGCGTGTTCGGGTTCTACTTCGTCTCACCGGAGATCGTCCAGACACTCGCTTCTCACGCCGGCCTCAGAGCACTCGACGCCTCTGAGCCGCGGGAGGACAACGCGTACCTCAACCGCGACTACTTCGCCGTCTTTCAGCGGTGAGCGTCACGCTCCGGCTCCTCGAGCTGCTGACCCGGCGCGGCGCCGTGCCGCGGCAGCTCGCGATCAGGCTCGACGCGGCGCGCGGTCTCGGGCTTCGCGGCGCAGTCCGTCGCTTGCGCGCCGAGAGACGCCTGGCAGCGCTCGGCGGCGACCCCTGGGACGCGGTCTACCGCGGGATTTGGGAGGAGGCGGCAGAGGCTGTCGGTGCCGAGGTGGTAGACCTGGGCGACGGCTTCCTGGAACTTAGCCGCAGATCTTCGAGGACTCGGGTTTGGCGCCAGTACACCGAGCTCGACGACTGGGTGACGCTGAGGCTCGCTCTCGATCGGCCGATCGTCTTTCGCCTGCTGCTTGAAGCCGGCGTGCCGGTGCCGGAACACGTCGAATATCGCTCCTCTGAGCTCGGGGCCGCCGCTCGGTTTCTCAGCGCCGGCGGTGCATCGTGCGTGCTGAAACCAGCCGCCGGCACGGGCGTCGGCGCGGGGATCACGAGCGGGATCCGAAGCTACGATCAGCTGCTGCGCGCGACCATCCGCGCGTCGCAGTACGGCCGGCTGATACTCGAACAACAGGTCCCCGGCAGCGTCTATCGAATGCTCTTCCTGAACGGCGAACTGCTCGACGTCGTGCGCAAACGCCCTCCGAGTGTCGTCGGCGACGGTGATGCCACGATCGAGAAGCTCGTGGCCGCCGAGAACGAACGGCGGATCAGGGCGGTCGGATCGGCCGGCTTCTCGTTGTTGAAGCTCGATCTCGACGCGCTGTTCACGCTTGGCGCTGCCGGTCTCGACCCCTCGACGGTGCCTGCCGCGGGCGAGCGAGTTGTAGTCAAGACGGTGACGAATCAGAACCGTCTCGAGGACAACGAAACCGTTCCGATAACTGAGATCGACCGAGAGCTGGTGAGCGTTGCTACGAGGGCTGCCGCGGCCGTGGGGCTCCGCCTCGCTGGCGTCGACCTGATCACCCCCGATCTCTCCTCACCGTTGAGCGTGAGCGGCGGCCGGGTGATCGAGGTGAACGGCATGCCTGGGTTGAATCACCATTACAACGTCGCCGACCCGGACCGAGCGCGGCGGGTCGCCATCCCCGTGCTGGGAGCTATACTCGAGCGCTCCGAAAGAGAACTGACACCAGGGCAGGGCGGGCACCCAGAGGGCGCAAGTCGGTCGAAGGGAGACGACGGTTCATGAGTCTCGAGCCGCGGGTGCGAACGCGCGATTTCTTGCGCTCGATTGGGGTTCGAGACCTACCGCCGGCAACCAGCCCATTCGACCCCGGCTACGATCCCGCAACACTGGAGAGCCATCTCGATCAGAGCGCTCACCTGATGTCGTTGCTCAAGATGTCGATGGCGTGCTGGTTGATCGCCGACGAAGACGCGAGCCGAAGAAAATTCGCCGCTGCCCGGCGGCACGGTGTCCCAACGACGACCGGTGGCGGCCCGTTCGAGGTGGCGGTCGCCCAGGGTCGCCTAGACGAGTACTTGGATCTGGTCGCGGACATGGACGCGACCCGCATCGAGTGCGGCGCCGGGTTCACGGATATGCCGTTGTCGGCCGAAGATGTGGTAGCGCGGGCCAACGAGCGCGGGCTCAAGGTGCAGTTCGAACTGGGCAAGAAGCATCTCGGAGGCTTCACCAGCACGGTTGTCGACGAACTTCTCGACCAGGGGCGGCGCTGGCTCGCAGCGGGGGCGGTCGAGCTCGTCGTGGAAGCACGCGAATCGGCCCGTGGGGTCGGCTTGTTCGACGAACAAGCGGAGTTGAACCGCGGCTTCGCGGACCGCTTCGCTGATGTTTTTGGACTCGACACCGTTCACTTCGAGGCGCCGGACAAGCGGAGCCAGTTCGCGCTGCTCGATCACTTCGGCCCGGAAGTGCGCCTCTGCAACGTTCGCCTCGAGGAGGTGTTGCGCGTCGAGATCTACCGTCGCGGGTTGCACTCCGACGCATTCGAGCGCGAAAACCTGCGGCCGGTTCGGGTCGAGTAGCCGATGGCCGCCAAGACCGTCGTCATCGATTGTTTCCCGGAAAGCGCAGCGCTTCACCGTGACAAGCGGGCGATCGTCGCGATTGACGTTCTCCGCGCGACGACCACCGCGGTGACGGCGGTCTCTCTCGGTTTCCGCTGCTACCCGGTGCCGTCACTCGAGGCGGCCGTTCCGCTTGCTGCACGGCTCGACAACCCTCTCCTGGTCGGTGAAGTGGGTGGCAACATGCCGTACGGGTTCGATCTCACCAATAGCCCGGTGGCCCTGTCGCAACTCGATGACCGCTCACGGCCGATGATCCTCCTCTCCACCTCGGGGACGAAGCTCCTCTGGGAGAGCGTCGGCGCTGCTGCTGTATACGCCGCCTGTCTTCGCAACTTCAGCTCGGTGGCGGCGTACGTGTCGTCGCGACATGAAGCCGTCGCCGTCATCGGGGCCGGAACCAGAGGGGAGTTTCGCGAGGAGGACGCCCTTTGTTGCGCGTGGATCGCGGCGCTGCTCATCGAAGCCGGCTTCACATCGGGCGACGCGGCCACGGAGCAACTGGTCGAGCAGTGGGCCGGCGCCGATGTGGAGGAGATCCTCAGCGGCAACAGCGCGCGCTACCTCGTGAATACCGGGCAGGTCGCCGATCTCGACTTCGTCGTCTCGCACGTGGATGATCTCGAAGCCGCCCACGAGCTCGACGAAGTCACCGCCGAGCTCGTCGACTGCAGCGTCTTGGCATGACAACAGCGACGCCGGACACTTCGACGCCGGCCGTGGTCCTCAAGCTGTTTCATGGGGGTTTGGCCATCGCCAGGACGCTCGGGCGGATGGGGGTGCGCGTGCACGGCGTCCACGCCAATCGCCGAACGCCGGCGGCAACATCGCGGTATCTCGCGGGAATCGAGGAGATCGACATCGACCTCGCACCACCCGCACGTGCGGTCGAGCGGCTGGTCGCGCTCGGGCGCCGACTCCGTGGCCGGCCGCTGCTGATCGCAGTCGAGGACACCGGCGCGATGTTCGTGGCCGACCACGCCGAAGAGCTCGCGGCCACGTTTCGGTTCCCCGCCCTACCAAGCGGCCTTGCCCGTTCGCTCTCGAACAAACAGGGCATGGCCGAGCTCTGCCAGCTGCACGGGGTCCCGACCGCCGCCACGACGTTTCCAACGAGCCGCGCCGACGTGGAGCGCTTTGCCGAAGAGACCGCTTTTCCTGTTGTGCTGAAGGGGATCGATGCGGACCGTCTGCAGCGGCACAAGGGAGTACGCGTGGTGTTCGCTTCCGATCGCGACGAACTGCTCCGGGAATACGGTCGACTGGAGACACCGGACGAACCGAACCTGATGCTGCAGGAGTACATTCCGGGCGACAGAACCTGCACCTGGATGTTCAACGGCTACTTCGATGAGACGTCCGAATGTCTCTTCGGCGTCACCGGCCAGAAGATCCGGCAGTATCCCCCGTACACCGGCTTCACAACGCTGGGCATCCTCGCCGAGAACGCTGAGGTCGAACGCGTGACGCGCGAGTTCATGCGCGCCATCGGATACCGAGGAGTACTCGACATCGGGTACCGCTACGACGCACGCGACGGCCGCTACAAGCTGCTCGACGTCAACCCTCGCGTCGGAACCACCTTCCGGCTGTTCGTATCGCGTACCGGAGCCGACGTCGTGCGCTGCCTCTACCTCGACCTCACGGGACAGCAAGTCCCCTCGGACGATGCCCGCTCCGGCCGGAAGTGGCTCATCGAGAACCACGACCTCTTCTCATCCGCTGTGTACTTCCGCAACAGAGAGTTGACGCCGCTCCAATGGGTGCGTTCCCTGCGCGGGATCGAGGAAGCCGCTTGGTTCGCGCGCGACGACCTGCGGCCCTTCAGGGCGATGATCCGGCACTCAGCAAAGGCTCCGTTCATCAGAAAGACGCTCCGTCCATGACGCGGTGCGAGATTGAGCTGCTCGTCCCGGTTCTACTCAAGACGTGGTCCCGTTCCACTCCATGGCCGAAACAGCCGGGTGGGGTTGCTCGAAAGGGTGATCGTTCCGTTCATGCTGCCGCCGGCTCCTGCCGAGCCGTTCCCGCCACCGCCACCCGCGGCTCACGAGCCAGGATCGCGAGCAACCTCTCGGCCTCGAGCGAAGGAAACCGCTCGCGCATCGAACCAGGATGCAGCCTCGACGATCAGCAAACGAGACCGCTTCCGAGTCCCCGGCCGATACGGCCCGTCCTCACCGCCTCATGCCCCGCGGTCTGGGTGTGTGAATGCAAGACGTGGTCCCGGCTCCACCGCCTCACCTGCAGATCTATCCGAGCATCGTCGGGACGGCGTACTGCCGGACGAACGGGTCGCGCGTTATCAGCACGAGGCCGTCCTCGAGCGCTTGGCCAACCAACATTCGATCGAACGGGTCCCGGTGGAACGCGGGGAGGGCCGAAGCGCGCCGGGCGTGCTTCCAGCTGATCGGGAGCTCGCGTATCCCCGCGTCCTCGGCGGCCTCCTCGATCGGCGTCGGCGTCGACAGGCGACCTGCGGCGATCTTGATCCCCGCCTCCCATATGCTCGCAGCACTCAGAAAGACGTCATTGGCGCCGTCGGCGATGGCAGCTCGCGCCTCGCTCTCCAGCTGCGCCGGATCGTTCGCCCACCAGAGGGCGACGTGCGTATCGAGTAGTACCCTCAGCCGGTGAACAGCTCCTCGATCTCCGGCATCGGCGCGTCGAAGTTCTCTCCGATCAGCGCCTTCCGCTTCCACTGACCGCCGCGACGAGTGACCTGCGCCGGCCCGACCGGGACGAGCTCGACCGCAGCCACCCCGCCGCGCGCTATCACAACACGCTGCCCGTTCTCGGCGAGCTCGACCAGTTGCGAAAGCCGCGTCTTCGCCTCGTGCATGTTCACCTGAACCATCTAGCTAAGCATAGCTATGAGCGAAGGACGACTCGTAGGCGCTGAATCCCCTCGGCGAACGCGAGACCTTTCCGTTGATGGTCTGACGATTAGCTCGAGTCAGCGCGAACAGCAACCCCGACGCGGCGATCCCGACAGCCACCTCAGGGAACTCCGATGAGCGGATCTGGGGAGTCTGACGTGAGCCCGGGCATCCCTGCCTACCGAGACAGGCTCGACAGAATTGTCGTAATGCAAGACCTGGCACCGGTTCTCATGCACCGGTTCTCACTACCCCGCCGGCATAGACGACACCAGGCCCGCGAACCATCTTTCACGCAATCGGCACACACTCCACGGCCAAATCAGCCGGGGTGCGTGAATGCGGGACGTGGTCCCGGTTCCCCGGGTCTCCAGCGTCTACGCAGCTGAACGGGTTCGGCGCGCGACATAGACGCCGACGCCCGAGGCCTCCGGGGGAGGAGCGCCGTCCGCGGCCAGACCCTCGAGGTGAAGTGAAATCGCCTCTCGCATCCGCGCCTCCGCCTCATCGACAGTCGCCCCGGTTGCCACGCAGCCCGGTAGGTCGGGCGACCACGCGGAGTAGTTCGAGGGCGGTCCGCCCTCGATCAAGATCAGGTAGCCGGGAGAACTGTCAGCGCCGTTGGTCATCTGCGAAGTCCTGCCTGACGAAGAATGCTTGCCGCCCTCTTCGGATGCAACTCATCGGAGAGCTTTCCCGAGACGGTAACTCGCCCGACCTTCACGCCGTGCTTGAACTGGCGATGGCTCCCTTGATCACGACGACAGACCAGCCGTCGTCGGTCAGCATCCGGACGGCCTCCCGTACCTTCGCAGGTCGAGAGCGCGCCGTTCACCGAACTCGTGCGCAAGATGTCCATTGGAGCGAGCCCATCCTTGCCACGAACACCTGTCTCAACACGAGCGGAACGAGATTTCTGACGCCTACAGGCCACGGCCGATTCGGCACGTCCTCACCGCCTCATGCCCCGGGGTCTGAGAGTGTGTGAATGCAAGACGTGGTCCCGGTTCCACAGGTGAGGCCCGCGGCCGATGGATAGGTCGGCCCGCCCGATGCGTTGCTGCCGGCTGGCGTGGACGTGATGCTCAGCACGAAGACGTTCGCGCTCGCCATGGTCAAGGTCTCACTTCGGCGGCGACTTCCGAGTCGACGCCTTCAAGGACCCGTCGAGCCTCTCGAGCCGTCGACCAACTTACGCCGGCGTGAACCGCTCTGCACGCGCTTACCTGCGCAGAAGACGTACGGCCGGGCCCGTGAGGCGCTGCAACCACGATCTCGGAAGCCCGGGCGAGAGGTCTGAGGAGCCTCCCGCTCTGGCATGCCGGTTCAACCGTGGTTGATCTCGATCGCGATCGCGCCCCAGGCGTGGTTGTAGTTGAGGGCACCCGACTCTGTCGCTTGCGCCAAGGCCGTGAAGAACGAGCCCCACATGAAGTTGTTGTCGTGTCCGTCGAGCTTCGTTATGCCGCTGGGGGTCGACAGGACTGTCCCGCTGCCGCCGTCGACGCCGACGAACTCGATCTCGCCGTTCGCGGCGTTGGGGCTCGTGAGGCTCCCGATCGTCGGGCTGCTCGAGCCGCTGTTCGTGTGGCTCTGAGCAATCGGTGTCGTCGTGTTGTTCCCGCTCAACTGGACGACGTTGACCACCGTCTCGTAGTTGCCGGCGCTGAAGTTGACGGTGACCGTGCCGGTCGAGCCGTTGCCCGTCGCCCAGTAGGCCCACACGTACCAGCCGCTCTCATAGTTGAGCGTGCTGTTGATCTGTGTGAGCCCCGTGAAGGGGCCTGTGATCGAGGTGATCGAGTCCGAGCTACGGGCGTGTCGGTGCACGAGAATGAGCTCAGTTGCCCCGTTGGTCGTCGGGATGCTGCCCGTGGTCGTCGACGTATGTCCGCTGCTGCTCGCGGCATCGTCCGTGCTCGTGAGGAGACTCGCGCTAACCACAACCGGAGCGGCGTCGATGTTGAACGCGCTGCTGGTGTCACCGGTCAGGCCCGTGCTGGCGGTGGTGAGGGTATAGCCGGTACCGGTGTTGTTGATCGAGAGGTCGTCGAAGGTGGCGACACCGTCGGAGACCGTCCGGGTGAGGGTGCCGTAGAGGGTGCCGGGACCCGCGTTGCTGCCGATTGCGACGGTCACCTGGGTCGAGTTGTCGGCCGTCTCGACGTTGCCGTAGGCGTCCTCGACCGACACCTGAACCGGCGGAGTGATCGTCGCGCCCGCCGCCGTATCGGTCGGCTGGGTCGTGAACACCACGTTCGCAGCGGGAGCGGGGGCGGGTCTCAGCGCGATGCTGACCCCGGCCCAGACGCCGTTGGCATCCGTCGTGTACGTGGGGAAGTTGATCGTGCCCGCCACCGGGATCGGCTCGCTGGCGACGTCCACAGCATGGTGGTTGCCCGAGTCACCGACCGAGGGCGGATCGGGAAAACCGGTCTCCTCGACGAAGCCGTTTGCAGAGCTCAAGCCGAGGCTCGGGGGTGAGCTACTCCCGTCGTTCTCGGCGACGATCGACACCGCCAGGTCATTTGCGGTGTTTGTCATGAGGCTTCCCGTCCCGAAGGGGATAGAGGTTCCCGTTGCCGTGTCGGGGGTCACACCGTCGAGCGGTGTCGTGGTATCGACGTTCCGGTAGGAAACGATCCGCGCTGAGGCGCCGCCACCGTCTGTCCGAACGGACACGGTAGGCGAAGTATCTCCGGCAACGTAGAAGCGGTAGAAGACCGAGAGATACATGTCCGACCCGCTGGTACTGCTCGGGCTCGCGACGGGCGTCCAGCCAGTCGGCTGGTTGGCATCGCGGTTGTACGTGTTCGCGACGACCAGAAGCATGAAATCGCCGGCCTGCGTACCACTGGGAGTGCCCGGGGTGAGGTTGACATTGCCACTACCTGACCCTGTGTGCCGGCCACTGTCGGTGCTGCCCGTGGCAACCCAGATCGGACCGGACGGGGCGTTGACCGTCTGCGACAGCGCCGTCGAGGTCGAGGTCGTGTAGTTCGTGTCGCCGTCGTAGACCGCCGTGATCGAGTGCGGGCTGTCCGCCGTCGAGGCGTACGTGACGTTGCAGGTCGCGCTCGTGCCGTCGAAGGCCGCGGAGCCGCTCTCGCACGCGATCGTGGCCGCGCCCTCCTTGAACATCACCGAACCGCCCGGCGTGCCCGCGCCCGGTGCGGTCACCGCAACCGTCGCCGTGTACGTCACCTGCTGTCCGACGGTCGACGGGTCCGTCGACGAGGACACGGCCGTCGTCGTCGTCGCCCCGGTCACGGTCTGGCTGACGGTCGAGGAGGTCGAGCCCTCGTAGCCCACATCGCCGAGGTAGTGCGCGGTCAGGCTGTGCGGGCTCCCGCTCGCGTCGAAGCCCGGTGAGCAGGTCGCCGCCCCGCCGCCGGCGACCGGCTGCCCGGAGGCGCCTCCGCAGGCGGCGATCGGCGTGCCGCCGTCGAGGAACTCGATGTTCCCGGACGGGGTGCCGCCGCCGGGCGCGCTCACCGACACGGTTCCGGTCAGCAGCGTCGCCTGGCCGGTTACCGACGGGTTCGTGGCCGACGTCAGCGTCGTTGCCGTCGATGCCTTGTTCACCGTCTGGGTGAAGTTGCTCGAGGTGGAGCCCGAGAAGTGCGTATCGCCGGAGTAGACGGCGGTGATCGTCGAATGCGTCGCGACGGACAGGGCGCTCGTCGTGCAGGTCGCCGTGTAGGGGCCGGCGCCGCCGACCGTCTGCAAGCCGCAGCCAGTGATCGTCGAGCCGCCATCCTTGAAGTTCACGCTCCCGGACGGCGCCCCGGCGCCGGGCGAAACAGCCGCAATCGTCGCAGTGAACGTCACCAACTGGCCGAGCACGCTCGGGTTCGCCGACGAGGACACCGCAGTGGTCGTCGAGGCCCGGTTCACCGTCTGGGTGAAGTTGCTCGACGTGGAGGTGAGGAAATCGCCGTCGCCGGAGTAGACCGCGGTGATCGTCGAATGCGTCGCGACGGACAGGGCGCTCGTCGTGCAGGTCGCCGTGTAGGGGCCGGCGCCGCCGACCATCTGCGAGCCGCAGCCAGTGATCGTCGAGCCGCCGTCCTTGAAGTTCACGGTCCCGGACGGTGCCCCGGCGCCGGGCGAAGCAGCCGCGATCGTCGCCGTCAGGGTCACCGGCTGGCCGAACACGCTCAGGTTCGCCGATGACGATACCGCGGTGGTTGTCGACGCCTTGCTCGTCGTCTGCGAGACCGGCAAGGAGGTCGAGGCGTTGTAGGCCGCCGTCGCGATGTACTTGGCGGTGAGGCTGTCGGGGCTCCCTGTCCTGGTGAAGCTCGAAGAGCAGGTCGCGACACCGCTGCCGTTGACGGCCACTCCGGCAGCGCCGCCGCAGGCGGCGATCGGGGTTGCCCCGTCGAGGAACTCGACGTACCCGCCCGGCGTCCCGCCGCCGGGAACGCTCGCGGTCACGGCCCCGGTCAGGAGCGTCGCCTGGCCGGTCACCGCCGGGTTGGTGCCCGAGGTGAGCGTGGTGGTCGTGTCCGCCGGGTTGACCGTCTGCGAGACCGGCGAGGAGGTCGAGCCGTTGTAGCTCGCCGCGCCGAGGTACTGCGCGGTCAGGCTGTGCGCGCTCACGGTCGCGGTGAAGCTCGGGGAGCAGGTCGCGACACCGCTGCCGTTCACGGCCACTCCGGCAGCGCCGCCGCAGGCGGCGATCGGGGTCGCCCCGTCGAGGAACTCGATGTGCCCGCCCGGCGTGCCGCCGCCGGGAGCGCTTGCGGTCACGGTCCCGGTCAGGAGCGTCGCCTGGCCGCTGACCGTCGGGTTCGTCGCCGACGTCAACGCCGTCGTCGTGTCGGCCGCGTTCACCACCTGCGAGACCGGCGGCGAGGTCGAGCCGCCGAAGCTCGCGTCGCCGCCGTAGACGGCCGTGATCGAGTGCGGGCTGCCCGAAACCGACGCGTAGGTCTGGGTGCACGTGGCGCTACTGCCGTCGAAGGCGCTCGAGCCGCCGCCGCAGGTGATGGTGCCTGCCCCATCCTTGAACGTGACCGTGCCGGTCGGGGTACCCGCGGCGGTGGGAGTCACGGTCGCGGTGTAGGTGACCTGCTGTCCGACGACCGACGGGTTCGCGCTCGAGACGACCGCGGTCGCCGTCCCGTTCTTGACGGTCAGGGTGAAGCTCTGGGTGGCGTTCGGGGAGACGCCGTTGGTGGCCGTGATCGTGATCGGGTAGGTGCCGCTCGTGCCGGCATCCGGAGTCCCCGACAGGGTGCCGCCGGGAAGCAGCGTGACGCCGCCAGGCAGCGCGCCCGTCTCGGAGAAGGTCGGCGCCGGGCTGCCGGTCGCCGTGACGGCGAAGCTACCGCTGCTGCCGACCTCGAAGGTCGCGTTGCCGGCACTCGTGATCGCAGGCGCCTGGTCGACCGTCAGCGTGAACGTTTGCGTCCCGGCCGGGTTGACGCCGTTCGTGGCGTTCAGGCACAGCGTGTAGGCGCCGCCGGTCCCGCTCGAGGCGGTGCCGGAGATCGTCGCCGTACCGTCGCCGTTGTCGTGGAAGGCTACGGTGCCGGGCAGCGACGGCGACTTCGTACAGCCGCCGGAGCTCGTGTTCGTGATCGTGCCGACCGCCGGTACACCCGACGTGGTCACGTTGAAGCTGCCGAGCGTGCCGACCGTGAACGTGGCGTTGTTCGCGCTCGTGAACGCGGGCGCCTGGTTGACGGTGAACGCCGAGCTGTCGGCGGCCGTCAGCGAGCCGGCGGTCGCGTGCAGCGTGTAGCCGACCCCACCCTTGTCGATCCGGCAGCCCGCGAACGTCGCGACGCCCGACACCGCGTTGACCGGGTTCGCGGTGCAGGTGAGCGTGCCGCCCGACGGGTTCGTCCCGATCGCCAGCGCGATGGGCCCGTTGTAGGTGGCGACGACGTTTCCGGACAGGTCCTCGACCGCAACCGTAGGCTGAGTCGAAAGGGCTGTCCCGGCAACCCCGCTCGCGGGCTGGCTCGTGAAGACCAGGTGTGTGGGCGGCCCGAAGGTGCCGAGGTCGAATTGTGCCGAGCCGTTGCCGCCGTCGCCGCCGGAGCTACCGCCGTTCCCGCTATTGCTCGTTGCGCTCGTGATTGTCACGGCATAGCCGGGCGGGCTACCGCCCGTGAAGCTCGAACCGCCGCCGCCGCCGCCGCCGCCGGGGCCGCAGAAGAGCCCACACGAGCCGCCACCCTCACCGCCGGCATAGCCGCCGCCGCCACCACCGCCAGTGGTCGCAAAGAAGCCGGAACCACCCGTTGTGCCGTTCGGGGAGGCGCCGCCGGCCCCGTTGGTCCCGATACCGCTCGAGTCCGTCGACCCGCCGGCGCCACCGGCGCCACCATTTGATCCGCTACCGGTTCCGCCCGTCGCACCGACGTTGGTCAGGAGCGTGTAGGGGCTCAGGGGCACGCCGCCGCCGCCGCCGAAACCACCCGCGTTCCCAGAGTAGGTTTGACCGGCGCCGCCGCCGCCCGAGGCGATGACGAGCGGTGTGCCACCCGCGGTCTCGATCGCGCTGGCGCCACCGCCGCCGGCAGCCGAACTACTTCCTCCGGCTCCGCCGTTCCCGTATCCCCCGCCGCCGGTGTTACCGGAGTTCCCGCCGCCGACAATTGCTTTCAGCGTCGTACCGGTCGGGTTCGAGTCAAGCGTGATCGTCCCCTGAATCGTGCCGCCCGAGCCACCGGTGGAACTCCCGGTGCTACCGCCACCGCCGCCGACGAGCGTGAACGGGATGACCGTGACCCCGGCCGGGATCGTGATCGTGTACGTCCCGGGCGTCGCGTACGGCGGGATCGAGACGCTCACCGTGATCGCCTTGTCCCCGCTCGAGCCGGTGTTGCCGGCCGCGTCGCTCTCCGTGGCGGAGACCGTGAAGCTGCCGTTGGGGAGCGCCTCGGGCGTCAGCGTCGCCGTCCAGCCGCCCGCCGAGCACGTCGCCGTGCCGGACTCGGTGCGGTCGCCGGAGACGGACCAATCGACTGTTCCGGAGTCGCCGCCGGGCGAGCTGTCTCCGCACGCTCCGCCGATCGTGGCCACGTACGCGTTGCTCGAATAGGGGAACCCGACCGGCGAGCCGTTCGCCTTCGTGATCGTCACGGAGGGCGGCGTCGTGTCGTAGACGAACGTCTTCGAGTCCGGCGTCGTCTGGACGTTCGTCGCGTTGTCGGTCGCCTGCGACTGCACCGTGTAGGAGACACCGTTGGCGAGATTGCTCCCGGAGAACCCGTACGACCAGGTGGTCGTCCCCGTCGCATCGTTCCAGGTCAGTCCGGTGACCCAGCTGCCGGCCGTCCCGTTCCAGAACTTGCCGTCGGATGACCGCTCGATGCGGACCTGCACCTTGTTCACGCCGCTGGCCCCGGCTCCGGGGTCGCTCGCGGAGCCGCAGATGTCGTCCGTCCCGGAGGTCGAGCAGCCTGCCGTCCAGCCGGCCGCGTTGTAGGCGAGCGCGCCCGGGAAGGCGATCGACGAGTTCGGCGGAACCGAGTCGGGGCTGACGACGGTGACGGTCGCAGTCGTGCCCGCCGACTTCCAGCTGTGGAACATCGCGGTGACGCGGTACTCGTAGTCGCCCGGCGTCGGGCTGTCGTCACACGAGGTCGTCCCGTTCGGCGCCGCAGCCGGGCCGCAGGTGCCGTTCGTCGCGGACCAGCTTCCCCCGCCGTCGTCGCTTCGCTCGACGAGGTAGGTGACCTGGCTGTCGACCGACGGATCGTCGGGGCTCGACGTCACGGCCGTCCAGACGACGTGCGCCTGGCCCGCGGTCGGCGCGGTCGCGGCCGGGTTCGGGGCGGTCAGCGAGCCGGCGCTGAAGGTGCTCGGCGAGGCCGGCGAGGTGTTCGAGAACAGCGCCCAGACGAGGACGACGCTCATCATCGCGCCGACCAGGACGCCGAGCACGGCGGCGATCCTGAACTTCCTGCGATGGCGGAAGATGGCGATCATCGGATCAGCCCCAGACCACCGACGTGCACGGGCTCCCGGCGGTGCAGAGCCCGAGCGTCTGGTTGGAGGACTGGACCGCGTGTGCCGTCAGGACGATCGATGCGGTGCCGTACTGATACCCCGACGGGTTGTCGGTCGGGAGGCTGACCGTCGTGCTGAACGTGATCGGATCGCTCCCGTTCGCGAACGGCACCGTGTTCGCGAGCAGATCGGTCAGCTCGTAGCACGTGTAGGACGCGTCGTACCCTGAGCCGGCAGGGCATGAGACAAGCGCCGCGCCGAAATCCGTTGCCGGGCTCACGTACGTGACCGAGGCGCTCTGGTCGTCGGAGACGGCGACTTGAAGGTCCTTGCCCGCATCCGCCGGGTTGTAGAGCGGCAGCGTTCCCGGGGAGACCGCCTTGGTGGCGATTAGCACGTCGAGCGCCACGTAGGCATCGACGCTGCCGGTGTACTGCACCTGGAGCGTGCACGGGGCCGGGGTCTCGCCCGGGTAGAGGTCGACGGCCGTGCAGGTCGAGGTGGCCGGTGTCGTCAGCGTCACCTTGCCGGCGCCGAACGAGTTCGACTGGCTCGAGTTGGTGGCCGAGAAGAATCCGTAGGTGGCGCCGCCGGCCAGGGCCACGATCGCACCCAGCGACACGAGGTAGCTAAGTGCAACGGCCAACCGCGCGCCGCGCCGCTTCCTGCCTGTGCTCTTCTCGGGACACAGCGAGAGCTGTCCCTCCGCGGCGGCCGGGTCGATCGGCCCGGACGGCCGCGACGGTGCGTGCGCCAGCGATGCCGACGGAACAGACAGGCCCTCGAACGCGAGAGAAGCAGGCCATGCCGCGGCGTCTCCGGTCAGCGCCGAGCGGTGAAGCACGCCGCGAAGCAGGCGCGCGAGCAGCGCGAACGGCAACCGCAGGGCCGCAACTCCGCGGGTCAGGGGCCGAGTCACGAGCGGGCCCTCCGGCAGGCGGCGCCCGGCTTGTGGGCAGCAACCAAAGCAAGGGACACGGCGCCGCCGGCCGCACGCTGCAGCCGCCTCACGCCGGATCGCTTCCTGTCGTTGCTCCTACTGGACACCTGCTGCTCCTTGTTGGTCTTGATGGACTGGGATGGAGGGAACGGATCCCCCGTCACCGCCGACCGGCGGGAAGGCCCGGCCGGCGGTGAGGAGGGAGTAAGGCTGGCCCGTGAGGAGAGGGGCGGAGACGATCTCCGCGCCCCTCCTCGGGCGGTTCCTCGGGTTACGGGGTTCCGTGCGGGCCATTCGTTCCGACTAGCTCCAGCTGATTCCGGCGCTCGGCTGGCCAGCCGTCTGCGATAGCGGGTCACCGTTGTTGCCGGCCTGGACCGCGTACAGCGTCATGTCGAGCGTGGCGCTCAGGTCCTGGTAGTCATTCCCCGTGGCCGTCGGCAGCCCGAAGTTGACCGTGATCGTGTACGTGTGATCGCCGCCAACGCCGTTGCCCGCATCGCTCGCGACCCACAGCTTGTCGCCCGAGGAGCCATTGAGAACGCCCCCCGCGGTGAACGAATCTCCGAGGTCGTCCGTGATCTGGTACTGCAGGCCGGCCGGGCTGGCGTCATACAGCGTTCCGTCGGGGGTCAGGCTCAGGCCGATGTCGGCCGGAACGCTGCCCGTGTACTGGACCTGGAACGTGCAAGACGCATCCTTCGGCGACTGGGTGTTGCCGGTCACATCGGCTCCGGTATAGCCGGTCGACTCGTCGCCCGGCACCATGTTCGTGATCGTGCACTCGTGATTCACCGGAGTGCCGAGCGTCAGCGTGCCCGACGCGAACGAGCTCTGCGTCGCCGGCGCGTTGGCGCTGAACAACCCGAAGGTGACGCCGGTGGCGAGTGCCACGATCGCCCCCACGCTTGCGAGCGTTCCCGCCGCAAGAAATAGACGCTTTTTCCCAACCATTTTTCTTCTCCTGTTTTTCGTTTGACTTTGAGGAAACGTGGTTCTCTGCATTGCTGCAAAATCGGTCTTGCGCGTGGTCTTTCGCCCTAGCGTTCGGTCACCAGGCACCTCCCGCGTCGGCGTCAGGCCGGCAAGGCGGACTCCGGCCGTTGTTGAGGGT
The DNA here is from genome assembly GCA_963789585.1 of uncultured Actinomycetes bacterium. GTDB lineage: Bacteria > Actinomycetota > Thermoleophilia > Gaiellales > Gaiellaceae > PALSA-600. The sequence goes on along the minus strand of CAWBLB010000010.1, from coordinate 12,197 downwards.
GAGGACGCCGACGCTCACAGCGCCTCGCCCTCCGTACCGTCGGAATCCGACGGGTCCTTGGCCGGCTCGTCCTCCTCGCGCGCCCAGCGGCGCAGCGGTTCGGCGACGAACCAGAGAATCGGCGCCAGCAGGAGCAGCGCCAGCACGATCGGCTTGTGCAGGTTGTAGAGGAAGTAGCCGCCGCGGGGGATCTTCCCGACGTAGGTGCCGATCACGGTCGAGGCGGGCCGCAGCGTCGCGTCGGGCGCGTTGTTCGCGTCGCCCTTCGTCTGGTAGAGCACCTTGCCGCCCTGGTGGACGACCTTGACGATCCGGTGGGTGATCACCGTCGTCGAGCCGGGCGCGTCGTAGAAGGTGATGATCCGGCCGGCGCGGAGCCGGGTCGCGCCGGCGGCGCCGACCTGGTTGTCGAAGATCAGGTCGCCGGTCGAGATCGCCGGGCCCATCGAGCCCGAGAGGACGACCAGGATCGGGTGACCGAAGGCCGTGTACTGCTGCTTGGTCGAGAGGCGGGTCGCGACCGCGATCACGATCACGACCGCGGCGACCATCACGACGACGACCGCGACGAGCGTGCCGGCGATGTCCCCCACCTTCCACAAGAGGCTGCGGCGCGGCGGAGCGCCGTTCACCGGCCGCTCCTGGACTGCTTCTACGAGACTCATCCGACCTCCCTCAACCAGACGAAGTTCATGGACGCGTTTGCGCTCTGAGCGCTGTTGCCGACGTCCTTGGGAAACGAGACGGTGAAGCGAAAGCTGTGCTGCTCACCCGGGGCCCACAAGCCGCCGCCCGAGCCGGGAAGCGCGAACGGCGAGGTCGCCGTCCAGCCGCTCGCAAGCGGCCCGTCGTACACCGTTCTCGCGTCGTCCTCGATGATCTGCAGGTTCAGCTCGCGCGTCAGCGATCCGGTCAGCGCCTGCTCGTACAGCGCGATCGTCGACGGGGGCCCACCGGCCGCGGCGGTGACCGTCACCAGCCTCGAATCGCTGTCGCCGGGCACGAGATTCGTGTCGACGAAGGCCGGCTCGCCGGCCGGGCTGACGACAGGGGCGCTGAACGACACGACAGGGGCCGTCCCGGTGCCGGACCCGCTTCGAACGAAGTAGGCGTAGGCGGCGACCGCGACGAAGAGCGCCAGCGCGATCGCGCCGGGGACCATGACCCGGCCGGTCAGCCGCCTGATCATGAGTGGCCCGTCCTGATCGTGATCGTGACCCGGCGGTTCTTCGCCCGGCCCTGGGGGGTCGCATTGGAGGCGACCGGGTCTGCCTCGCCCTTCCAGGCGATCCGGATCCGGCTCGCGTGGATGCCGTGCTGCTCGAGCCAGCCGGCGACGGTCGTCGCCCGCTCCTTCGAGAGGACAAGGTTGTAGGCGGCCGCGCCGACGCTGTCGGTGTAGCCGGTCACCGTGATCTGTCCGCTCGGGTAGTGGGCGTTCAGCGCTTTGACGACCGCCGCGAGGACGCGGGCCGAGCCGCGCAGGAGCGTCGACTCACCGGTCGCGAAGAACAGATCCGGGATGGTCAGCGTCGCGGTGAGGCTCGACTTGCCCTTGCCCTTCGAACCTGCGCTCGCACCACCGCCGACGGTTGTCTTGCCGTTGACGGTCGTCCTGACCCTGACCTTGACCCTGGCGTGACTCCGCGCCGTCACCCTGGCGCCCTTCGAGTCGCGGGCGGTCACGACCGCCAGGTTCGTGAAGCCCTTGGACACGAGCACGGCCACGCAGCGGTAGCTGCGCGAGTGGCCGGGAGCGAGCGTCCCGAGCCGCCGGCCGCAGTCCGCCGCAAGCTTGTCGGCGACCGTGACGGCATGGAGGCTGTCGGTGCCCGCGTTGGTCACCTTGATCCTGAAGTGGGCGCTCGGGTAGTCGACGGCGACCCGCGACGAGGACTGCGCCTCCCGCGAGACGACCACCATCGTCAAGAGCTGCGACTGCGGGGTTATCGCGATCGTCAGGTGCGACAGCCGCGGCGGCGTGAGCGGAGCCGTCAGCACGATCCTCGCGTGTGCGGTCGCCGACACCCTCGGCCCGCTCGGAGGCTTCCCGATCACCGTCGCCGCGTTCAGGAACCCGCTCCTCACGTGCGCACGCGAGCACGTGTACTTGCGCGACACGCCGGCGGGCATCACACCGAGCGAGCGCTTGCACGCCGAGACGCGCGAGTCGCTCACCGTGACGCCGGTGAGCCTGACCCCGAGGCCGTTCGTGACCGTGAAGGTGAACTTCGCCGTCCCGCCGATCGCGACGCCCTGCGACGACGGGGCGATCCTGAGCGACAAACCCTTGCCAACGTTGTTCGGCGGCGTCAGCGGCGCCGTCGCGTTCGCCGGGCCGTCGCGGCCCGACCCGTTGTAGCTCAGCGTCACCACCGCCCCGATACAGCCGTTCTGGTTTCCGGCGGCGTCGGCCATCTGCACCGTCGGCCAGCTCGAGGACGCGAACCCGAGCGACCGGAGCGAGCTCGATCCGGGCGGGATCGCGAGCGGCAGTGTTGCGCCGAACTGCGTCACGGCGAAGTCGTTGGGCGTGCAGGGAAGCGCGGGAGTCGCGTTCGGCGCGCTCACCGACTGGATCCCCACGGTCAGTCCGGACAGCGCCACGACATCGTCGTTCCGGTTCGAGAACGCGAGATCGATCGGTGCGGGAGCCATGCCCGGATAGAGCGACCCCGGCGGATTCCCGCTGATCGCCAACCCGATCCCCTCCGCCAGCACGACCGCCGGGCTCGCGAGAGCACCGCCCGCGAGCACGCAGGCCGCCACCGCGACGGCGACGACCGCCACCGCACCCGGCCGCAAGAAGAAACGCCGCCGCCGGCGCCCGGAGCGATCACTCCGTTCGCTCAACACGCGCGCGGTCCCGCTTCCCGTCTCCCTCTGGCCCGGGGCCGGTGGGAGACCGGAGGACGGAAGACGCGCGCCGGCTCTGCGCCCGCGACCGAGGTCGCAGAGACCGGCCCCAACCGCACTCGACGAGCTAACCGCACTCAACCCAACCGCACTCGACGACCCAACCGCACGCGACGACAGGGACTCGAGGAGCTGGCCGGCTGTCGAAACCACGACAGGACCGGGGGTGCAGCGAGCGCCCGCCGCGGTCGATGCTCCGAGCTCCCTGGTCGTGTTCAAGCTCTGTCTCTCCTCCTGCCGTCCCAGCTGAAAAGCGAATGTGAAGCGGCGATCGCCGGTCTTCCAACAGCACCCGGGACGCTGGACGCACCACCGGGAAGAGGTCGACGATCCCCGACCCACGCACGCACCTAAACAGGGACGGGTTTGGACATCAGCCACCGATGGGGTAGGGATGGCTAGCCCGATGGTCCAGATCGCAATTGCCGGATAATCCAGCGTCTTTGCGTTCTGGTCGCTCTTCTACCCGGCCTTCCGCTGCCTGCTCCGGCCTATCCTGCCCCGCCGTCGCTCAACCGAGCTCTAGTGCGGCCTCTCGTAGCCTTTGACCTGAAACGCGGGCGTGCGAGGCCGCACTTGCGGCCGCTTCGCGGCCGTTGTTCTTTGTCTGGGACAGAGGCCGGCGCAGGCGGTCGGAAGTCTGGGGTACGGGCCGGAGGGCGCCAGGAGTCGAAAGATCATCCCGGCCACGCAGCGGCCGGGCAAATGCGGCGTCACGAAGGCGGGTTTCGAGTGAAACGTTGGGAGACGTCGCACTAGAAGCTGGAGATCGTCGTGCTTCGGCATCAGCCGGCGCTGCTTGGCCGGCAGACGGCACGCAAGCAGAGAGACCGGCCACAACCCGAACGACCTCCAAGAGGCGGAAGGCGACGCCCCTCCCGGCGTCCCCGGTCAGCCGCCGGACGGCTGACAGGCCTCTCGAACCCCACGGGCTCACACACGGTTCGTATGCGCCCGCCCGCGCGGGCGCGGGATTCCGTGGACGGGTCGGGGACGGCTCAGCCCTTCCGCGCCTTCCTGTGCTTTCGATGACTCGTCTGCGTGGTATTCGTGACCGTCGTGGTGGTCGTGCTGGTGGTCGGCATCATCGTGATCATGCTCGGGGTGGTGGGCGTGGTTGCGGTGGTCGTGGTGGCGCCCGTGAGTCCCCTCGTCACCTGATCGAACACCGAGCGCAGGTCTGTCGCGACCATGGAGAGTGCTGCGATCCCGATCCCCACGATGACCGAAATGATCAGCGCGTACTCGGCCAGCGTCTGGCCCCGTTCACAGTGGAGCAACGACGATGACCGGTTCAGCAAGCGCCGGAAGCGGCTGCAGACTTGCCTCATATCACCTTCCACCTCCTCTAGAACATCACTTCATGATGTAATCTCCTGATGGAATTGTCGGCGGGCGGGCCCGGTTGCACGTCCCTCGATCGGGGGATTCGATCGACGGTGGGTGAGCCGTGCCTGCGAGAGGCCGTCGGCGGTCGGGGCTCTTAGTGCACGCCTCCATCGTCGAGAACATCTCGCAGTTGGCACGCGCCCGTCGAATCCCGCCCGCACTGGACTAGAATCGGGCAGCACATGCCGCACGCGAGCTACCGGCGGGCATCGGCCCGGATGCGGCGGTGACCGCGGTCTCAGCTCGCCGTTTCGCAGTTCGCCGGGGTCCCGGCGCGGGCGGGACCGGGGCGTGAGCGCCCGCCCGGACCCGACCGTCCTGATCGACCCGGACGATGGGCCCGAATCGACCCGCCCGGTCGGGATGCACGTGCTCGGGGACTTCTGGGGCTCGCGTGCCTGCCCGGGCACCGTTGCGGAGCTCACCTCGCTGATGGTCGAGGCGGCGACGCTCGCCGGTGCAACCGTGCTCCAGACGATGAGTCACGTCTTCGAGCCGCAGGGCCTCACGGTCGTCCTGTTGCTCGCCGAGTCCCACATGTCGCTGCACACGTGGCCCGAGCGGGACCTCGTCGCGGTCGACATCTTCACCTGCGGCGAGTCGATGGACCCGCAGCGGGCGATCGATCGCCTCGGCGCCGCGCTCGCCCCGACGCGCGTCGTCGTCAAGACGCTGCCCCGAGGAGCCCTTCCCGCTGACGCCTGAGCCAGTCGTTCCTCCGGACATCTGGTTCGTCCAGGGCTCGCTCCCCTACTCCGAGGAAGACGTCCGGATCTCCGTGCGGGTGACCGAGACGCTCTTCAGCGGGAGGAGCGACTACGGCGAGATCAAGGTCCTCTCCACCCCGTTCTTCGGGAAGATCCTCGTCATCGACGGGATCATCCAGATCTCGGCCAGGACGGAATTCGTCTACCACGAGATGATGGTCACGCTGCCCTGCGTCCGGCACGGGGCCCCGCGCTCGATCCTGATCCTCGGCGGAGGCGACGGCGGTGCCGTCAAGCACGCCCTGCGCATCGGCACCGTCGAGCGAGTCGTCGTCGTCGAGATCGACCCGCTCGTGCTCGACGTCTGCGCCCGCCACCTGCCGGAGGTCGGCGACGGCTGCTTCGATGACCCCCGGGTCGAGTTGACCGTCGGCGACGGGCGGCGCTTCGTCCAGGACTGCAGGGAGACGTTCGACGTCATCTCGCTGGACCTGACCGACCCGACCGCCGGCGGGCCGTCCGAGGGCCTCGTCTCGGCGGCGTTCCTGCGCGAGGCGGCGGCGCTCCTTTCGCCGGACGGCGTCGTGATGACCCACTGCGGCTCGATCATCTTCCAGAGCGCCAAGACACGATCGGTCGGCGAGCACGTCCGCTCCGTGTTTCCGCACGCAACGCTCCATCTCGCGCTCGTGCCCGAGTTCGAGCTGACCGAATTCGGCTTCCTCGCCTGCGCGATGCGTCCGGAGCCCCCGGCCGGAGAGGTGGCGGAGCGGTTCCGCCGCCTGGTCACCACGCCGACGCGCCATCTGACACCGAACACCTACGCCGCCTCGCGCGTCCTCTCGCCGTACCTGACGGAACTGGCCGGATTCTCGAACGCCCCGGCCTGACGGGCGACGGCCGGGCCGTCGCCCGACCGCAGGTTGCGGAGCCCGAACGCTCCGTGTAGAAAGGGGCGGTGGGCAACGCCGCTGCCGCACCATCCGGGCTCGGGTCTATTCGACGTCTCGCCGAGAGGTCGCAACGACACGCGGCGCGCCTCCCGCGGAAACGACGATGAGTCAGCTCCTCCAGGCCGGCGACGAGATCGGGGGCTACCGGATTCGCGGCCTCCTCGGCAAGGGCGGGATGGGGCTCGTGTACGACGCGGAGCACGCGATCCTCGGCCGCAGAGCTGCGCTGAAGACCCTCTCGCCCGACCTCTCCTCGGAAGCGGACTTCAGGGAGCGGTTCATCCGCGAGTCGCAGCTCGTCGCGGCCCTCGACCACCTGAGCATCATCCCGATCTACGACGCCGGCGAGGCCGAGGGCTCCGTCTACCTGGCGATGCGCCATGTCTCCGGCGGCGACCTCCACGACGAGATCGCCAGAGGGCCGATGGACCCGCATCGGGCGATCGAGATCGTCGACCAGGTCGCGAGCGCCCTCGACGCGGCCCACGACCACGGCCTCGTCCATCGAGACGTGAAACCGGCGAACGTCCTCCTCGACGCCAACGGTCGCGCGTATCTCAGCGACTTCGGGATCGCGAAGATGTTCCGCTCCAAGGGCATCACGCCCACGGGCCACTTCGTCGGCACGCTCGACTACGCCTCGCCCGAGCAGATCAGGGGTGAGGCGATCGGCCCCTCCTCCGACATCTACGCCTTCGCCTGCCTGCTCTTCGAGTGCCTGACGGCGCGAAAGCCGTTCGACCGCGAGACCGACGTCGCCGTCATGCACGCGCACCTGGTCGCCGACCGTCCCCGGATCACCTCGCTCAGGCCCGACGTGCCGCCGGCGTTCGACGAGGTGCTCGCGCGAGGGCTCGCCGTCGACTCGTCGGAGCGGTTCGCGTCGTGCTCGGAGTTCGTCGAGGCGATGCGGGGCTCGCTCGGCGGGAAACGCGTCGCGCTCCGCCCCGCGCCGTCCCGGCTCGAGACAGGGGCGGTCGCGAGCGTCGGCGCCGGGCTGACGAACTTTCGCGCCGAGCTCACGCCGCTGATCGGGCGCAGCGTCGAGGTCGCTGCAATCGCCGAACTCCTGCAGGGCGCCGACGTGAAGCTCGTGACGCTCACCGGCCTGGGAGGCACCGGCAAGACACGCCTCGCGACGGCGGTCGGCCGGACGCTCGACGGCGCGCTCGGGCAGGCGTTCTTCGTCGACCTGGCGCCGATCGCCGACCACGAGCTGGTCGGCTCGACCGTCGCGAAGGTCGTCGGGGTCGACGAAGGCGGCGACAGCACCCCGCTCGAGGGTGTCACGCGGCGACTCGCCGGAAGCCCGGTGCTGATCGTGCTGGACAACTTCGAGCAGGTGCTCCCGGCAGCCACGTTCGTGAGGGAGCTGCTCGACGCGATCCCCGACCTGACCGTCCTCGCAACGAGCCAGTCGGCACTACGGCTCCGCGGCGAGCGCGAGTTCCCGGTGCAGCCGCTCTCGCTGCCCGGGGACGGTGCCGACGGCGCGGGCGTCGAGGAATCCGCCGCCGTCGACCTGTTCGTCGACCGCGCCCGGGCGGCCAGACCGGACTTCGCTCTCAACGACGAGAACCGCGCTGCGGTGGCGGCGATCTGCATCCGCCTCGACGGCCTGCCCCTCGCGATCGAGCTCGCCGCGGCCCGCGTGAAGCTGCTGCCCCCCCGATCGATCCTCGAACGGCTCGAGCAGCGAGGGCTCGAGCTGCTCACCGGCGGCGCGAGCGACCTTCCGGCGCGGCAGCGGACGCTGCGCGACGCGATCGAGTGGAGCTACAACCTGCTCGAGCCGAACGAGCAGGCCCTGCTCGCGCGCCTCGGTGTGTTCGCCGGCGGCTGCTCGCTCGAGGCGGCCGACGCGATCTGCGGCGACGGCACGGGGATCGGCGACGTGCTCGACACGATCGCCTCACTCGTCGACAAGAGCCTTGTCCGGCAGCAGGACGGGATCGACGGTGAGCCCCGCTTCGGGCTCTACGAGACGATCCGGGCCTACGCCGTCGAGCGGCTGGAGGAGAGCGGCGAGCTCGACGCGCTCCGGCGGCGCCACGCCGAGCGCTGCCTGACCCTGGTCGAGAGCGCGGAGCCGGAGCTCGTGCGGGCGAACCAGACGATCTGGCTGCAGCGCCTCGACGAGGAGTACGCCAACATCCGGGCCGCTCTCGCCTGGGCGGCGGAAGCCGGTGAGCACGAGCTCGCGCTGCGGATCGCGGCCGCCCTCCCCCGGTACTGGAGCAGCCGCGGCCTCATGGGCGGGGACCGCCGCCGGCTCACCGAGACGCTCGCGAGCGCCGGCGGCATCGCCCCCGCGCTCGCCTCGAAGGCCAACTTCGCAGCGGGCTACACCGCGCTGGACGAAGGCGAGTACGCAGCGGCGCGGACGTTCTTCGAGCGGAGCCTCGAGCTGGCGCGCGAGGCGGAGGTCGGCGAGGCGCCGGCGCTCGCGCAGCTCGCCTGGCTCACCATGGCCGCCGGCGAGCTCGATCCGGCAAGGCAGCTCGCCGAGCGCAGCGTGGAGCTGGCGACCGCCGCCGACGACAAGCTGACCGCGTCGGGAGGCCTCGGGACGCTGGCGGAGATCGCCTTCGCACAGGGCGGCTACCGCGACGCGTCGGATCTGTTCGAGCGCAGCCTCGGTCTGCGGCGCGCGCTCGGAGACAGGCGGCTGACGGCGAACTCGCTGCTCGGCCTGGCGCGCGTCTCGCTGCTCGACGACCGCCTCGACGAGGCGATGGAGGCGCTCGAGCAGGCCTACGGCCTCGGGATCGAGCAGGGAGACACGTGGATCGAGTCGATCGCGATGCTCAACCTCGGCCGCGTGCTCCTCCACCGGCGCGAGGCGTCGAACGCCCGCGCGCTGCTGGGACGGGCGCTCGAGCTGGCGCACACCCGGAACGACAGACGGGTCGAGGCCGAATGCACGCAGGCGCTCGGGGCGGTCTGCGCGATCGAAGGCCGTCCGCAGGAGGCGATTCAGCTCTTCGCAGCGGCGGAGCAGCTGCGCGAGGCGACCGGGGGTGTGGCCTCGCCGGTCGAGAACGCGACGCGCCTCCGATTCCTCGACCCGCTTGCCGAGGCCGGCGTGCCGGGAGGCTTCGACGCGGCCTGGGAGGCAGGCCGCGCACTCGGCGGCGACGAGATCCGCGCGCTCGCCCTGGCGAGCACGCGCCCCTCGGCCGCCACGGTCGTCGGCGAACTGTGATCCGGGCCCGGGCCGCGGTCGGCAGCCGTTGCCCCGGGTGCCGCGGGATTCCCGACCGCCGGTGACACGGCCCCGCGCGGGCGAGTCGAGGAACGCTCGGCCGCGGCTCGGCGGCGGGCGCTTTCTCGCCGGCTACATCTGCCTCGCGCTCGGCCTGGCGGCGGCGATCGCGGCGGCGCTGACCCTCGGGCACAGCCGCTCGACCTCACCCGGGTTCGCGGGCTCCTACACCTCGGGATCGGCCTGTCTGGGAGGGTCGGAGAGCAATCCGATCACGATCGACCAGTCGGGGCAGTTCGTCAACCTCGGCGGGGGCCCGGGCGGTTCGTTCCGGATCCACGACGGCGTCCTGCAGGGGATGCTCCGCTGCCGCGACGGCAGCCATGCTCCGTTCCGTCTCGAGGTCGGCAAGGGCGGCCGCATCGCGGGCACAGTCGAGGGGACTCCGGTCACGCTCACCACGGCGACGGCCGCCCACGGCGCCCAGTCGACCCTGGGGCCGGAGGACGTGGTCGGGCGTCTCCTGCTCGCGATCGCGATCGTGATCGTCTGCGCACGCCTTGCCGGGGCGGCCGGCACCAGGCTCGGCCAGCCTCGCGTGATGGGTGAGGTGGTCGCGGGGATCCTGCTCGGGCCGACGCTGCTCGGCGCCGTCTGGCCCGACGCGCAGCACTACCTCTTCCCGGCGCAGATCGGCCCGATGCTGACCGGGCTGTCGCAGGTCGGCCTCGTGCTCTACCTCTTCCTCGTCGGGATGGAGTTCGACCCGACGCTCCTGCGCGGGAGGATGGGTCAGGCGGCCTTCGTCACGAGCGCCAGCGTCGCGGTTCCCCTCGGCCTCGGACTGCTCGCGGCGGTGCCGCTGTACACGCTCCTCGCGCCGAGCGGCGTACGCTTCTTCTCCTTCGCGCTGTTCGTCGGCGTGGTCATCTCCATTACCGCATTCCCGGTGCTCGCCCGGATCCTCGACGAGCGCCGAATGCTGCATCGCCCCGTCGGGGCGCTGACGCTGGCCTCGGCGGCGATCGGCGACGTGGCCGACTGGGTCTCGTCGCGCTCGCACTGGCCGTCGCCGGCTCCGCCTCCGGCCTGCACGCGCTGGTCGTGATCGGCTGGACGACGCTGTTCGTCGTCGGCATGCTCGTGTTCGTCAAGCCGTTCCTCGGCCGCGCGGCAGTCGCCTATGCCGAGGTCGGGCAGCTTCCGATCGTCTGGACGGGGACGATCTTCGTCGCCGTCATGCTCTCCAGCTTCGCGTCGCAGCGGGCCGGCGTCGCGCCGATCTTCGGCGCCTTCGTGATGGGCTCGATGATGCCGCGGAACGCCGGTCTCACGACCGACGTCAGCCGCCGGTTCGACGACTTCGTCGGCCTCATCCTGCTCCCGCTCTTCTTCGTGGTCAACGGCCTCCAGGTCGATATCACCGGCCTCGACAACGGGCTCCTCTGGCTCGTCGCGCTCGGCGTGCTCGGGGTCGCGGTCGCGGGCAAGCTCGGAGGGGGCTTCATTGCCGCCCGGTATGCCGGCTTCTCGTCGCGCGACTCGGGCGTGGTCGGCGTCCTCCTCAACACGCGCGGGTTGACGGAGCTGATCGTGCTGAACATCGCGCTCGGAACGGGCGCGATCTCGGAGAAGCTGTTCTCGATGCTCGTTCTGATGGCGATCGCGACGACCGCGATGACGGGCCCCGGGCTGCGCCTGCTCGATCCCCGCCGGGAGCTCTCGGCGCAGGCCGAGGACGAGCTCGGGGACGCCGAGGCGGGCCTACCGTCCCTCCGGTCGATCGTGGTCGCCCCGCAGGACGAGCGCAACGCGGGCGGCCTGCTCGCGATCGCCGAGCCCCTCGCCCGCTCGCAGCCCCCGCGAGAGCTCGTGATCGTCGAGGTGTTCCGGCCGACCGGGCTCGTCGCGAACCGGCTGCGGGACGAGGACGAGGTTGCGCAGGCCGCGAGGCGGCTCGACGTCCAGCGGAGACTGCTCGCAAGCGGCGGGATCACCGCCCGCGTCGCTGCGTTCCGCTCCGGCGACCCGGCTCGCGACTACGTCCGGATCGCATCCCGGGAGCAGGTCGACCTGCTGATCGTCGACGGCCGCAGGCCGCTGCTCGGCGAGGGTGTCCTCACCGGCTCGGTCTCCCGCATCCTCGATGAGGCGCCGTGCGACGTGGCGGTGCTGGTCGAGCGAACGGAGATGCCGCGCATCGATGCCGAGCACCCGGTCGCGGTTCCGTTCGGCGGCGCCGAGCACGACTGGGCGGCGCTCGAGCTGGGAGCGTCGATCGCAGCCGCGGGCAGGACGACGCTCCGCCTGATCGGCTCGGCCGGAACCGCCGAGACCGGCGACGCCGGCCGCCTGCTGGCGCAGGCCGCGATGGTGGTTCAGGGCTTCATGGGAGTCGATGCCGAGTCGGTGCTGACCGAGCCGGGCGGCGGATCGTCGAGGCGACCGCGGATGCAGGCCTCCTCGTCCTCGGCCTGCGTGAAAGCTGGCGCCAGGAGGGAGTCGGCGAGGTGCGCGCCGCGATCGCCCGCCGGGCGGCGGTGCCGGTGCTCTTCGTGCGGCGCGGGAGCCGCCCCGGGCTGCTCGCGCACGAGGGAGCCGAGCTGACACGCATGCGCTGGTCGTCCCTGGATCCTGCGCCGCCCCATGATGGCTCCTGAAGATCAGGCGGCGCCGGCTTCGACCAGCCCGGCGTAGGCGCCCGCAGTCACGGGGCGCTCGACGGGGTCCTTCGCCAGCGCACGCAGGAGCGCGGAGGCGAACTCTGCCGGCAGCTCCGGCCGGGCGAGCAGCGGGTCCGGCGGCTGCTCCTCCAGGTGCGCGATGCCGACGGCCAGCATGCTCCGCCCGCCAAAGGGCGGAATGCCGGCGACACACTCGTAGAGCGTGCAGCCGAGCGCGTAGATGTCCGTCGCGGCGTTCGCCTTCGTGCCCCTGATCAGCTCTGGCGCCATGTAGTCGGCCGTCCCGAGCAGCCGGCCGGGACGGGTCAGCGCCGTGTAGCCCGCGCCCTTGGCGAGGCCGAAG
>CAWBLB010000009.1:0-161540 GCA_963789585.1 uncultured Actinomycetes bacterium | reverse complement strand
CGCCACCCGGGTCTTCCGTCTCGTCCATGGCACCGGACGACCGGTGCGGATCGCGGGGACCGGCGTCGAGGGCGGAGGCGGCGACGGCGGCCCGGCGACGGCGGCGAGCTTCAACGGCCCGCACGGAATCGCGGTCGCGGCCGACTGGAGCGGTGCTCGTCTCCGACACGGGGAACAATGGGGTACGGCGCATCGACCCGGCAAGCGGGGTGATCACGACGTTGATGCGCGTCCGCGACCCGCGCCAGCTTGCTGTCGCGGGCGACGGCACGATCTATGTTGTCGAGGCCGCCTCCCGGCGCGTCGTCCGCTACAGCTCGACCGGCAAGCGCCTGAACGTCGTAGAACCCCGGTTCGGCGATCCCTACGCCGTCGGGATCGGAAAGGGCGTCGTGTATGTCGTCGACACGAGCGCGACCGGCAGCGTCGTGCGTGTCGATCGCAACGGCCGGGGGCTGCCGGTCTCCAGTTCGTAAGGCGCGGCCGAGACTCGAGCCGTGCGGAACAGATCCGCGCGGTCAGCCCTTGACGACGACGAAGCGCGTCGCGGCGCCGAGACCGGCGAGCGTCCAGCGCCCGGCGGACAGGCCGACCGTGACGGTGCGCCGGCCGACGAAGCGGGACGAGGTCACCGTGACGGTGCGCTTGCCGGCGTTGACGAGCCGGAATCCCCACCTCCGGTTGGGGTCGGAGACAACGAACGTGTAGCGGCCCGCGATCAGTCTCGAGACCGGCTTGCCTCGCCTGGTCAGCGCGAGCCGCCCTCGCGAGGTGAGTGCGGCTCTGAGCGTGCCGAGCGGTCGGGCCGGCGCCTCCGAGCCGACGATCGACGTGGAGGAGACTCCGGGGCCGGACGGTTGCGTCGTCGCCACGGGCGGGGCCGGGCCCGAGGTCTCGAACGTCCTGAAGGTCGAGCCCATCTCGTTGAGATCCTGGTACATGTAGGTCGTGCCCGGCGAGAAGGTGACCGTGCCCGTCGTGGGCGACCTGGTCGCGACCAGGTCCACCCCGGGCCCGCTCAGCTCGAAGTACAGCTCACCGGTCGGGTCACGACGACGACGTCGTAGACGCCGGCGGGAATCACCGCCGTTGGGCCCGTGTTGATCCCGACGGGAATCCCGTTCGCGGTCACCGTGATCGCGCCCCCGTAGTAGGTCACCTGGAAGCTGCCGTTCGCCGCCGAAGCAGGTCCGGCACCGAGGGCGGCAAGGATCACGGCGAGCGCGGCTGTCCGGCGGAGGCGTCTCATCGAGTCCCCTTGACGGTAGCGTCGAACCCGGACGGGGCCGGTTCACGCATTGAGGCATCCCCGGAGAGGCGCGCAGCAAGGGAGCTGACGTCGAGGATCGCGCCTGTGGAAACGGCGAGACGCAACCACCCAAATGGGGCGGCGTAGGGCGTAAGATCGTGGAACGGTTTCCGTGGTTTGCATCTCGCACTCGACCGGCGCCGAAGGTGACACCGTCGGGCGCTCCGCCGCGGGACGGCTCGGGTATCGCCTGGTGGATGACGAGGTGATCGAACAGGCCGGCGAGTGGGCCGAGCTCGCTCCCGACTTCGTCGCCGACGCGGAGCGGCGCAAGCCCCTGATGGATCGGGTACTCGGCCACCTTGTCGAGTCGAGTGCCGCGCCTGCCGTGCCTGCCAGGCGCGAGGGCCGGATGCTGCCGGGGGACGCTGAGCTCCGAACGCTATCAAGCAGGTTCTGACGTCGATGGCCGACGACGGGTCAGTCGTGATCGTTTCGCATGCCGCCTCGTTCGCCCTCAGCGGACGCGATGTCTTGCGGGTGCTGGTGACCGCCTCTCCCGAGACGCGGGCAGGGCGCCTGTCTTCCAGGAAGGGCATCGACCTGCGTGCAGCAGCGCGTCCGTCAAACGCGAGGACGCCGGACGCGCCGATTATCTGGAGCGTTTCTACGCGGTCGAACGCGAGCTCCCAACCCACTCGACCTGGTCGTCAATACCGACGTCCTCACCCCGGAGCAGGCAAGCCAGGTGATCGTCACGGCCGCCGGCTAGGCCCGGCGCCGCCGGCAATACCTGCGCCGGCCGGGAGCTAGTGGTTTGACCGGCAACGTTGCCCGGTTTCTGGTCGCGAGCACCAAGTCGGAGTCCGTCATCGTCCGTAGGCAAGGCTGGCTGCCTTGACAAGGACGAGGGAGGGCTATGGCGCAGTGTGATCTCGGGCCGGAGAAACGCGATCACGACGGACGCGTCGAGGACGACTGGCGCCACTCGTCACGGAGACGGTCGAACTCGCCGCGCTCGAACACGCCGCAGAGCGCGCCGGCGTGGCGCTCAAGGACGTTCACGTCCCGCTGAGCACGAGGCGGCCCCGCCCCGCTGCGACCACGCGGACCTCATCGCCCGCCTTCAGTCCTGCGTCCCTGAGTGCCTCCACCGGAATCGTGGCCTGATGCTTCGCGCAACACTCGCCGAGATCACGGCCGGCGGGCCGTTCGGTGGCTCCCCAACGGGCACTGATCCACGTGGTGGGAGCGAGAAGTTAGACTCGCGTCGCCATTTCCCTGGACGAAAGGAATCCTGATGCCAAGAGTCGTCGTCACCCACGCTGTCGAGGACGTGCAGCGGTGGCTGAATGGTAAAGCCGCTCGCGCTGCAGCCATCGAATCCGGGTCCGGAAGCAACGTGATCGACTACGTCGCCCAGGACGGGAGCAACAAGATCGCCGTCTCTGCCGACGTCAGCGATCTCGCCGCCATGGGGGCGATGTTGGCCTCCCCGTCTCCCGAGGTCGCGGCGGCGATGCAGGACCACGGGGTCGTTCCTCCCTTTACGGTCTACGTCGAGGCATAGTCTCACGCTCGCCTTCCGAGGCGAGAACGCCGAACCCGACGGTCAGCGCCCCGGCGACAGCAGCGACTGCGCTGTCAGGCAGACCCGGTCATCGTTGCTCTTCGATCGGCACAGGAGACCTATCGGCCGTCCGCGCCCTCTCCCCGCTCACCTCGCTCAGGAACCGACAAGGCCCGGAACCTTTATCGGCATCCGAGCGTAATCACGCTGGCGGAGGCGAGTTGGGTTTGTGTTTCGAGCAGAAACCCGCAGTCCCCCGTTGGGCGACTGCGGCCGTAAGTCGGCCGCTGAGGCGGCCGACTGCCTCGGTGTGCGGACGCTGGCGCAGGTTGAGGCGTGCGTTGCCTACTACGTCGAGCACCAGTCCGACATCGACTCGACCTCACCGCGGCCTCGTGAACATGACGTTATTCTGTGCCCCACTCTGCTCACGGTCGAGTTGCCGCGAGCGGCGTTACAGCTGAGGGAGGACACATGCGCAGCTTGGTTATCGTGGGTGGGTCGTTGGGGGCTCTCGTTGCGGTAGCCGCCGCGATGGCAACCGCCCCGCGTACGGGCACCTACAAGGGCACGACGTCTTCCGTGCCGGTGAACGGATTCAATGACCAGGTCAGCTTCACCGTGGCGCCCGGGGCGCGCCAGATTACGGGATTCGCGTTCGGTACGCTCGGATGCATCGGCGCCGGAGGGTTCAAGCCCGGCGTCAACTACTGGCTGAAGAACCTCAAGAAGTTCTCCTTGCTGCCCCTCACCGCGGCCGAGGGTTTTTCCGGGAGCGGCAAGACGAAGAACACGTCGCACGGCTTTACGGACACGCTTTCGTACACGGTCAAGGGTCACTTCAACAAGGCAGGAACGGTGGCGTCGGGAACGATCACGGTCTCGGAGGCTCTCACGGGAGCGAAACTCAAGGTGCCGGAGAAGTGCGGGCCCGCCCCGATGTCATTCAGGGCGACCCGTACCTAGCTGTCAACCAGATACAGCGCCCGGAGAGGGACTCGGAGCGTGAGGCGGAGGCGGTACGGGTCCGGTTTTGATCGGAGCCGCTCCACGCGACCGTAGCTTCAGACGAGAGGGTCAGCGTGTGATGCCGGCGATACGCACGGACGATCAGGGGAGCCCCAGCCGACCAACGGCCCCAGCCCGCGGCGTTATGCGCCCACTCTGATCGACCAGTCAGCTATGTCGCTGGCCGAGAGGGTCGCGGTCAGCGTCGACCCGCTCACCGTCTGGGTGCAGCGAAGGATTCCCGTTCCTTGAAACCACTCCACCGGGCGGCGGTCCCGAGTCGCGCGCACGTGCGCGCCCGGCACGCCGGCGATTGATGCTGCGGCACGCGGTGCGCGCGAGCGGCAGTGCGCGCGCGAGTGCGCCACAGGCGATCCGGCCGGCACGCCCGCCGCCGACTGCAACGACCTCGAACCGGGGCCTCAGCTGATCGGTCCACTCCAGCTTCCACTGGTCGGCGTCGCCGAGGAGCTCGTGGGTGCGGCAGCCCTGGTCGCGCGCCCACTCGATGAGAAGGCCTTGGAGCACGAGCCCCGGGGAGAGCTTCCGGTACGCCGGGTCGTAGCCGCCTTTCACATCGTACGTTCGGCCGTCGTCCAGAAGGACGAAGTCCGCGGCGATCGCCCGTCCGTCGAGGCGGAGGAAGGCGAGGCGAAGCATCCCTCGCGGCGCAGCCCACATCGCCACGTCCTTGTAGAACCGCAGGGTGGCGGCGTCGGAGACGATCGCGGTGCCGAGCTCGGTCTTCCAGCCCGACCCTTCGAGCTCGAACGCTTGCCGGAGCGTTCCGTCCAGGTCGTCGGATCCGTCGCTCACATCGAGCTCCAACGTGCCGTGTCGGTGGAGGCGCCCGATCCGCGCCCGCGTCTTCTTCGGCATGGCGAAGCCCTCCAGTGGTACGTACGGAGACTGCTGGACGATGCGCTCGACCACCGAGTACCCGTGACGGTGTGCGCTCTCCCGGAGGGGATCGGTGGCGGCGAGGAAGCGCGCCCTGAGGTAGGGGCGGCGGGTTGCGAACGCCGCGTCCCAGGCCCTTGCGATCGCGACGCTCGACCCGATTGGGGCGAAGGACGGTGTATGGGCATTGGTCGGGAGGCAGAGACCCCCGGCGTGGCGAACGATCGGCAGGACGGCCGCGAGCTCTCCGCCGTCGCGTACCGCGATGACCTCGAGATCACCCGTGCCGAACGCGTGCCACCAGGCGGCGATCCAGCCGGGCCGATCGAACGGGCTCGCCCGAGTCCGATTCGCAAGGGCCTCCCAATCGTCGACGATCGACTCGATCGTCGGGTGCAGCTCGACCTCCAGCGGATGCCCGCTCACTCGCCGCGGGTCATCTTGACGACGTTTCCTCGACGGCGGGTGGCGGCCGAGAACACGCTTACGAGCCGCGCTCGCACCGGCGGGAGATCGATTACCTGGGAGGAGCTCACGGCGGCGCGGCCGACGACCGAGGCGAAGAGCGCAATCGCCGGGAGCGCCCGGCGCGGCTCGCGCAGCTCGCTGACGAGCGCGCGCAGCTCCCCGCCGAGCCACACGTAGGTCACTCCGCGGGTGAGTGGGACGTCCGCGAGCACCTCCTCGCGGCCGAGTGCGCATTCGGCCGCGAGGCCAGGCATATCGAGCCCGGCCTTGATCGAGATGCCGACGGAGGCGGGCAGGCGCAGGTTGACGTCGTGGACGTAAAACATCCCGCCGCGCTCGATGAACTGCACGGATCCGGGCCCGAGGTAGCCGACGTGGCGGATCAGTCGCTCGGCGCTGGAGAAGATGGCGCTGGGTGCGTCCACCGGCACGTGCTGCACGGTGCTCACGCCGGCGTCCCGCGGGTTCGACAGCCTCGTTTGGACGGGGAGGGCGACGAAGGCGGACCGACTGGCGATGAAGTGGACACGCCATCGTGTGCCGACGATCTGCTCCTGGACGATCGCCGACCCCGTGGCGTCGACGAGCTCACGGACGATCTCGTCGCGCTCCCGTTCGTCGTGAGCAACGACGGCGGCCTGGTGGACGTGGCGCTCACCGGAGCCGGTACCCGCGGAGTCGGGCTTGATCACGCACGGCGGGGGCGGGAGATCGCGCGTCCGGTCCGGACCGGCGACGACGGTCAACGGCGTGTCGAGGCCGGTCGCGAGCAACGTCTGCGGAAGGATCGACTTTTCGCAGAGGGCAGCGAACTGGACGGCGTCGGGCCCGACGACCACGGCAGGCGTTCGACCGGTGAACGTGGTCAGGAGCTCGGTCGCAGCTTCATTGTCGGTCTGCATCACGGCCGCCGCACCTTCGAGCTCGATCGTCTCGACGAGACCATCGACGAACCCTGCTCCGTCGGCCTGTGGACTCGGGACGAGCGCCACCGCATCGCAACAGGTGCGCACCGCCCTCGCCCCCGAGGCGCTGCCGGCGGTGCCGACGACCCGGAAGCCCGCGCGGGCAAGCGACCGACACGCCCACGCCCCGGCGCGGCCCTCGGCCTCGATGACGACGACGGTTTCCCTCACCCCGGCAGGATCCACCGCACCCGACGGACGGCGCGTCTGAGAAGGAGCGATGCCGCCGACACATTGGTGCCGCGAAGTTGCGTCACCGCGAGCGGAGGCAAGAGCGGGATGGCGGCGAGGTACCGGGCGCGGTCGTCCACGAACTGCTCCCGCGAGGGGCGCGAATGCGGCAGTTGCTCGAGGCGATTCGCGAGGTCGATCGTCAGGAGGCCGGCGTACTCGTCCCGGCTGAGCAAGAGCTCCGCGCCGTCATGACGGCTTCGGACGCCATATGGCGGCCCACCACTGGAGAGGTTGTCGTACAGGCTCTCGCGAGCCAGGGCGCAGTACAGGTAGGCGAGCCGTTCGGCATCCGCCCCGATCGCCTCGACGACCTTGTCGCGTGCGTCGGGAGCGACAGTGACCGTCTCGAAGATGTCGGTGCCGTACACGCTGTGGGAGAGCCCGGCGAGACAAACGTCGCGCTCGCAGCCCCAGCCGACGAGCACGTCGTAGGTGCCCCGGAGGTGCTCGGACAGCGTCCCGCGCGGGTGATCGATGTCCTCCGCGCCGATCTCCTCGAGAAGATCCAGAGCATGTTGAGTCTCCGGCTGCGTTCTCATCGAACTCTCATCTTCCTCCACCGAGCCACGGAGCGTCTATGGAGGTACGAATCAAGATATCTTGACCCTCCCGTTCGACTCGAGACTGCGGTGAGCACCCACCGGAGCCGGCTCGTCGATGAGACGCTCGCGTCGGTATGCGTGCGGCGGAAGTGGAGCGTCGCCTCGGCCTTGGCCAAGTCCTTCATGCAGTAGACGTCGAAGCCAAACGCGAGGGTCAGGAAGAGAAGCATTCCGAGCAGTTGCACCGCCGGCTGGCTCATGGCGCCGCTCATACCGCTTCCGCCCGACGAGCGCCGACGGCACGCCGATCCCAGCCAAGCTCCGCGCCGCGCTCTACAAGCAGCTCTCGGGCGGCAACCCGGTGCACATGCTCCACCCCGCGGCGGACACCTGGACGCAGAACGGCAGCTTCTGGTTCGCGACCAAGGCGAACGAGTTCAACCGTGCCGGCGTCGTCCCCGAGTTCGCGCCCGACGGGGGCGTGCGCGCGGTCAAGTTCGACCCGAAGCTCTGGCACTTCAAGAGCGCGGACGACTACCGGCCGTACTTCGACGGGAGCTATCTCTCGCCGCCGCTCACTCGCGCCCAGGTGGGCCCGCTCAAACCGAAGAGTTCCTGACCGGATCGGCGGCCCCAGCCACCGGTGAGACGATGGGACGGTTTGCGGGACGCGCTTTGAAAGACACGAGCATGACTGCGAAGCGATCGGATGCCAGAACAGTCCGATTTCCAGGGAAGCCGATCCACGATTACACCGCGTAGCCACCCGTCGATCCTCGCCCCGCGCTCACCTTCGGGATCTGGAACGGAAGCTCGGAGTCGTCATCGAGAAGCCAACAATGCCGCTTCCGGGGCGTGGTCGACCTGCAAGGTGGTGTGGTTGATGCTGAAGCGGTCGTCGAGCAGCTTTTCCAGCTCGCGGCGGATGCTGTGGCAGTCGTCGCCGTCAGGGACGAGCACGTGCGCCGAGAGCGATGGGAAGCCGGAGCCGATCTCCCAGATGTGGAGGTCGTGGAGACTTTCGACGTGCGGGTGGGTGGCGAGCGCTTGGCCGATCTCTTCGACGCTGATGCCTTGCGGTGCCGCTTCGAGGAGTACCCGCCCCGAGTCTCTGAGCAGGCCCCACGCCGCTCTGAGCATGACGGCGGCAACGAACAGGGCTGCGACGCCGTCGGCGCGTGTCCAGCCGGTGGCGAGGATGACGGCACCGGCGATCGCGGTGGCGATGAAGGCGATCAGGTCGGTGAGGATGTGCTGGAAGCTGCCTTCGATGTTCATCGACTCGCGGTTTGCCTTCGAGAGCTGCCAGGTCGCTGCCAGGTTTACGACGATGCCGACGAGCGCGACGACGAGGATCGCCGTTCCCTCCGCGGCCGGGGGTGTCACCAGGCGGTGGACGCCCTCGTAGACGATCAGCCCGGCGAGGACGAGTAGCGTGCCGCCATTCGCCTGCGCGGAAAGGATTTCGGAGCGCTTCAGGCCGAAGGTCAGATTGCCGCCTGCGGGCCGCTTGACGAGCCGGATGACGACGAGCGACATCACGAGCGCCGCGGCGTCGGTCAGCATGTGTGCGGCGTCGGAGAGCAGTGCAAGCGAGTGGGCGAGGACGCCGACAACGACCTCGGTGGCCATGAAGGCGACAATCAGGCCGAGCGCGACCGACAGCGGCTTTGTGTCCGCGTCTTCCTTCACCCCGTGATCGTGCTCACTGCTTGGAGGCTCACCGACACCTGCGCAGTCGAACTGGCTCGTCATGCTGCTGCCGCCAGCCGCTCGGCGCCTGCGGCGTCGGCGACGGGCTCGTTGGCGGCGAAGTAGCGACGCACCCAGGTTGCGGCTTTCAGGTAGCCGACGAGCAGCAGCACCTGGAAGATCGGCATGGTCGCGGCGGGCACGGCGACAAGCGGCGAGAAGGCAACGGCTGCGACGGCGATCGCGGTCGCGTTGTTCTTACCGGTCGCGGCGAAGACGACGGCCATGTGCTCGCGGTAGGAGAGCCCGAGCCGCCGGTCAAGCCAGGTGGCGGCAAGCAGGGTCAGCGCGATGAAGAGCGCGTTCGGGACGAGCAGCAGCAGCACCGTCTGCCACTTGGCGACGATCATCTGCTCCTTCGCGAAGAAGATCAGGAAGATGATCGCGAACATCGCCAGCATCGAGAACGCGCCGAGCAGCGGCTGCAGCCGCTTGACCGGCTCGTGACCGCGGCGGCGGACGATCGCGTGGCGAGTGAGGAAGCCGAGCAACATCGGCGCGAGCAACACGGTTCCGATCGAGACGAGCAGGTCGTGCATCGGCACCGGCACGTGGTAGCCGCTCGCGAACACCGTCATCCAGACGGGCACAGCCGCAAGCGCGAGCACAAAGCTCGACGCGACAACCACGGTCGCGAGCTCAAGATCGCCTTTGGCAAGGCCGGTGTAGGCGATGCTCATGCTCGAACAGGGCACGACCATCACAAGCAGGAAGCCAAGTGCGAGCTGGGGGTCGTGCAGAAAAAGATGCGCGAGGCCCCAGCCGAGCAGCGGCGCCCAGAGGAAGTTGAATCCGAGCCCCAGTAGCAGCCCCTTCACGTTCCGTCCTGCCTTGACCAGAGCGCCGAAGCGGACGTTGATCATCATCGGGAAGATGATCAGGAACACCCCCACGGTGGTCAGGTCGCCGAGCAACCGCGAGTTCGCTTTCGTCCAGCCCGCCTGCGGGTAACCCACGGCGAGACCGAGCGTCATAGCCGCCACGGCGTAGCCGAGCAGATAGCGGCTCAGATGCTGCTGGACGCGCATCAGACCGCCGTCAGCCGTCCTGCCAGCGCGTCCTTGAGCGAACCGAGCCCGGGGATCCGTCCCGCCAGCAGCACCTGCTCGTCGACGACGAGCGCCGGA
This sequence comes from uncultured Actinomycetes bacterium, assembly GCA_963789585.1. Classification (GTDB taxonomy): domain Bacteria; phylum Actinomycetota; class Thermoleophilia; order Gaiellales; family Gaiellaceae; genus PALSA-600. The sequence goes on along the minus strand of CAWBLB010000009.1, from coordinate 151,725 downwards.
GTGCTCATGACGCCGTAAGCGGCAATCTGCGCGTAGTCGGTCACGTGCTCGACCGTGATTGCCTGGCCAAGCTCGGCGAGAGCCGTCTCGGTCAGTGCGGTCAGCCGCTGGCAGTTGGCGCAGCCGCTTCCGAGAACCTTGATCGTGGACATGGTCAGTTCCTTTCGTCAGAGGATGGCGTTGAAGAGGAAGCCGGTCGCGAGGATGCCGACGGCGAGGACGGCGATGAAGCAGGCGAGAAGCTGCGGGCGCAGGACGCGGCGGAGCAGGATCATCTCCGGCAGCGAGAGCGCGACGACGCTCATCATGAAGGCGAGTAGCGTCCCCATCGCGAGCCCTTTGGCGTGCAGGACGGCGATCAGCGGCATGATCCCGGCCGCGTTCGAGTAGAGCGGAATCCCCATCAGGACGGCGAGCGGCACGGCGAGCGGGCTGCCGGATCCGGCGTAGCGGGCGAAGAAGTCGGTTGGCGCCCAGCCGTGAATGACGGCGCCGAGCGCGATCCCGACGAGCAGGTAGGGCCAGGCCTTGCCGACGATGATCTTGACCTCGTCCCAGCCGAGCTCGAACCGCTCCGTCCAGCTCGGCTTGATCTCCGCCATCCCGGCCGTTCCGGCCTGTCCTGCGACTTCGAGCACGAACGGCTCGATGTAGCGCTCCAGCCGCATCCGCCCGAGCACGGCCCCGGCGAAGATCGCGATCAGCAAACCCGAGCCGACGTAGAGCGCGGCGATCTTGAAGCCGAACATCCCGTAGAGGAGCACGACCGCGACCTCGTTCACCATCGGGCTCGCGATCAGGAAGGTGAGCGTGATGCCGAGCGGCACCCCGGCGGCGACAAAGCCGATGAAGGCGGGGACGGCGCTGCAGGAACAGAACGGGGTCGCGACGCCGAGCCCGGCGGCGGCGATGTTGCCGAACCCTTCGCGCTTGCCGCCGAGCAGGGCGCGGGTGCGCTCGATCGAGAGGAAGCTGCGCAGAAGGCGCGCGACGAAGATGATCCCGACCAGCAGCAGCAGGATCTTCGTCGTGTCGTAGAGGAAGAAATGAAGCGCGTCCGACCAGCGCGGCCCCTGCGGGAGCGCGACGGCGCCGTAGAGCAGCCAGTCCCAGAACGGCAACAGCCAGTGGTAGAGAGCGAACCAGGCAAGGGCGCCGCCGCCGAGCAGCCAAAGCGGATGCCTCTCCCCGCCGATCCTGACGCGTACGGCAAGTGCGCTCATGCGGCACGCTCTCCGAGCAGCGACGACGCGACCTGGGCGAGAGCCGGACGGTCGAGCGAGACCTCGACGCGCCTGCCGACCTTCTCGGTGGAGACGAGACCCGCTTCGCGCAGCACCTTCAGGTGATGCGAGAGCAGCGGCGCCGACAGGTCGAGCCGTTTACGGAGGTCGCAGGCGCAGGCGTCCTCGCGGACGAGCTCGTCGACCAGGGCGAGCCGGACCGGATCGGCCAGCGCGCGCAACGCTGACATGCGGTTGGGGTGAGAGGTCTGGTTGCTCATCGGCTTCGACAGTAGGACACTGGGCGTCCGCGGCAGGTCTTTTGTTCAACTTCCATTGAACTGTTTGGGGAGACGCGCGGCGTCAGGAAATGGCCTGAGCAGAGATCGGTAGAAAGCCCCACGGCGATCGAGGAGAACAGACCCCCTGTCGCCCGGCCGATGCGTCCTATCGTTGATTTGCGATCAACGATCACCAGACGCGGACGCTTACGATGAACTGCTCCGAGTGTGCCAAGACCAACGACGCCGTCCCGGCAGTCGGGCTCTGCCAGCACTGCGGCGTCGGCCTCTGCCTCGACCACTTCGTCGAGGCCCGCAGCTTTCGCGTCGGCGGCACCCTCTTCGGCTGCGCGCACTCGCTGCCGAGCACGATGCCGATGCGCGGAATGCCCGCCGGAATTGCTGCCTCCACCCGGCATCACAGCGCCAGCTCGAGCAGCTCGATCAGGAGCTCGCCATACTCGCGAAGGCCCTCGGCCACCCCGCCCGCGTTCGCATCGTGCGGCTGCTGCTCAGCCACGCCGCCTGCTACTGCGGCGAGCTCGTCGACGAGCTCGGACTCGCGCAGGCAACCGTCTCGCAGCACCTGAAGGTGCTCCGCGATGCAGGGCTGATCATCGGCGAGATCGAAGGCCTGCGCACCTGCTACTGCACAAGCAGCGAACGGCTCGCCGAGCTGCACACACTGCTCGGCCTGATGCTCGGCGAGGCCGTGGAGGTCGACACCAGTGGCTGCGACTGAAACCCTCCCTCGCCCTGTCGCACCCGACGACGCGGCGGTGATGAAGAAGCTCTCGACGCTCGACCGTTTCCTGCGGCTCTGGATCGGCCTCGCGCTGGCCGCCGGACTCGGACTCGGCCGCCTGATCCCCTCGCTCAACGACGGTCTGAACAAGCTGCAAGTCGGCACCGCGTCGCTCCCGATCGCACTCGGGCGAGAAATCACCAGCGGGCGTCCGAGCAGATCGGGCGCTCGTTTTCGCGCGCAACGAGCTGCGGCCGACTTGCGATCGGTCCCGAGCGGTCTGCCCAGCCCCGACCGACCGCGAAAACGGTCAGATCGGGGTGGGCAGCAACGCCGAGCCGGTCAATCCGGAACTCTCGATGTAGCTACCCCGAATGGAGGCGGCGGGAATCGAACCCGCGCAAGATTCCCGCTAAAGCCAGAGAGGCGTTGGCTACTTGTCAGTCTGTATCTGGGAAGGTCGTGCCGCCCAGCGACGGGCGGAATGGAATGACTTCCGCGGGCCTCGCCGGCTGAGGCACCGCTGCCCTGGCCGAGCCTCGCCTTCCGGGCACATCGTCATCAGCACTCGCGCCTCAGGGATCAGCGCAAGATCGTCGAACGCGTGGGCTCCCGAGTTCAGTTGGGCGACGCGGACCCGCTCAATGTGGTTCGACGTCCGTCGACCAGCGCAGGGCTCGCCCGCTAGCTGACCGCACCGCAGGCCGGGCATGGGAGACGAGTCACGAAGAAGCCAGGGAGCGCAACCCGACGATCGCGCCAATCGTCCCGCACTGGGATATGCACCACCACTATGTCGTCGGGCACAGTGACCTCGACCTCTCCGCTCCAGCGGATCCACAACGCATCGGCTCCGCCCGATCTCGCGTTCGCGAGCTTGGCAATTGAGAGCAGCTTGTCGGTGCGGTCCACCTCAACCACAAGCACGGGCAGTGCTGGCCGAAAGAGGACAAGGTCAACCCGACCTGATCGACTTGGGTTGCCAGCCCTACGGAAGTAGGAGAGCGGGACCTCACGGCGCGGCATCCAACCCTCTGAGACCGCCCAGTCTTCCACAGACCGAAAGATCGCTTCGGTGAGGCGTGTGATGATCAATCCATCGGTGGCTCGAAGGCATCGAGATCGTCCTCGAGCCACCCTGAGTAGAACCAGACGACCTTGCGCTGAAGTTGCTGCGCACCGCGGTAGGCGAGCTGAGAGACGCGCTGGCCCTCCAGAAACGCGTGGTGAAGCGTGGCCGGCATGTAGAGGAGTGCGACGCTCTCTCGCATCGAGAACTCGAGGTCGTCGACCTCGAGCGGTGGCAAGTACATGTAGTTGATGAGGTGATCGAAGCGACGTAGATCGCCGAGCGCTGCTTCCTTCACAACGCCGAGCTCAACAAGTCGAGTCAGCGGAATGATCGGTACAACCGTTCGAACCGGATGCCCGTAGCCAGCTCCGCCTTGAGCTCCGAGCGAGCAGCTCGGGGTTATCAGCATCGCCGGGCCAAATTCGAGCGGGCCGCTCAGAAACCGTCGGGTGCCACCGTCCGCTTCGTCGACGACAAGCTCATCGGCTGGAAGCGGATACGCAAGCGGTACGTCACGAAACAGATCGCCCTGGCTTAGAAGCTCGACGCGATCGCGCTCGTAGTAGTCGTCGTCGGAAGGTCGTTCCGGTCTCGGCATTGGCATCGGCATTGGCGGGCCAGCCTATCGGCGCCCTCGGCCGGTCCAACCCGCGCTACTCGGTCGCGTCGCCGAAAACGAGCCGCCCGCTGCGTTTACGCCCCGGGTTCACGACCGGACCGTCCGTCGCCGGCGCAAGCTGCTCGAACATTTCGTGCCGCAGCCGCTCGACGTCAGCGCTCGAGAAACGCCGGAAGCCGCTTCCGGGAAGCCTGACCGCGCGTAGGAGGCCCCGCGCCTCCCAGTTCCGGATGGTGTTCTCGTGCACGCCTAGCGCCTCTGCCGTCTCCCGGACGTTCATAAGTTCCTTCGTCACCATGGCCCTGAGTATACCCTCCGATGTCGTCTTTAGAGAGTATGTTGACTTTGTCCACTAGCCATGATCGGCAAACAGGTGCTGGACTCAAGCTGTCAAATCCAGAGCCCGCAACGGTCAGGCCGTAGCTTCTGACAACCGTTCGCGCACGAACTGGTCGTAGGCATCCCGCATTGGGAGCTCGTAGATCCGGGACCAGGTCTTGCATTGCAACACGCTTGGTGGCCTCTGGTTCTCGATCGGCCGACCTGATGCCACCGCCCGCCGCGAGCGCGGGCTCTGCCCGTGCTCGCCCAACCAGGCTCATGGTGGCGAGCGAGGAAATTCTAGGATTTCCGCTTGCGGGGCTAACTGATGGAGGCGGCGGGAATCGAACCCGCGTCCGCGGACGCACCGACAGAACGTCTACAAGCTTAGGCTGCGATTGGAGTTTCGCCCGGACGGCTGGTTCGCAACCGACCCACCGCCGGGCTAGCCATCCTTTGGTCTCGCGCCGCCGGCGATTGGCTTTCCTTTGGCGCCAGCCCGTTTTCTGATGCCGGATCCCGAGCCACGGGCCGAGCTCGGGGCGACACGCTAGCTAGTCAGTTATGTGACTAGGCAGCGAGTGCGAGATGGTTTTCCGCACTTGCGTTTGTTTTCCGGTTGTTTAACGAGGCCGACCGGAGACCTCGGCTTGCAGCTCTGCCGGAGAACCGACCACGTCGAAACCATGGCGCCCCCGTATGTGTTTCCCCCATCGTACCCGCGTTCAGGCGGTCTGACGGGCCGCGGCCTCGACGAGGCTGGCCGGAGCGATCTCGGCGAAGGCGTCCTCGACGATCCCGGCGAGCTCGTCCCAGTCGAGATCGCGGTCGAGTCGGACGCCGAGCCAACCCCGGTGGCCGACGTAGGGCGGGACGAAGAAGCGCTCCGGATCGGCATCGGCAAGCATCTGCTGCATCCCGTCGCCCGCCGCGCACCAGATCGCGAACCGACCGTCGCCGTGGTGATCGTCCAGCACCATCAGAAACGGGCGCTTGCCGCGCACGAAGAACGTCGGCGCACCGTGGCTCGGCCTCTCCACCACCTCCGGGAGCGCGAGGCAGATCACGCGCATCCGCTCCAGCACGCGCTCCCGTGCAGCGGGCCCCATCAGCGGCGCTCCTTCATCGCACGCTCGATCTGCCGCTTCGCGTCGCGGTCGGCGACCGTGCGGCGCTTGTCGCGGACGTCCTTCCCGCGCGCGAGCGCCAGCTCGACCTTGACGCGGCCCTCCTTGAAGTACAGCTTCGTCGGGACGAGCGTCAGGCCCTTCTCACGAATCTGCCCGTAGATCCGGTCGATCTCGCGCCGGTGCAGCAGCAGCTTTCGCGGCCGGGTCGGATCGTGGTTCGCGCGGTTCCCCTGGTCGTAGACGGCGATCTCGGCGCCGTGGAGCCACGCCTCGCCGTCGCGCACGTCGGCGTAGGACTGGCCGAGCGTCGCCCTCCCCTGACGGAGCGACTTGACCTCGGTGCCGGTCAGCACCAGGCCCGCCTCGACGCGGTCGAGCAGCTGGTAGTCGTGCCGGGCCTTGCGATTGTCGGTGATCAGCTTCTCTCCCATCCCGGGTCGATTGTAGGGTCGGACCAGGGGGTTCCCGGATCGACACCGGAGAGACGACGGAGCACGATGCAGACATGACAGAACACATCACATACAGAAGGCTCCGACGGAGCCGATCCGACCGGATGGTCGCCGGGGTCTGCGGCGGCCTCGGCGAGTACTTCGACGTCAATCCAACCTTCTACCGCGTCGGGTTCGCAGTACTGACGCTGCTTGGCGGAGCCGGCCTGCTGATGTACGCGGCGGCGGCCCTCGTCATCCCTGACGACGGGCGCGACGACTCGATCATCGAGGAGGCGCTCCGAGACCAGCGAGAGCGGCCCTGGCGGCTGATCGGGCTCGGGCTCGCGGCGATCGGCGCGATCGCCCTCCTCTCCCCTGCGCAGTTCTGGCCCCACGGCGACTTCGCCTGGGTCCTGCTCCTGCTCGGCGGCGGCGCCCTACTGGTCTCGCGCCGCCGGTCGGCGCGCACCGGCACGGCCGCGAGACGCCGGAGGACATTCCCGCTGGCCTCCGTGGTGGTCGGACTGCTCGTCGTCGCCGCCGGCGTTCTCGCTGCGCTCGACCACTGGGGAGTCGATTTCTCGTGGTCGGTGGCGCTCGCGGCGGCCGCAGTCGCAGTCGGCGCCGCACTCGTCGCCGCGGCAGTTCTGCGACTTCGGATCGGGGGGCTCACGCTCATCGGGCTCGTGCTCGGAGCAGCGGCGCTCGTCGCCTCGACGATCGACGTCCACCTGAACGACGGCATCGGCTCGCGCTCGTACGCCCCGCGGACAGCCGTCGCGCTCAAGACCACTACCGGCTCGGGATCGGCCATCTCCGGGTCGACCTCAGCCGTGCCCCATTGACCGCCGGCAAGACCAGGATCGATGCCCGGCTCGGGATCGGAAGCTGAGCGTGGTCGTTCCGCCGGCTGTCAACGTGCGCGTCGTCAGCCACGTCGACTGGGGCGAGATCCGCGTGCTCGGAGACGACCAGAACGGCCATGGCGTCGACGAGACCGTGACCCGGCGCCCGAATGCGTCCGGGCCGACCCTCGTGCTGGATACGCACGTCGGCGCGGGTCACGTAGAGGTCGTGCGGGCCGCAGGATGAGCACGAGCACGTTTGCCAACCTCCGCCGCAGCGACGACCGGGTCGTCGCCGGCGTCTGCGCCGGGATCGCGGACGCGATCGGGGTCGACCCGACCCTCGTCCGGCTCGTGTTCACGATCCTGGCGCTCGCGGGCGGTGCCGGGATCGCCCTCTACGGCGCAATGGCGCTCTTCATGCGCGGCCGCACCTGGATCGCGGCTGCCGCACTGCTCGCAGCGGCGGCACTGGCGCTGAGCAGCCTCGGGCTCTCCGTCCACGTGATCGCCGCACTCGGGCTGATCGCGGTCGGGCTCGTGCTGATGTGGCGGCGGGGCGGCTCGCTGCGCCCCGACGCGCCCCTCTCCCTGGCCGGCCTGCTCCTGGCGGCGGCCGGCGTCGGGATCCTCCTCACGCGCGGCGGCTCACCGCGCCAGGTCCTCGAGCCCGGCGCGGTTCTCGGCGGCCTGCTTCTGGTGGTCGGCCCGTGGCTCTGGCAGCTCGCCCGGGAGCGTGACACCGAGCGCACGCGGCGGATCCGCTCGGACGAGCGGGCGGAGGTCGCCGCCCGCGTCCACGACTCGGTGCTCCAGACGCTCGCCCTGATCCAGCGTCACGCCGAAGAGCCGCGACGGTGGCAGGGCTCGCGCGCAGCCAGGAGCGTGAGCTGCGCGAATGGCTCTACGGCGACGGGGCGCCCGGGGACACTCTGGCAGGGGCGCTCGCGGCGGCAGCCGCCGAGATCGAGGAGCTGCACGGCGTGCGAATCGAGCTCGCGAGCGGCGGCGACTGCCCGCTCAACGACGAAATCGGCGCGATCGTGCTCGCGGCGCGCGAGGCGATGGCGAACGCGGCAAAGTTCTCCGGGAGTGACGACATCTCCGTCTATGCCGAGGCCGACGCCACCCGCGCGAGCGTGTTCGTCCGTGACCGCGGCACCGGCTTCGACCGCACCGCGGTACCGCTCGACCGGCGCGGCCTCGCCGAGTCGATCGAGGGCCGGCTGACGCGGGCCGGCGGGACGGCGACGATCGTGTCGGCGCCCGGCTCCGGCACGGAAGTCGAGCTGTTCTCGTCGACGACCACGCCCTGTTCCGAGCCGGCGTGCGCGGCGAGCTCGGGGCGACGGTCGAGATCGTCGGCGAGGCCGGGAGCGTGGCCGAGGCGGTGCCGCTGATCCTCGAGACCGACCCGGACGTCGTCCTGCTCGACGTGCACCTCCCCGACGGCGGCGGCGAGGCAGTCATCGCCGGCGTCACCGTGGAGCGGCCCGCGGTCAAGTTCCTCGCACTCTCCGTGTCGGACGCAGCCGAGGACGTGATCGCCGTGATCCGCGCCGGAGCGCGCGGCTACGTGACGAAGACGATCTCCGGCGACGAGCTCGCCGACGCGATCCGGCGGGTGGCAGACGGCGACGCCGTGTTCTCACCGCGGCTCGCGGGGTTCGTCCTCGACGCGTTCAAGGCCGGCGAGCGCGTGCAGAGCGACGCAGAGCTGAACGAGCTGACCGCTCGTGAGCGTGAGGTGCTGCAGCTGATCGCGCGCGGGTACCGCTACAAGGAGATCGCGGCCCGGCTGCACCTGTCGATCAAGACGGTCGAGAGCCACGTCTCGAGCGTGCTCCGCAAGCTGCAGCTCTCCTCCCGGGCGGAGCTCACCCGCTGGGCCGCCGAGCGCCGCCTGATCTGATCTCCGGCGCGAGCTCGACCTTCCCCTCACCGCGGGCGATCGACTCGACGCGAACCGCGATGTCGCTCCCGAGCTTGTACTTCCGGCCGGAGCGGCGGCCGACGAGGGCGGTGCCGGTCGGGTTCAGCTCGAAGAACTCCCCCTGGAGCTTGCGAGCCGGCAGGAAGCCCTCGAAGACCTCGCCGAAGCGGATGAACAGGCCGGAGCCGATCATCCCCGTGATCTCCCCTTCGAACGGGTCCTCCCAGCCCCGCTCGGCGAGCCTGTCCTCGAGCAGCCAGGCGAGGCAGACGTCGTCCGCGAGGTACTCGACGCCCGCAGCCTTCCGCTCCTGGGCAGAGGTGTGCTCGGCGAGCTCGGACAGCTCGTCCGGCTCCGGGTCGGCTCCGAGCCCGAGCTCGCGAAGCAGCGCCCGGTGGACGACCAGGTCGGGGTAGCGCCGGATCGGCGAGGTGAAGTGGCAGTACGCGGGGCTCGCGAGACCGGAGTGCCCGAGGTTCCGGGGGTCGTAGCGGGCCTGCTTGAGCGAGCGGAGGACGAGCGCCGGGAACGCCTCCCGACCTCTCCCGGTCTGCTCGACGTACTCGCTCACGCGCCGCGAGATCGCCCCGGCGAGCTCGGCGGCCGTCTGCGGGGAGAGCACGTCCGGCACGGGCGGCGTCGGAACGCCGAGATCGGTGAGCTTCGCGAGCAGCAGCGAGACCGCCTGCGGGTCGGGCCGCTCGTGGACACGGTAGAGTGCCTCGCGGTTCCGTCCGGCCAGGAACCCGGCGACGTGCTCGTTGGCGCGGATCATCAGCTCCTCGACGAGCACGTGTGCGTGCGCCTCGCCCTCGCGCCACGCGTCGGCGACCCGGCCGTCCTGGAAGCGGAACGCCAGCTCCGGTGTCGTGATCTCGAGCGCGCCGCGGTCGAAGCGGGCCTTGCGGAGCCGGGTCGCCAGCTCCGCGGCCAGGTCGAGCTGCTCGAGAATCTCCGGCTCGGCCTCCCGTCGCTCCGCCTGCCCGTAGGTGAGCCGCGCCCGGGAGCTGATCACGGAGCGGTAGAAGAGCGGCTCTCCGGTGGGCGGCATCTCGACCGTGACACAGAGGCGGTCGAGGTGCGGCCGGAGCGAGCAGGCGTCGTCGGCCAGCTCGTGGGGCAGCATCGGAGCGACCAGCCCGGGGACATAGGTCGAGAAGGCGCGCTCGGCGGCGCCGCGGTCGAGCGGCGAGCCGGCCGGAACGAAGTAGGAGACGTCGGCGATGTGCACCCACGCGCGAATTCCCTCCGGATCGCGACGAAACGAGAGCGCGTCGTCGAAGTCCTTCGCGCTGTCGGGGTCGATCGTGATCGCGGTCAGGTCGCGCAGGTCGACGCGGCCGTCGATGCTCTGCTCCGGCAGGTCGTAGGGCTCGAACTCGACCCGGGCGCCCTGTTCGACGAGCAGGCCCTCCAGCACATTCTCGATCCGCCCGGCGCTGCCGAGGTTGCGCTCGAGCCGCGCCCGGCCGCGACCCGTCCGCACGACGGCCAGATCGCCGCGCTCGAACCCGCCCGCACCCTTGACGTCGAGGACGAGCGGCACGCCGGGCGTGAAGTACGGCTCGCCAACCACGAGCTTCCCCCGCTTCGCGATCTCGACGACGACCCGGACCGGCGTGGGCGTGGAGGCCATCACGCGAGGGTACGGGTTCCGCGGGGGTCGGAGCCGCCGGCGCGGCGGCTCAGACCTTGAGGAACCGGTGGAGCGTCAATCCCGAGCCGATCGCGCCCAGGGCGAGGCCGATCCCCATCACGATCAGCGCCGTCACCGGGAAGGCAAGGGCGTGCACGTCGGGCGCGGTCGAGAGGGCGTTGTGCAGGATCGCAGGCAGCGCCACCTCCTTGCCGATCAGCAGCAGCAGCACCGCGAGAATCGCGCCACCGAGGCCGCAGAGCAGGCCCTCGATCATGAACGGCCCCCGGACGAACCAGTTGGTGGCACCGACGAGCTTCATCACCTCGATCTCGCGGCGGCGCGAGAAGATCGAGAGTCGGATCGTGTTCGCGATCAGGAGCGAGGCCGAGGTGAGGAGAATCGCGATCGCGATCGCGAAGATCGCCTCGACCCAGTGGGCGAAGTGGAGGATCCGGTTCGAGTCGTGGGTGTCGTGCACGACGTCCTTGACCCCCACCGCGACCGGGTGGAGGCTGGCGTAGAGCTTGTCGAGGTCCTCGCCCTTCACCGGAGTGACGACGATCGTGTCCGGGAACGGGTTGTACGGCAGCGAATGGATCAGATCACGCTGGGTCTTGTCCTTCTCCATCTGCAGGAGCGCCTGCTTCTTGGAGATGAACGTGAAATGGCCGACGAGCGGGTTCGCGGAGAGACGTCTGGCGACGGCGTTCTCCTGCGCGTGCGTCGCCGGGCCGCCCTTGTCCGAGTTCGTCTTGAAGTCGATCTTGACGACCAGCTCCCGCTTGACGTGATTCGACCACGAGAGCGTCCAGGTGCCGAGCGCGATCAGCAGGCCGAGCAGGAACATCCCGATCAGCACCGTCATCATCGCCGCGAAGGTGGTCGAGACGTTCGCGGCCAGGCTGCGCCACGCCTCGGAGACGAGCAGTCTCAACCTCATGAGGGAGACCGCCTCACTCGCCCGTGTACCCCCCACGCCGCTCGTCCCTCGAGAGGCGGCCGTCCTCGAGCTGGATCACGCGCTTGCGCATCTTGTCGACCATCTCACGGTCGTGGGTCACCATCAGGATCGTCGTGCCGGCACGGTTGATCCGGTAGAGCAGCTGCATGATCCCGACCGACGTGTCGGGATCGAGGTTCCCGGTCGGCTCGTCGCAGACGAGGAGCGGTGGGTGGTTGACGAACGCGCGGGCGATCGAGACGCGTTGCTGCTCGCCGCCGGAGAGCTCGTCCGGGAGGGAGTTCATGCGGTGGGAGAGCCCCACCATCGAGAGCACCTCCGGCACCTTCTTGCGGATGGAACTGCGGTTCTCGCCCTGCACCTTGAGCGCGTAGGCGACGTTCTCGGCCGCGCTCCTGTTCGGCAGCAGCTTGAAGTCCTGGAAGACGCAGCCGATGTTCCGGCGCAGCATCGGCACCTTCGAGCGCTTGAGGCGGGTCAGGTCGCGGCCGCCGACGACGATCTTGCCCGAGGTCGCCTCGAGCTCCTTGAGCAGCAGCCGCACGAGCGTCGACTTGCCCGACCCCGACGCGCCGACAACGAACACGAACTCGCCCTTGTCGATGTGGAAGGTGACATCGCGGAGGGCGACGACGTCCGGCTCGTACACCTTCGTCACACCCTCGAACACGATCATCGACCCGGTGCTCGCAGGCGCGCGCCCAGGCTCCGGAGGCGGCTCGGCGACGGCCGTCGCGGACTGGGTGGGAATGAGGTCTGGTTCCTGCACGTCGACTCGATTCGGCGTCTCGCTCAGGTGAGACGCCCGGTGCGAAGAGTGAGGGAAGTGTAACCGACCGGGCTAGACGATCTTGCGTGCAGCCTTCGCAAGCAGGTACTCGTGGATGAAGGGATCGAGGTTTCCGTCGAGCACGCCCTGGGTGTTCCCGGTCTCGTAGCCGGTGCGGGCGTCCTTGACCTGCTGGTACGGATGGAGGACATAGCTGCGGATCCATTCGCCGCCAAAGCCTGTATCGGCGGCGCCACCACGCTCCTTCGCCATCATCGCCTCGCGCTCCTCCTCGGCGCGCTCGACGAGCCTGGCCTTCAGCACTCGCATCGCCGTTTGCTTGTTCGCGGACTGCGAACGCTCGTTCTGGCACTGGACGACGATTCCGGTCGGCAGGTGCGTGATCCGGACGGCGCTGTCGGTCTTGTTGACGTGCTGGCCGCCGGCGCCCTGCGCCCGGTACGTGTCGATCTTGAGGTCACCCTCGTCGATCTCGACGTCGGTGTCGTCCGGGAGGAGCGGTGCGACGATCACCGTCGCGAACGAGGTCTGGCGACGGTGGGCCGAGTCGAACGGCGACAGGCGCACGAGCCGGTGCTTGCCGCGCTCGGCCTTGAGAATCCCGTAGGCGTTCTCGCCCTCGATCGTGAAGGTGGAGCTCTTCAGGCCCGCCTCCTCGCCCGGGCTCGCCTCGAGCAGGTCGCTCTTGAAGCCGCGACCGGCGACCCAGCGCTCGTACATCCGCAGCATCATCTCCGTCCAGTCCTGCGCGTCGGTGCCGCCGGTGCCCGACTGGAGCGTGACCACCGCGTCGCCGGTGTCGTAGTCGCCGTTGAAGAGCGCCGCCTCCTCCAGCCGCTCGAGCTCACTCTGGAGCGGCCCGATCGAGCTCTCGATCTCGTCGGCCATGCCCGGATCGAGCTCGTAGAGCCCCGCGGCGTCCTCGAACTCGCGCGTCAGCCTCTCGTAGGTCTCGAGTCGCTTCGTGACCCGGGCATGCTCGGTGCTGATCTTCTGCGCCCGCTCCTGGTCGTCCCAGAAGCCGGGCTCGCTCATCGCCTGCTCGAGCTCCGCCTGACGCGACTTCAGCTTGGCCGGGTCAAAGGTAATCACGGACCCAGCCAAGCTGGACCCTGATCTCCTCGAGCTGCTCTGAGAGCGTCGCGGCATGCTCGGCCATCGCGAGCGGATGGTACCGGGCCGCCCGGCAGTCGCGGCGCAATCGCAAGCGGGCTTGTGGCATGCACCACAAGTGAGGTTCGGCCCTCGGCTCAGGCTCCGACGAAGCGCGTCCGTCCGAGCCGCTGCCGGCACGAGCTTGTGGCATGCACCACAAGTTCGGTTCTCGGCTCGGGCCGCGACGAAAGCGCCTTCACCCGAGGTTCCGGACAGGAGACAGGTCTCGGCGAGTGCGGGCTTTGCCCGCGCTCGCCCGTTACGGCCGAAAGATGTCGGAGAGGGGGCCCGCGGGGGAGAACCGGAGGTGCTTCACCGCGTTCACTGGCCGTGGCAGCGCTTGAACTTCTTGCCCGAGCCGCACCAGCAGGGGTCGTTGCGGCCGATGCTCTCGTGCTCCGACTTGACGACGGGGCGCGGAGCCGGGCCGCCGTTCCCTCCGGCGACCGCGGTCGCGACTCCCCCCCCTCCGCCGGCCGCAGCGATTGCCTCCGCGCCGGCGAGGCTCTGGTGCTCGTAGCTGAGCGCCCCGGGCGCGTCGTTGCCTCCAGCCGGGGCGGACACGGCCTCGCCGGGCGTGACCTCGAGGTGGAAGAGCAGCGCGATCACCTCCTCGCGGATCGACCGGCTCAGCTCCTGGAACATCAGGTGGCCTTCGTTGCGGTACTCGACGAGTGGATCCTTCTGGGCCATCGAGCGAAGCCCGATCCCCTCGCGGATGTAGTCCATGTTCTCCAGGTGCTCCCGCCAGCGGACGTCGACGACCTGGAGCACGACGTAGCGCTCGAGGTCGCGCATCAGCCCTTCCTGGAGGGTTTCGATCTCCTTCTCGCGCTCGCCGTAGGCGTCGATCGCATCGTCGACGAACTCGGCGACGATCTCCTCACGGTCGAGGCCGGCGAGCTCTTCGACGCTGACGCCGGTCCCGTAGAGCGCCTCCATCGCGTTGACCAACTCGCCGAGATCCCAGTCGTCGCGGTACTCGGCGGCCGTGTACTCGGCGACGACGCTGGCGACCACCTCGGGCAGCCACTCCTCCCTGACCTCCTCGGAGAGGTCCTGACCCTCCAGGACGGCGCGGCGCTGCTCGTAGATCACCGTCCTCTGGACGTTCATCACGTCGTCGTACTTGAGGACGTTCTTGCGGGCGACGAAGTTCTGCTCCTCGACCTTCTTCTGGGCGTTCTCGATCTGATTCGAGAGAATCTTCGCCTCCATCGGCTGGTCGTCCGGGACCTTGAAGCGATCCATGATGTTGAAGATCCGGTCGCCGGCGAACAGGCGCACCAGGTCGTCCCGGCCGGAGAGGTAGAAGCGGGTCTCGCCCGGGTCTCCCTGACGGCCCGAGCGGCCGCGGAGCTGGTTGTCGATCCGGCGGGCCTCGTGCCGCTCGGTGCCGAGCACGTAGAGGCCGCCGAGCTCGCGGACGCGGTCATCGATCTTGATGTCGACTCCACGGCCGGCCATGTTCGTCGCGATCGTGACCGCGCCGACGCGGCCCGCGTCCTTGATGATCTCCGCCTCGCGGGCGTGCTCCTTCGCGTTCAGCACCGCATGGGGGACGCCCTGCCGTGTGAGCAGCTCGCTCAGGAGCTCGGACGTCTCGACCGCGATCGTGCCGACGAGCACCGGCTGCCCCTTCTCGTGGCGCTCCTTGATGTCGTCGACGACGGCCTTGAACTTCCCGTCGACCGTCTTGAAGATGAAGTCGTTCTTGTCGTCACGCGCGACCCGGACGTTGGTCGGGATCGGCACGACCTCGAGGTTGTAGATCTCGACGAACTCCTTCTCCTCGGTCTTCGCGGTACCGGTCATGCCCGCGAGCTTTTCGTAGAGGCGGAAGTAGTTCTGGAGGGTGATCGTCGCGACCGTCTGGTGCTCCTCCTGGATCGGCACGCCCTCCTTTGCCTCGACCGCCTGGTGGAGCCCCTCCGACCAGCGGCGGCCCTCCATGATGCGGCCGGTGAACTCGTCGACGATCTTGACCTCGCCCTCCTGGACGACGTAGTCGATGTCGCGCTTGAAGAGCGCCTCCGCCTTGAGTGCCTGGTGGAGGTGGTTGACGAGCTGGACGTTCGCCGCCCCGTAGAGGTTCTCGATCCTGAGCGCGCGCTCGACCTTCTCGATCCCCGCCTCGGTCGCCGAGACGGTCTTGTGCTTCTCGTCGAAGAGGTAGTCGTACTCGTACTGGAGCTCGGCGTCCTCCGCCTTGGTTCCCTTCGACTGGATCCCACGGAGCCCCCGGGCGACGCGGGCCATGTCGACGTAGGTCTTGGCCGCGGTCGTCGGCTCTCCGGAGATGATCAGCGGCGTCCGCGCCTCGTCGATCAGGATCGAGTCGACCTCGTCGACGATCGCGTAGGGGTGGCCGCGCTGGACCGTGTTCTCGAGCGCGATCGCCATGTTGTCGCGGAGGTAGTCGAACCCGAATTCGGAGTTCGTCCCGTAGGTCATATCGGCCTCGTACGCCGCCTTGCGATCCTCGAAGGACATGGACGTCTCGATGAAGGCGACCCTCATCCCCAGCCGCTCGTAGACGCCGCGGTTCCATTCGGCGTCGCGCTGGGCGAGGTAGTCGTTGACCGTGACGAGGTGCGCACCCCGGCCGAGCTCGCGGCCGTCGTGGCTGGTGACGATCGGCAGTGCGTTCAAGTAGAGGGCGAGGCTCGCGACGAATGTCTTCCCCTCGCCGGTCTTCATCTCAGCCACGTCGCCCTCGTGGAGGACGATCCCGCCCATCATCTGGACGTCGAACATCCGCTGGTCGGATGCGCGGACGCGCGCCTCGCGCACCGCCGCGTAGGCCTCGAACAGCAGGTTGTCGAGCTCCTCGCCGTTCGCGAGCCGCTGCCGGAACTCGGCCGTCTTCGCCATGAGCTCCGCGTCGGAGAGCGCCTGGAAGTCGGGCTCGAGCGTCGCGATGTACGCGGCCTGCTCCTGCAGCCGCTTCATGCGACGTCCCTCGCCGAAGCGGAGGAACTTCTCGAAGCCTTCGTTACCGGCCATCGGCACAGGGTATCGGCTCGACCCGCCGTTCCAGCCGGCCGCGAGGCGGGCTCATCGGCCGTTCAGCTCTCGCCGCGGCCGCCGTCACAGCGGATCGACCTCCACCTCCCACATCTCGCGGTCGACCCGGCGGGCGCGGACGACGTGGTCCGGCCGCTCGAGTGCCGGAATCGACCCGAAGGTTTGCTCGCCGTCGACGAGCAGCGTCCGCTCGTCGCCGTGGGTGGAGAGCTCGATCTCGCGACCACCGACGCCCGGGAGGCTGATCAGCTCGATCCGCTTCGCCGCGACGGCCCAGTGCCCGCCCTCACGGTGCACCGCCTCGGCCCGGTAGGGCGGCGGCAAGTCGCGCTCGATCGCCCGCGCGAGCGGCTCGACGTCGTCCGGCCCGGACTCGATCACCAGTTCGTCGCGCGAGAGGGCGACGAACTCGGCCCGTTCGCCGGTGAGCTCCGGCGCGTCAACCATCTTGACGACGTCCCACTCGCGCACGCGATGCAGCCCGTGGATGCCGGCCGCATCCCACGGCGGCCGCTTCGGCTCATCCTCGCCGAGCGGCATCCCGCCTTCTCGGGCCAGGCGCACGTGCAGCGGCTCACGCCTGCGGAAGAGGCTCAGAGCGCCTCGCGGATCGGTGGCTCCTCGGGCTTCGCTACGCGCGAGACGGTCAAACCCCGTGGTGCTCGGTCCGCCGCCTCGGCTCCTCGCGGCGCTTCTCCCGGTACCGGGTCACCTGGCGCTCCAGGTTGCTCGCGAGGAGGTCGATCGACGAGCGCAGGTCGGCGGCGGTCTCGGTCGCCCTCAGCGTGGGCCCCTTCGTGAAGACGGTGCCCTCCGCGGTGTGCCGGCCGTGCTTGACCTCGGCGCTCAGCTCGATCTCCACCGGCGTCTCGACGTCGAGTTGCTTCTCGAGCCGCGCGAGCTTCGACTCCGCGTAGTCGCGGATCGAGGGCGTGACATCGAGGTTTCGTCCCTTGACTTGAAGCCGCATCGGATCTCCTCCTGGTCGTAGGCGACCGCGAGCTTCGAGGCTATCGCACGGCACGGGCGAGGCAGATCACCTCGACACGGAGCGCCCCTCCGGCACGCAGCGCCGTTGCAGCCGCAGCCGCGGTGGCGCCGGTGGTGTAGACGTCGTCGACGAGCACGACAGTCGGCGGGACGGGCCCTGCCGCCCCGAATGCCCCTCGCAGGTTGCTCCGCCGCTCGACGAGCGTCAGGCCCGTCTGACGGCCGACGAGGCGCCGCCGCGCCAGGAGCGGTGCCACTCCGAGCCCCCACCTCCGGCCGAGCTCACGTGCGAGCCCGTGAGCCGGCTGATGGCCGCGCCGGACGCTCCGGTCTCCGTCGGGCGGGATATAGGTGATGACGTCGGCTGCCGGCCGCGGCACGTGCTCCGCGACGAGCTCGGCGGCCACGGAGGCGAGCGGGCGGAGACCGCCCTCCTTCCAGGCGCGCAGGAACGGTCGCGCGGGCCCCGCGTACGAGACCGCAGCCCGCGCCGTCGCGAACGCGAGCCGGCGCCCGGAGCACTCGAGGCACCGCTCGACCGGCCAGGCAGTCGGCGCGCCGCAGCATGCGCAGAGCGGCGGCCTGACCGGCGACAGCGCGTCGCGACAACCGCCGCAGAGAAGCGGCCCGGACCGCCCGCAGCAAACGCAACGCGAGGGAAGCAAGAGATCCACCAGCCACGCCACGAACGCTACGGACGAAACCGTGACGTGTCTGTGCCAACTCTGTGCCAACTTCGTGCCGACGCTGCGGCGCGAGCCGGCGACCCTAGACCGGGTACTCCCCTCGTGCAGCCAGGCCGACTCGCGCCCGGTAGCGATTGTCGGCCTCGAGGAGCTGCTGCGGATCGCCGATGTCGAGCCACTCCCCGGCGAAGCGGAAGGCGTAGACCGGATCGCGCTCGCAGAGCCAGGTGACAAACCGGCCCGGCGGGTCCGGCGGGTTCCCTTCATCGAGGTACCGGTCGAGTAGGGCGAGATGCCCGCGCTCGAAGATGTAGGTCGCCGTCGCGACCAGATCGCTGCGCGGCCGCTCGGGCTTCTCCTCGAGGCGGACGATGCGGTCGTCGGGCGCGACCTCGACCACGCCGTACAGGGATGCCAGCGACGGGTCGGCGAGCCGGTGGACCGCGAGTGCGCTGCCGCCGCCCTTCGAGCGCCAGAACGTGACGTATTCCGCGAGCGAGAAGTCGAACAGGTTGTCGCCGGCGATGACGAGCAGGTCGTCGTCGCGGAGGCCGGTCCGGTCGAGGACGAAGCGGATGTCCCCGGTCGCGCCGAGGCGATCCTCGTTGGCCGTCGTCCCGTCGTCGTGCAGGGTGACGTCCCGTCCGACCGCCCAGGCCCTGAATGCGTCGATCTTGCCGGCGTTCGTTACGAGGTGAATCTCGTCGACCTCCGGGACGACCGCGACCGCCTCGAGGATCCAGTCGATGATCGGGCGCCCACCGACCTGCAGGAGCTCCTTCGGAACCCGGTCGGTAAGCGGGCGAAGCCGCGTCCCGTAGCCGGCTGCGAGCAGGAGCGCCTTCACGCCGTCACGACCGCCGCAGCGAGCGAGGTCGCGTAGGGGGGCAGGTGCACGCCGTGCTCTGTGACGATCGCCGTGATCAGGCCGGCCGGGGTGACGTCGAAGGCGGGGTTACGCGCGGGGAACCGCGCGGACACCTCGGCGGGGTCGCGCTCCTCGATCGGGATCTCCCCGCCGTGCGCGGTCGAGTGGTCGACGGTCGAGCTCGGCGCGACGATGTAGAACGGAACCCCGTGGTGCGCGGCGAGCACGGCGAGCCCGTAGGTGCCGATCTTGTTCGCCGTGTCGCCGTTGGCCGCCACGCGGTCCGCGCCGGTGAAGACGACATCGACCTTGCCGGCGGCCATCAGCGAGGCGGCGGCCGAGTCGGCGATCACCGCTTGCGGAATGCCGGCGGCCTCGAGCTCCCAGGCGGTCAGCCGGGCGCCCTGGAGCAGCGGCCGGGTCTCGTCCACCCACACGTGCGCGAGCAGGCCCCGCTCCCAGGCGGTGAGCAGGACACCGACGGCGCTGCCGTAGCCGCCGGTCGCGAGCCCGCCGGCGTTACAGTGCGTCAGCGCCCGCGTCCCCGGGGAGAGCAGCCCCGCTGCATGGGCCGACATCGCCCTGCAGCGCTCGACCTCATCGCGATGGATCTCCCGGGCGCGGGCCGCCGACGGATCCGGGCGCATCTCGTCGAGCGCCCAGCCGAGGTTCACCGCGGTCGGGCGCGATTCGCGCAGCACCCGCTCGGCCGCCGCCAGATCCTCGCCGGACGCTGCGGCGAGCGCCATGCCGTATGCGGCCGCGATTCCGATCGCCGGCGCGCCGCGCACCACCATCGTCCGGATCGCCCCGGCGACCTCGGCCGCGGACCGGCAGTCGACCTCGACCTCCTCGCCGGGAAGCCTGCGCTGGTCGAGGAAGACGACGCGGCCGTCCTCGAGCCGCAGAATCCGCTCGGGCTCGAGCAGGCGCTACGTCCCTTCGTCCCAGGAGGCGAGGTATTTCGCCTGCGCCTCGGTCAGCGAGTCGAGCGAGACACCCATCGTCGCGAGCTTCAGGCGGGCGATCTCCTCGTCGATCTCACGGGGGACCGGGTAGACCTTGCGCTCGAGCGAGGCGGCGTGCTGGACGGCGTACTCGGTCGAAAGCGCCTGGTTTGCGAACGACATGTCCATCACGATTGCCGGATGCCCCTCCGCGGCCGAGATGTTGACCAGCCGGCCCTCGGCGAGCAGGTACAGGCGGCGTCCGTTGGCGAGCACGAACTCCTCGACGAACTGCCGCGCCTCGCGTGTCTCGGTCGCAAGCGCCCGCAGCGACGGAATGTCGATCTCGACGTTGAAGTGCCCCGTGTTGCAGAGGATCGAGCCGTCCTTCATCGCCTCCATGTGCTCGCGGGCGATCACGTGCTTGTCGCCGGTCGCGGTGCAGAAGATGTCGCCGATCGCCGCGGCATCCGCCATCGGCATCACCTCGTAGCCGTCCATCAGCGCCTCGAGTGCCCGCATCGGGTCGATCTCGGTGACGATCACGTGCGCGCCCATCCCCCGCGCCCGCATCGCGACGCCGCGCCCGACCCAGCCGTAGCCGGCGACCACGAACCGCTTGCCTGCCAGCAGGACGTTGGTGGCGCGGATGATGCCGTCGATCGTCGATTGCCCGGTGCCGTAGCGGTTGTCGAAGAAGTGCTTCGTGCGCGCGTCGTTGACGGCGATGACCGGGAACGCCAACGCGCCGTCGGCCTCCATCGCCTTCAGCCGGATCACGCCGGTGGTCGTCTCCTCCATCCCCGCGATGATGTCGCCGAGCTGCTCGCGGCGGGCCGTGTGCAGGACGCCGATCACGTCGGCGCCGTCGTCCATCGTCAGCTGAGGCTTGTGGTCGACCGCCGCCTCGATGTGCTGGTAGTAGGTGTCGTTGTCCTCGCCCTTGATCGCGAAGACCGAGATGTCGAACTCCTCGACGAGCGCCGCCGCAGCGTCGTCCTGCGTCGAGAGCGGGTTGGACGCGCAGAGCACGACGTCGGCGCCGCCCGCCTTGAGCGTCCGCATCAGGTTGGCGGTCTCGGTCGTCACGTGCAGGCAGGCGGAGATGCGGTAGCCCGCAAGCGGCTGCTCGGCGGCGAAGCGCTCGCGGATCGCGGTCAGCACCGGCATCTGCCGGTCGGCCCACATGATCCGGCGCACACCCTCGGGCGCCAGCTTCAGGTCCTTCACGTCGTACCGTCTCGTCGTCGCCATACAGTCCTCTCCGTCGGTCGGGGCAGTGTAGTGCGTGTCAGGCGGCCAGCAGGCGCTCGTGCTTGCGCTGCTCCCAGTCGATCCAGGAGGCGCCGTCGGCGCTTGCCGAGAGCCAGCCGTCAATCCGCGCGCGCAACTCGGGCTCGCGCCGGAGCCGGGCCGCGAACGCCACCTCGTCGATGCCGACGCCGTGCGTGCGGCGAAGCTCACGCAGCGCGCGCAGCTGATTCAGCTCGCCGAGCCCGTAGACCCGGTAGCCGGCCGGGGTGCGCCCCGGCACGACGAGGCCGTGCTCCTCGAGATAGCGCAGCATCCGCGGCGACCACTGTGTCCTCGCCGCCGCCGCACCGACCGTCAGTCCCTCCATTGCCGCAACCTTACCACATTATTGTAAAGGTTCCGGGAAGTCCGGAAGCAATGGTGCGGCTAGCCGTATGGCTTCGACCCCCGCCTCTGCGACGATTTCCCGGATGCTCCGGACCATCCTGATCGTCGACGCTCTCGCCGCGTCTACGGATCGGAGGTGCCGGTGCGGCCGTAGACGTCGGCGAGTCGCACGACGTCGGCGAGCTGCGGTGTCGAGACCTCGAGGATGGTCGTGTCCTCGACCGCGGTGATCCGGTGGACGGTGCCCGGGCGGTAGCGGAAGGCGGCGCCCGGCCCGACCACCTCCTCGACGAGCTCCTCGTCGCCGACAGCGCCCAGCTCGATCCTCGCGCGGCCGGACTGGACGAGCCACGACTCGTCCTTCGTCTCGTGGTACTGGAGCGAGAGCGAGGCGCCCTGCTTCACGAACAGCACCTTGCCGCAGTAGACGTCGCTCAGCGCCCAGATCAGCTCGTGACCCCACGGCTTGTCGACACGGCGGGTCTCGAAGCCCCACGGGGCGAGCAAGCCCAGATCGGGCGTGCCGGCACTCACGGGCCGGCCTCCGGTCGAACGCTCACGAGAGCCATTCCGGATGCGCCTCCACGTGGTCGGCCGCCGTCCGCAGCTCCTTCGGCGTGTTCACGGTCAACCACAGCCCGTCGTGGCGGTAGGCATAGAGGCGCCGCTCGGCGACGAGCTCGGGGAAGGTCGTCGTCTCGTGGTCGCCCCGCTCGGGGAAACGGTCGATCGCCTCCTCGGAGAGCACGTACATGCCGCAGCTCACCCAGTAGGGGATCCGGCCGCCCTCGCTGAAGCCCGTGACGGCGTCCGCCTCCCCCAGCTCGACGACCCCGAACGGCGACCTCGGCTGCGCGACCGCAACGGTCGCCGCGGCGCCGGCTTCACGGTGGCGGCCGAGCAGCGCGGCGAAGTCGACGGCCGCGAGCTCGTCGCCGTTCATCGCATAGACGTCGCCGCCCTCGGTCCGGCTTTGCGCCGCGAACCTGATCCCCCCGCCGCGCCCGAGCCGCTCGGGCTCCTCCGCGGCGACCACCTCCGGCCCGAACCCCGCCAGCTCCCGCTCGAACGCCTCACCCTGGCCCGCGACGCAGGAGATGATCACGCGGTCGACCCCTGCCCGGTGCAGGCGCCCGACCTGGTAGGCGGCAAGGGGCTTGCCCGCCACCACGACGAGCGACTTCGGCCCCCCTCCGCCCGCGTCGCCGAGTCGTTCGGCCTTGCCGCCGGCGAGGATGATCGCCTCCACTAGTGCGACGTCTCCCAACGTTTCACTCGAAAGCGCCTTCGTGACGCCGCACTTGCCCGGCCGCTGCGCGGTCGGGATGATCTTTCGGCTCTCGGCACCCTCCGACCCGCACCTCAGGCTTCCGACCGCCTCCGCCGGCCTCGGCCCCAGACAAAGAAGAACGGCCGCGAAGCGGCCGCAAGTGCGGCCCCGCACGCCCGCGTTTCAGGTCAAAGGTTCCGAGAGGCCGCACTAGACCAGGACGTCCGCGGGTGCGCTCGGCCTGCCGATCCCCTCGTAGACGAAACCCGCCGCGCGGGCCGCCTCCGGGTCGAGCAGGTTGCGCCCGTCGACGATCAGGGGGTTCGCCATCAGCTCCTTCGTCCCGGCGCTCGCGAGGCCCTTCAGCTCCGGCCACTCGGTCACGATCACCGCGGCGTCGGCCCCGCGCACGGCGTCCGCCACGGAGGCGACGATCTCGACCCCGCGCGGCAGCGTCCGCCCGTCGGCAACGGGGTCCCACCCGCGCACCTCGGCGCCCTCGGCGAGCAGCCGCCCAGCGAGCACGATCGAGGGCGCCTCGCGCATGTCGTCCGTGTTCGGCTTGAACGCGAGCCCGAGCAGAGCGACCTTCTTCCCGCGCAGGGAGCCGAGATGCCGCCCGAGCTTGCCGATCACGCGCCGCTTCTGCAGCTCGTTCACCTCGATCACCGCCGCGAGCAGCTGGAAGTGATAACCAGAATTCGATGCGAGTTGCTTCAAAGCAAGGGAATCCTTTGGAAAACAGCTTCCACCGTAGCCGATCCCGGCGCGCAGGAAATGCGGCCCGAGGCGCCGGTCGAGACCGACGCCCTCCGCCACCTTGACCACGTCGGCGCCGGTCGCCTCGCAGACGTTGGCGATCTCGTTGATGAACGAGATACGGGTCATCAGGAACGCATTGGCGGCGAGCTTGATCATCTCGGCCGAGTTGACGTCGCAGCGGACGATCGGCGCGTCGAGCTGCTCGTAGAGCGAGGCGACGGCATCGCCGTCCTCCGGCTCGAAGGCGCCGATCGCGATCCGGTCGGGTGCCATGAAGTCGCGGACGGCGGTGCCCTCGGCCAGGAACTCCGGGTTCGAGACGTAGCCCACGTCGACGAGGCCGCGCTCCTCGAGGCCCAGGCGCACCTTCCCGCCGGTGCCGACCGGCACGGTCGACTTCATCACGAGGATCGTGCGGCCGGTCGTCTCGGGCAGCTCGTCGATCACGCGCCAGACACGAGAGAGGTCGGCATCGCCCGAGTGGGTGGGCGGTGTGTCGACGCACACGAACAGGAACCGGCAGTCGGCGAGGTCGCCCGGGTCGAGTGTGAACGAAAGGCGCTCATGGTTCTGCTCGAGAAGCCTGGGCACGTCGGTCTCGTGGAACGGCACCTCGCCGCCGCGGAGCGCCTCGATCTTCTCGGGGACGACGTCGCGAATCGTCACCTTGTGACCGAGCTCGGCGAAGCAGGCCCCCGTGACGAGGCCGACCCAACCGGCGCCGAAGATGCCCACCCTGGCCATAGCCCCGGACTCTACTTCCCGGCTGCCATCGGCTTGAGCCCCTTGGCGATCGCGATCATCGTCTCGTTCGAGAGCGAGCCGAGCAGCGTGTTGACGACCCAGTAGCTCGTGTCGTGGACGCGAAGGACGACCATCTGCAGGGTGGAGCCGTTGTAGTAGAGCTGGAACTCGCGGCCCTTGATCGCACGCTGGAAGCTCTTGTCGCCGAGGATCGGCGGATTGGGCATGTCGGTCTCCTCGATCCCCCAGTACTCGCCCGCGCCGGTCCGGAAGACGAGCCGGATCGCCTTCTTCCGATGCTGCTTGTCGATCCAGTAGAGCCGTGCGGCCTTGTCGCCGGGCTGGGTGTCGGGCTGGGAGTACTGGTCGAGGATCGTCGGCACCTCGAGCTTGAACGGCACCCGATGCACGAACGGCTGGATCAGATCGAGGCCGGTGGTGCCGTCGTAGCGGACGGCTGCGGGCTGATGCTGGGGAGCCGGCGTCGTCGGGCCCTGGTTGACGAGCTGGTTGTGGAACGTCCCGCCGACGACGACCATCAGCATCGCGCCGGGGTCGAGCGCGCGGAGCTTGGGATCCTTCGGCAGGGGGTGCACGTCCGAGGGGACGATCAGCTTGGCGAGCGCGCCCGCGGCCGCCTCGGCGCCCGTCTGCGTGCGGTCGTAGTAGATGACGGTGTGGAAGTAGCCGGTGGTCGGCGCGTTCGGCTCGGCGTTGCCGGGCGGCAGGACGGTCAGGTAGCCATGCTGCCTGAGCAGGTACGAGCCGTTGGCAGCGGAGCCGGCGACGCCGTTCCCGTTCAGCACCGTCACGGTCGTCTTCGCCGGCGGCGGCGCGGCCGTCTTCGCCTTCAGCTTGACGCCGAGAGCCGCCGCGTTGGCCGCCTTCGCCTCCTGGACGTCGGGATGGGTGAACTGGTCGACCGCCTGCTGGATCGACGAGGCCGGCGCGTAGGTCTGGCTCGTCCCCGTCACGTTCTGGATCCGGTCCTGGAAGAAATGACCTCCCTTGAGCGTCGCGGCGAAGTAGGCGTAGTTGAGCACGGTCGAGTCGCTGAACTTGCCGTACACCTGGACGTTGCTGGTGATCGACCCGACGATCGAGGGCAGCTTGAGCAGGTCGAAATTGTGCGAGAACTGCTGCTTCAGCGCCCGCACGAACTCCTGCTGGCGTGCGATCCGGTGGTAGTCGTCGTCGGTGTGCCGGTAGCGGACGAAGTCGAGCGCCTGCTCCCCGGTCAGCGCCTGGTAGCCGGGCTGGATGTTGATGTTCGCGTAGTTCTGCGCCGCCGTCCCGTTGTTGACGTGGTAGTAGCGGCGGTCGATGTCCATCCAGACCCCGCCGAGCTTGTCGACGATCTCCTTGAAGCCGTGGAAGTTGACCGTGATCAGGTAGTTGATCGGGATGCCGGTCAGGTGCTTGACCGTGTCGAGGGTGCCGGTCGCGCCGCAGTCCGCATAGGCCGAGTTGATCCGGTCGACGCCGAGCGAGTACGGGTGCGCCGGGCAGTAGATCGGGACGCCGAGATCGCGCGGGAAGGAAAGCAGCGAGATCGTGCCGGTGGCCGGGTCGGCCCGGATCAGCATGACGGTGTCGGAGCGAGAGACGGTCGAGAAGGCCGCCCCCGCCCGCTGGTCGTAGCCGAGCACGAGCGCGACGGCGGCATGGCCCGGCAGGGTGACGTCCAGCTCCTTCTGGGCGATCTTGACATCGGCGCCGTGCGCGTGCACCGCCTGGACCTCGCTGTGGTACCAGAGGTAGGCGCCACCTGCGACCGCCAGAGACAGCCCGACGAGGGTCAGCAGCGTGCCGACGAGTATCCGGCTGAGCAGGCCGAGCCCGGTGCGGCCCACCGGCGGCTGGCTGTACCGGACGACCGAGCTGACCGTGCCGGGCGGGAAGACGGCGTGGCCGTTCGACCCGTTCGGTTCGGCGCCGCGTCCGACTCCTCTCTTGAGCGTCGTCCTCATCTATGCGCGAAGCGGCGCCCGGAGGCGCCTGCGACCGCTGAAGGATAACCGACCCGCCGGAGAGCCGGATCGGTGCGAAGCGGCGCCGATGGTCAGACCTTCGCGCGTGCTGCGAGCATCCGGGCGATCCTGTTCTCGAGCGCGACGATCTGCCGTTCGAGCGGCTGCGGGAAGACCAGGTTGACGAAGTAGTCGGTGCGGTGCCGCCCGACGAACAGGAAGTCGCTGTCGACGCCGGCCGTGCTGGTGCCGCTCTTGACGGCCAGGGCGACGCGGAAGAGCGCCGCATGGGTTCCGACCTTCGCCACCCGGAGCCGCTTGACGCTCCCGATCGTGACGTTCGTGCCGCCGACCGACTTGAGCAGGTCGTACTTGAGGCAGGCGGCGAGCTTCGGCTGGAGCAGCCGCTTGAAGAGCGTGTCGACCTGCTTCGCAGTCTTGAAGATCTCGACGTCGGTGTCGACCTGGAGGCCCTCGCTCGCGAGCGACACCACCGACTCGGCGTGGCCCGTGATCGTCAGGTCGGAGTTGTTCGGCGTGTAGGCGGGGCAGACCGGGAACTTGAGCGAGACCGCTTTCTCGACCTTGCCCGTCCAGGCCGGGCCGAGGTCTGCGCCGGAGAGCAGCGAAGCGGTCGCGCGGGCCTGGTCGGCCTTCGTGATCTTCACCTTCGGGTCTGTCACGTCGGCGGCGACGGCGGCCGCGACCAGGAGCAGCGCGGTCACGACCGCGGCGAGTGAGCCGAACCTGCGGGTCATGCGGGGGCTGCACCCGCGCGCTTGAGCAGGATCTGAGCGAGCGCGGACTCGAAGCGGACGAGCTGGTCGCCCGCACCGAGCGGCGCAACGACGTTGAAGGAGTACTCCACCCTGCCCTCCCCGAAGAAGACGAAGTCGCTCAGCAACTTACCGTGTCCCTTCCCGACCCGAACCGTGATCAGGGCCCGGTAGACGGCGCTGACCGTGCCGGTCGGCGGGAAGGGGATCTTCGCAACCACCGCGTCGACGACGTTCGGCGATTTCCGCATCTGGAGGGCGAGGCACCGGCCGAGCGCCGGCGAGATCGTTCGCGAGAAGTCCTTCTGGACGGCGGCCACGCTCGCCAGCACCTGGACGTCCTGGTCGAGCTGCACGCCCCCCTGCCTGAACGTGTACTTCGCATCCGCGTGCCCGGTGACGACGAGATCGGACTCCTTCGGGTCGAACCCGGGACAACTCGGGGAGGTGATCGGGCTCGCTTTCGTCCGGCCGCCGCTCCAGCCCGCACCGAAGTCGGACTGGCGGAGCAGAGCCGCGGCTGCCCTCGCCTGATCGGCGTTTGTGAGCTTGACGGTCGGGTTGTCCCCGAGCGCGAGACCAGCCGTGACGAGTGCCAGCAACGCGGTTGCTAGGAGAGATTTTGCCGCAACCACTTCTCGACTTGTAGCACGGATTCCCTCTTACGAGCAGCATAATCCTGGAGCTGGTCGGGGCCGATCCGTCCGACGGCGAAGTACCGGGCCCGCGGGTGGGAAAGGTAGATTCCGCTCACCGCGGCGGCCGGGAACATCGCGTAGCTCTCGGTCAGACCGATCCCGGTTGCACGTGCGTCGAGCAGGTCGAACAGCGTGCCTTTCTCGCTGTGATCGGGGCAGGCGGGGTAGCCGAAGGCGGGCCGGATGCCCCGGAAGCGCTCCGCGAGCAGCTCCTCCCCCGACAGCCGTTCGTCGGGCGCGTACCACTCGAGGCGCGCGCGCCGGTGCAGCCATTCGGCGAACGCCTCGGCCAGGCGGTCGGCGAGCCCCTTGACGATGATCGACCGGTAGTCGTCGTGCTCGTCGGCATGGCCTGCGGCGAGCTCGTCGGCCCCGTGGATTCCGACCGCGAATCCGCCGACGGTGTCGCCCGCCTCGGCGACGTAGTCCGCGAGGCACAGGTTGGGCCGCGAGTCCTCCTTCCGCGCCTGCTGCCGGAGGAAGGAGAAGCGGGCGCCGCCGACGACGACGTCGTCGCCTTCGGCATGTGCGGGCCAGAAGCCGTAGACCCCACGCGGTCGCAGCGCGCCAGACTGCACGATCTCGTCGAGGTCGGCCAGCGCGTCGTCGTAGAGCTCTCGGGCGGCCGGCCGCTCGAGGATCGCCGGAAACTTCCCCTTCAGGTCCCAGGCGTGGAAGAAGAACTGCCAGTCGATCAGGGGAACGAGCTCGCCGAGGTCGGGCTCGACGACCCGTGTGCCCGTGAACGGCGCCGTGCGAAGATCGTCGAACGGGACCCTGTCGCGGTTCGCCCGCGCCTCGGCGAGCGGCAGCAGCGGTCGCTTCTGCCTGTCGGCGTGCTGCTCGCGCAGCCGGGCCTGGAGCTCCAGGTTGTCTTCCTGCAGGCCCGCGCGCCTGCCGGGGTCGAGGAGCCCCGAGACAACATCGACGACCCGGCTCGCGTCGAGCACGTGCACGGTCTCGTGCGAGTAGGCGGGCGCGATCTTGACCGCCGTATGCTGGCGCGAGGTCGTCGCGCCACCGATCAGGAGCGGCACGTCGAGGCTCCGGCGCTCCATCTCCGCGGCGACGTCGACCATCTGGTCGAGCGAGGGGGTGATCAGGCCCGAGAGGCCGACGACATCGGCGCCCACGGCAACGGCGGTGTCGAGGATCCTGTCGGCCGGGACCATCACGCCGAGGTCGATCACCTCGTAGTTGTTGCAGCCGAGCACGACCCCGACGATGTTCTTGCCGATGTCGTGGACATCCCCCTTGACGGTCGCCAGCACGATCTTCCCCTGCGCGCTGCCGCCCGCCTGCTCGTCCTCCATGTACGGCTCAAGGTAGGCGACGGCGCGTTTCATCGCCCGCGCGGACTTGACGACCTGCGGCAGGAACATGCGCCCCGAGCCGAACAGGTCGCCGACGATCCGCATCCCGTCCATCAGTGGCCCCTCGATCACGTCGAGCGGCCGCGGGCGGGCGAGGCGGGCCTCCTCGGTGTCGATCTCGATGAAGTCGACGATCCCGTGCACGAGCGCGTGTGAGAGCCGTTCCTCGACGGGCGCCTCGCGCCAGGCGAGGTCGCGCTCGCGCGTGACCCCCTCACCCTTGACCCGCTCCGCCAGCTCGACGAGACGGTCGGTCGCGTCCGGGCGGCGGGCGAACAGCACGTCCTCGATCCGTTCGAGCAGGTCGGGCTCGACGTCCTCGTAGACGGCGAGCTGGCCCGCGTTGACGATCCCCATGTCGAGACCGGCCCGGATCGCGTGGTAGAGGAAGACCGCGTGCATCGCCTCGCGAAGCGCGTCGTTGCCGCGGAACGAGAAGCTGAGGTTCGAGATGCCGCCGCTCGTCCGGGCCCCCGGGCAGCGCTCCTTGATGCGCGGCAGGGACTCGAGAAACGCCTTCGCGTACTGCTCGTGCTCCTCGATCCCTGTCGCGACCGCGAGCACGTTCGGGTCGAAGATCAGATCCTCGGGTGGAAATCCGACCTGCGCGGTGAGCAGGTCGTAGGCGCGGCCGCAGATCGCCACCCGCCGCTCGACATCCGTCGCCTGGCCCTCCTCGTCGAACGCCATCACCACGACCCCGGCGCCGTAGTCGCGGATCCGTCGCGCCTGCTCGAGGAACGGCTGCTCGCCCTCCTTGAGGCTGATCGAGTTGACCACGCCCTTGCCCTGGATGCACTGGAGGCCTGCTTCGAGCGCCGACCAGCGCGAGCTGTCGACCATGATCGGCAGGCGGGCGACCTCGGGCTCGGTCGCGACCACGTTCAGAAACGTCCGCATCGCCTGTTCGCTCTCGAGCAGGTCGGCGTCCATGTTCACGTCGAGCATGTTGGCGCCGCCGCGCACCTGCTCGAGCGCCACCTCGACGGCTCCGTTGAAGTCATCGGCCTCGACGAGGCGGCGGAAACGCGCCGAGCCGGTCACGTTCGTCCGCTCGCCGATCAGGACGAACCCGGTATCGGGCCCGATCTCGAAGGGCTCGAGGCCGCTCCAGCGCGTACGGCGGGGCTCGCCGCCCGGGGGCGTCCGTGGACGGAGCCCGCTCATCGCGGCGGCGATGGCGGCGGTGTGCTCCGGGGTCGAGCCGCAGCAGCTCCCGGCGACGTTCAGGAACCCCGACTCGGCGAACTCGCGCAGGAGGGCGCTCGTCACCTCGGGCGTCTCGTCGTAGCCGCCGAATGCGTTCGGCAGGCCCGCATTCGGGTGCACGCTGACGAGGCACGGGGCGAGCCGTGAGAGGTCTGCGACGTACGGACGGAGCTCATGCGCGCCGAGAGCGCAGTTGACGCCCACGATCAGGGGCTCGGCATGCTCGACGGACGTCCAGAACGCCTCGATCGTCTGGCCGGAGAGCGTGCGGCCGGAGAGGTCGACGATGGTGGCCGAGATCCAGAGCGGCAGCTCGGGCACCGCCTCCCGGGCGGCAACGATCGCCGCCTTGGCGTTCAGCGTGTCGAAGATCGTCTCGAGCAGGAGCAGGTCGACGCCGCCCTCCGCAAGCGCCCGCATCTGCTCGGCGTAGGCGTCCTTGACCTGGTCGAAGGTGTGCGTGCGGAAAGCCGGGTCGTCGACCTTCGGGCTGAGGGAGAGCGTGACGTTGAGCGGCCCGACCGAGCCCGCCACGAACCGGTCGCCGGCCGTCTCGCGCGCGATCCTCGCTCCGGCGACGTTGATCTCGTGGACGGCGTCCTCGAGACCGTAATCGGCCTGACCGATCGAGGTCGCGGTGAAGGTGTTCGTGGTGGTGATGTCCGCGCCGGCGGCGAGGTACTGCTCGTGGATCGTCCGGACGAGGTCGGGCCGGGTCAGGTTGAGCAGGTCGGGGTCGCCGGTGACGTCGACCGGATGGGCGGCGAACCGCTCGCCGCGATAGTCCGCGGGCGCGAGCCCGGCGCCGTGGATCACCGTGCCCCAGGCGCCGTCGAGCACGAGGATCCGCTCCTGCGCGATCGCCCTGATCTCAGCTGCCACGTCCCGCGTTGCCAT
This sequence comes from uncultured Actinomycetes bacterium, assembly GCA_963789585.1. Lineage (GTDB taxonomy): Bacteria > Actinomycetota > Thermoleophilia > Gaiellales > Gaiellaceae > PALSA-600. Next base: position 120,719 of record CAWBLB010000009.1, on the reverse strand, counting down.
TCCCACCTCCAGGCCCAAAAAGAAGCAGCGCTGCGGGCGCGTGCGGCTCTTTAGGCGTTTGGTAACCCGGTCGCCAAGCTGCCTTCAAACCTCTCCGGGACCCCGAACTGTAGCGGCTCGCCCGGGGACGGCAGTACGCTTTCTCCCTGTGACGGGCCCGAAATGGAGTGGCGGCCGGCGCTGGGCGCGCCCCGCATTCGTGATCGCCCTCGCGGCGGCTCTCGCCGGCGGAGCGGCTCCGGGCGGGCATGGAGCCGGCGCCCAGCGGGCAGCACCGGCCGGGTACTTCATCAGCACCTGCGCCTACAGCCACCGCGGCTGGAGCGACCCGATCGTGCTTCCCCGCCTGCCTTTCGCCTCCCACAACCACACCTTCGTGGGCAACGTGACGACGAACGCCTTCTCGACGCTCGCCTCGCTCCACCGGGGCGGCACGTCCTGCGACCTCCGCGCCGACACGTCCGCGTACTGGGCGCCCACTCTGATGGTGGGAGGGAAGCCTGTGCTGCCCCGCTTCGCGACGATCTACTACCGGAGATTGACCTTGGCCCCGGTCAGGCCGTTCCCGCCCGGGCTGCGGGTCGTCGCCGGCAACTCGAGCGCCCGGCTCCCGCAGAGCGCCCGCGTGACCTACTGGACCTGCGCGGTCGTGAAGGCGACGTTCTACGGCGTCGACCGGCGCCGAGCAGCCGGCGCCGACCGGAGCGCGATCGGCGCCGCCTCACCCGACATCGTCGGGTGCCCGCCGACGGCAACGCTCGACCTGACTGTCCACTTCCCCGACTGCTGGAACGGCAAGACCCTCGACAGCGCCGACCACCACAGCCACATGGCCTACTCCGTCGCGGGCAGATGCGCGAGCTCTCATCCGGTCGCGCTCCCGGCGCTCACCCTCGTCTACACGTTCCCGCCCGTCGACCCGAAGCAGGCATTCCTCTCCTCCGGCGGCCAGCACTCCGGCCACGCCGACTTCATCAACGCCTGGAACGAACAGGCCCTCTCGAAGCTGGTCGACACCTGCCTGAACCACGACCGGGGCTGCGGCATAGCGGGCGCGCTCGCCCCCGACACGTCGTAGTCCGTCCGCCTCGTGCTCGCGCTAGCGACCGGCGACGGCGAGCTGGTTCTCGGCGTGGCGGATGCGCTGCTCGATCTGCCAGCGGTCGGCAGACGACTCGCCGCGTTCGATCGCCTCGAGCTCGGCCTGGGCCGCCTCGAGCTGCAAACGCGCGCGCGCGTCGTCGATCTGGGAGGCCTCCACCGCGTCGTCGACCAGCGCGATCGCCCGGTCGCGGAGGATCTGGAAGAACCCGGGGCCTGTCGCGAACTCGAGCACGTCCGCCCCTTCGCCGAGGTGGATCCGCGTCGAGCCCGCCTTCAGCGTCGCGATCAGCGGTGCGTGCCTGGCGAGGACGCCGATCTCACCGATCTGACCGGGGACGATCATCATCTCGGCCTGGCCCTCGTAGGCCGCCCCGTCCGGAGTGACGAGCGAGACGTCGAACTTCTTGCCACCGCCTGCCATCTAGCCGGTGCCTGCCGTTGAGACCGTGCCGGGCATCTCTGCCCTATGCCGCCGCGAGCTGCTTGCTGCGCTCTACCGCGCCCTCGATCGGGCCGACCATGTAGAAGGCCTGCTCCGGCAGGTCGTCGTGCTTGCCCTCGATGATCTCCTGAAAGCCGCGGATCGTGTCCTCGAGCTTGACGTACTCGCCCGGGGTGCCCGTGAAGACCTCGGCCACGTGGAACGGCTGCGAGAGGAAGCGCTGCACCTTGCGGGCTCGGGCGACGATCAGCCGGTCCTCGTCGGAGAGCTCCTCGATCCCGAGGATCGCGATGATGTCCTGGAGGTCCTTGTAGCGCTGCAGGATCTCCTGCACCTGGGTCGCCGTGTCGTAGTGGTCGTCGGTCACGATCCCGCGGCCGAGCGCGCGCGAGGTCGAGTCGAGCGGGTCGACCGCCGGGTAGATCCCCTGCTCGACGAGCGCACGCGAGAGCACGGTCGTCGAGTCGAGGTGGGCGAATGTGTTCGCCGGGGCGGGGTCGGTGAGGTCGTCGGCCGGGACGTAGATCGCCTGCACCGAGGTGACCGACCCCTTGTTCGTCGAGGTGATCCGCTCCTGGAGCTGCCCCATCTCCGTCGCGAGAGTCGGCTGGTAGCCGACGGCGCTCGGCATCCGGCCGAGCAGCGCCGAGACCTCGGAGCCGGCCTGGACGAAGCGAAAGATATTGTCGATGAAGAGCAGGACATCCTGTCCCTGATCGCGGAAGTACTCGGCCATCGTCAATCCCGAGAGGCCGACGCGCAGCCGCGCGCCCGGCGGCTCGTTCATCTGCCCGTAGCAGAGGGCGACCTTGCCGATCACGCCCGACTCTTCCATCTCGATCAGCAGGTCGTTGCCCTCGCGCGTGCGCTCGCCGACGCCCGAGAAGACGGAGACGCCGCCGTGCTGCTGCGCGATGTTGTGGATCAACTCCTGGATCAATACGGTCTTGCCGACGCCGGCGCCGCCGAAGAGACCGATCTTGCCGCCGCGCACGTAGGGCGCGACGAGGTCGACGACCTTGATGCCGGTCTCGAAGATCTCGACCTTGGCCGAGAGGTCCTTGAAGTCGGGCGGGTCGCGGTGGATCGGCCAGCGCTCGGCGTCTGCCGGGGGCGCCTCCTTCCCGTCGACCGGGTCGCCGAGCACGTTCCAGACGCGTCCGAGCGTGAGCTCCCCGACCGGCACCGAGATCGGGGCCCCCGTGTCGACGACCGTCGTGCCCCGGGCGAGGCCGTCAGTGGTGTCCATCGCGACCGCGCGAACGCGGTCGTCCCCGAGGTGCTGCTGCACCTCGGCAATCAGGCGCCCACCGTCGGGCCGCGTAATCGACAGCGCCGAGTAGATCTCCGGCAGCTTGTCCGGGAAGACGGCGTCGACCACGACGCCTTTGATCTCGATCAGCGTGCCGGCGTTGCCGCCGTCGGTTGTGCTGCCTTTTTGGGCCATGGGTCTCCTGTGCGTGGCTCGTCGTGGCGAAGGGCGCGCGCAACTGGTCGCCCGCCGAAAACGGCGACAGTCTAGTCGACTAGCTGAGAACGCGGGAGGCGAACGGCGGGGACAGCTGCGACGAGTGTGTCGGAGCGAGCGACTTGGGCTCGGCCCGCAACCCCTCGGCGGCGGCGAACGTCAGGCGCTGTTTCGGCGTGGCGAGCCCGAGCGCGTTCGAGCTTGCGGCGGGTGAGCTGTGTGGAAGCGTGAGCACACCGGCGCCCGCGCCGAGCGCGGCCGCGAGGACGAGCGTCGCCGCGGTCCGGCGGGCGATCCGCGCACGCCGCGTGTGCGGCACCGCCACCGCGACCGGCGCGCCGACGGCGGCCGGCGGCGCCAGCCGGATCAACTCGGTGAAGCCGGCAGTCTCGCCCGACACGGCCGCACAGGCTTCACAGTGGCCGAGGTGACGACGCAAGGCAGCGGTCTCGAGCTCGCTCGCCTCGCCGTCGAGGTCGAGAGAGATCCACTGCAACGCACGCTCACACGCAGTCGTCCTCCTCCAGCGCCCCATACTCGTCATTACGACGCCCCCGTCCCGGAATTGTTAGCGCTTTCGGTCAACCTCACGACAGCGGGCTGCGCCGGCTCAGGCAGGCACGGCAGCAGTGTCTCTCCGGCCGAGCTCCTCGGCCGTCATCGGCCAGCGCTCGACCGGGTAATGGCAGGCCGCCTCGTGGTCGCCCTCGAACGGGCGCAGCAGCGGCGTCTCGACATCGCAGCGGCCCGCGTGGGCGCGCGGGCAGCGCGGGTGGAACACGCAGGCAGCGGGGGGATCGACCGGCGAGGGGACGTCACCGCCGAGGACGATCCGCTCGCGCCTGGTCGTGCCGTCGCTCGAATGCCGGGGAACGGCGGAGAGCAGCGCGGCGGTGTACGGGTGGCGCGGATGCTCGTAGAGGAGCTCGGACTCGCCGATCTCGACGACGCGGCCGAGATACATGACCGCGATCCGGTCGGAGATCTGGCGGATCACGGAGAGGTCGTGCGAGATGAAGACGTACGTCAGGTCGAACTCCTCCTGGAGCGACTTGAGCAGGTTCAGGATCTGGGCCTGCACCGAGACGTCGAGCGCCGAGACCGGCTCGTCGCAGACGATCAGCTTCGGCTGCAGGGCGAACGCGCGCGCCACGCCGATCCGCTGCCGCTGCCCTCCGGAGAACTCGTGCGGGTAGCGATTGTAGTGCTCGGGATTCAGGCCGACGCGGGCGATCAGCTCCTGCACGCGGCTCTTGATGTCCTTCTCGGTGTGGTGGATCGCGAAGGGCTCGCCGATGATCTGCCCGATGCTCTTGCGCGGGTTGAGCGACGAGTAGGGGTCCTGGAAGATGATCTGCATCTCACGCCGGAGTGGCCGGAGCTGCCGCTGCGACAGCTTCGAGATGTCCTGCCCCTCGAACCGGACGGTTCCCGCGGTCGGCTCGAGCAGCCGCACCATCAGGCGCGCGGTCGTCGACTTGCCGCACCCGGACTCACCAACGATCCCGAGCGTCTCTCCCTTGTTGACGGTGAGCGAGACATCCTCGACTGCGTGCACGACACCCTTGCCGCGGGCGAACACGCCCTGCTTGACGGAGAAGTGCTTCGTCATGTGCTCGAGCTCGACGAGCGGCCCATGGCCTGCCCGGTGCTCCGCGGACGCGGCGCTCACGAAGCCACTCCGAGCGCGGCCGCGAGGCGTCGCTGCCATTCCTCCCGCTTCTTCTCCGACGGCAGGAAGCATGAGTCCAGGTGACCCCCGTCCAGCTGCGTCAGCCGCGGGACGTCCTGGTCGCACCGGCCGAACCGGTACTGGCAGCGCGGATGGAACGGGCATCCTGGCGGCGGGTTCAGGAGCGACGGCGGTGCTCCCTCGATCGGCACGAGCGTCTCCAGGCGGCGCTCGACGGTCGGCATCGACTCGAGCAGGCCCCAGGCATACGGATGCTGCGGGCTCCCGAAGATCTCGGCGGAGGGCCCGTGCTCCATCGCCCGGCCGCCGTACATGACGAGGACGTGCGACGCCGTCTCGGCGACAACGCCGAGGTCGTGGGTGATCAGGATCACGCCCACGTCGAACTCCCGTTTGACGCGGTCGATCAGCTCGAGGATCTGAGCCTGGACGGTCACGTCGAGCGCGGTCGTGGGCTCGTCGGCGATCAGGACGGCCGGGTTGTGGACGAGCGCCATCGCGATCATCGCGCGCTGGCGCATCCCGCCCGAGTACTGGTGCGGGAAGTCGCGGGCGCGGACCTCCGCGTTCGGGATCCCGACCGCGCGGAGGAGCTCGACGGCCCGATCCTGCGCGGCCGACCGCGAGACCTGCGCATGGGCCCGCACGGCCTCTGCGATCTGGGTTCCGACCCGGTACATCGGGTGCAGGCACGCGAACGGGTCCTGGAAGATCATCGATACGTCCCGGCCGCGGACCTCGCGCAGCTCCCTGGGCGACAGCTTCAGCAGGTCCGTGCCCTCGAAGAGGATCTCGCCCGTCACGTCGGCATAGGCGCGGTTGAGGAGGCCCATGATCGCGAGGCTGGTGACGCTCTTACCGGAGCCCGACTCGCCGACGACGCCCAGCGTCTCGCCGCGGCGCACGGTGAACGAGAGATCGGAGACGGCCTGGACGACACCGTCGCGGGTCCGGAACCGCACGCTGAGGTTGCGAACGTCGAGCAGGGTCGAGCCGGCCGTGCTGGTCATCACGCGTACCGCACGCGCGGGTCGAGGAAGGCGTAGACGATGTCGACGACGAGGTTCATCACGGCGACGGCGGTCGCCGTGCAGATGACCACGCCCACCACCGTCGGGAGATCCTGGGTGACGGCGCCGTTGTAGGCGAGCCAGCCGAGGCCCTGGAGGTTGAACACCGACTCGGTGATGATCGCGCCGCCGACGAGCAGCGCGATGTCGAGCCCGAAGATCGTCGCGATCGGAGTCAGGCTGGCCCGGAGGCCGTGCTTGAGGATCACCGTTCGCTCGGAGAGCCCTTTTGCGCGCGCCGTGCGGATGTAGTCCTCGCCGAGCGTCTCGAGCAGGTTGTTGCGCGTCAGGCGGGCGTAGATCGCGATGTAGAGGAGGGCGAGAACGCTCCAGGGCAGGATCAGGTGCGCGAGCCAGTGGTTGACGCCGCCGGAGATCGGGACGTAGCCCGATCCGCCCGTCAGGCCCAACTCCTTCCAGACGAGGTAGAGCGACATCAGCCCGAGCCAGAAGACCGGGGCCGAGATGCCGAAGAGGGCGAAGCCCATCGCCGAACGATCGATCCAGGTCCGTCGCTTGACCGCGGAGAGCACCCCGATCGTGACCCCGAACGTGAGCCAGAGCGTGGCCGCGCCGGCGATCAGCCAGAGCGTTCGCGGCGCGCGCTGGAAGATCTCGCTGCGAACCGAGACGTAGTTACCGTAGGAGTAGCCGAGCCCGGGCCAGCCGTTCTCGTCGCCGGTGACGAAGTTCTTGACGAAGTAGCCGAACTCGACGTAGAACGGCTTGTCGAGGTGGAGGCGCTTGTGGATCAGCGCGAGTGACTCGGCGGTCGGCGACTTGCCGGCGAACCGGAGCGCCGGGTCCCCGTTCGGCAGCTTGAAGAAGACGAGGAACGTCACGAACAGGACTGTCAGCACGACGGCGGCTGTCCAGGCAAGGCGGCGGGCGATGTAGAAGAGCATTGTCGAGTGAGAAACGTCTCTGGGGCGCCTGACGGCGCCCCAGAGACGTGCTTCATGTTCCTATGAGTTCACGGCGATCTGGGAGTAGGCCGGAGTCGTCGAGAACTGGTCGAACTGGTAGTGCGTCACGTTCGTGCTCGTGATGCGGGTCACGTACGACCACAGGTAGGGAACCCACTGCACGACCTTCGTCATCATGTACTTGTCGAGGTTCTCGTAGCAGGTCGTCCGGGCCGGGTCGATCAGGACCGAGCACTTGTCGAGCTGCGAGTTGATGCTCGGCACGTTCGTGCAGTTGCCCGTCACCTTCATCGCCTTGCACTGGGCCGGCGTAATCCCGACGAGCGAGTAGTTCGTGTTGCCGTTCGGGATGATCGTGCGGCCGTCGAACAGCGGCGTGAAGAAGGTCAGGGCGTCGGAGTAGTCCTTGCCCCAGCCGGGCCGCTCACCGAGCGGGATGTTCTTCGAGACCGTCTGCAACGTCGGGTACGCGCCGTTGACGGTGCGGACGCTGAAGGTGATCCCGATCTTCGCTGCGTCCTGCTGGATCACGCTGACCATCTTCGGATCCTGCGCTCGCGTGTCCGCCAGGAGCAGCACGTTCTTGCACGCGCTGGCATCACACATGCCGTTGTTCGAGGTGTCGTACTTCGACCCCTTCATCGCGGCCATCGCCTTGGCGGCGCTGCCGTGATTCCCGGGGGTCTTGTACGGGGCGTAGTCGGCGAGCTGGTTGCCGAACATCGCGTCCGGGACGATGTGGTTCGCGACGGCGCCGACCGTCGGCCCGCCCCAGGCCTGCACCAGCGCGGCCTTGTCCATCACCCAGTTCATCGCCTGACGGACGTGCAAGTCGTCGAACGGCGGCTGGGTCAGGTTCATCGTCAGGTACCAGGTGCGGTCACCCGAGTCCTGGTGGAAGTACTGCCTGAGGTTCTTGCTGGTCGCGTACTTCTGGAGCACGTCACCGGGGATGGTCGAGGTGGCCATATCGAGCTGGCCGGCCTCGATCTTGTTGTAGATGTCGACGTTGCTCGCGTCGACCGTGAACACGACCTCGTTCACGTAGTTGGCGCGCGTGCCGTCGGTCTTCGCGTTATAGCTCGGGTTGCGGACGACGTCGTAGATCGTCTGGCCGTCGTAGCCGCTCGCCGGCTTGATCGTCTTGCACGAGGAGATGTTGACCTGGTCGATCCCCTTGAGCATGTACGGGCCGCTCGAGATCAGGTCCTGGCCGTACTTGCCGGGCTGCCCCTCGAAGCACTTGGTGACCTCCGCGGGCATCGGCCCGGTTGCCGGCATCGCCATCCGCTTGAGGAAGTCACCGGTCGGTGCGGTCAGGTTGAAGACGATCGTGGAGCTGTTGGGCGTCTTGATGCCCGAGATCGTCTTCGCCTTTCCCTTGGCATAGGCATCCCAGCCCTTGATCACCGAGTAGTAGAAGGCGTACTCGCCACCGTCTTTCGGGTTCGCGAGCCGGTCCATCGCGGTCACGATGTCGTGCGAGGTGATCTGGCGGCTCACCGGCGGGCTGAACTTGACGCCCTGCTTGATGTGGAACGTGTAGGTCTTGCCGCCGTTCGTCGGCTTCGGCGCGGTCGTCGCCAGGTCCGCGACGACAACGTTGCCCGGGCCGCCTGCCGTGTGCTTGTAGCCGACGAGCGTGCGCACCTCGAGGTTGTCGAAGATGCCGAACGCGTCACCGAGATACTCGCCGGTCGGGTCGAAGTTGTCCGTGACGCCGAACGACTGCTCCCAGCCGACGCGCAGAACGCCGCCGGCCTTGATGCCGGCCTTGGTCGAATGAGCCGACGCCGTCATCGTCATCACCACGGCCGCGGCCGCCACGATGCCGACGATCGTCGTCATCCTCCTCATTGGTTTCTTCACTGTTGGTGTCTCCCTCCTTCCCCCGCGCCGGAATGACGCGAGGATTGCAGTAGCCGGTCGCTATGACGTCGCACGGCGGTCACCGGTTAGTTGTTCTCAACGATCGCCCCGCACGTCGAGTGCGTCGCGAAGTCCGTCACCGAGCAGGTTGAACGCAAGCGTCGTGATCACCAGGAATAACCCGGGGAACACCATCAGCCACCAGGCGGTGTTGTAGTAGGTCTGCGCGTCGTTCAGGAGCCCTCCCCAGGAGGCGACGTTCGGCGGGACTCCAAGCCCGAGATACGAGAGCGCGGCCTCGAACAGGATGCTCTGGGGGATGAGCAGCGTCGTGTAGACGATGATCGGCCCGAGCAGGTTGGGGAGGATCTCGCGGAAGATGATCCGCAGGTCGCTCGCCCCGAGCGATCTGCTCGCCTCGACGAACTCCTTCTCCCGGATCGAGAGCGTGAAGCTCCGAACGAGACGCGCGATATAGGGCCAGGAGAAGATCACGATCACGAAGACCACGAGCGGGAGGCCGGGCAGGATGTGGATCGGGCCCAGGACGCAGCCGTCCTTGCTCGTGCTGCAGGCGGCGACGATGCCGATCGAGATCAGCAGGGCCGGCATGGCGAGCATGACGTCGCCGACCCGGGACAGAAGCGTGTCGACGAAGCCGCGGAAGTAGCCCGCGACGAGGCCGACGACGAGCCCGATCAGCACGGCGATCCCGGAGGCGACCACACCGACGGTGAGCGAGGTGCGCGCACCGTAGAGGGTGCGCACGAAGAGGTCGCGGCCTGAGCCGTCGGCGCCGAACCAGAACTTCGAGTTCGGGCCCCGAGGCAGGCCGAACGAGTTCTCCATGATGTCCGGGTAGCCGATGTTGTTCGGATGGCCGGTGATCCAGGCCGCGAGCGGGCCGCCGAAGATCGCGGTCAGGATCAGGAGGACGATCACACCGGCCGCGCCGACCGCGGCCTTGTCCTCCTTGAAGCGGTTCCAGAAGAGCCAGAGCGCGTTGCGGCTCGCGACCGTGGTACCGCCGGGAGCGAGCAGATCGGTGGCGGCTGTCATCGGCTGGTCGCTCGCAAAATGCGCTCTCCCCCGAACAAGGTTCGGAGTATAGGTCGTGCTTCCTGCCGGTGTGAGGAGCCTGGGCCGGACGGCGGTTTCGGGGTGCCGATCCGCTGCCTGAGCGGGGGAAACGACACGAAGCAGAGCGGCCGGTCGCAGTTGTCCATACTCGTATGACGACGGCGCCGGGGAGAGAGTTGCGGAGCCGGCCGAGTAGGGCGGCGCTGCGCGCCGGGCATCGTCCTGCCGGGCATTGTTCTCCGGTGCTACTGCGTCAGCGCGTCGGCGCCGGCGACCACTTCCAGGATCTCCTGGGTGATCTCGGCCTGGCGGGCCCGGTTCATGGCCAGCGTGAGCGAGTCGATCAGCTCTCCCGCCGCCTTCGAGGCGTTCCGCATGGCGGTCATGCGGGCGCCCTGCTCCGAGGCGGCGGACTCGAGCAGCGCCCGGTAGAGCTCGGTCTCGACGTAGACCGGGAGCAGTCGCTCGAGGATCTGGCGCGGCTCCGGCTCGAAGAAGAAGTCGAGGTGCCGCTGCTCGCGCGCGGCCTCGTCGTCGCCTCCGGCCAGCGCCTCGGTCGGGATCGGCAGCAGCTCGCTGACGGTGACCTTCTGGACGAGCGGCGAGACGAAGGCGTTGTAGACGAGCAGGACACGGTCGACCTCGCCGGCCACGAACGCCTCCGAGACGGCGTGTGCGATCGCCTGGGCGTCCGAGTAGGCGGGCTTGTCGCTGAACCCGGTCCACGACTGCTCGAGCGGCAGGCGCCGGAACCGAACCGTCGACTGCGCCTTCTTGCCGGAGGTGAAGAAGCGGACCTCCTGCCCCGCGGCCTGCACCTCGCGCATCTCGGCGAACGCACGCCGGAGCACCTGCGCGTTGAACGCACCGGCAAGGCCGCGGTCGCCGGTGACCGGGACGATCGCGACCGTGCCGACGACGTCGCGGCGCTCGAGCAGCGGCAGACGGACGGCACCGGCGGCCTGGGCCGTTCCGGCCATCAGCTCGAGCATGCGGTCCGCGTACGGCCGCATCGCCTCGATCCGCTGCTGGGCCCGGCGCAGGCGCGCCGAGGCGACGAGCTCCATCGCGCGCGTCAGCTTGCGGGTGTTGGAGATCGAGCGGACGCGCCGCTTCAGGTCCTGGGTCGACGCCATGCGGCGTTCCTACGCGGCCTCGACGTTGAACATGCCCTTGGCGCGCTCGATCGCCGCGTTCAGTTTCTCGGTCGTCGCGTCGTCGAGGTCCTTCGTCTCGCGGATCGACGTCAGGACGTCGCCGTCGGCGCGGAGCTGCTGGCGGAGATCCTCCTGGAAGCGGGCCACGTGGTCGGTCGGGATGTCGTCGAGGTACCCGTTGACCCCCGCGTAGAGCGCGACCACCTGTTCCTCCATCGGCCAGGGGGCGTACTGAGGCTGGTTCAGCGTCGCGACCATCTTCTCACCGCGGTTCAGCGCAGACTGGGTCGCCTGGTCGAGCTCCGAGCCGAATTGCGCAAACGCCTCGAGCTCGCGGTACTGGGCGAGGTCGAGGCGCAGGCGTCCGGCGACCTTCTTCATCGCCTTGGTCTGCGCGGATGAGCCGACCCGGGAGACCGAGATGCCGACGTTGACGGCCGGGCGCACGCCGGAGAAGAAGAGATCCGACTGGAGGAAGATCTGGCCGTCCGTGATCGAGATCACGTTCGTCGGGATGTACGCGGACACGTCGCCCGCCTGGGTCTCGATGATCGGCAGCGCCGTCAGCGAGCCCGCGCCGAGCTCGTCGCTCAGCTTGCAGGCGCGCTCGAGCAGCCGCGAGTGCAGGTAGAAGACATCGCCGGGGAAGGCCTCGCGGCCCGGTGGGCGGCGCAGCAGAAGGGAAAGCTGCCGGTAGGCGTCGGCCTGCTTGGTGAGGTCGTCGTAGATGACGAGCGCGTGCTCGCCCTTGTAGAGGAAGTACTCGCCCATCGCGGCGCCGGCGAACGGCGCCATCCACTTGATCGGCGCCGCCTCGGATGCCGGAGCGGTCACGATCGTCGTGTACGCCATCGCACCGGCCTCGCGCAGCCGCTCGTACACCTGGGCGACGGTCGAGGCCTTCTGCCCGATCGCGACGTAGATGCACTTCACGTCCTGGTCGTGCTGGTTCAGGATCGTGTCGACCGCGATCGCCGTCTTGCCCGTCGATCGGTCGCCGATGATCAGCTCGCGCTGGCCGCGACCGACGTTCGTCATCGAGTCGATCGCCTTGATCCCGGTCTGGAGCGGCTCCTTCACCGGCTGGCGCTCGATCACACCGGGCGCCTTCCACTCGAGCGGTCGGCGCTCCGTGGCGTCGATCGGGCCCTGGCCGTCGAGCGGGTTCCCGAGCGGGTCGACGACCCGGCCGAGCAGCGCCTCGCCCACCGGAACCGACGCGACCTCGCCGGTGCGGCGCACCGGGTCGCCCTCCTTGATCTTGTCCCACGGGCCGAACAGCGCGACCCCGACGTTGTCCTCCTCGAGGTTGAACGCGAGCCCGACGACCCCGTGGTCGAGCTCGAGCATCTCGAGCGCGACGCAGTTCTCGAGCCCGTGCACCCGGGCGATGCCGTCGCCGAGCTGCAGGACGGCGCCGACCTCGGCGAGGTTCGTATCGAGGTCGAATTCCTCGATCCGCTTGCGCAGGATGGAGGTGATCTCTTCAGGCCTAAGCTTCATGTGCGGCTAACTCCTTGTTGTCGCGAGCTCTTGGCGTAGTCGGTCGAGCCGGCCGCGCACGCTCGCGTCGAGACGCATCGAGCCGGCCTGGAGGACGATCCCTCCGATGAGTTCCGGGGCGACGCTGCGCGTCGCCTGGACCTTCCTTCCTGATTTCTGTTCGATGTCGCCGACGATGCGCTCGAAGTCGGCGTCCGTGAGATCGAATGCCGTCGTCAGCTCCACATCCAGGACGCGATCCTCCGCAGCGACGAGAGCCTCGAACTCGGCGGCGACCTCGCGGACCTCGCCGGCGCGGCCCTTCTCGAGCAGGAGCAGGACCAGGTTGCGGACCTGCTCGTCGGAGCCGGCCAGGACCTCCTCGAGCACGCCCACCTTGAGCCGCGACTCGATCTCACGGTCGGCGAGCAGCGCGTCCAGGTCGGGCGACGAGTCGAGTGCGGCCACGAATTCCGCAAGCTCCGCCCGGACGGCCTCGAGCCGACCCTTCTCCTGCGCGGCCTCGAAGAGGGCGCGGGCGTAGATGCGCTGGGCGACGGCTATGAGCGGCTCGCCTCCAGCTGCGAGAAGTCGATCTCGGCAAGGGCCTCGTCGATCAGGCGCTTCTGGTCCGCGTCCGACAGCGCCAGGCGCGCGATCTTCTCTGCCGCCTCGAGGGACAGGCTGGCGACCTCCTGGCGAAGCTCGGCGAACGCCTGCTGTGTCGCCTGCTCGATCTGGCGGGTCGTCTCCTCGAGACGCCGGCGGCGGTCCTCCTCGGTTTCCTCGCGCATCCGCTCGCGCTGGCTGTCTGCGATCTTGCGCGTCTCGGCCAGGATCTCCTCGGCCTCGCTCCTGGCGCTGCCGACCAGCTTGCGGTGCTCTTCGAGCAGGTTGCGCGCCTCGTCGCGGACCCGGTCGGCCTCCTCGACCGACTGCCGGATGCGCTCGCGGCGATCGTCGATCAGCTTCTGGATCGGGCCGAACGCGAAGCGCTTGAGGATGTAGAGCGTGATCGCGAAGGAGACCACGGTCCAGATCATCAGGCCCGGAATGACCTTGATCAGGGGGTTCGCAGCGACGACCATGGTCTCTAGACGAGCACGTAGCCGAGCAGGCCGCCGAGGAAGCCGTAGAACACGACCGCTTCGGTGAGGGCGAACCCGAGCCACATCAAGCCCTGGAGCTCACCTCGGAGCTCGGGCTGACGGGCAACCGACTGGATCATCGAGCCGAAGATGTTGCCGATGCCGGCGCCGGCGCCCGCCGCCCCGGCGCCGATGCCGAGCGCGAGCGCGATCGCCTTGCCTGCATGGACGACCGGCGCGTCTTTGACTGAGGCGGCCACAAGACTGAGGATCATCGATTACTTCTCCTTCGTGGTTGGGAGTTCGACGCTGCGAGGTTCGGGCTAGTGCTCGGGCTCGATCGCCGAGCCGATGTAGATCGCCGAGAGGGCGGCGAAGATGAACGCCTGGATCGTGACGACGATCACGACTTCGAAGACGTAGAAGAGGAAAGCCGCCGGCAGCCCGAACGCACGGTACGGCCAGCTGTGGATGATGAACATCAGGCCGATCATCGTCAGGATCAGGATGTGGCCCGCGAGCATGTTCGCGTAGAGCCTGACCGAGAGGCTGATCAGGCGCATGAACTGGGAGATGACCTCGATCGGGACGATCAGCGGCAGGATCGCCTTCGGCACGTCCGGGATCCACGAGCGGAAGTAGCGGATGACGCCGTTGAAGCGGATCCCCTCGATGTGGGTGAAGACGAACGTCATCAGCGAGAGCGCGAGGGTGACCGAGATCGAGGAGGTCGCCGCGTAGATGCCCCAGACCGGGAGGCCGTGATAGGTCTCGCCGGTGAGCGGCAGCGGGATGAAGCTGATCAGGTTGACGACGAAGATGAACAGCATCAGCGTCGCGACGTAGGGGAACCAGAGGCCGATCGCCTTCGAGGGCAGCCCCGTCTCCGCGACCTGGGTCTGGGCGATGTCGTAGATCACCTCGCCGAAGGTCTGCCGCCGGGTCGGGACGTGGCCGACGCGCCAGCGCATGAGCCCGATCCCGAGCAGGCAGGTCAGCGCGGAGCCGACGAACAGGTAGACGACGGCCTTGTTGATCGAGAGGTCGAGCCCACCGAGATGGATCGGGACCCAGTCCTTGAGGTTGAATTCGGTCGAGGGATCGAAGCTCTCGGCCGACGCGGACGCGGGCGCGATCAGCGCCAGTCCGATCAGCATCATGACGAGACGCTTGACCCTCACGTTCGTGCCTCCCCTCCGAAGTACGCGACCAGTGACGTGCCGAATTCCGCCGTGTACGCCAGCACGTAGACGGCGACCGCGGGAAGCCCGAGACCGGAATCCGTGACGGTAACGGCGATCAGGACCGCCATCACCGCAACCGCCCGGAACATCCTGCCGAAGGCCACCGCGCCTGAGCTCGCGAGACTACCCATCCCGAGCGGAAGCCGCTGGAGGACCAGCGTCAGGCCCTGCGACGCCACCCAGAGCGCCGCAGCGAGAACCCAGGCGCCGAACCGCCAGCCGGCGACGAGGAACACCGGCAGCGCGAGCGCGACCACGATCGTGCCGGCGATCGCGGGCGCGTGGGTACGGGGGACCGGGCGGGGAACGAGGATGTCGGGCATCACGCGAAGTACGCGCGGTAGCGGACGTAGACGGATGCGATCCCGGCGGGCAGGCCGATCACGGCCCCGGCGATCAGACCGGCCTTCAGCGAGCCTGCCGCCCAGCCGACGAGCGTGCCGGCACCGAGGACGGCCATGGTCACGACAGCGAGGAGCGCACCCGCCTCGACAGGGGGAAACGCACGGGGCGCGACCGGCTCCATCGGCGGCAGCATACCGCAGCACTGCCGGAACGGGCGCGAGTTCGTGACAGCGAAAGCGCCGTCGCCGAGCGCGATCGCGACGACTTTGCTACTGGCGGCTCCCGCTGGGGATCCGACCGGGGGCAGACAGCTCGACGGGGACGGCTAGGCGCTCTTGCGCTCGGCGCCGGTGCGGGCCTGCTCCTCGCGCCGGCGGATGAACGGGTTTGCCGGCTTGACGATCTCGAGCAGGTAGACGACGTACACCGACGCCCCGAGCGCAAGCACCCCGATCGCTGCGTCGATCGCGACGTTGGGGAGGTTCCAGTGTCCGTGACGGTGTGGATGCACGAATCTGGTTGCGAGCGCGGCGAGGGCGAGGGTCACGCACCAGCCGTAGAGGTAGACGACCGCGCGACGCTGCGAGAAGCCGATGTTCTCGAAGCGATGGTGGAGGTGGGTCCGGTCGGCCACGTAGATCGGGCGGCCGTGCTTGATGCGCTTGGCGACGACGAACGAGGTGTCGATCAGCGGCACCGCGAGCACGAGCAGCGGCAGGACGAGCGTCGCCAACGCCGCCGTCTTCGAGAGCCCCTGGACGGACACGGCGGCAAGCGTGAAGCCGAGCAGGAGCGCGCCCGAGTCGCCCATGAAGATGCGGGCGGGATAAAAGTTGTGGCGGAGGAAGCCGAGACAGCCGCCAAAGACGATGCCGGTGAGGATGGCCGCGTTGACGTCCCCGCGAGAGAGGTCGATCACGCAGAACGACAGGGCGGAGATCGCGCAGATGCCGGCGGCGAGCCCGTCGAGCCCGTCGAGGAAGTTGACCATGTTCATGACCGCGACGATCCCGACCACGGTCAGCGAGATCCCGAGCGCAGGCGGCAGCGCCTGCCGGCCGACCACGGGGAAGGTGAAGGTGTGCACCCAGACGCCGAAGCCGGTCGGGATCGCGGCGGCGCCGACCTGACCGGCGAGCTTCTCCCACCAGCGGAGGCCGCGGAAGTCGTCGACGGCCCCCACCGTCGTCGCGACGGCCGCCCCGAGCAGGATCCCGCGCATCTGGCCGTTGAGGTGCAGGAACGCGAGCGCCGGGACGAAGCAGCCGAA
The DNA here is from genome assembly GCA_963789585.1 of uncultured Actinomycetes bacterium. Taxonomy (GTDB): domain Bacteria; phylum Actinomycetota; class Thermoleophilia; order Gaiellales; family Gaiellaceae; genus PALSA-600. The sequence goes on along the minus strand of CAWBLB010000009.1, from coordinate 104,481 downwards.
GAAGAGCGCCAGCCCGCCGAGGCGCGGCACGCCGGCGGGGCTCGGACGCCGCCCGCCTTCGGACCGGTCGACGACGCCTAGCAGCCGGGCCATCCCGCCGACCGCGGGTGTGAGCAGGACGACGATGCCGAGCGCGATTAACGCGCCCCAGAGCACCTGCAAATGGGCGGTGAAGGCGTCCCAGACCACGCTACCTTCCCCGGAGAGACATCATCGAGGGTCGCATCGCGCGCTCGGGAGAAGTAGCTCGTTCATTGGCTCCGCCTTGAACATTCCGTGGTTCTCCCTAGTCTGCACGCTCCCTGCACGAGAGCGTGATCGTCGAGCGAAAAGTTCTTGTTCCACCCGTTTCCCGGCAGAGCCGCCTCGACCCTCTGTCCGCAATGCCGGGGAAACGGCTACTTCGTCCCGTAGAGCCGGTCTCCCGCGTCCCCGAGCCCGGGAACGATGTACCCCTTCTCGTTCAGGCGCGCGTCGATCGCGGCCACGAAGACGTCGACGTCGGGGTGCTCGTCGCGGATGTGGGCGACACCTTCAGGGGCCGCGATCAGCGAGACGAGCTTGATCTGCGTCGCACCGGCGCTCTTCAGGATCGCGACCGCCGCGGCAGTCGAGTTGCCGGTCGCGAGCATCGGGTCGAGCAGCAGCACCTCCCGCTCGGCGATGTCTGCGGGCAGCTTCACGTAGTACTCGACCGGCTCGAGCGTCTCCTCGTTGCGGTAGAGCCCGATGAAGCCGACGCGCGCGACCGGGATCAGCGAAAGGACGCCGTCGAGCATTCCCATCCCCGCACGCAGGATCGGGCAGGCCGCGACCTTCTTCCCCGGGATCCGGTACGCCTGCGTCCACTCGAGTGGCGTCTCGACCTCGATCTCCTCGAGGCCCATCTCCTTGGTCGCTTCGTAGGTGAGCAGCAGCGTCAACTCGTTGACGAGGCGCCGGAACATCTCCGTGTCGGTGTTGACGTCCCGGAGGAGCCCCAGCTTGTGCCGCACCAGCGGGTGGGTCACCTCGACGACGCTCATGCCGCGCCTGCGGCGACCGCCGCGCCCGGGTCGGCCGGGGCGGCTGCCGCGACCCCCGCGCCCACGGCCGGAGCCGACACGCACCCCCACCCTGACACGCACCCCCACCCTGACACGCACCCCCACCCTGGGTGGGGCTGCCACCCCGCCACCCTCAATGCCAATTCTACGGGACGGACGGGCGTGTCTTTGCGCCGGCTTCGTGACATCTCGTCCACAGGCGGAGCGACGCGCGGCGGGCGGGCGGTGACCGTGCCGGGGCTCATCTCAGGCGACGTAGGTCGTGTAGCCACGGAACCCGGGATAGAGCGGCCGGCGGTCGCAGACGGCCGACGACCGGGCCGCGAGCGCAGCGACATCGGCGTCGTCCGAGAGCGAATCGACGATGATCTCCGCGACCTCGCGAAAGTCGCTCACGTCGAAGCCGCGCATGGTCGCCGCCGGAGTGCCGATGCGAATGCCCGACGCGACCATCGGCGGGCGCTCGTCGAACGGCACCGTGTTGCGGTTCACCGTCAGCCGGCACTCGTGCAGCCGATCCTGCGCCGCGAGCCCGGTCCATTCCGTCGCGCGCAGGTCGAGCTGGACGAGGTGCGTGTCCGTGCCGCCGGTGAGAACGTCGAGGCCGCCGTCGATGAGCCCGCTCGCGAGCGTGTCCGCGTTCGCCCGCACCTGCTGCTGGTAGTCCCTGAACGCGTCGGTCGCGGCGATTCCGAAGCAGGTCGCCTTCGCGGCGATCGTGTGCATCAGCGGCCCGCCCTGCATCCCCGGGAAGAGGGCGCGATCCAGCGCCTGCGCGTGCTCCTCGGTGCAGAGGACGAAGCCTGCGCGCGGGCCCGCCAGCGTCTTGTGCGTCGTCGAGGTGACGAAGTGCGAGTGCGGCACCGGGTTCGGGTGCAGCCCGGCCGCCACGAGGCCGGCGAAGTGGGCCATGTCGGTCATCAGGAGCGCGCCGACCTCGTCCGCGATCTCCCGGAACCGGTCGGCCTCGACGCGGCGCGGATAGGCGGAGCCGCCGCACACGATCAGCTTCGGCCGGACCTCCTTCGCCCGCGCGAGCACCTCGTCGTAGTCGACCGTCATCGTCTCGCGCGAGACGCCGTACGAATGGAACTCGTAGAGCTTCCCGGAGAAGTTGACCTTCAGACCGTGCGTGAGGTGGCCGCCGTGGTCGAGCGAGAGCCCGAGCACACGGTCGCCAGGCTCGAGGACGGCGAAGTAGACGGCCATGTTCGCCTGCGCGCCGGCATGCGGCTGCACGTTCGCGTGCTCGGCGCCGAAGAGGCTCTTCGCGCGGTCGCGCGCCAGCTCCTCCATCTCGTCGACGACCTCGCAGCCGCCGTAGTAGCGCTTGCCCGGATAGCCCTCGGCGTACTTGTTCGTCGGCGTCGACCCGATCGCCTCCAGCACCGAGGGCCAGGTGAAGTTCTCCGACGCGATCAGCTCGATCTGCCCGCGCTGCCGGTCGAGCTCACGCCCGAGCGCGTCGGCGATCTCGGGATCGATCTCTGCGAGACTCCCCGTACGAAGCTGCTCGAACGTCTCCTGCGCGATCGCCATGTCTGTCCGCTCCTTGCTCGGTGGCCTGCCCCATCGTAGTGTTTGCATCCGGCAGGTGAGCTTCTTCGAGCCCCCACCCCCGCCGCCGGAGCGGCCGCCGCCGCGGCGCCACGCACCCTGGGTCGGCCCCCCCGAGAACGAGCTCGGAACGGCGGTTGCGACCCGTGTCGTGCTCGCGCAGACCGAGGAGCTCGCGATCGCGGTGATCGACCTCGTCGCCTACTCGACGGGGTTCGCGGTCCGGCTCGCCCTTCGAATCAAGCCGGACGGCGCCGAGATCGACCCGCACACGCTGATGACGCAACTGGGGCGAGGCGGCGGTAGACCCGTCGGAGCCGGTGGATCGCTTCCCTACGAGCTCCTGCGCTTCGGCGTCGAGTTCGCCGACGGGCGCCGCGCGACGACCCTCGATCCACGCCCCCGGCCCGGCGGCGAGCGGCCGGAGATCAGCCTCAGCGAGGACGGAGGCGGCGGAGGACGGGGCGGCTTCGAGCTCCGCTACTGGATCCACCCTCTCCCCCCACCCGGGCCGCTCACCTTCGCGGTCGAGTGGCCGGCACGCGGAATTGCGACGACCCGGGTCGAGGTCGACGCCGGGCCGATCGTCGACGCCGGCTCGCGCTCGGACATCCTCTGGGAGGACGACCGTCCGCTCGGCGCTGGGCCGGGAGCCGCCCCCGGCGCCGGCTTCGGATCGGTCCGGTTCGGGTCGATGCGACTCGAGCGGCCGGAAGAGCCTCCCTCAGGCGAGGCCTGAGCCCGAGAGCGCCGCCCCGACGCGTGCGAGCGCGTCGGCGACGGAGCCTGCACCCTCACGCACGACCACCGGCTCCGGGCCGGTGAAGTCGATCACCGTCGAGGAGAGGCCGGGGAGGCGCCCCGCGTCAATCTCGGCTGCGCAGGCGGCGCGGATCCGGCCCGGCACCTCCTCGAGGCTCGCCGGATCGGCTCCGCCGGCGTCGTTGGCGCTGGTCGCGACGACCGCGCCCACGGCGGCGATCACCTCCCGGCTCCCGGCCGGGAGGTCGACGACGCGGACGCCGATCGTGTCCGGCCGGGCGCCGTTCAGCCAGGGATAGCGCCGGGCAGGGTTGGGCAGGATCAGCGTGTAGGGGCCCGGGAGCAGCGCCCGGGCGATCACGACCGAGCGGTCGGGGAGCTCGGGCACCCATTCGAACAGCCGCTCGACGCTCGAGGCGATGATCGCGGTCGGCTGGCCCGCGTCACGGCCCTTGAGCTCGTAGAGCCGCCCCACCGGCTCCTCGCGGTCGGGCGCGGCGCACAGGCCGTAGACGCCGTCCGTCGGCAGCAGCACAGTCCCGCCGGCGCGGATCGCCTCGATCGCGGCCGCTAGCGCGGCGTCTCGCAACGTTTCACCTGAAACTCGCCTCGGCAACGCCGCACTCACCGGCCGCTCCGCGGCCGGGATGATCTTCGGGCTTCGCCAGCCCTCCACCCGTAGCGCACATCTCGACCGTCCGCGCCCACCCCGGGCTCCCCAGACCAAAGGCACAAACACACGGCCGCGGAGCGGCCGCAAGTGCGGCCTCCCGCCACGAGCGTTTCGGGTCGAACGTTATGAGAGGCCGCACTAGCTCAGCTCCCATCGTGCCTCCACCACTCGCTCCCGGCCTGCGAGATCCCGGGTGATCGTCGGCTCCGCGTACCCGAGATCGCCGAGCAGCGACGCCACCGCACCGGCATGTTCCTCGTGGCACTCGAGCACGATCCAGCCGCCCGGCCGGAGGAGACCCCGTGCGTCGCGCGCGAGCTCCTCGGTCTGGGTCGCACCGACGACCGCGAGTCGCGGCTCGAAGTCCCGAACCTCCGGCTGGACGTCTTGAAGCTCGTCCTCGGAGACGTACGGCGGATTCGAGACGACCAGGTCGAAGGGCCCTGCGAGCCCTGCGAGCAGATCCGTTTCGACGGTGTCGATCTCGAGGCCGATCCGGTCGGCGTTCTCGCAGGCGAGGGTCAGGGCCGCGGGCGAGATGTCGGTCGCGGTCACGACCGCGCCGGGATGCTCGTCTGCGATCGCGAGCGCGATCGCACCGCTGCCGGTGCCGACATCGACGACCTCGGGCGAGTCGATCCCCGCGATCAACGCGAGCGCCCGCTCGACCACGATCTCGGTCTCGGGCCGCGGCACCAGCGCACGAGCGTCGGTGATCAGCAGCAGCCGCCGAAAGCCCCACTCACCGAGGACGTAGGCGAGGGGCTCCCGCCGGCCGCGGCGCTCGACGAGCGGACGTGCTGCGGCACGCTCGGTTTCGGTGAGCGGCCGGTCGAACGCGGTGTAGAGCTCGAGCCGCGAGAGCCCGAGCGCGTGGGAGAGGATCAGCTCGGCGTCGAGGCGCGGCGTGTCGACGCCCTTGCGCTCGAGGTAGTCGGCGGTGGAGCTCAGCACCTCGCCGAGCGTCAACCCGCTCCGCCCTCGAGCGCTCGGCGCTGTGCGTCGGCGGTCAGGGCGTCGGTGAAGGCGGCCAGATCGCCGGCCAGCACGTCCTCGAGCCGGCCGCTGACCCCGACGCGGTGGTCGGTCACCCGATCCTGGGGAAAGTTGTACGTGCGGATCTTCTCGGCGCGGCCGCCGCCCCCGACCTGCGCCTTGCGGGTTGCAGCCTGCTCGGCCTGGCGGCGCGCCCGCTCCTCCTCGTACAGCCGGGCGCGCAGGACGCGCATGGCCTTCGCGCGGTTCTGGAGCTGGGAGCGCTCGTCCTGCATCGCGACGACGATCCCGGTCGGGACATGCGTGATCCGGACGGCGGAGTCGGTCGTGTTCACGGACTGCCCACCCGGGCCGGAGGAGCGGTAGACGTCGATCTTGAGGTCGTTCTCGTCCACTTCGACGTCGACCTCCTCCGCCTCCGGCATGACCGCGACGGTCGCGGTCGAGGTATGGATCCGGCCCTGCGACTCGGTGTCGGGGACGCGCTGGACGCGGTGGGTGCCGCCCTCGTACTTGTAGACCGAGTAAGCGCCGCCGCCCTTGACGGCGTAGACACCCTCCTTGATCCCGCCGCCGTCGCTCGGGCTCACCTCGAGCTCCTCCCACTTGAAGCGGCGGCGCTCCGCGTAGCGCTCGAGCATCCTGGCCAGGTCGGCGGCCCAGAGCGCGGCTTCGTCCCCGCCGACGCCCTGGCGGATCTCGACGATCACGTCCTTCTCGTCAGCCGGGTCGCTCTCGAGCAGCGAGAGCTTCAGCTCCTCCTCCAGCGTGGCGACCTCGGTCTCGTAGTCGGCGACCATCTCGGCCAGCTCCGTGTCCTCGCGCGCCGCATCGAGATCGGCGCGGGCCTGGCGCCAGGCCTGCGCAAGCTTGTAGGGGCCCTCGAGCTTCTTCAGGCGCCGCCCGACCTCCTCCGCCTCGCGGTGGTCGTTGTAGACGGCCGGATCGGACAGGCGATCCTGGGCCTCCCGGTAGGAGCGCTCGAGCTCCTCGATCAGTGCGTCGAACTGGGCCATGACCGCGGCCTAGGGTAGCCGCCCGAGGGGGCTACCCCAGGCGCGGCCGTGCCTATTCGTCGGTTGCCGCCGTGGCCCCGGCCCCGGCTGCCTCGCCCTCCTCGTCGGGCGGCGGGGCGAGCTCGGGCAGGTCGAGCGTGATGTCGATGCCGGCGAGCGCCCTCGAGACCGGGCACATCAGCTTGGCCCGCTCGGCGATCTCGCGGATCTGGTCGTCCGTGAGCCCGTCGACGATCACGGTGGCCTCGAGGTGCGACCCCGTGATGCCGAGCCCGACCTCGAACGAGACCGAGCACGTGACGTGCATCTCTTCCGGCTCCCAGCCCGCGCCGACCAACCCACCCGTGAACTGCATCGCGAAGCACGACGCGTGGGCCGCGGCGAGCAGCTCCTCCGGGCTGGTCATTCCGTCCTCGACGTCCACGCGCGAGTTCCAGGTCACCTCGAGCTCCGGCAGGGCGCTGGTCGTGGTCGAGACGATCTTCCCCTCGCCGTCCATAAACCCGCCGATCCACTCCACCTCGGCCGTGCGTACGGTCGCCATCTATGCCATCACCTCCACTCGTCTGTCTGCCGGCGTCAGCCGGCCCTCATGGTCCAGCACCTCGCGCAACGCGCGGATCGACACCTCGAGCTGCTCGAGCGTCGGCTCACGCGTCGTCAATCTCTGCAGCCACAGCCCGGGCGCCAGCGCAGTCATCAGGACCCGGTTGCCGGCGTGCTTTCCCGCGAAACGGATCAGTTCGTATGCGATCCCGGCGATCACGGGCAGCAGGGCGACCCGGGTGACGACCAGCCAGTACCAGGCGGGCCTCCCGAAGAGAGCGAACACGAACACGCCGAGCACCATCACCCAGAGCAGGAACGCGGTTCCGCAGCGTGGATGGATCAGCGAGTAGCGCTGAGCCACCTCGGGTGTCAGCTCCTCGCCCGCCTCGTAGGCGTTGATCGCCTTGTGCTCGGCGGCGTGGTACTGGAACACGCGCTTCAGCGAAGGGATCAGGCTCAGCAGGGCGAGATAGCTGATGAAGACGGTGACCCGGATCAGCCCCTCGACGAGCACGAACCAGTTCCCATTCTTGATCGGAAGCAGGTCTGCGAGGAGTGCCGGGCCCACCTTGAAGAGCATCAGCGCGAATCCGATCGCAACCGCGAACGAGAAGAAGAGCGTCCAGCGGCCGATCTCCTCCGGCTCGGGATCGCCTTCCGCGGCGTCCTGCGCGGCGTAGTTGGCCGAGACCGAAAGCGCGCGAAAGCCGATTGCGAGCGACTCGCCGAGCGCGACGACGCCGCGCACGATCGGCAACCGGAGTGACCAGTGCCGGGTCGCGAGCGGGTCGATCGTACGTGCGACCTGGGCGATCTCGCCGTCGGGCTTGCGCACCGCGACCGCCCAGTTGCGCGGTCCACGCATCATGACGCCCTCGAGGACGGCCTGGCCGCCGATCGCCGATGCCATCGCTAGGAGTTCGAGCCCGGAGCGGCGCGGCCCGCCTTCTCGAGCCGCCGCTGGAAGCGCTCGACCCGTCCACCCGTGTCGACGAGCTTCTGCTTGCCCGTATAGAACGGGTGGCACTGCGCGCAGATCTCGACGTTCAGCTCGGGCGAGGTCGAACGGGTGGTGAACGAGTTCCCGCAGGAGCAGTGGACGGTCGCGAAGACGTACTCGGGATGGATCTCGGCCTTCATCGCGAAGCCAGAATACCAGAGGCAGTCTCGCTCGAGACGTTGCCGCCGCTGACAATCGCGACCGGGCGGTCCGCCTGGATCTTGCCGGCAAGCAGGGCAGCGACAGCGACGGCGCCGGCGGGCTCGCAGGCCAGCTTCGCCCGCTCGTAGAGGAATCGAAAGCCCGCTCGGATCTCCTTCTCGCTGACGAGGACCCGCTCGAGATCGCGGCAGGCCTCGATCGCGAGCCGCCCCGCGAAGGGAGCATTCAGCCCGTCCGCGATCGAGGCCGGCTCGACGTGCACGGGCTCGCCGGCGACGATCCCGGCGTGCAGCGCCCGGCTCGTCTCGGGCTCGACGGCGATCACCCGCACCCGGCCCTCGGCTCCGAGCGCCGCGACGATCCCGGTGATCAGCCCTCCGCCGCCGACCGGGACGATCACGGCGTCTGCGTCCGGAGCGTCCTCCTCCACCTCGAGCCCCACGGTGCCCGCGCCCGCGAGCACGACCGGGTCGTCGAACGCGTGGACCAGCGTCCGCCCCGTCTGCTCGATCAGCTCGTCGAGCCGCACGAACCCGGCGGCCGGGCTCGACACCTCGAGGTCGACGGTTGCGCCGTAGCCGCGCGTCGCGGCGATCTTCAGCTCCGAGGCTCCCCTCCACATGACGACGAGCGCGTCGACGCCGTGCTCGGCGGCGGCATAGGCGACCGCCTGGGCGTGGTTGCCGGCGGAGATGGTGATCACCCCGCGCGCCTTCTCCCCGGCGGTCAGGGAGCTCAGCTTGTTGAGGGCGCCGCGCGACTTGAACGAGCCGGTGCGCTGGAAGAGCTCGCACTTCAGGCGTGCGCCGAGCGTGCGCGAGGGAAGCATCGGGGTACGGACGAGGTGTCGCTCGATCGTGGTGCGGGCGCGGACGACGTCGTCGCGCTCAACCACGCTGGCGCACCGCCTCGAAGAGCATGACCGCCGCGGCGGTCGCGGTGTTGAGGCTGTCGGTGCTCCCGGCTCCCATCGGGATCGAGACCTCGAGCTCGGCCGCCTCGCGCCAGGCCTGGGGCAGACCGGCGTCCTCGGAGCCGACGGCCAGCGCGACCGGTCGGGCCAGGTCGGCGTCGGTGTACCGCGTCGGCGCGCCGACGACGGCCGCGAGAAGCGGAGCGCCGAGTTCGGTCACCTCCCCCAGCGTCGCCTCGACCACGGGCAGCGTGAAGACGGCGCCGGTCGAGGCGCGGATCGCGTTCGGGTTCCAGATATCTGCCTGCGCCTCGGCGACGACGAGCGCATCCGCCCCGGCGGCCTCGGCGGAGCGGGCGATCGCGCCCAGGTTCCCCGGTTTCTCGACCCCAACCGAGACCAGGTAGAGGGTGCCGCCGCGCGGCAGCTCATGCCGGGGGGCCTCGACCACGGCGACCACGCCCTCCGGCTCGGCCCGGTACGCCATCTTCGCGAGCACGCGCTCGCTCACCTCCTCGCCGTCCGGCCACTCCAGCAGGGCGGGCGCGAAGTAGACCTCGACGATCCGCAGCCCGGCGGCCCTGGCCCGCGAGACCTCCCGCGGCCCCTCGGCGAGGAAGAGCCCGCTCCGCCGCCGCTCGCGGCTCTTCCGCAGCCGCAGCACGTCCTTGACGCGCCCGTTCTCGACCGACGTGATCACCAGCCGACTCTAGCCGCGTCCAGCCCGGACGGGGCCCGTGCGGCCACGGCCGGTGCCAGTCCAAGGTGACGGAAGTGTGACGGGAAGGCCGCCGCCTGTCCCTTGGAGGCAGGTGGAACCGCCGGGACGACCGGGCCGGAACGGCGCTCCCGCGCACGGAACTTCCTGCTCCGGTCGTATCTTCGCGGTGTCCCGCGAGGAGCCATGCTCGAACGCAACCCGTCCGAAAGCGCCGTGCCTCGCACGGACACGGCCGGTGCCAGTCCAGGGTGACGCGAACGTCACGAATCTGTGCCGATTATGTGAAATTGCCGGCGGGGACAACGGTGGAGGCATACCGTGGTTCTCGTGCCTCGCGAGCCCCGCATCGAAGTGCCCGGCGCCTTCTACCACGTTGTCTCACGCGGCAACAACCGGCACCCCGTCTTCGACGACGTGCTGCGGCCGCTGTTCCTCCTGCGGCTCGCGCGGGTCGCACGGCGGTTCGGCTGGCGGGTGCTGGCCTACGCACTGATGACGAATCACTTCCACCTCGTCTTCCGGCTGGCCGAGGGCGGCCTCTCGGACGGGATGCGCGAGCTGAACACCTTCTTCGCGAGAGCGTCGAATGCCCGCTTCGGCCGCATCAACCACTGCTTCGGCGAGCGTTTCTGGAGCACGCAGCTCGAGACCGAGAGTCATCTGCTCGCCAGCATCCGCTACGCGCTCTGGAACCCCCCACGAGCCGGGCTCGGGGTGCACCCGGGCGACTCGAGCTGGACGAGCTTCCGGGCCTCCGTCGGGCTCGACTGGGCGCCCGAGCTGCTCGCGATCCCCGATCTGCTGGGGCTCTTCGGGGCCCAACCGAGAACGGCGCAGGCCGTCTTCGCAGGCTTCGTCGCCGAGGGCGCCGATCACTGCCGGGCGCCGTGGGACGCCGGCCTCGACAGCCTTACGTCAGCGTGTATTCCGGCCCCGAGCCGCCCTCGGGCGGTGTGAGGCGGCCTCCCTTGGCGGTGATCGCGCCGCACTGGACGCAGTTCGACGGAGTCACCTCGACCTCGACCATTCCGTCGCCGGACGGCTCGGTCTCGTAGACCTGCGCCGGGCACATCCGCGCCCAGAGCTCGCCGAGCTCCGCCGGGACGTGGGTCTGGATGCGGATGTGGCTCGGCTGATCGTCACGGGTTCGGTTGCCGGAGAGGAAGACGGACGAGAGCTTGTCGAACGTCAGCTCGCCGTCCGGCGCCGGATAGGAGGCGGCGCGCGACGTGGTCAGGAGCTCCTGCTCGGCGTCGCGTTCCGTCGGGCGGTCGCCTGCCGGCAGCCGCCCCCGCGTCGCGGTCGCGAGGCCCGCCAGCGCCGCGCCCCGCCAGAAGCCGGAGCCGAAGACCTGGCGCATGTTCCGCACCGCGCGCAGGTCGCGCCAGACGAACGTCTCCCGCAGCGCCTCGTCGTAGCTCTCGAGCTCGGCCTCCCCGCGAAGCGCGCGCCAGGCCGCTTCGGCGGCCAGGCGCCCGGACTCGACCGCGTAGTGGACCCCCTTCAGAGCCGGGACGTTGACGAGGCCGACACCGTCGCCGCAGAGCAGCAGACCCGGCGCATGCAGCCGACGGGGAAGAGCGACGAAGCCGCCCTCCGGGATCGTCTTCGCCCCCCAGGCGAGCCGCTCGCCGCCGGCCAGGATCTGCCTGATCCGCGGATGTGTCTTCAGCTCCTGCAGCAGGTCGTGAACCGAGAGCGCCGCATCGCGATGGTCGAGGCCGACGACCATCCCGATCGTAACCATGTCCTCGCCCATCGGGTAGACGAACGAGCCGCCGAACTCGCGAAAGCGCGCCGCCGAGCGAAGCGGCCAGCCCATGGTGTGAATGACCTTTTCCAGCGGGCGGGGGACCTTCCAGACCTCCTTGACGCCGAGCGCCCAGGTCTGCGGGCTCTCTCCGGCGAGCGCGAAGTGATCGATCGCCGCTCCCGTCAGATGCCCCTGCGTCCCCTCGGCGAGGATCGTCACCCTGGCCCGGATGTCGGAGCCCGCCTCGAACCGTCCGAGCTCCTCACCGTCACGGCCGCGGCCCAGGTCGCCCGTGCGAACGCCGGTGACGGCCCCGCCGGCGATCAGCAGCTTCTGCGCAACCGTCTCGGGGAGGATGGTCGCACCGACCTCCTCGGCGACCTCGGCAAGCCAGCGCCCGAGTCGCGAGACCGAGACGACGACGTTCTCGTGATTTCGCATCGTCGGCGGGATCGGGAGCGGGACGGCACGGGTCGGGGTCAAAAAGAGCACCGACTCTCCGGGCACCGTGCCGAACGACGGGAGCTCATCCGGCCGTCTCAGCCCCTCGAGCAGCCGGTTGAGCGGCCCGGGGTCGATCACCGCGCCGGAGAGGAGGTGCGATCCCGGGGTCTTGCCCTTTTCGAGCACGGCGATCGGCACCTCGCCCAGGCCGGCCGCGGTTTCGAGATCCGAGGCAGCCAGCTGGCCGAGCCGGATCGCGGCCGCGAGCCCGGCCGGGCCGGCGCCGACCACCAGCACCCCGACCTCGATCGGGTCGGCGTCGGACGGCTCGGCGATCGCCTCCGCATCGCTCCAGGGCGGTGGGAAGTCTGCGGGCTTCACCGGCTCTTGCGTTGCCTGACGAGCTCGGTCAGCTTCGGCACGATCTCGTGCAGGTCGCCGACGACGCCCAGATCGGCGTACTCGAAGATCGGTGCGTGCGGGTCCTTGTTGATCGCGATGATCGCACCAGATGCCTGCATCCCGACCTTGTGCTGGATCGCACCCGAGATCCCGACCGCGACGTAGAGCTTCGGCGAGACCGTCTTCCCGGTCTGCCCGACCTGGGCCGAGTACGGGTACCACCCGGCATCGACCACGGCCCGTGTCGCCCCGACCGCGCCGCCCAGCGCATCGGCCAGGTTCTCGACCAGCTCGAACTTCTCGGGCGCCCCGAGCCCGCGGCCGCCGGCGACGACGACGTCGGCGTCCTCGATCGACGGCCCGCTCGACTCCTCGACCGCCGGCTCGGTCAGCTCGGCGAGCAGCGAATGCTCCTCGAGCTCCACCGTCGCCTCCCTCACCTCGGCCGCACCGCCGGTCTCGACCGGGTCGCAGGCGCCCGACCTGAACCCGGCCAGCCGCGGCGAGGAGATCCAGCCCGCGTCGACCCACACGGAGTCGGCGAGCGCGGGCCTCTTCCCGACGAGCGCACCGTCCTGCTCGACCAGGTCGGCCAGGTCCCAGTTCAGCCCGGCCTGCAAGCGAATCGCGAGCGCTGCAGCGACGTCGCTCGCGAGCACCGACTGGGCAAACAGCACGGTGTCGAACCCCTCGTCGCGAACGAGACGGGCAAGCACGTCGACCCTGGGCTGCGGCAGCGGCGCTGCCAGCCGCTCGTCGTCGGCGACGAACACTGTCGAGGCGCCGAACCGGCCGGCCTCGTCCGCCAGGTCGCGCACCCCCGACCCGGCCAGCACGGCCGCGGTCTCGCCGCCCAGCCCGGCCGCCTTCGAGAGGACGCCGAGCGACGCCTTCGTCACGATCCCCGCATGGTGTTCGAGGAAGACCAGAGCCTTCACGAGAGCAGCCGCCCCTCCTCGAGGAAGGCAAGGATCGCCTCGGCCGCGGCACCGTCGTCCTCCACGAGCCGGCGCTCGCCGCGCGAGGGCGGCGACGCGAGCGCGAGCACGGTGGTGCGCGACTCGCCCGCACCGCCGACATCGGCCGCCGTCAGGACCTCGTGCGGCTTGCTCTTCGCCCCCATGATCCCCTTCAGCGACGGGTACCGGGGCTCGTTGATCGAGTCGGACACGGCCACCACCGCCGGGAGCGGCGCACGGATCCGCTCGTACCCGTACTCGGTCTGGCGGCGCCCCGTGACCGCCCCACCGGCGATCGTCAGCTCCGAGACCTGGGAGATCGCCGGGCGCCCGAGCAGCTCCGCGACGGCGGCCCAGAGACAAGCTCCATCTCCATCCGCCGACTGCTGCCCGAACAGGACGAGATCCGGCTGCTCGCGCTCGAGCGCGCCCGCGAGGGCACGGGCCGTGACGAGCAGGTCCGCACCGACGAATGCCTCGTCGGTGATCCGCACCACACGGTCGGCGCCCATCGCGAGGGTCTTGCGCAGCGCGTCGGCCGCATTCTCGGGGCCGAGCGAGACGATCACGACCTCGCCCTCGCCCGCCGCCTCGCGCAGCCGGAGCCCTTCCTCCACGGGATGGAGGTCGAAATCCGAGACCGCGAGATCGCCGCTCCGCTCGAGCCGTTTCGTCGCCGCGTCGATGCGCTTGCCCGTTGCAGCGTCCGGCACCGCCTTCACGCAGACCACGATCCTCACGGAGGCGCACTCTATGCAGTGGCGCCCGGGGTCGAGCGGTGGAAGCGCTACGCAGCCACCTTCGACTGGACGAACGCGACGATGTCGCTCGTCGGCGCGCCCGGCGTGAAGACCTCGGCAACCCCGCTCCGCTTCAGCTCGGCGATGTCGTCGGCCGGGATCGTCCCGCCGACGAGCACGAGCACATCGGGCGCCCCGCGGTCGCGGAGGAGATCGACGACACGCGGAACGAGCGTCATGTGCGCGCCGGAGAGAATCGAGATCCCGATCGCGTCCGCATCCTCCTGGATCGCCGTCTCGACGACCTGCTCGGGTGTCTGGTGCAGGCCGGTGTAGATCACCTCCATGCCGGCGTCGCGCAGCGACCGCGCGATGATCTTCGCGCCGCGATCGTGGCCGTCGAGGCCGACCTTCGCGATCACGACTCTGATCCTGGCCACTTCCCTCACCTCTCCACTGCCGGGTGCTCGAACGTTACTCACGGAACGGGCACATCCGCGCCGTCTCACGCCCCGCGGGAGGGAAGGCGCGTCTCAGCGCGAGCCGCCGGGCACCCAGAGAGGCTCTCCGCCACCCGCGTTCGCCGCCCGGGCGAGGATGAAGAGAAGATCGGAGAGGCGGTTCAGGTAGACGGCCGCGAGCGGGTTGACCGACCGTTCGAGCGCGGCCGCGAGCACCTCTCGCTCGGCCCTCCGGCAGACCGCGCGGGCCACATGGAGGCGGGCGGCCGTCTCGCTCCCACCGGGCAGAACGAAGCTGCGCAGCTCCGGGAGCTCGGCGTTCGCGCCGTCGCAGTCGGACTCGAGCCGGTCGACCGCCGGCTGTGCGATCCGCAGCTTGCCGTCCTCCGGCTCGAACGGGACGCTGAGGTCGGCGCCGAGGTCGAACAACTCGTTCTGGATCCTCTCGAGCCGCCCGTCGCGCGCCTCGACCTGCGCCCAGCCGAGCAGCGAGTTGAGCTCGTCGACCTCGCCGAAGGCTCGCACGAGCCGGTCGAGCTTGGACGTGCGCGAGCCGTCGCCGAGCGACGTCTCCCCCGCGTCGCCGCCGCGCGTGTAGATCCGCGTCAGGCGAACGGGCTCGTGACGCTCGCGCGGGCTCACGACCCGGAGCGTAGCCCCGGGAGCCCTACTTCGGCTCGGGCTCGAACTTGTAGCCGACCCCGAAGCGCGTCTGGATGAACGAGTGACGCGACGCGACGCGGTCGATCTTCTGGCGGAGGCGGCGGACGAAGACGTCCACCGTCCGGTCGCGATGGGTCTCGCGGCGGCCCCACACCTTCTGAAGCAGCTCGTCCCGCGTCACGACCCGTCCCCGGTCGAGCGCCAGCGAGTAGAGAAGCCTGAACTCGGTCGGAGTCAGGCCGGCGCTCGCCCCGTCGACGTAGGCCTGCACCTCGCGGGGATCGATCCGCAGCTCCTCGACCTCGATCGGCTCGCCGCGCTGCTCCTCCGCGGGCCGCACCCCGCGCCGCGCGGCCGCGCTCACCCGGGCGACGAGCTCGCGCATCGAGAACGGCTTCACCAGGTAGTCGTCCGCCCCGATCTCGAGCGCATGCACGCGATCGTGCTCTGTGCCGCGGGCCGAGACGACGACGATCGGGGTGCCGATCCCCTCCGCGCGGGCGGTCTCGATCAGCTTCCAGCCGTCGAGCCCGGGGAGCATCAGGTCGAGCACGCAGACGTCGGGGTTCTCGAACCGCAGGCGCGCGAGCCCGAGCTCCCCTCGGGCGACGACGATCGGGTCGAGCCCGGCCGCCGCCAGGTGCCGTGACATCCCGTCCGCGATGACGTTGTCGTCCTCGACGATCAGGATCTTCCCCACGTGCTTACCATAGTTCCATGCCCGGTGCGGACAAGGTGTCGATCTGGTGACGGTCTGGTGAAGGTTCCTTTCCGCCGGCAGGAGGAACAGCCCGAGGACGAACGGGAGGAGGTGTCCATCACCCTCACCTCGCAGCCGAGCGAGCTCGACGACGTCTCCTTCGACGAGCTTCGCATGGGATTCACCGCCGCGGTCTCGCACGAGCTCCGGACACCGCTCGCCCGCATCCTGGCGCTCCTCGAGTCGGCCGATCTGCCCGGAGCGGACGTCGCGACGATGATCGAGCACGCTCGCGCCGAGGTCCTGCACGCCGGGGCGTTGATCGACGAGATCCTCTTCCTCTCCGAGCTCGAGCAGGGGAAGGAGATCGTGTCGCTCGGTGCGACGAACGCGCTGCCCGTGCTGGAGCAGGTGGTCGAAGAGCTCGAGAACAGCGCCGCGCGGGCCGGCGTGACGCTCCGCGCCGAGGGCGACCCCGACGTCGACCTGCCGCTGCGACCCCGCATGTTGCGGATCGTGGCCGAGAACCTCGCCGAGAACGCCATCCGCTATGCCGGCCACGGCGCCACGTTCACGCTGACGATCGCACGCGACGGCCCATCGCTCGTCCTGACCGCCGCCGACGACGGGATCGGCGTCGCCGAGAGCGACCTGCCCCGGCTGTTCGAGAGGTTCTGGCGGGCCGACGCCGCCCGCGCCTCGCGCGGCACCGGGCTCGGGCTGGCGATCGTCAAGCACGTGGTGCGCGCCGCAGGCGGCACGATCGAGCCCGCCGGCAGCCGCGGCGGCGGGCTCCAGGTCCGCTGCACCTTCCCCGGCTGACCTGAGCTAACGAACCACGCGCGGTGTGTGCGAGGACGAGTAGACGTCCTTGCGCAGGATCTTCCCGCCGTCGAGGGGGAAGACGTCGACGCCGTCCCACTCGATCGCGGTGCCATCGGGACGGGGCGCCGTCGCCGTCCACTCGCTGACCGCCAAATCATCGGCCCCCGTGGCCCCGCTCACGACCAGAAGCCTAGAACGACGGAGGGCGCCCCGTTGGGCGCCCTCCGCGGGTTACCCCGGACGGTGAACGATCAGGTCGCGTTGATCTGGTTGAGCGTCTTCTCCGATGCCGACAGCACGACCTTCGGGATCGGAGAGAACCAGAGCTTCGCGGTGTACTGCTTCTTCTGGCCCTGCGTCAGCGCCCAGAACACCATGTGCCTCAGGGCGGTTGCGTTCGATGTCTTCAGCGGCAGGATGATGTAGGTGTACGTGGCGATCGGATACGCGGTCGGAAGGCTCTTCGGCGGGTTGACGATGTGGAGCTCGTTTCCGGCCGGAACCTTCGAGACCGCGCTACCGGCCGCCGCGACGTTGCGGATGCTCGGGTAGATGAACCTCCCCGCCCGATTCTGGATCGCCGAGAAGTGGAGGTGGTTCGCGATCGCGAACGCGGTATCCACGTAGCAGATCGCACCCGGCGTGTTGGAGACGACTCCCGCGACGCCCGAGGAGCCGCTGGCCCCGGTCCCGGCCGGCCAGTTGACCGACTGGCCCCTACCGACCTGCGAGCTCCAGGCGGAGCTGACCGAGCTGAGATAGTCGGTGAAGTTGTAGGTCGTGCCCGAATTGCCCGTCCGGTAGACGGGAGTGATCTTCAGGTCCGGCATGGTCGCCTTGGGGTTGAGCGCCTTGATTGCCGGGTCGTTCCAGTTCGTGATCTGCCCCATGAAGATCTTCGCGATCACCGGGCCCGAGAGATGCAGGTGCACCGCGGCAGAGAGCGGCGTGATGCCCGGAACGTTGTAGGGGATCGAGGTACCCGCGAGCGCCCACGGGATCTGCACGCAACCGTTGCACGCGGCGAACTGGTCAGACGTGAGCGGGGCGTCGGAGGCGCCGAAGTCGACGGATCGATTCGAGATCGCCTGGATGCCGCCGCCGGAGCCGATGGCGCTGTACTGGATCGTGTAGTCGAACGCCGAGCCGAGGGCGGGCGTCCAGACGGAGACGAGCGGCGAGACGAACGTGCTGCCCGCGCCGTTGATCACCGTGGCCGACTGCTTGGCGCCGGCCGCTGTGACGCTCAGCAGCGCCGCGACCGAGACTACGAGAAGGGCGAGTGCCTTCCGCTTCATGAGCATGCTCTCCTTGTCCTGGGTTTCCGAGTCTGCGTCGACCAGCGTGCCCGCCGGCACATCCGGCGTGGGCAGAAAGGCTGTGACGATCGGGTGTCGAGATGGTGAACGGCGAGGCCGCCGCCTCACTGCACCTGGCCGAGCTTGCGCCGCGATCGGTCGAGCATCAGCCTGGCGACCAGGGTGGTGACGAGCACGAACGAGATCAGCACGAACGCGGCCGCCCAGGCCTGCGCGTTGAGATTGCGGTCGGGGGATTCCGAGTATTCGAAGATGATCACGGGGATCGAGGCGACCGAGATCGACGGGTCGGTGGTCACCACCTGCCCGAAGATCGAGCAGGTGAAGAGGAGGGGTGCCGTCTCGCCCGCGGCGCGGGCCACGGCGAGCGTCGTCCCGGTGACGATGCCGCCGATCGCGGTCGGGAGAACGACGCTCAGCACGGTCCGCCACCTCGAGACGCCGAGCGCATAGCTCGCCTCGCGCAGGCTGTTCGGTACGAGCCCGAGGACCTCCATCGACGTGCGCGAGATGAGCGGGACCATGATGATCGAGAGCGCGAAACCGCCCGCCCAGGCGCTCTGGTGGTGGCCGATGCCGATCAGCGGGAGCTTCGTCTGCACGAGTAGCTCGAAGACGAAGATGCCGATCACGATCGAGGGGAAGCCGTTGAGGACGTCGAGCCAGAGCCTGACCTGCTCGGCGACGCGCGCCTGCGCGAACTCGCTGACGTAGATCGCGACCAGGACGCCGACCGGGATCGCCATCGCCATTGCGATCGCGATCAGCATCAGCGTGCCGACGAACGCGGGAGCGATCCCGCCGCCCGTCTCACCGAACACGGCCTGACCCTTGACGAACAGGTCCCAGTTGAGCGCCGGCAGCGCTTTTTCGAGCACGGAGCCGACCAGCAGGCCGAGCACCGCGACCGCGAGCAGCGCGGCGAGCACCGCGCCCGCCTCGGCTCCGCGATTGACCATGAGCCGGCGGCGCGCCCTTCCGCGCGCCTGGAGCGACACCGGCCCGATCATCGCGCTCCCGGGTGCTGACGCTCGAAGCGGTGGACGATCCGCTGCGCGGCGAGGTTCGAGACGAAGGTGATCACGAGCAGGATCAGGCCGAGGTACACGAGCGACTGGAGCTCGATGTTGGTCGGCGCGCTCTGATAGCTGCCGGCGAGCTGCGCGGCGAGCGTGTTCCCCTGGCCGAAGAGCGAGAGTGGGAACGAGCGGAGGCTGTTTCCGATCACCTGCGTGACGGCGATCGCCTCGCCGAGGGCCCTGCCGAGACCGAGCGTGATCGCCGCGACGATGCCGCCCTTGACATACGGCAGGACGACACCTCTGATCATCTCCCAGCGGGTCGCGCCGAGCCCCAGCGACGCGTCCTTGACGTCGCGTGGCACGGTGACGAAGAGCTCGCGACAGATCGCCGAGGTGATCGGGATGATCATGATCGTCAGCACCACGATCGCGGGCAGGACGCCGGCCTGCGACGGCGAGCCGGAGAAGAGCGGAAACCAGCCGAGGTAGTGGTGCAGGAACGGCTCGACGTGGGCGCGCATGAACGGCCCGAGCACGAAGATCCCCCAGAGCCCGAGCACGACGCTCGGGACGGCCGCCAGCATCTGGATCAGCGCCCCGATCGGCCCCCGGACGACAGGCGGCGCCAGTTCGCTCAGGAAGAGCCCGATCGCGATCGAGACGGGGGCGGCGAGCAGGAGCGCGCCGAACGACGTCACGAGCGTCCCGACGATGAACTCGCGGGCGCCGAAGATCCCGGTGACGGGGTTCCAGGTCTTGTGCCACACGAACCCGATCCCGAAGTGCATGACGGCCGGCCAGGCGCCCTCGACGACCTTCCACACGATCCCGGCGATCACCAGGGAGACGACGAGCGCCGCGAGAGCCGTCAGGGCGTACAGCCCCATGTCGCCGAGCCGGTCGAGCCTGCGACGGCTCCGGCGCAGGCCGGAGCCTGGAGCGGCGGCGGCTTCCATGCGCGGCAGCTTTCCACCGTTCGCGCCGGTCCGCGAGGGTGCGTCACCACCTCGTAACATCCTGTTCACATGCTGTGCACCCCGCAGGCGTCGACCGGTGGGAGACTTCGGTGGTGAGTGTCGTGGAGCCTCCGCGTTCAGGTCCGCGCGCGCTCGCACCGAGAAGCGCGACGAGCACGCCGGCCCCGCCGGCCAACCAGGAGACGGTCTTCGATATCGACAACCTGTCGGTCTCGTACGGCACCGCGCTCGCCGTCTCCGATGTCTCGCTCGACATCTACCGGAACGCGATCACGGCCCTGATCGGCCCGTCCGGTTGCGGCAAGTCGACGTTCCTGCGCTGTCTCAACCGGATGAACGACCTCGTCCCGAGCGCGAAGGTCGAGGGAACGCTCCTCTACCACGGCACGGATCTCTACGGCCCCGGCGTCGACCCGATCGAGGTCAGGCGGCGCATCGGCATGGTCTTCCAGCGTCCGAACCCGTTTCCGAAGTCGATCTACGACAACGTCGCCTATGGGCTGCGGATCCTCGGGATGAAGGACAACCTCGACGACCGGGTCGAGCAGGCCCTGAAACGGGCAGCGATCTGGGACGAGGTGAAGAACCGGCTCAAGCGCTCGGCACTGGGTCTCTCCGGCGGGCAGCAGCAGCGTCTCTGCATCGCGCGGGCGATCGCCGTCCAGCCGGACGTCATCCTGCTCGACGAGCCGGCCTCGGCGCTCGACCCGATCTCCACCCAGGCGATCGAGGACCTGATGCACGAGCTGAAGCAGGAGTACACGCTGGTGATCGTCACTCACAACATGCAGCAGGCCGCCCGGGTGGCGGAGATGACGGCGTTCTTCAGCCTCCAGGTCGAGGAGGACGGGAGCCGGCACGGCATCCTCGTCGAGTACGACTCGACCGAGAAGATCTTCACCTCCCCGGCCGACGACCGCACCGAGGGCTACGTGACCGGCCGGTTCGGATGAGAGCGCCGTTCCACGAGGAGCTCGAGCAGCTCGAGGCGGCCGTCCAGGAGGAGGGAGCGCTCGTCCTGCGCGCGCTGCGGTCGGCGCTGAACGCGCTCGCGCGCGGCGACGACGAGCTGGCCGACGAGGTGATCGGCTTCGACGACGAGATCGACCATCGCTACCTGGCGATCGAGACCGGGGTCCAGTCCCTGCTCGCCCGGCAGACACCGGTCGCATCCGACCTCCGGCTCGTGCTCGCCGTCCTGCGCGTGAACCTCCACCTCGAGCGGATGGCCGACTACTGCGTGACGGTCGCGAAGCTGACGAAGCTGATGGGCGGCCTCGACGTCAGCGACGACCGGATCCTCGGCTCGCTCGAGGACATGGGCCAGCGGGCGGAGCAGATGCTCCGAGTCGCTCTCGACGCCTTTGCCGAGCGCGATCTCGAGAAGGCACAGTCGCTGAACGAGCTCGACGACCTGATCGACCGCGCCAACCGGCGCGCGATCAACGACGTGCTCTCGCTCGGCGACTCTCCGGAGGAACGCGAGTACGGCCTGCGGATGCTGGTGGTCTCGCGCTGTGTCGAGCGGATCGGCGACCACGCAGTCGACATCGGCGAGCAGATCGCCTACCTGGTCACCGGCGAGTTCCGCGAGCTGACCGACGCCTCGCACCCCGCCTAGGACGGGGCTCAGCCGGGACACGTCCAGTGCGGCGTCTCGCAACGTTTCACCTGAAACTCTCCTCCTGCCACGCCGCATTCACCGGCCGCTACGCGGCCGGGACGGCCTTCGGGCTTCGCCGGCCTTCCACCCCCGTGGCACACGTCTCGACCGCCCACGCCCGCCCCGGGCTCCCGTCACCAGAGCCGCAAACACACGGCCGCAAGTGCAGCCTCCAGCCACGCGCGTTTCGGGTCGAACGGTACGAGCGGCCGCACTAGTCTCTCCGGAACGTGGGGATCGGACTCGGAGACGCGATCGGCCTGGCGGCTCTCGGGCTCGCGGTCGGGGCGTTCGGGACGCTCGTCGGAGCGGGCGGCGGGTTCATCCTCACCCCGATCCTGCTCCTGCTCTACCCGCACGAGTCACCGAAGACGCTGACGGCGATCAGCCTGACCGTCGTCTTCTTCAACGCTGCCTCGGGCTCGCTCGCCTACGCGCGCCAGCGGCGGATCGACTTTCGCAGCGGACTCGTGTTCGGGCTCGCGACCCTGCCGGCGTCCGTGGCGGGCGCGATCGCGGTGGCACACGTCAGCCGGCGCACGTTCTCCGTGGCGATGGTCGTCGTGCTGGCCTCGGGCGCAGTGTGGCTCGCATTCGCGGCCAAGCCCGCGCGCACCCGGCTCCGGGGAGGGACGGCCCGCGAGCTGACCGATTCGTCCGGGACGACGTACCGGTACCGGGTGCCGCTCGGCCGCGGGATCGCCTACAGCTCGGGGGTCGGCTTCGTCTCGACGTTCCTCGGGATCGGCGGCGGCATCCTCCACGTCCCGCTGCTCGTCCGCGCGCTCGGCTTCCCGACCCACATCGCGACCGCGACCTCGCACTTCGTGCTCGCGATCATGTCGGGCAGCGCGACCGCCACCCACGTCGTCGCGGGCAGCCTCGGCGCGGGCCACGGGCTCGCGCGGGCGCTGGCTCTCTCGGCCGGGGTCGTGGTCGGCGCGCAGGCGGGCGCGCACGCGTCGATGCGTATCTCTGGACGGACGATCGAGCTGCTCCTTGCCGCCGCGCTCGCGATTCTCGCGACGAGGCTGCTGGTCGGACTGCTCTGAGCCACTCTGAGTCAGGGCCTCTCTGAGTCAGGCGTTCTTGACGAGGATGTTGCCGACGAGGTGGGCAGCCGTCTCGCAGGCGTCGACGGCATCCTCGAGGGCCTCGTAGATGTCCTTCCAGCGGATCACGATCACGGGGTCGATCCGGTCGTCCTTGAACAACCCCGCCCTGGCGGCGCGAGCGACCCGGTCGGCCTCGTCCTCGATCGCCTTGATCGAGAGGATCTCGGGCGCGGAGCCGCGGAGACCCTTCAGGCGCCCGAGGAGCACGGCCAGCTCCCCGGTCGCACGGACGAGCAGCCCGCAGAGCTCGAGCGACTGCCGGGTCGGCGACTCGATCGCGTAGAGCCCGAGCAGCTCGGAGGCGTTCTCGATCTTGTCCGGGACCTCGTCGACCGCGAAGGCGAGCGTGACGATGTCCTCGCGATCGTACGGCGTGACGAACTGCGCAGAGACCGCGCGCAGCAGGTCCGAGGCGATCCGGTCGCCCGCGTGCTCCAGCTCTTTCACGTCGTACTGCGAGACAGGCCCCGACGGGTATTCGCGGAACCGGCGCTCGACCAGCTTCGCGATCTCGTGCGCGTTCTCCCCGGCCTGCCTGAACAGCGAGAACATCTCGGCACTCCCGGGCCCGAGACCGATCCGCATCAGAAGATCGCCTGCACGGGCCAGTAGCAGACGGCTGCGACGGCCGCCGCCGCCGGAATCGTCAGCACCCACGCGATCACGATGTTCCCGGCCACGCCCCAGCGGACGGCCGACAGACGTTTGGTCGCGCCCGAGCCCATCACCGCGCCCGAGACGACATGCGTGGTCGAAAGCGGGTAGCCGTACTTGGTGGCCGCATAGATGACCGCGCCGGCGCTCGCCTGCGCGGCGAACCCGCCGGGCGGGTCCATCTGGTACACGCGCTGGCCGAGCGTCCGCATAATCCGCCAGCCACCCGAGTACGTCCCGGCCGCGATCGAGACGCCGGCGGCGATCTTCACCCAGGTCGGGATGTAGAAGGTGTGGATGATCCCGTGCGAATACAGTGCGAGGGCGATCACCCCCATCGTCTTCTGGGCGTCGTTCGCGCCGTGCGTGAACCCCACCCATGTTCCGGTCGCGAGCTGACCGAAGCGGAACGAGCGATTCGCGAGCCCGGGCTTCATCCAGCGGAACACCCAGTAGATCCCGATCAGCAACGCAAAGGCGGCAGCAAAGGCGATCGTCGGCGCCCACAGCGCCGGGATCACGACCTTGTGCGCGACGCCGTGCCACTGAACGCCGCGTTCGCCCGACGCAGCGAGCGCCGCGCCCACAAGCCCCCCGATCAGGGCGTGCGACGACGACGACGGCAGGCCCAGCCACCACGTGATCAGGTTCCAGACGATCGCGCCGAGCACCGCCGCCAGAACGATCTTCTCGGTCGCGAGACCGGTATCGATGATCCCCTTCCCCACCGTCTTCGCAACCGCCGTGGTCGCGAAGGCACCAGCGAGGTTCGCGAGGGCCGCGATCAGCACGGCAAGCCGCGGCGACAGCGCCCTGGTCGAGACCGAGGTCGCGACGGCGTTCGCGGTGTCGTGGAATCCGTTCGTGAAGTCGAACGCAAGCGCGAAGCACACGGTGACGACGAGCAGCGTCACCGGTTCTTGACGAGAATTGCCTCGAGCACGTCCGCCGCGTTCTCGCACGCATCGAGCGCTTCCTCGATCTGCTCGTGGATGTCCTTCCAGCGGATGATCGTGAGTGGATCCTGGCCGGAGCGGAAGAGCTCCGCGACCGCCTCCCGCCGCAGCCGGTCGCCCTCGTCCTCGAGCTCACGCAGCGCGAACAGCTGCGGGTGTGAGTCGCCGAAGCCCTCGAGCAGCTCGACCGCCTCGTGAAGGTGCGCAGCGGCGCGGTAAACGATCTCTGCCTGCTCGCGCGCCCGCGCCGGCACGTCCCTCACCTCGTAGGCGTCGATGTTGTCGGCCGCCTCGTCGACGAAGTCACAGATGTCGTCGATCACGCTTGCGAGGCGGTACATGTCGTCCCGGTCAAACGGGGTCACGAACGTGCTGTTCAGGAGGTTGATCACCTCGTGGGTGAGCCGGTCGCCCTCGTGCTCGGCCTCGCGGATGTCGCGGAGCCGGTCGCGCGTGTCCGGCCAGCCCTCGAGCAGCTCGACCAGGAGGGAGGCGATCGTACGGGCGTTCGCCGAGGCCTGGGTGAAGAGGGCGAAGAACTCGCGCTTCTGGGGAGTCAGCCGAAGGCGGGCCATCGCTCCCCGGCTTTTACCAGATTGTCACCGGATCGAAATACCCGAGCGTTGCGCGCGTCCTGCTTCACCCGCTCCGAGGGCTCGAGGCCCCGACCGGGAAGCCTTCCCGGTGGAGGTCAGGAAACCGCGAAGTAGGCGCTCGCGCCGATCCCGGCAAGGAGGCAATAGATCGCGAACGGGGTCAGCGTTCGCGTCTCGAAGAAGCGCATCAGGAAGCGCACCGCCAGATAGGCGGTCACCGCCGAGCAGAGCGCGCCGACGAGAGCCGGGCCGCGGACTCCGTTGCCCTCGCTGCCGAGGAACTCCGGGAGCTTGAGCAGCGCGGCGGCGCCGATGATCGGCGTCGCGAGCAGGAACGCGAACCGGGCTGCGTCCTTGTTCGAGAGCCCGACGAGGAGACCCCCGCCCATCGTGGCCCCCGAGCGCGAGAACCCCGGGATGAGCGCGAGTGCCTGCGCCGCGCCCACTGCAAACGCCTGCGGCCAGCCGACCTGGCGGGCGATCCGGGCGTCGTCGTCGGTCTCGGTCTGCGGCGCGCGACGGCGGAGCCGCTCGGCTCCGTAGAGGAGGACGCCGTTCGCGGCCAGGAATGCCGCGGCCGACGGCGCCGAGGCGAAGGCGCTGCGGAGCTTGTTCTCGAGCAGCAGGCCGAGGATGCCGGCTGGGATCGTCGCGACGACGAGCAGCCAGCCTAGCTTCGCGTCGGCGTCCTGCGGGTCGATCCCGCGGTCGCGCAGAGAGCGGCCGATCCCCTTCAGGATCCGCACCCAGTCGCGCCAGAAGAAGCCGAGCAGCACGATCGCGGTCGCGAGGTGCGTGGCCACCAGAAAGGTGATGAAGTACTTGTCGTTCTGGTGGATGTTCCAGCCGAGGAGCTTCGGCAGGATCACCGAGTGGCCGAGGCTCGAGATGGGAAAGAGCTCGGAGACGCCCTGGAGGAGCCCGAGGACGATCGCCCGCGGGTACGAGATCAGAGCGGCGATCAAGGACGAATGCGCGCTTTCGGCCCCGTCCGGAACCAGGCGAAGACGAGGCACGCCAACCCGACGAAGAGCGCCGCGATCCCGTGCTTGGCGTGGTGGTGGCTCGACCCCGCCTGGTGCCCGGGGAAGAAACCGGGGAGCGAACGCGCAGGCTCGATCCAGTAGACGATCGCGACCACGATCAAGGCGACCCCGGCGGCCACCGCAACCCCCACGAGCAACCGGTCGTTCCGCATCAGGCGCAGCATAGTGGCGACGGCAGCCGGCAGCCGGTGCATACCGGTGGGTATGCACCGCAAGGGCCCGGCGGCGGCTGTGGAGCCGCCCCTACCATTGACCAGATCGACACCCAACGTTCACCAGCGTTCGGAGATGATGTCCTCCCCTTGTCCACGACCGAGAAACCAGCCACCGAGACGCCGAGCCGGGAGCTTCTCAACCGGGAGCTCTCCTGGCTCGACCTGAACCGGCGCGTCCTCGACCTCGCCGCCGACCCGAACGAGCCGCTGCTCGAGCGCGTCAAGTTCTGCTCGATCTTCTCCTCGAACCTCGACGAGTTCTTCATGGTCCGCGTCGCCGGGCTCCTCGACCAGGTGGTCGGCCGGGTCCACGTCCGCTCCCCGGACGGCCGCACCCCGCAGCAGGCGTTCGAGGAGGTTCATGCCCGGGCCCTGGAGCTGACCGCCGAGCAGTCCCGCCTCTGGCGAGACGACCTCGGGCCGGCCCTCGCCGCCGAGGGGATCGTGATCGGCACGGTCGACGACGCGACCGAGGACGAGCGCCGCGAGCTCGAGACCCAGTTCGCGCGCCAGATCTACCCGGTCCTGACGCCGCTTGCCGTCGGCCCGGGGCAGCCGTTCCCGTACATCTCCGGGCTGTCGCTGAGCCTGGGGATCACCGTCCGCAGCCCGGACTCGGGCGAGGAGCGGTTCGCGCGGGTCAAGGTCCCGGAGGCGCTCTCCCGGTTCGTCTCCGTCGGTGACCGCGGTCTGCTGATCCCGCTCGAGACCGTGATCTCCCATTACCTGAGCTGGCTCTTCCCCGGGATGGACCTGACGGAGCGGGCGGCATTCCGGGTAACGAGGGATGGCGACACCGAGATCTCGGACGATGCCGACGACCTGCTCGAGGCGGTCGAGAGCGAGCTGCGGCGACGCCGCTTCGGCGCGGTCGTCCGGCTCGAGGTCTCGAGCTCGATCTCGGGCGCCATGGTCGCGCGGCTGACCGAGCGACTGGCAGTGCGCCCCGACGTCGTCTACCCCATCCACGGGCTGCTCGACCTCGCCGACGTCGCCCAGCTCCACAACCTCGACCGGCCCGAGCTCAAGTACGAACCGTGGGTCCCGCACACCCAGCGCCGGCTCGCAAACCCCGGGGACGGGGACCTGTTCGCCGAGATCGCAAGCTCCGACATCGTCGTCCATCATCCGTACGACTCCTTCGCCACCAGCGTCGAGGCGTTCGTCCGCGCCGCCGCCGAGGATCCCGCCGTCGCGACCCTGAAGACGACCGTGTACCGGACGAGCGACGACTCGGCCCTGGCGCCGGCGCTGATCAAGGCAGCCGAGAACGGCAAGCAGAGTGTCTGCATCGTCGAGCTGAAGGCCCGCTTCGACGAGCAGCGGAACATCGAATGGGCGCGCTCGCTCGAGCAGTCGGGCGTGCACGTGGTCTACGGCTTTCCCGATCTGAAGATCCATGCCAAGACGACGCTCGTGATCCGCCGCGAAGGCAACGGCCTCCAGCGCTACGTCCACATCGGGACCGGCAACTACCACGCCACCACCGCGCGCATCTACGAGGACGTCGGGCTCTTCACCGCCGACCCGGAGATCGCCGCCGACGTCGCCGATCTCTTCAACTTCGTCACCGGGTTCGGGCGGCCGCAGAAGTTCCGCAAGATCCTCGCCGCGCCGTTCAACCTGCGCCGGGAGCTCGTCGAGCGCATCCGGGCGGTCGCTGCGGCCGCCGTGGCCGGAGACCGCGCGCGGATCCGGATCAAGGTGAACAACCTCGTCGACCCGGCGATCGTGGAGGAGCTCTACCGCGCCTCGCAAGCGGGCGCCGAGATCGACCTGATCGTGCGGGCCGTGTGCGTCCTCCGGCCCGGGATCGAAGGGTTGAGCGAGAACATCCGGGTGCGATCGATCCTCGGGCGCTTCCTCGAGCACAGCCGGCTCTTCTGCTTCGAAGCGGGCGAGGCGAAGAGCTACTTCCTCGGCAGCGCGGACCTGATGCAGCGGAACCTCGATCACCGGATCGAGATGCTCGTGCCGGTGGAGGCGCCTCACGTTCGCGCCGAGATCGAGACGATCTTTCGCCGGCTTCTCGCCGACAACAGCCAGGTCTGGATGCTGTCCGGCGACGGAAGCTGGGATCGGCTCCGGCCCGAGCGGGGCGACCGCCGCCGTTCAGCGCAGGTGGTCGCGATGCGCGGCCGCTCCCGCGCGCGCAAGCGGGCGCCGTCGCGGTGAGGGGTGCCGACTGGTGGCTCCGGCATCATGGAACCGTGCCGGTGGGCGTGATCGACGTGGGCGCGAACACCGTCCGGCTGCATGTCGCCCGGAGCGGCGAAGCGATCCATCGCGAGCGGGCGATGCTGCGACTCGGCGAGTCGATCGAGCGCTTCGGTGAGGTCCCCGAGGAGAAGCTCTCCGAGACGGCCGAGACCGTGAAGGGCTTCGTCCGTGAGGCACGACGTCACGGCGCCGAGCAACTTGACGTGCTGGTCACGAGCCCCGGCCGCCAGGCGCGCAACGGCGAGGCGCTGCTCGATCGTCTCGCTGCGGCAACGGGCGTCCCGGTAAGGCTGCTCTCTGCCGAGGAGGAGGGAAGGCTCGCGTTTCTCGGAGCGGTCGCCTCGACACGCGGCAGCTCACGGCGGCTGATCGCCGTCTGCGACGTGGGGGGCGGCTCGGCCCAGATCGCCGTCGGCACCCGTCGGGAAGGCGCGGCCTGGGTGCGCTCGATCGACATCGGCTCGATGCGACTCACGAGTCGCCTCCTGGAAGACGACCCGCCCGGCGACGCCGCTGTCCAGGCCGCCCGCGCCGAGGTCGACCGACTGCTCGCCGGCGTCACCCCGCCACTGCCGGAGATCGCCTACGCGGTCGGGGGCAGCGCCCGGGCGGTGCGCCCGATCGTCGGCCCGAATCTCGGAGCCGACGAGCTCGACGAGCTGGCCGAGATCCTGGCCCGGACGCCGGCTCGCGAGATCGTCGAGCTGTACGGCGTCGACCCGCAGCGGGCCCGCACCCTCGCGGCCGGAACGGTGATCCTGGCGGCGATCAGCGAGCGGCTCTCCGTCCCCCTCCGCGTCGTCCGCGGCGGGGTGCGCGAAGGCGCCGCGATCGAGCTCGAGAGCCGGCGCGAAGCGGCTTAAGTGCGGCCTCTCGTCACCTTTGACCTGAAGCGCGGGCGTGCGAGGCCGCACTTGCGGCCGCTTCGCGGCCGTTCCTCGGTGTCTGGGACAGAGGCCGGTGCAGGCGGTCGGAAGCCCGAGGTGCGGGCCGGAGGGCCCGGGAGCCGAAAGATCATCCCGGCCGCGCAGCGGCCGGGGTAGGTGCGGCGCCACGACGGCGGGTTTCGAGTGAAACGTTGCGAGACGCCGCGCTAGAACGCGCGGTCGGCGGCGCGCATCACGCGCTTCCAGGCCTTTGGCAGCCGGGCACGCGCCTTGCGGCGACGGCGGCGTTCGAGCTCGACGATCCGACCGGCGGCCACGCACGCATCGTCCCCGCCGAGTGCTCGCACCCTTGCCTCCGCGACGACGGCATCCTGATGCGAGCCGATCAGGTCCTGCAGGTCTCGGCACGCTTCGGCCAGCGGCTCGAGGTCATGCCCATCCGACAGACCGGCGAGCTCCGCGGCATAGCGCGCGTGCTTCGCCCGGATCCGGATCGCGTGCAGCGCCTCGTCCGAGGGGTCGGTGCCGAGGCCGGCGAAGCCCTCTCGCAGGCGCCTGAGCTCCTTCTCGACCAGCCGCGCGAGCCTGACCTCGCCGTTGTGCGCCCTGAGCGCCGGCAGGGCGCCCTCGAAGCGAGCGAGAAGCTCACGGTAGCGCTCGCTGTCGATCGCTCTCAGGAGTGTCTCCCGCTGGCGGAGCCACTCTTGCTCGACCCCGGCGAGGATCACCTGCCCGCCGGCCTGGTCAGGCTCGAGCCCGTCGACGACCTCTCGCAGATGGTCGATCAGGACGTCGAGGTCGCGGACAGGCCCCGAGGCGCCGCCGAGCCACCGCAGATCGAGGTCGACCACCGCCAGCTGGTCACGGACGAGGGGCCGCGACGCTCGGATCAGCGCCCGGGAGCGCCGGGTGGCCACGCGGAAGCGATGGAGCTGCTCGGGATCGACCCCGTCGCGAACGCCCGGTTCGGCGACTTCGATCGCGCGCAGCTGGCGCTCGAGCTGGGCGCGGAGACTTTCGATTGCAGGGATTTTCGTCATCCTCAGCGATCCTAGAGGCCCTGGAGCCTGCGCGACGGAGAAATCGTCACCGATCCGTCACCGGCCCCGACGGAACGGCTACTCGTATGTGTAGAAGCCGCGGCCGGATTTGCGGCCGAGCCGGCCTGCCTCGACCTGCTCGCGGAGCAGCCGGTGGGGCGCGTAACGCGGATCTCCAAGACCGCGCTCGAGCACCTCCATGATCGCGACGCAGGTGTCGAGCCCGATCAGATCGGCGAGCGCGAGCGGGCCCATCGGGTGGCCGAACCCGAGCCTGGCCACCGTGTCGATCGCCTCCGCTTCCGCAACGCCGTCGGCGAGCGCAGCGACCGCCTCGTTCAGGAACGGCATCAGGATCCGGTTCGAGACGAAGCCGGCCACGTCACGGGCCTCGACCGGCTCCTTGCCGACCGCGCGGGCCAGTGCGACGATCGAGGCGGCGGTCTCGGCCGAGGTCGACTCGGCGCGGATCACCTCGACGAGCTTCAGCACGGGCACCGGGTTGAAGAAGTGCATCCCGATCACGCGGTCGGGACGGCCCGTGACGGCCGCGAGCGCGCCGATCGGGATCGAGCTCGTGTTCGAGGCCAGGATCGCCGGCTGCGGAAGCGCGGCGTCGGCACGGCGGAAGACGTCCTCCTTGGCCGCGAGCTCCTCGACGACGGCCTCGATCATCAGGTCGGCCGGGGCCAGGTCGGCAACGACCTCGATCCGCCCGAGCGTCTCTGCCGGCTCGGGCCCGCCCTTCGCCGCCAGCTTCTCGAGGCTGCGGCGGATCGTGCCGAGCGCACGGTCGGTCGCTCCGGGAAACGGGTCGTAGAGGGACACGCGCCGGCCGGAGGCCGCGACGACCTGGGCGATGCCGCCACCCATCTGGCCGGCACCCACGACGAGAACGTGGTCGAAGTCCATCGGCGTCTGAGCCTACCCTTGCGCGGCTACCGGGAGATCTCTCGCAAGCTGTTCAGGACGGCCGCGTCGCGCTCGTAGGTGAGGGCGCCTGACGCCTCCTCGAGCGGCACCCAGCGCACCTCGTCGACCTCGTTCCGAGCGACCGGATCTCCGGCCGCGGTCATCCGGTAGTAGCGCACCTCCTTGTCGCGACCCAGCGCGTCGAGATACTGCGTCCGAGCGACTTCGTCGCCGAGCTCGCAGCGAAGGCCGGTCTCCTCCTCGACCTCGCGCAGCGCGCCCTGCTGCCACGACTCCCCCGCCTCGAGCTTCCCTTTGGGAAGCGTCCAGTCGCCGTAACGGGGCCGGTGAACCAGCAGGACGCAGCCGTCGCGCACCACGACCCCACCCCCGGCCCGGACAGCCGTCACCGGCCCTACACCTCGATCAGGAGCGCGTCGCCCTGGCCGCCCCCCGAGCAGATCGCGGCGAGACCGAGCCCGCCGCCGCTCCGGCGCAGCTCGTGGACGAGGGTCGTGAGGATCCTGCCGCCGGAGGCTCCGACCGGGTGACCGAGCGCGACGGCGCCGCCGTTGACGTTGACGCGCTCCTCCTCGGCGCCGAGCAGGCGGGTCGAGTGCGAGGCGACCGACGAGAAGGCCTCGTTGATCTCGACGCGCGCGACGTCGCCGATCGTCTTCCCGGCCGCCGCGAGGGCGATCCCGGCGGCCTTCGCCGGCGTCTGTGCGAGGAAGGCGAACTCGCCGGCGACGTAGCCGTGGGAGACGATCGTCGCGAGCGGATCGAGGCCGCGCCTCCGTGCCCATTCCTCGCTCGCGACGATCACGCACGAGGCACCGTCGTTGACGCCGGGAGCGTTTCCGGCGGTGGTCGTGCCGTCCGGGTCGAAGAGCGGCTTCAACGCCGCGAGCTTCTCGGGCGAGGTGTCCCGGCGAGGGCTCTCGTCGACATCCAGCTCGCCGACGGCGACGATCTCGTCGTCGAAGCGGCCGGCGTCGATGGCCGCGATCGCGCGGAGGTGCGACCGGTACGCCCACGCATCCTGCTCGTCGCGCGAGATGCCGAGCTCGCGCGCGACGAACGTGGCCTGCTCGACCATGTGCTTGCCGTCGAAGCTCGAGACGAGGCCGTCATGGGTCATCAGGTCGATCAGCGTCCCGTCGCCGAGCCGGTAGCCGAATCGCGCCCCGGCGAGCGCGTACGGGGTGTTCGACATCGACTCCATGCCGCCCGTGACGACGAGCTCCACGTCTCCGGCGCGGATCATCGAGTCGGCGATCTCGACCGCGCGGATCGAGGACGCGCAGACCTTGTTGATCGTGTCGGACGGCGTCTCGATCGGGAGGCCGGCCGCAACGGCTGCCTGCCGGGCAGGCGCCTGGCCGGCGCCTCCCTGGAGCACCTGGCCCATGATCGCGTACTGGGGCTCGTGTGCCTCGATCCCGACCCGTTCGAGCGCGGCGCGGATCGCGATACCCCCGAGCTCGGTCGCGGGGCGATCGGCAAGGCCGCCGCCCAGCCTCCCGAACGGCGTCCGCACTGCGCTGACGATCACGCTGCGGTGAGTCACGGGAGCCAAGCTAGCGCAGGAAGCTGGTTTCAGGCGTGAGGCGCCGGGCGAACGCGACCACCAGCCGGATCGCCGCCTCGAGATCGTCGAGCGAGGCCAGCTCGCAGGGCGAGTGCATGGAGCGGAGCGGGATCGAGACGAGACCTGTGGGGACGCCGCCGCGGGCGACGTGGACGGCGTCGGCGTCGGTGCCGGTACGGCCCGAGTAGACCTCGAGCGAGTACGGGATCCCCTCCTCCTCCGCGACCTCGACGAGCAGCTCCGCGACCCGTGGGTTGACGACCGGCCCACGGGTGATCGCGGCGCCCGAGCCGAGGTCAATCTTGCCGGCGCGCTTCGGATTGCCACCCGGCACGTCGGTCGCCCAGGTCACGTCGATCGCCAGCGCGACCTGCGGATCGAGCGCGAAGGCCGCCGTCCGGGCGCCGTGGAGGCCGAGCTCCTCCTGCACCGCCGCAACCGAGACGACATCCACCTGCGCGTCGCCCGCCTCGGCAACCCGCCGCGCCGACTCGAGCGCGACGTACGCGCCGAGCCGGTTGTCCAGGGCGCGCGAGGCGACCCGTCCGCTCGCGAGCTCGACCGGCTCGCCCTGCCACACCCCGGCATCACCGGGAGCGACGAGCCGCGAGGCGTCCTCGCGAGACACCGCGCCGAGATCGATGTAGAGGTCCTGATGCTCGACCTTGGGCCGCTCGGCGCGCGGACGATCGCGCGACTCGGCCTGACCGACCACCCCGGGCACGATCCCCCGGCGGCCGGCGAGGAGCACCCGCTGACCGACGAGCATCTCGGCGCCGAAGCCGCCCAGGATGCCGAAGGAGAGCAAGCCGCTCTCGTCGATGTGCGTGACCTGGAAGCCGATCTCGTCGATGTGGCCGATCAGGGCGAGCGTCGGGGCGCCCGCGCCGGCGCGAACCCGTGCGAACGATGTCCCGAGGGTATCGCCGTGCACCTCGGCGAACGACGAGGCCGCCTCGCGCCAGACCCGGGCCGCGGGCTCCTCGTGCCCCGAAGGCCCGACGGCGAGGAGGAGGTCGCGGAGGAGCTCGGGAATCGCCACGGGTTGCGGATTCAAGCAGCAGCGCCTATCGTGGGAGGCGATGACTCCTTCCCCGTCGGCGAGCTGGTGGTCGTGGCGCGCGAGCGGGGCGGGAGCCTGCGCCTGACCGGACACCTCCGGATCGGAGCCGCACGACAGCCCGTCACCGCTCGACCGAAAGACCCGCACCCGGGTCTTTTTTCTTGTCCCGGATCGTTCTCCCGTCCCAGATGACATCCCCCACCGCTCTCGACACCGACCTGCTGACGCCCCTCGGGGCCTATCTCCGCCTGCGCCGGGAAGGCGCCGCGAGCTTTCTGCTCGAGTCGGTCGAGCAGGGCCGACTCGGCCGGTACTCGCTGATCGGGAGCGGCTCGCGGGTCATCTCCTACGAGGAGGCCGAGCGTTGCGGGGAGCCCGTCGTCGGGTACCTCGGCTACGACTTCATCGCCAAGCTCGAGCCGACCGTGCCGCTCCCGGACGCCGGGGGCGGCCTGCCGGAGAGCCGCTTCGTCGTTCCCGACACCCTTGTCCGCTTCGATCACGCGCTCGGCATCGCCGAGGTGCTTCGCGGCGGCGACGAGACGGTGAGGCTGCTCGAGAGCGAGCTGGCCCCTCCCCCGCGCGAGTCGGGTGAGCGCGCCGCGACGGTGCGCTTCCCGCCGCAAGCCGAGTACGAGCGCGGTGTCGCCGCCTGCAAGGACTTCATCCGCCGCGGCGACGCGTTCCAGATCGTGCTCTCGCAGCGGGCCGAGCGGCCGACGGGGGTGTCGGCGCTCGCCCTCTACCGGGCACTGCGGCACGTGAATCCGTCGCCGTACCTGTTCCTGCTCGAGCTCGAGGGCGTCTCGCTCGTGGGCTCGTCGCCGGAGACGCTCGTCAAGTGTGAGGGG
Source organism: uncultured Actinomycetes bacterium (assembly GCA_963789585.1). Taxonomy (GTDB): domain Bacteria; phylum Actinomycetota; class Thermoleophilia; order Gaiellales; family Gaiellaceae; genus PALSA-600. The sequence continues at coordinate 70,012 of CAWBLB010000009.1, read as the reverse complement.
ACACGGGCGTCGGTCAACCCGATCGCCGGCTCGACCCGCCCGGGCGAGGGAGACGCGGAGCGGCTGCTCGCCTCCGAGAAGGACAGAGCGGAGCACGTGATGCTCGTCGACCTCGGGCGCAACGACCTCTCGCGCGTCTGCCGTCCGGGCACCGTCGAGGTCGAGCGCTTCCTGCAGGCCGAGCGCTTCTCGCACATCACGCACCTCGTTTCCGAGGTCGCGGGCGAGCTCGCTGAGGGCGTGAGCACCTTCGAGCTGCTGCGCGCGTGCTTCCCCGCGGGCACGGTCTCGGGGGCGCCGAAGGTGCGGGCGATGCAGATCATCTCCGAGCTCGAGGGCTACCGACGCGGGCCGTATGCCGGCGCGGTGCTGTATGCCCTGCCGGGAGGGCCGCTCGACGCGTGCATCGCGATCCGGACGATCGTGCTGCACGACGGGGTTGCGCTCCTCCAGGCCGGTGCCGGCATCGTCACCGACAGCGACCCGACCGCCGAGCACGAGGAGTGCCTCCGCAAGCTCGCCGCCCTCGAAGCGGCGATCGACCTCGCCGAGGGAATCTGAATGTCGTTGCTCCTGATCGACAACTACGACTCGTTCACGTACAACCTGGCTCATCTGTTCGGGGAGCTCGGCGCGGAGGTGACGGTGCGGCGAAACGACGAGATCACGGTCGCGGAAGCGGAGCGGCTGGCGCCGTCCCACCTCGTGATCTCACCCGGGCCGGGGCGGCCCGAGGACGCGGGAGTCTCCGAAGCGGTCGTGCGGGCGCTGGCGGGGCGAGTGCCGGTGCTGGGGGTCTGCCTCGGCCACCAGGCGATCGTCTCGGTGTTCGGCGGCGACGTCGGACAGGCCCGTGCGCTCGTCCACGGGAAGGCGACGTCCGTCAGCCACGACGGCCGCGGGATCTTCACCGGGCTGCCGGCGGGCTTCTCGGCGGGGAGGTACCACTCGCTCGCGGCAACCTCGGTGCCGGACTGCCTCGAGATCTCGGCCACGGCGGCCGACGGCGAGGTGATGGCGGTCCGCCACCGGGAGCTTGCCGTCGACGGCGTGCAGTTCCACCCGGAGTCGGTCCTGACGCCCGACGGCAGCGCACTCGCGCGAAACTTCCTGGAGGGCGCATGATCCAGGCGGCGCTCGGGCGGCTGCTGGAGGGGCGTGACCTCTCGCGCGAGGAGGCATGCGGCGTGATGAACACGATCATGTCCGGGGAGGCGACTCCGGCCCAGATCGGGGGCTTCCTCGTCGCGCTGCGCCTGAAGGGCGAGACGGCCGACGAGATCGCGGGGTGCGCGGAGGCGATGCGCGCGCACGTGCTCCGGATCCGGCCCGGACGCGACGACCTCGTCGACACTGCGGGGACGGGCGGCGACGGCGCGAACACGTGGAACATCTCGACCGCCGCCGCGCTCGTCGCGGCGGCGGCCGGCGCGGGCGTCGCCAAGCACGGCAACCGGGCAGCTTCCTCTGTCACGGGAGCGGCCGACGTGCTCGAGGCGCTCGGCTTCGAGCTGACGCTGCCGCCGGAGCGCATCGAGCAATCGATCGACGAGCTGGGCTTCGGCTTCCTGTTTGCCCAGGCGCACCATCCCGCCATGCGCCACGCGGCGCCCGTACGGCGGGAGCTCGCGGCGCGGACGGTCTTCAACGTGCTCGGGCCGCTGACGAACCCGGCCGGGGCGAGAGCGCAGGTGATCGGTGTCTACGACCCCGGCATCGCCCGCACGATCGCCGACGCGCTCGTCCGGCTGGATGCCCGCCGCGCCTATGTCGTCCACGGGGCTGCCGGGATCGACGAGCTCTCCCCGGCCGGGCCGAACCTCGTCTGCGAGGTCGAAGGCGGCAGCGTGCGCGAGTACCAGCTCGACCCCGAGGAGCTCGGCGTGCCGCGCTGCGACCCCGAAGAGCTCCGCGGCGGCGACCCGGAGGCGAACGCGCGCGCGCTCCGCGACGTGCTCGAGGGCGTGGACGGCGGCGGCCACCGCTCGGCGGTGCTCCTGAACGCGGCGGGCGCCATCGCCGCAGGGGGCCACGCGGCTGACCTGCGCGAGGGGATCGCCCTGGCCCGCATCGCAATCGACTCCGGCGCGGCCGGCACCCGCCTCGACGAACTGATCGCCTTCTCCCGAGAGGCCGTGACCCAATGAGACGTGTCCCGGTGTCGGAGGTCGTGACGGAACTGTCACGCCTTCGCGACGCAACTGTGACTTCCCCTGCTCAGCCGCGTGTCCGAGGGGTCATGGCCCGGTGTCGGACACCGTTGTCGAAGTGTCGCGGCGGGCGGCGATGAGGTTCCTCGACGCGCTGGCGGCGCCCGGGTTCGGGGCGATCGCGGAGTTCAAGCGGCGCTCCCCGTCAGCCGGGGACCTGCGCCCCGGAGGCGACGTGGCCGAGGTGGCGCGGAGCTACGAACGGGCCGGGGCGCGGGCGATGTCGGTGCTCGTCGACAAGCGGTTCGCCGGCTCCTGGGACGACCTGCGGGCGGCACGGGCGGTGACGTCGCTGCCGCTCCTCGCAAAGGGCTTCTTCTCGACCCCCGAGCACCTGCGCGAGGCGGCCGAGGCGGGAGCCGACGCTGCGTTGCTGCTCCTGCGCGACCTCGACGACAGCGTCTGCGCCGCGCTGATGCTGGAGGCGCAGGCACTCGGCCTCGACACGCTCGTCGAGGCGCACGATGCCTCCGAGCTGGAGCGTGCGACCACCCTCGGCGCCCCCGTGATCGGCGTCAACGCACGCGACCTCTCGACCTTCGAGATCGACCGCCGCGGCCAGCTCGGACTGCTCGCGCGCGCGCCGCGCGACCGCGTGGTGATCGCCGAATCGGCGATCGCGACCCGCGCCCAGGGCGCCGCCGCCGAGCTCGCCGGTGCGAAGGCGATGTTGGTCGGGTCGACGCTGATGCGTGCGGCCGACCCCGGGGCGAAGCTCGCGGAGCTGATCGCGCGACCGCTCGTCAAGGTCTGTGGCCTCACCAGGCAGGAAGACGTCGACATCGCAGTCGAGGCGGGAGCTGACCTCGTCGGCTTCATCCTCGCCCGGGAGAGCCCCCGGCGGACTGACGAGCTGCTCGACGCGCCGGAGACCGTTCTCAGGGTCGCCGTGTTCGTCTGCGAGGAGCGCGAGACGGGCGCCGACCTCGTCCAGCTCTACGCCCGCGAGGACGGTCACCGGGCGCGTGACGGGGTGCTGCGACGCGAGGGAGAGAACGTCGCTACCGTCGTCGACCTGCCCTGGGAGTCCACCGACCCGACGCACCTCGAGCGCGCCCGCGCGACGCCGGGCCGCGTGATGCTCGCCGGCGGGCTCGACGCCGCCAACGTGGCCGACGCGATCGCGGCCGTCGCACCGTGGGCGGTCGACTCGGCCCGCTCGACCGAGCGCGAGCCCGGCATCAAAGACCACGACGCCGTCCGCGCCTGGGTGGAGGCGGTCCGATGACGCAGACATTCGGAGCCTACGGCGGGAGATATGTGCCGACCGCGAAACGGCCTGTCCGCGCCAGCGGACCAGGGGAAGGAGCCCGGGGGAACCGGGAGGTTCCCCCGCAAGCGCCATGACGCAGACATTCGGAGCCTACGGCGGGAGATATGTGCCGGAGACCCTGATCCCGGCGCTCGACGAGCTGACCGCGGGCTGGGAGGCCGCGCGCGCCGACGACAGCTTCCACCGCGAGGTGCACGAGCTGCTGACGAACTACGCCGGGCGCCCGACCCCGCTCACCCGCGCCTCCCGGTTCGATCCCGGCAAGCGCCTCTACCTGAAGCGCGAGGATCTCCTCCACACCGGAGCGCACAAGCTGAACAACGCTCTCGGCCAGGCGGTGCTCGCGCAGCGTCTCGGCAAGCAGCGCATCGTCGCGGAGACGGGTGCCGGGCAGCACGGGGTAGCGACCGCGACCGTCTGCGCGCGATTCGGGCTCGAGTGCGTCGTCTACATGGGCGCCGAGGACATGCGCCGCCAGGCTCCGAACGTCGAGCGGATGCACCTGCTCGGCGCCGAGGTCCGCCCGGTCGAGTTCGGCACGAAGACGCTGAAGGAGGCGACGAGCGAGGCGATCCGCGACTGGATCACGAACGTCGAGACGACGCACTACCTGATCGGCTCATGCGTCGGCCCCGCGCCGTACCCGGAGATCGTCCGGGAGCTTCAGCGGGTGATCGGCGACGAGGCGCGGCGGCAGGTGCTCGCGGCGGAGGATCGCCTGCCGGACGCCGTGGTCGCCTGCGTCGGCGGCGGCTCGAACGCGATCGGCACCTTCTACGGGTTCCTCGACGACGCCGAGGTCCGTCTGGTCGGCGTCGAGGCGGCCGGGGCGGCGAGCCTCGGCCGGGGCCGGACAGCGGTCCTCCACGGCGCCCGCTCGTCCGTGCTGGCCGACGAGGACGGCCAGATCGCCGACGCGCATTCGATCTCGGCCGGACTGGACTATCCGGGCGTCGGGCCGGAGCATGCGGCGCTGCGCGACTCGGGTCGCGCCGAGTATCTCCCGTGCACCGACGACGAGGCGGTCGCCGCGTTTCACCGACTGGCCGAGACCGAGGGGATCATCCCGGCGCTCGAGAGCTCGCACGCGCTCGCGCGGGCGCTGGATCTCGATGCGGAGCTCGTGGTCGTCTGCCTGTCCGGCCGCGGAGACAAGGACCTTGCGGAGGTCCTCGCCCGGTGAGCGCGCTACTGCGGCTCGCGCCGCTGCCAGTCGACGAAGCTCGACAGGTAGGCGGTGAGCAGCGCGAACGCGGTGAGCATCTCGATCATGGTTGCGCTTCGCGCTCCGCGCGAATGGGCGAGGAGATCGCCCGGAGGCGAGATGAAGGCGGTCGAGACGGCGTAGTAGAAGAAGTCGGCGAAGCGCGGCCTCGCCGGCAGGCCGACGAACGCGGTGCCGGGGTGCGACGCCCAGAGGGCCATGTAGGCCACCGTCCACGCGAGGAAGAACGCGAGCCCGAGCACGGGCAGGCCGGTGCGCCGGAGAAGCAGCAGGAACGCCTCGGTCGCGCCCGCGATGGCAAGCCGTTCCTCGAGCCGGCGCGTTGCGCCGAAGGCGACGGCCGCAGCGGCAGCCACGAGCGCGGCACCGCAGCCGACCACGATCCAGGAGCTGTGACGCGAGAGGTGGAAGGGGATCATCCCGACCCCCACGACGAACGCAGACAGGGTCGCCAGCCGCACCATGCCCGCCGTGATCCAGGTCGGCCGGACTGCCGAAACGGGCAGCGCGTAGCGGCGGGGAAGAGGCATTGCCGCCCATGACTTCGACCGCCGGACGGAAAAGCCTCGTGATCTACCTGGTCTGCGAGCCGGAGACGCCCGAGCTCGCCGAAGCCGCCGTCGCAGGTGGAGCGGACATCGTCGAGCTCGGAATCCCGTTCTCGGACCCCCTCGCCGAGGGGCCGACGATCCGCCTCGCCTCCGAGCGGGCCCTGGCGCGCGGCATGCGCACGGCCCGGTGCCTCGAGTGCATCGCCGAGACGCGCAGCCGCATCGAGGTGCCGCTCGTGCCGATGACCTACGCAGCGATCCTCGAGGCCTACGGCTACGACCGCTACGTCGCCGACGCGCGCGCGGCCGGCGCCACCACCTCGATCGTCGTCGACCTCCCGGTCGAGGAGCACCACGAGGTTCCCCGGATCCAGCTGGTGGCGCCGACCTCGACCGACGAGCGGATCGCGCTCTGCGCCGCGAACACGGACGGCTGGCTCTACCTCGTCACCCTCACGGGCACAACCGGCGCCCGCGAGACGATCTCCCCGGCGTTCGCCGGGATGATCGAGCGGGTGCGGGGCGCGACGAGTGTCCCGCTCTACGCCGGCTTCGGCATCTCCACCCCGGCCCATGCGGCGGCGGTGGCCGAGCTGGCGGACGGAGTCGTCGTCGGCTCTCGGGCGGTGCAGATTGCCGAGGAGGGCCCCGCCGCGCTGTGCGACTACGTCAGCAGCCTCCGCGCCGCGATCGACGCGGTCACGCCGACCTGAAGGCTCGCGGCCGCTCGTGCCGCCCGGGAACCACGTCGGGCTGCGCCTCTCCGGCCGCCCAGCCGGCCGTCGAGCTCGATCGGCCAAGAGCTGTGCCACACGACACGCGAGGTAGGCTCAAACGCATGGATGCGCCGGTCAAGGTCGCCTGCATCCAGGCCGAGCCGGTCGTGCTCGGCCGCGAGGCGACGATCGACTACGTCGCCTCGACCGCCGACGACGGCGAGGCCTGGCAGTCGACCCTCGTCCACATCGCCCGCGAGTCGCGGGCGTTCGTCGTCGCCCCCTCCCACTTCCAGCGCGCCGACGCCTACCCGGCCGACTTCCCGCTGCGCCGCCTGATCGAGGGCGCCGGCACGATCGGCCGCGGCGGCCCGGCGATCCTCGCCCCGGGCGGGGCCTACCTCGCCGGCCCGCTCTTCGACGGCGAGGGCATCCTCTATGCCGGCCTCGACCCCGCCCGCCTCTGGGAGGAGCGGCAGCGGTTCGATGCCTCGGGCCACTACCACCGGCCCGACGCGCGCCGGCTCGAGGTCACCCCGGCCGGGCCATGAGCACCGCCGTCGTCGTCGGAGCCGGCGTGTTCGGCGCCTCCACCGCCCGCGAGCTCGACCGGCGCGGCTGGGACGTGACCCTCGTCGAGCAGTACACCCCGGGCGACGTTCGCTCCGGCTCCGGCGGGGACACGCGCCTGCTTCGCTTCTCGCACGCGGATGCCGACTGGTACACCCACTCGGCCAGGCGGGCGCTCGAGCTTTGGCGGGAGCTCGAGCAGGAGAGCGGGCTGCGCCTGTTCGAGCCCGTCGGGGTCGCCTGGTTCGAGACGTCCGCCGTCGACCAGGGCGAGGCGGATTTCACGCGGCGCAGCGAGGCGGCGCTGCGCCGGCTCGGGATCCCGTGCGAGCGCCTGAGCCCGGAGGAGGCAGGCCGGCTCTATCCCTCGCTGGGCGGCGAGGACCTCCGCTCGGTGCTGTTCGAGCCCGGCGCGGGCGTGCTCTACGCCCGCCTTGCCACGCGGGCGCTCGCCGCCGGCCTCGACGTCCGGGTGGGCCGGGCGACACCCGCCGATCCGCCCGGCGCCGACGTGGTCGTCTGGGCCTGCGGCTCGTGGCTGCCGAAGCTCTTCCCCACGATGATCGAACAGCACATCTCGCGCCGCGACGTCTTCTTCTTCGGCGTCGATGGAAGCTGGGCGGGAACACCCGGCTTCTGCGACTACGACAACCCCGCCTACGGCCACGGCGAGCTGGGCGGGCTGGGGATGAAGATCGCCCCGGACAACCCCGGCGCCGAGGTCGACCCGGACGACGTCGAGCGGCTGCCCGACCCGGCACGCGAGGCCCTTGCCCGCGCGTATGCGGCGCGACGCTTTCCCTCCCTCGCCGACGCCCCGATCGTCGGTGCCCGCGTCTGCCAGTACGACATCACGCCGGACACGCACTTTCTCGCGGCCCGCCACCCGGAGCAGCCGGGGTGGTGGCTCGTCGGCGGCGGGTCCGGCCACGGCTTCAAGCACGGCCCCGCGCTCGCCGAGTACCTGGCCGACTGCATCGAGGGCCGCCGCGAGCCGGAGCCCTTCCACGGCCTCGGCCCTCGCACGGGTCAAGCGGGCCTCCGCACGGCCGACTCGAGCTAGCGCAAGACGACGACGAGCGTGTGCGAGCCGCTCGCGACCTTGACGGTCGTCCGGGTCTGCTGGGCGGAAACCGCCTTCCCGTCGAGCGTCGCCCGCCCGGAGGCTGGGACCGTGATCGTTCCCGGCACGGGCGAGTCGACCTTGGCGCTGAAGGTGGCCGCCGCCCGCGTCCACGAGAACGTGATCGTGCCGTGCGGAGTCGGCACGGTACCGCGTGCCGACGTCAGGTTCGCGGGATGGGGCGCCGCAGTGAACGAGCCGAACCCGGGCGTCGCCGGCGTCACGCCCAGCACCTCGTTCGTCAGCGCCGGCGCGGCCCCGCTCGACCAGCCGTGATCCCATGACCCGTCCACCCCCGCAGGCGCCTTCCCGCCCGCGCCGATCGTCTCCCACATCGTCCCCGGCCCGCTCGCGAGCATGCCGCCCCATTCGCGCCGGATCAGGTCGAGTGCCGAGGCGTCGAAGCCGACCGCATACCGGGCGAGCACCTCGAAGTAGGAGATGAACGGATACACGCGCTGACCGGCCTGGAAGCCCCACGGGTAGCCGTCCCAGGACTCGTTGTCGGCGATCGTGGCGCCGTAGGGCTGCGAGTCGTGGTAGGTGAGGTAGTCGAGCGCCGACCGACCCTGGCGGCGGGTTGCGAGCCCGGCGAGGATCGCGAACGCGTTCCCGTCCTCGGGGTGCACGACCGGCCCGGCCGTGGCGTCGCGAAACGCGCCGGCGCGCGCATCCCAGAACGCACCGGTGAAGGCGGCCGCGAGGGGCGCGATCCGTGTCGTCCAGGCGGCGACGCGGTCGGGCCGCCCGATCCAGGCGGCGATCCGGACGGCGAAGCGCAGAGCGCGGACGTACCCCGCGTTGTAGTAGGCGATGGTCGTCCCCCCGCGTGGGATGTACGCATAGTCGTAAGGCCCGAGCGAGTTCACGAGGAGGCCGTCCGCGCCCTCCTGGGCCGGGAACCACCCATCCATCACCTGCACGAGGCTCGGCCAGACCTCGCGTGCGAGGGCGAGGTCGCCCGTGTAGAGGACGTAGTCATAGAGGTCTTCGACCCAGTACGCGTTGTAGTCGAAGAACACGACGCGACCGCCGTCGTAGGGGCTGGCCGGGATCGCGCCGTCGGCGTGCTGATTCGACGCGTACCAGCGGATCATGTCGCGGAGGACAGGTGCGGCCGACGGCGTCGAGACGAGGAGCGTCAGCCCGGTCACCGCCTGGTCGCCGGCGTACGGGCAGCGGTCGCGCACGAAGCCGTCGAGGAGCACCGCCGGAAGCGCGATTGCGCAGGGACGCCCTTCGGCATCGGTCGTCAGCGGCCCCGGGGCGATCATGTCCGTCGCGGTCCGCACCGAGGCGCTCCAGATCGCGTTCAGGAGCGGATCACTCGAGGTGAAGGATCCCGTCTCTGCGGGTGCGCCCGGTGCGATCGCCGCCCCGACGGTCGCGATCAGCGCGGTCAGTACGAGCAGCGACCCTCTGCGAGCGCTATTCAGGCCAGAAACCCTCGACACTCCTTGTGTCGACCCGCGGATCCTCGATGCGAGTCGAGACAATCACCAGCTCGGTGTCCTCGGGCTCCTCGTTCCAGACCGATCTGACGACCTCGGGAGCGATCCTGATCGCGGTGCCCGGCCCGCAGACGACCACCTCATCGTCGAGCTTGAACTCGAGCCGGCCGGAGACGACGAAGTAGATCTCCTCCTGGGTTTTGTGGGCGTGGCCGTACGAGCCTTTGCCGCCGGTGTGCTGCGGCATACGACGGTAGGTGAGTGCCACCTGCTCGGCATCGAGCCCGTAGGTGAGCATCCGCATCTCCCCCGGATAGTCGCCGAGCACGTCCGGAACATCTTCCAGCTTCGCGATCGTGTAGCCGGGCATTGCCTCTCTCCTTTGATCGTCGGGGCTCCTGCGCGGAGTCGCCTCCGCGCAGCTGGCATCGACTGCCCGACACTAGTATCGGGCATCTGAACGAAGGGACGCGCAAGCGGTTGATCCTCGTCGCCTGCATCCTGGGGTCGACGATCGTGTTCGTCGACTCCACGGCGGTCAACGTCGCGTTGCCCGCGATCCGGCGCGACCTCGGCGGTGGGCTCGTCCTCCAGGAGTGGGTCGTCGACGCCTACCTCCTCACCCTTGGCGCGCTGATCCTCGTCGGCGGGTCGCTGGGCGATCTGTTCGGCGAGCGGCGCGTCTTCGCGATCGGAGTGGCGTCGTTCGGCGTCACGTCGCTGCTCTGTGCGGGCGCCTGGGACGGGACGTCGCTGATTCTCGCCCGCGGCGTCCAGGGAGTCGCTGCAGCGCTCCTGACGCCGGCCGCCCTGGCGACGATCACCTCCGTGTTCAGCGGCGAGGAGCGCGGGGCGGCGATCGGCACCTGGACCGCCTGGACCGGGATCGCGTTCGTGATCGGGCCGCTCGTCGGCGGCTGGCTGGTCTCGGTTGCGTCCTGGCGCGCGATCTTCCTGATCAACCCACCCCTCGTCGCGGTCACGCTGGCTCTCGCGCTGTTCGCGATCGGGAAGCCCGCGAGCAGCGAACAGCGCGCCCGCGTCGACGTCACCGGGGCCCTCCTCTGCGTGCTCGGCCTCGCCGGCCCCGTGTTCGCCCTGATCGAGACTCCGAGGCGCGGGTTCGGCGACCCGCTGATCCTCGGGACGCTGTTCGGTGGGATCGCGCTCTTCGGATTCTTCCTCGCCTGGGAGTCAAGGGCAGCCCGGCCGATGCTCCCGCTCCGGCTCTTCCGGCGGCGGAACTTCTCCTTCGCGAACCTCGAGACGTTCACCATCTACGCGGCGCTCTCGACCCAGGGCTTCTTCCTCGTGCTCTTCCTGCAGCAGCTCGCCGGGTACTCGCCTTTCCAGAGTGGCCTCGCCACCGTGCCGGTGACCGTGATCATGTTCTTCCTCTCCGGCCGCGTCGGGCGGCTCTCGATGCGCCTCGGGCCCCGTCTCTTCATGGGGGTCGGCCCGCTCCTCTGCGCGGCGGCGATGCTCTGGCTCCGCTCGCTCTCGCCCGGGTTCGACTACTGGGCGGCTCTACTGCCGCCGCTCGTCCTCTTCGCCGCCGGGCTGTCGCTCGTCGTCACGCCCCTGACCGCGACCGTCCTCTCGAGCACGAACGTCGGGGAAGCCGGGATCGCCTCCGGCGTGAACAACGCGGTTGCCAGGATCGCCGGGCTGCTCGGGATCGCGGTGGTGGGAGCGAGCATCGCCGGCCCGCAGAACCAGCTCGGGCTCGACGGCTTCCGGACGGCGATCGCGATCACCGCGGGGCTCGCCGGAGCCGGCGGCGCGATCGGCCTGCTCGGGATCAGAAACGAGGGCGCCGCGCCCGCCGGCCACGGCCCTGCGAACCACCCCGAGTTTCAGCCGCACGGCCATCCTCACGTGCACCGCTGAGCAAGACCCGCGAGCCCGGTGGGGTCAGGCCGGCGCCGCCTCGGGCCGGCCCGCCTGGAGATCGCGAAGATCCGCGAGCGGGATGTGGCAGCGCATCAGATGGTCGCCCTCGACCTCGACGAGCGGAGGCTCCTCCAGCTCGCAGATCGAGCCGAGGCTCCGATGGCAGCGCGTGTGGAAGACGCATCCCGCCGGCGGCTCGGCGGCGCTCGGGATCTCGCCCTCCAGCCTGATCCGCTCGCGCCCGCCGCCGTCGATCGTCGGCACGGCCGAGAGCAGCGCCTCCGTGTACGGGTGGTGCGGGCCGTCGAAGACCGCATCGGCCGGCCCGATCTCCATGATCTGCCCGAGATAGAGCACGGCGATGCGGTCGGCCATGTAGCGGACAACGCCGAGATCGTGCGAGATGAACAGGTACGAGACCTGCTGCTCGGCCTGGAGCTCGACGAGCAGGTTGAGGATCGCCGCCTGGACCGAGACGTCGAGTGCCGAGGTCGGCTCGTCGCAGACGACGAGCCGCGGCTCGCCCGAGAAGGCGCGCGCGATCGCCACACGCTGCTTGAGCCCGCCGGAGAGCATCCCCGGCCTGACCGTCAGGTGGCGCTCGGCGAGCCTCACCGACGCCGCGAGCTCGAGCACACGCTCCTCGGCGGCCCTCCCCGTGATCCCCGCCAGCTTCTTCAGCGACCGGCCGAGGATCCGTCGCACCGTATGACGCCGGTTGAGCGCCGAGTCCGGGTTCTGGAAGACGATCTGGAGCATCCGCACGTCGTCGTGCGTGCGCTGGGTGAGCTTCGGCGCCACCCGGCGCCCGGCGAGCTCCACGTGACCGCGGGTCGGAGTGGCGATGCCGAGCAGGGTGCGCGCGAGCGTCGTCTTGCCGCTGCCCGACTCGCCGACGAGGCCGAGCGTCTCTCCAGGCCAGATTTCCGCCGAGACGCCGGCGAGCGCGCGCACGGTCGCCCCGTGTTGGTGGTAGGTCTTGACGAGGTCCGCCATCTGCAGGAGCGGCGTCCCGCTCCGGTCGACGACCGGGTGCCGGTCGAGCTCGACCGAGGTGACCCGTGGAAGCTCGTGGGCGCGCTCGTGGAAGTGACAGCGACTCTCGTGCTCCCCTCCGACCTCGTGCATCGGCGGCTCGTCGGTGTGGCAGACGGGCTCGACGAGCCCACAGCGGCCGGCGAAGACGCAGCCGGGCAGCTCCTCGCCGAGCGACGGGGGGAAGCCCTCGATCGTGTCGAGCCGCGAGCTCTCCTTGCGCAGGCCGGCACGGGGGATGCAGCGCATCAGCCCGACCGTGTACGGGTGCCGGGGCCCGTGCAGGATCTCGTCCACCGGCCCTTCCTCGACGAGCCGGCCGGCGTAGAGCACGCCGACCCGGTCGCACATCTTCCCGATCACCCCGAGGTTGTGGCTGATGAACAGCACCGAGGTGTGCAGCTCTTCCTGGAGCCCCGCGATCAGGTCGAGCACCTCCGCCTCGACGGTCGCGTCGAGGCCGGTCGTCGGCTCGTCGAGGATCAGGAGCGCCGGATCCTTGGCGAGCGCCATCGCGATCACGACGCGCTGCTGCATGCCGCCCGAGAGCTGGTGCGGGTAGCGACGCAGCACCGAGCCCGGGTCGGCGATCTGCACCCTGGACAGCATCTCCGCGGCGAGTTCCCGCCGCTCCCGCTCGCTCGAGCCGGCGCCCGACACCCGGAACGTCTCGGTGAGCTGCCTGTCGATCCGGATCGACGGGTTCAGCGCCTCGCCGGGGTTCTGGTAGACCATCGACAGATCGTGCGCGCGCATCGCGCGCAGCTCCCTGATCGAGAGGCCGACCACGTCGCGGCCCGCGACACGGATCGAGCCCGAGCGGACACGGCCGTTCGAGGGCAGGTAGCCCACCACGGCCAGTGCGGCCGTCGACTTCCCGCAGCCGGACTCGCCGACGAGCCCGTACGCCTCGCCGCGCCCGACCGTCAGCGAGACGCTGCGCAGCACCTGGCGCTCGCGCCCGCGGACGCGGTAGGCAACATCGAGGTCGCGGAGCTCGAGGGCGGGAGCGGCGTCGTTCATCGTGCGAGCACCTGCGAGATCCCGTCGGCGACCAGGTTGACGGCGATCACGAGCGAGGCGATCGCCAGCGCCGGGAAGAGCACCGTCCACCAGTACGTGCCCGCGTTCAGGAGGGCGTAGTTGCTCGAGATCTGCAGGGCCCAGTCGGGCGAGGGCGGCTGGACGCCGAAGCCGAGGAAGGTCAGGCTGGCGACCGCGAACACGGCGTAGCCGAGCCGCACCGTCGCCTCCACGACGATCGGCCCCATCACGTTCGGGAGGATCTCGGCAAACATGATGTACGGAGCGCGCTCGCCGCGCAGCCGTGCCGCCTCGACGTACTCGAGCTGCCCCTCGAAGAGCACCGCGGCGCGCACGGTGCGGGCGACGAGCGGCGTGAAGACGAGGCCGATCACGACCACGAGCGTCCCGGTCGAGTGCCCGAGCGCCGCCAGCACCGTGACCGCGATCACGATCAGCGGCAGCGCGAGCACTGCGTCGATCAGCCGGCTGACGAGCTCGTCGACGAGTCCCCGGAAGTAGCCGGTGACGAGTCCGATGGTCGTTCCGCCCACGATTCCGAGCAGGGTCGCCGCCGGCGCCGCGGTCATGATGCTGCGGGCACCGGCGAGGACGCGCGAGAGCACGTCGCGACCGAGCTGGTCGGTACCGAAGATGTGCCCGGCACCGGGCGGGAGCAGCTGGTCGCCGGACTGCGCGAGCGGGTCGTGCGGCGCGATCAGCGTGCCGATCACAGCGCACACGACCCAGAAGATGACGATCAGCGCGCCCGGCAGGAACGTCTTCGAGCGCAGGAGCCGGTGGAGGTTCTCGCGCCGAGCGATCCGCGCCTCGGAGGGGCGCGGAGCCGTGAGCACGGTCATTCCGGGGCTCCGTGCCGGATCCGCGGGTTGAGCGCGGAGTAGAGAAGGTCGGCGACGAGCGTCGCCAACAGGTAGACGATGCCGACGATCAGCACGCCGCTCTGAAGCATCGTGAAGTCCTTGTTCTGTGCCGCCGTGTAGATGCGCTGGCCGATGCCGTTGTAGTTGAAGACCCGCTCGATCACCACCAGCCCGCCGATCAGATAGCCCATCTGCGCGGCGACCACGGCGATCGTCGGCAGGAGCGAGTTGCGCAGGACGTGGCGGCGGATCACGGTCCGTCCGGTCAGCCCCTTCAGGTACGCCGTGCGCGTGTAGTCGGCGTCGAGCGCCTCGATCGTTCCCGCGCGGGCCATGCGCGCGATGTAGCCGAACAGGACCATGACGAGCGCGAGACTCGGCAGCAGCAGGTACTCGATCTGCGTGAAGAAGCCGGCCCCGTGCGGGTAGGAGGCCGTCACCGGCAGCGCCTTGAGCCAGAGGCCGAAGACGAGGATCAGCAGGATCGCCGAGACGAACTCGGGCACCGCCGTCAGCGAGAGGCCGGTGAGGGTGATCACGCGGTCGACGGCGCGACCGCGCTTCAGGGCCGCCAGCACCCCACCGAGGATGCTGAGCGGCACCACGAGCACGAACGCCTCGGCGGCCAGCTTCAGCGAGTTGATCAGCGAGTCGTGCAGCAACGACCAGACCGGCACCTTGTACTGGAGCGAGGTACCGAGGTCGCCGCGAACGAACTTCGAGATCCAGTCCGCGTACTGCACGTACACGGGACGGTCGACACCGAGCTGGTGGTCGAGTTGCGCGACCGAGGCCGGGTCGGCGAAGGGGCCGAGCACGGCCCGGCCGACGTCCCCGGGCAGGAGCTGGGCTGCCGCGAAGACGAGCATGCTCAGCAGCCAGAGGGTGACCACCGCGAGCGCAAGACGCTTCAGGAGGAAACGGGCGATGAGCGGCCTCTCTTCGTCGGGCCGACCGGCCGCCGGTGACGGTTCCGGCGGCCGGTCGCAGATCCAGTCATCGCAGGCTCAGGCGAGCGAGGTCTTACTGAGGTAGATCTGGCCGATCGCATCGCCCTTGTACCCCTTGACGCGCTTCGATGCGGCCTGGAGGTAGTAGTAGAAGTACGGGAAGATGACCGGCGTGTCGTGCAGGAGCGTCTGCTCGATCAGCTTCGAGTACCGCCGTTGATCCTTGAGCGCGACCGCCCCGATGTACGACTTCGCGTACGAGTCGAACTTCGAGCTCGAGTAGTGCGCTGCGTTCCACTGTCCCTTCGACGTCAGTGCGGCAGTCAGGTAGACGTTCGGCACCGGGCGATGGCCCCAGTCGGTGATGTTGATCGGGGCGTTCAGCCACGGCGTCGTCCCCCAGCCCGAGGGCGGACCGGTCTGCGAGCCTGCGAAATAGGCGCTGGAGGTCAGGATCGTGAGGTTGATCTTGATCCCGATCGCGCGGGCCGAGCTCTGGATGATCTGTGCGAGCTGCGGGATCTCGCCGACCTTCTCCGTCGTCAGCGTGACCGAGAAGCCGTTCGGATAGCCGGCGGCGGCCATCAGCTGCTTCGCCTTAGCGATGTTCTTGTGCCGCTGCCCGACGCTCCTGTTCGTGGAGGGGTAGAACGGGGCGAACGGCGAGTCGTTGCCGACGTCCGCGAAGCCCGCGAACAGTGTCTTCACGATCGCCGGCCTGTCGAGGGTGAGGGCGAGCGCCTGCCGGACGCGCCAGTCCTTGAACGGGTTGTCGAGGTCGACCCGGATCGGCACCTCGCGGTGCGAGGCCCCGTGGGCGGGGATCACCGCCACGTTCGGGTTGTTCAGGATCGCGCGGCCGCTCGTGACGTTGACCTGACCGACCAGGTCGATCTGGTTCCCGAGCAGCGCCGAGACGACCGCGGCGTCCTCGGTGTAGAACGAAGCATCGACGCCGTCGAGCGGCGCGCTGCCGCCCCACCAGCCGTCGAAGCGCTCGTACGTCGCGCCGACCCCCGGCGTGTACGACGTGAGCTTGAACGCGGCGGTGGTCTGCGGCGTCTGCGTGAACGTGCCGACCTGGTAGTTCGCCGGCAGGATGATCGCCTGGTAGGTCGTCGAGCAGGTGAGGTAGGGGAAGTTCGCGTTCGGAGCCTCGAGGTGGAACGCGACCGTGTGGTCGTCGACCTTGCGAACCCCGCCCGGGCTCAGCACGCCTCCGAACGCCGAGATCGCCTGCGACCCGCTCTTCGGATTTGTGAGGCGCTTGTAGGTGGCGACGACGTCGTCGGCGCCGAAAGGCTGGCCGTTCTGGAACATGACGTTCTGGCGCAGCTTGAAGGTCCAGACTGTCGCCGTCTTGTTCGCCTTCCAGGAGGTTGCCAGCTCCGGCTGAAGCCCCAGTGTGCTCGTCGTCCGGTTGAGGAACTCGCCCGCGATGCCCGCCGCCTCGAAGCCGCCGAGGTCGGCCAGCGTGTGCGGCTCGAGATCCTTTGTCGGGCCCGGGATGATGCCGACCCGGATCCGGCCGCCCGCGGCCCCGGCTGCCGGTCGTGCGAACGCCAGCGGCGCCTCCCCGAGAGCAGCGAGCACCGTTCCGATCGTCGACGCCGACAGGCCGAACACCGTGGCCCGGCGCAAGAATTCGCCGCGGCCGAGCTCGCCGGCCGCGAACTCGCCGATCAGCGTGTTCTCGACCGGCCCTGCCTCACCCCTCCGGAATGCCTCCAGCCGTCTCCGGCTCTCCCTGTCCATCAAGCTCGCCCTCCTCGCAGTCGATCGCCGGGCCCCGGTGGTGCCGTGCGAAACCCGGCGTGCTCTCGTCGAGGACAGTCTCGTCGCCCGACCCGTTCGTGTCAGCGTGCACATGTACGACTGCCCGGATATGGATGCGACCGTCCGGGCTCATGAGAACGTGACGCGTAGCGTCCTCGCGAAACACCGCGACCGGGCCCCCTGCGACGCGAAGCGTCGGACCAGCGGCTGCGGCGAAACGCATCAGCAAAATGCTACACGGCTCGTGCCGGCGATGTCCGGAGAGGGTATGTGCCACACATCGAGCCTCGCGTGCGATCGGCTCCGTGACCACCTGGACGGTAGGGTTCGACGGTGCCTGCCAACCCCGATCAGGCGACCGGCTTCCGGAAGGCAGCCCGGCTCGCTCGGGCCGCCGCGCTCCAGCAGCCGGGCTGCCTCGGCTGAGGCCGGTGCGCGTCGCAGTCCTGGGCGGAGGGTCGTCCGGCGAGCATTTCGTCGGAGCCCTCCGCCGGCTCGATGGCGACGTCGAGCTGACCCTCGTCGAGCGCCGTCTGGTCGGCGGCGAGTGCTCCTACTGGGCGTGCATGCCGACCAAGACGATGCTCCGCGCACCCGAGCTGCTCGCGGCCACCCGCCGCACGCCGGGCCTCGGCGGCGCCGGGCTCGACCCGGCCGCAGTCTTCACGTGGCGGGACGTCGTGGCGGAGCGGAACGACAGCTCACAGGTCGAATGGCTCGCCTCGCAGCGCTGTGAGCTCGTTCGCGGCGACGCGGTCGTCGCGCGGCCGGGCGTGCTCCAGGTCGACGGGCAGGAGGTGCCCTACGACCGCCTCGTGATCGCAACCGGGTCCTCGCCCGCGATCCCGCCGATCCCGGGCCTCGACACGCTGGACTACTGGACGAATGTCGAGGCGACCGAGACGACGGAGGTGCCGCGCTCGCTGCTCGTCCTCGGCGGCGGCCCCGTCGGCTGCGAGCTGGCGCAGTTCTTCGCGCGTATCGGATCCGAGGTGACGCTCGTCCAGGCCGCCGAACGGCTCCTCCCCCGCGTCGACGCCGACGCTGCGGCTCTCGTCGAGGAGGCGCTCCGCGACGACGGCGTCGAGATCCTGCTCAACGCGACCGCCGAGGCCGTCGAAGCAGGCCCGGCGCTCCTGCTCGCCTCCGGCGAACGGGTGAGCTTCGAGCGGCTGCTCGTCGCCACCGGTCGCAGCGCGAACGTCGACGGGCTCGATCCGCTCGGGCTCTCGATCGGCCGCCGCGGGATCGAGGTCGACGAGCGGCTCCGGGCAGCCGAGAGCGTTTGGGCGATCGGCGACGTGACCGGGATCGCCCAGTTCACACACGTGGGCAAGTACCACGCCCGCATCGCCGCCTACGACATTGCCGGGCGGGCAGCACGCGCCGACCACCGCGCCATCCCGGCGACGATCTTCACCGACCCACAGGTGGCAACCGTCGGCAGCCTGGATGGGAAGATCTCGACCTGGCCGCTGACCTCGACGCCGCGGCTCTCGACCTACGAGCGCCCCAAGCGCCCGGGCTTCGTCAGGATCGCGGCCGACCCGGAGCGCCGGGTCGTCACGGGCGCGGTCGCGGTCGGCCCGGAGGCCGGCGAGTGGCTGCAGCAGCTGACTCTGGCGATCCGTGCGGAGACGCCGATCGAGGTGCTCCTCGACGTGATCCAGCCATACCCGACCTTCAGCGAGGCGGTCTTCCTCGCGCTGCGCGAGCTGAACCTCGACCTCTGAGCTGCTCGCGACCTCCCGGATCCCGCCGCCGAGACGTCAGGCGCTCGATCGGGCAAGCGGTTCGCGTGTTCGGCCCGTCCGTGCGGGCGGCGTCAGGGGACCCGGCCCTCGATCAGGCGGGCCGAGACGAGCGAGGCCAGGAGCAGCACGGCGGCGGCGGCGGCGAACCACGAGGTGATCTGGACGAGCGCCCGGGTGCGCCCGATGCTCGAGCCGAGCGTGCGGTAGATCTGGACGACACTGGAGGCGGTCTGGGCGGTGTAGGCCTGGCCTCCTGTCGCCTCGGCGATCAACCGCATCGTCGTCGGATCGGGCGGTACCGGGACGGAGTTGGTGAAGGCCCCGAATCCGAACGACACCTTCCCGCTCGGCGTCCCGAGCGAGACGGGGAAAACGCGGATCCCCGCGACTTTCGCGTTGTGCGCGGCCTGGAGCGGCTGGAGGACGCCGCGGTTCTGGGCCCCGTCGGAGAGCAGAATGATCGCGCCCGGGACATCCTTGCCCGGACGGCGGACGTACCCACCCTTTCGGAGCGAGTCCGCGACCATTCGCACCGCCACCTCGAGCCCGTCGCCGATTGCGGTGCCGGCCTCCGGCTCGAGATAGCCGACCGCCTCGCGCACGGCATTCCGGTCCGAGGTCGGCGTGATCAGCGGCTCCGGCTCCGAGCTGAACGCGACCAGGCCGACCTTGAACTGCTTCGGCAGCTTGTCGAGGAAGGTCCGCATCGCCGCGACCGCCGCGTCGAGCCGTGTCGGTTCGACGTCGTTGGCCCGCATCGAGCCCGAGACGTCGACGAGGAGCACGATCGTGGCGTTCTGGTCGGGTTTCGAGAGATGCACGCGCGGCCGGGCGAGGGCGCCCGCCGCGAGCGCGAGCGCGAGTAGGAGGAAGGCGAGCGGCATCCAGCGGCGCCAGGAACGGCGTCGGGTCTCGACGACCCCCGCGAGCAGGTCGAGGTTGGTGTAGGCGACCGGGAAGCGCGCACGGCGGCGGTTGACCACGATCGCGAAGGTCAGGACGAGCGGCACGGCGAGCAGCGCGAGCAGGAAGAGCGGCGAGACAAACGTCATGCGGCGGCGCACCTCACGCCGAGCTGTACCTCGGCCTGCGCCGTTGCCGGCAGGACCTCACTGGTCGCGATCGAGAGCCGGGCCCGGCGACCGTGAATCCTCGTCTGGAGCTCGACCCCCATCGCGAGCTCGGGCGCCGGTGCTTTCGCGGTCGCGAACGCCTTTGCGCTCCAGCTGTCGACCAGGGTCTGACCCTTGCCGCAGGTGAGCGAGATCGTCTTGATCACACCCGGGCTGACCTTGACCTGGATCGCCTTGAGCTCGAGCGGCGGCCCGACGGGTGTCGCCGAAGCAGCGAGGGTGTTTCTGACGCTCGACGGTGTGGGAATGCAGCCGATGAACGGCTTGAACGCGCCGGGCCGGTGATGGCCCGAGACGGCGCGGAAGAGCGCCGAGCCCGCAGTTGTCCGGCCGAACGAGACGGGACTGCCGAGGATGCCGTCGAAGGTGGCATGCACATCCCGGGAGGACGCGAGCGCGTCCGTCCCGGCGACGACGCCCATACCGCCGGGGCACTCCACGAGGTACTCGGCCTCCCCGACGATCGGGACCGCCACCCAGGGGCCCTGCACCGAGACGCAGCGCGGAATCCCGTTGCACTCGTTCGCGGCGCCCGACCCCGCGGGGAGCGCCGCCACGGCAAGCACCCCGACGAGCGCCACGAAGGCGAGCCGCCCGGCGGTCATACGAGCCTCCGGAACCAGAGCCCCGACAGCACTGCGCCGACGATGATCAGCACGAGCGCCCCTGCCGTCACCGCGGCGGTGATCTCCCTGAACTGGTCGGCGTAGACGAGGCGCGAGCCGAGGTCCTTGTACACCTGAGCGAGCTGGTCCGACGAGTGGACGGCGTAGAACTTGCCGCCGCTGCCGGCCGCGACCGCCTTCAGCGTCGTCGGGTCGACGGGCGCCTGCTGCACGAGCGGGAACGTCTTCTTGCCCGGCCCGATCGGCACCAACTGGTGCACCTGGCCGTGTGAGGTGCCGAGCGCGACCGTCGAGACGGGGATGCCGGCCTTGCGCGCCGCGCTCGCCGCCTGCACCGGAGTCACCTTGCCGGTATTCGAACCGCCGTCGGAGATGAGCAGGATCGTCGCGGGCGGATGCGGCGCGCCGGGCCTGCTCGGCCCGACGGCCTTCCTGGCAACGCCGAGCGCCGCAGAGAGCGCATCCCCGAGCGCGGTCCCCTCGAGCTCTGCCTTCGCCGGCAGGCCGCGGATCAACGTGTCGCGGTCGTACGTCGGCGCCACCCTGAGCGCGATGTGGTTGGAGAAGGTGATCAGCGCGACGCGATACTTGGACGGGAGCTTCTTCACGAATTCGGTCAGCGCGGCGTCGGCCGCGAGCAGACGGGTCGGCTTGACGTCGTTCGCGCCCATCGAGCCGGAGACATCGACCATCAGCACGACTGTTGCTCCGTCCTTCGCCGCGGTGAACCTCGCCTCGGGCCGCGCGAAGCCGACGAGCAGGAGCGTCAGCGCGAGCAGGAACAGGGCGGACGGGATGTACCGCCGGCGGCCGGGCGACCCGACCACCATGTTCGCGAGCAGAGACGGCGACGACCACTGCGC
Organism: uncultured Actinomycetes bacterium; assembly: GCA_963789585.1. Taxonomy (GTDB): domain Bacteria; phylum Actinomycetota; class Thermoleophilia; order Gaiellales; family Gaiellaceae; genus PALSA-600. Next base: position 48,956 of record CAWBLB010000009.1, on the reverse strand, counting down.
CGCCCGCCGGGCACGTCGCTGCTCGAGCCGGGCGTAGGCGAACACTGCCAGAGGGACGGCGAGCAGGAACAGGAGCAACTCGGGAGATTTGAAGGCCATCGTCAGTGCCGCGTCTCGAGCCACGTGCGTCTCGGGTCGAACGTTGCGAGCGGCCGCACTAGAAGTCGCTTCGCTTGAGGAAGGCTGCGAGGTCTCGGAGCCAGTCGCCTTCGGTGGAGAGGGCGACGTGGCGGACCCCCGCGGAGGCGAGCAGCCGGACGAGACCCGTCCGCTCCTCCGCCGCCGCCGCCGCGAACCGGTCGCGCAGGAGCCGGTCGCCGGTGTCGACCCGGAGCTGCCGGCCGGTCTCGGGATCGACGAGGCGCAGCTCGCCGACGTCGGCGAGCTCCTGCTCGCGCGGGTCGCGGATCTCGACCGCCAGCGTCGGGTGCCTGCCGGCAACCCGCAGCAGGGCGTGCCGCCAGTCGATCGGCCCCCGGAAATCGGAGACGACGACCACGAGCGACCGCTGGACGGCGAGGCCGTCGAGGAGGGAAAGCGCCTCTGCGAGCCCACCGCTCCCGGCCGGGTCGGCCCGGAGCGCGGCCAGGGTGAGGAGCAGACCGCGACGGCCCTGGCGGGGTCGTCGCCAGCGCGGATCGTCCGCGCCGAAGGCGATCAGCCCGAGCCGGTTCCCGCGCCGGGTTGCGGTGTGGCCCACGGCCAGCGCGACGCCCTCTGCGACGTCGGCCTTCCGGCGCTCGGCGGTGCCGAAGATCATCGACGCGGAGGCGTCGTAGACGAGCCAGGTGACGAGCACCCGCTCGGCCAGCTCGACGCGCACGTGCGTCTGGCCGGTGCGCGCCGTGACGTTCCAGTCGATCCGGCGGACGTCGTCGCCGGCCTCGTACGGGCGCACCTGGTAGAGCTCGGTCCCGACTCCGGCGAAGGCGGAGCGGTAGTCGCCGGCGAGCAACCCGTCGACGCGCCGGCCGATTGCGAGCTCCAGCGCCTCGAGGCTCTCCGCGGTGATCGGCCCGGGGCCGGGGCGCGCGGCCGTCCGTTCCCGGCCGACGGCGGCGACAAGGCCCTTCACGCCGCTGCGGGCGCGGGCCGGCCGAGGTCGATCTGGGGCGGCGCCACCGCGGCGAGCACCTCATCGAGCACGTGATCGGCGGAGACCTCTTCCGCGAGTGCCTGGTAGGAAAGAACGAGCCGGTGGCGGAACGCGTCGCGGACGACCGCCTCGACATCGGAGGGAAGAACGTAGTCCCGGCCGCGCAGCACGGCTAGCGCCCGCGCCGCGGCGACGACGCTGATCGGCCCGCGGGGGCTCGCGCCGTAGGAGATGTACGGGGCGATCGCGTCGAGACCCACCTCGGCGGGCTTGCGGGTCGCAGTTGCGAGATCGACCACCCAGCTGACGAGGGCAGGGTCGACGAACACCCGCCTGACCATCGCCTGCAGGGCCTGGAGGTGCTCGAGCGAGAGAACCTGAGTCAGTGCGGGCATCGGCTCGAGTGAGCGGAGCACGACCGTGAGCTCCTCGTCGTGCGCCGGGTAGTCGACGAGCACCTTGAGCATGAAGCGGTCGACCTGAGCCTCCGGCAGCGGATAGGTGCCTTCGGACTCGATCGGATTCTGCGTCGCGAGCACGAGGAACGGGTCGGGCACCTTGTGGGTCGTGTGGCCGATCGTCACCTGCCGCTCCTGCATCACCTCGAGCAGCGCCGACTGCACCTTCGCAGGGGCGCGGTTGATCTCGTCGGCAAGCAGGAAGTTGCAGAAGACGGGGCCGAGCTCCGTGTCGAATTCGTGCTGGTCGGGACGGAAGATCCTGGTTCCGATCAGGTCGCTCGGGACGAGGTCGGGCGTGAACTGGATCCGCGAGAACGTCCCGCCGAGGACCGATGCGGTCGACTTGATCGCGAGCGTCTTCGCGAGCCCGGGAACTCCCTCGATCAGCAGATGCCCGCCGGCGAGGAGGCACAGGAGCAGCCGCTCCAGCATCGACTCCTGGCCTGCGATCACCCGCCGGATCTCGAAGAGCGCCTCTTCGAGCTTGATCAGATGTTCCTGCTCATCGGACGTGCGGCGGTGCTCGTCAGCCATGGATCAAGCCTCCTGCTCGCTGGTGCGTCCCACGGAAGCACAACAGTCTGTGAGCCGCATGAGAATTCCCGGGTTCAGGCCGGGCCGTGCCCGAAAAGGTAGCTGGCTGCGCCGCCGGTCGGGCGGGGTCGGCACGACCCGTGGGCGGAAGCATTCCGCTACCGGGGCGCCCGTGCCAGGCCGGCGCCGCGGCGAGGCTCCGGCTTGGAGACGGCGCCGGTGGCGGCCCTTGCAGGGTCCGGGCGCAGAATGAGCGTCTCGCTCGGAGCGTGGATGAGCATCCACGTCAGGTCATTCGGCGTGAACCCGTGCTTCCGCCCGACCGGCGCCGGGACGACGATGCGGTCGAACCGCTCGACGTCCCAGAGCCGCTGCAGCGCGTGGATCGGCGTCCGACCGCTCTCGATCCGGGCGTCGACGGGGACACCCGCGCGAAGCGCTGCGTGCTCGATCGCCTCGAGCAGCGGCATCGCGACCGTGACCTGTTGTTGCATCGGCGCGCCCTCGGGCTGCTCGAGCGGGATCACGATCAGGTACGCGGGGACGAGCTTGGCATCCTCGGCGCGGGCGATCCGGATCGCCGCGTTGAGCACTGCCGGGTCGAGCCCGCCGCCCGTGAAGGGGACGAGGATCCGCGTCACGCGCCGGCGGCTGTCGATCCGCGGGCGGCGCCACCGCGCCGCGACCGCGGCGAGCCCCGCAGCGACGGCGACGAGCGCCACGATGAGCGCCACGGTCATTGCGGTAACTCCTCACGCAGGGCCCTGTCGGCGACGACGCGGATGTCGACACCCGGCAGCTCGCGGACGAGCTTCGACACGAGCGAGCCACGCAGGATCTCGGTCCGCCTCGACTCGTCGGGCGTGCCGATGAACACGTACGTGGAGCCGCGCTCGGCCACAAAACGCTTCACCGCTTCGGGGAGGCTCTCGCCCTCGATCTCCATGAAGTGTGCGCCGAGGATGCTCGCGAGCCGGCGCAGAGCGGCAAGCGAGACGGTCTCCGCCTCGCTGAGCTGCTGCCCCGGTCGCCTGACCCAGAGCGCGTCGATCTCCGAGCCGAGTCGCTGCGCCGAGCGGAAGGCACGGCGCAGAATGCGCTGCGAGCGCGACTCCGGCGTCACCAGGACGAGGATCCGCTCGGCGACCGCCTGCTGGCTGAGCGGGTCGAGCACCACCGTGTGCCGGCGCGCCTCGACGTCCTCGGCGAGCTCACGTAGCACGAGCTCGCGGAGCGCCGCCAGGTTGTCGAGCCGGAAGAAGTTGTCGAGCGCGGTGTCGACCCGGCCGGCGGGATAGACCTTGCCCGCGCGGAGGCGGTCCTGGAGCGCCTCTGGAGTCAGGTCGACCAGCACGACCTCGTCGGCCTCGTCGAGGATCCGGTCGGGGAACGTCTCCCGTACTCGCACGCCGGTCAGTTCGAAGACGTCGTCGTTGAGGCTCTCGAGGTGCTGGATGTTGACGGTCGAGGTGACGTCGATCCCCGCCTCGAGGATCTCGTCGATGTCCTCGTAGCGCTTGCCGTTGCGGGCCTCGGGGAGGTTCGTGTGGGCGAGCTCGTCGACGAGGGCGAGCTCCGGCTTGCGGGCGATCACCGCGTCGACGTCCATCTCCTTCAGCTCGAGCCCTCCGTGCGTGCTCCGCAGGTGCCTCACGGTGTCGATCCCGTCGGCAAGCGCGGCCGTCTCCGGGCGCTCGTGCGGCTCGAGGTAGCCGATCACGACGTCAGCACCTTCGAGCTGCGCGTGCCGCCCCTCCTGGAGCATCCGGTAGGTCTTCCCGACTCCCGCCGCCATTCCGAGCAGGATCCGGTACCGCCCACGCACAGCCCCTCAGACCTATGCGCCGAAGACGTTGTGGACGAGCAGGTCGATCACCTTGATCCCGACGAAGGGCAGGATCATGCCGCCGAGGCCGTAGATCAGCAGGTTGCGGCGCAGGAGCGCCGTCGCGCCGATCGCGCGGTAGCGGACGCCCTTGAGGGCGAGCGGGACGAGGGCAGGGATGATCAGGGCGTTGAAGATGATCGCAGAGACGATCGCGCTCTTCGGGTCACCGAGGTGCATGACGTTGAGCGCGTTCAGCGGGCCGCGGTGCCCCGGCTCGCTCGCGTAGGTGAAGGCGAACATGGCGGGCAGGATCGCGAAGTACTTGGCGACGTCGTTCGCGATCGAGAACGTGGTCAGCGCGCCGCGGGTGATCAGCAGCTGCTTGCCGACCTCGCAGATCTCGATCAGCTTCGTCGGGTTCGAGTCGAGGTCGACCATGTTGCCGGCCTCCTTCGCGGCCGACGTGCCGGTGTTCATCGCGACGCCGACGTCGGCCTGGGCGAGCGCGGGCGCGTCGTTGGTGCCGTCGCCGGTCATGGCCACCATCCTGCCCCTTGCCTGCTCCTCCTTGATCAGCGCGAGCTTCGCCTCCGGCGTCGCCTCGGCGAGGAAGTCGTCGACACCGGACTCCTCGGCGATCACGGCCGCGGTGACGCGGTTGTCGCCGGTGATCATCACCGTGCGAATGCCCATCTTCCGGAGCTCGTCGAAGCGCTCCCGCATGCCGCCCTTGACGATGTCCTTCAGGTGGATCACGCCGAGGACGAAGTTGTCCTGCGAGACGACGAGCGGCGTACCGCCGGCCCGCGCGATCTTGTCGACCTCCTCGTCGAGCCGCGCCGGGATCTTGCCGCCCTGCTCCTCGACCCAGCGCTTGACGGCGTCGGCGGCGCCCTTGCGGTACTGCTTTCCGTCGAAGTCGACACCGCTCATCCGGGTCGTCGCGGAGAAGGGGATGAACGTCGCCTCGTGATCGGAGAGCTCGCGGCCGCGCAGGCCGTACTGCTCCTTGGCGAGGATGACGATCGAGCGGCCCTCGGGCGTCTCGTCGGCGAAGGACGAGAGCTGCGCCACCTCGGCGAGCTCGTTGACGGGCACACCGTCGACCGGGACGAACTCCGAGGCCTGACGGTTGCCGAGCGTGATCGTTCCGGTCTTGTCGAGCAGGAGCACGTCGACGTCGCCGGAAGCCTCGACCGCACGTCCCGACATCGCGAGCACGTTGCGCTGGACGAGCCTGTCCATGCCGGCGATCCCGATCGCCGACAGGAGCGCGCCGATCGTGGTCGGGATCAGCGCGACCAGCAGGGCGATCAGGACGGTCTGCGAAAGGTGCGTTCCCGCATAGATCGCGAACGGGCGCAGCGTCACGACGGCGGCGAGGAAGGTGATCGTCAGGCCGGCGAGCAGGATGTTGAGCGCGATCTCGTTCGGGGTCTTCCGGCGCTCGGCGCCCTCGACGAGCGCGATCATGCGGTCCAGGAACGACTTGCCCGGCTCCTGCGTGACCTCGATCACGAGCCGGTCGGACAGCAGCCTCGTGCCGCCAGTGACGGCCGAGCGGTCCCCTCCGGCTTCCCGGATCACGGGTGCGGACTCGCCCGTGATCGCCGACTCGTCGACCGAGCCGACTCCCTCGATGATCTCGCCGTCGGCCGGGATGACCCCGCCCGCGGTGACGACGACGATGTCGCCGCGCTGGAGCTCCGGGGCGGGAACTTCCTCGAGCGCTCCGCTCTCGAGCAGGCGCTGAGCCGTCGTGGTCGTGCGCGTTGCGCGGAGCGCATTCGCCTGCGCCTTGCCGCGCCCCTCGGCGACCGCCTCGGCGAAGTTCGCGAACAGCACCGTCAGCCAGAGCCAGACGGCGATCACGCCGACGAACCAGAGCGACCCCGTGTGGCCGCGGGCGAGGTCGAGGACGAAGATCCCGGTCGTGATCACGCTGCCGAGCTCGACGATGAACATCACCGGGTTCTTGAGCTGAAGCCGCGGGTCGAGCTTCGGGAACGAGTCGCGGACCGCCCCGGCGACGATCTCGGGTGAGAAGATGCTTGCCGACTTGCGTGCCATCTAGTGCGGCCTCTCACAACGTTCGACCCGAAACACTCGGTGCGGAGGGCCGCACGTGCGGCCGCTGCGCGGCCGTTGACCTTTGGTCTTCTGCGGCGGAGGCGTAACAGTGAGCCGAGGAGCAGCGGGGTTCGCGGCAGGGGCGAGGCAGAACTGCGAATGATCAACCGGCCGCGTAGCGGCCGGCAAGCGCGGCGTCACAAGCGCGAGTTTCAGGTGAGACGTTCGGAGACGCCGCACTAGCTGCTGCTCTCCTTGTCCAGTGCGAGGTTGAGCTCGAGCACGTTCACGCCCGGCTCGCCGAAGAAGCCCCACGAGCGCCCGATCGTGTACTTCCCGATCAGCTGCTTCACGGTCGCGAGCGGCAGGTGGCTGACGGCCGCCACCCGCGCAGCCTGAAGCTGTGCATAGGCCGGCGAGATGTCGGGGTCGATTCCGGATGCCGAGGTCGTGACTGCGTCGACGGGAATGTCGCCGATCGTCAGGCCCGGGTTATAGGGACTCTCGAGCTTGAGGATCGCCTCCGCCGCCGCCTTGACGTTCTTCGCCAGATCGGGATTCGTGGGCCCGAGGTTCGCGAAGGTGGTAGCCGCGGCGTTGTAGGCGGGAGCGGTTGCCGAGGGGCGCTCGTGGAAGTAACGCGGGGCGGTGAACTCCTGCGCGGCGAGCTTCGAGCCGACGACCTTGCCGTTCAGCTCGATCAGGCTGCCGTTCGCCTGATTGGAGAACGCCGCCTGGCCGAAAAGCGTCATGACAGCGGGGTAGGCGAAGCCGAAGACGGCCGTGATGAGGACGATCGCGACGACGGAGCTGACGATGTTCTTCATCAGTGCATCAGCCCTTCGACGATCGGGCCGAGCGTGAGCGCAGGCAGGATCATCAGGCCGGCAGTGAGCGCGATCACGCCGACGAGCAGCACGACGAACGTCCCTCCGTCGGTGCGGAACGTCCCCGCCGAGACGGGCACGATCCTCTTCTTCCCGAGCGAGCCGCCGAGCGCGAGCGCGGCGAGCAGCGGCACGAAGCGGCCGAAGAAGAGCGCGACCGTGCCGAAGCTCGCGGAGAAGCTCGTGGCGCCATAGCCGGCGAAGGCGCTGCCGTTGTTGTTCGACTGCGAGTCGTAGGCGTAGAGCGTCTCGGTGAAGCCGTGGATGCCGTGGTTGGAGATGGAGGCAAGGCCGGACTTCGTCACGATCGCCACGGCGGTCATCGTCAGCACCATCGTCGGCACGAAGAGCGCACCGAGCGCCGCGAGCTTGATCTCGCGCGCCTCGATCTTCTTGCCGAGCCATTCCGGCGTTCTCCCGACCATCAGGCCGGCCACGAACACGGCCAGCACGATGTAGAAGAACATCCCGTAGAGACCGGAGCCGACGCCGCCGAACACGACCTCGCCGAGGAACATGTTCACCACCGGAACCGCGCCGCCGGCGGCGGTGAGCGAGTCGTGGGCGCCGTTGACCGAGCCGTTCGAGGCGTCCGTGGTCGCAGTCGCCCAGAGAGCGGTGTTGGCGATGCCCCACCGAACCTCCTTGTCGGCCATGTTGCCCCCGGACTGGCCGCTGCCCTGGGTGATGTTCACCCCCGAGGCGCGGAGGACCTGGGAGCCGTGCTGCTCGGCGGTCAGCGTTACCCCGACGCCGATCGCGAAGATCGCGAACATCGCTGCGAGCACCATCCAGGCGTGCCGTCGCGCGAGCACCATCTTCCCGAACATGAACACCTGCGCCGCGGGGATGAGCAGGATCGCGAGCATCTCGACGAAGTTCGAGAGACCGGTCGGGTTCTCGAAGGGGACGGCCGAGTTCGAGTTGTAGTAGCCGCCGCCGTTCGTGCCGAGCTGCTTCATCGCGACCTGTGAGGCGACAGGGCCGCGCGCGATCGGCTGCTGGGCGCCCTGGAGCGTCGTCGCCGTCGCGTGGCCGTGGAAGGTCTGCGGGACGCCCTGCCAGATCAGGATCGCGCTGACGACGAGGCAGAGCGGGAGCAGGATGTAGATGAGCGAGCGGTAGAGGTCGACCCAGAAGTTGCCGAGCGTCCCGGCCGAGCGGCGCGCGATCCCGCGCACGACCGCCGCGAGCACCGCCATCCCGACCGCGGCCGAGACGAAGTTCTGCACCGCAAGCCCGGCCATCTGGGTCAGGTACGACATCGTGGTCTCGCCGCCGTAGTACTGCCAGTTCGTGTTCGTGACGAAGCTCGCGGCGGTGTTCAGCGAGAGGTGCGCCGGGACGCCCTTGAGGTGATCCGGGTTGAGGAAGAGGTGGCCCTGGAGCCGCTGGATCCCATAGAGGACGGCCCAGAAGAGGATGCTGAAGACGAGCACGGTCTTGCCGTAGCTCTTCCAGTCCTGCTCGCGGTCGCGACGGGTGCCGACGAGGCGGTAGAAGCCGTTCTCGACCGCTGCGAGCACGCGGCCGGCGACGAGCGGCACGCTGTAGACACGCGCCATCCAGAGGCCGAGCGGGTACCCGAGCGCGACGAGCGCGACCGAGTAGAACAGGATCTGACCGACGCCCTGGCCGGTCATCTAGTGCGGCGTCTCCGAACGTTTCACTCGAAACCCGCCTTCGTGACGCCGCACTTGCCCGGCCGCTACGCGGCCGGGATGATCTTTCGGCTCTCGGCGCCCTCCGGCCCGCACCTCAGGCTTCCGACCGCCTCCGCCGGCCTCGGCCCCAGACAGAGAAGAACGGCCGCGAAGCGGCCGCAAGTGCGGCCTCGCACGCCCGCGTTTCGGGTCAAAGGTTACGAGAGGCCGCACTAGAGCCTCTCCCCGCGGACGAGCGCGTAGACGAGGTAAACGAAGATCGCCACCGAGACGACGAGCCCGAAGATGTCGGCGCCCGGCATCAGATGCGGTCCAGCGCCCAGAGGACGAGGAAGATGAACGCGAAGCACGCCGCGGCGATGCCGATGGCGGCGAAGTCGTACATTCAGGCCGCGGTGCGCCTACGGGGCGCGACGTGCTCGAACCGACACATGGCAGCCACGGTAGAAGGGCCCGGCTGAAGGCCGTCTGAAGATCGTCGCACCGACCCTGAAAAAACCCTGAAGGCCCCACGGCGGCCGGAACGGCCCGCCGCGACGACGGTCACGTGAGCAGGCGGCGGAAGCGTCGGCGTGCGGGTCGTCATCTCCGGGACGGCCGGCCGCGGGCGGGCTTCGGTGCGCGCAGTCCCGCGATCATCTGAGCCGTGGCCAGCGCGAGCACTCCGGCGCAGGCGGCGACCGCAGCGGCGGGGGAGATCACTCCACTCTCCCAGAGCCCCAGCGGCGGCGCCATCCCCCACGTCGTCACGAGCGCGGAGGCGGGGGAGCGTCGCATCTGAGCCACGGTAGGTCGACCGGCCTGAAGGCCGCGTGAAGGTCACGGGCGCCGCTCTGAAGAATTCCTGAAGGACCGGTCAGGCGTCGGCGGCGGGGTTCACGAGCCGGTAGCCGGCGCCGGGCTCCGTCAGGAGGTACCGCGGACGCGCCCTGTCCGGCTCGATCTTCCGTCGCAGCTGGGAGATGTTCACGTGCAGGAGATTCGACTCGCTGCCGTAGCCGGGGCCCCAGACCTCCTGCAGGAGCGCCCGGTGCGTCAGCAGCTTGCCTTCGTTGGCGGCGAGCACACGGAGGAGCTCGAACTCGTGCGGGGTGAGGTGGACCTGCTCACCGGCGATGCTGACCGAGTGCTTGTCGAGGTCGACGACCAGGTCACCCACCTCGAGCAGCGGCTCCCCCGAGGGGACCGTGCGGCGAAGAACCGCGCGGAGCCGGGCGAGCAGCTCATCGATCCCGACCGGCTTGGTGACGTAGTCGTCGGCGCCGGCGTCGAGAGCTGCCACCTTCTCCCGCTCCTCGCCGACGGCCGAGAGGACGATGACGGGCGCCGAGCTCCACTTGCGCAGCTCGCGGCAGACGTCGATCCCGGTGCCGTCGGGCAGGACGAGGTCGAGGATGACCGCCTCGGGCGGCCGCATCGCCGCCGCCGCGAGCGCCCCTTCGGCGGTCTCGGCCGTCTCGACCTCGTACCCCGCACCGCGCAGGCTGGTGCGAAGCGCGCGCAGGATCTGCTGCTCGTCGTCGACGACGAGCACCCGCGGGCCGCGGGCACTCACCGTCCTTCCCAGCCAGTTCCGGGCGGGACATGTCCGGTGCCAGTCACTGTCACGGAAGTGTCACGGAAGCCGAGGAGAAGTGACACGACCTCGCGTATTCCCCGCTCAGAATGCATGTTCTTCGGGCCATGACCGGTGCCAGACCAAGGTGACGGAAGTGTGACAGGCGCCTCAGGCCGGCACCTCCAGACGGAGCGCTGGCAGGGCAAGGACGAACGTCGCGCCCTGACCGGAGCGCGACTCGACCCAGATCCGGCCGCCGTTCGCCTCGGCGAAGCCGCGTGCGATCGCGAGGCCGAGGCCGGCGCCTCGAGCAGCGCCGGTGCGGGAGCCGCGCTGGAAGGGCTCGAAGATCCGCTCGCGCTCGTCGGTCGGAACGCCCGGCCCGTGGTCGATCACGCGCACCACCGACTCGGACGGGGTCGCCGCGATCTGGATCCGGACCGGCTCCTCGGCCGGCGAGTACTTGAGCGCGTTCTCGACCAGGTTGACGAGCACGCGCCGGATCTGATGTGCGTCGACGCGAACCGCAGGCAGCTCCTCCGGAAACACGACCTCGACGCGCCGCCCCTCCTCGCCGAGCTCATCGAGGGCGCCGACCACGAGCTCCTCCAGGTCGAGCAGCTCCTGCTCGGGCTGCGCGGCGCCGGCCTGGATGCGCGACAGGTCGAGCAGGTTACCGACCAGGTGATCGAGCCGGTCCGAGGCGGCCAGGATCGTCGCGAGCAGCTCGGCGCGGTCGGCGTCGTCGATCGAGAGATCTCGACGGGCCAGCGCGCCCGCCGAGGTCGAGATCGCCATCAGTGGCGTCCGCAGATCGTGGCTGACGGCGCGAAGGATCGCCGTCTTGAGCGTGTCGGCCCGGCGGAGCGCTTCGGCCTCGAGCGCCTGGCGGGCGAGCCGCTCACGGTCGATCGCGACACCGAGGAGCGAGGCGAGCGCAGGGAGCAACCGCCTGCGGGCACTCGGATCCCCGCTCTGCTTGCCCTCGAGCCGGATCGATCCGACGCGGCGCCCGCCGGCGCTCAGCTCGTGCCCGGCGCCGGCATCCGCCCCGAGCGTGATCTGCGCGCGCTCGACGTGGAGGGCCTTCGCGGTCTCGGCGGAGATCCGCTCCAGCTCGGCGGCGACGGTGCCGTGCTCGAGGAGGGAGGTGGCGATCTCGGCCAGCAGCGACGCCTCGCGCGCACGCCGGCGCGACCTGGTCGCGAGCTCGGAGACCACGACCGAGGTGGTGAGGAACACGAGCAGGGCGAACCAGTTGCGCGAGTCGGCGAGCGTCAGCGTGTGCACCGGCTCGAGGAAGAAGAAGTTGAAGGCGACCATGCTCGCGAGCGACACGACGACCGCGTACGCGAGCCCCCAGACCGCGGCGATCGGAAGCACCGCGAACACGTAGAGGACGCCGAGGCTCAGCACCGGGATCCAGCGCTCGAGCCCGTAGATGACCGCCGTCACGACCGTGACCGCACCAAGGCTCGCCAGCGCGCCGAGCAACCGGCCGGGGCCCGACGCCCCGGCGAGCCGCTCGCGGAGTGATCTCATGCCGGAGTCCTAGCCGATCGCGACCATCCGGTCGATCGCGCCCCGTGCGCGGGCGGCGATCCCGGGGTCGACCGTGACGACGTGCTCGAGGTCGCGCAGCGAATTGCGCGCCTTCTCGAGCGTGATCATCTTCATGAAGCGGCACACGGCAGCCTCCTGGGCCGCCTCGAAGGTCTTCTCGGGCACCTCCCGGCCCAGGCGGTGCAGGATCCCGGTCTCTGTGGCGACGACGAAGCGCTGCTTCGGCGAGCGGCGAGCGAAGTCGACCATCCCTTCCGTCGAGAGGATGTGGGTGCGCTCGTTCCCGAAGGCCATCGCCTGGCTCGCGCAGCCGCACTCGGGGTGGACGAGCAGCTCGGCGTCCGGCGCCTCCCGCTGCCAGCGCTCGATGTCGGCCGGGCGGATCCCCGCGTGGACATGGCACTCGCCGAGCCAGATCTTCAGCTTGCGACCCGTGACGCGCTCGAGCCACAGGCCGAGGTAGAGGTCGGGCAGGAAGAGGATCTCGCGGTCGCCCGGGATCGCCTCGATCACGGCCCTCGCGTTCCCGGAGGTGCAGCAGTAGTCGCTCTCGGCCTTCACCTCCGCGGTCGTGTTGACATACGAGACGACGACCGCACCCGGGTGCTGCGACTTCCACTCCCGCAGCTGGGCCGCATCGATCGAGGCGGCCAGCGAGCACCCCGCCTTGCGGTCGGGGATCAGCACGGTCTTCTCGGGGCTGAGGATCGCCGCCGTCTCGGCCATGAAGTGGACGCCGCAGAAGAGGATCGCCGAGCTGCCCGTGCCGGCCGCCTGCCGGGCGAGGCCGAGCGAGTCGCCGACGTAGTCGGCCACGTCCTGCACCTCGGGGAGCTGGTAGTTGTGCGCGAGGATGACGGCGTCCCGCTCCCGGGCGAGGGCGCGCACCTCCTCCTGCAGGCTCCGTGTCTCGACCGCCGTCACCGGACATCCAGGGAGACGTCGAGCGCACGGGCCGAATGGGTGAGTGCGCCGACCGAGATGAAGTCGACACCCGTCTCGGCGAAGGCGCGGACCGTTGCGAGCGAGATCCCGCCCGAGGCCTCGAGCTCCGCGCGGCCGGCAACGAGCTCGACGGCGCGTCCTGCCTCCTGCGGGGTCATGTTGTCGAGCAGGATCCGGCGGATCCCGGCCTCGAGCGCCGCCGAGACGTCGTCGAGCGACTCGGCCTCGACCTCGACGCAGATGCCGTTGCGGGTGCCGAGCGCCTCGACGGCCTCCCGGATCCCTCCGGCGATGCGCACGTGGTTCTCCTTGACGAGGATGGCGTCGTAGAGCCCCGCCCGGTGATTCGAGCCCCCGCCGCAGCGGACGGCGTACTTCTCCAGCGCACGGAGGCCCGGCGTCGTCTTGCGGGTGTCGAGAATGGTCGCGCCGGTGCCGGCGACGAGGTCGACGTAGCGCGACGTGAGGGTCGCGATCCCGCAGAGCCGCCCGAGCACGTTGAGCGCGGTTCGCTCGCCGGTGAGAACGGCCCGCGCCGGGCCCTCGATCCGCGCGACCACGGCCGGAACGTCGGTGATGTGCGCGCCTTCCCCGGCCAGCGCCTCCACCTGCACCTCCGGATCCAGGGCCGCGAACACCGCCCCGGCGACGGGGATCCCGCAGAGCACGCCGGGGTCCTTCAGGACGAGCTCGGCGGTGCAGCGCGCTCCGGACGCGACGATGCCGTCGGTGGTGCGGTCGCCGTCGCCGATGTCCTCGGCGAGGGCCGCCCGCACGATGCGGTCGATCGCGTCGGCGCTCAGCTCCATCGTTCGACCACCGGAGGCTCGCCTTGCCGGAGGACGACGTGCCCCTCGAACGCCCGGTCCTCGGTGGGATAGTCGGAGCGGAAGTGCCCGCCGCGGCTCTCGGCCCGTGCGAGCGCGCTCTCGGCGACGAGCCGCGGCAGGAGCGCAGGCGACGAGCCGCGGAGCCGCTCGAGGCCCTCGGCGCTGCGGATCACACCGGCGTCCTCCCAGAGGGCGCGGCGGAGAGCCTCGCCGACGGGCCCGTCGGGCTCGACCGGGCGACGGTCTCCGTCCCGCCGGGCACCCGCAACGGGCCCGGTCACGGCCGCGAGCCCGGCCCGCCGGCCGAAGACGAGGCACTCGAGCAGGGAGTTCGAGGCGAGCCGGTTGGCGCCGTGGACGCCGGTGGCGGCACACTCTCCCGCGGCGTAGAGACCGGGAACCGTGCTGGCGCCGTCGAGGTCGGTGACGATCCCGCCGACCGTGTAGTGCGCCGCGGGCGAGACGGGGATCGGCTCCATCGCCGGGTCGTAGCCGGCCCGCTCGAGCGTGGCCATCAGGCCCGGGAACCGCCCCCGCTCGATCGAGCGCAGGTCGAGGCCCGCCTGCCCGCGCTCGGCGATCGCGCGCGCGACGACATCGCGCGGGGCGAGCTCGTCGGTGAACCGGTCGCCGCCGCCGTCCAGGAGCAGCGCGCCTTCGCCCCGCAGCGCCTCGGAGAGCAGGTAGCCGTCGTCGAGGAGCGCCGTCGGGTGGAACTGGACGAACTCGAGATCGGCGAGCGCCGCCCCGGCCCGGTAGGCGAGCGTGAGACCCTCGCCGAGCGCCCCGGGCGGGTTCGTCGTCCGCTCCCAGAGCGCGGCGTAACCCCCGGTCGCGAGCAGGGTCGCGCCGGCCTCGAGCCGGCGCTTCGCGGTCACCACCCCGGCACAGCGCCCGGCATCCATCCAGAGGTCGAGCACCCGTTCGCCCTCGACGATCTCGATGCGGCGGTGAGCACGCACGCGGGCGGCGAGCACCGCGGAGATCGCCTTGCCGGTCTCGGCCCCGCCCGCGTGCACGACGCGGCGGCGCGAATGCCCGCCCTCGCGACCGAGGCCCTCGTCGAACTCGACCCCGAGCGACACGAGGTCGGCGATGCGGTCCGGCGCCTCCCGGGTCAGCACCCGCACGGCGCCCTCGCGGCAGAGACCACGGCCGGCCAGGAAGGTGTCGGCGGCGTGGAGCTCGGCCGTGTCCCCCTCGCCGATCGCGGCTGCGACCCCACCCTGCGCATGCCAGCTGTTCGAGGCTGCGACGCCCCCTTTCGCGACCAGGAGCACGTCCGCGTGCTCCGCCGCGGCCAGGGCCGCATAGAGCCCGGCGACGCCGCCGCCGACGACGATCAGGCCAAACCGTTTACGCTCGTCTCGCATGTCCATCCCGAGGTTTTCTCCTCGAAGTCGATAACCTGGCCGAGAGTGTACATGGTTTCCGATCCCAGAGCGAAAACACCTGGTCTTGCGCATACCGTGGTCGCGGTCGTCTTCCAGGTGCGCAACGGCGTGCTGCAGGTGCTCCTCTGGGAGCGGGCGCTCGAGCCGTTCACCGGCGCCTGGTCGCTGCCCGGAGGCGAGCTCGACTCGGACGAGACGCTGGAGCAGTCGATCCGGCGTCACCTCGCCGCCAAGGTCGACGTCCGCGAGCTCGCCCACCTGGAACAGCTCGAGACCCGCAGCGATCCCGACCGGAGCCCGCTCCGGCGCGAGCTTGCAACCGCCTACCTCGGCCTCGTTCCCGCCGACGTCGACCCGGCGCTCCCGGCCGACACGCGCTGGCACCCGGTCGACAGCCTGCCGTCGCTCGCCTTCGACCACGAGCCGATCGTGCTCGCCGGGCGCGAACGGCTCCGGGCGAAGCTCTCCTACACGAACATCGGCTTCGCGCTTGCGCCGGCGGCCTTCACGATCTCCGAGCTCCGCGACCTGTACCGGGCGGCGCTCGGCCACGACGTCTCCGCCACGAACCTTCAGCGCGTGCTCTTGCGCCGCCACCTGCTCGTGCCGACCGGCAGCCGCCGCCCGCCCGGCCCGGCCGGCGGCCGGCCGGCGGCTCTGTTCGGGTTCCGCACCCCGATGATCGAGATCACCGACCAGTTCGCGGTGCTCCGCCCCCCGACTGATTGACCCGTCAGGACTTGAGCCGGCCGACCAGCTTCCACGCAGCCGGAAGCGCTGCAGCAGCGAGGTACAGCTTGAAGACGTCGCCCGGGACGAACGGGTACAGCCCGTCCCCGAACGTCGTGTTCCAGCTGTGGCCGAAGTCGTGCGCGCCGAGCCAGTGGTGCAGCCAGACGAGCCCGAACGCGTAGATGACCACGTTCCCGGTCAGCATCACCGAGACCGACGAGGAGAGACGGCGATCCCAGCCGCGCTCGGCGAGCACACCCGCCAGCGCGGCGGCGACGATGAACCCGACCAGGTACCCACCCGTCGACCCGCTGACCACCTCCCAGCCGTGCTTGTGCTCCGAGTAGACCGGCGCACCGGCCAACCCGACGAGCAGGTAGAGGAGCAGGCTCGCGCTCCCCCTGACCGATCCGAGCGAGGCGCCCACCAGCACGACGGCGAACGTCTGGCCGGTGATCGGCACCGGCGTGAAGCCCAGGTGGAACGAGATCTGGGCGCAGACCGCGACAAACGCCGCTCCGCCGCCCACGAGGACGAGATCCGTGAGCAGGCCGGCGCGCGGCAGTACCGCGAGGCGAAGAGTGGCGGCTTGACCGTGCATGGCTCCTTAGACGTCTCCGGAGCCGGTTAGGGTTGCAGAGACGCAAACCGTTCCGGCGAAATCCGTTCCAGCCCGAGCCTGCGTATCTCCAATCGGGCGCCGTGACGCTATCCTCTTCTCGCAGTGCAGTAGCCAAAAGTCCTCCGAAGCACTCTTCGCGAAGCGGGTTTCCGATCAAAGACATCATCGAGATCCTGGAACGATGGACGGGCGAGGGAGCGTCGGTCGCCCTGGGGTCCGTCGTGGAGAGAATCGGCTCCGCACCGCGGGATCCGGGCGCTGCGCTCGCCGTCTCGAGTCGCAACGAGGTGGCGGGCGGCGTCACCGGCGGCTGCGTCGAGCCCTCCGTGATCCGGGAGGCGAACGAGGTTCTCGCCGGCTCGCCGGGTCGGCTCGTGCACTACGGGCTCGACGACGAGGACGGGTTCGACGTGGGGCTCACCTGCGGCGGCCGGATCGCCGTCGCGGTCTATTCGCTGGATCCCGCGCTGGTCGGCCCGATCGCCGACGCGGTCCGGTCCGACCGGCCGATCGCGGTCACGCTCAGGCTCGACGAGCCCGGCTTCGGCGAGCAGGCGATCGTCTCCGAGCTGAACGGGCACGAGGACGACTCGGTCTCCGCCGCCGCGCGCTCGCTGCTCGAGATCGGCGAGAGCGGGATCGTCGAGACGGCCGCGGGCGAGAAGGTGTTCGTCGAGTCGTATGCGCCGCGGCCCGCGATGTACATCTTCGGTGCGAGCGACCACGTCTCCGCGCTGGTGCCGGTCGGGAAGCTCCTCGGCTACCGCGTCACGGTGTGCGATCCGCGGCGGGTGTTCCTGACGAGGGAGCGGTTTCCGGACGCCGACGAGCTCTCCGACGAGTGGCCGGACCAGTTCCTCGCGCACGCCCCGATCGACGCGCGCACCGCCATCTGCATGATGACCCACGACCTGAAGTTCGACGTACCGGCGCTCAAGCTGGCGCTCGGCTCGGGCGCGGGCTTCATCGGCGCCATCGGCAGCGAGAAGACCCGCGCCGACCGCAACGCCCGGCTTCGCGAGGACGGGATCGGAGAGGCCGATCTGGCCCGGCTCCACGCCCCGATCGGCATCCAGATCGGCGCCCGCACCCCGGAGGAGGTCGCGATCACGATCGCGGCCCAGTTGATCGAGGCGAACGTGAGCGCGAGAGCGTCGCGCATCGCCACGATCACGCGCGCTACCGTCCTC
This sequence comes from uncultured Actinomycetes bacterium, assembly GCA_963789585.1. Taxonomy (GTDB): domain Bacteria; phylum Actinomycetota; class Thermoleophilia; order Gaiellales; family Gaiellaceae; genus PALSA-600. The sequence continues at coordinate 31,582 of CAWBLB010000009.1, read as the reverse complement.
CCCTAGCTTGGGAGCGGCGTGCCGCCGGCCGGCTGGCGAGAAGCTGGCCCTGCGTGCTTGGATACCGGCGGGATGGGTCTCGTGAACGTCCGCAAGGCACTGGTCGCAGGGTTCGCGCTCGCGCTGCTCGTGGCGCCCGCCGGCCTCTCGCGGCCGCTCGGACATTCGGCGCTCGTCCCGCTGCCGTCGGTCGCCCCGCCGACCCCGCTCGGCAGGGCGATGCACTGGACGCGACAGCCGCCCGAGGCGCGGGCCGGCTCGGTCGCGAGCTATGCGAGCGGATGGGCGTCGATCGGAGTCGTCGGCGGCGTCGACGGCCGCGCGCTCGCCCGCTCGCTCGGGCTGCGGGTGCTCCGGTGGCTCCCGAAGCTGCGGCTGGTCGAGGCCTCGGGCTCGCCCGCCGCGCTCGAGGCACTGGCACGCGCCGCCGACGCGCGGATCCGCTACGTCGAGCCGGTCACCCGGGCCGAGCCGGCGCACGTCCGCAACGACCCTCTCACCTACCAGATCGACCCGGCGACGGGCGTCCCCTACGAATGGCAGTTCCAGTCCATCGGCGCCGACCGGGCGCTCAACCTGACGCACGGCGATCCCACCATCCTGGTCGGTGTCGTCGACAGCGGGATCGCCGATGCCCCCGACCTGAGGGGCAAGATCGCCGAGAGATTCTGGGACACGTCCGTCGACACATCGGCCGGCGACACGCTAGGGCACGGAACGTTCGTCTCCTCGATCATCGCCGCCCGGAACGACGACGGCTTCGGACTGGCCGGGTTCTGCGGCGCTTGCAGGCTCGCGGTCTACAAGGCGGCACCGCTGACGGACTTCGAGATCGCCGCCGGGATCCAGACGCTGACCGACGCCCACGTCCGGATCATCAACCTGAGCATCGTCGCGCGGAACGTCTCGCAGGCCGTGATCGACGCGCTCAACTATGCGATCGCGGCAGGCGTGCTGGTCGTTGCGGCAAGCGGCAACGAGGGCGCGAGCGCGGTCGACTTCCCCGCTTCGTTCCTGCAGCCGCCGAACGGCACGCCAGCCGCCGGCCTCGCAGTCGGCGCGTCTGACCGGTCCGGCGCACGCGCGTCCTTCTCGAACGCGGGCGCCCAGCTCTCGCTGGTGGCGCCGGGCACGTTCGACACGAGCTGCGACCACGGCATCCTCGGCGCTGTCCCTCTCGTCGCGACCGACTTCCAGGACAGCAACTCATGTGCGGTCACGATGACGAATCCGAACGACGCCCAGTACGCATACGCAAGCGGGACCAGCTTCGCGGTACCCGAGGTCTCCGGCGTCGCCGCCCTCGTCTGGGCGCTCCAGCCGTCGCTGACGAGCGTCCAGGTGGCGAACATCCTCGAGCAGTCCGCGACCCGCCCAGCCGGGAGCGGCTGGAGCTCGACCGTCGGCTGGGGTGTGCTGAACGCGCGGGCGGCGGTCGAGAGCGTGGCCGGCAAGACGAGTGCTGACACCATCGTCCTCGCCGGCCTGCGCGTTTCGACCCCGCGCGGGCCCGGTGCGAAGATCGTCGCGACCGTGAAGGCAAGGTGGGGTGACGGCACGCAGGTCCTGCGCGGCGCGACCCCGTCCTGCCGGATCGACGTGGGAGCTGCGGTGCTCCACACGTCCTCGAGGCTGAGGGGCGGACTGGTCACCTGCACGTTCACGCTCCCGGCGGCCGGCGCGGGGAAACTGGTGATTGGAACGATGTCCCTCGCCTCGGCCACGGGGCCGCCCGTAGCAGCACCCTTCAGGTTCTCGATCGCGGCACGGGCGAAGCAGCGGACCGCGCGACGGTAGAATCGCCGCTACTCGACCGCGACCGGGTCGCCGACAGAGATCGTTCCCGAGCCGAGGACGTCTGCGTTCAGGCCTCCCCGGTGGACGAGCTCGTCGATGATGCCGGGTCGCGTAAGCGACTGGAGGTGCGCGCAGGGCTCACAGAGCTCGACGCCGACGCACTCGACCTCGCCGACCCGGAAACGCCGGCCGAGCAGCTCGTTCAGCCTGACGCCGCGCACGACGACCTGGCGCCGGGACTCCAGGCCCGTCAACCCGACCTCATCGAGCACCTCGGCCTCGATCAGCGTCAACGCGCCCCCGGGTCGCTGCGAGCGCCTGAAGTGCCTGTCGCCCTCGAGCCCGCAACCGGCCACGACGCTCACCGACTCGACGGCGTCGAGCGGGGCGCCGGGCCCCCCGATCGAGATCGCTTCGACGTTCATCACGGCAGCCTAGAAGAATCGCTCGAAGGCGGTTGCGTCCAGGTCGGCGGCCGACGCGAGCACCAGATCCGCCTCGGCGATCGCCTCGCCCGGAGGGAACACGCCGTTCGGAATCGCCACACATGCCATCCCGGCCGCCTTCGCCGAGTGGATGCCGTTGTGGGAGTCCTCCACCGCCGCGCAGGCCGAGGGGTCCACTCCGAGGCGCCGGGCAGCCTCGAGGTAGACGTCGGGTGCGGGCTTGCCGCGGGCGACCTCCTCGGACGAAACAACGGCCCGGAAGAGCTCCGCGATCCCGCCTTCCCGGAGCACGACTTCGATCAGCTCGCGATTGGAGGACGACGCCAGCCCGAGCACGTAGGCGGCGCCGATGCGCCCGACGGCGTCGATCGCGCCGGGGATCCACGGCGGGCCGTCGGCGTAGCGCTCGAGCATTCGCTCGACCACGATGCGGTTGATCTCCTCCGGGGGCTCCGGCAGCCCGATCCGCTCGTGCATGTAGCGGGACCATTCGGGCGAGCTCATGCCCATCATGTCCCGTTGCGCCCCGGGGTGCCATCGCCCCCCGCGCTGCCGGGCGAGCTCCTCCCGGACGCCGTCCCACAGCTGCTCGGAGTCGATCAGCACCCCGTCGAGATCGAAGACGACGGCCTCGATCACAGCGACTCGTACCTGCGGTCGTAGTAGACGAGCGAACCGCGCCCCGGCCCCGGCTCGAGCGAGCGCACGGCGCCGACGAAGAAGGTGTGATCGCCGGCCGCGACCTCGTCGACCGTGCCCGCGACGACCCAGCCGACGGCCCCGGCGAGCAGCCGGGGGTCATCCTCCCGCACCTCGATCCCGTCCCAGAGCACGAGCGGCGGGACGCTGCGTGCGAAATGACGGGCGAGGTGGTCCTGCTCGCCGGAGAGGATCGAGACCGCCCATTCACCCGCCTCCTGCAGCACCTCGTACAGCGAGGCGGAGCGCGCGAGCGAGATCCCGACGAGCGGCGGCTCGAGCGAGAGGGAGACGAGCGAGGAGACGGTCAGGCCCGCGCGGCGCAGCGGTGTCTCGGCGACGACCACGGCGACTCCCGCCGGCCAGCGCCGGAAGAGTTCACGCTGCTCGGCGCCGTCACCGCTCACCGGCGCGAGGCTACCTCAGCCTGGGGAAGCCGAGCTCGCCCGATTGCGCCTCGCGACTACGCCTGGCCCCCGAGCCCGTCGCACGCGCCCGCCGGCACCGCCGGCGCGGGTTGTGCGGTGGTCAGTTGGGCCGGCAGAGGCTGTCGTGCAGGCCGACGATCGCGATGTTCCGCTCGGCGTCGGTCGCCTTGTCGTACGCACCGGGCGCCTGACCCGTCCACATCACGTCAGGCGTGACGCCCGGCCCCATGATGGTGGCCCGGTACTCGGTGCCGGTCCCGGCCGGCCGCGTCCCGTGCGGGTTGATGCTGTAGCAGAACACTCCGCCGCCCTTGTGCGTCAGGAAGCTGTTCTCCCGCATCCAGCCGGCGCCGTAGGCGGAATTGAACGTGTCGACGTACAGGTTTCGGCCGAAGCCGTCGAGCGGCTGCCCAGTGGTGGTCGACGTGAAGCCGAACACCGGAGCGCCGGCGTAGGTGAACGTCCCGTAGAGGTGGTTCCACTTGTGCCACGACCAGTCGGTGTTCACGGTCAGCACCGGGAGCGCGCCTGTCCAGTGCGAGAGGTGAACCTCCAGGGCGTCGTCGAGGCCGGATGCCGGCAGCCCGTAGTCGGGGAGCTTGCGCCGCCACTCCTGCACCGCCCAGTAACTCCCGTCCGGCGCCTTGCACTCGGCCACCGCCCAGGCGAGCTTCGGCCCGTCGTAGGGTGCACAACCCCCGTTGAACCCGGTCTTCCAGTAGAAGTCGGCAGCCCGCTGCAACGCCCGGAGCTTCTTGACCACCGGGTTGGCGAGGTAGCCCGGCGTCCCCTGGATCTTCCGGTACTCCCTGGCGAGCTTCTGCGCGGCGGGATTGTCGCGGAAGTACTTCGCGTAGCCACCCGTGTAATCGAGCCGGAACGCGATCTGCTTCTTACCCGGCGTGGGCTTGATCGCGTTCTCCGCACCCCAGGCGAGCACGTGGACGAACTTTCCGCCGGTCTCGTAGCTGAGGAGCGCCTCACCGCCCGCGTTGACCGAAAGCTTCAAGTTCGTGACGGTGCTGGTGCTGATCACCTGCGAGGCATGCGCGGCCCCTGCGAACCCCGACGCAACCAGGACACCAAGGAGAAGAGAGAACCGCTTCATCCCTTTGCCCATCGGCTTGCGCCGAAACGGGCTGGAGCCAAAATCACTCCATCGGGGTCACCCGACCGCGGGGCGGCAAAGAGCTTCGGCTCATTTGAGCCGAGCTCTACGAGCCGAGCTCCTCTGCGAGCAGCCCGAGCGCGAAGAGCCTCCACGCGAGACCCAGGTCGCCGGCGAGGAAGAGGACCGCCGCGCGGACGTGGGGCAGGTCGCGCGCGGCCACTGCGAGGTCGTCGAGACCGGCGGAGAGCTGGTGACGTCGCTCGTCCGTGTCGAGGTCGAGGGCGATCGCCTTCACGGCACGGTCGTCGACCTCGAGCTCGCGTCGGGGATCTCCACCCGCGGCGAGCACCAGCATCGCGCGGCGGAGCGCCTGATTCAGCTCCTCTGCGGGCAGCGTCACCTCTTGCCCGGCCAGATAGACGACCACGGCGAGCGTGTCGCCGAACTGCCCCCGGTCGAGCCGTCCGAGGAACTCTTCGATCCCTTCCATTGCATCGATGATCGCAGCAGGCCGGCCGGGCCGGTTGCTTCCTACAGGCTCGACGGGCGCAGTTCCGGCCAACGCCGGCTCAGTGGGCTCTCGATCAACGCCCAGCCGAGCAGCACCAGGATCGCGGCGACGAGGGCGCCGCCGACCACGTCGGAAGGCGTATGGGCCGACTGGAGCACGAGCGCGGGGCCGACGAGCAGCGCCCAGAGCGCGACCCAGGTCGAGCTCCGCCGCCAGACGAGTGCGATCACAGCGGCGATCAGGATGCCGCGCATCATGTGCCCGCTTGGAAACGAGTTGTCGAAGCTCCCGACGTGGAGCCGGACGCCGTCGGACACACCGTAGAGCGCCGGCCTCGTGATCCAGTGCTTGCCGATCACCTCGACGCCGTTTCCGGCGACCCAGGCGGCTCCCGGGAGAAGCGCCGCCAGCCTCCGGCCTCGCCGCCACTCGAAAGCCCCGAAAGCGGCCATGACGAGCGCCGAGATCAGCACCGAGCAGGGATAGGTCCAGAGATCCAGGATCTTCGACCACCAGTTCGCGCTCCACTTGAACGGCCGCCAGAGACCCGCCGAGGTGTTCGACGAGGTCTGACCCGGGTCGAGCCACGGCATCAGGTGGTCGAGCCCGAACTGGTCGACTCCGGTCAGCTTGCCGGTGTGGACGAGAGCGGCCAGGAGCGCCAGCGTGAGCACGAGCCCGACGATCGCGGTGCCGATCCGCCCCGGCGTGCGTCCGTCGGCCGTCACGGCAGAGACCGTAGCGGCGGGTGGCGGGCCGACGTTCCTTAACCGGTCCACAACATCGTCGGCGCGCGGTGCCGCCGTCCGCCCCCCTACGATGGAGGCCTGCACATCCAGCACCTCCAGAGGACACTGAGCGATCCGGTCGAGATCCACCGGTACGGGCTCGCGGATCGGCAGGCGCTCCTGTTCCTCCTCGGGGCCTCGCTCCTGACGTTCGCGCTCACACGCCTGTACACGCGACTCGCGCGGCGCCACCGCTGGCCGAGCGGGCGGATCGGCGATGTCCACGTCCATCACCTGGTCGTCGGGGTCGTGCTCGTGCTCGGGAGCGGGATGCTCGAGATCGCGCTCAGGCTCGGCGACAACGGACGCGAACTGCTTGCGGTGATCTTCGGGATCGGTGGAGCGTTCATCCTGGACGAGTTCGCGCTCACCTTCCACCTGAGAGACGTGTACTGGACCGAGGAGGGCCGGCGGTCGATCGACGCGAGCATCATGTGGCTCCTGCTCGGAGCGCTCCTCCTCGTCGGGATCTCGCCCTTCGGGATCCACGACCAGACGGTCGTCCCCCGCACGATCGGCTTCGCCGTGATCGCGGTCAACATCGTCCTCTCGGTGATCACCTGCCTGAAGGGCAAGTTGACGCTCGGCCTGCTCAGCATCTTCCTGCCCCCGGTCGGGCTCGTGACCGCGGTCAGGCTCGCCCTCCCCGGATCGGTCTGGGCGCAGCTGTTCTATCCGCGGGACGGCGACAAGCTGCGCGAGGCCGTCGAGCGGTTCCACCCGCACGAGGGCTCGCTGCTCGAGCGTGTGCGGATCTGGGCCGTGGATCTCGTCGGTGGGTCCCCGGATCCCTCCTCGCGGCCCTAGGGTTCGCCGGCCTCGAGGTGGCCTTCGGCGAGGTTGAAGATCTCGTTGCAGCCCCTCGGGGCTTTCCAGGCGATCCGGCGCGCGACCGCCTTCAGCAAGGCGAGGCTGGTGACCTCGCGCCCGCCCACCTCGCTCGCCTGCTCGGCCAGCGCGAGCGCCCGGTTCGTCAGGTTGTCGACGTTGATCGTGCAGCCGGCGAGGACCCGCTGGAACGAGCGGGAGTAGGCGACGAGCTGGGCGTCGCTCTTCGGACCCTTGCCTCGGTGGTCGATCACGTAGAGCGCCTGCATCTGATGGTGGTGCGGCATCGGGGACGGCTTCGCAGCGGCGGCGCTCCCGGGGACGACCGCGCAGAGTGCAGCCGCGACGACGCCGAGGCCGAGGCCGATCCCTTTGACCGATCTGAATGCCTGCACGAGCGCGACTCCCTGCCGAGGCGCGGACCGAACTGGGGCAAGCTTAGCGGCGGCGGCCGCGATTCGCTCGAAAGACCTCTGGCTCGCGAGCTGGTCCGGCGAGTGCTGTCGGCCGTTGAGGCCGCCGGCTCGGGCTCCCGCGCGACGCGCAGGACCCGCCTCGGCTCGTGGCGGCCGCCACTCGTCAATCGGCGGCGGGCGGTCGAAACGCGCGCTCAGCTGACGACGATCGAGTACGTGCCCTTACCGGGGCGCGGCCCGACGATCCAGCGCCCGGGGGTCAGGCGGATCGAGACCGAATGCTTCCCGACGAAGACGACGCCGGTGACCTTGACGGCTGCGTGCTTCAGCTTCTGTAGCAGGAAGCCGTTGGTCGAGCTCCCGTCGTGGACACTGATCGTGTACCTGCCCGCCTTCAGGCTGCGGGCGCTCTTTCCCTTGAAGGTGAGCGTGACCGTCCCGGCCCCGCTCACCGCGCCGGTCAGCGTCCCGCGGAAGGGGACGACCGCCGAGCCGACGACATCCTGGGAGGACGCCTTGCCGGATGTCCCCGACGAGCCCGCCGACGAGCCGGTGCTCGCGGTCTGCGTCCCCACGACCGCGGCAGAGGTGACGAAGGTGTGGGCGACCGTCTGGGCGGCGTCGCTCCGCCACGTGTAGGTGGAGCTGGGCTGGAAGTAGGCGTTGTAGTTGTGGGTGTCCACCTCACCGCCGTACATGTCGTCATTGATGTTCTCGCCGGGGCCGTTGAGCTGGAAGAGCGGCAGGCTGATGCATCCTCCCGGGCCGTTCATCACCACGGTGTAGAACCCGGCCGGGATCACGGTGGGCGCCCCGCCCGTCGTTCCCACGGGCGTGCCGTCGGGAAGGGTCACGGTAATCGTCCCGTTGGTGAAAAAAGTCACCACCAGCGAGAGCCCGACCGCCCGCCGGGCCTGCGCGACCGGCGCGAGCACGAGCAGCCCGGCGACGAGCGCTCCCGACACGACGGGGCGCCAGGCAAGCGAAGGGATCCGCCCGATCCATCTTGTCCGCGACCCCTCCACCGGGCGCGCTGCCGTGACCGGCAGCCCGGAACCCCTCGACACCAGGGCCGACCTGGCGCTCGGCGCCACTCTCTCCACGGGAAGAGCATAGCCCCTCCGCAGGCGTCATCGGCACGCATTTCAGCGGCGGGGCTGGGATTCGAACCCAGGGGACGCTTGCACGCCCAACGGTTTTCAAGACCGCCCCGTTCGACCGCTCCGGCACCCCGCCGTGGGCTCCTTCTAACAGAAGCAGGCGGCGGTCAGCCGTGGAGAGGTCGAGGCTGCCACACGGGGCCTCCGTTCTTGCCCGGGCCGGAGGTCAGCCTCGTCTCGCCCTGGCCGTCGGCTCCGACGACGAAGATGTCGGCGCGGGCGCCGGCGACGCGCTCGAAGGCGAGCTCTGACCCGTCGGGCGACCAGACCGGGTTGATGCTGTCGCCCGGGCCGGAGGTGAGTCGGCGCAGACCCGTGCCGTCCCCCTGGACGAGGTAGAGGTCGGCGCGCCCGGGCTTGGCGCAACCGACGCACTCGAAGGCGATCTCCGTCCCGTCGGGCGACCAGGCGGGGCCGTCGACGCGGCCGGGGAGCGAGCGCACGATCCGGCGACCGCTCCCGTCGGCACGCATCACGTACAGGCCCCAGCGCGTCTTCGCGGTCGAGCCGATGAAGGCGATCGTCGCCGCGTCGGGCGAGAACACCGGCTCGGCGGCGGCGCCTGGAGTGGTCGTCAACCGCCTCTCCCCCGTCCCGTCCGGGCGGACGGAGTAGATCTCGTACGGCCCCTGGTTGAGCGGCCGCGCGCTCACGTACAACACCGAGCCGCCCCCGGGCGCCCAGATCGGGTAGAGGCTGTCGGCGCTCCCGCGTGTGAGCGTCCGCGGGCCGCTCCCGTCGGCGCCGGCGACGCAGATCTGCGTGACCGGCTTCGCGTCGGTGCACATGAAGGCGATCTTCCCGCCGCCGGGCGACCACACCGGGGCTGTGTCGTTGATCTTCTTCGAGAAGGTCACCCGCCGCTGGCCGGTGCCGTCGGCGTTCATCACGTAGATCTCGCCGTTCAGGTCGCGCGTGCTCGTGAACGCGATCCTGACGCCGCCGGGCGACCACGCCGGCTGACCGTCGTTGGCGAGGCTGCCGGACAGATCGACGAGCCCGCTCCCGTCGGCCCGCACGAGGTACACCTCGGCGTTCCCGTCCCGGGTGCTCGTGAACGCGAGCAAAGCCGGCTTCGAGGTCTTCCCCCCGGTGAGCAGCGAGACCGCGACGGCGACCGCGCCGCCGACAGCCGCGGCCGCAACCAGGGCGATCACCCGCCGCCGGCGCATCGGGCTACGGCCCGACGCGGGCGGGAGCGCCGTAGCCCCGGAGCACCTCGGGAACCTCCCCCGCGAAATTCTCGAGCACGGCCAGCAGCCAGCGGTCGGTGACCGCGGTGCCGTTGAGCGTGTGCGGGGTCTCGAGCCGCTTCTCGTCGAGCCGGTAGCGGATACCGAGGCGGCGGGCCTGAAAGTCGGTCGTGTTCGAGGTGGAGGTGATCTCGCGATAGCGCTGCTGCGACGGGAACCATGCCTCGATGTCGTACTTCTTCGCCGCCGGGTCGCCCAGGTCGCCCGCGGCGACGTTGACGACGCGGTAGGGCACCTCGAGCGCCTGCACCAGCTCTTCCTCGATCGCGAGCAGCCGGTCGTGCTCATCGCCGGAGCGGCCCGGCTCGCAGAAGACATACAGCTCGACCTTGTTGAACTGGTGGACGCGGAACATGCCGCGCGTGTCCTTGCCGGCGGCGCCCGACTCGCGGCGGAAGCAGGTCGAGAATGCCGAGTAGCGGAGCGGCAGCTCGTCCAGGATCTCGCCCATGTGGAAGCCTGCGAGCGCGACCTCGGACGTCCCGGTCAGGTAGAGCTCGTCGGCCTCGAGCGCGTAGATGTTCGACTTCTCCGTCGGGAAGAAGCCGGTCCCGTACATCGCCTCCTCGCGCACCAGCACGGGCGGGATCATCGGCGTGTGGCCGTGTGCCGCGGCACGGTCGAGCGCGAAGCGGTAGAGCGCCATCGCGACGAGCGCCGAGTCGCCCGTGATGTAGCCGAACCGGGAGCCGGAGAGCCGCGCTCCCCGCTCCATCTCGAACCGCCCGACCTCGGTGTGCTCCGGGCCGTCCGGCTTCGGGTCGCCGACCCGGCGGAGCTCGATTGCATCCTCGTCGGTGTCGCCGTCGGGGGCGGACGGGTCCGGGGGATTCGGGACGGCCGCGAGCAGCGCGTCGCGCTCGCCCTCGACGGCGGCGAGCTCCTCCTCGGCCGCGCGCAGCGCCTCCTTGACCAGGTTCAGCTCCTCGAGCTGCTCCGGCGTCGGCTTTCCCTTGATCTTCTGACGCCCTCGCAGCTCCTCGACTCCCGGCAGGAGCGCGCGCCAGCGCTCGTCGGCGGCGAGCAACGCGTCGAAGCGCTCAGCCGCCCCCTTGCGGGCGAGCGCGGCCCGGAACCGCTCGGGGTCGGCGCGCGCGGCGCGAAGGTCGATCACGCCCTTGAGTCTAGAAGGGCCTCGATCACCTGGGCGACACCCTCCTCCGCGGCTGACGGGCAGACCCAGTCCGCGAGCGCCTTCACCCGCTCGTCGGCGTTCTCGACGGCAACGCCGAAGCCGGCCCAGTCGACGAGCTCCAGGTCGTTCTCGCCGTCGCCGAACGCAACCGTCCGCGCGGGAGAGAAGCCCAGCCGCTCGGCCAGGAAGTCGAGACCCGAACCCTTCGACACCCCGGCCGCGGCGAACTCGAGGAAGAAAGGAAGCGACTTCGACACCCAGAGCCGCCCGGCGAAACGCTCACGCATGCGGGCGCCGAGCCCGTCGAGCGCATCCGGGTCGCCGATGCAGACGAGCTTCGTCGGCGGCTCGGGGAGCCAGCTCGACAGGTCGCCGACCGTGTGCAGCCTGATGTCCTGAAAGCTCGCGTACCGCTCGGCCTCCGGCGTCAGCTTCGCGATGTAGAGCTCGTCCCGGACGTAGACGTTGAGGCCGTAGCCCTCCGCCTCGACGGCGGCGATCGCCTCGAGGGCGAGCTCACGCTCGATCGGCGCATGCAGGAGCCACGTGCCGTCGGCTCCGGCGACGACCGCCCCCTGGTAGCAGACGATCGGGCCGCCCAGTCCGACCGGCTCGAGGACGCGACGTGCCGACTGCACCATCCGGCCGGTGACGACGATCACCCGGAGCCCCGCCTCCTCGGCACGGCGGAGCGCAGCGAGCGTCCGTGGGCGCACGGCGTAGTCCTCCCAGATCAGCGTGCGGTCGAGGTCGGTCGCGACGACGTCGACGCTGCGCGGGAAGTCGGGCGGGAGATCGAGAGTCAGTGGCCCTGCGTCAAGAAGCTGACGAGATCGTCGATCTGCTGCGGTGTCAGCGTGGCGCCGTAGGTGCCCGGCATCACGCCATTCGGGTAGCCGGGGGCGACGTACGCGCTCGGGTCGAGGATCGACGTCTTCGTGAACGCGGCCAGCGTTCCCTGGTTCGCCTTCTGCGCGTCTCCGGCCAGGTTGTCGAGGTCGGGCCCGATCGTGCCGGTGGAGCCGGCCGGCCCGAACACGTGGCAGGCGCCGCAGCCTGCGGAGGCGAACACGGACGCCCCGGCCGTGTTCGGGAGCTTGCCGACGACGGTGTCCGGCGTCGGCGTGGTCACCTTCTTGCCGCCCGGAACGGTGGTCGAGCAGCCGGCGAGAAGCGCCGCGAGCGCGGCGAAGGCAAGGAGGCGACGCACGGGGCGAGTCTAGCCGGACGCCTTCGCGGACCGGCCGAAAACCGTCCTTTAGCGTGAGGTTAATCCGGGTCTGGCACGGCAAGTGCCGGAGGTACGATGCAGCCATGAAACGTCGCTCGTACGGCCGTGACGCCGGGCTCACCGTCAGGATGCTCTTCACGAGCGCCCTCCTGGGGTTGCTCTACGTCGGCTTCGCCCTCGTCCTCTTCAGCGTGCTGAACGTCGGTCTTGCCCCGATGCTCGTGATCGTCGTCGGGATCGCCCTTTTCCAGTACTACACCTCCGACAAGCTCGCGCTTGCCGCGTCGGGCGCCAAGGTCGTCAGTCGCGACGATGCGCCGGCACTCCACGACATGGTCGAGCGCCTCTGCGCGATGGCCGACCTGCCGAAGCCGAAGATCGCGATCATGGACACGCCCGTCCCGAACGCGTTCGCCACCGGGCGCTCGCCGAAGCATGCCGCCGTCTGCGTGACCACGGGCCTCTGGGAGCGGCTCGACCCGAAGGAGACCGAGGGCGTGCTCGCCCACGAGCTCTCCCACATCGCCAACCGCGACGTGCTGATCATGACCGTGGCGAGCTTCTTCGCCATGCTCGCCGCGCTGCTGACCCGATTCGGGCTCTACGCCGGCATGTTCGGGGGCGGCTACGGCGGCGGCAACCGGAACAACAACAACAACGGCCCGCCCGTCTGGCTGATCATCCTCGTCGTCTCGATCGTCGTCTACGCGGTCAGCTTCGTCCTGATCCGCACGATCTCTCGCTATCGCGAGTACGCCGCCGATCGCGGCTCGGCCCTGATCACCGGCTCGCCCGAGTACCTGATGAGCGCCCTGCAGAAGATCTCGTCGCAGATGACGATGATCCCGAACCGCGACCTCCGCCAGGTCGAGGGGATGAACGCGTTCTTCATCATTCCGGCGCGGACGAAGGCATTCGCGAGCGAGCTCTTCATGGATCACCCGCCCCTCGAGAAGCGCATCGCCGCCCTCGCGGAGATCGCCCGCGAGATGGGCCGCCCGGTCGCCTGAGCGGCCGAGCTCCTCGAGGAACCGGCCGGCGTGGGTTTGCGCGACATCATCTCGGGGCGCAAGAAGCTCTCCGAGCCGAAGGACGACCGTCTCTTCGCGCTCACGACCGCCAGCGTGACCCTCGAGACCGAGCTCGGCCTGAAGACCGCGGGCAAGGCGGCCGTCACCTACAAGCCGCTCTCGTCGGGTGACTTCGCGCGCATCGACGACGACATCGACCAGCTGATCAAGGCCGCGGCCCGGTCGGCGGGCTCCGAGATCGAGCGAAAGAACGACACCTACGGGTACGAGTGGCTGATCATCCACGACCCCGACCTGGACGACCAGGTGACCGCGGTGCACGCCGTCGCCGCGGAGCTCACCGCGCAGGGCTTTGGCGCGCAGCTCCTGGCGGCACCCTTCCGGTTCGACGGCGGGCAGCACCCGGTCTACTGGATCTACGGCTTCAAACGGGGCGCCTTCTGGCCGTTCATCCCGACCGGCGAAGGTCAGAACCGCGACAACGCCACCGAGCTCGAGCTGAAGGCGAAGCTCGAGCCCGAGCTGCCGATCGAGCAGGATCTGACCCGTTGGCTCGCGCTCTTCGACGCCCCGATCTGATTGCGCGCGCGTGGAAATCCTAGATTTCCGCGCGCCGGTGGTCCCTCACGCCCGGGTTCGTGAGCACGGGCGAAGCCCGCGCTCACCGTCGACTCTCAGGTGCCCCGCGAACGGGCTACGGCGCCGCGGGCTCGCTCGGTGACGGCTCATCCTCGGCGGCCTCTGTTTCAACTGCCGGCAGCTCGTCCGGCTGGTCGCCCGAGCCGAGCTGGGCCTTCAGCTTCGCCAGCTCGTCGTCGACCTGACCGCTCTGCTGGATCTTCGAGAGCTGCCGGTCGATGTCGTCGCCCTGCGCGGTGAAGTCCTGGAGGGTGCCGGCCTCCGTCAGTTCGTTGACCGCGTCGGCGCGCGCCTGGAGCTGGAGGGTCTTGTCCTTCGCCCGCTCGACCGCCAGCCCGACATCGCCCATCTGGTCGCTGATCCCGGTTGCCGCCTCGCCGATCCGCACCTGCGCCTCGGCGGCCGAGTACTGGGCCTTGATCACTTCCTTCTGCGTCCGGAACGACTCGACCTTCGCCGAGAGCGTCCGCTCGCCCTCGACGAGCTTCTGCTGCTGGGCCTCGAGCTGCTGGCCCTGCTGCATGATCCCCTCGAGCTGCCCCTGGATCGCGGCCTTGCGGGTGAGCGCCTCGCGCGCGAGATCCTCGCGGTTCGCCTTCAGGGCCTGCTTGGCCTGGTCGTCGAGCTTCGCGACCTGCTGCTGCATCGACGTGTACTGAAGCTCCAGCCGCTTCTTCGCGGTCGCGACGTCGGCAATGCCGCGCTTGACGTTCTGGAGCTGGCGCAACTGCTCCTCGTACGAGTAGTCGAGCGTCTCGGACGGGTTCTCGGCCCGGTCGAGGAGCTTCGAGAACTTCGCCTTGATTAGTACGAGGGTGCGCCCCATCAAGCCTGGCATGTGTCCTCCCGATGCGTGTTGGCAACACCTAGCCTATCGGCCTCGGGCCGACCCGGCACGCCTTCGCGGCGGGCGCCTCCCTGCAGACCGTCCGCTCCGGATCCGATCCGTTCCACCCCTCGCACGGAGGCCGGCGCGGTAGCTTTACGTCACATGCTCGTCGCCCGCAGCCTCGACCCTCGCTACCTCTCGAACGCCTACCTCGTCGCGGACGAGCCGGGCGGAACGGCAGTCTTCGTCGACTCGGGAGCCCCGATCGAGCCGCTCCTCTCCTTCGCGCGCGAGCACGACCTGACCCCGACCCACGTTCTGCGGACACACTCCCACCTCGACCACGTCGAGCACGAGGCCGAGCTGGGCGTACCGGTCGTCACCGGCGCGCTCGAGACGGGCCGCCTCGTCGTCGAGGCGATCCCCACCCCCGGCCACTCCGACGACATGGTCTGCTTCGTCGTCTCCGACGGCTCGGGCGAGGAGCTCGCCTTCTCCGGCGACACCCTCTTCCGCGACGCGGTCGGCGGCGGCGACTTCGCCCGGATCCGCAGCTCGGTGATGGACGTCTACATGGCGATGCCGCACGAGCGGCGCGTCCTCCCCGGCCACACCGACGAGACGACGATCGGCCGCGAATGGGAGGAGAACCCGTTCATCCGCGTCTGGCGGGGCTCCGCACCCGAGGGCGCCGACCCGGTCACCGTCCGCGGCCGTACGGCGACGCTGATCGTCTGGAGCCCCGACTACGACGGCAAGGGCAAAGCCTGGGTGCGTTTCGACGACGGCACCGACGCGATCGTCGGCGGCTCCGCCGTCTCTCGTCCGTAACCTCTAGTGCGGCCTCTCGCAACGTTCGACCCGAAACGACGGTGACTGGAGGTCGCACTTGCGACCGCTTCGCGGCCGTTCCCGTGTTTGGTTCGTGTCCACGGTGGCGGCGCGGGCGCGGTGGTTCAGGTGTGCTCGGAGCCTTCGCAGCTCGAGGCGGAAGATCGATCCGGCCGCGAAGCGGCCGGTAGTGCGGCGTCGCGGCACGCGAGTTTCAGATGAAAGGTTTGGAGACGCCGCACTAGTGGTCTGACCGGCAACGTTGACCGGTTTCCGGGTCGCGAGCACCAAGTCAGAGTCCGTCCTCGTCCGTAGGCAAGGCTGGCTGCCTTGACAAGGACGAGGGCGGGCTATGGCGCAGCGTGATCGCGGGCCAGAGACCCGGCGAACGTTGCCGGTCAGACCACTAGGTCGCCGCGAGCGGCCTGCGCCGCACGTCCAACGCGGGGTGCGGTGCGCCGGAACCGCTCTTCGATGTCGCGCCTTCCTCTGCCGAGCGGAGGAACTCCTCGACCGCCTCGGGCGCGAGCGGGCGGGCGAAGAGGAACCCCTGACCCTGGTCACACTGCTCGCGCTGCAGCTGGGCCAGCTGGTCGCTGTCCTCGATGCCCTCGGCAAGCGTCTCGATTTGCAGTGTCTTGCCGAGCTGGACGAGGGCATGAATGATCGCCGCGGCGTCGGTCGACGTCGCGACGTTCGAGATGAAGGAGCGGTCGATCTTGAGGGCGTCGACGGGGAACTGACGCAGGTAGGCGAGAGCGCTGTAGCCGGTCCCGAAGTCATCGATCGCGAGCCGGACGCCCAGCGCCTTGAGTGCACCGAGGCGCCGTGCCGCGGCGGGGACGTCGTGCATGAGCGCGGTCTCGGTGATCTCGAGGGTCAGCGAGGCCGGATCGATTCCGGACTCGGCGAGTGTCTGCTGGACGTCGGCGGCGAACCCGTCGCGGTCGAGCTGGTAGGCGGAGACGTTGACGGAGACACCGACCGAGTGTCCTGCCTTCTGCCAGGCCGCCAGCTGCCGGCAGGCCTCACCGAGCACCCAGTGGCCGATCGCGGAGATGAGCCCCGTCTCCTCCGCGACGGGGATGAAGGAGTCGGGCTGCAGGGTGCCGAGGGTCGGGTGCCGCCAGCGGATGAGGGCCTCGACCCCGAGCACGTCCCCGGTACCCAGATCGAAGGTCGGCTGGTAGGCGAGGAAGAACTGCTCGCGCTCGAGTGCCTCGGCGAGCTCGGCCTGGAGGACGAGTCTGCCCTGCGCCGCTTCGTGCATGCGCGGCTCGAAGATCGCATAGCGGTCCTTGCCGAGCGCTTTCGCCTCGTAGAGCGCGTAGTCGGCGTCGCGGATGAGGCCGTCGGCCGTGCTGCGGAGTCCGATCGCGATGCCGACGCTGGCGGAGATCGTGACCGACCTGTCGCCGTCCGGAAGCGGGATCGGCCGGCCGAGCGCCTCGATCGTTCTCTGCGCGATCAGGTCGGGAGAGATCTCCGGCGTGTTCGAATCGAGCAGGACGACGAATTCGTCCCCGCCGAGCCTTCCGACCGTGTCCTGCTCGCGGAGGAGATGCTGCAACCGCTGCGCAACCACGGTGAGCACGTGGTCTCCGGTCGCGTGCCCGTAGGAGTCGTTGACGTCCTTGAAGCCGTCGATGTCGATGAAGAGCGCCGAGATCACACGCTCGGGCTCGCGGCGGTTGCGGGCGAGCAGCTGCTCGGCACGGTCGAGCAGGAGGGCGCGGTTCGGAAGGTCGGTCAGTTCGTCGTGAAGGGCCTGGTGGCTGAGCTGGAGGGTCTTCTCGTTGACGAGCTGCAGCGCTCGGGCCCGCCCCGTCGCGAGAACGAACAGCAAGAGGCCGAGCAGGAGACTCAGCGCGCTCCCGGAGAGGAGGATGATGAGCGCGCTCGAATCGCGGAACACGCCGCCGGCCGGGAGGAAGCCCATCACTTTGACGTGCCAGCCGTTCCCGAGATCGATCGTCGTTTTCGCCATCCCGTCCACGATCGGGCCGCTCGTGAAGGCGACGTCCGAGCCACCCTTCAGGTAGCGCAGGCTCACTGCCTGGCCGGTGTGCCCCTGGAGAGCGCTCTCGAGGACGACGGTCGGGTCGATGCCCTCGCCGATCCAGCCGAGAAAGGCCGCACGCCGGGCCGGCACGGTCGCGGGCACGCGGTTGCCTCGATAGACGGGCGTGGAGACGCCGAGCCAGTTCTGGAAGCCGACCTGGATCGGGTAGTACACGCCCACGCCCGTGTCGCGGGTGACGAGGAGCGCGGTGCTGCCGTCGGCGCAGAAGTCTTGCCCGGGCGGGGCCCCGAGAGCTCCCCGCTGCAGGCCGATGGCACCGAGGCAGTAGAAAGGCCTCTTCCCTGGAGGCACGAGCTTGAACGACGCACCCGCCGGCCGGTCGGCGAGCACGTGTGCTGCGAACGCCTTTAGCTGCGACGCGGGGACGATGACCACGAAGCCGACGCCCTGGACCTCGGGATAGCGCGCCAGAGCCTTGACGGATCGAGTCCAGGCGAGGAACTGGGCGTTCGAGCTGTGCGGGTTGGCGGCGATGAACGCGGCGCCGTTGATGACGAGGTCCTGCTCGTGCTGGATGGCGAGCTTCAACGTCGAGGCGATGCTGCCAGCCTCACCGTGGAACGCCAGCTTCGCGGCGTTGGAGCTGTTCCGCGCGTCCAGCCGGGAGAGCATGATCGAGCCCAGCACGCCCAGGAAGAGGAGCAGGGCTGCGAGGGCCGTCCAGCGCCAGCGATCGCGTCTCCAATCTGCCCGCCGAAGACGACGCAGCCCACCATTGGGCGCGAAGCGGGTGCCGGGGAAGGCCATACGGTGTTATCGACCGCCGACGCGTTCGGCGTATCCGTAATCTCCCGTAGGCAAAGTCGTGCTTTGGCGACAACGGAACTGGTCCATTCCGCACCGCCCCGGCACGGGTAGCCGGTTTGTGAGGGCGGGTGCCCAGGGTCGCCGGCAGGCCCGCTCGCAAGCGTGCTCCCCCGACACCGACGCTGATCGTCTGGAGACCCGACTACGACGGCACCGACGCGATCGTCGGCGGCTCCGTCGTCACCCGCTCCTGAACCGGGCCGCCTCGTCCGAGCCACCGGTCGCATCGCCCGGACTGTAGGAGTGCGCACCGGCTCCTGCGAGCTTGCCGCCGTCGACGATCAGGTACTCCTCGCGGATCGGGCGGCCGTCGAACCAGCATTCGAGGATCTCGCGCGTCCCGGCCGCGTAGCGCGCCTGCGCCGAGAGGCTCGTTCCCGAGGTGTGGGGTGTCATGCCGTGGTGCGGCATGGTGCGCCACGGGTGGTCGTTCGGCGCCGGCTGCGGGAACCAGACATCGCCGGCGTATCCGGCGAGCCGGCCGCTCTCGAGCCCCCGGACGACGGCGTCCCGGTCGCAGATCTTGCCGCGGGCGGTGTTGATCAGGTAGGCGCCGTGCTTCATCCGGCCGATCAGCTCGTCGTCGAACAGGTGCTCGGTCTCCGGGTGGAGCGGGGCGTTGATCGTGACCACGTCGCAGACGCTGACGAGCGACTCGACCGTCGGGTGGAAGGTGACGCCGAGCTCGCGCTCGACGGCCTCCGGGAGGCGGTGGCGGTCGGTGTAGTGCAAACCGACCTCGAACGGCTTCAGACGGCGCAGAACAGCGGTGCCGATCCGGCCGGCGGCGACGGTGCCGACCTGCATCCCCTCCAGGTCGTACGACCTCGAGACACAGTCCGCGATGTTCCAGCCGCCGTTCACGACCCACTGGTAGGAGGGGATGTAGTTGCGAACGAGCCCGAGGATCATCATCACGACGTGCTCGGCGACGCTGATGCTGTTCGAGTACGTGACCTCGGCGACGGTGACCCCGCGGGCGATCGCGGCCTCCAGGTCGACGTGGTCGGAGCCGATCCCAGCGGTGATCGCCAGCTTCAGCTTCGGCGCTGCAGCGATGCGCTCGGCGGTGAGATAGGCGGGCCAGAACGGCTGCGAGATCACGATCTCGGCCTCGGGCAGCGCCCGCTCGAACAGCGAGTCGGGCCCGTCCTTGTCGGCGGTCACGATCAGCTCGTGGCCGCGACTCTCGAGGAACTGCCGCAGGCCGAGCTCGCCGGAGACACTGCCGAGCAGCTCACCGGGGGTGAAGTCGATCGCCTCCGGGGTCGGGGCCGTCTGCCCGTCGAAGTAGCGGTCGATCTTCGGGATGTCGGACCGGGCATATGCGGTCGGATATCCGTCGACGGGATCGTCGTACAGCACACACAGCACGCTGGCCATGGCAGCTCCTTCCGAAGGAACAGGTGGAGTGGGCTCCGGCTCCCAGGCGCCGGCAGCGTCGTGGCAGCTCCCCCCACTCGGCGGTTTGGCGTTTCAGCCAACGCTACCGCGCCGGGCTAGCCCGTGTCCGAGACCGACGGTCCCCTGTCCGAAACGGCCAGTAGGGTTGCGCCCCATGCGCCTGATCGTCGCCCGCTGCGAGGTCACCTACACCGGGCGGCTGACGGCTCATCTACCCGAGTCGACCCGCCTGCTGATGGTCAAGGCCGACGGCTCGGTGCTCGTACACGCCGACGCCGGCGGGTACAAGCCCCTGAACTGGATGACCCCGCCGACGGTCGTCGAGGACGGCGGTGACGTGCTCGTCGTCCGCAAGCGCGCCGGCCGGAGCGAGGACCGCCTGGAGATCCGGCTGCTCGAGGTGCTCTCTGACGTCGAGCACGAGATGGGCGAGGCGGCGGGCCTCGAGAAGGACGGCGTCGAACGCGACCTGCAGGAGGCGCTGGCCGACCGGCCGGAGGCGCTGGGCGACGAGCTCCGTCTCGACCGCCGCGAATGGCCGACCGACATCGGGCCGGTCGACCTGATGTGCCGCGACGAGGACGGCGGCTGGGTCGCCGTCGAGATCAAGCGGGTCGGGACGATCGACGCGGTCGAGCAGCTCGCCCGCTACCTCGAGCGCATTCGCCTCGATCCGGCGAGGGACGCGTGCCGGGGCATCCTCGCCGCGCAGCAGTTCAAGCCGCAGGCGGTGACGCTCGCGGAGGCACGCGGCATCCGCTGCGTCGAGGTCGACCTCGCCGTCCTGCGCGGCGAGCGCGAGCCCGAGCTGACGCTGTTCACGGCCTGAGCACGCGCGCTAGAACTTGCTCGCGCAACTACCCTGGTAGAGTGGGGCCGATGGAGCTCGGCATCTATACGTTCGCGGAGCTCACGGCCGATCCCGAGACCGGGCGGACGATCTCGCCTGCAGAGCGTCTGCGCAACCTGATCGAGGAGGTCGAGCTCGCCGACCAGGTCGGCCTCGACGTCTTCGGCGTCGGCGAGCACCACCGGGCCGACTTCGCCGTCTCGTCCCCCGCCGTCGTGCTCGCGGCCGCAGCCGAGCGCACGAAGCGCATCCGCCTGACGAGCGCCGTCAGCGTGATCAGCTCCGACGACCCGGTGCGGGTCTTCCAGGACTTCGCCACACTCGACCTGCTCTCGGAAGGCCGGGCCGAGATCATGGCCGGACGCGGCTCGTTCATCGAGTCGTTCCCGCTGTTCGGCTACGAGCTGCGTGACTACGACGAGCTCTTCGAGGAGAAGCTCCGGCTGCTGATCGAGCTACGCGAAGGCGAGCTCGTGAGGTGGAGCGGCAAGCACCGCCCCCCGCTCGACGGGCTCGGCGTCTACCCGAGGCCGCTCCAGGAGAAGCTGCCGATCTGGGTCGCCGTCGGCGGGGCCCCCGAGTCGGCGCTGCGGGCCGGCGCGCTCGGCCTCCCGATGGCGCTCGCGATCATCGGCGGCCGCCCCGAGCAGTTCGTGCCGTTCGCCGAGCTCCACCGCGAGGCGGCCGCGAACGCCGGCCACGACCCGGCGGCGATCCAGCTCAGCATCAACTCGCACGGCTTCGTCGCCGAGACGTCGCAGCGTGCCGCCGACCTCGCCTTCCCGCCCACGGCGATGCAGATGAACAAGATCGGACGCGAGCGAGGCTGGGGCCCCTTCACCCGCCAGGCCTTCGAGGCAGGCCGCACCCTCCGCGGCGCCTTCTTCGTCGGCAGCCCGGCCGAGGTGACCGAGAAGATCCTCTTCCAGCACGAGCTCTTCGGCCACCACCGCTTCCTGCTCCAGCTCAGCGTCGGCACGATGCCCCACGCGGACCTGCTCCGCGCGATCGAACTGCTCGGCACCGAGGTTGCCCCGGCCGTCCGCGCCGCGCTCGCCGAGCCGGCCGAGCCGGTCGCGGCTACTTGACGATCTTGTAGGTCTTGCCGACGAGTCGGTAGATGTAGAAACGCCCGTTCACGAGATCTCCGTGCCTGTCGAACGCGATCGGGCGACCGAGGATGGAGTGGGCGATCTTCACCTTCTTGATCGCAGCGAGGACGCTCACTCGTGAGATCGGCTTGTGCGCCTGGCAGAGGGAGTCGATCGCGCTCATGATCACCTGCGCCGCCACGTAGGAGGGCGGTCCGAACTGGCCCGTGTAGCTCGTTCCGTAGGCTGCCTCGTATTGATGGACGAGCGCGGCGTCGGGCGCATAGGTGTGAGCGTTGATCGAGAAGCTCGAGACGTAATTCGTGCCGCCGTCAAAGGTCGTGGCGAAGGTGGGCACCTTCGAGCCCTGTGCCTGGAGTTGCTGCACGAAGAGCTTGATGTTGGCCGGGAGCTGCCACGTGACGAGGACGAGGTTCACGGAGCCAGCCTTGGCGACGAGGGAAGAGAAGTCGGTTGTCTTCTGGTCGACGGACTCTCGGTCGACCGTGACACCGGCCTTCTTGAGCACCGAGCCCGCGCTGTCGGCGAGGCCGAGGCTGAAGCTCGACTGGTCGTCGACGATCATCACGTGCTTGGCGTGCAGCTTGCTCGCGATGAAGGTGGCCGCCGTCGGCCCCTGGGCGTCGTCGCGCGCAACCACGCGCACGAAGTCCGGGAGCTTGCCGCTCGTGGTCAGGGTCGTCTGGGTGGCCGAGGGCGAGACCATCGCGAGATGGGCCCGGTTGAGGATCGGGCCGGCCGCCGTGACGTTCTGGCTGGCTGCGGGCCCGATCGTGGCGACGATCGACTGGTTGGAGGCGAACTGCTGCGCCACCGTCGAGGCCTCCGCGGCGCTCAGCTGGTCGTCGCCTTCGAACAGCGTGAACTGCGTGTGGTGCTGCTTGTTCCAGTTCGCGATCGCGAGCAGCGACCAGTTCCTGATCTCCTCGCCGACCACCGCCGCCGGGCCGGTGATCGGGGCGATCAGCCCGATCGTCCCGCCGCAGTTCGTCAGCTTGGGGGCAGCCGCTGCCGCCGGGCGCGCGGTTGCCGCCGCCGAGGCGGCGAGGCCGATTGCCAGCAGGCCGACCGCGGCGCGACTTCTCCTCGACACCAGACGGCGCAGTCCCATCACGGAATGATCCTACTATGCGACCAGCCGTTCGGCCAGCCTCATCTGCGATGCTTCCGCCGTGCCGGCGGACCTGCGCTCGTTTCTTGGGCTGCTCGACGAACGGGCCCTGCTTGCCCGGATCGGACGAGAGGTCGACCCTGCGACGGAGGCGGCGAGGCTGATGCGGGAGCTGGAGCTTCGCGGGCTCGCCGGGCAGTTCACGAACGTCCGCGGCGCAACCGGCTCGCTCGTCTACAACCTGCTCGGGACGCGTGAGGCAGTGGCGCTCGCGCTCGGCTGCGAGCCGCTCCAGATCCGGCGCCGCTTTGCGGAGGCCCTCGAGCAGCGCATCACCCCGATCCGCGTCGAGGAGGCACCCGTGCAGGAGATCGTCGAGCGTGGCGATGCCGCCGACCTGCGGCGGCTGCCGCTCGTGACGCACTCCGGGAAGGACGCAGGTCCCTACGTGACCGCAGGCATGGTGATCGTCGAGGCCCCCGAGAGCGGGCGCCGGAACGTGTCGGTGAACCGGATGATGCTTGTGGGCGCGCGCGAGGCCGGGATCAGGATGATGCCGCCGCAGCAGCTCGGCGTGATCCAGGCGAAGGCCGAGGCGGCCGGCGGCGACCTTCCGGCCGCGGTCGCCATCGGCTCCCACCCCGTCGACATGATCGCCGCCGCGACGAGCCTGCCGGCCGGCGAGGACGAGCTCGCGCTCGCCGGAGGCCTGCGCGGCGAGCCGCTGCGGCTGGTGCGCGGCGTCACCGTCGATCTCGATGTCCCGGCGGACGCCGAGATCGTGATCGAGGGCTACGTGCCGGCCGGGGTGCGCGAGCCTGAGGGGCCGTTCGGCGACTTCCTCCAGTTCTACGTGCCCGAGATGGACAACCACCGCTTCCGCGTGACGGCGATCACGCACCGCTTGCAGCCGATCTACCAGACGATGGTCGCCGGCTCGCGCGAGGACGTGAACGTGCTCGGGCTCAGCCGGGAGACCGATATCGCGACCGCGGTGGAGCGCACCGGGGCGGAGCTCGTCGACCTGCGGCTCGGGCCGACGATCCTCGGTTGCACGATTGCGATCCGGCAGCACTACCCGGGAGAGGCGAAGAACGTCGGGCTCGCGGCGCTCGGTGCGTATCCGTGGCTCAAGTACTGCCTGGTCGTCGACCACGACGTCGACGTCCACGACATGGACGACGTCTGGTGGGCGGTCACGACCCGGACGAACCCGGAGCGAGCGGTGCGGGTGATCGCGGACGCCCCCACCTTTCCGCGCGACCCGCACGGCGTGCACGAGTCACGAGCGATCCTCGACGCGACGATCCCCGTCGACGAGTGGGCCGCATTCGAGCGACGGGTGCCGCCCGGGGCCCCGCTCGAGCTGGACGAGTGGCTGGCGTGAGCCTCCCCCGCAGCCGCTCGGCGGTCCTCGTCGTCGACATGCAGTGGGACTTCGTCCACGGCCCGATGGCCGTCCCGGGCGCGGCGGCGCTGGCCCTCAGGCTGGCGCCGCTCCTGCGCGCCGCGAGGGCCGCCGGCCTGCGGGTCGTCTTCGCCACCCAGGCTCTCCGCGCCGACGGCGCCGATCTCGGCGGCCTCGAGCGCTTCGAGCCCGTTCGCGACGGAGTTGCCCTGCGCGAGGGCACCGACGGCGTCCGGGTCGTCGACGAGCTCGAGCCGGGCGAAGGTGACCTGTACGTGCTCAAGCGCCGCTTCAGCGCCTTCCACGGCACCGATCTCGACCTGCTGCTCCGCAGCCGCGGCATCGGCCGGCTCTTCGTCTGCGGCGTCGCCGCCCACGTCTGCTGCGACACGACCGTCCGCGACGCGTTCCAGCTCGGCTACGACGCCGTCTACGTCAGCGACGGGGTCGAGATGGGCGACCTTCCCGATCTCGGCTTCGGCGCCATTCCGGCCGCGCAGGCGAAGGCGGTCGTCGCGACGACGATCGCGCATCGCTTCGGCAGCCTCTGCACCGTCGACGAGCTGGCCGCGGAGCTCGCACGGTGAGGTTCGGTTTGCGGCTGATCCAGTGGGTGGGCGAGCCGCGCCGGCTCGTCGAGCTCGCCGTGCTCGCCGAGCAGGCGGGATTCGACCAGGTCTGGTTCCCGCACGACCCGTTCATGTACCAGACGTGGGCGCTCACGGCGGCGGTCGCCGCGCGCACCGAGCGGATCACGGTCGCAAGCATCGGCACCAACCCGTACACGACCGACCCTTCGGAGATCGCGGCCTACCTCGCCACGCTCGACCTGCTCACAAACGGCCGGGCCGCGGTCGGGATCGGCGTGCACACCGACGAGATGGTCGGCTGGACCGGGCACGACGCGTCGGACCGGATCGAGCGCACGCGAAGCGCGGTCGAGCTGACACGCCGTCTGCTGCGGGGGGAGGTCGCAGACGGCGTCCAGGGCCCGTTCACCTGGAGCGACGACTGCTACCTGCGCTTCGAGCCCCTGCGCCCGGACCCACCGATCTACGTCGCCGCGTACGGACCGGGCTACCTGGAGTTGAGCGGCGAGATCGGCGACGGCAGCCTGCCGATGATCACGCCTCCGGAGTCGGCCGGCTACATGGTCGAGCACATCCTCGCGGGCGTGCGGGATGCGGGGCGAGCCGCGGACGAGGTCGATATCGCGGGCTGCGCCTGGCTCTCGATCTCGGAGACGCCGCGGGCGGCGGCCGAGGCGCTCCGGCCGATGGTCGCCTACTTCGGCCCCCACCTCGAGGAGCCGGCGCTCGCGACGATCGGGCTCGGCCCGTCCGACATGGCGCCGCTCAAGAAGCTGGTCGACGCGGGCGATCTGCGCGGCGCCGCAGCTGCGGTGACCGACGAGATGCTCGGACTCGCCATCGTCGGCACGCCTCGCGACGTGGTCGCCGGCATCGAGAGGCTCGCGGAGGCCGGCATCACCCAGGTCAACCTCGGCGGCCCCCTCGGCCCCGACCCCGCGGCAGCGATCGCGCTCGTCGGGCGCGAGGTCATCCCCCACTTCACCGGCCCGCAGGGCCCTGAAAGCCGGTGACCGGGCAGCCGCCGGAGGCTGGACGGCCCACCCCTATTCGCTCGGGCGAGAGCGCTACACTTCCCCGTACACGGGGCTATAGCTCAGTTGGGAGAGCGCCTGGATCGCACCCAGGAGGTCGGCGGTTCGAGCCCGCCTAGCTCCATCGTTAGAACCCCTGCAAACGCGGGGGTTCTTCATATCGAGGAGCGCGATTAGTGGGCGCCGTGCTACCAAACTGAGCGAATCGTGCCAGCTACGTCAGAACTGATTTGGCTCAATCAAGCCGAATCTATGTATAGCAAACTGCAAAGATTGCAATCGCACCCAGGAGGTCGGCGGTTCGAGCCCGCCTAGCTCCATTCCGGGAGTACTAAACCGGCAGACACGAACCCCCCGGGTTCGTCGGATCCGCCGGGCAACCGAAGCTCCGGCCACATGGTTCACCGACAAGTGACGGCTGCGGCGGCGAAGATCTTTCGGCAGGGAGGGAGCCGCTTGTGCCGGCGGGCGGCATCTACTACGGCGCGCACGGCGTCGATGACGACGGCCGGCTGCCCGTTTGGCGGCAGCGCCTGGATGTAGTGGTTGCTCTTCGTCGCGATCGCGTCGACGCTGTCGTCGCTGAGGCCTGCCTCAGCATCCTGGGCGGTGATAAAGCGGGTATTCAGGGGAGGATGCCCGTGCCCGAGGACGATGAGCGGGAGATGACCAAACGAGCTGACGCCGTCGGCTTGACGCATCGTCGCGGCGATGTCGATGCCCTCGCGGGTCGTCGTGTGACCCGGAAGGCGCGGCGGGGCCCCGTACGGGAAGGTGGTCGCGTCGAGGAGGACGAGCCCCGCAGTGCTGTGCCGATAGCGGAACGCGAATAGGCGCGCGAGGAGGCCGCCCCACGAGTGCCCGACGAGGATGTACGGACCGGGGACTGCTGCTTTGGTGAGCAGCGTCCGAAGATCGGTTACCTGCGTGATCCCGGTACGCTCGCCCGCCGGCGGCGGCGCGCTTCGACCGATGCCGGCGCGGTCGTAGACGCAGACACGCGTGAGGCCCGCGAGGGCGGGTTCGACGGAAGCCCATACGGTGCTCGGGTCGGGGGAACCTGCTTCGAGCACGATGGTCGGTCGCCCATGACCTTCGCAGCGGTACCACAACGCGTGTCCGTTCACCGTGACGTAGTCCGCCTTCGCCGCGGCAGCCGAGAATGCTGCTGTGGCGAAAATCGCGGTGAGGATGAGTGGCAGGTGCGGGCGGCCGATTGGCCGCCCGCAGGCTGGGTCCGCGATGGACCCTCCGGGCTTCACGGGTTCTGGCCGAACACGTGCCGGTAGATCACTGCCCCACTGCTGTCAAGCGCTTCGACCGCCGTGCCTCCCGCCGGGACGCTTGCGTCGGCGTAGACGTTTTCGCTGACAGGCGCCGAGGCCAGCACATTCCCGGATGCATCGAGCAGTCGGACGCTCGCGACACCGTCCGCGGCGAAGCCGGCGAGCTGCGTTCCTGCGCGGGAGAAGTCGAAGATCGGGCGAGCGGCAGACGGGAATCCCGGTTCGCCAGGGAGCGAGGGGTTGCCGAGGTCGCAGCCGACTCCCTCGCCGCCGCCGTCTGTTGAGAGCTTGCTCGCGTCGACGGCGACGCACATCCGGCCGTCCGTGCGTCTGGCGGCGTAGAAGGAAATCCCGTCCCTGGTCGCGACGAGCTGAAGGGCCGTCGGGAAGTCGAGCTCGCTCATCGCCTCGTTCAGTCCGCTGACCTCGCTGAACGGTGTCGACTGCGTCGCGACCGGCTGCCCTTGCGTCGAGAAGCCGAACAGACCGTCGAGGCCGCCAGCCATCGCAACGGAAGGAACTGCGATCACGACGACCGCAAGCGCCGCCAAGAGCGGTCGGCTCCGATGTCGCGTCCTCACCGCCGACGCGCCCGCCTCGAAGCTTGGGTTCGGATACGGGTTGGCGGCGGCAAGCCGCCGCATGACAGCATCGGTTCTCATGAGGTCGCTCCTCTCGGATTGGGATTCTGGTCGAACGCAACCGGCGCCTCGAATCGCGCGAGTTGCGTCGCGAGTCGGCGTCGGGCACGGTGGAATCGCACGCGGCAGGCGACGCCGGAGCAACCGATTACCTGCGCGGCCTTGGCGAGCGGGACTCTCTCCCACGCGATCAACGCGAGCAGTTCGCGATCGTCCTCACCGAGCAGCGCGAACGCCCGAGCGAGAACATCGTCACCAGCCACCGCCGCGTAGGCGTCCTCGGCCGGCTCGATTGGGGGCGCCGCATTCGCGCGAGCCTCAGCACGACGATGATTCGCGAGTGTGTTCCGCGCGACTGCGTACAGCCACGGCAGTGGCTCCCTCGGAACCTCGTCCAGCCGCCGCCAACAGACCAGGAAGGTCTCCGCCAGGAGGTCCTCAACGACCTCCGGCCGTACGCGACGACGGAGATAGAGCATCACAGCGCCCCGGTGAGCCTCGTACACCCCGACGAACCGCTGTTCCGCTGATTCCACCATGCACTCTGCTTCTGTCGACCGAGCCCAACTTGTTACAGGCTCGTAAGACCATCGCAGTCGGTGCGAGTGTCGAGGAACATGAGGCGTGCCTAGCCGGGCACGGTGAGCGACGCTGACCGAGACGCTGCGGCCGTCTTCGGGGGGACTCCCTACCGCGCGGCGGTCTCATCTGTGGGCGGCTCGGTGGGCGAGGCCTGCAAGCAGT
Source organism: uncultured Actinomycetes bacterium (assembly GCA_963789585.1). GTDB lineage: Bacteria > Actinomycetota > Thermoleophilia > Gaiellales > Gaiellaceae > PALSA-600. The sequence goes on along the minus strand of CAWBLB010000009.1, from coordinate 3,379 downwards.
ACCTCCCGTGTCCCACCCTGGCGAACCGCGGGATCCGAGAGCGCGTCCCCTCGTGCAGGCTCTTTCGGATCGCCGCAGGATCGAACTCAACTCCGTGCCGGGTCCGAAGTTGGGCGAGCACTGCCGACGGAGTCATCTCACCGACCGCGTCCTTCATGACATCGAGCACCAGGTCACAGATGCGGACAGGTCGGGCCGGCAGCCACCGCGGCTCGGCCGCATCGAGTGAACGGCACCGGACTGCCACGTCGAGAACTCGATCCCAATAGTCAGGGGGGTTCGAAAGTGCTCCGTTTAGTTCCATCGCCCGCGCATGGAAATCGTAGATTTCCGCGCTCGTCCTTTGGCGAATCGTTGTGGGCGAGCACCGGCGAAGCCGGCGCTCGCGGTGGAGGCTTCGCTCATCGCTCCGGTTGGAAAGACACTCGCTCGGAAACCCTTTCGGATTTCCGAGCTTAAGCGCCTGCGAACATGCACTCACCGGCCACGCCTCCTGAGCTCGCGGCTCCAGCTTGGCAAGTCTTTCGCAAGTCAAGCCCGGAACCGATGTCAGCGAACATTTCCTGCTGCAGCGCGCGCGCCGCCTAGCGCGCAGGTGCGGGCCCGGGATTCACGGCGGTGCATAGTCTTCCCGGAGGCGTTGCTATTTCCGACGGTCAGCCGCGCAGGAAGCTGTCGATCCGCACGGTGGTCTGCGCGATGATCGTGTCGACGATCGGGTTCTGCCAGCCTTCACGCCGGGCACGGTCATCGCTGGCGGTGAGCGCGGCGGGCAGCGCGACGGCGAGCTCGCCGAGCAGCCGTTCGCCGAGCCGGGGGGGTACGCCGATCACGTCGCCCTGCGCGAGCAGCGCCTCGTGGGTGAGGTCGCGGAGCCGTTCGACTCCCCCGATCCGCATCCCCATCCGGTCTGTGTGCTGGTAGGCCGCGGTAGAGACAAGGTCATAGGCTGGCGCGAGCTGCACCCCGCCCGGTCCGTGCAGGAAGGAGAGGTTCTTGCCGTGCGCGTCGCAGTTTCCGAGAGCAGCGTTCAGGACGCTCAGCCGCAGCAGCGTGATCCGATCGACCGCCGGTTGGCTCGAATGCTCACCGATCAGCCGGGCGACCGCGGCCAGCGACGGGCCACCACCCGCCTCGTATTTGAACCCAGGGTTGATCGCAAGCGCTTGGCAACTGTCCTCCTGATGCAGACGGACGATTTCGCCGCGCCGCTGCATGCGGTCGTAGCGTTCCACCAGCAGCACCGGCTCCCCGCCCGGGGAGATCACCTCGAACTGCGCGGTCGGGATCGTGAGCTCGGCGGCGACCGCCAGGCAGAACGCCTCGTTTGCGACGAGCTCGGGGAATCGGTCGTCACGCCGTCCCGGTTTCGCGATCTGGGTGGACGGGTGGCCGCCGAGCGGCAGCGCCAGTCTGCCGTTGGGGAGCTTGACGAGCGGCAGCTTCTCCTGCACGCCTGCAAGCGAGAGTCTGATCTCGTCATCTTCGACGGTGACGCCGAGCGGGGTGAGGGTCAGACGGGCGATCGCGGCGGCGAGCTCCGAATCCGAGAGCGGACGAAGTGCGGGTGCTCCGGCATCGGGCGGCCGCTCACCGCTGGGGACGATCACGAGCGCCCCAGCGGATTCGCGGCCGAGAACGGCGAGCAGTCCGAAGGTATCCTCGGGTGAGAGCCGGAACTCCTCGCACAGACGGGTGCGCCCCTCCCCTTCGGGAAGGAGCCCGGCGAAGAACGGTGTCGCGATCAGCGGATCGACCGGGTCCCACGAAACCGGCATCGAAAGAGACAGCACGCGTGAGCCGGTGCGGTAGCGGGCGATTGCGTTCTCGGCGAAGTCGAAGGCAACAAACCCCATCGTCCTGTCCTCAACCGTGCCGAGCAGCGCCCCGTCGAGGTAGACGTCGAGTCTGCCGCGGCCGTTCACGGCCCGCCGCGGTGCGCGTCGCGGGGAATGACGAGCACGTCGAGGCCGAGCGTGTCGAGCACGCGGAAGAGCAGCTCGATACGTTCGGTCTGCTTGCCCTGTTCGAGCTCAACGATCCGGGGCCGGTGCGAGCCGACGAGCAGGGCCAGCTCCTCCTGTGTGAGATTCTGCGCTCGACGCCGCTTCCGCACTGCCTGGCCGAGCTCGGCAGCTCCTCGTACCCTGACTGAACGCTCGATGTCCGCCGATCCGGTCATTCCGCCTCCTCAGCAGCTCTGACAGCTCATTTGTCCGCATATCCGGTCTTCGTGGCGAAGGGTAGCACGATGAGCCCCGAATGACCGCAAAACCGGACATTGCGTCGTCTTCATCGTCGACAACTTACGGGCCTTCATTTCGCTTAGTAGTGTCGTCACTCGCCGCTCGGCAGAGGGCGGCGACTATGCGGTCCGGGAGGCGAGCCGCGGCCTAGCCATCTTTGACGGCGATCGCCGTCAAAGATGGACGGGTTCCGCTTCGTCGTATGCACTCCCCCTTTGGGGTGATGCGCTCGGCCCGGTTGCTCGTCGATCCAACACGAGCTTGTCTCGGGCAGTCGTTCGGCGCGATCGTCAAATCTCTGGGAGGTCTTACTCATGTTCACCTCGTTTCGCTCGTCACGTTACGCCAACATCGTCTCCACGCTCGCGCTCCTGTTCGCCCTCACGGGAACAGCGACAGCCGCGGGCCTGTCACAGTTGATCAGCGGCAGTCAGATCAAGAGGGGATCGATCACCGGCAAGAACCTCGCCGACCGCTCGATCGGCGCCCGCAAGCTGACCGCTGCCGCGATCTCCCGGCTTGAGGGCGTCAAGGGGCCCACAGGAGACACAGGACCTGCGGGAGAGGCAGGGTCGCAAGGACCAACAGGCGCATCAGGAGCGACCGGAGCCACCGGAGCCACCGGAGCCACCGGAGCCACCGGAGCCACCGGGGCCGCCGGGCCTGCCGGGCCTGCCGGCACCATGATCACGCTTGCCGGATACGCCAAGACCGACGACCAGACCGTGGCCGCAGACTCCGTCTTCCACACCATCTGGTCAATCAGCCTCAACGTCACGACGACTCAGATCTTCATCGTCACCGGTGCAATGGGTGGCTCCAACATCCCCGGCAACTGCACCACAAGCGGCGGCACCACGGACCAGGTCCTGATCGACGGGGCGGCCCCCCCAACGTCCAACAGCGGATTCGTCACCTTCCCCCCGGGCCTCCACACGATCACCTACGAAGTCAGCGACGACTGCACCGGGCAGCCCGGCGACGTTCCAGCCCAGGAAGTAATCGTCATCCCCTTCAGGCTCCCTTCCTAGGCAGAGCCCATGTCTCTAGCCGCGCCGCGCGGGTAAGCCGGCGCGGCTAGAGGCTGTCATGAAGGGCAAAGCGGCCGTAGGTGAGGACGACCGGCTGCGCCG
>CAWBLB010000008.1:0-921495 GCA_963789585.1 uncultured Actinomycetes bacterium | reverse complement strand
CCTGCTCCCCGCCCGAGTCGACAGTTCAGGCCGCTTGTTTTTGTAGTTCGGCTTGATCCTCCCAGGTCCGGGCGACCTCTGTGGGCGTCCGGTAGTTGAGGCCCCTAGTGGGGCCTGTGGTGGTAGCGGTCGATGTAGCCGGCGATGCCGGCGCGGGCCTGGTCGAGGGTCTCGTACTCGTTGAGCCAGACCTCGCGTTCTTTCAGTTTCCCGAACCAGCTCTCGATGAAGGCCTGGGATTCGGGGTCGCGGTAGCCGCCGCGGCGGTGCCGGATCTCGAGTTCGCCGAGGCGTTCGCGGAAGCGGCGGGCGGTGAACGCCGAGCCGTTATCCGAGCCGAGCGTCAGCTCGCCGGGCTGGATGTTGTAAGCCTCCGCGGCCTGTTCGACTACGGCGATCGCTTCGTCGGCGCGGCAGCGCAGGCTCAGCTCCCAGCCGACGATCTCGCGGGTGCAGCAGTCGATGATCGCGTTCAGGTACGTCCAGCCGTGCTCGGCGACCCAGATCGAGGTCATGTCGAGCTGCCAGAGCTGCCGTGGCCGCTCGACGACGAAGAAGCCGGGCCGCTTGCGCCGTGCGAGTGGGCGGCGGCGCTGGATCAGCTTCCGCTGCCGCATCACCCGCAGCACCCGTTTGCGGTTCACCGGCCGTCCGAGCTTCTGCCGGGTCAACGCAGCAACCATGCGGTACCCGTCGGTCTGATTGGCCTCGGCGACCTCGACGATCGCCCGCTCGACCGGATCGGCGACCGGTCGGCGCTGCGGCACTGTCCTCGGAGTCGGCGTGCGGTAGACCGCCTGGCGGCTGACCTGCAAGACACGCGTCACCGTCGCCGCGGCAAAGCCACGGGCGACGAGCTCGCGAGACCGGGCGACGCGCTCGTTCAGTTGGGTCGGCTCGGGGCGCGGTGTCGGCCTTTCGACCGCTCCGTTTCCCCGAGCCGCCCGCCGAACCGGACGTGCGCGTTACCGCGCATCCGGCTCTCCACGGACATGCCGGTGCTCATCCGACGGTCTCGCTCGTTGCCCACGGCGTCGCGATCTGTTGGCCGCGGTAGCGGTAACGGGTGATCCGTACCGAGCGGGGCCGGTAGAGCGTCGTGTGGGTGCCGGTTGGCTGCCACCCTGGGAGGTGGCAGCGTCGCAGCGTGCGCCAGTTCGCCTTGGCGTGCTTGTGGCGCAGCCAGCCGACCACGCGCCAGAACGCGTAGTGGTCGAGGTAGCTGAACGTGCGCGAGCTGACGCCGTGGCGGAAGTAGGCGCACCAGCCCCGCAGTACCGGGTTGAGCCGGTAGAGGAGCTGGTCGAGCGTGTGGTGGTAGCCGCTCCTGGTGATCGCTTTCACCTTTGCCTTCACGGACGCGAGCGCCCGTTTGGACGGATAGGTGTGGATCACGGGTCGGCCGAGACGTCCGCGGCCACGCTTGATGCGCCAGCCGAGGAAGTCGAACCCCTCGTCGACGTGGGTGATGCGGGTCTTCTCACCCGAGAGCGCCAGGCCGAGCGGACCCAGGATCCGCGCGGTCTGGGTGACGAGCCCATCGGCGTGGCGCCGGTCGCCCGCGACGCAGATGACGAAGTCGTCCGCGTAACGCACGAGCCGGTAGGTCGCCTCGCCTCGGGCCCGTCGCCGGTAGCGCTGACTGCCGGTCCCCATCGCCTCCCAGGCCCGGACGAAGTAGTCGTCCAGGGCCGAGAGCGCGACGTTGGCCAGCAGCGGTGAGAGGATGCCGCCCTGCGGGGTGCCGGTCAGCGTCTCCTCACGGCCGCCCGGCTCGCTCATGATCCCGGCCTTGAGGAACGCCTTGACGAGCGCCAGCACGCGTTTGTCTCCGACCCGCCGACGCACACGGTTGATCAAGGCCGCGTGGTCGATACGGTCGAAGCACGCCTCGATGTCCGCCTCCACGATCCACTCGTAGGAGCGGCTCGTGAGCTGGTGGATCTCGGCGATCGCGTCCTGCGCCCGGCGCCCTGGCCGGAAGCCGTACGAGCAGGGTTGGAAGTCGGCCTCGAAGATCGGCTCCAAGACCAGCTTGAGGGCCGCCTGCACGACCCGGTCGCGGACCGTCGGGATCCCCAGCCGGCGGACCTTCCCGCCGTGCTTGGGGATCTCGCGCGCCCTGACCGGCTCGGGACGAAACGCCCCCACGCGGAGATCCGCACGGATCTCCGCCAGGAACCTCTCGACACCCAGGCGCTGCTCGACCGCGTGGGCGGACCAACCGTCCACACCCGCCGAGCGTGCCCCCTTGTTATCCCGCACCCGCGACCACGCCACCACCAACGTGGCCCGGTCACAGACGAGGTTGTGCAGGTCCGAAAACCTGCGATGTGGATCGTCAGATGACCACTTGTGCAGCTTGCGCTGGATCCCGAGTACCCGCGCCGCCGCCTCCGCGGCGGACGGCCACGACGCGTCGCTATTCAACGACGACCTCCTCGCCTTCCAGACGGGCGCTGCAAGCCCGCTGCTCCCCTTCGCCATGCGGTCGGCTTTCCCGACCTCGGACTACTCCGGGAGCTCCGCCCCCGCCCGGCGCCCTCAGCAGACGCCGCGCCTTGCCTGTCCCCGCGGGACGAGGCGACACCGGACGGGTTCCCACGTTCACTGCCTGTCGGTCGGCGGCTCGGTGCCCAGCTTTTCCCCTGCGGGCCTGTCGCGTCGATACCACAGCACCCGACGCGCTCCCCCGGCCGAAGCCGGAAGACAGAAGCCTCCTGGGAGACGAGACTCCCGCGCTCCGCTGCGACGACCCACAGTCACCGGGTTCCGGGTCGCCTTGATGGGCTGAAGGGGGTTCAACCGCTGGTTCGCTCTCGCTACACACATCCGCCTCGCTTGCCGCGCCCGCCCGATCCGATGATCCCGAACGACACGGCGTTGTCAGGGCTGCTCCCGCCCGACCCCGCGACTCCGGAATCCGGCTGCCCTCAGCTTCCAGGGCCGCTGTGACGACCCACGGCAGGGTCTCTCACCCCACCCGACACGACAGCGCCTCGTGGCGCACCTCCCAGCCTCGCAACGCTTCCCCCGCGATCTCCAACTCGTACGTCTTCCGGCCCAGCGCCCGCTCGAGCTCACGGATCTTCCGGCGCAGCTCTTTCTCACCGTTGCGTTCGTCCTTGCCGGCGAGCGCCTCGCGGCCGCCCTCGAGCAGCTTGTCGCGCCACCCGTAGTAGAGCGTCTCGGCGATCTCGTGCTCACGGCAGACCTCCTTCACCGTCCGATCGCCGCGCAGCCCGGCCAGCACGATCTCGATCTTCTGCTGCGCCGTCCAACTCCGGTACTTCCGTTGCTCGCTCATCCCGATCTCCTTCCGGTCGAGCGGCCAATCCTGAGCGGACCGCCGGACGATCTCTCCGGGGCTACGCCCCTCCGAGATCGCCCGGCGACCAACCCCTCAGACTGTCAACGCGGGACCGGGGAGCAAGGCAAGACACCCTGAGCCGATCCGGGCTTCGGCTGGGACCGTGTCTTGCGATGCAACAGATGCGTGATTGCAAGACGTGGCCCCGGCGTTGACCGTCCGGGCGAGGGCACGGCCGGCTGTGTGCCTGCGGCCCTACGCTCGGGCGGGGAGGACGAAGCCCATCCGCTCGTACATCGCCCGGAGCGTCGGGCCTGCGACCTCGCGTGCCTTCTCCGCCCCGACGCCGAGCAGGCGCGTCAGCTCGCCTGGGTCGCTGCGCAGCTCGGTGTAGCGCGCCTGGATCGGCGCGAGCAGCTCGACGACCGACTCCGCGACATCGCCCTTGAACGGGCCGTAGCCGCCGCCGTCGTAGCGAACCTCGATCGCGCCGGGCGTCTCGCCGGTCGCGACGGTCATGATGTCGATCAGATTCGTCACCCCGGGCTTGTCGTCGCCGCGTCGAACCTCGGTGCCGGAGTCGGTGACCGCGCTCTTCACCTTCTTGCGGATCACGTCGGGCGGGTCGAGCAGCAGCAGCGTCCCCTGCGGGGTCCCGCCGGTCGTCGACATCTTCCTCGTCGGCTCCTGGAGGTCCATGATCCGCGCCCCCACCTCGGGGTAGACGCCGGCGGGAACCGTGAACGTGGCGCCGAAGCGGGCGTTGAAGCGCTCCGCGATGTCGCGGGCGAGCTCCAGGTGCTGCCGCTGGTCGTCGCCGATCGGCACGTGGTCGGTCTGGTAGAGCAGGATGTCCCCCGCCATCAGGATCGGGTAGGTGAAGAGCCCGGCGGTCACGACCTCCTGCCGGTCGCCCTTCTCCTTGAACTGCGTCATCCGCCCGAGCTGCCCGTAGCTCGTCACGCCGGCCAGCAGCCACGCCGCCTCGGGGTGCGCCGTCACGTGACTCTGCGCGAACACGGTCGACCGCGCCGGGTCGAGGCCGGTCGCGAAGAGCAGCGCCGCCAGGTCGAGTGTGCGGTCGCGCAGGTCGGAGGGGTCGTAGTCGACCGTGATCGAGTGCAGGTCGACGATGCAGAAGAACGCGTCACCCTGCTCCTGCGTCGAGCTGTACTGGCGGAACCCGCCCGAGTAGTTGCCGAAGTGCTTCGCGCCCGTCGGCTGGATCCCGGAGAAGATACGCACGGAATCGAGCTTAGCCACTTCCCCCGCGAGAGCTCGCCCCGGGATGCGGCCGGGTCGCGGGGGAAGCGGTTTGATATCAAGGCTTCGCTGTGAGGCTGGTCGTGTGTCTGCGGTTCTCGCGAGCCGGCACGTCCGAGGAGTGGGTCAACAGTTCAAGGCGCAGCCCAAAGTTGCCCTCGGCGACTTCCCCCGACTCCGCTCTGCCCTGCCACGATGTCCGGGCAGGGGAAGTCGCCGAGGGCCCTACACTTGCAGTGTGGCGGTCGTCGACTCGACCTGGTCCCCGTCCTCGTGGCGGGATCGTGAAGCGCTCCAGCAGCCGGACTGGCCGGATCCCGCGCGCGCCGAGGAGGTGCGGGCGCGGCTGCACACGCTGCCGCCGCTCGTGTTCGCAGGCGAGGCGCGGCAGGTGCGTGCCGCCCTGGCCGAGGTCGCCGCGGGGCGCGCGTTCCTGCTCCAGGCCGGCGACTGCGCCGAGTCGTTCCACGACTTCACCCGCTTGACGGAGACGGGCGCCGCCTACTCGGCTGTCGCCATCCGCGAACGGTTGAAGATCCTCCTCCAGATGGCGGCCGTCCTGACATACGGCTCGGCCCTGCCCGTGCTGAAGATCGGCCGCATCGCGGGCCAGTTCGTCAAGCCGCGCTCGAAGGCCGTCGAGCAGACCGGCGGCGGTGAGATCCCTGTCTTCCGCGGACACATGGTCCACGACGACGCAGCCACCGCCACGGCGCGCGTCCCCGACCCGGACAGGATGATCGAGGGCTACCACTTCTCGACCGCGACGCTCAACCTCGTCCGCGCGTTCACCAAGGGCGGCTTCGCCGATCTGACCCAGGTGCACGCCTGGAACCAGGACTTCGTCGCCAGCTCGCCCCCCGGGCGGCGCTACGACGTCCTCGCCTCGGAGATCGAGCGGGCCCTCGCCTTCATGGCCGCCTGCGGGATCGACCTCGCGGCGACGCCGCAGCTGCACCAGGTCGACGTCTGGACGAGCCACGAGGGCCTGCTGCTGGACTTCGAGGAGGGTCTGACCCGCCGCGACTCGTTCACCGGAGACTGGTACGACTGCTCGGCGCACATGCTCTGGATCGGTGAGCGGACGCGGGCGCTCGACGGCGCCCACGTCGAGTTCTTCTCCGGCGTCCACAACCCGCTCGGCTGCAAGCTCGGCCCCGGCGCAACCGCGGAAGAGGCGGTCGCGCTGTGCGAGCGCCTGAACCCGGACCGGATCCCCGGGCGCCTGACGCTGATCACCCGCCTCGGCGCAGATCGGGTCGGGGAGCTGCTGCCGCCGCTGTTGCGGGCCGTGCGGGAGTCCGACCACCCCGTCGTCTGGGCGTGCGACCCGATGCACGCAAACGGGTTCACGACGGCGAGCGGCCGCAAGACGCGCCACTTCGAGGCGATCATGCAGGAGATCGAGGGCTTCTTCGCCGCCTGCCGCGCCGAGGGCGCTTGGCCCGGCGGCGTCCACCTCGAGTACACCGGCGACAACGTCACCGAGTGCCTCGGCGGCTCCGAGGAGCTCGCGGAGGAGCACCTCGACGCCCGGTACGAGACGCTCTGCGACCCCCGCCTGAACGGGCGGCAGTCGCTCGATCTGGCCTTCCGCCTCGCCGAGCTCATGCGGCGCCCGCTCTAGCGTGCCGCCGGCGAAGCTCACGATCGTCGGCACCGGGCTGATCGGGGCTTCCCTCGGCCTGGCCGCCCGAGCGAAGGGCATCGTGGCCGCCGGCTGGGATCCCGATCCGAGCGCGCTCGAGGTCGCGGCGTCGCGGGAGGCGGTCGCGCCCGCGTCGTCGCTCGAGGAGGCGCTCGAAGGCGCCGAGCTCGCCGTCGTCGCCGCGCCGATCTCGGCCCTGCCGGCGCTGGTCGCGGCGGTGCTCGCGGCGACCGGCGACGAGACGACGGTCACCGACGTCGGCTCGACCAAGGCGAGCGTCGTCGCGGGAGCCGCCGGCTCACCTCGCTTCGTCGGCGGACATCCGATCTGCGGCTCGGAGGCGCACGGCCCGGAGCACGCTTCGGCCGGCCTGTTCGAGAGCGCCACCTGGTTCCTGACGCCGACCGCGCAGACCGACGCCGAGCGCTATCGTCGCGTTCACGCGTTCGTCGCCGATCTCGGCGCCTACCCGGTCGCGATCGATCCGGCCGCCCACGACCGGGTCGTCGCGTTGACGAGCCACCTGCCCCACGTGCTCGCCAACGTGATCGTGAACCGGGCCGGCGCGAGCCGCGTCGAGGGACACGACCCGCTGGCGAGCGCCGGCGGGTCGCTGCGCGACATGACCCGCATCGCCGGGGCGAACCCGCGGATGTGGGTCGACATCTTCCTCGACAACTCCGACGCGGTCCGCGCGGAGCTCGCCGATCTCCGCTCGCGGATCGAGCAGGTCGAGGTGGCGCTGGCGGCCGGCGACGCGGGCTTCCTCGCCCGCTGGATCGGCGAGGCCGCGCAGAACCGCAGGCGGATGCTCGAGAGCGCCTACACGGACGCCGGAGAGCTCCAGCGCGTCAGCGTCCACGTCCCGGACCGGCCCGGCGTGCTCGCCGGCATCACCCAGGCGCTCGGGGCGGAGCGGATCAACATCCAGGACTTCGAGCTGGAGCACATCTCGGAAGAGCGCGGCGGCACGGTCACCCTGCTCGTGACCGGAGAGGACGAGGCGCGCCGCGCGGCAGCGCTGCTCGAGAGCCAGGGCTACGGCGTGGTCGTCTCGGCGGTGCTCGATGAGGGTTGAGCCGATCGCGAGGGTCGACGGCCACGTCGGCGTCCCGGGCGACAAGTCGGTCTCGCATCGCGCGCTCCTGATCGGCGCCCTGACCGAGGGCGAGACGCGGGTCACCCGCTGGGGTCGCTCGCGCGATACCGAGTCGACGCTCGCCGTCGTGCGGGCGCTCGGTGTGCGGGTGGACGAGGAGGACGTCGACACGCTGGTCGTGCACGGAGTCGGGCTGCGCGGTTTGCGTGCGCCGGGCTCGGCGCTCGACTGCGGCAACGCCGGCACCCTGGCGCGTCTCGTCACCGGAATCCTCGCCTTTCAGCAGGGACGGTTCGAGCTCGTCGGCGACGAGTCGCTCTCACGCCGCCCGATGGGGCGCGTGGCCGAGCCGCTCTCGCTGATGGGCGCATCCCTCACCGGGACCGACGGTGGGCTGCCGCTCGTCGTCGAGGGCCGAGAGCTGACGGGGATCGAATACACCCTGCCGGTCGCGAGCGCCCAGGTGAAGTCTGCGGTCATCCTGGCGGGGCTCGGCGCGGAGGGCCGGACGACGGTGCACGAGCCCGCGCGGACGCGCGACCATACGGAGCTGATGCTCGAGGCAGCCGGAGCCCGGGTGACCCGCCGCCCCGGATCGGTGACGGTCGAGCCGGGTGGGGCGTTGAGCCTTCCCGAGGTACAGGTGCCCGGCGACATCTCCTCGGCCGCGCCCTTCCTCGTCGCGGCGGCACTGCTTCCTGGTTCGACGCTGACCGTGCACGGTGTCGGCCTCAACCCGCTGCGCACAGGGATCCTCGACGTGCTCGTGCGGATGGGGGCGAGGGTCGGTGTGCTCAACAAGCGGCGCGTGGCCGGCGAGCTGATCGGGGACGTCGAGATCGCCGCACAGCCGCTCGTCGCGACCAGGATCGAGGCCGGCGAGGTTCCGCGGCTCGTCGACGAGCTGCCGCTCGTGGCGCTGCTCGGCTCGCTCGCACACGGGACGACGGAGGTACGAGGGGCCGAGGAGCTGCGTGCGAAGGAGTCGGACCGGATCGAGACCGTCACGGCGGGGCTCAGGGCGATCGGCGCCCACATCGAGGCCAGACCGGACGGCTTCGTCGTCCGCGGCGTGCCGTCCCGTCCGCGTGGCGGCACGTTCGACGCCGCGGGCGACCACCGCATCGCGATGCTCGGCGCGATCGCCGGCGCCGTCTCGCGTGAGGGTGTCCGGCTCGAGGGTGCGGAGTGCGTGGCGGTCAGCTTTCCCGGGTTCTTCCCTCTGCTGGCCGATCTCGCTCGAACCAGCGAGGTCGGCTGAGTACGGCAACCGTTCGAAGCGCGCTCCGGTCCTACTAGCCTTTTCCCTCGTGAGAAGGAACAGGCTCTGATCGTCGCCATCGACGGGCCCGCCGGGGCGGGGAAGAGCACCGTCGCCCGGGCGCTTGCCGGCCGGCTCGCGTTTCGCTATCTGGATACGGGCGCGATGTATCGGAGCCTGACGTGGCTCGCCCTGCAGCGCGGGATGCCGCTCGGGGACGGGGCGCCCCTCGGGGAGCTGGCACTGGAGCGCCCGATCACGTTCGACGAGGCGGGACGGGTCTACATCGACGACACCGACGTGACCGATGCGATCCGGCAGGTGCGCGTCGACCGCATGGTGCCCGTCGTCGCCCGCCATCCCGAGGTGCGCGAGGTGATGCGGGAGCGGCAGCGTGAGCTGGCCCGGGAGGGGAACGTCGTGATCGAGGGCCGCGACATCGGGACGGTCGTCGCTCCGCGCGCCGAGGTCAAGGTCTACCTCGTGGCCGATCCCGCAGTCCGCGCTCGGCGCCGCCAGGCAGAACGGCCGGAGATCGGTGCGGACGCGCTCGCAACCGATCTGAAGCTCCGCGACGAGGAAGATCAGCCGCGGATGCAGCCGGCCGACGACGCCGAGGAGATCGACACGACCGAGCTTGCGATCGAGGACGTGATCTCGAGGATCGAGGAGCTCGTGCGCGCCCGTTCGGCATCGGCACGCTGATGGCCTACGGCGACCTCGCCTGGCGCACCTCGCGGCTCTGGATCGCGCCGGCTGCGCGCGCGCTGACGCGGGCGCGAGGCTACGGGTTCGAGCGGATGCCGGCGAGCGGTGGGTGCGTCCTCGCGATCAACCACCTCGCCTGGATCGACATCCCGCTCGTCGGGGCGCTCTCGCCGAGGAACATCAACTACGTGGCGAAGGTGGAGCTCCGGCGCATCCCCGCGGCGGGCGCGTTCATCGCCTGGCACGGCATCATCGCGATCCGCCGCGGCGAATCGGATCGGGAGGCGGTGAGGTTGATGCGCGAGTACGCGTCCGCGGGGCGGGCGATCGGGATCTTCGTCGAGGGCACCAGGCAGAAGCATGGCCGGCCCGGCCGCGCCCAGCCCGGGGCGGCGATGGTCGCGATCCACGAGAACGTGCCCGTCGTGCCGATCGCGGTGTACGGGACGCAGTTCTGGAAGCTCGGCAACTTCGCGCCGTGCTCGCTCGCGGTCGGCGAGCCGTTTCGCCTCGAGGGCCTCCCCCGAGGAGGTAGGGGCTACAAGGAGGCGAGCGAGGAGATCGAACGGCGCGTGAACGTCCTCTTCGACTGGCTCGCCGACGTGCATGCCCGCGGCCGTCCCCGCAGCGAGACACCCCCGCTGTGAACGCCGAACCGTCAGGACGGCCGGTTCCATGAGCCCGAAGCGGCCGCTCGACGAGGTTCCCGACCCCATCGACGGCGGCGACGACCTGGTGGGCACGGTTGCGATCGTCGGCTTTCCGAACGTCGGCAAGTCCACGCTGATCAACCGATTGACCTCCACCCGCGCAGCGGTCGTCCACGAGACGAGCGGGACGACGCGCGACCGCAAGGAGCTCGTCTGTGAATGGGCGGGCAAGCGGTTCCTGCTCGTCGACACCGGCGGCGTCGACGTCGCGGGGAGGGATGCGCTCACCCGCTCGATCGCCGAGCAGGCCCGGAAGGCCGTCGGGGAGGCAAACCTGATCCTGTTCGTGGTCGACGCCAGGGCGGGCGTGACGCCGGGTGACGAGGAGCTGGCCGAGATCCTCCGCTCGTCCCGGACGCCGGTGCTGGTGCTCGCGAACAAGATCGACGACCCCTCGCAGGAATCGCTCGCTCTCGAATTCCATCGTCTCGGCCTCGGCGACCCCTTCCCGCTCTCCGCGATGCATGGCCACAACACCGGAGACCTGCTCGACCAAGTGCTCGAGCAGCTCGAGGAGACCGGCGAGGCCCGCCCGTCCGTCGGCGACGAGGCGATCCGGGTCGCGATCCTCGGGCGGCCGAACGTCGGCAAGTCGTCGCTGTTCAACGCGCTGCTCGGGGTCGAGCGGACGCTCGTCTCCGAGGTCCCGGGCACCACGCGGGACGCGATCGACACCGTGCTCGAGCGTGACGGCCGCGTCTACCAGTTGATCGACACCGCCGGCCTCCGCCGCAAGCGCCGCCAGCGACAGGGGATCGAGTACTACTCGGAGCTGCGGGCGCTCGAAGCGGCGGAGCGGGCCGACGTCGCGCTGGTCCTGATCGACGCGTCCGAGGGGATCGTCGAGGGGGACCTCGCAGCGGCCGACGTCGCACGCAAGGCGCAATGCTCGACCCTCGTCGTCCTCTCCAAGTGGGACCATTCCCAGGTGACGATCGAGGACGTGCGCCCGGAGCTGTTGCGCCGGCTGCGCCAGCGGCCGCCCTTCATCACCACCTCCGCGGTGACCGGTCGGGGAATCTCGCGGGTGCTCGACAAGGTCGGGGAGCTCTACGACAAGCACGCCGGGCGGATCACGACCGGCGAGCTGAACCGGTTCCTCGGTGAGCTGAAGGAGGCGAGGCAGCCGCCGTCGCGCGGCAACAAGCGGCTCAACCTGCTCTACGGTGCGCAGGTCACGTCCCGGCCGCCGCGCTTCCGGTTCACCGTCAACGACACGAGCCTCGTCACGCGCGACTACGCCTACTGGGTCGAGAACGAGCTCCGTGAACGGTTCGCGATGGAGGGCGTGCCTGTCACCATCGACTTCCGGCGGCGGTCGTGAACCGGCGGGTGGCCGCAAGGCGGCCAGAAAGGTGAGAGCCGTCGTCGTCGGCGGCGGGTCCTGGGGGACGGGCTTCTCGCGCCTGGTCGCCGATCGCGGCTTCGAAGTGACGCTCGCCACGCACAGCGCCGAGGACGCAGCGGCGATCCGCGAGACCGGCCGCAACCCCCGCTACCTCACGCAGATCGACCTGAGCGGCGTCGAGGCGACGACGATCGCCGAGGCGCCGGTCGCCGCGGCTGAGCTCGTCGTGATCGCAGTGCCGAGCCGCGCCTTCAGGTCGGTCGTGGAGACCCTCCCCGGCAAGGCGCCCGTGCTCAGCCTGACGAAGGGGCTCGACCCGGAGACGGGCGAGCGGCTCTCGACGCTGGTCAGGGGCCGGCCGGTCGCCGTCATGTCCGGCCCCAACATGGCCGAGGAGGTCGCCGGCGGGCTACCGGCCGCGACGGTGATCGCGAGCCGGGACCAGGAGCTCGCACGGACGCTCCAGGCCGCGCTCAACTCGACCGTCTTCCGCGTCTATCTCAACGACGACCTGATCGGCGTCGAGCTGTGCGCCGCGGCGAAGAACGTGATCGCGCTCGCCGCCGGCGCCTGCGACGGGCTCGGCGCCGGGGACAACGCGAAGGCGGCGCTGGTCACCCGCGGCCTGGCCGAAATGGCGCGGCTCGGCTTCGCCGCCGGTGGTGAAGCCGACACGTTCTACGGCCTCGCCGGCATGGGCGACCTGATCGTCACCTGCTGGCATCGCTCCGGTCGTAACCGTCGCGCGGGCGAGCTGATCGCGCGCGGCGAGTCGCCAGACGAGGCGGTCGCCCGGATCGGGCAGGTCGTCGAGGGCCTGACGACGGCACCGGTGCTCCGCGATCTTTCCCGGCGGCTCGGCGTCGAGCTCCCGATCACCGAGAGCGTGTGCTCCGTCCTCGAGGGACGGCCGCTCGGTGAGCTCGCCACGGCTCTGATGGGCCGCCGTCCGACTGACGAATAGCTGCGACCGGGCAGCGGTCGCTAGGCTTGGTCGATCGCCGCCCGGTCATTCTCATTCACCTCCGAGTCGGTCACGGAAGGCCACCCCGACAAGGTCGCCGACCAGGTCTCCGATTCCGTCCTCGACGCGGTCCTCGCCGACGACCCCGCCGGCCGCGTCGCCTGCGAGACGCTCGTCACCACCGGGCTCGTCGTCGTTGCCGGTGAGATCACGACCACGACCTACGTCGACATTCCGAAGCTCGTGCGCGAGCGGATCGCCGCGATCGGCTACACGCGCGCGAAATACGGCTTCGACGCCGAGACCTGTGGCGTGATCGTCGCGCTCGACGAGCAGTCGCCCGACATCGCGCAGGGCGTCGACACCGCCTTCGAGGTGCAGCACGACCCCGGCGACGACGATCCACTCGACCGGATCGGCGCCGGCGACCAGGGTCTGATGTTCGGCTACGCCAGCAACGAGACGCCCGAGCTGATGCCGCTGCCGATCATGCTCGCGCACAAGCTCGCGCACCGGCTGTCGGAGGTGCGGAAGGCCGACATCCTCCCGTACCTGCGCCCGGACGGGAAGACGCAGGTGACGATCCGCTACGAGATCGACGGCCACGGGCACCAGCGGCCGGTCGAGATCGAGCGGGTGCTGATCTCGACCCAGCACCGCGAGGGGCTCGACGTTGACACGATGATCAAGCCCGATCTCGTCGACCACGTCCTGCGGCCGATCCTGCCGAAGGACCTCTACGACGAGAAGCGGCTCGAGGAGAAGGGCTTCGTCTACGTCAACCCGACCGGCAAGTTCGTGGTCGGAGGGCCGATGGGCGATGCGGGCCTGACGGGCCGCAAGATCATCGTCGACACCTACGGCGGCTCCGCGCCGCACGGCGGCGGCGCCTTTTCGGGCAAGGATCCGACCAAGGTCGACCGCTCCGCCTCCTACGCGGCCCGGTACGTGGCGAAGAACGTCGTCGCTGCGGGCCTCGCCGACCGCTGCCTGTTCCAGGTGGCCTACGCGATCGGCGTCGCGCATCCCCTCTCGATCCTGATCGACTGCTTCGGCACCGAGCGCGTCCCCGTCGCCCGGATCGAGGAGATCGTCCGCGAGCACTTCGACCTCCGGCCGGCTGCGATCCTGCGCGACCTCGACCTGCGCCGCCCGATCTACGCGCAAACCGCGGCCTACGGCCACTTCGGCCGCGAGGAGCACGACTTCACCTGGGAGCGAACCGACAAGGCCGACGCCCTCCGCGAAGCCGGGGGGCTGAATGCGCACGCAAGGAAATCCTAGATTTCCGCGCGCCTGAGTCTGCGCGCAGCGATGTTTGCGAGCAAGGGCAGAGCCCGCACTCGCGGCCGATCGCGGTCTCCGGCGACTGGATCGAAAGACACGGCTTCGCCGAAGACGATCTGAGGCGTCTCAGCCGAGGTGAGCGAGCACGGGCAGAGCCCGTGCTCGCGTCGCGAAAAGCTTACGGCTCACCCGCCCGAAAGACGATTGCCGGAAGAGGTGATCTGACGGCGAGTGCGGGCCCCGCCCGTGCTCGCCCACGACGGCGCAGGAAACGCCCCCGCGCGGAAATCTAGGATTTCCGTGCGCGGACAAACAGCCCGGCCGCGGCTTTCTCGCCGATCGCCTTCTCGTCGCCGTTCAGGCGGACGCGGAGCTGGCCTGCGGCGGGCTCGGCTGCGTCGAGCTCGATGCTCGCGCCGGGGACGAGGCCCTGGTCGTAGAACCAGTGCAGGAGATCGCCGTCGTGCTCGGCCAGGCGGACGATCGTCGCGCGGGCGCCGGGCTTCAGCGCCGACAGGGGCTCGAGCTCGTGGTTCTCGGCCTGCTCGAAGGCGGTGTCGATCGGCCAGCCGTGGGGGCACCGGTCGGGGTGGCCGAGGCGGACCTCGATCCGCTCGACCATGTCCTCGCTGAACGTGTCGCCGAGCTCGTCGGCGTGCACGTGCGCCTCCGCGGCGGTGTACCCCATGAAGTCGGTCAGCAACCGCTCGATGATCCGGTGCTTGCGCACCGCCCGCTCGGCCCGTTCGCGACCGCTCGCGGTCAGGATCGCCTCCTTCCGCTCGCCGCGCTCGACCAGGCCTTCCGCCTCGAGCCGCTTCAGCATCTCTCCGGCCGAGGCGCGGGAGACCCCGAGCATCTCGGCGACACGCGAGGAGAGCGTCGGCAGCGCCGTATCCAGCGGGTGGTACTCGCCGATCGGGAACGCCAGGAAGTAGATCGTCTCCAGGTATTCGTCGATCGAGTGTCCCGGCGCCATCCCCGCGATCATCGTACCGTCGGGCCGGCGCGGCCGGGTCCGGGCCGGTGGCCGCCCGCCGCGCTCCTGAGAGGGGCTCCAGGCTCGTAGTCTGTAGCCGTGGGAGCGTTCTTCCACGCCGTCCGCGTCTTCGGCGATCACCTGCTGGCGGTCCGCTGGGAGTTCCTCGCGCTCGCGCTCGTTTGTCACCTGATCCGGCTCGTCCTGCGAGCGATCGCGTGGCGGGCGATCCTGAAGGCGTCCTACCCGGACAGGTCGATCCGCCTCCGGAGCGTGTTCGGCGCCTACATGGCGGGGGTCGGCATCAACTCGATCGCCCCGGCGCGGGCCGGCGACGTAGTCAAGCTCTACCTGACCAAGCATCGGATCGAGAGCTCGAGCTACGCGACTCTCGCGCCGACGCTCGTCTCCGAGACGGTGTTCGACTTCTTCGTCGCCGGTGGGCTGATCCTCTGGGCGCTGGCGATCGGGGTCCTACCGACCCACCAGGTCTACTCCCGGCTTCCGTCCGTCGACTGGGGCTTCTTCGTCAAGCACGAACGGTGGACGCTGGTCGGGTTCGCGCTGCTGGCCGGGGCCGCCCTGATCGGCGTGATCGCCTATGCGGAGCACGGCGCGGAGTCCCGGGCGCGGATCGTGCGCGGCTTCGCGATCATGGGCCAGCCGGGCCGTTTCCTTCGCGCCGTCGTCTTTCCCCAGGCACTCTCCTGGGGGTTCCGCATCGGCTCGATCTACTACTTCCTGCAGGCATTCGGCGTCCACGCGAGCGTCCACAACGCCCTGCTGGCACTCGTTGTCGACTCGCTCTCGACGCTGTTCCCGGCGACGCCGGGCGGCGCCGGGACGAAGCAGGGGCTGATCGTCTTCCTCTTCCGCGGCGAGGCGATCTCCGACTCGCTGCTCCTCGCTTTCAGCGTCGGGGCCAACATCGCGATCGTCGTCTTCAACCTGCTGCTCGGCGGGGTGGCGATGTTCCTGATGGCCCGGACCGTCTCCTGGCGCCGGCTGCGGGCAGAGGGGGCGCAGGACCAGGCCTGAGAGCTGAGCTGGCCCGGGCCCCGACCAGCGGCGCCTCTACGCTGGCCGCGTGCCCTACGCCTCCGTCCACCCGCTCGTGACGTCCCGCGCCGTCGCTCGTGCCTTCACCTACGAGGTCGAGGCAGGCGTCGAGAAGGGCGCGATCGTGGTGGTGCCGTTCGGTCGGCGCCGGGCGCGCGGGGTGGTCGTCGCCCTGGAGGAGAGCCCGCCCGAGGGGATCCAGGCGCTGCCGGTCGAGCGGGTCGTCGGACAGGTTCCGGCGGCGCTCGTCGACCTTGCTCTCTGGCTGGCCGACTACTACGGCTCGACGCCCGCGCGTGCGCTCGCACTCGTCGCGCCGGAGCTCCCGAAGCGCCGCAAGGAGCAGTCGCCGCCCGCCGATCGCCAGTCGCTGGCCGGCGAGGACGAGCCGGCCGAGCTGCTGGTGGAGCAGATGGCGGCGACCCGCCGGATCGTCGAGTCGCTCGATGCCGGTGAGGGCGGTGCCTTCCTGCTCTACGGCCCGACCGGCTCCGGCAAGACCGAGGTCTACCTCCAGGCCTGCGCCGCCGCGCTCGAACGGGGGCTGGGGGCGATCCTGCTCGTCCCGGAGATCTCGCTCGCCCCGCAGACGGTCGGCCGCGTCCGGGCGCGCTTCGGCGAGCGCGTCGCGATCCTGCACTCGGGGCTCACGGACGCGGAGCGTCGCGACGAGCGCGAGCGAATCACGAGCGGGGAGGCGCGGATCGTGGTCGGCGCCCGCTCCGCTGTCTTCGCTCCGCTGCGCGGGCTCGGCCTGATCGTGGTGGACGAGGAGCACGACGCCTCCTACAAGCAGGACTCCGATCCCCGCTACGACGCACGCACGATCGCTGCCAAACGAGCCGCGATCGAGGGCGCTGTTGCGGTGTTCGGCTCGGCGACGCCGCGCCCCGAGAGCTGGGCTGCGCTCGAGCGGCTCGAGCTGGGCGGGCGGGTGATCGGCAAGCTACCGCCGGTCCGGGTCGTCGATCTCCGCCGCGAGGCGGGCTACCCGCTCTCCGCGCCGCTGCTGGACGAGCTCCGCCGCGTGGTCGAGAACGGCCGCAAGGCGATCCTGCTCCTGAACCGGCGGGGGGTCGCTCCCGCGCTCCACTGCCGCGCCTGCGGCGGCACGATCCGCTGCCCCAACTGCGACGTCGCGCTCGTCCTGCACCGCGACGGCGGGCTGCGCTGCCACCACTGCGGTCACGCCGAACCGGCGCCGGCGGTGTGCCCGGCCTGCGGCTCCGCCGAGATCGCCCGCCTCGGCGCCGGCACCCAGCGGCTCGAGCGCGACCTCCAGCGCGAGTTCCCCGGGCTCGAGCTGATCAGGCTCGACGCCGATACCTCCGCGAAGCCGGAGCTGACGGCCACGGCGCTTCGCCGTTTCGCCGAGACCGACTGCGCCGTGCTGCTCGGAACGCAGATGGTGGCCAAGGGACATCACTTCGCGGGTGTGGAGCTCGCGGCGGTGATCGACGCCGACACTGCGCTGGCGATGCCGGACTTCCGCGCCGAAGAGCGGACGTTCCAGCTGATCACACAGCTCGCCGGGCGGAGCGGGCGCGACGCCCCGGGACGGGTGCTCGTGCAGACCTTCCAGCCGGATGCGAGGCCGATCGTCTTCGCCGCTCGGCACGACGTCCGCCGGTTCCTCGCCGAGGAGCTCGACCGCCGCCGCGACCTCGGCTACCCGCCCGTCCACCATCTCGTGCGGATCGTCGTCTCGGGCCCGGCGCTCCCGCCGGTGCTGAAGTCGCTCGAGGAGATCGCCGCCGGGATGCCGGAGGCGGAGCTGCTCGGCCCGGCGCCGCTGCTGCGACTCCGCGGGCGCCACCGCGCGCAGCTGATCGCCAAGACCGACCGTCCCCGTGCGGTCGCGACCGGCGCGGCGCACCTGCTCGCCGCCGCCGCGCCCGCGATGCGGCGCGCGGGGCTGGCGGCGGTTGTCGACGTCGACCCCCAGTCCCTCTAGCTACTTGCCCCGGAAGAAGTCGGTCGGGAGGCCGTTGCGGTGCTGCGGGGCAAGTAGCTCGATTTGATTTTTCGGCTTTGGCCGCGCTCGCACCCGCTCGACTACAGGGATCAGCCCATAGCCTGGAGCGAAGAGTCAAAGTCCAGCTACTTCCCCCGAACAGTGCTCACGACCTACCGACCACGTTTCTCCCGGGGGAAGAAGCTAGGGCACACTGGAGCTGTGAAGCGCACGCCCGCAGAGGAGATCCTCGGCGAGTGGGGCATCCGTGACGTGACGCCCCCATCGCAGCGCGAGCGCGAGCAGATCTATCTCGACCGCGACCTGAATCCCCTCACCGGGTCGCCGCTGCGTCGGCGTCTGCGCAACTTCCGCCCCGAGGCGGACACCTACATCGCCTCGCTCGGCGGCCCGCTCCCCTACATGCGGCGGCTGCGGACGATCGAGGGAGAGACCGCCGGCCATCTCGCCCGGCTCGCGCAGGCCCACGCCGAGCACCTGGGCGATCCGGATGGGTGGCGCCGGGTGGCGGAGGCGTGGGACTTCGGCGACGTCAACGAGCTGATCGAGAAGCACAACCGCTGGTACCCGATCGAGGCGCGTCTGGCGATGGATCCCCGGTCGCGCGATTTCGTGAACGTCGGCGGCCGGCCCTACACCCGCGAGCCCCTCGACGCTGCCTGGGTGCTGGCACGCTTTCCCGCGTAGACTTCGCCGCCGTGACCGACGAGCACAACCACGACGACGCGCACGACCACGCGCACGACCACGGTGATCACGATCACGGCGATCACGAGCACGAGCTCGACGAGGAGGCGCGCGAGGCCGCTCTCGAGCGCGAGCGGGACTACATCCGCCGCCAGGCGCTCGCGCAGATCCGCCAGTACCCCGACGTCGCCCTGCGGATGAAGGCGCGCGAGGTGACCGAGTTCGACGAGTACCTCGTTCAGCTCGTCGAGCGGATGATGCACCTGATGGAGGACGCCCAGGGTGTCGGCCTCGCCGCGAACCAGGTCGGGATCCTCCAGCGGCTCTTCGTCTTCGATCTGGGCGAGGACGGCTCGCACGCGGTCGTGAATCCGCGTCTCGTCGATCCATCGGACGAGAAGGAGACCGAGGAGGAGGGCTGCCTCTCGCTCGAGGGCGTCCGCGTCCCGGTCGAGCGTCCGGCGAAGGTCACGATCGAGGGGCAGGATCCGGGCGGCGCCGATGTGCGCTGGGAGCTCGAGGGTCTCAGCGCCCGGGTCGTGCAGCACGAGCTCGACCACCTTGACGGCATCCTGATCATCGACCGCACCGACGACGAGCATCGCAAGGAGGCGCTGGGGACGCTGCGACCGCAGACCGTCCTCAGGTAATGCGAGTCGCCGTCGCCGCGACGGCTCCGTTCGGAGCCGATCTGCTGGCACGGCTCGCAGCGACGCGCGAGATCGCCTTCCTCCTGACCCGACCCGACGCGCCCAGAGGCAGGGGCCGCCGGCTGGCGCCGCCGCCCGCGAAGGAGACGGCGACACTGCTCGGGATCCCGGTCGTCCAGCCGTCCAGGCCCGAGCTGCCGGAGGAGCCGGTCGACGCGATCGTCGTCTGCGCCTACGGCCTCCTGATCCCGTCGCCGCTGCTCGAGCAGGCCCTCTGGCTGAACGTCCATCCGTCGCTCCTGCCGCGCTGGCGCGGCGCGGCGCCGGTCGAACGGGCGATCCTCGCCGGCGACGCGCAGACGGGGGTGACGATCCACGAGACCGTGGCCGCGCTCGACGCCGGCCCGATCGCGGCGCAGGAGGCATTCCCGATCGAGGCCGACGACGACGCCGGCTCGGTGTTCGCGCGCTCGGCCGAGGTTGCCGCACGGCTCCTCGGCGTCGTCCTGCCGGCTCCCTCGTTCACGCCGCAGCCCGACGAGGGGGCGACCTACGCCGAGAAGATCGGGCCGGCCGACCGCGAGCTCGACCTCTCCGACCCGGTCGGCGCGTGGCGGCGCGTGCGGGCCCTCTCGCCGCACATCGGCGCCCGGACGATCCTGAACGGGCGGCGCGTGACCGTCTGGCGCGCGCGTCTCGAAAACGGCGCCTTCGTCCCCGTGGAAGTTCAGCCGGAGGGGCGGCGCCGGATGGGATACGACGACTTCCTGCGTGGGGTACGGGGGTGATCGCCCCCGCACGAAAGGTCGCCTTCGACGTCGTGCGCCGCGTGTTTGAGGAGGGGGCGTACGCCGACCGGGCCTTCCCGGCGGCGGCCGCGGCCCTCGACGCACGTGACCGTGCGCTCGCCCAGCGAATCGCCTACGGCACCGTCCAGCGTCTCCGCACGATCGACCACGGGATCGACACGCTCGGGAGCCGCCCGGCCGCCAGGCTCGACCCGCCGGTCGCGGCGGCGCTGCGAATAGCGGCATACGAGCTCGGGTGGGGCGAGACACCGGCCCGGGCGGTCGTTCACGACGCGGTCGAGCTGGCGCGGGGGGCGGGTTTCTCCCGGGCGACCGGCTTCGTGAACGCGGTCGCCCGCCGCCTGGCGGAAGGCTTCAGGGGCCTCGTCGCCGGACTGCCGGACGGCCCGCTCAAGGAGTCCTATCCGGACTGGATCCACCAGATCTGGGTGCGGGACTGGGGCGCCGACGAGGCGCTCGCGTTGATGCGCGCCCAGAACGAGCCGGCCGAGCTCGTCGTTCGCTCCGCCGTGCCGATCGGGACCGCGACCGATGTGCCGGGCGCCTATCGGGTCGACCACGTCGACCTCGAGCGGGAGGATGCCGCCCGGGTCTGGCAGAGCCGCGGGTCGCAGCTGGCGGCGCTCGCGGTCGGCTCGCGCGACGGCGAGCGGATCCTCGACGCGTGTGCGGCTCCGGGAGCCAAGGCGACCATGCTCCACGGCGAGGTGACGGCGGTCGAGCTCCACCCCGGCCGCGCCCGCGAGCTGGAAGAGAACGCGCAGCGGCTCGGGGCGACCAATGTCCGCGTGGTCAACGCCGACGTCCGGGAGCTTGCGGAGCACGGGTTCGACCGGGCCCTCGTCGACGCTCCCTGCTCCGGGCTCGGCGTCCTCGCCCGGCGCCCCGATCTGCGCTGGCGCTCGCAGCCGCTGCCCTCGCTCCAGCAAGAGCTACTGCTGGCGGCGGCCGAGCGCACCCGCCCCGGTGGCACCGTCCTCTATTCGGTCTGCACGCTGAACGCCGACGAGAACGAGGCGGTTGTCGACGCGGTCGGCCTCGAGCCCGACCCGCTCGGCGAAGAGTGGCCCCTGTTTGCACATCCCAAACGGCGCGAGTTTCTCCTGACGACGCCGCACCGCCACGGAACGTCAGGGTTCTTCATTGCCCGTCTCAGGGTCTAGCTCCTCGGGGACGTTCACGGCGACGAGGGGGCGCTGCTCGTCCGGGCGGCGGCGGGGACTTCGCCAGGGCAGGTAGGCGAGCTCGGCCCCGTGCACCTCGGGGACGATCAACACGGAGTCCTCATCGGCCGCGTCGCTCCACCAGAGATCGCAGCGCCATCCGTCGTCACGGCAGGAGAGCCAGCCGTCCCCGCCCTCCTCGGTGAGCCGGCGGAGTGCCTCGACCGGGTCGTCGAGCGGGTGGATCGTCACCCCGAGCTCGTAGTTGTACGGGTTCGACCAGTGGCGCTCCGCCTCGATCGAGACGGCGGCGCCGCCGAGCAGCTCGACCAGCTCCCGCTCGATCGTCTCGGCCACCCGCGCCGCTTCGATGCCGTCCGTGATCTCGGTGAAGAGCCGGAGCTCGATGCAGTCGCGAAGCTCCGCGGGCGCCGGCCGCTCGGCGAGGGGCACCCGCTCGCCGAGCTCGTCCTCGGCGTACCCCGTTGTCTCGAGCTCGGCCTCGGGCACGAGCAGGAGCGAGTCGCCGGAGCCTTCCCCGGTGACCCGAATGGTCACCATCCAGCCCGAGCCGTCCTCGTCCGGGCCGGCCGTGTCCTCGACCAGCGCCTCGCTTCCGGGCGGGCGAAGTCGACCCGGCGGGCCGACGACGCGGACGATCTCACCCGGGCGGAACCTCGGCTGCACAGGTGGAGCGTAACGGTGGAAGGGGCCGATCTCGTCCGCTGTCCCCGGGGGTCGCTCTACGAGCAACTGAAGGACGTGAGCCTGCTCGTCCGCTCCCTCCCGCCGGGTGTCGTGATCCAGGTCGGGGGCGGCATCACGCACGACAACGTGCGCGAGCTGTACGACGCGGGGGCGAGGTTGCTCGTCGTCGGCACCGCCATCTTCGAGCGCGAGGATCTTCCGCGGGCCTACCGGCGGCTGGTACAAGCGCTGGCGTGAGTCTCGCCCGTGCGCTGCAGCTGGCCGCCGACGCGGCCGGCCGTGCCTATCCGAAGCCGACCGTCGGTGCGGTGCTCGTCGCCGACGGCGCGGTGATCGCCGAGGGGGTGACCGAGCAGGGGGGGCGTCACGCCGAGGCTGTCGCCCTCGACGCCGCCGGGCCCGCTGCGCGCGGCTCGACGCTCTACGTCACCCTGGAGCCGTGTGCCCACGAGGGGTCGACGCCCCCGTGCGCGGCTCGTGTCGTGGCAGAGGGCGTGGCGCGGGTGGTCGTCGGCGCGCGCGATCCGAACCCGGAGGCGGCCGGGGGGATCGAGGTGCTGCGCGCGGGGGGTGTCGAGGTCGAGCTGCTGGACTCCTGGGAGGCGCGGGCCCAGAACGAGGCCTGGCGCCTCTGGGTGGTCGAGGGAAGGCCCTTCGTCACCTACAAGGTCGCAGCCACACTCGACGGGCGCATCGTCGTCCCCGGCCGCCGGTGGATCTCCGGTGAGGAGAGCCGCCGGCTCGTGCACGAGCTGCGCGCGGCCTCCGATGCGGTGGCGGTCGGGATGGGGACGGTGCGGGCGGACTTTCCGCGGCTCGACGTCCGCGACGCGGCGGCTCCGAAGGGGCAGCCGCGTCGCCTCGTGTTCGGCAGCGGCCCGCTGCCCGACGGCTCGGAGCTCGAGCTGCGGACCGGGCCGCTCGAGGAGGAGCTGCACGCTCTCGGCGCCGAGGGCGTCCAGTCGCTCCTGCTCGAGGGCGGGCCGACGCTCGCGGCGGCGTTCATGAACGCCGGGCTCGTCGACAAGCTGCTCGTGTTCGTCGCCCCGCTCGTCGTCGGGGGCGGTGGTGACGGTCTGTCGCCGCTTGCCGGGCTAGGATCTGTGCGGCCCCTGTCCCATCTGAGCGCGCGCCTGGTGGGGGAAGACGTTCTCCTCGAAGCCTATGTCCACGAGCCCTGAGTTCCAGCGCACCGACGACGAGATGGTCAGCCTGCTCTCGCAGTGGCTGATGCGCACGCTCGGCAACGACGAGCTCCTCAAGCGGATCGGGGAGATCGGGACGGCCGAGCTGGCCCCGGGCCAGCGTGTCGCCGTCGACGAACTGCTCGTCGCCCTCGCAAACGCGTTCCCCGGCGAGCGCGGCGACCTCGAGATGGTCGTGCGCGAGACGGTGGAGTCGCTCGCCTACGGCGAGTGACGGACGGGAGCTCTCCTGCCAGAGCCACCTGCGCCACGGCCCGGAACGACGCCCGAGCCAGGCGGCCGGTCGCGGGACTCGATGGCTAGCCTGCCGTCCGTGGACGGCGGTGTGGTGAACGAATCGATGCGGGGCTACTACGACCGGCGGGCGCCCGAGTACGACGATTGGTGGCTCGACAGTGGCTCGTTCGCTGGACGCGAGCGTTCGGGCTGGTCGGCCGAGGTCGCGCACCTGATCCAGGTGATCGCGCGCCTGCCGGCCGTTCGCGTCCTCGACGTTGCCTGTGGAACCGGCTTTCTCACCCGACACCTGCGAGGTGACGTGGTCGGCCTCGATCAGTCCTCCGAGATGGTGCGGGCTTCGACCGCGCGGCTGCCGGCGGCTCGGATCATCCGGGGCGACGCCGTCCCCCTTCCCTTCGACGACGGCGAGTTCGACCGCGTGTTCACGAGCCATTTCTACGGCCATCTGCTTCCCGACGAGCGCGAACGCTTCGTCGGGGAGGCCCGGCGAGTAGGTCGCGAGCTCGTCGTCGTCGACGCGGCGAAGCGCCCGGACATCCCGGAGGAGGGATGGCAGGAACGTCGTCTCGATGACGGATCACGCCATCTCGTCTACAAGCGGTACTTCACCGGCGCCGCACTCGCCCGGGAGCTCGGAGGAGGCAGCGTCCTGTTCGACGGCCGCTGGTTCGTGGTCGTCGCCGCGTGAACGATCTTCTTCATCTGCAGCATCGCGGCTTGCGCATGCGGCGCTCGACCGATCGATCCGCTGCCGGCGGCACATGGGGCTCCCTGCGTCCTCCCCCACGAACGCCGATCCACTCGCCGGATACCAGACCGAACGTACGGACGGATGCAGCAGTGGTCTGACCGGCAACGTTCGGCCGGGTCTCCGGCCCGCGATCACACTGCGCCATGGCCCGCCCTCGTCCTTGTCAAGGCAACCAGCCTTGCCTTCGGACGATGACGGACTCTGACTTGGTGCTCGCGACCCGGAAACCAGGCAACGTTGCCGGTCAAACCACTAGCCTGGGAGGCATGTTCACCGGGATCGTCCGCGAGGTGGGACGGGTGGCGTCCGTCCGCAACGGGGCCGGCGGGATCAGGCTCGAGATCGAGGCGCCCGAGATCGCTGCGGCGATTGCGATCGGCGACTCCGTCTCGATCGACGGCTGCTGCCTGACGGCGGTGAGCGCGGACGGCGGGAAGCTCGCCTTCGACGCCGTCCCGGAGACGCTCTCGCGCACCACGCTCGGCGGCCTCACGGCTGGCGGACATGTCAACGTCGAGCCGTCGCTTCGTGCAGGTGACGCGCTCGGTGGGCACTACGTCCAGGGCCACGTGGACGGCATCGGCACGGTTCGCAGCGTCGAGGAGGAGGGTGACGGGCGGCGCATGTGGGTCGATGCGCCGGCGGAGACGCTCCGCTACGTGGTCGAGAAGGGATCGATCGCGGTCGAAGGCGTCAGCCTGACCGCCGCCGCCGTCGATACCCGGGGTTTCGCGATCGCGCTGATCCCGCACACGCTCGAGGTGACGACGCTCGGCGAGCTCGAGGCGGGTGCCCCGGTGAATCTCGAGGTCGACGTTCTCGCGAAGTACGTCGAGCGGCTGCTGGCGGGCCGCTAGCCTGTCTCGTATGGCAATTACGACCCCGTTTGCCGGGATCGAGGACGCGATCGAGGACATCCGGGAGGGTCGGTTCGTGGTCGTCGTCGACGACCCGGACCGCGAGAACGAGGGGGACCTCGTGATCGCGGCCCAGTTCGCGACTCCCGACACCGTCAACTTCATGGCCACGCACGGGCGGGGCCTGATCTGCGTCTGCCTGACCGAGGAGCGCGCCGACCAGCTCGGTCTCAGGCCGATGACTGAGCGGAACGAGGCGCCGCTCGGGACGGCGTTCACGGTCTCGATCGAGGCACGCGAGGGGGTCACGACCGGGATCTCGGCCGCCGACCGAAGCCACACGATCCAGGTCGCGATCGCCGCCGGGTCGGCGCCGTCGGATCTCGTCACCCCGGGGCATGTGTTCCCGCTTCGGGCGAAGCCCGGCGGGGTGCTCGAACGGATCGGCCAGACCGAGGCCGCGGTCGACCTCGCCCGGCTCGCCGGGCTCAACCCGTCGGGAGTCGTCTGCGAGATCATGAACGACGACGGGACGATGGCCCGCGTTCCCGACCTCGTCGGCTACTGCGAGCGTCACGGGCTCAAGATGATCACGGTCGCGGACCTGGTCGAGTACCGCCGCCGCCACGAGAAGCTGGTCGAGCGCGGCCCGTCGGTCCGGCTTCCCACGGCCCACGGCGAGTTCGAGGCGGTCGCCTTCCGCGAGACGCTCACCGGGAAGCTCCACCTCGCGCTCGTCAAGGGCGAAGTCAACGGCGCCCCGAACGTGCTCGTCCGGGTCCATTCCGAGTGCCTCACCGGCGACGTCTTCCACTCGCTTCTCTGCGACTGCGGTGAGCAGCTCGAGCACGCACTGGCGCAGATCGGTCGCAAGGGCCGGGGTGTCCTGCTCTACATGGCCCAGGAGGGGCGCGGGATCGGCTTGCTCAACAAGCTGCGTGCCTACGAGCTCCAGGCCAAGGGGATGGACACCGTCGAGGCGAACATGGCGCTCGGGTTCCCCGCCGACGCGCGCGACTACGGGATCGGCAACCAGATCCTCGCCGATCTCGGCCTGACGACGATCCGCATCCTCACCAACAACCCGAAGAAGCTCACCGGCATCGACGGCTTCGGGCTGACCGTCGTCGAGCAGGTGCCGATCGAGGTGGCGCCGAACGACGAGAACCGGCGGTATCTGGCCGTCAAGCGGGATAAGCTCGGACACCGCCTGCACCACCAGGACATCCGAAACCCCGACTGGGAAGCCGAGAGCGACCGATGAGCGACGAGCACGACGAGTTCCCCTTCGCCCGGGAGATCGCACCCGGGCAACCTGCCGAGTTGCCGCCAGTCCCCGGCCGGCCCCAGCCGCCCCCTGACGATGAGGGCGAGCCGTCCGCGGACGGCCCCGACCTCGAGCCGCCGGGCGCCCTGTCCGGCGAGCGGCCGGCCGAGCCCGTCGACGCCGTCTCCGGGGAGCCGGCCGCCGAGGTGGAGGATCCGCCGGTCGGGTCGGCCGTAGAGGACGAGGCCGACCCGTTCGCAGCCTGGCCTCAGGCCGTGAGCGCGGAGGTGATCGAGGACATTCCCGATGAGGGCGTGAGCGTCGAGCACGTCGCCGGGGAGATCGACGTCCCGGACGGCTACACCGTGCTCGAAGGGACGCCCACGGGCCACCGGCGCTCGGTCGCGCTCGTCGTCGCGCGCTACAACGGCGGGCTCACCAACCGAATGCTCGCGGTCGCGATCGAGGCGCTCGAGGAGGCCGGTGTCGTCGCCGACGCGGTCACGGTCGTTCCCGTCCCGGGTGCTTTCGAGCTGCCGCTCGCTGCGATGGCGCTCGCGAAGACGCGGCGCTACGCCTGCGTGGTTGCGCTCGGGGCGATCGTTCGCGGCGAGACCCCGCACTTCGACTATGTCGCGAGCGAGGCGGCCTCCGGCCTGCAGCTCGCCGCGATCGAGACCGGCGTGCCCGTCGCGTTCGGGGTTCTGACCGTCGACACCGTCGAGCAGGCGGAGGCAAGGATCGACCGCGCCGCCGACGCGGTGCGGACCGCGCTCGAGATGGCCGACGTGTTCGCCCAGTTGCGCGCGAGCGCGTCGCACTGAGCCGTGTCGCACCAACCCGTGTCGCACCAACCCGTGTCGCAACAACCCGGGAGCGAACCGGCGTCCGCTAGACTGGCCGGCCGATGTCGAAGGTCTGCTCAGTCTGTGGGAAGAAGCCCGGCTTCGGGCACAACCGCTCCCACTCGATGGTGGCCACGAACCGCCGGTTCGATCCGAACCTCCAGCGCGTCCGGATGTTCGTCGACGGGGTCGCCCGGCGTGCCTACGTCTGCACGCGCTGCCTGAAGGGCAGCAAGACGACGGCGAAGATGGTGCAAAAAGCCGTCGCCGGCAACAAGCGCACGGCCTGAGCCCGGCCCGGACCGCCGAGCCCGCCGCCTCACGTGAGCGGTCCGCGTAACCCGGACCGGTCTCACAGCGTCTAAGCCAGGGCAGTGTCTGACCTGACGATCAGCTCGCCCCTCGGAACGATCACGGTCTCGCGCGACGTCGCCGCGGAGATCGTCGCCGAGACGGCCGCGCGGTGCTACGGCGTGGTCGGGCTCGCTCCCGGCTCGCGCGTCGGGCGCCTGTTGCGCCGCGACGGCGTCACGATCGGCGGGGACTCCGAAGGAATGCGGGTCGGGCTGCACGTCGTGATCGAGTACGGGCTCAACCTGGCCGAGGTGGCTGCGACCGTCCGCTCCCAGGTCGCCTACGAGCTCGAGCGGCTGACGGGGCTACCGGTCGCGGCCGTCGAGGTCGTCGTCGAGGCCGTCCGGGATACCGCGTGAGGGCACGGGCGCTCGAGCTCGCCCGGGGAGCGCTCGCGGCGATCGAGCTCAACCGCAGGCGGATCGACGACCTGAACGTCTACCCGGTCCCGGACGGCGACACGGGAACGAACCTCGCGCTCACCGTTCGCGCGGTGGTCGAGGCCCTCGAGACCTCGCACTCGGCGGAGCGCGGCCCGCTCGCGCACGAGGTGTCCCGGGCTGCGCTGATGGGCGCCCGCGGGAACTCCGGCGTGATCCTCTCGCAGATCGTCCGCGGCGCCGCCGAGTCGCTCGGCGGCTCGGGGGACCTCGCCCGCGCTCTGAGGGGCGCGAGCGATGCCGCCTACCGGG
The DNA here is from genome assembly GCA_963789585.1 of uncultured Actinomycetes bacterium. GTDB lineage: Bacteria > Actinomycetota > Thermoleophilia > Gaiellales > Gaiellaceae > PALSA-600. The sequence goes on along the minus strand of CAWBLB010000008.1, from coordinate 893,656 downwards.
CGGTGCGGACGCCGGTCGAGGGAACGATGCTGACCGCGATCCGCGAGCTGGCCGAGGAGGCCGAGGCGGGCGGCGACCTCGCCGCGATCGTGAGGCGTGGCGACGACTGTGTCCGGAGGACCCGCGAGATGCTCCCCGTGCTCGAGGAGGCGGGCGTCGTCGACGCCGGCGCGGCCGGGCTGGTCGAGATCGTGCGTGGGATCGCGGGCGTGCTCGCAGGCGAGCCTCTGCCGGAGCCGCCCGCCGATCAAGGGCCGGGCCTCGTTCTCGACCACGTCCACCAGGAGCTCTCGCGGTACCGCTACTGCACCGTCTTCGTCGTCGAGGGCGACCGGCTCGACGCGGACGAGATCGAGCGCGAGCTGGAGCCGCTCGGAGACTCGCTGCTCGTCGTCGGCGATCCGAGCGCCCTCAAGGTTCACGTCCACACCGACGATCCCGGAGTCGCGCTGACGCTCGGAGTGGCCCGCGGCGCGATCTCCGGCGTCGAGATCGCGAACATGCACGAGCAGGCCCTTCAGCGCGAGGAACGGCTCCTGCACGCCGTGCCGGTCGAAGACGCCCCACCCTGCGCCGTCGTCGCGGTCGCCTCGGGTGGCGGCAACCGGCGCCTGTTCGAGAGCTTCGGCGCCCTCGTCGTCGACGGCGGCCGGACGATGAACCCCTCGACCGCGGAGATCCTCTCGGTCGTCGAGGCGACGGGCGCGGCCGAGGCGGTCGTGCTGCCGAACGACCGCAACGTCCTGATGGCCGCCGAGCATGCCGCCGCTGATGCGACGAGACCGGTGTCGGTGGTGCCCACGACCACGCTCCAGGCCGGACTCGCAGCGGTGGTCGCGTTCGACCCATCTCTGTCGGCGGAGGGAAATCTCGGCCGGATGAGCCGTGCCGCGAGCGACGTCTCGACCGGCGCCGTCACGATCGCGTCCCGGGACGTCGAGACGAACGGCCTCGCGATCCGTAAGGGAGCCTGGCTCGGCCTCGCCGACGGGAGCCCGATCGCCGGCGGCGAGACCTTCGACGAGGTTGCGCGACGGGTGGTGGAGCGGCTGCTCGCCGAGCCGCGCGAGATCCTCACGTTCCTGACCGGCGAGCAGCCCGAGCCGCTCGACGACCTGCTGGCCGAGCTCGCGGCGTCGCACCCCGAGATCGAGCTCGAAGTCCACGACGGCGGCCAGCCGAACTACACGCTGCTCCTCGGCGCCGAGTAGCGGGTTGGAGGAGCTCTAAGCTCCCCGGATGCGCCGCGTCCGGATCGTCCTGGTCGAGGACAATCAGATCTTCAGGGAGACGCTCGAGCTCCTGCTCGGGCTTCGGCCCGAGATCGAGATCGTCGGCTCGCTCGCGAGCGGCGCCGAGGCGATCGAAGCCTGCGCACGCCTCACCCCTGACGTCGTCCTGATCGACTACCGCATGCCGGGCTTGAACGGAGCCCAGACGACCTCCGCGCTGCTCGAGGCCGTTCCGGCGACGCGGGTCGTCTGCCTGACCGCATCGATCTCGCGGGAGGAGGTCGAGGTGGTGCTCGCAGCCGGCGCCGTGGCGTGTCTCACCAAGGACGAGAGCCTCGACCGGATCGTCGAGGCGATCCACGAGGCTTCGGCCGGCGAGGTCGGCGCATGAAGCTGACGGCTGCGAACACCGCGATCGTCCTCGACTCGACCGCCGACTTCCCGCAGGCGCGCGACCGTTTCCCGAACTGGCGCCTCGTTCCGCTCTACCTCAACTTCGGCGACAAGAGCTACCGGGACTACGTCGATCTCGGGCCGGACGAGTTCTACTCGCGCCTCGCCGGGTCGCCAGAGCTGCCGACGACGTCGCAGCCGACGCCGGGCGACTTCCTCGCCGTCTACGAGGAGCTCGCGGGCGGGTACGAGCGGATCCTCTCGCTCCAGCTCTCCTCGGCGCTCTCGGGCACGTTTGCAAGCGCCCAGGCGGCGGCAGCGATCGCGGGCGAGACGGTGCGGGTGATCGACACGCGGACCGTGTCCGCTGCGGTGGCGATGCTGGGGCTCGCCGTCCAGCGGCGGCTCGAGCGGGGCACGAGCGACGAGGAGGTCGACGCGCTCGTGGAGCGGTACCGGAGCACGCACGGGCTGCTGTTCACGGTGGACACGCTCGAGTACCTCGCCCGCGGCGGCCGCATCGGCCGTGCGGCGGCGTTCGCCGGGACGCTGCTGAGCGTGAAGCCGATTCTCGGGATCCAGGACGGGGAGGTCGTGCCGCTGAAACGGGTGCGCGGGAGCACCAGGGCATTCGAGGAGTTCGCGTCGCTGCTCGAGTCGGCCACGGACGACGAGCCGTCGCTGCGGATCGGGCTCGCTCATGCCGAAGCACCCGAACGGGTCCTCGCGCTGGAGCGAATCGTGCGGGACGCCCGGCCGCACGCCGAGATTGAGATCGTCACCTCGCTCGGCGCGGTCGTCGGCGCCCACGCGGGGCCGGGCACACTCGGTCTGTTCTGGTTCGACGACATCGTCCCGTGACCGACCGCCGGACCGGGTCCTATACTCGGTCCCGGTGGTGACCGCGACCCCGATACGCATGGGTCTCTCCGTTCTGGTCCAGGACGGGCACTGGCCGCGTCCCCGCGGCTGGAGCCGCCCGGAAAGCCTTCAGCTCCCGCTCGAGACGCTGACGGCGGTCGGGCCGTCGCTGGCCAGGAAGCTCGTGCCGCTCGGCCTGCGGACGGTCGGCGATCTCCTCCTCCGCCGGCCCCGGCGCTACGAGAAGCCCGCGGGCGAGGTCGAGATCTCGCAGCTCTGGGGTGACGAGGAGGTTGCGATCGCCGGGGTCGTCGCGGACGTGCGCCTGCGCCGGCCGCGGCGTCGCCTGACGATCGTCACGGCCCGGATCGCGGACCCGACCGGGTCGATCTCGGCCAACTGGTTCAACCAGCCCTGGCTGGCCGACCGGCTTCGCCCCGGGGTCGAGGTTCGCCTGCGCGGGCGGCTCGGGCCGCACGGCTTCGAGGTCAAGTCCTACGACCTCGGCGAGGCACGAGCCACGGCCGACCACGCGCCGGTCTACGGAGCGAGCGAGCAGGTGCCCTCGTCCCGGCTGCGGGAGCTCGTGCGCGCGGCGCTCCCGGCGCACGCCGGCGACATCCTGGATCCACTCCCGGCCGAGCTCGAACTGCCGATCAGGCGTGACGCGGTCTGTGCGCTCCACTTTCCCCGTGACCTGGAAGAGGCCGAGCGGGCCCGCAGACGGCTGGCTCTCGACGAGCTGGTTGCGCTTCAGCTCGCTGTCTTCCGCTCCCGCGACGACGGGGTCGTCGGCTCGCCGCTCGGGGAGCCGGGCGAGCTGGTCGCGCGCTACCGGGAGGCGCTGCCCTTCGCCCTGACCGAGCACCAGGAGGCCGCACTCGTGGAGATCGACCGCGACCTCGCCCGCGCCGTCCCGATGCAACGCCTTCTCCAGGGCGACGTCGGGTCGGGCAAGACCGTCGTCGCGCTCTATGCGCTCCTGCGCGCCGTCGAGACCGGCCGCCAGGGTGCATTGATGGTGCCGACCGAGACGCTCGCGGAGCAGCATTTCGTCACCGTCGAGGCGATCTGCGCGCGGCTCGGCGTGCGCGCGGTGCTGCTGACGGGAAGCACCGGCGCCAAGCGGACACGCGCCGAGATCGAGTCCGGGGTGGCGCAGATCGTCGTCGGGACGCACGCACTGATCCAGCGCGAGGTGGTGTTCGCCGATCTCGCGGTGGCCGTGGTCGACGAGCAGCACCGCTTCGGGGTGGAGCAGCGCCAGGCGCTGTCGGAGCTGCGCCCGCACACGCTGCACATGACCGCGACGCCGATCCCGCGGACGCTGGCGTTGACGGTGTTCGGTGACCTGGCGGTGACCGAGATCGCGAAGCCGCCGGCGAGCCGCAAGCCGATCATCACGGCCTGGGTCGGGGCGGAGCGCTCGAGCGAAGCGTACGCGCGGCTGCGCGTGCACCTCGACGCCGGCCGGCAGGCGTACGTCGTCTGCCCGCTGATCGAGGTGTCCGAGACGCGCCTGGCCCGGGCGGCGGAGGCCGAGGCCGGGCGGCTGCGGCGGGCCGAGCTCGCCGGGTATCGCGTCGGCCTGCTCCACGGGCGGCTGAAGACGGCCGAGCGCCGTGAGGTGATGCAAGCCTTCAAGGACGGCGAGCTCGACGTCCTCGTCGCGACAACGGTGATCGAGGTCGGGGTCGATGTCCCGAACGCCACGATCATGATCGTCCAGGAGGCCGATCGGTTCGGCCTGGCGCAGCTCCACCAGCTGCGGGGGCGGGTGGGGCGCGGGGCGGAGCAGTCGTACTGCCTGCTGATCTCGCGGCCGAAGCTCGAGCTGACCGACATCGCGCAGGCTCGTCTGGAGGCGCTCGTCGAGACGGCTGACGGTTTCGATCTCGCCGAGCGCGACCTCGAGCTTCGCGGCGAGGGCCGGCTGCTCGGCACCCGCCAGTCGGGCGTCGGCGACCTCCGCTTCACGCGCCTCCGCGCCGACCGTGCGATCCTCGAGCGCGCCCGTGACCTGGCCCGAACGCTCGTCGCGGAGGACGGCCCCTGGCACGACGAAGCCGACCGTCTCCTCGCCGGCGCCGACCCCGCCAACCTTGCGTAGGCGAAGCCGGGATGCGGATCATCGCGGGTGAGCTGAAGGGCCGGCGGTTCGAGGGGCCGAAGGGGACGACGACCCGGCCGACGTCGGACTTCGTCCGCGAGGCCGCGTTCAACCTGATCGGCCCCGTCGACGGGGCGGCCGCGCTCGACCTGTTCGCCGGCTCCGGCGGGCTCGGGCTCGAGGCGCTCTCGCGGGGAGCCGCCCGTTGCGTCTTCGTCGACTCCTCGCGCGAGGCGTGCCGGGCGATCGACGCGAACCTCGAGAAGCTGGGCCTCCGCGCCACCGTCCTGCGCCAGGACGTTCTTCGTGCCCTCAGGGGTGAGCGGGGCCTCTACGACCTCGTTCTCTGCGATCCGCCCTACGGCTTCGCCGAGCACGAACGGCTGGCTCCCGATCTCGCCCGGATCCTCGCCCCCGCCGGCGTCATCGTCTACCAGACCGCTGCCACCGTCGAGCCCGCGCTGACGGGGCTCTCCGCACGTACCTCCCGCAAGTACGGGTCCGCACGCCTTACGCTGTTCGAGCTGTGATCACCGCGATCTGCCCCGGCTCGTACGATCCCGTCACGAACGGCCACGTCGACGTGATCGCGCGCACGGCCCGGATCTTCGACCGCGTGGTCGTCGGAGTCGTCGGCAACCCGCAGCACAAGACGATGCTCTTCTCGATCGACGAGCGCGTCCAGCTGCTCCGCGAGGCGCTCGTCGCCGTCCCGAACGTCGAGGTCGACGTCTTCGCCGAACTCGTCGTTGACTTTGCACGGCGCTGGGAGGCGAAGGTGATCGTCAAGGGCCTGCGCGTGATCTCCGACTTCGAGTGGGAGTTCCAGATGAACCAGCTGAACCGCACGCTCGCCCCCGAGATCGAGACGGTCTACGTGATGGCCAGTTCCCAGGTCTCCTTCGTCTCCTCGAGCGGCGTGAAGGAGATTGCCGCTTTCGGGGGAAATGTCGAAGAGCTCGTGCCCGTCACCGTCGCACGCCGTCTCAAGGAGCTGTTCCCGAGAGGGCGAGGCGGTGCCCCCCTCAGCGCTCAGGAGTAGGATTCCCGAACCGTCATGGACGTTCTCGTTCTGATCGACAAGCTCGACGACCTCGTGCACAACGCGAAGTCGGTGCCCCTCTCGGACCAGGTGCGGATCGACCGCGAGGAGATCTACGACATCCTCGACCAGATGCGCGCCACGATCCCCGAGGAGATCAAGCAGGCGCGCTGGATCGTCAAGGAGCGCCAGGAGATGCTCGCCGAGGCGAAGCGCGAGCAGGACAGGCTGCTGCAGGAAGCGCGCGAGCAGGCCGTCAGAGAGGCCTCGCAGACCGAGATCGTCAAGCTCGCCGAGCGCCAGGCGCAGGAGATCATCGACGAGGCCCGCCGCCAGGCCCGCGAGACGCGGCTCGAGATCGAGGACTGGGCCGACGGCATCCTCGCGACGCTCGAGAACAATCTCGACAAGTTCCTCACCGCCGTCCGCCGCGGCCGCGAGCGCCTGCACGAGCGGTCGCAGGAAGACGTCGTCCCGATGGGGATCGACGACTCCTCGTACTAGCTCATCCGTCCGTACGTTCGGTCTGGTATCCGGTGAGTGGCTCGGCGTTCGTGGCAAGGACGCAGGGAGCCCCGGTAGCTGGAGCTATCGGGGCGACTGAGGACGCAGCCACGGGCGGCGAGACGCCGCCGGGAGCGGGCCGTAATTGCGGACGGGTGCACTAGCCGCGACGGTCTCCCGGCCCGCGTCGACGGAGCCGGTGCCGCCGAGCGCCGGCAGCGAGCGCCCCGCACAGAGTTCTAAGCTGTCCCGATGACGAGCTTCGACCTGCGTCAGGCGAAGTTACGGCCGGGGGAGGAACATCGCGAGGCGCTCAACCTGGAACTGCCGCCGTTCGAGTTCGGCGGCCAGCGCTACCTGCCGGTCCCGGAGCACGTGACCGCCGAGCTCGTGATCACACGTGCGGTCACCGGCATGGTGTTCGCCCTCGCCTTCACGGTCAGGCTGCACGGGCCCTGCTACCGCTGCCTCGGCGACGCGGTGCTCGAGCTGCCGATCCGGGTCCGCGAGTACCAGGCCTCCGCGCCCGACGACGACGAGCTCCGCACCCCGTACCTCGACGGCAACCAGCTCGACGTCTCGGCCTGGGCCCGCGACGCCGTCGCGCTCGCTCTGCCCCAGAAGATCCTCTGCCGCCCCGACTGCCCAGGTCTCTGCCCCGTCTGTGGAGCCAACCTCAACGACGGCCCGCACGAGCATTCCGCGGAGACGGCCGACCCCCGCTGGGCCGCGCTCGAGGCGCTGCGGGACGACATCTAGTGCGGCCTCTCGTAACGTTCGACCCGAAACGCACGTGGCTGGAGGCCGCACTTGCGGCCGCTCCGCGGCCGTGTGTTTGTGGGTTTGGTGATGGGAGCCCGGGCGGGCACGGGCGGTCGAGACGTGTGCTACGGGTGGAAGGCCGGCGAAGCCCGAAGGTCATCCCGGCCGCGGAGCGGCCGGGAGTGCGGCGTCGCGGGAGGCGAGTTTCAGGTGAAACGTTGCGAGACGCCGCACTAGCCCGGTTCGGCTACAGTGACGGCCGTTCATGGCTGTCCCGAAGAGGAAAACATCCAAGTCGCGGCGAGACAAGCGCCGGGCAACGCATGCGCTCTCGGCCCCACGCGTGAACACCTGCCCGCAGTGCAACTCGCCCAAGCTCGCTCACCGCATCTGCCCGACCTGCGGAACCTACAAGGGTCGCGAGGTCGAGCCGCTCCGCTTCCCGGGCTAGGTGCTCCTGCCAGCAATGCCCTCCGGGCTGCTGCCCCGCGACCGCGCGGACGTACGCCGATGACGCGTGTCGCCGTCGACGCGATGGGCGGCGATCGCGCACCGGTCGAGATCGTCGCCGGTGCGATCGAGGCGGCGGCCGGCGGGATCGAGGTGACACTGTTCGGGCCGCCCGGGCTCCAGACCGGAGGCCTCGAGCTGGTCGAGGCACCCGATGTGATCGAGATGGCCGAGAAGCCTGCAGAGGCGGTGCGGGCCAAGCCCGACTCGTCGCTCGTCGCAGCGGTGCGCGCCGTCGCCGACGGTCGCGCGGACGCGGTCGTCTCGGCCGGGAACACCGGCGCGATGCTCGCGGCCGGGCTGCTGCACCTCCGCCGTCTCCCGGGAGTCCTGCGCCCCGCGATCGCCGTGCCCATCCCGGCCCGCGGCGGCCCCTCGTTGCTCGTCGACGGTGGCGCGAACGCCGACAACCGACCCGAGCACCTGCTGCAGTTCGGCGTGATGGGGTCGGTATTCGCCTCCGAGATTCTCGGGGTCGCCGAGCCGACCGTCCGGCTTCTCTCGATCGGCGAGGAGCCCGAGAAGGGCAACCAGCTGACGATCGACGCTCACGCGCTGTTGCTCCAGACGCCCGGTCTCGACTTCCGGGGCAACGCCGAGCCGCACGACCTGCTTCGCGGCGCCGCCGACGTGATCGTCACCGACGGCTTCACCGGGAACATCGCCCTCAAGCTGCTCGAAGGGACGATCAAGGAGCTGCTCGATCTGCTCCGGGAGGAGATCGGCGCCACCGCGCGCGGGAAGCTCGGCGGCTTTCTGATCCGGCCCGCCGCGCGCCGTGTCCGCTCACATCTCGATCCCGATACCTACGGCGGCGCATACCTGCTCGGCCTGCGCGGTCTGGCCGTGATCGCCCACGGCAGCTCGGGTCGGCGCGCGATCGCGAACGCGATCGCGCTCGCGGCCCGCGGTGCCGAGCACCGCATCGCCGAGCGTCTGGCGGAGTCCCTGCCGGACAGGGTGCGCAGCGACGAAGGCGCCGCCACGCCGCAGGGGGCATGACGTCCCGTGCCGCTGTGTATGATCGGCCCCGCTTTTCCAACCCCGTACCCACTCCGATCGATAGAGGTGTCATGGCAGCGTCCCAGGAAGAGGTCTTCGAGAGCGTCAAGGAAGTCTTGACCGAGCAACTCGGCGTCGAGGAGAGCGAGATCACCCTCGAGGCGTCCTTCCAGGAGGATCTGGATGCCGATTCGCTGGATCTCGTCGAGCTGATCATGGAGCTCGAGGATCGGTTCGGGATCAAGATCTCCGACGAGGATGCTCAGAAGATCACGACAGTCGGCCAGGCGGTCGACTACGTCACCTCGCACCAGTAGGTCGACCAGCCTCGCGGAGCTGATCGCCGGGCTCGCGCCCGAACGCGCGGCCGCGGCGTTCACGCATTCGAGTTGGGTTGCCGAGCGGAGTGACTCGTACGAGCGCCTCGAATTCCTGGGGGACTCGGTGCTCGAGCTCGCGATCGCAGACACGCTCTACCAACGCTTCCCGGACTACGAGGAGGGGCAGATGGCGAAGCTGCGCTCGCACGTCGTCTCTCGCGCGAGCTGTGCCGTCATCTCCCAGGAGCTCGGGCTCGGAGAGCGGCTGGTGGCCGCCCACCCCGGGCCCGAGAGCGACGAGCCCGCCCGCCTCGCCGAGAACCGGAACGTCCTCGCGGCCCTCCTCGAAGCTGCGATTGCCGCGGTCTATCTGGAATACGGGTTCGCCGCGGTCGCTCCGGCGATCGTGGCCGCGTTCGAGAGCCGGATCGAGTACGCGCTGACCCACAAGGTCGATCACAAGACCGAGCTCCAGGAAGTGCTCGCCCGGAGGGGGCAGGCGGCCGGCTACACGCTCCTGGCCTCGGAAGGGCCGCCGCACCGGCGCACCTTCACCGTCGCGGCGCTCGTCGACGGCGCGCAGGCCGGAGTGGGCCGGGGCAGCTCGAAGAAGGACGCCGAGCAGGAGGCCGCCCGCGAAGCGCTTGCGAGCCTCGGCGTGAGCGCCGACCCGGGCTGAGCTCTCCCGCTCCCTTTTCGCCCGGCGCCCGGCGAGGAACCGCCGGCGCGCAGGGCACGTCCGCCTCGACGGGCAGACTTCCCCCGCGTGCACCTGAAGACGATCAAGCTTCGCGGCTTCAAGTCGTTCGTGGATCCGGTCGAGGTTCGCCTCGAGCCCGGAGTCGCGGTGGTGGTCGGGCCGAACGGGTCGGGAAAATCGAACATCTCCGACTCGATCCTCTGGGCGACGGGCTCGCTCAGCCCGCACGAGCTGCGCGCGGAGAAGCCGGACGACGTCCTCTTCGCGGGCTCGAACGGGCGCGAGCCGGTCGATTTCTGCGAGGTGGAGCTCGTCTTCGACAACGAGGACGGTTCCTGGCCCGACCTGCCGTTCGCCGAGGTCTCGCTCAGCCGCCGGCTGCATCGCGGCGGTGAGGGCCAGTACCTCCTCAACCAGGCGGCCGTCCGACGACTCGACGTGGTCGAGCTCCTTTCCGATGTCGGCCTCGGCGGCGGCCTGCGCTCCGTGATCTCCCAGGGCAGTGTCGAGTCGGTCCTCGGCGCGAAGCCGGCCGAGCGGCGGTCGTTGGTCGAGGAGGCAGCCGGGCTCGGTCGCTTCAAGCTGCGGCGCCACCGCGCCGAGCTGAAGCTCTCCCGGGTCGCGATCCAGGTCGAGCGTGCCCGCGACCTCGAGGACGAGGTGCGCAAGCGCCTACGTCCTCTCGCTTTGCAGGCGACCGCTGCGGAACGCGCGGCCCGGCTGGGGGAGGAGGCGGCGCGCGTCGGGGCAGCGATAGCGACGCTCGATCTCGCCCGGCTCGACGAGCGACGTTCAGCCGCCGAGCAACGCCGGGCAGCCGGGCTGGTGACCCGGCATGAGCTCGACGCACGGCTCGAACGGCTGCTCGCCGAGAGAGCGAGCGCGGAGGAGGAGCTCACGGACGCGGCCGGCGTCCGTGAGGCGACCACGGCCGCGCTCTATCGACTCAGGGCGGGAACCGAGCGGCTTGAGCTGCGGCGTGAGGGAGTCGGGGCGCTCTCGGCGCGGTTCAGCGCAGAGCTTCAGAATGCAAGGGACTTCGACCCGGTTCGGTCGGGCGAGCTGGAGGTGTCGGCGCGCGACGCGGCGGCGGCCGCGCAGGCCGCGGTCGGAGAGCGCGTTGCCCGTGAGCTCCAGGCGGAGGAGCGATGGGCTCTCGTCGCCGGCGCAGAGCGTGCCCGTCACGTCTCGCTCGCCGACGAGCTCGAGGAGCTGATGGCGACGCGGTCGCGGGTCGAGCAGGAGCTCGTCGGCGCCGGAAGGGACGCGTTCCTCGCGCTCCGCGGCGCGGCGCAGCGGCTCGGGCTCCGCCAGGAGTCCGTCGCCGGTCTTCGCACCGGTCTGGCGCGCGACCTGGCCGACGCGAGCAGCCGCCCGGTCGGCGGGCCGACCCCGGCCGACCTGGGCCGGGCAGCCGACGAGGCCGACGCGGCGGCGCGGTCGGCGGTGCGCGAGCGCGACGACCTGATCGCGCGGGCCGGCCTCGCACGCGAGCGCCTGGCGGCGCTCGAGCGGTCGCTCGCCGAGCGCGAGGGCCTCCCCCCTGCGGCGCGCGCCCTTGCCGAACACGGTGAGCGGCTCGCCCTCTCCCTGCTCGACGTGGCGCCGGGTGAGGAGCGGGCGGTCGCTGCGTCGCTCGGTCGCCTGGCGTCCGCGATCGTGGCCGACGACCCGGCCCGGGGGCTCGAGCTCCTCCTGGAGGCGCAGGCGGCGGGCCTGGGCTCGCTCATGGTGTTGGTCGGTCGGGACCCGCGCGAGATCGTCCACCGCGTGCCCATCGTCGAGGCCGGCGACCTGCTCGGCTCGCCGGTCGCGGCCGTGACGCGTCAAGGGATCGGCTGGGACCCATCCCGAGGCGAGCTCTGGTTTGCCGGCGAGACGGCCGAGGCGGTGCTGCTCGAGCTCGAGGCGCGCAGGCGGGAGCTCGTGGCCGAGGCCGAGAGCCTCGGCCAGGCTGCCGAGACGGCCGCTGCCGCCGCCGGGGCCGCGGAGGAGGCCCTCCACGCCGCGGCGGCCGCTTTCGCTCCGGTCGCTCATCTGCGGAGCGTTCGGAGGCCGGATGGCGCCACGCTTGCCCGGATTGCAACCGGCGCCGACCGCCTGGACGAGACGCTCCGCGTCGCCGCCTCGATCGCGGCGCGCGTCGAGGAGCCGCTCGCGGCCCGCGCGAGCTCTGCAGCCGAGGATCTGCGGTCGGTGGCCTCACGCGAGGCGGAGCTTCGCCGGGCGCTGAGCGAGGTCGACACGCTTGCGCGCACCGCCGAGAAGCGCGCTCACGGGCGCGTGACGGAGACCGCGGGCGACCCGGTCGAGCTCCGCGTCGAGGCGGAGCGGCTCTCGCAGGCCGCCACCGAGGCCGCAGCCGCTGCCACCGCCGCATCGGAGCGTGCGGCCGCCGCCTCGAAGGCCCTCGCCGCTTCCGACGGCGGCGTCCGCAGGGGGGCGAGCGTCCTCTCGCTCGAGCGCCTCGTCGCCTTTGCGGCGCGGCTGCAGACGGCTCTGACAGTCGACCTGGGCGGGTACGAAGCGCCGCTCCGGCAGCGGGTCGAGGCGGGTGCTGCCCGCTCCAGCGAGCTCGGGGGTGAGCTGCGCCGTCTCGGTGCCGAGGAGGTAGAGCTGCGAGGGGAGACGGTGGCTGCCGCGGAACGGGTTTCGGCTCTCGACGTCGAGCTTGCCCGCACCGACGCGGAGCACGAGAACGCACGGCGCCGACTCGAGGAGGCGAACGCCGAGCCGGCGGAGGGCGATGACCGGGACGAGTTTGCGGCCCGCCTCGAACGGATCGAGCGCCGCCGCGAGCAGCTCGGCCAGGTGAACCCGCTCGCGAAGGAGGAGTACGAGGCCGAGAAGGAGCGGCTCGACGAGCTCGCGATGCAGCGGGCCGACCTCGAGCGGAGCCTGGAGGAGCTCGAGAAGCTCCGGCGCGACTTGACCGAGACGGTCGAGCGGCGCTTCGCGGAGACGTTCGCCGCGGTCGAGCAGCACTTCCACGAGGTCGCCGCCGCGCTCTTCCCGGGCGGCGAAGGACGGCTGCTGCTGACCGAGCCCGAGGAGGGCGGGGAAGAACCGGGAATCGAGGTGGAGCTCCGCCCGGCCGGCAAGCGCGTGACCCGTCTGTCGCTGCTCTCGGGCGGCGAGAAGGCGCTCGGGGCGGTCGCCTTCCTGTTCAGCCTGTTCCTTGCCCGGCCGAGCCCCTTCTACCTGCTCGACGAGGTCGAGGCTGCTCTCGACGACACGAATATCGGTCGCTTCACGGAGCTCCTGCGGCGGTATGCCGACCGGGCCCAGTTCATCGTCGTCACTCATCAGAAGCGCACGATGGAGGCCGCCGACGTCCTCTACGGCGTCACGATGGGGAACGACGGCGTCTCGCAGATCGTCTCTCGCCGCCTGCCTCAGGACGCCGAGTTCGCGGCGACGGCGTGACCCCTCTCCGACCGACCGGCGACCTCGCCGTCGTCCTCCGGGTCGCCGACGTGCTCGAGGGTGCGAGGCTTCGCACCTGGCTCTTCGGCGGCTGGGCCGAGGAGCTCACCGGCCTGTCGGCTCCGCGAGAGCATGCCGGCATCGACCTCCTCTACCCGGGGAGGAGCTTCGATCGCGTCGACCGCTTCCTCGAAAGGGCCGCCGTCGGGGAGATCGCCGCGAAGCGTGAGTCACACAGGCGGGTTTTCATCCTCGAGGGCGCGCAGGTCGAGCTCCTGCTCGTCCAGCGGGACGAGCACGGCTGGCACACCGACTTCCCGGCTGGCCGTCACTCGTGGCCCGACGACGTCTTTGCCGGAGGCGGCCGCCTCCCGGTCGCGAGCGAAGCCGCTCTGTCCGGCTATCGCGCCCGGCTCGCTGTGCGCTCCGCCCGTCGCGCGGCCTGACTGTTGCGCGCACGTCGATGGGGGCGGCGGCGTGCCTGCCCTGTCCGACCGGCACGGGTCACGGCCCGTCTCCGGTCGTCCCCCGCTACCGTTCGGGGCCATGGCGAGGAGCTGGGCCGAGTTCCTTGGCGATGCCGAGGGGCCGTACGAGACGGAGGTGGCCCGGCGGGGGTTCACGGCGCGCCTGCGTGACTCGCTCTCGCGCTCACGGCGCGCGCTTTCGGAGCAGTTGGCCGTGGCCACGTTCGACCCGGAGGACTCGGCGTCGTGGGAGCGGCTCGAGGAGGCTCTGCTCGGTGCCGACGTCGGCGTCAAGGCGACGGCCGAGCTCGTCGCGCGCCTCGAGGCTCGCCCGGGGCTGGACGACCTCAACGCCGCTCTCGCCGAGGAGATCGCCGAGCTGTTCGGGAAGCCCCCAGTGCTCGAGATCGGCGCGCGGCCCGCGGTGATCCTGGTCGTCGGCGTCAACGGCACCGGCAAGACGACGACGATCGGGAAGCTCGCCCAGAAGCTGCGCGAGCACGGGCGCGACGTCACCGTGGGTGCGGCGGACACGTTTCGAGCGGCGGCGGAGGAGCAGCTCGAGCTCTGGGCGAGCCGCGCCGGGGCGCGTTTCGTGGGCGGCGAGCGCGGGTCGGACCCTGCGTCGGTCGCCTATGACGCTGTCTCCGCGGGCGGGGATGTGGTCGTCGTCGACACCGCCGGGCGCCTGCACACCCAGACCAACCTGATGGACGAGCTCGCGAAGGTGAAGCGCGTGATCGCGGGCAGGCTCGAGGGCGCTCCCCACGAGACGCTGCTCGTCCTCGACGCGACGACTGGCCAGAACGGCCTCCAGCAGGCCCGGCTCTTCTCGGAGGCGGTCGGGGTCACCGGGGTGGTCGTGACCAAGCTGGACGGCTCCGCCCGTGGCGGCATCGCGGTCGCAATCGCCTTCGAGCTGGGCTTGCCGGTGAAGCTGATCGGGGTGGGTGAGGGCATCGACGACCTGAGGCCGTTCGACCCGGCCGACTTCGCCCGGGCGCTCGTCTCCGGTTGAGGACGCAGGATCGGGCCGTCCAGCGCGGCCGCGACTCAAGGCTTCATTTTGTGAGAGCTTCTGGGCCCTCAGCTCGCTCCCAGCTCACGAGGCAGGTCACCGTTCCTGCCTGACAGAGGACGCCAGTACACTGGCCGGCGGTGTTCGACGCCCTCTCAGGCAGGCTGGCCGGGGTTCTCGGCGACCTCGGCAAGCGAGGCAAGCTCGACGAGGAGTCGATCTCGCGCGCGATGCGCGAGATCCGCCTCGCGCTCCTCGAGGCCGACGTCAACCTCGCGGTGGTTCGCACCTTCGTCGAGCGCGTCCGCGAACGGGCGCTCGGCGACGACGTGCTCAAGAGCCTCACGCCGGGCCAGCAGGTTGTGAAGGTCGTCAACGACGAGCTGACCGAGCTGCTGGGCGCGAATGCGGCCGAGCTCGACCTCGGGCGCGAGTCCGTGATCCTGCTCGCCGGGCTGCAGGGCTCGGGCAAGACCACCGCCGCCGCGAAGCTCGCGCTCCGGTTGAAAGGCCAGGGCCGCAAGCCCGGTCTCGTCGCCGCCGACCTCGCCCGGCCTGCCGCGATCGACCAGCTCGAGCAGCTCGGTGAGCAGATCGGCGTCCCCGTCTTCCGCACCGACACCGACGACCCGGTCGAGGCGGCGCGCCGGGGCCTCGAGCGCGCCCGGGCGGAACGCCTCGACACCGTGATCGTCGATACCGCCGGCCGGCTCCAGGTCGACACGGAGCTGATGGAGGAGCTCGAGCGCGTTCGCGACGCGACGAGCCCGACCAACGCGCTGCTGGTGCTCGACTCGATGACCGGTCAGCAGGCCGTGGAGGTCGCGATCGCGTTCCAGGAGCGGATCGCCTTCGACGGAGTCGTGCTGACGAAGCTCGACGGCGACGCCCGTGGCGGCGCCGCCCTCTCGGTCAAGTCGGTCACCGGCCGCCCGATCATGTTTGCCTCGACCGGTGAGAAGCTCGACACGCTCGAGGTCTTCCACCCCGACCGGATGGCCTCGCGGATCCTGGGCATGGGCGACGTGCTGACGCTGATCGAGCGCGCCGAGCAGGCCGTCTCCGAGGACGAGCAGGCGACGATGGAAGCGCGGATGCGGAAGGGGCAGTTCACCTTCGACGACTTCCTCCAGGCGCAGAAGATGCTCCGTCGCATGGGGCCGCTCCAGGGGGTGCTGAAGATGATGCCGGGGATCGGCCAGCAGCTTTCGGGACTGGACGTCGATGAGGGCCGGCTGAAGCGCATCGAGGCGATCGTGCTCTCGATGACGCCGCGTGAGCGGGCCATCCCGCACTCGATCGACGGTCACCGCCGCCGCCGGATCGCCGCAGGGTCGGGCACGACCGTCCAGGACGTGAATCAGCTGCTCGAGGCCCGGAAGATGATGGAGAAGATGATGGGCCAGATTGGGAAGGGGAAAATGCCGGCTCTGCCGGGTCTCGAGGGGATGCCCGGGGCGACCCCCACTGCCCCCGGCATGCAGCCCGGGCTGGCACGCCGCTCGGCGACGAAGAAGAAGAGCAGCAAGCGGAAGTCCCGTCGTCGGTAGGCTTACGGGATGGCAGTCAAGCTGAGGCTCACCCGCGTGGGCTCCAAGAAGAATCCGATCTACCGCGTCGTTGCGGCGGACTCGCGCTCGCCGCGGGACGGGAGGTTTCTCGAGATCGTCGGTCGCTACAACCCGCAGACCGACCCCTCGACGATCGACCTCGACGACGAGAAGATCCGGGCCTGGCTCGGGAAGGGTGCACAGCCGACCGAGGCCGTCGCCCGCCTGATCAAGGTCAAGGGCATCTCCTAGCGCGTATGGTCGAGCTGCTCGCGTATCTCGCGCGCGAGCTCGTCGACGACCCCGAGGCGGTGCGCGTGGAGAGCGAGGAGCGGGACGGAGCGCTCGTCCTGATGCTGCACGTCGCGCCCGACGACGTCGGGAAGGTGATCGGCCGCGGTGGCAGGATCGTTCGTGCGCTCCGGACGGTCATCCGCGCGAGCTCGGTGCGCGAAGGACGGCGGGTGCTCGTCGAGATCGCCGGTTGAAGGTCGCTGCGCTCTACGACGTCCACGCGATGCCGCACGCACTCGCTGCGGTTCTCGACGAGGTGCGAGACGAGGGAGTCGACGCCGTGGTGTTCGGAGGGGATCTCGTCGACGGCCCGTTCCCCCGCGAGACCTTAGAGCTCGCGGCCTCGATCGAGTCGCGACTCATCCGGGGCAACTGCGAGCGGGAGCCCGGTAACTGGGACCGGGCGCACCTCGACCCGCCCGTCCTGCGCCGTCTCGCCGACCTCCCGCTTTCCGTCTCGCTCGACGGCGTGCTCTTCTGCCACGCTTCGCCGGACGACGACTCGATTCTGACGACGGCGTCGACCCCCGTCGACGTCCTCGAGGCGACGTTCGCCGCGGCAGCCGAGCCGGTGGTCGTGATCGGGCACACCCACCACCAGTTCGACCGGCGGGCAGGGAGCCACCGGATCGTCAACGCGGGCTCGGTCGGGATGCCGTACGAAGGCGAGGTTGCCGCCTTCTGGACACTGATCGAGGACGGCGAGCCGAGCTTCAGGCGCACGCCGTTCGACGTCGAGCGGGCTGCCGCCGAGATCGCCGCGAGCGGGTGGCCTGCGGCGGGGGAGTTCGTCGCAGAGAACCTGCTTGCCGCTCCGTCGCGGGCGGAGGGGATCGACCATTTCGAGCGGCTGCGCTCCGCATGAGTCCCCGGAAGGGGCACCGTCCGGCCGGCCGATGAGCGACAGCGACAGCGTTCAGATCGGGCGCGTCGGGCGGCCGCACGGGCTCGACGGGGCGTTCTTCGTCGAGGAGCCGAGCGACGACGGCCGCTGGTTCGAGCTCGGCTCGCGGCTCCTCGCAGCCGGGGAGGAGGCCGAGGTGGTGGTGGCGAGACGCGGCGCCGGCGGCAGGCCTGTGATCCGGCTTGACCGGCAGGTGCCCCGGGGCGCGGCGCTCGAGGTGTCGCGCGAGGCGCTGCCGCCGACGGGCGACGACGAGTACTACACGTTCGAGCTCGTCGGGCTCGAGGTGGTCGAGGAGGGCGGGAGGAGCCTCGGAACGGTCGTCGGCGTCGTGCCCGGGGTCGCCAACGACGCGCTCGACCTCGGCGGAGGGGTGCTGCTGCCGATGGTCGCGGCGTGCATACGCGCCGTCGATCTCGTGGCTGGACGTATCCTTGTCGCTCCCGGATTCTCCGAGCCCGGCTGACCCTCTTGCGCCTCGATGTCTTCACTCTGGTTCCGCATGCCTTTTCCTGGCTGACCGAGCAGCGGCCGGTTGCGGCGGTGCTCGGGGGCGAGCTCGATCTGCGTCTCTTCTCCTACCGCGACACCACCCCGCTCCGCTCGGGCCAGGTCGATGACGAGCCCTACGGCGGCGGCGCGGGGATGGTGCTGCGGGTCGACGTCGTCGCGGCGGCGCTCGATGCGGTCTACGGCGGCCCGCCCGGTCACCGCGTCGTCGCCCTGACGCCCCAGGGCCGCCCGTTGACGCAGGAAGGCGTCGAAGAGCTTGCGAAAGAGGAGTGGTTGACGCTCCTTTCCGCCCGGTTCGAGGGGTTCGACGAGCGGATCGTCGAGCATCTCTGCACGGACTCGATCTCGATCGGGCCGTATGTGCTGTCGAACGGCGACCTGCCGGCGATGGTGCTCCTCGACGCGATCGCCCGCAGGCTCCCGGGAGCTCTCTCCGCCGGGTCGGGCGAGCTCGAGTCGTTCTCCGAGGAGCTCGAGGGCAGGCTCGAGTATCCGCAGTACACGCGCCCGCCCGAGTTCAGGGGCATGCGCGTTCCCGACGTTCTCCTGTCGGGTGACCATGGCCGTGTCGAGAGCTGGCGGAAGGAGCATGTCCGTTGAGAAACCCCATCGACCGTCTGACCGTCGGGCTCCCGAGGGGCCTGCGAGTCACGATCGACTGGCTCGTCACCATCCTCGGTGCGATCGCCATCGTGCTCGCCATCAAGCAGTGGGTGATCAACCCATACCGGATTCCGTCGAGCTCGATGGAGCCGACGCTGCACTGCGCGCAGCCCGGCCTGGGCTGCGAGGCGAAGGGCGGCCTGTTCGACGGCTCCGACCGTGTGCTCGCCTGCCGGATCTGCTACAGGATCTGGAGCCCAAAGCGCGGTGACGTCGTCGTGTTCAACACGCCGCCGCTGGCAGCCACGAAGTGTGGCGAGGGAGGCGTGTTCGTGAAGCGCCTGATCGGGCTACCGGGAGAGATCTGGGAGGAGAAGGCCGGTTACGTCTACATCAACGGGAAGAAGCTCGACGAGCCGTACCTGAAACCGGCCTTCCGCGACACCATGACGTATCCGGCACGGAAGATCCCACCGGGGCAGTACTTCATGATGGGAGACAACCGCGCGGGGTCGTGCGACTCGCGGAGGTGGGGGACGGTTCCGCGGGCCAACCTGATCGGGAACGTGGTCGCAACCTACTGGCCGCCAACGCGCCTCTCGATCGCAGCGATCCTCGCAGGGTTGTAACGCGGCTCCCGTTTTGGGCGGCCGGGCGGCGCCACCGCCCGCCGGACCGCTTTCGCTAGGATGGCCGGGCCCTTCGGGGCCCTCTCGACATGAGCACGATCATCCAGGAACTCGAGCGCAGGCAGCTGCGCGAGGTGCCGCGTTTCAAGGCGGGCGACACCGTGCGCGTCCACTTCAAGGTGATCGAGGGCACCCGCCAGCGGATCCAGGTGTTCGAGGGCATCGTGATCAAGCGCCAGGGCGCCGGCGCCCGTGAGACGTTCACGGTGCGCAAGAACTCGTTCGGCGTCGGCGTCGAGCGCACGTTCCCGCTCCACTCGCCGAAGATCGACAAGATCGACGTCGCCGCGATCGGTGACGTGAACCGCGCGAAGCTCTACTACCTGCGCGGCAAGATCGGCAAGAAGGCTCGCGTGCGCGAGAAGCGCTACACCTAGTGCGGCGTCTCCCAACGTTTCACTCGAAACCCGCCTTCGTGACGCCGCACTTGCCCGGCCGCTGCGCGGCCGGGATGATCTTTCGGCTCTCGGCGCTCTCCGGCCCGCACCTCAGGCTTCCGACCGCCTGCGCCGGCCTCGGCCTCATACAACGAAGAACGGCCGCGAAGCGGCCGCAAGTGCGGCCTCGCACGCCCGCGTTTCGGGTCAAAGGTTAGGAGAGGCCGCACTAGCGCACCGGCCTCCGATCGAGGGTCAGCGGAGCGGCTTGCGTAGGGTCACCGACTGCTCGCTGTAGCCGTTCTTCAGGTAGAAGCGCACCGACAGGCCGCCGATTCGGGTGTCCGTCAACATCAGCTCGGCGCCGCGTTCCCGCGCCCACCGCTCGACCGCTTCCATCAGCAGCGTTCCGACGCCCCGGTTCCGGTGAGCGGCCTGCACCGCCAGGTAGCCGACGTGCGCGCGCCGGAGACCGAGCTCCTTCAGGAACTGGATCTCGGCGTCCTCCCGCGGCTCGAGGATCGTCGCCTCCACCGAGCCGATCACCGAGCCGTCTTCCGCTTCGGCGACGAGCCACACCGCATTCTCGGGAACCGGTTTCCTGAGCTCCTCCTCGTGCCAGGAGCTCAGATCCCCCACGGGCTGCTTGAACCGCTCGGGGTCGAGCTCGACGTAGTACGCCGAGAAGTCGAGCGCCGCCCGGGCGAGACCGGCGCCGTCGCCCGGGCGGGCCGCGCGGATCGCGACCCCCATCGGCGGATTCTCTCCGGTGCGGCGCCTCCCGGCAAGGCGACTGCCCGCCGTCGCCCCGGCCGAGCCGCCCGATCTGCGACGTTTGTGTGACATCTGCCTCCCGCGGCGGGCGGGCGCCGGATCGGTCGCTATCCTCGGTTGGTGGTCAAGCGCACCGGCCGAAAGCTCCTCGCGTTCGACCGGCGCCTGGGCGTGAGGTTCGTCGCCGGCGCCGACGAGGCTGGGCGCGGGCCGCTTGCCGGGCCGCTCGTGGTCGCCGGCGTGCTGCTCGACCTCGCCTCGGTGCGCGACCATCGCGCGCGGCCGCTGGCCCTCCTCAACGACTCCAAGCAGGTCGGCCCCGGGCGGCGCGAAGAGCTCTACCGGGCGGTGCTCGCCAGCGCGGAGCGCGTGTCCGTGCGGGTTTTCCCGCCGGGCGTGATCGATCGCGACGGTCTGCACAGGTCGAACCTGCGCGGCTTGCGCGAGGTGCTCCGGGCCTGCCAGCCGGCGGATGTCTGCCTCGTCGACGGCTTCAGGCTCGGGCCGCTCGCCCCCCCGCATCAGGCGGTTGTCGACGGCGACGAGAAGAGCGCCGCGATCGCTGCCGCGTCGATCGTCGCCAAGGTGACCCGAGACCGCTACATGCATGCCGTCGACGCTCTCTACCCGGGCTACGGGTTCTCGTCGCACGTGGGGTACATCACGCCGTCGCACAGCGCCGCGGTGCGCCGGATCGGGCCGTGCGAGATCCACCGCCGCTCGTTCCGGGCCCTCTGCTACGGGGGCGATCTTGCCGCCGAGCCGGTCGCGGCCGAAGGCTAGGCACCCCTCCGAGCGCCGTGCCGCGCGCTGGTACCGCCTGCGCGGCTACCGGATTCTCGACACCAACGTCTGGCTGGCGGGAAACGAACTGGACGTCGTCGCAGGGCGGGGCAGGACCGTCGTCTTCTGCGAGGTGAAGTCGAAGCGCGGCGCCATCCACGGCGACCCGCTCGAGATGGTCACGCCCGAGAAGGTGCGCCGGATCAGGCGTGCGGCCGAGATGTGGCTCGCCGTCCACCCACGGTACGCGCGTCACGAGGTTCGCTTCGACGTCGTCGCGGTGCGCGGGCGGCGGCTCGAATGCCTCCACAACGCGTTCTAGCTACTTTCCCCGGATAGACGTGGTCGGCAACTCGTCGCCGCTGTTCGGGGAAAGTAGCTGGGGTTTGGATTTGTCTTTTGAGAGGACCGCGACCCTGCATGGACACACGAGTTCCAAGATCAAAGTCAAAATCGAGCTACTTCCCCCGCAGAGCGGTTTCGGGCTTCCGGCCGACTTTTTCCGGGGGGAGTAGCGAGTGGAGCGTCTCCCGACGTTTTACTCGAAACCCGCCGTCGTGCGACGCCGCACTTGTCCGGCCGCTGCGCGGGCGTGATGATCTTTCGACTCTCGGCGCCCCCGGCCCGCACCTCAGGCTTCCGACCGCCTGCGCCGGCCTCGGTCCCAGAGAAAGAACGGCCGCGAAGCGGCCGCAAGTGCGGCCTCGCACGCCCGAGTTTGGGGCCAAGGGTTACGAGGGGCCGCACTAGACTCCCTGGGTGGGACGCCTACGGAGCCTCGTGCGGCGGCTGTTCCGGCGCGGGCCGCCGCCACGGACGACCGGATCCGAGCCGCCGTTCGAGGAGCCGGCGCTCGTGCCGCGCAGGCCACGCGCGCCCGGAGGCGCCGGCTCGGCGGTGCTCGAGCTTCCCGAGGAGCCCCGGGACACCGAGGCTCGCGGCCGGGGAGACGCTCCGCCCGGATAGGAAAGCCAGAGCGTCCCGCGAACAAGTCGTCGTGGCCGCGACACAGGAGGCGCTGTACGAGGAGATCGACCTCGATCTCTCCTGGTCGGAGCAGCAGCTCCCCGAGCGCGTGCGCACCAGGCACGTGCACCGGCTGCATCCATACCTCGGCAAGTTCATCCCGCAGCTGGTCGAGGAGCTCTTCCGTCGGCACGTTCCGGCAGGAGGGAAGGTGCTCGATCCGTTCGCAGGGTCGGGGACGACGCTCGTGCAGGGGCTCGAGAGCGGGCTCGAGCCCGTCGGGGTCGACCTCGCCGCTTTCAACTGCCTGCTGATGAGGTCAAGACGACCAGGTACGACCTGCCCCGGCTCGAGCAGGACCTGCGCGAGGTGCTCGCGCACCTCGACCGGGTCGAGCCGTCGGAGCGCCCGTCCGCGTATGTCGGCGAGTGGTTTGCGCCGGAAGCGGCGGCCGACCTGCTCCGGTTCCGGTCGCTCGTCGACGACCACGAGCACGCCGACGTGCTCCGCGTCGTGCTCGCGCGGGCGGCCCGCTCGGCGCGGCTGACGACGCACTTCGATCTCGACTTCCCGCGTGTCCCCCAGCACGGGCCCTACTGGTGCTACAAGCACAGGCGCGAGTGCCGGCCCGTCGAGCGCGCCTCGCACTTCCTGCGCCGCTACACGGTCGACACGCTGGCCCGGCTGCAGGAGTTCGCGCTCGTTCGCGGTCGGCGCGAGGCGGTCGTGCTCCACGGCGATGCGCGCGACGCGGAGCTCGGTGAGGGTTTCGACGCCGTCGTCACCTCGCCGCCGTATCCGGGGCTGATCGACTACCACGAGCAGCACCGCTACGCCTACGAGCTGCTCGGGCTCGACGATCTGCGCGAACGCGAGATCGGCGCGGCTGCTGCCGGCGCCGGGCGGGAGGCGCTGAACGCCTATGTCGAGGGGGTGGCGGCGGTGCTCGGGCGCGCGGCAGGCGCGCTGCGGAACGAGGGGGCGCTCCTGATCGTGGTCAACGACAGGCGCGAGCTCTATCACGAGGTGCTGGCCCGAGCCGGGCTTCGCCTCGACGGGCGATACCGCCGGCACGTCAACCGGCGCACAGGCCGCCGTGCCGGCGAGTACTTCGAGGACGTGCTCGTCGCCCGTCCCGGCTAGCCGCTGCACCCGCCGATACGCCTTCCGGGCACGCGGCACGAGCCTCGCGCCGGGCCGGCACGACAGCGGGAGGAATGCGGCAATTTCGTCACAGAGTTGTTGCAAAGCGGGTCTCGACGTCGTCTATTCTGACAACGATGCTTGCGCGGACGGTCACCCACGCCCTGGTCGGGCTCGACCCGCGACGGGTCGAGGTGGAGGCGCATCTCCAGCTCGGCGTACCGGGATTCGCCATCGTCGGGCTCGCCGACCGGGCTTGCCAGGAGGCGAAGGAGCGTGTGCGCAGCGGCATCGCCTCGGCCGAGCTCGAGTTTCCGGTGCGGAGGATCACGGTCAACCTCGCCCCTGCGGACCTGCGGAAGGAAGGATCGGGGTTCGACCTGCCGATCGCCCTCGCGGTGCTCGCGGCATCGCGTCAGATCCCGCCCGGCTGTCTCGCCGGGCACGCTGCCGTCGGCGAGCTCGCACTCGACGGGCGGCTGCGGCCGGTGCCGGGCTCGCTCGTCGCCGCCGAGGGCGCCCGGCGGAACGGCGCGCACCGGCTCGTGTGCGCGGCCGAGTCGGGAGCCGAGGTCGCGCTCGCCGGGATCGAGCCGGTACCGGTTCGCCACCTCGCCGAGGCCGTCGCCTACTTTCGCGGCCAGCGAGACCCGCCGGCGGTCGATGCAGCGGTCGCGAGCGGCGACCGCGCCGCCTCTCCACCCGACCTGGGCGACGTGCGTGGGCAGGAACGCGCGCGGCGGGTGCTCGAGATCGCGGCTGCGGGCGGACACAACGTGTTGTTCGCCGGCCCGCCCGGGATCGGCAAGACGATGCTGGCCCGGCGCCTGCCCGGGATCCTGCCGCCGCTCTCCCCCGAGGAGGCGCTGGAGGTGACGAGGATCCACTCCGTGGCGGGTGTGCTTGCCGCCGGCTCGGGGTTGATCCGGACGCCGCCGTTCCGCGCTCCCCACCACACGGCCTCGACCGCCGCGATCGTCGGCGGCGGAACGATCCCGAGGCCGGGCGAGGCGACGCTTGCCCATCACGGGGTGCTTCTGCTCGACGAGCTGCCCGAGTTCCCGCGGCCGGTGCTCGAGGCGCTCCGGCAGCCGCTCGAGGACGGGGCGATCGCAGTCGCCCGTGTCGGCGGCCGGTGTCTGTTTCCCGCGAGGTTCCAGCTCGTCGGCACCATGAACCTGTGCCCTTGCGGAGGGCGTGGTGACGCAGGATCGGGCTGTTCGTGCTCGCAGCAGCGGCTCGAGCGGTATCGAGACAAGCTCTCGCGCGCCCTGCTCGACCGATTCGATCTCGTCGTGACGCTGCCGAGACCGCGGGCGGCGGAGCTCGCGGAAGCTGCCGCCGAGGGCTCCGAGTCGGTCAGGTCCAGGGTCGTTGCCGGCCGCGCGGCGGTCGCGGCCGGAACCGTGCCGATGTCGCACGACGCCGAGAGCTTGCTCGCGCGGGCTGTCGAACGGCTTCCGTTGTCGGGACGGGGAAGGGCGAGGGTCGCCCGGGTCGCTCGCACGATCGCGGCTCTGGCAGGTGCCGAGCGGGTGGCGCCCGAGCACCTCGCCGAGGCGCTCTCGTATCGCTCACCGGCGGAGCTCGGTGGGGCGTGAGCGAACTCGCGCTGGCGTTCTTCGCGGCGTCCTGCGACGTCCACGCGACTGACGGCCAGCGTCGATCGCAACGGTTCGCCGGCTTCTCGGTGACGTTCGACGGGGCAGCTCGCCTTCGGGAGCTCGCTGTGGCGGGGTTTCGCTGGATCGGCCGCTCCGACCCGTTCTTCCCGGTACGGCTCGGCTCGATCCACGACCCGCCGCCGGGTCTCTTCGTGCGAGGCGGGGCCGACGACGGGCTGCTCGGGCGTCCGGCGGTGGCGATCGTGGGCGCCCGCGCGTGCACGGACTACGGGGCGCACGTGGCGCGCTCGCTCGGCCGGGAGCTGGCCGCCGCGGGCGTCGTCGTCATCTCTGGCCTGGCGCGAGGTGTCGACGGGTGGGCCCATCGCGGGTCGCTGGAGCCCGCCGGAGAGGCTGTCGCGGTGCTCGGCTGCGGGATCGACCGTGACTATCCGCGCGCCCATGCCGGGCTCGCTGCGCAGATCGCGGAGCGGGGCCTGATCGTCTCCGAGTATCCGCCCGGTGTTGCGCCGGCACCCTGGCGCTTTCCCGCCCGAAACCGGATCGTCGCCGGTCTCGCGCTGGCTACCGTCGTCGTCGAGGCGCGCGAGCGAAGCGGCGCGCTGATCACTGCCGACCTTGCCCTCGAGGAGGGTCGCGATGTCCTCGCCGTTCCGGGGGAGATCACCTCGTCTCTGTCGCGCGGCACGAACGCGCTCCTGAGGCTCGGCGCCACCCCGGTGACCTGTGCGGACGACGTGCTCGAGGCGATCGGGGTCGAGCGTCCCGGTCGCGAGCCCGAACACCCGCCGCCCGGCGCGCCTGCGGCGGCCGCACTAGCGGCCCTCGATGCCGGCGCCACCACGGTCGACCAGATCGTGAGGGCAACCGGGCTCGACCCGGGCGTCGTCGCGGGAGCGCTCGTCGAGCTCGAGCTCGGCGGCTTCGTCGACGTCAGGGCGGGGACCTACAGGAGGTGATGCGGGCCACCTAGGATCGCTGTCGTGACCACAACTCCATATTGGCTTGCCCAGCGACTGCCGAGCATCCCCGCCGGCACTGCGTCGAGCCCGGTCGACGTCGTGGTCGTCGGGGGCGGGGTCACCGGATGTTCGTGTGCGCTCACCCTCGCCCGGGGCGGGCTGAGCGTCAGGCTCTTGGAGGCTCGCGAGATCGCCGGCGGCGCCAGCGGCCGTAACGGCGGCTTTGCTCTCTGCGGCGCTGCCGAGCGCTATGACATCGCCCGGGAAAGCCTTGGCGCACACCGGGCCGGAATGCTCTGGACACTCACCGAGCGGGCGCTCGAGGACATTCGGGCTCTTGCCGGCGATGCGTTCCGGCCCGTCGGCAGCGTGCGGCTCGCGGTTGACCAGGCCGAGCATGACGATCTCGCGCGCGAGTTCGCGGCGCTGCGAGAGGACGGCTTCGCGGCCGAGTGGCTAGACCCATTGCCGGAGCCGCTAGCGGCACTCTTCGCGGGTGGGTTCGTCCAGCCGGTTGACGGGGCGCTCGACCCTGCGCTCTGGGCTCGGCGACTCGCGGCATACGCGGTCGGCGCAGGCGTCCAGATCGTCGAGTGGCACCCGGTCGATCGTGCGACGATCGAGGATCTCGTCGTCGACGCGGTCGTGATCGCGGTCGACGGCATGACCGATACGCTCGCCCCGGAGCTCCGCTCGTGGGTGACGCCGACGCGCGGTCAGGTCATCGTCACCGAGCCGCTGCCGGAACGGGTCTACGACCGTCCGCACTACGCCCGCCGGGGTTACGACTACTGGCAGCAACTCCCGAACGGGCGGCTGGTGCTCGGCGGTCGGAGAGACACGAGCGTGGAAACCGAGCGTACATCGGTCGAAGAGACGACGCCGGCGATTCAGGCCGAGCTCGAGTCGTTCCTCGAGCAGTTGATCGGCCGGCGGCCGGGGATCACGCACCGCTGGGCCGGGATCTGGGGCGAGACGGCCGACCTGCTTCCGCTCGCGGGGCGCCTTCCCGGCAGCGAGCGCCTGTGGGTCACGGGAGGGTTCTCTGGGCATGGAAACGTTCTTGGCTTCGCCTGTGGTGACCTCGTGGCAAGAGCGATCCTGGGAGAAGCGCCCTCGGAGCTTGCTCTCTTCGATCCTTCCCGCGCGTTTCGGGAACCCGTCACCGGCCCCGGGACGGGCCGGTGACGCGACCGAATTTCGACTCTTCTGCTACCGGGCCGTCGCGGGCGCCGTCTCGGCGCCCGCCGAGCCCGAGCGCACGTAGAGCAGGATGCTTGCGGCGATGATCCAGATGCCGCCGCCGAGGAAGGCAACGAAGCCGATCGGGGTGAAGCTCAGGACACCCAGCACGAGCGCCAACCAACCGAGCCAGCCGATCCCGGGGCGTTTGATCATCGCTCCGCCTGCACCGACCAGCATCGTGCCCATGCCGACGCTGAACCCGATGTAGCTATCGGCATCCAGGGCGTTGAGAGCCTGAAGGGCTCCCGGGGAAACGCCGTGATGCGCCCCGTCGGCGAGTGCGAGATGAATGATGCCGGCGGCGGTCCAGCCGGCTGCCATGACCAGCGCCCCGCCGTAGAACACCGCCGGCCAGACAGGGCCGGCGCCCTGCAGCAGTGACCAGCACGAAGCCGCGAAGATCACGAGGAATAGCACCGCGATCGCGATGATGTGGACAGAGGTCTCCTGATTGGCGTGGTGCTTGACGTAGTACGCCGCGATCTTCGCCTGCGATGACTTGATGTCCGGGGTGTTGCCTGACAGGCCGACGAGCCCGACCACGGTCAGGACGACGAAGACAAGTCCGCTGAGTGGTGCGATTCTGCCCAAGCTCATTGTTCCCTCCTCCGAATTGGGTGCCATTGCCGGTCCGTATGCCCATGCCCTGTCGAAGTTGACAACCGACTAATTGCGACCCTACAACTCGGACAAGTCGGTGATGGGCGCACCGCACGAAGGAGGCGAGACGTGAGGGGCTGGCGCATGGGCTTCCTCTCGCCGCCGCGGTTGGTCGTCCTGACGCGGAAGGGGACGCCGAGCACCTGGATCGTGCCGTCAGTTTTCGCTCATCAGTCGAACAGCCCACCGGGAATCACCAGCGCGTATCGCTCGAGCGTTGCGTCCCTGAAAGTCCATCTCGATTCCGACAGGCATCTGCCTCGAGAGACGGTTGCCATCCGATTCTTTCACCGGCGTCCGGGACAATGGGCCTGCCGGTCGCGCCTAACCACTAGTTGCATCCGTCCGGACGTTCGGGCTGGTATCCGGTGAGTGGCTCGGTGTTCGTGGCAAGGACGCAGGGAGCCCCGACAGCAGGAGCTATCTGGGCGACGAGAGGACGCAGCCACGGGCGTCGAGACGCCGCCGGGAGCGGGCCGCAATTGCGGACGGGTGCACTAGCGACAGAGGTCGATCGTCGCCGGGCTCAACCGCAGCTCATCCACCCGCTCGAGACATGCAACCGCAATGGCGAGATCCTGAATCGCGAGCCCTGTCGAGTCGAATGTCGTGATCTCCTCGGGGTTGTTCCGCCCCTCGGCCACTCCGGCCAGCACGGCGCCGATCCGGCCGACATCGCCGTCCGCCACGAGCCCTGCGGCGACCGCGTGGGCCAGTTCGCCTCCGTGGCTCGCCTGCTCCCAGTCGTCGCAGAAGACCCGTGTGCGCGCGAGTTCGGCGGCGGCGATCTCGGCCTTGCCGGGGCCGTCGGCGCCCATCAGGCTCACATGCTGACCCGGAGCGAGCGATCCCTCCGCGAAGAGCACCTCGTGCCCGGGGGTGACCGTGACCACGAGGTCGGCGCCGAGAGCCTCCTCGCGCGACGGCGCGACGGTCGCCCCGAGTTCGTCGGCGACCGTGCGCGCACGGTCGGGGTCGATGTCCCAGATCGTCACCGGCCACCCCCGAGCGACGAAGGTCCTGGCCGCCGCGCGTCCGTTCACGCCGGCGCCGACCACGGCCGCGCTTACCGCCCCTGCCCGTCCCAAGGTCTCCGCAGCGAGCACGGCCGCGGCGCCCGTCCGCAAGGCGGTCACGGCCGCCGCGTCGAGCAGCGCCTCCAGCTCGCCGGTGTCCGCGTTCGAGAGCAGGACGAGACCTGACACGGTCGGCAGTCCGCGCGCGGGATTCCCGGGGAACGACGTCACCCACTTGAGGAGCGCATGCCCGCCGCCGAGCGCCGGCATCGCCCGGAAGTCCCCGGCCGGGTAGTTCGTCACGTAGACCTTCGGCGGCATCGTCCACTCGCCCCGGAAATGGGCCACGAACGCTTCGCGGACGGCCTCCAGCGCCCGTTCGGGCGGGACGGCGAGCTCGATCTGGCGGGCTGTGAGGACGGGGATGCCGGCGGTCACAGAGCCTTGACGCCGGCAACGAGCTTCAGCACCGACTCCTTGGCGTCCCCGAACAGCATCGAGGTCTTCGGGTCGAGGAAGAGCGGGTTGTCGATTCCGGCGAACCCGGTCGCCATCGACCTCTTGCTGACGACGATCTGCTTCGCCTGGTCGACGTTGAGGATCGGCATCCCGTAGATCGGGCTGCCGGGATCGTTGCGCGCAGCCGGGTTGACGACGTCATTCGCCCCGATCACGAGCGCGACGTCGGTCTGCGGGAACTCGGGGTTGATCTCGTCCATCTCCTTGAGCGCGGTGTAAGGGACGTTCGCCTCCGCGAGCAGAACGTTCATGTGCCCGGGCATCCGCCCCGCGACCGGGTGGATCGCGAACTCGACGTTCACCCCCTTCTCCTCGAGCAGGTCGGCGAGCTCGCGCACCGCATGCTGGGCCTGCGCCACCGCCATCCCGTACCCGGGGACGATCACGACCCTCTGCGCGTAGGACAGCATGATCGCGACGTCCTCGGGGGTCACCGACCTGACCGACCCCTCCAGCGCGACCGTCGACCCTGCGCCGGCCTGCACCTTGCCGAACGCACCGAAGAGCACGTTCCCGATCGAGCGGTTCATCGCCCTGCCCATCAGCAGCGTCAGCAGCGTCCCCGATGCGCCCACGAGCGCCCCGCTCACGATCAGCACGTCCGACCCGAGCTCGAACCCGGTCGCCGACGCCGCCAGGCCCGTGAACGCGTTCAGGAGCGAGATTACGACGGGCATGTCGGCGCCCCCGATCGGCAGCACGAACAGCACGCCGAACACGAGCGCGCCGAGGATCATCGCGACGAGCACCCACTGATGCTCGTAGCCGGCGACGATCGCCACGCCGGCGGCCGCGACCGCCCCGATCACGATCAGGTTCACGACCTGCTGTCCCGGGTAGGTGATCGGCCTCCCGCCGATCAGCTCCTGGAGCTTCGCGAACGCGACCAGCGAACCTGCGAACGACACCGAGCCGATCAGCGCCGAGAGCACGATCGACACCGCGACGTCGCCGTGGAGCCGGCCCGATGCGGGGGCGAGAAGGTGGAACTCGGTCAGCGAGACGAGCGCCGCCGCCCCGCCGCCGACGCCGTTGAACAACGCCACCATCTGCGGCATCGCGGTCATCTTCACCTTGCGGGCGCCGACGGCCCCGAAAACCGTCCCGATTGCGCCTCCGACGGGGATCCGCCACCCGACGTGCATGCCGTGATGCGCGAGCGTGACCGCGATCGCGACCACCATCCCGGCGGCTCCGATCCAGTTGCCGCGCCGGGCGGTCGCCGGAGACGACAGGAATCGCAGCGCCAGCACGAAGCAGATGATCGTGACGAGGTACAGCAGGTTGGACGTTGTCTGACTCATGCGCGCGTCATGCCTTGTCGTCCGTGTCGCGCTTCGGCGGCTCGCGCTTCTTGAACATCTCGAGCATCCGGTCGGTGACGACGAAGCCGCCGACGACATTGGCCGCCGCGAGGATCATCGCGACGAACCCGACCCAGCCGGTGAGCAGGTCGGGCCTGGCGATCCCGGCGATCAGGAGCGCTCCGACGATCACGATCCCGTGGATCGCGTTCGTGCCCGACATCAGCGGCGTGTGCAGAAGCGCCGGCACCTTCGAGATCACCTCGACCCCGAGGAAGATCGCGAGGGCGAGAATCGTCAGCTCGACGACGAGTTGAGCGTAGTGGCTCATAGGGCGACCTTCAGTTGCCCTGTGAGTTCGCGCTCTCGGCGCCGGCCAAGCCGGCGCCTCCGCTCGAATTATGAGCTCCGTCGAGCCTACGCTCATGCCTGTTCCTTCCTGGTCACGCAGGTCCCGGCGGTGATCTCGTCCTCCCAGTCGAGGGACAGCTCGCCCCCGGGTGCGAGATGCTCGAGCAGCGCGGAGACGTTGCGCGCGTACAGCTGGCTCGCGTGCGTCGGCATCATGCTCGGCAGGTTGAGCAGCCCCACGATGGTGACGCCGCCGACGTCCACGATCTCGCCGGGACGCGTCAGCTCGCAGTTTCCGCCTGTCTCGGCGGCCAGGTCGACGATCACGGAGCCGGGGCGCATCCTCTCGACCGCGGCGGCCGGGATCAGCCTCGGGGCCGGGCGACCGGGGATCGCCGCGGTGGTGATCACGATATCGAAGTCGGGGATCCGCTCTTCGAGTGCCTCCTGCTGGCGCTGCTGTTCCTCCGCCGTCAGCTCGCGGGCGTACCCGCCGGCGGTCTCCTCGCCGACGACGCCGAGATCGAGGAAGGTTGCGCCGAGCGACTGCACCTGCTCGCGCACCGCCGGGCGAACGTCGAAGCCCGAGACGACCGCGCCGAGTCGCCGTGCCGTCGCGATCGCCTGAAGCCCGGCGACGCCGGCGCCGAGCACCAGCGTGCGGGCCGGAGCGATCGTGCCCGCCGCCGTCGTCAGCATCGGCAGGAACCGCGGCAGCCGGTCGGCCGCGATCAGCACCGCCTTGTACCCGGAGACGGTGGCCTGCGACGAGAGGGCGTCCATCGCCTGCGCCCGGGTCGTGCGGGGAATCGACTCCATCGCGAAGCCGAGAACGCCCAGTCCGCCGAGCCGCTCGATCCGGGCCGGATCGGTGAGCGGCTGCAGGAAGGCGATCAGCAGCTGGCCCGTGCGGAGCCGTTCGATTTCCGCGTCCGAGGGCGGGGCGACCTTGACGACGGCGTCCACGCTCTCCCAGGCATCCTCGACGAGCTCGGCCCCGGCCTCGGCGTACGCTGCGTCGGGGAAGCCTGCCGCGGAGCCTGCTCCGCGCTCCACGGCCACCGCGAATCCCTGCAGGCGCGCGACCGCGTCGGGCACCAGCGCAACACGCTGCTCGCCCGCGATCGTCTCTCGTGGAACCCCGACCCGCATGCGGGCGCGACGCTATCGAAAAACGCGCGCGGTCGCGGCGGCGCGGTCGGCCTCCGCCGGCCGGATTCCGGCTGCGGCGAGTGCGGCTTCCAACCACGTGCGTCTCGGATCGAACGTTACGAAGAGGCCCCACTAGACTCGCGCCGTGACCCACGAGCTCACGAGCTACGGCCTCATCCTGCTCTTCGCCCTCGTCGCAATCGAGGGGTGCGGGATCCCCCTTCCCGGTGAGACCGCTTTGGCAACCGCGGCGGTTCTCGCGGGAAGCGGCCATTTCAACATCGAGGAGGTGATCGGAGTCGCAGCCTCTGGGGCGATCGTCGGTGACAACACCGGCTACTGGATCGGGCGCCTCGGCGGTCGCGCCCTGCTCGCCCGGATTCCCGTCGTGCGGGAGGCGGCGGCGCGGTTCCTGCCGAGAGGGGAGCGCTACTTCGAGCGGCACGGCTCCAAGACGGTCGTGATCGCCCGGTTCATCGCTGGGCTCCGGATTACCGCGGCGTGGCTGGCCGGAATCAGCCACATGCCGTGGCGGCGTTTTGTCATTTTCAATGCGGCAGGCGGAATTCTCTGGTCGACGACGATCGGCATCGTCGCATACGAATTCGGTCGAGCAGCGGTAAACGCAGTCTCGCACTACGGTCTCTACGCCGTGATCGTGCTCGTTATTCTCGGTGCGCTCGCGTTTGTGGGCCACCGAATCTGGCACCGGCGAACCGAGCGGCGTGAGCTGTCGTATTCGGACAATTCCGCACCGGAATCGGACCGGACCGACTGAAGATGTTGTATCGTGCCTTTGCAACGCGAGACACAAGAGAAGCTGTATACATTTGTTTCCCTCGCCTGCACTGCTGATTTTTGATTGACTTCTGCTGTCCGTACTTCCCGAAGGAGGAATATACGTGGCTCGGAGAACTGTCCTCGTCTGTGATAGCTGTGGGAAAGAAGTTGGCGAGAACAAAGGCGCCGCCTTGCGTGTCACGTTTACCGACGCGCGCCGGGGCTCGAAGGTCGCCGATCTTTGCGACACGTGTGCGGGCGGCATGCCTGGTCGCGCTGCGGCCCGTCGCGGCCGCCGCCCGAAGTCCGTCACGGTCTGAGCGGAGTAGTTCCGGCCGGGCGCGCCGCCCCTCCGGCGGCGTGCCGCGGGCTCCGTCGGCGCTCCCGCCGCCGTGACCGTCCGGCCGGTCGCCGGAAATCCCGCACGGAGCACCGAAAGCGAAGGGCCCGGCACGACCTCACGCAGGAAGTCAAGTCTACGATGGCTCGATGGCTTTGCGCCTGGTAGCAGGCCCCGCGAACGCGGGGAAAGTTGCGCTGCTTCTCGAGCGCTATCTCGCCCGGATCGACGATGAGCCGTTCCTGATCGTGCCGAACCGGTCAGATGTCGAGCGGGTCGAGCGAGACCTCCTGCACCGGAGTGAATGCCTGGTCGGCGGGACGATCGGGACGTTCGATGACCTGTTCCGGCGGCTCGCCGTGACGGATTCGCCCGGCCGCCCCGTCGCGACGAACGCCCAGCGAGACCTCGTCGCCCGCCGGGCGGTTGCGGCTGCCCTGCGCAGCGGCGTCCGGCTGTCACCGTCGTCTCGGTTTACGGGGTTCGCCGAGGCGCTGGTTGCGGTGGTCGCGGAGCTCGAAGCCGGTCTGCTCGATCCCGCCGACCTCGAGGGCGACCTTGCCGGGCTCTACGGCGCCTACCGCGCCGAGCTCGATCGGCTGGGGCTGTGGGATCGCGACCTGGTGCGCCGCCGCGCCTGCGAGCGCCTGCGGAGCGATCTCGATGCCTGGCACGGCGAGCCCGTCTTTGCCTACGGATTCGAGGATCTCACGGGAGCGGAATGGTCGCTGCTCGAGGCGCTCGCCGGCCGCGCCGACGTTGACGTCTCGCTGCCCTACGAGCCGGGGCGGGCCGCGTTCACCTCGCTGAGCCGCACCGCGGAGGATCTTGCAGCGCTCGCGGGCGGGCGGGTCGAGGAGCTCGAGCCTCGCTCGTCGGAAGACGGGCCCCCCGCGCTCGCGCACCTTGAGCGGGCCCTGTTCGAGCCCGGCATCCCGCCTGCACCTCTTTCGGGCGCCGCCGTCCGCTTCCTGTCGGGGGCCGGCGCGCGGGGGACGCTCGAGCTCGTTGCCGAGGAGGTCCTCGGCCTGGTGCGGGGTGGCACCGCTCCCGAGCAGGTCGCGCTGGTCGTGCCGTCGGTCGATCGCTGGCGCGGATCGCTCGAGACCGTGTTCGGCGGCCTCGGCATTCCCTACGCGATCGACGCGCGGGTGCGCTTTGCGGCGACGCCGCTCGGCCACGCGCTCCTCTCGCTGCTCCGGTTCGCCTGGGCCGGCGGCGGCCGGCGCGAGCTCTACGGCTTTCTCCGATCTCCCTACTCGGGGATCGCACGCACCGGCGTCGATTTCGCCGAGGGACGGCTGCGTGGCCGCGCGGTCGACGCCCCCGACCGCGTCGAGGAGGAGACCGAGCGGCTGCGCGAGGCGCCGCTCGTCGCACTGCGCGACCTGCGGGCGTCCGGATCCCCCCTGGAGGGGATCCGGACGGTGCTCGGCTCGATGGTCAAGGCCGCGTACGGCCTGGACGCCCCGCCTTCGGGGGATCAGCCCCGCGTCGATCTCGGCTGCTTCGGCGCCGCGACGGAGCTGCTCGACGAGCTCGCCGGCTTCGAGGCGCTCGACGAGCCGCTTCCGGCCGACGACCTGATCGCGGCGCTCGGGAAGCTCGAGGCGCCGATCGGGGCGCCCGAGGCGGGCCGCGTGGTCGTGCTCGACCTGTTGCGGGCGAGGACGCGCCGATTCGAGGCGGTCTTCGTGCTCGGGCTGGAGGAAGGCTCGCTGCCGCGCCGCCCCCGCAGCTCACCGTTTCTCGACGACGACCGCCGCCGCGAGCTCGGCGGCCGGCTCGAGCGCCCGGACCCCGTCAGCCGCGATCGCTACCTCTTCTACACGGCCTGCACGCGCGCGACGCGCAGGCTGTATCTCGTCCGCGAGGCGGCCACCGACGACGGCGGGCCGATCGAACCGAGCCCGTTCTGGCACGACGTGGCCTCTGCATTCGAGCCGGAGGAGGTCGAGCGGGCGACCAGGAGGAGGGCGCTGTCCGAGCTGACCTGGACGATCGAGACGGCGCCCGACGAGCGCGAGCGCGTGCGTGCGCTCGCACGGCTCTCGGCCGATCCGGACGCACGAGACCTCGCGCTCGCACTTGCCGATGCGAACGGCTGGAGCCGCCGCCTGACCCGGGCCAGGCGTGCCTTCGACCGGGAGACCCGGCTTCGCAACCCGGCCGTGCTGACGCAGCTCGGGGGCCGCACGACGTTCTCGGCGACCGAGCTCGAGCGGTTCGTCGACTGTTCCTCCGCCTGGCTGTTCGAGCGGGTCATCGCCCCGAAGACGATCGACGCCGAGGCCGACGCGATGCTGCGGGGCAGCATCGCGCACCAGACGCTCTACACCTTCTACAAGGAGCTGCCGAAGGAGCTCGGCGTCGACCGCGTCACCCCGCAGACCCTCGAGGCGGCGGCGCGCTTTCTCGAGCGCTGCCTCGACGACGCGCTCGGCTCCGGCGTCCGGCTCGAGCTCGACGAGGTGGAGGCGGCCGAGCTGCGCGAGGGGCTCTGGCGCGACCTCGAGCGGTTCGTCCAGGCCGAGGCGCACTCGAAGCTCGGCTTCGTGCCGCGGCGCTTCGAGGTCGGGTTCGGGACGGATCGTTCGGCGCCCGAGCTGCAGCGCGGGCTCGAGCTCGGCGAGGGGCTGTTCATGAGCGGGAAGATCGACCGGGTCGACATCGACCAGCACAGCGCGCGCGGGATCGTGCAGGACTACAAGTCGGGCAAGGGCTCCTTCTCCGCCCGGCAGATCGACGAGGAGCGGAGGCTCCAGGTTCCGCTGTACATGCTCGTCCTGCGCGACCTCGCCGGGATCGAGCCGCTCGGCGGCGTCTACCGCGCCCTCTCCGGGGCGCGTGCGGCGCGCGGCATGCTCAGGGCCGAGGCCCGCGACGAGCTGCCGGGGTTCAAGGCGAACGACTACCTGGAGGAGGAGCAGTTCTGGGCGCAGATCGAGACCGCGCGCGCACGGGCGCTCGCGGCGGCACGCCGGATTCGCGCCGGCGACGTCGCCCACGACCCGAAAGGGGGCGAATGCCCTTCGTGGTGCGACCTCTGGACGATGTGCCGGGTGCGGCGAGCCTGATGCCGGCGAACACGATCACGGGCCGAGCGGAGCGCCGGGTGCGCGGGTGAACGAGCAGCAGATCGCGGCTGTCGAGGCGCGCGGCGAGGTTTTCGTCTCGGCCGGCGCAGGGACGGGCAAGACGGCCGTGCTCGTGGAGCGGTTCGTGCGCGCCGTCTGCGACGAGGGCCTCGATGTCGGCTCGGTCCTGGTGATCACCTACACGCGTAAGGCCGCGGGGGAGCTGCGCGCGCGGATCCGGGCCGCGCTTGCCGAGCGTGGCCGCCCCGAGCTCGCCCGGGAGCTCGACGGCGCCTGGATCTCGACCATCCACGGCTTCTGCAGCCGGCTCCTGCGGGCGCACCCGTTTGCGGTCGGGATCGACCCGCGCTTCCACGAGCTCGACGACGAGCACGGGGCGGTGCTCCGCGGGGAGGCGTTCGACCGCGCCCTCGCCGCCTTCTGCGCCACGAATGACCCGGAGCGGCTCCGGCTGCTCGCGACCTACGGCCGGGCGCGGCTCCGGAAGATGTTGACGGGCGTCTTTGAGACCCTTCGCTCCGCCGGGCGCCCGCTCGAGCTCGAGCTCGGCGAGCCGGCCGACCTCGACGAGCAGCTGCGTGACCTGCGCGAGGCCGCCCAGGGGCTCGCCGACGACCCCGGTGCGACCGAGAACCAGCTCGCGGCGGCGCAGGCCGCGCTCGACCTTCCCTCGGCGCCCG
The DNA here is from genome assembly GCA_963789585.1 of uncultured Actinomycetes bacterium. Taxonomy (GTDB): domain Bacteria; phylum Actinomycetota; class Thermoleophilia; order Gaiellales; family Gaiellaceae; genus PALSA-600. The sequence goes on along the minus strand of CAWBLB010000008.1, from coordinate 856,981 downwards.
AGGCCCTGATCGACCTCCAGGCGCTGCGTGCGCGGGGGCCGCGGGCTGCCACCTTCGACGCGGCGCGTGGGCGGGTCGAGCAGGCGGCGCTCGAGTTGGCCGCGACCCGGGACAAGGACCTGCTCCAGGAACTGCTCGGCCTGTTCGCGGCGGAGTACGCCGCGGGCAAGGAGCGCGAGTCGGCGCTCGACTTCGAGGATCTCCAGCTGCTCGCGCGCGACCTCCTGGCCGCCAACGAGTCGATCCGCGAGACAGAGCAGCTTCGCTTCCGAGCGATCATGGTGGACGAGTTCCAGGACACGAACGCGCTCCAGTGCGGGCTGATCGACCTGCTCGCCGCCGGGCCGCACAAGGACGTGTTCTTCGTCGGCGACGAGTTCCAGTCGATCTACGGCTTCCGGCACGCCGACGTCGGCGTCTTCCGGGAGCGGCGCGAGCTCGCCGCGCAGCGCCTGCCGTTGACCGAGAACTACCGCTCACGGCCCGAGGTGCTCGCCGCGGTCAACCACCTGTTCGGCGAGGAGTTCGGTGATCGCTACCAGCCGCTCGCCGCCTCGGGCGCGTTCCCGGACCCCGTCTTCGGTCATCCGGTCGAGCTCCTCGTCACCGACAAGGGCGCCTACCGCGAATCGGGCGAGCACTGGCGCCGGGCCGAGGCGCGGCACGTCGCGCGGCGCGTGCGAGAGCTCGTCGACGCCGGGGCCGCCGCGCCCGGCGAGATCGTGCTCCTGTTCGCGGCCGGCACCGACGCCGAGTGGTACGAGGAGGAGCTGCGCGCGCAGGGGCTGCCGACCTACCGCTCGACGGGACGGCGGTACTTCGGGCAGCAGCAGGTGGTCGATCTGCTGATGGTGCTCCGGCTCGTGCGCAACCGGTACGACGACGAGGCCCTTGCGGCAGTGCTCGCCTCGCCATTCGTCGGCGTCTCGAACGACGCGCTCGTCCTGATCCGCCGTCATGCCGGGCGAAGGCCGCTCTTCACCGGGATCGAGCGCAGCCTCCCGGACCCGCTCGCGGCCGAGGACGAACGGTTGATCCGGGCCTTCAAGCAGCGCTACGAGCGGCTCGTGGCGGCTTCGGCGAGCATCTCGCTCGAGCGCCTGTGCGAGCTCGCCGTCTCCGAGCACGACTACGACCTCGCCGTCCTCGCGCGCTGGGACGGGCAGCGCCGGTACGCGAACCTGCGCAAGCTGATGCGGCTCGCGCGCACCTACGAGGAGGTTCGGGGCCGTGACATCGAGGGTTTCGTCGGCTTCCTGCGCGACCAGGAGGCGCTCGGCGCCGCCCAGCTCGAGGCGGTCTCCGAGGAGGAGGGCGCCGATGCCGTCCGCCTGCTGACGATCCACGGGGCGAAGGGCCTCGAGTTCAAGGTGGTCGTCGTCGCCGACGCCGGCCGCGACCTCGGTGGGCCGCCTCCTGCCGACGAGATCCTGGCGCTCTCGGACGGCCGCTTCGGCTTCAAGGTCGTGCACCCGTCGCTCGGCGAGCCGCGGGCGGTCTTCGGCTACGACGAGGTGCGCGACGCCGACCGCGAGGCGGGGAGGGCGGAGCGGCTGCGTCTGTACTACGTCGCGATGACGCGCGCGATCGACCGCCTGCTCGTGTCGGGTGCGATCGGCGAGGAACGCGACACCCCGATCGGCTGGGTGCTGTCGAAGCTCGACTGCGAGCAGGAGCTCGCCGGCGCCGCGGAGCAGTTCGAGCTCGAGCGCGACGGCGCGTCCTTCCTCGTTCGCGTCGACCGTCCCGCCGGGGCGGTCGAAGAGCCGCCCGACCCCGCCGGCCTGCCCGATCGGGAGGGAAACCAGCTGTCGCTCTTCGAGCAGCTCCCGACCGTACCGCCCGTTCGTGGCTGGCCCCTCCCCGAGCTCGTGCCCGTTCCCGCGCCGCCGCTTCATCGCGTCCGGCGGCTCTCCTACTCGGCGCTGGCGCTGTTCGAGCGTTGCTCGTACCGCTACTACGCAGAGCGTGTCGTAGGGCTGCGCGAGCGGCCCCGTGAGGCGCCCGGGCGCGCCGGGCTCGCTGCCACCGAGGTTGGCGACGCCGTCCACCGCCTGCTCGAGGCGATCGACCTGAACGACCCGCACGTCCCCGACCTCGAGCCGGTACGCACCTGGTACCCCGAGGTGACGGGCGAGGAGCTCGACCGGGTGGCGGGCCTCGTCGGCGCGTACTGCGAGTCCGAGCTCGCGCAGAGGATCGCCGCCCTCGAGGGAGCCTGTTCCGAGCGGCCGTTCGCCTTCGAGCACGACGGGGTGCTCCTGCACGGGCGGCTCGACGTCCTCCAGCGAGCGGAAAACCGGGCGCTGGTGGTCGACTACAAGACGAACGTCCTCGGCGACCGCACGCCGGCCGAGGTGATCGAGTCCGACTACCGGCTCCAGCGGCTCGTCTACGCGCTCGCGTGCCTGCGCTGGGGCGTCGACGAGGTGGAGGTCGCCTATGTGTTTCTCGAACGCCCCGGTGACGTGGTCTCGACCACGTTCTCCCGGTCGGAGAGCGCCTTACTGGAGAGAGATCTCTCGGCGGCAATCGCCGCGATTGGCGCCGGCGTGTTCGTGCCGAGCCCCGGCGAGTTCACCTGCTCAGGCTGTCCGGCGCTCGACGTTGTCTGCGCCGGGCCCCGCCTGCGCGGCGGTGGGGGCGCGCGGGAGCGGGACGCCGCTCCGGCGCCCACTGCCGGCGTCTCCGCAGTCACGGCCGAGCATTAGTGCAGCGCCCTCGATGGCTCGGAGCTATGTCCAGGAGGCACGCAGGAGGGTCGGGCCGAAGCGAGAGCGGATCGGGCCGGTGATCGCACGGCTTGCCGCCGAGCACGCGGACGCGCGGATCGCGCTGCGGTTCCGCGACCCGCTCGAGCTGCTCGTCTCGGTGATGCTCTCCGCGCAGACGACCGATGTGAACGTCAACCGGGTGACGAAGACGCTGTTCCGGAAGTACCGGCGGCCCGAGGACTACCTGGCGGTGCCGCAGGAGGAGCTCGAACGGGACATCTTCCAGACCGGCTTTTACCGGCAGAAGGCCAGGGCACTGCGCGGGACGATGCGAATCCTGATCGAGGAGCACGGGGGGGAGGTGCCGATGGACTTCGCCGCGCTGCTGCGGCTACCCGGCGTCGCGCGCAAGACCGCGAACGTCGTCTCGGCCGAGCGCGGAGAGGCGCAGGGGATCGTCGTCGACACCCATGTGCGGCGGCTGTCGCAGCGGCTCGGATTCACGCGCCAGGACGATCCCGTCAAGATCGAGCGTGACCTGATGCGGCTCGTCCCGCGGGCGGACTGGGCGCGTCTTCCGCACCTCCTGATCTGGCACGGCCGCCGGGTCTGCGACGCGCGGCGACCGGCGTGCGCCGACTGCGTGCTCACCGACCTCTGCCCCTCGAGCCGGGTCTAGCGGTTTGACCGGCAACGTTGCCCGGTTTCCGGGTCGCGAGCACCAAGTCGGAGTCCGTCATCGTCCGTCGGCAAGGCTGGCTGCCTTGACAAGGACGAGGGCGGGCCATGGCGCAGTGTGATCGCGGGCCGGAGACCCGGCGAACGTTGCCGGTCAGACCACTAGTCGGCCGGAGCTACGCGGGCGTCAGGGCGACGAGCATCCCGCCGTCGTCGTCGTAGGCGGGGAAGAAATCCGCCACGACCTGCTTCTCCTGTCCGGCGTGCGTCCTGACGGAGAGGTGCTGCCCGAGCTGCCGCACGCCCCATTCGCGCACCGTCTCGATCGGCTTCGCGTCGGAGAGCTGGAGGGCCTCGACGAGGTCGCGGCCCATGATGTCGGGCTCCTCGTACCCGGTCAGCTCGAACACGCCTTGCCCGGTCGCGAGGATTCGCCCCTCCTGGTCGCAGACGACGAAGCCCGTCGCCGGAGCCGGGTAGTAGTCCTCGAGCAGCTCGAACATGAAGCCGAAGTCGCAGTGGTGGCAGGAGGGCGGCTCCTGCGAGAGCCCCTCGTGGCCGTCGTGATCGAGGCGCCGCGTCTTGCAGCGAGGGCAGATGAAATATGGCATCGAGCTCAGCTCAGGCTGCAGCGAGGGCGCCGCCGGCTTCGTCTTCGAGGTCGGCGAGGTAGCGCTCCGCGTCGAGGGCGCCCATGCACCCCGATCCCGCGGCGGTGATCGCCTGCCGGTAGACGTGATCCTTGACGTCGCCGACGGCGAACACGCCGGGCACGTTCGTCTCGGTCGAGTCGGGCCGGGTCAGCAGGTAGCCGTTCTCGTCGTGGTCGAGCTGCCCGACGAACAGCTTCGTGTTCGGATCGTGACCGATCGCGACGAAGAAGCCTTCGGCCTCGACCTCGCGCGTCTCGCCGGTCGAGGTGTTGCGCAGTCGAAGCCCCGTGACCGAGGTGTCGCCGATCACCTCGTCGACGGCGTACGGCGTCAGTAGCTCGATTTTCGGGTTGGCGCGGGCGCGGTTGACCATGATCTGCGTGGCGCGGAACTCGTCGCGCCGGTGGACCAGGGTCACCTTCGTGCCGAAGCGGGTGAGGAAGAGCGCCTCCTCGAATGCCGTATCCCCGCCGCCGACGACGACGATGCTCTTTTCCTTGAAGAACGCCCCGTCACAGGTCGCGCACGCCGAGACCCCGCGTCCCTGCAGTCGTTGTTCGGACTCGAGCCCGAGCCAGCGGGCGCTTGCGCCGGTCGCGATGATCACGGCGCGGGCGCGGTATTCGTGCTTGTGGACGGTGATCCGGAACGGTTGCTCCGAGAAGTCGACCTCCGTCACGTCGTCGGTCACGAACTCCGTGCCGAAGCGCTCCGCCTGCGCGCGGAAGTCGGCCATCATCGTCGGCCCCATGATCCCGTGCGGGTACCCGGGGTAGTTCTCGACGTCGCTCGTCAGCATCAGCTGGCCGCCCCACTGGAAGCCCTCGATCACGAGCGGCTTCAGCTCGGCGCGCGCCGCGTACAGCGCCGCCGTGTACCCGGCGGGCCCGCCACCGATGATGATCAGGTCGCGGACATCGTTCTTCTCGTTCAACACTCCTCCTGACTTGGCCCCGATACCAGCCTCGTCCTTTTATCAATCCTCGTCGTATTAAACGACAGCTCGGGGCCGAACGTTCCCGTCAGGCGGCGTCGGCGGCTCTCGGGGAGAGTGGGACGACGGGGTCGCCGCTGTCGAGCTCCGGGGCGAAGAGAGGCCGCGCCTGGGTGGCCACCGGCGGGACCTCCGGCAGTTCGTCGCCTCCGGCGCCGAGCTCGGGGAACCTCCGGGCCGTCACGAGCACGCGCGTCTCGAACGAGCCGACAGCCTTGTTGTAGTTCCCGATCGCCCCGTCGAGCGACCGGCCGATGCTCGCGAAATGGCCGGCGAAGACGCCAAGCCGCTCGTAGAGCTCGCGGCCGAGCCGGCTCACGGTGCGGGCGCTCTCCGCGACGGTCTCCTGCTGCCAGCCGTAGGCGACGGTGCGCAGCAGCGCGATCAGCGTTGTCGGGGAGGCAGGGACGACGCCTGCCTCGACGCCGGCCTCGAGCAGCGACGGATCCTGGTCGAGGGCAGCACGGAACCAGGCTTCGTCGCCGAGGAACATGACGACGAACTCGGGCGCGGGCTCGAACTGCTGCCAGTAGCGCTTCTGGCCGAGCTTGGTCATGTGGTCGCGGACGAGCCGGGCATGGCGCTCGAGGTGGGCGCGGCGGGCATCCTCGTTCTCGGCTCCGGCGGCGTCGAGGTAGGCCTCGAGCGGCGCCTTGGAGTCGATCACGAGGCTCTTCCCGCCGGGAAGCTTGATCACGAGATCCGGTCGCAACAGGCGGCCCTCGTCGTCCCGCTCGCTCGCTTGCTCGACGAAGTCGCAATGGGCGACCATGCCCGCGAGCTCGACGACCCGCTTGAGCTGGATCTCTCCCCAGCGGCCCCGCACGTGCGGGGCCCGAAGCGCCGTCACGAGGCTCCCCGTCTCCTTCTGGAGTCTGGTCTGCCCCTCGGCGACGGTGCGCATCAGCTCGTCGATGCCGCCGACGGCGGTCAACCGCTTCTGCTCGAGCTCCCGCGCCTGCTCGTCGAATCGGGCGAGCGTCTCCTTGATCGGCCCGAGCTTCGCCTCGGTCAGCTCGAGCAGCGACGACGAGCTGCTGGCGAGCGCGTCGCCCGTGAGCGCCTTCAGGTGCTCCTCCCACTGGCTCTGCGTCTTCTCGACGAGCGCGGTCTTCTCGGCCGCGGCGGAGAGCATCGCCCGGTGGCGGCCGATCTCGCCACGGGCCCAGACCCAGAGGACGAGCCCCCCGGATACGGCGCCGATCACGAATGCGATCACGTCGATCATGAGCCGGCAAATGGTAGAGCTCGCGTCGGACGGACTTCGGCGCGTCGAGCTCGAACAACGCCGGCGCGAACAATCCGGTCCAAAAAAGTCAGCCCCGGCAAGTCCGAGGACCCACCGGAGCTGAGTGCCGGATCCAGCGAGTCCGAAGACCTACCGGATCCGACGTGCGGGAAGCTATCGCCTCGACGGGGCCCGGGTCAATCCCTTCCGCAGCGAGGAAATTCGCTCCGAGCGGGTTTTTCGTCGGGTGGTGGCGGCCGGGCGATTTCGGGGGCCGGAACAGCCGTTCGCTTCCGTACCCTTCAGGCTCGTGGATGTGATGTTCGGCAGGGGCGGCACGCTGTCCGCCACGCTTCCCGGCTTCGAGCCCCGGGCCGAGCAGGCTGCGCTCGCGGGCGCCGTCGAGTTCGCGCTCGCGGCCGGCGAGCATCTCGTGGCCGAGGCGGGGACGGGCACCGGCAAGAGCCTTGCCTACTTGCTGCCCGCGCTCGACTCGGGTCAGAGGGTCGTCGTCGCGACGGCGACGAAGGCCCTGCAGGAGCAGTTGCTCGCAAAGGACGTCCCGGCGGCCGCGCGCGCGCTCGGGCGGGATGTCCGGGTCGCGGTGCTCAAGGGGCGGCAGAACTACGTCTGCCGCAGGCAGCTTCAGAGCTTCGGGCCGATGCTCCTGCGCGACCCGCGCGACGAAGAGGCGTTCGAGGCGCTGCAGCCGTGGCTCGCCGAGACCGAGACCGGCGACCGGGCGGAGCTTCCGGTTGAGCCGTCCGAGACGCTCTGGGCCGAGCTCGCGGTCGGCTCCGATCGCTGTGCGGGCCGCCGCTGCGCGCTTCTCTCCACCTGTTTTGCCGAGGCGGCCCGCAACCGGGCCGCCGAGGCCGAGCTCGTGATCGCGAACCACGCGCTCTACTTCGCCGATCTCGCGGCGGGCGGCGGAGTCCTGCCCGATCACGATGCGGTCGTGTTCGACGAGGCGCACCGACTCGAGGAGACCGCGGCGACGTGGCTCGGGGGCAGGGTGTCGCGCGCAGGCTTGAGACGGCTCGCGGCGGACGTCGAGCGGGCCTGTCGCGAGGCGTCGGAACCCGTCCCGGGACGCGCTCTCGACCGTGTCGAGCGGGCGGGAGACCGGCTGCTCCGGGCCGTCGCGCCGGCCGCCGGCCGGCGGCGGCTGCGCGAGATCCCGGTCGAGATCGCCCTCGTCCTCGTCGATGCGCTCGCGGCGCTTGCCGACGACCTCCACGGCCGGGCGGAGGGGCTTGACCAGCTCTCCCGGCGGACGCTCTCGGTGGTCGCCCAGGTCGAGGCGTGTCTCGAGCCGGCCGAGCTCGAACGCGTCGTCTGGGCCGAGCCCGACGCGATCGCGTGGGCCCCGGTCGACGTCTCCCACGAGCTTCGCGAGCGTCTCTGGACCGACGGCCCGACTGCGATTCTCGTCTCGGCGACCCTGACGACCGGCGACGACGCGGCCTTCGTGCGCCGGCGCCTCGGGCTCGACGATGCCCGCGAGCTGGTCGTCGGCTCGCCGTTCGACTACCGCGAGCAGGCGCTTCTCTACGTGCCGCGCACCATGCCCGACCCCCGGGCCGACGGCTTCGTCGAGCGGGCCGCCGACGAGGTCGCCGGGTTGCTGACGCTCTCGCAGGGGCGCGCGCTCGTCCTCACCTCGAGCTATCGCGCACTCGACGTGCTGCGCGAGCGCATCGTCGGACGGGTCCCCTTCGAGGTGCTCGTCCAGGGCGATGCGCCCCGGGAGCGGCTGCTCGAGCGCTTCCGGGGCGAGATCGGTTCGGTGCTGCTCGCGACCTCGACCTTCTGGCAGGGCGTCGACATCCCCGGCGAGTCGCTGTCGCTGCTCGTGATCGACAAGCTCCCGTTCTCGGCGCCCGGTGACCCGCTGCACGAGGCGCGCTGCGAGGCGGTCGTGGCCGCGGGCGGGGACTGGTTCCGCGACTTCGCGCTGCCGGCGGCCGTGCTCCAGTTGCGGCAGGGATTCGGGCGGCTGATCCGCAGCCACGAGGATTGCGGCGTCGTCGCGATCCTGGACCCGCGCCTGCGGACACGTCCGTACGGGGGCACGTTCCTGGCCGCGCTCCCACGGTGCCCGCTGGTCGACGACCAGGCGGCCGTCGCAGCGTTCTTCGGGACGGGCGCGCTCGCATCCGCCTAGCGGCCGCCGCTACCCTGAGCGTCCCCTCGCCGGGGTGGCGGAACCGGTAGACGCGCTCGGCTTAAAACCGGGTGTCCTTCAAGGACGTGGGGGTTCGAGACCCTCCCCCGGCATTCAGGGTGGCATCGACGGGTGCACTAGAGTCCCGTCGTGGTCGAGGTAGCGCACTCCGCGCCCGGGCTGGAATGGGACACTCCGCTCTACGGTCAGGCCCTGACGCAACTCGAGCAGGCTCTGCCACAGGCGCGGATCCCGGAGTTCGTCGCCGAGCGGCTTCGCTACCCGGAGCGCGCGATCATGCTGACTCTGCCGGTTCGGATGGACGACGGCGAGCTGCGCTCGTTCCCCGCCTATCGTGTCCAGCATTCCTCGGTGCTCGGCCCGACCAAGGGCGGCGTGCGCTTCGACGAGGGCGTCAACCTCGGCGAGTGCGCCGCACTCGCGATGTGGATGACCTGGAAGTGCGCGCTCCTGCGGCTGCCCTACGGCGGCGCCAAAGGCGGCGTGCGCTGCCATCCGCCTAATCTCTCCCGGGCCGAGCTCTCTCGGATCACGCGGCGCTTCACCTCCGACCTGGCGCCGTTCATCGGTCCGCAGGAGGACATCCCCGCCCCGGACATGGCGACGAACGAGCAGACGATGGCGTGGATGATGGACACGTACTCGGCACAGAAGGGGTACGTCGTCCCGGGGATCGTCACCGGCAAGCCGGTCTCGATCGGTGGCTCCCTCTTCCGTAACGAGGCGACCGGAGCGGGCGTCGTGATGGTGATCGAGCGCGCCTGCGCTCGCCTCGGCTGGAATCTCGCCGATCTCCGCTGCGTCGTCCAGGGGTTCGGGAACGTCGGTGGGGTAGCAGCCTCCGAGCTCTTCGACGAGGGCGCCACGGTGGTCGCGGTCTCGGACGTCTCGGGTGGCCTCCACGACCCGAACGGCCTCCACATCCCGACCCTGTACCAGCACGTGCGCGAGCACGGTTCGCTCGAGGGCCTGGAGGCGGCCCGGCTGACGAACGCCGAGCTGCTCGAGCTCGACTGCGACGTGCTCGTGCTGGCGGCCCGCGAGAACCAGGTGACCGAGGCGAACGCGGGCAACCTCCGCTGCCGTCTCGTCGCCGAGGGGGCGAACGGCCCGACGTCGGTCGCCGCGGACGCGATCCTGGTGGAGCGCGGGATCCCGGTCCTCCCCGACGTGCTCACGAACGCGGGTGGCGTGACCGTCTCCTACTTCGAATGGGTGCAGGACCTGAGCCGGCTCTTCTGGGACCGCGACGAGATCCGGGTCCGGCTCGCGGAGAAGCTCGGTGACGCCTTCGACCGCGTCTGGGACCTGAGCGAGAGCGACGGGCTCTCCCTGCGCAGCGCAGCGCTCGTCGCCGGCATCCGGGACGTCGCCGCCGCGCTCGAGGCACGGGGGATCTACCCGTGAGCCCGGAGGGCGGGCAGCGCGTTCGCGACGCGATGGTCTCCGACCCGCATCCGCTCGACGGGGGCGCGAGCGCCCAGGCGGCGGGCGAGGCGCTGATGCGTCCGGAGGTCAGGGCCGTCCTCGTCTGCGAGCACGGGAGCCTCGTCGGCGTGATCACGCGGAAGACGCTCGTCAGCGGGGTCGTGGCACGCGGCCGCGACCCCCGGACGACCCCGCTGCGCGAGATCGCCGAGGCGCCGAACGCGACCGTCGACCCGGAGATGCCGCTCGCGGAGGCCTTTGCGTTCCTCGAGGAGGGTGACTACGAGCGCGTCCCGGTCGTCGACAACGGCAAGCTCGTCGGCGTCCTCTCCCGCTCGTCGGTACGCCGGCGGCTGGCCGAGGACGAGCCGCCGGCGGATCCCGGAGACGACGTCGACGGGTGATACCGCGACCTTGCGTGCTCTTTACGTTCGTGCAACGGGGAGCTGACGGTCCAGGTTCACGATGACACCTCAGCCCACGGAGCGCACAGGAGGTGCCCAATGAGCAAATCGAGCCGGAGACCCACCGCACCCGCCGCCGGGACGCCGAGGGTTGCCTCGAGTCGCCGGATCGCTCTCCTCGTAGTCCTGGCAGGAGCTGCCGTGCTTGCCGCGCTCGCGGCACGGGCCGCCACGCCGGTCGCCTCGGCGACGGACGTGACTCGCCTCCCGCTGGGGGACGGGCACGTCTCGACCTCGCCCAGTCGCGGCTCGATCTATGCCTGCCAGCAGGGCGGCCGCCCCGGACGCGCTCCACACTCGGGCCCGTGGATCCACGGCTCGACCTTCGACGTGACCGCAAAGCCCGTCGTCAGCGGCCGCGTGCATTGGAGCGGCAAGGTCCGCTTCGCGCTCAACGGGGCCAGGCTCGTCATCACCGGCAACGGGCTGCCCGAGTCGGGCCCGACCGGACGCTTCCCGATCGCCTCGAGCGACCCGGCCTATGCCTACGACCGCAACCCGAACGCGATCAGGGCCCAGAGCATCTCGCTGACGCTGCCGGCGACCCCGAAGCTCGCCGCCGCCCCTTCCTGCCTGCCGATGGGGATGATCGGGATCGCCGTCAACGGCGTTGCGCTCTTCAACGCGCTCGACGCGGCAGAGGGCGACGCGGTCGCGAACGAGGCCCAGGACGCCTGTGGGGGCCATCCCCAGGTGAGCGGCGTCTACCACTACCACGCGATCTCGTCCTGCCTGACCGGCTCGACCGTGAAGGGGCAGGAGCGGCTCGCGGGCTACGCCCTCGACGGGTTCCCGATCTTCGGGCCGCGAGACGAGAACGGGAAGCTCCTCACCGACGCCGATCTCGACGCCTGCCACGGCCACGTCGGCTGGGTGATCCTGCACGGCAAGCGAGTCCGGATCTATCACTACAACGCGACGCTCGAGTACCCGTACACGCTCGGCTGTTTCCGGGGCACCCCCGTTCAATCGCCTCTCGGCCCGGGTCAGAGGTAGGAGGTGGAGGTCAGGCGGCGACGGGCATCGGCTGTGCCTCGGCTGCGAGTGTCGCCAACGCAGCCTGCAACTGCTCGCGCACGCCGTCGTCGACGAGCCTGCCGTCGGCGTCGAAGCTCTCCCCGGCGCGGCCGACGGCGATCTCGACGTCGGCCACGCGTGCGCCCATCGCCGCCAGCACCTTGCGGAGCTCGGCCTGCGCCCAGACTGCGCCGAACATCCCAATGCTCGAGCCGATCACGGCGACCGGCTTGTTGCGGAAGGCGTTCGTCGCCAGCGGGCGCGAGGCCCAGTCAAGCGCGTTCTTGAGCGACCCTGGGATCGAGGAGTTGTACTCGGGTGTCGCGATCAGGACGGCGTCGGCCGACGCGACCGCCGCGCGGAGGGCTGCGACGGCGGGCGGCGCCGGGTCGACGTCGTCGTCCTGGTCGTACGGGGGGACATCACGGAGCCCTTCCCAGAGCTCGAGCGTGTCGTCCGGGCCGAGCAGCTCCCCCGCGGCCCGCAGGAACGAGGTGTTGTGCGAGCCACGGCGGAGACTGCCCGAAACGGCGAGGATGCGCATCGCTACGCCGCCTGCACCAGCGAGAGGTCGGCCTCGAGCGTGACCTCGTCGGCGAGTGCCTTGGTGCCGTCCGGCATGTCGGCGTTCCAGGTGATCCCGAAGGCCGTCCGGTCGATCGTGGTCTCGAGCTTCAGCCCGTAGCGGTCGTTGCCGTACGGATCCGTGACCGGGCCGGTGATCGCGCCGGTCAGGGTTGCGGGCTGCGAGACGCCCTTGATCGTGACCTCGCCCTCGAACGCGACCCGGCCGTCCTCGGTGGAGACGGCGTTCGTCGCGAACGAGACCTCGGGGTGGCGCTCGGCGTCGAAGAATTCGGGTGACATCAGGTGTGCGTGCAGGTTCTCGTCCTTCGTCTCGAGGCTCGCGATCCGTGCGGCGCCGGTCAGGCGCCCGTCGACGAGCAACGCCTCGAAGTCCTTGACGTTGCCGCCGAAGGAGGCGATGCCCATGTAGGGGACCTCGAACGAGACGGACGAGTGGACGGTGTCGGCCTGGAACGTCCCGGCCGGGATCGCCGTCGTCTGCTGCTCGGTGATGCTCATTTCGTCTGAACCTCCTGAAAGTTGATTGCGCAAGTTACTGACTCTAACGGTTGCGCTGTCAACTTTCTTCCCGTTCCGGGTTCAGCGAGGCGTCGCGGCCACCTCCAGCGCGACGCCGTCCAGCAGGTCGCGCTCGCTCCAGGCCAGGGCGGGGAGGTCGTAGCGCCGCAGCACCTCGAGCACGACGATCGCGCCCCCGACGATCACCGGCGCCCGGGCGGGATCCATCCCCGGCACCTGCGCGCGCTCGGCGACGGTCATCGCGGCGAGTCGCCGGAGCTCGCCCGCGACGATCTCGGCGGAGAGCGGGCCCACGAGCTCGTGGAGCTGCGTGACCGTCCCGGCGACGCCGATCGCGGTCGTGACCATCAGTTCGGGCAGCAGTCCGCGGACGAATGCCGCGGCGGCTGCGAGCTCCTCGGGCAGCGGCGGGTCGCCGTGGAGGAAGCGCTCGGTGAGCCGCACCGAGCCGACGTCGAGGCTTATGCGAAAGCCGGCGAGGATCAGCTCGGTCGAGCCGCCGCCGACATCGAGCACGAGGGTGCCCTCGTCGACCGCACCGACGCCGCGCCGGGTCAGCCGGGCCTCCTCGTCGCCGCTCAGGAGCCGCGTCTCGAAGCCCGTGCTCTGCTCGACCTGGTCGAGGAACGCGCGCCCGTTTCGCGCGTCGCGCGTCGCGCTCGTCGCGACCGCAAGTGCGCGCTTCGCTCCGAGCCTTTCGATTTCGTCCCGGTAGCCGGACAGCACCGCCAGGGTGCGGGCGATCGGCTCGGGCAGTAGGAGCCGGCCGGCGTCGACGCCCTCGCCGAGCCTCGTCACGGCCGAGCGGCGGAGGACGTCGGCGATCCGCTCCTCCTCGATGTCGGCGACCAGCAGCCTCGTCGAGTTTGTGCCGATGTCGACCGCGGCGACGCGCGTCACTTGCGGGGGATGACGCTGCGTGGGCCTTCGACGAGCGCCCAGGCTTCTCCCAGGCCGCCGCCGAGCACCGACGCCGCCGCGATTGCGCGCTGCAGGCGCATGCGGGCCCGCTCGAGCTCCGCGGCCTTCTCGCCGGCGCGCCCGAGGTTGTGCTCCACGGCCGCCAGGCTCCGCGCGGTCTCGGCCAGTCCCTTCCCGAGGGAGCGGCGGAATCGTCGAAACGCGCGCCAGGCGGCGAGCCCCTGCACGGCGACCGCGGTCAGCCCACTGAGGACGGCGACGCCGAAGACGAGCAACGGGATCCAGACGATCGGGGCCATGGGTGTCATCGTAACCACGGGCCTTCGTACAATCGGTCCGTGGCCCGCCTGAGATCCGTGGCCCGCCTGAGAACGGTGGTCGCACGGCACTACGGCCTCGGCCAGGTCGGCGTGGTGCTCGCCGCCGTGAGTGCCTACGAGTTGATGCGCCTCGCGCTCCGCCCGGACTGGCCGGTCGCGATCGAGCACGCACGCCGGATCGCCGCCTGGGAGCGGGTGCTGCACCTCGGCTGGGAGGCGTCGCTCCAGCACGCCTTCCTGCGCCTCCCGGAGCTCGTCGAGGGAATGAACGCCTTCTACCTGGCCGGCCACTTCGCCGGCACCGGTCTCTTCTTCGTCTGGCTCTACCGCCGCTCGCGCTCCGGGTTCCGCCTCTTCCGGAACGGCTTCCTGATCGCCACCGCCCTCGCGCTGCTCGTCTACTGGCGCTGGCCGGCGGCGCCCCCGCGCGTCGCCGGACTCGGGCTCGAGGACACGCTCCGCCGCCTCTCCGGGATCGACATCGGCTCACGCGGCTCCGATGGGCTCTCCGACCCGGTCGCGGCCGTCCCGTCCCTGCACGTCGGCTGGGCGCTCGGCGTCGGCCTCGGCGTGGCCCTCTACGCCAGGGGCCCGGCCTGGAGGGCGGTCGGCATCGGCTATCCGGCAATCGTCGCATTGACGGTGGTCGTGACCGGAAATCACTTCGTCCTCGACGCCGTCGCGGGCCTGCTCGTGATGTCCTCGGGCCTCGGTCTCGCAGCCGCCCTGACGCGACCGAGGGTGGTACGATGGCGCCAGCGACGCGGGGTGGAGCAGTCAGGTAGCTCGCCGGGCTCATAACCCGGAGGTCGCAGGTTCAAATCCTGCCCCCGCTACTCGAAAGGCCCTGGAGACAGGGCCTTCTTTATTTGTGAAGGAGAGGGAGGGCCCGCTGATGCATGGCGGACGGGCTCGACCCGCACAGAGCTCGCCGTGCTCAGGCCGTGCGTTGGTGCGTCCACCAGGCGGCGAAGAGGATGAGCGCGACGGCGGTGCCGGTGAAGAGGCTGGTTTCGGTGAGTTGGAGCGGCCAGAAGTGGCTTTCTGGCTGGTAGACGACGTGGAAGAGAGCGTGGTTGATTCCGGGTGCCGCGATCTGCGCATGGCCGCCGAGGAAGCCGCCGCCGCCGGCGGTGCTGAACTGATGGCCGTTCACCGTGCCGTGCATGCTCAGGACATCCGCGTTGTAGAGGAAGCTCGGCTGCCGGGCACCTCTGTAGGTTGCCTTCAGCGGTGCGACAAGGTGGTTTCGTAGTGAGTAGTCGACGAAGATGCGCGCGGCGAAGTAGCCGACGAAGGCAACGGTGAGCGAGACGGCCGCGCGTCGCCAGATCGCTCCGAGAGCCAGGGCCAGCGCGAGCGCGAAGAGGGTGTAGCCGATCACGACGGTGCCGGTGGTGTCGTAGTTGCCGGTATCGAGGCGTCCGTTGATGTGGACGTTCGGAGCGCGCCACCAGGTGAAGAGCAGGATCAGCGCGCCGGCAGCGAGGACTGCAGCGGCGGCCGGAAACCCGAGCTTGCCGAGCAGCCACCGGCCGCGGGTGATGCTTTGCGTCCAGGCGAGCCGGTAGGTGCCGTTCTCGAGATCGAAGATGAACGGAGCGGCGAGCAGGACGCCGATCAGGCCGGGGATGAGGGTGAACCAGTTGGCGAGCGTCGTGAGGGCCTGAAAGCGCTGCTGGAAGTCGCCGAGCTTCTGCCCGCAGGCCGGGCCGGGATTGACGGAGAGGCAAACGGCGAGCCCGTCCCGGTGGTAGACGTTCGCCATCTGGATGCCGGTCGGGACGAGCAGTGCGGCCAGCAGGACGAGGATGCCGACGGCGATCAGCGTCTCGGTGCGCTGCAGGCGCCAGCTGACCCAGGTCACGACCGCACCGCCTCGAGCGCCGACATCGTCGACGCGCCGTTCCCGGGCTGGTAGCCGAGGTAGGCGAGCACGATCTCCTCGAGGTCGACCTCGTGCTGCTCCCAGCAGCTGTCGTACACGTGCCCGTTGGCGCGCACGAGCAGCGTCGTCTGCCGCTCGGTGTGGCTCTCGCGGATGACGGCGTGCACGCGCGCAACGCTCACCGCTTCGCTGCGTGGCCCGGTCAGCAGCCGGTGGCTCGCGACGATCTCCGAGATCGACCCGTTCAGCTGCGTGGCGCCCCGGGCGAGCGTGACCAGGTGATCGCAGACGCGCTCGAGCTCGGCGACGATGTGGGAAGAGAGAACGACCGTGATCCCCTCGTCGACGACGACCTCCATCACTGCATTCAGGAACTCGCGGCGCGCGAGCGGGTCGAGCGATGCCACAGGCTCGTCGAGCAGCAACAGCCGTGGCTGCTTGGCGAGCGCCAGCGTCAGCGCCACCTGCGCCTGCTGGCCGCCGGAGAGCTGACCGACCTTCTGCTTGGTGGAAAGACCGAGGCGCTCGACCCGCGTCGCCGCCAGCTGTTGGTTCCAGCTCGGGTTGAGCTCGCGCCCGTACCTGAGCGTCTCGGCGATCGTCAGGTTCCGGTGCAGCGGATGGTCCTGCGCGACGAAGCCGATCCGCGGCAGCACCTCCTTCGCATCGTGCCGCGGGGAGCGTCCGAACACCTCGACGACGCCGCTCGTCGGGTCGGCGAGTCCGATCACCATGTGCAGGAGCGTCGTCTTGCCCGCGCCGTTCGGCCCCACGAGCGCGGTCACCGATCCGGACGGAATCTCGAGCGTGCAGTCGCGCAGCGCCCAGCGCGAGCCATACCGCTTGCCGAGCCCGGCGGTGCGAATCGCGACGGAATCGTTCACGCCACCCTCGAAACCGCCGGCGGCCGCAGCGCCTCGGCAACCAGCGCAGCGATCCCCTCGTCGTCGAGGCCTGCGGCGCGAGCCCGCCCGACCCAGCGCTCGAGCGAAGAGCGCATCCCCTTGAGATCGTCCGGGGGCGGCGGGACAGGATGGGCCGAGACAAAGGTGCCCACGCCTCGCCGTCCCTCGGTCACTCCCTCGAGGTCGAGCTGGCGGTAGGCATGGAGGACCGTGTTCGGGTTGATCGTCAATCGGGTGACGACCTCCTTCACCGTCGGCAGTTGATCGCCCGGCCGCAAGATCCCCAGCCGGATCGCATGCCGCACCTGCTGCACGAGCTGCAGGTACGCCGGCACGCCGGACCTGCCGTCCAGATGGAACTCGATCACCGCGTTGACCACAAATAACTAGACATCTAGATAATCGAATAATACAGGTTCTTGGCGGCACGTCAAGAACCGAGTGCCTGAGGAGCCCTTGAGCGCTCCGGCCCGCCGGGCGTGCACCATCGTCTGGAAAGTTGGAGAACGCGGAAGACCTCGTGGTAGCGTCGGTGAGGGTGATCTTCCTGCACAACCGCGGTCTGCACGCCTGAGGCGATGAGCGGCCTCCTGGAGCTGGAGGGGCTGACGCGGCGGTTCGGGGCCCTCACGGCGCTGGACGATCTCTCGTTCCTGGTCCGTGCGGGTGAGGTGACGGGGTTTCTGGGGCCGAACGGGGCCGGCAAGACGACGACGATGCGCGCCGTGTTCGGCCTGACGGATCTGGACGCCGGGACGGTCAGGTGGAACGGCGCGCTCGTGGGTCAGCCCGAGCGGCGACGGTTCGGCTACATGCCGGAGGAGCGAGGCCTCTACCCGACCATGCTGGTGGGGGAGCAGCTCGAGTACCTCGGCAGGCTGCACGGGATGAGCCCGCCCGAAGCGGGGCGTGCGGCGAGGTCGTGGCTGGAACGGCTCGAGGTCGCAGACAGGGTGGACAGCAAGGTCGAGTCGCTCTCGCACGGAAACCAGCAGCGGGTCCAGCTCGCGGCGGCGCTGGTTCACGATCCCGTCCTGCTCGTCCTGGACGAGCCGCTGGCCGGCCTGGATCCGGCGGGGATCGACGTGATCGGCAACGTGCTCGTCGAGCAGGCGCGGGAGGGCTGCTGCGTGCTCTTCTCCAGTCATCAGCTCGACCTCGTCGAGCACATCTGCGAGACGGTCACGATCATCGACCACGGTCACCTCGTCGTAAGCGGCAAGGTCGACGACCTGGTCACCGCCGGCCCGCGCCGGCTCGTGGTGCGCGTGGAAGGGGACCGCGAGGGAGCCTGGGCCCGCGGTATCGGCGGGGCGACCGTGTCCGAGGTGGACGGAGGCGCGGTACGGCTCGTGCTCGATCCGTCGGCCGACAGCGACTCGGTGCTCGAGGCGGCGATGGCGGCGGGCCGGGTGACGGAGTTCGTCCTCGAGCGCCGCCGGTTGTCCGAGGTGTTCAGGGAGGCACTCGCGTGAGCGGGGCAGTGCCCGTGGCGATCCTGATCGCGGCGGTCGCGTTCATCGTCTGGCGACGCGGCCGGGGTCGACCGCCACGATCCAGGGCGGAGCCCCGGCCGATGGGAGCCGCGCGCCGGCTGGGGGCCTCGTTCCGGCTGGGGGCCGCGCTCAAGCTGGGTGACACCGGCCTGGTCGCAGAGCGGGAGGTACGGACGCGGATCCGCGGCAGGGTGTTCCGGGCCGCGACCCTGCTCATCCTGGCCGGCGTGGCCGCCGCCATCGTGATCCCGGTTCTCAACGGAAAGGACAACGTTCGGCGGGTCGGTGTCGTCGGCGCTCTCCTGGCCCCGCAGCGGGCGGCGATCGTCGCGAGCGCGACCAGCCTCAAGACCACGGTGCGGTTCGTTCGGGAGGCAAGCGCGGAATCCGCCGGCGCGGATCTTCGCTCGGGCCGGGTCGACGTCGCGATCCTCGACGGCCGCGAGCTCGTCGTCAAGAAGGCACTCGCCTCCACCGACACCTCGAAGACCGCCCAGCTCGTCCGCGCGGCCTCCGCCATCCTCGGGATGGACGAGGCGCTCGCGGCCGCCGGCCTCTCACCGGCTCAGGTCGCGCAGGTCGCCCGTGCCGGGCCGCTCCCGGTCAAGAGCCTGCAACCGGGTGCGCCCGGAAGCACCGCACGCACCACGTCGTTCGTCGGCCTGATCCTGCTGTTCGTGATGCTCACGCAGTACGGCACCTGGACGCTGATGGGGGTGATGGAGGAGAAATCCAGCCGGGTCGTCGAGGTGCTCCTCGCCACAGTGAGCCCCGGGCGGCTCCTGGCGGGCAAGGTGCTCGGGATCGGACTGGTGGTCTTCGCCCAGTCCGCCCTCGTCGTGGTCTTCGCACTCGGGCTCGCCAAGGCGGTGGGCTCGGACATCCTGCACGGCACGACCCCGCTCCTGATCGCCAGCACGCTCGCCTGGCTCGTCCTCGGCTACGCCTTCTACTGCTGGGTCTACGCCGCGGCAGGGGCGATGGCATCACGCCAGGACCAGATACAGAGCCTGGCCGTGCCGCTGAACGTTCCGATCATCTTCGGATACATCATCGCCCTCACGACGGCGACGTCGGGAAGCCCGTCCACCTTCTTCAAGGTTCTCGCCTACCTGCCGCCGACAGCGCCGTTCGCGATGACCGTCCTCGTCGGCCTCGGAGACGTCACCTGGTGGGAGTTCGCAGCCTCGGCCGCTTTGAGCATCGCCTGCACGGTCGCAGTCGCGAAGCTCGCCTCCACCATCTACCGGAGAGCCATCCTCCGTACCGGTGAGCGCGTCAGGCTCCGCGAGGTCATCTCCGGAGCAGCCCGCTGACGCAGGGAAAGCTCGCGATCGGCATCTAGTGCGGCGTCTCCCAACGTTTCACTCGAAACCTGCCTTTGTGACGCCGCACTCGCCCGGCCGCTGCGCGGCCGGGATGATCGTTTGGCTCTCGGCGCCCTCCGGCCCGCAACTCGCGCTTCAGACCGCCTGCGCCGGCCTTGGCCCCAGACAAAGAAGAACGGCCGCGAAGCGGCCGCAAGTGCGGCCTCGCCCGCCCGCGTTTCATGTCAAAGGTTACGAGAGGCCGCACTAGCCGATCGCAGCGCGGGAGTTTCGTAGAGTAAAGCGATGAAGATGCGCGCCGCGGTGCTGGAGGAGTTCGGGCGGCCGCTGGTCGTGCAGGAGGTCGAGCTCTCCGAGCCGGGGAACGGCGAGGCGCTTGTCCGGCTGAGCGCCTGCGGGGTCTGCCACACCGACCTGTACACGGCCTCCGGGGCCGACCCGACGGGCTACGCGCCGTGCGTCCTCGGGCACGAGGGAGCCGGTGTGGTCGAGCGGGTGGGCGCCGGAGTGACGCTCGTGCGGCCGGGCGACCACGTGATCACGCTGTTCGCCCCGGAATGCGGCCGGTGCGTTCACTGCCTCAGCTCACGGACGAACAGGTGTCTGGCGATCCGGGACGCGCAGAACGCCGGCTACCTCCCCGACGGCATCACCCGCCTCTCCCGCAACGGCGAGCCGCTGCGCCATTTCATGGGCTGCTCGACCTTCGCCGAGTACACCGTCATGCCCGAGATCGCGCTGGCAAAGGTCAGTTCCGAGGCGCCTGCCGAAGGGTGCGCGCCGTTTGCCTGCGGGCTCAGCACGGGTATCGGCGCCGCGCTCGACACGGCCCGGGTCGAGCCGGGGACGACGGTCGCGGTCTTCGGCTGCGGGCTCGTCGGCCTCGGAGCCGTGATCGGGGCGCGGCTCGCCGGCGCAGAGCGGATCATGGCGCTCGATCTCTCGGAGGAGCGGCTTCGCCAGGCGCGGCATCACGGCGCGACCGACACGCGGGTCGCGGATGCCGAGTCGGTGGAGTGGATCCGGTCGGAGACCGGCGGCTTCGGCGCCGACTACACGTTCGAGGCGACCGGCAACGTCCAGGTGATGCGCCAGGCCGTCGAGGCGGCGCGCGAGGCGTGGGGCCTCGCGACCATGTGCGGCGTCGCGGGCAGAGGCGAGCTGCTCGAGATCGTCCCTCGGCTCCTGATCACCGGGCGCAGGATTGCGGGCACCTCCTTCGGCGGCGTCAAGGGCCGTACCGAGGTGCCGCTGCTCGTCGACCGCTGGCTTGCCGGGGAGATCGACGTCGAGTCGCTCATCTCCCACAGGATCGCCCTCGACGAGATCGACCGGGGCTTCGAGCTGATGGAGGCCCAGGACGGGATCCGCAGCGTGATCCTGTTCACCTGACCGCCGGCGCCGGCCCTCTGCCTCATCGCCCGGGGTCGATCCGCGACTCGATCCACTTCGCGCCGACGGTGTCCGTCAGCCCGTGGGCGGCGATCGAGGCGACGACCGCGTAGGCCGCGATGTCGAAGATCGTCTGCCGGTCCGGCACGGTCGAGGAGAGGACGAGCAGCGCGAAGAGCATCGACGCGACGCCCTTGGGGCCGAACCAGGCGACGAACAGCTTCTCCGGTCGCGCCAGCTGCACGTTGTGGAAGGCGATCCAGACGGCGACCGGACGCGCGACGAACAGCAGGAAGCCGACGAACAGCGTGAGCCGCCACAGCGAGCTGTGCCAGCCGGTCGCGAAGATGAGGGCGCCGAAGAGCACGAACGTGATCACCTGGAACGCCGCGCTGAGGCTCTCGTTGAAGAGGCCGAACGTCTCCGGGATCTCGCTGCGGGCGAGCGCGAGGGCGATTCCGGCGACGAAGGCGGCGATCAACCCGTTTCCGTAGGTGGCCTCGGCGAGCCCGAACGCGGCGAAGGCGAGGCCGAGCGCGTACACCCCCTGGTACTGGTGACGAATGCCCCCGCCGGGAAGCCGCGAGAGCCACCAGCCGCCGACTCCCGCGATGGCGACGCCGATCAGCGCGCCGGACCCGACCTCGCCGAGGACGTGGAGCCCCTCACGGCCGGCATGCCCGCCTGCGCCGGAGAGGACGAGCAGGAACAGGACGACCGGGAGCGCGAGTCCGTCGTTCAGCCCGGATTCGAGGTTGAGGGTGTGCCGGACCGCGCTCGGGACCCGCGCCGAGGTCACGACCGACGACGTCACGACCGGGTCGGTCGGAGACAGGATCGCGCCGAGGAGGAACGCCTCCGTCCAGTTGAGGCGGTGGAACAGCACGTGCGCGGACACGGCGACCAGGACCAGCGTGATCGGCATCGCCAGGACGAGCGCTCGCACCGGCGGCTGCCACTGCTGGCGGAGCAACTCGACCTCGACGGCGAGCCCGTCGGCGAACAGCGTCAGCAGCAGGGCCAGCTCGACCGCGAGCACCAGGATCTTCGTGTCGGGCTCGACCATGATCACGCCCGTCCAGGCCAGCACGATCCCGGTCGCGAGCGACACGACCGATGCGGACAGGAGCGTTCCGTGCAGCCATCCGGACAGTGCCGCCACGACCGAGAGAACGAGGCCGATGACGAGCAGAGCCTCTGGGAAGCCGATACCCACCGCCCCGGATACTGCCTGCGCCCCGGGGGGGCCGCGCCCGGTTACGGGTTTCCCGGTAGCGCACTCCGAATCGGCCCCGATGCCGTGCGCGGAGACCGCAGCCAAGCTGGCGGAAGGCCGGGCAATTCCGCTCGGCTCAAGCTTTCGTCTCGAAAGGAGATGGGCAATGGCAACAGTCGAGAAGACTGCGACCTACGAGGCGCCGGGCCGTCCAGGCAGCCTCGTCGAGCTCGAGTCGCGTTACGAGAACTTCATCGGTGGGCACTGGATCGCCCCGGTCGAGGGTCGCTACACGGACAACCTGACGCCCGTGACGGGCGAGCCGTTCACGGAAGTGCCGCTGTCGACCGCGGCCGACATCGAGCTTGCGCTCGATGCTGCGCACGCCGCCAAGGATGCGTGGGGCGAGGCTTCGGCGACGGAGCGGTCGAAGGTGCTGAACCGGATCGCAGATGCGATCGAGGAGAACCTCGAGCCCCTGGCCGTCGCCGAGAGCTGGGAGAACGGCAAGCCGGTGCGCGAGACGCTCGCTGCGGACATCCCGCTCGCCGCCGACCACTTCCGCTACTTCGCCTCCGTGATCCGCGGCGAGGAAGGGTCGATCTCGGAGCTCGACAAGAACACGGTCGCCTACCACTTCCGCGAGCCGCTCGGTGTCGTCGGGCAAATCATCCCGTTCAACTTCCCGCTGCTGATGGCGGCGTGGAAGGTCGCGCCGGCGCTCGCCGCGGGGAACTGTGCGGTGCTCAAGCCCGCGAGCCCGACGCCGTGGTCGATCTTGAAGCTCGCCGAGTTGATCGAGGAGATCGTCCCGCCCGGCGTCCTGAACATCGTCAACGGCCCCGGCGCCGAGATCGGCAAGGCGCTCGCGACGAACAAGCGGATCGCCAAGATCGCCTTCACCGGCGAGACGGTCACGGGCCGGCTGATCATGCAGTACGCGGCCCAGAACATCATCCCGTCGACGACGGAGCTCGGTGGCAAGTCGCCGAACATCTTCTTCGCCGACGTGATGGACGCCGACGACGACTTCCTCGACAAGGCAGTCGAGGGGCTCGTGCTCTACGCCTTCAACAAGGGCGAGGTCTGCACCTGCCCGTCCCGGGCGCTGATCGAGGAATCGATCTACGAGCCCTTCATGGAGCGCGCCCTCGCGCGGATCGCAGAGATCCGTCAGGGGAGCCCGCTCGACCTCTCGACGCAGATCGGGCCCCAGGTCTCGACCGCTCAGCTCGAGAAGATCGAGAGCTACGTCCAGATCGGGCTCGACGAGGGCGCGGAGCTGCTTGCAGGCGGCAAGCGGAACGTGCTCGCCGGCGAGCTCGCCGGCGGCTACTACTTCGAGCCGACCGTCTTCAAGGGCGAGAACTCGATGAGGATCTTCCAGGAGGAGATCTTCGGCCCGGTGCTCGCCGTGACGACGTTCAAGGGCGAACAGCAGGCGCTCGAGATCGCGAACGACACGCTGTACGGCCTCGGCGCCGGCGTCTGGACGCGGGACACGAGCCGTGCGTTCCGGATGGGACGCGGCATCAAGGCAGGCAGGGTCTGGACGAACTGCTACCACCTCTACCCGGCTCACGCGGCCTTCGGCGGCTACAAGGTCTCGGGCGTCGGGCGCGAGAACCACAAGATGATGCTCGACCACTACACGCAGACCAAGTGCCTGCTCGTCAGCTACGACCCGAAGCCGCTCGGGTTCTTCTAGAGGAGTGGAAATGGCCGGGAAGCTCGTCGCCACCGACGCCGCGCTTGCGGCGATCGAGCGCCTCACGGCCTCGCAGGGAAAGCTGATGTTCTTCCAGTCGGGGGGCTGCTGCGACGGCAGCTCCCCGATCTGTCTCCCGGACGGCGAGCTTCTCACCGGCCCGAACGACCTGCTCCTCGGGGAGGTTGGGGGAGCGCCCTTCTACATCGACGCGGAGCAGTACCGTCGCTGGAACCGGCCGCAGTTCGTCCTCGACGTCCGTGAGGGGGCGGCGGAGGGCATCTCGCTCGAGGGCCTCGTGGGCATACGGTTCGTCACCCTCGCTCCAACCTGCCCTGCGTCGGCGGCAACCCGGCTTCAGTCGCGTCCCGACGCCTGCTAGCTTTGTAGACGCAGGCCGGCCGCTCGACCAGCCGCCGAGATCGGTTGGCGGGCTATCCGAGCGTCATGCGGCAGCGCCTGGCAGATGGTGTCCGCTCCGGAGCGCAAGGAACCGAAATGGTCGCATTCATCGTCTCGCTTGCACTGGCTCTCGTCTCGCACGGCGGCACGCAGGCGGACGGACGTCTTCCGGCGCGTGGCGTCGTCGTCCCGGGCGTCAGCTTCGCCGGAGTGAAGATCGGCGATACGCAGAAGCGGGTTCGGGCGCTGTGGGGCAACAGGTTCGAGTCGTGCAAGTACTGCAAGGACACGACCTGGCTCTACGAGTACCAGTTCGGCGAGCCGCTCGGCGCCGCGGCGCGGTTCCAGCACAACCGGGTCGTCGCCGTCTTCTCGCTCGGCTCGCCGGCGGGCTGGAAGACCGACAAGGGCCTTGCCATGGGCGATCCGATCGCGAACGTCTACCAGTACTACTCGACCACCGGAACGACGCGTTGCGTCGGCTTCGATGCGATCACGGCGAAGACGGGCAAGTACGTGACGGCGTTCTACAGCGCCGCGGGCGTGATCTACGGGTTCGCGATCGTGATCCCGACGATGACCGTCTGCCAGTAGCCCTGCCTGTCCCAGTAGCCCTGCCTGTCCCGTGGCTCTGTTGGTCCGCGCGCTACGCCGGGGTTGGCTCAGCGCTTGATGTTGAGCAGGACCGAGCCCTGCTTCAGCGTCTTGCCGAACTTGACCACCTCGAGCTGGTGGGGCGCGTAGTAGACCTGGACCGAGTTGGGAGCGACCTTCGCGCCGCAGGCGACCTGCACCTTGCTCAGCGCCTGGCAGTGGAAGTTGTCGGAGCTGAACGAGGCGATGTCGCCGATCTTCATGTTCAGGACCCGGGTCTGGGCTGCGAAGCCGGTCACGGCGGTGACGGCGAAGCAGAGAGCGGCGGTGGCGACTGCGGTGAGAGCGATCCTGCGCATCCTGGCCTCCCTCGAGGTGGCGGTTGACGATGTCACTACAGCAGAGAAATCCCAGGGTCGCTCGCGAGCCCCGTCGCCCCGTGCGGGCGGGGGTATCCTCGCCGCCATCGTCTCCGTCCGGAACCTCGCCGAATTCGCTGCCGCCGCGCTCGTGCTGATCGTCGTGCCGGGGCCGAGTGTCCTGTTTGTGATCAGCCGCGGCGTGGCGCTCGGCTGTCGCGCCGCCCTCGCGACCGTGGTGGGGAATTCCGGTGGTGCATACGTTCAGGCCGCTGCGGTCGCGCTCGGTGTCGGTGTCGTCGTGGAGCGCTCCGCGGCCGTGTTCACGGCGGTCAAGCTCGTGGGGGCGGCATACCTCGTCTGGCTCGGCGTGCGGACGTTCGCCCGCAGGCGCCTGCTGGCTGCGTCGCTCGACGTTCCGGTCACCCCCATCAGCGACCGGCGGATTCTGCGCGAAGGCTTCGTCGTCGGGCTGACGAACCCGAAGGTGGCTGTCTTCTTCGCAGCGATCCTGCCCCAGTTCACCGATGCGGCGCGCGGGCATGCCCCGCTGCAGATGCTGGTGCTCGGGCTCGTCTTCGTCGCGATCGCGCTTGTCTGCGACAGCGCCTGGCGGCTCGCCGCCGGGACAGTGCGCGCGCGGCTGGCCGGGTCGCCGCGCCGGCTAGCGGCGATCGGTGGCGCGGGCGGAATCATGATGGTCGGGCTCGGCGTCGGCCTCGCGCTGGCCAGGCGCAAGCCCTAGCTCCTTCCCCCGAACAGTGCTCACGACCCTCCGACCACGTTTATCCGGGGGAAGAAGCTCCAGGTTCTAACCGTCGGCCCGGCCGAGGAGGACGCAGCCGTTGTGGCCGCCGAGGCCCATCGCGTTCGAGAGCGCCACGTCGACCTGGACTCGGCGGGCCTCGTTCGGCACATAGTCGAGGTCGCAGGCCGGGTCGGGCTCGCGGTAGTTGATCGTGGGGGGCAGCACCCCGTCGCGGAGCGCGAGGATGCACATGATCGCCTCGATCGCCCCTGCCGCGCCGAACGTGTGGCCCATCATCGACTTGGTCGAGGAAACGGCCAGCCGGTAGGCGTGGTCGCCGAAGACGTCTTTGATCGCTTTCGTCTCGGCGAGGTCGCCGAGCGGGGTCGAGGTGCCGTGGGCATTCACGTAGCCGACCCGCTCGGGCTCGACGCCGGCACGCTCGAGGGCACTCCGCATCATGGCAGCGACTCCCTCGGCGCCCGGCTCGGGCTGAGCGAGGTGATGGGCGTCATTCGAGGCTCCGTAGCCGAGCACCTCCGCGTAGATCGGGGCGCCGCGGCCGACTGCGCGATCCCAGTCCTCGACGAGCACCGCGCCCGCGCCCTCGGCCATCACGAAGCCCGCACGGGTCGCGTCGAAGGGGCGTGAGGCGCGCGGCGGGTGGTCGTCCTCGGCGGCGAGACCGCGCATCGCGGTGAAGCCGGCCAGGATCAGCGGGTCGATGCAGGCCTCGGTGCCGCCCGCGATCATGGCGTCGGCGTCGCCGCGCTTGATGATCTCGGCGGCCTCCCCGATCGTGTGCGAGCCGGTTGCGCAGGCCGAGACGATCGCGTAGTTGACGCCCTTCATGCCGAGAGAGATCGCGAGCTGCCCGGAGGCGGTGTCGACGAGGATGTTCGGCAGGAAGCTCGGCGAGACGCGGTCGGGGCCGCGCTCGCGCAGGATCGCAGCTTGCTCGGCCACCCCGGTGATGCCGCCGACCGCCGAGCCGAAGACGATCCCGACACGGGCCGGGTCGAAGCCCGTCAGGCCGGAGTCGGTCAGCGCCTCGCGCGCGGCAGAGAGCGCGAACAGGACATTGCGCTCGAGCTTTCTCGCGTCCTTCGCCGAGGCGACCGAGGTCGGGTCGAACCCTTTCACCTCGCCCGCGATCCGCACGGGGAGGCCGGTCGTATCGAAGGCGCCGATCCAGTCGATCCCGCTCTCGCCGGCGATCGCGGCGCGCCAGGTCGACGGGGCGTCGAGCCCGAGCGGCGAGACGGCTCCGACACCGGTGACCGCGACACGTGGCATGGCGGGCAGCTTAGGCTTTTGCCGTGCCTCCGGCTGCGCTTCCCTTCCCGCCGATGGAGGCGGAGCTCGTACGCGAGCTGCCCGTGGGCGGGGGATGGCAGTACGAGCCGAAGTGGGACGGGTTCCGCGGCGTGCTGGAGAACCTCGACGGAGAGCTTGCGCTCTGGTCGCGGAGCGGGCGCCCGTTGCTGCGCTACTTTCCGGAGCTGCGCCCGCTTGGCGAGCTGCTGCCGGCGGGATCGGCGCTCGACGGCGAGGTCGTGATCGTCCGCGAAGGGGCGCTCGACTTCGACGCGATGCAGCTTCGGCTCCATCCGGCCGAGTCGCGGATCCGGCGGCTGGCCGCCGAGATACCGGCCGAATACGTCGTCTTCGATCTGCTCGTCTGGATGGGTGAGCGGGTCTGGGAGCGGCCGTTCGAGGAGCGCCGCGCCGAGCTCGAGCGGCAGGTGCAGGGGTTCCGGCTCTCGCCCGGCACGGGATCGGTTGAAGAGGCGCGCTCGTGGCTCGCCCGGTTCGAGGCGCTCGGCCTGGACGGGGTGGTGGCGAAGCGGCTCGGAGTGCCGTACCTGCCCGGCTCGCGGGACGGAATGGTCAAGGTCAAGGAACACAAGACGGCCGATTGCGTCGTCGTCGGCTTCCGCTGGAAGGGGGCGCAGGACGCGGTCGCCACGCTGCTGCTCGGGCTCTACCGCGACGACGGCGGGCTCGATCACGTCGGCACCTGCGCGGTGGCCGCGCGGTCGCGGGCGGAGGTGGCGGCGCGGGTGCTGCCGCTGCTCGACCCGGGCGCGCGCTCGCGGGTCTCCGAGCCGAACCGGTGGGGCAGCGGCGAGCTCGAGGAGGCAGCTGTACGGCCCGAGCTCGTCGTCGAGGTGCGCTACGACAAGGTGCAGGGGAACCGCTTCCGGCACGGGACGAAGCTCCTCCGCTGGCGCGACGACAAGGAGCCTCGTGACTGCACGTGGCGCGAGCTGCGACCGGCGCGCGAGGCGGCCGGCTCGGTCGAGGCGCTCTTCGGTTGAGGATCCCGGGCCGCGGAGCCGCATGAAGATCGCGGCCGCGAGGTGGGCTGGGCCCATCTCCGGTCGTGAATACGGGTTGCCGCCGTCTCCCCGCGCGACCTCGACCACGAAGCCGGCGATGATCGTCGTGATCAGGACGACGCCGGCCAGCGAGGTCGCGCGGATATCGATGCGCCAAGAGCTCGTCGCGCTCTTCGCCTCAGAGCCCCTGGATCGTCTCGCTGCTTCCGCCGAGCAGGATCACCCCACAAAAGGGGGCCTTCATCCGGTGCGAGGCGAGGCCCGACCCGAGGTGCCCGCCGGCCCATTGCGCGCCGAGCCCGAGGGCGCGCGAGAACGCCGGCAGGAACGACTTCGATCTACCCAGCTCCATCGCTGAACAACTCCTCCACGTGGATGCCGAAGAACCGCGCCAGCCTGAGCGCGAGAGCGAGCGAGGGGACGTACCGGTCGGTCTCGATCGAATTGATCGTCTGCCGGGAAACCTCCATCGCCTCGGCAAGCTCCGCCTGCGACCAGCCCGCGGTCGTCCTCCGCCGTCTGATGTCGTGGGTGACCGACGATCTCGTTTGTCAAAGCTAGCTCGACCCTCCGCCGATGTCGAGCGTCCTTGACAGGCGTCCGACACCGGGACAGGCCCGTGGAGGACACTCCGGAGTGCGTCGCGGTGGCTTCACGAGTGGACGAAGGCTTTCCGGCCCTGTCCGGAGCGGGTGACAAGGGTCGTTGACGGGCGTCCGGCACCGGGGCTCGGCCCAAAGGGGCAGGTGTCTTACCGGCCCGGCGCCTCGAGGCCCAGGCTCTCGAATCGCCGCGGCAGCGAGACCGCTTGACGCCACATGCCTCGCATCGGGTCACCGGTCGAGGCGATTCGGCCGCGCATCGTCTCGACGGTGAACGCTGCCGGGTCGACGTCGGCGACCTCGTCCCAGCGGAGCGGAGCCGAGACCCGCGCATCCGGGACGGGGCGGACCGAGTAGGCGCAGGCGATCGTCCGGTCGCGCGCGTTCTGGCCGAAGTCGACGAACACGCCGCGGCGGTCGGCGACGCGCCAGGTCGTGGTCGCGACCTCCTGGTCGCCGATCCGCCGCTCGACATCCTCGGCCAGCGCCTTCGCAAATCGACGCACCTCGGGAAACCGGAGCTCGGGCCGGATCGGCGCGAGCACGTGCAGCCCGGTCGCGCCGGAGGTCTTCGGGAACGACGCCAGCCCGAGCCCGTCCATCACCTCGCGCACGACGAGCGCGATCTCCCGCACGAGCGGCCACTGCCCTTCCGCGCTCGGATCGAGGTCGATCAGCAGGTAGTCGGGGCGCTCGAGCTCGGGCAGCCGCGAGTGCCACGTGTGGAGCTCGATACAGCCGAGATTCGCCACCCAGGCGAGCGCGGCGGCGTTGTCGACCACCGCGAAGACGGTCGAGTGCCCGCTCGGAAACGACACCGGCGCCTCGCCGACGTAGTCGGGGTGCCGGGCCGGCACGCGCTTCTGGTGGAAGTACTCGCCATCGACGCCGTCCGGGAACCGCTTCATGTGGAACGGCCGCCGCCGCAGATGGGGCAGCGCGCAGCCGGCGACGTCGAGGTAGTAGCGGACGAGGTCGCCCTTCGTCAGCCCCCGCGCCGGGAAGAAGACCTTGTCCGGGTTGGTCACAGGCACCTCCTCGCGTCCGATGCGCACGCCTGTCATCATGGTGCAAGTGCCGGGCAGGTGTCCGGGTCGAAGGCGCCCTGGAGGGGGGCCGAGTGAGGGCAGGCAGCAGGGTCGTCGTCATCGTCGTGGGGATCGTGATGTCGAGCGCCGCGGGGTCGAGCGCAGCCGCTCCGCCGAGCCAGCTCGCGCCGCTCGTGCGCTACGCGCTCTTGCTCGAGGAGAGCGCCCAGCACCACCAGGCAAGTGACAGGGGCGCGGCGAAGGTCGAGCTCGCGGGCTCGATCGCCGTCCTGCAACAGGCGCTGGCTACGGGGCCGCCTCGGCCCGTGGCGACGAGCCTCCGCCAGGCGCTCACCAAGGACACCGATGCGCTGGACCTACTCTCGACCGTCAACCAGGACAAGGTGCGCCTCGACCTCGTCACGGCGCAGAACCTGAAGGAGAACGCACTGAAGGCGCTCGGCGAGCCGTTGAAGGGTAGTGCGATACCGCTGGAGCCGGGCCAGAAGGTCGTGAAGCCCGTCCCGGCGACGCCTGCCAAGCCGAAGAAGCAGGCGGCCAAGCCCCTGCCGAAGCCGAAGCAGCTCACGATTCGGGAGAAGACGATCAAGCTCGTCGACCGGGCACTCGACCTGGAGAACGCCGCGCATACGGCCTTCTACCAACTCGACGACCCATACGACGGGTACGGCTTGCTCGGGAAATCCCTTCGCACGCTGGAGAGCGCCCTGAAGGTCGTCCAGGGCGACCCCAAGCTGTTCGGCGCGGCGCTCGAGATCTGGTTGGCGATCCGCCACGACTACGAGATCTCCGCGATCCTGATTGGTTTCGACGACGGATGCGTGAGGTGCGAGGCAGAAAACGCCTACGACCACAAGCTGAACGCGCTCGAGGACATGGGCGTGAAGATCGGCAAGACGACCTTCCGGATCGACCTGGCCTCGGTGTTCGTTCCGAAGGAGCTCGCGACCAAGTACACGGTCTCCGTCGTGCCGTATGGGCATGCCAAGCTCAGGCTGAGATACGAATGGGCGCTCGCGCTCGAACTCGTCGACCCACCGGGCGTCCCACTGCTCGGCAACCCCGACTCCGGGGCCGCTTTCGACCCGACCTGCAACAACGCCCATCTCCGTGGCGGGAAGCCGCTCGCGTCCACCCGGTGGGCGGCCCTCTACGTCTGGGAGAACCTGACGGGCGAGTTCACGTGGTACCACGGCGATCCCGGCGCCTACCCGGGGAGCAACTACGGCTGCGACCACCACAAGATGGGGCCGAGCGGCCACCAGGGGATCGTCAGCGTCACGATCAGCGACGGCATCTGGAGCTGTAGCGCGACGCTCGACGGCTCCAATCTCGGCTCGACGCCGGCGGTCGGCGACGTCTCGCCCTGCCTCTTCCTTCCGAGCTAGCTCGGTGTCGGGGCGTTGTGACGCACGGCCCGGTTCGATAGGCTCGCCGTCACGGCCCCGGCGGCCGCCGGACTCGGACTCAGGGGGTATTCGCGCCATGCGCAGAGGACTCATCGCACTCGTCACGATCGCGACCGGGCTGGCTGCGGCAGCGACGGCGCTCGGCACCTCGTCGCAGCGGGCCGCCGCCCTGGCGTCCTGCGCGAAGGCGAACCTCAAGCTTGTCAGCCCCGGCACGCTCACGATCGGCACCGACAACCCCGCCTACCCGCCCTGGTATGCCGGCGGTGCGCCCAAGGGGTCGTCGTGGAAGATCAACGACCCGAACAACGGCAAGGGCTTCGAGCCCGCGGTCGCGTACGCCGTCGCCCGGAAGCTCGGCTTCTCGCACAGGGCTGTGAAGTGGGTCTACGTCCCGTTCAACAAGTCGTACGCGCCGGGGCCGAAGTCGTTCGACTTCGACATCAACCAGATCTCGTACACGCCGGCCCGCGCGAAGGTCGTCTCGTTCAGCGTCTCCTACTACGACGTCAACCAGGCGGTCGTCGTCGTCAAGGGGACGAAGATCGCGAGCGTCCACACGGTCGCGGGGCTCAGCTCGTTCAAGCTCGGCGCCCAGCTCGGAACGACGAGCTACGGGTACATCACGAGTGTGATCAAGCCGTCGCAGAAGCCGTCGGTGTTCCCGCAGAACGCGGCCGCGGTCCAGGCGCTCAAGAACAAGCAGATCGACGGGCTCGTCGTCGACCTCCCGACCGCGTTCTACGTCACCGCCGTCCAGGTGCCGAACTCGAAGATTCTCGGCCAGTTTCCGACCGAGGGCGGGGGTGAGCACTTCGGGATCGTGTTCGCGAAGGGGAACCCGCTCGCCGGCTGTGTCAACGGCGCGCTCAGGCAGCTGAAGGCGAGCGGTGCGCTCAAGCGGATCCAGCAGCAGTGGCTAGCCAAGGCGACCGGCGCGCCGGTCCTCAAGTAGCGGGCCGCCGCTCGAAGGTCCTCGGTTCGTGGGCCTCCGGCGACGGCCGCCGGGGGGTCGTGGTCGCGCTCGCGAGCACGATCGTCTTCTTCGGGATCGCGGTGTTCGTGATCACCCACGCGCCCGGGTGGCCGGAGGTGAAGCGCACGTTCTTCGACTGGGGGCAGTTCCGTTCCTCGTTCGGCGAGATCGCGAGCGCCTTCAAGCTGAACGTGAAGATCTTCACGATCTCGGAGGTCTTCATCCTCGTGTTCGCCCTCGTGCTCGCGGTGATCCGCAGCCTTCCGGGCCCGGTCTTCTTCCCGCTGCGCGCGCTGGCGATCGTCTACGCGGACTTCTTCCGCGGCGTGCCGACGATTTTGGTGATCACGATGCTCGGCCTGGGTGCGCCCGCGCTCCAGCTCAAGCAGGTTCCGACCTCGACCACCTTCTGGGGGATCGTTGCGCTCGTGCTCGTCTACACGGCGTACGTCTCCGAGGTCTACCGCGCCGGGATCGAGTCGGTTCACCCGTCGCAGGAGGCGGCCGCCCGGTCGCTCGGGCTCAGCCGCGGCCAGACGCTCCGGCACGTGATCCTGCCGCAGGCGGTGCGGAGGGTGATCCCGCCGCTCCTGAACGACTTCATCGGCCTGCAGAAGGACACGGCCCTGGTCGGGACGCTGGGGGCGATCGAGGCCTTCAACCAGTCGAACATCGACGCCAACGCGACGTTCAACTACACGTGCTACCTGGTCGCCGCGCTGCTCTTCGTCGCGATCACGATCCCCCTTGCCCGCTTCACCGACTGGCTGATCCTGCGCGACCGCCGCCGCCGGCAAGCCGAGGGGATGCGATGAGTGAAGCTCTGGTGATCGAGGCGATGCGAAAGTCGTTCGGGCGCAACGAGGTGCTGCGCGGGATCGACCTGACCGTGGCCGAGCACGAGGTGGTCGCGCTGATCGGCGCCTCCGGCTGCGGCAAGTCGACGCTGCTGCGCTGCGTCAACCTGATCGAGCCCGTCGACGCCGGCCGGATCGTGCTCGCCGGCACGGAGATCACCGGGCGCGGGGTCGATGCCAACCGGGTTCGGCGCCGGATCGGGATCGTCTTCCAGTCGTTCAACCTCTTTCCGCACATGAGCGTGCTCCGGAACATCACGCTGGCGCAGCGGTCGGCGCTCGGCCGCTCGCGGGCGGAGGCGGAGTCCCGCGGGCTCGAGCTGCTCGCGCGCTTCGGTCTCGACGGCAAGCGCGACGAGTATCCCGACCGCCTCTCCGGCGGCCAGCAGCAGCGGGTGGCGATCGTGCGGGCGCTCGCGCTCGATCCCGACCTGATGCTCCTCGACGAGGTGACGAGCGCGCTCGATCCGGAGCTCGTCGCCGAGGTGCTCGAGGTGATCCGCGAGCTCGCGGCGGGCGGGATGACGATGCTGATCGCGACGCACGAGATGGGCTTCGCCCGCGAGACCGCCGACCGGGTTTGCTTTCTCGAGGGCGGAGTCATTCTCGAGCAGGGCCCGCCGGCAGAGATCTTCTCCGCCCCCCGCGAGCCGAGGACGCAGCAGTTCCTCCAGCGCATCGTCGCTGCGGGGCGTTTGTAGGGATCGATGAGGTCCGGCCGGCGCTAGGCTTCGGGCATGCTCGACCCACTCTCCCGCCTCGATGTCACGATCGAGCCCCTCGACGACTACCTGGTGGTGCAGCCGCTCGATGAGTCCGAGACGGCGTCGGGGCTGATCGTCCCGATCAACGAGGCGGCCCACTGCACGACGGGGATCGTCGCAGCCGTCGGGCCCGAGGTGCAGTCGGTCGAGCCCGGCGACAAGGTGCTCTACCCGCGGGAGGCCGGCTACGAGGTCAGGCTCGTGCGGTCGAGCCACCGGGTGCGCGTGCTCAAGCGCGAGGACCTGATCGCCCGCGTCCACGATTAGAACCGCTACCCTGCGCACGCCTCGGAGAGGTGTCCGAGCGGTCTAAGGAGCGCGACTGGAAATCGCGTACGTGCCGAAAGGTGCGTCGAGGGTTCAAATCCCTCCCTCTCCGCTCTCCGGAGTCGGGGTTCAGGTCTTGTGTTGACGCGTCAGGCGTGATCGCAAGACCTGGCCCCAGTTCCGTCCCGTGCTGCGCGTGAGCACGGGAGCAGGAGCGGGCAGGTCCGGATCGAGATAGACGTCGCCGGCGAGGGCGGCCGAGATCGCCGTCAGGAGGCGCGTCGGCGGGACGGCCTTCACCACGATGCCGCGCACCCCGGCCGCGAGCGCTTCCTGCAGGAGGTTCGGGCAGAGGTCGCTCGTGTGCACGACGAGCGCCGTTGCCGGAGAGACTCGTGCGGCCGCCCGAGCGATGTCGAGACCGGTCAGGTCGGGCAGGCGAAAGTCGATCACGGCCACATCCGGCCGATGCAGCTGGAGCACGCGGGTCGCCTCGGCGCCCGTGGCTGCTTCGCCGACGACGACGAAGCCCTCGTGCCGGAGCAGGGAACCGAGTGACGAGCGCATCGCCGGGTGGTCATCGACGACCAGGCAGGTGCGGAGTGGCGCCGGTTGAGGGCGTTCCGATCCCACGCTCGAATCATCCCCCGCGGCGGCGCGGGTGCCAATCGGATCTTTCGCTGGGACGTCGTCGTGCTTTTGCACCAGCCCCTCGGGCAGGACCGCGTCAGGTGATCAGCGACTGCCGGAGCGCGCTCGCGACCGCCTGTGTCCTCGTGTCCGCCTCGAGCTTGTCCATCGCATGCTTGACGTGCGTCCGCACCGTCAGCGGGGAGATCGAGAGCGCCTTCCCGACCTGCTCGTTCCGCATCCCGTCGGCCAGCAGGCGCAGGACCTCGCGTTCCCGCTTCGTCAGAGACGCGAGCCGCCCGGCCACGTCCCGTCCGGCCAGCAGCCCCGACAGCGCCGGGTCGATGAACGTCCCGCCGCTCGCGACGATCCGGATCGCGCGGACGAGGTCGCTCAGGGGCGACTCCTTGAGCAGAAACGCCCGGGCGCCGGCGTCGAGCGCCTCCAGCAGCAGGCTTCGCTCGGGATAGCCGGTGTAGAGGATCACCGCGGGGCCGGGCTCGGCCTCCGAGAGTTCCTGCAAGACCTCGATTCCGCCGAGGTGCGGCATGCGGATGTCGAGGAGCGCGACGGTCGGCTCGCGCTCCCGGATCAGCCTGAGCGCCTCGTTCCCGTCGACAGCGCGGCCCACCAGTTCGATGTCGTCCTCGTCGGCGACGAACCGGGCGACCGCATCGATGATCGCCGGGTGATCGTCCGCGATCACGAGCCGCACTCTCGCGTCCGCCCGCTCGGTGTACGGCGCACCGGCCATCGTCGCGCCTCATTCTAGACTTCTTGCCTGCACACTTGTGACAATTGTTGCCTGAGCGAGCTAGGGTGAACTGGTCAGAGAGGAGTATGGCGACATGGGTGAGCCCTCGACACCTATCCGTGTGCTCGTGGCGGTGGACGCGAATGCCCGGCGCGCTGGCATCTGCGATCTGGTGGCCGGCGAGCCGGGCCTCGACCTCGTGGGCGCGGCAGCCGACGCGCAGGAAGCGATCGATCGCGCCGGTGAGCTGAAGCCGGACATCGCCTTGCTCGACGCGAGCATGCCCCGAGGGGGCGCCGCGCGGGCGGCGGCCGGGATTGCGGTTGCCTCCCCGGGGACGAGGTCGATCGCCGTCTCCGGGAACGACGACCCGGCGAGCGCGTTCGAGCTGCTCGCCGCCGGGACGGTCGCCTATCTCGTCAAGGAAGTCGAGGCGGTCGAGATCGTCGAGGCGATCAAGCGCGCGGCCCGCGATCAATCGAGCCTGCCGTCCAGGCTCGTCGCAGGGCTCGCGGCAGGCCTGTCACGCCCGCCCGAGAGCCTCGTCGAGGGCCTGCTCGAGTCCGCCCCCGACGCCGCCGTGATCAGCGATCGGGAAGGGCGCATCGTGCTCGTGAACGACGAGACCGAGGAGCTCTTCGGCTACCCACGCGCCGAACTCCTTGGGCAGCAGATCGAGATCCTGCTTCCCGAACGCGAGCGCTCTGACCACGTCGGCCACCGCTCCGCATATGTGGCCCATCCCGTGAAACGGGTGATGAACTCGGGCCTGGCCCTCTCCGGCCGGCGGAAGGACGGCTTCGAGTTCCCGATCGACGTCTCGCTCTCGACGGTCAACGTCGGGGAGCGCGATCTCGTCGTCGCGTTTGTGCGCGACGCCACCGTCCGGCAGGCTCACGAAGAGATGGAGCGTGAGCTGGCGGAGCGCCGCGCGGTTCTCCGGCACGTCGTCTCCGCCGGCGAGAAGGAGCGCCGCCAGCTCGCGGCGGACATCCACGACGACTCGATCCAGGTGATGACGGCAGCCGGCATGCGGCTGCAGATCCTCAGACGCCTCCTGGAGGAGCCGAAGCAACTCGTCGCCCTCGACGAGCTGGAGGAGACGATCCGTCTCGCGATCGCCCGGCTCCGGCGCCTCATCTTCGAGCTGCGACCGCCGACGCTCGACGAGGAAGGCCTCGGGGCGACGCTGCACATGTACCTCGAAGAGATCGCCGACGACGCCGGAGCGGCCTTCCGGTTCGAGGGCCGGCTGACGAACGAGCCGCCCGAGCCCTCCCGCACTGTCCTGTACCGGATCGCCCAGGAGGTGCTCGCGAACGCAAGGCGGCACTCCGGCGCCGGGACGTTCTCCGTTCGCCTGACCGAACGCGACGGCGGCTACCACGTCCAGATCGAGGACGATGGGGTCGGCTTCACGCCGAACCTCGCCGACCCGGGCCCGGGCCATCTCGGGCTCGCCTCGATCCATGAACGTGCCGAGCTCGCAGGCGGCTGGCTGCGGATCGAGAGTGAGCCCGGTCAGGGCACCAAGGTCCAGTACTGGCTTCCCGGCGACTCGCCCGGCGAGCCCGGTGCGGGCGCCGTCACGCCGCGAACGGGAACGCGTCGAGCCTCGGCCGCAGACCCCGCCTCCTGATCCCGGCGTCCTGCAAAGAGAGGATGCGGCCCGGTCGGTTGCGCGGATCTGCGACCGGGCGGGGCATGTCGATCCCTTGATCAGGAAGACGAAGCACCGCAAGTAGCTGTCTCTCGACCAGGCAGACCCGTCGCGAGGCGGGGACGCAAAGCCAGCGGGGCTCTCTCCGAGCCGGGCGGGCCACCGAAGGAGAGGGCAGCCCCAAGCCGGGGGAGGTTCCAATGGCTCGTGTCTCTCGCAGTTCCTGGTTCGCGACGATCGCGATCGCTGCCACGTCCGCGCTCGCAAGCGTCGCAGGTGTGGCGAGCGCCGCACCGGCGGCGATTCCGGCGGAAGCTTGCACGGCCCAGCCCTACGCGTATGCCGGGCTCGTCAGCAACAAGTCGGCCCAGGGGATCCAGGCGACCGTGACGATACTCGCGTCTGCCGACGTTCCCTACGGCCACGTCGCGGGCTGGATCGGCGTCGGCGGCGTCAACGCCGGCCCGGGCGGCCAGGCCGAGTGGCTCCAGACCGGTGTGAACACCAGTGCGGGAAGCGGCAGCGAGCTCTACGTCGAGATCACCCAGCCGGGCGTGCCGATCAGGTACCTGACGCTCGCCTCGGGGATCCAGGCGGGCTCCTCCTATCACCTCTCCGTGGTGCAGCTCGCCGGGAAGCGCAATCAGTGGCAGGTCCTGGTGAATGGTCTGCCCAGGACGGACCCGATCTCTCTGCCGGGGAGTGGCCGCTTCCGGCCGATGGCGATGAGCGAGAGCTGGAACGGCGGCTCGCCCGCGTGCAACGCCTACGCATACCGGTTCGGCCGGGTCCGGATCACGACGAACGGCGCGTGGCAAGCGCTGACCGACACCTCGACCCTCTCCGACCTCGGTTACAAGGTCATCAACCGGACGAACGCCGGCTTCACGGCCTTGAGCGCCTAGCGATGTCTGCCGATAACCCCCTCATGGCAAAGAGCAACCCGATGCAGATCGAATGCCTGGCCTGCGGCGCGATACGCGTCGCGTTCGGAGCGACCCTGACCGCGACCGGTGAGTGCCCGCGCTGCGGTTACCTCGGCTGGACGTACGCGGACGATCTCGACGGGACGACCCAGGCAATGATCATGAACGGGCTCCTGGCCAAGAGGCAGCCGGAGCGCAACCTCTCCAACACCTGGCGGCGCTCCGGCGCCGCGCCCTCCTAGGTCATGCCTCTTCTTCGCGCGGGAGAGCGAGACGCGGTGACCGTCTTTCGGTTCATCGTGGCGGAGAAGACCAACTACCCGATCTCGCTGATGTGCCGTGTGCTCGGAGTGTCGCGGTCGGGGTTTCATGCCTGGGAGCGGCGGGCGCCGTCGGAGCGGGCGCTCGCCGACGCCCAGCTGAGTGAGCGGATCCGCGGGATGTACGCGCGCAGCCGTGACAGCTACGGGGCCAGGCGGATCTACCTCGACCTCCGCGACGAGGACGTCCGGGTCGGGCGCAAGCGGGTCGAGCGGCTGATGCGCGCCGCGGGCCTGTCGGGCTATGTGAAGCGGCGGAAGTTCCGCACGACGTTCGGCGTGCCCGGGGTCAGGGTCGCTGACGACCTGGTCGAGCGCGACTTCAACCCGCCGGCGCCGAACCGGCTCTGGGCCTCCGACATCAAGTACGTCTCGACCTGGGAGGGCACGCTCTACCTCGCCTCGGTGATCGACTGCTTCAGCCGCAGGGTATAAAAACGACGAGGAAGAGGAGCACAAAGCAAGCATGGAGAAGAGGGTCAGCGTGCCGATGAGCTAGGGACGAGGTTGATCACGAGTTTGGGAAGGGGAGCGAACAAGATGGGTAAGCAGACGGTCACGTACGAATCGGCGCCCTCCTCGGACGTTGCGACGGTCGAGACAGGGGCTTCCGACGTCTACTGCTGGCGCATGGAGCAGCTTCTCGACGCCGGCTACACGCGTGTGATCGCAGACGTGCTCGCCGAGGACGCCGCCGTCGACCTGCATCTCGCCTGCGACCTGCTCGCTCGCGGCTGTCGCGAGGCGACGGCCTACCGGATCCTGGGCGTGACGGACGGTCGAACGAGTCCAGGGAGCCGGCCGCGACGGTTACGCCGCGACGGTGACGAGCGTCCCGATCTGGACGTACGGGAAGATCTGCGCGGCGGTCGGGATCGCAACCTCGACGCAGCCAAGGCTCTGCGGGTAACCGTAGCCGGGGCGGACGAACCCGTGGACGGCATCCCCGCCGTTGAAGTAGTTCACCCAGGGGACGCCGGGGTCGTGGTAGGGCGTGCCGTCCGGGTTCGTCCCCGACATCGTGGTCGAGGCCAGGTGGAGGTACACCGGGAAGGTGCCGAGCTCGGTCGGGCGCGAGGCGATGCCGGTGTTCACCGGGGTCCGCAGGATCACCTTCCCGTCGTGCCAGAGGCTCAGCGTCTGCGGCAGGCTCTCCGTGACGAACACGTAGCTGTAGCCGCCGCCCGCGGGCCTGCCGGCGAGCACGTCGTGCAGGAGCGCCTTCCAGACGGCGCGGTTCGGATAGCCGTCGGCCGGCAGGCCGTGCGTCGATTCGAATGCCATCAGCGCGCCACGAAGCACGACGGGGCGGAGGGTTCTCGAGCCCCAGGCCGCCTTCAGCGCCGCAGGGGTCTTCGGATAGCGCCACGTGAAGGCGCCGGCCGGCGGCTCCACGGCTGCGCGGGCCTGGGCGCTCGGCGTCAGCGCCAGCTCGGCTCGCGCCGGCTGCCAGGTGAGGGGGAGATAGCCGAGCCCGGCGAGCAACTGCTCCAGCCTGAGCGGGGAGCCGGTCGGAACCTGCCAGGAGAGCGTGCGGAAGCTTGCGGGATCGGCGCCTGCGATCACCTGGACAGCACGTGGGAGGCGAACCCGGACGTGCGCGCCGAGCCGGAAGCCGAGCCCGCTCGGTTGGAAGACGAGCGTGTGGTCGTTCGGCTCCCGCCAGGCGCCGGGGGTGCGCGGGAGAAGGCGTGGCCGCACCGAGCCGAGGACCTCCGCGACCGGCCGCGAGAAGGTGAGCACGATCGGCGCCGACGGGACGAGGGTCGTCTTCGGCGCCGGACGCACGAGCACCCGGGGCGCCGGCCCGGCCGGGAACCAGTTGACGCGACTGGGCTGCGGGAGGCGCTCCCACGACCGCGCGACCCCGGCGACGAGAACGCTGCCCGCGAGGTTCGTCCCGGTCGCGAGGACGCCGATCGGGACAGACCGATGCGGCCGCACGAACGCCACCCGCCGGCGCGCTCCGTCCTGCGTCTGGAGCGTCACGACCCGGACGGGCGAGCTGAACTGGATCCGCACGGGCTTGCCGGCGGCCGGGTAGACGAACTGGGCGGCGACGTGCGCGACCGGAGTCCGGACGGTCGCGCGGACGTGCTCGCTGCCGCCGACGAGCCAGCCGATCCAGCCGGAGCGGCGGATCGTCGCCTCGACGTGCAGCCGCGTTCCTCCCGGCAGCTTGCCGACCGGCTCGATCCGCCCTCCCGCCCGGAGCGCGATCGCGACGGGCCGGCCGGACCCGTCGAGCACGCGGACGGACGCGACACGCTCGCCCTGCGGCGCCAGCTCGACCCGTGCCAGTGCGGCGGAGTCGAGCACGACCCGGGCGGTGGGCCAGAGAGCCAGGGTCGCGAGCAGCGTGCCGCCGCCGAGGGAGATCGCGGCCACGAGCACGACCACCGCCGCCCTGAACGGGCCCAACCGGGGCCCACCGAAGTGAATGTTGCCGGGGTGAAGCGACCCCGGGAGTCCCGGCACGAGCCTCATACCTGGAAGGTACGACACACGGCGGTCGTGTCAACTCGCTCGTCCAGGTTCGTCACGCTCCGAGCCGGGCCGGGCGTCAGGTGATCCGGCGGGCGCCGACGTAGGCCGCGGCCGCCCAACCCGAGTCGAGGCTGTCGACCCGGACGACCGCGCCGGTGTACGGGGCGTTGACGAACTCGCCGCCGCCGATGTACATGCCGACGTGCCCGAGTCCGTCGAAGAAGACCAGATCGCCGGGCTCGAGCTGGTCGTACGGTACCGGCACCCCGTAGTTCCACATCGCGTAGGAGGAGTGGGGGAGCGAGACGCCGAGCTGGGCGAAGGAGTACATGACGAGGCCCGAGCAGTCGAATCCGCCCGGCGCTGCGCCGCCCCAGACGTACGGCGTCCCGAGGTAGGACATCGCGACCGAGACGACCTGGCTGCCGAACGGGGAGGCAGGGGTCACGCTCGCACCGTCGGGGGTGGCCGCGCTCGCGCCGACGACGGTCGCCTGCGCCGCTGCCGCCTGCTGGGCCTGCTCCGACGCGACCTGCGCCTGCGCGGCGCGCACCATCTGCAGCTGGCGGGCCGCCTGCTCGGCCTCGAGCTTCGCGATCTCGCCGCGGACCGAGGAGAGCAGGCTCTCCCGCTCGGCGAGCTGGGCGGCGATCGACTGCCGCGCCGACTGCCGCTCGGCGACCAGTTGGCGCGCGTAGGCCCGCTCCTGGACGAGCCTCCTGGCGTGGCGCTGGACGTCGGCCTTGAACGTCACGACCTGTCCGATCACGGCTCCGTCGAGGGACGAGATCTGGCTTGCGTTGTCGATCCGGGTCAGCAGGTCGCCGAGGCTCGTCGCGCCGAGGATCATCTCGAGCGTCGACGACTGCGGCGCGGTGTAGAGGGAGACGAGGCGCTTTGCGATCATCTCGCGGCTCCGGGAGAGGTTGTGCCTCGCGACGATCAGCTCGCGCCGGTTCACCTTCTGCTGGTACTCGACCTGGGAGAGGCGGAGGTTGGCGAGGTTGATCTTCTCGTCGGCGCGCCCGAGGCTCTGGTCGAGCTGCTGGATCTGCGCGAAGACCTGCTGCGCCTCGGCGCGCTTGGAGTCGAGCGGAGAGGTTGCGAAGGCAGGGACCGCGACGAGGAGCCCCGCCAGGACCACGGCAAGGACGAGCAGCGACTGGCGCCACCCCTGGCTCACGACGGACCCCGTTCGGGAACGAGACCGGCGCATGGGCATGCTCCGGCACGTCACAGGCACGGCACGCTAGCAAGTGAACCGGCGGTACACAAATCCATAACCTTGAAATCTCCCTGCAAACAAACGGAACGGTTCGCCGCGATCGGCCGGGATTGCGGTCGCCGGCGATCGACGGCTGTAGCGGTAACTGCATCGGCCGCAACGCGCTGACGGTGCGCCTCGACGGCGACACGACCTCGTTCTCCTCCGCTTCGGGCGTGATCTACGGCCCTGCGATCACCGCCTGTCGCAGCCGGTCCTCCGGTGGAGAACGTCGGAGCTCTGTCCGGCTCGCGCCGTGCCCGGCCGCCGGGCCGGTTAGGTTGAGGGCCTCTTGTCGAGTCGCGAGAGCCGATTCCACATCCGTTCTCGACCTCGAGTACGCCTCGGCTGCGTGCTCGCCGCCGCCGCGCTGGGCTGGGTGCTCGTGCAGGCCGCCCCGGGGGCGGGCGCCGGCCGGGAGCCGTACGGGCCGCCCGCGCCCTGGAACCGCTCGTTCACGTTCGTCGCGGGAGGCGACGTCGCACTCGTCGGCGAAGGCGCGACCGGGTCGACCTTTGCCGGCATCCGGCGCTTCCTGCACGGCGATCTCGTGATCGCGAACCTGGAGGGAACGCTCGCGCGGGAGGGGTCGCCGCGGTGCGCGCCGTACGGCGTCGACGGGTGCTTCACGTTCCGCGCTTCGCCTGTGTCGGCGTTCAGGCTCAGTCAGGCCGGTTTCACCGCGTTCAACATCGCCAACAACCATGGGCTCGACTACGGGGCGGGGGCGCAGCGGGAGACGATCTCGGCGCTCACCGCGGCCCACCTCGCCTACGACGGGCGGCCGGGCCAGATCGCCGTCGTCCAGGCCGGTCCGGTGAAGGTGGCGCTGCTCGGATTCGCCCCGTACCCGTGGGCTCAGAGCCTGCTCGACCTGCCCGCGGCCCGCAAGCTCGTCCGTCAGGCGAGGATGCGGGCCGACGTCGTGCTCGTCTACATGCACGCCGGCGCCGAGGGTGCGGCGGCGGATCACCTTCCCGCCGGGCCGGAGACGTTCCTCGGCGAGCAGCGCGGGGACCCGCGCGCCTTCGCCCACGCGATGATCGACGCCGGCGCGAGCCTCGTCTTCGCCTCCGGCCCGCATACGCTCCGCGGCCTCGAGTGGTACCACCACCACCTGGTCGCCTACAGCCTCGGCGACCTCGCCGGCGACGGCACGCTCAGCATCGCCGGCTCGCTCTCTCTGAGCGCGCTGCTCTCCGTGAAGCTGAGCGCGGGCGGCCGGTTCCTGGGCGGCCGTCTGATCCCGCTCGAGCTGACCGGTCGGGGCACGCCCGAGTACGATGGGACAGGAGCTGCCGTCTCGCTCGTGCGGACGCTCTCGCAGGAGGACTTCGCGGGCCCGAAGATCCGGCTGGGCCGCGACGGGACGATCACGCCGCCGTGATCAGACGGCGCGCGTCGTCGCTACGCCTGCGGGCTCGAGTCCCGCCTCGGCCAGCGGTCTGCGGGCCCACGCGAATGTCTGGCGATACCAGTCGAGCTGTCCGAGCGAGACTCCCTGGCCCGATGCCTCGATCAGCCAACCGTTGCCCAGGTAGAGGGACGCATGGTCGATCTGGGACGGCTTCGACTTCCGGCCGGGGCCGAAGAAGAGCACGTCGCCCGGCTGAAGGTCGGCGATCCCGATCCGCTCGGCCTTCGTGACCTCGGCTGCCATCGCGGCCGCCGTGCGGCCCCCGAGGGTGTCACCCAGCCCGTCCGCGCCGGGGTAGGACGCGAGCTTGTAGACGCGCCAGATGAGCCCCGAGCAGTCGAAGCCGGGCTCGAGCCGCTCGTCGTCCCCGCCGAGGACGTAGGGGTAGCCGATCAGCGAGACGGCTGTCTGGAGGATCTGCTGCTGCCATCGGCCCAGCACCGGGAGCGAGAACGACGCTGCGACCTGTTCGACGTAGTGCACCGCACCGCCGGCCTCGGCCGCGGCGATCGGGCTGAGGCTCGTCGAGTCGGGCGGCGTGCCAGGGGTCTGCTGCCCGAGCTCGAGCAGCCGGGCGGCCGAGAACGCGGCTTCGGCGCGCGTCGCAGTCTGCTGCGGCTGAAGCTCGACGGAGCCCGGCGTCGCCGGGTGGTCGGGGCGCAGGCCGAGCAGCCGGGCGACGGCCTCGGTTCCGAAACGGGACGGCGGCCGGAGGCCGGCGCCTCTGGCCCCGGCGGCGAATTCTCTGGCTGCTGCGCGGAGACCGAGTGCGTCGACCAGCGCCGCGTCGAGCCCGGCGATCGAGACGGGCCGGCCGGCTGCGGCCGGCGCGGGCGCGCCGCCGAGCCCGGCCACGAGTGCGGCGAGTGCGTCCGCCGTCAGGGGGTCGGCGGGCCTGAAGTCCGCCGGGGGAGCGGGGAAGAGCCCGCGGGAGGTGACGAGCGCGATCTCGGACTGCGCCCACGACTGATGTGTGTTCGCCGCGGTCGCGGGCGGGACCAGGACGGCGAAGAAGCAGGCGACGATGACAAGACGCCTCATCCGCGGTCCCATCGGCGGCCGAGGCGGGAGGCTTTAGCGGGCGCGTACCGTTAGAGCGCTCATCCACGGAGGAGGGAGGCCGGTGAACGACCGGAACGAGAAGATCATCGAGGAGTTCCGCGCGAACGGCGGCAAGGTCGGGGGAGGATTCGCGGGAGCGACCATGCTCCTGCTGACCACCACCGGCGCGCGCACCGGCCGTTCGCACACGACGCCGCTCGTGTATCTGCCGGACGGCGAACGCATGGTGGTCTTCGCCTCGGTGGGCGGCGCGCCGACCAACCCGGACTGGTTCCACAACCTGGTCGCGAACCCCGTCGCGAGCGTCGAGGTCGGCGACGAGAGCTTCCCGGTGCGTGCGGTCGTCACGGAGGGAGAGGAACGAGATCTCCTGTTCGCGCGGCAGGTCGAGCGGCGTCCGGCGTTCGCCGGATACCAGGAGCGAA
Source organism: uncultured Actinomycetes bacterium (assembly GCA_963789585.1). GTDB lineage: Bacteria > Actinomycetota > Thermoleophilia > Gaiellales > Gaiellaceae > PALSA-600. Next base: position 812,022 of record CAWBLB010000008.1, on the reverse strand, counting down.
CGACCAGGGTGATCCCGGCAATCGCGCTCGAGCGCCTCTGACCACGCTCAGACGAGCCAGGGCAGGAAACGGTGCGGCGTCGAGGCGCGGTAGCCCGCGTAGTCCGGGTACCGCTCGAGCAGCCACGCCTCCTCGCGCCGCGACTTGAGCGCGAAGACGACGGCCAGCAGCGCAGTCGGGGCAAGACCGAGCGGCGCCTCGGCAACCGACCAGCCGGCGGCAACGAGCAGCACGCCTCCGTAGATCGGGTGGCGTACGAGGCGGTAGATCCCGCGCCGGCGGAGCTCGGCCTCGGCATGGGGCCTCGGAAACGGCGTCAGGGACTTGCCGAGCGCCTCGATGCCGAGGCCGAGGAGAGCCAGCCCGCCGGCGCAGACGACGAGCCCGGCCGCCTCGAGCTCCACGACCGTCTGCCCGACCCCGACGAACGTGCACCCGGCGATCGCCGCCAGCGTCACGAACTGGAGAGCGACCCAGCCCTCGCCACGGGCTCCGAGCTCGGGCACCCGCGACCGGTGGGTCACTCAGCGCTCAACGAGCTTCGACTTGTACTCGCTGCGCTGGAGGCTTCCCCAGGGTACGAGCTCGACGCGGGTCTGGACGACCAGGACGCTGCGGAGGCGGTCGCGGATTGCCTCGGCGAGCTCGGCGTCGCCTCCCGTGTCCTGCGCGAGCTCGACGCTCACGGGCAGAGGCGGCTCCTGCTTGACCCCCGGCGCTCCCGGCCTGACCAGGATGTGGCCGCTGACCTCCGGCGCGAACGCACTCACCACCTCGCGGATGGCGGACGGGAACACGTTGACCCCGCGGACGATCAGCATGTCGTCGGTGCGACCGATACAGCGCACGCGCGGGCTCGTCCGGCCGCAGCGGCACGTGCCGGTGCTGACGCGAACGTGGTCGCGCGTCCGGAATCGCAGCAGCGGCGTCGCGCGCTGGCGGAGATGCGTCAGCACGAGCTCTCCGGTGGCTCCGTCCTCCAGGCCGACGGTCTCACCCGTCTCGGCGTCGATCAGCTCGGGGTGCACGAAGCCGCGGGCGCCCAGGTGCATCCCGTCCTGTTCCTCGCACTCGCCCCAGAGCGACACGCCGATATCGCCGATGCCCATCGCCTCGGTGACCCTGGCGCCCCAGCCATGCTCGAGCTTCGACCGGAAGGCCGGCTCCCCGCCGCCGGGCTCGCCGGCGACGAGCACGCGCACGACGCTCGATGCCGCCAGATCGATGCCCCGGTCGGCCGCCCACTCGATCAGGTAGGCGGCGTACGAGGGCGTGAGCACGGCGGCATCGGGCCGGAGCAGCTCGATCGCCGTGATCAGGCGCTCGGTGTTCCCGGTGCCGACCGGGATGTGGCAGATGCCGATGCGGTCGAAGGAGGCGAGCGCCGCACCGGCAACGAACGGGCCGGCGTTGTAGGTGGAGACGATGCGCCCGCCCGCGGCGATGCCGGAGGCCGCGTAGCTGCGCGCCGAGCCTGTCACCCAGTTGTCGAGGTCGCCGGCGGTGAGCGGGATGAAGCTGGGCGTGCCGGTGGTGCCACTCGTGGAGTAGATGCGGACGATCTCGAACCGCGTCGCGCAGAGGTGCGAGCCGATCGGGTTTTCCGGCGTGCAGGTGGCCCGGAGCTCTCGCTTCTCGGTCAGCGGCAGCCGGTCGATCTCGGCCAGGCCACCTGCCGCCTCCGGGGAGCTGATGCCCGCGTCCGAGAGCTTCTCGCGGTAGAAGGCCGACCGCTCGAACAGATAGGCGAGCTGCGTGCGGTAGCACGCATCGTCCAGGGCAACCTGCTCGGCCCATGGCAGGGTCTCGATCTCGGGCTCGAGCATCAGCCGTCCTCGCCGTGCTCGTAGACGATCCCCTCCGTTGCCTTCCCGGCCATCAGGAACCCGAGCGGCTGCGCCTGCTCTTCGGCGAGATGGGCCAGCAGGCTCGCCGTTCTCGCCAGGATCGGCACGGCGTTGACCGAGGAGGCCGGGAAGCCGAGATCGAGCATCACCGCCGCGATCGGCATCGAGACGTTCATGGTCAGCGGCCTGCCCCAGGTCTCGGCGACCGCATCGCGGAAGTGTCGGGCAAGCAGCAGGTGGGGCCCGCTCACCCCGCGGGTGTCGGCCAGCTCGAGGATCCGCTCGGCGCGCGGGTCGAGCGGCCTGTGGACGGGGTGCCCGAAGCCGGGCGTCTTGCCACCGGAGGCATGGATCGCGCGCGCCGCCTCCGCCGCGACCGTCGCGGGCTCGCCGCCCGCGAGGACATTCGTCTGAGCCTCCTCGAGCAGGCGCGCGCAGGCCTCGGCCGTGCCGAGGATCACGGGGCCGCAGCCGAGGATCCCGGCCGCGACGGCTCCGTGCAGCGAGCCGGGGTCGGCGGCAAGGGTCATGCGCGCCGCGACGTTGCTCGGCATCAGCCCGTGCTCGGCGATCGCGATCAGGAGCAGGTCGAGGAAGTAGCGCTGCTCTCCGGTGGGCTCGCTTCCCGTGAGCAGGAGGTGGAAGTACTCGGTGAAGCTCAGCCGGCCCATCACGTCGCCGCAGAGGTCGAGGCCGTGGACCTCGACCCGGTCCGGATAGGCCTGGCAGATGTGGCTGACCGGGTTGGCGAGCTTGCCGATCTGCACGCGAACGGCTCCTATCCGAGCTCGGCGCGCACGAGCCGGGCGCCCTCGACCATCGCGCGGAGCTTGGCAAGCGCCGTCGCGCGCGGGAGGTACTTCATGCCGCAGTCCGGCGCGATCGTCAGCCGCTCCGCGGAGACGTAGCCGAGCGCGCCCCTGATGCGGTCGGCGACAGCCTCGGGCCGATCGACCTCGGGATCGCCCAGGTCGAGGGCGCCCAGGATGATGTGCTTGTCCGAGAGCTGGTCGAGCACGCCGTAGTCGAGCCGCGGCTGCGCTGTCTCGATCGAGATCTGGCCGGCGCTCGACTCGTTGAGCTCGCCGAGGAAGGAGTAGCCGCTCGGACGCTCGTGGACGATGGCCGCGTAGCCGAAGCACATGTGGAGCGCGGTGTCCCCCTCGATCCCCTGGAGCGCGCGGTCGATCGCCGGGATCGCGTACTCGCGGGCCGCCTCGGGCCGCGCCTGCAGGTACGGCTCGTCGATCTGGATCACGTCGGCGCCGGCCCGTTTGAGGTCGTGCGCCTCCTCGTTGACGGCGACCGCGTAGGCGAGCGCGAGCTCGGCGGGATCGTCGTAGAAGTCGTTCTGCGCCTGCTGGGTCATCGTGAACGGGCCAGGCAGCGTGATCTTGATGCGGCGGTTCGAGTGGGCGCGGAGGAACTCGACGTCGCGCACCTCCACCGAGTGGCGGCGCACGATCGGGCCGACGACCCGCGGCACGGGGTTCTCGTGGCCCGTTCGATCGAGAGCGACGCCGGGGTTGTCGATGTCGACGCCGTCGAGCGCGGTCGCGAACCGGTTCGAGTAGCTCTCGCGGCGCTGCTCGCCGTCGCTGACGATGTCGACGCCTGCCTGCTCCATGTCCGCGATCGCCAACCGGGTCGCGTCGTCCTGGGCCTCCTCGAGGAAGTCGCTCCCGACCCGCCAGAGCTCGACTGCCCGGACCCGCGGCGGCAGCCGCGCAGCCAGCCGCGCGCGATCGATCAGCCAGTCGGGCTGCGGGTAGCTGCCGACCACCGAGGTCGGCAGCAGCGGAGGTTCGACGTGCGGGGTCTTCGCTTGCGCCACCGGCGCACCTTACCGCGGCGTTCCGTGGATCGGCACCTGCGCGCGCTCGACCGTGCCGTGAGTCATGCTGCGTTCGCGCGGCCGGCCGAATGCCGGGGCCCGCCGATTCTCAGCGGCGGGCACCGTCGCGGCCGGGTGCCCGTGCCGGTCCCTGCCGGGGGTCATGCCTGCTGTGACTTCACGTAGTCGATGTAGCCGCGCACGTCGGCCGCCGGCTCGGAATAGGCCTCGCCCAGTGTGCTCTCCATCGCGGCCATGTACTCCCTGGCCCAAGCCGGGAAGTCGTAGTCGATCGCGTTCAGGAACTCGAGCGTGGCGGACAGCCTGATGTCGGCGATCGAGGGCGAGTCGCCGCCGATGAACGGCTTCCCGTCCAGGAAGAACGTGCGGTAGACCTCGAGCGGTGCGGCGATCGCCTCCGCGCAGGCCTTCTGCGCTTCCGCCTTCATCGCGTCGTCGGCGCCGGAGGTCGCGACCTCGCCCGGGTACTGCGGGAACTGGAGGGCGGGATAGGTCGCGCGCGCGACGAGCGGGTAGAGCGTGCCGGTCAGGTAGAACATGGCACTGTCGACCATGGCCCGTTTGCCTGGGGCCTTCGGGTAGAGCTGCTCGAGGTCGTGCACGTTGCAGAGGTACTGCATGATCGCGCAGCTCTCCCAGAGCGATCCCTTCGCCAGCCCTGCCTCCTCGAGCATCGGCGTCAGGCGGGCGGGGTCCTTCTGCAGGAACTCCGGTGTGTCCGTCTTCCCCCAGACGTCGACCTCCTCGAAGTCGAGCCCCGCGGCCCGCATGAAGACACGAACAGTGAGGTTGTTGACGCTCGGTTTCAGGACGTTGAGCGTGATTGCAGCCATGCGATCCTCCTGGTCTCTTGTGTCGCTAGTAGGGGTTCTTCGGCGAGCGGTCGTCGGAGAGCGAGCCCCGTGACCGCTCGGTCATCGCCTCGATCGCGTCGGCGAGATGGATCTCGCCGATGTTGTGGTCGCCACGCTCGACGCGGAGCCTGTGCGCCTCCAGCAGCACGTCGGAGTGGGTGAAGCCGAACGGCGGCTCGAAGCGGTAGGAGGCGAGCTCGATCGTCAGGCCGAGCGGGTCCTCGAAGTAGATCGAGTCCATGAAGCCGCGGTCCTTGACGCCGCTGTGGCGGATCCCCCGCTCGTCCAGGCGTTCGACGGCCTGGCGGAAGACCGCCTGCGAGACTGAGAATGCGATGTGGTGGACGCAGCCCGGGTCGGTCGGGGTGCGTGTCGGGTCGGGGATGCGCTCCTCGTTGGTGAAGACGGTGATCAGGCGGCCGTCGCCCGGGTCGAAGTAGAGGTGGCTCTCCGACTCGTTGTCGAGGTTTGGCTGCTCGAACACGAACGGCATGCCGAGGAGGCCTTCCCAGAAGTCGATCGACGTCTGCCGGTTCGCGCCGCAGATCGTGATGTGGTGCACGCCCTGGCTCTGAAGTTTCCGCATGGGCTCCTCCCGGCTCAGTGTTCTCTGGGACTCGTTTGCTGCCGGCGAGCCTCGAGCCGCCGCTGCGGCTTGGGGCGTGCGCGGGCCTGGACGGTCTTCATGCAGCGCAATCTACCGCCGATTGATCGCGCAAGTGCCCGGGGAGACGAGCCGCTGCGGCCGGGGGCTCGCGAGTCAGGGCTCGAGCAGCTCGGCCAGGTCCGAGACGACGATGTCGGCGCCGTTCGCCCTGAGCGCCTCCGCTTGCCCGGCCCGGTCGACGCCGACGACGAGGCCGAACCGGCCCGAGCGACCGGCGGCGACCCCGGCGAGCGCGTCCTCGAACACCGCCGCCTCGGCGGGCCGGGCCCCGAGCATCAGCGCGGCGGCGAGGAACATGTCCGGAGCGGGCTTCGCGCGCAGGCGCTCGCGCTCGGCGACGAGCGCATCGACCCGCACCTCGAACAGATCGGCGATGCCGGCGGCCTCGAGGACGTCGAGGCAGTCCGCGCTCGCCGAGACGACGGCGCAGCGCAGGCCGGTGCGCTGCGCGGCGTGCACGAACCGGATCGACCCGGTGAAGGCCTGCACGCCACGGAGGTGGAACAGGGCCAGAAAGAGCTCGTGCTTCCGGTTGGCGAGGCCCGCGACCGTGTTGTCCCCAGGCCGGTCGTCGTGTGACCCCTCGGGGAGAACGATGCCGCGCGAGGAGAGGAACGAGCGGACGCCGTCGGAGCGCGGCTTTCCGTCGATGGAGCAGCGGTAGTCGCGCACAAGGTCGAGTGGCACGAACGCCTCGCCTGTCTGCTGCGCCCACTGCCGGAGGAAGGCGTCAAACGTCTCCTTCCAGGCCTCGGCATGCACGGTCGCCGTATCGGTGAGCACGCCGTCGAGGTCGAACAGGCACGCTCGGATCGAGCGCGGCAGCTTCACGGCCGGCTCGGGCGCCCGCGCCCGGGCGGTGGTCGCCGTCACGCCAGGAGCTTCCGGTCGAGGAACTCTTCCAGGCCAGTTGCGACGAGATCGGCGCCGGCGGCGCGAAGCTTCTTCGCCGTGCCGGCGCGGTCGATCCCGACCACGAAGTCGAACCCGGCCGTGCAGGCGGCGGCGATTCCCGCCGGGCTCGTCTCGAACACCGCCGAGTGCCGGGGCTGGACGCCGAGCAGGCGGCAGGCCGCCAGCAGGATGTCGGGCTCCGGCCTCGGGCGGAGCTCCTCGGCGACGATCGTGTTGCCGTCGACGACGCTCTCGATCAGCGTGGCGAGACCCGCCCGTTCGAGGATCGTGTCCGTATTGGCGCTCGCCGACACGACCGCGCAGCGCAGTCCCGCGTCCCGGGCGGTTTCGAGGTACTCGCGTGCGCCTTCGAACGCGGCCAGCCCTTGCCTGTCGAGCAGGCGGAGCAGCGTCTGGTTCTTCCGATTTGCGAGACCGTGCACCGTCTCGGCGTCGGGGGGGTCGTCGGGTTGCCCCTCGGGGAGCCTGATCCCGCGGCTGGCGAGAAACGCCCGGACGCCGTCGAGCCTCGGCTTTGCATGGAGGTGCGCCGGGTAGTCGATCCGGGGGCTGAACGGCGCGAACTGGCCGTGCGTCCGCTCGACACGCTGCGAGATGAACGCGTCGAAGGTCTCCATCCAGGCGGCTGCGTGGACGGTTGCGCTTCCGATCAGGACACCGTCGAGGTTGAACACGCACGCGCTCACGTCGAGGGGAAGCCCGAGCTGGCGCCGGGCCTCTCCCGGCGGCAGCAGCAGGTGCTGATCGGACACGGTCGCCCGTTCGTCCCGTGCCAGCGTCTCGAGCAGTCGGGCGGTCGGCGCACGCTCCTCCGCGAGCCGGGCGGCGTGCCGGCGGACCTCCTCCGGGGTCAGGAAGAGGCTGCCCGCGCGCAGCGCCGACTCGGCAGCGGCGAAGGCGATCCGCCAGCGGGCTCTCAGAATGCCGGGACTGACGCGCTCCGCCCGCTCGGCGTCCGCCTCCATGCCGGGGCTGCGGGCTCGTTGCTCCTGGGGGCCGGCGCGGTCACGAGCCATGGTGATCATGCAGGAAGCGTGACCGCGGGAGCGACGGGCGGCATCCGAGCAGACCCGAGTCGCGGATACGGGAAACTACGACCCGAGTCGCTCGTGGTCGGGGACGGTCGTGGCACCGGCTCGCCGGTGGGCTGCCAGTCCGATTCCGATCGAGCAGGTCTCCCCGGCGGGGGTGATCCGGCGGAGGCTCGACCGGGATCGGCTCTCAGGCCGCGATCGGGATCGACCATTCTGCTCTCCGGCCATTCGCTGAAGGACGAGTCGGGCCCGACTGGCCTGCCCCGACCAGCCCGGCTCGGTGCAATCGGGCCGATTTGCTCGTCGTGGGGATTTCACGCCTCACGTGCTGCGTGCCGGCGATGTGCCTGGACGCCTCACGGAGATGTCTGGAGGGGGAGGGGAGCGGGCCGGCCGAGGAGATACCCCTGGCCGTAGCCGACGCCGAGCTCGACGAGCCTGGCGAGCTCGGGCGTCTGCTCGATTCCTTCGGCCACGATCGTCGCCCCGCTCTCTTCCGTAAACGCGATCAACCCGGCCGCGAGCGCTTGCTTCGATCGGTCGTGGTCGATCCCGCGAATCAGGGTCAGATCGAGCTTGATCAGCTCGGGGCTCAGGTTGAGAATGTGGCGGAAGCTCGCGAACCCGGCGCCGGCATCGTCGACGGCGATGCGCATTCCGAGGGCGCGTAGCTTCCCGACCGCCTCGGTGACGCGATCGTAGTCTTCGACCAGTGCGTGCTCGGTGATCTCGGCGACGACGCTGTCGCCTCCGGCCTCGGCAACGAGCCGCTGGAACTCGGCCGTCGCGAGTGCCGCCGGCGAGACGTTGACGCTGAGGTAGACGCCGGGCGGCAACTGGGGCAGGATCGCGAGAGCCTTGCTCACCGCGGCGAGCTCGAGCTCCAGGCCGAGACCGACTCTGCGCGCTTCCGCGAACCAGCGGTCGGGGGCGCGTTTCGGAGGCCCGGCGAAGCGTGCGAGTGCTTCGGCGCCGACGATCGTGCGGCTCTGCAGGTCGACGATCGGCTGGTACACCATCTTGAGGGCCGACTCGTCGTGAAGCGCGCTCTGCACCCGCGCGATCGAGGTGCGACGATGACGAGAGCTTCGGGATCGGACACGGAGCTGTTCGGAGAAGCTCTGGACGATGTCGTTCGTGACGTCGCTCGAGAGGGTGGCACGCCCTTCGGCTGCGTTCTTGACGGCCTGCACGATCTCGTCGTTCGGGCCGCCCTTGACGAGGTAGCCGATCACGCCGGCCCGGAGCATCTCGCGCACCGTCGCATGGTCGTCGTGCCCGGAGAGGGCGATCATCCTGGAGCCCGGAGACCGGCGCGAAATGCCTTCTGCGGCCACTCTTCCGCCGCCGCCCGGCATGCGAACATCGAGGAGCGCGACGTCGGGCTGCTCGGCGGCGGCGAGCTCGATCGCCTCGGTCGCGTTTGCCACCGCGCCGACGAGAGCGAACGACGGCTCGGCGCTGATCAGCTCCGCGAGCGCCTCACGGACACTCGCGTTGTCCTCGGCGATCAGCACCCGGAGTTGCTTCTGCGTCATCATGTGCCGACCCCGGCCGGGGCGGGGGCCCCGGTGCCCGAACGCCGCTCGTCGAAGCCCGACGGGATCCAGAACTCGACCATCGTTCCCCGGCCCGGCGCGCTCTCGACTCGCAGCCAGCCGCCTGCGAGCTCCGCCCGCTCGCGGATGGCGGCGATTCCGAGGTGCCCCGGCCGGCTGACGGCGTCCTCGGGGACGAAGCCGACCCCGTCGTCAACGACCCGGATCGCGAAGCCGCCCTCGCCTTCCGTCAGGGTGACCGTCGCGGAGCCGGCGCCTGCGTGGTTGCGCACGTTCGTGAGCACCTCCTGGGCGATGCGGTACACGATCACCCGCATCGACTCGGCGGGTTGCGAGGTCAGGCGGTCGTCGAGGTAATAGACCGTGCTGGTCTGCTCGTCGGCGACGTCGAGATACATTTGAAGTGCCGGTCCGAGCCCCTCGTGGTCGAGTGCAGGCGGGCGCAGCTCGAACAGGAGGTGACGCAGCCGTGAGATCGAGTGCTGGAGCGACTCGGCGAGCTGATCCAGCAGGAGCAGCTGTGACGGGTCGTCGAGGGCCTCGCGCAGGATCTGGAGTCGTATCCCGGCTGCCGTCACGACCTGGATCGAGTCGTCGTGAATATCTGCGGCGATGCGTCGCCGCTCGTCTTCGCCGGCCGAGACGAGATGGGTGAGCACCGCCCGCCGCGACGCGATGCTCCGTTCCAGGTCTGCCCGGGCCTTCCGGTCGGTGGCGTCCCGTACGAACGCGGCGACCAGGCGACCGTCGCTCGTCTCGATCCCCGAGAGCGAGATGTCGACGGGGAACTCGATCCCGTTCTTTCGTCGCCCGGCGAGCTCGAGCCCGGCGCCGATCGGTCGCGGCCGAGGGTCCGCGAGGTAGTCGTTGCGCAACACCAGATGGTGCTCGTGGAATCGTTCGGGAATCAGTACCTCGATCGGCCGGTCGAGGAGCTCGCTGCGGTCGTAGCCGAAGAGATTCTCGGTCTGCTCGTTCGCGAAGAAGATTTTGCCGCCGGCGTCCACGATCACGACCGCATCGGGCGCCGATTCGAGCAAAGCCTCGAAGTGCTTCGCGTTCTTCCGGAGCATCGCGTCGGATGCCCGGCGCTCGGTCAGATCGCGGATGAATGCGGTCGCGGTGTATCCCTCCTCCGTCTCGGTTTCGCTCAGCGAGATGTCGACCGGAAACTCGCTCCCGTCTTTTCGCATCCCAATCAGGTCCAGCCCCGATCCCATCGGCCGCATACGCGAGTCGGAGAAGTACGCCGTCCGGTGCCGTGCATGCGACTCGCGCAGGCGGGGTGGAAGCAGGATCTCGATCGACCGGCCGACCAGCTCCTGACGCGTGTAGCCGAACAGCTGCACTGTCTGCTCGTTGGCGAGCAGGATCTTGCCGTTCGCCTCGACGATCACGACACCGTCGGGGGTTGCTTCGAACAGCCGCCGGAATCGCGCCTCGTTGCGGCGTACGACCTCGTCGGCTTCAGCCCGCTCCGCGACATCGCGGGAGACGTCGCCGACCAGGTCGGCGAGGACCTTCGTCGACAGGCTCGACTGATCTCTGACGGCGCGGTTGATCGCGTCGATGATCTCCGGGGGCGCGCTGCCCTTGACGATGTAGCCGACTGCACCCGAGCGCAGCATCTCGAGCACGCTCGATCGCTCGTCGTAGGCGGAGAGCGCGATCGGCTGCGTCCCGGGCGACACGGCACAGATCTCACGCGCAGCGCGTGCACCACCGCCTCCCGGCATTCGCATGTCGACGAGCGCGACGTCAGGCTGGAGAACGCGGGCCATCTCGATCGCGGCGTCGACCTCTGAGGCCGTCCCGACGAGCTCGAGATTGCCCTGCCGGGCAACCAGATCGGCGATCGCCGTGCGAAGCGGCTCCTCATCCTCGGCAACCATCACCCGGATGGGACATCTTTCCTGACCGCTGGTCGAACGAGGCATTTTCCGCTCCACGGTTTCTGACGCCTTTTGTTGTTGCATGTATTCTAACCTTCCCCTGACAATTTTGTCGCGAAAGCTCCCAACATTTCAGGGGCTCTCAAATGACTCGAATGAAGGATTTCGGCATCGTTCCTGACCGACCGCCGAGAGCCGGATGACATCTCCAGGGACGAGGGCTGCCTTGACGCTCCTCGTCGCGGACGATCACCAGGCGATTCTCGATGCGGTCGCCCATTACGTCTCCCGCGAGGAGGGGATCGATCTCGTCGGCACCGCCACCGACGGGCCGGAGGCGTTCCGCCTGATCGAGGAGCTTCGGCCCGACGTCGCTGTCCTCGACATCAGGATGCCGGAGTTCGGAGGAATCGAGATCCTCAGACTGCTCGTCGCGTCGGAGGCCGCCCCGGCGGTGATCCTCTATACGGGTTTCCCCGAGCGCAGCCTGCTGCTGGAGTCGCTCGACGTGGGCGCACGAGGGTTCCTGCTCAAGGAGTCCGTGCCGTCGGATCTGATGCGGGCCGTCAGAGTGGTGGCGGACGGCGGAACCTACATCGACCCCGAGCTCGCCGGGGTGCTTGTGAGCTCGCAGGCCGCCGAGCGGCTCGAGAGCCTGACCAGACGCGAGCGCGAGATCCTGCGGCTGCTGGCCGACGGGATGCGCAACCAGCAGGTCGGCAATACCCTCTTCATCTCGCCGGCCACGGTTGCGACACATGTGCAGAACGCGATGGCGAAGCTCGAGGCGGACACGCGCGCGCAGGCGGTCGCGAGCGCGCTCCGCCTGTCCCTGATCAAGTAGCCGGGGCGCGCCCGCGCCCGTCACCGGGGCGGGCGTCACCTGGTCGATTCAAACAGACTCCGAGTCACCCGAGCAGGCGCTCGACGAGCTCCTCGGCTGCGCCGAAGCCCAGGTCGACTCGGGTGTGGTCGAGGCCGTTCGTCGCGATTTCGCACGTACGCCGGTTGCGACGGAGCGAGTCGATCAGCGGTGCTCGGAAGCCGGCCCACGCTCGAGCGATCTGGGGGCCTCGAGCCCGAACGCCTCCGCGAGCAGCTCGTACGAGCGGCGTCGCGCCTCATGGTCGTGCGTCATCGTCAGGATCATCAGCTCGTCGGCGTCGTAGTCGGCGGCGATCTGGTCGAAGGCCGACCGAACCGTGTCGGGCGATCCCACGACGACTCGCCTGCCGCCGGTCGCGTCGGTGCCCACCTCCCGGGCGAGAAAGGGGAGCGCTGTTTCGACTGCCGGGAGTGGCCCGAACTGCCCTCGGTCGGCGAGCGTGATCGCCATGCGCCAGCTCGACGCGAGCCGCGCTGCCTCCTCGTCGGTCTCGGCGCAGATCGCGGCGACCGCAACCAGCACCTGGGGATGACCCAGGCGCCGCGACGGATCGAAGCGCTCGCGGTAGAGCAGGGCGCTCGCGGCGCTGCCGGGATTGATGAAGTCTGCGACCGAATACGGCAGCCCGAGCTCCGCAGCCCAGGCAGCGCTCTGCAGCGACGTTCCCGAGCAGCCAGACGTCCGCCGTTCCCGGCGCCCCCGGCAGCCGGGCGAGCCTCGCGAACGGATGCTCGGGTGGGAAGCCGTCCTCGAGGTAGGCGAGCAGCTCGGCGATCTGCTCCAGGTAGTCCTCCGGCAGCATCTGCCGGCGGTCCCGCTGGAGCGCGAAGATCGTCTCCAGGTCTGCTCCCGGGGCGCGGCCGATGCCCAGGTCGATCCGGTCGCCGTGGATCCCGCCGAGGACGCTGAACGTCTCGGCGACCTTGAGCGGGCTGTAGTGGAACAGCATCACGCCGCCGCTCCCCACCCGGATCCGGGCGGTCGCGGCCGCGATCTCGGCGATCAGGATCTCCGGCGCCGCGCACGCGAGCATCGGGGTGCCGTGATGCTCGGCCAGCCAGTAGCGCCCGTACCCGAGGCTCTCGGCGAGACGGGCGAGGTCGATCGTGTTCCGCAGTGCGTCGGCCCCGGTCGCGCCCGCGGCGATCGGCGACTGGTCGAGGACAGCGAGCCGGAGCGGCCGGGTCACGGTGCTCCGAGCGACGTGCGAGTCCCGCTCACCATTCCCGGCATCGTAATGAGCCGGTCCGCCTGCCAGGGATCGCGGAGCGACGCTCCGGTCGTCGGGGAATCCGGAGGTCGCGGATGGCGCGCTGCCCCCCGCGGACGGGCCGCAGAGCCGGCACCCGCAGGGCTCGGGTCAGAGGGGCCGGGAGGCGTTCTGCGACGCCCACCACGTCACCGTCGCAACGACGATTCGGGAGTAGGAGTTCCGGAGAGACGAGGCTTGGGTCGCCCGGTGAGCGGCGGGTGGGATGCGCGCCACTCGGACCTCGAAACCAGGTTCCAGGAGCCACTGATCGACGAGGGCACGTCGAGGGCTCCGTCGCCCCGGCGCTCATTGCCGAAGCGACGGAGCCGGGGCCGGTCTGCGTCAGCCCGCGGAGAGGTGGCCGCTGATCGTCGCGAAGTAGGTGACGCAGTTCGAGCCGATCATGGTGCTGTAGTGGGTGAGCGAGCCCTTGAACTCGCCGCTGTAGGCGCCGCCGTTGAGCGTCAGGAACCCGTCCACGCCGAACGTCTCGTTGGTGCACGGCGGAGTGCCGCCGGAGCCGCAGAAACCCGGCGGGGCCGTGACCGACCCGCCCGTGAACGAGCCCGTGAGCCGTATTCCCCGTCTAGGGGCGAGCGAGAACGTCCCACCGGCCTGGATGGCGGTGGCTCCGCAGTAGTCGAGCGAATCGTGCGGCACGCCCGCGCTCCAGAGCGCGAACCCGCCCGTGCCGAACGCCACGCCGGCGAACGGGCTCGTGTTGCCGGTCGGGACGCTCGTCTCGATCCCGGTGGCGTTGTAGTCGTACGTGGCCAGCATCTTGCCGGATGCCCCCTGCGAGGCGAGGGTGGCTGCAAACAGCGCCATCACGCCTACGAGGGACAGCTTGCGGAGCATAAGACCCCCCTTTCATTGGAACGCGCATACGCGTATTAGATCAGCGGAAACGGCGGGCAGTTGTGAGCTCGGCGTCGGGGCCTCGGTGTCGGGGACAGTCGACCTCGCCACCGCCCCGACGCTGTGTGCCGTTCTCGAGCGAGAGGCCTGCCCCGCGCCGGAGGGTTCCAATCGCCTCGCGGACGGGTACTCCCCCAAAGCGACCGATGAGCGGTCGCGCTGGTCCGAACGAAAGGAGTCGATTGTGGGTATCAGCCTGTCGCTGCTTCTGGCAGCGGGCGGTGCCATTCTCATCTGGGCCGTCAACACGACCTCTTCGGGGTTCAACATCCACACGGCCGGAGTGATCCTTCTCGTCGTCGGGATCATCGGATTCGTGCTTTCGCTTGCCTTCTGGTCGACATGGGGCGGCTTCGGCGGCACGCGTAACAGGGCCGATGGCAATAACACCACCGTCGTTCGCTAGTGTCCTGTCGCAGAGATTGAGGGAATAACTGGCGGGGCGGTCCGTTGTTGTCTTCGACATCCATCATGGAGGCGGAGATGGCGAGGACTGGGAGACCGAAGCAGCCGTTGGTGTTGGAGCCGGCCGATCGTGAGCAGCTGGAGCGGTGGGCACGTCGTCCGAAGACCGAGCAGCGTTTGGCGATGCGCAGCCGGATCGTGCTGCGCTGCGCGGAGGGGCTCGATAACGACGAGGTCGCTGCCGAGCTCGGAGTGCACCCGAAGACGGTGTCGAAGTGGCGGCGCCGGTTCGTGGAAGGCGGTCCTGATGCGCTCTCGGACGAGCCGCGGCCCGGGGTACCGCGCAGTGTGTTGGACGACACGGTCGAGGAGATCGTGCGGCGCACGATCGAGGAGGCTCCTGCTGGGGCGACGCATTGGTCGACCCGGTCGATGGCGCGTCAAGTCGGTGTGTCCGCGTCGACCGTCAACCGGATCTGGCAGGCGTTCGGGCTGAAGCCGCACCTGGTCGAGACGTTCAAGATCTCGACCGACCCGTTGTTTGTCGAGAAAGTCAGGGACGTGGTCGGGCTCTACCTTGACCCGCCCGAGCGGGCGCTGGTGCTGTGTGTCGACGAGAAGAGCCAGATCCAGGCGCTTGATCGTTCCCAGCCGGTGTTGCCGATCCTGCCGGGGACGCCGGCGCTGGCGCCCCCGCGCTCGTTCCGCTCAGGTACTGGTCCCCCCTCCGCCTCGCAGCCGGCGGGATGCGGGGGGCTTGTACCCGGACGCAGCGCAGGTCTTGGCTCACGCGAAGTCTTCGCGCGGATTCGCGCGCGACAGGTGGAGCGATCGCCGGCTGTCCCCCGTGTGGAGCACTCTTGCTTCCGCCAGACCGCCGGGAGCATCCCGGTACGGCGTCTCGAAGCCGTAGAGCTCGGTTCCACGCGCGCCTCACGGGTCCGGGTGTGACCGAGGCGGCTTGCTCGGGCGATCAGCGCTTCTTGCGCCCCTCGATCGCCCGCGCGAGCTCGGTCTTTCGCATTTTCGAGCATCTCTCGATCCCGAAGGCTCCGGACTCCTGGTAGAGCTGGTCGTACGTGCGGCCTCGCCGCTGCCCTCTGCCCGAGCGCAGGCCGCCGCGCCGCGCCCGGACGAAATGTCGGAGACGGACAGGTGCGGGCCCGTTCGGGCCTCGCCCGTTCGCGAACGCGCCTTGTTGACGGTGCGCGCGCCGATGTCCTCGGCGCGCTTCTCGGATGCGCCGCGGTCGAGCTCCGACTTTCTTCATGTGGCGGGCACCTTCGTTCGTTCCCTGATCGACTCCGCGGGGGTATCTGTCACCACCACGCGCCGCGCGAGCGCCCGCCGATGCCGCCGAGGAACACCGAGATCAGCCACAACAGCGCTAGCACGACTGCCACGATGAACAGCCAGTGGATCGTGAACCCCGCGCCGAAGGCGATCACCGCGAGGAATGCGAGTAGAAGAAGCAAGAACATATGACTTCGACCTCCTTCTTTTCCCGGTTCGACGCCGCTCGTCTGGTCTTACCCAACCGGAGAGAATCAGAACCGCGGGAGCACGATGGCCACGCCGGCGCTGGTCAACGTCAGTTCCTGGGCGGCGATCCTTGCGATCCGGAGACGCGACGCCGAGCAGGCTTCGTCGCTGAGGAAGGCGCGGCTGAGCGTGAACCCACCCGGCGGCGCCCGGCCGTCGCGGGGGTCGGGAGTCGTTGCCATTTCAGGTCGATCATCGGGCTGCGATGACGATCGTGATCGGCACGGTGATCGCGAGCAGCACGAATGCAAGCACGATGACGATGGCCGCAAGTCCGGGGCGGTCGTTCGCGCCTGGCTTTCTGGTAGGTCGTTCGGCGAGTCGTTCAGCGGCGAGGTAGTGGTCCGGGATGGGGCCATCGTGATGGTGGTAGATGTGCTCGGCGAGAAACCGTTCGGATTCCAAGTGGTTGACCGAGCATCGCGGACATCGGATGGAGGCTTTGGGTGCGAGACTCATCGCGGCCCGGGCGCGACTGCCCTGACGCCCCCCATGTCGAGCGGCGCCACCGCGATGCGGCGCCCCGCCGATTCTCGGGTGAGCGGTGAGTATCCCCGGCCGCGAGGAAAGACGCGTGACTCTCGCACCGGCTCATGCTCGATGCAGAGCCTGCCGATCGTCCATGTGGCGCAACCCGGATGTGAGCAGTACTGGAGCAACGACATCGTGTACCTCCGGCGGTCGGCGGAAAGTGACGGAGCCTGGCTTTCAGGGGATTGCCCATTCCGGCGGGTCTCCAATCCCGATCCGAGAGCGCCGGACCCGGCGCCAGCGCGCGGCTACGTTGGTCGCCTGTTAGAGAGACAGCAATCGGAGAGTGACTGCAGCGTGAGCCAGAATCGTGACGTCGCGCCACATGCTCGGCTGTCCCGGGGCGTGATGTAGCTCGTCGGCTGTTTAGGCTGCGGCGAGGTCGGCGGCTTCCCGGCTCGAAAACGGCCGAGGCGACCTCTCGGCCGCCCCGAAATCGTTCAACTCTCTCGTGCAACTGTCGGAGCGGAGGGGGAGGGATTTGAACCCTCGTCGGACCTTGCGACCCGAAACGGTTTTCGAGACCGCCGCATTCGACCGCTCTGCCACCCCTCCGGGAGCGCCATCGTAGCCGAGCTACGGTGGCGTGCCGTCATGGGGGAGGGTCTGGGGCGGCAATCGGAAAGATCCGTGCGTGCTCGAGTACTGCGGCGATAACGGTCGGCGGGCGGGAGGGAGACCGCCGCTTTCGTGAAGGGGTGCCCGATTCGCCTCGGCGTCCGGTCTTACCGACGTTTGCGACCTCTGTCTGGACGGGTAAGCCGGGCCGGGAATGATTGAGATGGACTGCCTGCTGTGATCGTGGTCGGTGCACCCCCCGGTTCCGCCGGCCCGACCGAACCGGAAAGGAGTCGAAATGAAACAGGTTGTTCGCTACGGCTTGTTGTCGTCTGCGGTGATGCTGCTCCTGGCTGCGACAGCAGGGGCGGCTCGGCACTCGTCTGCCGTCGGGAAGACCGTGACGCTGCATTTGGTGGAAAAGGATGTCGGATTCAACTACATCGATAATCCTCCACGGCAGGGGCCAAACGCGCCGCCGTTGCTCGGTGACCAGTTCGCCTTCACCAGTGACTTGCTGACGCGCGGAGGCGCGCATGCAGGCCATCTCGACGCGACCTGCATGGTGACGAGGGGCGGGGCAAATGGCATCGGCGTATGCTACGGCGTGTTCTCGTTGAAAGGCGGCCAGATCACGGGAATCGCGACGACCCATCTGGCCTCAAATGCGCCTGACCGCATCGCGGTAGTCGGTGGCAGCGGGGCGTATGAGGGGGTGACCGGCAGCGTCGTCTCAATCCCTCGCGGCCCGAACAGCAACTTCACCGACGACACGATTCATCTTGTCTGGCCCTGACGGCTCGGAGATTGATGATCCTGCCCACAAGGTCTCGGAAGGCTCATCTCTGCACGCGACGTGACATCGGCTTGAGTGAAGGCAACGTGCCGCAACCTCGCTCGCGATGGTTGATCGGAGCAGGTTCGTGCCCTGACTTTGGTGGGATTACGCGGAGTCGGCCTCCCCCGGATTCGGTGGAAACTGCCCGCTACCCGTCACCTTCGCCGACGCGTCGACGGAGGTACCGCGACACGAGGAACCCGCTTGCCGCCAAGACGATCGCACCGCCGGCGGCATACAGTCCGTAGGTTCCGATCGCTCGCGCGGCCGCGTCCCCGAGGTAGTAGGAAAGGAGACCGACGAGTGTGGCCCAGACGATTCCACCGGCGGCGTTCCAGGCGGAGAAGCGCCACCAGTTCATGCAGGCGAGACCGGCGGTCCAGGCCGCCGTGACGCGGAGGACGGCGACGAAACGCCCGAAGAAGACGGCCTTGCCGCCGTGCCGGGCGAAGAAACGCTCGCCTCGAGGCAAGTACCGGTCCGCATAACGCCGCGTCGAGCGGTAGCGATACAGGATGCGACGGCCGCCCTTTCGTGCGACCCAGTAGCCGAGGTTGTCGCCGATGATCGCCGCCGCGCCGGCGACAGCGATCACCCAGACGATCGAGAGCGCGCCCTGGGAGGCAAGGATGCCGCAGGCGATCAACGCGGTCTCGCCGGGAATCGGAAGCCCGAACGACTCCAGGGCGAGCAGAGTGAACAGCAGCAGCAGGGCCCACTGGCTGTTGTGGTCGATGACGCTCGTGATCGAGCCCAGCAGGGTCATTGCCGTCAGCATCCCAGGTCACCGCGTGTTGCGGTCCACTCGCCACAACGCTTCGAGTCGCGCCGCCTCACGGTGCGAGCGCTTCTAAGCACGGAGAAGGAGGGATTCGAACCCTCGATGGAGGTATAGACCCCCATAACGCCTTAGCAGGGCGCCGCCTTCAGCCACTCGGCCACTTCTCCCGGGAAGGCTCATCGTACCGAAGCCACGGGGCGGTCTTGCCCGGGGCGGTGCCGGCCCTAGTGCATCCGTCCGTACGTTCGATCTGCTATCCGGCGAGTGGCTCGGCGTTCGTGGCAAGGGTGCAGGGAGCCTCGGTAGCTGTGGCTATCGGGCGACCGAGGACGCAGCCACGGGCGGCGAGACGCCGCCGGGAGCGGGCCGTAATTGCGGACGGATGCGCTAGGAGCCGGCGGACTCGTCGAGGAACGCGACGAGGTCGGCGATCTGTTTTGCCGTCAGCGACTGCCCGAACGTCGTCGGCATCACGTTCGTCGGGTAGCCCGGCGGGACGTAGGCCGGCGGCGGGTGCAGGATCGCGCTGACGGTGAAGTCCCCGAGGGCCTGCTTGGCCTGCGCGGCGTCGGCCGCGAGCGCGTCGAGCGGTGGGCCGATCGTGCCGGTCGAGGCGGCCGCCTTCAGCGTGTGGCAGGCACCGCATCCGCCGGTGACGAGGAAGACCTGCTTGCCGGCGGTCGCGTCACCGTTCGCGTAGGGCCCGCTCGTGAGCTTGCCGCCCCCGGTCGTGGTACCCCCGGTCGTGGTACCCCGGTCGTGGTGGCCCCGGTCGTGGTACCCCCGGTCGTGGTAGCTCCGGTCGTGGTGGCCCCGCTCGTGGTGGCGGGGGCCGCCTCCGCCGTCTTCTTCTCCTTCGCCAGGATGAGAATCGAGGCCATCATCGCCACGAAGAAGAGGGCCGTGAGCGGCAAGTACCAGCGCAACCCCTTCCGGGTCGGAAAATCGGGGATGATGCGCGGCAGGACGAACGACGACACCAGTGCGAAGAGGATGAACGCCGCGCCGGTTGCGGCCAACCCGATCTGGTGTCCCGTCGAGAGCGCGAACAGCATCGCGCGGAACCTAGCGCAAGGCCTACGCCGGTGCGTCAGTAGACGGCCAGGGCCCGCCCCGCTCTGCGATCCGGCTCGGCGTCGCCTCTGCGACCGGTTCCGGCTCTCCGGGGTCCCCCGCCCGTGCCAGGTAGAGCAACTCGTAGATCAGCGCCGCAAGCGTGCCGCCGGCGAGCGGTCCGACGTACCAGACCCAGAAGCTCGTCCAGTGCCCGCTGACGAGCTCGGGGCCGAAGGCCCGCGCCGGATTGATCGCCGCCCCGGTCAACCCGCCGGCCATCGCGCTGTCGAGCACGACCGTGAGGCCCACCGCGAGCCCGGCGATCTGCGCGAACGAGCCCCGCGGATCGACGACCGTCGCGAAGAACACCCAGACGAGGAAGAACGTCAATACCGCCTCGATCGTCACGGCCTTGGCGGAGTCGATCGTCGGGTTGATCACCGGCGCCCCGAGGAAGAGCCCCTTGACGACGGGCGGGAAGATCCACTTCAGCAGCAATGCCGCCGCCGCCGCCCCAGCGAGCTGAACGAGCCAGTAGAAGCCCGCCAGTGCCGGGGCGATCCGCCGGGTGACGAGGAGCGCGAGCGTGACCGCCGGGTTGAAGTGTCCGCCCGAGACGCCGGCGAACGAGGAGACCATCACGGCGATCACGAGCCCGTAGGCGAACGCGGTACCAAGCAGGTTCCCGTAGATCATCGCGCCTGCGCCGATGAACACGACCGCGAAGGTGCCGATGAACTCCGCGACCCCCCGCCTGGTGTAATCGCCGGCCAGCACTGCACGGAAGGATCGCGCGACGGTCGGACGGTGGAGTCAGGCCTAGCGCAGGTCGTCGAGCACGTAGTCCCCCGGCCCGTCGAAGTCGGGGCCGTCGGGGCGGAAGCGCATCGAGATTCCGATCGGGCCTGCCCGGTAGCCGCGCCGCAGAAGCCGGCGGTAGGCGTCGAGCCGCCCGGTGTTGACCCCGGCGACGATCCGCCCGAGCCCGGCGTGCGCCGCGAAGCCCTCGCAGGCGTCGAGCAGCCGCTCGAAGCGCCCCGGCGCCTCCCCGCCCGGGAGCACGGCCCCGAACTTCACGTAGCACGCGCCGTTTCCCGCTTCGCTTCCGGCGCCGCAATGGCAGACTGCAAGCCCTGCGAGGCGCCCACCCTCGCGGAGCAGCACCGTGTCCCCGATCCGTTGCTCGTCGCAGGCCCGGATCTCGCGCTCCACGTCGAGCCCAGGGAAGACCGCGTCGGTGAGCGAGCGCGCCGCCTCGAGCGTGGCGGCGCGCTCCGACGCCCGCACCTGCGAGAAGGCTGCCCAGTCGGCGTCGGAGCCGGCCGCGTGCTTCGCCAGCACCGGGGTCAGGAACCGCGGCCAGAACCCGTGCTTCTGGTACAGGCCGATGTGCTTGGGGCTGTTCGGGAAGGTGAAGAGCCCGGCCTGGTGAAGCCGCCAGCGCTCGAACGCCTCGACCACCGGCACGACCAGCCGGCTGCCGAGGCCGCGGCCCCACACGTCGGGATGGGTGGTCAGCGGGCCGAGGAATCCGAACGATCCCCAGCGCGAGGCAAAGACCGACCCGACCACCTGCCCGTTGAGCTCCGCCGCCCAGGCGCAGTCGGGGGCAGCTCGGAACCGCGTGCGCACGTATTCGGCCTCGCCGAACGTCGCGGTGGGATCGGCGGCGTCCAGAAACGTCCCGAACGCGACGCGCATGATCCGGTCGGCGGCGTCGAGGTCGCCCTCGACGAGCGGTCTCACCGTCACGCCGTCCATCGGCGGGAGCCTACTCCCGCGCCGGTGCTGTCCCGGCTCCGCAGTGCGCGTGCAACAGTGCGCGTGCAACCCGGACCGGTGGCGCGCGAGCGGTACCGTTCCGCCCGTGAACCGACTCGCAGGCGAGACGAGCCCCTACCTCCTCCAGCACGCGGGCAACCCGGTCGACTGGTACCCGTGGGGAGACGAGGCGTTTGCCCGCGCGAGCGAGGAGGACAAGCCGATCTTCCTCTCGATCGGGTACTCGGCCTGCCACTGGTGCCACGTGATGGAGCACGAGTCGTTCGCGATCCCCGCAACCGCCGAGCTGATGAACGAGCATTTCGTCAACGTCAAGGTCGACCGTGAGGAGCGACCGGATGTCGACGCGATCTACATGGACGCCGCCGTTGCGCTGAACCGGAGCGGCGGCTGGCCCCTGAACGTCTTCCTGACCCCCGACCGGAAGCCGTTCTGGGCCGCGACCTACATGCCGCCGGCGCCCCGGAGCGGGCTGCGGAGCTTCGCCGACATCCTCACGACCGTCGCGGAGGTCTGGAAGACGAAGCGCGAGGAGATCGAGAAGACGGGCGACTCGCTGACCGAGCACCTCCGGTCGGTCGCCGGGCACAAGCCGGCCGACGCGCCGATCGAGAAGGAGTTGCTGCACACCGCGTTCGAGAGCCTCGTGAACGGGTTCGACTGGGAGTGGGGCGGCTGGGGCCGCTCGCCCAAGTTCCCGGCCGCCCCGGCGGTCGAGTTCCTGCTCCGGGTTGACTCCCGCCAGATGGCCGAGACGACGCTCGACGGGATGGCCGCCGGCGGCATGTACGACCTGGTCGGCGGCGGCTTCCACCGCTACTCGGTCGACGAGCGCTGGCTCGTTCCCCACTTCGAGAAGATGCTCTACGACAACGCGCAGCTCGCTGTCTGCTACCTGCACGGCTGGCTCGTGCACGGCAAGGAGCGCTACCGGCAGGTGGCCGAGCAGACGGTCGAATACATGCTGCGGGAGCTCGTGCTCGAGGGGGGCGGCTTCGCGTCGGCCCAGGACGCCGACACCGACGGCAAGGAAGGGCTGACCTTCACGTGGACGCGCTCCGAAGGTGTCCCCGACGAGCTGCTGAACATCTTCGAAGGGAACCGTTTCATCATCCGCGGCGAGCTCGACGAGGCCACGCGCGCGGAGCTGTTCGAGCGGCGCGAGCAGCGCGCCAAGCCGGCGCGCGACGACAAGGCGGTCGCCTCCTGGAACGGGCTCACCCTGGCGGCGCTCGCCGAGTGCGGGCGCTTCCTCGACCGGCCCGACTGCCTCGACGCGGCGCGCGCGCTGGCCGGGTTCGTGCTCGGTCCGCTCTCGACCCCGGAGGGCCGCCTGCACCGCACCTGGCGGGACGGGGTCGCGAAGGGGACGGGCTACCTCGAGGACTATGCGGACGTGGCGAACGGGCTGCTCGAGCTGCATGCGGCGACCGGGGAGCTGCGCTGGCTCGAAGAGGCTCACCGGCTCGCGCTCCTTGCCGTCGAGCTGTTCGGCGACGAGGAGAACGGCGGCTTCTTCCAGACGCCCCTCGACGGCGAGGAGCTGGTCGTCCGCAAGAAGATCTTCGACGACCAGCCGGCTCCGAGCGGCAACTCGATGCTCGCCTACGTGCTGCTCCGCCTGGCGCGTATCTACGGCGACGCCAGGCTCGAGGAGCGCGCCGTCTCCGTCTTCCGGCTGACCATGGGCGGGCTCGTGCAGGCGCCCTCGTCGTTCGGATGGGGGCTCGTCGCGCTCGACTTCCACCTCTCACCGCACCGGGAGGTCGCGATCGTCGGCCCCGCCGACTCGGAGGTGGCGAAGGCCGTGCTCGCCCGCTGGGACCCGAACGCCGTGATCGCCTTCGGCCCGGCCGAGGAGGTTCCGCTCCTCGCCGGGAAGACGCTCGTCGACGGCAAGCCCGCCGTCTACCGCTGCGAGCGCTTCACTTGCCAGGCACCGGTCACGAGCGCGGCCGACCTCGACTAGTGGTTTGACCGGCAACATTGCCCGGTTTCTGGGTCGCGGGCCGGAGGCCCGGCGAACGTTGCCGGTCAGACCACCAGGTTGCCGGCCGTCCCCGCGTTGTAGACTCGCGCCGTGGCTCGAGGACGCTGGGTCGCGTGCGTCTTGGCCCTGACGGCCGGCCTGCTCGCGCCGGCTCTCGCCTTGTCCGCACACATCTCGCAGGGTGCGAAGAACCTGATCGCGAACGGCGGCTTCGAGCGCCCGCCGGTCGGCGGCGGCTACCAGCTCTTTGCGGTCGGCCAGAGCTTCCCCGGCTGGCAGGTGGTCGGCACGCCCGGCGCCAACGTCGCGCCGATCAGCGGCTCGTTCTCCCAGAACGGCTTCGCCTTCAAGGCGCGGGCGGGCAGGCAGTGGATCGATCTGACCGGGACGAGCGACGTGATCGGAAAGTCCGGCGGCGGGGTGAAGCAGACCGTCAAGACGCTTCCCGGAAAGCGCTACCGCCTGCGTTTCTCCGTCGGAAACGTCGTCGACCGCGGTGTGTTCGGCGTCGCGAGCGCCGTCGTCGTCTCGGTGAACGGGCACCGTCTCCTGTTCGCACGGAACACCGAGGGAAATGGCGTGACCACCCAGGTCTGGAAGGACTACGCGGTCACCTTCACCGCGACGGCGGCCACCTCCGCGATCCAGTTCACGAACGCCGATCCCGTCGCGGACACGAACGACGGCCTCGACGCGGTCTCGCTGACCAGAGTCTCCTAGAGCTCGTTTCCGCGGCGCGCGCCTACGGGCTCTCGACGGGCCCCACCTCGGCGGTCGGTTCGGCCTCGGCCGTGTCCGGCGAATCGGGCACGGCCGGCTCCTCGGCGGGCATCGGCTCTGGCGGCGGCGGCTCGGTCACGGCCGGGGCTGTCGCAGCGGGCCTCCGGCGACGCGGGATCATCGTGGGCTCGAACGTGAGCCCGAAGACGAGGCCGGCAGCGAAGGCAAGCACGGCGACGTGCTCGCCGAGGTTGTGCACGACGTGGCCGACCCCGATGTCGCCGCTCCAGGAGACGACGTGATCCCGGATCCAGCCCCCGCGTGGCTGCGACCCGAGTAGCACCCAGCCGGAGACGATCAGCACCGGCAGGAACACGATCGCGAACAGGGGCGCAGGCTTTCCCTCGCGCCCGTGCAGCTGGGAGACGCCGAGGACGGCGCCGGCGAGGGCGATCAGCGCCATCTCCGCCCAGTAGCCGCCGACGGTCCAGCGGCTGAAATGCGGGACGAACCACACCAGCGCGCCGGCCGCCGCCGCGCCGATCAGTGTCGTCAGGGCTCGCGTCCATTCCTTCATGGGCACCTCTTTCCGGGAGACATCCCTAGACCGGCTGCACGGTTGCGTACGGCAGCGCGGCAAGCAGGTCGCCGACATCCGTCTCGAACACCGCGTGTGGCGTTCCGGCTGCGCACCACACGCGCTCGAATCGGCGCAGCGACTCGTCGACGACGGTCGGCAGGTCGGCGTCGTGGCCGAGCGGGGGGATGCCGCCGATCGAGAAGCCGGTGGCGGCGCGTGCCTCGTCGGCGGTCGCAGGCCGTCCCTCGATCGTGGTGACACGGCGGTCGCCCGCGCAGAGCACCATGGTCGGTTCATCGTCGACGACGAAGACGAGCGACTTGACGATCTGCCCGACCTCGCAACCGCAGGCGGTTGCGGCTTCGGCGGCCGTCCGGGTCGAGTCGGGCAGGACCTGCACCTCGACCTCGAGCCCGCGGGCGGCGAGCCGCTGCTGCACCTTGGCGGCGGTCGGATGCATCGGAAAAGGGTACGTCGGGAAGAAGGATCGCGGGGCCCGGTTGCGAACAGCGAGGGTCCATGCGCGCGAGGGGGTTTGTCGGTGTGGCGCTTGCGGCCGTTGTCGCGGTCTGGGCGGGCCAGGCGGCCGCGAGCCCGCAGCAGGCGGGTGTGCAGGTCGCGTTGCGCGCGCTCGGCCTCTACGAGGGGCCGATCGACGGTCGCGTCGGGCCCGAGACGATCGCCGCCGTGCGTGCCGCCCAGGCGCAGGCAGGCCTTCCGGTGACCGGCAGGATCGACGGCCGGACGCGGGCCTCGCTGGGGCCGCTCGGCCGCCCATCGTTCGGGAGGCGTGCGCTCGTGCCGGGAGACTTCGGGCTCGACGTCTCGGTACTCCAGTTCCTGCTCGCGCGCAACGGCCTCTACGGCGGGCCGCTCGACGGCTTCTTCGGGCGCCGTAGCGAGGCGGCCGTGAGGCGTTTCCAGCACCGCCGGCACCTGGCCATGGACGGGATCGCCGGGCCGTCGACCCTCGCTGCCCTCCGAGCGGGGACGGTGCCGCGTCGTCCGCCGCCTCCGCGGCAGGTCTATGTCGTCCAGCCGGGCGATTCGCTGACCGCGATCGCCTCGCGCTTCGGCGTCTCGCTCGGCCGCCTCGCGCAGATCAACCGGCTCGACTCGGCGCACGTGCTCCCGATCGGGGCCCGGCTCGCCGTCCCCGCGCGGGCCACGGGCACGCCGCTCACCGCGGGCTCCGCAGAGGTGCGCGCCCAGCTCGGCTTCTGGGCCGAGCGCCTCGGCGTGTCGCCTCACCTCGTCCGGGCGCTCGCGTGGATGGAGTCCGGTTTCCAGACTGAAGTCGTCTCGCCGGTCGGCGCGCGCGGCGTCCTCCAGGTGATGCCTTCGACCCGCAGCTTCGTCGAGGAGGTGCTCGTCGGTCATGCGCTGCCGCAGACGCTCGACGGCGAGATCGAGGTGGGCGTGCTCTACCTTCGCCACCTCCTCGGGCAGTTCGACGGCAACACCGAGTTGGCGCTCGGGGCCTGGTACCAGGGCGAGGCTGCGGTGAAGCGCTTCGGCCTCTACCAGGTGACGAGGCCGTTCGTCGACGACGTCCTCGCGCTGCAGGCGCGAATGTGAGCATCCGAGGAGGCGAGTTTCAGGTGAGGCGTTGCGAGACGCCGCACTAGGATGCCCCGGTGAGCCTTGCGGAGCGCCCTCTCGACGAGTTGATGGCCGAGGCCCGGGCCGCACGGGACGGCCGGAGCGGGCTGCTCGTCACGTACAGCCCGAAGGTGTTCGTGCCATTGACGAAGCTTTGCCGCGACGTCTGCCACTACTGCACGTTTGCGCACCCGCCGAGGCGCGGCGAGCGGGCGTACCTGACGATCGACGAGGTGCTGGAGGTGGCGCGCGCCGGTGAGCGCGCAGGTTGCCGCGAGGCGCTCTTCACGCTCGGCGACAAGCCCGAGCTTCGCTACCGGGCCGCCCGCGACGAGCTGGCCGAGCTCGGGTTCGGGTCGACGATCGAGTACCTGGCCGCCGCCGCCCGCGCTGTGCTCGAGGAGACGGTGCTGCTGCCGCATCTGAACCCCGGTGTGCTTGCCGCGGCCGACTTCGAGCTGCTGCGGCCGGCCGCCGCCTCGATGGGGATGATGCTGGAGACGACCGCGGTTCGGCTCTCCCGTCGCGGCGGGCCGCATTTCGGGTCGCCGGACAAGCTTCCGGCCGCCCGGCTCGAGACGTTGCGGCTGGCGGGCGAGGCCAGGGTGCCGTTCACGACCGGGATCCTGATCGGGATCGGCGAGACGCGCGCCGAGCGGATCGAGGCGCTCGAGGCGATCGCGGCCGCCGGACCGCAGGTGCAGGAGGTGATCGTCCAGAACTTCCGGGCCAAGCCGGGCACCCGGATGGCCGCAGCCCCCGAGCCGCCGCTCGACGAGCTGCTCTGGACGATCGCCGCTGCGCGGCTGATCCTGCCGCCGGAGATCGCGCTTCAGGCGCCGCCGAACCTGACCGGGGATTACGCGAGGCTGCTCGACGCGGGCATCGACGACTGGGGCGGGGTCTCGCCGGTGACGATCGACCACGTCAACCCGGAGGCGCCGTGGCCCGAGCTCGAGCGCCTCCGCCTGGCGACGGAGAGCCGCGGCCTGGAGCTCGTGCCGCGGCTGACCGTCTATCCCGCCCACATCGACGCGGCCTGGATCGACCCCGGGGTGCTTCCGCACGTCCTTCGGGCCGCCGACTCGCTCGGCCTCGCGCGCGAGGACGCCTGGGCGCCGGGCGAGCCCGGCGAGGTGCCGTTCGTCGTGCGCCGCGACCCCCTGCCTTGTGATGCACGCCACGAGCTCGGCGAGGAGGAGATCGTGCGGCTCTTCTGCGCGCGCGGTGAGGAGCGCCAGCGTGTCTTCGCGGCGGCCGACCGCGTCCGGCGCGAGGTGAACGGCGACCTCGTCACCTACGTCGTGACCCGGAACGTCCAGTACACGAACGTCTGCTACTTCCGCTGCGGCTTCTGCGCCTTCTCCAAGGGGAAGCTGGCGGCGAACCTGCGCGGCGAGCCGTACCTGGTGCCGCACACGGAGATCGTGCGCCGGGCGGTCGAGGCGTGGGACCGCGGCGCGACCGAGATCTGCCTCCAGGGCGGGATCCATCCGGCCTTCGACGGCGACTACTACGCCTCGGTCGTGCGCGCGATCAAGGATGCGGTGCCCGATCTGCACGTCCACGCGTTCAGCGCGCTCGAGGTGTGGCAGGGCGCCGCCACCCTGGGCGTGCCGCTGCGCGACTACCTCGCGCGCCTGCGCGACGAGGGCCTGGCGTCGCTCCCGGGGACGGCGGCCGAAGTGCTGGACGACGAGGTCCGCGCGGTCATCTGCCCGGACAAGATCACGACTGCGCAGTGGCTCGAGGTGCACGAGACCGCCCATGAGCTCGGCCTCCGCTCGAACAACACGATCATGTTCGGGCACGTCGACGGGCCGCGAAGCTGGGCGCGGCACCTGCTCGCGGTGCGTGAGCTCCAGCAGCGCACCGGCGGGTTCACCGAGTTCGTTCCCCTGCCCTTCGTGCACATGGAGGCTCCGATCTACCTGAAGGGGCGCGCCCGGCCCGGGCCGACCTTCGGCGAGGTGTTGCTGATGCACGCCGTCGGCCGGCTCGCGCTGCACCCGGCGATCGAGAACGTCCAGGTCTCGTGGGTCAAGGCCGGCCCGCAGGGCGTCCTCGAAGCGCTCCGCGCGGGCGTCAACGACCTCGGCGGCACGCTGATGAACGAGTCGATCTCCCGCGCCGCCGGTGCGGGGTGGGGGCAGGAGCTTTCGCCCGAGCAGATGGAGGCGCTGATCCGCTCTGCCGGGCGCGTCCCGCGCCAGCGGACGACGCTCTACGGTGAGCCGCCCGCCGGTCAGGTGAAGCGCTCGTTCGGCGCCGAGCCGCTCGCCGAGCCGTCGAGCCCGCACGTGAACGAGGCCCGGCTCGAGCGCCCGCGGCGGCTGCTGCGGCCCGTCGGCACGCGGTAGCCGCGGTGCCGGGCTCGCGGGCTCGCCCCCGATCGGCGGATCCGGGGAGACCGATCGCCTCAGGCGCGCGAGATGCGGACGAGCACGGTCGTGTGCGCCCGTGACACGCCGGCGACGGCCGTGACGGCGACCCTCGTCGAGACCAGGGGTGCCGTCGGCTTCACCCGGAGCCTGAGGGTGAAGGGGAACGTGCCGCCGGCGCCGTCCGGGTTCGGCTGCGACGAGCAGATACGGCCGCCGACCCGTGGCGACGCGGTGAAGCAGACGCCGAACTTGCCCCACAGCCCGGCCGGGGCCCGCAGGGAGACGTGGAGCGTCACGGCGCCGCCGCGCACCGCCGCGACGGGAGCGACGGCGAGGATCCTGACCTTCGGGGCCGGCTTGACGCCCGAGGTGGCAGTCGTCTCGTCCAGCCCGAGGCCGCCGTCGTTGGCGGCCCTCACCTCGCAGAAGATCTTCCGCCCGATGTCGCCGGAGGTGAGCCGGTAGGTGGCGCTCGACCCTATCTGGAGCGGCCGCCCGTCGGCCGAGTCGCTGAAGGCGTAGCTCAACCGGGCCGCCCCCGACCAGTCGCCGGACGAGCAGGAGAGCGTGTTCCCGACGACGAGCGGCGGGTTCCACCTGAGCTCGACGAACGTGGCGGGCGTCTCGCGGGGCGCGGTCGGCGGGTGGTCGTCGCCCTGGACGAAGCGGAGCGTCTCGGGCGCGCCGAGGTACGTGTACAGCGTGTGGCTGCCGGCGCCGCACCCCGAGGGGCCTGCGCTGACGACCCCGACGAGGATGTGGGTGTCCGTTGTGACGAGGCCGCTGCCGCTGTCCCCGTTGCAGGCCGCGCTCGCCGGCGAGGCCGCGCAGAGGATGACGGCGTCGGCGTAGATCACGCCCAGGTCGGGCCCGCCGCAGGAGCCGTGCGGGTCGACGGTGGCCGTCATCCAGGAGAGCGGGCCGCTCGCGTTCGCGGTCGGGCTCTGGCGCCCGAAGCCCGCAAGCCCGACCGCCGTACCGTCCGGGAACGGTGCGCTCGTGGACGGGAGGGCGACCGCCTGAGCGCCCGGGCCGCTCAGATCGAGCGGGGACGCGAGCGCGAGCACCGCGACGTCGTCGGTTGCCAGCCGGGTCGTCCAGGCATACCCCGGATGCACGCGAAACGAGGTGACGCTCCGATCCTGCTCGAGGTCGGTCGGCAGCGGCGCCGAGAAGTTCGAGACCCCCGCCCTGACCGAGAGCGCTGACGGCAGCGCCATCCTCCCGGCCTCGTCGAAGACGCAGTGCGCCGCGGTCAGAATGTGCGAGGCATCGACGATCGTCCCGGTGCAGAGGAACCGGCCGGCGGGCGCCTGATCCTGGACGTACACGGTCCATGGGGCGGTCTGGATCTGGATCGGGCTGCCGCCGGTGACTCGCGCGGCTGCCGACGCGGTGCCGGTCGAGACGGCGGCTGCGAGCGCGGCCAGCGTCAGGCGCCGTCGGATGAGCCGTGCCACGCTCGAACGGTAGCGAGCGGGGCGGGCATTACGACTCGAGCGCGAGCAGGTCGTCGATCGTCTCTCGGCGGCGGATCACGCGGACGCTGCCGTCCTGGACGAGGACGGCCGCGGGGCGCGGGACGGCGTTGTAGGTCGAGCTCATCGCCAGCGTGTACGCGCCGGTCGCCGGGACAGCCAGGATGTCGCCGCGGTGCGGATCGGGCAGGTCGACGTGCTCGATCAGGAAGTCACCGGACTCGCAGTGCTTCCCGACGACTGCGAACGCGGCGGCCGGCGGCTCGGCGGCACGGTTTGCGAGCAACGCCGTGTACCGGGCGCCGTAGAGCGCGGGGCGGGGGTTGTCCGACATGCCGCCGTCGACCGCGACGTACGCGGCGGCACCGCCCGAGCGCTTGACCGAGCCGACCGTGTAGAGCGTCAGGCCGGCTCTGGCTGTCAGGGAGCGGCCGGGTTCGAGGATCACCTGCGGCCGCGGGAGGCCGTGCTGCGCGCGGGCCCGGTCGAGCTCCTCGAGCAGCCCTCCGACGAAGTCCGCGATCGGGAGCTCCGGCTCGGCGGGCGTTGCGGCGACGCCGAGCCCGCCGCCGAGATCGAGTGTCTTCAGCTCCCAGCCGAGCTCGTCCCGGGCGCGGGCCGCAAAGGTCGCCACCCAGTCGACGGCCATCCGGGCAGCGTCGAGATCGCGCAGCTGCGAGCCGATGTGGACGTGCAGGCCCTCCGGCTCGCGCGCCACCCGGATCGCCTCGAGGGCATCGTCGGGCGTGAGGCCGAACTTCGAGCCGTGGTGGCCCGTCCGGATCGCCTCGTGCGTGTCGGCCTCGATCCCGGGTGTGACCCGGATCAGCGTGCGGGCTACGCCTGCCTCGCGCGCCCGCCCGACCTCCTCCAGCGAGTCGATCACGACCAGGGCGCCGGCCTCGGCGGCCGCGCGCAGCTCCTCACGGCTCTTGTTGTTGCCGTGAACGACGAGCCGGTCGCCTCCGATCCCGGCAGCCTGCGCGAAGCGAAGCTCGCCGAGGGTCGACACATCCGCGCCGATCCCCTCCGAGGCGAGGATCCGCATCACCGCCAGATTGGGGAACGCCTTCGTCCCGTAGCAGATGAGCACGCCGGGTGCGGCCTCCCGGTAGGCCCGGGCGCGGGCGCGCAGCGTCGCCTCGTCGTAGACGACGAGCGGGCTCCCATGGGCCGCGACGAGGTCGGCGGCGGCTATCCCGCCGACGGTCAACGTCTCGCCGTCGATCCGGGCGGTATCGGGGAAGAGCTCGAGCACAGGGCGATTCTGCCTGTGGACGAGAAATGACGGTTCCGTCTCGCATCCGGCACAGACACGTCACAGGATCGGCGCTAGCCTGAATGCAGGGGCCCGCGCGCTCCCTGGGGGCACGTGGGCGACGCCCCATTGCCCGGTCGAGACGGTTGCCCGCCGTGCGAGGCGGTCGCTACACTCCCGGCGGGTGAACCTCCTCCTTACCTAACAGGGAAGCGCACCGCGGCCGCGCCGCGTCAGCTTCCCACGGCCTCTCGCACCACGAGAGGCTTTTTCGTCTCTAGGGCCGAACATGGACAGCTACGAACCCCACGCAATCGAGCGGAAGTGGCAGCAGGTCTGGGACGAGGCCGGCGCATTCGTCACGCCGAATCCGGCCGACCCGGCCACCGCGGACGCGCGTCACGCCTATGTCCTCGAGATGCTGCCGTACCCCTCGGGCGATCTGCACATGGGGCACGTGCTCAACTACACGCTCGGCGACGTCGTCTCGCACGTCCGCCGCCGCAGCGGCTGGTCGGTGCTGCGGCCGATGGGCTACGACGCGTTCGGCCTCCCCGCCGAGAACGCCGCGATCCGCGAGGGCCGTCACCCGCGAGAGGTGACCGAACGGAACATCGATGCGATCCGTGTGCAGATCAAGCGGATGGGCTGGTCGATCGACTGGACACGCGAGGTCTCGACGCACGAGCCCGAGTACTACCGGTGGACGCAGTGGCTGTTCCTGAAGCTGTACGAGGAGGGTCTCGCCTACCGCAAGGCTGCCCCCGTCAAGTGGTGCCCGAACGACCAGACCGTGCTGGCCAACGAGCAGGTGATCGACGGGCACTGCGAGCGCTGCGGCGCGCTGGTCGAGTCCCGCAACCTCGAGCAGTGGCTGTTCAAGATCACCGCCTACGCCGACCGGCTGCTCGACGACATGGCACAGCTCGAATCCTGGCCCGAGCGGGTGCTGACGATGCAGCGCAACTGGATCGGCCGCTCCGAGGGCGCCGAGGTGCTCTTCCGCGTCGAGGAGCTCGGCGAGGACGTCCCGGTCTTCACGACTCGCCCCGACACGCTCTTCGGGGCGACCTTCTTCGTCCTGGCGCCGGAGCATCCGCTGGTCGAGCAGTTCGTCGCGCGGTCCGCCGACCCCGCGGAGCTCCAGGCGTATGTGCGCCACGCCGCGACGATGAGGAGCGAGGAGCGCGCGGCCGAGGAGGAGAAGACCGGCGTCTTCACGGGCTTCTACGCAGTCAATCCGGTCAACGACGCGCGGATCCCGATCTGGGTCGCCGACTACGTCCTGATGGACTACGGCACCGGGGCGATCATGGCCGTCCCTGCCCACGACGAGCGCGACTTCGCGTTCGCCGAGCGCTTCGGCCTCCCGGTCGTCCAGGTGGTCGCGCCCCCCGGCGGCGAGGCCGAGGAGGGCGCCGCTTACGTGTCGCATTCCGAGAGCGAGGTGCTCGTCAACTCGGCGCAATTCAGCGGTCTCTCCTCGCCCGAGGCGAAGACGGCGATCGTCGAGTGGCTCGGCGGGCGCGGCCTCGGCCGCCCGGCGATCAGCTACCGGTTGCGTGACTGGCTCCTCTCGCGTCAGCGCTACTGGGGTTGCCCGATCCCGATCGTCCACTGCGCCGCCTGCGGTGTCGTCCCGGTGCCGGAGGCGGACCTGCCGGTACTGCTGCCCGAGATCGAGGACTACCTGCCGAAGGGGCGCTCGCCGCTCGCGGCCGCCGAGGACTGGGTGGCGACGACCTGCCCGTCGTGCGGAGGGCCGGCTCGTCGTGAGACCGACACGATGGACACGTTCGTCGACTCCTCCTGGTACTTCCTGCGCTACACCGATCCGCACAATGATGAGGCCCCGTTCGACCGCGGCCTCGTCGACTACTGGCTGCCGGTGAACCAGTACATCGGCGGGATCGAGCACGCGATCCTGCACCTGATGTACGCGCGCTTCTTCACGAAGGCGCTCTACGACATCGACCTGGTCGGGTTCGAGGAGCCGTTCGCGCGGCTCTTCAACCAGGGGATGATCTACCGGTTCGGCGCGAAGATGTCGAAGTCGAAGGGGAACGTGGTCGCGCCGGATGAGCTCATCGACCGGTTCGGCGCCGACGCTCTGCGCCTCTACATCCTGTTCATGGGGCCGGCCGACCAGGACAAGGAATGGCAGGACACCGGCGTCGAGGGGATGTGGCGCTTCCTGGCCCGCCTCTGGCGCGTCGTCCACGAGGAGCTCGACCGGCCCGGTGGGGAGGGCCCCGCCGCGACGCCGCTCGCCCGGAAGGCGCACGAGACGATCCACAAGGTGACCGACGACATCGAGCGGCGGTTCGTCTTCAACACGCCGGTCGCCGCCGTGATGGAGCTCGTCAACGAGATCTCGAAGGCGCCCGGTGACCCGGCCGCCCGCTTCGCGGTCGAGACGGCGGTCTCGCTGATCCAGCCCTACGCTCCGCACGTGGCCGAGGAGCTGTGGTCGCGGCTCGGGCGAGAGCGGCTGTGGGAGGAGCCCTGGCCGGTCGCCGACGAGTCGATGCTCCGGCACGACACGGTCGAGCTCGTCTGCCAGGTGAACGGCAAGGTGCGCGACCGGCTGCAGGTGCCGGCGGGGCTGCCCGAAGCGGAGCTGATCGCGCGAGGGCGGGGCTCCGAGCGTGTTCAGGCGCACCTCGACGGCCACGAGCCCCGGCGTGTGATCGTCGTGCCGGACAAGCTCGTCAACTTCGTCGTGTAGACCCCCGGGGGTCGACCCGGGTCGGCTCTTCGCGCGCGATCGCCGCCGATCGGCGCGTCCTATGCTGCCACCAAACCCGACGTGTTGGCGTTGTGGACAACTTGTTCCACTTTCGGCGCTGATCCGGCACAGACACGTGACATTTCTCCTGGCACGCTCGGCAGATGCCTTCATTCAGCCTGTCCCGCAGGCATGCCTTGCTGGCCGTGTCGGCCGCGCTCGCTGCGGTGTTCGCCGCCGCGCACTTCCTCGGGGCGCCGAAGGCGGGCTCCACGCCGGCGAGCCTCGGCTCCGCCGCCGTCCCGCCGTTGACTGCGCCGGCAGCCACGACCCCGACGGTGTCGGCGTTCGTGGTCGTCGACGTAGCCGGCGCGGTCAGGCGGCCTGGGCTCTACCGCCTGCGGCAGGGCTCCCGGATCGCGGACGCCCTCGCCCGCGCCGGCGGTGCGACCCGCCGCGCCGACTCCACCCTGGTCAACCTGGCTGCGCCCCTTGCCGACGGCGAGCAGGTGCTGGTGCCGGCGCGCACGGGCGCCGGAGCCCTCGCCGCGACCGGCGCCGGGCTGTCCTCGTCCTCGGCGCCGGTCGACCTGAACACCGCGACCGTCGAGCAACTCGACGCGCTCCCGGGGATCGGGCCGGTGACCGCGCAGAAGATCGTCGACTACCGGCAGCAGCACGGGCCGTTCACGGCTGTCGACGATCTCGACGCGATTCCCGGGATCGGGCCGTCACGGATCGACACCCTGCGTGGGCTCGTGATCCCGTGACCTGGACACGAGCGCCGGCCCATCTGCTCGCCGCCTCGATGGTCGCAGGGCTCGTGCTGGGAAACGTCGTGCGGGTCCACGATCTCGGCCTCGCCGGCTCGCTGCTGGCGGGTGCCGCGCTGGTCGCGGCCGGCACGCCGCAGGTGAGGTTCGCCCTGATGGCGATGCTGCTCTGCGGCCTCGGGTGGTGGTGGGCAAGCGTCCGTCTCGACGCGCTCGACCGGAGCCCGCTGCTCGCCGAGGTGGGTCGTGGCGGACGTGCGACGGTCGTGGTCACGGCACCGCCGACGGTGGGGCAGTTCAAGCTTCGCGCCCAGGGGCAGGCGCGAACGTTCGAGGGGCGACCCGTTGGTGAGCCTGTCCAGCTGGAGCTCCCGCTCGGCCGCGCGCCGCCGCAGGGTGCTGTCCTCGACGTGATCGTGGTGGTGGAGCTCCCGCCCGGGCCCGTGCACGGCTTCGACGAGCGCACCTGGCTGCGCCGTCACGGCGTCCATGTCGTGCTGCGCGTCGACCGGTGGACCAAAGTCGGTTCGCGCGGCGGCCTCGGCGGTGTGGCCGACCGGCTGCGTGCCCGGCTTGCGAGCTCGATCGCGCCCCGGCTCTCGGGAGAACGCCGCGCGGTCCTGGAAGGGATCGTGCTCGGAGACGGCGCAGCGCTCTCGCCGAGCCTGCGCCAGGACTTCCAGGCCTCGGGGCTCTACCACATCCTCGCCGTCAGCGGCCAGAACGTCGTGCTCGTCGCGGGCGGTGCGTTGATCCTGGCGTGGCTGCTCGGGGTGAGTCGCTGGATCGGCGAGCTCGGGGCGCTTGCCGGGATCGCCTGCTACGTGCTCGCGGTCGGGCCGCAGCCGTCGGTGATCAGAGCCGGGATCGCGGGCGGGCTCGCCTCGTTGGCGTGGCTGAGCGGCCGGCTCCGGGACGCCTGGTACGCGCTGCTCGTCGCGGCGATCGCGTTGCTTGCCTGGAATCCCTACAACGTCTACGACCCCGGCTTCCAGCTCTCCTTCGCGGCCGTCGCAGCGATCTTCACGGTCGTGCCGGCGATCGCGCATCGCCTCGAGCCGGCGCCGCTGCCGCGTGGCATCCGGATGGGCGTCGCCGTCTCGGCCGGCTGCGGGCTCGTGACGGCCCCGATCCTCTGGCTCGAGTTCGGGTACCTGCCGCTGCTCGGCGTGCCCGCGAACGCGCTCGCCGAGCCGGCGATGCCGGTGCTGCTCGCCCTCTCGTTCGTGACCGCCGGGCTGAGCATGTTCGCGCCCTCGGCCGCCGCGGTCGTCGCGTGGCTGAACGGCTGGGTCGCCGCCTACATCGCCTTCTGCGCGCGAACGATCGGATCGCTTCCCTTCGCGGAGGTCAAGAGCCTTCGCGGTCTCGCCGTCGTGGTGGCCCTGCTCCTGCTGGTCGCTCTCGCGTGGCGGCGGTCGCGTGCCGGCTCCGGATGGGCGAGCTGATGCAGGGGCCCTAGACCGTTGCGGCCGGAGTGGCTGCCGCGAGTCGGCGCTCGGGCGCGCGCCGGGCGCGGTCGATCCCCGGGGTGCGCGCTTCCGCGCGGCCTATGCTTGACGTCGATGGCGGACGAGCTCAAGGTTGCGTACCTGATCGCCGGCACCGATCGGCCCAAGGTCGATCGCGCCGTCGAGCGGCTGCGCGGGCGATTCGCGCCGGACGCGGT
Organism: uncultured Actinomycetes bacterium; assembly: GCA_963789585.1. Taxonomy (GTDB): domain Bacteria; phylum Actinomycetota; class Thermoleophilia; order Gaiellales; family Gaiellaceae; genus PALSA-600. Next base: position 775,668 of record CAWBLB010000008.1, on the reverse strand, counting down.
CGAGCTCCACTCCGCGGCGGAGCTCTCCGGCGAGGACGCGGTCGCGGCCTGCAACGCGCTCGGCCTGTTCGCGGGCGACGGCCGGCTGATCGTGGTCGAGGGCGTGGAAGCCTGGAAGGCGGAGGACGCGAAGGCCGTCGCGAGGTACCTGAAGGGCCCCGTACCCGGGACGACGCTCGCGCTCGTCGGTGAGGAGCTGAAGAAGGACGCACCGGTCGCGAAGGCGGTCGCGGCGGGCAAGGGCGAGCTCTTGCTCTGGGACGTGCCGCAGCGCGGCCTCCAGAAGTGGGTCGGCGAGCAGTTCCAGCTCCACGGGACGAAAGCTGAGCCGGAGGCGTGCCGCGCGCTGATCGAGCTCGTGGGCGAGGAGCTCTACGAGCTCGCGTCCGAGATCGACAAGCTCTCGACCTGGGCCGCGGGCGACCGTCTGACGGCGACCGACGTCGAACGTCTCGTCGCAGCGCGCGCCGGGACGACGAACTTCGCGCTCACCGACGCCTGGGGCGCCCGCGACGTGGTCGCCGTCCTGCACGCCTCCGAGGGCCTGCTCGAGCGAACCGGCGACCCACGCTCGCGAACGATCCCTCGCGTCGCGGGCATCCTCACGGGTCACGTCGCCCAGGTTCGCCGCGCCCAGGTGCTCGAAGCGCAGGGAGTTGCCGCCAAGGACGCCGCTGTGACCCTGAAGCGGCATCCGTACTACGTCGGCAAGCTCTACCAGCAGGGTCGCAACTACACCGCCGACGAGCTGCGTCAGGTGACGGTGCGGCTCGCGCGGCTCGACCACGCGCTCAAGGGCGGCTCGCGCCTCCCCGCCGATCTCGAGCTCGAGCAGGCCCTGATCGAGATCACCAGGCCGAACGAGCGAGCAGGTCCCGCCAGGGAGCCCTGAGCAGGTGCGCCTCGGCGGCTGGGTCGGAGCCGCAGCGACCACGGCACTGCGGCGGAGCTCGCTCGACGAGCTGGAGAGCGGAGTTGCCCGCTACCTCGATCTGGTCGATCGTACGGGTGCCGGCTCGGGCGATCCGCGTGACGTGATGGTCGGGCTCGCCCCGTTCGTCGACTGCGCGCGGCGCCTCGGCGCAGACCCGGTTGCCCTGTTCGATCGGGCCGCCGAGCGCGTCGCCCCCGAGCTCGCAGAGCTCGCAGAGCTCGTGCGCACGTTCGTGCGGCGCGAGGACATCTCGCTTACCGTCTTCGGGTGGGTGCTCGAAGAATCGCCGGCCGGGCCCGAGTACGGGACGGCGTAGGCTCGAACCGAAGGTCGGGTGTCGCCGGTCAGCCGGAGACGAGCCGCGCGGCCTGCGACTTCTTGCGGGCGCCCGTGTTCTTATGGAGCGCGCCGCGGGCGACGGCCCGGTCGATCCACTTGACGAGGTTGCGGTGCTCCGCCTCCACGGTCGGCGCGTCGCCCTCCTCGACGACCGTCGCCAGGCGCTTCGTCAGCGTCTTGATCGTCGAGCGATAGCGCAGGTTCTCGAGCCGCTCGTCGGCGGCGATCCGGATGCGCTTCTTCTGCTGCTGAATGTTTGCCATCACGAATAAACGCCCGCGTCGAGCGGGCTCAGCGATGGTAGCAGGCGCCCCGAGTGCCGACGGAGCCGCTCCCTATGCTCCGTGGGTGGACGACGAGCAGCGTGCCCGCGAACGGGAGGCTCGCGCCCGGGCGCGCAACGAGCGGCGCGCCGCGCGTGGGAAGCCGACCTGGGCGCTCGATTCGACCGCTTTCCTCGTCGACAGCTGGCTGCCGGGCGCGCCACCGCCACCGGTGGCGCGGGCTGTGCCGGCTGCACCGGCTCTTGCCGCGACCAGACCGCGGCTCGCCCGCTCGACCGCGATCTTCTCGATCGCCACCGGCCTGTCGCGCATCCTCGGCCTCGTCCGCGAGATGGTCGCCTCCTACTACTTCGGCGCCGCCGGCCGGATCAACGCCTTCACGATTGCCTTCCAGTTCCCGAATCTCGTCCGCGCGCTCGTCGCGGATGCCGCGCTCTCCTCGGCCTTCGTCCCGGTCTTCAGCGACTTGCTCGAGAAAGGCGACCGCAGGCGCGCCTGGCGTGTCGCGTCGAGCCTCTTCTGGCTGATGCTGCTCGGGCTGACGGCGCTGACCGCTGTGTTCGTTCTCGTCGCGCCCTGGCTGATCGGGATCTTCGGCAATCCCGGGCACGACCGCTCACTCGCGGTCGGCCTCTCGCGCGTCCTCTTCCCGATCGTCGCGCTGCTCGGCGTCTCCGGGATCGTGGTCGGGATCCTCAACACCTATGACCACTTCACGGTGCCCGCGCTCTCGCCGGTCTTCTGGAACGTCGCGATCATCGTGGGTCTCGCGCTCGGCGTTCCGAGCGAGCACACGCCGAGCGCGAAGCTGTACGTCTACGCGGTTTCGATCCTCGTCGCGACCTTCATCCAGGTGTTCCTGCCGATGCCGTGGCTGCGCGGGCTCGACCGCGGCGAGGAACGGCTGCGCGTCGTCCTCGATTGGCGCGATCCGATGGTCAAGCGGACGTTCAAGCTGATGCTGCCGGTCACACTCGGCCTCGGGCTGATCAACGTCAACGCGGTGATCGACATCTTCTTCGCCTCGCGGCTGATCGACGGCAACCTCGCCCCGACCGCGATCCAGAAGGCGTTCCTGATCTACATGCTCCCGCAGGGGATGTTCTCGGTTGCGATCGCGACGGTGCTCTTCCCGTCGCTCTCGCGCCTCGCCTCGCGCGGCGACCTGGACGGCTTCCGTGCCACCGTCGGCCGCGGCCTGCGCCAGATCGCGTTCATGCTGGTCCCGGCGGCGGCCTTCAGCGCCGTCCTGGCAGAGCCGATCGTCCGGATCCTCTACCAGCGCGGCGCCTGGCTCCCTGACCAGACCCCGGTCGCGGCTGCCTGCCTCGCCGCGTTCAGCGCGGGCCTCGTCTTCAACGGCGCGATGCTGCTCCTGAACCGCGCCTTCTTCAGCCTCCAGTCGAACTGGGTTCCCACGGCCGTCGCGCTCGGAAACCTGTTCCTCAACGCGCTGCTCGACCTGGCCTTCTACCGCTTCGGCACCTGGGGGATCCCGCTCTCGACCGCCGTCGTCAACATTGCCGGCACGATCGTCCTGCTCGTGCTGATGCGCCGCCGGATCGGCGGAATCGAGGGGCTGAAGACAGCGTCGGCGACCGTGCGGATCGTGATTGCCTCAGCGGTGGTCGCCGCCGTCGCCTACGCGGTCTGGGGGCCCCTCGACCGTTTGGTCGGACGGTCGTTTGGGGGACAGGTCGTCTCGCTCGGAGCCGCGCTGCTCGCGGCGTCCGGCTCGTACCTGCTCGCCGCCCGGACGCTGCGCGTCCGCGAGCTCGATGCGCTGTTGTCGCTGGTAGGCCGCTTCCGCGGCACCTGACCACCTGGCGGGAGCCGCGGCGGCGCGCCGGGCTCGGGCGAGCCCCGATCCCGGGTCAGTTGCAGGTGGTGGGGGGCTTGTTCGGGCCGGCGCAGGCTCGGCGTCGATCGCCGCGGCTACCATCGCCGCCAGCCCATGGATCAGCAGCACATCCGCAATTTCTCGATCATCGCGCACATCGACCACGGCAAGTCGACACTCGCCGACCGCATCCTCGAGCTGACGCACGCTGTCGCCAAGCGCGACATGCGCGCCCAGGTGCTCGACTCGATGGACCTCGAGCGTGAGCGCGGGATCACGATCAAGGCGCAGGCGGTGCGCGTGCAGTGGAAAGGCCATCAGCTGAACCTGATCGACACGCCCGGCCACGTGGATTTCACCTACGAGGTGTCGCGGTCGCTCCAGGCCTGCGAGGGGGCCCTCCTCGTCGTCGACGCGGCCCAGGGGATCGAGGCGCAGACACTCGCGAACGCCTATCTCGCGATCGAGAACAATCTCGAGATCGTCCCGATCGTGAATAAGATCGACCTGCCGCAGGCCGACCCGGACGGGGTGTCGATCCAGCTCGCCGAGCTGCTCGGAGATGACCCGGCGCGGGTGCTGCGGATCTCGGCGAAGACCGGCGTCGGCGTCGAGGACGTTCTCGACGCGTTGATCGAGCGGATCCCGCCGCCCGTCGGCGACCCGGCCGCTCCCGCGCGGGCGCTGATCTTCGACTCGTCGTACGACCAGTACCGTGGCGTGGTCGCGTTCGTGCGCGTGGTCGACGGCGCGTTCCGGCCGCGGGAGGACGTTCGGGCGATGGCGCTCGGCACCCGTTTCGAGGCGCAGGAGATCGGCGCGATGTCGCCGGCGATGCTCCCGCTCGAGACCCTTGTCGCGGGCGAGGTCGGGTACGTGGTCACCGGTCTCAAGGAGGTCTCCGAGCTTCGGGTCGGAGACACCTTGACCGCCGACGCCCGCGCCGCGGCGGAGCCCCTGCCGGGCTACAAGGACGTCAAGCCGATGGTGTTCGCCGGCCTCTTCCCGACCGACTCGGACGACTACCCGGAGCTCCGCGACGCGCTCGAGAAGCTGAAGCTGAACGACGCGGCGCTCTTCTACGAGCCCGAGACGTCGCTGGCGCTCGGGTTCGGCTTCCGCTGCGGGTTCCTGGGCCTGCTCCACATGGAGATCGTGCGCGAGCGGCTCGAGCGGGAATTCGACCTCGACCTGCTCGTCACCGCGCCGAACGTCGCCTACCGCGTCCGCGCGCAGAACAGCACCGAGTGGGCCGAGGTGCACACGCCCTCGGACATGCCCGACGCGATCGACGAGGTCGAGGAGCCGTACATCAAGGCCTCGGTGATCGTTCCCAAGGAGTACGTCGGCTCGGTGATGGAGCTGTGCAACGAGCGGCGCGGCAAGTTCGAGCAGATGGAGTACCTCTCCGAGGAGCGCGTCCACGTGACCTACGAGCTGCCGCTGGCCGAGATCGTGCTCGACTTCTACGACTCGCTCAAGTCCCGCACCAAGGGCTATGCGAGCTTCGACTACGACTTCATCGGCTTCCGTTCCGGAGCGCTCGTCCGCGTGGACGTGCTCGTCGGCGGCGACTCCGTGGATGCGCTCTCGCTGATCGCCCATCGCGACTTCGCCTACGACCGCGGGCGCCTGCTCGTCGACAAGCTGCGGCAGGAGATCCCACGCCAGATGTTCGACGTGGCGATCCAGGCCGCGATCGGGTCCAGGGTGATCGCGAGGGAGACCGTGAAGGCCAAGCGTAAGGACGTGATCGCCAAGTGCTACGGCGGCGACATCTCGCGCAAGCGCAAGCTGATCGAGAAGCAGAAGGAGGGTAAGAAGCGCATGAAGCGGGTGGGCGCGGTCGAGGTTCCGCAGGAGGCGTTCCTCGCGGTGCTGAACCTCAGGGAGAGCGGCGGGAAGCGATGAGCATGCGCGATTCCCTCGCGCGTTTCGCGGCCGGGCTCCCGGCGATCCTCTCGCGCGAGCGCGACGTCGCCCGGGCCTGGATCGAGGTACGGGCGGATGGGAAACGTGTGCTGACGGTCGAGCTCGACGAGCGCCCGCCCGACGTCGAGACGGCGTCACGACGAGCGCAGAGCCTCGTCGTCCGGATTCACGCGCTGCTCGGGAAGGACGCCGACGGTCTCGGCGTCGCGGTCGGCGCAACCGCGGACGTCGGCGATCCCCCGCCCGCGGCGCAGGTCGTCTACCGGCGGGCCGGAGCGCCATGAGCGCGCCCACGCACCTGTACCTCCATCTGCCTTTCTGTGCGCATCGCTGCGGCTACTGCGACTTCGTCACCTCCATAGGACACCTCGGCGATCACGCCGGCTACGTCGATGCGCTGATCGCGGAGCTAGCGCTCGAGCGGGACGAGCCGGCGGCGCCGGTCGAGACGATCTTCCTCGGGGGCGGCACGCCGACCTTCACCGACCCGCTCGCGCTCGGGCGCCTGCTGGCTGCGCTGCCGCCCGGCGTCGAGGTGACCGTCGAGGCGAACCCGGAGACTGTGACCGTCGAGCTGGCGCGCCTGTTGCGACTGGGCGGCGTCAACCGCGTCTCCGTCGGGGCCCAGAGCTTCCAGCGGCGCCTGCTCGACGTGCTCGACCGTGTTGCCGGCCCTGACGACGTCCGACGCGCCGTCTATCTTCTTCGTGATGCCGGATTCGACAACGTCTCCCTCGATCTTATCTACGGCATCCCCGGCCAGAGCGCCGCCGAGCTCGAGCGCGACCTCGCCGAGGCCCTGGCGCTCGAGCCCGAGCACCTCTCCGCGTACGAGCTTGAAGCAAAACCCGGAACACGCTTCACGCACGCGCACGGAGCCGAGCTCGAGCGGCAGGCCGAGTCGATGGAGTCCTACTTCGAGCTTGTCGTCGCGACGCTGACCGCCGCCGGGTATCGCTGGTACGAGACGGCGAACTTCTGCCGGACGGTGGCGGCCGATCGCACGGGCCGCGATCTCCGTGCGCAGCACAACCTCGGCTACTGGCTCGGGCACGACTACCTCGGACTCGGCGTGGGCGCAGTCAGCACAATCGAGAATCGGCGCTGGCGGAACGCTCCGTCGGTTGCGCGCTACGTCGCGGCGCTCGAGGCCGGCAGGCGGCCTCCACGGGAGGTCGAGGAGCTCTCCCCGGCCCTGCGCGAGACCGAGCGGGTGATGCTCGGGCTGCGCCTCGACGAGCCGCTCGTCCTCGCCGAGGTGGAGCACGCCCTCGACTCGGGCGAGCTCGACCGGCTCGAGCGTCTGGGGCTCGCGGAGCGGCACGACGGTGTGATCGGCCTGACCGCGCGCGGTCGCTTCCTCGGGGACGGCGTCACCGCGGCGCTGCTCGCCTGACCAGCACGTCCGGCCGGCCGCGCCCGTGCTCGGCGCGGCGGCGGCGCTGCCGGTCGGTCGTCTCCTCGCCTACCATGGCTGGAGATGAGCACGCAGCTGTCCGAACGGCAGCTCCAGATCCTGTCCCGCGTGGTCGAGGAGTACGTGGCGTCGAGTGCGCCCGTCGGGTCGAAGCTGCTCGTGGAACGCACTGCGTTCGGCGTCTCGGCCTCGACGGTCAGGGCCGAGCTGGCCGAGCTCGAGCGGCTGGGGTTGCTCACGCACCCGCACACCTCGGCCGGCCGGGTGCCGACCGAGGCCGGCTACCGCCTCTACGTCGATAGCCTGCTCGCGCGCCAGGAGTCCAGGCCGCCCGAGTTCCCGCTCGAGCTCGGCCCGGCGCGCGCCGAGGTGGACGAAGCGCTGCAGGCGACGACCGAGATGCTCTCGCAGGTCACGCGTCTGCTCGCGCTCGTCTCGGCTCCGCCGCTCGAAGCGGCCACGGTGCGGCACGTCGACGTGCTCCAGCTGCAGCCGAACGTGGTCGTCGTGGTCGTGATCACCTCGACCGGTGGGGTGACGAAGCAGCGCTACACCTTCCCGGACCCGGTCGACGCGGGTCTCGTCAGCTGGGCCGGCGAGTATCTCCGTGAGCGCCTGACCGGGCTGCGGCTCCGGTCGCGTCTGCTCGCCCGCGCCTTCGACGAGCCGAGCCTGTCGACGAGCGAGGCGGTCTTCCTCTCGGTGCTGCGCGGCGCCTTCGACGACGTCGAGGACGAGCGGCAGCTCTACGTGGGTGGCGCAGCCGACCTGCTCGACGACCTCCGCTCCGAGGAGATCGGCGCCTACCGGAGCCTGATCGACGCGCTCGAGAAGCGGGCGGCGCTCCTCGACGTCGTCGCCCAGTCGTTCGGGCTGCGGCGGCCGTTCGTCCGCGTCGGCGACGAGCTCGAGGAATCGGGCCTGCACCGGCTGGCGCTCGTCGGCGCGACGTACGGATACGCAAACCAGCCGCTCGGCACGGTCAGCCTCCTCGGCCCGCTCCGGATGGACTACGAGAAGGCGCTCCGCTCCGTTCGCTCGGCCGCCCACGGGCTCTCCCGCTTCGTCGAAGAGGTCTACGCCGAGGAATAGCGGCAGCGCTCGTCGGCGTTGCCCACCGCGGCTGGCACCATAGGGGTCGCGATGTCCGCCACCGAACGCGACTACTACGACCTGCTCGGCGTTTCGCGCTCCGCGGACGCGCAGGAGATCAAGAAGGCCTTCCGTGCCCTGGCGCGCGAGCTTCACCCCGACGTGTCCGAGCACCCCGAGGCGGAGGTGCGCTTCCGGGAGGTCTCGGAGGCCTACGAAGCGCTCTCGAATCCCGAGACACGGGAGCTGTACGACCGCTACGGGCACGCCGGGCTTCGCTCCGGAGGCTTCCAGCCGACCCATTTCGATCTCGGCAACCTCGGCGACCTGTTCTCGGCGTTCTTCGGCGACGACATCTTCGGCGCCGGCTCTCGCGGCGGTGGAGCAGCGCGTGGCGGCGACATCGCCGCCCAGGTCGAGATCGACCTCGTCGAGGCGGCCCGCGGCGTCACCGTCAAGGTCCCGATCGAGCTCGCCGTCACCTGCAAGACGTGCGACGGCGACGGCGCCGCGCCGGGCTCGAAGATCGTCCGCTGCGCCCGGTGCGGCGGCAGTGGCCGGTTGCAGCAGGTCTCCCGCAGCATCTTCGGAGAGTTCGTCCGCCAGTCGGCCTGCCAGGAGTGCGGCGGCACGGGCCGGACGCTCGAGCAGCCCTGCGAGACGTGCGGCGGCGGCGGGCGGGTCCTCGAGGAGCGCGAGCTCGAGGTGGAGATTCCGGCCGGCATTCACGACGGCCAGCGGATCCGGCTCACGGGCGAAGGCCACTCGGGCGCTCTCGGCGGCCGCGCGGGCGACGCCTACGTCGGCGTGCGCGTGCGCCCCGACGACCGCTTCGTCCGTGAGGGAAACGACATCTTCTCGCAGGTCGACCTGACTATCGTCCAGGCAGCCGTCGGCGCCGCCGTCGCAGTCGAGACGCTGGACGGACGCGAGGAGCTCGAGTTCGACGCGGGCACCCAGCCCGGCCAGGTGCGCCTGCTGCGGGGCAAGGGAATGCCCGTGCTGCAGGGGTTCGGCCGCGGCGACCACCGCGTCCTCGTCAACGTCACCGTCCCGCGCCGGCTCACCGACGAGCAGCGCCGCCTGCTGGAGGAGTTCGAGCACCTGAGTGACGAGGAGACATATCGGCCCGACGAGGGGTTCTTCGAGAAGCTGAAGAGCGCGTTCCGCTGATCCGCGCCTCGGTCAGCGTGCCCGCCGGGGCGGCCGAGGAGCTCAGAGCCCGCTTCCTCGAGCTCGCACCCGAGGGATTCGAGGAGACGGAGGACGGTGTGAACGTGGAGCTCGCCGGCTACGGCGCCACGGCCGAACGGATTCTCGCCGCCTTTCCCGGCGCCTCGGTGTCCGAGGTCGCCGACGGCTGGGAAGAGCGTTGGCGCGAATTCCACCACGCGATCCGGATCGGGTCGCTCTGGGTCGGGCCGCCCTGGGAGACGCCGGACGAGGGTGCGATACCCGTCGTGATCGAGCCGGGGCGTGCGTTCGGCACCGGCGCACACCCGACGACGCATCTCTGCCTCGAGTTGCTCCTCGAGCAGCCGTGCGGGAGCCTCCTCGATCTCGGCTGCGGCTCGGGCGTGCTCGCGATCGCGGCTGCGCTCCTCGGCCACTCGCCGGTGCTCGCGCTCGACATCGATCCGGTCGCGGTCGAGGTCACGGCAGAGAATGCCCGTACGAACGGAGTCGACCTCGTCGCGAGCGAGGCCGATGGACGCACGACCGATCTCCCCCTGACCGACCTGGTCGTCGCGAACATCGCGCTTGCCGACGTCCAGGCGCTCGCCCCGCGTCTGCCAGCCCTGGCCGCGATCACCTCCGGCTATCTCGCGTCCGATCGGCCCGAGCTCGCCGGCTTCGCCCGGATCGAGCGGCGCGAACGCGACGGCTGGGCGGCCGACCTCTTCGGACGCCCGACCCGGAGCTGAAGGGCCCCGACGCATGCACTACGATCGACCCATGGCCGGCCTGCCTTCGCTGACTCCACCCTGATCGGGCCGTTTGCGCGCTCGCGCGCAACCGTCAACAGCCCAAACGAAGGATTCGCCTGAAGCCATGAGCTACCTCGCCCTCGTCCGGCTCCGGCCGGCACGCCGCTTGATCTACGCACTCTCCGCCGCCTCGGTCTCGTTCGGCATGGTCTCGCTGACCGTCCTGCTCACGGTCCACCATGCGACGCGCTCCTATGGCGACGGCGGCTTCGCCGTCGCCGCGTTCGCAGCCACAGCCGGCCTTTCCGCTCCGCTGCGCGGCCGGCTCGTCGATCGCCACGGCGCCCGGAGGTGGCTCCCCGCGATGGCGCTTGTCTATGCGTCCTCGCTGGTGATGCTCGATCTCGTCGCGCACGGAAGCGGTCGGGCGTGGATCCTGATCAGCCTGGGCGGGGTGGTGGGCGTGAGCATTCCGCCACTCTTTGCCTCGGCGAGGGCGGTGTGGCCGCAGGCGGTCGAGCTCGGCCTCCTGCGCCGCGGCTACGCGGTCACCTCGCTGATCGGAGACGTCGGGCAGGTCGCCGGCCCTGTCCTCGCCTCGCTGCTCTTCCTCGCCTCGGGCTGGATCGCTCCGATCGTCTGCGGGGCCGCCGGTGTGATTGCAGCGCTTCTCTCGCTGCCCGCACGCGACCCTGCCGGCGACCGGCGCGAGCCGACGCCGATGCCGAGGCTGTTCGCGGCCCGGGGACTTCCCGGGCTCCTTCTCGTCTCGATCTCCCTGGGCGGCGGGCTCGGCCTGATCCAGGTCGCCGTCCCAGCTCTCGCGGGCCGCTGGCACCACGGCTCGCTCGCGGGCCCCCTCCTCGCCGCGTTCGGGTTCGGCAGCGTCGTTGGCGCCCTCTGGTACGGCGGACGGCACTGGCGCCGGCCGGTGCTCGACCGGTATCTCTGGGCGGTGCTCGCGGTCGGCGTGCTGCTCGCGCCTGCGGGCCTCGCCGGCGGCGCGGAATCGCTTGCACCGCTCCTCGTCCTTGCAGGCCTGGCGTTCGGGCCCGCAACGGTCGCCATGTTCGAGAGCCTCGACGTGCTCGCTCCGGGCAGCGGGGCCGAGGCGCTCACCTGGGTGACGACCGCCGAGGCGGCCGGGACGGCCGCCGGCTCGGCGCTGGCGGGCGTGCTTGCGACTCACTCGGCCGCCTGGGCTCCGCTCGCGGTCGCCTCGGGTCTGCTGGTCGCTCCCGCCGCTCTCGCCCTCGCCGTCCGCAATGTGAGCCGCTGACTCGTCTCGTCGAGAGTCGGGGCAGTACGATCCGTCTGGATGCGGTTTGCCGTCGAATTCCTGGGTTGCAAGGTCTCGCACGTCGACGCGAACGAGATTCGCGACCGCCTGCTCCTGGACGGCCACGCCGAGGCTCGAGGCGCCGGGGCGGAGGTCACCGTGATCAACACCTGCTGCGTCACGAACGAGGCGGTCGCGAAGAGCCGGAAAGCCGCCGCGCGGGCTGCTCGCACGTGCCGCCGGGTTTACCTGACGGGGTGTGCTGCCAATCTCGCCGAGACGGCCTTCGCGGGACTGCCCGACAACGTGATCGTCGTCCCGAAGCGGAGCGAGGAGACGGCCGCCTATGTCGCGGGCGATGTCGGCTCGATCGGCTGCGTGCAGGCCGTTGCCCGGCCCGATCGGGTCCGCGCCTTCGTCAAGATCCAGGACGGCTGCTCCTTCTCCTGCGGCTTCTGTGTGATCCCGCTCGTCCGCGGTGCCTCGCGCAGCCGTTCTGCCGCGGCCGTCCTGGGGGAGGTTCGGCGCCGGGTCGAGCAGGGCCACCGCGAGGTCGTCCTGACCGGGATCAACCTCGGCTGCTTCCGCGACCGCGACGCCGGCTTCGACCTGCCTCGTCTCGTGCGCGAGGTCGGCGCAACTCCAGGGCTCGAGCGGCTCAGGCTCAGCTCGATCGAGATCAACCACGTGAGCGAGCGCCTGCTGGCGGCGCTGCGTGAGACGCCGGTGGTGGCGAAGCACCTCCACGTCCCGCTTCAGTCGGGCGACGACGGGGTGCTCAGGGCGATGCGGCGGCGCTACTCGTCCGCCGCCTATCTGCGCCGGCTCGAAGGGCTCGCGTCCGAGTTCAACCTGACGAGCGACGTGATCGTCGGCTTTCCGGCCGAGGACGAGCCGGCCTTCGAGCGGACGATGCGCGTCGTCGAGGCGGCCGGGATCACACGGGTGCACGTCTTCCCGTACTCGCCCCGGCCGGGGACGGACACCGCCGGCACCGACACCGTCCCGCCGCGCGTCAAGAAGGATCGCGGCGCCCGTCTGCGCGAGCTCTCGCGCGAGCTCGAGCGGCGCCGCTGGCGGGGCAAGCTCGGCGCCCACGACCTCGTCCTCGTCGACCGGCCGGGTCGAGGGTACGGCGACGACTACTCGCCGTTCCTCGTCGAGGCGCCGGTTGGCGAGCTCGTCCGGGTGCGGGCCGAGGCTGTCACCGAGGAGGGAATCGTTGCCGTCGCAGCGTGACGACTGCCTCTTCTGCCAGATCGCGCGCAACGGTGCTCACATCGCGGCGACGAAGGGGTTCGTCGCGGTCAAGGACATCAACCCGAAGGCGCCGGTTCACCTGCTCGTCATACCCGAGCGGCACGTCGACAGCTTCCGTGAGATCGGCGATTTCTCCGCGCACGACAGCAAGCGCATGCTCGACTTCGTCGCCGAGACCGCGCGTGGCGCCGGGCTCGAGGACTATCGCGTGCTCGTCAACGTCGGCGCCTCCGCCGGGCAGACGGTCTTCCATCTCCACTGGCACGTCCTCGGCCACCGCGCCGCGAGTCACGCGGACGTCCCGGCCGACCTGACGGCGGTGACCGAGCTGTGAGCCTGATCACGCGGATCGAGGGCGAGGTCAAGGCCGCGACACTTGCGCGGGACGCCTCGCGGCGCGATGCACTGCGGCTGATCCTGGCCAGCCTCCGCTCCGCCGAGAAGGAGCTCCAGCGGTCTCTCTCCGAGGATGAGGAGCTCCAGGTTCTCCAGCGCGAGCGGAAGCGGCGCACCGAGGCCGCCGAGGCGTTTCGCTCTGGCGGGCGCGAGGAGCAGGCGGCGCGGGAGGAGTCCGAGCTCGCGATCCTCGAGGAGTTCATGCCGGCGCCGCTCGGCGAGGAGGAGCTCGAGCAGATCGTCGACGACGCCATCGCCGAGACGGGCGCGACGAACATCCGCGACATGGGCCGCGTGATGGCCGACGTGATGCCCCAGATCGCCGGGCGAGCCGACGGCAGCGCCGTCAGCCAGCTCGTGCGCGAGAAGCTCGCCTAGTCGAGAGGACGGATCGCATCCGTCAGTGCCCGGCACCGGACGGGGCGCTTGCGATGAAGTCCCGGCCGCGCACGAGCACGAGCGCGACCACGGCGCCGACGGCGGCGACCGCGACCCCGACCCAGAGGATGTCGTTCAGGGCCGAGACGAACGCCGGACGCGCCAGCGGGCCGAACCCGTACCCCTGGAGCGCCGACGAGGCCGGAGCGCCGTGTGCCCTTCCGTAGGCCGTCAGCTGGTGCTGGAAGATCGCCCCGAGCGCCGCGATCCCGGTTGCGATCCCGACCTGGCGGAAGGTGGCGTTGATCCCGGAGCCGGCGCCGGCCTGCTCGCGTGGGACGGTTGAGATGGCGGTCGTCGCGAGAGCGGGGTTGGTGAGCCCGATCCCGACCCCGCCGACGACGAAGCCTGCGAGTAGTGCCGTCCAGGTCGAGGCGGGCGTGAGATCGGCCATCAGCGCCATCGACAGGGCGACGAGAGCGAGCCCGCCTCCCATCAGCAGCCGCACGGGCGCATGCGCTGTGAGCTTGCCGGCGATCGGTGCGGCGACGAACGCGAGCAATGTGATCGGTAGGAAGCGCAGCCCGGCCTGGAGCGGTGAGTAACCGAGCACCTCCTGCAGGTACAGCGTCAGGTAGAGGAACATCGCGAATAGCGACGCCGAGAGGGCGAAAGCGGCGATCTGGGTCCCGGCGAAGGCGGGTTTCCGGAAGAGCCCCAGGTCGATCATCGGCTGCTTCCTGCGTGACTGCTGGACGATGAACCCGGCGAGCAGCACGGCGGCGGCCGAGAACAGCGCCAGGAGCAGCGGGCTCGACCAGCCACGCCGGTTCCCCTCGATCAGCGCGAACACGAGCGAGAAGAGTCCGCCCGTCAGCAAGGCGAGCCCGACCGGGTCGATGCTGCCGTGCTCGGGGTCGCTGGACTCGTGCAGCTGCCGCGCCGAGATGGCGACGGCGGCGACCCCGATCGGGATGTTGACCAGGAAGATCCAGCGCCAGGAGAGCCACGAGGTGAGCATGCCGCCGACGAGCGGGCCGATCGCGACCGCCGCGCCGGTCGTCGCGCCCCAGATGCCGAAGGCTGTTCCGCGGTCGCGCCCGTGGAACTCCTGCGAGATGAGTGCGAGCGAGGTCGCGAACATGATCGCGCCGCCGATCCCCTGCACCGCGCGCGCGAGGATCAGGAAGAGCGGGTCGTTCGCGAGGCCGCAGAGGGTCGAGGCGAGCGTGAAGAGGACGATCCCGGCGACGAAGATGCGCTTTCGCCCGAACAGGTCGGAGGCCGAGCCCGCGGTGAGGACGCATGTCGCGAGCGTGAGCGCATAGGCGTCGATCACCCATTGCAGATCGGTGAACGAGGCGCCGAGCGAGTGCTGGATCGCGGGCAGCGCGACGTTGACGATGGTGATGTCGATCAGGAGCATGAAGATGGCCACGCAGACAGCCACCAGCGTCCACCACTTCCGCTCCATCGGCGTGGACGATACGCGCGGGCGAGCCGTCGCGGGGCGCGCGCAGGCTGCGAGTCCCTCCCGGCCGGTTGCGCCGCCGCCGCGCCGTGGCGAAGCTTTGACCGGGCCTCCACGTGCCCCGAAAGGGCGCGGCGGCCCCTGCATTCACGCTAACGCGAAATGTGTGACGTGTCTGCGCCGAAAGCGTGCCGAATGTGCGACGCCCTACACTGAGCCGTGTGCAGGAAGTTCTCGAGATTTCGAACGCCGTCGCCGCGGAGCTGGCCGGGATGGGCGATCGGGTGCTCGACACGCTGCGCGATCGGCTCGAGTGCACGATCCGCCTGCGTGGAAACCAGCTGACACTCGAGGGGGACGACCGCCGGGTCGAGGAGGCGCGCGAGGTGATCGACGAGCTCGCGCTTCTTGTCGAGGGCGGGCATGCGATCGGCGGGCAGACGGTCGACGCGGTGCTCGGGGCGCTCGAGAGCGACCAGGACGTCCGCGACGTCTTCGAGGACGTCGTCTGGCGCCACCGCGGCAAGCAGATCGCGCCGAAGACGGTGACGCAGAAGGCCTACGTCGACGCGATCCGGCGCTGCACGGTCACCTTCGGGATCGGGCCGGCCGGCACCGGCAAGACGTACCTCGCGATGGCGCTCGCGGTCGCCGCTCTCCAGGAGCGGCAGGTCGCCCGGATCATTCTCACCCGCCCCGCGGTCGAGGCGGGCGAGCGGCTCGGCTTCCTGCCCGGCGACATGCTCGCCAAGGTCGACCCGTACCTGCGACCGCTCTTCGACGCGCTCTTCGACATGCTCGACCCGGAGCGGGCCAACACCTACATGGAGCGCGGGACGATCGAGGTCGCGCCGCTCGCGTTCATGCGCGGGCGTACGCTCAACGACAGCTTCATCATCCTCGACGAGGCGCAGAACACCTCGCCGGAGCAGATGCAGATGTTCCTGACGCGCCTCGGCTTCGGCTCGAAGGTCGTGGTCACGGGAGACGTGACCCAGGTCGACCTGCCGCGCGACCAGGCGTCGGGGCTGATCCAGGTTCAGGGGATTCTCGACGGGATCGACGGGATCGCCTTCGTCCGTTTCGGCCATCAGGACGTGGTGCGGCACAAGCTGGTGCAGCGCATCGTCGAGGCCTACCGCGAGCACGCGGAGGAGACGGGCACCGAGCGGAGCAGGTAGAGAGCGTGCTGACCGTCGAGGTCGAGAACAGGAGCGGAGTGGAGGTCGACGAGGGCGCCGCGGTCGAGCTCGCCCGCCGCGTCCTGCTGGCCGAGGGAATAGAGGCCGGCGAGCTCGGGCTCTCGTTTGCCGGCCCGGACGAGATGCGCGGGCTCAAGCGCGAGCACCTCGGGATCGACGAGGCGACCGACGTCCTTTCGTTCCCGATCGACGGCCGCGACGAGTTGCCGGCGGGCCTGCCACGCGCGCTCGGCGACATCGTCCTCTGCCCGCAGGTCGTCGGAGACGACTGGCGGGGGCCGCTCACGCACGGGCTGCTCCACCTGCTCGGCTACGACCACGGCGCCGCGATGGAACGCCGCGAACGGGAGCTGCGATGACCGGCCAGGGCACACGACGGCTACTCGACTCGTTCAATTACGCATTCGAGGGGATCATCCACGTGCTGCGGACGCAGCGAAACATGCGGATTCACTTCATCGTCGCAGCCGTCGTGCTCGTGCTCGCGATCGCCGCAGACGTGACGAAGCTCGAGCTGATCGTGCTCCTCATCTCGATCTCGTTCGTCCTGATCACGGAGATGGTGAACAGTGCCGTCGAGGGGGCGATCGACGTCGCCACGAGCTCCTTCGACCCGCTCGCGAAGCTGGCGAAGGACATCGCGGCGGGCGCCGTCCTGATCGCCGCGATCAACGCGGTGGCGGTGGGGTACCTCGTCTTCTCCGGGAAGACCGCGACCCGCGCGGCTCGGCTGATCGACCGGGTGCGCGACGCGCCGGCCGAGTTGACGATCGTCGCCTTCGTCATCACGGTGATCGCCGTGATCGCGATCAAGGCATGGACGGGCAGCGGCACACCGCTGCGGGGTGGCCTGCCCTCGGGGCACGCTGCGATCGCGTTCGCGGGCTGGATCGCCCTGACCTACGCGACCGGGTCGAGCCACCGGTTCCTCGTCTCGACGATCGCCTTCGTGCTTGCCATTCTGGTCGCTCAGAGCCGGATCGAGTCGGGCATCCACTCCGTCGGCGAGGTGCTGCTCGGAGGCCTGCTCGGTGCCCTGATGACTCTCGCCCTCTTCCAGCTCGCCCCATGAGCCGCCCCCGTCACACTTCCGTGACCTTCGACTGGCACCGGCCGTGTCCGTTCGGGCATGCGGCTGAGCAGGGGTTCTACAGTTGTGTCGCAGTTCTGTTCCACTTCCGTCACCTTGGACTGGCACCGGACATGGCCGGCGGGGACAGTGGCCGGTGATGAGATGACCGACCTGGTCACGAGAGCGGAAGCGGTTGCGGCGCGGGCCTACGCGCCGTACTCGCGGTATCTGGTCGGGGCTGTCGTGAAGGCGCGCGACGGGCGCGAGTTCGAAGGAGTCAACGTCGAGAACGCCGCCTACCCGCTCGGGATCTGCGCCGAGAAGAACGCGATTGCCGCCGCAGTCGCCGGGGGCTGCCGGCCCGGCGACCTCGAGGCGATCGGGATCACCGCGTCGCCGTGTGGCGGCTGCCGGCAGTGGTTGTACGAGTTCAGGATCGATCAGATCGCCTATCGCAACGAGGACGGTGAGATCCGCGTCGCAAGCCCGGCCGAGCTGCTGCCGGACGGCTGGAACCTCCCCGGATGAAGTCGGGCTTCGTCGCCGTCGCCGGGCGGCCGAACGTCGGCAAGTCGACGCTCGTCAACGCCCTCGTCGGCGAGAAGGTCGCCATCGTCTCCCGCGTCCCGCACACCACCCGCCATCGCATTCGCGGTGTCTGGACGGGCGACAGCGGCGGCGGTTCAGCCGGTCCCGAGCCTGCCCAACTCATCCTCGTCGACCTGCCCGGCTGGCAGAAGCCGATCGACATGCTCACCGCCCGGATGCAGGACCGGGTCGAGGAGACGATCGCCGACGACCTCGACGTCGTCCTCTTCGTCGTCAATGCCCGCGAGCGAATCGGTGCGGGAGACCGGTACGTCGCCCGGCGCGTGTTCGACATCGGCGTCCCGGTCGTGATCGTCGTCAACAAGGTCGACCGCCTCAAGGCGGGCCACATCGCGACGCAGATGAAGGCGGTCGCGGCGCTCGGAGACTTCCACGCGCTTCACCCGGTGAGCGCGAAGACCGGCGACGGGATCGACGAGCTCCGCTCGGACCTCCTCTCACTGTTGCCCGAGGGGCCGCTCTACTACCCGGCCGGCGAGGTGACCGACATGCCGCTCGAAGCGCGGATCGCCGAGCTCGTCCGCGAGCAGGCTCTCCGGTTGACAAAGGAGGAGGTGCCGCACGCGCTCACCGCCGAGGTGATCGAGATCGACGACCATCGCGTCCACATCCGGCTCTACACCGAGACGGAGAGCCAGAAGCAGATCCTGATCGGCAAGGGCGGCTCGATGGTGCGCGAGATCGGCCGGTGGGCGCGACCCGGGATCGAGGCGCTCCTCGGGCGCACCATCTACCTCGAGCTCCAGGTCAAGGCCTCCCCGAAGTGGCGCCGCAACGAGACGATGCTCGAACGTCTCGGGCTGTAGACACCTCGATCTCTCGCCACCCGTTGTCCCGGGTCGGCGAAGCCGTGTCTTCCGATTCAGTCGCCCGAAGCGTCGAGCCGCCGCGAGCACGGGCTGTGCCCGTGCCCGCCCACCAAGGACGAGAAGCCACCGGCGCGCGGAAATCTAGGATTTCCATGCGTGCGCTTGACAGCGCGCTTGACTGCTACCCGGCGATCTTGTAGCCGGCCTTCGTGATCGCGTTGGCCGCGGCCTGGATGTCGGTCAGGCCCTTGAGCGTCGTCACTGAGCTGAGCGCGGCGAGGTTGCCCGCCTTCAGCTTCGTGATCACAGGGTCGAGCTCGTCGGCGAACTCGGTGACCGCCGTCGCAAGTTGCTCGTGCGCCGTCTTGGCCGCGTCGGGCGGGGTGATCGCGTCGAGTTGGTTGACCGCGGCGCGCAGGTCGCTCTGCACCTTGGTGAGCGCGGTCGCGGCCGTCGCGGCGGTCGTCGCCGACCCGAGCTTGCCGATCGAGGTGCTGAGCGACTTCCCGATCGCCGTCATCTGCTTGACGTAGTCGGCCTTCGACAGCGGCTTCGCGCCGCCCCCGCCGCCGCCCCCGCAGCCCGCGGCGAGGAGCCCCACGACAGCGCTCAGCGTGAGCATCGCGATCGCCTTTCTCATGCCTAGCCTCCTCCGAGTTCCCGTTGCGAACGTCCGGGTGGACCCTACCGGCGTAGGCGGCTGGTGGAAGAGGGAGGGCTACACTCGGCCTGTGGCCACATCGAACGCGCCGGCGCTCCCGGGCGGCTTCGAGCTGCCGTTCGCGCAGCGGCTGCCGCGGATCGGCTCGGTCGATCAGGTCGGCGTCGAGGCGCGGGCGGCGGAGCTCGCGAAGCGGAGCATCAAGAAGGAGTCGAAGGTCTGGGCTCTCGAGCTTGCGATCCGCTGTTGCGACCTGACCACGCTCGAGGGCCAGGACACTCCGGGCAAGATCTCCGCTCTCTGCTCGAAGGCGATCCGCCCCGAGCCGTCCGACCCCGGCGTCCCCTCGGTCGCGGCGGTCTGCGTCTACCCGAACCTCGTCCCCGCGGCGGTCGAGCGCCTCGCCGGCTCGAGCGTGAGGGTCGCCTCGGTCGCGACCGCGTTCCCGTCCGGGCAGAGCCCGCTCGATGTGAAGGTGCGCGAGGTCGAGGACGTGGTCGCGATGGGCGCCGACGAGGTCGACATGGTGATCGACCGGGGGGCGTTCCTCTCCGGTCGCTACGCGCAGGTCTTCGACGAGATCGTTCGCGTCAAGGACACCTGTGGGCCCGCCCACCTGAAGGTTATCCTCGAGGTGTCCGAGCTCGGCACCTACGACAACGTCCGACGGGCTTCGCTGCTCGCGATGGCCGCAGGCGCCGATTTCATCAAGACCTCGACCGGCAAGCTCCCGGGCGCCGCGACGCTGCCGGTCCAGCTCGTGATGCTCGAGGCGATCCGCGACGTCTACGAGGAGACCGGGCGGAGGGTGGGCATGAAGGCCGCCGGCGGGATCCGCGCCTCGAAGAACGCGATCCAGTATCTCGTCCAGGTTCACGAGACGCTCGGCCCGGAGTGGCTCACTCCCGACCTCTACCGGATCGGCGCGTCGTCCTTGCTGAACGACATCCTGATGCAGATGCGCAAGGAGAAGACGGGCGCCTACCAGTCGCGGGACTACTTCACGAATGACTGAGGTCTCGAAGCGGGGCGAGCGCTCGCCCGTCCCGGCCGACTGGGCCTATGTGCCGGCGCCGGAGTCGCGGGAGATCGTCACGCTCCGGGAGCGCTACGGTCTGTTCGTCGGTGGCGAGTGGCTCGAGCCGCGCTCCGGCGACCTGTTCACCACGATCTCGCCCCGCGACGAGGAGCCGCTGGCGGAGGTCGCGCAGGCCGGGCCCGAGGACGTCGGTCTTGCGGTCGCGGCTGCCCGCGAGGCGTTCGCCCCGTGGGCGGCGCTCCCGGGGAGCGAGCGGGCGAAGTACCTCTTCCGGATCGCGCGCATCCTCCAGGAGCGCGCACGGGAGTTCGCGGTGCTCGAGTCGCTGAACGGCGGCAAGCCGATCAAGGAGTCGCGCGACGTCGACCTGCCGCTCGCGGCGGCGCACTTCTTCTACTACGCCGGTTGGGCCGACAAGCTCGAATACGCGTTTCCGAACCGCTCGGGGAGGCCGCTCGGCGTCGCAGGGCAGATCATCCCCTGGAACTTCCCGCTGCTGATGCTCGCCTGGAAGCTCGCACCCGCGCTCGCCGCCGGGAACACGGTCGTGCTCAAGCCGGCCGAGACGACGCCGCTGACGGCCCTCCTCTTCTGTGACGTCGTCCGCCAGGCGGAGCTGCCCGCCGGTGTCGTCAACATCGTCACGGGCGACGGCCGCACCGGTGCGGCGCTCGTCGACGCCGAGGTCGACAAGATCGCCTTCACCGGGTCGACGGAGGTCGGCAAGGCGATCCAGCGCCGGCTCGCCGGCTCCGGAAAGAAGCTGACGCTCGAGCTCGGCGGCAAGGCGGCGAACATCGTCTTCGACGATGCGGCGCTCGACCAGGCGATCGAGGGGATCGTCAACGGGATCTACTTCAACCAGGGGCACGTCTGCTGCGCGGGCTCCAGGCTGTTCGTGCAGGAGTCCGTCGCGGGGCCGGTGGTCGAGAAGCTGAAGCGCCGGATGGCGACGCTCAGAGTCGGCGACCCGCTCGACAAGAACACCGACGTGGGGGCGATCAACTCGAAGGCGCAGCTCGAGAAGATCGAGGAGCTCGTCGCAGCCGGCAGTGCCGAGGGCGCCCAGATCTACCAGCCGCCCTGCCGGCTGCCCGAGCAGGGCTACTGGTTCGCGCCGACGGTCTTCACGAACGTCGCCCAGAGCTACCGGATCGCCCAGGAGGAGATCTTCGGGCCGGTGCTCTCGGTGCTGACGTTCCGCACCCCCGAGGAGGCGATCGAGAAGGCGAACAACACGCCCTACGGCCTCTCCGCCGGCGTCTGGACCGAGAAGGGGTCGCGCATCCTCTGGATGGCCGAGCGCCTGCGGGCCGGTGTCGTCTGGGCGAACACGTTCAACCGCTTCGACCCGGCGAGCCCGTTCGGCGGCTACAAGGAGTCCGGGTTCGGTCGCGAGGGCGGCCGGCACGGGCTCGAGCCGTACCTCGCCTTCGAGTGACGGTCGAGATTCGCGGCGCCGTCCCGGCCGACGAGGAGGCGCTTGCGGCGCTCGACCGGGCGCAGTGGTCGACGCTGACGAGCCCGGCGCCGCCCCCGGCGCCCGACCGTGGGTTCTTCGGCGAGAGGACGGCTCCGGGCGATGTCCTGGTCGCGGCCTTCGCCGGCGAGCTCGCCGGATACGTGCGGCTGGCGCGGGTGACGCCGATCGCGGCGAGCGACCACGTCCTCCAGATCAACGGACTCGTCGTCGGCGGCGCGTTCCGGCGTCGCGGTGTCGGGAGGGCGCTGCTCCGGGCGGCCGTCGGGGAGGCCCGGGCGCGGGGCGCGCGACGCCTCACTTTGCGCGTGCTCGGGCACAACGAGGCCGCACGCCGCCTGTACGAGTCGGCCGGTTTCGCCGTCGAGGGGGTTCTCCGCGGTGAGTTCTTCCTCGACGGCGTCTACGTCGACGACGTCGCGATGGCCCTCGACCTGACGGCCTGAGCGGTCGAGCCGGCCGCGTCGGTCAGGCGTCCGGAGGCCGCGTCAGGAGCACGTACTCCTCGACCTCGCGGAACCCGAGCCCCCGGTAGACCGTTCGCCCGATCTCGGACGACTGGAGGAACGCGAGCCCTGCGCCCGCCTCGAAGCCGTCGCGCACGGCGCGCGCCGTCAACGCCGCGCCGTAGCCGCACCGGCGCCGATGCGGGAGAGTCGCAACGTTGAAGATCCCGGTCACGCCGCCGGTCGTGAATCCGAGGGCGGTCGAGACGATGTGGCCGTCCACGCGGCCCACGTACCACGTCGCCTCCGAGGTGGCCCGCAGGGCGAAGCAGACGCGGGACAACGGCTCCTTCGCGAGCTCGAACGTGAGCGCGAGCAGTTCGATCGTCGCGTCGACCTCCTCGTCCCGGATCGGAGCGATCGTGACGTTCGCGTCCGCGTCGTGCAGCTCACCCGGCAGCACGACCATCGCGGGAATCCGCTCGCTGTGCGTCAGGCCGAGAGCGCGAGCGGCTGCCTGTGACCGGTGCTGGCCGGAACGCGTTTGCGCACATGGCTGCCCTCCCGACGCCTCGACCTCGGCGAGCGCCTCCGGGAGCGCCTTCACCGCAGCCACCGAGTCGTTCGTGATCCAGGCGCCGTTGAGTTGCGGTAGCGGCATCTCGGGACAGGCCGCGACGATCAGGTCCGAGCGCCGCTCGAACCGTGCCCCGTCGACCCCCGCGACCACGCGACCCCACATCGACTCCAGCGCCCGATGGGCGGCGGCAGCCTCCGTCTCCACGGTGACCACCCTAGACCGTCCGGCAGTCGATATGCCCGGGCTGCGAACCGGAGATTCCGGTCGCGGGTCGGCGTCCCGCTCGAGCCGGCCGGACGGGTGCGTACGGTCGACCCCAGTATCCTGCGGAGATGGCCCGCCTGCCCGTCAAGAAGACGTACAAGCTGTTCATCGGGGGAGCGTTCCCGCGCTCGGAGTCGGGGCGTACCTACCAGGCGCAGGGCCAGAACGTCGCGCTCGCCTCGCGCAAGGACGCCCGCGACGCCGTCTCGGCCGCGCGAGCCGCGCAGCCGAAGTGGAGCGGTGCGACTCCGTACAACCGCGGCCAGGTGCTGTACCGGATCGCGGAGATGATCGAGGCCCGCACGGCGGAGTTCGCCGAGCTGACGACCGGCCGTGACGAGGTGGAGCGTGCGATCGACCGCTGGGTCTGGTACGCAGGCTTCGCGGACAAGCTGGCGCAGGTGCTCGGCTCGTCGAACCCCGTCGCCGGGCCCTATTTCAACTTCACCGTTCCCGAGCCGACCGGGGTCGTCGCCGTCGTCGCGCCGGAAGAGCTGCCGCTGCTCGGCCTCGTCTCGCGGATCGCCCCCGCCCTCGTCGGCGGCAACGCGGTCGTCGCGATCGTCTCGGAGGGGAGCCCGCTGGCCGCGGTCGAGCTCGCGGAGGCGCTCGCGACCAGCGACCTTCCAGGGGGCGCCGTCAACCTGCTCACCGGCAGCCGGGCCGAGCTCGCTCCCTGGCTCGCGTCGCACATGGACGTGAACGCGATCGACCTGACCGGCGCCGACGGGCTCGGCGCCGAGCTCGAGGAGGCGGCGGCCGAGAACGTCAAGCGCGTGATCCGAGGCTCCCGCGACGGGCAGAGCCTGTATGAGATCTCGGCGTTTCTCGAGCTGAAGACGGTCTGGCACCCGATCGGGTTGTGAGCAGCGCCGCCGCGATGCGGCTCGAGGTGCTCGGCTCGGGCGGGGCGGTCACGATTCCGCGACCGGGCTGCTCGTGCCGGGTCTGCGTCGAGGCCCGGGCGAAAGGCGTGCCGTACGAGCGAACCGGCCCCAGCGTCTTCGTCCACGGCCCCGACGTCCTGATCGACACACCCGAGGAGGCCAAGCTCCAGCTCAACCGCTCGCAGGTGACCAGGATCGCCGCGGGCCTCTACTCCCACTGGCATCCGGATCACACGGCCGGGCGGCGAGTCTGGGAGTCGCGCAACTTCGACTTCCGCTCCTGGCCCCGGCTGTACGAGACCACTCCCGTCTACGTCCCGGAGCGGGTCTGGGAGGACTTCGAGCAGAACTACGGGCTGGCCGACCAGTTCCGCTTCATGGAGAAGCAGGGCACGGTCGTGGTGATCCGGGTCCCCGAGGGGGAGCCGTTCGAGCTCGGCGCGTACACGGTCACGCCGATTCCGCTCGACGCCGAGAACGCCCATGCTTTCCTGTTCGAAGGCGGCGGCGGCCGCGCGCTCGTGGCGATGGACGAGACACACGGCTGGGTGCCTCCCGACCTCGGCCCGCTCGACCTCGCGGTGCTCCCGATCGGCGTGTTCGAGCACCACCCGTACACCGGCGAGCGGCTGATCCCCGAGGAGTTCTGCAAGCCGCCCGTCCGGAAGACCCGGTACGCCCAGGCCCTCGAGATGCTACGGGCTCTCTCCCCGCGGCGCGGTCTCCTCTCTCATGTCGAGGAGATGGATCGGCTTTCCCATGACGAGCTGGTGCGTCTCGGTGCCACCGACGGCTGGGAGCCCGCCTGGGACGGCCTGCTGATCGATGTTTGATCTTTCCCGCAGAGGCGCCCGCGAACGACTACGCTTGCCGGGCTGGTGGCACCCCCGCGACGTCTGAGCCAGAGGATCTCGGAAGGTGACGGGATCGCGATCATCGTGCGCGTCGGCGACGCCGATTCCGCGCGGGCGGCGCAGGAGCAGGGCGCGAAGGCGATCGCGCTCGATCGTGTGGTCGACGGTATCCGCGCCTCGACGACCCTGCCGCTGCTCTGGCTCGGCCCCGGCTTGCCGGCCGACGTCGACGCCGTCACGATCCGGCCCGACGAGGTCGACGTGGACGGGGTCGAGATCGTGATGGACGTCCGTGACGAGGATGAGCTCGAGGAGGCGCTGGAACGGCACGATCCGGAGATCTTCCTGATCTCGCCGGCGCCCAACGGTGGTGGCGACCTGCTCGAGTCGGTGCTCGAGCTGCTTCCCGACGTGCCCGCGGGCAAGCTCGCGATTGCCCACGTCGACGTCGAGACACGGGACGAGGTCGTCGCGCTCGAGCGCGCCGGGTTCGACGCCGTGCTCGTCGCGCCGGGCCACGTCGGTGCCCTGGTCGGGCACGCCCCGCCCGACGTGTAGCCCGGAAACCCCCGACGTCGCAGGCGGCCCGGAGGCGGGAACGAGCCCCCCCGTCTACCATGGGCAAAGCGTTGAGAGCCCTGTTCGCATCGGCGGTGCTGCTCGCCGCAGTCTCGGTGCTCGCCGGGTGCGGGAGCAGCACGCACACACCGGCCGCCGCCGCGCCGGTCTCCCCGGCCGCGCCGAAGTGCGCCTTCCGGCTCGGCTGGCAGCGGCTCGCCAACCGGATTGCCGCCGACGTCTACTGCCCCGGCTGGCTTCCCGACCCGCTCACCTCGCAGATCGGCGGCACGTGGAACAACATCGACTCGGTCAGCCCCGACCACAGCTACCTGATCAGCTTCGTCTGGCAGGAGACCGAGGTCGGCGTCAACGGGGCAGGCGGCGAGCTCCACGTCAACCTGCGCGGCTACCCGAAGAGCGGCAAGATCCCGACCTGCCTTGCAGGCCTCAAGGACACGACCCCGACCCCGTGCTTCGCCTCGCCGCACGGGCACGTGAGCGAGAACGGGATCGCGGCGACGCTCTACACCGTCAACCAGGACGCCGACCAGTGGCACATCCTGCTCGCCTGGCACCACAAGGGCGGGCTCTACACCGTCTCGGAGCACCTCGCACCGCCGCTCGACTACCGGAAGGTGGTCGCGTACCTGAAGAAAGAACTAGGGTCGCTCGTGCTGATCGCGCCGTCCCACTCGACGTGAGCCCGACCCGCAGGGAGGTGCTCGTCGGCGCCGCGGCCGGCGCGATCGGCGCGACCGGGATCTATGAGCTCGTCGACCGGCTCGCGGGGAAGGGCCCGAAGCGCCCCGCGGCGACGGCTCCTGCACCGCCCGAGCAGCACCTGCTCGAAGGCATCCGCGTCGTCTCCCAGGACGGCGTCGAGATCCTGGTGCCGCCGCTCCACCACGAGATCGTGACCGCGAGGCTGACGCTCGACCGATCCGACCTGAAGGACGCCCAGGCCTCCCTCGAGCAGGTGCTTGCGAAGCTCGACGCCGAATACCCACCGACGCCGGCCGGGCTCGGGGTGACCGTCTCGTGGGGCCTGCCCTACTTCGACCGCTTCGTGCCGGCAGCGGCCCGGCGGCATCTGCCGCACGACCGGCGGGCGGGGAGGCCCGCGCTCCTCGACGCGAGGCGGTTCCCGAGCGACCCTCATGACACCGTCCTCGAGGCGAACGACCTCGCGATCCTGCTGCGCAGCGACCAGCGTGCACACATCGATGACGCGCTCGGCCGGATCCAGAGGAGCGGGCTGGTGACGGTGACGAGCCTCCGCCGGGGGTTCGCCGGCGGCGCCTTCGACGGCGGCGACTCGCTTCCCCGGAAGATGGCGGTTGCGGCCAACGTGCCGGGGGCAGATCTGATCCCCGAGGGCTCCGAGCTCTTCCTCGGCTTCGTCTCGACGCAGCGCGCTGCCTTCGGCCCCGGCAAGATCGCGAACTTCGAGACTCTCGGCCACGTCGACCTTCGGGCCGGCTACTTCCGCGAGGGGACCCACATGCACGTTTCGCACCTGACCGAGGATCTCGAGGCCTGGTACGTCAACTTCGAGTTCGACGAGCGTGTCGCGACTGCGTTCCGCCCGAACCTTGACGTGACCGCGAACGCCCAGGTCGTGGCGCAGGGGCCGAAGGACGTCTCGACGGCGGCGCAGGTCCGGACGCAATTCGAGGCGACGGGCCGGATCGGGCACAGCGCCTCGATCCAGACGACCTCGCGCCTGCTCGAGAGCGCAGTCGGCCCCGACGGCACGCACTACCCGAAGGGCACGGCGGTCCCGATCCGCGCCGACTTCAACACGCTCGACAACCCCTTCTACTACTCCGAGCGGCCGAACGTGATCCAGGCGGGCCCGGCGGCCGGAATCCACTTCGTCGTCTTCAACCCCTCGAGCGACGACTTCGAGCGGAACCGCCTGGCGATGGACGGCGTCCTCCCGGGCGGAACGATTCCACTGCCCCCGCGCGACCGGGGCCAGGGGTTCAACTCGATTCTGGCAACGACCCACCGGCAGAACTTCCTCGTGCCACCGCGGCGCCACCGCAGCTTCCCGCTCGCCGAGCTCTAGCGGCCGCGCCTCCCGGAGAGGGCATCCCGACTCAAGGGATCTTGCGTGCCTTCTATACCACGAACTGATTGAATCGGCGCGTCAACACACGATGTGTGAGGTGAGTGCCTGGCTCGAACGACGCTGACCGCGCGGTTGCGGCGGCGAGGGGATTCGGTCTCGATCGTGGGACGGAAGTAAGGAAGACGGCGGCTTGACGGCGGCCGGTTTGGACTTGGTCCCGCTCTCGTCTTCGGCGTCAGGTTCGCTCACGCAATCGCGAGTGATTAGGAGGAATCGATGGCGAGTGGCCTGAGGATCAAGGTGAACGGGCTCACGCACGGTGTGAGCGCGAGCCTCGATACACCGCTCCTCTATGTTCTGCACAACGAGCTCCATCTGCATGGCCCGCGCTTCGGCTGCGGTCTTGCGCAGTGTGGTGCCTGCTCGGTGTTGCTGGACGGGAAGGAGATCCGCTCCTGTGTGACGCCGGTGGCGTCGGTGAGCGGGAAGAGCATTACGACGTTGGAGGGTTTGCCGGCTGTGTGGGCGGCTCAGCGGGGGACGACGGCGGCTGCGCCGGCGTTGCATCCGTTGCAGCAGGCGTGGATCGATGTGCAGGTGCCGCATTGTGGGTACTGCCAGAACGGCATGATGATCCAGGCCGCCGATCTGCTCGCGACGACGAAGAACCCGTCCGAGGATCAGATCCGCACAGCGATGAACGGGCACCTCTGCCGTTGCGGGACCTATCCCCGGATCCTGACCGCGATCCAGAAGGCAGCAGCCGTGATGGCGAAAGGCGGTGCATGATGACCGGTTTCCTGCATGAGCGCGAGTTCTCGCGCAAGAGCTTCGTCAAGGGCGGCGGCGCACTGATCGTCGGCTTCGGCGTCGGCGGCGCCCTCGCCGGCACCGCGTCGGCCGCGGCGCCGACCGCGGCCGGCTACCTGCCCGACTCCGGCCAGCTCGATTCGTGGCTTCGGGTCAACGCCGACAACACCGTCAACCTGAAGACGAGCCAGATCGAGGTCGGGAACGGGATCACCACCGGGTTCCTGATGGTCGCAGCGGAAGAGCTGGACCTGGACATGAGCCAGATGATCTACGGCACCTCGAGCCAGACTTCCGCCGGCGCGGCGAACACGGTCGTCGACTCGTACGTGACGCTCAGCACCGGTGGTGAGGGCGGCTCGCAGGCGATGCACCGCACCGGCCCGCAGATCAGGGCGGCGGCGGCGGCGGCGCGGCAGGCGCTGATGGGCCTGGCCGCGAAGCAGCTGGGCGTCCCGGCGGCGAGCCTGTCGGTGAGCAAGGGCGTCGTCTCGGGCGGCGGCAAGTCGGTCACCTACGGCGAGCTCGTCGGCGGCAAGCTGTTCGGCGTCAAGCTGACCAAGTCGACGCTGGAGCCCGGCGCCTCGCCGGCCAAGCCGATCAGCCAGTACTCGCTGGTCACGACCCGCGCTCCGCGGATCGACGTCCCGGACAAGATGTCCGGCGTCTACACCTACGTCCACGCGATCCGGCTTCCCGGCATGCTCCACGGTCGCTGGGTGCGCCCGCGCGGTCAGGGCCCGTACGCCACGGACGGCTTCGCGAAGCCGGTCTCGGTCGACGCGAGCTCGGTCTCCCACATCCCGAACGTCACGGTCGTGCACGAGGGCGACTTCGTCGGGGTCGTCGCGCCGAAGGAGTACGACGCGATCCAGGCGGCCGCCCAGCTCAAGGTCACCTGGGCGCAGACGCCGATCCTCTCGGGTCACGCCAACGTGATCGAGTACTACCGGGCCTCGGACACCGCCGGCAAGACGCCGGCGAAGTACACGGCCAACGTCGGCAACGTCGACACGGCGATGAAGTCGGCGGCAAAGACGGTCTCGGCGTCCTTCTACGCGCCGCACCGGGGTCACAACCCGATCGGGCCCGGCTGCTGCGTCGCCGACTACCGGGCCGGTAGCCCGTCGACGGTGACCGTCTTCAGCAACACCCAGAACGTCGAGAACCTGGTCGTCGACCTCTCGGAGACGCTCAACCTCGACCCGGCCAACGTCCGGGTGCTGTTCTACGAGGGCGCCTCGTCCTTCGGGAACGGCTGGCATGCGTTCGACATCGCCGAGGCCGCGACGGTCATGTCGCGCGCGGTCGGCAAGCCGGTCCGGCTCCAGCTGATGCGCTGGGACGAGCAGGGCTGGACGCACTACGGCCAGGCGTACCTGACCGACATGCGGGGTGGGGTCGACGCAAAGGGGAACATCGTCGCCTACGAGGCGACGCAGTTCGACCAGCCTGGAACGAGGCAGATGCCGACCAGGATCTTCCTCGGCGAGAAGGTCGCGCCGCTCGGGACCGGCAACACGAACACGGAGAACCTCGGGCCGATGTACAAGGTCTCGACCCAGAACTACCGGCTGATCGCGAAGACGATCCCGCAGCCGCTCGGTGTCTTCCAGTCGGGCCCGCTGCGGGCGCCGTCGGGCCCGCAGACCGCGTTCGCCTCGGAGCAGTTCATCGACATGCTCGCCGAGACGGCCGGTATGGACCCGCTCTCGTTCCGCGTGCAGAACATGCGCACAGACGGCGACAACCCCCGCTGGACGGCGGTGCTCCAGGCGGCCGTGAACGCGTCCGGCTACCAGGCGCATGTTCCGGCTTCGCAGCTCGGCGGCGGGAACATCGTCACCGGGTGGGGGATGGCGATCGGCTCGCACCACGAGCCGTGGGCGGGAACGGTCGCCCACGTGCAGGTGAACAAGTCGACCGGCAAGGTCACGGTGATGGAGCTCTGGTCGGGTCAGGACTCCGGGTTGACGGTCAACCCGAGCCTGGTCGAGAACCAGATGTCCGGCAACCTGATCCAGGGCACCAGCATCGCCCTGAACGAGGAGCTCCGCTTCTCGAAGGAGCGGGTGACGAGCACGGACTGGGTCACCTACCCGATCCTGCGCTTCAAGGACGCGCCGAAGGTGAACACGATCGTCGTCCAGCGGCTCGACCAGCCGTCGGTGGGCTCGGGAGAGCCGCCGATCGTCTCGGTCGCTGCCTCGATCGCGAACGCCGTCTACGACGCGACCGGGGTGCGGATGCTCCGGCTGCCGCTGACTCCGGCGCGCGTCCGCGACACACTCAAGGCGGCCGGCCAGGGCTGATCCAGCCCCGACCCGTCCGCTGCGCGGAGGGAGGGTGCTCCGGCGCCCTCTCTCCGCGAGTCTCGCCCGACTCCCCCGGGTGGAGGAAGCGTGATCCCTCTAAGGTTGCCCGGTGGGCCTTCGTGCGCATCTCCCGGTGCCCGCGCAGCTCCCCTGGCGGCGGCCCAGGTTCGAGTTGCTCCTGCTCGCGCTCGTCGCGGCCGTCGCGCTCTCGCCGGTCGACCACGCGTCCGACCCCGACGCGTCTCGGCTCTGCCTCTCGCAGGCGCTCGTGCACGGTCGCCTGACCATCTCGCCCTGCATCGGCTGGTCGGTCGACTTCTCCCGCTACGACGGGCGGATCTATTCGGACAAGGCGCCCGGCATGTCCGTGCTCTCGGTCCCGGCCGTCGAGGCGGTGCGCATCAGGCCGCCGAACACCTGGTCGAACAACGGCGAGCTCCGTGTCTGGGCGGTGCACGTCCTCACGACCGGGATCTTCTTCGTCCTGGTCGGCGCGGCGGTCGGGAGGGTCGCGGAGGGCCTTGCGCCGGGCTTCGGGGCCGCCGCGCTCGTCACCTTCGCGATC
This sequence comes from uncultured Actinomycetes bacterium, assembly GCA_963789585.1. Classification (GTDB taxonomy): domain Bacteria; phylum Actinomycetota; class Thermoleophilia; order Gaiellales; family Gaiellaceae; genus PALSA-600. Next base: position 744,890 of record CAWBLB010000008.1, on the reverse strand, counting down.
GGCACGATGACCGGCGCCCTCTCGGAGAGCAGCTTCGGCCACGTCCCCTCGGGCGCGCTCGCGTTCTTCGCCTTCCTGCTCCTGGGGCGAGGCCGGGCCGGGCCCGCCGGGCTCCTGGCAGGCGCCGCAGTCGTCGTCGAGTACCAGGCGGGGGCGATCCTCGCGATCCTCGCCAGCTATGCAGCCCTCTTCGGCGGGCGCGCGATCGGCAGGTTCGCGCTCGGGTCGGCGCCGCCGCTCGTCCTGCTCGGCGCCTACGACTGGGCAGCGTTCGGATCGCCGTTCCACCTCTCGTACCGCTACGTCGGTAACGCGACGAGCGCCGAGGGACAGTCCCGGGGCCTGTTCGGGATCGACCTGCCGAACTGGCACGCCGTGCACCTCGTCTTCGTCGGCGATCGCGGGCTCCTCGTGACCTGCCCGGTGGTGCTCGCGGCTGCGGCCGGGCTCATGCTTCTCGCCCGCCGCCACCCGGCCGAGGCGGTCGTGTGCGGGCTCGTTACGGTGGTCTTCGTTGTCGCCAACTGCGGCTACTACCTGCCCTACGGGGGCTCCTCGCCCGGTCCGCGGTTCCTGACGCCGATGCTCCCGTTCCTCGCGGTCGGCCTCGGTCCCGCCTTCGCCCGGTGGTGGGCCGCGACCGCGGCCCTGGCGGCTGCCTCGGTCGTCGCGATGACCGCTCTCACGCTGACCTGGGCGTCGTCGATGCCCTATCCGGGCACCGTCTGGCGGGAGCTCTGGCACCTCGTCGGCCGGGGCGGCTCCTCGCGCCTCGCCCACGAGCTCGCCAACAACGTGCTCACCTGGGCCGGGCCGGGCCGGGGCACGGCCGCCGTGGCGGTCGCGGCCTGCGCGGCTGCCGCGTTCCTGGTCGCGATCGGGCAACCGGGAGCGTCGCGCAGGCGGGGGGACGAACCGAGTCCCGGACAGGCGCCCGTCCGCGGCTGATGCGGTTACCCGGCGGCGCGGCCGGGTCGAACTGATAAACGATGGTGTGCTCGCGACCTCATCCTTCGCCCCGGGCGCGGCCGATCTCGCCGCCCGGATCGAGCTGCTCGCCGACCGGCTGACGGAGTGCCTCCGGCCGCTTGCGCCGGTCGCCTACAACTATCGCTGGAGCTGGGCGGCGGACGGGCCGGCGGTCTTCCGCGACATCAATCCGCATCGCTGGGCGCTCGCGGGCGGGAACCCGGTCCGCTTTCTCAACGACCTCTGGCCCTCGACGCAGGAGGCGGTCGAGCGGAACCCGGAGCTGCGGGCCCGGATCGAGGCGCTCGTCGCGGAGGTCACCGACGACCTCTCGAGGCCTCCCCGTGAGCGGCCCGGGATCGACGGTCCCGTCGCGTTCTTCTGCGCCGAGTTCGGCTTCCACGCCTCCATGCCGATCTACTCGGGCGGGCTCGGCGTCCTCGCCGGGGACATCCTCAAGGAGGCGAGCGACCAGGCCCTGCCGATGATCGGGGTCGGCCTGCTCTACCGCCGAGGCTATTTCCGCCAGCGGCTCGACCTCTCCGGACGCCAGCAGGAGTACTGGCTTGCGAGCGATCCGAAGAGCCTCCCGATGGCGCGGGTGTCGGCTCCGGACGGGACGCCGCTGCGCCCGACGGTGGAGGTCGCGGGGCGGCCGATCACGTTCCAGGTCTGGCGGCTCGACGTCGGCCGGATCCCGCTGCTCCTGCTCGACACCGAGGTGCCCGGCAACGACTCGGTGGCCCGGTGGACGACGGGCCGGCTGTACGAGGGCAACCGGGCGGTGCGTCTGGCCCAGTACGCCCTGCTGGGGATCGGCGGCGCGCGGGTCCTCGACGCCCTCGGGATCGAGCCGGCCGTGATCCATCTGAACGAGGGCCATCCGGCGCTCGCTCCGCTCGAGCTCGCGGCGCAGCGGGTCGAGCGGGGCGCGTCGATCGAGGACGCGCTCGCCTGGGTGCGCGAGCGAACCGTGTTCACGACGCACACCCCCGTCGCGGCGGGGAACGAGACGTACGCCCGGGAGGACTTCCTGGGCGCGTTCGGCGATCTCGCCCACCGTCTCGGAATCGGCGGCGAGGAGTTCCTCGACCTCTGCCGCATCCATCCCGGCGACCCGGCCGAGCAGCCGGGGATGAGCCCGCTCGCGATCAGGGTGAGCCACCGCCGGAACGGGGTCAGCCGGCTTCACGGCGAGGTCGCGCGCGCCATGTGGCAACCGATGTTCCCGGGCGAGGACGCCTCGACGGTGCCGATCGGGCACGTCACGAACGGCGCGCACCTGGCGACGTTCGTGGGCGACCCGATGCGCGAGCTGCTGACGCGCCGGCTCGGGACTGCCTGGCTCGAACGCTCCGCCGACCCGTCCGCGTGGGAGGCGGTGCGCGAGATCCCGAACGAGGAGCTCTGGGCGGCGCGCTGCCAGGCCAGGGCGATGCTCGTGCGCTACGTGCGGGAGCGCAGCCAGCTCGAGCGGTTGCAGCGCGGCGAGCAGATCGACTACGTGCGAGCGATCGAGACCGGCCTCGACCCGGGCGCGCTGACACTGGGATTCGCACGGCGGTTCGCGACCTACAAGCGCGTCCATCTGCTCACGCACGACCCCGACCGTGCCGCGCGAATCCTCTCCGGCACCCCGCACGTCCAGCTGCTCGTCTCCGGCAAGGCGCACCCCAAGGACGAGGGCGGCAAGGATGTCCTCCAGCGCCTGTTCGAGTTCAAGCGCGACGAGGCGGCGATCGCCGACCGGGTCGTGATCGTCGAGGACTACGACCTCGACGTCGCGGCGCACCTCGTCTCCGGCTGCGACGTCTGGGTCAACCTGCCGCGCCGGCCGCTCGAGGCGAGCGGCACGAGCGGCATCAAGGCGACGTTCAACGGGGCGCTCCAGCTGAGCGTGCTCGACGGCTGGTGGGCGGAGGCCTACGACGGCGAGAACGGCTGGGCGATCCCGGGTGACGAGGACCCGGACGACGGCGTCGTCGACAATCACGACGCCCAGCGCTTCTACGACCTGCTCGAGCACGAGGTGATCCCGCTCTTCTACGAGCGCGACGAGCACGGCGTGCCGCAGGGCTGGTGCGATCTGATCAAGCGCGCGCTGGTGACGTGCGCCCCGGCGTTCAGCGCGACCCGCATGGTCGACGACTACGTCGAGCGGATCTACCCGCGAGCCTGAGCCTGGGTCCGCCCCGCGCCGCCATCCGGCCGCACCTGCCTGCCGATGGCGTTACGCTTGGCCGGTGTCAGCGTCGCGCGGCTTTGCGCTGGTGCTCGCCGGTGGTGAAGGGAAGCGACTCTGGCCGCTCACCATCGATCGCGCCAAGCCCGCCGTCCCGGTCGGCGGGAACTACCGGCTCGTCGACTTCGCGCTCTCGAACCTCGTCAACGGCGAGTCTCGCCGCATCGCCGTCCTGACCCAGTACAAGAGCCACAGCCTCGACCGCCACCTGGCGACGACGTGGCGCCTCTCGCCGCTGCTCGGCGACTATGTCACACCGGTTCCGGCGCAGATGCGGCGCGGCCCGCGCTGGTTCGCGGGCTCGGCGGACGCGATCTACCAGAGCCTGAACCTGATCTACGACGAGCGGCCCGACTACATCCTCGTCTTCGGCGCGGACCACATCTACCGGACCGATCCGCGCCAGATGGTCGCGCAGCACCTCGAGTCGGGGGCAGGGCTGACGGTGTCCGCGATCCGGGTCCCGATCGAGCAGGCCGACCAGTTCGGCGTGATCGAGGCGGCCGCGGACGGACACACGATCAAGGTGTTCCACGAGAAGCGCTCGGATGTCGCGGGCCTGGCGGATGCGCCCGGAGAGGTGCTCGCCTCGATGGGGAACTACGTCTTCGACGCAAAGGTCCTGATCGACGTCGTCACCGCCGACGCCGAGGATGAGTCGTCGAGCCACGACATCGGGCACGACATCATCCCGAGGCTCGTCGCGGACGGGATGGCCCAGGTCTGGGACTTCGCCGCGAACAGCGTTCCCGGCATGACCGACCGCGAGCACGGCTACTGGCGCGACATCGGCACCCTCGACGCGTACTACGAGGCCCACATGGACCTGATCTCGGCGGAGCCGGTCTTCGACCTCTACAACGAGCAGTGGCCGATCCTGAAGCTGCACGAGCGGCTGCCCGCCGCGAAGTTCGTCCACCAGGAGCCGGGACGGACCGGGATGGCGCTCGACTCGATGGTCTGCGACGGCGTCGTCGTCTCCGGCGGCGTCGTGCGGCGGTCGGTGCTCTCACCGGGCGTGCGGGTGCACTCGCGCGCGGAGGTCGAGGGCTGCGTCCTCCTCCACGGGGTCGACGTCGGCCGTGACGCGGTCGTCCGCAACGCGATCGTCGACAAGAACGTGCGGATCGCGGCGGGGGCCAGGATCGGGGTCGATCCGGCCGCGGATCGGGAGCGCTTCCACCTCTCCCGGGGCGGGGTCGTCGTGATCCCCAAGGGCGCGACGGTGGATGCCTAGGAAGCAAAGGCTTCATTCCGTGAGGGCGTCCAAGCCGAGCGTCGCGCTCCTGACGCGGGAGTACCCGCCCGAGGTCTACGGCGGCGCCGGCGTCCACGTCGAGTACCTGGCGCGCGAGCTCCGCAGGTTGATCGAGGTGACCGTGCACGCCTGGGGTGCCGACCGGGCCGTGCGCCCGGGCGACCCGCCCGTGGTCTCGTACAGCCCCTGGCCGGCGCTCGGCGGGAGCGAGCCATACGCCGGCGCCCTGCGGGCGCTCTCGATCGATCTTGCGATGGCGGCGGGCACGGGCCCGGCCACGATCGTGCACAGCCACACGTGGTACACGAACCTCGCCGGGCACCTCGCCGGACTCGTGCACGGCGTCCCGCACGTCGCGACCGTCCACAGCCTGGAGCCGATGCGGCCCTGGAAGGCCGAGCAGCTCGGCGGCGGCTACGCCGTCTCGTGCTTCGCCGAGCGCACCGGGCTCGAGGGCGCCGACGCGATCGTCGCGGTCTCCGGGGAGATGCGCCGCGACCTCCTGCGCTGCTATCCGGCAATCGACCCCGGGCGTGTCTCGGTGATCCACAACGGGGTCGACACCGGCGAGTACCGGCCCGACCGGGGAACGGCCGCGCTCGAGCGGCACGGAATCGACCCGGCACGGCCGTCGGTCGTGTTCGTCGGCAGGATCACCCGGCAGAAGGGCCTCGCCTACCTCCTCGACGCGGCCGAGGCGCTCGACCCGCGCGCGCAGCTCGTGCTCGTGGCGGGATCTCCCGACACGCCGGAGCTCGAGGCGGAGATCGCCGCGCACGTCGAGCGGCTGCGCGTGTCTCGCGGCGGCGTCGTCTGGATCGCGGAGATCGTGCCGCGGGCCGAGGTGATCCAGATCCTCAGCCACGCAGCCGTGTTCGTCTGCCCGTCCGTCTACGAGCCGCTCGGGATCGTCAACCTGGAGGCGATGGCCTGCGAGGCGCCCGTGGTCGCCACGCACACGGGCGGGATCCCCGAGGTCGTCGAGGACGGCGTTACCGGCCTGCTCGTCCCGTTCGAGCCGGTCGGCGACGGGTCTCGGGCCCCGGTCGACGCGGCCGGGTTCGTGCAGGGGATCGCCGAGCGGGTGAACGAGCTGCTCGCCGAGCCGGAGCGGGCCGCTGCGCTTGGGCGGGCAGGTCGACTTCGCGCGGTCGAGCAGTTCAGCTGGCCTGCGATCGCGGCGCGGACGGTCGAGCTCTACCGGCGACTCCAGTAGCTACTTCCCCCGACCAGCGGCGACGAGTTGCCGACCACGTCTATCCGGGGGAAGTATCCAGGCGGCCGGACGCCTCGGTCAGCGCGCGCAGCCGGGCTGCCAGCTCGCCGGTGAGCGCGCCCCGCTCCAGCCGCCAGCGCCAGTTGCCCGCCGTTGTCCCGGGCCGGTTCATCCGCGCCTCGCCGCCGAGCCCGAGCACGTCCTGGGCCTGTACGACCGCGAGCGAGGCGCGTGAGCCGAGCGCGAGCTCGATCAGCGACCAGTGGGGCTCGGCGGGGTCGAGGCCGGTGGCGGCGCGCTGCTCCGGGCTGAGCCCGCGCCACCAGCCGAGCGCCGTGTCCGTGTCGTGCGTGCCGGTGTAGACGGCGAGCCGCTCCCGGTGGTTGCCCGGCCGGTGCGGGTTGTCCGGCCCGCCGCCGAACGCGAACTGGAGCACCGCCATCCCCGGCAAAACGAGCTCGTCGCGCAGCCGCCGGACCGCCGGAGTGACGATGCCGAGATCCTCGGCGATCAGCGGGAGCGCGCCGAGCTCGCGCACAGCGGCGCGGAAGACGGCCGCCCCGGGGCCGCGCTGCCAGCGCCCGGCAGACGCGTCCCGGTCGCCCTCGCGCACCGCCCAGTAGGCCACGAAGCCGCGGAAGTGGTCGACCCGCACCAGGTCGAACAGCTCGAGGCTGCGCCGGAAGCGCTCGACCCACCAGCGGTAGCCACGGCGCCGCAGCGCCGGCCAGTCGTAGAGCGGGTTGCCCCAGAGCTGCCCGGTCGCGCTCAGCCGGTCGGGCGGGGCCCCGGCGACGACGCCGTCGCGGAACAGCTCCGGGTGGAATCGCTGCTCGGCGCCGCCCCGCGCGACGTAGATCGGGAGGTCGCCGATCAGCCGGACGCCCCGCTGCCGGGCGTACGCCTGCAATTCCGTCCATTCGCGCTCGAAGCGCACCTGGTCGGCCAGCGCCCCGGCGCCTGCGAACCGCTCCCACTCGCCGGCCCAGAAGCGGTGACGCCCGAGGAACGAGTCGATCTCGCAGGCCGCGACGGGCGCCTCGGGCTCGGCCAGGAGCCCGCTCCAGGCGGCGAAGGCCGACGGCGACGTGTACGGCGATCCCTCGGCGTTGGGCGCCCCGAGCGGTAGGACCTGCCACCATGTCTGCCCCGCAGCGGCGAGCCAGTCCACGAACGCGAAGGCGTGCGGCCCCAGCCGCCCGCCTGGAAGCGAGGTCACATGGAGGAGCACACCGCTGGAGCGGGGGAGGGCGATGCGCCTCATTCCAGCAGGATCGAGCCGGAGGGGCCAAGATGAACGGGTGCCCGTACCGAAAGCCAGGCCCTCGCGGATCGAGATCCAGGACGTCTCGCCCGCGGTCGACTGCGGCCGCTTCGCCGTCAAGCGGACCGCCGGCGACCCGGTCACCGTGAACGCGACGATCTTCGCCGACGGCCACGACGTCCTCCGCGCCGTGGTGCGCGCGCGGCGGCGCGGCGACAAGACCTGGGCCGAGACGCCGCTCGAGCCGCTCGGCAACGACCGCTGGGAGGCGTCGTTCGCCCCGGACCGGCTCGGCCGCTGGGAGTACACGATCTCCGCCTGGGTCGACCGGTTCGCCTCGTGGCGCCGGGAGGTCGAGCGCAAGGTCGAGGCGGGCCAGACCGACCTCGCGGCGGAGCTCGCGGAGGGGGCTGCGCTGGCGGGTGTCAAGCGGCTCACGCTCGAGCAGGGGCTCGACCCGTCGTTCGACCCGTCGCTGCCGCCGCAGGAGGAGACCGCTCTACCTCGGCCGCTCGAGCTGATCGTCGACCGCGAGCGGGCGCGCTTCGGCGCCTGGTACGAGCTGTTCCCGCGCTCGTTCGGCGGCTTCATCGGCGTCGAACGGGTGCTGCCGGAGCTGGCGGAGCTCGGTTTCGACGTCGTCTACCTGCCGCCGATCCACCCAATCGGTCACACGCACCGCAAGGGCCGCAACAACGCGACCGTCGCTGCGCCGGACGATCCGGGCAGCCCCTGGGCGATCGGCGCCGACGGCGCGGGGCACACGGCCGTCCACCCGGAGCTCGGCACGCTCGAGAGCTTCGACCTCCTCGTCGCCCGCGCGACCGAGCTCGGGCTCGAGATCGCACTCGACTTCGCGATCCAGTGCTCGCCCGACCACCCCTGGCTCACGGAGCACCCGGACTGGTTCCACCGCCGGCCGGACGGGACCATCAAGTACGCGGAGAACCCGCCCAAGCGCTACCAGGACATCTACAACGTCAACTTCGAGTCGGAGGACTGGCGGGCGCTCTGGAAGGCGCTCAGGGACGTCGTGCTCTTCTGGGTGGGGCACGGCGTCAAGGCCTTCCGGGTCGACAACCCGCACACGAAGCCGATCGCGTTCTGGGAATGGCTGATCGCCGAGGTCCAGGCGGCGCACCCGGACGTGATCTTCCTCGCGGAGGCGTTCACGAGGCCGGCGATGATGAGCACTCTCGGGAAGATCGGGTTCAGCCAGTCGTACACCTACTTCACCTGGCGGAACACGAGAGACGAGTTGGAGCAGTACGTGCGCGACCTGACCGCCGGCGACGTGCCGGAGACGTTCCGGCCGAACTTCTTCGCCAACACGCCCGACATCCTCCACGAGTACCTCCAACACGGCGGCCGGCCGGCCTTTGAGGCGCGCCTCGTGCTCGCCGCGACGCTGTCTCCGAGTTACGGCATCTACTCGGGCTTCGAGAGCTGCGAGGACGTGCCGGCCGCCGAGGGAAGCGAGGAGTACCTCGACTCGGAGAAGTACGAGATCAGGGAGCGCCGGCTCGACGGGCCCCTGCTGCCGCTCGCGGCCCGGCTGAACGCGGCCAGGCGGGCGAATCCGGCCCTCCAGCGCCTGACCGCGGCCGACCTGCTGGAGGCGGCTAATGCACAGCTGTTCGCGATCGCCCGGCGGGCCGGCTCGAACGTCGTGATCGTCGTCGTCAACCTCGACACCGCCCTTCCGCAGGAGGGGGTGGTCGTGGTGCCACGGTGGCTCGGTCTGCCGGAGCGCTTCTTCGTCGTGGATGCGCTCGACGGCGCCCGCTACGACTGGTGCACCGGCCCGAACTTTGTGCGGCTCGAGCCCGGGATCCGCCAGGCCCACGTCCTGGAGGTGCACGCCTGAGCCCGCGGCGGGCAGCCGATGGACCGGCCCGGGACGAGATCGAGCGGCTCGTCGCGCTCGAGCATCCCGACCCCCACCATGTGCTCGGCGCCCACCCGCACGGGAGCGGCGTCGTCGTCCGCGCCTTCCGGCCGGACGCCGAGGCGGTGACGGTGGTGCCCGCCCGCGGCAAGCGCGTCGAGCTGGCGCAGGTCGGGGCCACCGGTGTGTTCGAGGGAGTCCTGCCGCGGCGGAAGCTGCCTTTGCGGTACGTGCTCGAGGTGCGGTATCCGGGCCGCGAGAGCTTCACGCTCGCCGATCCGTACTCGTTCCTGCCCACGCTCGGCCAGGTCGACCTGCACCTGATCGCCGAGGGGCGCCACGAGGAGCTGTACGAGCGGCTCGGCGCGCACGCCCGCGAGCTCGACGGCGTTGCCGGCACCTCGTTCGCGGTCTGGGCGCCGAATGCCCGCTCGGTCGGCGTCGTCGGGGATTTCAACGGCTGGGACGGACGGATCCACCCGATGCGATCACTCGGGGCGACGGGGGTGTGGGAGATCTTCGTCCCCGGGGTCGAGCCGCCCTCCCGCTACAAGTTCGAGCTGCGCGACCGCAACGGGATGCTGCGGCTGAAGGCCGACCCGGTCGCCTTCGCCGCGGAGCACCCGCCCGCCACCGCGTCGATCACCCACAGGCCGGGCCATCCCTGGGCCGACGCCGGCTGGCTCGAGCGCCGGGCGCGGACGCGGCCGCTGGACGGGCCCCTCTCGATCTACGAGGCGCACCTCGGCTCCTGGCGGCGGAATCCGCTCGAAGGCAACCGCAGCCTCTCCTACCTCGAGCTGGCCGACGAGCTGGCCGACTACGTGGCCGGGCTCGGCTTCACGCACGTGGAGCTGATGCCCGTGATGGAGCACCCGTTCGAGGGCTCGTGGGGCTACCAGGTCAGCGGCTACTACGCGCCCACCTCGCGGTTCGGCACGCCCGACGACTTCCGCGCCTTCGTCGACCGGCTGCACGGCGCCGGCCTCGGCGTCATCCTCGACTGGGTGCCGGCCCACTTCCCGCGCGACGACTTCGCGTTGGCCCGCTTCGACGGCACCGCGCTCTACGAGCACGACGACCCGCGCCGCGGGGCGCACCCGGACTGGGGGACGCTCGTCTTCAACTACGGCCGGCCAGAGGTGAAGAACTTCCTGATCGCGAACGCGCTCTTCTGGCTCCGCTCCTACCACGCCGACGGCCTGCGGGTGGACGCGGTCGCCTCGATGCTGTACCGGGACTACTCCCGCGCCGCGGGGGAGTGGGTCCCCAACGAGCAGGGCGGCAACGAGGACTTCGAGGCGATCGAGTTCCTGCGCGAGCTCAACGTCGTCGTGCACGGGCACGAGCCGGGAACGATCCTCGCGGCCGAGGAGTCGACCGCCTGGCCCGGCGTCTCCCGGCCCGTCGACCAGGGAGGCCTCGGCTTCGGCTTCAAGTGGAACATGGGCTGGATGCACGACACGCTCGACTACTTCGCGCGCGAGCCCGTCCACCGCGTCCACCACCACGGCCAGCTCGGCTTCGGGCTGCTCTACGCCTTCACCGAGAACTTCATCCTGCCGCTCTCCCACGACGAGGTCGTGCACGGGAAGGGCTCGCTGCTCGCGAAGATGCCCGGTGACCGCTGGCAGAAGCTGGCGAACCTGCGTGCGCTCTACGGGCACATGTGGGCCCATCCGGGCAAGAAGCTCCTGTTCATGGGGGGCGAGCTCGCCCAGGAGCAGGAGTGGAGCCACGAGCGGAGCCTCGACTGGCACCTGCTCGACGATCCCGCGCATGCAGGCGTGCAGGCGCTCGTACGCGATCTGAACCGGATCTACCGGGCCGAGCCGGCGCTCTGGGAGCGCGATTTCGACCCGGACGGCTTCGCCTGGCTCGACGCGGACGACGGCCCCTCCAACGTCCTCGCCTTCGCCCGCTTCGCGGCCGACGGCCGCCCGCTCGTCTGCGCGGCCAACTTCTCGCCGGTCGTCCGCGAGGGCTACCGCGTCGGCCTGCCGCGTGCCGGTGCCTGGCGTGAGATGCTCAACACCGACGCGGCGGCCTACGGCGGCTCGGACGCCGGCAACCCCGGGCTCGTCGAGGCGCAGGACCGACCCTGGCACGAGCAGCCCTGGTCGGCGCCGCTGACGCTGCCGCCGCTCGCCGTCGTCTGGCTCGTCCCCGCGTGAGCGGCGGTCCGTAGACTCCGGCCCTCGGCGATGCAGTCGCGCGACCTCACAACCGCGCTCTCCGGGACGGAGGCCGCGCGCTGACCATCCGGCCGGGCCGTCCGTACCCGCTCGGCGCGACCTGGGAGGGCGAGGGGACGAACTTCTCGCTCTTCTCCGACCACGCCGACGGCGTCGAGCTCTGCCTGTTCGGCCCCGACGGAGGCGAGGTGCGTCACGAGCTGACCAGCCGTACCGGCTCTGCCTGGCACGGGTACCTGCCGGGCGTGGGCCCGGGGCAGCGGTACGGCTACCGGGTGCACGGGCCGTACGATCCGGGGCGGGGGCATCTCTTCAATCCGGCGAAGCTGCTGATCGACCCGCAGGCCAGGGCGATCGAGGGGCCGGTCCGCTACGAGGCCGCGCGGACGTTCGGGTTCGCGCCCGACGGTGACGGGCTCGTCGCCGACGCCCAGGACGACGCCGCGGCGATCCCGAAGTGCCTCGTGATCGACCCGTCCTTCGACTGGGAGGACGACCGTCCGCTCGAGACGCCGTGGTCGGAGACGCTGATCTACGAGGCGCACGTCAGGGGCTTCACGATGCGGAACCCGGCGGTTCGAGAGGATCTTCGCGGCACCTATGCCGGGATGGCCTCCGACGAGGCCGTCTCGTACCTGCGCTCGCTCGGCGTCACCGCGGTCGAGCTCCTGCCCGTCCACCACGTCGCCGACGAGGAGTTCCTGCGCGGGCGCGGCCTGACGAACTACTGGGGCTACTCGTCGATCGGGTTCCTCGCCCCGCACGCGTCGTACGCGGCGACGGGTCAGGGCGGCGAGCAGGTGCGGGAGTTCAAGGGAATGGTCAAGGCGCTGCATCGCGCCGGTATCGAGGTGATCCTCGACGTCGTTTACAATCACACCGGCGAGGGCGGCCATCGCGGCCCGACGCTCTCGTTCCGCGGCATCGACAACGCTTCGTACTACCGCCTCGACCCGCACGACCCGAGCCGCTATCTCGATGTCAGCGGAACGGGCAACTCGCTCGACCCGGCCCATCCCGAGGTGCTTCGCCTGATCGCGGACTCGCTGCGCTACTGGGCGGTTGAGTGCCACGTGGACGGGTTCCGCTTCGACCTCGCGGCGGCGCTCGGCCGTGAACGCGACGGTTTCGATCCCGGCGCGGCGTTCTTCGACATCGTCAACCAGGACCCGGCGCTCGCCCGCCTGAAGCTGATCGCCGAGCCGTGGGACCTCGGCCCGGGCGGCTACCAGGTGGGGAACTTCCCGCGGGCCTGGCGGGAGTGGAACGGCCCCTACCGCGACACGATGCGCGACTTCTGGCGAGGCAGAGCGACACTTGCGCGCTTTGCGGCGCGTTTCACCGGGTCGAGCGACCTCTATGGCGCGGACGGACGGGAGCCGACCTCGTCGATCAACTTCGTCACCGCCCACGACGGCTTTACCCTCGCCGACCTCGTCTCGTACGAGCGGAAGCACAACGAGGCCAATCTGGAGGCCAACGCCGATGGCGCCGACGACAACCGCTCCTGGAACCTCGGTGTCGAGGGCCCGAGCGGGGACGCCGGGATCGAGGGCCTGCGCGAGCGGCAGCAGCGCAACTTCCTGGCGACGCTCCTCCTCTCGCAGGGGGTGCCGATGGTGCTCGGCGGCGACGAGCGGGGGCGGACGCAGGGCGGCAACAACAACGCCTGGTGCCAGGACAACGAGACGTCCTGGCTCGACTGGGAGCCCGACGAGCGGGGCCTGGCGCTGCTCGCGTTCACCAGGAGGCTGATCGCTCTCCGCGCAGGCAGCCCCGTCTTCCGCCGGGCGCGGTTCCTGGCCGACGGCGAGAACGGGTCGGGCCTGCCCGAGGCCTGGTGGTTCCGGCCGGACGGGCGCAAGCTGACCGAGCCCGACTGGCACGGAGATGCCCGCACCCTCGGCGTGTTCCTGAACGGCGGCCGGGGGGCCGGTTCGTTCGTGGTGCTCGTGAACGCCGGCGGCGAGGCGGCAACATTCAAGCTGCCCCCGGCGCGCTTCGGCCGCCGCTGGAGCCTCGAGCTGACGACGGCCGATCCCGCGGCGCCGCCCGACACGCTCGTCGCAGGAGCGTTGCTCGAGGTCGAGGCGCTCGCACTGACGCTGCTTCGTCGGGAAGGCTGAGCAGCCCCGGGCAAGGCCTCGGCGCGACCCTCCCGGGACTCGGTCTTCCGCCTCTCCTGCCCTTGCCCCGGGCAAACCTGCACCCCTTGCGCCGCCAGGTTGGGTTTCGCCGGAGCAAAATCTTCTTCCGGCAGTGGTAATTCCCACCGCCGGGGTGTAGGGTCGCGGCCCTTGCGTCGAGGACCGATCTCGCTGTTGGCTGCGCTCGCGTGCGTGTTGGCGTTCGGCGGCGTATCGGCCGCCTCCCCCTCGGCGAAGGGGTTCGGGAAGCCGCCGCCCGTCTGCAAGACGCTCCCCGGGGAGCCGGGGTGCCTCATCCATACGTGGGTGGGCAGCGTCCAGTTCTCCCCCCATGAGGTGGCGGTCGGCGGCAAGCTGACCGCGACGGTCACCAACTGGCCGGGTATCGGCACCAGCTCGATGACTCTGACCCGCGTCCCAGCCGGAACGTTGATCTCCGGCCCGAAAGGCCCCTGTAGAGGCGATCAGTTTCCCGTGCCGTTCAAGGTCTCGAAGACGTTCAAGTGCACCTGGAAGATGACCGCTCCGACGAACGGCTGGACGTACGGGGAGGTGACCATCGCCGGTGACTACGGCTCCGCTCCATTCGAGGACTACTACGGCGTCGGAGGCACGTCGAGCAAGTCGGTCATCCAGGGAGACGTCGAGCGGAAGGCGACCCCCGCGGACAAGACCTCGAAGCCGCTCGTCCCCGTAGCAGGCGTGAAGGTGTCGATCGGCAGCCAGGCAGCGACGACCAACTCGGGCGGCCACTACTCGAAGACGATCAGCGGCGACGGGACCTACCGCGTGAGCGCCGCGGGATTCTGCGTCAAGGGCCTCCCCGGTTGCGCGAAATCGAAGGACGTCAAGGTGCCCGCCGGCGGCACCGTGAACTTCACGCAGCCGGTCGGGGCCGGAATCTCGGGTACCACGTTCGGCGTCAGTTGTGGAGAGAGCTCGTGCAGCCTCCCGAAGGGATTGCCGGGGCTCACGGTCCTTGTCACCGGGACAACGGCCCGCGGGGACAGCCCCGTTTCTGTCAAAGATGTTTCCGACAAGAACGGGGACTGGTCGGTGGAGGTGCCGGCCGGGTCGTATGTCGCCGGTCCGACCTCCGACGGGAAGACGTTCGCCGCGCCTCCCTTCAAGCCGCAGAAGGTCACGGTGGGCTCAGACATGGTCGACGGCGTGAACTTCACGACCTGCGCCGAGAACAAGGGTTCGACGCGCTCGACGTCGGCGGTCTCGGCTCGGGCCGGCATCAACGCCGCGTCCGGGTCGACGGTCGAGCGGTGTACCTCCCACTACACGCTGACGATCAAGGCGTCGATACCGCAGCCGGTCCTCGTGGATCCCTCGCTGGCCGCCCGCTACAACATCAGCGACGACCCCGGTCGGGCAGGCTACAACGACTCCAAGAGCTGGATCACGGGCTACGTCCCGCGCAGCGCGTTTCGAAGAGCGCTCAACCTGGCACCTGAGTTCCCGGACTGCCCCTCTTTCTCGGACGCGGATGTGAAGGCACTGACCAAGGAGCACGCCGTCGTCCAGTGGTATTCGTACATCAGAGGTGGGGCCGCCCTCGGCACCTTCAAGGTTCCGCTCTCCTGGAACCAGAGCACACAGGAGGTGCACCTTCTGCGTGGGCTCTCCGAGACGGATGCCCAACTTGTCCGGGTGTACAAGTGGCGCATGACGGTGAACCGTAAGGTCACTACCGGGACCTGCTACCAGATTGCGGACGTTCCGATGCTGCTGCTACCGGTTGCGGGCGCCGACGGAACCGGGGGCTCGGTCGCGAATACCGGGTTCACGGTCATCGCGAGCTGGGGGTTCCCTTTCGATCCGCCTGGGGTGAAGATCGACCCCGAGTTCGTCAGCGCCTCGCAGCTTGTCGGGAACGCGCTCGACAAGGTGTACGAGGGCTTCGAAGCGCTGCCGCCGACTCCCAAGTTCCTGCTCGAGTTCGCAGCTACCTACGCCCTCCTGGGAAAGCTGGTCGGGGTGCTCGAGGCGGCCCCGGCCGTGCTCGACGAGTTCCTCGGCGGCAAGCTCGAACCCACGATCAAGGACGCGCTCGAGGGGGTCGCGTCGCTCGGCGAGCAGTTGCACAACTTGCACAGCGGGTATGAAGTGCTCGGCTTCCTCTCGGCGTATTTCTGGGGGCAATCGGAGCGATCGCCCGATGCCTATCCGGTCATGGCGGCGGTGATTCGCGGCAAGTTCACAACCTCGAAGTACGTCCTCAACGCCTCGACCAACGAGAAGATCCCCGCTGAGACGACGTTGGGGGTCTCCGTGGCAAGCGGGACGTTCCCCAGCATCTCGGTCACGATCGAGCGCGAGGCGCAGCCGAACCCGGACTTCCAGACCAAGCAAGGTGTCCTGCCGTGGCAGACGGGGCACACTGGGAACACGCTGTCGACATCCAACCCGTACTTTTCGCGCAACCCGACGAACTTCTTCAATGTTTCGCCGAAAGCCATGTACGCGAGCGGCAAGTCGGCGATCGAGGACATCCACGCCGATACGGCCAAGATGCTGCCGGTTGCAGAAGCCGAACGAGAATCCGGCGTCTTCGCTGGCGACCCGTTCAACCGCGAACAGGCCCTTGCCCCTCCGCCTGTGTGTCGGGCCGACGGCACCCCGAAATCGGAGGCGACGATCTGCTGGCTCTTCACCGACGGCAGACCGTAGTTCGAAGATCGGCCGCCGAACAACAGGTGGTACCGCGACACGCGTGCGTCGATCAGCGCCCACGGACGCTATGACCTCGGCAGTCGATCTCGATCGCCTCACCCACGTTCACGTCCGCTGACCGGCAAACTCTCACCGCGGTCACATCCGGAGAGCGGCGTGTTTCCTGGGCAAGTCGCTACCCTCCGTTTGGATGGCGGCCGGCGAACACGAGGACGCATCCGATGCGAACGGTTTCGTCGAAGCATCCGTGATCGATGGCGCCGCAGAGCGCCTTCGGGTGGCGACCGAGACGCTCGAGGCCGTCGTCGCAGACCGAAGCCTCCTGCGTGCACTAACGGTCGATGACCGGACACGGCTTCTCTCAGCGGCGGGGAACCTCTTCAATCCGGACGCCGTCGCCCGAAGGAACTGGGCCAAGGCGCTGCGGCGCCAGGAGAAGGCGGCGAAGCTCCAGCAGGACGAGACGGTGCTCGCCGACACCGGGCTCCGCGTGCTGCGCGAGAAACCGGTGTTCACGACCCCGAACGTGTTCCCGCCCGCCGGCTTCGAACAGGCCGAGCTCGAGGGCGACCCCGAGGCTAGGGAGGTGATCGAGCCGCAGCACTGCTACGTCTGCAAGGAGCGCTACGTCGAGATCCACCGCTTCTACGACCAGCTCTGCCGCTCCTGCGGCGACTTCAACTTCGCCAAGCGGTCGGAGACAGCCGACCTGTCGGGCCGAGTGGCGCTGCTCACCGGCGGCCGCGTCAAGATCGGCTACCAGGCCGGGATCAAGCTCCTCCGCGCCGGCGCCCACCTGATCGTCACCACGCGGTTCCCGCGCGACTGCGCCGCCCGCTACGCGCACGAGGAAGACTTCGCGACCTGGGCCGACCGGCTCGAGGTCTTCGGCCTCGACCTGCGCCACACCCCGAGTGTCGAGGCGTTCTGCGACCACCTCAGCGCGACGCACGACCGCCTCGACTTCATCGTCAACAACGCGTGCCAGACGGTGCGCCGGCCGCCGGACTTCTACCGGCACATGCTCGACGCCGAGACGGCCTCGGCGCGAACGATGCCCGCCAGGACTCGTGCGCTGGTCGGTGCCTACGAGGGCCTCTGCGGGGTGGACATCCTGCCGTCGGGACTGCCGGTCGCGGCGGGGGTCAATCCGATCGTCGGCGTGACGCATCCGGCGGAGCTGTCGCAGGTGCCGCTGCTCGAGGACGATCTCCCCGGGCAGCGAGACCTGTTCCCGGAAGGGCGCCTCGACCGGGATCTGCAGCAGGTCGACCTGCGGGGACGCAACTCCTGGCGCCTGCTGCTCGCCGAGGTCTCGTCGGTCGAGCTGCTCGAGACGCAGCTCGTGAACGCGATCGCGCCGTTCGTCCTCAACGCGCGGCTCAAGCCGCTGATGCTGCGCACGCCGGAGCGCGACAAGCACATCGTCAACGTCTCGGCCGTCGAGGGGCAGTTCTACCGCCGCTTCAAGACCACCCGCCACCCGCATACGAACATGGCCAAGGCCGCCCTCAACATGCTGACGCGAACCTCGGCCACCGATTACCAGGCGTCCGGGATCCACATGAACAGCGTCGACACGGGCTGGGTGACCGACGAGGACCCGGTCGAGGTCGCCCGCCGGAAGACCGCCGAGCACGGCTTCCGCCCGCCGCTCGACATCGTCGACGGAGCGGCCCGAATCGTCGATCCGATCATCGACGGCTTCAACACCGGCGAGCACGTCTGGGGCCGCTTCCTGAAGGACTTCCGGCCGACCGACTGGTAGGAGGCCCTTGGGCCGCGTCCAGCCCGGGTGGGCGATCGACGTTCGCCTCAGGGCCCGGGTCGATGCCGAAGGTGGGAATCGAACCCACACTCCCCGGAGGGAACCGGATTTTGAGTCCGGCGCGTCTGCCAGTTCCGCCACTTCGGCGCTCGTGCCGGATCGTAGCCGGGCGCAGGAGCACCCGGCGGTTCCGGCCGGTGACGCTCCGGAGCTTCTTGTGCTAAACCCCACGACTTGCTTCGCCCGCCGACCCGCCGCCGCTCCGGTCGACCGGTCCCGCTTGAAATAGGGACCTCCGCCAACGGATACTCCCCGAACGCTTGACGACCGACGCCTCGACACCTGCGCTTCAACGGCTCTCGGGCCGGCGCCCCAGCGCGACCTCCCTGATCGCGCTGTCGCTGGTCGCGCTGGTGATCTTCTGGCTTGCCGTCAACCTGGAGAAGTCGCCCAGCCTCTTCTTCCAGGTGTTCCTGATCGGGATCACGAACGGCTGCATCTACGCGCTCGTCGCGCTCGGGTACACGCTCGTCTACGGAATCCTCGAGCTGATCAACTTCGCCCACGGCGACGTCTTCATGCTCGGCGGCATGTTCTCGGTCACGCTGGCGCTCGACTTCGGGCTCAAGATCGGGGCGGCCGACCTGTGGCCATTGGTGGTGGTGATCCTGATCGTCTCGATGGCGTGCTGCGCCGTGATCAACGCGGCGATCGAGCTGGTCGCCTACCGGCCGCTGCGAAACGCCCCTCGGCTCGCCCCGCTGATCACCGCGATCGGGATGAGCTTCATCGTCGAGACGGCGGGCCTGATCTGGAAGGGCCCGGTCTACGTCAACTTCCCGGACGTGCTGCCGAGCACGAACCTCTTCTCGATCGGTTCGGTCGGTGTGCCCTGGACGACCCCGATCGTCGTCGTCCTGACGGTCCCGGTTCTCCTCCTCCTCCTCTGGCTCGTGCAGAAGACGAAGCAGGGGAAGGCGATGCGCGCGACCGCGCAGGACATGGAGGCGAGCGCGATCATGGGCATCGACGTCAACCGGACGATCTCGTTTACATTCCTGATCGCCGGCGCCCTCGCAGGCGCGGCCGGGCTCGTCTACGCGCTCGCGCAGACGTCGGTCCGGTACGACCAGGGTTTCACGCTCGGGCTGATCGCGTTCACCGCCGCCGTGCTGGGCGGGATCGGGAACCTCCCCGGAGCGGTGCTGGGCGCCATCCTGATCGGGCTGATCCAGGCGTTCAACGAGGGTCTCAGCTGGCACGCGCCGAGCTCCGACTGGACCGAGTCGATCGTGTTCACGATCCTGATCCTGATCCTCGTCTTCCGGCCCGAAGGGCTGCTCGGCGAACGGACGCCGGAGGGCGGGTAGTTGGTCGCGGAACAGGTCGGGTTCCGCAACCAGCTCCGGGCGCGGTGGCGGGCGCTCCGGCCGGAGCAGCGCTCGGGGATCACGATCGGCGCCGAGCTCGCCTTCTCGATTCTCTGCTGGTCGATCGACAGCGCCCTCGGCTACGGAGCCGCCGTCGCCTTCATCGCACTCTGGCTCCGGCGACTGCCTGCGCTTCCGTGGCGGCTGACCGTCGAGGCGCTGGTCGTGGCTGCGTTCGCGATCGCCTCCGCCGCCGGCTCGGCCTCGCCGACGATCGCGGTCGTGCTCGGGCTCGCCTTCGGGCTCGCCTGGATCCCGCAGGGGCTGCGCCGCTGGCTGCTCCCGGCGCTCCTGATCGCGATCGCCGTCGCCTACCCGTTCTTCGTCGAGAAGCTCTTCACGATCCCGGTCTTCGGCCAGTTCCCGAACGTCGCGACCGGCACCTACATGGTCGTCTTCATCATGATGGCCGTCGGGCTGAACATGGTCGTCGGCTACGCCGGGCTCCTCGACCTCGGCTACGTCGCCTTCTACGCGACCGGGGCCTACACCGCCGGCTGGTTCGCCTCGTCGCAGTTCGCAGGCCAGAAATGCCCGAAGCCGGGATTTACGATCGACAGCTGCCCGGTCGCCGCCGTCCCGAAGACGACCTTCGACCTCGGCTCCGTCGGGGTTCCGATCGGCACCGGCGGAATCCACGTCTCGATCTTCCTCGTGCTGCTGATCGCGGGCATCATCACCGCCCTCTTCGGGATCCTGATCGGCCTGCCGACGCTGCGGCTGCGCGGCGACTACCTCGCGATCGTCACGCTCGGGTTCGGCGAGATCCTCCCGCAGGTCGCGCGCAACGGCGGCAGCCTCGGCGGGTTCAACCTCACCAACGGGGCGAACGGGATCACGCCGATCGACTCGCCCGGGTTCGGCAACCACCTCTCGAGCTGGACCGACGGCGTGCTGCCGTCGAACTACCTGACCTGCTGCCACTGGACGCTCAACGTCGGCAACATCCACCACCAGATCCAGAATGCCGACCTGTTCTTCTGGACCGCCCTCGTCCTGCTCGTCATCACGGTCTTCTGCTCGCTTCGGCTCCGCGACTCGCGCCTCGGCCGGGCCTGGGTCGCGATCCGCGAGGACGAGACCGCGGCCGCCGCGATGGGCATCCCGCTGATGCGGACGAAGACCTGGGCGTACGCGAGCGGCGCGTTCTTCGGCGGTGTCGCCGGCGCCTACTACGCCTCCCAGAAGAGCGGCACCTTCCCCGACGACTTCTACTTCAACATCTCCGTCTTCGTCCTCTGCATGGTCATCCTCGGCGGAATGGGGAACGTCTGGGGCGTGATCGTCGGGGCGGCGTTCCTCGCCTATCTGAACGTCTTCGGCCTCGGGAACATCGGCAGCTGGGTGAACACGCACATCCACGTCTTCGGCCACCATCCGAACATCGACGTGCCGTTGTACGCGTCCGGCATCTACGGCGTGATCATCGTGGTCGTCATGCTCTTCCGACCCGAGGGGCTGCTCCCGTCCGCGCGCCGGAAGGCCGAGCTGCACGAGGACGAGGCGCACGACGAGCCGCTCTACGACCTCCAACACGAGGGCGCCTGATGGCCGACGAGAACGTCCTCGTCGCCGAAGGTCTCCGCAAGGAGTTCGGCGGCCTCGTCGCCGTGAACAACGTGGACTTCGTCGTCCCGCGCGGGAAGGTCATCTCCCTGATCGGCCCGAACGGCGCCGGGAAGACGACGTTCTTCAACATGCTCACCGGCGTCTACAAGCCCACCGCCGGGCACGTCACGTTCCTCGGCGAGGACGTGACCGGCAAGCCGCCCCACGCGATCACCGCGCGGGGCGTGGGGCGGACGTTCCAGAACATCCGCCTGTTCAGGAACATGACGACGCTCGAGAACGTCCTCGTCGGGATGCATGCCCGGCTGAAGGCGAACGTGTTCACCTCGATCCTCCGCACCGGCGCGGTCAAGCGTGAGGAGTCCGAGGCGCGTGAGCGGGCGCGTGAGCTGCTCCTCTTCTCGGGTCTCAACCGCCACGAGGACGAGACCGCGGGGAGCCTCCCCTATGGCGACCAGCGCCGCCTCGAGGTTGCGCGCGCGCTCGCGACGGAGCCGCAGTTGCTGCTGCTCGACGAGCCGACCGCCGGCATGAACCCCCAGGAGTCCGCCGCCTTCACCACTTTCGTGCGCCGCCTCCGCGACGAGCGCAAGCTGACGGTGCTGATGATCGAGCACGACATGCGCGTGGTGATGGGGATCTCCGATCACGTCTCGGTGCTCGACTACGGCGAGAAGATCGCCGAGGGCACCCCGCGCGAGGTGCAGAAGAACGAGCGCGTGATCGAGGCATATCTCGGCAAGGCAGCCGTCGAGGACATGAAGCGGCAGGGGCTCTCGTGAGCGCCGGCGCCAACGGCTCGCCGATTCTGAAGCTCGAAGGCATCCACACCTTCTACGGCTCGATCCACGCGCTCAAGGGGATCTCGCTCGAGGTGAGGCAGGGCGAGATCGTGACGCTGCTCGGGGCCAACGGCGCCGGCAAGTCGACGACGCTCCGCTCGATCAACGGGCTGCAACGGCCGAGGCAGGGCTCGATCCAGTTCGAGGGCCGCGACATCACCCAGACGGCGGCACACGAGATCGTCAAGCGCGGGATCGCCCAATCGCCGGAGGGCCGGCGGCTCTTCCCGCGGATGTCGGTGACCGAGAACCTCGAGATGGGCGCGTTCCAGCGCAACGACAAGCCCGGCATCCGGGAGGACATGGAGCGTGTCTTCGGGCTGTTCCCGCGGCTGCAGGAGCGCCGTCACCAGAAGGCGGGGACGATGTCCGGCGGCGAGCAGCAGATGTGCGCGATCGGGCGCGCCCTGATGGCGCGGCCGAAGCTGCTGCTGCTCGACGAGCCGTCGCTCGGGCTGGCCCCGATCTTCGTCGAGCGGATCTTCGAGATCGTCAAGACGATCAACGAGCAGGGCACGTCGATCCTGCTCGTCGAGCAGAACGCCCTGATGGCGCTCGACCACGCCGACCGCGGTTACGTGATGGAGACCGGCAAGATCGTCCTGGCCGACACCGCCGCGGCGCTGAAGACCAACGATCAGGTCCGCAAGACCTACCTCGGCGAGGGCTGACGCGCTCCGCTCCGGCCGGGGCGGCCCGTACCATCGGCACGTGCGCACGGTCGCCGTCATCGCCGTCGCCGGGGCTCTCGGAGCGCTTGCGCGCTACGGGCTCGAGGGTTTCGTGAGCCGTCGCGCAAGCGGCGCCTTTCCCTGGGGGACATTCGCCGTCAACGTCAGCGGGGCTTTCCTGCTCGGGCTCGTGTTCACGCTGGCGACCGAGCGCTGGGGGGTGGCCGCATGGCTCCGCTCCGGGCTCACGATCGGGTTCCTCGGCGCGTACACGACCTTCTCCACCCTCACCTTCGAGACCTACCGCCTCGCCGAGGACCGCGCACTCGGCCTCGCGGCGGCGAATGTCCTCGGCAGCTGCGCCGCCGGCCTCGCCGCCGTCTACCTCGGGATCGTGCTGGGACGTTCCCTGTGACCCGGCTGGAAGGAGAGGGGAAGATCCTGCGGATCTTCATCGGCGAGTCCGACACGTGGCACGGCCGGCCGCTCTACCAGGCGATCGTCGAGCGGGTGCGCGGCGACGGCCTCGCCGGGGCGACCGTGATCCGGGGCATCGAGGGGTTCGGCGCCCACTCCCATCTCCACACCTCGCGAATCCTCCGGCTCTCCGAGGATCTCCCCATCGTGATCGAGATCGTCGACACCGAAGAGCGGATCGCGGCGATCCTGCCTCTGCTCGACGAGATGGTGACCGAGGGAATGGTCACGATCGAGCCGGTCCACATCCTCACTTACAAGAGCTCGGACTCGACGACCAGCGGGAAGTAGGGCGGCGAGAGCAGGAGCCCGATCCGTTCCGCGCCGGCGCCTCTGGCCATCCCGAGTGCGGCGCCGACCCCGTGCACCGGGACGAAGCCGAGCTGCCTTGCAGCGTGGGCGTCACGGCAACCGGCGATCAGCACCGACCCGAGCCTGCTGAGGGCGGGGTCGCAGGCGCTCCAGCTGAGAAACGGCTCGACCGGGTGCACCGTGCGGCCGGCACGGTACGCGGCGATCGCTTTCGTGTCGGAGAGGGCGGCCTCCTCGGCCTCCCGGAGCGCGTCGGGATCGCGGGCGGTGCGCACGTCGTTGAAGAGCGCGCGGTAGGGCGTCTGCGTGGGGGGCGGGAAACGGCGCGGCAGGTCATGGAGCAGGATCGCCGTGCCGCCGGGCTGGACCGGGAATGCGTTCCGCCAGAGCCGCAGGGCGAGGCCCAACCCGAAGTAGGCGGCGGAGACCGGGTTGGGCCGCTCGCGCGGCACGAACGGAGTCGTCGGAGGGATCCCGATCACGATCGCGTCGAGCGGCCCGGCGAGCCGCGTGCCCTTGAGCTCGATCGCGCGAAGCAGCGCCTCGGTGTGCGCGACCGACGGCCTCCCACCGAGCACGGCAGCCGCCGAGAGCTCCCGGGGCACGCGCTCGATCAGGCTGCCGCGCGCCGCCGCCGGCAGCAGCGCGAGCGCTCGGCGGAGCTTCGACCGTGCGATCCGCTCGAGAATCTGCTCCTCATAGGGATAGCCGCCGAACACGCGCGGCAGGTTGAGCACGAGCGAGACGCCGTAGAGCGGCCCGCGGGCGGCCAGGAGCCGCTCGAGCTCGACGGCCAGCTGCCAGCCCTGCGACGAGGAGGTCTCGAGCAGGGAGGTGGCGCCCGAGGCGCGGAGTGTGTCGCGCGAGCAGGCCCGGAGCAGCGCCGACGGCCCGCCGTGGAGCACAGTCTCGGCCGCGGTGACCGTGAGGATGAGATCGGTGTCGACGAGCGAGGGCGAGACGCGCAGCGGTTGCCCCGCCGCGGTTCCGATCTCGATGAGCTCTTCGCTCTCGGCGTCGTGGACGACCAGCCGGCCGCGGAACCGGCGCCGGAACTCGGGCGGCACGAGCACGCCGATCTCGCGCGGAGAAGGCCGGCGGAGGAGACCGGAGGCGACGAGGATCGTGACACGGGTGACCCCGAGGCGCTCGAGCTCGTCCACGGTGGCCGCGATCGCTTCCTGTCGAGGATCGGGTGTCGCCGAGGGGATGGGGAGGTTCGGCAGCTCGATCACGACCGTTGCGCTTCCGCCCGGGGTGACGAGACGCTCAAGCGGCTCGCCTGCGAGGGGGAAGCGCAACGCCTCGACGGTCGCCGAGCCGACGCTGCCGAGCACGTCGACGGGCGGCGGTGGGCGCAGCACCACGCCGCCGTCGGGAACCTCGACCACGGCGATTCTGGTTCCCGAGAGGAGCGGAACGCGGCTCACGGCGACCGGCGAGGCAGGGGTAGCATCGAGGCAGTCTTGCCGAAGACGCTGACAGGGGAGGAGCTGGAGCTCGACGACGCGCCTGCGCGCGACTCCGACCTGTTCCTCGTTGACGGCAACAACCTCGCCTACCGGGCGTTCTTCGCGCTCCCCGAGGAGCTCGCGACCTCCGACGGGATGCCCACGAACGCGCTGCTCGGGTTCACGAACATGCTCTTCAAGCTGCTCGCCGACTACCGGCCGAAGGGCGTCGCCGTCGCCTGGGACTCGCGGCCGGTGCATCGCGCCGCCGTCGCCGAGGCGGCCGACGTCGTCTACAAGGAGGGACGCCGGCCGATGCCCGACCTGCTGCGGGAGCAGTTCCCGCACTTCCGGCCGATCGTCGAGGCGTTCGGCTACGGCAACCTGGAGTTCGAGGGCTGGGAGGCCGACGACGTGATTGCAACGCTCGCGACCCGCGCCGACGCGGCCGGGCTGCGCACCTGCGTCGTCTCGACCGACCGGGACGCCTTCCAGCTCTGCTCGGCGAACGTGTGCCTGATGATGACACCGCGCGGGGTGGCCGACGTGCAGGTGTACACGCCGGCCCGCGTCGAGGCGCGCTACGGCGTCCGGCCCGACCAGGTGCCCGACTTCATCGGCCTCAAGGGCGACACCTCCGACAACATCCCCGGCGTCCCCGGCATCGGCGACAAGACGGCCGGGCAGCTGATCGCGCAGTACGGCTCGCTCGAATCGGTGATCGAGCATGCGGGAGACCTGTCGCCGGCGCGAGCGAAGAACATCGCCGAGAACGCGGAGCAGGCTCGCGTCTCGAAGGAGCTCGCGACGATGCGGCGCGATCTCGAGATCGACTGCGACCCGGCGCACCTCGTGCTCGCCCCGCCGGACCGCTCGCAGCTGAAGGAGATCTTCCGGCGCTTCGAGTTCCGCGGGCTGCTGGCGCGGATCGACTCGCTGGACGAGGCCGTCCCCGCGGCGCCCGCCGAGGTGACCGGCGTCGACGTTCCGTGGCGCGAGGGGGAACTGGCCTTCTCCGGCCGCGTGGGCTACGCCGCCGCCGGTGACCGGGCCGCGGTCGCAACCGACGACGGCGTCGTCGTCGGGCAGCGCCCGCCCCGGGTCGAAGGCGAGCTTGTGGTGCATGATGCAAAGTCGGCCGGCGTCGACGCGGCCGACGACACGCTGCTCGCCGCCTACCTGATCGAGCCGGGCCGATCCGGCTACGAGTTGGCCGATCTCGGCGCCGAGTACGGCATCGAGCTGCTGCCGAAGCCCGCCACCGACGAGGAGACCGACGCGCTCGTGCTCGCGGCCGAGCTGCCGCGCCGACTCGCCGGGCCGCTGCTCGCGCGCCTCGAGGAGCGGGGGCTGACCGCGCTCTACAGAGAGATCGAGCTTCCCTTGACCGGAGTGCTCGCCGAGATGGAGCGCGCCGGCGTCAAGATCGACACCTACCGGATGGGCGAGATCACCGCGCGCCTCGCCGAGCGGGTCGCCGAGCTCGAGGCGACCGCGTACGACCTCGCCGGCGCGGAGTTCATGATCGGCTCGACCCAGCAGGTGGCGCGCGTCCTCTTCGAGCAGCTCGGGCTGACCGCAGGCCGCAAGGGCAAGACGGGCTACTCGACCGACGCGAAGGTGCTTCGCGCGATCCGCTCCGACCACGCGATCGTGCCCGTGATCGAGGAGTGGCGCGAGCTCTCGAAGCTGCTCAACACCTACCTCGGGCCGCTGCCCGCGCTGATCGACGAGGCGACGGGCCGCCTGCACACGACGATCAACCAGACCGTCGCCTCGACCGGCCGCCTCTCGACCACGAGCCCGAACCTCCAATCGATCCCGATCCGTACCGACCTGGGCCGCGAGATCCGCTCGGCGTTCGTCGCCGAGGACGGCTCGAAGCTCCTCTCGGCCGACTACTCGCAGATCGAGCTGCGCATCCTCGCGCACCTGTCCGGCGAGCCCAAATTGCGCGAGGCGTTCGAGCGCGGCGAGGACATCCATCGCGCGACCGCCGCCGAGGTGCTCGGCAAGGACCCGGCGACGCTGACGACCGGCGAGCGCTCGATCGCGAAGATGATCAACTTCGGGATCGTCTACGGGATCTCCGCGTTCGGGCTCGCGGAGAACCTCGAGATCCCGCGCGAGGAGGCACAGTCCTACATCGACGCCTATCTCGCCCGCTTCCCGCACGTGCAGGACTTCATCGCCCGCACGATCGAGCAGGCCGCGCGCGACGGCTACGTGACGACGCTGCTCGGCCGGAGGCGCGCGGTCCCGGAGATCCGAGCCTCGAACCGCGCGATCCGGCAGTCCGGCGAGCGGATCGCGGTCAACTTCCCGATGCAGGGCTCGAACGCGGACATCATCAAGGTCGCGATGATCCGGATCCACCGTCGGCTCCGCGACGAGGGACGTGCCGCGAGGCTCGTGCTCCAGGTGCACGACGAGCTGCTGCTCGAGGTGCCCGACGCCGAGGTGCGCGAGGTGCGCGAGCTGGTGCAGGCCGAGATGTGCGGGGCCTACGAGCTCGACCCGCCGCTCGCCGTCGAGGTGGGCGTCGGAGAGAACTGGGCCGACGCGAAGAGCTAGCGGTTTGACCGGCGACGTTGCCCGGTTTCTGGGTCGCGAGCACCAAGTCAGAGTCCGTCCTCGTCCGAAGGCGAGGCTGGTTGCCTTGACAAGGACGAGGGCCGGCTATGGCGCAGTGTGATCGCGGGCCGGAGACCCGGCGAACACACGGCCGCGGAGCGGCCGCAAGTGCGGCCTCCAGCCACGTGCGTTCCGGGTCGAACGTTACGAGAGGCCGCACTGGGATCGCCCGAGCAGCCCGGTCTGCGAGGCGCCGCGGCCGCCCAAACTGCCTGCTCATATCCGCGAGCTATACTTCGCGACCGTTTTGGCAACCAGCGACCTCATGCAGCAAGAGCCCGGCGTCTGGGTCGAAGGACCTGACGGCGAGCTGATCCCCGACTACGAGTCGACCTTCCCCGAGATCAACGAGGGCGAGGTCGTCCACGGCACGGTCGTGCGGGTCGACAAGGACGAGGTGCTGGTCGACATCGGCTACAAGTCGGAGGGTGTGATCCCGGTCGCGGAGCTTTCGATCCGCCGGTCGGTCAACCCCGCCGACGAGGTCGCGGTCGGCGACGAGATCGACGCGCTCGTGCTCACGAAGGAGGACGCCGAGGGCCGGCTGATCCTGTCGAAGAAGCGCGCTCGGTTCGAGCTCGCCTGGAAGAACATCGAGCGCGCCGCGGAGTCGGGCGAGCCGGTCGACGGGCGCGTGATCGAGGTCGTCAAGGGCGGCCTGATCCTCGACCTCGGCGTGCGCGGCTTCCTGCCGGCGTCGCTGGTCGACATCCGCCGTGTCCAGGACCTCGACGAGTTCCTCGGGCAGGAGCTCCGCTGCAAGGTGATCGAGCTGAACCGCTCGCGGAACAACGTCGTCCTCTCGCGCAGGGCCGTGCTCGAGGAGGAGCGGAAGGAGCAGCGCCAGCAGATTCTCGATCGCCTCCAGCCGGGCGCGGTCGTGGAGGGGCAGATCTCCAACATCGTCGACTTCGGCGCCTTCGTCGATCTCGACGGGATGGACGGCCTGATCCACATCTCCGAGCTTTCGTGGTCGCACGTCAATCATCCGTCCGAGATCCTCGAGATCGGCCAGACGGTGCAGGTGAAGGTGCTCGACATCGACCGTGACCGCCAGCGCATCTCGCTCGGTCTCAAGCAGACCCAGAACGACCCATGGCAGCAGGTGCTCGAGAGCTACGGCGAGGGCGATGTCGTCGAGGGGCGCGTCACGAAGGTCGTCACCTTCGGGGCATTCGTGGAGATCCTGCCCGGCGTCGAGGGGCTCGTGCACATCTCCGAGCTCGCCCAACATCATGTCGAGAACCCGCGCGAGGTCGTTTCGCAGGGCCAGGCGGTCAACGTCAAGATCATCGAGATCGACGGAGAGCGGCGGCGCCTCTCGCTGTCGCTGAAGCGTGTCGAGCCGGACGATCCCGTGCAGCCCCGCGCCGACGGCGGCGAGTCGGTCCACCTCCACCCGAACCTCGACCTCTCCGATCGCGGCCAGGACGACGAGCTTCCCGATCCGTACGCCGACCGGCGCGACGACGAGCCGGAGGCGGAGGCCGAAGTCGCCGTCGAGGACGAACCCGCCGTCGAGGTCGAGGCAGAAGCCGCCGTGACCGTCGAGGACGAGCCGGTTGCCGAGGCGGAGGCCGAGGCAGTGGCCGACACCGAGGCAGTGGCCGACACCGAGGCGCAGCCCGAGGCGGACGACATCGCACCGCCCGAGCTCTCCGTCGAGGAGTGACCCGGCCGGTCGCCGTCGCGATTACCGGCGGCATCGGAGCCGGCAAGAGCGAGGCGCTCGCGGCATTTGCGAGGCAGGGCGCGGCGACGGTCTCGAGCGACGAGATCGTCCACGAGCTCCTCGGACGCGACGAGGTGCGGAAGGTGATCGTCGAGCGGTTCGGGAACGGCGTCGTCGGCCCGGACGGCAGGCTCGACCGCGGGGCGATCGCGACGGTCGTCTTCAACGACCCCGCGGCGCTCACGTGGCTGGAGCAGCTGCTGCACCCGCTCGTCTCCGCCGAGTACCTGGCCTGGCGGGAACAGCTGGCCGGCCTGTCCGACCCGCCCCGGGTCTGCGTGACCGAGGTGCCGCTCCTCTACGAGGCCGGCTCCGAACGTCATTTCGATCGCGTGGTCGCGATCACGGCGCCTCCCGACGTGCGTCGCGCCAGGTCGGCGATGGCGGTCGACGAGCGTGAGCAGCGCCTCCTTCCCGATGCGGCGAAGGTCGAACGAGCCGACTACGCCTACGTGAACGACGGCTCGCTCGCCGAGCTCGAAGGGTTCGTCGCCGGCGTGCTCGATGATCTGGGTGGATGAAGCGCTTCCTGGTCGGACTGCTCCTGCTGCTCGCCGTTGCAGCGGGTGCGGCGGTGTACGTGATCGAGACGAGCCCGGCGTGGTACGAGCGGCTGCGCTATCCGCTCCACTACAGCGCGATCGTCCGTGACCGGGCACGCGCCGAGGGGATCGACCCCGCCTTGCTGGCAGCGGTGATCTACCAGGAGTCGAAGTTCCGCCCCGACGCGCGATCCTCGTCCGGGGCGATCGGGCTGATGCAGCTCACGCCGGCGACGGCCAAGGGGATCGCGTTGCGCACCGGGGGCACGGCGTTTCACCTGAGCGACCTGAACGACCCGGAGATCAACATCCGGTACGGCACCTGGTACCTCCACGACCTGTTCGCCAAGTACGGCGAAGTCGGCCTCGTGCTCGCGGCCTACAACGCGGGGCAGGGGAACGTCGACCGCTGGCGCCGGGCGGGGGAGGGCATCCAGTTCGCGGAGACGCGTGCGTATGTCTCTCGCGTCGAGCGGCTCGTGAGCGTGTATCGGACGGCCTGGCGCTCGCAGCTCTACCCGGCGGGATAGCGGCTTTCGAGCCGATCTCCTCATGATCGCGGGCGCCCGGGTTACACTGAACGGCAGATGACATCCGTTCTCACTACCAGGAATCGGATCGACTCGTGGGTGTCGTTTCTGCGGGCCCACGCTGCGATCACGCGGCAGTTGAACGCCGACCTGTTGAGCACGCACGGGTTGACGCTGAACGACTACGAGGTGCTCCTGCACCTGGACCGCGCCGAGGACAGGATGATGCGCCGCGTCGATCTCGCCACGAGCATCGTCCTCACGGCATCGGGGATCACGCGGCTGCTCGACGGTCTGGAGCGTGCGGGCCTGGTCGAGAAGGCCTCGTGCCCGGGGGATGCGCGGGTGTCGTACGCGAAACTGACCGAGGCCGGCGTCCGGAAGCTGCGAGAGGCGGCGCCCACCCATCTCGAGGGGATCGAAGAGCTGTTCACCGGACGCTTCTCGGAAGGGGAGCTCGGGTCGCTCGCCGAGCTGCTGGGGCGGCTGCCGCTCTCCGGCAAGGACTGCGCCTCCGAGCGCGTCTGTGGCTGACCCGAACCGGCGCGCTTCGACCGAGCCCGGCGCCCGAACCGCCCTGCCGTGAGGGCTCCGAGGCCGGTCTACTGGAAGCCGCGCTACCCGACCCGCGTCATGCGTGAGCGTGCCTGGGCGCAGCGATCGCTCAAGCGGGAGCGGGATCTGAGGGCGTCGGCTCCGCGGCCGTCTCTGGCCGCGCGACTTCGCGCACGTTTCCGCCGGAACTGAGTCGCGTCACGGTTTGCAGCTCTTCCCGATGCCTTCCAGGTCGATCTCGTCCAGGAGGACGCCCGCGGTCCGGTAAAGACCGCCGAACGTGTCGTAGTTCCGCATGTCGCCGTGGATCGGCGTCTGCCCGTGGGCGGAGATCCGGATGTCGGTGAATCCGCGGGACGGCTGGCAGACGGGCACGGTCGCGACCGTGGTGCCCTGCGAAGCCGACACGTTTCCGCGCCACCGACCCGCGTTCGACGTGACCGCGACCGGCCTCCCGTCCACCGGCGAGCGGATGCGGAGCACGAGCATCCGCAGGCGCGGCCCCTGCTGCCCCCGTGAGGGAAAGACGCGGACCGTCGCGGGCGGGCCCGGCCGCGTCCAGCCGTCGTCGTAGAGACCGAGGGTGATCCAGTCCGCGTACCAGGCGGATCCGCCCGTGTCGATCAGCCGGGCGCCGCGATCGAACGTGAGCGTGTCTCCGTCGATCCGGAACCGGCTCTCGCTCGCCAGTTCGGCCACGTAGCGGGTCGGGGCGATGTTCGCCCTCCCGGTCCGCCGGTCGAAGCGCAGGGCGAGCTTCGGGAACGTGCTCGGCGTTCCCTCGAACGCGCCGGAGGCGTAGGCTGCACGGTCGACCGACGCGTTCCAGAACTCGAGATCCCACCAGTAGGCGATGCTCGCCCAGTAGTCGCCGTCGATGAAGGGGTACGGCACCATCGTGACGCTCGCCCCGGTCCCGACGGCTCGATCGACCCAGTCGAACACGTTCCCCTGCTGCAGCGTCAGCGGTCTCCCCGACGTCGCCGGCGCCTCGAACAACCTCTTGAAGGCGTAAGCCGTCTCGGCGGGGAACGCCACCAGGGCGAGCAGCGCCAGGACGCCCGCAAGGCGGCGGTGCGAGAGCAGCGCCGCGCCCTGGACGAAGAGGAGCGTCAGGACGAGCGCCGAGGCGCCAAGGGTGGCCCTGGCGGCGGTCACCGAGTGGAGCCCGGTGACGACGTAGCGGCCGAGGTCGGAGGCAGGCGCGTCGGCGTTGAGCCCGCCGTGGACGGGGAGCCTCGCGACGAGCAGGCCCGCCCCGGCGAGGCCCGCCGGGAGAAGCAGTGACCAGCGGGGCCACGAGCGGTCACCGAGTGCCGACGCGAAGGCGACGAGGAGGAGCGGGACGAGGTAGAAGAGATAGCGGTCGCGGACGAGGCCCGCCCCGAAGCGAAGGTCGAAGAGGGTCACCTCGAGCAACACCGCGACGATCGTGATCGTCGCGGTGAGAGCGAACGCATAGCGCTCGGTTGCGGCCGGCCGGGCGATGCCCGCCAGCAGCCAGGCGCCGCCGACGACGAAGGGCAGGATCCCGAGCGGGAGCGCGAGCGCGGCGACATGCTCGAGCAACGCCCTGCCGACGCCGTTCGGGAGCAGGTTGCCCTCGATCGTGCCAGCGTAGGTGCCGAGCACCGAGCCGGCACGCCCGACCGAGAGGAGGACGACGATTCCGGCGGCGGCGAGGGCGTAGAACCACCCGAGCAGCCCGTGCCGGCGGAACGTGCGGCGAATTGCTCCGGCCAGGCGGGCGGCCGGCCTGCCGGGAGAGGACTCGGCGAGCTCGTACGCCGCCAGGACGACCGGCACGACCGGCACGAGGACGATGAACTGCGTGCGGGCGAGGACGGCCAGCGCGAGCCCCCCGATCGCGAGGGCATCCCGGCGGCGCGAGGGCGCGGCGACGGTCGCCACGATCGCGAGCATCGCCCAGAGGAAGGCCGGGTAGCCGGCGACCTCGGTGAGCAGGAACGAGGCGTAGACGATCCAGGGAACGCACACCGTCAGGAAGGCGACCAGGTGGGCGAGCGCCCGGCTGCCCGTCACCCGGCGGGCGAGGAGGTAGGCAGGGATCGCCGCCGAGCTCATCACGAACGCGTTCAACAGGTGGGCGGCCCGGAGCGAGCCCGGAACGTCGCCGTGCCAGTAGACGGCGCCGAGGAGAACCGGATAGAGCTGGTTGAGATTCGGGATCAACTCTCCGTGCACCCGGGGGAGCGGCGAATGCAGATGCGCGACGCTGATCCCGAGCCGCTCGTAGAGGAGCTCGTCGGTCATCACGAACCAGTCCATGACCCGGGTCGTCAGCCTTGAGAGCGCCCAGCCGAGCCCGAGCCAGAGAGCGAGCAGCGGCAGCCCGAGGCGCGCACCGAGCCGGGACGCGGCCCGGAGGGCGCGCAGTCGCTGGGTGGCCTTCGGCACCGTCGAATCCTACGGCGGCCCGATCCTGCGGTCGTGGTGTGCCTGCGCGACCCCTCCGGGAGCTGCCGTACACTCGGCTCCGTGGCCCGGGGTCGCGAGGTGCAGGCGCTCTGGCGCTCACTCCCGCTCCTCGGGCTGTGGCTGGCCGCCGGGATCGGCCTCTCCGCGCTGACCGGGCGGGTGCGCGACTGGTTCGACATGACCGACGAGCTCCGCTACGAGCGCCTCGCGATCTCGATTGCGCGCACCCATTCGCTCGTCCCGCGGATTCACGGTGTCGACGTCCAGAGCTTCTCGCAGCTCTATCCGCTGCTGATCGCCCCGATCTTCGCGCACGGGCTCGTCCCGCAGGACCTCGTCCATGCGCACGTCTTCAACGCCTGGCTGATGACGTCGGCGTGCATCCCGGCATACCTGCTCACCCGCCGGGTGATCGAGGGCCGGCGCTGGGCATACCTGGTCGCCGCTCTGTCGGTGTGCATGCCGTGGATCGTGTACTCGACCATGCTGATGACCGAGGTGGCCGCCTACCCGGCGTCGCTCTGGGCGCTGCTCGCGCTGCACCGCACGACGGTGCGCCCGTCGGCCCGGGCCGATCTCGTCGCCCTGCTCGCTCTCGCCCTTGCCTTCTTCGCCCGCACCGAACTGCTCGTGCTCGTGTTCGTCCCGCCGCCGGCGATCGTCGCGTTCGAGCTGGGGCGGGCCGGCGGGGTGCGCCGGCTCGAGCGGCTGGCAGCGGGGCTGCGGGCTGCGGTGCAAGCTCACCGGCTGCTCGCGATCGTCTACGCGGTGCTCGTCACCGCCGGCATCGCCGCTCATTTCGCGGGGAAGCTCTCGGGCGTCGTTGGCGTCTACGGGACCTACGCGCAGCAGAGCTCGCTCTTGCCGGCCGGGCTCGCCGGGGCGTTTGCGGCTCACGTCGCGCTCTTCTCGCTCGGTTTCGGGGTGCTCCCGTTCCTGGTGGGCGCGGCGTGGCTGCTCGCAGGCGTCGTCCGTCCCGGGCTCGGCCGAGAGCAGCATGCCTTCGCATGCATCGGCGCCGTGATGCTGGCGGCGGTCCTCTTCCAGGGGACGAACTTCGACGTCCGCTACACGGGCTACGTCCACGACCGTTTCCTGCTCTACCTCGTCCCACCTGTCCTGATCGGGATGGCCTGCGCCCTCGACGCATGCCGCCGGCCGCGCTGGTCGTTGTTCCTTCCGGCGCTCGTGACGGTCTGCGGGTTCGCATGGGGCGACTTCCCGGAGGTCACCTGGAAGGACGTCCCGACGCTCAGCCAGGACTCGCCGATGTCGGGGCTCCTGCGGCCTATCGTGCACATGACGCATACGCTCGGCGAGGCCCGGGTGTTGCTCGTTGTCGCGACGGCAGCGCTCGCCGGCCTGTTCGTGGCCGGCTCGGCGCGGGTGACCCGCGCCCGGCTCGCGCTCGTGACAGCGGTGTTCGCGCTCGTGGCCCTACCGGCGATCACGTTCGCCACGTTTGCCCATTTCTTTGGGACGATCGGCTGGTCCGGGCGTCCCGTCACCGCCTCGGAGGCGGGTCTCTACGACTGGATCGACCCGATCGTCGGGGCTGACGCCGGCGTGACGATCGTGCCGTACCTGGTCTCGACCAACTACTTCGTCAGCGAGGAGCTCTGGCGCGACATCGAGTTCTGGAACAAGGCGGTGGTCCGCGACGCCGTCTCGCCCGGCGGCGACGTGTACGCGTACACGGGCATCTGGTTCCCGAAGACCTCCCTCAGCTTCGATCCCGAGACGGGCCGGGCGAACGTCTCGCCGACCCGGTATGCGGCCGTGAGCGACAAGGACACGCGCTTCGCGATCGCCGGGAAGGTTCGCGGCTGGGTCCAGGACGTCCAGCTGATCGAGGCCGACCGGCCGTGGCGGGCGCAGTGGGTGTCGTTCGGCCTCTACGACGACGGCTGGACGAAGCCCGGAGTGACCGCCCGGATCAGGGTCTTCCCCTTCCCGGGGCAGCGGCAGGCGCGCCTGCGCACGTTCGTCTTCGGCGTCCGCACCCTGGCCGGGTCAGCCCCGAGGCCCGTCCGCGTCGTCTCGAACGTCGACGGCTGGGCGGAAACCGCGACCGACACGACCGTGAACGCATCGATCAAGGTTTGCGTCCCCCCGCAGGGGTATGCGGAGATCCGCCTCTCCACGCCGGTGGTCTCGACCATCCCGGGCGACCAGTCGTCGCAGGTGCTGTCGGTCGGCTCGCGCCGCGGCGGGGTCTTCTTCGGGGAGACCGCAATCGGGTCGGAGATCGGCGGGGCCTGCTGAGAGGTTCCAGTGCGGCCTCTCGCAACGTTCGACCCGAAACGACGGTGGCTGGAGGCCGCACTTGCGGCCGCTTCGTGGCCGGTCCCTGTTTGGTTGGTGTCGGGGGTGGCGGTGCGGGCGCAGTGGTTCAGGTGTGCTCGGAGCCTTCGCAGCCCGAGGCGGAAAAGCGATCGGGCCGCGAAGCGGCCGGTAGTGCGGCGTCTCGGCACGCGAGTCTCAGGTGAAAGGTTCGGAGACGTCGCACTAGCCGAAGAACGTCTTCGCGACCTCGTACCAGGAGTCCGGCACGAGCTTGAGCTCGGCGGTCGCCTCGGTCAGCGGCACCGAGACCACCTCGTCGCCGTGCAGCGCCGCCATCTGGCCCCAGTTTCCCCCCTGGACGAGATCGGCGGCCTCGAGGCCGAAGCGGAGCCCGAGCACGCGGTCGCGCGGGGTGGGGGTGCCGCCCCGCTGGATGTAGCCGAGCACGGTCGCCCGCGCCTGCATGCCCGTGCGGCTCTCGATCTCCCGGGCGACGGTCTCGCCGATGTTCCGGTTCTCGACCCGGACGTGGCCGAACTCGTCGACCTCGCCCTCGTCGCTCACACCGGGGAGTTCGCTGCCCTCGCTGGCGACGATCACGGAGAAGTTCTTGCCCCGTTGCCGGCGGCGCTCGACGGCGGCAGCGACGTCGTCGTAGACGACGGGCTGCTCCGGGATCAGGATGTAGTCGGCGCCGCCGGCGATCCCGCTCATCAACGCGATCCAACCGGCATGGCGGCCCATCGTCTCGACCACGATGATTCGGCTGTGCGACTCCGCGGTCGAGTGGACGCGGTCGATCGCCTCGGTGGCGACGTAGACGGCGGTGTCGAAGCCGAACGTGTAGTCGGTGCCGTTGAGGTCGTTGTCGATCGTCTTCGGGACGCCGACGACCGGCAGTCCGTCCTCGGCGAAGAGCCTGGCCGCGACCCCGAGCGTGTCCTCGCCGCCGATCGCGACCAGCGCGTCGATCTGCTCGAAGGTGCGCTTGACGCCTTCGACGCCGCCCTCGAGCTTGTGCGGGTTCGTGCGCGAGGTGCCGATGATCGTGCCGCCCTTGGGCAGGATCCCCGAGATTTCGTCGAAGCCGAGCGGCTTCAGGTCGCCGTCGATCATCCCGCGCCAGCCGTTCAGGACGCCGACCGCCTCGTGCCCGTCCTCCCAGAGCCGGCGGCAGACGGCCCGGATGACCGCATTCAGGCCGGGACAGTCGCCTCCGCCGGTGAGCATCCCGATCCGCATCGCGGCGAGTCTAGCCGCGCCTCCGTGTGCGGATCTCCCGAACCGTCGGCCCATGGCGGGGTTGCAGGCGCCGCCGACGTGTCCGGGACCGAGGCGCCCGCGAGGGCTCGCTGCCGGGCCCCCCGGGATCGCCGAGCCGCCGCGGGCGGTTGCGAAGGGTCAGGCCAGGATGTTGACTGCGCGGGCCGCGACGAGCAGCAGCGTCAGCAGCGACACCGTCGACTGGACGAGCATCAGCCATTTCGCGGAGCGGGTGAGCGGCAGCGTGTCGGTCGGGCTGAAGGCGCTCGCATTCGTGAACGAGACGTAGATGTAGTCGGTGAAGCGGGGCCGCCAGCCGGGCGCGGCGACCTCGGGATCGGTCATCTGGACGAAGGCGAAATCGCGTGGGGCCGCGGGGTTCCGGAGCCGCGCCGGCGGGCCGCCGCCGTCGAGCTCCCAGTACCAGAGAGCGAAGACGATCACGTTCGTCCACCAGACCTGCCCGCCGGCGAGCAGCAGCTGCCGGCCGAGGACAGCGTGCCCGCCGGACAGCAGGAAGTGGATCAGGAAGGCGAGCGAGGCGACATTGGCGACGGTGAGGATCGCTGTCATCGCGATCGCCGCCATCCGCCGCCGCCCCGACTCGTAGATGTGCCGGTGCGGCGCGGTGACCGCAAGCGGGATCAGCAGGGCGAGCCCGAGTGCCGGCACGAGCAGGCGGAATACGGTGCTCCCGTGGGAGGCGGAGATGACGCGCCCTGGAAGCGATGCGTAGAGGCCGATCGCGACCAGGACGGCGACCGCGGCCGGCCAGCGAGGCTCGGACGTCGCCGGGTCACCGCGGCTGTCCGGCTCCGCGGCTGCGATCGTATCGCCTGGCGCCACGCTCAGGTGTTCGCCGTGCCCGGCCCGGCCCCTTGCGTGCGCGCCCGGGAGGAGACGGCAGCTCCGAGGTAGGATCGTGCTGCGATGACGATCGTCGTTGGTGTCGACGGCTCCGAGGCGGCGAAGCAGGCGCTTCGCTGGGCGATCGCCGAGGGGAAGCTGCGGAGCGCCGTCGTCCGCGCCGTGTACGTGTGGGATATCTCGGCAGGGTTCGGCCCCGCCGGTCTCCTTGGCGGCCCCGTCGCAGGGGTGCCGGGGGTCGATCTGGACGAGTTGCAGCGGTCGGCTGAGCTGCGCCTGGCCGAGGAGGTCTCGGCGGCCGCGGAGTCGGAGCGGGTCGAGCGGTTGGTCGTACGCGGGCACACGGCGGAGGCGCTCGTCGAGCAGGCGAGGGACGCCAACCTTCTGGTCGTGGGCACACGCGGCCACGGCGGCCTCACCGGAGCTCTGCTCGGCTCGGTGAGCCACGCTTGCGCCCACCATGCGTCCTGTCCGGTCGTGATCGTCCGCGACCCGGAAGGCGCGGGCGCCAGGGAATGGCATCCCGACGAGGTGATCGCACGGGAGGTCGCCCAGAACCGGGAGACCTGGGAGGCGCTCGAGCGGCTCGGTGTCGCCGCCGGCGCGAAGCTTCGCCTCGAGTTCGTCTACGAGACCGGCGGCGAGGCGGGCGACCGTGAGTTGGCCGGGTACCTCCGCCGGGAGACCGACTACGACGTCGAGATCGAGACCGGCGGCGTCACGGGCCAGACCCGGCCGATGTCCGTCGACGCGCAGGCGCTCGACGACTGGGTCGCCTGGATGGTCTTCGCCGGCCACGATCACGGCGGCTGCGCTTTCGACGGCTGGACGGCAACCGTCTCCGCCGGGCACGAGTAGCACTCGACGCGCCCCGCCGTCCCGTACCGTTAGGCGGTGAACGTCGGACCGACTATGGCCGCGGGCCGTGCGTTCCCGTGGGGTGCGCCACGGCGTGAGCTTCTCTTGCTCGCGCTGATCGCGGTGGCGACCCTGACGCCGGTCTATCCCGGTACCGATGCTCCGCGCGTCTGCCTCTCGCAGGCGCTCCTACACGGCCGGCTCTCGAACGACTCCTGCCTCGCGGCCTCGGGCGACCGCTCGAGCTACGGCGGGCATCTCTATTCGGACAAGGCGCCCGGGGTGTCCGTGCTCGAGGCGCCGCTGGTCGGGCTGCTGCACCCCGACCAGCGCGCTGCGCCGCACGGACTCGACGCGCGCCTCTGGGGGGTGCGGGTGCTCTCGGTCGGACTCGCCTTCCTCGTTTGTGCCTTCCTCGTGGGGCGGGTCGGCGAGGGGCTCGCGCCGGGGTTCGGCGGGATCGCGATGGTCTCGTTCGCGCTCGGGACGCTGCTGGCGTCGCTTGCCGCGACGAGCCTCGACGGCGTGATGGCTGCCGCGCTCGGCTTCGGGGCCTTCCTGCTGGCGTGGCGGCGGAGCCCGGGGCTCGCCGGGTTGAGCGCTGGGGCGGCGGTGGTCGTCAACTACGAGTCGGCGCTGATCCTGGTGACGCTCGCTGCCTTCGCGGCGCTTCGCGGCTGGCGGCCGCTGGTGCGCTACCTCGGCGGTGCGGTGCCGGGCCTTGTTCTGATCGGCGCCTACGACTGGGCCGCGTTCGGCGCTCCCTGGCACACGTCCTACCGCTACGTCGACAACCTCTACGCCGAGCTGCAGCGGACAGGGCTGTTCGGGATCGGCGCTCCGCACCTGTTCGGTGTGGTGCAGGTGTTCGCGGGGAGCGGCGGCCTGCTCGTCGTCTCGCCGGTTCTCGTGCTCTCCGCCTATGGGCTCGTGCTGGTCTTCCGGGAGCATCCCGCCGAAGCGATCGTGTGCGGGGTGGTCTGCGCCGCGTTCATTCTCATCAATACGAGCTACTTCCTGCCCTACGGCGGCCTCTCCCCGGGGCCGCGCTTCCTCGTCCCCGCGCTGCCGTTCCTGGCCGTCGGCCTCGCCCCGGCGTTTCGCGCACGACCGCGTTTGACCTCGCTCGCGGCGGCTGTGTCGATCGTGCCGGTCACCGCGCTGACGCTCGTCTGGTCGAGTCACGCGACGATGCGCCAGACCGTCTGGGGCGAGCTCGCCCGGGTGCCGGCCCAGCTTGGCCGCTCGCGGCTGGTCGAAAGCCTGGTACCGAACGTGCTGTCGGAGCTCGGCCCCGGACGTGTCTGGGGCGCGGCGCTGATCGCGGCCGCTGCGCTGGCGGCGTTCGCGCTCGCTCTTCACACGCTCGACTGGGCGGCGATCCGCCGCGGGCGGCGAAGTAGGGGCTCGTTCCGCTTCGTGCTGGCGGGAGCGGCCTGCGCGCTCGTCGTCGGGGGGGCAGATGCTCTCGCGGTCGCGGCATATCCCTACGGTGGCCGGACGCTCGCGTGGCTGCCGGGGCTCACGACCTCGATCTCGGGCTCCTCGGACACTTCCGCCGCCGGTGGCGAGGTCGACTTCGTCGTCACGGTCGGCGACAGCGGCGCCGCCACCATTCCCGATCTCAGGCTGACGATCCGGCTCGCACCCGGCATGGAGCTCCTCGGCCCGCCCGCGTACGAGCGCGGCTCCGGGTGCACGGGCACCTCGGAGCTCGTCTGCGATCTCGACCACCTCGATCCGGGGACGACGACCGCCGTCAGGCTGGGCGTCAGGCTGATCTCGACCGGTGAGCAGTCGCTCACCGCCTCGGCGAGCTCGGCCGGCAATCCGAGCCGGCACGATTCGAGCTTCGCGGTGCTCGTCCGCGCGTAGGCAGCTCCGAGCTGCGCGGCTCATCGCGTCAGCGCAGATCGTCGCAAGAACACAGGCACGAAGACGAGGTTGGAGATGCCGAGCACGAGCTTCTGAACGGAGAACGGGCGGATACGGAAGATCCGGTGTTGTGCTCCGCCGGGCCGGAGTAAGCGCCGGCCCCACAACCGCCTGGCCGATCGTCTCGATGCTTTCCCGGCCGGCGATCGCGAGAGGTACGTTGCCAATGTGTCGCCTGGCCGGAGGTTGGGATTCCTGCGTCCGGCCCCGGTGCCGAGCCGGGGGCATCGTCTGCGAGGTGCCGGCGCCTGGCAGGTTCCGGCGTTCTGCGCGGCGTTTGCGGTTGCGCTCGGGGGCGGCGCTGCGGTGGCGGCGGCGAACGGCAACGGCGTCACGTGGCTCGTCCACATGACGCGGGCCGAGCCGTCGGCGCGTCTCGTCCCGGCTTCGTTCGCGTTCGTTCAACCCGGGGCGCACTACGACGGGGTCTACTTCTACGCAATCGCCCGCGACCCGCTCGCCCGGGGCTCGGCGCACCTCCTCATCGACCGTGCGGCCTACCGGTATGGACATCCCGCTTACGGCTGGCTGGCGTGGCTTGCGAGCGGAGGGGGGAGACCCCGGGCCGTGCCGTACGCGTTGCTCCTCGTCTCGCTGCTCGGGCTCGCCGCCGCCGGCCTCGTTGCAAGCGTGCTCGCCCGCGACCTCGGGTTGAGCGCCTGGTGGGGGCTTTCGGTCGGCGTCAACCCCGGCGTTCTCTTCGCCGTAACGGTCGATACGAGCGAGACCGTGGCGCTCGCGTTCGCGCTGCTCGCGATCCTCGCCTGGTCGCGCGGGCGCCTGCTCTGGGCGGGCCTCGCCGTCGCCGCCGGCTGCTTCACGAAGGAGCCGCTGTTGCTCGTCCCGGTGGGTATCGTCGTTTGGGAGGCGCTCCGGATCGTCTCCGGGCGGCGGTCGCCCGACCTGGGGCGGCGGTTCGCCGCCGTCACGGCGGGCCCGTTGCTCTACGCGGCATGGATCGTTCGCTGCCGTCACGTGTTCGGGGTGCTGCCGGCGAGTCAGGTCGGCGAGCTCACATTCCCGTTCTCCGGGTGGGTGAACACGCTAGAACTTGCGACCTCGGAGACGGCGTCAGGAGCTGCGCAGATCGGGATGCTGACACCGGCGCTGCTCGTCGCGGTCGGCGGGGCGCTCCTGGCCGGCGCCTTCTCCGCGCTGCGCCGCCGGAGCCCGCTCGACCTGATCTTCCTCGCTCTCGTCGTGCTCGCCTTCTGCGGCGATTGGCTCGTGCTTCTCTACCCCAAGGACCTGATCCGTACGACCGTGCTGCCGGTCGCGTTGTTGCCGTTCGTGCTCGGGCGGGGTCGGGCCGCGTGAGCGGCGGGCCTTACGCGGGGAGGGGTTGCTCGTGGTCGTGCCCGTTGCGCGGCTTCGGTGACCGTCCCTAGGAAACGCTTCCCTAGGAAACCACGGTGTGCTGCATCGCCCAGAGAGCCGCCGCGGCCCGTGTCGACACACCGATCTTGCCGTAGATGTGCTGGATATGGTGGTCGGCGGTCTTGGGCGAGATGTAGAGGCGGCCCGCGATCTCCCGCGTCGTGAGCCCCCGCGCTGCGAGTCGGAGCACTTCGACCTCGCGGCGCGTGAGCCCGCCCGGGTTCTGCGGCCGCTTGCCGGTGGGCGTCCGCGGCTCGCCGTGCCCGGCAGCCACCAGCACGGCACGGCTCGCGCGAGGCTCGAGCACGCCGGCCGACTCGAGCCGGCGCAGATCGGCGGCGGCGTCGCCGGGGGAGAACGGCGGGCGGTCCGCTCTCTCGGCGGTCAGCCCGACATAGATCTCCGTCGCGGCGAGGACGCACGCGCCGAGGTGGTCGTCCGCGACCTGCATGCGCTTGTGGTACCCCGATCCGTCGCTTTTCTCGTGGTGCGCGCAAGCGACCGGGTTCAGGACCGCGAGCGCCGGTGAGCGGCGCAGCATCTGCTCGGTCAGCATCGGGTGAAGCTCGACACGGTCGAACTCCGACCGTGTGAGCGGGCCCGGCTTGTCCCAGATCGAGTTCGGAACGACCGTGGTGCCGAAATCGTGCACGAGCGCTGCGCGCCGGAGCGTCGTCACCTCCGCGTCGGCGAGCCCCAGCACGCCGGCCGCGTCCTCCGCGAGCTTCGCGCAGCGGCGGCTGTGCCCGCCCCAGTAGGGCGACTTGAGGTCGATGAAGTCGGCCACGACAGCGAGGGCGCCGTCGAGATCGGCACCCGTCAGGAGGCGGTGAGGCTCGGGCTCGAGGGCGAGCACAGCGTCCCACGGCTCGATCCCGCCGAGCCGGTCGAACCAGTCGCGTCCGTGCGCGAGGAAGACGTCGGCCACCGCCGGGTCGTACGTCCCGCCGCGGCGCTTCTGCGCGGCCTCGAGCGCGCGCTCGGGCGAGAAGTGGCGGCCGATCGCCTCCATGTCATGGCTGACGTGGACGATGCGCATCGGGAGGGGGATCGCCTCCCCCGTCACATGGTTGGGGTGCCCGTTCCCGTTCCAGCACTCGAATGTGCACGAAAGCGCCTCACGGACGTCCGGGCCGAAGCCCAGCCTCTCGA
The DNA here is from genome assembly GCA_963789585.1 of uncultured Actinomycetes bacterium. Taxonomy (GTDB): domain Bacteria; phylum Actinomycetota; class Thermoleophilia; order Gaiellales; family Gaiellaceae; genus PALSA-600. Next base: position 702,339 of record CAWBLB010000008.1, on the reverse strand, counting down.
CGAGCACGTCGGCCACCTCGCAGCCGGACGAGAAGTTGTTGAAGGCCCACTCGCGGCCCGTCGCCTGGATCTGTCGGACGACCTCGTCCCGTTCCTCCGCGCCCCGGCCGGCGGTCGCGAAGGCCAGGATGTCGTGCATGACCTCCGCCGGATTCCCCGAGTCGTGGATGAGCGTCTGCCCGCGAATCGCGATCTCGTCGCCGAACAGGGTCGCGACCTCGTGCGCGTGGCCGGTGCAGCCGACGAACCGCAGCAGCGCCACCCAGTAGACGGTGGTACGTAGCTCCTCGTCGAGGCCGGCGGCCTCGCACATCCAGCTCGCGAGCAGGCACGAACGGAGCTGTGACTCGAGGGGCTGCCCGAACGAGTTGTCCTGTGCCAGCGCCAGCGTGGCGACCAGCTCACCCAGACGAAGTGGTGGGTCGAAGATGGGGAGTCCTCCCGATGTTTCGGTGCCGGCCCGGGGGCAGACTGCGTACACGACGCCTCGCAGTTCTTGTTCCGGGGTTACTGACAAACGCTATCGCAAGGGAGGGACCATGACTGCATCGCCGACCTCAGGCGACGACCCCATCAGGGTGGGTGTCATCGCCGACCAGACCGGCCCGCTCTCGATCATCGGGCTCGCGAACGCCAACGCCGCCAGGATGGTCGTCGGCGACATCAACGCGAAGGGCGGGTTGCTGGACCGCCCCCTCGAGCTGCACCTCGTAGACAGCGCCACCGACGACGAGGTCGCGGCCGAGGTCGCGAGGAAGCTCGTCGAGCAAGACGAGGTCGACGTCGTCCTCGGCGGCATCTACAGCTCCACGCGGCAAGCGATCAAGGGCCCCGTCGTGGTGGAGGGCAAGAGGCTCTACATCTACCCCGAGCAGTACGAGGGGCAGGAGTCCGATCCGCTCATCTTCTGCACCGGGCCGGTGCCGGCGCAGCAGGTCGACCCGTTCATCACGTGGTTGATGCGGGAGACTGGAGCGAAGACCTTCTACTTGCCGTCTGCCGATTACATCTGGCCGCACGTGATGAACGCGCGGGTGCGGGAGGTCGTCACGGCGAACGGCGGGGAGGTCGTGGGGGAGGAGTACTTCCCGCTCGATCACGAGGACTACGGCGCGACCGTCGGGCGGATCACCGCGAGCGGTGCGGACGTGGTCTTCAACACCACCGTGCCTCCCGGGGTGGTGCCGTTCCTGGAGCAGTTGCACGACTCCGGTTTCACGAGTCGCGGTGGGCAACTGGTGTGCACGTACTTCGAGGAAAACCTGCTCGGCGCCGTCCCGGCTTCTCACGTCGAGGGGCTGTACAGCTGCCTCGACTACTACCAGACCGTCGGCGACCCGTTCAGCCAGAGGCTCCTCGCTCAGTACGACGCGCTCTACCCCGGTGCTCCGAAGTTCACGGGCGGCAGCGGTTGCTCGGGCCTGTACCGCGGGTTGCGCCTCTGGGCGGCCGCCGTAACCGAGGCCGGCTCGCTCGTCCAGGATAATGTGATCGCGGCGCTGGACCACGCCCGGATCGCCGAGGGCCCGGGTGGGCCTGCGGTGATGGTGCCGGGCCAGCACCACGTGCGGATGCACATGTACATCGGCCAGGCGCGCGACGGCCGCTTCGAGGTCGTCGAGACCCTCGGGGCGATCGACCCGCAGGAGCGCCTCATCGGTTCACCGGCCCTCACAGTCTGATCACAACGAGAGAAAGGAGAACGAGATGCTGCTCGCAACGACACAGGTGGAGGACGTCGACCGCTTCATGGAGGTCTTCTCGACGAGTGGAGCGGAGAAGCGCAAGGAGCACGGCTCGAAGGGAGCGGTCGTCTTCCGCGACCCGTCCGAGAGCGACCGGGTCTGGGCGATCTTCGACTGGGACGAGCAGGGGTGGCAGAGCTTCGTGTCCGACCCGGACGTTCCTCCGATTCTGGCAGCAGCCGGGCACAAGGGGAAGCCGCAGGTCGCGGAGCTCGTCGGCAGCTGCGACGCCTGAGAACGACCGCGTGCGGGGCGGCGCCCGTGAGCCGGGCGGTCGCCCCGCACGCGCGCTACACCAGCCAGGCGTGTGCAGCCATCTTGCAGCCACCCAAGGAACTCCCATCCTAGTCCGGGGAAGCTCGACAGTCTGCGCCGGCTGACACCGCTCCGGAGCTCCGAGGCAGTCATGGCGCCCGGCACGCCGGTGAGGCGCGTCGTCCGCCCCGAGGACCGGCGACCCTTCTTGCCGGATTCGCCGCTGTGCATTCGTCACGTTCTTGGTGGGCGTGATCGTCGATCGCGCCTTCCGTGACTGGATCGACGTTGGGCGACGCCCCCGCCGTACGCTGGCAGAGCAGCTTCGCGCACGATATGGTCATCACCGGTGCAAGCAGTGTTCGAACTCGTGGGCGGCATCAGTGTCTCGGCGGGCGGAACCTAGAGTGGCAGGTTTGCCGCTCCTCCGATCACGTCGTTCCGGTGGCAAAGGCTGGTGCGCCAACCTTCCGAGCTGGGTTCTCGCTGTCGCCGTCGTGTTCGTATCGCTCGGGTGGTTCGCCGCCGGTGCGGTCGTGGCAACCGGTGCGAGGAGTCTCACGCCGGCCCAGATCTCAAAGGTGGAGGGTTGGTGTAACAAGACGAACCCGAGCTACCCGATCGAGGTCTGGTGGGGAAACCCGCCGGCGTTCTACTGCACCGACGATATCGCGAGCCCGTCGAAGTCGATCCCCTTCAGCATGGCTGCAGCATGCGCATCGGCGGGCCTCCCCCCGCCCGACTCGAAGGTACTTGCCGCCTGGCGCAACCCGACCTTCGTGGTCGGAGTTCCTTGCGCGACGACGGGCACCCCCACAACCACAAGTCCGAAGCCCCCGTGCGGTGCACAGAACGGGACACTGCACCGCGCGCTCTCGAGCGCGGAGGCAGTGGCCGCCGTGACGTCGAGCTGCAAGCTGAGCATTTCGGTCGCGCCGCAGAAGCTCAGCGCCGGCATGCGGCTCCAGGGCGGTGTTGGGTTTCAGGACAAGAACGAGGTCTGCGTATCGGGCTGTGTTGTGCTCACCGTGCACGTGACCGACTCGAACAGCGGTAAACCCGTGAACGGCGCCAAAGTGACCGCGTCGGTCGTCCCGATCGAGCGCGGGCTGCCGCCGTACCCAAAGGGAGAGAAGCCCGGCGGCGGGTATCTCTGCCCGTTCGGGAGTCACCGCTGCGGCTCGCCGAACAACGGGCTTGTGACGAACAAGTCGGGGAAAGTTGCGCTCGTGTACTGGGTCCCTGGGTTGTGGTCGGCGGAGACGCCTGCACTCACCGTCAGCGCGAGCGCTCATGTGTGCTCGCAGTCCGGCTGCTCGATGGCGACGGGTCGATTGCGACAACCGATTGCAGTTTCTGCTCGACTGGTCTATCGCTCCGATTTCCAGCTTCCGGTCGAACAGCGCAGGATCTGGGAGACATGGGCCTCCCCGATCGACCTCGGCACGTGGGCGGCGCAGTCGACGTGGGTTTCCGGCCTCCAGGACTTCGCCAAGGCGTGGAGCTTCGTGACAACGGTGTTCTTGCCGGAGGAGGCCTTGTTCCTCGACCTGTTCGAGAACGTCCACAGAGCACATAGCGTTCTCGAACGCTTCGACGCACTGGACGCAAAGGACAAGCTGCGGCTCGGCCTGCTTGGATTATTCCTGGAGGACTTCAAGATCTTCCCCGGCGGCCTCGGAGCAACCAGCGACGGCACGAGCGCCAAGATAACCGAGGCGTTCGTCGATCAGCTCGTTGGGAACCACGGCGACAAATCCACCGGCGGCCTACTGTACGACTTCGCCCGAGCGCTCGTGTTCGACGACAAGAGCCATTCAGCTCTCCACCCGCAGCAAGTGACGCTGGTGGTCTACGAGATCTCGTACTGCGCAAAGGACGCGGAGTTCTGCGACCCCTCGCAACCCCACGCGCACAATCTGCTCTACTTCGAGCTCGGCGCCACAACCTTTCCGTACGCAGGCTTCGTCACTCCCTACGCACCGAGCACGTGGGCCGAGGGGCAGAAGAACCTCACGGGGTGATCCTTCCACACCATCCGCGCCCGATACGGAGCTGACCCAATAGCGTTTGCAAACTCGTCCGTGGCTCTCGCGGGGCGGGTCCGGTCTCGGTAGTTGCGACCGTCGCCGACGCCCGACAGGCTGCCGTTCCGATACGCCCGAGGAGGCTAAACCTGTTTCGCAACCGGCTTAGCCTGATTGAGCCATGGACCGTACCGAACGTTGCGCAAACCAAATCGTCGTCGCTGAGCCAGTGAATCTGGCGTGAAGTGAGGTGATTTGGGACCTCCGATTGCCGTAGCACGCGTGCTACGATAAAGGGGTGGCGCGTGAGATCACCCAGCGTGAGCTACGGAACGAGAGCGGCAAGATCATGCGGGCGCTCGATCGAGGAGAGGCATTCGTCGTCACTCGGAACGGGGTTGCGGTCGGAGAGTTGACCCCTCTGCGGCAGCGACAGTACATCGCCGCTGAAGCCGCGATTGCCGCGTTCGGTACAGCGCCTGGCATCGACCCCGCGAGGTTCCGAGCCGATGTCGATCGGTTGCTCGATCAGGACACGGCTCCGCGTGGATGAGCAACGCCACGGGCGCGGCCTCGTCGATACGTCAGTCGTGATCGACCTTGAGCACATCGATCCGAACGCCTTGCCATCCGAGCTCGCCATCTCGGCTGTGACGCTGGCAGAGCTTGCGGCCGGTCCCCATGCGACCTCGGACACCACAGAGCGCGCTCGCCGACAGGACAGGCTCCAACGAACAGAAGCGACATTCGACCCGTTGCCCGTCGACGGAGCAGTAGCTCGAGCGTACGGCCGGGTTTACGCTGCTGTGACCGCCGCGGGTCGCAAGGCGCGGGGCCGACGTGCGTTCGACCTTGTCATCGCGGCCACAGCAGTAGCCAGCGAGCTCCCCTTATACACCCGAAATCCGGATGACTTCGACGGGCTTGCCGGTCTCGTAGAAATCGTCGCCGTGTGACCGACGCGTGCCCGACGGGTTTGCGCAACGTTCGAGAAGACATCACCAAGACAGTGTGCAGATGCCGTGAAATGGAGCGTATCGGGATCGAACCGATGACCTCCAGCTTGCAAAGCTGGCGCTCTCCCAGCTGAGCTAACGCCCCGTCCGGCCGAGTCTAGCGGAGGGCCTGGGCCGCCCGGCCGGCGGGGGCGCTGTTAGTGTCGAAGCGGTGATCCGGGCGCGGCTTTCCGGCTTCCTGGGCGACAGGCGCCGGCTGGTCGGTGTCACGCTCGCGGTCGTGGTGTTCCTGTGGTCGTGGGCGTTTCTCGACCACTGGTTCTACGCTCACGGGCGGATCGTCGACACCGGCGTGTACCAGGGATACGGGCTGCAGATGCGCGACGGCGCGCTGCCCTACCGCGACTTTTCGGTCGAATACCCGCCCGGTTCGCTGCCGGCGTTCGTCCTGCCGACCTATGTCGGTCACCCGACCGACCTCGGAAGCTACGGGAACTGGTTTGCACGGCTGATGTCGCTGTGCGGCCTGCTCTGCCTCGCAGCGGTGATGCTCGCGAGGCCCCCTCGGCGCGCGGTCGCGTTCGTCGCCGTCGCACCGTTGCTCGTCGGCTCGCTCGTCCTCACGCGGTTCGACCTGTGGCCGGCGTTCTTGACGGCCGCCGGGGTTGCGGCGTTCGTCCGTGACCGGCACCGGCTCGGCTGGCTCGCGATCGCCCTTGCCGTCGCCGCCAAGCTCTTCGCGATCGTCCTGCTTCCGCTCGCCGCCATCTGGACGCTCGAGCGGCGCGGGCGGGCAGAGCTCGCCCGCGGAATCGCCGTCTGGCTCGGGGCGATCGCGGCCATGTTCGGGCCGTTCGCGATCCTCGCACCGCACGGCCTCTGGTCGAGCCTCTGGGGGCAGCTCTCGCGGCCGATCCAGATCGAAAGCCTCGTCGCCTCCTACCTCGCCGAACTCGGGCACGCGAGCGTGATCAAGTCGCACGACGCGCTCGCGATCTCGGGACACGGGACGCTCGCGGCAGCCACCACGATCGCCGAGCTCGCATCCCTCGTGGCGCTCTGGATCGGCTTTGCCCGCGGGCCCGCCGTCGAGGAGCGATTCGTGCGCTTCGCCGCCGCGTCGGTCTGCGCGTTCATCGCGTTCGGAAAGGTGCTCTCGCCGCAGTTCCTGATCTGGCTCGTCCCGCTCGTCCCGCTCGTTCGCGGCCGGCGAGGGCTGGCGGCGACGTTCCTGCTCGCAGTCGCGCTGATCGACACGCAGTACTGGTTCGCGTCGTACCGCTACGACCTCTACATCAACGACTTCCGCTTCGCCTGGCTCGTCCTCGGGCGCAACCTGCTCCTCGTCGCGCTCCTGGCGACGCTCGCCCTGCCGGCAGTGCGAATCAGGCTCGGTCGCGCATCGACCTGAAGGCCCGGCTCACTCAGCGTCCCCGGCCGAGCCGGGGACGCCGCCGCACGTCCTGAGTGTCAGGCGGCGCGGGAAAGACGCTCTTCGTGACGGGCGCGCTGGATGATCAGATCGCGATCGCCGAAGCGGATCGAGGCGCGCACCAGGCGCTGCTCGTCCCACAGCTCGGCAATCTCCTCGTTGAGCTTCTTGTGCTCGGTCGCGAGGCTCGGGTTGTGGCCCTCCGAAAGCTGGTGCAGGACGTCAGCTCGCCGGTCGGAGAGCCGGTCGATCTCCTGCTTGATCTCGTTCAAGGTACGCATGTGTTCTTCAACGCTCCTGGCCGTCGGAGGATTCCCCAATCGCTGCAGTTGTCCTGCATCAAGGACCTACGCCGGTGTGGTCGGTGGTGGATTTCGCTGATCGTACCACACTTGATAACATACGACTGAGGTTTTATTCTATTCTTACATTCAACTCTGGTACGCTTACAACTGCTGGATCAGTCTCTGTACCCGTATCACCGCAAGGAGGAACACACGATGGCAACTCTGGTTCGTTGGAATGCAGGCAGCTGGGCGCCCGTCCGTGAAGTCGCCGCGATGCAGAACGAGCTCTCGCGCATGATGAACGGCCTCTTCGAGGGCAGCCCGCGCGCAACGCAGTCCTGGGTGCCGACGCTCGACATGTGGGAGACCGAGAGCGAGCTCGTCTACGCGTTCGATCTTCCCGGCGTGACGCCGGATCGGACCTCGGTCGAGGTCGAGGACGGCACGCTGACCGTGACCGCCGAGCGCGAGCGCGACCGCGAGGTCAAGGACGATCTGTACCACCTGGTCGAGCGCCGCCACGGCACCTTCACCCGCACCGTCGGGCTGCCGCAGGGTGTCACCGAGGACGCGATCAAGGCGACCTACAAGGACGGCGTGCTCGAGATCCACGTCCCCAAGCCCGAGCAGGCCAAGCCCAAGAAGATCGAGATCGGCTTCGAGTCCGGGCCGGCGACGATCGACGGCACAGCCAAGAAGTAGGCCAAGAAGTAGACAGTCTCGCTGTTCGTTCCGACGGGGCGGCTACGGCCGCCCCGTCCGCTTTCCCGGCCGTCGGCTCTTGGCTGCGGAGGCGTAGAAGAAGATATGGCAACCCTGGGCGAGCTGGCCCCGGGCAATGGAGACGTTGGCCTCCGGCTGGACCGCCCAGCTGATCTCGGGTGCGCCGTCGGCGTGGCGCGTCCCACCCGCGATCACCGGCGTGTCGTAGGGAAGAAACGTCGCGACCTTGCTCCTCGCCTCCACGTAGTAGACGTCGAACTCGAGGTCGTGCGTGACGGGAATCCCGGCCGAAAAGACAGCCTTCTCGCCCGGGTGGACTAGAACTAGGCGGCCAGACCCTCGCGCGCCCGGTCGGCGACCGCACCCATCTCGAGTTGCGCGCCGGTCACGTCCCGGAGCAGTTCCTCGGCCGTCGGTCCCTGGCCGAGCGACCACAGCTCCCGGAGCAGGTCGCCGGCGTCGCGGCGGGCGAACCAGTCGCTCCCGAGCTCGCCGCGGAGGAAGTCGCGCAGCTGAGCCTCGAACGCCCACGAGCGCAGGTAGCCGGTGACGTAGAAGCCCCCGTCGATGTCGTCGAGGTAGCTCTCGGGGTTCGCGGGGAGCTTCAGCGCCTCGGTCAGCAGCTCGGCATAACGCGGCCGCATCGCCTGCGGGTCGTCGGCCTGGAAGAACTCGATCTCGTAGAGGAGCTTCGCGCTGTAGCGGCGGACGAAGTAGAGGAGCGAGGCTCCGGCGGCGTTCGCGATCTTCGCGACGCGCGGGACGTCGAGTCGCCGGTTCAGCCAGGCAGGCTCGTCGACGAGGCCTTGCATCAGCATCGCCCAGCCCTCCGTGACGGCCATGTCGCCGAGGCGCTTCGCCTCCATCGAGAGGTCGGCCGAGGTGTGGGCGTAGTGCTCGGTGTGGCCCGCCTCGTGGAAGAGCGCGCTCCAGTCGTCGTGGCCCCCGATCGGCTGGATCACGAGCATCACCTTGCCGGGCACCTCGATCGGCGAGCAGAACGCCCGCGGGCTCTTGCCGGGCCGCTGCTCGATGTCGAGATGGACGTTCTCCTGCGAGGCAAGGTCGATGCCGAGGTCGCGGAGCGTCGCCTCGAGCGCGGGCAGCATCTGGTCGGACGGATACGACCGGTCGAGCTCGGGGGCGCGGAAGAGTCGGGCGACGTCGGCGGGGCGCGCGTCGGCGAGCCCGATCCCGAGCCGTTCGCGGAAGAGGCTGTCGCCCGCCTGCTCCCAGAGGCTCTCCGTCTCGTCGAGCAGGTCGCTGCACTGGGCGGCGAGCTCGTCGAGCCGGAAGCCGAACCCCTTGTAGAGCTCGTAATAATTGGCGGCGCCGAGCTCTCGGACCGCCTCACGGTCGATCCGGGCGGCGTCGAGGTAGACCGGATTGAGCTGTTCGTCGAGCAAAGCGAGCCGGGCGCGCTCGAGGCGCTCGCGCCGGTCGCGGTCGGGCTCGTTCGACATCACCACGCGGAGCATCCGATAGGGCACCTGCTCGCCGTCGACGCTCGCCTCGAGCGAGGACTCGACCCGCGCGAGCTGCTCCTGGTGAGAGCGCGTCAGGTTGCCGAGGTACCCCTCGCAGGCGAAGCGCCGGAGCTCGACCGGCGCGCCCGCCAGCCGTCGTGCGGTCTCGAGCCGGGTCAGCTCGTCGTGCCGCTCGTAGATCGCCTCGAGCTCGAGTGTCTCCTTGTGGCCGGCGAGGTGGAGGTAGTACTCCTCGTCGAGCTCCGCGATGAACCGGTCAGCGTCCTCACGGAACGCATCGAGCTCGCGGCTCGTCGGGGCGTCGGTCGGCACGGTCTCTAGGATAGGCGGCATGCGTGAGCTCAGCTTCGCAACCGAGCGAAAGACCCAGCTGATCGACATCACCGATCGCGTCCGCGAGGCGGTCGACGGTGCCGGCGGGACGGCCGTGCTGGTCTATGTCCCGCACACGACTGCGGGCGTGACGATCAACGAGAAGATCGACCCCGCACTCGTCGCCGACCTCGAGCGCGCGTTCGAGAAGGTTGTCGGCGACGACTGGGGCTGGGTCCACGACGACGCCGACGGGCCGAACGGCCCTTCGCACGGCCGGGCGTCGGTCGCAGGGGCCCAGGTGCTGATCCCGCTTCGGGACGGCGCTCCCGCGCTCGGCCGCTACCAGGCCGTCTTCCTGTGCGAGTTCGACGGGCCGAAGGCCCGGTCGGTCTACGTCACCGTCGTCCAATAGACCTCTCGCCGCTCTTCGGCCTCCGCCTGCGCACGGCGCGGCTCGAGTTGCGCCTGCCGGACGAGGAGGAGTTGGTCGCGCTCGCGCATGTCGCCGAGCGGGGGATCCACCCGCCGGAGACGATGCCGTTTCGGATCCCGTGGACCGACCGCGCCGGATCGCCGGGGTTCGTCGGGGACTTCGTCGCCTTCCACCACGAGGCGCGAACCGGCTGGCGGCCCGACGCGTGGACGCTCCTGCTCGGCGTGTTCCGGGACGGCGAGCCGATCGGGGCGCAGGATGTGCGGGGCGATGGCCTGGGCCCGCGTGGGAGCTTCGAGACGGGCTCCTGGCTCGGGGCGCCCTTCCAGGGCCGCGGTCTCGGCACGGAGATGCGCCACGCCGTGCTCCAGCTCGGCTTCGTGGGCTTCGGCGCGCGGGTTGCCGTGTCGGGGGCGTTCGCGGACAACGTCGCCTCGGAGCGGGTCTCCGCGAAGCTCGGCTATGTCGAGGTCGGGGAGGCCTCGTTCGCCCCCCGGGGCACGCCGCTGCGGGAGCGGATCTTCGAGCTCACCCGCGACCGCTGGGCGGCACGGGACCGTCCGCCGGTCGAGATCGAGGGCCTCGAGCCGTGCCTGCCGCTCTTCGGGATCGACTGACCGGACGAGCCGCCGCCGAAAGCCGCGTCGCCGCCACCCCCGCCCTGGGCGGGGCGCACCCTCCACCCTCACCGACGATTCTCGTCGGCCGGCGCGGTGAGAGGTGCAACGAATCTGTGCCGATCGATCCACAACCGGCCCGGGCGGACGGTCTGTGCGGCCGGGTGCACTAGGCTCCGGGCATGGCCGCGCCGGTGCAGCGGGACGAGGAGCTCGAGCTCCGGATCGACTCGCTCGCCTTCGGCGGGAACGGCGTCGCGCGCCTGGACGGGTTCGTCGTCTTCGTGCGGGCCGGTCTTCCCGGCGACACGGTCCGCGCGCGGGTGACCAAGGTGCAGCGCCGCCACGCCGAGGCCGTGACCACCGAGGTGATCGAAGCGGGGCCGCAGCGGGTCGAGGCGCCGTGCGCCCATTACCCTGCTTGCGGCGGCTGCCGCTTCCAGGATCTCGCCTACGAGGCGCAGCTCGCGGCCAAGCACGCCTGGGTCGAGGACTCGCTTCGCAGGATCGCCGGGATCGCGGAGCCCCTGCTCGAGCCGATTGTCGGCGCGGAAGAGATCTTCGGCTATCGCAACAAGATGGAGTACTCGTTCGCGCCCTCGCCCGACGGGCCCGTGCTGGGACTGCACCGCGCCGGACGCTGGGACCAGGTGCTCGAGCTCGACACCTGCCACCTGACCACCGACCTCGGGAACCGGATCCGCAACACGATGCGCGACTGGGCACGCGAGGAGCGCCTCGAGGCCTACGACCAGGCGGAGGCGAAGGGCTACCTGCGCCACCTGGTCGTGCGGGAGGGCCGCAATACGGGCCAGGCACTCGTCCAGCTCGTCACCCACGAGCGGGAGCGCTTCGACCGCGAGCGGCTGATCGAGGTGCTCACGGCCTTCCCGGAGGTGCGCTCGATTCACTGGACGGTCAACGACACCCCGGCCGAGGTGACAAACCTGCCGAGCGAGCTGCTCTGGGGGGAGGAGGCGATCGAGGAGGAGCTCGGGGGCCTGCGCTTCCGTGTCCGCCCGAACGCGTTCCTGCAGACGAACACGCGCATGGCGGACCGGCTCTACGGGCTCGCCCGGGACGAGGCCGGCCTGACCGGGAGCGAGACCGTCTACGACCTCTACTGCGGGATCGGCACGATCGGGCTGTCGCTCGCCCGCGACGCACTCACCGTGTGGGGGATCGAGATCTCGGAGGAGTCGGTCGCCTGCGCGATCGAGAACGCGGAGCTGAACTCGATCGGCAACGCCGGGTTCTTCGCGGGCAACGTCGGCGAGGTGCTGCGCGATCTGCGCGCGCGTGCGGGCGACCCCGACGTGGTCGTCGTCGACCCGCCGCGGGCCGGGCTCGCCGGGAAGGCGCTCAAACGGCTGGGCGAGCTGGCGGCGCCCCGGATCGTGTACGTCTCGTGCAACCCGACCACGCTCGCCGGGGACAGCAAGCGCCTGATCGAGCAGTACGGCTATCGCCTGCTCAGGACCCGTCCCGTCGACATGTTTCCGCACACACCGCACGTCGAGTCGGTCTCGCTGCTCGAACGCGGCTGACGGTCAGTCGTCGGGCGTCCGGTCGAGCGACACCCGTGCGCCGTCGCCGACGCCCGGTCCCCTGCGCAGCCTGCTCCAGAGCAGATCGCCGTTCGCAACCAGAAATCCGATCGAGATCCCGGGGAGGGCGGGCAGGCCCCCCGTGCTCCAGAACGTCGTCAACGTCATCGTCACCCCGAGGCTCGCGGTCATCAAGAGCCAGGTCGCCAGCGGGCGCAGGTGGAAGCGGGCGGCGGCGGCGAGAAAGACGGAGAAGAACAGCACGTCCGGCAGGCCGAGACGGGCCGGCGGCGCGCCACCGGGGACGACGAACGCGATCGACAGCTTGGTGAACACGCTTGCGTGATGCTCGGTGATCGTCCGCGTCGGTCCCCGCCAGACCGAGTAGGCGTCGACCCAGGGGATCACGAATGCGACGAGCACGACCCAGGAGAGCGCCTCGAAGAAGCGGAGGAACAGCCACCCGACCGCGACGACCGCGGCGAACTTGGCGAAGTTCGCCGCAACCTGGAAGTCGAGCAGCGAGAGCCCGAGAGCCAGGGAAACGAGGGCCACCGCGGCAACGGCGAGAAGTTGCCCGCGCCAGAGCGGGAGGGCGAGCCCGGCCACCCCGAACAACGCCGGCATCAGCACCACCGCGACGATCACGACGCTGCGCCAGAGCGAGACGGCGCCGAGGTGTGGCGCGGCCTCGTACCAGGCGAACAGCGCCGCGGCGAGAGTGAGCGCTAGTAGGGCGGGAGCTCGGACCACCATGGGCCGAGTGGCTTGAAGGCGTTCCAAAAGCGTGTCTTCGCGGGCTGCTCGTCGAGCGAGAGGTCGATGTCCGGGGCAGCGAGCGCCTCGATCGTCGGGGTGAACTGCTGGAGCTCGCCCAGGGTAGCCGCGACGGGCCGAGCGAGTGGAAAGTCGATCCCGTTCAGAAAGCTGAGCGCGTCCTCGCCCATCACCACGACGAGCTTCGGCTGCACGATCCTGAGCTCGCGCCGGAGCCACGCCCGCGACAGCTCTTCGTCCACGCCGGCGAACTTGAGGCAGTTCGTGCCGAACACCTCGACGGGATCGACGTGCAGGCGCTCCAGCGACTTCTTCAGTGCGTGCCCGGCGCGTCCGTGGAAGGCGACCCCCTCCTGGAGCTCCTGGGCCTGCGGCCCGTACTTGAGCAGGAAGATCGTCCCGAGCGGATGCCCGGTCGGCTGTGCGACGGCGGCCCCGGCAGCGGCTTCGCGGACCTCGTGCTCGAGGCGGAGGATCTCCTTGATCGCTTTGTCGAGGTACCGCTTGTAGATCTCGTCTGTCGTCACGGCGGCGGCCACGGGGCACGGGGTCCTTTCTCGCCTAGCGGACCTTTTCCTTGACTTGCGCCATCCACTTCAGGCTCTGGAGGTAGGCAAGCGACTTCGGGCGCCGCACGATCTCTGCGCTGCGAAGCGAGATCATGAACTCCTCCGGGTCGCGGAACGCGCGCATCCGCAGGACCCCGGTGCCGACCCCCTGGAGCACGTGCGCATCCGAGCCTGCGCCCATCGTCAGGTCGTACTTGCGTGCGAAGCGGAGCGCCTCGTCGTTCTGGGTCTCGAACAGCAGGCGCGCGTTGTAGACCTCGAGCACGTCGATGTCCGCGAGATGGCGGTGCAGCGTCGCCGGGTCGGGCACCGTGTGCATGCGGTCGAAGGGGTGGGGGAGATAGACGAGCCCGTTCTGATCCCGGATCGCGGCGATCGTGTCGGCGAAGGGCATCCCGCGCGGGATCTCGCGCTCGAGGAAGAGGCCGATCACTTCGCCCTGGTTGTCGGTCTTCACCTCCTCGCCGGGAATCACGATCAGCTCCCGGCCGCGGGCCTCGTCGAGCGTCTCGAGCGCGCCGCCGAAGACGTTGTGATCGGTGATCGCGATCGCGCCGAGCCCCTCGGCCTCCGCGTGGTCGACGAGCTCCGCCGGATCGACGGCGCAGTCGAACGACCACGAGGTATGCATATGCAGGTCGGCCAGGATCCAGGCTCGGTCGACCAGCGGGTCGGCCGTGCGGCGCTTCGGGTGGCCGCGGCGGCGACGGATCAGCGTGGCGTAGATGTGGTCGAGCTCGGACGCGACGTCGGCGAACGACTGCCTCTCGGCGGCGGCCCGGGCCTGAGCCTGCTCGCTCGCGCGGAGGTCGCCGTTGTCGGCGAGGCGGGCCGCGGCGGCGGCGGCGAGCTCAGGCTGCTCGGCGACGCCCGCGGGCGAGGCGATCGCGCAGCCGGCGGCCTGAGCTTCGAGCAGGACGCGCGGCAGCCCCTCGATCCCGGGGACGAAGATCGCCGTGCCGGCGAGCAGCGCGGCTCGCGCCGCCCCGTCCCGTGCTGTCCGGACGGAGACCCGACCCGCGAGGTCACGCGGGATCGGCGGCCGCCCGACAAGGGGCGTCGTGCGCAGCAGCACGGCTTCCCAGCCCGGAAGCTCGCGGAGAGCGCGCAGGACGCCGCGTGCACCGGCCCGCTCGTTCGGCCGCAGCTCGACGGTGATCCGGCGCCGTTTCGGCTCGGGCTCGTAGAGGTCGAGATCGACACCAGGCGAAATCACGATGTAATCGCCGGGGAAGCGCGCCATCGCGGCGTTCCGAATCGGCTCCGAGAGCGCCAGCAGGCAATCGAGCCTGGCGAGGAGCTTCTCGCGCTGCGACCGCGCCGGCGGGTAGGAGAGCCTGTCGGTCGAGCAGAAGGTCGCGACGGTGAGCGCGTCGGTCTCGCGGAGCGCCAGGTACGAGAGGGACGGGAGGCCCGGCTCGAATCCGTGGACGACGTCGTAGCTTCCCTGCGCGAGCGCAAGCCTCAGGTTCGCACGCACCCCCACCGGGACGCCCATCTGGGAGCGACGGGAGATCGGCACGGCCGGCCCGACCGCGACGACCTCCGGCGTGGGAGTGCGCCGCTGGATCGCGCGGCGGCCCGCGAGCAGGTCGGCGCCGCGGGTCGAGGGCGCCAGCACCGTGACCGAGTGGCCGAGCGCTCGCAGCGCGCCGGCGATCCCCGCGACGTGCTCGTTCACGTCGTGCGGTTGTGACCACGCAAAGGGTGTCACGAGGCAGACTCGCACGGTTGCAGCCTAATCGCGGCTGCGGGAGCGCCGCGTCAGGAGACCGGGCGGTGCACGCTCGCATCGACCCAACCGTCTCGAAGCGCGATTCCGAGCGCCGCGAGCCCGGCGGCGAGCGCCACGGCCGCCGACCCGAGCCGACCGACGTCGAGCCATCCGAGCACGTTGCTCTCGAGCCAGCGGGCGAGGTCGGAGGACGCGCCGTGAACGGTGAGCGCGGCGAGCTCGCGCCAGACGGTCTGGTGGTACACCGAGACGGCGTCGACCGCGCTCGGCCAGCTCAGCAGCACCGCGGTCGAGGAGATCACCGAGACGAGCGCCAGCGCCGCGGTTGCAGCGCGCCGGCGTGCGAACGCCGGTCCGAGGCCGACCGCGAGAAACGGGAGCGCGGGGATGAAGAACCGCGGCCCGGGCGATTCGCCCCCGAACGGGTCGTAGTAGCCGAACTCGATCGCCAGGAAGCCCAGGACCACGATGGCGCACACACCGGCCTCCATCCGTCGCCCGCTCCGCCACAGCAGGGCGAGGCCGACCGCAGCTGCAGCCAGGACGGGAGCGTTGGTCAGGAGCCCGCGCGTGCCGACCAGCACGATCCGGATCGCATGCCAGCGGGGCGTGTGGATGCCGAAGAAGCCACCTGCCTGCTCGCTCGCGAACTGCTCCGCGACGTAGCGATACGAGAGATGGAACGGCGATCCGAACGCCGCCCAGTCGTAGGCGCCGAGCAGCGCGAGCCCCGGGACGACCCCCAGCGCGTAGCGGAGCAGGGCGCCCCGGCCGATCAGGGCCGCGTACAGCGCCACGACCGCGACGATCAGCGCCGACTGATACTCGACGAGCACCGCGAGCCCGGCGGCAACGCCCGCGATGGCGGGTCGACGGCGCCACGCGAGCAGGAAGGCGCCGAATCCGAGCGCCCCGGCGGGAACGGCATCGAAGTTGCCGACCGCGAGCGACGCGGCCAGCGTGCCCGCGGCGAAGGTGACGAGCGCGGCCCCTCCCCAGCCGGGGGCGAGCCCCTCGCCGACGCGCCCGACGAGCAGCGCGCAGCCGAGCAACGCGATCCCGCCGGTCGCGAGCCGCACCGCCCAGAGCCTCAGATCGCCGCTCGCGCTCCAGCGGTCGGGCGCCGGGAGCCGGACGAGCTCCGCGGCCGGCACCGCCAGGAGCGAGACCCCCGGCGCCTTGTCCGAGTAGAGGTGACCGCCGAAGCTCGCCTGGTCACGGCTTCCGGCCAGGCAGCTGTCGGCTGACAGGCGGCCGTGGACGATCGCGCGGGTGAGGCACATCCGCGAGGTATCCTGCGCGCCCGGTTGATGCACGACCGAGAGCGTTGCCGCTGCGACGAGCCCGAGCAGGAGCAGCTCGTGGCGTGGACGCCGCCAGGGAAAGGGCGGCGGCGCCGGCAGGCGTCCGCTCGGAGGCACGCGGCGACTCTAGTGCACCCGTTTGCAATTACGGCCCGCTCACGGACGGCGAGCCACTCACCGGATCGCAGGCCGAACGGACGGACGGACGCACTGGTCGACCGCCCGTCTTGGTTGACTTTGCCCGGGGCAGGCCCCGAACATTCACCGGCGCCCCGCAGATGAGACTCCTCCGCCTCCGCCCAGAGACGCTCGTCGTGATCGGAGGCCTCGTCCTGATCGCAGCCATGTTCCTGACCGTCTCGGCGACGAACCCGCCCGGCTTCTACCGCGACGAGAGCGCGATCACCTACAACGCGTACACGCTCTCGACGACCGGAAAGGACGAGTACGGCGCCCGCTTGCCGCTCTTCATCAGGTCGTACGGCGACTACAAGAGCCCGCTCTACGTCTACCTCCTGGCCGCCGTCCTGCGCGTCACCGGCCCGAGCACGGCGGCGGCACGGACGTTCAGCGCCGTGATCGGGCTCGCCGCGATCTTCGTTCTCTACGCGCTCGCGCTCGCGATCTCCCGGCGGCCGCTCCTCGCGCTCGCGGCGGCCCTCATCGCCGGGCTGAGCCCCTGGCTGTTCGAGATCAGCCGGCTCGTGTTCGAGGTCGCGCTCGAGCCGCTTCTGCTCGCGCTCTTCCTGCTCACGGTGCAGCGGGCCGCAAGCCGTGGCTGGCGGAGGCGCCACTCGGTCTCGAGCGGGCTGCTGCTCGCCGCGATCGCCTACACCTACCAGGCCGGGCGCGTCCTCGCGCCCCTGTTCGCCCTCGGCCTCGTCCTCTTCTTCCGGCGGGGGCGGCTCCGCGAGCTGGCGACCGTGTGGGGGGTGTTCGTGGCGTCGGTCGTCCCGATCGGCGTCTACGCGCTCATCCATCCCGGGGCGCTCACGGCTCGCTTCCACGCTGTCACCTACATCCACGGGAACATGTCGTGGCCCGAGATCGCCTGGCGCTTCCTGCAGCATTACTGCTGGAACCTGAACCTCTGGGCCTGGGTCGTCCACGGCGACGCGAACCAGAGGCATCACGTCCCCGGCGCCGGGAGCCTCTTCTTCGTCGAGGTAGGGCTGGCTCTAGCCGGGATCGTCGATCGTCCTCCTCAGGCGGCGCGCGGATCCCTGGTGGCGTTTTGTGCTCTTCGCCGTGCTCGTCAGCCCTGTTGCGGCCTCGCTGACCGACCAGACGATCCACAGCCTGCGGATGATCGCCCTCCCGGTCCTGCTGCCGCTGCTCGCCCTGCCGGCCCTCGAGACGATCGCCGCGCTGCCGCGGCGCCGAGTCAGGGCGGCCACGATCGCCGTGCTGGCGGCCGCCTTCGCCTTCGAGGCCGCGCACTGGCAGGTCGTGTTCCACCGGGACGGCCCGGACCGCCTCGACGCGTTCGAGGCGCAGATCCACCCGGTGATTGAGACCGCGCTCCGGCATGGCGGCACGATCTATGCGTACCGGGGCGACCACACGACCTACACCGACTCGCTGCTGTACGGCGCGATCGCGGGTCGGAGCCCGTCTTCGATCGTCATCCTGGACGGGGACGCCAAGCCTCCTGCCGGAGCCCTCGTGGTCGGCCGGGTCGGCGAATGTCCGCGCTGCCGCCCGGTTGCCGAGAGTGGGGGCTTCGAGGCTTACCTCACCCGGCGCTGATTGCCGAGCAGCGGCAGTATCGCCAGCGCGAACGCCGCCGTCGCGAGCACGGCGACCACGGCGGCTCCGACGTAGCGGGTCGTGCCCCAGGCAAGCATGTCCCTGGTCAGCGCCCGCGCCAGCGGGGACGAGCCGCCGTGCCTGAGCGCGCGGGCGATCTCCCCCCAGATGCCGTCCTGGTACGGGCCGGCGAGGCCCCAGGTCATGGTCACCACGCTGATCGCGACGACCGACAGCCCGGCGAGGAGCGTGGTCGTGCGCAGCCGGCACGCGAATGCAGGGGCAAGGCCGAGGGCGAGAAACGGCAGCGCCGGGACGAGGAAGCGCGGGCCGGGTGAGCCGCCGCCGTAGGGGATGAAGTAGCCGCATTCGGCGACCACGAAGGCGGCGGTCACGGCGCCGCAGGTAAGAGCTTCGGCGCGGAGACCCTGGCGCCAGAGCAGCATCAGGCCGAAGGCGGCGGCAAGCACCACCGGCGAGGTGACGAGCAGTCCGCGCTCGCCGACGAGGACGTGCTGGGTGGCGGTCAGGTTCGGCAGGTGGATCCCGAGCAGCCCCGAGTTCTCGGCGGCGTGGTAGACGTTGTCGCTGTAGCTGAGCGGGTTGCGCCAGGGAGCTCCGAACGCGAGCCAGTCGTAGGCGCCGAGCAGGACGATGCCGGGGGCGGCACCCGCCGCGTAGCGGAAGAGCGCACGCCGTCCCTGAAGCGCGGTATAGGCGGCCACGATCACCAGGATCGCCGCCGCTTCGTACTCGGTCGTCAGGGCGGCCCCGGCGGCGAGCCCGGCCGCGAGCGGGCCCCGGCGCCACGCGAGCACGAAGGCGAGGAAGCCGAGGCAGGCGGCGGGCAGATGATCGAACCCGGATGCGGCCAGCGGCGCGACCAGCGTGCCGAGGCCGAAGGTGACCATCGCCGGCGCGCCGTAGCCCGGTGCCAGCCCCTCCGAGAGCCGGCCGACCAGGAAGACGCAGAGCAGGAACGGGATCCCGGAAGCGAACAGACGCACCGCCCAGAGCCGGAGGTCGCCCGACGGAACCCAGCGACCCGGAGCAGGGAGCCGGACCGCCTCGGCCGGCAGGATCTCGATCACCGACATCCCGGGTGCCTTGTTCGAGTACCGGCGCCCGTGATGGAGCGACACGTCGATCGCCGCCGGGTAGCAGCTCCCGATGCTGAGCTGCCCGTGGACGAGCGCCCGCGTGAGGCAGATGCGCGACCGGTCCTGCTCGTTGGGGGTGAAGACGGGCGAGAGCGCGACCGCGCCGACCAGGAGCAGGAGCAGTGCCTCCGCCCGCGGCCGGCGCCAGGGGAGCGGTGCGGGCTCCCTCAGGCGCTCCAGACCACGCATCGCGCAAGCGTAATCGGCGTTCCGGCGTCGTCACCCGGGCAGCCGGGCGCGTTTCAGACCTTGGCCGGCTTCCTGACGGGCACCTCGCGGCGGTTCTGCTCGATGAATTGCTCGGAGAGCTCGTAGGCCTCGTCGTCGACGATCTGCTTCGGCGGCGACTTCATCAGGTACGAGCTCGGGCCCTCGAGCGCCCCGGAGATGCCGTTGTTCAGCGCCAGCTTGGCGAGCCGCACCGCGTCGATCACGATCCCGGCCGAGTTCGGTGAGTCCCACACCTCGAGCTTCAACTCGATGTTCAACGGGACGTCCCCGAACGACGAGCCTTCCATGCGGATGTAGGCCCACTTGCGGTCGGTCAGCCAGGGCACGTAATCGGACGGGCCGACGTGGACGTTTCCGGGGCCGAGATCGTAGTCGAGCATCGATGTGACTGCGTTCGTCTTCGAGATCTTCTTCGACTCGAGTCGCTCGCGCTCGAGCATGTTCAGGAAGTCCGAGTTGCCGCCCACGTTCAGCTGCATCGTCTTGTCGAGATGCACGCCGCGCTCGCGGAAGAGCGACGTGAGCACGCGGTGGGTGATCGTGGCGCCGACCTGGGACTTGATGTCGTCGCCGATGATCGGCACGCCCGCCTGCTCGAAGCGCCGCTGCCAGTAGGGCTCGCGCGCGATGAAGACCGGCATGCAGTTGACCATCGCGCAGCCGGCCTCCAGGATCTGCTCCGCGTACCACTTCGTCGCGGCCTCCGAGCCGACGGGGAGGTAGTTGACGACCACGTCCACCTTCCGGTCCTTGAGGATCCCGACCACGTCGTCGGTCTCGCCCGGTGCTTTCTGGACGATCTCCGAGAGGTACTTGCCGATCCCGTCGTGTGTCATCCCGCGTGAGACCGTGATCCCCGTCTTCGGGACGTCCGCGAACTTGATCGTGTTGTTCGGGTGCGCCCACATCGCCTCGGCGAGATCGACCCCGACCTTGCCCTCGACGACGTCGAAGGCAGCGACGAACTCGATGTCACTGATGTGGTACCCGCCGAGGTCGACGTGCATCAGGCCGGGCACGAACGTGTCGGTGGAGGCGTCCTTGTAGTACTCGACACCCTGGAGGAGCGAGTTGGCGCAGTTCCCGACGCCGACGATCGCGACGCGCACCTTCTCGTTCGAGCGGACCTTGCCGTTCGTTGCCATGGTTTCCTTTCGCTGCTTGCCGAGTCCCTCGGCGAGGGTCTCGACAATGAGGTCGTGAGTTGTCCGCCGGCGCTCGATGGCGCGGCGGGCGAGCTTGTCCTTCAGTTCTCGCGGCATGCGCAGGAGAACGTCACCGGCCGGGCGCGGTCGAGCGCCGCGGCGGCCGCTCGGCCTGAAAGGGATGCCAAAGCGGGAGGCGAGGATCGCGACCGCGACATCGTTCAGATTCGCGGTGCGCCGCTCGGCCTCGCTCGCGAGGCGTTGCTTCAGCTCGGCGGGCATGCGTACCAGGACGTCGCTGCGAAGCTCTGTCATCCACCCGAAGTGATAGCACAGAAGCGCTATCTCATCGAGCGGCGCGACCCGGGGTGTCCCCCCGGGAGGCCGGCCTAGGAGTCCCCGTTGAGCCTGAGCAGCTGCGAACGAACCGAGAGGACGCGCTGGACGACGGTTACCCAGGCGGTGACGGTCAGCGCCACGATCGCCCAGGGGAGGACGCTCCAGGGGGCCAGCACCAGCCCGGCCGTGATCACGACCACCCGCTCGGCGCGGGAGCCGATCCCGACATCGCCGCGAAGCCCGAGCGCCTCGGCCCGGGCCCGTGTGTAGGAGACGAGAAACGAGCCGGCGACGGCCGCGACCGTGACGACGACGAACACGTCGCGGCCGTGCCGGGCGAAGATGTACGCGATCGCAGCGAGCATGAACCCTTCGCTGACACGGTCGGTGGTCGAGTCGATGAACGCCCCGAACGGGGTGGATTTCCCGCCAGCGCGTGCGAGCGCACCGTCGAGGATGTCGAGCACGGAGCCCGCCACGAAGAGGGCGGCCCCGAGCCAGTAGAAGAGGATCCGGCCGTGGTTCTCGAACACCACGACGATCGACGCCACGGCGCAGAGGAGCACGCCGGCCGTGGTGAGGGCATTCGGCGTCACGCGCGTACGGGCGAGGCCGCCGATCGAGCGGGCTGCAAGGCTGCGGGCGCCGGCCGTGTAGCCGTGCTTGATCGCGGCGGCCTTGCTCACTGGCGTGGAACGTAGCAGGGGGTCAGGCGGTATCGCGCCGCCGGGGCCGCAATCCGCCTGCTTGCGGGCGTCGGGGCGGCTCGCCGGAGATGCTCGATCGCTGCGTCAGGTGGTCCGTGCCTCTTCACCGCTGGGACGGCGGCCGAGCACCAGCGAGACGAGCGGGTCCCACTTGTAGACGACGGTCATCGCGATCACGGCCACGAGGAGGCCCGCGATGCAGTCGAGCCAGAAGTGGTTTCCGGTCGCCATCACCGCGAACCAGACCCACGCGGGCCAACCGATCCAGAACACCTTCGCCCACCAGTGCCGGGTGAGCCCGGCGAGGACGACCCCGACGATCAGCGAATCGCACGCGTGGAGGCTGGGCATCGCCGCATACGGGTTCGCGGCGAGCTGGATCAGCCCGTCGGTGTGACTGTTGACGAACCCGACGCCGAGGAGCCGCGGCGGGGCCATCGGCATGAACACGTACCCGAACAGCCCGATCACGTTCGCGAGCAGGATCGAGTTCCGGAAGCGGTTGAACTTGTCGTGGTGCCTGATGTAGACCCAGAGCAGCGCGAGCCCGACGACCGTGAACTCCGAGTTCCAGTACGTCCACGACACGAGTCCGGCCAGCCAGTGCCGCTGGTCGACGAATTGCTGGAAGGTCAACTCGTAGAGCCGGTTCGTGACGTGCGACTCGAGGTTGACGACGCGCAGGCCGTTCGCGAACGCCCGCGCCGGGTTCCGGTCAGTGGCGGCGCGCGCAAGCTGGTACGCCAGGGCGAAGCCGAACCAGATCGCCATCTGGCGACCGAGATCTGCCCACCCTCGCGGCAAGATGCGCCGCCCTGCTTGGACCACCGACGACACGATCGCGCATTCTACAACTCCGAACCGGACTGACAAAGAACGCCGCGAGTCGTCGCACGCGATCGCCGGAGGCCCGTCTGCCGTCGCCCCGGCGATCCAGCCGGCCGTTGATCGCCGTTTCCGGCCTTCTCCGCGCCTGACCGCGGCGGGCGCAACTCAGCGCTTCTTGAGTTGAACGGGCGGGGTCGTTCGGCTGGGCGCCCGCGAAGCGAGCTTCCCGGCGCCGAGGAAGTAGGATCGCCCGCTGTGCGCCACGGCCGGGTTCGGTTCGCGCTGGTTCGCGGTCGGCGGCTCGGTCTCTTCGTGTTCGCCGGCTATGGGCTGCTCGGGCTGCTCGTGCTCGGCCTGCCGCTGCTGGTGGAGCCGGGGAGCCGCTACGTCGGCTTCGCCGTCGTGCCCGAGCTCATGAACCGGGCCGGCCGTGAGCGCAGCGGTCGCCGTCTCGGCGCAGCCTGCCCGGCTCAGCCGCCGATGTAGCTCATCTCGACCCTGGGCACGTCGTCGACCGTCGCCTCCGAGCGGAGCTCGGAGTAGCGGTCGCCGCGCACCTTCCAGATCTCGGCGAGCCTGGTCCCGATCTCCTCGTCGCTCGCACCGCCGCGGATCAGCGCGCGGAGGTCGTGGCCGCGCACCGCGAACAGGCAGGTGTAGAGCTTCCCTTCGGCCGAGATGCGCGAGCGGGTGCAGTCGCTGCAGAAGGGCTGCGTGACCGACGCGATCACGCCGATCTCGCCCCGGCCATCCTTGTAGCTCCAGCGCGCCGCGACCTCGCCGCGGTACTGGGCCTCGGCCGGCTCGATCGGGAATGCCGCGTTGACCGCGGCGACGATCTCCGCGGCCGGGACGACGTCGTCCATGCGCCAGCCGTTGGTGGCGCCGACGTCCATGAACTCGATGAAGCGGAGCGTGTCGCCGGTCTCGCGGAAGTAGCGCGCCATCGGGACGATCTGATCGTCGTTGACGCCGCGCTTGACGACGCAATTGACCTTCACCGGCAAGCCCACGGCGCGGGCCGCCTCGATCCCCTCGAGCACGCGCTCGACTGCGAAGTCGACGTCGTTCATGGCGCGGAAGGTCGGGTCGTCCATCGCATCGAGGCTGACCGTGATCCGGGTCAGGCCGGCATCCTTGAGCGCCTGCGCCTTGCGCGGCAGCAGTGACGCGTTCGTGGTCAGCGTCAGCTCGGCGTCGAGCTCGGAGAGCATCGAGATCAGCTGCTCGAGATCGCGACGGATGAGCGGCTCGCCCCCCGTCAGCCGCAGCTTGCCGACCCCGAGCGAGACGGCCGCCCGCGCGACGCGTGTGATCTCCTCGAAGTCGAGTAGCTCCTTGCGGTCCAGAAACCGGTAGGCATGCCCGAACACTTCCTTGGGCATGCAGTAGGTACAACGGAAGTTGCACCGATCGGTGACCGAGATCCGGAGGTCGCGGAGCGGCCGGCCGAAGGCGTCGAGAGCCTGCGACATCTAAGAACAGATTAGCGTGTCGGTCGGGCTGTTGTCACGGCCTGTTCACAAGTCGACCAATCCGATGCCGGCCCTGCTCGCACTCATTGCCGTGACCGCCGTCTGGGGCGTGACCTTCGTGCAGGTGAAGGACGCGGTCGCGGTCTATCCGCTGTTCGCGTTCCTCGCGCTGCGCTTCGGGATCGCCTCGCTCACGCTGGCGGGGCCGGGGGCGGCGCGGCTGCGCGGGCTCGGCCGTGGCGGCGCGGCTGCGGCGGCTCTCGCCGGCGTCCTGCTGGCCGCCGGCTACGCGCTTCAGACGCTCGGGCTCGAGCGAACGAGCGTCTCCAGTGCCGGCTTCGTGACGGGGATGTACGTGGTGTTGACACCGCTGCTCGCGCTCGCGTTCTTCCGGCTCCGAGTCGCCCGCGCGGCGTGGGGCGGCGTGGTGCTCGCGACCACCGGATTGGCGCTGCTGGCGGGAGTGCACGGCGGCTCGGTCGAGGGCGACCTGCTCGTGCTCGGCGGCGCCGCCGTCTTCTCGCTCCAGATCGTCCTGATGGAGCAGTATGCGCCCCGGTACGACGCGCTTCCCTTCACGCTCGTCGAGATGTTCGTCGCCTTCGCCGGTCTGGGCGCGATTGCGGTGCCGGACCTTGCGGTGCCGCACGGCTCGACGGTCTGGGGGGCGCTGCTCGTCACCGGTGTGTTCGCGAGCGCGCTCGGCTTCCTCGTCCAGACCTGGGCCCAGCAGCAGACGAGCGCGACGCGGACGGCGCTCGTCTTCACGCTCGAGCCGGTCTGGGCGGCGCTGTTCGGCTACACGCTTGCGGGCGACCGGCTCGGCGCCGCCGGCTGGCTCGGCTGCGTCGTGATCATGGCCGGCATCGTGCTCGCGGAGCCGGCGGCGGGGGATGCGCTGAGGCGCCTCGTTCGCGGCGCGCGCGTCGCATGACGGTCGTCCTCCTGGCGCTCGCATCCGCGGCGGCGTTCGGCGCGATGACGGTCGCGATCCGGGCCGGCCTCCGTGACGGGGCCGATACGATCGGCGTCGCGCTCGCGACCATGACCGTCTCGCTCGGGGTCGTGCTTGCCGCGTCGCTCGTCCGCCACGACTATGCCGGCGCCTGGAAGTTCTTTCTCGCGGGCCTGCTCGCCCCCGGGGCTTCGCAGCTGCTCTTCACGCTCGCGGTGCGCGAGGCCGGCGCCTCCCGAACGTCGGTCGCGGTCGGCACGGCTCCGCTGTTTGCGCTCGCGATCGCTTTCTTGTTCCTCCACGAGCCTGTCCGGCTCGTGCTGATCCTGGGGGCGGTCGCGATCGTCTGCGGCGGGGCGCTCCTCGCGCTGGAGCGGGGCCGGCCCGCGCACCTCCGCGTCCGCGGGGTCGCGTTCGCTCTCGCGGCAGCCGTTCTGTTCGCGGTCCGCGACAACATCGTCCGCGCACTGCACGCGCACGGAAGCCCCGAGACCGCGGGCGCGGCGGCGATGCTCGCCGGCGTGCTGGTGGCGCTCGCCTTCGCCCGCCGGGCCCCGGCCAAGCGCGATCTCGTCCGGCTCACCCCCGCCGGGCTACTGTTCGGGCTCTCGTACGTCTGCCTGTTCGAGGCGTACTTCCGCGGGCGCGTCTCGGTCGTCTCCCCGCTCGTCGCCACCGAGTCGCTCTGGGGCGTCGGGCTGGCGGCGCTCGCCTTCGGGGGCCGGGAGGGCGTGGGACGGCGTCTCGTCGCGGGGGCGCTCGTGGTCGTCGCGGGTGGGATGCTGATCGGGGCCGCGGCAGGTCGATAGGATCTGATATAAAGACGCTTAGATTTTCTCAGTTCAGGCGAAGTTCAGCAAAGGAGACTCAATGGCGAAGACGATCGGAATCGACCTTGGCACCACGAATTCGTGCATGGCGGTGCTCGAGGGCGGCGAGCCGACCGTGATCGCGAACGCCGAGGGCGGCCGGACGACGCCGTCCGTGGTCGGCTTCGCGAAGGACGGTCAGCGGCTCGTCGGAGCGCCGGCCCGCCGGCAGCAGGTCACGAACCCGCAGAACACGGTCTTCTCGATCAAGCGGTTCATGGGCCGCAAGTTCGACGAGGTCTCGGAGGAGATGAAGATCGTCCCCTACGAGGTGGTCAAGGGGCCGAACGACGACGTGCGCGTCAAGGCCGGCGGCAAGGAGTATGCGCCGCCGGAGATCAGCGCGATGATCCTGCAGAAGCTGAAGACGGACGCCGAGTCGTACCTCGGCGAGTCGGTCAGCGACGCGGTGATCACCGTCCCCGCGTACTTCAACAACGCCCAGCGCGAGGCGACCAAGGATGCCGGCAAGATCGCCGGCCTCAACGTCCTGCGAATCATCAACGAGCCGACCGCGGCGGCCCTCGCCTACGGGCTCGACAAGGAAGGCGCCGACCAGACGATCCTGGTCTTCGACCTCGGCGGCGGCACGTTCGACGTGTCGGTGCTCGAGCTCGGCGAGGGCGTTTTCGAGGTCAAGTCGACGAACGGTGACAACCACCTCGGCGGCGACAACTTCGACAAGGCGATCGTCGATTGGATGGTCTCCGAGTTCAAGCGCGAGCAGGGGATCGACCTAGCCGCCGACCCGATGGCGCTCCAGCGCCTCTACGAGGCCGGCGAGAAGGCGAAGATCGAGCTCTCCACGACGATGGCGACGCAGATCAACCTGCCGTTCATCACCGCGACGGCCGAGGGCCCGAAGCACCTCGACCTCCAGTTGACGCGGGCGAAGCTCGAGGAGCTCGCCCACGACCTGCTCGAGCGCACCGTCGGCCCGACCAGGGCGGCGCTGAAGGATGCCGGCCTCGACGCCTCGAAGATCGACCACGTCGTCCTCGTCGGCGGCATGACCCGCATGCCGGCCGTGCAGGCGAAGGTCAAGGAGCTGATCGGCAAGGACCCACACAAGGGCGTCAACCCGGACGAGGTCGTCGCAGTCGGCGCCGCGATCCAGGGCGGCGTGCTCAAGGGAGAGGTCAAGGACGTCCTGCTCCTCGACGTGACGCCGCTGTCGCTCGGGATCGAGACCAAGGGCGGCGTGATGACCAAGCTGATCGAGCGCAACACCACCATCCCGACCCGCAAGGCG
The DNA here is from genome assembly GCA_963789585.1 of uncultured Actinomycetes bacterium. Lineage (GTDB taxonomy): Bacteria > Actinomycetota > Thermoleophilia > Gaiellales > Gaiellaceae > PALSA-600. The sequence goes on along the minus strand of CAWBLB010000008.1, from coordinate 675,420 downwards.
GAGGTCTTCACGACGGCCGAGGACAATCAGCCGTCGGTCGAGGTTCACGTCCTCCAGGGTGAGTCGGAGATGGCGATGTACAACAAGACGCTCGGCAAGTTCCAGCTCGTCGGCATCCCGCCGGCGCCGCGCGGCATGCCGCAGGTCGAGGTCGCATTCGACATCGACGCGAACGGGATCATCAACGTCTCGGCCAAGGACCTCGGCACCTCGAACGAACAGCAGATCCGCATCGAGGGGGGCTCCGGCCTCGCCGAGAGCGAAGTACAGCAGATGATCAAGGATGCCGAGGCTCACGCGGACGAGGCGCACAGGTTGCGCGAGCTCGCGGACACCCGCAACGCGGCCGAGGGGCTCGCCTACCAGACGGAGAAGTCGCTCAAGGAGCATCGCGACAAGCTGGACGCCTCGGTCGCCTCGACCGTCGAGGGCCGGATCATGGAGCTGCGCGGCGTGCTCGAGTCGGGCGACGTCGCCGAGCTCCGCGCCAAGACCGACGCGCTCCAGGAGGCATGGTCGGAGGCGGCCTCGGCGATCTACGCCCAGGCATCGGCCTCCGCGCCTTCGAGCGACGGCGGTTCGGCCGCCCACGACGACGAAGTGATCGAGGACGCCGACTACGAGGTCGTCGACGACAACGAGGAGGCCAAGACCTCTTGAGCGAGGAGCAGGAGGTCGAGGTCCGCGGCAGCGCAGCGGAAGAGACGGGCCGGGGGAGCCGGGAGGTTCCCCCGGCTGCGCCGGACGGAGCCGCCGGCGAGCTCGACGAGCTCACCATGGTGACGCGGCAGCGCGACGAGTATCTCGACGCGCTGCAGCGGCTGAAGGCGGAGTTCGACAACTACCGCAAGCGCATCCAGCGAGAGCAGGAAGCAGTTGTCGTCCGCGCCGCCGAGCGCCTGGTCAAGCAACTGCTGCCGCTGCTGGACGATCTCGAGCGCGCGGTCGAGGCTGCGGTCGAGCACGGTGAGCTCAAGCTCGAGGACGGCGTGCGGCTCGTCCATCGCTCGCTGGCGAATGCGCTCGCCCGCGAGGGGCTCGTCGAGGTAGAGACGGAAGGCGCGTTCGACCCGCACACCCAGGAGGCACTGCTCGCGCAGCCCTCCGAGGCACCCGAGGGCACGGTCGTGCAGGTCTTGCAGAAGGGCTACAGGCTGGGCGATCACGTCCTGCGGCCTGCGCGCGTCGTGGTCAGCTCCGGCGCTCCGGCGGCGGGCGGGGCCGCAGGTGGGGCGGAGGGCTAGCCGTCGACGTGCCCCAGTCGCTCTACGAGACCCTGGGGGTCGCCAAGGGCGCTTCCCCCGACGAGCTGAAGAAGGCCTACCGAAAGCTCGCGCGCGAGTTTCATCCGGACAAGAACCCGGGCGACGAGGCCGCGGAGACGCGCTTCAAGGAGATCCAGCAGGCATACGACGTTCTCTCCGACCCGGAGAAGCGCAAGAAGTACGACTCCTTCGGCTCGACGAACGGCCGCGCGGGGCCGACGAACGTCGACTTCGGCGACTTCGATCTGGGTGACATCTTCGGCGGCCTGTTCGGCGGCGGCCGCGGCCGCGGCGCCGGCAGACCCCAGCGCGGGCAACGCGGCTCGGATGTCGAGGTCGAGGTGCGCGTCTCGTTCGAGGACTCGTTGCAAGGCGTGCAGACGACCGTCCCGGTCACGCTCGAGCTCGCCTGCCACACGTGTCACGGAACCGGGGCCGCGCCCGGGACGGCGCCGAAGCGCTGCCCGCAGTGCGACGGCACCGGGGTCGTCGCGACCTCGCAGGGGCTGTTCGCGCTCCAGCAGCCGTGTCCGACCTGCCGGGGGAACGGCACGATCGTCGACACGCCCTGCCCGACCTGCCATGGGGAGGGGCGGGAGCGGCGAACGAAGCGGTTCACCGTGCGGATCCCGGCCGGAGTCAAGGACGGAACCCGGATCAAGCTGAAGGGGAAAGGTGAGGCGGGGTGGGGCGGCGCGCCGGCCGGCGACCTCTACGTCATCACGCGGGTCGAGCCGTCGAGCCTCTACGAGCGGCGCGGCGACGACCTCGTGCTCGACGTCCCGATCACGTTCGACGAGGCGGCGCTCGGAGCGACCATCGAGATCCCGACCCCGGACGGGCGCGTGTCGCTGAAAGTCCCGGCCGGCTCGCAGGACGGAAAGCTCCTGCGCGTCAAGGAGCGCGGCGCTGCGCGCCTGAAGGGCTCGGGGCGGGGCGACCTGCTCGCCCGTCTGCGCGTCCAGGTGCCCGCGAAGCTGACGAAGGCCCAGCGTGAGGCGCTCGAGGGGTTCCAGAAGGCCACCACGTCCAATCCGCGCGACAGGCTCTTCTCGTGACGGATCGTCCGGTTGCCCGCCTGTTCACGTTCGCCGTCCGGAGGGCGAGGCGCTGATGGACGACCGCCCTCGCTACATGATCTCCGTGGCCGCCGAGCTCGTGGGGATGCACCCGCAGACGCTCCGGATCTACGAGCAGAAGGGCCTCGTGCGTCCGAAGCGCACCTCCGGCAACACCCGGCTCTACTCCGATGCCGACGTGGGCCGGTTGCGTTTGATCCAGCGGCTGACGAGCGAGATCGGGCTCAACCTCGCCGGCGTCGAGCGGGTCCTCCACCTCGAGGACGAGCTCGGCCGGATGCGCCGTCAGCTCGACCGGATGGAGCTGGAGATGCGCGAGACGATCGACCAGGTGCACCGGCAGTACCGGCGTGACCTCGTCCTCTACCGCCCGCCCCAGCCACCGATGAAAAGGACCTAGAAGGCGATGGACTTCAACAAGCTGACAGTCAAGGCCCAGGAGGCGGTCGCCGCGGCGCAGGAGCTGGCACGCCGCCGCGGCAATCCCGAGATCTATCCGGAACACCTGCTGCTCGCGCTGCTCGACCAGGAGCTCTTCACCGACTGGCAGGGCCTGCGCGCCGAGGCCGAGCAGAAGCTCGCCGCTCGGCCATCGGCGACCGGTGCCGAGAACAACCAGCCGCGCAGCTCGAGCTCCCTGCAGAAGGCGCTCGACGACGCGGATCGCGAGCGGGCGAAGCTCGAGGACGACTACGTCTCGACAGAGCACCTGTTCCTCGCGCTCGAGCCGGTTCCGCGCGACGAGATCCTCGCCTGGATCAAGCAGGTTCGCGGCGGCCAGCGCGTCACCTCGCAGGACCCCGAGGGCAGCTATCAGGCGCTTGCGAAGTTCGGCCGCGACCTGACGGAGGCCGCGGAGGCGGGGAAGCTCGACCCGGTGATCGGCCGTGACGAGGAGATCCGGCGCGTGATCCAGATCCTCTCGCGGCGCACCAAGAACAATCCGGTCCTGATCGGCGAGCCGGGTGTTGGCAAGACGGCGCTCGCCGAGGGCCTCGCGCAGCGGATCGTCGCCGGCGACGTCCCGGAGGGGCTGAAGGACAGGCGCGTCTGGTCGCTCGACATCGGGGCGCTCCTCGCCGGCTCGAAGTATCGCGGTGAGTTCGAGGAGCGGATGAAGGCTGTCCTGACCGAGATCAAGGCGAGCGAGGGTCGCGTGATCCTCTTCATCGACGAGCTGCACACGATCGTCGGCGCGGGCGCCGCTGAGGGCGCCGTCGACGCGGCGAACCTGCTCAAGCCCATGCTCGCCCGCGGTGAGCTGCGCTGCGTCGGTGCGACCACGCTCGACGAGTACCGCAAGCACATCGAGAAGGACGCGGCGCTCGAGCGCCGCTTCGCGCCGGTGTTCGTGAACGAGCCCTCGGTCGAGGACACGATCGCGATCCTGCGCGGGCTGAAGGAGCGCTACGAGGCCCACCACGGCGTCCGCATCCGCGACGCCGCGCTCGTCGCCGCTGCCGTGCTGTCGCACCGATACATCGCCGACCGCTTCCTGCCCGACAAGGCGATCGACCTCGTCGACGAGGCAGCGTCGAGGCTCCGGATGGAGATCGATTCCTCGCCGATCGAGCTCGACGAGGCGAACAGGCGCGTGATGCAACTCGAGATCGAGCTCGCCGCGATGGTCAAGGAGTCGAAGGAGGTGCGTGAGCCGCTCGAGCGGGCGCTCGCCGAGGCGAAGGAGGCGCGCGACGGGCTCGCTGCGCGCTGGGCGAAGGAGAAGGAGGCGCTCGAACGGATCAAGGAGGCGACCCGCAGGCTCGACGAGCTGCGGATGGAGGCCGAGCGCGCCGAGCGCGAGGGAAACCTCCAGCGTGTCGCCGAGATCCGCTACGGAGAGATCCCCGAGCTCGAGCGCGAGCTCGCCGATCGCAAGGGCCCGGAGAACCCGATGGTCAAGGAAGAGGTCGACGAGGACGACGTCGCCTCGGTGGTCGCCCGCTGGACCGGGATCCCGATGGACCGGCTGCTCGAGGGTGAGACCGAGAAGCTGATCCAGATGGAGGATCGGCTCCACGGGCGCGTGATCGGCCAGAACGAAGCGGTCTCGGCGGTCGCCAACGCCCTACGCCGCTCGCGCACCGGCCTGCAGGACCCGAACCGTCCGATCGGCTCCTTCGTCTTCCTCGGACCGACCGGCGTCGGCAAGACCGAGCTCGCTCGCGCGCTTGCCGAGTTCATGTTCGACGACGAGCACGCGATGGTCCGGCTCGACATGAGCGAGTACCAGGAGCGTCACACCGTCTCTCGACTCGTCGGCGCACCGCCCGGCTACATCGGCTACGACGAGGGCGGGCAGCTGACCGAGGCGGTGCGGCGGCGGCCCTACTCGGTCGTCCTGCTCGACGAGATCGAAAAGGCACATCCCGAGGTCTTCGACGTGCTACTCCAGGTGCTCGATGACGGCCGCCTGACCGACGGCCAGGGCCGGACGGTGGACTTCCGCAATACCGTCTTGATCATGACCTCGAACGTCCGTACCGTCGAAGCGATGCGGGAGCACTTCCGCCCCGAGTTCCTGAACCGGATCGACGAGATCGTCGAGTTCGGGGCACTCTCTCGCGAGCAGCTCGCGGAGATCGTCGATCTGCAGCTCGAGCGGCTGCGCGCGCGCCTCGGGGAGCGCGATCTCGAGCTCGAACTGACCGGCGAGGCGAAGGACGCGATCGCCGAGTCGGGCTGGGACCCGGCCTACGGTGCGCGGCCCCTGAAGCGCGCAATCCAGCGCCTGCTCGAGAACCCGCTCGCCCTGCGCCTGCTCGAGGGCGACTTCGTCGCCGGCGACCGGATTCGTGTCGATGCCCAGAACGGCGACCTCGTCTTCACGAAGGCCGTTACGGCTCCGGCCGCCGTGGACTAGTGCACCCGTCCGCAAGTACGGCCCGCTCCCGATGGCGTCTCGCCGTCCGTGGCCGCATCCTCAGTCGCCTCGACAGCTCCAGCTATCGGGGCTCCCTGCGTCCTTGCCACGAACGCCGAGCCACTCACCGGATACCAGACCGAATTGACGGGCGGATGCACTAGAGCTCGACGTCGTCCAGGTACTCGGCCTGCCCGGCGACCGGCGGGGCGCCGTAGACCAGCACGACGGCGTCGTCCTCGCTCTCGTTCCGTACCTGCAAAGCGGTCTCGGCCTCGACCGAGACGACGCTGTGCTGTCCGAGCTCGGCCCGCTCGGGCGGATCGCCGAGGAGCATCGTGAGCGTGCCGGCGATGACGACGAAGACCTCCTCCTGCACGAGCTCTCGGTGCCGCGGGCCACGGGTGCCGGGCGGGAGCTGCCAGAGCCGGGCGCGCGACTGCGTGAGCGTGGCCGCTGCGGTGAGATCGACGACCCGGCGCGGCTGCGTTCCATCGGCGGCCGGCCGCTCCGCCCAGGGGAGATCGGCCGCGTGGAGGACGGTGTATCCCACGCGGCCATCCTGTCAGACCAAGCGGGGTCCCGCATCAGCCGTTCGCCGCGCGCGGCGTCGCGGACGGGGAGATGTCGAAGTCTGCGGCGTTGCTGTCCGTATCGTGGCCGTCGGGAACCCGTCCGATGCTCGAGCCGGGTACCGCAGTCGCGGGCGGTGCGGGGGCAGGGGCGGCCTCGACGAGGGCGTTCGTGGCTGTTCCCCAGCCGACGCTGTCAACGGCGGAGCCCGAGCCGTCGCGCAGGCCCACCGCTCCGCCTGCTGCCGCGAGCCCGCTCGAGAAGGTCTGGTCGGGAGACCTCGCACCGGCGTACGCGGCGCCGCCAAGGAGATAGAAGCCTCCCGCGGGAATGGTGGTCGCGGACGGGATCGTCGCCAGGGTCACGTCCGACGACCCCGCCGCAGCCCGGTACACGACCTTCCAGCCGCCCACGTCGGCGCTTCCCGTTCCCGCGTTGAACAGCTCCACGAACTCGTCGGCCGCTGAGGAGCTTGTGCCCGTTTCCACCTCGTTCACGCGCACCCTCACGGTGCCTGTCTGGGCACCCGCGGCGCAGCTCAGCGTCACCACACCTCCGGCGTCGTAGTCGAGCTGGACCGCGCCGCCGGGTGCGCCGGCGCAAGGGAGCCCTGTGAGCCCGTCGAGCGATCCGAGCGCCGGCCCTGGCTCGCCCTTTGGCCCTGGCTCGCCCTTTGGCCCTGGCTCGCCCTTTGGCCCCGGCTCGCCCTTCGGCCCCGGGACGCCGGCTGGGCCTGGCGGGCCCGAATCACCTCGGGCGCCGGTCGCACCCGCGTCCCCTTGCGGCCCCGTCATCCCGGTGGGGCCGGCGGGGCCGATCGGCCCACGCTCCCCGGACGTGCCACTCGCCCCCGTGGCCCCGGTCGGCCCGATGGCCCCGGTCGGCCCGATGACTCCGGCGGGGCCTGCCGGGCCGGCAGGCCCCGCCGGTCCGGTCGGCCCGGTGACACCCGGTGCCCCGGGCGGCCCCGTCGCTCCCGTGGCTCCGGTTGGTCCCGTGGCCCCGGCCCGCCCCGTCCGCCCGCGGCGCCCTCTCGGCCCTGACGCTCCAGCCGGCCCCGCTTGCACCGCCACGGCCCGGGGCTGGCCGGAGAAGAGCCGGCGCACGACATGGCCGCAACCGGGCGTGCCCGCGGTCGTCGTGGTGGTGGCGCAGGCGGCGTTCGCGGCGGGCTCTCCGCGCGTGCCACCGGTGTGGGTCGCGAAGGCGACGCCGCCGGCCGTCGCGAGCACCGCTGCGGCGATCGCGAACGGCCGGACAATGCTCAAGTGCGTTCTCGACTGCGTTCTCGACTGCGTGCCGGACTGCGTGCCGGACTGCGTGCCGGACTGCGTGATGCCGGACTGCGTGCTCGATCCCCTGCTCTGTTGCATGCCCGCTCCTCTCCGCCAGGTTGTCAAGACTGAATACACGATCGCGGACGCGGACGCCAGGGCCGGCGCACATTTGTTGCACTCTTGTTGCAAATGGGCGCCGCTCGTCTACCGTCTCCGCCGTGCTCGTCGTCGCCGCAACCCCTGCCGAGCTCGCGCTCGTCGAGGGCGTCGAAACGCTCTGTTGTGGCGTCGGGCCGGTCGAGGCCTCGCTCGCGACGATGCGCGCCCTGGCGACGAGGCCGCCCGCCGCGGTGCTCCACATCGGGATCGCGGGCTCCCGGAGCTTCGCACCGCCGACTCTCGTGCTCGGTTCGGAAGCCGTCTACTGCGACCTGATCGATCCGTTCTCGACGATCGAGCGGATCGAGTGCCAGGCGCCCGACCCCGAACTCCTGGCGATTGCGCGAACGACGCTGCCGCAGGCCCGCGTCGTGCCGATCGCAACCGCAGCCCGGGTCGGCGGCGGCAGCTGCTGCGACGTCGAGGCGATGGAGGGCTTCGGCGTCCTGCGGGCGGCCGCGCTCACCGGCGTGCCGGCGCTCGAGCTCCGCGCGATCTCGAACGCCGTCGGCGAGCCCGATCGGAGCCGCTGGCGCATCGACGAGGCTCTCGCCCTGCTCGCCGACGCTCTGCCGATGCTGATCGAGGCGATCGGTGCCTGAGCTGCCCGAGGCTCTTCCCCCGGCCCGACGTCCGGTCGGCCAGCTCGTCGCCGAGTCGATCCGGCTCTACGGCGAGAACTTCTGGCCTGCGCTCGTGCTCGGCCTCCCGCTGGCGATCGTCGCGCAGGTCAACCTCCACCGGAGCCTCTATGCCCAGATCGCGGTCTTCTGCCTCGCCGCGCCGCTCTTCAGCGCCGCGCTCGTACGGGGCTCGCTGCTCGTGCTCGGCGGGCCCGTTGAGCGCCGCCGCGTCCTCACGGCCTGGCTGTTGGGCACGCTCGTCTGGCTTCCCGCCCCGCCGCTGCTCTTCCGCGCCTTCCTGCTGCCCGGGCTGGCCTGGCTCGCGTTCTGGGGTCTGTCGGTTCCGGTGGTGCTCCGCGAGGGGCTCGGTGCGAGGGCCGCGCTCGCGCGGTCACGCCGTCTCGCGGCCGCCGACTTCGCTCACGCGCTCGGGTCGCTCAGCGCGCTCGTTCTCGTCGTCGAGCTGTCCGCGATCGCGCTCAGCGCACTCCTCCACAGCCAGGGGGCCGTCGCCTTCCGGGCGGCCGGGTTCCTCGCGCTGGTCGTGATCAGCCCGCTCCTCTATCTGGGCACCGGAATGCTCTATCTCGACCAGACCGCACGGGTAGGCTCCTCGCGAACCGAGCGAAGGAGACGCGACGATGCCCACCTACATCCTCCTCTCGACGCTGACCCAGCAGGGCGTCCAGACTCTCAAGTCGAATCCTGAGCGGCTCCGGCAGGTCAACAAGGACATCGAGGAGCTCGGCGCCCGGGTGCTGCACCAGTGGGCGACCCTGGGCGAGTTCGACTTCGTGAACGTGGTCGAGGCTCCGGACATCGCCACGATCGCAAACGTCTCCGTTTCGCTGGGCGCACGCGGGTCGATCCGGATCGAGACGCTGCCGGCCCTCGAGATCGACGAGTTCCTCGGCAAGCTCTGAGAAAGACCGACTCGTCTTTCTGGACGGTTGTGCCGGGTGACGATCCCCGGTAGAACTGAGCGGTGATGCGCGATCCCCGGATCGACGAATACGCGCGGCTGCTCGTCGACCGTGCAGTCGCGGTGCAGCCCGACTGGCAGGTCTGCGTGCGAACGACGCCGCTTGCGCGCCCACTGCACGAGGCGGTCGAGGAGCAGATCGCGCACCGGCGCGCCTATCCGATCGTCCAGCTCGCGTGGGAGACCATCGGCGGGCCGTTCGTGCGGGAGGCTCCGCTCGAGCTGCTCGCCCGGCCGGCACCGCTGCAGCGGCGTATCTGGGAGGAGTGCGACGCGTTCATCATGATCTCGGCCCCCGAGAACACGCGGGACGGATCCGATCTCTCGCCGGAGCGACGGCAGGCCCTGCAGCGGCGGGTCGAGCCGCTCCGCCGGCGCCAGATGGCGATGGAGGTTCCATGGGTGATCTGCGAGTACCCGACGAACGCGGCGGCGCAGCAGGCCGACATGCTGCTCGACGAGTACACCGAGTTCGTCTTCGGTGCGGTGCTGCTCGACTGGGACGCCGAAGGGGAGAAGATGGCCGGGATCGCGCGTGTCTTCGACGGGGCCGAAGAGGTGCGGATCGTCGGCGAGGGCACCGACCTGACCCTGTCGCTGCTCGGGCGCACCGGGGCGATCGACGACGGGCACATCAACATGCCGGGTGGGGAGGTCTTCTATTCACCGGTCGAGGATGCGGTCGACGGGGAGGTCACGTTCTCCGAGTTTCCTGCCGTCTACTTCGGGCACGAGGTCACGGGCGCGCACTTCGTCTTCGAACAAGGGCTGATCGTCGAGGCGAGCGCGGCGAGCGGCGAGGAGTTCCTCCTCCGGACGCTCGACACCGATGAAGGCGCCCGCAGGCTGGGCGAGCTCGGGATCGGGTGCAACCCGGGCATCCAGCGCTTCACCAGGAGCGTCGGGTTCGACGAGAAGATCGACGGCACGATCCATCTTGCGATCGGGAACTCCTACGGCTCGACCGGCGGCAAGAATGTGAGCAGCATCCACTGGGACATGGTCAAGGACTTGCGGGGCGGCGGAAAGCTCTACGCCGACGGCATGCTCGTCCAGGAAGACGGCCGCTGGCTGGAGCTCTTCCGCGAGCAGCCCGACCCCGCGCGATAGCTGCCGGCGTGCCGCTGCGAGAGCGCCGAAACCGCCGAGCCGGAGCACGTCCTTGCAAGCTCGATGTCCGCTACAGGCAGGGGTATCTGTTCGGCCGCCCGACGCCGGCATTCGAAGCAGGTGCCGTCCGCAGCTCGGATGGATCACTCCCGCAGCGTCGCGCCGGTCGAGAGCCGAGGCGGCGCGGGCCGCGGACTCAGAGCTCGTCTCAAAATGGAGCCTCGAGTCGCTCGCTGCGCTGGACGGCACGATCCTGCGTCCTCGGGATCATCGATAGCGCTGCTCATGCTTATCCGGTTAGCTCCGTCCGGGGTGATTCGTACGTTGTTTGGGTGCCACGGCCTGAGTTCCCTCGCTCGGTGATCGAAGCGTCATTCCGAGACGAGCTCTCAGCCGTCTCGCTGCTCGGCAGCCGCCGCGATCGCGCCACCGAGCCGGGCGTTTCCCTCGACGAGCGCACGGTTCGCCCGCAGCGTTCGCCCGCCGCTCTCGCGGTGAAGCCAGTCGAGCACGAACGGGGTCACCGCCTGCCCCCGAACGCCGGCGTCGGTTGCCTCGGCGAGCGCCTGCTCGATCAGCGGCTCGACGTCGTCGAGGCTCTCGTCGGGCGGGCGGCCGAGCAGGAGCCCGCCGCCACCGAGCTGCCAGTGCGCCGCTGCGATGTGTGCGGCCTCGCCGGCCGACTCGACGCGGGCCGAGACGGGCGGGCCGCTCCGGGCCGAGTAGAAGAGCGGCAGCGCGTCGGTGCGCCAGCCGAGGACCGGGACGCCGAGCGTCTCGAGCAGCTCCGCGGTCGCGCCCACGTCGAGCAGCGACTTCACGCCCGACGAGACGACCAGCGCCGGGGTGCGGGCGAGCGCATCGAGATCGGCGGACACGTCGGGGGGTGCCGGCCACCCGCGGTGCACGCCGCCGAGGCCGCCCGTCGCCATGAACCCGATCCCGGCAGCGCGGCAGACGGCGAGCGTTCCGCCGACGGTCGTCGCGCCGGTGGCCCCCTGGACGATCGTCGCGGCGAGGTCGCGCGGGCCAGCCTTGCGGGCCGAGGCGTCGAACCGCGCGAGCTCGTCCCCCGTGAGGCCGACCACCACCTCGCCGCCGAGCACGCCGACCGTCGCCGGCACCGCCCCCGCCGCGCGAACGGCACGCTCGGACGCGAGCCCGACCTCGACCCCGTCGCCCGGCGGGAACCCGTGGGCGACGAGCGTCGTCTCGAGCGCCACCACTCCGCGACCCTCGGCCAGGGCGGTGCGCACCTCGTCGGCGACGCGGATCACGGCATCGCCCCGAGCCGCGCGCAGCAGCGGGCGGCCGCCTCGAGGCCGAGGTCGATGCCGCCGACCAGATAGCCGGCCGCCAGCGCGTCCCCGGCGCCGGTCGTATCGATGACCTCGGCTGGGCGGGCGGGGTGGTCCACGCCGTCCACGGTAACGCCCTTCGCGCCGCGCTTGACCACCCAACCGGCGTCGAGCCCGCCGAAGACGAGACGCTCCCGCTCGGTTGCGAACACTGTTTCGGGCTCGAGCTGCCGAACCCGCTCGCGTAATCGGTCGTCGATCAACGTCCACGAGGAGAGATCGACGGAAACGCGGCCGCCCGACGCACGGACGAGCCGGGCCGCCTCGGCGGCCGCGGAGGCGATCGGCTCCCGCATCAGGGCGTAGCCGGAGAGATGAAGCCGGTCGCAGTCGAACCAGGCGGGATCGAGCTCGTCCGGGGCGAGCTCGGGCGCCGAGCCGCGGTCGGATGCCATCGACCGCTCGCCCGCCGCCGCGATCGAGACGACGACGCCGTTTCGGCCTGCGGCCGGCCCGGCGACCTCGACCCCGCGGTCCCGGAGCTCCCGGGTCGCGAGCTCGCCGGCGGCATCGGCTCCGCGCTTGCCGACGAAGCGCGCGTCGGCCCCGAGCGACGCTGCCCAGGCAGCCACGTTCGCGGCCTGGCCCCCGGCGCAGACCCTCGTCGTCGCGCTCCGGTCGTCCCCGGGCACGAGCGGCCCGTCGAGACCGACGATCACGTCGAGGATCAGGTCGCCGACCGAGACGAGTCGCATGCGTAGGATGGTCGCATGGAAGAGGGCAAGCGGCGCCGGCCGTTCGGGCGGCGGAGCCCGATGCGGTCGTTTGCGCTCGGCGGGCTGGTGGGCGCTGCCGGGACGATCGCGACGCTGCGCCGGCTGCGACGATCGCCTCATCGCCCGCGGGCGACGGCGGGCCTGGCTGCGTTCGAGGACGCGCCCTGCTTCCTCGAGGCGGTCAGTGGGGAGGCGCAGAGCTATCGCGACGACGGCGAGAGCGGGGGAGAGCGGTCGAGCCTCGAATAGCCACCTGCCGTCGCCGGCTGGCGGGCCGCGACGCCCGGACGCAGGTCGGTCAGAACAGCGACGGTGACGGCGACGCCGCCGAGCACGAGCAATTCGGCCGTGAGCACGCGCAACGCTCGCCGTTTGCCCTGGAGCAGTGCAGTGCGATTCAGCCAGGCGAGCGCGACCGCAGCGGCGAACAGCCCCGACTTGACGAGCAGCGCCCGGCCGTAGCTCGTCGACCAGAGCTGGCTCACGGAGGTGAGCTCGGTCAGCCCGCGTGCTGCGCCGGCCGCTGCGACCAGCACCACTGCCGGGATCGCCGCCGAGGAGAAACGGGCAACGACCCGCGGGCGGGAGCCGGGCGGCACCCGGCGGAACAGCAGGCAGAGCGAGGCGACGCCGCCCACCCAGACTGAGGCGGCGCCGAGGTGAATCGCATCGGCGAGTGCCGCCAGCACGCGCGGCTGGGTGGTGTCGAGCGCGTGGCCGGCCGGAACGGGGCAGGCAAGGAGGATCGCCGCCGCCGCCCAGGCCGCGTAGCGCAGGCGGGGGATGAGCGGGGTGAGGGCAGCCGCAACGGCGCCGACGCCGGCGGCGACGGCCGCGACGGTGATCGACTGGGCGAAACGCGTTCCCGCCGCGTCGGTCGTGTGAGCGAGGGCGTCGCTCCCGCAGAACGCCGACAGGAGGAAGGCGAACAGCAGGTGGGCCTGGGGCCTTCGGAGCGGAGCCTCGAGGCCGAGCGGCGCGAGAACGAGCAGCGTGAACGCGACCGCCCCCGCAGCTCCGAGCACGCCGGCGAAGAAGAGCCCGCGCATGACGATGCGCTGCCAGGTCTGGAAGCCGTGCACGGTCAGGGTCGCCACCGGCTTCGGGCTGTCGAGGCCGACGGCGAACGCGACGAGGCCCTCCTCCTCGTGCCCGTCGTCCGAGACGACACTCCAGCGCACCGTGTAGTCGCCGTCTGCGAGCCGGAGCAGCGGGATGGTAAGGACCCGCATCGAGGAGGACACCCGCGGCGGCCCGCCGAGGACGGTCGAGCCGGCCGCATCGACGGCGGCGTTCTCCGGGCCCGGACGGATCGGGCTGTCGAATGTGACCTCGACCCCGGCCGGAGCGTGGGCGAGGATGGCTCCGTCCACCGGGGAGCTCGCGAGGGGCACCGCATGCGCCGCGGCGGACTGGGCGGCCACGAGGGCTAGGGCCGTGACGAGGACGAGCCGGCGGATCACGGCCCGACGAGGGTACCGCTTCCCCGCGCTGGTAGCCTTGCCCGTCCCATGCCGATCTACGAGTACAAGTGTCCGAACGGGCATCTGCTCGAGGTATTCCACGGCATGAGCGAGCCGGGCCCTCAGCAATGCGAGGTCTGCGGCGCCTCCCCGCTCGAGCGCGTGCTCCATCCGGTTGCCGTTCACTACAAGGGGTCGGGCTTCTACTCGACCGACTACGGGCGCGGCGGCAGGAAGGCGGCCAAGGACTCGGGATCGTCCGATTCGGGGTCGTCGTCCTCTGATTCCTCCTCGTCGTCGTCGGACTCGTCGGGCGGCTCGTCGTCGGACTCGTCGGGCGGCTCGTCATCGTCGGACGGCGGCTCGTCGAGCAGCAGCTCCTCCGGCGACTGAGCCCCGGGCTACTGGAGCGGGTGGCCGGTCTGGCAGCCGGGCCCGAAGGTGCTCGTCGGCGGCTGTGGCGCCGACGCCCCGGCCCACATCGCCAGCACGCTGCGATTGTCCTCGGAGGGGATGATCACCGACTGGCCGCTCGCGGTCGCCGCGTCGCCGCCGAGCCGGCAGTAGAGCGACTGGGACGACGATGCCCGGAACTTGACCCATCCGAGCTCGATCAGCTGGCCGGTCGAGAGGTCGGTGGTGAGGGGGCTCATCAGTGTCTTGCCGTCGAACGGAAGCCCGAGGATGGTCGAAGGTGAGGTCAGCTTCGCGGCTGCAGCCTGCGCGACCGCCTGCTGGCGTGCGGCGCGTGTGAGGTCGTTCTCGGCCGGGTTGAGCTGATTCTCCCGGATGCGCGAGTAGATCAATGCCCGCTCGCCGTCCATGTGCTGGGGGCCCTTCTCGAAGCGCCAGCCCTTCCACTCGAGGCAGCGCGCCTGCGTCTTGTACGGGCAGTCGAACCGGTTCGAGAGGATCGGCTCCGGCACGTTGATCGTCACCCCGCCCTCGGCGTCGATCAGATCCTTGAAGCTGTTGAAGTCGACAATCACGACATGGTCGATCGGGATGCCGGTGAAGTCGTTGACGGTCCTGATTGCGAGCGAGGCGCCGCCGGCCTGGTAGGAGGCGTTGATCTTTGTGTTACCGACGCCGGGCACGGCCACGAGCAGGTCGCGGGGGATCGAGAGGTAGGCGAGCCGGTGGTGCGACGGGTCGGTGCGGACGATCATGATCGAGTCGGCGTGGCGGTCGCCGCTGCGTCCGGCGTTGGTCGAGCTGTCGGTGCCGAGGAGAAGGATGGTGGTGGCGTGCGTGAGCAGGAACCCGTTGCTCTTTGCCAGCGCGGCCTTCGCCCCGGGCTCGCCGTCGAGCCGCCGGTTTGCCGCGGTGACGCCGCTCTGGAACGCGAGATAGCCCGCGACTCCCCAGGCGACGATCACGACGATCGCGACGATCAGCGTGATCAGCGTGATCTGCTTCCAGGACAGGCGCCCCGGCCGCCGCAGCCGCAAGCGCCGGCGTCCACTCGCGCGCCGCCCGCCCTTTCCCGCTGCACCGCCCGGCTGGGCACGCCCCTTCCCGGGAACGGCAGGGACCTTCCCCTTCGTTCGGCCGCCTCGGTAGACGCGGTACGGCTTGTCCTCCGGCGGCATCCGGCAAAGTAGGGTACCCGCCGAGATGGCCGGCGGGCGTGTGATCGGAGTCGACCTCGGAGGGACGAAGATCCTGGCCGGGGTCGTCGACTCCCTGGGCGAGGTCGACATTCTCACCGAGCGCTCGACTCCGACGAGCTCTCAGGCGGCCGTGATCGACGCGCTCGTCGACGCGGTCGACGAGCTCCGAAGCCCCGAGATCGAGGCCGTCGGGTTCGGTCTTCCCGCCCGGATCGACCAGCGGACGGGCATCGCCTTCGGCGCGGTGAACACCGCGCTGCACGACATTCGCCTGCACGAGGTGCTCGGGGAGCGGCTGGGCCTGCCCGTGGGCGCGATCAACGACGGCAGCGCGGCGGCGCTCGCCGAGTTCTCCTTCGGCGCGGGTCGAGGGACGCGAGACCTCGTCCTGCTCACGCTCGGCACCGGTGTCGGCGGTGGCTTCGTCTTCGACGGCATGCTCTACCGTGGCTGGTCGGAGGTGGGGCACATGGTGATCGTCGAGGACGGCGAGCCGTGCCAGGGCGTCTGCACGGGCCGCGGGCACGTCGAGTCGTACTGCTCCGGCAACGCCGCCGACCGGTTGGCGCGCGAGACACTCGGGCCGGCCGCCACCGCACGCGACCTCGTCGAGCAGGGCCATCCCGCGTTGGCCCGGATCGGGCACCACCTCGGCCAGGCGGTCTCGTCGCTCGTAAACCTCTTCGATCCCGATGTCGTAGTGATCGGAGGCGGCTTCGGGGTCGCGGCCGCCGGGCTGCTCCTCGAGCCGGTGCGCGCCGTGATGCGGCGCGAGGTGCTCGCGCCCGGAGGCGAGGAGGTACGCCTCGCGGTGGCCGAGCTCGGGTCGCGTGCAGGCGTGATCGGCGCGGCTCTCGTCGCCTTCGAGGCGCTCGGTTAGGCGCGCCCGTGCCACTCGCCGTCTGCGCGACGCCGATCGGCAACCTCGACGACATCACGTTGCGCGTGTTGGAGGAGCTCCGCGCAGCCGATCTGGTGATCGCGGAGGACACGCGGCACACCAAGGTGCTACTCGAGCGCCACGGGATCCGGGCCCGGCTGCTCTCGTTCCACGAGCACAACGAGGCGGCGCGGGTTGCCGAGATCCTGCCGCGGATCGTCGCGGGTGAGCGGGTTGCGCTCGTCTCCGACGCCGGGCTGCCGGGGATCTCCGATCCCGGCGCCCTGCTCGTGCGCGCCGCCCTCGACTCGGGTGCCGCCGTGACGGTGCTTCCGGGGGCCTCGGCGGTCGAGACGGCGCTCGTGGCCAGCGGGCTTGTCGCCGAGCGGTACGCGTTCGTGGGGTTCCTCCCTCGGCGGGCGGCGGGGCGCGCCGCGCTGTGGCTCGAGCTCGACATCTGGGGCTGGCCGGTGGTCGCGTTCGAGTCGCCGAAGCGACTTCCGGCCTCGCTCCGGTCGCTTGCCGCTGTCTCGCCGGAGCGGGACGTGGTCGTGTGCCGTGAGCTGACAAAGCGGTTCGAGGAGGTTGTCCGCGGCTCCGCAGCGGAGCTGGCCGACCGCTTTGACGAGCCGCCTCGTGGTGAGATCACGCTGGTGTTGGGACCCCTGCCGGCCCACCTTGACGATGCTGTGGCGTCGGCCCGAGCAATCCGGGCGGTCGCCGACCTCGTCGAGTCCGGAACTCCCCGCAAGGTGGCCGTCGAGGTCGTCTCCCGCCTGACCGAGGTGTCTCGAAACGATCTCTACCGCAACTCTTTGTGACGAGACTGTAATCTTTTTTGACAACGGACGCAGGGCCGCCTACTCTGGTCGAACACGCGTTCTCAAATCTGACAACGATCTCGCGCGTGTGCCCGTCTTCGTCCCCGCTCACAGAGGTGGTCTCGATGCGCCGATTCCTGGTTGTGCTCGCTGTTGCCCTGGTTGCCGTCGCCCCCGCCGGGGCCTGGGTCTGGCCGGTCGAAGGGCCTGTCTTGATGCCATTTTCCTTCGACCCGGCGCATCCCTACGCGGCGGGCCAGCATCGCGGGGTGGACATCGGCGGCGGAGTCGACGAGCAGGTGCGGGCGCCGGCGACCGGCCTGGTGACGTTCGCCGGGACCGTGCCCGGAAGCGGAAAGTCGGTGACGATCCTCACCCAGGACGGCTGGTCGGTGACGCTCACCCAGCTGGGTTCGATCGACGTGACAAAGGGCGCGACGGTCGCCGAGGGCGACGGCGTCGGGACGATCGGTCCGAGCGAAGACCCGGAAGTGAGCGGCCCGTACATCCAGCTCGGGATCCGCCACGCCGACGACGACCAGGGCTACGTCGACCCACTCACCCTGCTCCCGCCACGCGCGGTTGCGGGTGGGGACCAGGTGCGCACCGGCGATTCCGCCGACCCGGCCCCGCCGGCAGCCCAGGGGAGCCCTTCAACGTCGTCGCCGGGCACGCCGGATGCCTCGAGCGTGGCCGACGGGACTCCGACGGGGATGGCCGGCCCGGCCGTCGGGCCCGTGTCGGCCGCGCAGGCTCCGACCCTGCAGGCTCCGGTCGGTCCGGCTCCGGCCGTGGCGGCTCCGGCCGTGCCGACTCCCGCGGGTCCGGCTCCGACCGGACAGGCTCCCGCAGCGGCGCCGACCGCCGGCACGGGTTCGTCGCCGGTCGCCGCTCCTGCGCCCGCTGGGGCTGCGTCCGCGCCGGTTCCGGTTGCGACCCGACCGGTTGTGGTTGCGTCGCGGCCGGCTGCCGTCGCGGGCAGTTCGAGAGCTGCCGTGGCGCCGCAGACGAGCTCGCCCACGCCCATCGCCACGAAGCTGCCTGCGGACAGCGCGGTGGCCGTCCCCACGCGTCCTTCCCGGCCGAGCATCACCGTTCCCGTCGTGGTCTCGGGCGCTTGGAGCGAGCGCGCGCGGCCTGTGCTGGAGGGACCGCGGACGAGTCCGAAACCGATCGCGGCCGGGACTTCGGCTCGCCCGGACACGGCTCCGGTCGTGACCGCGCCCGTCGCCTCGCCGCCTGTCGTGTCACCGCCTGTCGTGTCGCCGCCTGTCGTGTCGCCGCCTGTCCTGTCGCCGCCTGTCCTGTCGCCGCCCGTGTCTACGCCCGCCACGCCGGGGGCCGGCAGAGCCGTCTCGGAGAGACACCCGACGCACCTGCTGCGGCTTCCGGCCGAGCCGGTGCCGCACGCCGGGCCGGCGATCGGGGCGGATTCGCCCCATCCGCTCGCGGTGGCGGCCGCTCTCTCCGCGGCTGCCGTCCTGGGGGCGGTCGAACGAGCTGACGTGGGGCCGACCACGGCGGGAAAGCCGATCAGCCCACGGGCACACGTGCCGGAGACGGTCCGGGCGGCGCCTGCAGTAGTCGCCTCGGGCGGTCTCGGGAGCCTGCGCTGGCTCGCCGCGGTGGTGCCGGCCCTCGTCGCGATCGTCCTGACGCTCGGCTTCCGGCGCCGGGGACTCGCGACGCCCGCTCGTATGATGGAGCTCGATGGGAACAGGGCCGCGGAAGATCCTCGTCGCGCCCGCGTGGCCGTATGCCGCGGGGCATCGGCACCTGGGGCACGTCGCCGGATTCGGCGTCCCCTCGGACGTGTTCGCGCGATATCACCGCCTCAGGGGCAACGACGTCCTCATGGTCAGCGGAACGGACGAGCACGGCACGCCGGTGATGGTGGCCGCCGATCGGGAAGGCAAGCCCTACGGTGAGATCGCCGACTACTACAACCAGTCCTTCCGGGAGGACTTCAGGCGGCTCGGGCTCTCCTACGACCTGTTCTCGCGCACGACCACGCTCAACCACGAGCGCGTCACGCAGGATTTCTTCAGGACACTGTACGAGCATGGGGCGATCGTCGAGCGCGAGATGCTCGTCTCGTTCTCGCCCACGACGGGCCACACGCTTCCCGACCGCTACATCGAGGGGACGTGCCCGATCTGCGGTTACCCGGAGGCTCGAGGCGACCAGTGCGACAATTGCGGCAACCAGCTCGACCCGACCGACCTGATCAATCCGCGCTCGCGTATCGACGGCTCGGTGCCCGAGTTCCGCCTGACGAAGCATCTCTTCCTCGACCTGCCGCAGTTCGCCGACCGGCTGCGCGCGTGGATCTCGTCCCACGACGACTGGCGCCCGAACGTGAGGAAGTTCTCGCTCGGCCTCCTCGACGAGATCCGGCCGCGACCGATCACGCGCGACCTCGACTGGGGCGTCCGCATCCCGGTGCCGGGATATTCCGAGAACGAGCACAAGCGCATCTACGTCTGGTTCGACGCAGTGATCGGGTACCTCTCGGCCTCGATCGAGTGGGCCGCCGCAACCGGCGATCCGGACCGGTGGCGGGAGTGGTGGCAGGACCCGGAGGCCGAGCACTACTACTTCCAGGGGAAGGACAACATCGTCTTCCACAGCGTCATCTGGCCGTCGATGCTGCTCGGGTACGGGAAGGGGGGCGTGTACGGCGCCGGCCGCGACGAGCTGACGCTGCCCGCCAACGTCGTCGCGACCGAATACCTGACGATGGAAGGCAAGCAGTTCTCGTCGAGCCGCGGGTACACGATCTTCATCCGCGACTTCCTCGAGCGCTACGACCCCGATCCCCTCCGCTACTACCTCGTCGCGGGTGGGCCGGAGACGCAGGACACCGACTTCACCTGGGCCGAGTTCGTCCGGCGCAACAACGACGAGCTGCTCGCGAACTGGGGCAACCTCGTCAACCGGACGCTCACGAACGCCCACCGCACCTTCGGCGGTGTCCCCGATCCCGGCGAGCTGGCCGAGCAGGATCGAGCGCTGCTGGCGACGATCGAGGGCGGTTTCGCCGAGGTGGGGGATCTGATCGAGCGCGCCCGCTTCCGCGCCGCTCTCGGCGAGGTGATGCGGCTTTCCTCCGAGGTCAACCAGTACGTCAGCGACCAGGCGCCCTGGGCACTGGCGAAGACCGACCGCGACCGCGCCGCCACCGTCCTTTACGTGGCGATGCACGCCGTGGACAGCCTCAAGGTGCTGTTCACGCCGTTCCTGCCTCACACCTCACAGCAGCTGCACGAGCTGCTCGGCTACGAGGGCTGGCTCGCAGGCCCGCTCGAGTTCCGTCCGGTGGTCGAGGACGACGGCCGGAGCCACGAAGTCCTGACCGGCGACTATGCGAGCTGGGTCGGGAGCTGGCGGCCGAGCGAGCTACCTCCGGGGCAGGCTCTGCTCGAGCCGCGGCCGCTCTTTCGCAAGCTCGACCCGTCGATCGTCGACGACGAGCTCGACCGCGTGTGATCGACACCCACGCGCATCTCGATCCCGCCGACGCGCCTGAGGTGCTGGCCCGGGCGGCCGCGGCCGGTGTCGCCCGGGTGATCGCCGTCGCGACGACGATCACCGGCGCGGGCGACGCGCTCGAGCTCTCCCACCGGCACGTCGGCGTCAACGCGTGCCTCGGCATTCACCCGCACGAGGCGGGCGGCGACGAAGCGGGGCGGCTCGACGAGCTGTGCGAGCTCCTCGCGGACCCCGCCGCTGTCGCGGTGGGCGAGACGGGGCTCGACTACTTCCGCGAGTACGCACCGCGGGATGCCCAGCGCCGCCTCTTCGATGGCCACCTCCAGCTCGCCGCCGACCTCGGCAAGCCCGTGGTCATCCACACACGCGCGGCCGACGAGGACACGCTCGCCGCACTCGCCGGCTTCTCCGGCACGGTCGTCCTGCACTGCTTCTCTTCGCCCGCGCTGCTCGAGACCGCACTTGAGCGCGGCTGGTACTGCTCCTTCGCCGGAAACGTCACCTATCCCAAGGCGCCCGAGCTGCGCGATGCCGCGACCCGGGTTCCCCACAAGCTGCTCCTCGCCGAGACGGACAGTCCGTATCTCGCACCGCAGGCAGTGCGCGGCCGCCGCAACGAGCCCGCGTACGTGCTGCACACCCTCGCGACGCTCGCCGACGTGCGCGGGGAGGACGCCGAGGCGCTCGGTGCGCAGATCGACGCGAATGCGAACGCCGCTTTCGCGCTGTGAACGTCGTCCCGAAGAAAGCGCTGGGCCAGCACTTCCTCGTCGACGAGAACATCCTCGGCGTGATCGGTCGGCTCGCCGGGCTCGCCTCGGACGATGTCGTGCTCGAGGTTGGCCCGGGCCTCGGCGTCCTGACGCGCTACCTCGCCGGTCGCGTCGCCCACGTCCACGCGGTCGAGGTCGACCGCTCCCTGGAGCCTCGACTCCGAGACATTCCCCGCACGACCCTCCACTGGGTCGACGCCCTTGCCCTCGACCCGGTCGGCCTGCAACCGCCGCCACGGAAGCTCGTCTCGAACCTGCCCTACAACATCGCGACGCCGCTCGTCGTCGAGAGCCTCGACCGGATGCCCTCGATCGGGGCCTGGTGCGTGATGGTTCAGCGCGAGGTCGCCGACCGCTTCTTCGCCTCGCCGGGGACGAAGGCCTACGGGGCGGTGTCGGTGCTGTTGCAGCTCGTCACAGAGCGCACCGGCTTCCACCCGGTCTCGCGCGAGGTCTTCCGGCCGCGCCCGAACGTCGAGTCGGCGCTGGTCGCCTTCCGGCGCACCGAGCCGCGCGTCCCGCCCTCGGTAAAGAGCCTCGTCGAGGCGGCCTTCGCCCATCGCCGCAAGACCCTCGCCAACTCGGTCGCGCTCGCGGGAGCAGCCTCGCGCGAGCGCGCGGCCGCGGCGCTCGAGGCGATCGGACGGGGCGCCGCGACGCGCGCCGAGGAGCTCCTGCCGCCCGAATTCCTCGCCCTCGCGGTTGCGCTCGGATGATCAGCGCTCAGGCTCCGGCGAAGATCAACCTCGCGCTCGTCGTCGGGCCGACGAGGAACGACGGCCTGCACGAGGTCGCGACCGTCCTGCAGCGGGTCGACCTTTTCGACACCGTCTCGCTCGAGCCCGCCCGCGAGCTCAACGTCGAGGGCTTTCCCGGCGACACGATCGTCCGCCGGGCTCTCGAGGCGGTCGCGGCCGCCGCCGGGGTCGAGCCGCGCTGGCGGGCCTGGATCGAGAAGCGGATCCCGGTCGCCTCGGGCCTCGGCGGGGGTAGCTCCGATGCCGCGACGGCGATCAGGCTCGCCAACGGCCTCCTGGAGGAGCCGCTCGCCCACGAGCGGCTCCATGCGCTCGCCCGGCCGCTCGGGGCCGACGTCCCGTTCTTTCTCGAGCCGGGTCCGCAGCTCGGGACGGGCGACGGCACGACGCTCACGCCGCTCGACCTGCGCCAGGACTACACCGTGTTGCTTCTGCTGCCGCACGGGGAGCAGAAGCCCTCGACGGGGGCGGTCTATGCACGATTCGAAGGTGAGCCCGGCTTCGAGGTGCGCCGCTCACTCGTCGTCGAGGCGGCTGCCGCCGGCCGCGAGGCCGACCTCGCGGCGCTGCCGCGGAACGACCTGGCGTCGTCGCCGATCGCTGATCGGCTGCGTGAGCTCGGCGCCTTTCGCGCCGACGTCAGCGGTGCCGGTCCGACCGTCTACGCCCTATTCGACGATCTCCCTGCGGCGGGCCGTGCCGCCGAGGCCGTCGCGGAGATCGGGCAGTCCTGGGTTGTCGCCCCAGCGTGGTACGTTTGATGGGCATGGGCACAGCGAACGCCCTCGAGCAGAGGCTCTCGAAGCCGGCAAGGTATCTCGCCACCCATCGGCTCCGCTTGACGCTCTGGATCGCGGTCCCCGAGGGCTTGCTCGTCGTCCTGGGCGTGATCAGCGGCTTCAAGTACGTCGTCTACGTGCTCGCGGTCGTCGCGATCGTCTTCTGGATCACCACTGCGCGGCGCTACCAGTCGAGCGTGGCCCGGCAGGCGAGCTGGATCTTCGCCGCCTCCCAGGCGCTCGCCGTGCTGGTCCCGATCGTCTTGATCATCGCCAAATGGGCTGCGGTGACCGCGATTGCGATCCTGGCGATCGTCGCGCTCGTGTTCCTCTTCGCCGAGCGCGAACGGGCCTAGGCGAGCCCCACGCCGGTGCGCGCCTATACTCGGGCGGCAGTGGGGCGTAGCCAAGTGGTAAGGCAGCGGGTTTTGGTCCCGCGATCCCAGGTTCGAATCCTGGCGCCCCAGCCACCAACCCCTTGCTGACGTGAGCGAACCGCCGATCGCAGCCGTCGTCATGGCCGCCGGGCTCGGCACGCGCATGCGTTCGGGCGTGGCGAAGCACTTCCACACCCTGCTCGGACGACGCATGGTCGACTGGGTGATCGCAGCTGCCCGGGAGGCTGGAGCCGAGCCGGTGGTGGTCGTCTGCGCCCCCGGGGCCGAGTCGCTTTTCGACGGCGTCGAGACGGCCGTCCAGCACACGCCGCTCGGGACGGGTGACGCGGTCCGGTCGGCCCGCGAGGCGCTCGCCGGCCGTGACGGGGATGTGCTCGTCCTCAACGGGGACGTGGCGGGAATGACGGGCGAGCTGCTGCGGGCGCTCGTCGAGGCGCACCGGTCGGCCGGGTCGGCGGCGACCGTCCTCTCGTTCGAGCCGGAGGACGTGCGCAGCTACGGCCGCATCGTCCGGGACCCGGAGGGACGCCTGGCGAAGATCGTCGAGGCCGGGGACGCCACCGCGGCGGAGCTCGAGCTCGGCGAGGTCAACTCCGGCATCTACGTGTTCCGGGCCGAGAAGCTCTGGCCGGCCGTCGATCGCCTGGAGCCGCACAACGCCCAGGGGGAGCTCTACGTCACCGACACGATCGGCCTGCTGGTCGGTGACGGCGAGCAGGTGGCGGTGCATGTTGCCGACGATCCGTTCGAGGTGGAGGGGATCAACACCCGCGAGGAGCTCGCGTTCGTCACCGCCAAGCTGCGGGACCGGATCAACCGCGGGCACATGCTCGCTGGGGTGACGATCGTCGACCCGTCGTCGGCCTGGATCGATCCGGAGGTCGAGATCGAGCCGGACACGACGATCCACCCGTTCGTGGTGCTTCGTGGCCGCACGCGGGTCGGCGCGCTCGCCGAGATCCACCCGCAGACCGTCGCGGTCGATGCCGTGATCGGAAGCGGGGCGACGGTCGGCCCGTTCTGTTACCTTCGTCCCGGAACGGTCCTCGAGGCGGATTCGAAGGCGGGTACCTTCGTGGAGATCAAGAACTCACGCATCGGACCACGTTCGAAGGTGCCGCATCTGGCATACATCGGCGACGCCGAGGTCGGTGAGGACTCGAACATCGGGGCGGGGGCGATCACCGCGAACTTCCCGCACAAGCCGGGACAGCCGAAGGGACGCACCCGGATCGGCAAGAACGTCAGGACCGGCATCCAGAATGGCTTCGTCGCCCCTGTCGAGATCGGAGACGGAGCATGGATCGCAGCTGGATCGACGATCACCGAGGACGTTCCACCCGACGCGCTCGCGGTTGCGCGCGCCCGGCAGGAGAACAAGGAGGGGTATGCATCCCGGCAGCGGGACGAGTGAGCTCGTCCTTCCCGGGCTCGAGGAGACGGACGTGTCCGTGGTGACCGAGCCGCAGCAGGGCCACTGGATCGAGCGCGGGCCGCAGAAGCGTCTGATGGTCTTCGCCGGGAGTTCGCACCATGAGCTCGCCGAGCGGATCACGGAGCAGCTCGGCGTCGAGCTCGGCGAGGTGACGCTGGAGACGTTCGCGAACGGCGAGACGTACAGCCGCTACGACGAGTCGATCCGGGGCTCGGATCTCTTCATCGTCCAGACGGGCTGCGAGCCGATCGACCGGAACCTGATGGAGCTCCTGCAGATGATCCAGGCTGCGAAGCTCGGCTCTGCGAAGCGGATCACCGCGGTGATCCCGCTCTTCCCCTACGCCCGTCAGGACCGCAAGGCGAAGCCGCGCGAGCCGATCACCGCTCGTCTGGTTGCGGACATGCTCCAGGTCGCGGGCGCCGACCGGATCCTGACGATGGATCTCCATGCCGGCCAGATTCAGGGCTTCTTCACGATCCCGGTCGATCACATGACGGCGCTGCCGCTCTTCGCGCGCCACTTCCGCGACCTCGGCCTGTTCGGCGAGGGCGTCGTCTCCGTCTCGCCCGACACCGGGCGCGCGAAGCAGGCGGAGCGCTTCGCGGACATGATCGAGTCCGAGTTCGCGATCATGCACAAGTCGCGCCCTGCGCACGACATCGCCACGGTGACCGAGGTCGCCGGCCGGGTGGCCGGCAAGCGGGCGATCATCGGCGACGACGTGATCATGACCGGTGGCACGATGATGGCGAACGTCCGCGCCCTTCAGGAGCACGGCGCGAGCGAGGTCTGGCTCTTCGCCACCCACGGCCTCTTCTGCAACGGCGCCCTCGACAAGTTCGCGGGCTCCGATGACATCAAGGGCATCGTCGTCACCGACACCGTCCCGGTCGAGTTGATCGGGCGCCCGGAAAAACTGACCGTCCTACCGGTCTCCGGCCTGCTCGCCGAGACGATCATGAACGTCTTCGCCGACGACTCGGTCTCGGCAATCTTCGGCGGCGAAAACCAGCTCTTCTGACAGCGACCTACGCGCCCGGGCGTGATGACTCTCGCGCACGCAACGTGGATGGATCCACCAGACGGCTGCTATGGACGACGCGCGTCCGTCACAACAAGTCGCACGGTGACCGCGCTGAGAGCCTGTCGGAGTTGGCCGCCCGGCGACGCGCCCAACTCCGGCCGTGCACGGACTACGGCTTGTGGACGCTGTGTAGGTTGATGACCTCTTGCGTGATCTCGAATGGGACGTTCGGCTTCACGTTCTCGTTGAACCAGGTGTCGTGCTGCTCCTGTGTCTCCCACACCTCAGCCACGACGAAGCCGCTGGCGTCTTGATAGGAGACGTGGAGCAGGAAGCCCGGCTGCTTCTTGATCTGCTCGACGAGGAGCGGCGCGGTCTCGTCGTACTGCGCTGTGCTCATTGGGGCACGGTGACGAATCAGGACAGCCATTGATGATCCTCTCTTTCGTGGATACCGAGATGGGACCGTATACGCGACGTCTCGTATCTGCGACCAAGGCCCAAAACGTTCACCTCGCACTCGGTCAGAGTTCAGGTGTCATTCCTGAACGCTCATATGGCGCAGCCCAAGCTCGTGTCGCCTCGACGGATCATTCGGCTGTCTACCGGATCGGCCGGGCCTCGGAGACGGCGCCAGGGCTTGGGTGTATCGTCGAGCGATGAAGTTCAGCGCTCAGCGCGGGCGTCGCCGGTCCCGTTCGAGGTGGCGGACGCGGCTCGTCATGCTGGCGGTATCCGTCCTTCCCGAGATCATTGTGCTGAGGCGGCGGGGCTACCCGCCCGCGGGCAACGTGGTGGTTCGCTGCCGGAAGGCCCATCTGTTCACAACCATCTGGGTTCCCGGCGCGTCCGTAAAGGCGCTCCGGCTTGGCCCTTGGAGGCTCCAGCGCTGCCCAGTCGGCAGTCACTGGTCGATCGTGACGCCCGTAAGACGGTCTGAACTGACTGAGAAACAGGAACGTACGGCGGCTGACAGCCGAGACATTCGCGTTCCCTGACCGCGTCTTCTGGACGTCGTCGCCGCGACCCTAGGTTCCCCTGTCGCACGGCGATCAGGGTGTCTTCCGGAACACGGGTCCGGGCCGGATGCAACCAGAGGCCTCCTTCAGTTTGCAACCGAGGGCAGGGCGGGTAGCTTGTTCTCATAGTCGAGCCGACCATTCAGCTCACCCCGCTTGCGCGGCTCACGGTGCCCTCCGCAGAGGATCGTGAGCGGCTACGGCAGAGGGCGCGGTTCCTCGCGTGGGGCGGCAACGCCTGGCACGTGATCGAGTTCGCCATCGCCGTAGGCGCAGGCATCGCTGCCGGTTCGATTGCGCTCGTTGGCTTCGGCGCCGACAGCCTGATCGAGGCGCTCGCGGGGTTCGTCATCGTCTGGCTGTTCACCGGCTCGCGCCTGCACTCCGAAACAGCTGAGCGCCGGGCGCAGCAGATCATCGCCGCCAGCTACTTCGTGCTCGCCGCTTATGTCGGTGTCGAGTCGGTCCGTGATTTGGCGGGCGGGCATCGCCCCGGCGTATCGTGGGTCGGCGTCGGCCTCGCGGCGTTCACTGCCCCAACGATGCCCCTGCTCGCCCGAGCGAAACGGAACGTCGGCCAGCAACTCAATTCGTCGGCAACGGTCAGCGATGCTGGGCAGAACATGATCTGCGCCTACCTCTCGGTAGCCCTGCTCGTGGGCCTGCTCCTGAACGCCGTCGCAGGCTTGTGGTGGGCTGATCCCGCGGCCGCACTCGTCATCGCCGCTGTCGCGCTCAACGAGGGACGCGAATCCTGGCGCGGCGAGCCGTGCGAGTGCTGCTAGAGCGGTTCAGGATCACCGGCAGGCCCTCCCGAAGGTTTATCGGCTACGCAACCAGGCGCGCAGGCGCGGTTGGCGCGCCCCCACCAGGATGCCAACGATCACAACGACGATGGCGATGAGCGCGAACGGCCACATCGGCTGGTGCCCACTCATGCTCGCTGGGATGACGATCGCCAAGACAATGGCCCCGAGAATGAGCCGGTAGATGGCGCCGTGCAAGGTCAAGGCGAACCGCCCGCGCATGCGTCGATACTAACGCGCTCCTGCGCAGCGAACGCGATGCTCGAGTCGGCCCGGCTCCCGGTGGGACTCTCCGAGGCTTGAAGTTCTGGCGGCTGGCGAACACTGGCGGAAGGAGCGTTCCGCGCGCCTGACGTGTTCCGGCCCTCTTACAGGTAGATGTCGGGCCTGAGCTTACTCTTGCCTGACGATGTCGACCGAGATCTCCACCGCCGGCATCGCTCCTCTGTTCTCGAGCCAGTGTGTGGTGTTCCTATCCTCCGGCCAGCCCACTCCAGGCCCATAGTCCGTGGCGACTCCGTTTCGATGGTCAGTGATCGTTCCTTGCAGTATGTAGACGATGCCTGGTCTGTCTTTATGGTCGTGAATCGGGCCCAAGACACCTCCAGGCTCGATGGTCACCATCCGCATTCGAAGTTGGCGCCCTGCCATGCCCTCGATCTCAGAGCCAAGGTCAACCGTTGCAAGTAACTCCGCCGTAACACCTTTCGTCTCAGGTGCCGCCTGTTCGTTGCTCATCGTGCTCTCCTCTCCGTGCTTCGAAGGCCTAACGTTCGACCCAACCCCGGATTCTCGCGATCGTGGGCTTCTTCCTTGTCGGGATTGCCTTTGCCGTCGGCGCAGTCGCAAGCACGAGACGCACGGTTCGACACGAACCCGAACCGCGTCAACGTGACGCTCGACGACGCGCACCCCGAGAAGCTTCGACGCCTGATGGGCCGCACCCACGTGAACGAGGGAACGCTCGATTGCTTCTGATGTCAGCGCTCGACGACGCCGATCCGACCCTGCCAGCGTCACGGCGCTGCTCGACGCGATCCCCGGTGCCTTTGAGCGCGCAGACCGTGGGCCCACGGCGGTGGATGCTGATCGTCTACACCGACGACGATGAGGTTGACCTGGTCGCCGTCGTTACGATCCAGGACGGTCGAACATCGACTGCGGCAACGTCGAGCAGTTGATTGCCGCTTCGGGGGTCATTCCAAGCATCTCAATGTCACACTTGGCGGTTGGCGGTGTCCGATCTTGCTGTCGCAGACTCGGACGGCGGCGGCTGGCACTGGCGCACACAACCTCCGGTTCGCCTGGAAGAATCGTGGTCGTGCCCGACGCACGGACACCTTATGACCGCCGCGCCCTCGACCGCGTAGGTACGCGCACCGGTGCCCGTCATGGCGATCCTGGCGGCACCTGAGGTAGGAAGTCTGGATGGACGAAAGTCAGCTGATCGGAACCAAGTCGCCTGAGTTCCGGGAGTTGTTCGAGCGGGTCAAGGTGGCCACCCGACTCTCCTCCAAGCTCAGCGAATACCGCTTGGATGAAGCGGAGTCGATCCGGACGGCGTTCGAGGAGTTGATCGGCAAGCCCGTTGGCGACTCCTTTACGCTCATCCCTCCCTTCTACGCGGATTACGGGCTGAACATCACCATCGGCCGGGCCGTCTTCATCGGTTACCAATGCATGTTCGAAGGCCACGGAGCCATCAACATCGCGGACCAGGTCATGATCGCCAGCAAGGTCAATCTGGTCACGGCGGGTCATCCGGTTGAACGAGCGAAACGGCGGGCATCTATCACCGCTGGGCCAATCACGATCGATACGAATGTGTGGATTGGAACTGCCGCCACGATCTTGCCCGGTGTGCACATCGGAGCTGATGCCGTCGTGGCGGCCGGTGCAGTCGTGACCCATGACGTCCCTCCGGCAACACTCGTCGCG
Organism: uncultured Actinomycetes bacterium; assembly: GCA_963789585.1. GTDB lineage: Bacteria > Actinomycetota > Thermoleophilia > Gaiellales > Gaiellaceae > PALSA-600. The sequence goes on along the minus strand of CAWBLB010000008.1, from coordinate 646,213 downwards.
GGTGTCCCGGCGAAGGTAATCAGGGACCTCTCGTAACGCCGGCCCAAGCGATCGTCCCAACGTCCGGGCGGCGGTTGTCCGCATCAGCTGCTCGTATCCGTATCCAACTCGGAGAGGCGTTCGCGAAAGAGCGCGGGCTCGAGGACCGGGATGCGATCGGAAAGGTCGAGGAGATGCTTGTCTCCGCTGACGAGCACTGCCTGTCGAGAGGCAGCGAACGCGATCAAGTAGTCATCCCCGGCGTCGGCCGACCGGACGGGCGCCGGCGCGTCCGGGTCTTCGACCACGGTCGCGGATTCCCTCAGCCATTGCAGGACACGATCGGACTCCTCTTCTGAGATGTGCGCGCGAAGCTTCGGGTAGCCGAGCCCTCGCTGCAACTCGTCGAGCAATGCAGCGGAGACGATCAGCTCGAACTCGCCGCCTTCCCACGCCTCGAGCAGGTGCGCAGCGTTCCCTGTCGGCGAGAGCAGCCCGGAGATGATCACGTTCGGGTCGAGGACGGCCCGCACCGGGGTCTAGCGCTTCTTCGGCCGCGTCTTGTGCTGTGCCTCTACGGCAAGCGCGTTCGCGTCGCTTTCCGAGAGCATCGACGCATCAGGATGTCCAGATCGCCGTGTGCCGGGCTCGGCAGCCCGTCCGGCTGTGGGCCAGCCTCGGCAACGCTCCCGAACACGAGCACGGGTGGATCGATCAGGGTCAGCTCGTGAGGAAGCCCCGGATAGTCGGGCACCAGGTCCGATCAGACCCTCACTCGCGGCGCTCGATGTCCCCAACGGGCCTACCCAGCCGGAAGCCTCTGCCACGAAGGCCACCTCGCCTGGAAGGGAGCAGGGTTCCATGCCCCGATCGTCCCCTCAACTCTCGCGATCGTCACCCCGCTCAGCCCGGACGATCGGGGCGGCCCTTGACGCCGGGCTCTCGGGCGAGGAGCCCGGCTCGTCCTCCTCGGCGGTGAAGCTCGGCTCGTACTCCCGATCCATCAGCGGGCTCGAGAGCACGAAATCCGCAGTCGCCCGGTTGCAGGCGATCGCGATGTTGTAGACGACCGCGATCCGCAGAAGCGCTTTCACGTCGACGTCGTGCGGATGCGGCTCGAGCGGGTCCCAGAAGAAGATGACGGCGTCGATTCGGCCCTCCGCGATTGCGGCTCCCACTTGCTGGTCGCCGCCGAGCGGCCCGCTCAGGAACCGATGAACCGGAAGGCCGAGCTGGTCGGCGACCAGCGACCCGGTCGTGCCCGTCGCGTACAGATCGTGCCGGGCCAGCGTGCCGCGATTGAACCTGGCCCAGGCGAGCAGATCGGCCTTGCGGTTGTCGTGCGCGATCAGGGCGATCTGCTTCCGAACGCCCACCGTGTCCACCCGTGACATTCGACTCCTCTCGTGGTGCGTGTCGTCGACTCCGGGGGAACCCCCCGAACGTCTGCCATCAGGATGAACGCCCGCTGCGGGATCGGCAACACCTTCCGGGCAACATCCTCCGGAGTGCCGGCCCTAGCCGGTCAGCGCGACGAGCGCGATCCCGCCGGCGACGAGCGCCGCGCCGGCGATCCGAGCCGCGCCGACCCGCTCGTGCGTCGTCAGCGCCGCGATTCCCGCTGCGACCACGACGCTCGTCTCCCTCACCGCGGAGACGCTCGCCGCCGGGGCGATCCTGAGCGCGAGCAGCACGAGGACGTACGTGGCGAAGAGGATCAAAGCGATCGCCGTGAGTGGGAGCGACGTCTCGGCGACGAGCGCCGGAAGGCCGCGAACCCGCCGGATCGCGAGCGCATACAGGACGGCGGGGCCGACCAGCACCAGCTCGATGTACGGAATCGGCGCCGCATGCCTCAGCCCTTCCTTGTCGACGAGCGTGTAGCCGGCGATGAAGACGGCGGTGACGAGGGCGAGCAGGAAGCCGCGGGTCTCGCCGGCAGCTGCGGCGAGGCGGATGCCGCGCACGAGCAGGATCCCGCCGGCGACTGCGATCACACCGACGACCTGGCCGGCGCTCGTGCCGTGCCGGAGGAACACCACCGCCCCGAGCAGCACGAGCACGGGCGCGGCGCCGCGGGCCACCGGGTAGACGAGGCTCACCTCCGAGGCTCGGTAGGCGGCTGCCAGAAATGCGAAGTACCCGAGCTCGATCAGTGCCGAGGCCGCGATGTACGGAACCGCCTCGCCGCTCACCCGCCAGGTCAGAGCCGCCACGGGAGCGAAGGCGGCCACCCCGATCAGGAGCATCATCGCGATCGCGGCCTCGGGCTCCCGGCGGCGGCCGAGGAAGACGTTGCTCGCCGCATGGATCCACGCCGCCGCGAAGGCCAGGAGGAAGGCGTCCGCAGGCACCGCGCAACGATACGGCGAACGGGCACCGCCGCCTGGCTCGACCGTGCCGGAGGCAGAGGCTCCCCCGCGCGAGACACCGAGACCAGGAGATCCTGAACGACGCCGGGAGCCTCACATGCTGGATCGAGCAGGACTCCACGATCGACGGCGCCGCACAGCACGTGCCGGCGCCGGCTGCGATCGTCTACCGGCGCGAAGACGGCGCCGGGAAGAGGGCGCTCTTCCACTCGGTCCCGCTCGGCGGGGAGGAGCGAGAAGGGAGTCTCAGTCCGAGGAAGGGATACCGCTCGCCACGACGTGAGCCTCGTACAGGCGGACGTGCCCGCCGACGCTACCCATGCACGGGACGCAGGTCGCTTCCTCGATCTGCCAGGCGCATTCCCCGAAGTGCCGCTTGCACTGACGCTCGGCTTGAGCGACGAGCTCGCGGGGGGAGAAGCCACGCAGCGTCAGTACGAAGCTCTCGAGGTTCGAAGGAATCCCGGACGGAATCGTCATGTAAGGCACACCATACACGCCTCGCGAGACCTGGAGCAGCCCGGTTTCGAGGCCGAAGGGTCGGGATGAGCATGCGTGCCCGCACGTGGCTCGTATCGAACCTGCAAACCGATCCGGCGAAAAACTTCGCATTGTCGAAACGACAGGGGCAACGTATAGTCGTTGCACGACCGGGATAGTCACACAACGGGAGGATTGAATGCTTCAGAGCAAGATGGGTCGTTTGATCGGCGCGGGGATCGCTGCGGTTGCCGTGCTGGCGTTCGCGGTGCCGCTCGCGTTCGGTCATTCGAACGCGACCATGCCGAAGCTGATCGGCAACCCGACCAAGGGCAAGACCGTCTTCACGGCGAACTGCTCGGCCTGCCACACGCTCAAGGCCGCGCATGCCGTCGGAACGATCGGGCCGAACCTCGACAAGGTGAAGCCGGCGCTGGCCGAGGCCAAGATCATCAAGGCGATCAACCTCGGTGGAGCCTCCATCATGACGAAGGCCGCCCTCGCGAAGTACACGACGCGGATGGTTGCCTACAAGGGCGTCCTGACGACGACGCAGATCAACGACACCGCCGCGTTCATCTACAAGTCGACGCATCCGGCGGGATAGACGGCCCGGCGACGAGCCCGGAGCCGGAACGGCTCCGGAGCACTACCCGGTCACAGCTTCGAGGCAAGCGGGCGGCGAGAGCCGCCCGCTCCTCGTCTGCGGGCGATGACCACCAGGACGGTCACAACCCGGCTCACGCGCCCGGGCACGGCCGCGCGGTGCCGTCGAGGCGATAGAGCACGACGCCGCCGACGACGTGCGGTGCGGCGATCCGGTCGAGCGCTCCTGTCCAGAGCCTGGCCTGGCTCTGATCGACGATCACGCTCGTCACGTGCTTCGCGGAGATGAACGTGCGGAGGATCCCCACCTGGCTCGGAGAGACCGGCCGCCCCTCGGTGACGTGCTCCATCGCCCCCGGCGTCTCGAACGACGGCGGGATCACCGGCCCGATCTCGCCGCCGGCCAGGTTGAATCGGAACCCGCTCTTCACCTGCCAGAGCAGCTCGTCGCCGAACTCGCGGATCGGCAGCGGCAGGACGATCTCACCCGCGCCGACGCACGACCGGTAGGCGCTCTGCGTGAAGAACGGCGGCACCCGGTAGCCCGTCGCGAACCCGCCGCGCGCCGGATACGGGAGCGTCGCGAGCACGGCGAGCACCGGGAGCGCCCAGCGCAACCGACCCGGCCGGCGCGCGGCGACCCACAGTGCGACCGCCACCGCAGCGGCGAGCGCCACGAACACCGGAAGCCTCGAGGTGAGGACGTTCTCGAACAGGGGCAGCCGGTGCACGAGCTTCCACGGGAGCGTCACGATCCCGTGCCCGGCCACCGTGGCCGTGACTCCGAGCGCCGCGATCACGCCGGCGGCGAGAGCCGCGACCAGGAAGCGGCCGCCGGGGCTGCGCAGCCGCTCGCGCGCATAGAGAGCCACGAGCAGCAGCGTGGGGAGCCCGAGGTAGGCGTCTTCCTCGGTGACGTTGCCGGGGAACCTGGCCGAGATCGGGCTTGCCCAGCCGCGGGCGACGTAGACGATCTTCGTCGGGACGACGAAGTTGACGAGATCGGCGACGTAGCTGTCCGGGTTGCTGACCACGCTGCGCCTGAAATCGCTGAGCAGGAAGTAGAGGAACGGCGCCGTCAGGAGCCCCCCGAGCGCGTAGGCACCAAGGAGCGGGGGAAGCAGGGAGACCACGCGTCGGCGGCGGGCCGGGACGAGCAGGAGGCAGAGCACGAGCGCCGTCACGACCGCGAGCGTCACCGTGAACGCGAGCTCCGTCCCCATCAGGACCTGGAAGGCGAGGAGCGGGCCGAGACGAACGACGAGCCCCCGGCCCTCGAGCTCGCCGTCGAGGAAGCGGAGAATCACGAGCGCGACCAGCGGCAGCAGGAACACGGAGCTCAGCTGGAGGTGCCCGCCCCCGCCCTGGGCGAGCAGGTAGCTGGAAAAGCCGAACAGGTATCCACCGACGAGCGAAGGCCAGAGTGCGCGTGTCAGATACCGGCAGAGCACGAATGCCGTCCACGCCGCGAATGCGGGCATCAGGATCGCCGCCACGTTGTAGGAGACGATCGGACCCGCAGCCAGCGTCAGCGGAGAGAAGAGGAGCGCGAGGCCCGGAACCGTCGTCGTCCAGGTCAGGTTGACCCCGTCGGGGGCCCAGACGGCGTGCGTGACGAACGGGTTCTGGCCGTGCAGGATCGCGTGGGGCCACCAGCCGAATGCCCAGATGAAGATCTGCGGGTCGTAGCCGTAGCCGACGTACCGGCTCCCGCGCTCGACGAACAGGCCCAGGCCAAGGAAGAGGAACGCCACGAGCGCGTAGCCGGAGAACACCGCGAGGCCGAGCCGGCGACGGCGAGAAAGCGCGAACCCGGCCGGAGCAAGGCGCACAGGCGGCGATGATAGTGGCGCGGCCGGGCGCATGGTCCCGGCCCGACCAGGGCGGTTTCCCGTTCGGTCGTCGTCCTAGACTGTCGCCGGAGTGTCCGCCCGAACCGCACGTGTCGATCTGAGCGGCCTCCGGATGGCGGCCTGGTCCCGCTGGGGGATCGCGCTCGTGCTCACGGCGGCGGCCGGGGTCGTGCTCCGGGTGTTCCTCTACCGGTCCACGATCGGAATCCCCGATTCGGACGAGGGGCTCGTGGGCCTGATGGTCCGCCACATCCTGGACGGGGAGATCCCGACGTTCTTCTGGGGGCAGACCTACGGCGGCTCCCAGGAGGCGCTGCTGACTGCGCCGCTATTCGCGGTCTTCGGCAGCAGCTGGCTCGCGTTGCGGATCGTCCCGATCGTCCTCTCGGGGGTGGCCGCGCTCGTCGTCTGGCGGGTGGGGCGCCGCACGATCGGTGAGCGGGCCGGGGCCGCGGCCGGCGCGCTCTTCTGGATCTGGCCGCCGTTCGTGCTCTACAAGCTCACCCACCAGTGGGGCTTCTACGCAAGCGGCGTCCTCTACTGCGGGCTCCTGATGCTGCTGGCGCTGCGGATCGTCGAGCGGCCCGGCCGCGTCCGGGTGGGGCTGTTCGGGCTCGTCGCCGGGCTCGCGCTGTGGGAGACCTCGCAGATCGTCCCGATTGCCGTGGGGGTGATCGTCTGGACGATCTGGCGGCAGCCGCGCTGCCTGCGCCACCTCTGGGTGGCGGCGCCGCTCGCCGTCCTCGGCGCGCTCCCGTGGTTCGTCTGGAACATTCGCCACGACTGGGGATCGTTTACGTTCCCGATCGCCAACACGACGACCTACCAGCACCGGCTCCGTGTCTTCGTCTCGCCGATCGTGCCGGAGATGCTGGGGCTCCGGGCCCCGTTCTCGCAGCAGACCCTGCTGCCGGGTGCGGTTGTCGTCGACCTGATCTACGCCGTGCTGCTCGGGGCCTTCGTGCGCAGTGCGTGGAAGTCGCGCCGCGGGAACGCCTCGATCCTGTACGTCGTCGTCGCCGTCTTCCCGTTCATCTACGCGATCCACCCCGAGACGCTGATCACCTACGACCCCGGATACATCGTGATCGTGACGCCGGTGCTTGCGCTGCTCCTCGCGCAGTTCGCGACCAGCTATCGCTGGGCGGTGGTCATGCTCGTGCTCGCCTGCGTCGTCTCGGGCGTCACCCTCCGGAGGATGGATCTGTACGACCCGGGGATCAACCGGCCGGTGATGGCGCCCCGCGACCTGACCCCGCTGATCTCGACCCTGGACAGGCTGGGCGTCGACCGCCTCTACGCCGACTACTGGCTCGCCTACGCGCTGACGTTCGACACGAAGGAGCGCATCATCGCCGCCCAGAACAAGTTCACCCGCCTGACCTTCGCCGGCGGGCAGGCAACGCCGTCGGACGACCCGTACAACCGGTACGGGCCGTACCAGACCGAGGTGAAGGCGGCCCGTCACGGCTTCGTGTTCTTCCGGGCGAGAAGGCGCTCGAACGCGATCCCCACCGAGCTCTCCCGGCACGGGTACCGCCGCTACGTGGTCGGGCCCTTTGCCGTGTACGTCCTTCCCCGCGCCGTCGGCGGCTGAGTCGCCGCCCCCGCCGGGCGGCTCGACGGGACGGCTGTCCAGCTACAATCCCCGGCCGTGGCTGGAGAGCGAGTCAAGCTGACCGTCTCGGAGCGGACCGCACTTGGTTCGGCCGGGTCCCGGCGCCTGCGCAAGCAGGGCCTGATCCCGGGCGTCATCTACGGCCGGTCTCAGCCGGTCGCGATCGCGATCGGGGAGCGTGACCTCCGGGCCGCGCTGACGACGTCCGCCGGGTCGCACGCGGTGCTCGACGTCGCAATCGACGGAGGCTCCGAACGCTCCGCGATCCTCAAGGACTACCAGCGCGACAAGATCCGCGGCACGATCACGCATGTCGATCTCCAGGAGGTCCGCCTCGACCAGGTGATCCAGACGGCGGTCGCGATCACGCTCGTCGGAGAGCCGGTCGGAGTCAAGGAAGGCGGCGTCCTGGCGCAGGTCACGACCGAGGTGAACGTCGAGGCGCTGCCGCTCGAGGTGCCGCAGCATCTCGAGGCAGACGTCTCTGCGCTCGGCATCGGCGACTCGATCAGGCTCAACCAGGTCGAGATTCCCGCGGGCGTCCGGCTGCTCGACGACCCCGACGAGACCGTGATCGCCACGGTCACGCATCAGCTCCGCGAGGAGGAGCCGGTCGAGGCCGAGGAAGGCGCCGAGGAGGCCGTGGAGGGCGAGGAGACCGACGCTTCTGCCGAGGAAGCGTCCGAGGCCGCCGAGAGCGGCGGCGACTCCGACCCCGAGGGGTAGGGCCCGACCATGCGCCTCCCCTGGAGGCGCGGCGAGCGCGCCTCGTCGCTCGACCTGCTGGTTGCGGGGCTCGGCAACCCGGGCCGCGAATACGAGGGCAACCGGCACAACGTCGGCTTCATGGTCGTCGAGGAGCTGGCGCGCAGGCACGGTGGCTCCTGGCGGTCGAAGTTCAACGGACGACTGACCGAGGTCCGGATCGACGGGCACCGGGTCGCATTGCTCGAGCCGCAGACCTACATGAACGAGTCGGGTCGGGCGGTCAAGGCTGCTGCCGGGTTCTTCAAGCTGCAGCCGGATGCCGTGCTGGTCATCCACGACGACGGCGACCTCGAGCCGGGACGCCTCCAGGCGCGCCTCGGCGGCGGTCTCGCAGGCCACAACGGGCTCCGTTCGGTCGCGCAGCACCTCGGCACTCCCGACTTCCTCCGGCTTCGCGTCGGCGTCGGCCGTCCGGGTCGCGGCGACCGCCGGCCGCTCGCCGACTACGTCCTCTCGAATTTCGAGCCCCACGAGGACCGGGACGGTCTCGTGGCCAGGGCGGCCGATGCAATCGAGACGCTCGACGCCGAGGGTCTCGAGGCGGCGCAGCGGCAGTACAACTGACGCTCGGCGCCGCAGGGCCCGGCGAGCGGGCTCGAGTGGCCCACCCGTTCGAGGGATTGACGCGCCCTCCGATTCGTGCTTGAGTGCGCACGCCCAACGAGCCCGGCACGCGTTTGCCTGCCGGTCGATCCCGAAGGGACTTCCCTCTGGCCGCGACCCTCCGCCTCCTTCTGACCGTGCTCGCCCTGGCGTACTGCGTGACGTTCCAGCCCGAGCACGCGCTCGGCGGCGCCGCGCAGAGCCATCTCTGGCTACCGCGGATCAAGACCCATCCGATCCGGGTGCACAGCGGCGGCGCCGCGGCGGCCCGGAGCGCGCTCGGGGAGCGCGCCGTGAGCTTCGCGCGGCGGCTGGTCGGGGCGCGCTACAGCTGGGGTGGAGACTCCCCGCGCACCGGTTTCGACTGCTCGGGGCTCGTCCGCTTCGTGTACGGCCACTTCGGCCTGAAGCTTCCGCACAGCTCCTACGCCGACTTCGGCCTCGGCGTCCGCGTGCCGCGGAAGTCGCTTCGCCCCGGCGACCTCGTCTTCTTCGACGGCGTCGGGCATGTCGGGCTCTACGTCGGCGGCGGCCGCTTCATCCACGCGCCCCACAGTGGCACCGACGTCCAGATCACGAGCCTGAGCGAGCCGTGGTACCGGCAAAGCTACGACGGCGCGCGTCGCCTGATCGCGAAACCGGTCGCTCGCGTTCGGCGACACGCCGACACAGGGCGGCTCCCCGTCAGGTTCCGGCTGAGACCGTTCTAGGCGAGCGGCGCCGAGTACGATGAAGCCCCCCGGAACCGCCGTTCCGGGCCTTCGTCATGGACCGCCCGCTTCTCTACCCGCTCGTCGAGCGCCTGCGCGCCGACGACCGCCTGTCCGCCTTCGCGGCGGCGCTGCCGGCGCGAGCCCGCGTCTCGGAGCCGGGGCTGCCGTTGCTCCTGGCGGCGCTGCACGAGGAGCTCGGACGGGCGCTCTGCGTGCTCGTTCCCGAAGACGCCGACGCGCGCGACACCGCCGAGGCGGTCGGCTGGTTCGTCGGAGATGACCACGTCGCCCTGCTGCCGTCGCGGGGGGTGCACTGGGGCTCCGGGCTCGAGCCGCCACCGCATCTCGTCGGCGAGCGGGCGCGGGCGCTCGCGGTGCTTGCCCGCGGTGGCCTGGTCTGTTCCTCTGCGCTCGCCCTGTCCGAGCCGATGCCGCCGCCGGCCGCCCGGCCCGCGCCGATCGGCGTCGCCAGGGGTGACGAGCCGGGGATCGACGCTCTGGTCGAGGCGCTCGCACTCGCCGGCTACGAGCGGGTCGAGCGGGTCGAGGGGCGCGGCCACTTCGCCGTGCGCGGCGGGCTCGTCGACGTCTTCCCGACGACCGGGCGCGAGCCGTTCCGGATCGAGCTCTTCGGCGACGAGATCGAGGGCATCCGTGCCTTCTCGCCGTTCACCCAGCGGACGCTGCGCGATGTCGACGAGATCACCGTCTACGCGGCCTCGGAGCGGCGGCGCGACCTGACGGACGTCTCGCTGCCCGACGACGATGCCGGAGTCGAGATCCCCGACGACCTCGTCCTGCCGCTCGACCGCGTCCCGGACATCGTCTGGCAGCCCGACGAGGTGCGTGCCGTCTGGAGCGAGGAGGGCGTCGACGGGCTCGATCTCGCCGGGGCAGCCGAGCTCGAGACGCTGCCGCAGGGGCAGCGGTTCGCGTTCGAGGTGCAGCGGCCCGCACTCGTTGCGCGTGGGCTCTCGGAAGCCGAGAACGAGCTGTCGTCCCTTGTCCGGCAGGGCCTCGACGTGATCGTCGCGTTCGCGCATCGAGGCGAAGCCGAGCGCCGACGGCGTCTTCTGACGCGTGTCGACGCTGCGATGCTCTTCCCGGGGGACGAGCCCTCGGGGCTCTCGTTCGCGGTCTCCCCGGCGCGGCGCGGCTTCGTCTGGCGTGAGCTCGGGATCGCCGTGCTCCCGGACACGCAGGTCTTTCGCCGCCGGGCGCCGCGTGCGACGGCGCCGGTGGGTCGGGCGCTCGCGACCTTCTCCGACCTCCGCACGCGCGACTACGTCGTGCACGAGGATCACGGAATCGGGCAGCTGCTCGGCTTCGAGACCAGGGAGGTCGCCGGTGTCACCCGCGACTATCTGCTGCTCGGCTTCCGGGGCGACGACCGCGTCTACGTCCCGCACGAGCAGATCGGCAAGGTCTCCCGCTACATCGGCTCCGACTCGCGGGCGCCGACGCTCTCCAAGCTCGGCGGCAAGGCCTGGGACAACCTCAAGACTCGCGCCCGCCAGCACCTGCGGGAGCTCGCAGGAGAGCTGCTCCAGCTCTATGCCGAGCGCCAGACCAGGCCGGGTGTCGCCTACGACGTCGAGCAGGAGTGGGTCGAGCAGCTCGAGGCCGACTTTCCCTACCGTGAGACCGACGACCAGGCTCGCGCGATCGAGGCCGTCAAGGCCGACCTGGAGGCGCCCCGTCCGATGGACCGGCTGGTCTGCGGTGACGTCGGCTTCGGCAAGACCGAAGTCGCCCTCCGCGGAGCGTTCACCGTCGCGGTCGCCGGTAAGCAGGTGCTGATGCTCGTTCCGACCACGATTCTCGCCCAGCAGCACTGGAACACCTTCCGCGAGCGCTACCGGGACTTCCCTGTCCGGGTCGAGATGGTCTCGCGCTTCCGCAAGCCGGCCGACGTGAAACGCGTGTTGGCCGAGTTCGGCGAGGGGAAGGTCGACGTCCTGATCGGCACTCACCGCATCCTCTCGCGCGACGTGATCCCGAAGGACCTCGGTCTGGTCGTCGTGGACGAGGAGCAGCGGTTCGGGGTCGCGCAGAAGGAGCTGCTCCGCCAGCTGCGGCTCGAGGTCGACGTGCTCGCGCTGAGCGCGACGCCGATCCCGCGCACGCTCCACATGTCGCTCGCCGGGCTGCGGGACATCTCGGTGATCGAGACGCCGCCCGAGGGGCGTCGCCCGATCCGCACTCATGTGGGCGAGTTCGACGAGGAGCTCGTCCAGCTGGCGCTGAACCGGGAGCACGGCCGGGGCGGCCAGAGCTTCTACCTGCACAACCGGGTCGACACGATCGAGCTGGCCGCGGAGAAGCTGGCCCAGCTCTGCCCGGATCTGCGCATCCTGGTCGCGCACGGTCAGATGAACGAGCGCGACCTCGAGGATCGGATGCTCGCCTTCCTGGCCGGCGACGCGGACGTGCTCGTCTCGACGACGATCGTCGAATCGGGGCTCGACATCCCGCAGGCGAACACGCTGATCGTCGAGCGAGCCGACGCGCTCGGGCTCGCGCAGCTGTACCAGATCCGCGGCCGCGTCGGCCGCCGCGACGTGCTCGCGCACGCCTACCTCTTCTACCCGGATGCGTCGGAGCTGTCGGCCGAGGCTCGGGCACGGCTTGCGACGCTCGCAGACCACACCGAGCTCGGCGCCGGATTCGCGATCGCGATGCGCGACCTGGAGATCCGCGGTGCCGGGGATCTGCTCGGCGCCGAGCAGTCCGGCCATGTCGCCGCGCTCGGGTTTGAGCTCTACGTCGAGATGCTGCACGAGGTCGTCGCCGAGCTGAGCGGTCAGCGGCGTGTGGCTGCACGTCCGGTGCGCGTCGACGCGCGGGTGGACGCCTACGTGCCGGCGAGCTACATCTCGTCCGAGGCGCTCAAGATCGACCTCCACCGCCGGCTCGCGCTCGTCGAGGACGAGGACGAGCTCGGTGAGCTCCGGCTCGCGACGGAGGACCGGTACGGCCCGCTGCCGGAGCCGGTCGCGCACCTGTTCGCGATCCAGGCCGCGAAGCTGAAGCTTGCGCTGCTCGGGGCCGACTACCTCGTCTTCCGCGGCGGGAAGGTCTCGATCGGGCCCGTCGTGCTCGGATCCGTGGAGCTGCGAGAGCTCCGCGGGATCGTCGAGACGGCGGTCTACTCGACCTCCCAGCGCGAGGTGACGCTCCGCGACGACGAGCTCGGCGGGGCGCTCCGGCTGGTCGATGCTATGCTGGAGGCGCGCAAAGCGGCATGAACGCTGCGCATCCTATGAAGGTCAGTCTCCTATCGTTGCTTGTCGTCGTGCTGCTCGCCGCGGGCTGTGGCAGCGGCGGCGGCGGCAAGCTCGCCGCGGCCGACATCGCCGTCGTCGGGGCTGTCCACGTCACGCAGGCGATGTACAGCGACGCGCTCGCACAGGAGAAGGCGAGCCTGAAAGCGTCGGGTCAGGCCGTTCCGGCAGCCGGGTCGACCCAGTTCGCGTCGCTCAAGACGAACATCATCGACGTCCTCGTCCAGCGGGCCGAGTTCGCCTCCGAGGCCGCCAAGCTCGGCCTGTCGGTGAGCGACAAGGAGGTCCAGGCCCAGGTCGACAAGCTGAAGAAGAAGTACTTCAAGGGCAGCCAGGCCAAGTACCTGGCGGGCCTCAAGCAGCAGGGATTCACCGATGCCGACGTGCGCTCGAACCTGAAGGAGCAGCTGCTCGAGCAGAAGATCTACAACGCGGTCACCAAGGACGTGAAGCTGACGTCGGCCGAGATCGCCGCCTACTACGCCCAGAACATCACCCAGTACCAGCAGCCTGCCTCACGGAACGTCCGCGAGATCCTGGTCGGCAAGAACAAGGAGAAGCTCGCGCAGCAGATCTACGCGCAGCTGAAGGCGGGCGGCGACTTCGCGGCGGCCGCGAAGAAGTACTCCCAGGACCCCGGCTCGAAGGACTCCGGCGGCAAGTTCACCGCCAAGAAGGGCTCCGACGTGCCCGAGTTCGACCAGGCCGTCTTCGCCACCAGCGCAAAGACGGGTGAGCTCCTCCAACCGGTGAACACGAGCGCCTACGGCTGGTTCGTGATCCAGCCGCTCGGCCCGATCGTGGCCGCGAAGACGACGTCCGAGGCGAAGGCGGCTCCCGCGATTCGCACGCAGCTCCTCGGGACCAAGAAGCAGCAGGCGCTCAGCACGTGGCTGGCCGGCGTCACCAAGAGCTACTGCTCCGGCAGCAAGATCAAGTACCAGACCGGGTATCAGCCGTCGCCCGACCCCTGCGCGTCGCTCTCTGCCGGCAACGCGACCACCACCTGACCGCGGTGTCCCTCGCAGACGCGTCCCTCGCAGACGCGCTGGTCGAGCTCCAGGAGCTGACCGAGCGGCTCAGGCGCGATTGCCCCTGGGACCGCGAGCAGACCGAGCGATCGATCGTGCCGCACACGATCGAGGAGGCCTACGAGGTCGCCGACGCGGCCCTCGCCGGCGATGACGCGAAGCTGCTCGACGAGCTCGGAGACCTCCTTTTCCAGTCCTACTTTCTGGCTCTGTTGTTGTCCGAGAAGGGGTCGGGAGATCTCGAGGCGGTGGCCCGGAACGTGACCGCGAAGCTGATCGCCCGCCACCCGCACGTGTTCGGCGACGGCGAAGCGAGCACGGCTTCCCAGGTGCTCGCGAACTGGGAGCAGTTGAAGGTCGTGCAGGAGTCGCGCGAGGGCGTGTTCCACCACGTCCCCGAGACGCTGCCCGCGCTGCTGCTGGCGCGGAAGCTGCAACGGCGCGCAGCCGCGGTCGGCTTCGACTATCCGGACGTCGCAGGTGCACTCGCCGATCTCGACGAGGAGTTGAAGGAGCTGCGGGCGGAGCTTCGCGGGGAGGAGCCCGCAGCGGGCCGTGAACCGGATCCTGCGGCCGCCGCGGAGCTCGGTGATGTCCTCTTCGCCTGCGTCAACGTGGCCCGGCGGCTCAATGTCGACCCCGAGCTCGAGCTGCGTGCCGCCGCGACGCGGTTCCGGGTGAGGGTCGAGGGAGCGGAGCGTCTGGCTGCAGCCGAGGGCAAGACGTGGACGGAGCTGCCGCTGGCCGAGCAGGACCGGTACTTCGACCTCGCGAAGGGCTCGGCATGAGCGTTTCCCGCCGCCCCGTCACACTGCCGTCACCTTGGGCCGGCACCGGACATGGCTGGACGGGCATGTGGCCTGAGCAGGCCTGCTTGCAGTTTCCGGCACCTTCGTCCCGGGCCCGTTGCACTTCTGTCACGCTGGCCTGGCACCGGACGTGGCCGTTTGAGCCAGGGAGGGCAGGGAGATGAGTGGAATCGCCGATGTGCGCGGGCGCACGGTGCTCGACTCGCGGGGGAACCCGACGGTCGAGGTCGATGTCGTCCTCGCCTCGGGGGCCTTCGGCCGGGCAGCTGTGCCGTCCGGCGCGTCGACGGGGGTGCACGAGGCGGTCGAGCTGCGTGACGGCGGAGCCGCGTGGGGAGGGAAGGGGGTCACGGCGGCCGTCGGCAACGTGAACGGTGTCCTGCGGGACGCGGTGCTCGGCCTCGACCCGGCCGACCAGGCCGGCCTCGACGCGGCGCTGATCGAGTGCGACGGGACGCCCAACAAGGGCCGGCTCGGGGCGAACGCGATCCTCGGCATCTCGCTCTCGGCGGCGAGGGCTGCCGCCGCCCAGGCGGGCGTCCCCCTCTACCGCCACGTCGGAGGCGAGCAGGCAAGGACGCTGCCCGTGCCGATGCTGAACGTGATCAACGGCGGCGTCCACGCCGCGAACTCGATCGACCTGCAGGAATTCATGCTCGTCCCGGCCGGAGCGGCGTCCTTCGCCGAGGCCCTGCGGATCGGCTCGGAGGTGTACCACGCCCTCAAGGCCGTGCTGCACGATCGCGGCCTCGCGACCGCGGTCGGCGACGAGGGCGGGTTCGCTCCCGACTTGCCCTCGAGCGAGGCGGCGATCGAGGCGATCCTGGAGGCCGCCGAGCGCGCCGGCCACCGCGAGAGCGTCGCGATCGCGCTGGACCCGGCCACCAGCGAGGTCTACCGCGACGGGGCCTATCGCTTTGAAGGACGCGTGCTGGCCGCGGACGAGCTGACCGGTTTCTGGGCCGACCTGATCGACCGGTACCCGATCGTCTCACTCGAGGACGGCGCCGCCGAAGACGACTGGGACGCCTGGTCGCTCCAGAGCCGCGAGCTGGGCGACTCCGTCCAGTTGGTCGGAGACGACGTCTTCGTGACCAATCCGCAGCGGCTCCGGCGCGGCATCGACGAAGGGATCGCAAACTCGATCCTGGTCAAGGTCAACCAGATCGGCACCCTGACCGAGACGCTGGCGGCGATCCGCCTCGCGCAGGGCGCCGGCTACACGGCCGTGATCTCCCATCGCTCGGGGGAGACGGAGGACACGACGATCGCCGATCTCGCGGTCGCCACGAACGCGGGCCAGATCAAGACGGGCGCGCCGGCGCGCTCGGAGCGCGTGGCGAAGTACAACCAACTAGTGCGGATCGAGGAAGAACTGGGCGAGCGGGCGGTCTATCCGGGCTGGTCGGCGTTCCCGCGTTTCTCTCGTTGACGGGCCCGAGTAGGGTGGAGGCGTGAACGAGGCGGTCAGTCGCACGAAGATCGTCGCCACGATCGGCCCGGGCTCGGGAACGCACGAGAAGGTGCGCGCGCTCGCCGTCGCCGGGATGGATGCGGCCAGGCTCAACTTCTCGCACGGCTCACACGAGGAGCACGAAGCCCGCGCCGCGATCGTCCGGGCCGTCCAGGCGGAGCTCCGACGCCCGCTCGCGCTGATCGCCGATCTGCAGGGGCCGAAGCTGAGGGTCGGAGAGCTCGCCGAGCCGCGGCTGCTCGCGGACGGGGCGATCGTGTTCGTGGCGGGCGCCGAGAGGGCGCTCGACGGCGACCTGGTCGTCTCGCCGTCGGTGATCGCAGAGGTGCTCCAGCCGGGCCACGACGTGATGATCGACGACGGCCTGATCCGTCTGGTCGTCGAGGGGCTCGATCGCGGACGCGCCCGGTGCCGGGTGGTCGTCGGCGGCGAGGTCAAGTCCAACAAGGGGGTGAACCTCCCGCGCGGCGTCGCGATCCCGGTTCCCTCTCTGAGCGAGAAGGACATCCTCGACCTCGAGGTCGCGCTCGGGTTCGGGGTCGACTACGTCGCACTGTCGTTCGTGCGCACGGCTGCGGATGTCAGGGAGCTGAAGGAGGTCATCCGCAAACGGGGCTCGGAGGCTCGGGTGATCGCCAAGATCGAGAAGGCAGAGGCGATCGATGCGCTCGACGAGGTGGTCGCCGAGGCGGATGCAGTGATGGTGGCCCGCGGTGACCTCGGCGTCGAGATGGGGCCGGCGTTGGTGCCGCTGCTTCAGAAGCGGATCATCCTTCGGTGTCTCGAGGCCGGCAAGCCGGTGATCACCGCCACCCAGATGCTCGAGTCCATGGTCGAGCACGCGGAGCCGACCCGCGCCGAGGTGAGTGACGTCGCCAACGCGATCCTCGACGGCACCTCCGCGCTGATGCTGTCCGCGGAGACGGCGGTCGGGGCCCACCCGGTCGAGGCGGTGCGCACGATGGACAGCATCGCCCGCGCCGTGGAGCCGTCGATGAGCTATCGCCACGAGATCCCCGAGGCGGGCGTCGGGAGGGATGTCAGGCGGGCGATGTCGAATGTCGCCACCGACCTGGCCGAGGCGCTCGGCGCCAAGGCGATCGTCGTCGCCACCGCGACGGGCCGCACGGCTTCGGAGATCGCGCGCCTTCGACCGCGCCGCCCGATGGTCGGCCTTTCACACGACCAGACCGCGGTGCAGCAGATGGCGCTCGAGTGGGGCGTGCTGCCGGTGCTGATGCCGTCGACCGCCGACGTCGAGGACCTTTGGGTGCGGACGATCGAGACCGCCCGCGAGGCCGGGATCATCGTGGAGGGCGATCTCGTCGTCCTGATCGCCGGCACGGCGGTCAACCGCAGCGGCTCGACGAACGTGATCAAGGTCGACGTCGCATAGCACGACATCGTCCGGCAGCGCGTCGGCCTCGGAACCTTCGCGAACAGCCGCGGAGTTGGCCGTGCGAAGCAGCGGCCAACGACCAGGCGGTCCGATCCGACCGAACCTGCCACGCCACGCCGGCGCTGCCACGACTGCGCCCGGATCGAGCTCGGCCAGGCCGAGCGAGGCCTGGGGCGGCGGTGCCGGCTCCGCCGGCACCGCCGCTACAACAACCACCAGGATCCCACGAACCCCACGAACCACCCGGACCAACCCGCCGACCCCCGACCGGAAGAAGGGGGCCCACGGGGGAAACATGGTTTCCCCCGTGTCTACTTGCGCCAGGCCGAGATGCCGCGAACGATGAAGAGCTGCTCGCCGGGCTTGACGAAGCCGAGCCGGCGCGCCTCGCGAACGAGGTCGTCCCCTGTGCCCACGGTGGCGATCCGCGCCTTCAGCTGCCGTTGCTGCTGCTCGAGCCGGCTGACCTCGGCCTCGCGGTTGTGGACGACCGTGCGGGTGTGCTCATAGGTGCGCAGCGGCTTCCAGTACAGGAGCCCGATCAGCGCCAGGGCGCCAAGCGCAAGCAGCCGGGTGGGCCGGAGCATGCAGGGTGAGTTCGCCCCGGTCGAGAGCTGTCCTGCCTGGACACCCGCATGTAGGCGGGCAAGCTACCCTCGCTGCAGTGGACGATCTCGCGGTGGTGGAGCGGCAGCTGGGGCGGCGACCGCGGGCGTTCCGGCGGGTCGCTGTCCGGTGTCCGTTCGGTCGCCCCGCGGTAGTCGAGCAGGAGCCGTTCGACGTGGACGGGACGCCGTTCCCGACCCAGTTCTGGCTCACCTGCCGTCACCTGGCAATCGGTCTGGCGCGGCTGGAGGCGGGCGGGGGAGTGGAGCGCTGGACGGCAGCGGCGGCGGCCGACCCTCGGCTCCGGTCGAGCCTTGAGCGGGCGCACGCGGACCAGCGCTCTCTGCGACCCGAGTTGCCCGGCGGCGTCGGCGGATCGAATCGTGCCGGCAGCCTCAAGTGCTTGCACGCGCACGCCGCCTTCGCACTCGCCCGGCCGGGCTACGAGCTCGGCGACCGGATCCTGGCCGAGGCCGCGCCGCTCTGGCCCGGGGAACGATGCTGCGCGACTCTATGATCGGCGGGGCCGTGGATCTCGAGCTTGCGCGCCACCAGTGGGAGGACGGCCGCCGTGCGGTCGAGCGTTGGCGGTCGGACAGATCGGTCTACGAGTCCCTGGCCCTCCAGGTCGACGTCGTCACGGCCGAGCTGAGCCGTCGTGTGGGGCAGAGCTTCACCCTCGACCAGCTCGCAAGCGAGTACGCGGGCGCCGATCGGTGGGCCCTCCAGGCGATCCACGACGCGCTGCCGGATGCCGTTCCCTCCCAGGCGTCGACGGTCGCCGACGCTGCCTTTCAGCTCTACTCACGACGCGCCTCCGACTACAGCCCGTGACCGAACGGCGCCGAGCTGTCTCCCGCCGGCGACGCAGGTCGACGCTGCTCGCGGTCCCGGTCGCCCTGGCCGTCGTCTTCGTGGCAGGGATCGGGCTCGGCGAGGCGCTCCACGACAATCCGAAGCCGGGCGGCACGCAGACGGTGGTCCGAACCCTCCGGCCGCTGCCGCTCGCTCCCAGGGCTCGGACGACGGTCACCGTCACCACTTCGAGGTGATAGGGGCGCACCACTTCAAGATCTCGAGTCGTTCGTCGCCCGCCGGGGCCCCGGCGGGCGACGTGGGGGCCCGCTCGTGCTCGTCGTCGACGACGATGCCCGGCTGCGTGAGCTCGCTCGGGCCAGCCTCGAGGTGGCTGGCCCCTCGGTGCGCGAGACCGAGAGCGGGGGAGCAGGTACTCGCGGTGATCGCCGACAACGCGCCGGACAGGCGCTGCTCGACGTCGTCGTGCGGGGCGTCGACGGCCGGTAGCTGCTCCCGCCGACCCGAGGAGCGCCGCGGCTCGATCCTGGCCTGACTTCCGCCTGGCCTGACCTCCGCCCGAAGGGTCACTGCGCGGGCGTAGCCTTCGGCGTCTTGCTTCGCTGGGACAGACACCTCGAGTCGTGGATCGCCGTCCACCGTGACGGATTGCTCGACCCGTTCTTCCGCTGGCTCACCTACGCAGGCACGTACGGGGCGGTCTGGCTCGCGCTCGCGCTCGTGCTGGCGCTCATGCGCCGGCGCGTGCAGGTGTTCCTCTGGGTGCTTGCCGCCGAGCTCGCCGCCGATCTCTCGACCGACGTGCTGAAGGCGATCTTCGAGCGCACGCGACCGAACGTGCACACACTCGTGGCGCGCCCTCACAGCCCGTCGTTCCCTTCCGGCCACGCGGCCACGAGCTTCGCCTGCGCAACCGTGCTCTCCGGTCTCGCTCCCCGACTCCGGCTCCCGGCCTACGCACTCGCGGTGCTGATTGCGCTCTCCCGTCTCTATGTCGGCGTGCACTACCCACTCGATGTGATCGCCGGCGCCCTCTGGGGTCTCGCGGTGGCCCTCGCGGTGCAGCGGCTGGCGCCTTCCGTCGCGAGCAGGCTCGGATGGCGGGGCCCGGAGGCCGGCCCGCCGGTCAGCCGAGGCTGATCGTCCGCGACCTGCCGAGCTCGGCTCCGCCGGCGTCCCGTGCGACCACCGCCACGCTGCGGGTCGAGGCGGCGGTGACCGTGAGAGCGGTCTCGAAGGCGTCCCGAGGGACCGTCGCGGTCGCCTGGAGGCGGCTAGCATCGACACCCTCCAGCAGCTCCCAGGAGGCGAGCTCGGTGGCGCCGTTCCAGCTCGTGTAGACGGTCCTGCCGACGCTCGAGACGCTCGGCGCTCCGTCGGGCCGCCCGACCCAGGGGAAGCGGTACGCGCGGTAGTTCTGGCCACCCTTGGGCAGCTTCGCGTCGAAGCGGATCGCCCCGTCGGCGGAGAACTCGGTCAGGTAGGGACTGCTTCCCCAACCGACCAGCGCATCGCCGTTCGGGAGCAGCTGGACGTTGCCCATGAACGCTGTGATCAGCCGACCGGGGTGGTGGGTGTACTTCTGGACGAGAGTGGCTCGCATCCGTCGTGTGTCCAGGTCGAGCACGAGCCCCTTGCTCTGCGGCTGAACCTGTGGCGCGGCCCCGTCGTCGAAGATGCTGATGCGGCGGCCGCCGTCGTGTATGCGCGCGTCGTGCTGCCATGCGAACCCCGTGCCCGTGCCCATCTGGAAGTCACTCTTCTTCCCGCCGAGGCGCCAGAGCACGTCTCCGGTCCGGCGGCTCACCTTGTAGACCGCCCAGGTGTTACGGGCGGAGATGAGCAATTCGCCGGCGTCGTCGAGGTCGATCGAGTTGAGATGGAAGTAGTCGTACCTTGGCCCGACCTTCGCGTATGACTCGTCGAGCCCGACGTGGTCGAGGCTCCGCCACTCCCAGAGCACTCGGCCGCTCGGGATCTCGAGCTCCTGCACGAGGCTGTCGACGACGCGGCCGGCGGAGCTGCGGCCGACGCTCGCCAGGTCGCGCCTGATCACGTCGTAGCTCGTCACGAGGGCGGTGCCCTGCGGCGTCAGGATGATCTCGTGCAGGTCCGCGTCGCGGCCGTTCCCGGGCTTGAATCGTGCGAGCTCGCGGTAGGAGGAGTCCATGATCACCCACACGCCCCGGCCCAGGCCCTTGTTGTCGGACTTGCCCTCCCACCAGATCAGCACCGGCTCGCCTTTGTAGACGCCGACCTTGAAGTCCATGATCGTCGGGCCGGTCGTCTGATGGAACCAGACGAGCTTTCCCTCGTTGTCGAAGATCATCGCCCCGCGCCGGCCGGGGCCGGACGACGGCGCGATGAACAGGTATCCCGGCGCCGTCTCCTGCGCGGGGTGAGTGACCGTGATGAGCGGCGGCCTGAGGTCGGGGCGCGAGACGAAGTGCTGGATGCTGCCGGCGTCGGCGACCCCCGCCGCGTGCGCATCGGCGACATCGAGCACTGCCGGGTCGAGCGTGGCTCCGATCAGGATCAACCCCGCACGCAACCCCCTCGCAAGTAACCTCTTGCGCGTCATGCCTGCCGCTTCACTGCTGCGGCGCCCGTCGGGGTCCATCGATTGTGCTACCGCTCAGGCTACCAGTGACGCTTGGCGCACCGCGCGGCGCCGCAGGTCGGCTCGACGGTGTGCACAGTGCGGCGCTCGCACCGTTTCATCTGAAACTCTCCTCCCGCGACGCGGCGCGGCCTCCAGCCGCGTGCATTTCGGGTCGAACGTTACGAGAGGCCGCGCTAGAGGTCTTCGGCCGCGCGCAGCAAACCGCCCGCGATCACGCCGAGCGCTGCGATCAGGCTGATCCAGATGCCGATCCCGCGACCGTCGGCCGGAAGGACGGAGTCGGGGATCGAGATCAGGCGGAGGAGGACGAAGACCGTCGCGAGCACTCCGAGCGCGAGCACGATGAGGCTCTCGGGGGCTGAAGCAGGTAGCTCGATCCCCGACTCGCGCAGAGCGACGATCGCCACGGTCGCGAGGCCGATGAAGAACACCGCCTTGCCGAGAGCGCCGGTGTGCCAGCCGATCACCGCCAGCTTGATGCCGGCGCCCGAGCCCGCATACCAGTCCATGAACGTCGAGAGGGCGAGGATCAGGCCGGCGATCCAGGTGATCCGGTCACCCGCCGCCCAGATCCCTTCGGGCCGCGCACGAGCGTACGCCGGCGGCGGCGGGTCTGACGGATCCGGATCGAGGTAGAGATCGGGGCCCTGCATCACCGTAAGTATGGGCGAACTCCCGGCCGGAGGAGGGATTCAGATGCCGAAGGTCGTCTGGACCTGGTGGAAAGCGACCAGCGCGATCACGACCGTCAGGAACGAGAGCACCGCCAGCGCGACCCAGAAACGCGCATTCGAGCTGCGCGCGTAGTCGTGGTGGGCGACCCGGGCACGGCGCCGGGCGCGCTCGCGACGGTAGGCCCGCTCGATCGCCGCGGGGTCGAGCGAGGGCGCTTCCTCGTCGACTGCCGGGAAACGTGTCGCGGGCTGGGCCATACCGGAAGTCTAATGCACGTTTCCCTCCGTTTGCTCCAATTAGTTGGAGGTTCGATCGGCGTTCTTGTTCCCGACCGAACCCCGATCATGGGCGCGAGGCGATGCCGGCGACGGGTCGGAGCCTGCACGAGGGTGCACTACGCTGCGCGGGTGGATCTACGCCGGCAGGGGATGCGACCGCTCGTGATCGGGCATCGGGGCGCGGCGGGCGTCGCGCCCGAGAACTCCCTGGAGGGGCTCGAGGCCGCGGTCTCCGCGGGAGCTGACCTGGTCGAGTTCGACGTCGGGCCGGGTCTGGTGCTTGGCCACCCGGGCGACGAGCCTCCCGAGCGGCCGGTAACGCTCGACGACGCGCTCCATTTCCTTGCGGCCCACGAGATCGGCATCCACATCGACCTCAAGCTGACAGGCATCGAGAACGCGGTGGCGGCTGCTGTGCGTCGCGTCGGCCTCGAGGAGCGCGTTGTCGTCTCCTCGACCTGGGCTCGTTCGCTGCGGCGCCTGGCGCGCGATCCGCCCGGGCTGTCACGGGCGATCGGCTATCCGCGGGATCGCTACGGTGCCGCGCGGATCCGGTGGCCGCCCTTCGTCACGAGTGCGGCGGCGGCCGCTCTTCGCTCGGCGATGCCCGGACGGGCACGGCTCCTGCTCGACGCAGCCTCGGCGGATGCCCTTGCGCTCCACCACACGCTGGTCTCGGTCGCGGTGGTGCGAGCCGTGCATGGGCGCGGCGCCGCGATTCTCGCCTGGACGGTGAACGATCAGGCGAGGGTTGAGCATCTGGTGCACCTCGGCGTGGACGCGATCGTGACGGACGACCCCGAAATGGCCCGTCGTGTCCTGGCTACACTGGATCTGCTGTGAATCGGGGCCTGACAGCGGTGTTTGTCGTCGTGCTCGGTTTCTCGGGGGCTGCGCTCAGCGCTGCTCCCGTCCTGGCGGGGACTCATTCCGTTCCGGCCACGGTGCGTATTGCCGGCGTGCGGGTCGGAGGTCTCGACCCGGCGGCTGCGGCGAGCGCCGTCAGGTTGGCATTCTCCCGGCCGCTGCCGCTCATGGTCGGAGGCACCCGCGTCGAGCTACACCCGGCGAAGCTCGCGACGGCCTACATCGGGCCGGCCGTCGGTCATGCCCGCTCCGCTCCGGCCGGCACGAACGTCCACCTGACGGTTGCCGCCCACGGCGCGGCGATCCGCTCGGCCGTCGCCGCTCTCGCCCGGCGCTTCGACCACCGTCCGCGGAGCGCCTCGCTCAGGTTCGCCGCCGGGCGGCCGCAGATCAAGCCTGCGGTGGACGGTGAGGTGCTCAACCAGACCGAGCTCGTCGCGCGGATCGTCCACTCTCTCACCTCGAATGTCCGGCTCCCGCTCGCCGTTCACACGAAGACGATCGTCCCGGCCGTCACGCAGAACAGCTATGGCGCGGTCGTCCTGATCAACCGCTCGCTCAACCGGCTCACGCTCTACCGGAGCGACAACGAGGTCTGGCGCACGTTCCCAATCGCGACCGGCCAGGCGATCTACCCGACGCCGGCGGGCCGGTTCTCGATCATCGTCAAGTGGGTGAACCCGACCTGGTATCCGCCGACCTACGACGCCTGGGCCAAGGGCCTGAAGCCGGTGCCGCCCGGTCCAGGCAACCCGCTCGGCACCCGCTGGATGGGGCTGTCGTCGCCCGGGATCGGCATCCACGGCACGGACGAGCCGAGCTCGATCGGGTGGAACGCCTCCCACGGCTGCATCCGCATGCAGGTCGCCGACTCGGAGTGGCTGTTCAGCCACGTGAAGATCGGGACGACGGTGTTCATCGTCTGATGTTCCGCGCCGCTCAGATCCTCTCGGTGGCGGTCGTGCTCGCTCTGCTTGGGGTGCTCATCTGGAAGGTCGTCGACAACCCGAAGGGCATCGCCACCGCTGTCGACAAGCAACAGATCGTTCCGGCCTATCCCTTTTCGCGCCCCCGGGTCGGGACGAGCGGGACGGTGAGCCTGGCCGGGCTGCGCGGCAAGGTCGTCGTCCTGAACTTCTGGCAGTCCTACTGCCCGCCGTGCACCCACGAGGCGCCCGTCGTCTCGGCGGTCGCGAAACGGTGGGCCGGGAAGGGCGTGGTCTTCGTCGGCGTCGACGAGCAGGACCTGTCGGGCCCGGCGACGAAGTTCATGCGCCGGTTCGACATCACCTACCCGGTGATCAGCGACGACGGGCCGCTGATCGGGCACTACGGCGTCACGGGGTACCCGGAGACGTTCTTCATCGACAAGCGGGGCCGGGTGATCCCGCTCCCGAGCAACAAGCTGGGCCAGGTCGGGCACATCGTCGGCCCGGCGACGCCGGAGCTGCTCGACCTCGGGATCCGGAACGCCCTCGCGCAGTGAAGTCGTTCACTGCCGCGTTCGCGATCCTGGCTCTGGTCTTCGGGCTCGCGTTCGCCTTCCGGTCGGGCAACGGCCGCCCGACCCAGGCTGCGCTCGAGGCCGACCTCGTCTGCACGACCTGTCACGAGCCGCTGGACGAGTCGAGCTCGCCGCTTGCGCAGCAGATGAAGGCGTTCATCCGCGCGAAGATCGCGGCGGGCTGGTCGAAGGACCAGATCGAGAACCACTTCGTGGCCGAGCTCGGGCCGCAGGTTCTGGCCGTTCCCCGGTCACACGGGTTCGACCTGCTGGCCTGGCTGCTCCCCCTCGGCGGGATCGTCGCGGGCGCGGGTGCGGTTGCGACCGGCGCCCGCGCGTGGTCGCGGAACCGCGACGAGTCCGGCAAGGTCGTGCCGGTGACCGAGGGGCCTGCGCTTGCGCCCGCGCTCGAGCTCCGCGTCGACCAAGAGCTCGCGCGCTACGACTCCTGACGACGATGGCCGAGAAGCTTCCGGTCGCGTTTCTCGCGGGCCTCTTCTCCGTGATCACGCCCTGCGTCTTGCCGCTCGTGCCCGGCTATCTCTCGGCGGTGTCCGCGGTCGAGGTAGACCGGCTCGGTGAGCGCGGCGCCGGGAGGCGCGTGGTCGCGGCCAGCATGCCCTTCATCGCCGGGTTCACGATCGTCTTCGTCGTGCTCGGGGCGGCGGCGGCCACGATCGCGAGCGTCGTTGACAAGACGACGCAGACCGAGATCGCAGGCTTCGCGCTGGTCGTGATCGGACTCGGCTTCGTCGGGCTCTTGCCGTGGCCGGAGCGCGCGGTCGCCCCCGGGCTCCTCCTGAGAGCGCGGAAGCGCGGCTCGTCGGCGCTGCTCGGCGGTGCCTTCGCCGTCTGCGCTGCCCCGTGCATCGGCACTGTGCTCGCCTCGATCCTGGTACTGGCGAGCTCGAGCGGCGGTGTCGCTCGCGGCGTGGTGCTGCTGCTCGCATACTCGCTCGGGCTCGGCGCCGCTTTCGTGCTGGCGGGGATCGCGTTCGCCCATGCGATGCGCGCGTTCCGCTGGGTCCGCTCCCACTACCAGGCGGTGCGCGTCGTCTCAGGGGCGACCCTCGTCACGCTGGGCCTCCTGCTCTTCTTCAACCGCGACTGGTGGCTGCGGATCGCGCTCGACCAGCTGTTCGCGAAGGTCGGCCTGAACAGCTCGTAAGGCATCGAGCAGCCGCTCGACGTCGAGGCCCCGGTAGGTCGGAGCGTAGGGCTCGAGCCGCCTGAGCGCCTTCTGACGCTGCCGCTCGGCGCCGATCTCCTTGCCGCGTCCGGCCTGGTAGGCGAACACGACCGCGTGCACGAGACCCTGGAAGAAATCACGTTCGCCGGGAGCGGCGACCCGCCAGGCGGCCTCGAACGCCTCGTGTGCGGCAAAGAACTCACCTGCCCGGGCGAGGCGCAGCCCCTCCCGGTAGTCGTGGGCGATGTTAAAGTCACGGGCAGGCATGGCAACGATCCTGCTTGTCGGGGTCGATCTCTTCCTCCGCGGGAAGCTGGAGGCGCTGCTTCCGGGTCACCGCTTCCTCGGGGTCGAGGGAATCGACCCACCGGATCTGGTGATCGCCGACATCGGCCGGGTCGATGCCGACGAGGTCGCCGAGGCCTTTCCGGACGTTCTGCTGCTCGGCTTCACGAATCACAAGGACACCGACGGGCTCCGCCGGGCGCATGCCGCGGGATTCGACCAGGTGGTCGCGAAATCCGCGCTCTTCGAACGATCGGGGGAACTGATTGGAGCGCTGCTGACGCCGGTAGAGTGACCCGCCGATGACGTACGTGATCGCGGAGCCCTGCATCGACATCAAGGATCGCTCGTGCGTCGACGTCTGCCCGGTCGACTGTATCCACGAGGCTGCACGGATCCTGGTGATCGACCCCGAGGAGTGCATCGATTGCGGCGCCTGCGAGCCCGAGTGCCCGGTCGAGGCGATCTTTCCGGAGGATGCGCTGCCGGAAAAGTGGGAGCCGTTCGTGAAGATCAACTATGCGTTCCCGCAGGGGATTGCCGAGGTTGATCCGCTCGTGGACGCGTACGCGACAGAGCACAACGTTCAGAACTGAACTGAACTGAACCGAACGGGGATCGTCAGTCCCGGCCGACGGAATAGGCGCAGGGGCGGGAGTCCCCGGGGAGCGGCGAGGCGCCGACCTTCGTCACGACGAGCGTGCGCCCGTCGTCCTCGAACTCGTGCCCGATCTCGGGGGCGTCGCCGTCGATCTCGCGCAGCGTGTATCCGTTCGGCGACCAGACGAACAGCAGATGCTGGAGCCTGCCGTAACTGCCGTTCTCCTCGGCCATCAAACCTGATGCTAGCGACGTGCGGTGTGGGCGGGGAGCGTCACGCTGATCGCGCTGCCTCCCTCGTTCACGAGCAACTCGACGGATCCGTGCAGCTGACGAGCCCGCTCTTCGATCGCCTCGAGCGAGCGTCTGCGCCGCTCGGGCTCGGCATCGTCGGTCACCGAGGCGATCACGCCGCCGTCGGCCTCCGGGGCGATCGCGATCGTGATCCGCGTCGGCGGGCCGCGGCGCACCGCCTGGTCGACGAGCTCACGGAGGATGGTGTAGAGGGCGATGCTCGCGGTCGCACCGAGACCGGCCGCCCGTTCCGCGTCGATCGAGACGTCGATCCCGTGCGAGTCCCGGGTCTGGTCGGCGAGCGCCCGCAACGCGGGCCCGAACCCGTGGTCGCGCAGCACCACCGGCTCGAGCACGAATGAGAGGTCGCGTAGCTCCCGGATCGTCGCCCGCTGCTGGAGCAGCGTCGACTCGATGATCGCCCGGGCCTGCTCGGCGTTCCCGTCCTCGAGCGAGTGCAGCGCCCCGTCGAGCATCAAGGCGATCCCGGAAAGCCGCTGCACCGGCCCGTCGTGCAGAAACAGAGCCAACCGCCGCCGCTCGTCCTGCTCGGCGGAGATCAACCGATCAAGCGCGTCTTCGTGCGGATCCACAAGGGAGTCATAGCCGAGACTCGCGGAGCCGGCCGGGCGAAGCCGCCGCCCGTATCCAGCTCGGCCGCCGCCCGACGGGAAGTCGAGTCTCGCGCCGCAGTCGCGGAGTTAGCCGTGCGAAGCAGCGGCTAACGACCAGGCCGTCCAGGTCGTAGGACGCAAACGCTTCGCTGTCCCTCCAACGCCTGCGCCCGGATCGAGCTCGGCGGAGCCGAGCGAGGCCTCGGGCGGCGGTGCCGGCTCCGCCGGCGCCGCCGCTACGGCGACGGTCGGCCTACGAACGCGTCCCGAACCACCAGCGCAAGCCGCCGACCGCAACGAAGAAGAAGGGGGTCAATGGGGGAAACATGGTTTCCCCCATTAGTCGATCATGGCCTCACGCAGCGCGATCGCCACCGCCTGCGTGCGGGTGTCCGCCTCGAGCTTCGTCAGGATGTGGCGGACGTGGCTCTTGACGGTCTCCTGTGAGATGAAGAGCCGTTCGGCCACGTCGCCGTTGGACATGCCGTCGGCCAGCAGCTGCAGGATCTCGCGCTCGCGGGCGGTGAGCATGTCGCTCTGGTCGCGGCCCGCGAGGAACTGCGGCATCAGTGCGGGGTCGACGTAGCCTTCGCCGGTGGCCACCTTCTCGATCGCGCGTACGAGCGTCGTGTGTGGAGCCTCCTTGAGGACGTAGCCCTTGGCGCCGGACTCGAAGCCACGTCCGAGCAGCGACCGCTCCGAGAATGCAGTGAAGATGAGGACTTTCGTCTCCGGAAGCTCTTCGGTGAGCCGCCGGGTCGCCTCGAGCCCGTCCATGCCGGGCATCCGCACGTCCATGATCACGACATCGGGCTTCCGGCGGAGCGCGAGGTCGACGGCGCTCTCGCCGTCGGAGGCTTCGCCGACGACCCGGATGTGCGGTGCACGCGAGAGCGACAGGCGCAGCCCTTCGCGGACCACCTCGTGGTCGTCGACGATCAGGACGGTGATCTCGTCGGGCATCAGAAAGCGATTGTATTGGCGGCGGCGGCGCTCAGATCTCGAGTGCAAGCTGCACCGGCGCCGGAGGCGGCGTGAGACGCACGCGGCGGCGGTCGCGGATGCCGTGCCGGCGGGCCAGTTCACGCACGGTTGCACGGATCTCGGCCGTCTCGGCGCGGGGGAGGTATGCCCGCCCGCTGTACAGCCGTTCGTAGTCGGGCAGCAGCTCGGGCCATGCGTCGGCGAGGCTCTCGAGGAAGTGCTCGCGGGTTCCCGGCCGCAGGTTGAGCACGCCCGGCCAGACGCCGCACGCGCCCGCCTCCCGTGCGGCACGGATCACCGCTGCGAGCTGGTCGGGGCGGTCCGAGACGCCGGGGAGGATCGGCGCCATCCCGACGGAGGCGCGGATGCCGGCGGCGACGAGCCGTTCGAGTGCTCGCAGCCGTTGACGCGGAGGCGCCGTCCCGGGCTCCGTCACCCTCCAGACCTCCTCGTCGAGTGTCGGCACCGAGAAGGTGACGGAGACGTCCGCGCGCCGGGCCGCTTCGGCGAGCACGTCCAGGTCACGAACGATCAGCGGCCCGCGCGTGATCAACGCGAACGGGTTCGCCGCGGCCGCAAGGGTCTTCAGGCAGCCGCGCGTCAACCGGAAGCGCCCCTCGGCCGGCTGATAGGGGTCGGTGGCGGCCCCGATCGCGACGCCCTCGCCGTGCCACGAAGGTCGCGCGAGCTCGCCTCGCAGCACCTCCGCGATGTTGACCTTGACCCTGATCGACGCGCCGTAGCGCACGTCCGCAGGCCGGTCGGCTCGAAGCTCGAAGGCGCGGACGTAACAGAACGAGCAGCGGTGCACGCAGCCCATGTACGGGTTGAGCGACCAGCGGAACGGCATCCCGCTGACCCGGTTCAACGCTGCCTTGCAGGGCTCCTCGCGGTATTCGACCCGCATCTCCCCAGCATAGAACATATGTTCGTGGTTCGGTGAGCGCCGACGGCTCGGATACGATCCGCCGAGCTTGAACGACGACGTGCCGGGTAGGAACGACGCTCCGCGGGACGGCGCAGGCGCATGAACCTCTTTCTCGAGCTACTGGCCCTCGCGGGCCTGATCCTTCTGAACGCGTCCTTCGTGGCCGGCGAGTACGGGCTCGTGACCTCTCGACGGACGCGGATTCGCGAGCTCGAGCGGGGAGGGAACCGACGCGCCCGCGCGGTCATGCGCATCACGGCCGACCCGCCGAGGTTTATCGCGGCGATGCAGCTCGGAGTCACGATCACCTCGCTCGGGATCGGCGCCCTGGGCGAGCCGGTGCTCGCGCACCTGTTCGAGCCAGTGCTCGCGACCGTGCTCGCCGTCATCCTCGCGCTGCTCGTGATCACCTTCCTGCACGTCGTGATCGGCGAGCTCGTGCCGAAGGGGATCGCGCTCGGCCATCCCGAGCGCACGGCGCTCGCCCTTTCGACGCCGGTGCGTGTCTTCTTCCTCGTCTTCGCCCCGCTCGTCTGGGTCCTCCAGCGAGCGACGGAGCTCGTGCTCAGCGTGCTCGGGCAGCAGCCGCCCGGCGCGGAGCACGAGGCTCATTCGGAAGCGGAGCTGCGGATGCTGCTCTCGAGCTCGGCGGCGCAGGGGGAGATCGAACCGGGCGAGCAGGAGATGCTCTACAAGGTCTTCGACTTCGCCGACAAGGAGGCCGCGGATGTGATGGTGCCGCGGCCCGAGGTGGTCGCGCTCTCCGTCGACCTGCCTCCGGCGGAGGCGCTGCAGACGGTGCTGGACTCGCCGTACACGCGCTATCCCGTCTACCGCGACACGATCGACGAGATCGTCGGGATCCTCCACGTGCGCGACCTCTTCGCCGCGATGCAGGGCGCCGGCCTGGCGGCCGTCCATCTGGAGGACGTCCTCCGACCGGCCGCGATGGTGCCCGAGACCAAGGACCTGGCGGCGCTGCTGACAGAGTTCCGGCGCACGAACCAGCACATGGCGATCGTGATCGACGAGTACGGGACGATGGAGGGGATCGTCACGCTCGAGGACCTGCTCGAGGAGATCGTCGGTGAGATCGAGGACGAGTTCGACCTTCCGGACGAGACGGTCGAGCACGTCGACGACGACACGATCCGTATCGACGGCACCTTTCCGATCGACGACTTCAACGAGCGGTTCGAGGTCGATCTGCCGGTCGAGGACTACCACACGGTCGCCGGCTTCGTCTTCGGCGAGCTCGGCCGGGCCGCGGAGCCGGGCGACGAAGTGGCCCACGAGGGTCTCGTCTTCTCGGTCGACTCGGTCGAGGGCCAGCGGATCGACCGTCTCACCGTCACCTTCGGCCAACGGCAGCGTCGGACCGACGACGAGCAGTCCGGCGACGACCCCCGGTCGACCGACGACCCGGATTGACCGGCGACCAGTTCGGCTACAGCGAACGGTAGGCGAGCGTGACGCGGTTGCCGGCTGCGGAGGATCGCACGATCGCGTCGCAGACCTCGCTCGCGCGGTAGCCGTCCTCGAACGTCGCGCCGAGCGGTCCGACGTCCCGATCTTCCGCGATCGCCTCGAGCAGGTGCACGACCTCGTGCGTGAACGTGTCGCCCCAGCCGACGATGTGGCCAGGGGGCCACCAGTACCCGGTGAACGGGTGGTCGGCCTCGGTGACGAGCACCGTCTTCGCGCCGCGCGCGCGGTCGCCGTCTGCGCGGAAGACCTGAAGCTCGTTCATGCGCTCCATGTCGAACCAGAGCGAGCCCTTCGCGCCGTTGATCTCCCACTGAAAGGCGTTGCGCCGGCCGAGGGCGAGCCGCGTCGCCTCGATCGTGCCCACGGCTCCGGACTCGAACTCGACGACGGACTCGATCGCGTCGTCGACCTTCCGGCCCGGGATGAACGTCTTCACGATCGCCGAGAGCGCGGCGATCTCGCCGACCAGGAATCTGCTCAGGTCGATCACGTGGGTCGCGAGGTCGCCGATCGCGCCAGAGCCCGCATCCTCGGGGCTGAAGCGCCAGGTGTCGAGGCTCGGATCCTCCGCCCAGTCCTGGAGGTAGCGCGCCCGGAAATGGCGGATTTCCCCGATCTCGCCGGCCTCGATCAGCTCACGCGCCAGCCGTACCGCGGGCACGAAGCGATAGTTGAATCCGCAGAGGTGCTTGACGCCTGCGGAAGCGACCCGGGACCAGATCGTGTAGGCCTCGTCGGCGGTCCGGCCGAGCGGCTTCTCGCAGAGCACGTGCTTGCCGGCCTCGGCCGCGGCGATCGTCGGCTCGGCGTGGACGGAGTTCGGGCCGCCGTTGTCGAACAGCCCGATCGACGGGTCGGCGACGATGTCGCGCCAGTCGGTCGTCCACCGTTCGTAGCCGTAGCGCGCCGCCGCGTCCGCGACCGCTGCCTCGTCGCGGCCGGCAATGGCGACGAGTCGTGGCCGGAGCAGCGGCGGCCAGGCGATGTGCCGCACATTCAGGAAGGCGCTCGAGTGGGCCTTGCCCATGAAGGCGTAGCCGAGCATGCCGATGCCGATCTCCGGCGATTCGCTGCCTCGCTCGTTCGGCACGACGCGATTCTACGTGCCCGGCGGCCGGCCCGATCGGTGCCCGCGCGGAAGGATGGCTCAGCCGCGGAACGAGAGCCCGGCGGACTCGATCGCGGCCGCGGCGGCCGCTGCGTCGTCAGTTCCCGACAGTCCGCTCACGCCGACGGCGCCGACTCGGAGCTCGCCGTCGAAGGCGGCCACGCCGCCGAGGAAGAAGGTGAAGAACGGATCGAAGCTCGCCCGCTCGACGGGGTCGTCTTGCACCTTGGCGGCGAGCTGCGCGGTCGAGTACGCGTCGCTGCGGGCCGCGGTGTATGCCTTCCGCTGCGCGTTCAGCCGCGTGTCCGGTGCGGCGCCGTCCATCGTCGCGGCCGCGACGATCTCGCCGTGCCCGTCTGCGACGAACACCGAGACGGGCGCCGAGGCCCGTGAGACGACGTGATCGACGATCTGGAGCGCCCGCTGGAGCTGCATCGGCCCATTGTGGCGCACTCGTCAAGTGGCGGTCGGGGCACTACCATGCGCGCGTGGCCACATGGAGCAGCCCGGCCTCAGCCGCGGGCGCACGGACGGTGATGATCCGCGGCGCGAGCTACCCCGTGCTCCTGCCGAGTCCGAGCGACCCGAGACTCTATCTGGCCGGCGTGATCGTCTCGCTCCAGGTGCTCGGGCAGGTCGCTTTCGGATTCGACCTCTCGATCGCGCAGATCCTGATCTCGATCGGCACGTGCGCGGTGCTCGAGACGGGGATCGCTTTCAGCCGCCAGCACGTGCTCATTTGGCCGGCGAGCGCGATGCTGACCGGCAACGGCGTCGCCTTCATTCTGCGCGTGCCCGGGACGGCCCACGGCGATTGGTGGTCGGTGCGCGGCTGGTGGATCTTCGCCGGCACGGCAGCCGTCTCGCTTCTCTCGAAGCACGTGATCCGGCTGCGCGGGCGTCACCTGTTCAACCCGTCGAACATCGGCTTGGTTGCGTGCTTCCTGCTGCTCGGGTCGAGCCGCGCCGAGCCGCTCAACTTCTGGTGGGCGCGGATGTCGGCCTGGATGGTGCTGGCGCTCATCATCATCGTCGCCGGTGGGCTCGTGATCCTGCTGCGCATCGGGCTTCTCGGCATCGCGCTCGCCTTCTGGCTGTCGTTCGCAGGCGGTCTTGGCGTCCTCGCGGCGACGGGCCATGCGATGACCTCACGCTGGCACCTCGGGCCGCTGACGGGCTGGACGTTCTGGTGGACGCTCGTCTCCTCACCGGAGATCCTCGTCTTCCTCTTCTTCATGATCACCGACCCGAAGACGATCCCCTCCGGCCGCCGCGGCCGCTTCGCGTATGCGGTCTCGATCGGGCTCCTCGCCGTGCTTCTGATCGCCCCGGCGCGGACGGAGTACTGGAGCAAGGTCGCATTGCTGGGCGCCCTGGTGATCGTGTGTGCGGCGATGCCCCTGGTTCGAGCGCTCCGGCGTCCACGCCTGGCGCGGCGCCGCGCCGGTGTGCTGGCGGCTGCCGGCCTCGCGGCCTACGCGGGGGCGCTCGTCGCGGCCGGCCTGCCCGCGCGGTCGGCCGCCGCCGTGCCCGTCGCCGCCGGGTCTGGCCCGCTGCCGACGATCGAGATCCTGCCCTCACGCGGCGTCTCGACATCGCTGAACAGCCGGACAGCGCGGGCGATCACCTTCGACCTCGTCTCCGACTTGAAGGTTCAACCGCAGACGAGCGACCGTGTGCGCGTCTGGCTCGAGCCCGGCCCGGGTCAGGATCCGCCGCTGGCGGTCGCCGAGTTCTCGACCGGGGGCCGGTTCGTGACCTACCGGCTGCGGCAGGCCGGGAGCCGCTGGGCGCTCGCCGGCGGGACAGGTGCGCTCCGGCCCGTGCCCGAGCTGCCCGCGATTCCCGTGCTTCCGGGATACAGCCTCGCCTCGGTGGCGCATCGGGTCGGGCTCGACTTCCAGCAGGGCTCGTTCCGTTTCGGCGTCACTCCCGACACCCCGGCGATGATGGGGGGAGGCGTCTGCTGGCTCGACTACAACAACGACGGCTGGCTCGACCTCTTCGCCGTCGACAACTACAGCGACAGCCAGTACGCCGACTGGGAGAGTCACGGCGGCCCGCCGACGAGCGAGCTCTTCCGTAACGACCGCGGCACGTTCGTGAACGTGACGAAAGCCGCTGACGCGGGCTTGCCGACGCGGGGAGAGGGCTGCGTGGCCGCCGATCTCAACGGAGACGGGCACACCGACCTCTTCGTGACCACCGCCACCGACGACGAGCTGCTCTGGAACAACGGAGACGGCACGTTCACCGAGGGGGCGCGGAAGGCGGGCATCTTCTCCGCCGGCTGGCATTCCGGTGCAGCCGTCGCCGATGTGAACGGCGACGGGCGTCCCGACCTCTTCGTGGCCGGCTACACCGATCTCAACCACCCGATCCCCGGTTCGCTCAAGGGTTTCCCCGGCAATTACCGCGGCGTGCGAGACGAGCTCTTCCTGAACGAAGGCCACCGGCACTTCAAGGAGGTGGGCGCCCGGGTCGGCCTCGACCCGAAGCCGTACGACCACAGCCTTGGCGCCGTCTTCGTCGACGTGAACGGCGACGGCCGCCCCGACCTGTACGTCGCAAACGACGAAGATCCCAATCGCCTATACCTGAACGAGCCCGGTGGGCCCGAAGGGTTCCACTTCGTGCAGGTCGCCCGGTCGTACGGCGTCGCCGACGCCAACGCCGGCATGGGCATCGCCGCCGCAGACTGGACCGGCGACGGCCTCACCGATCTCTTCGTCTCGAACTCCCGCGGGCAGGGGAACGCGGCCTTCCGGGCCGCCAGCGAGACGTTTGCGAACGCACGGCCGACCTTCAAGAACGCGTTCGGCACCAACCCGACCGGATGGGGCGACTCGTGGATCGACCTTCGAAACAACGGGAAGCTCGAGCTCGTGATCGCGAACGGCGGGATTCCCGTGACGAACGTGAAGAAGGACGCGGCGCCCGTCCAGGTGCTCGCACCGAAGGGCGGTCGCTACGTGGACTCCGGCCTGCTCCGCGGCGTGCGTGTCGACGGCCGCGGGCTCGCGGCGGCCGACTACGACAACGACGGCCGGGTCGACATCGCCGTCGGCACCGTCGGCGGGCGCCTCGTCCTGCTCCACAACCTCTCGCAAGCGGGGCACTGGCTCGAGATCAACATTGCGCCGTTCTCGCCGGGCGCCGTGGTCACGCTGATCGACGACGGCGGGCGGCAGGTGCGCGAGGTGCAGGCGGGGAGCAGCTACCTCTCGTCCGAGGATCCGCGCATCCACTTCGGGCTCGGCAAGGCCACGGTGGCACGCGAGCTCGTCGTCCGCTTCCCGGACGGGACGGTGCGGCGGCTGCAGAACGTGCGGGCCGACCAGATCCTGACCGTGCGACGCTAGTGCGGCGTCTCCCAACGTCTTACTCGAAACCCGCCTTCGCACGCCCGCGTTTCAGGTCAAAGGGTACGAGAAGCCGCACTAGCGGCCGGTCTTCGCCTGGCGGCGCCGGGCGATCGTGTCCAGCGTCACTGCCAGGAGGAGGATCGAGCCGGTGGTGATGTAGATGACCCCGGGCTGGAAGCCGAAGATGTAGAGGCCGTTCTGGATCGTCGCGATCACCGCTGCGCCGAGCACCGCGCTGCGCACCTCGCCCCGTCCGCCGAAGAGGCTCGTGCCGCCGATCACCGCCGCCGAGATCGCGTCCAGCAGCAGCGTGCCGCCGCCCTGATCCGGCGCGGCCGAGCGGACGTTGGCGGCGAGCACGATGCCGCCCATGCCCGCCATGAATCCCGAGATCCCGAAGACGAGCATCCTGATGCGTGGCACGTTGATGCCGGCGCGCCGCGCGGCCTCGGGGTTGCCGCCGACCGCGTAGACGTGCCGGCCGAAGGTCGTCCGCTTTGCGATGTACGTCCAGGCGAGCAGGAAGAAGACGATCTCGAGGCCGGCGAGGGGGATGCCGCGGTCGTGGTTGCAGATCGCAACCACCAGGAACGTGAGCGCAGGCACCGAGACCGCACGGGCCGCGATGAGGTATGGATAGCGGATCGCGACGCCGTGCCGGCGCTGCTGGACGATCGACCCGGCGATGCTGCCCACGTAGAGCACGGTGAACAGCGCTCCGATCAACCAGCCGGCAAGATCCGAGAAGAAGTACGACTCGGTGTAGTTGATCCAGCGGTTCTCGATGATGATCGGGCCGCCGGCGCCGAGCGTGAGCTGGATCGCGCCCTGCCAGGCGAGTAGGCCTGCGAGGGTGACCACGAAGGCCGGCACGCCGATCAGGGCGACGAACGAGCCCTGGAACACGCCGATCAGCGTCGCAACCGCCAGGGCCGCGACGATCGGCAGGATCCCCGGCAGGACGTGGCCGCTGCTGGGCTTCTGCAGCTCGGCGACGAGAACGCCGGTGATACCGCTCAGATAGGCGATGGAGAGGTCGATCTCGCCGATCAGGAGCACGAAGACGACGCCGAAGGCGAGCATCGTCGTCCCCGCCATCTGGGTGATGATGTTGTTGAAGTTGACGGCCGTGAAGAAGTTCTGCGCCGTGAAGGCAAAGACGATCACGATGACCGTCAGGCCGACGATCACCGGCGTGCTGCCGAGATTCCCGCCCTTGATGTTCTCCCAGAGCTGACGGCCGAGGCTCTCCTCGGACGGCGGCGCGACCTCGAACGCAGGCGCCTCGGTCGTCAAGGATGCTCCCCCGCCGTGATCCCGGAGACCTTGGTCGGTGCGCCGGCCGTGATCGCGTGCACGACCTCCTGCTGCGTGGTCGATCTGCGGTCGAACATGCCCGCATTGCGGCCGAGCCGCAGCACGCTGATCCGGTCGGCGGCCACGAAGACGTCGTGGAGATTGTGCGAGATCAGGATGACCGCCAGGCCCTGCTCGCCGAGCCGCTTGACGAGCTCGAGCACCTGCTCGGTCTGCGCGACGCCGAGTGCCGCGGTCGGCTCGTCGAGGATGACGAGCTTCGAGT
This sequence comes from uncultured Actinomycetes bacterium, assembly GCA_963789585.1. Lineage (GTDB taxonomy): Bacteria > Actinomycetota > Thermoleophilia > Gaiellales > Gaiellaceae > PALSA-600. Next base: position 609,418 of record CAWBLB010000008.1, on the reverse strand, counting down.
TCCACATCACCGAGCGCGCGACCGCGACGGACTGGCGTTGACCCCCGGAGAGCGTCGCCACCTGCTGCCGGACCGAACGGATCGTCGTGACCGCAAGGCTCTTCAGCGTCTCCGAGGTGTGCTGCTCCATCTCGGGCTCCCTGAGCCGCTGGAGAAGATCGTGCGACTCGCGCCCGAGGTACATGTTCTGGACGACGTCGAGGTTGTCGCAGAGGGCGAGGTCCTGGTAGACGACCTCGATGCCGAGGCGGGCGGCGTCCTTCGGCGTCGAGACGCTCACCCGGTTACCCTCGAAGAAGATCTCGCCGGAGTCTGCCGCGTGGATGCCGGCGACGCACTTGATCAGCGTCGACTTGCCGGCGCCGTTGTCACCGACGAGCGCGAGCACCTCGCCACGCTGCACCTGGAGATCGACGTCCGTCAGCGCCTGAACCACGCCGAACGTCTTCGTGATGTTTCGAAGCTCGAGGACGGGGGTGTCGGCGGACATGGTTTTGCGATCTGAATGACTGCGAGCACAGTCGGGGTGCCCCTCAGGGCACCCCGACTGTGAGCTACAGCGTTGGGTCTAGCAGTACTTCGCGTACGACCCGGTGCAGACGTCGCTCTTCTTGATGAACCCGGACTTGTAGATCTGTCTCCAGTTGTTCTTGTAGAGCGCGACCGGCGGGATGATGTACGCCTTCTCCTTGAGCTTCCCGTTCTTGACGGTGCCCGTGGTCGTGAGGAGCTTGCCCTTCAGCAGGTCGACCGCCTCGGCTGCCGCCGCCTTCGCGAGCACCCGGGTGTCCTTCCAGACGGTCATCGTCTGCCAGCCCGAGATGATGTACTGCAGGCCCTGCGGCGTGGCGTCCTGCCCGCTCACCGGGATCGGGCCGATACCGTGCGCCTGCTCGGTCGCGATCACGGAGCTCGCGATGCCGTCATTGGCCGCGGCGACCGCGTCGATCTTGTTACCCGTCTTCACGAGCATCTGAGCGAAGATCGTCGCTGCCTTCTGGTTGTCCCAACCCGGAACGAACTGATCCGGGCCCTTCTTCAACGTGCCGTTCTTGTAGAGCGGAGTGAGGACGGAGTCATAGCCGCCCTTGAACAGGAACGAGTTCGGGTCGGTGCTGCCGCCGTTCAACTCGGCGACGACCGGGTGCGACCCGTACTTGCCGGCGGCCTTGAGACCGTTGACGACGCCCTTGCCCTGGAGCACGCCGACCGCCCTGCCGTCGAAGGAGACGTAGATCGACGCGACGCCGCCCGGCACCTGCCGGTCGTAGTCGATCGACGGGACGCCCTTCGCCTTGGCCGCCTTCTCGATCGTGGAGGCCGAGCCCGCGTCGAGCATGACCTCGATCAGGACCTTGGCACCCGCGCCGAGGCACTGGTTGGCCTGCGCGATCTGTGTCTGCGCGCTGTTGTTGGCGTTGAAGAACTGGGATGTGACGTGGGCTTTGTTGAGTGCCGCTTTCAGCGCCGGGGTGTCGTAGTGCACCCAGCGGATCGACGTCGCCGTGTCGGGCAGCAGCACGCAGACGTCGCCGCCCGCGGCGTGCGTGCGGAGGCCGGCCCCTGCGCCCCCGACGGCTGCAAAAGCCGCCACCGAGACGAATAGCAGCGCCGCCGTCCTAGAAACGAATTTCCTCACTTGCCTCTCCCTTGTGTTGGTATTGCGGTGGTGTTCACGTAATTGCTTGCTGTTCGCCGATCACTCCGCACTACTACTTGGCGCAGCAGCTTCCCGCACAAGACTAGGGGAAACCTTGCCGAAATGGAATACCCCGTCAAGCCCGGCGGGTGGTCCGCGCCGCAGGCCCGTGTGGGAGTAGCCTCCCGGTGCGATGAAGACCAGCCTTGGCATCTGGGCGCTCGGGCCGATGTCGACCCGGTTCGTGCCGGGCGGATATCAGCCCGAATGGATCGGCGAGCCGATGGACGCGAAGGTGCACCGTGCCGTCTCCGGGCTCGGCGACCTGATCGACGGGTACGAGTTCCACTATCCGAACGAGCTCTCGCCCGAGAACCTGGACGCCGTGCGCGGGGCGCTCGGCGTGCATGACGTCTACTGCATCGCGAGCGGCATGCACCTCGATCCCATGTTCGGCAAAGGGGGTCTGAGCTCGCCTGACGACAGCGTGCGCGCCGAGGCGGTCCGCCGCACGCTCGACGGGGTCGACTTCGCCGCCGAGGTCGGCGCGCACTTCATCATCTGGCCGGGGATCGAGGGCTACAACTACCCGTTCCAGACGCCCTACCAGCAGTCGTGGGCGCGCTTCCTCGACGGGATGGGCCAGGCCGCGCACCGGGCGAAGGAGCGCGGCGTGACCGTCTTCCTCGAGCACAAGAACTCCGAGCCGGCGATGAAGATCTTCATGCGCAACGTCGGCATGACACTGCACGTGATCCACACGCTGCGCCGGCAGGGGCTCGACAACGTCCAGGTGAACATGGACTGGCAGCACCTGATCATGAACGGGGAGAACCTCGCCGAGTACGCAGCGCTGCTCGCTGCCGAGGGCCTGCTCGGGCACCAGCATGGGAACTCCGGCTGGGGGACGTTCGACGACGACAACATGGTCGGGGCGACCGCGTTCATGGAGACGCTCGAGCTCGCGCTCGAGCTGCGCCGCGCCGGGTACGGCGACCGCGGCGAGCGGCTCGGCTTCGACCTCTACCCCTACACCGAGGACGCGGTCGCGGCCGTGCGGCGGTCGGTCCTGCAGTGGCGTTTCATCGACTCGGTCGCTGCTCGGATCGACGAGGCGGCTCTGCGCGAGGCCCAGGCCGCCAAGGACGCGGTGCGGGCCTACGAGCTGGTGTACGCCGCGCTGGGCGCGTGAGGCTCCAGCACGTCTCGATCGCGATCCCGCGCGACGGGGCCGAACGGGCTCGCTCGTTCTACGGCGAGCTGGTCGGGCTCGAGGAGCGCGACGTCCTGCCGAAGCTCGACCCCACCCGGTTTCTCTGGTTCCGTGCCGGCGGCGACCTCGAGCTGCACCTCATGCTGGTCGACGAGCAACCGCCGGACCAGCCGCACTTCTGCCTCGCGGTCGACGACGGCCTCGGCGAGCTGAGGGCGCGGCTCGAGGCGGCAGGCGTCGAGACGCGCGACGGCACGGAGCTCGTGGGACGCCCACGCTTCACTTGCCGCGACCCGTTCGGCAACCTGATTGAGCTCGCGCAGGTGCGCGCATGAGACCTGCGGCTCGTCGGGGCACCGGCTGGTGAGGACGTGACCGGGGCGCTCGTCGGGCTCGACGTCGGGACGAGCGCCGTCAAGGCGGTCGCGATCTCGCCCGACGGCGAGGTGCTCGGGCTCGCGGAGGAGCCCTATCCGCTCTCGACGCCGCAGCCGGGCTGGGCCGAGCAGGATCCGGAGGACTGGTGGCGCGCGGCGCAGGCTGCGCTCGCGCGCGTCCCGGCCGGCCCGGTTGGACTGACCGGCCAGATGCACGGGCTGGTCGTGCTCGACGATTCGGGCGAGGTGATCCGCCCGGCGATCCTCTGGAACGACGGGCGCACCGAGGGCGAGTGCGCCGAGATCGAGCAGCGGATCGGGCTCGACCGTCTGATCGAGCTGACCGGGAACCGCGCGCTCGCGGGCTTCACTGCGCCCAAGCTCCTCTGGCTGCGCCGGCACGAGCCCGGGTCGTTCGCGCGGATCCGCCACGTTCTGCTCCCGAAGGACTACATCCATCTCAGGCTCACCGGTGAACGGGCGACCGACGTCTCCGACGCCTCGGGCACGCTGCTCTTCGACGTCGGCGCCCGGGCGTGGTCGGCCGAGATGTGCGAGGCGCTCGAGGTTCCGGCCGGATGGCTGCCGCCGGCGCTCGAGTCGACCGTGATCGGCGGAGCAGGCGATCAGGCCGCGGCGGCGCTCGGCGTGGGCATCGACCGCCCGGGCCGGGTCTCGGTAGCGCTCGGGACGGCCGGAATCGCCTTCGCGGTCACCCCCCGGTACGAGCCGGAGCCCAGGGCGCGCGTGCACACGTTCTGTCACGCCGTCCCGGACACGTGGCATGCGATGGGGGTGATGCTCTCGGGCGGTGGGTCGTTCGCGTGGCTCTCGGCGCTGCTGGGAGTCGAGCCCGCCGCGCTTGCCGAGGAGGGCGCCCGCTGGCAGCCCGGGGTGGAGGGGCTGCTGTTCGCGCCGTACCTCGCGGGCGAGCGGACCCCGCATTCCGACCCGCACGCGCGGGCCTCGTTCAGCGGGCTCTCGCTCCGGCACGACGCCGGCGCCCTCGCGCGGGCGGTGATGGAGGGCGTCGCCTACGGGCTGCGCGACTCGTTCGAGCTGCTCCGCGGGCTCGGCGTCCAGGCCGAGGTGGGGAGGATCTCGGGCGGCGGCTCCCGGAGCGACCTCTGGGCGCGCATCGTCGCCTCCGTCCTCGACGTGCCGCTCGAGCGAACCGACTGCGACGCCGGCTCGGCGTTCGGCGCAGCCCTGCTCGCGGGCATCCGGGAAGGAGTCTTCTCGGATGCGGCCGACGCCGTCGCCCGCTGCGTTCGCGTCACCGGGACGATCGAGCCCGACCCAGACTGGGTTGCCGTCTACGCCGCCGGCTACGAGCGGTTCAGGGCGGTCTACCCGGCACTTCGACCACTGGAGGTTGTATGAGCCTGGAAGGGAAGACAGCTGTGATCACGGGCGCGAGCCGGGGGATCGGCGCGGCGGTGGCGCGGATGCTGCACGGCCGCGGCGCGAATCTCGGTCTCGCCTCGCGCAGCGGCGACGATCTCGGCCTCGACCGCTCCTTCGCACAGCCCTGCGACGTGCGCGACGCGGCCGCTCTCGCATCGCTCTGCGACGCGACAGCCGACCGTTTCGGTGGCATCGACATCCTGGTCGTGAACGCGGGCGTCGGCGCCTACGGTGCGTTCCTCGACCTCTCGCTCGATCATCTCGACGAGATGATCGACGTGAACCTGAAAGGGACGCTCTACGCGGTTCGCGCAGCGCTGCCGCATATGACCGGCCGCCAGGGGGACATCGTCACCATCGCCTCGGAGGCGGGCCGGCGGGGGCTCCCGTACGAAGCCGTCTACTGCGCCTCGAAGTTCGGCCAGGTCGGTTTCACGCGGGCGCTCGATCACGAGCTCCGCGAACGGGGCATCCGGTGCACGAACGTCTGCCCCGGTGGGGTCGCGACCGACTTCGCGCTCGACGAGGGTCGCGGCCGGACGCCCGACGCGCTGCCCGGGATGATGTCGGCCGACGACGTGGCCGAGGTGGTCGTGTTCGTGATCGAGCGGCCGCGCCACTTCCGTATCCTCGAGACGGCCATGCGACCGGTGAAGGAGGAGTCGTGGGGGTAGGTGATCCGGTCCGCTGGGGAATCGTCTCCACGGCGGACATCAACCGGAAGGTGATCCCGGGCGCGCGCGCCTCGTCGAAGGTCGACCTCGTCGCCGTCGCGAGTCGCGACCGGTCGCGCGCCGAGGCCTACGCGCGCGAGTGGGGGATCGAGCGAGCCTACGGTTCCTACGAGGAGCTGCTCGCCGACCCCGAGATCGAGGCGGTCTACATCTCGCTGCCGAACACGCTTCACTGCGAATGGTCGATCCGCGCGGTCGAGGCCGGCAAGCACGTGCTCTGCGAGAAGCCGATGTCGCGGCACACCCCCGAGGTCGAGGCCGCGTTCGACGCGGCCGACCGGGCGGGTCGACTCCTCTCCGAGGCATTCATGTATCGCCACAACCCGCAGACGCGCCGCCTGTCGGAGCTCGTCGCGGACGGTGCGATCGGCGAGCTCCGACTCGTGCGCACAACGTTCAGCTACGGGCTCTACGACGCCGGCAACATCCGGCTCCGCACCGATCTCGAGGGCGGCGCCCTGATGGATGTCGGCTGCTACTGCGTCAGCGGCTCGCGGCTGCTCGCCGGCGAGCCCGAGTCCGTCTTCGGACGCGCCCGCATCGGCGAGACCGGCACCGACTGGGTCTTCACGGGCTCGCTGAGCTTCGCAGGCGGCGTGCTCGGCCTGTTCGACTGCGGCACCGCGCTCCCCGAACGCGACGAGCTGGAGGCGATCGGCAGCGAGGGCTCGCTCTTCCTCGACGACCCGTGGCATTGCACCCGCCAGACGATCGAGCTCCGCCGCGGCGGAGAGGTCGAGCTGATCGAGCTCGAGCCGGTCGACTCGTACCGGCTCGAGCTCGAGAACGTGAGCGACGCGATCCGTGGCGAAGCCGACCTCCTCCTCGCCCGGGAGGACGCCGTCGCTCAGGCGAGAGCCCTCGAGGCCCTGTTTCGCTCGCACGAGATCGGCAGCCCCGTGGCGTTGCCCTGACGCGCGCTTCGGCGGCCCCCGGGAGTCCCGTCGCCGATCTCAGTCCGGGGCGACGACCGTCGCGCGGGCGATGCGAGGGTCGGTGAAGACGTCGAGGTCGTCGCGAGCTCGAGCCCGATCTCCTCGAGCCGGGACAGCCCGAAGTCGGCGATCTCGATCGCCTCCTGCTCCTTCGGTGTCAGCGCGATGCCGGCCTCGTCGAGGATCTCGGCGGTACGCCGCCTGGCCGCCTCGATCCGGTCCGGCGTCGTGGAGCACGTGCCGATGCTCTTCGAGCCTCACGGTCCCGTCAGGCGCTGTCCCCGGCGGACAAGTCCGGGGACTGTCCCCAGGACTTGTCCGAAAAGGGCACGCCTCGAACGGCCATGCCTTCCGTCAGGAGAGCGCGAGCTCTTCGACGTCGTCCGGCGTGATCCGCCAGGCGCGGAGCTCCTCGAGCTTCAGGCCGTAGATCAGGAACGTCTTCCCGGCCCAGAGGCCCGAGAGCGCGCGATCGGTGCGCGACGGGCGCGGCTCGGTCTCGGGATGGGAGTGGAAGACCGCCAGCTCGTATCCTTCGTCCTCCAGGAACCAGATCTCCGGGTCGACCTCGAGCTCGTAGCGGTAGGGGGAGGCGAGCCGGTTGCGCCCGCGCACGTAGCGCTCGGCGACGCCGTCGCGGAAGACGAGGACGCCGCAGCACTCGTTCGGCGCCTCCTCGGCGGCGTGCGCGTGGAGCTCGGCGCGGATCGACTCGGGGACTACCACCAGAGCGTGCTCTCCATCGACCGCTCCACGTTCTCGGCGCGCCAGAAATCGCCGGAGAGGTACTTCCAGCCCCCGTCCGCGAGCACCGCCACGACCGTCGCCCCTTCGGGGAGCTCCGCCGCGATCTTGCGGGCGACGTGCACGACCGCTCCAGCGGAGACACCGGCGAAGATGCCCTCGAGGTCGAGCAGGGCATGGACCGCGGCGACGGACTCGGCGTTCGAGACGAGGATCTTCCGGTCGAGCTTCGAGACGTCGAGGATCGGCGGCACGTACCCGTCCTCGAGTGAGCGCAGCCCCATCACCGGGTCGCCCGGGAGAGGCTCGGCTGCGGCGACAACCACGGCGGGGAATGACTCCCGGAGCCGTGCTCCGGTTCCCATCAGCGTGCCGCCGGTGCCGAGCCCCGCCACGAGCGCGTCCACGCGCGGCAGGTCGCGCACGATCTCGGCCCCGGTCCCCTCGTAGTGGGCGCGCGGGTTCGACTCGTTCGCATACTGGAAGAGCATCGTGTAGCGCGGGTCGGCGGCGGCCATCTCCTGCGCCAGGCGGACCGCTCCGTTCGAGCCCTCGCCGGCCGGGGAGTCGACGATCGTGGCACCGTACAGCTGGAGCACGAGCCGTCGCTCAGGGGTCGCGTTTGCCGGCATCACGCACGTCAGTCCGAGGCCGCGCAGCTTCGCGACGAGTGCGAGCGAGATCCCCGTGTTGCCGCTCGTCGGCTCGAGCAGCTCCGCCCCGGGCTCGAGCCCGGCCGCGTCGACCATCGCGAGAGCGACCCGGTCCTTGATCGATCCGGTCGGGTTCTGCCCCTCCAGCTTCGCGAAGATCGTCCTCCCCTCGGGCGAGAGTCGTCCCAGCTCCACCAGCGGCGTGTTCCCGATCAGGTCGAGCAGGCTGCTAGCGATCATCCCCGCCCGCCATGGCGGGCAGGAGGACGACCGTCGCGTTCTCGCCCACCGGTGCATCGAGACCGCCACTTGTCCGCACGTCCTCGCCGTCGACGTACACGTTCACGTACGGCCGGATCTCGGAGCCGTCGTACACCTTCTCGCCGAGCGCAGGCACGCGCGCGGCCAGATCCTCGAGCAGCTCGCGGACGGTTGCGCCCATCGCCTCCACCTCGCGTGCGCCCCCGGCCTCCTGGCGCAGGACCGGTGGAACCCTGACGATGCTCATCGACTGCTACGCGGGACGGCACCCACGATCGCTCAGTGAGCTCCGGCGCAGAACTCGACGTAGTCCACGTACTCCGTGATCGTCGGGTGCGTGCCGCAGACCGGGCAGTCCGGGTTGCGCTTGATCCTGACCTCGTGAAAGTCGGTCGCGAGCGCATCGAACAGGAGCAGGCGGCCGACCAGCGGGTCGCCGATGCCGACCGCGAGCTTGATCGCCTCGTTCGTCTGCAGTGTGCCGACGATTCCCGGCAGCACACCGAGGACGCCGCCTTCGGCGCACGAGGGTGCAAGCTCCGGCGGCGGAGGGGCGGGGTAGAGGCAGCGGTAGCACGGCCCGTCACCCGGCTTGAAGACGGTCACCTGGCCCTCGAAGCGGTAGATCGAGCCGTGCACGACCGGGATGTCGCGCCACACCGAGGCGTCGTTCATCAGGTAGCGGGTCGGGAAGTTGTCGGCCCCGTCGACGACGATCTCCCAGCCGTCGTCGAGGATCCGGTCGATGTTCTCGGAGGTCAGTCGCTCGCGGTAGGTCGTCACCTCGACATCCGGGTTGAGAGCCTCGATCGCGCGCCGCGCGCTGTCGACCTTCGGCGTCCCGAGCGTGTTCAGCGAGTGCGCGATCTGCCGCTGCAGGTTCGACTCGTCGACGATGTCGGCGTCGATGATCCCGATGTGGCCGACGCCGGCGGCGGCGAGGTAGAGCGACGCGGGGGAGCCGAGCCCGCCGGCCCCGATCAGGAGGATCCGGGAGTCGAGCAGCTTCAGCTGACCTTCCTCCCCGATCTCGGGGATCAGCAGGTGCCGCGAGTAGCGCGCGCGCTTCTCGGGCGAGAGCGTCTTCGGGAAGACGATCTCGTACCCGTTCCGCTTCCAGTCGCTGAAACCGCCGGTGAGCGACATCGGCTGCTCGTACCCGAGCTGCGTCAGGCTCTCGGCGGCGAACGCCGAGCGGGCGGCGGAGGCGCAGTAGATGACCACGGGCCGGGCCCGGTCGGGGACGGCGCCTTCGATACGCGACTCGAGGTTGCCGCGCGGAATGTGAACGGCACCGGGGATGTGGCCCTCGTCCCACTCGTCCTGCTCGCGCACGTCGATCCAGGCCGCGTCCTCGATCGCCTGCGCCTCGCGCGCCTCGACCTCGACGATGCGCTGCTTGACCTCTTGGAGAAGTTCCCTGTAGCTCGCCATTGCTTCAAAAACGATAGTAGCCGCTCTGCGTATTCCCGCTACCGTGTACTGCAGTACGTGCCTCCCCGTGTCTCCCTCTATATCAATGTCGGGCTTGCCGCAGTCGCCGCGGCCGGACTGGTCGTCGGCCTGACTCTCGACACGAGGACGACGCCGCGCCAGCCGAGCGCCATCCAGGGCAAGCCGCCGGTGCCGAAGAATCTGCCGGCGCCGTACGGCCCCAAGATCGAGGCCGCGTTCCGTAGCTGGCCCAACGGAAGCATCGGCGCGATGCAGCAGCTCGGCCTGGCGTACTCGAAGAATGCGATCGTCCAGTACTACCGCGGGCTCGCCCTGCTCTGGGCCGGCTACCCGAGCGATGCCGAGACGGCGCTCGAGAGCGCGAAGAAGCTCGGCCGCAACACGATCATCCAGGGCAAGGCCGACAACCTTCTGCACCCGAGCTTCTACCAGCCCTCGTCCGGCCCGAGCTACCCCGTGTTCATCCCGACCCGACCGAACACGCTTCTCTCGCGTGGCTCCCGGCTTCAGGCGCAGGGGCACCAGGTGTCGGCCGAGCGCCTCTACCAGCAGGCCGCGCGACTCGCACCGAACGACGACGAGGCGCAGGTCGCGGCTGCGGTCGGTCTCTTCGACGAGGACAACCTGACGCCCTCGTTCTCGCGTCTCGGCCCACTCACGCAACGCTTCCCGAAGAGCCAGTCAGTGCGCTACTACCTCGGGTTGCTGCTTGCGTGGACGAGTCAGGGCTCCGAGGCGATCAAGCAGTTCGAGAAGGCGGTCGAGCTGGGCCCGAAGACGGAGATCGGGAAGGCCGCGTCACAGTTCCTTGCCGGCGTCGGGAACGGTGGGACCGCAGCCGCCGCGAAATGAGCCGATCGGCCCATGGCGTCCGTCCGACTGTGCTGCAACAGTTCCGGCTCTCGTGAGGTAAGACCGTTCCGCCTCCGGCGTCCGAGTGGGTGCCCGTGTGGTGGGGAAAGGCAATCAGGGGACCGAGCGTGGGGCAAGAGGAGTCGGGGACGGCCTACTTCGAGGAGGACCTCGAGCCTGCCGAGGTCCAGATCGCGGGACCGCCTGTCGAAGCCTTCCTCGGCCTCGACGAGCCCGAGGCCGAGGAGCCGGAGCCGTACGAGCTGGAGATCACGACCGATTCCCTCCAGCTCTTCCTGAAGGACATCGGCAAGGTCGACCTGCTGACGGCCGCGCAGGAGGTTGAGCTCGCCAAGCGGATCGAGCGCGGCGACCACTGCGCCAAGCAGGAGATGGTCGAGGCGAACCTTCGCCTCGTCGTCTCGATCGCGAAGCGCTACCGCAATCAGGGGCTGCCCTTCCTCGACCTGATCCAGGAAGGGACGATCGGCCTCGTGCGAGCCGCCGAGAAGTTTGACTACCGCAAGGGCTTCAAGTTCTCGACCTACGCGACCTGGTGGATCCGCCAGGCGGTCGCCCGCGCGCTCGCCGACAAGGGCCGCACGATCCGGATGCCCGTGCACGTCGTCGAGAAGCTGAACAAGATCCTCCGCACCGAGCGCAAGCTTCGGGCCGAGCAGGGCCGCGAGCCGACTTCGGTCGAGATCGCGTTCGACCTCGACATGTCGATCGAGGAGGTCGAGCAGATTCGCCGGACGGCGCAGGCACCGATCTCGCTCGAGAAGCCGGTCGGCGACGACGAGGAGTCGGAGTTCGGACATTTCATCGAGGACGAGAGCGAGCCGCTTCCGGACGAGGTGGCCGGTCTCTCGCTCCGCAACGAGGCGCTGTCGCGCGCCCTCGGCATGCTCGGCGAGCGCGAGCGGAAGGTGCTCGAGCTTCGCTTCGGGCTGAACGGCGAGGCGCCGCGGACACTCGACGAGGTCGGCCGCGCGTTCAACGTCACCCGCGAACGGATCCGCCAGATCGAGAACCAGTCGCTGAAGAAGCTTCGCGCTCACGCCGACGCGCAGACGCTCCGCGACGAAGCGGCGTGACCGCTGGTCGCGAGCGCGCTCGCTAGTGTCGTGGTGATGACCGAACCCTGGTTCGACGAGCTCGCGGAGTTCCTGCGCATCCCCTCGGTGAGCGCCGACCCGGCGTACCGGGCCGATGTGCACCGCGCCGCCGACTGGGTCTGCGACGCCGTGCGTGGCGCGGGCGGCGACGCCTCGCTCGTCGACTGGGAAGGCCAACCGCTCGCGATCGGCGAGATCCCGGCCTCCGGCGGGGCGGCTGCTCCCACCGTCCTCTGCTACGGCCATTTCGACGTGCAGCCGCCGGGGGCGCTCGACCTCTGGGAGAGCGACCCGTTCGAGCCCGAGATCCGAGACGGCTATCTGTTCGGTCGAGGCACGGTGGACGACAAGGGGCAGCTCTACATGCTGCTGTCGGCGGCGCGCGACCTCGCGCGGGCCGGCGAGCTGCCGGTCAACGTCCGCTTCTGCTGCGACGGGGAAGAGGAGATCGGCGGCCACTCGATCGTCGACTTCCTCACTGCCGACGAGCGCGGCGCCGACGCCGCGGTGATCTTCGACAGCGACATGGTCGCCCGCGGCCTGCCCGCCTTCAACCTCGCCACCCGGGGGCTCGTCTACTTCCACGTCACGCTCCGGACCGGAGACCGTGACCTCCACTCGGGAGTCTACGGCGGCGCTGCGCTGAACGCCGCGCACGCGCTCGCGAAGACGATCTGCGAGCTCGTCGCGGTGGACGGCCGTCTGGCCGAGCCGCTCCTGAAGGGGCGCATCCCGCCGACCGAGGCTGAGCTCGCCGGCTGGGCGAAGCTCCCCGAGGGTGCCGGCGAGCTCGCGGCCCAGGGCGCCCGGCCGATGGACGCTCGCGCAGCCGAGGAGTTCTACCTGCGGACGCTGGCGGAGCCCGCCCTCGACGTGAACGGGTTCGAGAGCGGCTCGCCGTTTCTGCAGAAGACCGTCCTTCCGGTCGAGGCGGTGGCGAATCTCTCGGTCAGGCTCGCCCCGGGACAGGACGTCGACGAGATCGCACGCGAGGTCGAGCGGCTGCTCCGCGAAGCCGCACCCGAGGGCGCGCAGCTCGACGTCGAGCGCATGTCGTCGTCGCCGCCGGGGCTCGTCCCGCCGGATGCGAAGGCGATCCGGCTCGGGCTTGACGCGTTCGAGCGCGCCGTCGGGACGCGGCCGGTGTTCACCCGCTCCGGCGGGACGCTGCCGATGGTGCCGGCGCTCGCAGCCAAGGGCATCCCGGCGATCATCACGGGGTTCGGCCTGCCGGACTCGAACATCCACTCGCCGAACGAGCGCCTGCTCGCGGAGCACGTGCCGCTGGGCATCTCGGCGGCCCGTGAGCTCTTCGTCGAGTTCGCCGCGCTCTGACCGCCGCAGCCGCCGCCGGGCGTCGGAGCCTGGATCCGCCGCTCAGGCGTACGGGATTACGAGTGCGTCGACGAGCGCGCTCATCTTCGCCTGCGCGTCCTCGACGTCCCGTCCGCAGACGGTGAGCTTCCCGAGCACCGTCGGGAATCCGTCGGCGGCCGCGGTCACCTGCTCGCCGGCTGTGACGGTCACGTCGTGCTGGATCACCGACGGGTCGTCGGCGAGATGGTGGAAGAACCCCGTATGCGTGATCGTCCCCGAGCGGGATGCGTGCAAGAACAAGTTGACGGCTCCGGCTGCCGGATGGGGGTGGGGCGTCGGCGCCGCCGGGATGCCGGCCGTGAGGAGAAGCTGCTGCTCGACGAGGTCGACACCGGTCACGAGCTGGTGGATGCTCGGGATGACTCCGCCGCCCAGACGGCCGTTCAGCTCGAGGAGCCGTGGGCCGCGGCTCGTGTCCTTCGCCTCGACATGGAGCACGACGTCCCGGAAACCGAGCGCGAGGGCCGTGCGGACGCACAGGTCCGTCATCGCCTCGAGCCTCTCGGGAGGGTACGCCGAGGGCGAGTGCAGCCCGGTCTCGACGAAGTAGGGCTCTTCGGTCGGCCAGTTCTCGGAGACGGCCGAGAAGACGCACGCTCCGTCCGAGAGCACGATGTCCACGTCGAACTCGGTGCCGTCGAGGTACTCCTCGAGCAGGAGGTCGCAGCCCTGCGCGAAGATCGGGTTGAGCTCGGGAGTGATCAGCGCCGCGACCCGTGCGTACCCGGCCTCCAGGCTCTCGAAGTCGTCGACGCGCAGGCAGCCGAGCGCCTCCGCGCCGAACAGGGGCTTGATCACGGCCGGGAAGCCGACACGCGACGCCGCCTCCGCGAGCCTCGCCGGGTCGTTCAGAGGCATGAAGCTCGGTGTGGGAATCCCCGCGTCGCGGCTCACCTCGAGCGTCCGCAGCTTGTTCCGCGCGCTGTCTGCGGCGACCGGGGTCATTCCGGGGAGTCCGAGGGCGTTGGCGATCCGGGCCGTGGCCGGGACGGCGTCCTCCCAGAAGGTGACGACGCCGTCGAGCCGCTCCGCCTCGTCACCGAGCGTGGCGAGCACGATGCGGGCAGCTGCGTCCGGGTCGCCCGACGGGTCCGCGTCGATGAAGCCCGCCGCCACGCCTTCGTCGACGAGCGTTCGCGCCCAACTCGTGGAGTCGGCGACGAGCACGAGGTCGACGCCGAGCGCGGCCGCCCGCTCGTAGATGAAGCGCTTGGTGACGTAGCCGGGCTCGATCACCGCGATCCGCAAGCCTACGAGCAGCGTGCGTCGCAACTCGTCCGCGGCGGGACCCGAGTCCTGGAGCAGGGCCGGATCCGCGCCAGCGAGACGGTTCCGGAATGTTGCATTCGGGGCGATCTCGGCCCCCTGATGGCGGATGGAAGAACGAAGGTGTTGATCATCACGGCGGCGGGCGCGTCCGTCAACCCGGTCCGGTTCGGAAGGGGCCTGCCGCCCTGAGATAGTTGCCGGATGGCTGACCAGGTCGGCACGAGGGAGGCGGTTGCGGCGAACTTCCGCAAACCGTCGCTGAGGCGGGTCCAGCTTGCCTGGGGGACATCCCTCCTCGGCCAGGTTTCGATCGCGGTCGCCATCGCCGTCTATGCCTACGAGGTCGGCGGCGCCACGGAGGTGAGCCTGGTCTACGTGGTCCGGCTCGTGCCGGCCGCGGTTGCGACCCCGTTCGCAGCGGTGCTCGGCGACCGTTTCTCCCGCGCCCGCGTGATGCTTGTCTCGAATGCCAGTCGGTTCGCGCTCTCGGCGGCGATCGTGGTTGCAGCGATCGCGGGCGTGAATCACTGGATCGTCTACGTGCTCAGCATCGGGATCGCGGTTGCCGGGACGGCGTTCCGGCCGGCACAGGTGGCGATCTTCCCGTCGCTCGTCGAGCGACCCGAGGAGCTGACGGCGGCCAACGTCGTCGCTTCGACGGTCGAGGGGCTCGGGTATTTCCTGGGCCCGGCAATCGCGGGGGTGCTGCTCGCGGCGACGGGGGTCACCGAGGTGTTCACGTTCGTCGCGGTCGTGTTCGGGCTCTCGACCGTCTTCCTCGTCCGGCCGCTACCGGGCGTCGAGGTGAATCGCGATCAGGGCGATCAGCCTGACGAATCCGCCGTCGAGGCGGTGCTGGCCGGGGCGCGGGCGATCGTACGCAGCGCCGACCTGCGTGTCCTCGTCGGCCTGTTCACGGCGCAGACGCTGGTCGCGGGCGCTCTCGCGGTCCTGCTGGTGGTGACCGCGATCGAGCTGCTCCACACGGGGAACGCCGGCGTCGGGTGGCTCGACGCCGCCGTCGGCGTCGGCGGGGTGATCGGGTCGCTCGCCGCCGTCAGGCTGGCCGGCCGGAGGCGCCTGACCCAGCCGTTCCTGATCGGGATCGTGCTCTGGGGCGCGCCGTTTCTGCTGATCGCCGCGTCTCCCACGCTCGTCTCGGCGATCCTCGCCTTCGCCCTGATCGGTGTCGGCAACATCCTGGTCGACGTCGCCGGCTACACGCTCCTTCAGCGAGCGGTGGACGACGGGGTGATTGCGCGCGTCTTCGGCGCCGTCCAGGCGCTCTACTTCATCAGCGTCGCGGTCGGCGCGCTCCTCATTCCGCCCCTCGTCTCCGGGATCGGGTCGCGCTGGACGCTCGTCGTCACCGGGCTGTTCCTACCCGTGCTCGCGGTCGCCGCCGGCCCCCGCCTGCTGCGAGTCGACCGCGCGGCGGTCGCCCCCGCTCATGCCGTCGCCCTGTTACGCGATCTGCCGCTGTTCTCGCCCCTTCCTGCGCTCGCGCTCGAGCAGGTCGCATTCCACCTCCACGCGCTGAGCCTCCCTGCAGGTGGCGAGCTGATCAGGCAGGGCGACATCGGCGACCGCTACTACGTCCTTGCGAGCGGAGCAGCCGACGTCGTGATCGACGGCGAGCTCGTGAACCGGCTCGGCCCGGGCGAGGGATTCGGCGAGATCGCTCTGCTCCGGGACGTGCCCCGGACGGCGACCGTGACCGCGACGGAGCCGACCGAGGTCTTCGCGCTCGACCGGGAGACGTTCCTCGCGGCGGTCAGCTCCAACCGCCGCTCGTTCGCGGCGGCCGACGAGACGGCCAGCCGGCGTCTGGGGGCGATGTCCGGCACGATCTAGCGGTCTGACCGGCAAACCACTAGCCGGACGGCGGCGACGGCTCGTGGTCGCCGACGTGCGCCGCCGGGACGGTCTCGACCTGCGCGAGCGAGTCGCCGTGGGGAGCGCGGATGCGGATCGTGATCCGGTCTCCTGCCTTCAGCTCCGAGGGATCGATCACGGTCGGGACGCGCGCCTGCCAGAGCAGGAAGATCGTTCCGGAGTCGTAGGCGAACGTCTGGTCGAGCGGCTGGCCCAGCATCGCCTGCAACGCCTTCCAGTTGCCGCTCGTGACGTGGAGGGCGATCGTGCCGCCCGACTGCGGGCCGGCCACCGTGCCGACGAACAGCCAAAGCGGACGGTGCGCACCGGGTGCGGCGGTGTCGGCGGCGGCCGCAGCCGGCGTACTCTCGATTTGCTGGAGCGTGGATCCTCCGGCCGCACGGATCCGGACCGTGACGTAGTGGCCGGGCTGCAGGTCGGCGACCGAGCCGACGTGCGGGACGCCCTGGGCGGAGATCAGGATCTCGGTGTCGGTGTCGATCGTGAAGACCTGGTTCTGGCTCGCGCCGATCAGTGCGCGAAGCGCTCGCCTGTTCCCGGTCTCGACCTGGACGGAGAGCGAGGTCGCGTCCGGTGCGGGCGCCGCGAGCAGTTCGCCGCGGAAGGTGAAGAGCTGTCCGCGGACGTGACCACGGTCGGCGAAGGCGCCGGAGACGAGCGTGACGCAGGCGACTGCCCCGGCGGCAGCCACGAGCAGGAGACGCAGTTTCATCGAACCCTCCTTTGCGACGACGGTGAATGAGCTCGTTATGCCGGACCAAGCTCAGAGATCTGTGTGCTGAACGTCAGAGGGACGCAAAATCTCCCGGCGGCGCCCTCCCGGGGAGCCGTCTTCGCTGTGAGCCCTCCGTTGCGCGTCCCGTTGAGACGAAGTCGCAGAATCGGCCCACTTCGCCGTCCGCGGCGGGCAAGCTTGTGCTGTCCGGCCTTCGGGAGTCGCCCCGAGAAGCTCAGCCCCAGGGCGGCGGGTTGTGTACCCACCGGCCCGCGACCATCGTGGCAACCACCTCGGCGTCGAGATCGTCCCACGGGTCGCGGTCGAGCACCACCAGGTCGGCAGCCTGGCCCGGGATCAGCTTTCCGCGCGATCGCTCCTCGCCCGTCAGCCAGGCCGGTGTCAGGCTCGTCGCCTCGAAGGCCTGCTGCACCGTCAGGCACTGCTCGGGATGCCACGGCGGGCGCCCGTCGGTCGTCCGCCGGACTCCGGCGCGGATGCCTGCGAGCGGGTCGAGCTCCTCGATCGGCGCGTCGGAGCCGTTGGCGACCACCGCTCCGGAGTCCCACAGCGACCGGTAGGCGTAGGCGCCGGCGGCCTTTCCCGCCCAGGAGCGGTCGGCGAGGTCACGATCCGACGGAGCGTGCGAGAACTGCACCGAGCAGGCGACACCCAGCTCGGCGAAGCGTGGGAGATCCTCGGCGGCGAGCAGCTGCGCGTGCTCGATGCGGTGACGGAGGCCGAGCGGCCCCCATAGCGGCCTCGTGTGCTCGAAGGCGTCGAGAGCCTCCCGGTTCGCGCCGTCGCCGATCGCGTGCACCGCAACCGGGAACCCCGCCTCGGCGCCCAGGCGGATGATCTCGGCCAGCTGCTCGCCGCTCGTGATGCGAACGCCCGAGTCGTCGAGCATCAGCGCGGTGCCGGAGCCGAGGGTGCCGTCCATGAACGCCTTCAGGTAGCCGAGCCGCAGCAACGGGCTGCCGAGCCCGGAGCGGATGCCGAGCGCACGTAGCTCACCGACCCGATCGTGCGGCACCGACTGCCAGACCCGCAGCATCAGCGAGCCCGCGCTCTCGAGCCGCTGCCAGAGCCCGAGCGCGCCGAGCCCGCCGTCCTTGTCGTGGACGGCGGTCACGCCGCGCGAGGCCGCGACCTTCATCCCGGCGCGCATCGCGGCCAGGTAGTCGGAGTCCGGGACGCCGAGGTGCCGCTCCTCGAATCGCCAGGCGGCCTCCTCGCGGAGAACGCCCGTCGGCTCGCCGCGCCCGTCCCGCTCGACCACCCCCGCGGGGGCATCGAGGTCACCGCCTGCGAGGGCGAGGGCAGCAGAGTTGAGCCAGAGGGAGTGGTAGTCCTTCGCGATCATCGCGGCCGGGACGTCACCCGTGACCTCGTCCAGGTGCGCGCGCGTCGGCTCGGGGCCGCCGGCCCAGTCGCCGCTGCGCCACCCGTACCCTCGCAGGATCGCCCCCGGTGGCCGATCGGCCGCGCGGATCCGGGCGAGCGCCTCCTCGAGCGACGTGCACCTGTCGAGAGCGACCTGTGTCTGCGCCAGCGCCCAGCTGGGGAAGTGCACGTGCGCGTCCGTGAACCCGGGAACGACGACCCGCCCTCCGAGATCCACGACCTCCGGGGAGGCCAGCGCCGTCTCGTGGACGCCGACACCGCCCGCGACGTGCCCGCCGGCGACCGCGATCGCACGCTGCGTCGGGATCTGCGGATCAAGCGTGCGGACAAGGCCGTTCTCGAGGATCACGCCGAGAATCTAGAGGCACCGCGTCGCGCGCGGTCCGGAATCAGCGCGCCGTCGAGACGATGAAGAACACGAGGATCACACCCACAATTGCGAAAACGAGCGCAAGTGCGGTCATCAGGAGCCCGACCATCCAGCACCTGTCGGCAGGTGCGAGTCTAGACTGGAGGCGTGCCGCACGATCCGCTGACGGCCGAGCAGCGCGAGATCCGAGAGCTCGTCCGCACGCTGGCCCGCGAGCGGATCGCGCCGCGCGCAGCCGAGACCGACAAGTCCGCCCGCTTCCCCTGGGAGTCCGTCGAGGTCTTCCGGGAGAACGGCATCTTCTCGACGCTGGTCGACGCGGAGTACGGCGGGATCGGCGCGAGCGCGCTGATGACGCTCGTCTCGATCGAGGAGATCTCGAAGGTCTGCGCGACGAGCGGCTTGATCCTCGCCGGGCAGGAGCTCGGCGCCCTCGCCTTCAAGCTTGCCGGCAACGACGAGCAGCGCCGGCGGTTCCTGCCGAGGATCGCCTCCGGCGAGTCGCTTGCCGCGTACGCGCTGACCGAGCCCGGTGCCGGCTCCGACGCCGCGGCGATGCGCACCGAGGCGCGCCGCGACGGCGACGACTACGTCCTCGACGGCTCGAAGCGCTTCATCACGAACGCCGGTGTCGCCGAGATCTACGTTTGCTTCGCCAAGACCGACCCGGCTGCCGGGCACCGGGGGATCTCGGCCTTCGCCATCGAGAGCACGACCCCCGGTTTCGAGGTCGGTCGGATCGAGCCGAAGATGGGCATGAAGGGATCGACCACCGGTGAGCTCTTCTTCGACGGCTGCCGCGTCTCGACGGCGAACCGGATCGGCGAGGAAGGCGACGGCTTCGCGCTCGCGATGCGGATCCTCGATCGTTCGCGCCCCGCAGTCGCCGCGCAGGGCCTGGGTCTCGCGCAGGGCGCGACCGACTACGCGCTCGAGTACGCGCGCCACCGCGAGACGATGGGCGAGCCGATCGCAAGGCATCAGCTCGTCGCCGGGATGCTCGCGGACATGGAGACGAGGTGCGAGGCGGCGCGCGGCCTCCTCTACCGCTGTGGGCAGCTGATCGATGCGGGCGTCGAAGGCCCCGAGCTGACGAAGCTGTCCGCGATGACGAAGCTCTTCTGCACCGACGCCGCGATGGCGGTCACCACCGACGCGGTGCAGGTCCTCGGCGGCTACGGATACATGCAGGAGCACCCGGTCGAGCGGATGATGCGGGACGCGAAGGTGACCCAGATCTACGAGGGCACGAACCAGATCCAGCGGCTCGTGATCGCCCGGGAGATGCTGCGCGAGAACCGCGCGCTCCTGCTCTCGGGCGGATGAGCGTCGAGACGCAGCCCGGCCGATGAGCCGCGTCACGCCGACCAGTCGCGACCGCGTCCTCTTCCCCGACGACGGGATCACCAAGGGCGATCTGTTCGACTACTACGCGGCTGTCGCCCCCGCGATCCTGCCGCACCTCAAGGACAGGCCTTTCACGATGAAGAGATGGAGGGAGGGTCTGCCGGGCGGGAGCTTCTTCCAGAAACAGGCGCCGAAGGGGATCCCGTCTTGGATCCCGACCCGCGAATTCCGCACCTGGCCGCGAGGCGGCAAGGGCGAGTCCCGGCTCGTGGACTTCCCGCTCGTCAACTCGCCCGACGCGCTCCTCTGGATGGTTCAGATGCACTGCATCGACATGAACGCCTGGTACTCGCGGATCGACAAGCCGGAGCGGCCCGACTTCGTGCTCTTCGACCTCGACCCGCCCGAGGAGGCGGACGGCTTCGTGCTCGCGGTGCGAGTGGCGCACCTGATCCGGGAGGCGCTCGCCGCCCTCGACCTACGCAGCTACGTGAAGACGAGTGGCGCGGACGGCATCCACGTCCTCGTGCCGATCACGAGGCGGTCGAGCTACAGCGAGACCTACGAGTTCGCGGAGCTTCTCGCGCGGCAGCTTGAGGCCGAGCATCCGGGCCTGCTCACGACCGAGTGGCTCAAGAAGAAGCGGACGGGAGTGCTCGTAGACCACCGGCAGAACGGCTGGGGAAAGACGATCGCCTCCGTCTATTCGGTCCGCCCGAGGCCCGGCGCTCCCGTCTCGATGCCCCTCGCCTGGGACGAGCTGAGCGAATCGGTCCGGCCGCCGGACTATTCGATGTCGGTCGCCCTCGATCGCCTCGGGCGGCTCGGGGACCTGTTCGAGCCGGTTCTCCGGGGCGGGCAAGCGCTCGGGCCGGCGCTTCGCGCCCTCCGGAAGGGCCAGGCACTCGACGCCTGAACGACCGGCGCCCGAACGACCGGGTCGAAGGCGAGCGCCTGACTCTTGCGCGGCCGAATGCGGTGACGGTGCCGTTAGCCGGACGCCGGTTTGTTGCGCTTTTCGGCGCGACGCTCCTTGAGCGTCTTCTGTGCCGGCTTCTTCGGGGTCTTCTTCGGTTTCTCGGAGCTCTTCGAGATGGCTGCCTCTCTGATCGACGCGACGACGGGCTGTCGAGCGGAGATGGTACCGGTGGCGTAGGCCGGCCCCGCCGTCCGGCAGGGCGTCGCCTCAGTCCGCCGAGAGCAGATCGACGACGAACACGAGCGGTTCGTGCGGCTTGATCACCCCGCCGGCTCCGCGGGCCCCGTACGCCATCGCGGAAGGGATCGTCAGCCGGCGCCGGCCGCCGACCTTCATGCCCGCGACGCCCGCGTCCCAGCCGGGGATGACCATGCCCCTGCCGAGCGTGAACCTGAACGGCTCCCCGCGATTCCACGACGCGTCGAACTCCTCGCCCGAGGAGAAGGCAACCCCGACATAGTGCACCGCGACCTTGCTTCCCTTCGTCGCCTCGGCGCCGTCCCCGACGACGATGTCCTCGATGCCGAGATCGAAGGGGATATCGCCCTCGGGCTTGTCGACGCGCGGTCTTTCGAGTTCCACCCCGGGACCCCCGATGCTCGTGGTTGGACGGCCGGGAGCCGCCCCTGGCCTGACCCTATCCGGCCTGACCCTATCCGCGGGGGCCGGCCGAAGCGAGCCCGGATCGACGATTCGGCGGCCTGCGCACGTCGTCGGCGCTGCCCGCGGTTCGATTCACAGAGGGGCCTGACCCGGCCGCGGCGGGCGCAGGCCACGGGGGCCGGTACCGTGTGTCGACAACATCGAACGAGAGTGAGGGCTGGATGAGTCCGACCAAGAAGCGCCAGACAATGGGGAAGATCACGCGCGAGCGGGAGCTCAAGGAGCGCCGGGAGCTGAAGAAGGAGAGGAAGGCCGAGAAGAAGCTGAACGCCGAGGCGCAGAGCATCGAGGCACAGAGCATCGAGGCACAGAGCGCCGAGGCGCAGAGCCTCGACGGGCAGAGCGCCGAGGGGCAGAGCGCCGAGGAGGCGGACCCCGCGGTCGACACGCCTCCGCTCTAGCCGGGGTCCGTGGCGCCCGTCACCGGGCTCGGGCCCCGCCCGGAACGGTCGAATGCCGGGCTTCGCGGGAGCGCGGAGGCGAATCGAAGCGTGCGTCCGCGCGCGTTATCCGAACGACCCTGCCGCATCAGGGCCGGTCAGGGCGGGCTGCTCGTGCTGCGGGCGATCCGTAGCGGCGGGAGATCATCCGTGAGCTCGCGATCGACGAAGCCGGCGTCCCGGAGCCGCCCGACGACCGGGACGAATCGCTCGCAGCGGCATGCGACCCGCGTCCCCGTCTGTCGCTCCTCCCAGACATGCCGGCACGATGCCCCTCGACGGGTGAACACGCCGACGTGGGCCCCGCGTCGATGGCCGCAGCGGTCGCAGAGCGGAGCTCCCGCGCAGGTCGGGCAGGCGCGCTCGCCGCCCTTGAGGACGAGCAGGCGCCCGTCCGACGAGCCGCAGTCGCGACAGCGCTGCCACATGGCGGACATATCGGCTGCACGAGCGCCGACACGAGCATCGAGAGCGTCAACGGCGCGGCCGCCGCCGTCAAGAAGGCGGACGGGCGCGATTTCCGGTCGAGGGGGCGGGAGGATCGGTCGCCGGCTTCGCACTCGCCTCGGCGGCCGTCTCCGCGAACACGTCGATCGTCAGGTCGCGCAGCGCACGGCAGGCGGACCGGATCGCGGCGGCCCTGGCGGGCGTGACGGCGTCGCTTGCCCAGAACCGCTCCGCAGCACGGCCGACGAGGCTGCGGAGCACCCGGTCGCGAAACGCTGCGAGCTCCTCCTCCGACGGTGCGTCGAGCAGGTCGTGCAGGGCGATCTCGCGGGCGACCGTGTGCGGCGTCCAGTAGGTCGCATCGTGCTTCACCGCGAACAGCACGAACCGTGTCGTTTCGCTCGTTTCGGATCCGTCGCTCAAGCTGCCGTGCCCTCCCCGGTCGATCGTCGCTGACGGGCGCATCGTTTCACGAACGCAGGCCCCTGGCACGTGCGGTCGCGCGGTGACCGCACCCGGGGCTCCGGCGGCTCCCGGCCGGACCTTCGTTTGCATGGGTCGCTCCCCGGTGGGAGGCCTCCGATCACCGGCGCACCGGCCACGGCGGCGACTCTACGACCTGCCGGCGGCGGCTCTCAACGCCGCCTTGTGCGCCCGTTTCGCCGCCTGGTACTCGGTAAGGGCCTGCGGCGAATCGACATCGCCGAGTGTCCTGTGATTCGGCACGAGCCCTTTCGCCTGGGCGATCTCGAACCGTTTCGCGAGCACCGAGCCGAGCGCCGTCACCTTCATCGGCCCGTAGCCGGGGAGCGCGCCGAGGCGCTTCCGCAGGTCGTCCGTGTCCGCTGCCTCGCGCCAGATCCGAGCGGCGTCGCCGCCGTACTCCTCGGCCACGACCGCGGCCAGCTCACGGACGCGGCCGGCCATCGTGCCGGGGAAGCGGTGGATCGCGGGCCGCTCCCGGAAAGCGGCCTCGAGGTCGAGCCCGGCGAGCCTGCCTGGCTCGAGCGTCCCGACGCGCTGCTTCAGCGCGAGTGGGCCCGCAAAGGCCTTCTGCACGGTTACCTGCTGGTCGATCGCGAACCCGATCAGGAGCGCGAACGGGTCGCGGGCGATCAACTCGCAGGCCTCCGGATCGTCGGTGAAATAGAGCGCCGAGGGCATGGTCGGATCGTACTCGAGTCCCGCCGACGGACCGGCCGGAACGAACACTTGTTCGCCGGGCTCCCGAGCGATACGCTGGGTCGATGGACGCTCTCGCACCCTTCTCGGCCGCGACGCGCGCCTGGTTCCGAAACGCCTTCGCCGAGGCGACGCCGGCCCAGAGCCTCGGCTGGCCGGCGATCGCGACCGGCGCCGACGTCCTGATCCAGGCCCCGACCGGGTCGGGCAAGACGCTCGCCGCCTTCCTGTACGCGATCGACCGGCTGAACGCGAGCTCGGGGGAGGGTCTCCGCGTGCTCTATGTCTCGCCGCTGAAGGCGCTCAACTACGACATCGAGCGGAACCTGCGCGGCCCGCTCGCGGGTCTCGAGTCCGGGCTGCGCGTCGGCGTCCGCACGGGCGACACGCCGGCGAGGGAACGGCGAGAACTCGTCAGGCACCCGCCCGACATCCTGATCACAACGCCGGAGTCGCTGTTCCTGCTCCTCACCTCGGCCGCCCGGGAGACGCTGCGCGGGGTCGAGACCCTGATCCTCGACGAAGTGCACGCCGTGGCCGGCACCAAGCGCGGCGCACATCTCGCGCTCTCGGTCGAGCGCTTGCAGGCGCTCGTCGACCACCCGATCCAGCGGATCGGCCTCTCGGCGACGCAGCGGCCGCTCGAGGAGATCGGCAAGTTCGTCTCCGGCGGGCGGCCGATCGAGCTGGTCGACGCGGGCACGCGCAAGGAGCTCGACCTCCAGGTCGTGATCCCGGTCGACGACCTGCGCGAGCTCGGCTCGACCTCGGCGCTCGCCCATCCGGTCCTGAGCGAGGGCCAGGTCACCGACGGCGGCAGCGAGCATGCGGGCGGCTCGATCTGGCCGTCGATGTACCCGGAGCTGCTCCGGCTCGTCGAAAGCCACCGCTCGACCATCATCTTCGTCAACAACCGCCGGCTGTCGGAGCGGCTCGCGCTCCGGCTGAACGAGCTCGCCGAGCGCGAGTTGGCCCGCGCCCACCACGGCAGCCTCGCCCGTGAGCAGCGGCTGCTCGTCGAGGAAGACCTGAAGGCGGGCCGGATCCCGTGTCTCGTCGCCACCTCGTCGCTCGAGCTCGGGATCGACATGGGCGCGGTCGACCTCGTGATCCAGGTCGAGTCGCCGAAGTCGGTCGCACGCGGGCTCCAACGCATCGGCCGGGCGGGCCACGAGCTGCACGCCGTCTCGAAGGGGCGGATCTTCCCGAAGTTCCGCGCCGACCTGCTCGAGTCCGCCGTCGTCGCACGCGCGATGCGCGACGGCGAGATCGAGGAGACGCGGATCCCTAGCAATCCGCTCGATGTGCTCGCCCAGCAGATCGTCGCGATCTCGGTCGACGATGAAATCCCGGTCGACGACCTGCACCAGCTCGTGTGCCGCGCCTATCCCTTCGCGGACCTCTCGCGCACACAGCTCGAGAACGTGCTCGACATGCTCGCCGGACGCTACCCCTCGGACGAGTTCGCGGAGCTGCGCCCGCGGATCGTCTGGGACCGCACCGGTGGCACGATCCGCGCGCGCGAGGGCGCCCGCCGGCTCGCCGTCACGAACGCCGGCACGATCCCGGACCGGGGGCTGTTCGGAGTGTTCCTCGTGAACGGCGGCGGGCGCGTCGGGGAGCTCGACGAGGAGATGGTCTACGAGGCGCGGGCCGGCCAGACGTTCCTGCTCGGCGCCTCGACCTGGCGGATCGAGGAGATCACCCGCGACCGCGTGCTCGTCTCCCCGGCGCCCGGCGTGCCCGGCGCGGTGCCGTTCTGGAAAGGCGAGGGAGTGGGGAGGCCCTACGAGCTCGGCGAGAAGATCGGCGCCGCCTCCCGCGAGCTGTCCGCGCTCGGCGACGCCGCGGCGCTCGAGCGTCTCCGCGACGAGTACCTGCTCGACGAGCGGGCCGCCCGGAACCTGCTCGCGTTCCTGCGCGACCAGGCGGATGCCACCGGCGCCGTCCCCTCCGACCGGACGGTCGTCGTGGAGCGCTTCCGCGACGAGATCGGCGATTGGCGCGTCTGCATCCTCACCCCGTTCGGCGGGCGTGTGCACGCGCCGTGGGCGATGGCGATCACCAGCCGGCTGCGCGAGTCGCTCGGTCTCGACGTGCAGTCGATCTGGTCGGACGACGGGATCGCGCTCCACTTCCCCGACGCCGACGTGCCGCCGTCCGCGGCGGAACTCGCGCTCGAGCCGGCCGAGATCGAGGACCTCGTCGTCGGCGAGCTCGGCGAGACGGCGCTGTTCGGCGCTCGCTTCCGCGAGAACGCCGCCCGCGCGCTGCTGATCCCGCGCCGGCGCCCCGGGCAGCGGACCCCGCTCTGGCAGCAGCGGCTGAAGGCGCAGTCGTTGCTCCAGGTCGCACGCCGCTACGGCTCGTTCCCGGTCGTGCTCGAGACGTACCGCGAGTGCCTCCAGGACGTCTTCGACCTGCCCGCCCTGCGCACGCTGCTCCAGGGGATTCAGACGCGCCGTCTCGACCTGGTCGAGGTCGAGACCGGAAGCGCGTCGCCCTACAGCTCGTCGCTGCTCTTCGACTACATCGCCACCTACATGTACGAGGACGACACCCCGCCTGCCGAGCGCCGCGCCCAGGCGCTCTCGCTCGATCGGGACCTGCTCCGGGAGCTGCTCGGGAGCGAGGAGCTGCGGGATCTGCTCGCGCCGGAGGCGCTCGAGTCCGTCGAGCGGGACCTCCAGCGGGAGCCTCGCACCCCGGACGAGCTGCACGACCAGTTGCGCATCCGCGGCGATCGGCGCTCCGGGGAGTACGACCCGGCGCTCGCCGCGCAACTGCTCCGGGAGCGCCGGGCGCTGATCGTGCGCGTCGCCGGGGAGGAGCGGCTGATCGCCGCCGAGGACGCGGGCCGCTACCGCGACGGCCTCGGGGTGATGCCGCCTTCGGGCCTGCCGGAGGCGTTCCTCGACGGCGGCCCGGACGCCCTGAAGCAGCTGGTCCTGCGCTTCGCGAAGGGCCGCGGGCCCTTCACGACCGCGCAGGCGAACGAGCGCTTCGCACGTGACGTCGCGCCGCTGCTCGCGGCGCTCGAGCGCGGCGAGCAGCTCGTCCGCGGCGAGCTGCGCCCCGGTGGAACCGAGCGCGAGTGGTGCGACCCCGAGGTCCTTCGGCGCCTACGCCGTGCCTCGCTGGCCGCGCTGCGGCGGGAGGTCGAGCCGGTCGAGTCACAGGCGCTCGGACGCTTCCTGCCCTCCTGGCACGGGATCGACCGCAAGGCGTCGCTCCGCGAAGCGCTGGTTCCGCTGCAGGCGCTTCCGCTGCCGGTGAGCCTCTGGGAGGCCGAGGTGCTGCCGCGCCGGGTGCCCGGCTATCGACCGGAGCAGCTCGACGCGCTCTGCGCGAGTGGAGAGGTCGTCTGGGTCGGTGCGGGCCTCGACCGAGTCGCCCTCTATTTCCGCGAGGACGCCACCGCGCTCGGTCAGGTCGCAGGCGCCCCGCAGCCCGAGGGCGCGGGGCACGACACCCTGCGCGCGGCCTTCGAGCGGGGCGCCCTGTTCTGGTTCGACCTGCTCGAAGAGACGAATCTTCCCGCCGACGAGGCGCTGCCGGCGTTGTGGGACCTCGTCTGGGCCGGCGAGGTGACGAACGACGCCTGGACGCCGCTCCGCGCCGGGCGCCGCCACGGCGTCCCCAAGCCCGAGCGGCGGCCGCGCCGCTTCTCGCGGGCGCGGGCGACAGTGGTGACGGCGACCCAGGGCCGCTGGTCGCGAACCGAGCGGCTCTTCGCGGGGCCTCCCGAGCGGCGCGCGCTTGCCGAACTGCTGCTCGAGCGTCAGGGGATCGTTACGCGGGACGGCGTGCGCGCGGAAGGGATCCCCGGCGGCTACGGCGCCGTCTACGCCGAGCTGCGGGCGCTCGAGACGCTCGGGCTCTGCCGCCGCGGGTACTTCGTCGAGGGGCTCGGCGGTGCGCAGTTCGCGCTCGGCGGAGCCGTCGAACGGCTCCGGGAGCTGCGCGACGCCGAAGAGGTGCCGGCCCCGTCCGTTCTCGCCGCCGCCGACCCCGCCCAACCGTTCGGCGCCGCACTGCCGTGGCCCAGGCGTGCAGGCGCCCGGGCGGCGCGCGTCGCGGGCGCGCACGTCGTCCTGCTCGGGGGCGAGGCGGTGCTCTACGTCGAGCGCGGCGGGCGCTCGCTGGTGCCGCTGCGCGACCCCGACGAGGCATGGCTCCGCCCGGCGCTCTCGGCGCTCGTCGCCTACGTCCATGGTGGCGGTGTGAAACGACTCGCGGTCGAGCGCTTCGACGGCGAGCCGGTCACCGGGAGCGAGGCGCTGCCGCTGCTCGTCGAGGCCGGATTCCTGGCCGGGCCGCGCCGGGCCGTCCTGAGGGCGTGAGCTCCATGAGCGCGGTCGAGGAGCTCGTCCGTGTCCAGGAGGCGAGCTACCGGAGCGCCGATCGGGCGCTGCGCGGGTCGTGGCCCGAGGAGCGTGCGATGGGTCGCGCCGAGCTCGAGGCCTTTCTGGGTCAGCGACGCTACTGCGTGCTCGCGACCACGACGAAGCGCGGTCACGCCCAGGCGCGGCCGGTCGGGTTCTCCCTCGTCGCCGGGGCCTTCTGGTTCGCCACCGTCGCGGGCGGCCGGCTGCGCAACCTCGAGCGGACACCCTGGGCCTCGCTCGTGGTCAGCGAAGGGGAGGGCGACGAGCACCGAGCGGTCGCCGCCGACGGCCCGGTCACGGTCGTCGACCACCCCGGCGAGAACGTGCTCGAGGCCTGGCAGTCACGCTTCTGCGCCCGGCCCGACTGGGCCTCGGCCTGGCTCGCACTTCACCCGGAACGGCTCTTCTCGTACACCCGTGCCTGAGGGCGACACGCTCCACCGCGCCGCGGCGCGGCTTCAGTCTCTCGTCGGTGAGCGGCTCGAGGTCGAGGCGCCGCACCCACGCGCCGCCGCCGCGCGTGTCGCGGAACAACTCGACGGGCGGCGGCTCGACTCGGTCGAGGCGATCGGCAAGAACCTGATCTTCAGGTTCCAGGGCGGCGTCGTCCTCCGCTCACATCTGCGGATGAGCGGGCGCTGGTCGCTGCGTCCCCGCTGCACACCGGCGGTCGGCAAGCCGTGGCTCGTCCTTCGCGGGTCCACCGTGGAGGGTGTGCTCTGGGGCGGCCCCGTGCTCGACCTGCACACCCGTGCGCTGGCCGCACTCGGCCCGGACATCCTCGCCTCCCCGCCGGGCTTCGACGCGATGCTCGCCCGGATGCGCGCCGCGGACGGCCGTCGCGGCCTCGGCGAGATCCTCCAGGATCAGTCGCTCGTCGCCGGGATCGGGAACATGTGGATGAGCGAGGCGCTCTGGCAGGCCCGGCTCTCGCCCTGGTTGCCGATCGCGGACGTCCCGGAGGCCGATCGCCTCCGGGCGCTCGAGACCTCGGCGAGGCTGATGCGCGCCGCGGTCGACGCCGGGCGAGAGCCGCGCCGGCAGATCTACGGTCGTGCCGGCCGCCCGTGCCCGCGGTGCCGAACGCCGATTCGTGCGAAGGGGCAGGGCGACGACAACCGCACCGCCTACTGGTGCCCGGCCTGCCAGCCGGCCGCGACGAGCTGAGCCTGGATCCGCCGATCTGCGCGGGCGGTGCGCCCGTCTGGACTCGGCTGGGCCGCTTCCTGTCCGGGTTCCGGCCGCGGACCGGGCCTGCACCCGACCGGTGCGCTCCGGGTGCCCGGCCGAACGCCTCGCGATCACGCATTTCGGCGGATCCAGGCTGAGACGTCAGCCGGGGAGCTCGATCGACCCGTCCTCTCGCAACGTCCAGTGCGGGTTATGGGCGACCTCCCAGGCGTGGCCGTCCAGATCGGCGAACACGCCCGAATATCCGCCCCAGAACGTCTCCGCGCCCGGCCGGGTGATCGTCGCGCCGGCCGCCCCGGCCTCGGCGAGGACACCGTCGACCTCCGCAGGTGAGCCGACGTTGTGCGCCACGGTGATCCCACCCCAGCCGCCGCCGTCGGGGATGACCGTGTCCTTTGCCAGGCGCTCGCGGCTCCAGAGCGCGACGACGATCCCGCCGGCCTGGAAGAAGACGACGTCGTCGTCCTGCCGGGCACGGGTCGTCCAGCCGAGCGCCTCGTAGAAACGCCGCGCCCGGTCGAGATCGGCGACGCCGAGCGTGATCAGGCTGACCCGCTGCTGCATGGACGGGAATGGTCGCAGCAAACGGCGGGGCCGGCGCGAGTACGCTGCCCTGCGACCACGGTGAAGGCGCTCTTCCATCTCCCGCGGCGCATCCCGCCGCCGCTCCCGTGGCGCCGGCCGCGTCACGAGCTGCTGATCCTGGCGCTCGTCGCCGCGGCGACGCTCACGCCCGTCTACCCGATCAACGCGCAGGACGTCTCCAGGGTCTGCCTGACTCGCTCACTCGTCCACCTCCGTCTCAGCAACGACACCTGCCTCGGGACGACGTTCGCGGTCGACCGCTCGAGCTACAACGGCCACTTCTACTCGGACAAGGCGCCCGGGATGTCCGTGCTCGAGATCCCCGGCGTCGTGATCGCGCATGTCCCGGACGTGCAGGAATGGCCGCTCTACAGCCAACCGCTCTGGGTCGCCCGTGTGCTGGCCGGCGGCCTCGCTTTCCTGATCGGCGCGTTCCTGCTCGGGCGGATCTCCGAAGGGCTCGCGCCCGGCTACGGCGCGCCCGCACTCGTCGCCTACGGCCTCGGGACGCTCGTCGCGCCGCTCGCGGCGGCGAACTTCGAGCACGTGACCGCCGGCACCCTGGGGCTCGTCGCGTTCGCGCTCACATGGCGCCGCCGTCCACTCCTCGGCGGGCTCGCCGCCGGCGCCGCGCTGCTCGTCGCCTACGAGGCGGCTCTGATCGTGGCGATCCTCGGCGCCTACGTCGCCCTCCAGGGCGGTTTCGCGCTCTTCAACTACATCCGCGGCGTGCTCCCGGGAGCCGCGCTGCTCTGGACGTACAACTGGCTCGCCTTCGGCGCGCCGTGGCGATTCTCGTACCGCTACATCGACGGAGCAAGCGCCGGCGACCAGGCGGCCGGGTTCTTCGGCATCCATCTGCCGTATGCCCACGCGGTCAGGGAGGTGTTCGCCGGGTCGAGTGGCCTGCTCGTCGTCTCGCCGGTCGTCGTCGCGGCCGCCTACGGGCTCGTCGTCCTCGGGCGGCGCCACCGCGCCGAGGCCGTGGTCTGCTCGGCCGTCGTGCTCGCGTTCCTGTTCCTGAACTGCGGCTACTTCCTGCCCTACGGCGGTGTCTCGCCGGGGCCGCGCTTCCTGACCCCGTGCCTTCCGTTTCTCGCCCTCGGACTCGCGCCCGCGTTCGCGCGTCGGTTCCGGCTCACCGCTGCGCTCACCGTCGCCTCGGTGGTCGCGATCACCGGGGTGACGCTGACCTGGGCGAACAGGCCCCCGGGCGCAGGCACGATCTGGGGCTGGATCGCCCACGTCCCCGTCGATCTCGGGTCCTCGCGGCTCGTTCGCGGGCTCGTCGAGAACATCCTCGCCCGGATGGGGCCGGGGCCGGTGTACGGCGCAGTGCTCGTCTCGCTCTGCGCTGCGGGTGCGCTGGCCGTCTCCCTGCTCGGCTCCATGCGGGCCCGCCGGGTAGGAGACGGAGCTCCGGCCTCGTAACCCATCCCCATGGCGTTGCGGGCCCCGCACCTCTATCAGTCCCTGCGCGCGTTCTGCCTGGCGGCGTTCGCCGCCGAACGGGGCGCGGAGCTGCCGTTCTCGTTCGAGGCGCACCCCACGCGCGACGGACCGTCGCTGTACGAGTACCGGCCGCTCGTGCGCGGTTTCGTCGAGGAACAGGCGCCGACGCTGCGCCGCCTGCCCGACACGCGAAACGCGATCGACGACCTTCGTCGCGAGCCGGCCGCGGCGATCTTCGCCCACGCGCATTCCGGTCTGGGCTCGAGCGACGACGACGCGCTCTTCCGTACGATCTTGCTGCCGCTGCTGACCGCCGTCGCCGAGCGCTCGGGCGGGTTCGACTGGCACGACGACGCGTTCGAGGGAGCCTACGGCGCGATCGAGCAGTCGCTGTTCGGCACGGCCCGCTCGTACGCCGCGATCGCGCCGCTCGTCGGCCTCTCGGCCGGCTCGGCGGTTGAGCTCGGCGGCGGCATCCGGGTGCGCCAGACGGTCGCCGGCGAGGTCTCGAGCCTCTGGCCCGAGGCGCAGGGGCTGATGCCGCCCGAGTTCGGCCGCGACGTCGACCGCCTCTGCGTGCTCGAGCTCTCGCGGGAGCTCGACTCGAGCGAGGACGAGCCTCCGGACTCGGCCGGCGAGCTCGCCGACGCCGTCAGCGCTCTGCGGCTCGCGACGGCCGGGGCGATCGCGGCAGGGCCGGTCGTCTTCGAGCGACTCGACTTCAGGCCGTTGCGGATCTCGCCGCTCCTGCCCATCGCGGCGACGAAGCCGCACGGGGAGGGGACGAGGCTCGACGCCCTCCGGGGCCGGGTCGCAGCCGACCTTCGCGAGCGCCTGACGCTGGCCGACGAGGATCGCGAGCTCGGCGAGGCGCTCGACCGCTGGGAGCTGTCGCTGTTCGCGGACGAGCCGTTCCGGTCAGGGCAGCTGCACGACGCGCTGAGCTCTCTGCTCGGTGGAGGCGACGGCGGCTGGGCCGCGGCGATGCGCGCGGCTGTGCTGCTCGAGGAGGAGACGAAGGATCGGGCCGGACTGCTCGCCGACCTCCGCGCCGAGCGGGCCGGTTCCGCCGCCCGCGACGCGGTGCGCCGTGCACTCGTCGAGACGCTCCTGCACGGCGATCGCACGCGGCTCGTGGCCGAGCTCGACGGGCGCCTGCTGGGCCTGCCTCGGAGACAGGCCACGGTGCTCGCGGCCTGATCCGAGCTCAGCCCTGCGACACGCTCTTTTCACGAATTCGGCACAGACACGGCACACTTTCGCGGCTACCGTCGAGGGATGGAGGAGGCGCGGAAAGTACTCGAGCGGTTGAGCCGGATCCGGGAGCTCGACGGCGCCCGGGCGCCGGCCCCGGCACTCCTCGGCGAGCTCCGGGAGCTCGTGCTCGAAGCCGAGGAATGGGCCCGCCGGGAGGGCGACGAACGGGCGGCCGAGGTGGCGGCCATGCTCGGCGAGCAGGTGGCTCGGGTCGAGGAGGTGCGGCTGGAGACGGCAACCGTCAACTGAGCGTGAAGGAACGCGTCCCCGCAGGGCGAATGCAGCGCGGAGATGGCCGTCGCACGTTTGCTTCCCCGCCCGACCATGCGCCAAGCGGCGAAGGCGAAAGCCCCTGCCACCACCCAGGTGATCGCGCTCGCGAACCAGAAGGGCGGCGTGGCCAAGACGACGACCACGCTCAACCTTGGGGTCGCGTTCCACGAACGAGGGCTGCGCGTCCTCTGCATCGACCTCGACCCGCAGGGCAACCTGACCATGTCCCAGGGGATGAACCCGGACACGATCCAGCGCTCGATGTTCGACGTGCTGGTGCACCGCCTCCCGATCAGCGAGGTGATCGCGACGCGCGAGATCGACATCGCCGTCGCCTCGATCGACCTGGCCGGCGCGGACATGTCGCTTTCGAGCCAGATCGGCCGCGAGCGGGCGCTCCAGAAGGCGCTCGAGCCAATCAAGAGCGAGTACGACTACATCCTGATCGACACGCCGCCTTCGCTCGGCCTCCTGACGATCAACGCGTTCGTCGCCGCGACCGGTGTGATCGTTCCCGTGCAGACCGAGTACCTCTCGCTGCGCGGCCTCGTGCAGCTCGAGAACACGCTGCAGATGGTGCGCGACAACCTCAACCCGACCGTCTCGATCATCGGCATCCTGCCGACGATGTTCGACAAGCGCCTCACGCACTCACGCGAGGCGGACGAGATCCTGCGCGAGAACTTCGGCGACCTCGTCTACAACACGCGAATCCGGAAGACGGTCCGCTACGCGGAGGCCCCCGTGAAGGGCTCGTCGATCATGGCCTACGAGCCCGACGGCGAGGCTGCCGCGATGTACCGCGATCTGGCGAAGGAGGTGCTCAATGGCGAGAAAGCGCGTTAGCATGCGCGAGGGCCCGCTCGCGGAGCTCTTCCGTGCGACCGAGGCGGCCCAGCGGAAGAACGACCCGACCGAGCACAAGCCGAAGAGCGCCGACCGCGACGTCAAGCCGGCGGATCCGGCTCCGACCGAGCGGATGCCGGTCATGGCCGAGCCCGACCCCGAGCACGCGCAGGAACAGATTCCCGTCGCGCGCTGGCTCGAGCCGTTGCCCGAGAATCCGGCCCGCCTCGAGCGGCCGCGTGACAGCGCGTCGTACCTCGCGGTGATCCGCGTCGTCGGAGTCGGCGGCGCCGGCCTGAACGCGCTCGACCGGATGATGGACGCCGGGATCACGCAGGTCGACTTCATCGCGGTCAACACCGACATCCAGCAGCTCCAGATGAGCGACGCGCCGACCAAGATCCACATCGGCAGCGAGCTCACCGAAGGGCTCGGGTCGGGCGCCGACCCCGAGATCGGCCGCCGCGCGGCCGAGGAGGGCTACGACCAGCTCAAGCGCGCGCTGCGCGGCTCCGACATGGTCTTCGTCACCGCCGGCGAGGGCGGCGGCACCGGCTCCGGCGCGGCTCCCGTCGTCGCCCGGATCGCGCGTGAGCTCGGCGCGCTCACCGTCGGCATCGTCACGACCCCGTTCAAGTTCGAGGGCACGCGCCGGATGAAGCAGGCGTCCGTCGGCGTCGATGCGCTCCGCCAGGCCTGCGACACGGTGATCGTGATCCCGAACGACCGTCTCCTCGAGGTGCTCGACAAGTCGACCTCGATGCTCGATGCCTTCCGGATCGCGGACGACGTTCTCCGCCAGGGGGTGCAGGGGATCTGCGACCTGATCACGAACCCCGGCCTGATCAACCTCGACTTCGCCGATGTCCGCACGGTGATGAAGGACGCGGGCTCGGCCCTGATGGGGATCGGCTTCGCGACCGGAGACAACCGTGCCCGCGAGGCTGCCGACCGCGCCCTGCGGAGCCCGCTGATCGAGACCGAGATCGTGGGCGCGCGCGGCATCCTGCTCTCGATTGCCGGGGGCGAC
Organism: uncultured Actinomycetes bacterium; assembly: GCA_963789585.1. Lineage (GTDB taxonomy): Bacteria > Actinomycetota > Thermoleophilia > Gaiellales > Gaiellaceae > PALSA-600. Next base: position 574,916 of record CAWBLB010000008.1, on the reverse strand, counting down.
GATCTTTCGCTCTACGAGGTGAACGAGGCGGCGGAGGTCGTCCGGGCGGCGGCGACCGACGACACGAACATCATCTTCGGGGCAACGATCGACGGTCGCCTGACGGGCCAGATCTGGATCACGGTGATCGCAACCGGTCTCGGCTCCTCCCGCCGGCCGCGCGCGCTTGCCGGCGTCGGCGGTCGCGATCCGTTCGAGACGCCGTCGTTCCTCGACGAGTAACCGGCCCGCAGCGTACGCTCCCACGGATGAAGGGCGCGGTCGCCGCGGGCCATCCGCTGACCGCCCGGGCGGGTGCACAAGTGCTCGAAGAGGGCGGGAACGCGGTCGACGCCTGCATCGCGGCTGCGTTCGCCGCGACCGTCACCGAGAGCATGCTGACCGGGCTGGGCGCCGGCGGGTTCATGCTCGTCCACCGCGCGCGCGCCCGGACGGCCAGGCTGGCGGACTTCTTCGTCTCCGCTCCCGGCCTCGGCCTGGCGCGTCCGCTGGGAGGTGAGATGCAGACGATCGACGTCGGCTTCGGCGACAGCTCCACGACCCAGCCGTTCCGGATCGGGCCCGCGTCCGTCGCCGTCCCGGGCCAGGTCGCCGGCCTCGAAGCCGTCCACCGCGCCTACGGGCGGCTGCCGTGGCGGGAGCTGCTCGTCCCGGCGACGGAGCTCGCGCGCGGCGGCGTCGAGCTGACGCGGTCGCAGGCGCACATCCACGCCATTCTCGACCCGATCATCCGCTCGTCGGCCGAGGGCCGCCGGATCTACAGCAGTCCGGGCGGCTCGCGGCTCGTCGCCGGGGAGACGTTGCGCCTGCCCGACCTGGCCAACACGTTCGACGAGATCGGCAGGCGCGGTGCGGTGGTGCTCTACGCCGGCGAGCGCGCCCGGGCAACGGTGGCCGCAGCTCGCGAGGGTGGGGGGAGTTGACGCTCGACGACCTGGCGGCGTATCGCGTCGTCTGGCGTAGGCCCGTTCGCGTCGCGTTTCGCGGCCACGAGGTGCTTTCCAACCCGCCGCCGTCCTCCGGCGGCGTCCTGATCGCCTACGGGCTGGCGCTGTTCGATCGGCTTCCCGCTGCCGGCCCAGGCAGCGCCGAGGCGGTCGCGTCGCTGGCCGAGGTGATGCGCGAGCAGGGGCGGGCGCGAACCGCCGGGTTCTCGCGCGACCTCGAACGCGGCGGCCTGGCCGGACGGTTGCTTGCTCCGGCGTCGCTTCGTGCCGCGCGGCGGCGGATCGACGGTCGCCTCGCCGGCGTGCCCGAACACGCGCCGCCGGGTGGCACGACCCACATCTCGGTGGTCGACGCCGACGGAGACGCTGCATCGCTCTCGACCTCGACCGGCTCCGGCTCCGGCGTCGTCGTCCCCGGGACAGGGATCTACCTGAACAACATGCTCGGCGAGTTCGATCTGGTCGGCGAACGCCCGCAGCGGCCGGGCCGCCGCCTGACGAGCATGATGGCGCCCACGATCGCGCTCGACCGTGACGGCCGTCCGCGGCTCGTGGTCGGGAGCGCCGGATCGACAAGGCTGCGCGGGGCGATCATGCAAATCGTCGTCAACGTGCTCGAGCACGGCCTCGGGGTCGAGGATGCGATCGGCGCCGCCCGGATCCACGTCGACGAGCCGCACGTGCATTGCGAGGGAGGCTTCGACCACGGGGAGCTGGACCGGCTCGCCCTACTCGGCTACGACGTCGTGCGCTGGCGGCGGCGCAACCTGTTCTTCGGCGGCGCCGCCGCGGTCGAGGTGCTCTCCGACGGCACGCAGGCCGCGGGGGGCGACCCGCGTCGGGGCGGCGCCGGGGTCGTGGTCGAATGAGAGCCTCCAACGCGCACTCGTCAAGTCGGCCGGGCGCCGGGCACAGCCGCTGGAGCGATGGCCGGGGCTGACGCGGCCGGTGTCCTTGTGCGGCCGGCCGAGCCGGGCGACGCCGGGCGGCTGGTCGAGCTCGCCAGCTCGATCGCGGGCGAGGCGCAGGGTTGGCTGCTCGCCGACTCGCACTGGCGGAGCTCCGGCGACGAGCGCCGCTACATCCGTGCGCTCCACCGGCATCCCGACGCCGCCCTCTTCGTCGCGGAGGCCGGCGGCGAGCTCGTCGGGCGGCTGTCGGTGATGCGCGATCCCAACCCTTCGAGCGCGCATGTCGCCGATCTGGGGCTGATGGTCGCCGCGGCACGCCGGCGCCAGGGCATCGGGGCGCTGCTGATGGCGGCGGCCGAGGCGTGGGCGCGCCGCGCCGAGGTGACGAAGCTCGAGCTGCACGTCTTCCCCCACAACCAGCCGGCGATCGCGCTCTACGAGAAGCTCGGGTACCAACGCGAGGGCTACCGGAAACGGCAGTACCGGCGGCCCGACGGCCGGTTCGTCGACGCGATCCTGATGGCGAAGATCCTCGAGGATTGATCTAGTGGTCTGACCGGCAACGTTCGCCGGGTCTCCGGCCCGCGATCACACTGCGCCATGGCCCGCCCTCGTCCTTGTCAAGGCAACCAGCCTTGCCTCCGGACGATGACGGACTTTGACTTGGTGCTCGCGACCCGGAAACCGGTCAAACGTTGCCGGTCAAACCACTAGGGTCTGACGATGGCATCCGGCAAGCGCCTGTTCCGCCCCGCGATCGAGGAGATGCGGCCCTACCAGCCGGGCATGCCCGTCGAGGACGTGCAGCGCGAGCTGGGGCTCGCCCGCGTCGTCAAGCTCGCCTCGAACGAGGGCCCGTTTCCACCGTTCCCGGCCGCCCTGGAGGCGATGGAGCGCGCCCAGCGTGACCTGAACCGGTATCCGGACGGCGGCGCCTACCGCCTCCACGAGGCGCTCGCCGCACGCCACGACGTCCCGTTCGAGCAGATCTGCGCCGGCTCGGGCGCCGACGGGTGCATCGACATGCTCAGCCAGGCGGTGCTCGATCCCGGCGACGAGATCGTCTGCGGCTGGCCGTCCTTCCCGAGCTACCTGATCTACGCCGCGAAACAGGGAGCGAAGGCGACGCTGGTGCCGCTACGCGACAACCGCTACGACCTCGACGCGCTCGCGGAGGCGATCGGCCCGCGAACGAAGCTCGTCTACGTCTGCCACCCGAACAACCCGACCGGCACGATGAACACCGCCGCCGAGCTCGACGCGTTCGTCGAACGCGTCCCGGACGACGTCCTCGTCGTGATCGACCAGGCGTACTACGAGTACGTCGAGCAGCCGGACTACCCCGACGCCGTCGACGCATACCTGAAGCGCGGCCGTCGCATACTCGTGCTCCGCACGTTCTCGAAGATCTACGGCCTCGCCGGCGCTCGCGTCGGCTACGCGGTCGGCCCGACCGACGTCTGCGCCGCGATGGCGAGGCTGCGACGCCCGTTCGACATTGCCACCACCGCGCAGGTCGCAGCCGTGGCGAGCCTCGACGACCCCGGTGAGGTCGCCAAACGCCGCTCGGTGAACCGCCATGGCCTCGCCACCCTGACCGCCGCGCTCCGGGAGCACGGGCTCGAGCCCGCCGGCGGTGCGGTCGGAAACTTCCTCTACGTCGATGTCGGGCGGGACGCCGCGGCCCTGTTCGACCGGCTCCTCCATGAAGGCGTGATCGTGCGCCCGTTGGGCGGCTTCGGCGCCCCGACTGCGGTACGCGTCTCGGTCGGGACGCACGACGAGAACGAGTTCTTCGCGTCGGCCCTCGCTCGGGTTGCGAGCGGGGGCCCGGTGTGAGCCTCTACCGAAGCTTGACGAAGGGCGCGCTGGCGAGCACGGCTCTGCGGCCGGAGCAGGTGTCCCTCACCGGTTTGAGCGTCAGCTTCTTCCCTGACCGCACCCAGGTGTAGGTGCCCCGCACCTGGCTGCCGGTGCAGGCGAGCGGCCCGATCCTGTCGACGAAGACGATCCTGTGGCCCGAGAGGGTCGAGGTGCCGCCGATCAGAAGCGTCGGCGACGGCTCCTTGGCGACTCCGTACGCGCCGGTCGCAGTGATGCTGAGCAGCCATTTTCCATTCAGCTGCGGCGCTTTTCCCGAGACCGTCGTCAGGAAGAGGCCGTTGTACGGGGTCGGCGCGGCCGCCGCCGACAGGCCGGCCGCCACGAGTGCACCGAGTGCACCGAGTGCGAGCGCGAGCAGAACGAGTCGTCTCACCGCGCTGAGCATCGCACACCTGCCGGTCGGCTGCGGAGATGTCCACCGAGCCGGCTCGCGCTCGCGTGGGCCGGGCTCCCTGCCAAACGTCGCCGGCTGCTGTCCCGTAGATTTCTGAGCCCGTGAGTGGAGGCCGTTTCCGCAGTCGTTTCACCCCGCTCCGAGGCAGCCGGTTCCGGCTGCTGTTCGCGGCCACGTTCGGGTCGGGGTTCGGGAACTGGCTGGCCGTGATCGCGCTCCAGGTCGATGTCTACGACCGCACGCATTCGGGCTGGTGGGTGGGGGAGCTCCTGATCGCGAACATCCTCCCGGCCGTCTTCATCGGGCTGCTCCTGGGGCCGCTGGTCGACCGGCTGTCGCGGAAAGGGCTGATGATCGGCTCCGACGTGGGCCGGCTCGCGGTCTTCGCCACGCTCCCGTTCGCCCACTCCGCGGCCGAGATCGTCCTGCTCGCGGCGGTCGCCGGAATCGGGAACGGGTTCTTCCGGCCGGCCGTGCTCGCGGGGCTCCCCAACCTCGTCGACGAGCAGCAGCTTCCGGCCGCGAACGCCCTGATGCAGACGATCGAGTCGGTCGTGACCGCGGTCGGCCCGCTCGTCGGCGGAGCGCTCGTCGCCGTGTCGGGGCCTCATCTCGCGTACTGGGTGAATGCCGCCACGTTCGCGTTCTCGGCGGCCCTGGTCGCGGCGATCCCCGGGAGGCTCCTCCAGAGCGACCGCCCGATCAGCCGCGGGCGCTGGGGCGACCTCACGGACGGGTTCACCGTGGTGCGGCGGTCGCGCGCGCTGCTCTGCGTGCTCGTCGTCTGGTCGATCATGATGCTCGCGAGCGGGGCGGTGAATCTCGCCGAGGTGTTCCTCGCCCGCGACTCGTACCACGCAGGCGACTTCGGCTTCGGGATGCTCATGGCGGGCTCGGGTGTCGGGCTGATCATCGGAGGGCTCTCGGCTGCGCCGCTGATCGAGCGCGATCTGGGCATGGCGTACGTCCGGTTCCTGGCCGTCTTCGCGGTCGGCACCGGCTGCGCCGCGGTCTCACCGAACGTTTGGGTGGGAGCGGCGGCGATGACGCTCGCAGGGTTCGGGAACGCCGGTGCGCTCGTGGCGAACATCACGCTCGTCCAGCGCGGCGCGCCCGACCGGCTGCGCGGCCGGGCGTTCACCCTGTTGATGAGCGCGAACTATGCCGTGCTCGGCGTCGCGTTCGTCGCAGCCGGGCCATTCACGAACGCGTTCGGGGCGAGGTGGGCCTACGTGGCCGCGACCGCGGCGGGCGCCGCGGCCTCCGTGGTGGCGTCGCGCTTCGTGCGCGGGATCGGGCTGGGGCTCGAGCCGGTCTCCGGGGGAGCATGACGCGGCAGGAGCGGACGATCGACGAGCTCGTCGCCGGTATCCGCGCGGGCGAGACCCGGGCGCTCGCACGTGCGATCTCGCTGCTCGAGGACGGCGACCCGTCCGGTCGCGAGCTCGTCGGGCGTCTCTACGGTGACACCGGTCACGCGCATGCGGTCGGCTTCACGGGCGCCCCGGGGGTCGGCAAGTCGACCCTGATCTCCGCGCTCGTCGGTCAGGCCCGCGCGCGCGGGCTGACCGTGGGCGTGATCTCGGTCGACCCGTCGAGCCCGTTCACGCACGGGGCCCTGCTCGGAGACCGCATCCGCCTCGCCGAGCACTTCCTCGACCCGGGGGTGTTCATCCGCTCGATGGGCACGCGGGGCCACCCGGGCGGCCTCGCCGAGTCGACACTCCAGACGCTGCTCGTCCTCGATGCGGCCGGAAAGGATGTCGTCTTCCTGGAGACGGTCGGGACGGGGCAGAGCGAGATCGGCGTCAGCTCGATCGCCGACACCGTCGTGCTCGCCCTGCTGCCGGGTGCCGGCGACGCGGTACAGGCGCTGAAGGCCGGGATCATGGAGATACCCGATGTGATCGCGATCAACAGGCTCGACCATCCGCAGGCCCGGGCGACTGCGAGCGACGTTCGTCAGATGCTCGCGCTCGGCTCCGGAGAGCCGCCGCCGATCCTGCTCACGGAGGCGCTCCGCGGCGAGGGAATCGAGGAGTTGTGGAACGCGATCGAGCAGCACAAGGCCAATCTCGAGGCCGCCGGGCTGTTCGAGGAGCACCGAGCGCGGAATCTCGCCGCCGAGGTGTACACGGTCGCCTCGGCACGGGCACGCCGACATCTGGAGAACACGGTCTCCGGCGACCCTGAGCTGCTCCATCTCCTCGACCTGGTTCGCCGGCGAGAGCTCGACCCGCTCGCGGCAGTCCACCAGATCCTCGGGAAGGTATTCCACATTGACGACGAGGGCGACTCCGACCCTCGCTGACATCGAGGCCGCGCGCGACCGGAACAGCGGCCACGCGCGCGTGACGCCGGTCTATGGCTCAGAGACGCTCCAGCGGGAGACCGCCCCGGGCCCGCGCGCCGTCCCCCGGGGCCGGAAGGATCCATGTGGTGCATGCCACGAACTGGCAGCGCTTGTGGCGTGCATCACGTGCGGCCGTTCGGCCCGGGCGGCGGCGCCGGCCGGCGCGGGAGCCGGGTGGGGATCGGGCCCCTCGCGTGCGTCGACTAGGCTCACCGGGCCATGCCTGCCAGCGAGTTCTTCGACGCGCTCGAGGGGCAGGTCGACCCCGAGCGGATCGCGGGGATCGACCACTCCTACGTCTTCGACGTCGAAGGCGAGGGGAGGTGGCTCGTCGATCTCCGCGGCGGGAAGCTGATCGTGACCGCGGGCTGGACCGAGGGGGCCGACGTCGTGATCAGGACGTCGGCCAGGACCTTCGACCGGCTCGCCGCCGGTGAGCAGAACCCGATGACGGCCTACATGACGGGCAAGCTGAAGATCGACGGCGACCTCGGTGCCGCAATGAAGCTCCAGAAGTTGTTCTAGGCTCGGCTCGATGAAGCTCGGCTCGAGGCTTGCCGGCCTGACGGCTGCCGCTGCCACCGCGCTGGCAGTCTTCTCCGCCTGGCATTCGGGCGGCTACACGTGGAGGCTGCTCGACAGCGGGTATGCGACCTACGCGCCGATGACGAGCGCGGACCGCCGTCAGGTGCTCGCCGCGCACGTCGGCGTGCCGGGGTCGATCTTCGACTTCTACTCCACGTACATCGTCCCGGGCGACCGCATCTACTTCCAGGTCATGCCGAGCGGGCTGAGCACCGACCTGACCCTGCCCGAGGCGGTCGCGGCGATCGGACGCTTCTACCTCCTTCCCGGAGTCGAGACGACCAACCTCGCCGACGCCACGGTCGTCGTCTCGTTCTACGAGGACCCGTCCCTCCTGCACGTCAAGTTCATCACCCAGGTGGAGGCGGGCCTGCAACCGATCTGGGTCTCGCGGATCAAGGCGCCGTGACGGCCAGGATCCTCGAGCTCGCGCTGGCGAACCTGCTGATGCTCGCCCTCGGGACCGGGCTTCTGCCCCTCCTCCGCCTTGCCCGCACCCGCCGCGACCTGGTCGCGCGGCTCCCGCTCGGCTACGCCGTCGGGCTTGCTGCGACGGGAATCGTCTCGGCCGACCTCGCAGTCGTCCATGTCGCGGTCGGACGGGTCCTGCTGCCGCTGCTCGCCGCCGCCTCGCTGCTCGCCGGCGTGCGACGCACGTCGCGGGGCGAGGGTCTCCGGCCGCGGCTCCCGCCCCTGTCCATGCTTCCGGCCCTGGCCGCGCTCGGGACGATCGCCGCGTTCGCCGTGCCCTGGGCCCGGCTCCTCGCGGTCAAGCCCCTGCTCGAGTTCGACGGCTGGAACATCTGGGGCGAGCGGGCCCGCGCGCTCTACCTCTTCGGCCACCCCGTCGCGCCGGTGTTCACCGACCCCGCCTACCAGGCGCTACAGCATCCGCTGCTGTTCCCCGAGCTCGAAGCGATCGACTTCCGCTTCATGGGAGCCTTCGACGGCACTCTCGTCCACCTCCAGCTGCTCGGTCTCGCCGCGGGTTTCGTCGGCGGCGCCTGGTCGCTCCTGCGGGGCAGCTCGAGGCCGCTCCTGCTGGCGGTCACGCTGCTCGCGCTCGTGACCACGCCGACGTTCGTCAACCAGCTCCCGACGAACTACGCCGACACGCCGCTGGCGATGTTCGTCGCGCTCGGGGTCACCGCCCTCGCGGCCTGGCTGCGGACCGGTGAGACCGGGCTCCTGCCGGCTGCCACGCTCTTCCTCGCCGCCGGGGCACTGACCAAGAACGAGGGTGAGTGCTTCGCGCTGACGGCCCTTCTCGCCGCAGTGCTCGTCGCCCGCCGGGCGCAGTGGCGCCCGCTCGCGCTGGCTGCCGCCGCGATCGTCGGCGCCGATCTGCCCTGGCGGATCTGGCTCCAGGTGAACCACGTGAAGATCGCGGAGTACTCGCTCTCGAACCTGTTCGACCCCTCGTACCTCAGCTCCCGGTCGGGCCGGGTCGGACCGACCATCCGGGAGCTCTGGTTCCAGATCTGGCGCGTCCCGAGCTGGAGCTACGTCGTGGTGCTCGCCCTGGTCGGCGTCGGCGGTGCGCTGCTCCTGCGCCGCTTCCGGCTCGGGCTCTTCGCCGCCTGCTGGCTTCTGCTCTCCTTCGCCGGCCTCGTGGCGATCTACTGGATCTCGACCAACTCGATCGCGAGCCACCTGACGAACTCCTCCGACCGGACGATCGAGAGCCTCGTGTTCGCGGGCGCGCTGCTCGTGCCGGTGCTCCTGTTCCGGGAGGACGTGCCCGCGGCCGAGCCCGGGTAGAGCTCGTCTCAGAAGGGGCCGCGCGCCTCGTAGCCGCCGGGACGGACGCCGACCGAGACGAAGGCCAGCCCTTCGCGGCCCGCGACCGGGCAGCGGGTGCTCTCGGGGTCGATGCACGGGCCATATGCTGCTGCGGTGATCCGGGGAACCTTCGCTGCGGCGCTGACACCGCTCCGTGACGGTGGTGCCGCGCTCGACGAGGCCGTGTTCGCTCCGTACGTCGGGTTCCTCGCGGACGGAGGCGTCGACGGGATCCTCGCACTCGGAACGACCGGCGAGGGAATCCTCCTCTCAACCGCGGAGCGTCGCACGGCAGCCGAGCTGTTCGTCACCGCAGCGCAGGGGAGGCTTGCGGTCGCCGTCCACTGCGGCGCCCAGACGACCGCCGAGACGGCCGCGCTCGCACTGCACGCGGCCGAGGCCGGAGCCGACGCGGTCGCGGTGATCGCCCCGCCCTACTTCCCACTCGACGAGGCGGCGCTGGAAGCGCATTTCGCGGCGGCCGCGGCGGCGTGCGATCCGCTTCCCTTCTACCTGTACGAGTTCGCCGCCCGCAGCGGCTACGCCGTCCCCGTGCGGGTGGTCGAACGGCTCCGCGAGCGATCGCCGAACCTGCGCGGCCTGAAGGTCTCGGACAAACCGTGGGAGCAGGTCGAGCCGTACCTGCTCGACGGGCTCGACGTGTTCGTCGGCGCCGAGTCCCTGGTCGCCCGCGGGCTCGCCGCAGGAGCGGCGGGCGCCGTCTCGGGACTCGCGGCGGTGTTTCCGGAGGTCGTCGCCGCACTCGTCCGCGACCCGACCGACGGGCGATCCGGCGAGGCGGAACGTCTGCGCGGCGAGCTCGACCGGCTTCCCTTCCAGGCAGCCGCCAAGGCGGTCGTCGCCCGCCGCGGCGTCCCGATCACCGGCGACGTCCGCGCGCCGCTTCGCTCCCTCACCGGGGAGGAGCTCGCGCGCCTCGAGCTGCCGTGATCCTGGTCGCGGGCGCCGGGGCGATCGGGGCAGGCATCGCCTACCGTCTGGCGCTACGCGGCGCGAGCGAGGTCGTCCTCTGCGACCGCGGCGCCGCCGGCGCCGGCTCGACCTCGAGGGCGATGGGCGGGGTCCGGCAGCAGTTCTCGACCGCGGCGGAGGTGCGGCTCGCCCGTGCCAGCATCGCCTTCTTCGCGGAGCTCGGCCCTCCGTTCTTCCAGCAGCGTGGGCTACCTCTTCCTCGCCACGAGCGAGGCCGGCCTGGTCGAGCTCGACGAGCGGCGCGCTCTCCAGGCGGAGCTCGGCGTCCCCGTCGAGCGGGTCGACGCATCGTTCGTCCCCGGGCTCGAGACACAGGACGTGCTCGGTGCCGTCTTCTGCGCCGAGGACGGGGTGGCCGACCCGCTCGCAACCACCCACGAGCTCATCCGCCGGGCCGTGGAGCTCGGGGTGGACGTGCGCGAGCGAACTCCTGCCGAGACCCTCCTCGACCAGGCCGACACGCTCGTGATCGCGTGCGGCCCGTGGTCGGCCTCGCTCGCCGAGCGGATCGGAGTGCGGCTGCCGGTGCGTCCGCTCTGCCGCCAGCTGATCGCCACCGAGGCGCTGCCGTCGCTGCCCGAACGGCTGCCGATGGTCGTCGAGGTCGAGACCGGCTTCCATTTCCGGCGCCGCCACAACCGGCTCGTGCTGGCGATGGCCGACCTGGAGCCGAGGTGGGGCTTCGAGACCCGCGTCGACGAATCGGCCTTCCCCGACCGGCTGGCACGGCTCGCACGGCGCTTCCCGGCTGCGGCGGGCGCTCGCCTCGGCGAGAGCTGGGCAGGGCTCTACGACATGACCCCCGACGCGCACCCGATCCTCGGCCGGATCGGCGACGGCGTGTACGCCGCCTGCGGGTTCTCCGGCCACGGCTTCATGCACTCTCCGGCCGTCGCCGAGGCGGTCGCCGCCGAGATCCTCGACGGCGCCGCCGGACTCGACCTCGCCCCGTACCGCCTCGACCGGTTCGGGGGCGAGGTCGAGTTCCCGGAGACGCTCGTGCTCTGAGCCGTCAGTGCGGCCGCTCGTAACGTTCGACCCGATCTGAAGGTGGCTTGGAGGCCACACGGGAGGCGAGTTTCAGGTGAAACGTTGCGAGCGCCGCGCTAGGCTTGACCTGCATGTGCTTCGATCTCGATTCCATGCCGCCGGTGCCCGTGATCGGTGGCGCGTCCGTCTCGCACGAGGACCTCGTGCTCGAGGCGGCAGACGGCAACAGCTTCGCGGGTTTCGCCGCCGTTCCCGACGAGCCCGGCTCGACCGGCATCGTCGTCCTCCCGGACGTCCGCGGCCTCTACCGGTTCTACGAGGAGCTCGCACTGCGCTTCGCCGAGCGCGGCTACCCGGCTGTCGCGTTCGACTACTTCGGCCGAACCGCGGGCGTGGCGAAACGTGACGACGACTTCCCCTACATGGACCACGTCGCGCAGACGACCCCCGCCGCGATCCAGGCCGACGTGGCCGCGGCCGTCGCAAGCCTGCGCCTCCGCGGCGCCGTCCGGATCTTCACCGTCGGCTTCTGCTTCGGTGGCCGCCACTCCTGGCTCTCGGCGGCCGGAGGCCACGATCTCGCCGGCGCCGTCGGCTTCTACGGCTCGACGGGTGAGCGGAACGGTCAGCCCGGCCCGACGCAGCGAGCCGGAGAGATGTCCTCGCCGATCCTCGCGCTCCAGGCGGGTGACGACCAGAACATCACTGCCGCCGACAACGCCGCTTTCGACGAGGCGCTCACGGCGGCAGGTGTCGAGCACGAGATCGTCGTCTATCCGGGCGCCCCGCACAGCTTCTTCGACCGGAAGTTCGCCGAGTTCGCGGGCGCCTCGGAGGACGCCTGGCAGCGCGTCCTCGCGTTCGTGGGGCGCTAGGACGCGACGGGATCCAGGACGAGCAACGCGCTGTTGTCCTGGAGGGCCTGGAGCGAGTAGGAGTAGACCGCGGGGAGGGTCAGCTTGTCGATCGTCGCGGCTTCCTTCGTGTCTGCGCTGCTCGGGAGCGGAGGCTTCGCGAGCGGAAGGGTCTTCCGGAGCGGCTGCGAGAGCTGCATCGAGTAGGAGCTCTTCTGCAGGTAGAGCAGCGTCGTCGTCGTTTGGCCCGGCGGCGGCGGCATGAAGGCGATCACCGAGTTGACCGCCGGTACGAACTTGAACGTGTAGAGCGCGACCTCGAGCGCCTCCCGACGGACGAGGCGTCCGCGCGTCTCGGTCGCCTGGCCGGAGGCGATCGAGCAGCTCGCGCCGAGGCCGCACAGCTGCTCGGTCCAGCTCGAGCCGGAGGGGACGATCTGGATGCCGGTGTTGCTCTGCGGCGCCTTGCGGATCGCGAGGTGCGAGATCACGACCTTGTGCGTCCCGCTCGTGACCTGCGGCGGACCGGAGACGACGGCGACCAGTTGCGCGCCGGCCTTGTTCAGCTTGTACTCGTGCGCGACGTGGTCGGCGATCTGGCTCGCGATGTTCGCGGTCGACCCGGAGGCCGGGCGCCAGCTCGACCAGGGACCCGAGGCGTGGTGGCCCGGCTTGAGCACCAGCACAACGAAGCCGGTTGCCGCTCCGGCGAGCACGAGGCCGAGGAACCCGTAGGTGAGCGCGAAACGGAACGTGTACCGGCGTGCCGCCGGCATCTGCGGGAGCGTCGGCGCGGGCTCGCCGGCGGCGGAGCTCGTCCCGACCGGCCCTGCGATCGCGACGCCGTCCGCCGTCGAGGGGACGCTCTCGGGAGCGTGGTCTGTGCCGGAGCCGTCGATGGCCGGGCCGGTCGGCTCGGCCCCGGTCGGCTGGGTCCCAATCGGCTGGGTCATTGTGCGTCTGCCCCGGCCTCTTGGCCCGGCTCCGCCTCTGGCTGGTCGGCCACCGCAGCAGCGGCTTTGGAGCGCCGCTTGCGGTCGGGTGGATCGTTGTCCTCCCTCGTCTTCGACCAGTTCATGAACTTCGGCCAGACCTCCTCGTTCGTCCAGTCGATCGTGGGCCGCACGAGCTTCTGCGCGTCGAGCAGCCGCACGAGGTCGTCGCCGTAGATCTCCTTCTCCTCCATCACGGTGTTTGCGATGCTGTCGATTTTCTCCCTGTTCTGGAGGATCAGGTTGTAGGCGGTCACGAATGCCTCGCCGATGAACTGGGCCGCGTACGACCGCTTCCTCGGGTCGGCGAGCGCCTGGAAATTGTTCGCGTCGCGATTGATCAGGCGGCTGCCGATGTCCTCGAGCCGCCTGAGGATGCGCTCGCGCGTCTGTTCCTCGTTCTCGTCTGCGAACGTCCTGCCCTGGAGATCGAGCGGGAGGGGGGACATCCCGGCGCCGCCGACCATCCAGGTCGCGAGCGAGCTCGTCGTCTGGAGATCGCCGCCGACGCCGACCGAGTTCTCGCCGAAGAACGCAAGCTCGGCGGCCATCGCTCCCACCGCATGGACGAGCTCGCCGAACAGGCGGCTCTGGAAGGCGCCGAAGCGCTCCTCCTTCTCGAAGGACTGGTGGTGCCCGAGGCTGCCTCCCCGCATCTTGATCGAGAGCCGGCTCGACTCGACCTCGGGCACGTAGACGTGCGCCGCGGCCGCGTGGCCGGCCTCATGGACGGCCACCGCTCGCGCGTCCGTGTCGTTGTAGTTGACGTTGATCGCCGTGCCGGACTCGATCACGACCATCGCGTCGACGAGATGGTTGTAGCTGAAGGCGGCGCGGCCCTCGTGGTGGGCGTTCGTCAGCGCCATGGAGCAGATCTGATCGATCATCGCAGGTGAGTAGCCGCTCGTGATGCGCGCGATCTCGTCGCGGCGCTGGGGCGAGTCGAGGTCGGGGTCGTGGGCGACCTTGGCCAGGTAGAGGTCGAAGATGTCCTTGCGATCGTCCTTGGTCGGCGTGCGGAAGGTGATGTGGCGTCCCATGCGGCCCGGCCGGGTCAGGGCCGGGTCGAGGTTCCCGACCGGGACGTTCGTTGCGCCGATGAAGTAGATCTGCGCGCCGAGCGGCCGTGGTGGCGGCAGGCGCAGCTTGCGCTTGCCGAGCCGCAGCGGGACGAAGTAGATGGCGTCGAGGAACCCGTTGACCTTGCTCGTCATGAATCGGCGCATGAACGGCGGGTTGTCGATGCCGTCCATCACGACGAGCAGCTGGTTGAGCGCCATCCCGCCGCCCATCCCGCCGAGGCCCGGGAAGATGCCCTGGTTGACGATGTTGCCGATCTTCTGGAGCAGCGGCGGGTACGGCACCTTCCGCTCGGGCGCCCGCTGCTCGAACATGTAGTCGCGCCATTCCCTCGACTCGACGATCAGGTCGCCGCTCGGATTGAGCGCCCCCATCGGCCCGTAGAACCTGCGGGAAGTGTCCAGCAGCTCGTTGCGGCCACCGCCACCGCCACCGCCTGCGCCGCCGAGCGACTGGCGGCGCATGCCGACCGCGTCGATCTCGTCGATGAAGACGATGCACTGGCCGCCCCACTTGCGGGCGAGCTTCTTGGCCTTGCGGGCGAGGAAACGGACGATGATCACGTCGACCCCGATGAAGGTCGCGGCGAACCCGGACCCCGGGATCGAGACGAACGGCGAGTTGAACCCCGTCGCGATCGCCTTGGCCATCATCGTCTTGCCGGTGCCCGGCGCGCCGAGGAAGAGCAGGCCGCGCTCGCGCTTTCCGCCCGCACCCTCGAACACCTCGCCCGACTGCCACAGCGTGACGACGCGGCGGATCTCCTCCTTCGCCTCTGCCTGGCCACGGACATGGTCGAGCTTGACGCCCCACTCGGCGTCGCCCGGCTCGTAGCCGCGGATCTGGGAGATCCCCATCAGGAGCAGCGGGCCCATGAAGATCAGGAAGTTGGCGAGGAAGAGGATCGGGATCTGGATCGCGAGCTGGATGTTCTGCGAGTTCCCGAAGTAGTTGCTGAGGTGGCCGAAGGCGGCCGTCGACGTCCCGACCCAGGTGACGTTCGAGCCCGGCTTGGCCGTCATGTACTGGATCAGGAAGACCGCCGTGATGATCCCGCCGATCCACATCGCCTTGCGTGTGAGCGAACGCCAGGTCCAGACGCGGCGGCGGTTCGTGACGTCTTCCTCGCGGAGACGCGCGTCGTCGGTGCCGAACAGGCTCGGCCAGGGGATGACGCGGCGCACGAGGACGTCGACGATGCCGCGGAAGACGACCACCAGCGCGAAGGTGACGAAGACGGACTTGGTGACGCTCCAGCCGTCGTGGTGGTGGAACCAGAAGAAGACGACCGGGCTCGTCATGATGGCGACGAAGGTCGCTGCGCGCGTCAGGCGGCGAAGCTCGCGGGAGAGGAGGGCGTGCGACTCCGTGAGGCCCTGTGTCGGGGCGGGCACGGGCGCGGTGACGGTCGCCATGACGGACTAGGTTAGCGGGGATGGCGGCGAACCCGCTAGGGGCCGCCCCGGCGTCGCCGCCTCCGAGCACCTGCCGAGGGCGGCCGGTGCCTGAAAGTGGCGCTACGTGTGGGCTTTCGCCGGCTCAGGCCGCGTGGGAGCCGCGCATTCTTACGAAGTTCTTAGAGCTCGTCTCAGAATGACGCCCCTCAAGGTTTCATTTTGAGACGAGCTCTTGGCAGCGCGTCGACCGCCGAGCCCGGTCCGGCCGGCGCCGGGGCGCCCGGGGGGACGATTAAGCTCTGCCTCAGGTTCGTCTGCTCTCCTCGTTGGTCAGAGCAGGTTTCGACGTCGACGGCCGGAAGGGTGGCGAGATGAGGAAGGCAGCGCTTGGGATCGCGCCCGCTGTTGCGGCGATCGGTGTTGCGGCCATCGCGGCCGCGTCGGCGTTGCCCGGCACGGGTGGAGGCGCTCGGATCGAGCACGCGCCGGCCGCGGCGACCGCTGCCGCAGATGTCAGCTCCAACTGGGCCGGCTATGTCGCGACAGGGCCGGGCTCGACCACGACGACCGCGAGCACCTCGATGGCGTACACCGACGTCACCGGCCAGTGGAGGCAGCCGAAGGCCACCTGCACGCCGGGCTCGAGCACCTCGGCGGCGGTCTGGGTCGGTCTCGGTGGGTACAGCGAGAGCTCCAACGCGCTCGAGCAGACGGGCACCTCGGCCGATTGCGACACGAACGGCAGGGCGACCTACTACGCCTGGTACGAGCTCGTGCCCGCCAATTCGGTCACGCTCCGGCTGAAGATCTTTCCCGGCGACGTGATCACCTCGAGCGTCGTCGTCAACGGCACCGACGTGCTTGTCCAGGTGAAGGACAGAACGCGGAGGGCGACGTTCACCAAGCACCTGACGATGGCATCACCCGACCTCACCTCGGCCGAGTGGATCGCGGAGGCCCCGGCGCTGTGCGGCTCGAACGGCGCCTGCCGCGACCTCGCACTGACGAACTTCGGCTCGGTCACGTTCACACGGACATTCGCGAAGGGCAACAACATCGGCGGCACGATCTCCAGCCCGACCTGGACGTCGACCGCGATCCAGCTCGTGCCGCGCTCCCACCGGTTCTTCGGCGGCAACGACCCCTACGCGGGCGCAGGTGCGGCGGGAGCCGCTCCGACCGGCCTGGCCCCGGACGGCAGCGGGTTCACCGTCAACTGGCAGGCGAGCCCGAGCGCCTCGTAGAGAAACCTCAGCCGATCGTCGCCAGCACGTTCGCCGCCGCCTGCTTGAGCGTGTCGGGCAGCTGCACGTGCGACCTCGGCGGCTGCTCGCAGGCGACGACCGGGTAGTCACGTGCGCTGACGATCGCCTTCGGTTTCGCCGCGGCTCCCTGCTTTGTGCTCCCCGCCTGGCAGGTGCGTGTCTTGTCGGCCTTGCTACCAGTCGCGGCGATCGTGACCGTCACGGTGCGATGGAGCGCAGGGGCGACGCCGAGCCCGGTCATCGCTGCCGCGGGCGCAGCCGCGACGAGCGATGCCGCGACGGCGGCCACGAGGGTGAGGCGGCTAAGGCCCATCACGTCCAGTGTACGCCCGGGAACGCGCTCTCAGGGCGTCGCCGCGACGACCTGACGGAGGTCGCGGCGACGGTCAACAGGGGCGGAGGGACTCGAACCCCCGGCCTACGGTTTTGGAGACCGCCGCTCTACCAACTGAGCTACGCCCCTCGGGCTCGTTCGAGCCGATTGTATCGGCCGGCCTTCCGGCATCATCCGGGCGTGGGGCGTTTCGCCATGCCGGCGCTGTTCGCCGTCCTTGCGGCGGCATTCGCCGTGATCGCGTTCGCGGCCGCGATCCACTCGCGCTGGGTGATCTGCGTCGCGGCCGCCGCGATCGCGATCTGGATGGCCACCTTCGCCTGGTCGGCGCTGCAGCGGTCGCGAACAGCGAGGTCGTAGGGCCGTTTTCTCGGGACCTCTGAGGAGAATGGGCCTCTAACTCGTATTCTCTCCTCGTGGCTGGCGATACCGAGAGCCGAGCCCTGTGGCTCGAGTACCGCAAGACCGGCGACAAGGCGCTCCGCGACCGGCTGGTCGTCAACTACGCGCCGCTCGTCAAGTACGTGGCCGGCCGGCTCGGGTCGGGCCTCCCCGCCCACGTCGAGGAGGGCGACCTCGTCTCGTACGGGCTGCTCGGGCTGATGAGTGCGATCGACCGGTACGAGCCTGATCGCGACATCAAGTTCGAGACCTACGCGATCGCCCGGATCCGTGGCTCGATCATCGACGAGCTGCGGACGCTCGACTGGGTGCCGCGCTCCGTGCGCTCGCGGGCACGGGAGATCGAGCGGGCGATTCGCGAGCTCGAGTCGAGGCTCGGCCACGCCCCGAACGACGAGGAGATCGCGAGCAAGGTCGGGATCACGACCGACGAACTCGAGGAGTCGCTGATCGACATCTCGCGGTCGTCGATCGCTGCGCTCGACGAGCTGTGGTCGACCTCCGGCGAGGGCGATCAGGTGTCGCTCCTCGACACGCTCGAGGACCCGGAGAGCATCAAGCCGGAAGACGCGCTCGACCAGAGCGAGATCCGCGAGGCGCTCGCCGAGGCGATCTCGCGACTGCCCGAGCGCGAGAAGCTCGTCGTCACCCTCTACTACTACGAGGAGCTGACCCTGCGCGAGATCGGCGAGGTGCTCGGCGTCACCGAGTCGCGGGTCTCGCAGCTGCACACGAAGGCGGTCCTCCGTCTCCGCTCGCGACTCCAGAGCGCCGGCGCTCCGGCGTAGCGCGACGGTTTAGGATGGACGGGTCTTCGTCACCGTCCGAGAGGAGCGAGCAATGTCTCAGGAGCCCGGGAAGATCCGCAACGTCGCCGTCGTCGGCCACCGCGGGACGGGCAAGACGTCACTCGTCGAGGCGATGCTCTACCAGGCGGGCGCCGTCAACCGTCTCGGCGCGGTCGAGGCCGGGACGACAGTCTCCGACTGGGACGAGGACGAGCAGGCGCGACAGATGTCGCTTGCGGCCTCGCTCGCGCACCTCGAGTGGCAGGGACGCAAGATCAACCTGATCGACACGCCCGGCGACTCGGGATTCCAGGCGGACACGATTGCCGGCCTCCGCGTCGTCGAGGGGGCGCTCGTGGTCGTCTCGGGCGTGATGGGTGTCGAGGTGAACACTTCCCGGGTGTGGGGCCGCGCCGAGGCGCTCGAGCTCTCCCGGGTCGTCTTCGTCAACATGCTCGACCGCGAACGGGCCGACTTCTTCCGGACGCTCGCGGCGCTGCAGGAGCAGCTGTCCGACCGCTGCGTCGCGATCCAGCTGCCGATCGGGGCCGAGCACGAGCTCGAAGGCGTCGTCGACCTGCTGCACAACTGCGCCTACCTCGACCCGGGCGGCGCCCGGGAGGGCGATCCGGTCGCGATCCCGGACGGGATGGCCGAGATCGCCGCGGAGTACCGAGAGAAGCTGCTCGACGCGGTCGTCGAGACCGACGACGACTTGATGGAGCGCTACCTCGGCGGCGAGGAGCTCGATCCGGCCGCGATCGCGGCGGCACTCAAGACTGCCGTCACGGCAGATCAGCTCTACCCGGTCGCCTGCGGGGTCGCGACGGCCAATCTCGGGACGCGCTCCCTGCTCGACCTGATCGTCGAGGGCGTGCCCTCGCCCGCGCGGAAGCGGGCCTCGGTCGCGACCGGGGACGGCGTCGCGGCCTTCGTCTTCAAGACGCTCGCCGACCCGTTCGCAGGGCGGATCTCGTTGTTCCGGGTCTACGGGGGAACGATCGGCGCCGACGCGACCCTGGTCAACCTGCGCGACCGGGCAAAGGAGCGGCTCGGCGGGCTGATGATGCTCCAGGGCAAGGAGCACGAGAAGGCCGACGCGTTCGTCGACGGTGACATCGGCGCGGTCGCGAAGCTGAAGGACGTCCAGACCGGCGACGTGCTCGCCGATGCCGAGCGCGACCTCGAGCTGACGGAGCTCGACTTCCCCGAGCCCGTGATGAGCTTCGCCGTCACCCCGAAGACGAAGGGCGACGAGGACAAGGTGGCCCAGGCGCTGCGGCGGCTGCACGAGGAGGATCCGACGTTGCAGATGCGGCGTGACCCGCAGACGGGGGAGCAGCTGCTCTCGGGGATGAGCCAGGTGCACGTCGAGGTCGCGGTCGCGCGGCTGAAGAGCCGCTTCGGAGTCGAGGTCGAGTTGCACCAGCCGCGGGTGCCGTACGTCGAGACGATCAAGGCGGAGGCACGCGCCCAGGGCCGCTACAAGAAGCAGACGGGTGGGCGCGGCCAGTTCGGCGACTGCGTGATCGTGATCGAGCCGCTCGACGGCCATGTCGGGTACGAGTTCGTCGACCAGATCGTCGGCGGCGTGATCCCGCAGAGCTTCCGGCCGGCGGTCGACAAGGGGGTGCAGGAGACGATGGCCCACGGCGTCCTCGCCGGGGCGCCCGTGCAGGGCGTGCGCGTCCGGCTGGTGGACGGCTCCTACCACAGCGTCGACTCGTCCGAGATGGCATTCAAGGTCGCCGGATCGATGGCGTTCAAGTCCGCCTACGAGAAGGCGCAGCCGACGCTGTTGGAGCCGATCATGGAGCTCGAGGTGACGGTTCCCGACGAGGCGGTCGGGGCGATCAACGGCGATCTCAACTCGCGCCGCGGGCGGCTGCACGGGATGGACCCGAAGGGCGGCATGACCACGATCAAGGCCGAGGTGCCGATGGCCGAGGTGCTCACGTACTCGCAGTCGCTCACGTCGATCACCGGCGGCCGGGGCGACTACCACATGCAATTCGTGCGCTATGAGGAGGTTCCGGCGCACATCGCGCAGAAGCTGGTCGACGAGGCGAGGAAGGAGCGGGAAGCCGTACCTGCGTAGGAGCAGGGCTTTTTTGCGGTCCCGGCCTGCGGGAATCGCTACCCTCCGCAGCGATGCGCGTCACGAAGGTCAGCACCGATCGGCAGTGCGGTATCTGCGAGCGCACCCTTCTGCTCGGGGAGCGCACCATGAGCTTCTCGCCCAACGGCGGTGCCAAGTACGTCGACGTCTGCCAGCTCTGCCAGGAGATCGCGGTCGACCACGGGTGGGTCAAGGAGGGGATGCCGACCACACCGGTGATCTCACCCGACCGGCGCCGCAGCCGCTTCTCGCTCGCCGCGCTCCTTGGCACGCGTGCATCGGCGGAGGCTCCCGTCGCCACCGAGCCGATCCTGCGCCGGCTGTCGGAATCCGAGCTCGCGATCGTCGAGGCCGCCGATCTCTTCAACGCCTCCCAGTTCCGGCGCACCGTCGGCGGGATCGCGAAGAGCCTCGGGTCGCCGCGCGTCTCGATCGTCCCGCTCTCCGGTGTGAACCAGGAGATCGTGATCACCGTCGCCTGGGAGATCTCGTGGTACCAGTACCGCGTCACGCCCGAGTCGAGCCAACCCGTGCGTCTCGCCGAGCGGGGTCACGATCCGGACGAGCTGGACGCCTCGTTCGCCGACGTGAACGCCCACGTGGTCGAGGACGGTCGCATCGTTCCCGACATCGCGCGGCTGTAGAGGTGTCGGTCACCCGGCTCCGGTCGTAGACTGACGCCGTGATCTACTGCGTCGTCCCGCACGAGCTCGAGGCGGATCTCTTCGACAAGCTCGTCGCCTACTACGCCGACAACCCGTCGGTGCAGGTGATCGTCGACCGGCGCACGGGGCCCGACCGCCGGCGGGGACGCGAGGCCGGCGAGTTCGCCGAGCAGCGGGAGACCAGGGATCGCCGCCGCCCGCGCATGCCCGGCACCTTCGCCGCGACCGACGTCCCGAACCCCTAGCGGCGGGCGCCGACCAAGCCCTTGTGACGTGCACCACAATCCGGTATCGACACGGGCCTGAGTAGGATCGAACCGTTGTGACCAGCGTCGAGGCGCACCGGAATTTCATCGGCGGCGAGTGGGTCGGCGCGGGCGGCGGCGAGACGTTCGACTCGTTCGTCCCTGCGACCGGAGAGCCGCTTGCCTCGTTCCCGCGCTCGGGCGCCGAGGACGTCGACCGGGCCGTGGCGGCGGCGAAGGAGGCGTTCGCGGACTGGCGGCTCGTTCCAGCCCCCGAGCGGGGCAACATCCTGTTCCGGCTCGCCGAGCTCCTCCGGGCGAGCAAGGACGAGCTGACCGACCTGATGACCCGCGAGATGGGGAAGGTCAAGGCGGAGGCAGGCGGGGACGTCCAGGAAGCGATCGACATGAGCTACTACATGGGCGGCGAGGGCCGTCGCCTCCACGGCCAGACGACGCCGAGCGAGCTGCGCGACAAGTTCATGATGAGCGTGCGGCAGCCGATCGGGGTCGTCGGTGCGATCACGCCCTGGAACTTCCCGATCGCGATCCCCTCCTGGAAGCTCTGCCCGGCGCTCGTCTGCGGGAACACGGTCGTGCTGAAGCCGGCCGAGGACACGCCCTTCCTGGCCGAGCGCTTCGTCGCGCTGCTCGCCGAAGCCGGCGTGCCGCCCGGCGTCGTCAACATCGTCCACGGCTTCGGGGAGGAGGCGGGCGACGCGCTCGTCCGCCACCCCGACGTGCCGGTGATCACGTTCACCGGCTCGCGGGAGACTGGGATCGCGGTGACGAAGGCGGCCGCCGATCGGCTCAAGCACGTCCATCTCGAGCTCGGCGGCAAGAACGCGATCATCGTCATGGACGACGCCGACGTCGATCTGGCGGTCGAGGGGATCGTCTGGTCGGCGTTCGGGACGACCGGTCAGCGGTGCACCGCCGCGTCGCGCGTGATCGTCCACCGGGACGTGTACGGCGCGCTCCAGTCGAAGCTGGTGGCCGTCACCGAGCGGCTCCGGCTCGGGCCTGGCTGGGAGGACGGCACCGATGTCGGGCCGCTGATCAACCGGGCCGCGCTCGACAAGGTCGCCGACTACACCGAGATCGGCAAGGAGGAGGGGGCGACGCTGCTGACCGGCGGCGAGGCCGTCTCCGGCTCCGGCTTCTACTACCGTCCGACGATTTTCGCGGACGTCGAGGCCGGGATGCGGATCGCACGGGAGGAGATCTTCGGCCCGACGACGGCGCTGATCCCCGTCGGGAGCTTCGACGAGGCGGTCGCCGCGGCCAACTCGGTCTCCTACGGGCTCTCGTCTTCGATCTACACCCGCGACGTCAACCGCGCCTTCCGCGCAATGCGCGACCTTCAGGCCGGGATCACCTACATCAACGCCGGCACGACCGGCGCTGAGGTGCACCTCCCGTTCGGCGGCACGAAGGACACCGGCAACGGCCACCGTGAGGCGGGGCAGGCGGCGCTCGACGTGTTCACCGAGTGGAAGTCGATCTACGTCGACTACTCGGGGCGGCTCCAGCGGGCCCAGATCGACAACGTCTGAGGCTTCCGACTACGGCTCGCGGCGCCGCACACGCCCTGTCTCGACCGCCCAGGTGTCGCGCTGCTCGACGCAGCGTCCCTCGCCGTCGAAGCGGAGCAGCGAGACGCCCGCGAGCGTGACGTCGAGGCCGTCCTCTCGTACGTGGGCATGCCATTCGACGGCGGCGCGGTCGCCGTCCACGATCGGCTCTCCGAACCACGGCTCCGGCTGATCCTCCTCGGCGAACTCCCGCCGCACGTACTCCGCGACCGGCTCGGGCTCCCGGAACGGCTGCGCGAGGAAGAAGGCCCCCTCGGCGTAGAGCGCGACCACGGGGTCGGGCTCGAGCTCCGCCCAGCCCTTCCGCCAGACGTCGACCCACCGTCTCGCGGCCGCCGAGGTGTCCATCTCCGCGATGATAGTGCGCTCGTGAACGGCCCCGTCGTCATCCACCCCTTGCCGTGAAGGCGCGCCTCTACACCGACGGCGGCGCCCGCGGCAACCCCGGCCCTGCCGCCTACGGCTTCGTGATCGAGGCCGAGGACGGCACGGTCATCGCCGCCGAGGGCGAGGCGATCGGGGTCGCCACCAACAACGTCGCCGAGTACCGGGCGCTCGTCGCCGGCCTGGCCCGGGCGGTCGAGCTCGCGGTGCCCGAGCTGGAGGTCCGCTCCGACTCCGAGCTGCTCGTCAAGCAGATGCGCGGCGAGTACCGCATCAAGAGCCCTGCACTCCAGAAGCTCTCCCTCGAGGCGGCCGCCCTGGCCCGCAGGCTCGGCGCGGTCGAGTACCGCCACGTCCGCCGCGAACACAACGAGCTCGCCGACAGGCTGGTCAACGAGGCGCTGGACGCCCTCTGACCCGTGACCCCGATCAGCGGGCTCGCATTCGATGGACAGACAACCACGAGCGACGCGAGAACCGATTTCACCCTCAGGCCGGGGACGTACTGGCTCACTGTGAATGACAACGGCAACTTCCACAACTTCACGCTCCAGGGGCCGAATGGGCTCGATCTCGACATCACGCCGGCGACCGGGAATCCAGATGGCGCGCCGGGCCTGGTGACGATCAAGATCAACCTGAAGAACGGCTCGTACAGGCTTCTCTGCGACGAGGACAGTCACGCAGCCGACGGCATGTACGTCGACTCTCAGGTCGGCGGGATGGGACAGGTCGGCTGACAGCCACCCTTGCCGACCACCGTTCGACGGAGCAGCGCTCGGGCAGCCATGGGTTGCTCGAGCGCTGCTCTGCTCGCCGGGTGGGGAGGAAGAACGGACGGACGGATCGGGTGAGCACCGGGCCGGCGTGGAGCCTCGGGCCCAACTCTCGGAAGATCGGTTCCGGGCCTCCCATGGCCCGCCCGTCCGTGCAGAGTGGCTAAGCTAGGTCATGCGCGGATGTAGCTCAGTTGGCTAGAGCGTCTGCTTGCCATGCAGAAGGTCGTGGGTTCGAGTCCCATCATCCGCTTGAGAAGCCCTGCAAGCGCTGGAGGTTTCCGGAAGTCGCGAATCCGGTCTCTCATGGGGTCGACCGCCTTGTTGAACTGCCGGAGCAGGGCCGATCGGTGCGTCGCGCTCGGCCGGCGCGAGGCGAGGGGCGTCCGCACGGATGCTCAGGAAACGCGCAGCAGCGGGCTCGAGTATGTGACCACAGGGGTCGAGATCCGCAGCCGCGCGCCGGGGTGGGCGTGGATCACACGGATGAAGGTGCCCCTCCGATCGGTTCGCCGGTTCCCGCCAACCCGGTTCCAGCTCTTGCCGTTCCAGCGCTGGAGTACATAGGCACGACGGCCCGCTCCCGGACGGACCTGTCCCCAGAGCACGGTGCGGTTGCCCTGTCGCGAGACCTGCACGAGCGGGAGCCCGTAGGCGCGATACGAGGGCTTCTCCGACCCGCGCGTCGTGAAGAAGCCGCTCTGCCAGCCGCCGGCGGCCGAGTCGTCCTTGACGGCGAAGTGGATGAGCACGGCGACCCGGCGCTCCCGCCACACCCGGTAGGCGGCCTCGGCTACGTACTTCGCCTGGACGAGCGGCGGGACGCCGACGATGTGGTCGGGCGGATCGGTCTCGTAGCCATACTCCGTGAGCCAGAGTGGCTTGGGCCCGAACAGCCGCGTGACGTCGGTGCGGATCAACGGCAACCGGGCCATCGTCAGCGTTCGGCACAACCGGCAAGGCGACGAGAACGGCGTCTCGGCCGGGGACCCCGGATACGGGTTCTGCGCATAGGCGTCGAGCCGGGCGTGGTAACGGTGAAGGCCGACCATAAACGCGTAGGGCGACAAGCCGCTCGCCGTCTTTCGCGGCGAGGTGACTCCGGCAGCAACGCGGTTCGCGCGGTTCGCGCGGTGCAGAAGCGTGTACGCGGGGTTGAGCAGGCGCCTCGTGTAGAGGAGCGGCGACACCGGGTTCGAGAATCTCCGGGTGTTCGGCTCGTTCCAGATCGTCCAGAGGTGCACCCACGGGAACCGCTTCGAGGCCGCGAAGGCGAAGTTGCCGAACCCGGAGAGGGGGAGACCATTCGGGGGCTGATTCCGGTTCGCCCAGCCCGGCGAGCCCCAGATCGTGACCAGAGCGGCGATGTGATGGGCCCGGAGCCCGTCGAGTGCCGTTGCGAAGGCGCCCCAGCGATAGGCGGGGTCGTCCGGGTTGCGGGCAGAGAGGGGCTTCGTCGGGGCGATCCGGTCCCAACGGAGCGTCAGGCGGACGATCCCCACCCCGAGGTCGTGGAGGGTGGCAAGCCTCTGATCCAGCGTCCCCGGGCCCTGTATGAGCCAGGCGTCGTCCTGGACGCCGAAGCGAGCGTACGGCGAGGCGGACGCGGAGGACGCGGCGCCGGCGCAGAGCATCGCGGCAAGGCTCGCAACGAGCGCGAGACGGCCCAGCGAGGCGCCATGGCGCCTCGCGGAGATCGGCGAAGCGCAGGTCAAGGTCGTGCGGGGCACGACGAGGTTCTTCCCCGAACTCCGGATGCGAAAACCTCGCGTGCTCGACGACCGCCCCGGCCGGACGCCTGCCGCGACTTCGGCCAGTTGGTAAATCGTGACGAGCACGACCGGGCAGGGGATCGGCGGTTCGGATCTCAGGTTGCGTTAAGCAACTTCTCAGCTTCGAGTGAGGTTTGCCCAGGTTGCGGTGCTCGACTCGCGTTGTCGCGTCTCACCCGGCTTCGTCGTGACGTATCCCTGCGCCGCATACACTCCGCTCGGATCCTTCGAGGAGGCCCGACGGCCCGCTTCCGGCCGGACCTGTTCCCAGAGCACCGTGCTGTTGCCCCGTCGCGAGACCTGCGCGAGCGGGAGCCCGAACGTCGAGCGGATATGCGTTGCCGGCCCGCGGACGTTCGGTGACCACCGGCCGTCGCCGTCGTACTGCACGCCTCGTTGCCGTCCGCCAGCGGCGTCCCGGTCCGCCCCGGCGACCGGGACTCCCGGTACTTCAGTCCGCGGCGCCCGCGTCGATCGTGTCGGTCAGCCTCGTGACCTGCGCCTTCAACGTCGCCAGAAAGTCGCTCCGCTGCGAGAGCTCCGACTCGAGTCTGCGGATGGTGCCTGCGTCCTCTTGCCGGGCCGCCTCGGCGGCCTCGAGCTCAGCCTCCTGGTCGGCGAGCTGTTCGCGCGCGAGCGACAGGGACTTTCCCAGCGCCACGACGTCCCGGTGGACGCGGTCGAGCTCGGCCAGCGCGGACTCGATCGCCGCGAGCGCAGCCTCGGCGAGGTTGCCGCCGTCGCTGCCGCTGCTGCTGCCGCCGGTGTCCGTGCTGGTGTCCGCGTCGAGGCCGGCATCGTCCACGGCCGCCTCGGCCTCTGCTTCGCGGGCCCGGCGGGAGAGCAGCGAATCCAGCCCAGAGCGGGCGACGACGACGTACGACGCGTCGCCGATCTGTTCCTGCACGGCGGCGAACAGATCCTTGCTCGGCTCGGCGATCGCGACCACGACCCTGTGCTCGTCGAACGCAATCGGAAGCGCCCCGAGCTGACGCGCCGCGGTGAGCGACATCACGTGGCTTGCAGCAGGCTCGAGCGAAAGCGCTTCCGGCTTGAAGAAGGGCAGCTGCCACTGCTCCGCGAGCAGCTCCCCGAGCCGCTCCTCCGTCGCCCAGCCCAGGCGGACGGCCGTCTCGCCGAGTCTTTCGCCGGTTGCGAGACCCGCAGCGATGGCGTCCTTGACCTGCTCCTCGGTGGCGAGGCCATCACGCACGAGCAGAGCACCGAGCGAGGGGCGGCCCGGCTTGCGCCCACCGATATAGTCGTAGATGGCGTGCTTCTTTTTCGGCACGTCATCCACATCGGCGGTCGCCGAGTGGAACTTGAGAGGGCGGAAGGATCGCAATGTCGTTGAGCGGGAGCGGTCGGGTCGGCGCTCCCGGCAGCGTATTCTGGTCATAGTAGAAGGACACGTAAGGACGATACGAGGTCGGGTGCGTCGTTCCGGGAAAATCGCTGTGCAGCGGGCTCAACGCTATCGCGGCGCCGCCAGATGCACACGTTGCGACGCCGCCTTGCCTGCGAACGCGCGTCGCTGCCCGTTGTGTGACTCGGTTCTGCCCGACGAGACTCAGCCGGAGTGCGAGATCGTCTTCAGCGGACATGTTCTCGGCAGGTTCGTCGCGGTTCACGTGGGCGATCGGGATCCAATCGCGTCGGTTCGGCCGCTCTTACTCCGCCGGCCCGGCAGTTCGCGGGCGGCCCGGAAGCCGCGGGCGGTCGCCGCGCTATCCGAGCTCGATGTAAGGCTCGAGCGCGAGGGCTGGGAACGATTCGCCAAGGGCGAGGAGTGGTATTCGCACCGGTTCCGCCGCGTCGTCGAGCTCCCCCGGGCCATGCGGTTGACTCTCGAGCGAGAGCTCGCCTCAGCGGAAGCACAACTGCCGGAACCGGAGGCCGCCGAGACGGAGCAGGAGCGGGCCGAGCCGTGGTTCGCCCAGCCGCGCTCTGCAACCCCCGCGGTGTCGGGGGCCCGAGATGCGGTCGGCACGGGACTCCTCGACCGGATCCATGCGTATCGAGCCGAGACCGAGCCGTCCCGCGACGTCCGGTCGCTCCTCGCCGGTTAGCCTCGTGGACCCTCCGGAGCCTGTCTTCGAGCGGCCGCTCACGCCCGCGGTCGCTGTCGCCAACGTCGACCGGCTGCTCGCGCTGCTACACGTCCAGACCGCTCGTCAGCACGAGCGCTTCTGGCCCGCATACCGCCTCCTCGCGGCCGAAGCCGACGCGCGCGGCAACCTCGCCCCGGATGCGCACCTGGCTGCCCTGATGGTCGCGAACGGCGTCCGCACGATCTGGACACACGACCGCGACTACCGCCGAGTCACCAGCATCGAGACACGCGACCCGTTCGATTGACGGCCGCGTCGAGCTGCCGGACGATCGAGTCCCACCCGGTCCGGGTCGCGGCGCCGATCGGATCTTCTACGAGGCGGGATTCGCGAACTTCCACCTCCATCCACCGACGGATGTCCACTTCAAGAACGCCGAGCGAGCACCGCTCCTGATCGTCGGCGCGGACAAGGATCACACCGTCCCGACGTCGCTCTCGGAGACGCAGTTCAAGCGCTACGAGAGCTCGCCCGCGAAGACGGAATACTCGAGTTCGAGGGGCGTCCGCACCCGCACATGGCAGCGCCGGACTGGCAGGACGTCGCTGCAGCGATCGACAGCCGGCTCGACGGCATCCTCGACTCGCCCGTGGCGGCGACGCCGCCCGGGTCGGCGTAGCGCTCGCCTGCAGGCGCTACGATGGATTCCGTCCGGCCCGATCCACCCAGGCATTGGCTGTCGCCGCTTAAGGCGAACCGTCAAGGTGAGCACAGGACTCGGATCGGACCGGGCGAATCCAGACATTTGCGGGGAGGCTGTCGCGGAGATTTCCCCCCTCTGCCGGCCTCCCCGCTTTTCTCTTATCGGCGCGAGACGCGATCGAGTTGAGGTCCCTTGATTCCGGTCGTATGGTTCCTCTGCGCTTCGACCGGCGGGCAGGGCCGACGGCCTGACGATTCCAGGCCGTACCGGCCGGTGGGGATGTGTAGAGTGGCGCCGCGCTGCGGTCGATGCCGACCGCGGCCGAGAGGTCGTCGTGCGTAGCGGACAGCCCGCGGACGAGATCTTCCTCGTCACCCGCGGGTCGCTGAGCGTTCTCTCGCCTCAGGCGCACCGCGGCCCGGTGCGCCTGAGCACGGTCTCGTCGGGGATGACCTTCGGTGAGCTCGCATACGTCAATCGCGGAGTTCGGTCGGCCGACGTCCGCGCCGACTCGGAGGTGGAATGCCGGACGCTCGCCTTCGCGACGATCGACGCGCTCGCCGACACCGACCCGGCGCTCCACTCGAAGCTCCTGCGAGGACTGTTCCGCGTTGCCGTCAGCCGGCTGCTCGCCCTGAACGCGGAGGTGGCCGAGCTCAGCCGCTGACCGGAACCGGACCTCGCGGTCTCGCTGGACGAAGAGAGTGGTATAGAGTACGATCTATGCACATAAGAGTTGCTTCTATGTGCGATCTATCACAAGGTTGACTCGAGGGGGGCTTCGGAAATGGGTGTGAACCGGCAATGGGTGTGAACCAGCTCGGTGCGGTGGTTGCGGTCGTCGTGATGCTCGCGGTGCTGCTCGTCTCCTACTACAACTGAGGGCGGCCGGGCGCCGGCACGAGGCGCCTCGGGCTCCTGCTCGTCGGCGGACCGCTCGACCGCGAGCGATGTCTCCGCGCCGAACGGCGACCCGGATCAGACGTTGTTCGCGAGCGTGAACGGAAGCGTGCGCGTGCCGGTGTTGCCGGCCAGGTCGGTTGCCTGGACCTGAAGCTTGTAGGCGCCGTCCGCGAGCAGCGTCGTGCTCCACGAGTGTGCAAGGTAGAAGCGGTAGAGGCCCGGCGTGCCGGCGTGGTTCTGGCGGGTCCCCGGCGCGTAGATCCGGTCGTAGTCCGACTGCGGCAGCAGCGTGCCCCTGAAGTCGATCGGTGTGTGCCAGGGGCGCATGACCTCGGTTCCGCGCAGGACACGCCAGCGGAGCCGGGCAGGGGTGACGGGCAGGTCGTGCCACGGTGGGGGCACCGCGATCGGGGGCGTGTCGTGCGCTTCGGCGATCACGTCGACCGCGCCGTGGACCGCGGTCGTCGTGAGCTCGGTCCCGTGGCGTGAGAACGTCACCCTGGTGACCCTGGGCCGGGTGCCGTCGTGCCATGGGGTGAGCGCGCCGGCGCGGAGCGGGTTCCGGTAGGAGCCGTCGCGCCGCTCGGCGAAGTGCACGTGCAGCCACGGTGCGTCGATGTGCCCGAGCAGCTCGTGCCGGTCGACGTGCTGGAGGTGCCGGACGACCGGCACGACGTGCCAGTAGCCGAAGTCGAGGGTTCCCGCGGCGACCGAGATCGCCCGCGGGTCCTCGAGGTGAACGGTTCCGGCCTCGACCGCGTAGACCGGGGTGCCGTTGGGCGCGGAGATGTCGATCCCGAAGTGGAACGCTCTCGACGGGCCTGAGACCCGCGGATCGTTGAAGTGGGCGCGGACGGGGTGCGGCGCGTCGAACGGCTCGAGCGGCCACGAATAGCTCACCGACGGACGCCTCTCGTGGCGACCTGTCCCATGCAGCGAAGGGTATCCGCGCTCTCGAGGGGACGGAAGACCCCTCGAGCTCCCGACGTGGGTGACGAGGCATCCTCGTCCGGCCTGGAGCCGATACCTTGGCTCGGTGCCGGCTGCGGCGAACCGGGTCTCTGCGGTCGTTCTGGTCGCGCTCGCGGGGCTTGTGCTCGCGGCGAGGCCCGGGAGCGGTCACGCAGCCACGCTCGTGCGCTGCTCGAGCTTCGGCCCAGCGTGGGCGCACCGCTACGACAGGAAGGCCGAGAGGGACGGCAACCCGGTTCGCATCCTCGGCGCCTGTTGCCACCCGGCGGCGAGACCCGGGGCGAGCCGCTGCTTCATCGTCGTCACGCTTGCCGGGACGATGGACCTCGGCTGCGAGACGGTCGACATCGGCGCTGCCAGCGGCCTGCCGGTCGGGCCGGGCAGGCACGAGAACTGCTTCATCCACACCTGAAGCCCGCCCGAGGGCGTGTCCCGGCTCGACAAGCCGGACGGGTGCGGGCAGGATCCGAGGATGGCCGACGTGGAGATCGGGGTGTTCGGCGGCTCGGGGTTCTACTCGTTTCTCGACGCCGTCGAGGAGGTCGAGATGGAGACGCCGTACGGGGCGCCGTCGGCGCCGGTCGTGATCGGCGAGGTTGGCGGGCGCCGGGTGGCGTTTCTGCCGCGGCACGGGCGCCGGCACGAGCTGCCGCCCGCAGCCGTGCCGTACCGGGCGAACGTGTGGGCGCTGCGCGAGCTCGGGGTGCGGCGGATCGTCGGGCCGTGCGCCTCGGGGGCGCTTCAGCCGGAGTTGGAGCTCGGCTCCTTCGTCGTCTGCGACCAGTTCGTCGACCGCACCTCGGGGCGGGACGACACCTTCTACCCCGGGCCCGAGACGGTGCACGTCTCGGCCGCCGACCCCTACTGCGCCGACCTCCGGCGCATCCTGGTCGAGAGCGGCCGCGAGCTCGGGATCCCGGTGCGCGACGGCGGCACGGTCGTCGTCGTGCAGGGGCCGCGCTTCTCGACGCGGGCCGAGTCGCGCTGGTTCGGGTCGATGGGCTGGGACGTGATCAACATGACCGCCTACCCCGAGGGGATGCTCGCCCGCGAGCTCGGGCTCTGCTACGCGAACATCTCGATGGTCACCGACCACGACGCCGGCGTCGAGGGAATCGAGCCGGTCTCGGGCGAGACGGTGATGCAGGTGTTCGCCGAGAACAACGAGCGGCTGCGGGAGCTGCTCTTCGCAGCGATCCCGCGGATCGGCCTGCAGCCCGCCGACACCTGCGCGCGGGCGCTCGAAGGCGCTCGGGTGAGCCCGTGAGCTGGCCGGTGCTCAGTGGCCGGGGGCCGGCGTCAGGCGCTGCGGCGTGCTCTCGGTTCCGCCGGTATCGAGCCTGAAGGGCGGGTACTCCGGGGTCATCAGGGCCGCGAACGCGCCCACCCTCAGCACCCAGCGGTTGAGTCCG
The DNA here is from genome assembly GCA_963789585.1 of uncultured Actinomycetes bacterium. GTDB lineage: Bacteria > Actinomycetota > Thermoleophilia > Gaiellales > Gaiellaceae > PALSA-600. The sequence continues at coordinate 543,368 of CAWBLB010000008.1, read as the reverse complement.
AGCACGAGCTCGAAGATGCCGCGCGGGTACGGCCGGCCGACGAGCAGCAGGACGCCGGCCACGCAGACGAGGATGCCGATCACGCCGCCGAAGCCGGCGCGGCCGAGCCAGCCGAAGGCCCCGCCGGCAAAGATGCCGGCGATCGCGTACTGCGGAATCCCGAGCAGCCACCAGCCGATCAGCGGCAGGCCGCGGCGCTGGTGCTCCGGGTAGGCGATCTCGAGGCGTGCGGGATAGCCCGGCACCTCGGCGAGCGTGAACGGCGGGTACACGTCGGTGCCGAGGGCGCTGTAGCTGTAGAAGGAGACGCGCCAGGTCCAGCGGAGGACTCCGACGTTGTAGTCGAAGAACCGGCGCGGGTACCGGCCCGTGAACAGGACGGAGAAGAAGGCGACGAGCGTCGACAGGACGAACCCGATCCAGAGGAAGACGAGCACGATCACATGGGGGATCACGAGCAGCCACTTGACGAGCCAGAGCCAGCGGCTCAGCACCGGGGCGAGGTCTCCTTCAAGCCTGACGGGATATGTCTGTTCGGTCGCTGCCATCACCGCTCCATTCGTCGCTTCCGCCTGCATCGTTCCCTCCGCGCCGCAATCGCGCATCGGTGAATCTGCGAGGCCTGGTTGGTGGTTTGCCGTAGTCCGGCGGTCAGCCGCGGCCGGGGACGAAGCGGTCGTCGAGCGCGACGAGCGAGAGGATCGCGATCGCCGAGCCCCCGAGCGCCGTGAGGATCACCTCGGGGCTCGGCGCTGCGAGCGCGAAGAACTCGCGTACCCACGGCAGCGCGAGCGCGACCGCGTATGTCCCGAGGAGGGCCGAGCACAGCACCGAGACCGCGACTCCGCGCTTCCGGCCCGACGCCTCGAGGGCGAGGATGAGGTAGAGGCCGACCACCACGAGCACCGTGACGGCGACGGTTCTCGCCTCGATCAGGCGCAGCCCGAGCAGGTTGAGCGCGAACAGGTAGCTGGAAACGACGCCGAGACCGGCAGCTGTGCCGGCGGGAAGGGCGAACTGCGCCAACTCACGGAGGAAGCCGCGGGAGTCGTAGCGGCCGCTGCTCGGAGCCAGGGCGAGGAAGAAGCCGGGAATGCCGATCGTCAGGGACGCTGCCAGTGTCAGCTGCCGCGGCAGCAGGGGGTAGGCGGTCTTCGTCAGGCCGATCGAGAGCACGAGAAAGGCCGCGAACGCCGACTTCGTCACGAACAGCTTCGAGACGCGCTGGACGTTTCGGAGGATCTTCCGTCCCTCCTCGACCATCGGCGGCACGGTCGAGAAGTCGTCCTCGAGCAGCACCACGTCGGCGACGCTGCGGGCCATCTGCGTGCCGGAGCCCTGGGCGATCGCCAGCTGGGCCGCTTTGAGGGCCGGCACGTCGTTGACCCCGTCGCCGATCATCGCGACGTAGGCACCGTCGGCCCGCAGCGTCTCCACGACCCGCCGCTTGTCCTGCGGCGAGATCCGTCCCAGGATCGCGTGGCTGCTCAGGATCTCCCGGAGCGCCGCCCCGTCCTCGGGGAGCTCCGACGCGTCGAACGCGGCGCCCTCGATCCCGGCGTCGCGGGCGATCGAGGCGACGGTCTCGGGACGGTCGCCCGAGAGCACCTTCAGCTCGACGCCCTGCCGGTGCAGCCACTCGACGGTGGCTCTGGCGGCGGGGCGGAGCTCCTCGGCCAGCAGCACGAGCCCGCGGGCCGACGGCCGTTCGGCCTCGAGCGACTCGCTGTGCGCGAACGCGAGCACCCGCCGGCCATCTCCGGCGGCCTGCTCCGCGGCGGCGGCAAGGCCGTCGAGGCTGAAGTGCTCCGGCGCCCCGAGCACGTAGCCGACGCCGTTCCTGCGCTGTGCCCCGAACCGGCGGCGCGAGCCGAACGGCACCTCGTCCTCGACCGGCTCGGGCGCCGAGGGATAGCGGTCGGCGATCGCCTGCAGCGTGGCATTGCGCACCGACGCGGACGCCGCATACGAACCGAGCTCGTCCCCCAGCCCGTCGGGGCCGACGACGTCGACGACGCGGAGGCTCGGCTCTGTCAGCGTGCCCGTCTTGTCGAGGCAGACGACGCCGACGGAGGCGAGCGACTCGATTGCGTTCAGCTGCTGCGCGAGCGCCCCGCGCCGCGCCATCGCGATCGCGCCGACCGCGTAGGTCAGGATCGTCAGGAGCACGAGCCCCTCGGGGATCAGGGTGACGACCGCGGCGACCGCGGTCGGCACTGCGTGGTGCAGCGCGACGTGGCGGTGCCAGAGCCCGTAGCCGACGAGCAGCCCGAGCGGGATCATCACGCTCAGGAGGACGTACAGCAGCCGGTTGAGAGCCTTCTCGAGCGGCGAGCGCTGGTGGCGGAACGAGCGCGCCTCGCCGGTCAGGCGTGCCGCGTAGCTCTCCTCGCCGACCGCCGTCACGGTGAAGACGCCGGTCCCCTCGACCGCGAACGAGCCCGAGCGGACACCTTCGCCGGCGGCACGCTCGACGAGATTCGATTCGCCCGTCAGGATCGACTCGTCCAGCCGCAGGTGGTTGGCCTCCACGAGTGTCCCGTCGGCGACGATCTGGTCTCCCGGGCCGATCTGCAGGAGGTCGTCGGGCAGAACTTCCTCGACGGGGATGCGGCGCGGGGTGCCGTCGCGGAGGACGGTCGCGTGCGGCGCGACCAGCGCCGAGAGGCGGTCGAGCACGCGCTTCGCCCTGACCTCCTGGAACGTGCCGAGGCCGGCGTTCGCAACCAGGACACCGAGGAAGAGGGCGTCCTGGGCGTCTCCGAACGCGAGCGTCATCCCGCCGGCGACGCCGAGCATCACGTTGAATACGGTGAAGACGTTTGCGCGGACGATGCTCGCGTAGGAGCGACTGGTCGCCGGCTTCGGCACCGGCCCACGGGCTTTCAGGCGGCGTTCGGCCTCGACCTCGCTCAGGCCTTTGCTCGCGTCGACGCCGCGGCCCGGGACGGTAATGACCATCGACGATCATCTTGGCTGTTGCGCCGCTCGTGCGGAATGGGAACTTCGCCGCGAGAGACGTTGCGGGAAACCCGCAATGCGTATCGTCTGCGTCCCCGATGCCCTTGCCGGCCCTGGAGAGGAACCTCGAATGGCGATGACGATCCTGGTTGCAACCGACGGCTCGAATGCGGCGCAGGCGGGCGCCCGGCTGGCGCAGGAGCTCGCCCAGGCGACCGGCGACGATCTGCTGTTCGTGACGGTCTGGCAGGAGCTCCGGGGTGACTTCGGCGTTCCGCTCGGCAAGATCGCCCCGGACCTCGTCGAGGTCGAGCGCGAGCACGCCGCGCAGGTGCTCGCCGAGGCGAAGCGCCAGGCCGAAGCCGCCGGCCTCCCCGCGGAGACGATCAGCCGTCATGGCGATGCCGCCCACGAGATCTGCCTCGTCGCCCGCGAGCACGACGCGCGGATGATCGTGATCGGCTCGCACGGCCAGGGGGCGATCGAACGCGCGCTCTTCGGCAGCGTCGCGCACGCGGTCGCCCATACGGCCCCTTGCCCGGTCCTGCTCGTGCCCGGCCGCGAGAGCCCACCGGGCGCCTGAGGCCCTCGCAGGATGACGCCTCGACGCAGGGCTTTTCTCGTGAGGGCTGCTCGGCAGGGCAACGCAGGTCGCGGCAGAAACAGTCGGCAGTGAGCGAGTTGCGTGTGCCGGCGCTGACCCCGCGCCCGTTCCGGGCGTACTACCGCGGGCTCGTTCTCGACTCGCTCCTGCGCGCGTCCGAGGAGGAGGCCGAGCGCAACCGCGCCCGCGGTCGCAACCTGCGCGCGCGACGCGCCGAGCGTACGGCGCAGCGCGTCCGTGCGCTGCGCGGGACGGCGCGCTCTCCCGCCGAGCTCTCCGCGGGATGGTTCGGCCCGTGGCTGCGGAAGGCGACGCGTGTTGCCTGGGTCGCGACGCTCGGGCTGCTGCTGGTCGATCTTGCCGTGTTCGGCATCCACGCGTGGCCGACGAGTGTGGCCGATCTCGGCCTGATCGTCCTCACGCTCGTGTGGTTCTTCGTCTCGGTCGAGGACATCGGCAAGCCCGCGTCCGACCAGCTGACGCTGTTTCGTTGAGATCCCGAACGGCCGGCCCTCCTCGCGGCGTCGCGGCGCAGCTGTCATGCTTCGTCCGACCGGGGACACCGTTTGGAGATCGTCTTCAACAACGAGAAGCCCGAGGCTTAGGTGACCGCGACGGATATCGACCGCCGCCGGCGTTCCGCTGCGGAATCCGGAATCGACGGTGTGGTCGTGCTCGAACTCGAGATGCACCGTGACGACCGCGGGCACGTGACGGAGCTGTTCGGGGCCGACTGGCCCGAGCTCGCGGGGTTCGAGCCCGTGCAATGGCATGTCCTCGCCTCCCGGACAGGGGCGCTTCGAGGCATGCACGCACACGCACGCCACGACGACCTCAAGGTCCTGGTCGACGGTCGTGTCGCCGTCGGGCTCGCGGATCTGAGGCGCGACTCACCCAGCGCGGGGCGATCGGAGCTGCTCGAGCTCTCCGACGAGGAGTACGCCGCGGTGCTCATCCCGGCGGGCGTCGCGCACGGTGTCTTCTCGTTGACCGGTTCGCTCGTGCTCGTCGGCGTCACCCGCGCCTACGACGGGAGCGACGAGTACGAGTGCGCGTGGAACGACCCGGGGCTCGGGATCGACTGGCCGGGCGAGGCGATGCTGCTTTCGGAGCGGGACCGCCGCGCCGGATCGCTCGCGGCGCTCCGGGCCGCGCTCCGGCCGCTGCTCCTCTGAACCTGGATCCAGGCTCGGCTCAGCCGCCGAGCAGGTGCGGCTCCCAGAAGTCGCGGCCATACCGCGCCCAGGCGTGACAGCCGAACGGGAGTCTGCGCCCGTTCAGCTGGAAGCACGTTCTGGGGGCGAGCTCGAACGCGAACGTCAGGGCCTCCTCGACGGGTGCGATACGGAAGTCGGGGTCCACCTCGGGCGCCTCGAACGACCAGAAGATGTCCTCGTTGTCGCCGATCCGGTACCGGACCGACCCGGGACGGGGCCGCCCGGTTGCCTCCCTGGCCTGCGCACGCCGGGACTCGAGCGCCCGAAGGAAGCTCGGGACCCGCCGCAGTGAGAAGCCGCCGTTCCCGACCGCCGGCCGCTCGAGCCAGGGGGCGCCGACCCAGGGGGCGCCGATGTAGTCGTAGTCGCCGGCGCAGAACTCGAGCAGCCGGTCGGAGAGGGCGAGCGCGTCGAGCTGGTACATCAGGATGTGCTCGTACCCCTCGAAGCGTCGGTAGAAGGCCCTCGTGAGCTGGAGGGTGGAGAAGGAGGCTGCGCTCGTGAAGAACCGGTCCGGGAACCGTGCCACCGCGAGTCCGTCGAGCACAGCGTCGAGGCTCTCAGGGACGACCTGGTAGCAGTCGTAGGCTCGGAGGTGGTGTTGCAGATGCCGGAGCGAGATCCTCTCGTCGACCGTCAACTCCGGAGCGAAGTGCGGCACGACGACCGCGACGGTCTGGGGAGGCACGCCGCTCAGGCGCCGCTGCCGTCCGTACCGGCGGGCTCGTGAGCCTCGCCGATCTGGAGCAGCCGGTCGCCGTGGGTATGGTCGACCTGGAGCGTCGTGTGGTCGATCTCGAAGCGTTCGTGGACGAGTTGCTCGAGCTCGCGCCGGATCGCATGGCAATCCGCGTCGGAGTCGACGAGCACGTGCGCCGAGAGCGCCGGGAAGCCGGTGCTGATCTCCCAGACGTGCAGGTCGTGCACCTCGGCGACCCGCGGATGCCCGGCCATGGCGAGGCCCACTTCGGCGACCTCGACGCGCTCGGGGGCGATCTCCAGCAGGACCCGTCCCGACGAGCGCAGGAGCCCGACCGCGGCGCGGAGCATCAGGGCAGCGACCAGGAGCGCCGCGATCGCGTCGGCTCGGGCGAACCCGGTTGTGATCACCACGGCGCCGGCGACGGCGGTGGCGGCGAAGGCGTACAGGTCGGTGAGCAGGTGCTGGAACGACCCCTCGATGTTCATCGAGGAGCGGTTGGCCTGCGCGAGCTCGCGGGTGGCGAGCAGGTTGACGGCGATGCCGGCGACCGCGACCAGGAGCATCGTCAGCCCGCCCGGGCTCGGCGGGGTCACGAGCCGGTCGACGCCCCCGTAGACGATCAGGCCGGCGAGCACGAGCAGGGTCGCGCCGTTCGCCTGCGCGGAGAGCACCTCCATGCGCTGGAGCCCGAAGGTCAGGTTCCCGCGTGCGGGCCGCTGCACGAGCCGGAGCACGACGAGCGAGAGGAGCAGCGCACCGGCGTCGGTGAGCATGTGCGCCGCGTCGGAGAGGAGCGCGAGCGAGTGGGCGAGGATGCCGGCGACGATCTCGCCGACCATGAACGCCACGATCAGCGCGAGGCCCCTCGTCAGGCGCCTCGCGTCGGTGTCCTCTCGGGCCCCGTGCCCGTGGCCCGCGTGGCTGTGCCCGTGGCTTCCGTGAATCCAGGATGACACTGAGCCGAGGGTACCCGCCTCGGCCGGCGCCGGTCAGTCGGGGTCGGGCTCCGCGTCTCGTGCGGCCGCGGGAGGTGCCTGGTAGCCGGGGCTGGTCGTGATCTCGCCGCAGGTGGGGCAGAAGAGGCCCCCGCCCAGGGTCAGCGCGCCCGCTGCCCCGCACGCCGGGCAGGTCGAGGTCTGGGCGCCCGCGAGCCAGCCGGACATGTCGGGGGCGTCCTCCTCCTCGTGTCCGTGGTGCTCGTGCTCGTGGTCGTGGTCGTGCTCGTGGTGGTCATGGTGCTCGTGCTCGTGGTCGTGACCGCCCATCGCCCGGCGACAGTACCAGCCGGATCAGCACGCGCAGGAGGAGGCCACGAGGTCCCTAGGATGCGCGCGTGATCCTCGACGGGCACAACGATCTCGCGCTCCGGGTCTGGCTCGGTCAGGAGCCGGCTCACATCGATCTCGCGGCTGCGGCCGAGGTGGGCTTCGCCGGTGGCTTCTTCGCGCTCTCGGCTCCCGCGTCCGGGTTCGCGCCGCCGGCAGTCGCGCCGTACGATCTGCCGCTCGGCGACCCGATCCCGCTCGAGGCTGCACGGCGGGCGGTCGAAGAGCAGGCGGTGACGCTGGCGGGGCTCGACGTCGCGCTCGTCCGGCGGGTCGGAGAGATCGTTCCCGGTCGTGTGAACGCGATCATGCACTTCGAGGGGGCGGAGCCGCTCGCGCCGGATCTCTCCGATCTCGCCGGCTGGTATGACCGCGGCCTGCGCTCGGTGGGGCTCACCTGGGCGCGGCCGAACGCCTTCGGGGAGGGTGTGCCGTTCCGCTTCCCGTCCTCTCCCGACACCGGCCCGGGGCTCACGGCGGACGGAGTCAGCCTCGTTCACGCCTGCAACCTGCAGGGCATCCTCGTCGACGTCTCGCACCTGAACGAAGCCGGGTTCTGGGACGTGGCGCGCATCACGCAGGCGCCGATCGTCGCCACCCACTCGAACGCGCATGCGCTCTGCCCGTCGTCGCGGAACCTGACCGACCGCCAGCTCGACGCGATCGCCGAGTCCGGCGGCGTCGTCGGCGTCAACTTCGGGCTTCTCTTCCTGCGCGCGGACGGAGGCTTCGACCGCGCCACGCCGATGAGCGAGATCGTGCGCCACATCGACTATCTCGTCTCGCGGATGGGCGCCGACCACGTCGCCTTCGGCTCGGACTTCGACGGGGCGGAGATTCCCGACGAGCTCGGCGGGATGGCGGGGCTGCCGCGGCTCGTGGACGCCCTGCGTGCCCGCGGCCATGACGACGACACGATCGCCGGGATCACGCACCGGAACTGGCTGCGCGTCCTCGACGACACGTGGCGCCCGTGGGGCCGGTACTTCAGGCTCGCCGCCACCGACGCGCGCCCGACGCTCCTCGATGCGGTCGAGCGGTTCCCGGCGCCCGGGCTCGCGGTCGATCTCGGGGCGGGAACCGGACGCGACACGGCGGAGCTGCTGCGGCGAGGCTGGAGCGTGCTCGCGGTCGACCGCGAGCAGGAGGCGATCGACCGGCTGCATGAGCTGGTCGGGCCGAGCTCGGGCCGGCTCGAGACGCGGGTCGCCCGTTTCGAGGACGCCGAGTGGCCTGTCTGCGACCTCGTCAACGCGAGCTTCTCGCTGCCGTTCACCCGGCGCGAGGCGTTCACCGACCTCTGGGAGCGGATCGCCGGATCGATCAGGCCCGGCGGCCGGTTCTGCGGCCAGTTCTTCGGCGAGCGGGACGACTGGTCGCGCACGGGGATCGTGGCGCACACGCGGCTGGAGGTGGGGGAGCTGCTCGCGCCGTTCGAGGTCGAGCTGCTCGACGAGTTCGACGGCGACGGGACGACAGTGATCGGCAAGACCAAGCACTGGCATGTGTTCCACGTCGTCGCGCGCAAGCTCTAGGTACGGTCACGGGGTGCGCGAGCGCAGCGTTGGCAACTCGGGTCTCGCCGTCTCGGTCGTCGGGATCGGCTGCAACAACTTCGGCTCGCGGATCGACGAGCCGAGGGCGCGGGCGGTCGTCGACGCGGCGATCGAGGCCGGGATCACGCTGTTCGATACCGCCGAGTCCTACGGCGACGGCCGGAGCGAGGAGTTCCTCGGCCGCGCGGTTGCGGGGCGTCGCGAGCGTGTCGTGATCGCGACCAAGTTCGGCTGGGGGAAGGGGTTCGGCGACGACGAGATCGCCCGCGGCTCGCGCGAGTACGTGCGGCTCGCGATCGAGCGGTCGCTGCGGCGGCTCGGCACCGACCATGTCGACCTCTACCAGTACCACCGGCCCGATGGGATCACCCCGATCGAGGAGACGCTCGGCGCGCTGGACGAGCTCGTCCGCGAGGGCAAGGTGCGGTGGATCGGCTCGTCGAACATGTCTCCCGCGGAGGTTCGGGAGGCCGACGCGGCCTCGGTCGAGCACGGGCTCGCGCGGTTCGTTTCGGCCCAGAACCGGTATTCCTGGCTCGAGCGGGAGGCGGAGGCGGAGCTGATCCCCGCCTGTGTCGAGCTCGGGATCGGGCTGATCCCGTACTTCCCGCTCGCGAGCGGCTTGCTGACGGGGAAGTACCGCCGTGGCGAGCCCTGGCCCGCAGGGACGAGGATCGCCTCGGGTGAGGACGTGCCCGACGAGAGATGGGACCGGATCGAGGCCCTGGACACCTTCGCTCACGAGCACGGGCTGAGCCTCCTCGAGGTGGCGATCGGCGGCCTCGCGGCCCAGCCGGCGGTGTGCTCGGTGATCGCCGGGGCGACGTCGGCCGAGCAGGTGCGTGACAACGCGGCCGCCGGAGAGTGGGAGCCGACGGCGGCCCAGCTCGAGCAGCTCGTCTCGCTCTGATGGGGCCGCGTCCGGCGGGCGTGTGAGCGCCCGGCAGTGGCAGGAGCTGGCCCCGCGCTGGGAGCGTGGGCGGGAGCTCCTCTGGGAGTCGACGCGGCCCGTGAGCGAGTGGCTCGTTGCGAGGCTCGACCCGCAGCCCGGCCAGACGATTCTCGACGTTGCTGCCGGGACGGGCGAGACGGGGTTCCTGGCGGCACCGGCGCTTGGCGCCGCGGGTCGGCTGATCTCGAGCGACCTCTCCTCGAACATGGTCGAGGCGGCCGGGCGGGTGGCCGGCCTGTTCGGCGTCGCGAACGCCGAGTTTCGCGTGCTCGACGCCGAGCGTCTCGAGCTGGCCGACGCGAGCGTCGATGGGGCGCTCTGCCGCTTCGGCTACATCCTCAGGGGCGACCCGCCCCAGGCGCTGCGCGAGCTCAGGCGCGTCCTCCGTCCCGGCGGGCGACTTGCCTTCTCGACCTGGGCCGAGCGTGACCGCAACCCGTGGATGACCGTCCCCTCGGACGTGATGGTCGAACGGGGCCATCTCGGGCCGCAGGGCTCGGAGGAGGTTCGCCTCTCGGCGAGGAGGAACCCCGAGTCGATCGGCGGGCTCCTGCGCGAAGCGGGGTTCTCGGAGCCCGAGCTGGAGGAGATGCCGCTTGCGTATCGCTTCGCGAACGCGGAGGAGCTCTGGTTCTTCGTCAGCGAGCTGCGCGGCCCGGTCGCGCTCGCCCTCGCCGGCCTCGACGAGGCCGAGCGGGCAGCCGTCCGGGCGGCGATCGAGGAGCGGGCCACCCCCACCGAAGGCGGCGGCTACGAGCTCGGCGGCATCAGCCTCAACGTCGTCACCTCCTGACGCCGATACCATGCGCCGTTCGGGCGCCTTGGCCGAGTGGTTAGGCAGCGGCCTGCAAAGCCGTTTACAGCGGTTCGACTCCGCTAGGCGCCTTTACTGTAGTGCGGGCTCGTCGAGGGTGTCGGATCCTGCATAGCGATATCGCGGGAGCGTGATTTCCAGATCCACACCGGGTCGAAGCACCATTCTGCCCCGAGCACGAGAGAGGTTCGGTCTACGGCGGAGGGGCCGGAGCAGAGCCGTGTCGAGCTCGAGCATCGGAATCTGGACCGGTTCGGCGACGCGCGGGAACGGCTCCAGGCGGCCCTCGACTCGCCGAACGGCTGGCAGGGGCTGCTCGAGGCATACGAGCGGGCGGTGGCGGACGCGTCCTGGCGTCTGTCACCGCCCCCCGTTCCCGATCCGGACGGGCCCTGATCCGGACGGGCTCAGTTCAGCTTCGGGTCGTACGGCATCGTCGCGATCAGGTTGAACTTGCCGCCCTTGCGCTGGAGGACGGTGCGCCAGAGCTCGTCCGGGTCGGACGCGAAGACGTCGTCGGGCACGGCGTCGGCGACGATCCAGGCCGGCTCCTCGAGCTCGGCCTCGAGCTGGCCGGGCCCCCAGCCCGAGTAGCCCGCGAAGACGCGGGCCCGGCTCGGGTCGAGCTCGTCCGGTGCGTCCGGAGGCATGTAGGCGACGTTGCCGACGATCGGCTCGACGCCGTCGCCGGGCTCGTCGACCTCGATCAGCACCACCACGGCCTCGGGCTGGACGGGGCCGCCCACGTAGACGACGTCGTCCTTGCACGGGAGCCCGCCGAGGTCGGGGACGGCGTCGGCGACGGTGAGCTCGGACGGCCGCGAGAGCACGAGGCCGACCGCGCCCTCCTCGTTGTGGTGGGTCATCAGCACCACCGTCCGCCGGAAGTTCGGGTCGATCAGCGACGGGGAGGAGATGAGCAGCCGGCCGGCCAGGGATTCCACGCCTCAAGCATCGCAGTCAGCCGCCACTCAGCGCCGCGACTCCGGCGAGCGCGACGCCGACCCCGCCGATCTGAAGCGGCGTCAGCCGCTCGCCGAGCACGAGGTACGCGAGCAGGACGGTGATCACCGGGTAGAGCGATCCGAGCACGGACACGAGCGCCAGCAGCCCGTGCCCGCTCGCGAGCGCAAACAGGGTGTTCGCGGACACGTCGCACAGGCCGATCGCGGCCACCGGGACGAGCCAGCGCCGCCCGATCCGGAGTGTCTCGCGGCGGCCGAGCGCCAGCACCAGGAGGAACGAGAGCGAGCCGGCGCGCGCGCCGACCAGCGTCGAGAGGGCGCTCCCCTGGCGGCTCCCGAGCCCGAGGAAGTACGTGAACAGGCCGAGCGCCACCGCCGCGACCGCGGCGAGCGCGATCGCGCGCACCCGCTCGGGGACGGCCGAGCGCCGCTCCTGCACCGAGGCGAGCACTGCGCCGGCCAGCGCCAGCACGGCACCGGCCAGAGCCACGCCCGACGGGCGCTCGCCGGTCGCGAGTGAGATCCCGAACGGGACGACGGCGCCGCAGGCGGCGAGCGGCGAGACGATGCTCATCGTCCCGAGCGAGAGCGCCTTGTAGAACGCGGCGAGACCGGAGCCTCCGCCGAGCCCCGCGAGGATGCCGATCCAGAACGAGCGGCCGTCGACCCCGCCGCCGCGCGCCCCGAGCAGGATCAGGAGCGCGACGAAGCCCGCCGACTGCGAGATCACCGTCACCGGGATCGTCGGCACGCGACGCGAAACGAGGCCGCCGGAGAAGTCGGCGATCCCCCAGGTCGCGGCCGAGGCCAGCGCGAGCAGGACCGCGGCCGCGTTCACCGGCCTAGCTTCGCACGCGCGTTAGCATGAGTGCGATGAAGGCGCTGAAGATCGGCGTGCTGGCCCTACAGGGCAACTTCCGCGAGCACGCGGCGATGCTGCGCGGGCTCGGCGCAGAGGTGGTCGAGGTGCGCAAGCCCGAGCAGCTCGACGGGCTCGACGGGCTCGTGATCCCGGGCGGGGAGTCCACCGCCTTCACCCGACTGATGCGCCTCTACGGGCTCGACGAGGCGATCCGCGGCTTCGAGCAGCCGGTCTTCGGCACCTGTGCCGGCATGATCGTCCTCGACCGGAACCACCTCGGGCTCGTCGACGTCTCGGTGCGCCGCAACGCCTTCGGCCGGCAGGTCGCCTCGTTCGAGACCGACCTCGATCTGCCCGGTGACGGCGAGCCTCTGCGCGCCGTGTTCATCCGGGCGCCGTGGATCGAGGAAGTCGGCCCGGATGTCGAGGTGCTCGCCGAGGTCGGAGGCAGGCCGGTGCTCGCGCGCCAGGGGCGGTTCCTCGTCGCGGCATTCCACCCCGAGCTGACCGACGACACGAGGCTCCACCAGCTGTTCCTCGAATCGATCAAGGAGCGTGGTCTTGTCCGGGCATAGCAAGTGGTCTTCGATCAAGCACAAGAAGGGCGCCGCTGACGCGAAGCGCGGGAAGCTGTTCTCGAAGCTGGCGCGCTCGATCATCGTCGCGGCCAAGGAGGGCGGGGGAGACCCCGCCAACAACCTGGCGCTGCAGAACGCGATCGAGAAGGCGAAGTCGTACTCGATGCCGAAGGACAACATCGAGCGGGCGATCGCGAAAGGAGCCGGCGAGGGCACCGACGGGGCGAGCTTCGAGACCGTCGTCTACGAGGGCTACGGCCCCGAAGGCGTCGCCGTGATCGTCGAGGCGCTGACCGACAACCGCAACCGCACCGCCTCCGACGTGCGCCACACCTTCGCGAAGTTCGGCGGCAACCTCGGCACGACCGGCGCTGTCGCATGGCAGTTCGATCGGCGCGGCGTCGTGCTGGTGCCGGCCGACGGGGTCGACGAGGACGAGCTCTTCCTGGCGGCCGCGGACGGCGGCGCCGAGGACCTGGAGCAGGACGGCGCCACGTTCCAGATCACGAGCGCCCCGGAGAGCCTCACCACCGTGCGCGAGGCGATCGAGGCCGCCGGGTTCGGCATCGACTCGGCCGCCCTGTCGCTGATCCCGAAGACGACCGTCGCCGTCGACGACGAGGGCAAGGCGAAGCAGCTGATGCGGCTGATCGACGCCCTCGAGGACAACGACGACGTCCAGGACGTCTACGCGAATTTCGACATCCCCGAGCAGGTCCTCGAAGCCGTCGCCTCGTAGCCGATGATCGGCGCCTCGGCCGAGGCGCCGCGGGCGGGCTACGGCGACGCGTTCCGGTCGCGCGAGTTCCGCGCGCTCTTCGCCGGGCAGTCGATCTCGATCACGGGCGGCAGCGTCGCCGCGGTCGCGCTGACCGTGCTCGTCTTCCGGCGCACCGGCTCGCCGTTCCTCTCCTCGCTGACGTTCGCGGTCGGATTCCTGCCGTACGTGGTCGGCGCCGGGATGCTCTCGGGGCTCGTCGACCGGCTGCGGCCGCGTCTGCTCGTCAACGTCTGCGACGCGTCGTCGGCGGCCGTGGTGGCCCTGATGGCGGTGCCGGGGATGCCGGTGCCGGCGCTGCTCGCGCTGCTCTTCGGCGTCGGGACGCTCGCGTCGCTCGCAAGCGGTGCCCGGGGCGCTCTCGTCCGCTCGACCGTCGCGGAGGCCGCCTACGTGCCGGCGAGGTCGCTGATGAAGATCGCCGGTCAGACGGCCCAGATCGGCGGCAACGCGGTCGGCGGCGCGCTCGTCGTCGCGATCGGGACGAGCGGGTCGATCCTCGTCAACGCCGGCTCTTTCGCGGTGTCGTTCGCCCTCGTCCGCTTCGCTGTCGGCGACCACCGGAGCGCCGCAGCCGAGGTGGCGGCGCGGACGGGGCTCGTGCGCGACTCGCTCCGGGGCGCCCGCGACCTGCTCGCCAACCGGGAGCTCGCGCGATTGCTCCTGCTCAGCTGGATCGTGCCGATGTTCAACGTCGCTCCCGAGTCCCTGGCTGCGCCGTACGTCTCCGCGCGCCACGGCTCGCCCGCTCTCGTCGGCTGGTGGCTGACCGCGCTGCCGATCGGCATCATCGCCGGCGACGTTGCGGGCGTCCGCTTCCTGCAGCCCCGGCTCCAGCAGCGGCTGATCCGGCCGGCGGCGGCGGCCGGATTCGTGCCCTATCTGCTCTTCGTGCTCCACCCCCCGATTCCGGTGGCGCTCGGGCTGCTCGTATGCTCGGGCCTGTTCGGGATGTACTCGCTCGGCCTCGACGGCCGGCTGCGCGACGCCACCCCGCCACACCTCTTCCCGCGGATGATGGCGCTGCTCTCGGCCGGGCTGATGACGCTGCAGGGACTCGGGTTCGCGCTCGCCGGGGCCGTTGCCGAGGGCGTGGGACCGGCCGCGGCGATCGCGATCGCCGGCGGCTGTGGCCTCGCGGCGGTCGCGCTGCTGGCGCCACGCGGTGCGTCCGGAAGGAACGTCCGGAGCCGCGCCTAACCTCTCCTGGTGAAGGTTCTCGGCATCGACCCAGGGACTGCTGCTTGCGGGTACGGAATCGTCCACGAAAGCGACGGGCGCCTCAGGGCCACCTGCCACGGGTGGTGGCGAACCTCGGCCCGAGAGCGCGTGGACCGGCGGCTGCTCACGATCTTCGAGGGGGTCGGGGAGCTGATCTCCCTGCACGCCCCGGATGCCGTCGCCCTGGAGGAGTCGTACGTCGGCGCCGACGCCCGCATCGCGCTCTCCGTCGGGCAGGCGCGCGGAGCCGTGCTCGTCGCCGCGGCGTCCGCCGGCATCGACTGCGTCGAATACGCGCCGAACCGGATCAAGCAGTCCGTCTGCGGCTACGGGCACGCGGACAAGTCGCAGGTGCAGCGGATGGTGAAGGCGATCCTCGGGCTCGACGAGCTGCCCAGGCCGAACCACGCCGCCGACGCGCTCGCGGTCGCGATCTGCCACGCCTCGGCGCCGCCGCTCTTGCGGATCGCCGGCTGACGGCGGTGGAGTTGTCCGCCTCCGGCCGTACCGTTAGCCCGATGACCCGCGCCGGGAGAGTCGCGTGATCGCCCGCCTCCGCGGCACGGTTGCCGCGCGCACGACCGCGGGCCTCGTGATCGATGTCGGCGGCGTCGGCTACCTCGTCGCCGCCACGCCGCGCGTCAAGGGCCGGCCCGGCGAGGAAACGACGGTCGAGACGTACCTGCATGTCCGCGAGGACACGCTGCAGCTGTACGGCTTCGCGAGCGCCGAAGAGCGCGAGCTGTTCGAGCTGCTGCTCGGCGTGTCCGGGATCGGGCCGAAGGTCGCCCTCGCGATCGTCTCCGGGTCTCCGCCGGCCGAGCTGCGGCGGGCGATCGCCCGCGAGGACCTCGCCCGGTTCGAGGTGATCCCCGGGATCGGCCGCAAGACGGCGCAGCGCGTCGTGATGGAGCTGAAGGACAAGATGACCGCCGAGGCGCTGGCTCCGGCCGGCGGCGGGGCGCTTCTGGCCCGCGAGGCGCTCGTCGAGCTCGGCTGGTCGCTGGGCGACGCGGAGCGGGCACTCGCGGAGGTTGACGAGTCGCTTCCGATCGAGGAGCAGGTGCGGCACGCTCTCAGGCAGGCGGCATGACCGACCGCGTCCTGGCGCCGGTCGTCCACGACGGCGGCGAGGAGGAGCTCGAGAGCTCGCTACGGCCTGCCTCGCTCGCCGACTTCGTCGGGCAGGAGCGGATCAAGGAGCAGCTCGCGATCGCGCTCGACGCCGCCAAGGGGCGCGGCGAGGCGCTCGACCATGTGCTGCTCGCGGGCCCACCCGGGCTCGGCAAGACCTCACTGGCACAGATCATCCGCCGCGAGCTCGACGTCTCGATCCGCCAGGTCGCCGGGCCGGCGCTCGAGCGCAAGGGCGACATCGCGGCGATCCTGACCGCGCTCGAGCCGCACGACGTCCTCTTCGTCGACGAGATCCACCGGCTCAACCGGACGATCGAGGAGATCCTCTACCCGGCGCTCGAGGACTTTCGCCTCGACATCATCGTCGGCCAGGGGCCCGCGGCCCGCACGCTGACGCTCGACCTGCCGCCGTTCACCCTCGTCGGGGCGACGACCCGCACCGGGCTGCTGACGACGCCGCTGCGCGACCGCTTCGGCCTCACCTTCCGGCTCGACCACTACACGACCGCCGAGCTGGGCGCGATCGTCCGCCGCAGCGCCCGCATCCTCGGGGTCGAGGTCGCCGCGGACGCCGCCGACGAGATCGCCTGCCGGGCACGGGGGACGCCGCGGATCGCGAACCGCATCCTGCGCCGCGTCCGCGACGTGGCCGAGGTGCGGCACGCCGGTGTGATCACGACCGAGATCGCAGGTGAGGCGCTCGAGCTGCTCGAGATCGACGAGGCGGGACTGGAGCGCTTCGACCGCGACCTGCTCGCGGCGATCGCCGGCAAGTTCGGCGGGGGCCCGGTGGGCCTCTCGACGCTCGCGGTCACCCTCGGCGAGGAGGCCGAGACGATCGAGGACGTCTACGAGCCGTACCTGCTCCAGCTCGGCTTCCTGCAGCGCACGCCGCGCGGGCGCATCGTCACGGATCTCGGCCGGGCTCACGCGGGTCTCACGCGCGAGTCCTCGACGCTCTTCTAGTGCGGCCTCTCGTAACCTTTGACCTGAAACGCGGGCGTGTGAGGCCGCACGTGCGGCCGCTTCGCGGCCGTTCTTCGTTGTGGGGGCCGAGGCCGGCGCAGGCGGTCGGAAGCTCGAGGTGCGGGCCGGAGGGCGCCGAGAGCCGAAAGATCGGCCCGGCCGTGCAGCGGCCGGGCAAGTGCGGCGTCACGAAGGCGGGTTTCGAGTGAAACGTTGGGAGACGCCGCACTAGACGCGGCTCGGCAAGGGCCGGTGCCCTCGCAGCCCGGCGAGCCGCACGAGCGCGGGCGCAACCAGCAGCGCCATCACGTCGAACCAGACGTAGCCGGAGGCGACCCCCGACGGCGGGTTCCCGTCGGGGATCCCGAGCCCGGGCAGCGTTCTCGCCCACTGCCACGTCCCGATCGCCGTCCCGTACAGTTCGAGCGACGCGACGACCAGGAACACGCTCGCGTACAGCGCCCGGTTGCGCGACCGCCAGAGGAAGACCAGCAGCAGCGGCACCCCGACCGCCCCGGCAACGTCCTGCCGCGGCAGAACGGTCAGTCCCAGCAGTCCCCAGCCTGACGCGGCGACGGCCGCGATGATCACAAGCGCCCGCGCGTGCCGCGCGAGCGCACCGGCAAGCGCGAGCCCGGCGAGGAACACGATCCCGTGCGCCGGCGGGATGAACAGCGGCAGGTTGTGCAGCCGGTACCGGTACACCCCCCAGACGAGCGACCCGGTCACCTCCGCAACCGTCGCAAAGCAAACCACCCCGACCACCTGAGCCCGCCGCCCCACCGGCAACCCCCAGGCCGCAGCGACCAGCACGCCCCAGGTCAGCACCCCGAGCAGAAGCTGCTCCGTGTACGACGCAAAGTGATCGACCGCCAGCAAGCCGGCAAGGTAGAAGCCGAGGACGGCAGCACGCCTCACCCGGCGAGCCTAGCCCGTCTCAACACCAGCCTTCGCGGAGTTACCCGTGCGAAGCAGCGGGTATCGACCAGGCCGTCCAACCCATCCGACCTCCGACATCGGCCATCCTGGTCACACCTGCGCCCGGACCGAGTCCGGCTTTGCCGGACGAGTGCCGTCGGCTTGGGCGCTGGCTCAGCCGGCGCCCAAGCTACAGCGAGCGCCGGCACTCCGAACCCGCAACGAACCACCCCCGAGAGCTGCCGACCACCAACGAAAGGGAAAGGGGGCTCGTGGGGGAAAACCGCAGGTTTTCACCCACGGAATTGAAGCTCGTGCCACGAGGGAACCGGCGCGAGTTCGAGCAGCGGGCGGCGGCCGCCGGGGTGCTGGTAGGCGAACTCGGCCTCGTCCTCGTCCCAGACGACCTCGAGCGCGCCGCGCTTGACCTGGTGGTCGAGCCACGCTCCCCGGAAGACGAGCTTGCGCAGCCAGTAGACGAGCGATTCTCCGCCGACGAGCGAGACGCGCTCCCAGTTGCGCTCCAGGTAGCGGCCGAGCCGCGACTCGGGCTCGTCGATCAGGCCCTGCGCCGCGAGCCCGACGAGGTCGCTCGTCTCGTCCGGATCGAGCTCGTTCGCCTCGACGAGCCCGAGCTTTGCGGCCGAGGCGACGACGCGCTGCTCGAAGTCGCAGGCGTTGAACGTGAAGCGGTAGCCGAGGAACTCGACGATGTAGTCGTCGCCTGAGGAGTAGTTCGTGTCAGCCATGACCCTGGTTCCAGGATAGCCTCAACCGTTCCGGGCCCCACCTTGCTCCGGCTACCGTTGCGGGCATGCTCGCCGTGACGCCCGAATGGCAGCGGCTGCTCGTGCTCGCGCCCGTCTTCGTGATCGGCGCCGGGCTTGTCGCGGCCGTCCTGATCCTGCTCGGCCGAGCGTTTGCCGACTCGGTGCGCGAGAGCGGGCACAAGCGCCTGATGCTCGCGGGCACCGTCGCACTCGTGGGCGTGGTGGTGATCCTGACCTACCTCGGAGTCAAGCTGCCCAAGGAATAGCGAGCGCCGTCCGAACGTCTCCGTACCCTCGATCGTCCGATGGACAAGGCGACCTGGACGATCGCTCCATGTGCGGCCGCCGACGCCGGGAAGCTCGCAGACGAGCTCGAATTGAGCCCGACGGTCGCCTCGGTGCTCGTCCGCCGTGGGTATGCCGACCCGGCTGCGGCGCGGGCCTTCCTGGCGGGGGCGCTGCCCGGACACGATCCGTTCCTGCTCGGCGACATGCGCGCCGCGGTCGATCGGATCCGGGCTGCGGTCGAGGCGGGCGAGCAGATCTGCGTCCACGGCGACTACGACGCCGACGGGATCTGCGCGACCTCGCTGGCCGTCTTCCTGCTCCGCGAACTCGGGGCCGAGCCGCGCTGGCATCTCCCGTCGCGGTTCGAGGAGGGGTATGGGCTCGCCGCCCAGACGCTGGTGCGCCTGGCCGGGGAAGGAGTGGATCTCGTGCTGACCGTCGACTGCGGTATCACCGCGGTGGCCGAGGTCGCAGCGGTGAAGGAGCTCGGGCTCGACGTCGTCGTGACCGACCACCACCGTCCGGCCGAGACGTTCCCTGGCTGCCCGGTCGTCGCGCCGCTCAACGGCGCCTACCCGTTCGCGGGCCTCTGCGGAACGGCCGTGGTCTGGAAGCTTGCGGAGGCGCTGCTCGGCGCGGGGCATCCGTTTCTCGAGCGTCATCTCGACGTGGTCGCGCTCGCGACCATTGCGGACGTCGTCCCGCTCGTCGACGAGAGTCGAGGGCTCGCCCTGGCCGGCCTCCGCCGGCTCGCGCAGACACAGAAGCCGGGGCTGCGCACGCTGATGCGTGTCGCCGGTGTCGACCCCGCCGCCTGCGACGAGGGCGCGATCGGCTTCCGGCTGGCACCGCGGATCAACGCCGCCGGCCGGCTGGGCCGTCCGGAGGCGGCGCTGGCGCTCCTGCTGACGGACGAGCCCGCCGAGGCGACGCGCCTCGCGGAGCAGCTCGAGGACCTGAACCGGGAGCGGCAGGCGGTCGAGGAGCGCATCCTTCGCGCCGCGACCGCGGAGATCGAGTCGTGGCCCGAGGAGCGGCGCCGCCGGCGCGGGTACGTCGTCGCCGGTGCCGACTGGCACGAGGGCGTGATCGGGATCGTCGCCTCGCGCCTGGTCGAGCGCTTCGGACGCCCCGTGGTGCTGATCGCCGGGACCGCGGACGGGGACTGGAAGGGATCGGGCCGGGCGGGCAGCTCGTTCGACCTGCACGGCGCGCTCGCGGCCTGCTCGGAGCACCTCGAGCGGTTCGGCGGCCACCGCGCGGCTGCGGGGCTGACGATCCGCCCGGAACGGGTCGACGCCTTCGCGGCCGCATTCGCTGCGCATGCCGACGCCGAGCTGACCGAGGACGACCTCCGGCCGCGGGTGACGATCGACGCGATCGTCCCGGGCTCCGATCTCGGTCTGCCGCTCTGCGAGGAGCTGGCGCGCCTCGCCCCGTTCGGGCTCGGCAACCCGGCGGTGATGCTGCTCGTGGACGGCTGCGAGCTGTCCGCGCTCGACACGGTCGGCGAGGGGAAGCACCTTCGTTTCCGGGTGCGGCAGCGCGGCCGCGACGCCGGCTCGGCGATCGCGTTCGGCTTCGGCGCGCAGCTCGACCGTTACCGCCGGATCGGGCTCTACGACGTCGCCTTCCGGTTGCAGGAGAACCGCTGGAACGGGACGGTGTCGCCCCAGCTCGTCGTGCGGCGGATCTTCGACACGGGCGAGCGGTACGAGGAGCTGCGCAGCAGGTTCGCGGAGCTGTGGCGCGGCGGCGAGGCGATCTGGACGCCCGAGGCGCGCTCCGTCTTCGAGGAGCTCGAGCTGGGCGAGGGCGGCAGGCGGAGCCTGCTCGAGTCGGAGTCTTTCCGCAGGCTGCTCGAGACGCCGCCGCTCGCCGAAGCCGCGTAGGAGGCGTTGACCGGGAACGTCGCTAGCTTCGACTGAGCGTGAGCAGTAGGCGCGCGACGCGACGGAGCTTTCTCGCTTCTCTGCGGCGGCGGAACATGGGAAGGAAACGTTCACCGCCGCGACCGGGTTTCCTTTCAGGAATGCGGGTTCGGGGTCGATGAGTCCAGAACCGACCCCGGTACACTTCACCCATGGCAGTACTCGAGCGACACCAGGATCTCATCGACGAGCTGGTCTCCGAGATCCAGGCCTACAAGCCGGACGCCGACCGGGAGCTGATCGCCCGCGCGTTCGACTTCGCCGCGAACGCCCACGAAGGCCAGCTGCGCCGCTCGGGGCAGGAGTTCATCCACCATCCGTGGGGCGCCGCGAAGATCCTCGCGGGGCTGCGGATGGACGAGGCGTCGATCGCCGCCGCGCTCTTGCACGACACGGTCGAGGACACCGGGATCGCGATCGACGACATCCGGACCGAGTTCGGCGAGGAGATCGCGAAGCTGGTCGAGGGCGTCACCAAGCTGACCCGTGTCCAGTTCCAGAGCCGCGAGCACGCAGAGGCCGAGAACTACCGCAAGCTCGTCGTCGCGATGGCCGAGGACGTGCGGGTGATCCTGATCAAGCTCGCCGACCGCCTCCACAACCTGCGGACGATCGAGTACATGGGCAAGCAGACGCAGGTGCGGAAGGCCCGGGAGACGCTCGAGGTGTACGCGCCGCTCGCGCACCGGCTCGGCATCCACGCCCTCAAGTGGGAGCTCGAGGACCTCGCCTTCGGGACGTTGCATCCCCGCAAGTACGAGGAGATCAAGCAGATGGTGTCGGAGCGGCGCGCCGACCGCGAGGAGCACGTCCGCGAGGCATCGCTCGTGCTCCAGCACGAGCTCGACAAGGTCGACATCCCCGCCGAGATCTCGGGCCGTGCGAAGCATTTCTACTCGATCTACGACAAGATGGTGAAGAAGGGGCGCGAGTTCAATGAGATCTACGACCTGACCGCAATGCGGGTGATCGTCGAGCGGGGCGGGGACGAGGGGACGCGTGACTGCTACGGCGCGCTCGGCCTGATCCACTCGCTCTGGAAGCCGATGCCGGGCCGGTTCAAGGACTTCATCGCCATGCCCAAGTTCAACGGCTACCGGGCGCTTCACACGACGGTGATCGGCCCCGCCGGGCGGCCGCTCGAGATCCAGGTCCGCACTCGCGAGATGCACGACACCGCGGAGTTCGGCGTTGCCGCCCACTGGATCTACAAGGGCGACGGCCGCGACCGGCACGACGACGAGTGGACGCGCTGGGTCGAGCAGTTGATGGACGTCGGCACCACGGAAGCAGACCCGCAGGAGTTCATGAACACCTTCCGAACGGACCTCTTCTCCGAGGAGGTCCACGTCTTCACGCCGAAGGGTCAGGTGAAGACGCTGCCCTCGGGCTCGACCCCGATCGATTTCGCCTACGCGGTGCACACGGACGTCGGCCATCACACGGTCGGCGCGAAGGTGAACGGGCGGATCGTCCCGTTGCACTACCGGCTTCAGAACGGCGACTTCGTCGAGATCCTGACCACGAAGCAGGACCGGGGGCCGTCACGCGACTGGATGTCGCTGGCGAAGAGCTCGCGGGCCCGCAACAAGATCCGCCAGTGGTTCACGCGAGAGACGCGTGAGGATCAGGAGGCGAAGGGCCGCGAGACGCTCGAGCAGGCGCTGAAGCAGCAGAACCTGCCCTACGCGAAACTGCGGGGCTCGGCGGTGCTGGCGCAGGTGATCCGCGACTCCGGGTTCAAGAAGGCGGAGGACTTCTACCTGGCGCTCGGGTCGGGACGGCTGCAGTCCGGGGCGATCGTCAACAAGGTGATCCAGCGCCTCAAGACCGACGAGGTGGCCGAGGAGGCGCCCGTCGTCACGAAGTCGCCGAAGGCGCGGAACGCGGTCTCGGGGTCAGAGGTCGGGGTCGTCGTCCAGGGCGTCGAGGACGTCCTCGTGCGGCTCGCGAAGTGCTGTACGCCGGTGCCGGGCGACCCGATCGTGGGCTACATCTCCTTGGGCAAGGGCATCACGATCCATCGCGGCGACTGTCCCAACGTGCGGGCGCTGAAGCGGAACGAGGAGCGGTTCACGCCTGTCGAGTGGAACGGGGACGGGACGAAGTCGTTCCGCGTCCAGATCGCGGTCTCGTCGTGGGACCGGCCGCGGCTGCTCGAGGACGTCGCACGGACGTTCGCCGAGCACGGGGCGAACATCGTCTCCTACGGCGGCGTCGTGGAGGATCAGCTCGCGAAGAACTGGTACACGGTCGAGGTGGGCGACGTCGGGTCGCTGCGGTCGCTCCTGACGGCTCTCCGGGCGGTCGACGCGGTCTTCGACGCCTTCCGCGTGACGCCGTCGTAGGTCACATGGCCGAGGGGGAGGACGCGGGTCGGGTCCACCCGTCCGCGGAGTCGTTCCGGTCGGTCGCGGATCTCTACGAGCAGGCGCGGCCGGGGTACCGCCGCGAGGCGGTGGAGTACCTCGTCTCACGGCTCGGATTGCGAGAGGGGCGGGCGGTCGCCGATGTCGCCGCCGGGACCGGCAAGCTGACGCGCGAGCTCGTGTCGAGCGGTGCGCGGGTATTCGCCGTCGAGCCGCTCGAGGAGATGAGGGCGGTGCTGATGCGGGTCGTCCCCGGGGCGGAGGCGCTCGCCGGGACGGCGGAGGCGCTGCCGCTGGCGGACGGCTCGGTCGACGCGGTCACGGTCGCGCAGGCGTTCCACTGGTTCGAGCCGGAGGCCGCGTTTCGCGAGGCCGCCAGGGTGCTGCGACCGGGAGGGGCCCTCGCGCTCGTCTGGAACCTCCGTGACTTCGCCGACCCGCTCCAGATGGCGCTCGAGGCGCTGATGGGGGAGTACCGCGGGGCGGCCCCCTTCGAGTACGAGCAGCCCTGGCGGGTCGCGCTCGCGGCGGCGGCGTTCTTCGGGCCCGAGGAGAAGCGGTCGTTCCGGTGGGATTTGCCGCATACCGCCGACGAGCTCGTCGATCGGATCGCCTCGGTCAGCTTCGTCGCAGGGCTGGGCCCGGATGAGCGCGAGGAGCTGCTCGGGCGGGTGCGCACGCTCGCGGGCGGCCGGCCCGAGCCGTTTCCGTTCCCGCACCGGACGGACGTGTACGTGCTGCCTGTCGTGCCGGTCGGGTAGCGCGGCGCGTGTCGGCGGACGGGGGCTTGGCGGGCGAGGCTCGGCGGCGAGGCTCAGCGGGCAGGGTCCCAGGGGATGCCGCCCGTGTCCCATCCCACCAGGCAGTGGCCGGAGATCAGCCCGGCGACCTGTTCGAGGAACGGCAAGTTGTCGCAGCCGTCGGCGACGAGCTCGGCGACGCGGGCGCCCTGGTAGACGACGGGCACCTGCGTCCTCTGGTCGGGGCGCTGCTCGCCGTCCTCGGGCCCCAGCACCAGCTCGCCCTGCTCGGCGAACAGGATTCCGGCCCAGGCGCACCCGCGGCATTCGACCAGCATGGCGACGACGGAACGCAGGGCCTCGTCGGCATCGCCGTCACGGCTCAGGATGCGCTCGATCTCCTCGAGGGCGGGAGTGTCGCTGCTCAGAGCTCGGAACCTTCGAACTCGGAGATCCGCTGCCGGAAGCCGTCCGGTACCGGAACGGTCGTGCGCTCAGCGTGCTCGATCAGTACGAGCACCTGCTTTGCGACGACCATCAACGCGTCGTTGTCGTCGTCGACCCGGTAGGCGGCGTACTCGTAGGTCACGCTGGTCCGGCCGATCGCGGCGATGCGGACGAAGATCTCGAGCAGGTCGTCGAACCGGGCCGGGGCGTGGTACTCGACGCTCGAGGCGCGGACGACGAACTCGGTACGGGCGACGTCGAGTGGCCCGAGATGACGGTGGTACTCCGTCCGAGCGAGATCGAAGTACGGCAGGTAGCGCCCGTAGTAGACGACCCCCTGCGCGTCCGTGTCCGAAAACGCCACGCGCGTATATGCCGCGTACCGAAACGGCGGCTTCCGGTCGGTGGTGTGCCCGAGTTCGACCACCTGCCGATCCTAGCCATGTCCCGGTGTCGGACACCGTCACGGATCCGTGCCGCCTTTGTGCCAAGAGTGCAACAAGACATCCACAGCCGCGAAGTTCACGCCGGTTTCGCCTACATTCGAATCCATGCCGCGCGCGCCCCGATCCATCGTCCCGGGGGGCGTGTACCACGTCTCGCCGCGCGGGAACGACGGCCGCGACATCTTCGTCGATGACGCGGATCGTGCCCACTTCCTCGGGCGCGTCGCGAGAGTCGTCCGAAAGTACGGCTGGATCGTCCTCGGGTACTGCCTGATGGACAATCATTTCCATGCCGTCGTCCTGGTTCCGGAAGGGAACCTTTCGGCCGGAATGCAGGAGCTTCTCAGCGGCTATGCGCGTTGGTGGAACGATCGGCACGGGCATTTCGGGCACCTGTTCCGCAATCATTTCGACCACAGGAGCGTTCGCTCGCAGCGGCACCTGATCGCGACGATTCGCTACATCGACCTCAACGCGGCGAAGGCGGGGATGGTCGCTCACCCCGAGGATTGGCCGTACAGCAGCTACCGAGCGCACGTGGGTCTCGAGCACCCGCTGTCGTTTCTGGCGCAGAACGAATTCCTGAAGCTGATGGGGCCCACTCCGGACAAGGCCAGAGGCGCCTATCGAAGATTTGTCCGCGAGGGCCGTGTCCCGGTGTCGGACACCGGGTTTACGCGCTGAGCTCTAGCCGCGGATCAGCTCGAGGACCTCGTCGCGCTTCGACTCCATCAGCTGCTCGGAGCGTGCTTCGAGGTTCAGGCGCAGCAGCGGCTCGGTGTTCGAGGGGCGCACGTTCATGTGCCAGTCTGCCCCCTCGACCGAGAGGCCGTCGAGGTGGGAGACGCGGCCTTCGGAGGCGTACCGCTCCTTCAGCTCCTGGAGCTTCAGCGCGACGTCGGCGACCGGCGTGTTGATCTCCCCGGTCAGGAAGTAGCGAGACCGCAGCGGCGCCAGGATCTCCGTCAGCGACTGCCCGCGCTTCGAGACGAGCTCAAGCATGAGCAGGAACGGAATCACGCCCGAGTCCGCCTGCGAGAAGTCACGAAAGTAGTAGTGCGCCGACACCTCCCCGGCGAAGACGGCCTGCTCGTCTCGTATCCGCTGCTTGATGAACGAGTGCCCGACCCGGTTCACGAGGGGCACCCCGCCCGCCGCCTCGATCGCCTCCGGCACGGCCCACGAGGCGCGGACGTCGTAGATCACCTTACCGCCCGGCTCCTTGGCGAGAAACGCGTCGGCGAACAGCGCCGTCACGAAGTCGCCCGGGATGAACTCGCCCCGGTCGTCGACGAAGAAGCAGCGGTCGGCGTCGCCGTCGTAGGCGACTCCGAACGCGGCGCCCTCCTGACGGGTCTTCCGCTCGATGAACTCGCGGTTCTCGGGCAGGAGCGGGTTCGGCTCGTGGTTCGGGAACGAACCGTCGGGTTCGAAATAGCAGCGAACGACGTCGACCTGCGGCAGCCGGTCGAGCACGCGCGGCAGCATCGAGCCGGCCATCCCGTTCGCCGCGTCGACGACCACGCGCAGCGGCGAGATCGACGGGACGTCGATGAACGAGAGCACCCGCTCCACGAACGCATCCCAGACGTCCACCGCGGACACCTCGCCGCGCGCCGCGTCCCGGAAGTCCGCGCGGACCGCCCTGTCCCGGATCTCGTACAGCCCGGACTCGCTTCCGACCGGCAGGGCGCCGCGCCGGACGATCTTCATCCCCGTGTACTGCTTCGGGTTGTGCGACGCGGTCACCATGATCCCGCCGTCGAGGCCCAGCTCCCCGGTCGCGAAGTAGACCATCTCGGTGCCGACCAGGCCCAGGTCGACGACGGCCGCACCGGCGTCGGCGGCCCCCTCGACGACGGCGGCGGCCATCGCCGGCGAGGAGAGGCGCATGTCGCGCCCGACCGCGATCCTCCGCGGCTCGAACTGCTCGACGAACGCGCGCCCGACCGAGTACGCGCCGGCCTCGTCCAGCTCGGACGGGTAGAGAGCGCGCACGTCGTACGCCTTGAACGCAGCCGGATCGAGCACTCGTGCCGATGCTAGCTACTTCCCCCGGAGAGACCTGCTCGGCAGGGCGTGGTGTGGTCGAGGGGAAGTAGCTCGAATTGAGGCTGCGCCTTAAGCTGGCTGATTCTCGGACGGCGCCTGCAATTTCGAAGCGAAAGTCGAAGTCACATATCCGGGAGGCGTAGCCCAAATTCAGCCACTTCCCCCGCCGAGTCGCTTCGCGCTTGCCGTCCGCGCTGTGGCTACCGGGAGAAGACCCGCTGGGCCTTTTCCTGCCAGGCCGAGATGCCGCCCGGCTCGAGGAAGTTGCAGCCGCCCGCCTGGAGCTCCTCCGGGAGCGTCTCGTAGAACCGGTCGGCGACCAGGCGCAGCTCGCGGTCGCCCTCCTCGGTCTCCGCCGCCGGCGTCGCCAACTCGAATGCGACCGACACGTGCCGTTCCGGGTAGCCGAAATCGCGGGTGATCTCGGTCAGCCCCACGTAGGCGGCTCTGATCACGTCGAGCGGCCGGCAGAAGTCGGCAACCGTCGTGGCGAGGTCGGGCGGCACGCTCTCGGGCGGCGTGTCGAGCAGCTTCTGCTTCATGCCCACCCTGATGATCCTATTCGCCGTGATCCTGATTCGCGGCCCTCCAGGATCCTCCGGATCGCCCTGGTCGACTCCGGGTCGGGTGACTCCGAGATCACCGTCGCCGAGCGGCTGAACCGGGCGAGCGCCTCCGCCAGCGGCTCCGCGCGCAACGTCCCTTCACCGTAGGGGAGATGCTTCGTCTCGTTGCGGTTCGCAAACTGGATGTCCGAGAAGTGGATGTGGAACGGCGCCCCGTCCTCGAGCACCGCGTCGACCTTCGTGAGAGCGTCGACGAACGGCTCGACCGACGTGAACCCGCCGTCGGAGGTGGCGTGCATGTGCGCGAAGTCGAGCACCGGGCGCACCCAGCCGAGGCGCCTCGAGATCTCGACGACGTCGTCGGCCGACCCGAGCTCCCGGGCGCGGCCCATCACCTCGATCCCGAACGGCACGTCCCGCTGTTTCGCCGCGAGCCGCTCGCGCAGTTCCGCGAGTTGCTCACAGACCGAGTCGATCGCCTGCTCGCGCGTGCGTCCGAGCAGGAAGCCTGGATGGAAGACGACGACCTCGGCGCCGGAGGCCCGCGCGATCCCGGCCGAATGGTCGAGCATCCCCACTGCCATGTTGAGCTTCTTGCCGCGCTCGGCGTGGCCCATGAACCCGGCGAGCGGTGCGTGGACCGAGAGGGCGAGGCCGCGGCTGCCGGCGAGCTCGCCGAACCGGGCCGCGAAGTCGTAGTCCATCCAGAACCCGCCCTCGAAGTCGATCTCGCAGGCGGAGAAGCCCTCTGCAAACAGTGCCTCGACCGCCGCCTCGGGGCTGTCGCGGGACGGCACCCGGGCGGGCCCGAACTGGAGCCGTCGCACCATTCCGAAGAGCTTACGGGCCCGCCGAACGTCTGCCGGCAGGCGCCGGATCCGTCCGATCCGGGCTCTACCCTCACTGCCATGTCTGCAAGCCCTTCGCGCATCGACCTGCTCGAGCTCGACATCGATCTCCGTCTCACGGACCTCTGGCGTGAAGCCGCCGGAATCGAGGAATGGTCGCTCGAGGTCGTCGCGGCGTTCATGCGAGCCGCCTACGGCAAGGGCTACTGCGACGCGCTCACCGAGGAGCTGCCGGGCTCGCTGTGCGCCGATCACGGCTACCGCGTCCCCGAGCGCAAGCTCACGGCACGGGCCGACGCCGCCTGACCGCCCGCGGCAACCCGCAGGCCTAACATCCGCCTCACACGCGTGGGTAAACTTGTCTTCGGTGGCCCGCTCAAGTCGCAGCCCGGCCAAGCTCGTCATCGCACTGTCGATCGCAGGGCTCCTCGCAGTCTTCCTGATCTACACGGCGCTGTCGGGGTCGACGCCTGCGCTGCAGCCGAGCAACCTGGCCGGCCACGCGGGCACCGTCTCGCTGACCGGAAAGGTGATCGGCCCGGTGATGGGCGACGCACACGAGGCGACCGGGCTCCACTTCAAGCTTCACAACATCAACGGCGAGAGCCCGGTCGTGCCCATCGTCTACCACGGCTCCGTCCCCGACCTGTTCAAGACGGGACGGGACGTGAACGTGACCGGACAGCTCGTCGGCGCCTCGTTCGTCGCTACCGCCCTGACGACGAAGTGCCCGAGCAAGTACACCTCGGCCCAGAACGCCTAGGCGGCCATGGCTGATCTCGGCCGCGCAGCGCTCGTCGTCAGCTTCGGGCTCGCCCTCTACGCCCTCGTCGCGGGCACCGCCGCCGCGGTCTCGAAGCATCGCCGTCTCGCCGACTCCGCCCGGAACGCGCTGATCGCCTGCTTCGGCTCGACCGTGATCGCCTCCGGCGTCCTGATCCGGGCGCTCGTCGAGCACGATTTCACGTTCCAGTACGTGGCACAGCACACGAGCCGCGACCTGAAGACGATCTATTCGCTGACCGCCTTCTGGGGCGGTCAGGAGGGCTCGCTGCTCCTCTGGCTGCTCGTCCTGACCGGCTACGGCGCGGTCGCGGTGACCCTCAACCGCCGCCTGCTCCGCGACCTGATCACCTGGGTCGTGCCCGTGCTCGGCGGCCTCGCGGCCTTCTTCAGCTTCATGCTGGTCGCCGTCGCGAGCCCGTTCGTCACCCAGCCGCGCGTGGTCGACGGCGCCGGGCTCGTGCCGAGCCTGCAGAACCCGTACATGGTCGCCCACCCGCCGATGCTCTACCTCGGCTATGTCGGGCTCTCGATCCCGTTCGCGTTCGCAGCCGGCGCCATGCTCTCCGGCCAGACCGACGAGCGCTGGATCGTGGCCACCCGCCGCTGGACCCTGGCCGCCTGGATGTTCCTCGGCTTCGGCCAGATCCTCGGCTCGCACTGGGCCTACGTCGAGGTCGGCTGGGGCGGCTACTACGCCTGGGACCCGGTCGAGAACGCCGCTTTGATGCCGTGGCTCGCAGCAACCGCGTTCCTGCACTCGGTAATGATCCAGGAGCGGAAGGGGATGCTCCGGATCTGGAACATGGTCCTCGTCGCGCTCGCCTTCGAGCTCTCGGTCTTCGGCACCTTCCTGACCCGCTCGGGGGTGGTCGAGTCGATCCACTCGTTTGCCAAGAGCTCGATCGGCAGCTGGTTCCTCGGCTTCGTCGTCGTCACGACCCTCTTCTCCACGGCGCTGATCCTCTTTCGCCTGCCGCTCCTGCGTGCGCGGACGAAGCTCGAGTCGGCGCTCTCGCGCGAGGCGACCTTCCTCTACAACAACCTGCTGCTGGTCGCGCTCTGCCTGACGATCTTCTGGGGTGAGATCTTCCCGATCCTGACGCAGCTCTTCCAGGGTGAGCAGAAGACGATCGGGCGGCCGTACTTCGACTTCTTCCTGCGCATCTTCGGGCTGCCCCTGCTGCTGTTGATGGGGATCGGACCGCTGATCGCATGGCGCCGTACGTCGTTCCGCTCGCTCGTCAAGACGCTGCGCTGGCCGATCGGGGTCTCGATCGTCGGCGGGATGGGGCTGATCGCCCTCGGGGCCGATTCGTCGCTGCCAGGGCTGATCGGCTACACGTTCTCGGCGTTCGTGATCACGACGATCGTGGTCGAGCTGGTGCGGGGAACGAGGGCGACGGGCTCGCTCTTCGAGCTCATCTCACGGAACCGGCGCCGCTACGGCGGCTATCTCGTCCACGCGTCGATCGTGCTGTTCGCGGTCGGGGTGATCGGCTCGAGCGCCTACGGCAGCTCGACCGAGAAGCAGCTCGCGATCGGCCAGACGATGAAGGTCGACCACTATTCGCTCAGGTACGACAAGCTCGTGCCGTCGACATCGGTCACCGAGTCTGGCACGACCCACGAGCTGACGGCGGTGCTCGGGCTCGGCGGACGGCTCCACGGCACGCTGAGCACGACCCAGCTCGACTCGAGCGCGCTCGGCATCTCCCGCGAGGTCGGAATCCGCACGAACTGGCTGCGTGCCGAGGACCTCTATGTGATCCTGGACCAGGTTCAGGGGAACACCGTCTTCTTCCACGTGCTCGTCAAGCCGCTGGTCAACCTGATCTGGATCGCGGGCTACATCTTCCTGGGCGGATCGCTCGTCGCGATGTGGCCCGATGCCCGCGAGCAGCGGCGGCTCGTGGCGCGGCTCTCGCTCGCCCGGGCGTGATCGCCCTGATCGTGGGTGCGCTGATCGCGATCCTCGCGGTCGTGATCGTGGCGCTGCCGTTCCTGCGCGCCCCCAGGGTGGACGAGGACGGGCCGGCGACCGTGGCTTCCGAGGAGCTGCTTGCGATGATGGAGAACCGGGATCGGGCGCTCGCCGCGCTCAAGGAACTGGAGTTCGACCACCGGACCGGCAAGGTCGACGACGTCGACTACCGGGCGCTTGTCGGGCCGCTGCGGCGCGCCGCAGCGGAGGCACTCCAGGCTCTCGATCGGCTCAAGGCTCCGTCACGCGAAGAACGTGTCCCCGAGCAGGAGCAGGTTCAGCGCGACGATCAGGGTGGCGATCGCAACCGCGACGGCCGTGGTGACGGCGCGGTTGACGAGCGGGCCCATCAGGTCGCCCCGCGAGGTGAAGCGGACGAGGGGGATCAGGGCGAAGGGGATTCCGAAGGAGAGAATGACCTGTGAGAGCACCAGTGTGTGCGTCGCGTCGACCCCGATCGAGACGACGACGAACGCCGGCAGCATCGTGACGAGCCGGCGGACCCAGACGGGGATCCGCCACTCGACGAACCCCTGCATCACCACCTGCCCGGCCAGCGTGCCGACAGCCGACGAGGAGAGGCCCGATCCGACCAGCGCGATCGCGAACAGCGCGCTCGCCGTGCTGCCGAGGATCGGCTCGAGGGTACGGTGCGCCGTCACGAGCGACTCGACGTGCGTGAGGCCGCTGCGCGCGAAGGTACTCGCCGCCATCACCAGCATCGCCACGTTGATCAGGCCGGCGAGCGTCATCGCGACGAGCACATCGATGCGGGTGTAGCGCATCAGCGTCCGGGCGCTCTCGTCGGACTCGGCCACGATCCGGTCCTGGGTCAGCGCGGAGTGCAGGTAGATGACGTGCGGCATGACTGTCGCGCCGAGGATCCCGACCGAGAGCAGGATCGACTCCGAGCCGTGGAACTCCGGTATGACGGCGTGCCGGCCGACCGCGCCCAGGTTCGGGTGCGAGTAGAAGATCTCCGCCAGGTAGCAGAGCCCGATCACGCCGACGAGCGCCGCGATCACCGCCTCGAACGGCCGGAAGCCGTAGCTCTGGAGCTGCAGGATCGCGAACGAGGCAATGGCGGTGATCACCGTCGACAAGAGGAGGCTCGTGCCGAGGAGCAGGTTGAAGCCGATCGCGGCGCCGAGGAACTCGGCCAGGTCGGTCGCCATCGCGATCGCCTCCGCCTGGAGCCAGAGCAGGATCGCCGTGCGGCGGGAGAAGCGCTCGCGGCAGACCTCTGCGAGGTTCTTGCCGGTCGCGATCCCGAGCTTCGCCGACAGCGTCTGGATCACCATCGCCATCAGGTTCGACGCGACGATCACCCAGATCAGCGTGTAGCCGAACCTCGAGCCGGCCGCGATGTTGGTGGCGAAGTTGCCCGGATCGATGTAGGCGATGCAGGCGATGAACGCCGGGCCGAGGAACGGCAGGATCCGGAAACGCGTCCGGTGGATCGCCTCGTCGACCGTCCGCAGGCCTTCGGGAAGCGGCTCGTGGACGGGGCGCTCCGGAATCACGCGAAAAGTTTAGCCGGGACTAAACTTTTCGCAACAGTTGTTACTGCACGAGGTGGAGGTCGGGCAGGTTGCGCCACCGCTCGTCGAGGTCGAAGCCGTAGCCGGCGAAGAACTCGTCGGGAACGGTGAAGCCGACGTAGCGGATCGGTAGCGCGTCGACGAGTCTCCGATAGGGCCGGTCGAACAGGGCGGCGCAGACGAGCGACTCGGGGTTCCGCAGGCCGAGGCTCCGGCAGAGATAGTGCAGGGTCAGCCCGGTGTCGACGACCTCGTCGATGATCACGATGTCGCGGCCTCCGACCTCCAGGTCGAGATCCTTGATGAAGCGGATCCGTTCGTGGCCTCCGAGCTCGGCACTGCCGTACCCGGCCAGCTCGACGAAGTCGAGGGCGTGCGCGATCGGGATCGCCTGCGAGAGGTCGGTCACGAACGGAACGCAGGCCTTGAGCGCCCCGACCAGGACCGGCTCGCGGTCGGCGTAGTCGCGCGCGATCTCGGCACCGAGCTGCTGGACCCGGGCGGCGATCTCGGCAGCGCCGAGGTACACCTCGCCGATGCGCTCGTCGAGATTCATCGCCCGCCCGGCCGATCTCCGGACCCGGCCGGGCCGGTGCCGGGTCGAGCCGAAGGACGTGCGAAGGCGCCTCCGGAGCGGATCTCCCCGCTCGAGCTTGGGCGGAGGCGGCTCACGCGCGCGCCTCCGGGATCACGAGGCGCGCCGCAGCCCGTAACGGGACGCGATCCGCTCGAAGTCCCGCTCGTAGAAGAGCTTGACCCGAACGTCCGGGTAGAGCTTGCGCAGCTTGCGCAGCTTGCGGTTCTTGCGGGTCACGAGCGACTGCTTCATCACCGTCACCTCGAGGTACAGGTCCTGTTCCGGCAGGTAGAAGTCGGGCGTGAACGCCTCGATCACTCGCCCCTGCTCGTCGCGCTCGAGCACGAAGGTATCCGGCTCGTAGAGCCAGGGGACACCGTAGTAGTCGAGGATCTTGGCGTACTGCAACTCCGCCTCGTTGACGAAGCGCGGTGTTTTCTCCCCCCGATATGCCTGGAAATTCGGCGTTTCCAGTGTCACTTGGAACCAAGGTAGCAGTGGTACCGGACGCGGCCGCCCGAACTAGACTCCCGGAGTGGAGAAGGCTCTGACGATCGCGCACCTGTCGGACATCCATTGTGGGGATCCGCACTTCGTCCCCGATCTGATGGAGCGCGCGATCGCGGACATCAACGCGCTCGGCCCCGAGATCGTGGTGTGCTCGGGCGACCTGACGACATACGGGTTCAAGGAGGAGTACATCCACGCGAAGCGCTATCTCGACCGGCTCGACTGCGACGCCTTCGTCGTCATCCCCGGCAACCACGACTCGCGCAACGTCGGCTACGTGCACTTCGAGGAGCTGTTCGGCCCTCGCAACTCGGTGCTGCGGAAGGACGGCGTCACGGTCGTCGCGGTCGACTCGACCGAGCCTGACCTCGACCACGGTCAGATCGGCCGCGGCCGCTACGGCTGGATCGAGCAGGAGTTCGAGCCCGCCGCCGACCTGCGGGTCTTCGTGCTGCACCACCACCTGCTCCCGGTGCCCGGCACCGGCCGTGAGCGCAACGTCGTGTACGACGCCGGCGATGCGATCGAATGCCTGCAGCGTGCGGGCGTCAACCTCGTCCTCTCGGGGCACAAGCACGTCCCGTACGCCTGGCGCCTC
This sequence comes from uncultured Actinomycetes bacterium, assembly GCA_963789585.1. Taxonomy (GTDB): domain Bacteria; phylum Actinomycetota; class Thermoleophilia; order Gaiellales; family Gaiellaceae; genus PALSA-600. Next base: position 509,361 of record CAWBLB010000008.1, on the reverse strand, counting down.
GAGAACCTGTTCGTGATCAACACCGGCACGGTTTCCTCGCTTCGGTTGCGGGGAAACACCCGGCCCTGTTACAACGTGGTCGAGGTGAGCGGCACGCATGTGGACGTGTGGCGGCGCTACCCGTTCCACGGTCAGGAGCGGATCATCCAGTTCGATCTCACGACGCTTGAGTACGAGAAGTACACCTCTCGGATCGAGCACGAGGTGACGGCCCAGCGGCAATGAAGGCGGTGGCGCTGATCGACGGGGAGCACTCGCCCGAAGTCGTCCGGCAGGCGCTGGCCGAGCTGCCGTACGAGTGGGTGGGAGCGATCCTCGCCGGCGGCACGGAGAAGCTCCGCGACGGTGTCCACTACGGCGTCCCGCTCGTCCGCGAGTTCGACGGGGCGGATGTCGTCGTCGACCTCTCGGACGATCCGGTGCTCGGCCCGGCCGACCGGTTCCGGTGGGCGTCGAGGGCGCTTGCGGCCGGCCTGTCCTACGTCGGCGCCGACTTCCGTTTCGACCCGCCCGTCTTCGAGGAGATCGAGCGTCCCTCGATCGCCGTGATTGGCACCGGCAAGCGGGTGGGGAAGACCGCCGTCACCGCGCATCTTGCCCGCCTGCTCGCCCGTGAGCTGGATGTCGTCGTCGTCGCGATGGGGCGGGGTGGGCCGCCCGAGCCCGAGCTCGTCGAGGGTCCGCCGACCGTCGCCGACCTGGTGGCGCTCTCCCGGGCAGGCCGCCACGCCGCTTCGGACCATCTCGAGATTGCAGCGCTGTGCGGCGTGCCGACGATCGGCTGCAGGCGCGCGGGCGGCGGTCTGGCCGGCACGGCCTTCGTCTCGAACGTGAGCCGGGGCGCCAGGCTCGCCGTCGAACGTCGCCCCGACGTGATCGTCTTCGACGGCAGCGGCACGGCGATTCCGCCGATCGCCGCCGACCGGCGGATCCTCGTCGCCGGCCCCGGCCACGATCTCGACGCGCACTTCAACACCTACAGGCGGCTGATCTCCGACCTGGTCGTGTCGGTCGGCTGCGAGCTGGAGGGTGCCATCCCGGCGACGCTGCGGCTGCGCCCACTCGCGCCGCTCGAAGGGCGCGTGGCCGTCTTCACCGCCGGCGGCACGGGGATCGCGCACCTCGAAGCCGACGTGGTGCACGTGTCGCGGAGTCTCGGCGATCGAGTCACGCTCGCGGAGGAGCTGCGCGGGGTCGACGCGGACACGTATCTGATCGAGATCAAGGGAGCCGCAATCGACCTCGTCGCGGAGCACGGCCTCGCCCGCGGCCGCCGGGTCGTGGTGGCCGCGAACGACGTCGTCGCGCCGGGTCTCGACGAGGCTCTGCTCGCGCTCGTCCCGGACGCGGTTGTGGTCTGATGCGTCCCCACTACCGTGACCCGCTCCCGCTCGGCGACCCGAACGGAATTCCGTACTCCAAGGGGCTGATGGCCAGGGCGCTTGTCGATGCCGGCGTCGGAATCGAGCCTGCCTACGTGCTCGCGACCCGGCTCGAGCTCGACCTGGCGGTGACCGGGTCGGCCGCGGTCGAGCTCGATCGGCTCGACGAGGCCGCCGCCGAGGTGCTCGGCGAGAGCGAGGGCTCCCAGGTCGTCGCGCGTCTGCGCCGGCTCGCTGCGCTCGCGGCGATGGACATCCCGATCGTGCTGCTCGTCGGCGGCGGTACGGGAACCGGCAAGTCGACCGTGGCGACGGAGGTCGCCCACCGGCTCGGGATCACACGGGTCACCTCGACCGACTTCATCCGCCAGACGATCCGGGCCTACTTCCCGCGCTCGAGGATGCCGTTCGTCCACCTCTCCAGCTTCGAGGCGGGCGGGGAGACGGGGCACACCGAGGCCGGGTTCTTCGAGCAGACACGGCAGGTCCTGGTCGGGGTCGAGGCGGCGACCGACCGCGCGCTCACCGAGGGCTGGTCGATGGTGATCGAGGGTGTCCACCTCGTCCCCGGCATGGTCCCGAGCGAGATCGAGGGGGCCCTGCTCGTCCACGTGGTGCTGCGGGTCGAGAGCGTCGCGGAACACAGGACGCGCTTCTACGTCCGCGACGCGACCACCGGCGGCACGCGTGGGATGGACAAGTATCTCGAGCAGATGGACGAGATCCGCCTGATCCAGGAGCGCATCGTCGAACGGGCGGAGCAGCACGGCGTGCCCGTGATCGAGAGCTCGAGCACCGAGAGTGCGACCGCGGCCGTGCTCGACCTCGTCCTCTCGTCGGTCCAGACCGAGACGCTCCGCTAAGAGCTCGTCTCAAGACAAAGCCTTGAGTCGCTCGGCCGCGCTGGACGGCACGATCCTGCGCCCTGCGTCCTTGACTCGCACTCGTCCATCGCACCCGATCGACGAAGCGTCGTTCGGAGACGAGCTCTGACGGGCGTCGGCACTCGCACCGGCTCAGCTAACCTCGCTCCATGCCGACACGCGACGAAGTCCTGGACGCGCTGCACCAGGTCGAGGATCCCGAGCTCGGGATGGACATCGTCGATCTCGGCCTTCTCTACGACGTGGAGGTCGACGGTCCGAAGGTCAAGGTCAGCTACACGCTCACCTCGATGGGCTGCCCCGCGGGCGCGATGATCCAGGAGGACATCGACCGCGTCGTCCGGGAGCTGCCCGGCGTCGAGGACGTCGAGTCCGAGCTCACCTTCGAGCCGCCCTGGAACCCCGACCGCATGTCCGAAGACGCGAAGTTCATCCTGGGCTTCTAGTGCGGCGTCTCCGAACCTTTCACCTGAAGCTCGCGTGCCGAGACGCCGCACTACCGGCCGCTTCGCGGCCGGATCGGTTTTTCGCCTCGAGCTGCGAAGGCTCCGAGCACACCTGAACCACCGCGCCTGCATCGCCACCGCCGATACCAACCAAACACGAGAACGGCCGCGGAGCGGCCGCAAGTGCGGCCTCCATCCACGTTGCGTCTCGGGTCGAACGTTACGACAGGCCGCACTAGCCGGGGATTCGCAGGACGATCTTGCCGAGCTGGTCGCCTCGTTCGAGGCGCTCGTGTGCGGCAGCGGCTTCCGCGAGGGGGAAGACGTGGTCGACGACCGGTCTCGCCTTGCCGGCGGCGATCAGGTCGTAGGCGCCCTGGAAGTCTGAAGGCAGCCCCATCGTCGAGCCCATGATCGTCAGCTCTCGCCACCAGACTCGGTGGAGGGCGGCCGGCGGGTTCGGGCCCGAGGTGGCGCCGCACACGACGATCCGCCCGTCGCGGCTCGCCGAGGCGAGCGAGCGCGCCCAGGTCGCCTCGCCGACATGCTCGATGACGACGTTCGCGCCGCGTCCCGTCAGCTCGCGCACTCGCGCCGGGATGTCGTCCGAGTCGTGGTTCAGTGCCTCGTCTGCGCCCAGCTCGCGGGCGCGCGCGAGTTTCGCGTCGCTCGACGAGGTGACGATTGCGCGGCCGCCGAGTGCCTTGACGATCGCGAGTGCTGCAGTCGCCACGCCGCCTCCGATTCCCCAGATCAGCACCCACTCGCCGGGGAGGAGAGCCGCTTTGGTGACGAGCATCCGGTATGCGGTCACGAAGACGAGGGGGAACGCCGCGGCCTCCTCGAAGGACAGGTCGCCGGGGATCGGGTGAACGGCTTGGCGCGGCACGGCGACCAGCTCGGCGTGGGTGCCGTCACGATGCTCGCCGAGCACGTGGATGCCGTCGGCATGCTCGATCCCGGGGTTGATCACGACGCGCTCCTCGGTTCCGGCGATCACGCCGGCGCCGTCGGCGCCGAGGATCCGCGGCTTCGGGACGGAGGGGAGGCCGCGCCGGAGCCAGACGTCGAGGTGGTTGAGCGACGCGGCGCGCAGCTCGACGAGCACGTCGTCGGGGCCCGGGACCGGGTCCGGCACGTCCTCGTACCGGAGCACCTCCGGCCCGCCCTCGTCGTGGATCCGGATCGCCTTCACCCCTCGATCGTATGCGAGCCGCGGCGGTGGCTCCGATCCGATCCGCTGTCACAATGCACCGGTGACCAAGCACGACGTGCAGCGACTCGGAGCCGAGCTCGGTCTCGACGCCGTCGGAGTCGCCCGTGCGGAGGCCTACGTCGAGACGGAGCGGCACATCCGGGAGCGGCGCGCGCGTGGCCTGTTCGGACGGCTGCGCTTCACAACGGCGCACCCCGAGGTGTCGTGCCACCCCGAAAACCTGCTCGAGGGCGCCCGCAGCGTCGTCTCGGCTGCACTCTGCTACTACACGCCGGAGCCCGAGCTGGCCGTCGGTCAGGGGCGGCTGCCGCGATATGCGTGGCACGACGGCTACGCGGAGCTGCGGGAGAGGCTCGACGCGCTCGGCCGCTTGCTCGGCGCGCCGTATCGCGTGCTCGTCGACGCGAACCAGCATGTCGACCGCGAGGCCGCCGCGCGCTCGGGCGTCGGCTTCTACGGCAAGAACACGATGGTGATCACGCGCAGGCACGGCTCCTGGGTCGTCCTCGGGACGCTCGTCACCGCCTCCGAGCTGGAGCCGACGCCGCCGCTCGACGCGGGGTGCGGCTCCTGCACGCGGTGCGTCGATGCCTGCCCGACGGCCGCGCTCGACGAGCCCGGTGTCCTCGACGCGACGAGATGCCTGTCGTACTGGACACAGGTGCCCGAGTCGATTCCCGAGGCCTACCGGGTCCCGCTCGGGGCGCAGGTCTACGGATGCGACATCTGCCAGGAGGTCTGCCCATGGAATCGCGGTGTCGAGGGGCGGCGCGCCGGGATGCCCACCGATCCTGCCGCGCACGTCGACCTCCTGAGCTGGCTCGCGGACGACCGGCCGCCGTCCGGAGAGGCCCTCGAGCGCCTGTACGTTCCGCGGAACGACCCGCGCTGGCTGCGGCGGAACGCGCTCGTCGCGCTCGGCAACACGGGCGCTGCGGGCCCGGAGACCCTCGAGATTCTCGAGCGGCACGCCGAGGGGGACGACGAGATCCTCGCCGAACATGCCCGCTGGGCGCTCGCCCGCCTGGAGGAACGATGCAGCTGAGAGGCCTCGAGCGCTGGATCTCGCTCGTCCGGCTGGTGGCCTTCCCCTTTGTCGCGGTCACGGTCGCAGCTGCCCGCTTCCCGCCCGGTTGGGGCGTGTGGGCGTGGGTCACGACCGGCGGGTTCGCGGCCGGGGCGCTGGCGTTCTTCGCCCTCGCCCGGTCATCGCTCGGGGAGCGCCACGCGTTCGCACAGAGCCTCGCCGCCCAGGTCTTCGACACGGTGATCGTCACCGGCTACGTGCTGGTGTTCAGCTTCGAGCCCGGGACGCCGGTGCAGCAGATCCTCTACATCGATCTGGCCGCCGCCTGCGTTCGCTTCGAGATCCCGGGCGGGCTGCTGCTCGCCGCCGTCTCGGCGCCGATCATGGCAGGGTTCGAGCAGCTCCATGTCGACCAGCTTCACCTGCGCTACAGCTGGCGTCTGATCGAGGTGCAGACCGGGCTCGAGGTGCTGATGGCGCTGATCGTGGGCTGGCTCGTGCGGCGGCTCGCCGCGGAGGGCATCCAGGCGGAGGCGAGGGCGGACGAGGCGGAGGCGCTGCGCGACGAGCTCGGACGCCGCGCGGATCTCGCGTCCGCCGCCTACGAAGCCGAGCACCGGACAGTGGACGAGCTGCGCCGCCTCTCGAGGCTGCGGGCGGACTTCGTCTCGCTCGTCTCGCACGAGGTCCGCACTCCGATGGCCACCGTGATCGGCTCGGCGCGGACGCTGCAGCAGCGCTGGCGCGAGCTCACGGCCGACCAGCGTGACGCGTTCCTCGCCGTGATCGCAGACGAGACCGCGCGGCTCGCGGCGCTCGTCGGGGAGGTTCTGGACAGCTCGAGGATCGACGCGGGCACGTTCAGCTATTCGTTTTCCGAGCTCGACCTGTGCGGGCTGATCAACGAGACGGTGACGACGTTCGAGCTCGGGCACGATGCGGTCAATCTCGCCGCCCAGGTGCCGCCGAACCTGCCTCCGGTGCGCGGGGACCCGGTGCGGCTGCGCCAGGTCCTGACAAACCTGCTCGACAACGCCTTCAAGTACTCGCCCGAAGGGTCGCCGGTGGTCGTGGAGGCGAGCACGGAGAACGGCCACGCGACGATTGCGGTCGTCGATCTCGGAGGCGGGATCGCCGCCGATGACCAGCGGCTGATCTTCGAGCGGTTCGGGCGTGTCCGGGGAACGTCGTCAAAGCCGGGGACGGGCCTCGGGCTCTATATCGCCCGCGCGATCGCCGAGGCCCACGAAGGCACGCTCGAGGTGAGCTCCGTCCCCGGTGAGGGGTCGACCTTCACGCTGACGCTGCCGCTCCCCTAGAGACCGCCGGCCCGGGCGCCGCACGAGCAAGTGGTGCATGTCACAACCGCGGTCAGCTCCTGACGTGCACCACACGCGGTGTCGCCGACGGCCCGGCTACGGTGCGGTGGGGGAGGGGGAGGGCGCGCGCGGAGAGTGCCCGTCAGTCCGCGCGGCGCGGATCTCCCGCTCGAGCTCCCGGGCCCGGGCGGCGACGAGCGCGCGCAGCTCGAACGGCTCGAGCACCACGCCCTCTCCGCCGAACGAGAGCACCTCGCCGAGGAGCCAGTCGGTGCTTCCGACGGCGCGCTCGGACAGAGCCGCGCCGTCGACGAGTGGAAGTGCGCCTTTCTCGACCTCCCAGCGGGCGACGACGGGCGAGTACCAGATCCGCGCCGGCGTCGCCTGCCTGAGCTCGGACCGGTCGAAGCCCTCACGAGGCAGGAAGCCGCGGCGCAGGAGCTTCGCCGCACGTGTCCGGTCGAGGCGGTAGCTCCGGGGCGCGTCCCGGTCGACGTCCCAGGTGTGCACGTACCAGTGCGGGAGCCGCCGCTCGATCCCGTAGGGCTCGATCGTCCGTGTCTCGACCTCGGTCGACTCCGGCTTCAGATACTCGAGCTCGACGAGCTTCTTGCCGTCGATCGCCCTTGTCAGCGTGGCAACCAGGTCTTCCTCGGCGCCCGCCTGCGGCCTCGGCGTCTGAGCCAGGTCGAAGGCGCCGAATGCCTCCTCGAGCTTCAGGCGAACGCTCTCGAGGGCCGAGCTCGAGCCGGCCGCGATCATCGGACCGACGAACTCGAGCGCGAGGCGGATGGCCCGGGCCTCGAGCGGCGTGAGCCGCGGAGCGCGGCGGAAGGTGTCGCCGAACAGCTCCTTGTCGACGTGCACCTCGTCCCCGTGCAGCTCGGCGTAGACCGCGTAGCAGCCGCCCCCGAAGTTGACGAGGTTGAGTAGGGACAGATGCTCCTCGAGTGCCTCCGGCGGGATCGAGAACCTCTCGATCAGGTCGCGGGTGGGGATGACGGCGTCGCGCTCGTCTCCGCACGCCGCGAGCAGGAAGGCGAGCAGCGACTGGAGGACGCCGAAGCGCTCCGGCGCCACCGGCCCTGCCTGGCGGTCTGCGGCGGCATCGTGCCAGGGGACCCGCTTCGCGGCTGCCGGCACCGGCGGCGGGCCCTCGTGTGCTCGCCGCGCGGCGCGCAGGCCCTCCGTCACGAGCCGGCGCAGCGGCGACGGCTCGAGCGGGACGGCGCGGCCGTCCTGACGCAGGATCCAGCGCGCGAGCAGCGGCAGGGATGCGTACTCGGTCACGAACACGTCGCCCTCGACACGGTTACGGCGCCCCGCGTACTCCCGCGTGACCCACCAGGCGGTATCTGGCGCGAGTTCGACGCGAGCCTCTCCGGCGATATCGCCGAACTGCCACTCGGCACGGCCGCGGAACTCCTCGATGTCGAAGTCCTCCGGAACCCGGAAGTCGCGCTCGCGCCGCGTGGCGAAGCGGATCTCCGAGCGGATGCGCGAGACGCGGAAGTTCTTGACGATGCCGTCCTCGAGGTCGGCGCCGATCACGTACCACGTCCCGTTCTCGGGGAGCAGGGCGTACGGGTTGATCGTTCGCTCGTGCTCGTCGTCGCGGGCGATCGACCAGTAGTGGAAGCGAACCGTGCGCTGCTTCGAGATGGCCGCCTCGAGCTTGCCGAGCCTTCCCTGCAGCTCCGGGGTGTAGTCGGGGTCGCGGACCTCGACCCGCACGGCGGTCGCGGTCGGCGCGCTCTCCAGCACACCCGCTGAACGTCCGAGCGCCAGGTTCTGCAGCGCGAGCCGGAGCGGCTCCGCATAGGCGAACCGTCCCTCGAGCAGGTAGAGGCAGGTCTGGAGCGCCGCCAGCTCGTCGTCGTCGAGCTCGAGCGGCGGCAGGAAGTACCGCTCCGACCGAAGGGTGTAGAGCTCCTCGCCGGTGAACTCGTCGCGCTGGGAGTCGAGCGGCACGCCCAGGCCCACGAGCTCCGCACGGTCCGAGTAGAAGCGGCGCGCGAACGCCTCGTCGCTCATCTCCTGGTAGCCCTCGACGTTCGACTTGATGTCCCGCGCCGTCAACGGCCGAAGCTCGGCCATCAGGAAGGCGACCAGCGAGAGCTGCCGGATCAGCTTGTCGGTGTCGTGGCTCAAGGTTTCGAGCTTACAGCGCTCGAAACCTTAGGAAAGGCAATGTCTGCCGCGGAGAGGCAGCCGTCGCGTTTCCATGGCGCACGTCGCGGCCTTCAGGCCGCAACTTGCGCCCGGTCGAGATGCTGGTGCGAAGGACAGTAGTCGCGGTCCGGGAGCGGCGTGCGCTGGCACGGCTTACCCTTGCGTGTCGTCGCGTGGCAATGGGCGACGCCGCCCTCGAAGGCGCCCGACTCGATCTGCTCCTCGATGAACTCGACCGCGGCGCCGACACCGTGGTTCACCGACCAGGCCACCTGGGCCTGCACGGTGATCGGGAAGTAGCGCCGGATGTCCTGGAAGAGCGCGCGGTCGGGCTTCGCGAAGTAGTGCGGGTCGGCGGCGAGTCGCTCCATCGTGCCTTCGCAGGCGGCGAGCACCTCGCGGCGGTACTCGAGTTGGGTCTGCCCATCCACGTACGGATCGATCAGGTCTTTGATCGACCGATAGATCGCTCGCGAGTATTGATACATACAGTTCTGAATTTGAAGGATCCGGTCGTCCATGCGATTAGCCTAGTCTCCTGTGTGACTATATCGAAAACGGTGTTGGGGAGCGGTTAAACGCGAACCAGACACCTTCCGGGGCTGGACTCTACACACTTCGCCGGCGTGTTACAAATGTTTTCTTCTCCGACAACTCAGCGGGAGGCTAACAGTCGACCGGCCGTCCGTTTTAGGGCGAAATCCGGCGTTGATACGCGCCTCCGAAGCCCCGGGCGCGGGCCGTTTGCAACGCCGTCTCCGCGTCGGCGGCGGCCGAGTAGACGCCGCTGAAGACGACGTAGTAGCCGGGGTGCAGGCTCGCGTAGGCGGACGAGTCGAGAATTCCCACCTCGGTCAGCCCACTGCGAACGGCGCGCGCGGCGATCGCGTTCGGCCGGGCGCGCCCCCGCACCTGGGGGGAGGAGCCGAGCACGACCGTCCAGGCGGTCAGTCCCCCGGGCCAGGCGAGCCTGCCTTTGGGCCCGGAGACCGACGGGACGCTCGCGGTCGGGCGAGGGGCCAGGGCGACCACGGTCGCGGCCGTGCTCCCGGCTCGGTCATGCCGGGTGACCGCGATCGAGATCACGGCGCCGGCCGCCGCGAGCACGAACGCCGGGAGTGCGAGCAGGGCCCAGTCGCCCGGATACCAGCCCATGCGCCGCAGCCAGTGGCCGCGGAACGAGGCGACGGCTCCGACGACGACCGGCAGGCGAAAGCCGCACTCGACGCAGAACTCCTGGGCAGCGTCCCGGTAGGCAGCGCAGCGCGGACAGCTTCCGTGGGCGATGCCGACCGCAGTCTCGCGTGCGCCCAGTTAGCCCTCCACGGGAGGCGGCGGCTCGACCACCGTGTCGTCGGAGCCGCCGTCGTCGGCGTCCTCGTCGAGCAGCCGCCCGCAGTTGGGGCAGAAGTGGGAGCCCCGGAGCACTGCGGCGCCGCAGGTACAGCGCTCGGTTCCGTCGCTGCCGTGCAGCAACTCGTCGATCTCGGCCAGGCGGGCGTCGATTCCGACCACTTCCGCGCAGCGCTCGTGGGCGAGGTCGTCACGCCAGGCACCCCGGCGGTACATCTCGACGACGAGTCCGCCGAGGTCACGCAGCCGCTCCTCGCGCGCGTGCAGCAGCGCGCGCCGCTCGCGGCGCAGCAGCCCCGGATGCGGCCGTCGGGAGGCGATCTTCTCGACGGGACCGGCGCTCGCGGCTTGCCGGCGGCTGAACAGCGACATCCCGGCCGAGTCTAACCGTCCCCGGTGCGCCACTTGGGCGGATCGACGGGCCTGCGCGAATCGGTGGATCCGGGCTCAGCTCACGAGCAGCGCCTGGACGCTGACGAAGACGACGTACACCGTGATCAGGCAGGCACCCCCGATGCGGCCGATCCCGCGGGGTCGGGCCAGGAGCAGGAGCGCGAGCGCCGTCATCCCGGTGAGCCAGGCCAGGTCGAAGTCGACGCCGCCCGTGGCGGGGGCAAGACCGACGATCAGGGCCGGGAGCAGGATCCCACCGAGGAGGTTGATCGTGTTGCTGCCGAGGGTCTCGCTGACGACGGCGGTGCCGCGACCGCTCAGAGCGAGCCGGATCGCGGTGAAGGCGTCCGGGAGGCTCGTCATCACGGAGAGGACGATGATGCCGACGATGATCTTCGGGACGTTCCAGTGGTCGGCCATCACCAGCGCCGACCTGACCATGCCGGTCGAGCCGAGGACGATCAGGGCGACCGCAGGAACGATCAGGCCGATCGGCTTCCAGAGCGCCGACTCGTCGAAGTGCAGGTGCTCCGACCCGTGCGCGCGCTCGGCGGGCGCCCGCGTGACGATCACGAGATACAGCCCGATGGCGCCGGCGAACAGGATGATCGTGACGGTCGCCGAAAGCACGCCGAGGACCAGCCCGGCTGCCGCAAGCGTGGCCAGGAGCCCGACGGCGCCCTCGACGGCGAGGGCCTTGCGTGGCAGGCTGACCGTGCCCGCCAGGACAGCGCTGAGGCCGATCATCGCGGCGAGGTTGAAGATGTTCGAGCCGAGGACGACTCCGAGGCTGACCTCCTTCTCGCCTTTCACGAGCGCGACCACGGCAGACGTGACTTCCGGCGCATCGGTTGCCGCGGCGGTCAGCAGGCCCACGATCGCCTCGGGAAGGCCGAGCCGCGGCCCGACGTGGTCGAGCTTCTCGCCGAAGAACGAGGCTGCCCCGAGGGTGAGGACGGTCGAGCCGACGAAGAGCGGGATAGCGAGCGTCAGGGCCATGAGTTCAGGTAGGGGTTCGGGGAGACTGGGTGTCCGGCTCGGGCATGCGCGTTACGTCGCAGACCAGGTTTCCCGACCGGCTGATCGATCGGACGGGGGATCAACTCGTCGTTTGGGGAAAGGACGCGGCGAGCACCTGATAGTAGAACTCGGGGCACCGCCCGGCTCCAGCCGACGTGCCGGGGCGGCGGCCGGCCGCCGCGAAGCGCCCCGGCAACCTCCGGAAATCCTTACCTTTCCGTGAAGCAAGGAACACTTCGGACAGGGATACTTCTTGGAGCTATGCGCCGCATTTGCCTCATCCTGGTGCTGTCGTTCGTCGTCGTACCGGCCGCGAACGCCTCCGACCGTTCGGGCTCCGAGCGGGCCGCCGCCGCCGACGGCGCTCTGGCCGTCACGGGCGCCAGCGGCACGATCACCGTCCAGGGACGGGGCCTGATCTTCGGACATTTCGACCAGGGGACGTTGATGGTGATCGACTACAGGCCCGACGATCCGGGCACGGCGCTCTCGGTGACCGGTGCAAAGGTCAAGAGCTTGCGCGGCGTCGCCTACTACTCCGGCAGCGACGTGCGGTTCCTGCTGCCGGCAGGGCGCTACATGGTCGAGGTGATCGCCACAGGGATCAACCTGTCCGGTGTCGGCAGGGGATTCGTCTGGGGAACCGGTTTCGGCACGGTCGACGACGGCAGCTTCGCGGTCAACGGCGGCAAGCCGCTCGCGATCACGGTCGGGTCCGTGAGCCAGTCGTTCGGCGCCAGGAGCTCGTGATGTCGTCATCCCTTCCGACCATCCTGGTCGTCGAGGACGAGAGCTCGATCGCATCGTTCGTCTCGCTCTACCTGAAGAACGCCGGTTACGAGGTGACGACGGCGTCGACCGGCGCAGAGGCGCTCGGGCAGGCGGCGACCAAGCCGCCGGCCCTGATCGTGCTCGACCTGATGCTGCCCGACATCGACGGGATCGAGGTCTGCAGGCGGCTCCGCCAGCAGTCGGACGTGCCGATCCTGATGTTGACCGCACGCGACGAGGACGTCGACAAGATCATCGGGCTCGAGGTCGGGGCCGACGACTACCTGACGAAGCCGTTCAACCCCCGCGAGCTCGTCGCACGCATCAAGTCGATCCTCCGCCGTTCGGCGCCGGAGCGCCGTGAGCTCGAGACCGAGATGATCCAGCACGGGGAGCTGAGGATCGATGCCGGCCGGCGCGAGGCGCGGGTGGGCGAGGAGGAGGTGCAGCTGGCGCCGAAGGAATTCGATCTGCTCTGGGAGCTGCTCGACCATCGTGGGCTCGTCCTGACGCGCGACCAGCTGCTCGAGCGGGTGTGGGGCTACACCTTCGCCGGCGACACGCGAACGGTCGACGTCCACGTCCGGCAGCTGCGTCGGAAGCTCGGCGACGCGTCGCCGATCGTGACGGTCTGGGGGGTGGGCTACAAGGTCTCGACCATCCGGGAGACGCAGAAGGACGCCGGCCCGGTCTAGCTTTACAGCGTGTTCTCGTCTCTCCGCGTCCGGCTGCCGCTCTTCTTCCTGGCCGGGATCGTGGTCGCCGGGATCGTCACGACGCTGATCGCGATCCAGCTCTTCCGGACGTTTGCCCACAACCAGACGATCAGCCAGCTCAAGCGGGAGGCGGCCGGGATCGCCCAGCTCTATTCGAGCTACGTCAAGGCCGACTTCGCCGCTTCGGGCGGGGATTCGCGCAAGCCGCCTGCGTTCGCGCGGGCCGAGCTCGAGAGTGCGACGGGCGATCTGATCTTCTTCGACGGCCCCGTCAGTCCCTTCCCAGGCGAGAAGCCCGGCCTGCCCCGGCTCAACCTGAAGACGATCGACTGGACGTCTGGGAAGTCGCTGACCTTTCAGTTCACTCCGCCCGGACGGCACGGCAGCTACTACGCGGTCGCCCATCCGGTCGAGGTCGGGCGGACGCCGATCGGCGCGATCATCGTCGCCAAGAAGAAGACGGCGATCAACGACCTCGTCGACTCGCTGATCCGGCGGCTCGCGATCGCCGGCGGGTTCGGCCTGCTCGTCGCTGGCGCGCTCGCCTGGTACGTCTCGCGGCGTCTGGTGCGGCCCGTGCTTGCGCTCTCGCGCGCCGCGGACGAGGTCGCAGAGGCGAACTACGACGTCGTCGTCCCGGCGCGCGCGGCCGGGGAGATCGGCCACCTGACCGAGCGGTTCGAGGAGATGGCCCAGCGACTGAAGGAAGGCGAGGTGAGGGAGCGGAACTTCCTGATGTCCGTCTCGCACGAGCTCCGCACGCCCCTGACGGCTATCCGGGGGCATGTCTCGGCGCTCGCCGAGGGGCTCGTCGACGACCCCGAGCTGCGCCGGCGCTCGCTCGAGATCGTCGAAGCCGAGGCAAGGCGGCTCGAGCGGCTCGTCGGCGACATCCTCGACCTGGCCAGGCTCGATGCCCATCGGTTCACGGTCCTCCGGGAGGAGGTCGGGATGGAGCAACTGGTCGAGCAGGCGTTCGAGACCTTCAGCGAGCAGGCGAAGGCTCGCTCGATCGACTACCACGTGACGATGAGCGCTCGCCCGGTGATCGTCTCCGACGGCGACCGCGTGCTGCAGATCGTCGACAACCTGCTCGCGAACGCGTTCCGGGCAACGCCGGACGGCGGGCGGATCCGCCTAGAGCTCGGCCAGGCAAACGGGACGGTTCACGTGACCGTCGAGGACACAGGGCCGGGAATCGCACCCGATCAGCAGGAGCGCCTGTTCCGGCCGTTCGTCTCCGGAGACGGCGGCGGCACCGGGCTCGGGCTGACGATTGCCCGCGAGCTTTCGCAGGCGCTTGGCGGCCGGATCCTGCTGGACTCGGAGCTCGGCCACGGGTCGCGGTTCGAGCTCGAGCTTCCGGCCTAGTCTAGCTGCTTCCCCCGGATAAACGTCGTCAGTAGTTCGGACCCGCCGTTCGGGGGAAGTAGCTGGGGTTTGGATTTCCCATTTCAGAGGAACGCCGGCCCGCATGGACACACGAGTTCGAAGATCAAAGTCAAGATCGAGCTATTTCCCCCGCAGAGCGATTTCGGGCGTCCGACCGACTTTTTCCGGAAGAAGTAGCTAACCGGAGTCGGCCGGGCGGAGCGGCACGACCCGGGCGCGCGGGTCGAGCGCGTTCTCGATCCGGTCGAGGCGCTCGTTGATCGCCCGCCACTGGCCGGTGATCAGGTCAACGAGCAGCCCGAGGTCGTCGACGCGGGCGTGGCGTTCGGTAAGGAGGTCGGTCTCGAGCCGCTCGAGCCGCCGGATCATCTGGTTCGAGAGGCCCTTCACCTCGGCCAACCGGCGCGAGATCGGTGCAGCCTCCTCGCGGAGACCGTCGCGGAGCGCGCTCCCGACCGCGTCCGGAAGCACCACCTGGAGCTCATCCGCGGTCTGCGCAAGCGCCTCCACCTGCAGCCGCGCCCGGTCGAGCGCCGCCGCGATCTCGGGTGGGAGGGAGTAGCGGTCTTCCATCACCACGACGGTAACGTCGCGGTCGGATGAACGCAAGTGCACTCGACTACTTCTTACCGCCCGAGCTGATCGCGCAGCGGCCGGCGGAGCGGCGCGACGGATCGCGGCTGCTCGTCTACTCGAGGCAGAGCGGTGAGGTTCGCCACCGCGCCTTCCGTGACCTTCCCGACGAGCTCCCGCCCGAGACGCTCGCGGTCGTCAACGACACGCGTGTCGTCGCGGCCCGGATCCGGATCGAGCGGCCGCACGGAGAGGTGCTGCTGCTCGAACGCGGTCGGGGTGACGAATGGGAGGGGCTCGCGCGCCCGACGAGGCGCCTCAGAGCAGGGGGAACGTACGGTCCGGTCGAGTTGATCGAGCATCTCGGAGAGGGGCGGTGGAGGCTGCGGCTGGTCGGCGAGCCGGCGGGCGAGCCGCCGCTTCCGCCGTACATCACCGAGCCACTCGCCGACCCCGACCGCTATCAGACGGTCTACGCCGAGGTCGATGGCTCGGCGGCGGCGCCGACGGCCGGGCTGCACTTCACCCCCGAGGTGCTCGCCCGGCTCGACGTCGAACGGGTCACGCTGCATGTCGGCCTTGACACCTTCCGCCCGCTCACGGTCGACCGGGTCGAGGACCACCCGCTCCACGGTGAGCGTTACGAGGCCCGCCCGGACGCGTGGCAGCGCATCCGCGGCGCCCGGCGTGTGCTCGCGGTCGGGACGACCACGGTCCGCGTGCTCGAGACGCTCGCCGCGGGCGGCCCGCTCGCCGGACGGACCGGGCTGTTCGTGACGCCCGGGTTCGAGTTCCGCCGCGTCGACTGCCTGCTGACGAACTTTCACCTCCCGCGCTCGACCCTGCTCGCGCTCGTGATGGCGTTCGCCGGGGTCGAGGAGACCCGCAGCCTCTACCGGCTCGCCGTCGAGGAGCGCTACCGCTTCTACTCCTTCGGCGACGCGATGCTGATCGTTTGACCTTCCGCGACGCGTCCCGTAGGGGCATGTCCCGGTGTCGGAGACCGTCACGAGACTGTGACGGATCCCTCCTGAACGGAAGAACCCGCCGCTCGGCGGATGGCCGTGCAGACATGCCCCGGTGTCGGACACCGTGATTTGAGGCTCGGCTCGGGGCTCGGACTCGGGTCACGGACGGGTGAGCCTGCGTGGGGCGGCTCGAAGCGGCAATGCTTGTGTGGTGGATTCGTTCCGGGTCACGGCGACGGACGGCGCGGCTCGGGCCGGTGTGCTCTCGACTGTCCACGGTGAGGTCGAGACCCCGGCGTTCATGCCGGTAGGGACCAAGGGGACGGTCAAGATGCTGACTCCGGTCGAGGTCCGCGACCTCGGCGCCCAGATCCTGCTCGGCAACACCTACCACCTGCATTTCCGGCCCGGCGATCGCCTGATCGCGGAGCTCGGCGGCCTCCACGCCTTCATGGCGTGGCCGCGCCCGATCCTGACCGACTCGGGCGGCTTCCAGGTCTTTTCCCTCCGCGACACGATTGCCGGCGTGGACGACGACGGCGTGACGTTCCGCAGCGTCTACGACGGAAGCCCGAGCCGGTTCACGCCCGAGCTCGCCGCCGAGATCCAGCGGAACCTCGGCAGCGACGTCGCGATGTGCCTCGATCAAGTGCCGCCGGCCGGGGTTGCGCGGGCGGAGCTCGAGGACTCGGTGCGTCGCACGACCGAATGGGCGCGGCGCCAGCGTCACGCGGAGCGGGCGCCCGGGCAGCTCCGCTTCGCGATCAGCCAGGGCGGCACCGACCGCGAGCTCCGCAGGCGCTCCGTCGAGGAGCTGAACGAGTTGGACTTCGACGGAAACGCGATCGGCGGCCTCGCGATCGGCGAGGACCGGGGGACGATGTTCGAGACGACCGACTGGGTCGCCGCGCTCATGCCCGACCGGAAACCGCGCTACTTCATGGGGATCGGCGACCCCGAGGGCATCCTGGAGGTGATCGAGGCCGGCGTGGACATGTTCGACTGCGTGCTCCCGACCCGCACGGCCCGCACAGGCAGCGCGATCACCTGGAACGGCCGGCTCAACCTCCGCAACGCGGGTTACGCGCGCGACCCGGACCCGCTCGACGACAGCTGCGACTGCCCCGCCTGCACCGGCTTCTCGCGTGCCTATATCCGTCACCTCGTCAACCAGGACGAGCTGCTCGGCCTGCGGCTGCTCTCCCTGCACAATCTACGCTTCGTCCTGGAGCTGACCCGCCGCGCCCGTGAGGCGATCCGGGGCGGCAGCTTCGACTCGTTCAAGCGCGACGCTCTCGAACGGTTGCGACCATGACACCCGTACTCGTCATCGCCGTCCTGCTCGCCCTCGGCTGGGTGTTCCTCGTGCTGCCGGCGAGGCGGCGCCAACGCTCGCACGAGGGCATGCAGGACGAGGTCGTGGCCGGCGACGAGATCATCACCGCGGGCGGGATCCACGGGGTCGTTCGGGAGGTCGACGACGACGAGCTGCGAGTCGAGATCGCGCCCGGCGTCGTGGTGACGCTCGACCGGCGGGCGGTCGCCGCCGTCGCGCAGAAC
The DNA here is from genome assembly GCA_963789585.1 of uncultured Actinomycetes bacterium. GTDB lineage: Bacteria > Actinomycetota > Thermoleophilia > Gaiellales > Gaiellaceae > PALSA-600. Next base: position 492,169 of record CAWBLB010000008.1, on the reverse strand, counting down.
GACCCCCCCGGCAAGACCGACCAAGGCGCGAGCTAACCTTCGTACGCTTGGCCTCGCGCCGCTCCCATCTGACCCTGATCGGCTTGCTGATCGCGGCGCTCGCAGGAGTCGCCCTGATCGGCGTGCCCGGCTCGCCGTTCCACCGCGCGCTGCGCCAGGGCCTCGACCTGCAGGGAGGCCTCGAGGTCGTCCTCCAGGCGAAGCCGGCCAAGGGGCAGACCCTCACCGCAGCCGAGATGTCGAACTCGATCAGCATCATGCGCACGCGCGTCGACAAGCTCGGCGTCTCCGAGCCCGTGATCACCAAGCAGGGCGCGGACCAGATCGTGATCGAGCTGCCGGCCGTGCAGGACGCGAGCCAGGCGGCGAAGATCATCGGCAAGACGGCCGTCCTCGAGCTGTACGACCTGACGCCGTCGCTGCTCGGCCCCTCGATCAACGCCTCGCAGCAGGCGGTGCCGCACACGAAGCTGTTCGACTTGCTCACGCTCGTCCAGTCGGGTCAGAAGGGAGCGCCCTCGGCCTACTACCTCTTCAACTCACGCACGAAGAAGGTCGTCGCCGGGCCCGATCAGAGCCTCGACAGCCTGAAGCACGACCCGCAGGTGCTCGCCCTCAAGCCGGTCAAGGCGAAGACCGTGACGGTCAAGACGAAGGCGACGAAGGGCAAGAAGGCGACGACCACGACCAAGGTGATCAAGCCGGGGAGGACGACACCCGGCTTCCCGACCGGGTACCAGATGCTCACCGTTCCCGCGAGAGCCGTCGTCGTCAGCTGCGACTCGACCGTCGCGCCGGTCTGCCCGGGCGGAGTCAGCCCGGTGGCGGGTGTCACCTACTACTACCTGTTCAAGCACGGCGTCTATCCGGGCGACTCCGAGAGCCCCTACCCCCAGATGACGGGCAAGGACCTCAAGCTCTCCGGGACGCAGGCCGACATCAGCCCGACCGACGGGACGCCGATCGTGACGATGCAGTTCACGGGCAAGGGCAACAAGCTCTTCCACCAGATCACCCGTGACGAGGCGATCCGCGGACAGCAGCTCGGGGTCTCGCAGAGCTTCGCGGTCGTTCTGGACAACCAGATCTACTCGTTCCCGACGATCGACTACAACCAGTACGGCGACGGGATCGACCCGACCGGCACCGGCGCGGAGATCACCGGGATCGGCTCGCAGAAAGAGGCGCAGAACCTGGCGCTCGTCCTCCAGACCGGCGCCCTTCCCGTCCGGTTCGTCACCGTGGAGAGCTCGCACGTCTCGGCCACCCTCGGCAAGGACTCGCTCCACCAGGCTCAGACCGCCGCGATCGTCGGCCTGATCGTCGTCGCGCTGTTCCTGCTCCTTCTCTATCGCTTCCTCGGCCTCGTCGCCGTGATCGGCCTCGGCGTCTACGCGGCGTTCATGTACGGCGCGATCCTGCTTCTCGGCGTCACGCTGACCCTGCCGGGCTTCGCGGGCCTGATCCTGACGATCGGCGTCGCGGCCGATGCGAACGTCGTCGTCTTCGAACGCATCAAGGAGGAGGCACGGGCCGGGCGCTCGGTCCGCGCGGCCGTTGCCGCAGGCTACGCCAAGGGTTTCCGCACGATCGTCGACGCGAACGTCGTCACCGCGATCACGGCGCTGATCCTGTTCGCCGTTGCGACCGCGGAGGTGAAGGGCTTCGCGCTGATGCTGCTGATCGGCACCGTCATCTCGCTGGTCACGGCAGTCGCGGCCACCCGCGCGATGCTCGGCATGCTGGCCGGCTTCCGCTGGTTCCAGGACCCGCGCTTCATGGGTGCGACCGCGCAGGAGATCCCGCGCTGGCAGCGCATCGACGTCGTCAGCCGGCGGCGCCTCTGGTTCATCGTCTCGGTTGTCGCGGTCGTGCTCAGCGTCGGGGCGATCGTGTTCAAGGGCCTGAACCTCGGCATCGACTTCAAGGGCGGGGTCCAGGTCAGCTTCACGACCGCCAAGCCCACGTCGCTGTCGCTCGTCCGCAGGCAGGCCGAGGCGATCGGGTCCGCCGGCGCCGTCGTCCAGGGCCGTGGCAAGCTCACGGGAGCCGACTCGTACCGCAACTTCCAGATCCGCCTCAGGAAGCTCCCGCCGACGTCCCAGGAGAAGCTGACGGCGCAGCTGACGAGTGTCGTCCACGCCGAGAAGCTCGGGGTCAAGAACGTCTCCGCGAGCTTCAGCCGCCAGATCCTGGACGGTGCGATCCTCGCGGTGATCGTCTCGTTCGTCCTGATCGCCGTGTACGTGACGATGCGCTACCGGTGGCGGTTCGCCGTCCCCATCCTGCGCACGCTGCTGAACGACATCCCGATCATGGCGGGGGTCTATGCGATCTCGGGCCGCGAGGTGAGCGCGGACACCGTCGCCGCGGTCCTGACGATCCTCGGCTACTCGGTCTACGACACGATCATCGTGTTCGACCGGGTGCGGGAGAACATGCGGCTGATGCCGCGCGCGAGCGTCCCGACGATCATCAACGTCTCCGTCTCCGAGGTACTGAAACGGTCGATCGTCACCTCGACGATCACCCTGCTTCCGATCGTGGCGCTGTTCATCTTCGGCGGCGCGACGCTCCAGGACTTCGCGTTCGCGATCATGGTCGGCATCGCGGTCGGCGCGATCTCGACGATCTTCATCGCGACACCGCTGCTCTCGAGCCTGCTCGAGCGCGATCCCGAGTACGCAGGCCGGCGGGGCGAGGTCTACGACGAGAAGGCCCGCAAGCGTGTGCTCCGGCAGGCCGAGAAGGCAGCTGCGGACATGCCGACGCCGGAGACGCCGATGGACGAGGTCGAGCATGCGATCGACCGCGTCGTCGACGGCGGCGTCTCGGCCGAGGAGAAACGTGCGCGCCGCCGCCAGCGGCGCCAGACGAGGCCGCATGGACGACCCAGGTAACGACCTTTACGGCGACCGCGACCCTCTCGACCGGATCCTCTCGCTGATCGGCCCGCGGCTCGACGATCTCCGCTCGCTCGTCGACGAGGCGACGGCCCGCTGGCGCGGCGACGCGGTCCGGGTGGGGGAGGGGACGAGGCAGCGCGCCAACCAGCTGTTCACGGAGCTCGGACTGATCACCCGCGAGGACTGGGACGAGCTCGACCTCCGCATCGCCCAGCTCGAGCATCGGCTCCGCCTGCTCGAGGAGAAGGGGGATTCGGGTTGACCGGTCGAACTGCTACGTTGAGACGTATGGAGGGCAATACGGCCCTTCAGTGAGATCGCGTTTCCTTCGTGGATGACGGGATCTCGACCGACACGAAGGAGCTCGACAAGATGACTCAGCAATTCCGCGCCCTCGGCGTCTCGGCGGCCGTGTGCGACGTCCTTTCCCAACAGGGGATCGACGCACCGTTCCCGATCCAGAGCGTCGCCATCCCGGAGGCGCTCCGCGGCGGCGACGTTCTCGCCAAGAGCCCGACCGGCTCCGGCAAGACACTCGCCTTCGCGATCCCGATCGTCGAGCTGCTCGACCCGGCCTCGGAGGCGGTCGCGGCGCTCGTGCTCGTGCCCACCCGTGAGCTCGCCGTCCAGGTGACCGAGGCGATGGAGATCGTCGGGCGCGCCCGCAAGATTCGCGTCGCCTCCATCTACGGTGGCATGCCGCTGCGCAAGCAGGCCCAGGACGCCAAGGGCGCGCAGGTGATCGTCGCCACCCCCGGCCGCCTGCAGGATCTCCTCGAGCGCAGGCTGATCTCGATCGACGCGGTGTCCGTGCTCGTCCTCGACGAGGCGGACCGGATGCTCGACATGGGCTTCAAGCCGCAGGTCGATCGGATCGTCCGGCGGTTGCCGGCCGCGCGGCAGACGATGTTCTTCTCCGCCACGCTCGACGGGGAGGTCGGCGAGCTTGCCCGGCGCTATACGCGCTTCCCGTCGCGATTCGAGGCCGATCTTCCGGAGGACCGCCGCTCGGGCGACGTCGACCACCGTTTCGTGCCGGTCACCGCCGAGAACAAGGTGCAGACGCTGATCGAGCTGCTTCCGGACGACGGCGGGCTGGCGCTCGTGTTCGTGCGGACGAAGGCCGGTGCGGACCGCCTCGTCGAGCGGCTGCGCAGGCACGACGTCGATGCGGTCGCGATCCACGGCGACAAGGCCCAGGTGCAGCGCGAGCGGGCGCTCGCCCGGTTCGACTCGGGCAAGGTGCGGACGCTCGTCGCGACTGACGTCGCGGCGCGTGGGCTCGACGTCGACGACATCACCCACGTGATCAACTTCGACCCGCCCGAGGAGTCGAGCTCGTACACGCACCGCGTCGGCCGCACGGGCCGCGCCGGGCGGGGCGGCACCGGGATCACGCTCGTCCTGCCCGAGCAGCAGGCCGACGTCAGCCGCGTCGCCCGCCTCCAGGGCCACACCGAGAGCTTCCAGGAGTCCGGCATGACGATGGCGCGCCCGAAGCTCGTCTACACCTCTCGGAGAGGGCGTGGCTCGAAGTGGTAGACGAGCGCCTGACGGCGAAGCAGGCCGAGGCGCTCACCGCCGAGCTCGCCGAGCTCGAAGGGCCGCGCCGAACGGAGGTCATCGCCGCGATCAAGAAGGCGCGCGAATTCGGCGACCTGTCCGAGAACTTCGAGTATCACGCCGCGAAGAACGAGCAGGGGCTGCTCGAGGCGCGCATCCGCACGCTCCGTTCCCGCCTGGACAGCGCCGAGATCGTCGACGTGGCGAGTGGTGACGAGGTCGGGATCGGCTCCGTCGTCGAGGTCGTCGACGAGGGCGGCGAGACGATCACCGTCGAGGTGAGCGCCGTCGGCGGCTCCGGCACCGTGTCGCCCACCTCGCCGCTCGGCTCTGCGCTGCTCGGCCACAAGCCGGGCGAGACGGTCGAGGTCGAGGCGCCGCGCGGGTCGTGGCGCGCGACCATCCGCTCGATCTCGTAGGCGTCTACGATCGCCGCGTGACGGCGATCTCCGGCAACACCGAGCTCGAGCGGCTCGTTGCGCGCTCGCGCCTGATCGGCGCCGACCCGGCGCTCGTGCTGCACGGCGGCGGCAACACGTCGACGAAGCTCGTCGAGCCCGATCACCTGGGGCGCGAGCGGCGCGTGCTGCGGATCAAAGGGAGCGGCTCCGACCTGGCGACAGCCGTCGCGGCCGACTTCCCCGGCCTGTGGCTCGACGAGCTGCTGCCGCTCCGCGAGCGCGACGCGATGACCGACGAGGAGATGGTCGCCCACGTCACCCGCTCGCTCGTCGAGCCGGATTCCGCCCGGCCCTCGATCGAGACCCTGCTCCACGCGTTCCTGCCCGCTGCGCACGTCGATCACGTCCACGCCGACGTCATCTGCGCGCTCGCGAACGCCCCCGACCCGCACGCGGCCGTGCGCGAGGCGCTCGGCGCCGGCGTGGCGGTCGTCGATTACGTACGGCCGGGCTTCGAGCTCTCCCGGCGCGTTGCAGAACACGCCGGTGCGCGGGCGGTCGTGCTCGCCCACCACGGCCTCGTCACCTGGGGCGAGACCCACGAGGAGTCGTACGAGCTGACGCTCGAGCTCGTCCGCCGAGCGGGCGAGTTCGTCGGCCTGCCCGTGCTCGCCGGCGACGAGGAGGGGCTCGATGGCGCCGCGGTCGAGGGCTTCCTCGTGCGGCTGCGCGGGCGGCTCTCACGCGAGCGGCGGCAGGTCCTCTCGACCGATCTCGTGCAGCGGTCGCTAGCCGAGCGCTCAGATGTCGACCGGCTCGCCTCCCTCCGCAGCACGCCCGACCACATGCTGCGAATCGGCGCCCGCAGCTGCGTCGTCGGGATCGGGGGCGATATCGGCTCCGCCGTGGATGCCTTCGAGGCCGAGGGCCGAGCGTTCTACGAGCGGAACGCAGCCGTCGAGGCGCCGCAGAGCCTTTCGCCGAGGGTCGTCCTGGTGCCCGGCTTCGGCTGTGTCGCCGCCGGGCCCGACGAGCGGGCGTCGCGGATGCGGATCGAGATCGCGGCGCATTCCCACGCGGCGGTGGCGGCGACGCTCGACCGGTTCGGCGGAGCGAGCTGGCTCGGCGAGCGCGAGGTGTTCGACTTCGAGTACTGGCCCCTCGAGCTCTACAAGTTGACGCTCGCTCTGCCGCCGCCCGAGCTCGCCGGATCGATCGTGATCGTGACGGGCGCCGCCTCCGGGATCGGGCGCGCCGTCGCCCGCGACCTCGCCGGGCGAGGCGCTCACCTCCTGCTCGCCGACATCGACGGCGACGGGCTGGCGGAGACCTGCGAGGGGCTCGCCGGTGCCGTCCCGGTCGCGGGCGACCTGACCGACCCGGCGGTCGTCGATCGCGTCGTCCATTCGGCGGTCGGCCGGTTCGGCGGCCTCGACGGCGTCGTGCTGAACGCCGGCATCGCCGCCGCAGGCGCGCTCGAGGAGATCGACGAGGCAGACTGGCACCGCGCGCTCGACGTCAACCTGACGGCCCAGTTCCTGCTCACCAGGCGCGCGCTCGCGCTCCTGCGCGACCAGGGAATCGGCGGCAGCCTCGTCTACGTGGCTTCGAAGAACGCCTTCGCGCCCGGCGCCGGCTTCGGCCCGTACTCGGTCTCGAAGGCCGGGCTCGTCCAGCTGATGCGGATCGCCGCGCTCGAGGGCGGCCCGCATGGGATCCGCGCCAACGCCGTCAACCCGGATGCGATCTTCGCCGGGTCGAAGCTCTGGTCGGACGACCTGCGCCGCGAGCGAGCCGGGGCTCACGGTGTCGAGCCGGACGAGCTGGAAGGCTTCTACGCCTCCCGGAGCCTGCTCGGCCGCGCCGTCACCGCAGCCGACGTTGCCGAGGCGGTCGCGTTTCTCGTCTCCGATCGCTCGCGCTCCACCACCGGCAGCGTGATCCCGGTCGACGGCGGCGTCCCGGCCGCCTTCCCGCGCTGATCGGTCGGTCCAGTCGCGGTGTCGCGCCCGGCCGAAGGCCGCTCGTGGTGCAAGGTACAAGCCGAGGCGAGGTTCGTTGCATGCACCACAAGCGGGCTTCCGGCTCGCCGAGAGCGCCTGCCGGACGAGGGCGGCTGGGTGGCGAAAAGGAGGGATGGGAGCCCGCGTGCAACACTTTCGGGTATGGCAACCCGGTCGAGGACGGCAAACATCGGGCGGCTGGGCGAGATTGCGCAGGCCGCGGTCAGGCACGGGTTCGGCTCGCTGCTCGAAGAGCGCCGCCACGGATCGGCTGCAACGACCCCGACGATCCGGGGCCGGCACCTGCGAGAGATGCTCGACGAGCTCGGCCCGACGTTCGTCAAGTTCGGGCAGCTGCTCTCGACCCGGCCAGACATCGTTCCCCCGGACATCATCGCCGAGCTCCGCGGGCTCCAGGACGACGTCCGCCCGTTCCCGTTCGCCGACGTCGAGCGCGTGATCCGGGAAGAGCTGGGGCAGCCGATCGAACGGCTCTTCGTCGAGTTCGACGAGCACCCGCTCGCGGCCGCTTCGATCGGCCAGGTGCACCGGGCGGTGCTTCCGAACGGCCGTCGCGTCGCGGTCAAGGTGCAGCGACCGAACGCACCGCGCCAGATCGAGAGCGACATCCAGCTCCTCGAGCAGGCGGCACGGCTCGTGCGGGAGCGGGTGCGGGCGCTCGACTTCATCGACACGCGCGAGGTCGTCGACGAGTTCGCCCGCTCGATCCGGCAGGAGCTGGACTACCGCCAGGAGGGGCGGAACGCCGAGGCGTTCCACCGGAACTTCGCCGCCCACCCCCACGTGGCCGTCCCGCGCACCTACTGGAGCTATACGAAACAGCGGGTGCTGACACTCGAGTACCTCGAGGGCATTCAGCTCGCCGATCTCGACGTCGAGGCCTGGTCGCTCGAGCAGCGGCGCAGGCTTGCGTACATCGTCGCCGACACCTGGCTGACGATGATCTTCCGCCACGGGTTCTTCCACGCCGACCCTCACCCGGCCAACATCCTCGTCCTCTCCCCCGAGCGGATCGGCCTCGTCGACTTCGGGCTCTCCGGGAAGCTCACCGACCGTGACCTGTCGAAGCTGACCCGGCTCTTCATCGACGCCGCCGCGGAGAACGTCGAAGCGCTCCCGCGGCGGCTCGCCGATCTCGGCGTGCGCTACCCGAAGGAGAAGGAGGAGCAGTTCGTCTCCGAGCTGCACTCGATCTACTCGCGCTACTTCGGCTCGAGCCTGTCCGAGATCGACCCGCTGCAGGTGATCCGCGAAGCGTTCGGCCTGATCTACCAGATGAACCTGCGACTGCCGACCCGCTTCGTGCTGCTGGACAAGGCGATCGCGACGGTCGGCGCCGTCGGTGTCGACCTGTATCCGGGGTTCAACGTCTTCGAGGTCGCACGTCCCTATGCCCGCGGGTTGATGATCGACCGCTTCACGCCCCGGCGCGTCGCCGCGCGGGCCAGGCGAGAGGGCCTCCAGCTCGCGCAGATGGCCTCCGAGCTGCCCTATCAGGTGCACGAGACGCTCGAGCAGGTGCGGGCCGGCGAGATCGAGCTCGGCTTCGTGCACAAGGGGCTGGACGACTTCATGCACAGGCTCGACGTGCTGGCCAATCGGCTCGTGATCGCTCTCGTCACCACCGGCGGGCTGATCGGGTCGAGCCTGATCGGGATCCTCGCCAAGAGCGGGCCCCACATCCTCGGGCTGAACGTGCTCTCGGCTCTCGGGTTCGTCCTTTCCGGCGTGCTCGGTGTGTGGCTGCTCTGGGGCGTCGTCCGCTCCGGCCGGATCTGACCTTCCCGGCCATGCGTCCTCGAGGCGGCTGAGGATGGTTTGTCACACTCTCGCGGCAAAGGACATCTAGGCACGCCGCGTTCGCGCCGGTACCGTCGGCGGGATGGTGACGAGGGTGCTGCTGGCGGGAGACGCGCCCCGGTCGGGGCGGCTCCTCGAGGAGCAGCTGCGGCACGACGGGTTCGAGATCGCCGGCGCCGGCGCCCGCCCGGACGTCGTGATCGCGGCGAGCGACAGCGAGCTCGAGCGCTGGCGAGGCGAGGCCCCCGTGATCGTCCTCGGCAGCCGGGGCGCCGAGCTCGACGAGCGCGTGCTCGCATTCCGGCGCGGCTGCGACGACTACCTGGCGAAACCCTTCCACTACGAGGAGCTCGTCGAGCGGATCCGTGCCGTCCTGCGCCGGTCCCGCGCTCCGGCCGCCCCGCCGGCCGTGGTCGCGGGCGCGCTCGAGATCGACGAGCGCAGCCGCGTCGTCCTCGTCCGCGGTGTCCTCCTCAAGCTGCCGCACAAGGAATTCATGCTGCTCGCCAAGTTGGCCACCGACCCCGATCGCGTGTTCACCAAGGACGAGCTCCTGCGCGACATCTGGGGCTACACCGCCTCGGCCCGCACCCGGACGCTCGACTCGCACGCCTCGCGCCTGCGCCGCAAGCTGCGGCTGCTCGATCCCGCGACTCCGTACGTCGACAACGAGTGGGGCGTCGGCTACCGCCTCGTCGGGCCGTTTCGGGACGCGTAGGCGCGGAGAATCTACGACTCCCACGGAAGTGCGTTCTGCCCTTCGAGCTCGAGCAGGGCCCGCTTGACGTCGAGGCCGCCGCCGTAGCCGGTCAGGGAGCCGTTCGCGCCGACGATCCGGTGGCAGGGCAGGACGATCGGGATCGGATTGCGGTTCATCACCGTGCCGACCGCGCGGGCCGCCTTCGGCCGTCCGACCAGCGCCGCCAGATGGCCGTAGGTGTCCACTCGGCCGTAGGGGACCCGGGCCAGCTCGCGCAGGACCGCCTCGTGGAAAGGTGCCACCCTCAGGTCGAGCGGCAGGTCGAACTCGCGCCGGCGACCGTCGAAGTACTCGTCGAGCTCGCGCCGCACCTCGTCGAGCCGCGCGCACAGTACGCGAGCGCCGAAGATCCGAGCGACCGTCTCGTCCTGACCGTCGACGGTGTACGAGATGCGGCAGAGGCCACGCGGCGTCGAGGCGACGAACAGCTCGCCGACCGGTGTCTCGACGATGTCGTAGCGGACATCGACGAGCCCCTCACGCAGGGCTGCCGCACGGAAGCGGGCATCGAGCTCAGGGCTGACGTTCATGGTTCCTCCTCAGTCTGCGGACGCCGGACGAAGCGGCGGCTCGCGCGGCGTCCTCGGACGAGCCGAGCGCCTCGCCGATCGCGGCGTAGGGAAGGTCGTACCCGTAGCGCAGCACGACGGCCGCGCGTTCGGTCGGGGGCAGGTTGCCGGTCAGATGCTCGAGCTCGAGGTAGGCCGGCCGCGCCGGCTCGGCGCCGTCCCCGTCGACGATCTCCTCGACGAGCACGTCGGTCCGGGCCTTCGCACGAAGATCGTCCATCGCCACCCGGGTCGCGATCGTGAACACCCAGGCCCGCAGGTGCCGGCCGTGGTCGAGGCGGTCGTACGCGCGCAGGGCCCGCAGGAACGTCTCCTGCCAGGCATCCTCGGCCCTGGCTCCGACTAGGCGGCGGAGATAGCCGAGCACGTCGTCGCAGTGCTCGGCGTAGAAGCGCTCGAACGGGGGGATCGCCACGACCTCCATCATCTTCTGAAACGTGCGAGCCTGCCGTCACGTGAGATGCGCAGTGGTCGGCCACGTCGAGTGGACGGAGTTCGTCCTCGTCGACCGGATGCCCGGAGCCGGGGAGATTGCCCACGGAGTCGAGTCCTGGGCGGTTCCGGCGGGCGGCGGAGCCGTCGTCGCGGCACAGCTCGCGAAGCTGGCCGGCAGCTGCGACTTCTTCACCGCGCTCGGTGACGACGAGCTCGGCCACCGGTCGCATCGGTATCTGGAAGGGCTCGAAATCGCCGTTCACTGCGAGTGGTTCGGAAGCACTCGGCGTGCGTTCACCCACGTCGATCGGAAGGGCGAGCGGACGATCACCACCGTCGGTCCGAAGTTGCGCCCACGAGGGCCCCTACAGCTCGCGGGCTACGACGTGGTCTTCTTCGTGGCCGGTGAGGTTCCGGTGCTCGTCTCGGCGCGCGAGGCTCGTTTCCTGGCCGCGACGCCCCGCGAGCTTCCGACGCTGCTCGCGGCCGGCGTCCGGCTCGACCTGCTCGTCGGCAGCGGAACCGACCCCGGGGAACGGTACGAGGGCGGTCTCGAGGTCGAGGTCGTCTGCGCGACCGAAGGGATCAGGGGCGGGGTCGCAGCGGGACGCCGGTACGACGCGGTCAGTCCGGCGGGAGCGGTCGAGGACACCTACGGCGCTGGTGACTCGTTCGCCGCGGCTCTCTGCTTTGCGCTCGCCCGCGGCGACCGGCTGACCGATGCGCTTGGGCTCGCCGCGCGCGCAGGCGCCGCCGTCGTGACCGGAAAGGGGCCGTTCACGGCGCAGATTTCACTCTAGGGGTGGACAGGTGGGGCATTGTGGGTTAAAGTGGGGCCGAGTGGACAATGCTGCTCGGCGAACATGACCACACCCTGGACGACAAGAACCGGCTCACGCTTCCCGCGAAGCTCCGCGAGCAGCTCGGTGAGGAGGTCGTCGTCACACGCGGTCTCGACGGCTGCCTTGCCGTCTATTCCAGGGCCGGGTTCGAGGTCCTGCGGACCCGGGTCGGCACGCTCGACCCGTTCAGCGGCGAGGCAAGAACGATGCAGCGCTACTTCTTCAGCGCCGCGGCCACCAGCGACCTCGACAAGCAGGGCCGCATGGTGATCCCCGCCAGGCTCCTCGAGCTGACCGGGATCGGGCGCGAAGTCACGGTCGCCGGTGTCGACGACCACCTCGAGATCTGGGACCGCGCCGCGTGGCGCGAGCAACAAGCGGCCGAAGGGAGCCCGGAAGATGTTGCCGAGCGTCTTGCCAACCGAATCTGACCACGTCCCCGTCCTGGCGCACGAGGTGCTCGCGGCTCTCGACCCCCATCCGGGCGACACGATCCTCGACTGCACGTTCGGCGCCGGCGGCCACTCGGAGCTGCTGGTCGGCCGCCTCCGCGGCGAGGGGAAGTTGATCGCGATCGATCGCGATCCGACCGTCGCCCCGTACTTCGAGCGAATCCGGCGAACCACCGCGGCGAAGGTACGGCTGCTCCACGGCGAGTTCTCCGCGGTGCTGGAACAGCTCGGCTCGAACGGGGTGCGCGCCGACGCGATCCTGCTCGATCTGGGTGTCTCGTCGATGCAGCTCGACCGGCCGGAGCGAGGCTTCTCCTACGCCGCCGACGCGCCGCTCGACATGCGCATGGACCCCTCGGCCGTGCTCTCGGCCCGCGATGTCGTCAACGAGACGGGGGAGTGGGAGCTCGCCGACCTCTTCCGGCGATACGGTGAGGAGCGGTACGCGCGCCAGATCGCCCGTGCGATCGTACGCCGGCGCCGCACCGAGCCGTTCGAGCGCACCGCCGACCTGGTCGAGACGATCAAGCAGTCGATCCCGGCGCCGGCGCGCTTCGGCGAAGGGCATCCGGCACGGCGTGTGTTCCAGGCGCTCCGGATCGAGGTCAACGACGAGCTCGGCTCGCTCGAGCGAGCGCTTCCGGCCGCGCTGGAGATGCTCCGCCCGCACGGCAAGCTCGCCGTGATCTCGTTCCACTCGCTCGAGGATCGGACCGTCAAGCGGTTCCTTCGCGCGGGCGAGCACGGCTGCACCTGCCCTCCCGATTTCCCGGTCTGCGCCTGCGGCGCGAAGCCGACGCTTCGCGCGATCCCGCGTCGGGCGATCCGGCCGGGCGCGGCCGAGGTCGCTCGCAACCCGAGGTCGCAGTCGGCGCGTCTCCGCGTGGCGGTGAAGGTTGGCTAGCGCCCGCGCGGCGGTCGCTGCGCCCGCGCGGAGCCCCCGCCCAAAGCGCCCCCCGGCCGCTCCACCGGCCACCCGCCCGCGGTCGAAGCCCGCCGTCAAGGCAAAGCCCCGCGCCACCTCGCGGCCGAAGACGCGGCGGCGGCACCGCTCGCACGGGGCGATCGCGTGGATCGCCGTCGGCGGGGTGCTGCTCGCGGGCGTGGTCTTCGTGAATCTCGCGGTGCTCCAGCTCAACCTCCGCCTCGACAAGGCAACCCAGCAGCGCACGCAGCTCAGGGGCGAGAACGCAGCGCTTCAGTCCGAGCTCTCGGCCGACCTCGCGTCACCGAGGATCCAGAAGCTCGCCCACAAGCAGGACGGTCTCGTCCAGGCGGATCCGTCGACGATCGGGTACATCAACCTGGAGACATCTCCAGCTCGGCGGTGATGCTTCGACGGAGGAGTCCCGGAGGCGGCGGCTAATGGCTTCGCCGATGCGCGACAAGCAGGCCAACCGTAGGATCCGGTTGCTGCTGGCTCTCTTCACGCTCGCGTTCGCCGCCATGTTCGGGCGCGCGTTCTGGCTCCAGGGGGTGCAGGCGGCACACCTCTCGGTGCTCGCGCACACCCAGCATCAGCAGACGCAGCAGGTCCCCGCGGGCCGCGGCACCATCTTCGACCGCACGGGCGTCCAGCTCGCGATCGGCGAGCAGACGACGACGATCTACGCCGACCCGCAGCAGGTCAAGAATCCGCGTGCGATCGCGCTCGCAGCGCACGCGCTCCTCGGCGTCGACGCCAATGCGCTCTATCCGCAATTGGTGAACGCGAAGAGCCAGTTCGTCTACATCAAGCGCTTCGCCGACCCGGCCACCGCGGCACTGTTCCTGAAGAAGGGCTTTCTGGGCGTCCTCTCCTACCCCGAGGAGCGCCGCACGTACCCGCAGAACGGCGTCGCCGCCCAGGTCCTCGGGTACGCGGGCGTCGACAACACCGGTCTCGGCGGCCTCGAGCTCCAGTACAACCGGAAGCTGCAAGGGCATCCCGGGAAGCAGACGATCGTCCGCGACCCGACCGGGCGCGCGATCGACGTGATCAGCTCGACGCCGGTCCAGGAGGGGGCGAACGTCTTCTCGACGATCGACCACACGATCCAGGCTCAGGCCGAGAAGATCCTCAGGGAGACCGTGGCGACGTGGGGCGCCAAGGATGCGAGCGCGGTCGTGCTCGACCCGTCGACGGGCGACGTGCTGGCGATGGCGCAGACGCCCGGCTACAACGCCAACAACACCTCGAGCGTGCCCCAGGGCCTCGTCCGGAACCGTGCCGTTACCGACACGTACGAGCCCGGGTCGACCTTCAAGCTGATCACGGTCACGGCGGCGCTCTCCGAGAAGATCGTCAAGCCGACCACCCGCTTCACGCTCCCGTACCGCTACCAGTACGGCTCCTGCGCCCAGTGCTCCGTGCACGACGCCGAGTACCGCGGGACCGTGAACTACTCCGTCGCCCAGATCCTCGCTTTCTCGTCGAACGTCGGCGCCGTCACGGTGGCGGAGAAGCTCGGTGCGCCGAAGCTCGCCGAGTGGGTGCAGAGGTTCGGCTTCGGTGCGCCGACCGGGATCGACTTTCCCGGCGAGAGCCCTGGATTCGTGCTTTCGCTCGACCGGTGGAGCGGGACGACGATCGGGAATGAGCCGATCGGGCAGGGAATCTCGGTCACTCCGATCCAGATGGCATCGGTGTACGCGGCGGTGGCCAACGACGGCGTCTGGATTCAGCCGCACCTCGTGTCGCGGGTCGGCGGTCGGGCTCCCGAGAAGTGGAAGCACCGGCGGCTGATGTCGGTCGAGGTCGACCGGGAGATCAAGACGATGCTGACGGGTGTCGTCGCCGACCAGGGCGGGACCGGCACCGCGGCCACGATCCCCGGCTACACCGTCGCCGGCAAGACCGGAACCGCGCAGGTGGCGAACGGGCACGGCTACTCGACCTCCGACTACACCGCCACCTTCGTCGGCATGGTGCCGGCCTCGCATCCGCGCCTCGTCGTGCTGATCAAGGTCGACAATCCGCACCGGTCGATCTTCGGCGGCGTCGTCGCGGCGCCCGCGTTCCAGGCGATCGCGAAGTTCGACCTCCAGTATCTCGAGGTTCCGCCCGACGCGCCCAAGACGCTCGACCGGACTGCGCTCACCGCCAGCGGGTAGGGCCCGGCCGGCACTCATCGACGACCATCGTTATGATCGTCGTCGATATGACGGCGACCGAAGTGGTCGGTGAGGAGACGAAGGCGGCGGTCGCGCTGTTCAAGGCGCTGGCGGACCCTGCCCGGCTGACGATCGTGAACCTGCTCGCGGCTGCTCCCGAGCCCGTGTGTGCGTGCACGTTCGAGCCGTCGCTCGGGCTCACGCAGGCGACGGTGAGCCATCATCTGAAGAAGCTGACGGAGGCCGGGTTGATCGACCGCGAGCAGCGGGGCAAGTGGGCCTTCTTCTCCCTCAACGCCGGAGCGCTGGACCGGCTCGCCGCCCTCGTTCCGACCGTGCGGTGACGGGCCTCGCGATCGAGACGCTCCGGCCGGAGCACTGGGACGCCGTTGCTCGCATCTACGGCGACGGGATCGCCACCGGCAACGCGACGTTCGAGGACGAGGTCCCGTCGTGGGAGTCATGGGACACCGCGCATCTGGCCGACCTTCGGCTCGTGGGGCTGCAAGCGGAGGACGTCGTCGGCTGGGCCGCCCTCGCGCCCGTGTCGGAGCGTTGCGTGTACGCGGGCGTGGCCGAGGAGTCCGTGTACGTCGCCGAGGCGGCGCGAGGGCAGGGAGCGGGGCAGGCGCTGCTCGAGGAGCTGATTCGCCGATCCGAGCAGGCCGGGATCTGGACGATCCAGACAGGGATCTTCCCCGAGAACGCCGCCAGCCTGCGGCTGCACGAACGTGTCGGGTTCCGGGTCGTCGGCGTGCGTGAGCGGATCGGCTGCCACGGCGGGGTCTGGCGGGACGTCGTCCTCCTCGAGCGGCGGAGCCCGGGCGGCGCATGAGCGATCGGTTGTGGCTCCTGCGCTCGCTCACCGCCGAGGCGATCGGGACGTTCGCGCTCGTCTTCGCCGGCGCGGGTGCGGTGATGGTCGATGCGAAGACGCATCAACTCGGCCACGTCGGCGTCGCGATCGCGTTCGGGCTCGTGATCATGGTGATGATCTACGCCGTCGGCCATATCTCGGGCGCGCATTTCAACGCGGCGGTGACGTTCGCGTTCGCGCTTACGCGCCATTTCAGCTGGCGGCTCGCGTGTGGGTACTGGCTCGCCCAGTTCACGGGTGCCGTGACCGCTGCGGCGCTCCTGCGCGGATCGCTCGGAAACGTTGCGCACGTCGGGGCGACGCTTCCCTCGGGCTCGCAGGCCCAGTCGTTCCTCTGGGAACTCGTGATGAGCGTGTTCCTGATGTTCGTCGTGCTCGCCGTTGCGACCGACGTGCGTGCAGTCGGCGAGGCGGCGGCGATCGCGATCGGTGGGACGATCACGCTCGATGCGATGTTCGGAGGGCCCGTCTCGGGCGCCTCGATGAATCCCATGCGGTCACTCGGGCCTGCGCTCGTGTCAGGCGACGGGCACGGGCTGTGGCTCTACATCGTCGCGCCGGTGCTCGGCACCTCGCTCGGAGGTCTCGCCTACCAGTTCGTCCGCGGCGAGCAGGTCGGTGGCGCATGAGACGTCACACTTCCATCACCTTGGACTGGCACCGGCCTTGGCCGTTGCGGGCAGGGCCGGTGAAGACATGACCCGCGTGCTGTTCGTGTGCGTCGCGAACAGCGGCCGGTCAGTGATGGCCGAGCGGCTCTTCCGGCGGGCGGCCGGGGGCCGGCACGAGGCCCGGTCCGCCGGCAGCGATCCCGGGCAGGCGCCGCACCCGGTCGTGCTCGAGGCGCTGGGTGAGCTCCGGCTCGACGCCTCCGATCACGTTCCGCGCCTTCTCGACGCCCAGGCGATCGACTGGGCGGAGATCGTCGTGGCGACGTGTGACGATGCCTGCCCCGCCGTCCCCGGAAAGCGCTATCTGAGCTGGGAGCTGCCGGACCCGAAAGGCCTGCCGATCGAGCGGGTACGGCCGATCCGGGACGAGATCGAGCGCCGCATCGGGCAGCTCGTCGAAGAGCTCGACGGCGGCTCCCGGCGGTAGACTCGGCTCGCGATGCACCTGGAGCGCTTCATCGCGGCGCTCGGGCCGGGCGAAGTCGTCAACGCTGCCTCCGGCGACCCCGCTCCCGTCGACACCGCTCTGATCGAGATTCGCGAGCTGGCCTACGACACGGGCGCGGTCATCCCGGGCGCCCTCTTCTTCTGCGTCCGCGGCCGCACCACCGACGGCCACCAACTCGCGCCGGCCGCGGCCGGGCTCGGCGCCGCCGCGCTCGTCGTCGACCACCCGCTCGAGGTCGAGCGGCCGCAACTCGTCGTCGCGGACGTGCGCGCGGCGATGCCGGCCGCCGCCGCGCTCTTCTACGGCGAGCCCTCTCACGAGATCGAGGTCGCCGCCGTCACGGGCACGAACGGAAAGACGACCACCGCATTCCTGCTCCGCGCGATCCTCGAGGCGGCAGGGCGCCGCACGGGGCTCCTGACGAATATCGAGCGCCGGGTCGGCGGGGAGCTCCGCTCGACCGGGCTCAACACGCCCGAGGCGATCGACCTGCAGAGGCTGCTCCGCCAGATGGTCGATGCCGGCGACCGGGCCTGCGTGCTCGAGGCGACCTCGGAGGCGCAGGCGCAGGGCCGGTTGGCGGGGACCCGGTTCGCCGTCCTCGTCTTCACCAACCTGACGCAGGATCACCTCAACTTCCACGGCACCATGGAGGCCTACTTCGAGGCGAAAGCGGCTCTGTTCTCCCAGGCGGAGCGCGCCGTCGTCAACGTCGGGGACGAGTGGGGACGCAGGCTCGCAGACAGCCTTCCCGACGCGATCACCTTCGACTCGGGCTCGAGCGTGCTCGACGGCATCGACCTGAAGTTGCGCGGGGCGTTCAACCGCCAGAACGCGATCGGCGCTGCTCTCGCCGCCGCCGCACTCGGGGTCGGCAGCGACGCGATCAGGCGCGGGATCGAGTCCGTCGCGGGCGTTCCCGGACGGTTCGAATCGATCGACGAAGGGCAGCCGTTCGCCGTGCTGGTCGACTACGCGCACACTCCCGACTCGCTCGAGAATGTGATCGGCGCCGCCCGCGCGCTCGGCGATGGGCGGCTGATCGTCGTCTTCGGCGCCGGCGGCGACCGTGACCGCGCCAAGCGCCCGCTGATGGGCCGGGTCGTGTCCGGGCTCGCCGACCGGGCGATCCTCACCTCGGACAACCCGCGCTCGGAGGATCCGGCGGCGATCGCGGCGGAGGTGGTGGCCGGGGCGGCCGGCGGCATCGAGGTGGAGCTCGACCGGCGCCTGGCGATCGAGCGCGCGGTCGGCGAGGCCGCGCCGGGCGACGTGGTCGTGATCGCGGGTCGGGGAGCCGAGCCCGAGCAGGAGCATGCGAGCGGGAATGTCCCCTTCGACGATCGTGACGTCGCCCGCGAGACGATCCGGCGGGTAGCGAGCCGGCCGTGATTGCGCTCGAGCTCGACCTGATCGAGCCGCTCGGCCGGCTCACCGCCCGTCCCTGGGCCGACGCGGTGACGGGCATGCAGATCGACTCGCGGCGGATCGAGGAGGGCGACCTGTTTGTGGCCGTCGGAAGCGGGGAGGACTTCGTCCCGCACGCGCTGGCCCGCGGCGCCGCTGCCATCCTCGTCCCGGACGATGCTCACGCGGCGTTGGCGGCGATCGCGAGCGCGGTTCGCGACCGGTCTGCGGCCCGCGTGGTCGGCATCACCGGCGCCACGGGGAAGACGACCACGAAGGACATCCTGGCCGCCCTCTGCGCGCCGCACCTGCGGACGGTCGCCTCGGAGGGGAACTACAACAACGAGCTCGGCGTGCCGCTGACCCTGTGCCGGATCGAGCCGGAGACGGAGCTCTGCATCGTCGAGATGGGAATGCGAGGGCTCGGACAGATCGCCTCGCTGGCCGCCTTCGCCAGGCCGCAGGTCGGGCTGGTCACGAACGTCGCGCCGGTGCACCTCGAGCTGGTCGGGACGGTCGAGAACGTCGCTCGCGCCAAGGCGGAGCTGATCGAAGCGCTGCCGCCCGGCGGCACGGCGGTCGTGCCGGAGGAACCGCTGCTCGAGCCGTACCTGACCCGGACGGACATCGAGATCCGGCGGTTCGGGCATGTCGAGGAGCCCGGGCGCTACCTCGTGGGCGGCCGGGTCGTCTCGCTCAGGACGAGCTACACGGCCCTCCACCAGCTCGACAACACGCTCGCCGCGCTCACGGTCTGCGACGTACTCGGGATCCCGCTCGAGGACGGCGAGCTCGAGGTCGAGTTCAGCCCGCTGCGCGAGGAGGTGCTCGAGCTGCCGGACGGCGTCCTGCTCGTGAACGACTGTTACAACGCCAACCCGATCTCGATGCGGGCGGCACTCGCACATCTCGCCCGGCTCGCGGGCGGGCGCCGGCAGGTGGCGGTGCTCGGCGAGATGGCCGAGCTCGGTGCCGGCTCCGCGTCGTTTCACCGCGAGATCGGGGCGGCGGCGGCCGCCTCCGGCGTGAGCCGGCTCGTCGCGGTAGGCCCCCTGGCGTTCGAGTACGCGGCGGGGGCGAACGGGGTCGACACACGGGTCGTGGGTGACGCGGCCGAGGCTGCGGAGGCGCTGGTGGAGTTGCTCCGGCCGTCCGACGTCGTGCTCGTGAAGGGCTCAAGGTCGGTGGGACTCGAGGCGATCGCGGCGAAACTACGCCCCTAGTGCGGCCTTTCGTAACCTTTGACCTGAAACGCGGGCGTGCGAGGCCGCACTTGCGGCCGCTTCGCGGCCGTTCGTCTTTGCAGGGGACCGAGGCCGGCGCAGGCGGTCGGAAGCCGGAGGTGCGGGCCGGAGGGCGCCGAGAGCCGAAAGATCATCCCGGTCGCGCAGCGGCCGGGCAAGTGCGGCGTCACCAAGGGGGGGTTCGAGTGAAACGCTGGGAGAAGTCGCACTAGATGGCACACGTTCTCGTCGCGGCGCTCGTCGCGCTGATCATCTCGATTCTCGCGGGCCCGTTCTTCATCGATTTCCTGCGCCGGAACTCGCTCGGACAGATGATCCGCGAGGAAGGGCCGGAGCATCACTCGGCCAAGCAGGGGACGCCGACGATGGGCGGCGTGCTGATCGTGCTCGCGGCCACGATCGCGTTCCTCGCGACCAGTGTCCGCACCGTCCCGGCCCTGACGATCTTCGGGACGATGCTCGCGTGCGGCGGAATCGGCTTCCTCGACGACTGGATCAAGCTGCGCCACCGGCGGTCGCTCGGTCTCTCGGGGAGGGTGAAGATGCTGCTGCTGCTCGGAATCGCCGTCGTCGTCGGCTTCGCGGCTCATCACCAGCACCTGTCCCACGACGTGTTCGTTCCCATCGCCGACTGGAGCGTGCCGCTCGGGTGGGGTTGGTACGTGCTTGCGTTCGTGATCATCGCCGGCGCTGCGAACGCGGTCAACCTGACCGACGGCCTCGACGGCCTCGCCGCAGGGACCTCGATCATCGCCATCTTCACCCTGACGGCGATGGCGGTGACGATCTACATCCGCGAGCGGGCCCCGAACGGCTTCCGGATCGCGAACCGGCTCGACGCCGCGTACATCGGCGCGGCGGTGATCGGTGCGGCGATTGGGTTCCTCTGGTTCAACGCCTTCCCCGCCGAGATCTTCATGGGCGACACCGGCGCGATGGCGCTCGGAGGCGCGATCGCCGCGATGGCGATCTTCCTCAAGGTCGAGCTGCTGCTGTTGCTCGTCGGCGGTGTGTTCGTGATCGAGGCGGTGTCCGTGATGTTGCAGGTGATCTCGTTCCGGTACTGGAAGAAACGTGTGTTCCTGATGGCGCCGTTACACCACCACTTCGAGATGAAGGCATGGTCGGAGACGAAGATCATGGTGCGCTTCTGGATCGTCGCGGGCATCCTCTGCGCGGCCGGCTTCGCGCTCTTCTACAAGTACTACCCGCAGATCCGCCCGCCGTCGTGAGGGCGCTCGTCTACTACGGGGCCGGGAAGTCGGGCCGGGCGGCGGCGGAGCGGCTCCGAGAGCAAGGCGACGAGGTGATCGAGGTCGACCAGGGGTCGCCCCTGGAGGGCGACACCGGGGTGCTCGAGGGTGTCGACGTGGTCGTGAAGACGCCGGGTGTCCCGGGCGACGCGGTGCTGCTCGTCGCCGCGCGCGGGCTGGGGGTGCCGGTCTGGGGTGAGATCGAGCTCGGCTACCGGTTGCTCCCCGGCGCCCGGTTCGTCGGCGTCACCGGGACGAACGGCAAGACGACGACGACGGCGTTGCTGGGGGCGATCTTCGAGGCCGCGGGTCGCGACGTCGCCGTCGCGGGGAACATCGGGTTGCCGTTGACCGCGGTGCGGGGGGCAGACTGGGTCGTCTGCGAGCTGTCCTCGTTCCAGCTCGAGGACATTGAGACGCTCTCGTGCGAGGTCGCTGTCCTGCTCAATGCCGAGCCCGACCATCTCGACCGCTACGAGTCCTTCGACAGCTACCTCGCAGCGAAGCTGCGCATCTTCGAGCGGGCACGGGTGAAGGTCGTGCCCCGCGGGCTCGGTCTCGAGGGGGTGGAGTTTGCAGCCGACGATCCGCTCCCGGCCGAGCCGCTGCTTCGCGGCGCGCACAACCGTGAGAATGCCGCCGCCGCGACTGCAGCTGCGCGCGCCGCGGGCGTCTCCGACGAGGCCATCGCCACTGCGCTCCGCACCTTTCCCGGTGTCCCGCACCGGCTCGAGCCCGCCGGAGAGGCCCGGGGCGTCCGCTATGTCAACGACTCGAAGGCGACCAACGTCGCGGCGACGCTCCGCGCCCTCGCCGCCTACGGGGACGAGCCCGTGCACCTGATCCTCGGCGGCTCGCTGAAGGGTGAGAGCTTCGAGCCGCTGGCGGCCGCGATCGGCCCGGGCGTTCGCTCGATTCACCTGATCGGGGCCGCGGCGGCTCCTCTCGCCGCCGCGCTCGGAGAGGGGCTTGCGCACGACGACGGCACGCTCGCCCGGGCGGTCGCGCACGCGAGCGAAGCGGCACGACCCGGGGACGTCGTCCTGCTGAGCCCGGCCTGCGCGAGCTACGACCAGTTCGAGAGCTTCGAGCATCGGGGCGACGAATTCAAGCGCCTCGTCGCCGGACTGGCGGGCTGAGCCTGCACCTGGGCACGGGGGAGCCTTCCACGTCGCGACCCGGCGCGGGCGCTTGCCGAGCGCGTGGGGTAGGGATAGGTGTCGATCGGCACACCGGGGCTGCCAGGCGCGAATCCGTGCCTGGTGGAGCCGGCAGACGCCGAGCACGCGAGGCCGTGCCTGGAGAAGTCGAACTCGTAGACCGTGAAGGCCCAGTCGTCGCGATCTGGCTGGCCGTTCTCGGCACACCACACGAGAAGGATTCTGGGGTCGTTGCGGGTATATCTTCTTGTTTGTCGACAAAAGGAGAGACGGTCTGTTCATGCGCGCGAACCACACGAACGGTGGCTTCACACAGGACGAATCGCCTGTCGACCCGTTGACCGGCTTCGGCACGCGGTCGAGCCTGATGGCGGCACTGGAAACGGCACTGGAGCCTGGCAGCCAGCCGATCCTGCTCGTCGTCTTCGGGCTCGAGGGCTTCGACGAGTACGTCGCGTTGTTCGGCAGCCTGGCGGGGCGGACGCTGCTCGTGCGGCTCGCTGCCCGTCTCTCCGTGGCGCTCGGGACGACTGCGAGCTGCTACAGGCCACGCCGCGACGAGCTGGGCGCGCTCGTCCCGACGTCGATCCTGGAGGCGATGCCGATCCTCGACGCGGCGGTGGCCGCGCTGCGCGAGCGCGGCACATCGGTCGCGGTCACCGCCTCATGGGGCGCCGCGATGCTCCCGGAGGAGGCCTCCGAGCCGATCGATGCGCTCAGGCTCGCCGACGAGAGACTCTCGTCGCACGCTCCGCGCCGCCGGCGGCGAAACCGCCGAGCGTCCGCCTCACGCTAGGTCCCTTCTCAGCCGACCTCGGTCGGGACGGCCCGCTGCCAGGCTTCGAGCAGCCGGGCCGCATGCTTCGAGCCGGGCGGGATGCGCTCGCTCGCCTGCTTGAACGCGGCGCGCGCCGAGGTCGTCGCCCCGGCCGCCGCGAAGGCCTCCGCCAGCGCCCACTCGGCCCGCCCACGGATCGTCTCGTCGTCGTGATTCCCGAGCATCCCGATCGCGTCGTTGGCGTAGTCCATCGCGGCCGCCGCCTCGTCCGTGCGGGCGGCGAGGAACGCCCGCTGGATCAACAGGAAGACGCGGTCCTCGAGCTCCGCGCTCTCGGGCAGGAGCTTACCGGCCGCCTCGAGGTGGTCGGCCGTGCCCGCGTAATCTCCGTCCCACAGGGAGATCTCGGCGCCGAGCAGGTGAGCGCGCGCCAGGTGGGCGGTGTCCTCCGTCGCCTCCAGGAGCCCGATCGCGCGGTTCACGCTCTGCTGGGCCACGTCGAGCTCGCCCGCGCTCGCTGCGAGTCGCGCGCTCGACCAGTGGAGCCGGATCGTCGTGTACGGGTCGTCGCTTCCGCGCCCGTGCCGGAGGGCGACCTCGAGCGCCTCGCGCGCCTCGCCGTAGGCGCCGATATCGACGAGGACGTAGCTGAGATAGGTCGCGAAGCGCGCGGCGGCGGCGGCGCTGAACGGCTGTCGCGTCTCGACGTCGTCGAGGCATTCGCGAAACAGGGCCGCGGCGAGCTCGCCCCGGCCGACGGCGACGTAGGAATGGCCTAGCGTGGCAAACGCGTCGGCGTGCGAGGACGGCGTCACCCAGCGCTCGCGGATCGCCGGCTCGAGTCGTGAGATCGCCAGCTCGTGCTCGCCGCAACGCGACGCGACCGCCCCGAGGTTGAGCCGTGCGCGCGTCGCCGCTCGGGTGTCTCCGGCCCCGGCCGCCTCGTCCATGATCGCGAGCAGGGTGGCCTCCGTGGTCGCTGGATCCTCCGCGCCCAGGCGAAGCGCGAGATCGGCGTCGTCGAGCCTGAAGTCCCGCACCTCGGCCTCGGCCAGATCGTGTCCGGTCTCGAGAAACTGCGCGCTGACGCCGAGGTTGGTCGCCAGCCTGCGCAGGGCCTTGACCGACGGCGTCCGCTCGCCGCGCTCCACCTTGGAGACGTACTGGGGTGAGACGCCGGGCGCCGAGATGTCGCGCTGGGTGAGCCCGTGCTCCTCGCGAATGCGGCAAAGGCGCTCACCAATTGTCTCGGAGGGGGGCACGACGGGGAATGGTGCCTGTCCGGGGCGCCACCTGCAAGCGATTTTTCCCGCTCCTACCGGTGTGGTCGTGTTGTGCTCGACGGACGAGACTTCTACTTTTGTTTCCCCACAGACCGAAGGAGGTGATTCCTGATGTCGTTGCGGTTCAAGGCGCTCATGCTGATCACAGCACTGTCCTCTGTGGCTGCCTTCCTCGCCGACTGGGGTTGGGGCCCGTAGTCGTTTCGGCGCCCGGCGGGGAGCGTGGCGCTCCCCGCCCTTCGCCGCCGCCGAGCGCCGAGCACGCACGTTTGGCACTGTGCACGGGTGGACTCCGAGCTCGGCCTGCGCCGATCGACCCCCTTTTCGGCGCTGCGGATGCTCGTCAGCCCGCCGCCCGACGGCCGGCGCCTCGAGCGCCTGGGCCAGCTGTACGCCGGGCTCGTACTCTACGGCATCAGCTCGTCGCTGCTCGTGCTCGGACGGCACGGGCTCGTGCCCTGGGACGTCCTGCACCAGGGGCTCTCTCGGCACACGGGGATCGCGATCGGGACGTGGTCGATCCTCGTCAGCGTCGCCGTCCTCTTCCTCTGGATCCCGCTGCGGGAGAAGCCGGGGATCGGGACGATCAGCAACGCGTTCGTGGTCGGCGCGACGATCGACGTGGTGCTCACCGTCGTGCCCGAGGTGCACGACTCGACCGTGCGCTGGGCGTTCTGCGGGGGCGGCGTGCTTCTGAACGGGGCCGCGACGGGCCTGTACATCGGCGCAGGGCTCGGTCCGGGGCCGCGCGACGGACTGATGACCGGCCTCGCCCGGACGACGGGGCGGACGCTGCGGCTCGTGCGGACGGCGCTCGAGGCGACCGTGCTGGTCGCCGGCTGGATCCTCGGAGGCACCGTCGGTGTGGGGACGGTCGTCTATCTCGTCGCGATCGGTCCGCTGGCGCACGTCCTCGTGCCGCTGTTCTCGCGCGGCCCGGGCAACCGAGCCTGGCCGGAGCCGCAGGCTTCAAGGATTCGAGGCTCCGCGGGCGAATCCAGCGTCGATGAAGAAGGGTGAGCTCGAGTCAAGAATCCTGATCCTCGTCACGCTCGCACTCGTCGCCTTCGGGATCGTCTGCGTCTACTCCGCGACCTCGGCACCCGCCGCGGTCGGCGGCGGCAACCCGAACTACTACGTGGAGCGTCAGGGGATGTACGCGGTGCTCGGGGTCGTCCTGATGATGATCGCGCAGCGATGGGACTACCGGCGACTCCGCGCCCTCGCACCGATGCTCGTGCTCGCCTCGCTCGGGTTGCTGCTGGCGGTGCTCGCGATCGGCCCGTCCGTCAACGGCGCCCACCGCTGGATCTCGATCGGGCCGGCCGTGTTCCAGCCCTCCGAATTCGCGAAGCTCGCGCTCGCGATCTGGGCTGCCGCGTACCTCGCACGCCGCCCGCCGCCGAGGTCGGTGCGGCAACTGGCCCGTCCGGTCGGCCTGCTCGCGGGTGTGTACTCGCTGCTGCTCCTCGCCGAGCCCGACCTCGGCACGGCGATCGCGATGATGATCATGCTCGGGGCGATGCTGCTCGTGGCCGGAACGCCCACGCGTGTCCTCGGGCTCGCGATCGGGCTGGCCGTAGCGCTCGGGACGCTCGCGATCTGGATCGAGCCCTATCGGCGTGCACGGTTCTTCGCCTTCCTGCACCCATGGCACGACGCTCAGGGAAGCGGCTTCCAGATCGTGCAGGCGATGATCGGGATGGGCTCCGGCGGGATCTTCGGTGCCGGGCTCGGGAACGGGATCGCGAAGATCTTCTACCTGCCGGAAGCGCCCACGGACATGATGCTCGCGAACATCGGAGAGGAGCTGGGCCTGCTCGGCGTCACCTGCGTGATCGTCGCCTACGTGATCTACGCCTACGCGGGGCTGAGGATCGCGCTCGGCTGCCGCGATCCCTTCGGCAAGCGGCTCGCTGTCGGGCTGACGGTGCTCGTCTGCGGGCAGGCTTTCGTCAACGTCGCCGCCGTGATGGGGATGGCCCCTCTGACCGGAATTCCGCTGCCGTTCCTCTCCTACGGAGGCTCGAGCCTCGTGGTACTGCTCGCCTCGGTCGGAATCCTCCTTAACATCGCTCATCGTGGCAATGCCCAGACAGCTTCGGTGCGTGATCGCGGCCGGCGGGACGGCCGGGCACGTCCTGCCCGCGCTCGCAGTAGCGGACGCCCTGAAGGAGCACGGCGTCCACGTGACGTTCGCCGGGTCGCCGGATCGCGTCGAAGCGCGGCTCGTCCCTGAGGCGGGGTACGAGCTCGACACCTTCCGCGTCAGCGGCTTCCCGCGCCGGCCGTCGCCGGCGTTGCTGGCCGCGTTCGCCCGCGCCGGTCTCGCTCCGCATGCCTGCCGTTCGATCCTGCGCAGGCGGCGCTGCGACCTCGTCTTCGGAGCGGGCGGATATGTCGCCGGGCCGATGGTGCTCGCGGCGGCATCGCTGCGCCTGCCCGCGGCCCTGTCGGAGTCGGACGCCCACCTCGGCCTCGCGAACCGGCTCGCCCTTCCCTTCGCGCGCCGCGTCTTCCTCGCCTATCCGCTGCCCGGGCGCACCGGGCCGCGCTACCGGGTCGTCGGCCGGCCGATCCCGGAGCGGGCCCTCGCGATTCCGCAGGCCGAGGCGCGCGAGATCTTCGAGCTCCCGGCGGACGGTCCCGTCCTGCTCGTCGCAGGGGCCCTGGCGGGCGCTCGCTCGCTGAACGAGACGGTGATCGAGGCGTTCGCGGAGGTCGGCCCCGCCGTCCTGCACATCTCGGGCTCGCGCGACTACCCGTCCCTGCGCGAGCGACTGCGCCGGGACGACTACCGGCTGATCCCGTCGACTGACCGTATCGGCGCCGCCTACTCTGCCGCCGATCTGGTGCTTGCGCGCGCCGGCAGCTCCGTCTGGGAGCTTGCGGCCGCCGGGAAGCCGGCGATCCTCGTCCCGTACCCCTTCGCAACCTCCGACCACCAGGCCAAGAATGCGGAGTACTTCGTCCGCGCCGGCGGCGCGATCATGATTCGGGACCTCGACCTCGACGACGTTCCCGATCAGGTGCGGACGCTGCTCCGAGACGCCCCCAGGCTCGAGCGGATGCGGGAGGCGATGCTTCGTGTGGCGAAGCCCGACGCCGCCGAGGAGATCGCCGAAGGACTGATCGCGCTTGCGGGCTCTTGAGGGGCGCCGGCTCTGGTTCGTCGGAATCGGCGGTGCGGGCCTTTCCGCCTACGCCCAGCTGGCACGAGCCTGGGGCGCCGAGGTCGGCGGGTGGGATCGGGTCGCGACGCCGTACCTGGCGCCGCTCGACGGCGTCGACGTCGAGCTCTCGCCCGAGCCCATGGTTCCTGCCGGGTGGGAAGCGGTCGTGTCGTCGGCCTACCCGGACGTTCCGGGCACGCGGCGCGCGGAGCTCCTCGCCGAGCTTGCCGGGTTGCGGCGCTCGATCGTCGTGGCGGGGACCCACGGCAAGGGCACCACTGCGGCGATGATCGCGTTCGCGCTGCGTGAGACCGGCGGTGACCCGGCCTGGCTGATCGGCGCGCCGGTGCCCCAGCTCGGCAGCAACGCCGGTGTGGGGAAGGGCTGGCTCGTCGTGGAGGGCGACGAGTCAGACCGGACCGTGTTCGGGCTGCCGGCCGAGATCGCGGTCGTCACGAACATCGAGCTCGACCACCACGCCGAGTTCCGGTCGCTCGGTGAGCTCGAGGCCGAGTTCGAGCGCTGGGCCTCGGCCGCCCCGCATGCGGTTGTCGGCGCACCCGCCTTCGACGGGCCCCTCACGGTGCCCGGAGAGCACAACCGCCGCAACGCGGGCGCGGCGCTCGCCGCGCTCGACCTCGCAGGCGTCGCGCGGAGGGACGCGGTCGCCGCGCTTGCGCGGTTCTCGGGAACGGGGCGGCGCTTCGAGGTCTCGGAGGCAGGTGGGGTGACGATCGTCGACGACTACGCGCACCATCCCACGGAGCTCGCGGCGGCGATCGCCGCAACGCGCGAGGCGTTTCCGGGGCGGCGCGTGCGAGCCCTGTTCCAGCCGCACCTCGTCTCGCGGACGCGCCATCTGGCCGGGGAGCTCGGCGCTGCGCTGGCCGCGGCCGATGACGTCGTCGTCAGTGAGATCTATCCCGCCCGCGAGCAGCCGGTCGCGGGGGTCAGCGGCAAGCTCGTGGTCGATGCGCTCTCCGACCGAGGCCGCCTGGCGGCGTGGATTCCGTCGGTCGAGGCCGGCGCCGCCTACCTTGCGGCGAGAGCAGAGCCCGGAGACGTCCTGCTCGTCCTCGGCGCCGGCGATGTCGACGCAGCACCCGCGCTGCTGCGTGCCCGCCTGGGGGCGGGTCGGCCGTGATCGAGATCGAGGAGGGAGTCGCCCTCTCCCGCTTCACCACGCTCGGCACCGGTGGCCCCGCGCGTCTCTTCGCGCGGCCTGCGAGCGCCGACGAGCTCGTCGAGGTGCTTCGCTGGGCGGTCGGCGGGGAGGCCGTGGTCGAGGCGATCGGGCTCGGCTCGAACCTGCTCGTCCACGATGCCGGAGTCGACGCGCTCGTGGTGCGGCTCGTCGGCGACCTCGCCGAGGCGAGGGTCGAAGGGGAGACCCTCGTCGCCGGAGGGGGAGCGACCAACGCCGTGTGCCTTCACCGCGCCCGGGAGGCCGGGCTCGGCGGCTTCGAATTCGCCTCGGCGATCCCCGGCACGGTCGGGGGAGGCGTGCGCATGAACGCAGGCGCGTACGGCCGGGACTGGAGCACCGTGATGATCGACGCCGTCGTCGCCGGACCCGACGGGACGCGCATTGTCACGCCGGGCGACCTGGCTCTTTCGTACCGTCATTCGAATCTCGTCCCGGGCGACGTCGTCGCCCAGGTTCGCTTCCGGCTGACACCCAAGCCGCCCGCCCAGGTCAAGGCCGAGGTGGCCGAGCTGCTCTCCCGCCGCAAGGCGACCCAGCCCACGACGAGGCGCACGTTCGGGAGTGTCTTCAAGAACCCGCCCTCCCGGCCGGGCGCCGGCCGGCTGATCGAGGAATGCGGCCTGAAGGGGCACCGGATCGGCGGCGCCCTCATCTCGACGCGGCACGCCAACTTCATCGAGAACGCCGGCGGCGCGACGAGCGGCGACGCGCTCGCGCTGATGGTCGAGGCGCGCCGCCGCGTCCACGAGCGCTTCGGCATCGAGCTCGAGCACGAGGTTCGCTTTCTCGGGCCGATCGAGCTGCCGCCGTTGTAGGGAATCGAGGTGCCCCGGCGAACACGACTACGTGGCAGCCGGCAAGCGAGGCACCGCGCGTGCCGTCGCGCTCCCCGCGAGGCGCGGGGCACGCGGCTCGCGCGCCCTGGTGCCGTCCCTCAGGTCGATCGGCGTTGCTGTGGGAACCCTCGCGCTGGCGGCCGGTGCGTATGCGGCCGCGCTCGAGACCTCGGTCTTCGCCGTCCGGACGATCTCGATCGCGGGCGGCTCGCCCCGCGTCCAGGCCGAGGTGCGCCGGGCGCTCGGGCCCGAGTTGGGGGAGAGCCTGCTCCGGGTCGACGGCGCCGCCGTCGACCGTCAGGTGGCGGCGATCCCCGATGTGATCTCGGTTCGGTTCGACCGCTCCTTCCCGCACACCCTCCGTGTTCGCGTCAAGGCCGAGCGCGCGGTGCTTCTGCTCCGCCAGGCCACCAGGAGTTGGGTCGTCTCCGCGCGTGGTCGGGTGATGCGCTCGATCGCGAACCCGCGCCGCAGCAAGCTGCCCCGGCTCTGGATCCCGAAGACCACGGACGTGACCCTCGGAGCGACGCTTGCCCGCAACAACGGTGCGCTGGCCGCGGGCGCGCTCGCCCCGCTCTCGTCGGGCGTCTTCCCGGGCGGCGTGCGCTCCGTTCTCTCGACCCCGAAAGAGCTGACGCTCGTGCTCCGCTCGGGGCCCCAGATCAGGCTCGGCGACATCGGCGACCTGCGCCTCAAGCTGGCAATCGCGCGACGGATCATGAAGCTCGCCGGCGCGAGCGCGACGACGGCGCGCTACATCGACGTCAGTGTCCCCGAGCGGCCCGTTCTCGGCTCGCTCAACCCTCAAGCCGTAAGTACAGGTTGAGGGTTAGTGCACTTGAGACTTGCGTTTTCCGCATTGACAAACAGGACTGTCGTCCGTACTCTGCGAGGAAGTAGACCGTTCGACAGACCCCAGCCTGCACTGCAGCTTGAGGTCGAGTGCGCTCGAGAGCCGAGCTGAGAGCCTGAGATGAGACTGTCGAGATGAGAGACCGTTCCGGAAACTACCTCGCTGTGATCAAGGTCGTCGGCGTCGGCGGCGGCGGTACGAACGCGGTCAATCGCATGGTCGACGCGGGCCTGACGGGCGTCGAGTTCGTCGCGGTCAACACGGATGCCCAGGCGCTGCTCATGTGCGACGCCGACGTGAAGATCCATATCGGCGCCAAGGCGACCCGCGGCCTCGGCGCCGGCGCCGACCCGGTCGTCGGCCATGCGGCGGCGATGGAGAGCCGCGACGAGTTGAAGGAGGCGCTCAAGGGCGCCGACATGATCTTCGTCACCGCCGGCGAAGGCGGCGGCACCGGCACGGGTGGAGCTCCCGTCGTCGCGGAGCTCGCACGCGAGCTCGAAGCCTTGACGGTGGGCGTGGTCACCCGGCCGTTCAGCTTCGAGGGGCGCCGTCGCGGCCATCAGGCCGAGCAGGGGATCAGCGAGCTTTCGGAGAAGGTCGACACGCTCATCGTGATCGAGAACGACCGCCTGCTCCAGGTGGTCGAGAAGAAGACGCCTCTCTCGGACGCGTTCAAGATGGCCGACGACATCCTTCGCCAGGGCGTGCAGGGGATCACCGACCTGATCACCGTTCCCGGGATCGTCAACCTGGACTTTGCGGACGTGAGGACGATCATGCGGGACGCCGGCTCGGCGCTGATGGGGATCGGCGTCGGCAACGGCGAGAACCGCGCGAGCGAGGCCGCTCGAACCGCGGTCAGCTCGCCGCTCCTGGAGTCTTCGATCGAGGGCGCGACGGGCATCCTGCTCAACATCACGGGCCCGACCGACCTGGGCCTGTTCGAGGTCAACGAGGCGGCGGAGGTCGTGACGAGTGCCGCCGACCAGAACGCGAACGTGATCTTCGGCGCGGTGATCGACGACGGCCAGCGCGACGAGGTTCGCGTGACGGTGATCGCGACAGGCTTCGGCCAGCAGCGCCGCCGCCGTGCGCGCAGCACGGGCGAGCCCGCCGCACCCACAGCGGGCGGCCGCACCCCGGAGTTCGATCCACCGGGCGACCTGCTCGACGTGCCGTCGTTCCTGCGCGACGAGTAGCGGCTCGCGGCCGGGGAGGCCTAGGAAGCTGGCATCACGCGTCCACCTGGACGACCCCGCTCGCGACCAGGCTACTGATCGCCTGCTCCGAGTATCCAGCCTCGTGCAGGACGGCGGCGGTATCGGCGCCGAGCGCCGGTGCGGCGGAGCGATGCGTCACGCGCTCGCCGGAGATCGAGAACGGCAGGCCTGCGATCGGCAGACCCCCGAGCTCGGCGAGGATCCCGAGCGCGGCCGTCTGGGGATGCTCCGCGACCTCACCCACGTGCTGGACGGGAGCTGCGGGAACCTTCGCCGTGGCGAACGCCTCGAGCCAGTGCGCGCGGGTCTCGGTCGCGATCCGCTCCCCGACCAGCGCGGCGAGCGCCGCTCGATTCTCGACACGCGCGGCGTTGGTGGCAAAGCGCGGGTCGGCTGGAAGCGGGGCCAGGCCGGTGACGTCGCAGAGGGCTGCGAAGACGCGATCGCTGCCTGCCGCGAGCATCAACTCGCCGTCGAGGGCGGCGAACGACTGGTACGGGGCGATCGACGGGAAGGCGGTGCCGTGCCGGCCGGCCGGAACCCCGGAGGCGAAGAAGCCGGCGAGGTGATACCCCATCAGCGAGATCGCCGTCTCGTAGAGCGAGAGGTCGATCGTGGCGCCGCGGCCGGTGGTCGCGCGCTCGGTGAGCGCGGCGAGGATCGCCAGCGCGGCCCAGACGCCGGTGCCCTGGTCGACGAGGGAGACGCCGGCACGGACACCGGGCCTGTCGGGCTCGCCGGTGACGCTGATGATCCCGGCGGCCGCCTGCGCGAGGGGGTCGTATCCGGGCCTGCCCGCGAGCGGCCCCACGCTGCCGAAGCCGCCGATCGAGCAGTACACGAGCCGCTCGTTGCGCTCGGACAGGTCGGCGGCGCCGAGGCCGCGCTCCTCCGCGAGCCCCGGGCGGAGGCTCTGGATGAAGACATCCGCGCCGGCCGCCAGCGCAGCGACGATCTCGTGGCCGCGCCGCAGCTCGATCGCGACGGAGCGCTTGTTCGCGTTCGCGCTCAGGAACAGCGTGCCGTCTCCCTCGAAGAACGGCGGGCCCCAGGTGCGCGCCTCGTCACCCGTCCCCGGCGGCTCGATCTTCAGCACCTCGGCTCCGAGCGCGCCCAGGATCTCGGTGCAGAACGGCCCGGCGTAGGAGGTCGTCACGTCGACGACCCGCAGCCCCGCGAGGGGCGCGAACGACGGCATCCCGGTCATGGCGTCTCTCCGGTAAGGATCCGGCCGAGCACGCGGGTGTCGATGTTTCCGCCGGAGACGATGCAGACGATCTTGCCGCCGCCCGCGCGGCCGGCGATCGCGGCCGCGGTTGCGAGTGCGCCCGCCCCCTCGGCGATCACGCGCATGCGCTCCGCGATCAGCCGGATCGCCCCGGCGGCTGCATCGAGCGGCACGGCGAAGGCACCGTCGATCAGGTCCTGCGCGTGCTCCCAGACGCCGGGGATCAACGAGCGGCTGCCCGCGCCGTCGACGAACGACCGCACGTACTCGACGTCGGTCGGCTCCCCGTTGGCGAGCGAGGCCGTGACC
The DNA here is from genome assembly GCA_963789585.1 of uncultured Actinomycetes bacterium. Classification (GTDB taxonomy): domain Bacteria; phylum Actinomycetota; class Thermoleophilia; order Gaiellales; family Gaiellaceae; genus PALSA-600. Next base: position 459,374 of record CAWBLB010000008.1, on the reverse strand, counting down.
GGCGCGCCCGTCTCCGGCTCGACCGCGTAGAAGCGCACGTCCGGCCGCGTCGCCTTGACCGCGCTCGCGATCCCGGTGATGAGCCCACCGCCGCCGTACGGGACGATGATCGTATCGACTCCGGGGAGATCTTCGAGAATCTCGAGGCCGATGGTGCCGTTCCCGGCCATCACCCGCACGTTGTCGACGGGATGGATGAAAAGCCCGGGAGCTTCCTCGTAGCGGCCCTCGACGAGCACGCGCCACCAGTCGTCGTACGGCAACACGACCAGCCGACCGCCGAGGCGCTCGATTGCGGCGGCCTTCGTCTCGGGGGCGCCCTCGGGGAAGACGATCGTCGCCGGCACGCCGCGCAGTCGGGCGGCGTAGGCGACGCCCTGCGCCATGTTGCCGGCGCTCGCAGTCACGACGCCGCCGGCGAGCTCTTCGTCGGTTGCCTGGAGGATGGCATTGCCGGCACCGCGGATCTTGAACGAGTTGACGGGCTGCAGCGTCTCGAGCTTGAGGTAGATGCTCGCGTCGGTATCGACGTCCAGGGGGAGGAGCGGCGTCCGCACTGCGATCGCCGCGATCGTCTCGCGCGCCCGGCGGATCTCCTCGAACGGAATCACAGGTCGACCTCGATCAGTGAGGGAGTGACGCTCATCGGAAGAACGAGCCTATGCGCTCACGCTCCTCCGCCGACAGGTGAAGCTCGAGCGCAGCCAGAACGGGCTCGAGGTGTGCGGGCCGGGAGGGCCCGCACACCGCGCCCGCGACATCGGGATGGGAGAGCACCCAGGCGAATGCGAGCGTGGCCGTGTCGATACCCCGTTCGCTTGCCTCGGCGGCGAGCCGGTCGAGCCCGTCGAAGACCGTGTCCGTGACGAGATGTGCGTACGGCTCGGGCCGCATGGACATCCGTGAGCCGCGGGGAAACGCGCCGCCGCGGACGTACTTGCCGGCCAGCCAGCCGCCCGAGAGCGGGCCGAACGGGACGTAGGCGATCCCGTGCTCGGCGCAGAGCGGCAGCAGCTCGGCCTCGTCGTCGCGGTCGAGCAGGGAGTAGGAGTTCTGGACGAGGGCCGGCCGGCCATGGGCAAGCGCCTCGCGGAGCGCCCCCGCGTCGTGGTTGCTGAGGCCCCAGGCCCCGATCGTCCCCTCCTCGACGAGCCGCTCGAAGGCAGAGACGGTCGCGGCGAGCGGCGTCTCGAGGTCGCGGTCGTGCGCGAGGTAGAAGTCGATTCGGGAGACGCCCAGGCGTTCGAGGCTGCCCTCGACCGCGCGCCTGATCCGGTCAGGTGCGAGGCCCCTGTCGGTCGGGTCGCCGGAGACCGGGTTGAACGTCTTCGTCGTCACGAGGAGCCCGGCCGGGCTTCGATCGGCGCGCCAACGCCCGATGAACGACTCGCTGCGACCGCCGCCGTACGCGTCGGCCGTGTCGAACCAGCGGATCCCGGCCCGCCAGCCGGCATCCATGATCGTGCGCGCCTCCTCCTCGGAGTTGCCCTGCCCGAAGAAGGCCGGGGAGGAGCCGATCCCGCCGAAGTTGCCGCAGCCGAGGGAAAGCCGCGACGGCGTCACTGCTCGGACTGCGACAGCGCCGTGAGCTCGTTCCGGAGCTCCCACAACTCCGGGAAGAAGCGCTTGTGGATCAGCTTGCCGAGCACCTCGACCGGCGTTCCCTGCGTCCCGATCACGGCGCCGCCGATGATCCGCTCGACGACGACGAAGTGGCGTACACGCCAGACGACGACGCGTTCGTCCCACTCGATCAGGAGCTCCGCGAGCTGGTAGAGGTTCTCGTGATCGCGGCCGTGGGTGTAGAGCTCGAGCGGTGTCAGGCCGGCCGCCTCGCGTGCGACGTGGAAGGCCGCGCCGAGCGGAGGGGTCGCCTTCTGCACGGCGCGGAAGCCGGGCGAGTCGAAGCCGCTGCCGTGGCCGAGCACCTTTCGCACCTCCTGGTACTCCCAGGGTGAGAGGTGCTCGAGCATGTCGAGCGCCTGCGTGACGATCTGGAGACAGTCGACCCCGCGCCGGAGCAGGCGGATCGCGCCGCCGAGGTCGCCCGCGCCGATCAGGCGAGTCGCTTCGTCCGCCTCGGCCGTGGCCAGCTTCAGCCAGAGCTCGGACGCCTGGTGCACGGTCTGGAACAGGAGCTCGTCGCGGTGGGCCCACTCGTCGGGGCCTTTCTGCAGCGCCAGCAGCTCGCCGGTGCGGAGGTAGCGCTCGTAGTCGGAGTCCCCGTCGCCCGGTAGGACCGGCTCGGACAGCTTCGGTTCGGTCACGGCCGCATCTCCGTCCCGTCGAAGATGCGCATCGGCAGCTCGGCGAGCGGCACACCCCCGCCGGCCGTGACGAGCCACGTGTCCTGCATGTAGAGGCATGCGCGGCCGTCCTGCGAGATCGCGTGCGGGTGCATCGAGAAGACCATGTTCTCGCGCAGCGCCGTCTCGTCGCCCTCGCCGATCTTCGGAAACTCGATCATCGTCATCCCGATCGAGTGGCCGGTGACGTGGCCGAGCTGGAAGCCTCGGTCGAGGAATCCCCTCGCGACGGCACGATGGACGTCGTGGGCGGTTGCGCCGTCGCGGAGCGCGCCACGGGCCGCCTCGTAGTACTCGTCGTAGGCGTCCATCATCCGCTTCGACTCGTCGCTCGGCTCGTCGGGGCAGATCGCCCGGGAGACCTCGACCCAGTGGCCGCCGGGGCCGGCGACCTCGAGCGACGGGAGCAGCATGTCGGTTGCCTTGACGCGGCGCGGGCCGGCGATCTTGAACTCCGGCAGCGCCGAGCCGTTCTCGCCGACAAGCACCATGTCCATCGTCAGCCGGCCGCACCCCTGCGTGACGAAGTACTCCTCGCACGGCGCGAGGATCTCCCGTTCCGAGCGCCCCGGCGCGAACGCCTCGAGGAAGATCCAGAAGCCCTCCGTGTTGATCCGGACGCTGTCGCGCACCGATGCCAGCTCGTGCTCGCTCTTGACCGCGCGGGCATGGTCGAACGCCGCGTCCCAGCCGACCAGCTCGACGGCGCCGTCGAGCGCCCGGAAGTCGCGGACCGTCATCGCGTAGTCGAGGCCGTAGACGCCGACGCGCTGCCCGCGGAGTCGGTCCGCCAGCCAGTCGCCGGGGCGGTCGACGAATACCTGCTCGTCGATCCAGGTGGTGCCGTGCTCGCCGACGTATCGGGCCTCGCGCGGGAAGACGATCGCCGGGTCGCCCTCCCGGGGGAGCAGGACGTAGGCGTAGCGGTGGACGATCACAAACCCCGACACGTAGGTGACGGCGCCCTCGAAGCCACTGTACTCGGAGCCCGACACGATCACGGCATCGAGCCCGTCGCGGCTCATCGCCTCCCGGATCAGGCGGTAGCGACGCTGGACGTCCTCCGCCGGAACCGTGCCCGCCTGCTTGCCGGTCACTGCGCCCACGATGCCTCCACCCCTTTCACGAGTGCCCAGATCGTTTCGTGTCCCGGTGTTGGGACACCGTAGCGGCGGCCGAACTCGACGATGCCGCCGTTCAGGAAGTCGACCTCCGTCTGCCGGCGCGCCTCGACGTCCTGCAGCATCGACGCCTTGTGGGCGTAGGCGACGTCGGGGCGGGCCGCGTAGTCGATCAGCTCCTCCGGGTCGGAGTCGAGCTCGATCCCCTGCGCGGCGGCGACCGCCTTCCCCTCGTCAACGAGCTGCGAGGCGAGGCGGCGGAGCGGCTGCTGCTCGCAGACGCGGCCGTGCGTCAGACCGGTGAGCGCGCCGAGCGGGTTGGTGGCGGCGTTGAAGATCACCTTGCGCCATTGCGGCCCGCGGGCGTCGGCAACGGCATGGGTCGGCATTCCTGCGCGGGTGCAGGCGTCGGCGAGCCGTGCGATCTCGGCTGCCGGGGCCGGCTGCGGCTCGAACGGGCCGAGGGTGGTGTCCCCCTTGACGTCCCACTGGACGACGCCGGGCGCGGTCAGCTTGCCGGCCGGGAAGGTGGTGCCGCGGATCACCCGCCCGCAGTGGCGCGCGAGCACCTCCTCGTTGCCGATCCCGTTCTGGACGGTCGCCACCGAGCCGGCGCCGAAAGCGTGGGCGGTGACGGCGATCGCGGCTTCCGTGTGCATCGCCTTGGTCGCCACGATCCCGAACTCGCAGGGAGGGATCTCCGCGGCGTCGGTGGTCGCGCGCACCTGCCCGACCACGTCGCCGGCGCCGGTCAGCCGGAGCCCGTCGCGGTTGATCGCCTCGACGTGATCCCGCGCCAGGTCGTAGGCCCACACCTCGATGTCGGCGAGCGTTCCGAGGTTCGCCGCGAACAGCGACCCGACCGCGCCGCAGCCGACCACGCAGACCCTCACCGCGCCATCCCGTCACACTTCCGTATGCCTGGACTGGCACCGGCCGTGACCCGCCGGGACGGGCGGTGGATCTGGCTGCCTGCCTGGAAAAAGAGACGGGTCACGTCCGTCGAGGCCATCTCTTCGTCACACTCCGGTCACGTTGGACTGGCACCGGCCGTGGCCGATGTGGGCAGGTCCGCCCGGGCTCCTTCACTGCCACGATGCCTCCCGCGCCTTGACGAGCCGGTAGAGCGCGGTGTGGAGCGGCACCGGGACGCCGAGCCGCTCGCCCTCGCGGACGAGCGCGCCGGTGATCAGCTCGATCTCGGTCGGGCGGCGCGCCTCCACGTCCTCGAGCATGGACGGAGAGTGACGCGATCCGTGACGGGTCGCGTGCACGTTCATCTCCCAGGGATCCTCGCGCAGCTCGACGCCGGCAGCGGCGGCGACCGCCTTCCCCTCGTCGATGAGCGCCAGCACGAGGTGGCCGAGGTCGGACGGCGCGTCGAGCCGGGCGAAACGCGCCTCGTGGGGGAGGCCCGTGAGTGCCGCGACCGAGTTGACCGTGGCGTTGAAGATCAGCTTCGACCAGAGCGCGGGGCGGAGGTCGTCGTAGGACTCCGCCTGCAGCCTGGACGAGCGGATCAGCTCGGCGATCGCCTCGGCGTCGGCGGCGGTCGTGTCCCGGATCGGGCCGATCCAGGTGGCGGTGTCGAGGATGTACTCGACGTGTGTGTCCGAGTGGCGGGTGCCGCTCATGAACGTAACCGAGGCCAGGATCGGCCAGGCGCCGTGGGAGCCGACGATCTCGTAGGCCCCGAGGCCGTTCTGGACGGTCATCATGATCGCGCCGGGGAAGTGCCCGGCGAGCCGGCCGGCAAGCCCCTCGAGGTCGGTGCCCTTGCAGCAGATGAGGACGAGGTCGGGCTCGGGCAGGGAGCCGATGTCGGTCGAGGCGGTGACGCGCGAGTGCAGGTCGGAGTGGCCCGAGACGCGGAGGCCCTCCTCGTTGAGCGCCCGCGCGTGCTCGTCCCGCCGGGTCAGGACTGAGACGTCCACGACCTGGGCGAGGTGCCCGGCGAAGAGGCTCCCGATCACGCCGGCGCCCGCGACGCAGACCCGCTCGATCACCGCTCACCGCTCCCCGGAGACCCGCTTGTGGTGCACGCCACGAAGACAACGCTCGTGACCTGCACCACAAGCGGCCGTACGCGCCGCGGGGCTCCGGTTGCGACGGCGCGGGCGGGCGCGGGCGCGGTCATGCTCTCACGACTCCGTCCGGGAACGAGGACAGCTTTTCCGCCCCCGTGGCCGTGATCAGGAAGTTGTCCTCGAGGCGCAGGCCGCCGCCCCCCTCCCAGTAGCAGCCCGGCTCGAGCGCGAGCACCATCCCCTCCGCGATCTCGCCGCCGCCGGCCTGATGGGCGTACGGCGGCTCGTGGGCGCGCGCGCCGATGCCGTGGCAGATCGGGTGCGTCGGCTGGCCCGGATACCCCGCCTCGGCGATCCCGGCGCGGACGAGGCGGTCCAGCTCCGCGAGGCTCGCGCCCGGCCGGCAATGCGCGATCGCCCGCTCGTACACGCCGAGCAGCTCCCCCTCGAGCTCGGTGTAGTCGGCGCGCAGCTCGCCGGGGCAGAGGAGCTTCGTATGGTCGCACCAGTAGCCGTCGGCGCAGACCCAGATCTCGAACAGCGTCGGCTCGTCGGCGGAGATCGGGCGGTCGCCCGTGGCCGTGAACGTCCTGATCCCCGCGCCCGACCAGACGAGCGAGAAGCCGAGCGCGAGCTCGACCCGCCCCCGCCAGCCGGTGCCCTCGCCGTGGACGTACCCCTGCCAGATCGCCGCCGCCTCGCTCTCGCGCATTCCCGGCCGGAGCTCGGCCTGGACGTGCTCCATCGCGGCGGCGCAGATCTCGTTCGCGAGCCGCATCCGCTCGATCTCCTGGCCGGTCTTGATCGCCCGGGCGGAGGCCAGGAGCGTCGTCGCGTCGGCCGCGCCCGGCCACGCCTCGAACCAGGCCGCGGTGAACGTGGTCGGCTCCCCGACCATCCGGTCGGAGGCCTGCGTGCCGAGAGACAGCTCGAGGCCGACCCGGTCATGCGGCCGGGCCACCTCGAGCGCGAGGGCGAGCGTCCGTGCCGTCGGCGGCCGCGGGTCGCCCTCGTCATAGCCGCGCACGTAGCGAACGTCTCCGGTCCAGGCGCTGCCGGCCGCATCCGCGGCCGAGGCCTCGAGGCAGATCAGCACCGGGTCTCCCTCCCGCGGGAACACGCACGCGTCGTAGCCCTTCATCCCCCAGAAGTTCGTCAGATAGAGCACGTTGTCGGGCGCGCGCACGACGAGCGCGTCGAGGTCGCTTTCGTCCATCAGCGCCCGAACCCGGTCGAGCTTGGCGCCGTCCTCGGGCCAGCTCACCATCACCGCGGCGTCACCAGCGAACCCGCGGCGGCGCAGGCTCGCCGTGCGCCTCCTGCCACGAGACGACCGGGTTGCGCAGCACGCCGATCCGCTCGATCTCGGCCTCGATCACGTCGCCGGGCCTCAGGTAGAGCGACGCTGCATCCGGGCTGAAGCCCGCCACGCCCGAGACCGTTCCGGTCGAGAGGACGTCGCCTGCGCTGTAGCCGAGGGCCGAGTAGTGGCTGAGGATCTCGGGGATCGTCACGGACATCCGGCCCGAGTGAGAGACCTGCCGTTCTTCCCCGTTGACACGCAGTGTCATCGCCAGGCCGTGGGGGTCCGGAATCTCGTCCGGCGTGACGATCCATGGCCCGAGTGGGCAGAACGTCTCGATCGCCTTGCAGAACGAGAACACCCCCGAGCGCATCTCCCGCCGCTGGATGTCGCGCGCGGTGATGTCGTTGAAGATCAGGTAGCCGCCGATGTAGTCCGCCGCCTCCTCGGGGGGGAACCACTTCCCGGCCTTGCGGAGCACCACCGCGAGCTCGAGCTCGTAGTCGAGCTCCTCGGTCAGGTGCTCCGGGTAGACGATGGGCTCGTCGGGGCCGACGATCGCGTCGACGTTCTGGAAGAAGACGATCCACGGTGCGATCTCATGCGACCAGTCGACCTGCTTCGAGTCGTCCTCGTGCTCGCGGAAGTTGCCGGCGGTGTGGAAGAACTTCTTCGGCACGATCGGCGCCTGCAGCCGTGCGCGCGCGAGCGGCGTCCGCTCCCCCGCGTCGTCCACGCCGCCGCGCTCGAAGTACGTCCGCATGTCGGGGGTGTCGAGCCGGACGATCTCGTCGCCGTCGACTCGCCCGACCTTCCCCCCGTCGTAGGTGACGAGCTTCATTGGCTCTCCTTCGCTTGGGCGACCCCGCAGACCTGCATCGCAGCGAGCGCGTAGACCCGTGCCGTCTTGACGAGCCCCTGAATGTCGAGGTTCTCTCCGTCGGTCGTGTCCAGGAGGCCGGTCGAGGTTCCGTAGTTGACGGTGGGGATGCCCGCGCGGGTCAGGGCGGAGGCGTCCGAGAACCAGCGGGTGACATCGTGCTCGGGCGGTGCTCCGAACACCTCCTCGTGCGAGGCCTCGACAGCGGCGACCAGCGGGTGCGCCTCGTCGATCTCGGCACCCGGCGCGGTCACGTACACCTCGCTCTCGAGGCCGTAGTCGGGGAAGCGCTCCGCGAGCGCGCGCACCAGCTCGAGTACCTGCGACCGCGCCGTTGCCATCGGCTTCGTCGGCGGCACGCGGACGTCGAGGAAGAGGTCGGTTCGGTGCGGCGTCCGCGAGACGCGCCAGCCGAAGCCGCCCTGGATCGCCCCGACGTTGACGATCGCCGGCGCTCCGCGGAAGGCGTTCTCCGGATCGCGCTCCCAGGCGGGGATCCACTCCATCACCGCGTCGAGCACGTCGCGCATGCGCAGGATCGAGTTCTGGTCGCGCTTCCCCTCGCTGAAGGCGGTGTGGATGAAGTTGCCCCGGGTCGAGATCCGCAGCCAGAGCGAGCCGAAGTGCCCGAGCACGATCTTCGACTCGGTCGGCTCGCCGAGGATGCACGTGTCGGCGACCCCCCCGTGCGAGACGAGGTACCGCGTCCCGGCCGCATAGCCACGGTACTCGGCACCCTGCGCGTCGCCCCACTGCGCCTTCTCGATCTCGCCGCAGACCGCGGCCACCAGCACGTCGCCGGCGAGCCGCACGCCGGCGTCCTGCAGCGCCCGGATCGCCTCGACGTAGCACGCGAGAGCGCCCTTCATGTTCGAGATCCCGAGCCCGAACAGACGGCCGTCCTTGACGAACGCGCTCGGCTGGAAGCCGCGCACGCCTGCGAGCCACGGCTCCTTGCCCGAATAGGACGTGTCCATGTGCCCGTTGAACATCAGGCTCGGCCCCCCGCCGGAGCCTGCCAGAATGCCGAGCACGTTGGCGCGGCCCTCCTCGACCTGCTGCCACTGCACCTGCAGGCCCATCCCGGCGAGGGTCTCGGCCATCAACTCGGCCATCGCCTGCTCGCTCCCGGTGAAGCTCGGTGTCCCGATCGCGCGCGAAGCCCAGTCGACGAGTCGCTCCTCGTTGACGGCGAGCTCCGTCATCCGCGAACGTGCGGCAGCACCCGCTCGGCGAAGAGCCGGATCTGGTCGTGCCGGTTGTCGCCCCACAACTCGAGCATCACGTGTGAGCAGCCGGCGTCGCGGTACTCCTCGATCGCGGCGATGCAGTCCTCCGGCAGCCCCGCGATCGGCTTGCAGCGGTCGAGGAGCGAGTCGGTCACCTGCTCCTTGGCGGCGAGGCGGCCGCCGCGCTCCATCGCTTCGGCGACGGGGGCCAGCTCGTCCATTCCGATCTGGGCGAGGTCGAGCAGCGTGTCGGCGGAGCCCTTGATGTTCTGGAACTTGTTCGCCAGGTACATGCCGGCGATCTCGCGCGCGCCGTCACGGCCGCGACCGCGGTCGTCCGCGTCGATCGAGGCGACGACCGTGCAGCCGACGTCGACGGCCTCGGGGTCGCGCCCCGCCTTCGCCGCGCCCGCGGTGACGTTGCCGCGCGTGTAGCGGACGAAGGCCGGCGTCGTGATCGAGGGAGTCAGCAGCCCGTCGCCGATCTCGCCGCCGAGCTGCTGCATCTGCGGGGCGGTCGCGGCGACGTACACGGGGACGTCCCAGTCGGGCGCATGCGCCTCGGGCTGGAGCGCCGGCAGGTCGGCGGAGAACACCTTGCCGTCGTACTCGAATCGCTTGCCGCCGAGCGCCCCGCGCACGATCGCGACCGAGTCGCGCATGTGTGCGAGCGGCTTCGTCTCCTTCGGCGGGCCGCCCTGCTTCGTGTTGTTGAGGAAGATCTTCGACGTCCCGAAGCCGACGATGAAGCGACCGGGACCGGCCGCCTCCTGGACGACGCGGGCGTCCATCGCGACCTGCACCGGGTGCCGCGTGTACGGCGAGATGATCCCCCAGCCGATCGTCAGGCGCTCGGTGTCGCGGGCCATTAGCGCCGAGACGACCGTGGAGGAGCGGGCTTCCATCCCGTGCTTGCGCCACCACGGATACGCCTCGGCGAGCCAGATCGTGTCGAAACCGCCCCGGTCGAGCACCCGGGCCGTCTCGAGCATCTCCTCGAGCGGCTCCATGGTGAGCTGCATCACCCCGATCCGGAACGGCGGCGCCACGGCGCTCCTACTGCTGCGCCGCGGCCGGGAGCTCGCCGTCGGCCTCGCTCGCCGCCGTCACCTGCTTGTCGAGCGCCCCGAGCACGTGGTTCACCTGCTGCTTGACGATCGGCTGCAGCACCCGCTGGCCCATCGCGCCGACGGGCCCGGCGATCGAAACCTCGGCCTCCCAGAGCATCCGTGTTCCGGTGTCGACCGTCTCGAGCGTGAACGAGGTCTGCATGTTGAGCATCGCACCGACGCCGTTGCCCTTCGCGTGCAGGCTCGAGAACTCGCCCTCGCGCTCCTCGGTCTTCTCGAAGTCGATCGTCATCGCGAGCCCCCCGAGCCCGAGCGGGATCTTGACCTTCGCGCTCCAGTGCCGATCGTCCTGGACCTCGAACGACTGGACGCCCGGCATCAGCTCGGCCATCTGCGCGGGGTCGTTGAGAATCTTCCAGACGACCTCGCGGGGGGCCGTGAACGTGCGCTCGCCCTCGACCCTCATGCGGGCATGACCTCGACGCCGGCGCGGCTCGCGGCCGGGTCCCGGATCAGCTCGTAGACGCGGTGGGGCGGGTTGCAGGAATCCGAGACGACCGGTGCGCCCGACGTTCTGAGCGCGTCCTGGAGCGCCGAGCAGATCGCGTGGATCGCGGCGCCGCCGCCTTCGCCCATCCCCTTGGTTCCGAGCGGGGTGAACGGTGAGGGAGACTCGATCGCGCCCGTCTTCAGCGGCGGCACGTCCATGGCATGGGGCACGTGGTAGTCGTAGAAGTTCGGTGTCAACAGGTTGCCGTCCTCGTCGTAGGTGAACGTCTCGTGGGTGGCGGCGCCGATCCCGTGCGCGAGCGCGCCCATCACCTGGCCCTCGACGATCTGCGGGTGGATCCGCGTGCCGCAGTCGTCGACCGCCGCGTAGTCGACGACGTCGTAGGAGCCGGTCTCGGGGTCGACCTCGACGAGCGCCGCGTGCACCTGGGTCGCATAGGTGAGGGTCAGGTTGCCGTACTTGCGCTCGAGATCCGGGAGCTCGAACGGCGGCACGTAGACGTAGCGCTGGTTGAGGGTGATCTCGCGGCCCTCCTCGGAGAGCACGGCGTTGTTCATGTTCACGATCGCGCCGAGGGCCATGAACGGCAACGCGGCCTCAGGGTTGTCGGCACGCTTCGCGAAGCCGTCCTCGAGGACGATGTCGTCGGGCCCGTCGGCGCCGAGCACGCCGGCGGCGAGCTTGCGCATGTCGAGCGCGAGCGCGTCGGCCGCGCCCTTGACCGCGCTCAGGCCGGTGACCGCGAACTGGCTCGCGTAGGTGCCGGAGAAGCCGGCGTGCGAGTTCCAGTAGGAGTCGTGGCCGGTGCGCACGTTGACGGAGCCCGGGTCGACGCCGAGGATGTCGGCGACGACCATCGACGCTGATGTCTCGTGGCCCTGGCCCTGCGGCGTCGTTCCGAGCGTGACCACGATCTCGCCGAAGAAGTCGAGCTTGACCATCGCGACCTCGTTGTTCCCCGAGAACTGGAGCTCGGGGTTGATCATGCGCGACTGGGCGAAGTTGTTCGTGCCGGAGTCGAGCGTCGAGCCGATCCCGAAGCCGAGCAGCTTGCCGCGGCTCAGCGCGTCCGCCCGGCGAGCCTCGAGCCCCTGGTGGCCGATCAGGTCGAGGGCGATGTCGAGCATGCCGGCGTAGTCGCCGGAGTCGTAGACGCAGCCGTTCGGGGTGGTGTAGGGCATCTCGTCGGCGCGGATGTAGTTCCGCTTGCGCATGTCGACCGGGTCGAGGCCGAGCTCGTTCGCGACGATGTCGATCACGCGCTCGGTGAACCAGAGGTGCTGCATGCGCGAGTAGCCGCGGTTCGGTGAGCACGGCGCCTTGTTCGTGACGACCTGCGTGAAGTCGAGCCGGATGTTCCGCCAGCGGTACATGCCCGGGGTGACCTGCGCCCAGATGACGCCGCCGAGCGGCTCGTAGCGGGTGAACGCCCCCGCGTCGTCGAGGGCCTTCGTCCGGAAGCCGAGCAGCGTCCCGTCCGCCTTCACCGCGACCTCGGTGTCGTGGAACCAGCGCTCGGCCCCGTGCGACATCGACAGGTGGAACTCGGTGCGCCACTCCGTCCACTGGATCGCGCGGTTCAGCTTCCGCGCCAGCAGGCACATCGCGACGAGTTGCGGGTGCGAGGTGATCTTGTTGCCGAAGCCGCCGCCGATGTCCTGGGTGACGAAGCGGAGCCTGTCGATCCCGGTGCGGATCGCGGGCGCCATCATGATCGCGGCGAAGCCCGGGAACTGGTTGTTCGTGTAGAGCGTCCACTGCCCGGTGCCGCGGTTGTACTCGACGAGCGCCCCGTCGCACTCGAGCGGGGTGGAGTTGAAGCGGTCGAAGTGGAGCTCGGAGATCTTGACGATCCGGTCGGCCTCGCCGACGGCGTCGTCCCAGCTCCCCCATTCGTAGACGCCTTCCCAGACGAGGTTCGAGCCGGCGTCGGGGTGGAGGACGGGCGCGCCCTCGTCGCGGGCACGGCGCGCGTCGACGATCACGGGCAGCGGCTCGTAGTCGACCTCGACGAGCTCGGCTGCGTCACGGGCAAGCTCGCGGGTCTCGGCGACGACGATCGCGACCGGGTCGCCGACGAAGCGGACGCGGCCGACCGCGAGGGCGTAGTCCTTGATCTCGTTCCCGGGCGCCGTGGACAGCTGGAAGAACGGGTCGGTCAGCGTGGCCACCTCGTCGCCGGTGAGGGTGCCGTAGACGCCGGGCACCGCGAGCGCCGCAGAGACGTCGACGGACTTGATCATCGCGTGCGCGTAGGGCGAGCGGACGTACGCGGCGTAGCCCATGTTGTGGCGCTTGATGTCGTCGACGAAGACGCCCTGCCCCTGGACGAGCCGGCGGTCCTCCTTGCGCGGGACGCTCTGCCCGGACCAGCGCTGCCGCTCGGCCGGCGCCTCGACCTCGACCCGCTCCGGCGCGACGACCGTCTCGCTCATGCCTCCTCCAGCCAGGCCGCGCCGCGGCTCACACCGCAGGTCGAACCGCAGGCCGAGCTACCGGACACCCCGCCGGGCCCCCACCCAGGGTGGGGAGGTCGACCCGCCACCCTCACTGCCAATTCTACCGGCCCGTTCGCGGTGCTTCTGTGCCGACTTTGTGAAATCTCGCCGGCGGCGGGCGTGTGGGGGAGCGGCACCGACAGGCTCATTCCTCGACCTCCTGGCCGGAGGCGGCCTTGACCGCCTTGATGATGTTCCAGTACCCGGTGCAGCGGCAGATGTTGCCCTGGAGGCCCTTGCGAATCTCGTCGTCGGTCGGGCGCGGGTTCTTCGCCAGCAGGCTCGTCGCCGAGATCAGCATCCCGGGGGTGCAGTAGCCGCACTGGAGCGCGTGATGCTCGTGGAACGCCTGCTGGAGCGGCGTCAGCTCGTCGTCGGCTGCCAGCCCCTCGACCGTCTCGATCTTGCTGCCGTCGGCCTGGACGGCCAGCATCAGGCAGCTCTTGAGGAGGACGCCGTCCACGGTGACGGTGCAGGCGCCGCAATTGCCGGTGTCGCAGCCGATGTGGCTGCCGGTCAGCTCGAGGTCGTCGCGGATGAAGTGGATCAGCAGGCGGCGTGCCTCCACCTCCCGCTCGTAGGAGACCCCGTTCACCTCCACGGTGATCCTCCGGCCCGTCTCGATCGCGGTCATCAGGCGCCGCCCCGCTCGCCCGCCTGCGCGATCGCCCGCGCGACGACCACCTCGGCCAGGTGCCGGCGGTAGTCGGCCGGTGCGTGGACATCTCCGGGCGGGTCGAGCGTCGCGCCCAGGCCCGACACGGCCGCTTGCGGGTCGCCGCCGAGCTTGCCCTCGACCTCCGTGGCGCGGTGCGGCACGGCGTCGACGCAGCCGATCGCGATCCGCGGCCCGTTGTCGAGGCTGACCGCGGCGCAGACGATGCAGGTGCCGTCGCGACCGATCGTGACGGATGCGAAGCCGTCGCGCCGTCCCGGCGGGATGGTGATCTTCGTCAGCAGCTCGCCCGGTCCGACCGCGGTCATGTACACGCCGAGGAAGAACTCTTCCGCGGGGACCGTGCGCTCGCCGTCCGGGCCGGAGATGGTCATCTCGGCGCCGAGCGCGACCATCAGAGGCGGCAGGTGGTTGGTCGGGTCGTTGGCGCAGATGTTGCCGCCGACCGTGCCGCGGTTGCGCACCTGGACGTCGGCGATCTGCGCGCAGACCTCGCCGAGGATCGGGCGCGCGCGCGCCTCGGCGCTCTCGATCAACTCCGTGTACGTCGTCATCGCGCCGATCTCGAGCCGGCCGTCGGCCCCCAGCTCGATCCCGTTGAGCTCGTCCAGGTGGTTCAGGTCGACCAGCGCCTCCGGGGAGGCGGCCCGGGCCTTCATCACGCTGACGAGGGTCTGACCGCCCGCGAGTGCGCGCGCTCCCTCGTTCTCCCCGAGGAGGCCGAGCGCCTCGGCGACCGTCGACGGCCGCGCATATCCGACTTCCCGCGGGAGCATGCAGATGAGGTTCTAGCGCAACTCGGCAGAGTCTGCGTCAGGCCTGCCGGAGTAGCCCGCGGTGACGTGCCAGAGCGGCCAGGAGCGCGTCGATGTCCTCGGCGACGTTGTAGGCGTGCGCCGAGACGCGGAGGTTGCCGTCGCGATCCGACGTGACGATCCCGTCGTCGGCGAGCGCGCGCACGAGCGCCGGGGCGTCGGTCGAGCCGATACAGACGAGCGCCCCGCGACGCTCGGGCGCACGGGGGGTCGCTACGACGCCGCCGAGCTCGTCGACCCCCGCGATCAGCCGCTCGTTCAGCGCGGTCACGTGCTCGCGCGTCGCGGCGATCCCGATCTCCCGGATCAGCTCGATCCCGGCGATGCCCGCGTAGATCGCCGGGATCGGCGGCGTGCCGGACTCGAATCGGCGCGCCGTCGGCGACGGCGAGTAGTCGTGGACGTCCATCTCGAAGATGTTCCTGTCGGCGAACCATCCTGTCTGCGTCGGCAGCAGCGAGGGGGCGAGCCCGGGCCGGCACCAGAGGAAGCCGAGCCCGGCCGAGGCGAGCAGGTACTTGAGCGCGCCCGCGCCGAGGAAGTCGACTCCGAGCCCGGCCACGTCGAGCGGGTAGCTCCCGATCGCCTGGTAGGCGTCGAGCAGCACGAGCGCACCGCGCGCATGGGCGAGCTCGACGATCTCCTCCACCGGCAGCCGCGCCCCGTTTCGGTAGCAGACGGCCGTCACCGCGACGAGTGCAGTCCGCTCGTCGATCGCCTGCTCGAACCGCTCGAGCGGGATCTCGGCGCCCTCGGGCGGCACGTGCACCACCTCGGCGCCGCGCAGCTCCTGGGCATGCCAGATCTGCCCCACGGTCGGGAACTCGAAGTCGGTGACGACCACCCGCGGCCGCTCGCGCCAGTCGAACGTGCTCGCGAGCGCGCTGACCCCGGCCGAGAGCGAGGTCGTGACCGCGACGTCGTCGGGCGCGCCGCCGACGAGCGCGGCGAACGAGGAGCGGGCCGTCTCGGCCCGCTCGACCCAGTATTCCCACGGGGCACCCTGCTCGTCCCAATCGGTCAGGTAGGCGGCGTAGGCGGCGCGTACCGAGTCGGACAGTGCCCCCTGCGAGCAAGAGTTGAGGTAGACGAGCCGCTCGAAGATCGGGAACCGCGAGCGGCAATCGGCGACTGATGCCGGCATTTTCATCGCCCGAGGTACGCCTTCCGCAGGTCGTCGTTCGCGATCAGGTCGGCCGCTTGGCCCTCGAGCACCACCCGTCCGGTCGAAAGGACGTAGCCGCGGTCGGCGATCGAGAGCGAGACGTTGGCGTTCTGCTCGACGACGAGCACGGCGACGCCCTCGTCGTTGACCTGCTTGATGATCTCGAAGCTCTTCTCGACCAGGAGCGGAGCGAGACCCATCGAGGGCTCGTCCATCAGGAGCAGCTTCGGGCGCGACATCAGGGCGCGGCCCATCGCCACCATCTGCTGCTCGCCGCCGGAGAGCGTGCCGGCGAGCTGGGAGCGGCGCTCGTAGACGCGGGGGAAGAGCTCGTAGACGCGCTCGTAGTCCTCGGGCAGCCCGCCGGCGCGCAGATAGGCACCCATCTTCAGGTTCTCGAGCACCGTCATCGGCGCGAACAGCCGGCGGTTCTCGGGCACGATCGCCATTCCTTTGCGGATCCGGTAGTTCGTCGGCCGCTTCGTCACGTCCTCGCCGTCGAACTCGACGCTGCCGCGGCGGGGCTGCACTACGCCGAGCACCGTCTTCAGCGTCGTGGACTTGCCCGAGGCGTTGCCGCCGAGTAGGCACACGAGCTCGCCCGGCCCGACCACGAGCTCGATCCCCTGGAGGATGTGGATCGGCCCGTAGTAGGTGTCGACCGCCGACAGCCTGAGGAGGGGTGCGCCGTTGACGCTCACTTCGTCGCGGTCGCTTTCAGTCCGAGGTAGGCCTCGACCACGCGCTCGTTGGTCGCGACCTGCTCGAACGACCCCTCGGCGATCTTGAGGCCGTGATCGAGGGCGATCACCCGGTCGGAGATCCCCTCGACGACGTGCATGTCGTGCTCGATCACGAGGATGGTGTACCCGGCCTGCTCGCGCAGGCGCGCGATCAGCTCGGTGATCTCGTGCGTCTCGACCGGGTTCATCCCGGCCGCCGGCTCGTCCAGCAGCAGCAGGCGGGGCTTCGTCGCCGTCGCGCGTGCGATCTCGAGCCGCCGCCGGTTCGCGTACGAAAGCGAGTAGGCGGGCTGGTCCCACCGGTAGCCCATCAGCCGCTCGCCGAAGAACGAGAGCCGCTCCTCGGCCAGTTGCTCGATCTCACGCTCTTCGCGGCGCATGCCCGGCGTGCGCAGCATCGAGCGGATGACGCCGGCCCGCGTGTGCGAGTAGGCCGCCGCCATCACGTTCTCCTTGACCGTCATGTTCAGGAAGAGACGGAGCGTCTGGAACGTGCGGGCCACTCCGCGGCCGACGATCTGGTGCGGCTCGAGCCCGAGCAGGCTCTCGCCCGCGAAGTCGATCGTGCCCGAGTCGGGCGGGTAGACGCCGGTGATCAGGTTGAAAAGCGTCGTCTTGCCGGCGCCGTTCGGCCCGATCACGCTCACGATCTCGCGCTCGTCGACGTGCAGGTCGAGCCCGTCGATGCAGGCGAGCCCCCCGAAGGCCTTCGAGATCCCGCGCAGGTCGAGGAGCCGCTCCACTAGACGATCTCCACCCTGGCGCTCCCGATCAGCCCCTGCGGCCTTGCGTTCATCAGCACGATCAGGATGACGCCGATCAGGATCAGCCGCGTGATGCTCGGCTCGAACGCGAGCCGGGCGTCCCAGACGAACGCGGCGAGGTAGAGCGTCGGTGCGAGGATGACGTTCCGCCAGAAGGTGCCCACGGTGGTCAGCACGAGGATCAGCGCGATCAGGGCGACGAAGGCGTAGTTCCCGGTCTGGGCCGGGCTCGGCGGCAGCGGCACCCAGTGGGAGAGCGCGCGCCCGAAGCTGCCGGTGACCGCGCCGCTTCCGTGGACGTCGGCCGGGGAGATGGCCCCGACGATCGCGTGGACGGCGAAGCCGAACGCGATCATCCCGGTGAGGACGCCGGCGAGCGCCTGCCAGGGGCGCAGCTTCACGAGCAGGGTCGCGACGATCAGGAAGAAGAACACCCAGGTGGCGTGGTTCGGCGTCCGCAGCACCTCGAGCGTGACGTTCACGATCACGGCGCCGAGGATGACGCCGCCCATGCTTCCCGCGCCGCCTAGGATCAGGATCGCGTAGACCGTGATCAGCGTCGGCGTGTCGAAATCGCTCGCGAAGACTGCGGTGTTGAGCGAAGCGAAGAGCGTTCCCGTCAGGCCCGCGACTGCGGCGCCGAACGCGAACGCGAGCAACTTCAGGCGGTTGACGGGCATCCCCATCAGCTCTGCCGCGAGCGGATCCTCGCGCAGCGAGCGCCACGCCCGACCCGTGCGGGATTTGCTGACGAGGTAGACGGCGCCGAGCACGACGAGGAAGAAGGCGAGCGCGACGTAGAAGTAGCTCCTCAGCGACTCGAGCTGGTGTCCGAACAGGTGGAACGGGTCGAGGTCGGCGATCCCGTTTGGGCCGTTCGTGATGTTGTAGCCGCGTGTGAAGCCGAGGACCGAGATCCGGTTGCCGTTGTTCGTCACGGTCACGAACAGCTGCCCGAAGAAGAGCGTCACGATCGCGAGGTAGTCGCCGACGAGGCGCCTCGACGGCAGGGCGACGAGGAAGCCGAGCAGCGCGGTGGCGGCGGTGACGACAACCAGGATCGCGGGCGTCGGCCAGTGGAGGTCGAACTGCGACGAGGCGAGCATTGCGTAGCCGTAGGCGCCGAAGCCGAAGAAAGCGACATACCCGAGGTCGAGCAGCCCCGCGAAGCCGACGACGATGTTGAGTCCCAGCGCGAGCAGCATGTAGATCAACGTGTCGAAGCCGACCCGGAGCACGTAGCCGTCGTTGGTGAACAGGGGCACGAGGCCGGCGGCGACTCCGAACGCCGCGAAGAGAAGCGGCTGAGGCAGCGCCTCGACCCTCCTGCGGAGCGCGCCGATCGGCCCGCGGTAGCCCTCCCGGCGGCCCTCGTGCGATGCGACCCATTCGTCCGCGCCGATCCTCGGAGCGTCCCTGGGGGGCAGGTCGGGGACTTCGGGAGCCATCAGACCTTCTGCACCGCCGCGCGCCCGAGCAGCCCGCTCGGGCGGAGGATCATCACGCCGATCAGCACGACGAAGACGATCGCGTTCGAGAACGTCGAGGAGACGTAGCCGATCGTGAAGGATTCCGCGAGCCCGATCGCGAGCCCGCCGACGACGGCGCCGGGGAGGTTGCCGATCCCGCCGACGACGGCCGCCGTGAACGCCTTCAGGCCCGCATCGAAGCCCATGTAGGGGTTGAGCTGCTGGTAGACGATGCAATTGAAGATGCCCGCCGCACCCGCGAGCGCCGAGCCGATGAAGAAGGTGGCCATGATCACGCGGTTGACGTCGATGCCCATCATCTCCGCCGCCTGCCGGTCGAACGAGGTCGCGCGCATCGCGCGGCCCAGTTGGGTGCGGGAGACGAACCCGGTGAGGCCGATCATCAGGACGATCGCACCGGCGACGACGATGATCTGGGCGATGCCGACGTGGACGCCGGCCGGCAGCGTGAACCCGTTCGTCCAGAGCTCGCTGTTCCGCCAGCCGAAGGTGTTGAAGCTCTCGTAGTTGGCGCCGAGCAGGAGCACCGCCGCGTTCTCGAGGAAGAACGACACCCCGAGCGCCGTGATCAACGGCGCGATGCGAGGGGCCTCGCGGAGCCGGCGGTAGGCGAAGCGCTCGATCACCACCCCGAGCAGCCCGCCGCCGAGCGTCGCGGCGAGGAACATCAACACGAGCAGGAGCCCGATCGGGATCGTGAACGCCGCGGCGCCGCCGAACACGGTCAGGATGCCGTAGCCGATGAACGCGCCGACCATGTAGACGTCGCCGTGGGCGAAGTTCAGCAGCTTCAGGATCCCGTACACCATCGAGTACCCGAGCGCGATCAGGGCGTAGACGCTGCCGTGGACGATGCCGGCGACCAGCTCGGTGACGAAGAGATTCCAGTTCATCGGCAGAAGATCGTGGGGGCACGGCCGGAGCCGTGCCCCCACGCACGAGCTACGCGACCGTTACGTACTTACCGCCCACGATCTTGAAGATGTGGAAGGCGGCACCTGCGACATCACCGTTCTTGGTGAACGACATCGGCGTCCCGAGGATCGACTTGGCGATCTTCTGCTTGGCGAACGCCGCGCGGATCGAGGCACGGGTGACGGTGCCCTTGCCCGACTTGCACGCTGCCGTGGCAGCCTGCGCCCAGAGTTGAGCCGCGACGTAATTCGGTGCGCCGAACGGGCTCGTGCCGCCCGGGAACTGCTTGTGGTAGGCGGCCACGACGGCCTTGTCGGCCTTGATCGTGGTCACGTCCGGAGCAAAGAACGACACGTAGTTGCCGCTGACGTTGTACTTCGACGAGTCGAAGCTGCCGTCGGAGGCGAACACGACCGCGGACTTGCCCTGCGCCTTCAGCTGCTGCGCCATCAGCTGCGTCTGGGACGAGAGCTGGAACGGAGTGAACACGACCTTGGTCGAGTTGGACACCTTGGCGACGAGCGCGGAGAAGTCGGTGTCCTTCTGGCTGATCGACTCGCGGTCGACGTTGACGCCCGCCTTCTTCAGGTCGGCCTGGACGATGTCGGCGAGCCCGGTCGAGTAGGCCTCCTGGTCGTCGACGATCATCACGCTCGTACCCTTCGCGACGCCGAGGTGCTTCATCATGTAGTTGGCGTCGGTGGGGGCCTGCACACCGTCGTTCGGGACGACGCGGAAGAAGATCCCGCGGAGCTTCCCGTTGGTCAGGGTGACGTTGGTCGCCGAGCCGGAGGCGAAGCCGAGGCCCGCCTTCTTGAGGATCGGCGCTGAGGCGATCACCTCCTGGCTGCCGGCCGGCCCGATCACGCCGAGGATGCTCGAGTTCGACGCGAACGACTGCGAGACGGTCGAGGCGAGCGCCGGGTTCAGCTGGGTGTCGCCCTGGACGATGTTGATCTTGAGCTTGTGCGTCTTGTTCCACTGCGCCTGGAAGAACAGCGCCCAGTGCAGCTGGTCGTCACCGATCGACGCGGCCGGGCCGGTGATCGGAGCTTCCATGCCGATCTGGATCGGGAGCGAGCAGGAAACGCTTGCCGGAGCCGCGCCCGCGGTCCGGACGGCCGGAGTCGCTGTGCCGGCGAGAACGAGCGCAATGGACGCGCACGCACTGCCGACCGCGATCGTAAGTGCCCTCTTGTGCATCAAGCCTCCTTCGACAATTTCTGTCTGATGAACCGCGGAAGACCCGCAGGTCTGGGTGAGATTTGCTTCGATCTGGTGATTACTCGGTGCCGTAGCGAGGCCACCTTGCAAGCAGGCGTCTGATCCTACGCGGTTGCCGGTGGCGGATACAACCGCAACGCCTTTACGGACCTTCCAGGTGGAGCCCGTTCTGTAGATTCGTTCGATGCGGTACCGGATGACCCGGGTCGATGTCGAAGCCGAGCCGGTGCCGGGTGACACCGTCAGTGTCCTTCCTCTGTTCGATGACGCTCGCGATTGCAGGAAGTTTGCGCAGCGCATCTTGCAGTTCGAACCGGGACCCTCTCGCACGCGTGTCGAGAGCCACGAGGACGAGGTGCTGTACGTGCTGGAGGGGACGGGTACGCTGCTCGCCGGAGACGCCCGCCTGCCCGTGCGCGCCGGGGTCGGGCTCTTCGTTCGCCGCGGCGTTCCGTGGTCGGTGGAGGGCGACGGCCTGATCGAGCTCGTCTCGGTTCTCGTCCGCGAGCCCGAGCGGGCGGAGGCCGAGCACGGGCTGGTCGACCTCGCCGCCGAGGGACGCCGGAGCGCGACCGCGGCGCGGCAATTCACGTTGGGTGTCACTCCCGAGACGGGCTGCGTCTCGGTCACCCAGTTCATCGGCTTCGTCCCGCCGGGTCGCGCGCCCGACCACTTCCACCGCTACGACGAGGTGATCTACGTGCTCGAGGGCGAGGGCACGCTCCACGTCGGCGGGGAGGAGGCGCCGCTCGGGCCCGGCGCGTGCGTCCACCTGCCGGCCCGGCTCGTGCACTGCCTTGAGAACACCGGCGACCGCGAGCTGCGCCTGCTCGGCGTCTTCCGGCCCGCCGGCTCACCCGCCGAGGCCTACTACCCGGACGGCACGCCCGCCGCCTATCCCGACCCGGAGGAGGCCTGACGTGCCGAGGATCGAACGTACCGCGGAGATCACCTGGGAGGGGAACCTCGCCCGCGGGCAGGGCCTGATCCGGGCCGGCTCGTCCGGCGCCTTCACGGGACTGCCCTTCTCGCTCGCGAGCCGTATCGCGCAGCCGGAGGGGAAGACGAGCCCCGAGGAGTTGCTTGCGGCGGCACACGGCGGCTGCTTCGCGACCTCCCTCGCGGGCGAGCTGACCGGCCTCGGGCATCCGCCCGGGCAGGTGGCGATCACCTGCCGGATCGTGATGGACGAGGTGGCCGGGGAGGGGCATCAGATCGTGGGGTCACAGGTGACCGTCGTTGCCACGGTGCCGGGGATCGACGAGGCGACGTTCGCCGAGGGGGTCAGGCTCGCCGACGAGGGCTGCCCGTTCTCGGCGCTCCTCAAGCGGTCGGGCGCCACGGTCGACGTTCAGGCCGAGCTCGCCTGAGCCTGGATCCACGAAAGCGCCGGACAACCGGCATGAAAGAAGGGAATGGAAGAGTCCTACATCGAAGATCTAGCGAATCGCGATGGCCCCGACCATGCGTTGGCGACCCGTGAGGGCGCAGCGAAGCGTTGGACGCGGGGTGCGCGCAGGCCGGTTATGCAGCCTCGAAATAGGCAACACCGGGGTGCCGACGTGCTGTGGATCAGCGGAAGGCAACATCGTTGGCGGCGTTTTCGCGAGCCGTCGGCGGACCCCGCGGGGTCGAAGAACCCGAGCATGCGCGTGATCTCTTCATGCTGAGAACCGGGAGATCTCACGATCACCCGCCTGTCGTGATGGAGGGGCGGGTCGTGCGGGGAAGGCCAAGGCCGTAATCCCGTGATGCACGATCGTGAGAAGTCGGACGGTCTGGTAGTACCTGAGAAGCTGCTGAACAACGCCCAAGGTGGGGCGGCGGAAGCGGTGGAGGGAAGCGGGCCGGCCAAGGGGAACACGGCCAGCGAAACGCGCTCCGGACTCAGTGCCGGGCAAGGCGCGCCGAGCGAGCTTGGTCGTGTGCGCCGAGTGGCAGTAACGGACAAGGAAGCGCGGTTCACCGCGCTCCTGCATCACGTTGACGTCGATCGTCTGCGGGCGGCGTATCGGGCGCTGAGGCCCAAGGCCGCGCCGGGGGTGGACGGTGTGACGTGGGAGGACTACGGCGTGGATCTCGAGGAGAACCTTCGGGATCTTCACGCTCGAGTTCACAGGGGCGCGTACCGGGCAAGACCGTCGCGGAGGGTGTTCATCCCGAAACCGGACGGGCGGCAGCGGCCGCTCGGAGTTGCCGCGTTGGAGGACAAGATCCTTCAGCGGGCGCTGGTCGAGGTGCTGAACGCGATCTATGAGACGGACTTTCTCGGTTTCTCCTACGGGTTCCGGCCGGGGCGCAGCCCGCATCACGCGTTGGATGCGTTCGCTGCCGGGATCGTCGGGAAGAAGGTGAACTGGGTGCTTGACGCTGATTTCAGCGATTACTTCTCTAGCCTCGACCATCAATGGCTGATGAAGTTCTTGGAGCACCGGATCGCGGATAAGAGGGTCCTGCGGCTGATTCAGAAGTGGCTGGCCGCGGGGGTCATTGAGAATGGGTCCTGGACGGCGTTCGAGGAGGGCGTTCCGCAAGGAGCATCGGTTTCTCCGCTGCTCGCGAACGTCTACGCGCACTACGTCCTTGATCTGTGGGCTCACCAGTGGAGGACTCGGAACGCGCACGGTGACGTTGTGATCGTGCGCTTCGCTGATGACTTCGTGGTGGGGTTTGAGCATCGGGAGGACGCCGAGCGGTTCTCGATCGAGCTTCGGGACAGGCTCTCGAAATTCGGTTTGGAGCTGAACGCCGAGAAGACACGGCTGATCGAGTTCGGACGGCACGCCGCCCGAGATCGTGCAGCGCGTGGGCTCGGCAAGCCTGAGACGTTCCGGTTTCTCGGCTTCACGCACATCTGCGGGAAGACGCGGAAGTCCGGACGGTTCAAGCTCACACGGCACACCGACTCAAAGCGGATGCGTCGCAAACTACTCGCGGTCAAACGCGAGATGGCAAAGCGGATGCATCTGCCCATCCCAGAGCAGGGTCGCTGGCTCGCCCGCGTCCTGCACGGGCACTACAACTACTACGCGGTGCCCGACAACATCGAGGCGCTCGCCGCCTTCCGCAAAGGGATCATCCGGCACTGGCTCAAGACGCTTCGGCGGCGCAGCCAGCTCCACCGGTTGACCTGGAAACGGATGGGGCGCCTCGCTGACCAATGGCTGCCTCAACCGCGGATCCTGCACCCCTGGCCCGAACAGCGATTCGCCGCCATCACCCAAGGCAGGAGCCCAGTGCGGTAGTCCCGCACGCTGGGATCTGCGCGGGGGGCGGTCAGCAACGGCCGTCCCTACCGCAACCGAAATGCATGACCGCGGGCCGCCCAGACGGGCGCCCGCCCGCGCAGATCGGTACATCCAGGCTGAGCCGGGCGGCTGACCGGCGCGACGCACGGCTCACCGCCCGGGCGGGTTCCTGCGGGCGCGCACGAGAGCGTCGACCATCAGCCGCTCGCCCTCGGGTGTCTCGATCGGTCGCCTGATCCGCTCCGCCCGCTCGATCTCGAAGCCGGCCAGGAGCGGGACGACGTCCTCGGCGCTGTAGAGCACGGTGGGATCTTTCGGCCCCCGGTAGCCCTCGGCGTGGTTCAAGCGGTCGTGTGCCGCGAGCAGGAACGTGCCGCCCGGGGCCACGGCCGCGCCTGCGCGGGCGATCACCTTGTCCCGCTCGGCCGGTGGGACGTGCAGGAAGAAGAGGAGCACGAGGTCGAACGCAGCCCGTTCCGGAACGTAGTCGAGCAGGTCGGCCGCCA
This sequence comes from uncultured Actinomycetes bacterium, assembly GCA_963789585.1. Lineage (GTDB taxonomy): Bacteria > Actinomycetota > Thermoleophilia > Gaiellales > Gaiellaceae > PALSA-600. Next base: position 434,883 of record CAWBLB010000008.1, on the reverse strand, counting down.
CCCAGTCGACCTCGACCGAGCATGAGCGGGCGAGCTCGCGTGCGCCTTCGAGGGCGACCTCCGAGAAGTCGACCGCCGTCACCGTCCAGCCCTGCCGGGCGAGCCAGACCGCGTTGTGCCCGAAGCCGCACGCCAGATCCAGGGCCCGTCCCGGTGCGAGCGAGGCGACCTCGGGCTCGAGGCGGGCGTGCGCCGCGGCGGTCGCCGGCGGGTCACGTTCCGCGTAATGCTCGTTCCACTGCTCTCGCTGCATGCTTCCGGCCTCGCTCGTTCATCGTGGGCCTCGATTGTCCCCCACCAGGCGGGCCCCGCGCGGGTCGAAGGCGCTCGGATGCGCCCGGCGGCTCTCGTGCGTGGTCGTGGCCTCTTCTTGCTCGGTGGGCAAACCGCCGTGGTTACCATCGCGGCGGTGCAGACACTCCGGCGGACAGCCCTCTACGAGAAGCACGTCGAAGCCGGAGCGAAGCTCGTCCCGTTCGCCGGCTGGGAGATGCCGGTGCAGTACGAGGGGGTGATCCCGGAGCACAGGGCTGTGCGGACGGACGCCGGCGTCTTCGACGTCTCGCACATGGGCGAGGTCGAGGTCGAGGGCCCCAAGGCGCAGGAGCTTCTCCAGCATGTGCTCTCGAACGACGTCGCGAGACTCGAGATCGGCGAGGCGCAGTACACGCTGCTCACGAACGACGAGGGTGGAATCGTCGACGACCTGATCGTCTACCGGACGGGACCGTGTCGCTACCTGCTCGTCGTCAACGCGGCCAATCGCGAGACCGACGTCGACTGGCTGGTCGGGCACGAGGTGCGCGGATCGGACGTGCGCGACCGCTCCGACGAGTTCGCGCTGCTCGCCGTGCAGGGGCCGCGCGCCCTCGACCTGCTCGGCCTCGCCCACGCCAGGGCGTTCACGTGGGAGATGGGCGAGATCGACTGGATCGAGGTGATGATCGCCCGCACCGGCTACACAGGTGAGGAGGGGGTCGAGCTCGCCTGCATGGCCGAGGACGCGCCGGCGCTCTGGGATGCGATCATCGCCCGTGGTGTCACGCCCTGCGGCCTCGGCGCGCGCGATACGCTCCGGCTCGAAGCCTGCTATCCGCTGCACGGCAACGACATCGGGCCGCAGTGGGACGCGATCTCGAGCGGGCTCGGCTGGGTCTGCGCGCTCGAGAAGGACTTCATCGGCGCCGAGCGGCTGCGCGAGGTCAAGGAGGCCGGGCCCGAGCACAAGCTGGTCGCGTTCACGATGACCGAGCAGGCGATTCCCCGGCCCGGGATGGCGATCGAGGGCGGCGGCGAGGTCACGTCGGGGTCGCTCTCGCCGATGCTCGAGGCCGGCATCGGCCTCGGCTACGTTCCCGCTGCGATGAGCCGGCCCGGGACCGGGCTGACCGTCGACGTGCGCGGGCGACCACGTCGCGCCGTGGTGAGCGTGAAACCGATCTACGAGCGAGAGGAGTGAAGGTGGCGGCGAGCGAGTCCTACCCCGAAGATCTGCTGTACCACCCCGAGCACGACTGGGCCCGCATCGAGGGCGACGAGGCGGTGCTCGGCGTCACCTGGTTCGCCGTCGACGCGCTCGGCGAGCTCGTCTATTACGAGCCTCCCGCGGTCGGCGCAACGGTCGCGAAGGACGCCTCCTACGGCGAGGTCGAGTCGGTGAAGGCGGTCTCCGATGTGATCGCTCCGCTCTCCGGCGAGGTGCTCGAGGTGAACCAGGCCGTCATCGACGCGCCCGAGACGGTGAACGAGGACCCGTACGGCACGGGCTGGCTCATCCGCATCCGGCTGAGCGATCCCGCCGAGGCGGAGGCGCTGCTCGACGTCGCGGCCTACCGCGGCGTGCTCGCCGACCAGTGAGCTACCTCTCTCTCACGGATGCCGACCGCGAGGCGATGCTCGCAGCGATCGGCGTCGCCTCGATCGAGGGCCTGTTCCGAGACATCCCGCCGGGGGTGCGATTCGGCCGAGCGCTCGATGTTCCACCGGCTCTGGCCGAGGCCGAGCTGACCCGGCACCTCGGGGAGCTCGCGGCGAAGAACGTCATCCCCGACGTCTCGTTCCTCGGCGCCGGCATCTACGACCACTACGTCCCGGCCGTCGTCGACGCGGTGCTCCAGCGCGGCGAGTTCCTGACCGCGTACACGCCGTACCAGCCGGAGCTCTCGCAGGGCGTCCTGCAGGCGATCTTCGAGTACCAGACGGCGATCTGCGAGTTGACCGGAATGGACGTCTCGAATGCCTCCGGCTACGACGGGACCACCGTTGCAGCGGACGTCTGCTTCCTGGCGAAGGCCGCGACAGGGCGCACCCGGATCGCGATCACCGAGGCGACGAATCCGCAGGTCCGGCACGTGGTCAAGACGTTCGCACACGGCTTCGGGCTCGAGATCGTCGAGGTCCCGCACGACCGTGGGACGACCGATCCGGACCGGGTGCGCGAGGTCGCCGCCGACGCGGCCGCGGTGATCTTCCAGCAGCCGAACTTCTTCGGCTGTCTCGAGCCCGCACCGGAGATCGCAGACGCCGCCAACGGCGCGGGGGCGCTGCCGGTCGCCCACGTCGACCTGATCAGCCTGGGTGTCCTCGAGGCGCCCGGGAACTACGGCTGCGCGCTTGCGATCGGCGAGGGCCAGTCGGTCGGGAACTACATGAGCTACGGCGGGCCGCATTTCGGGTTTCTCGCCGCCCGCGAGCCACACATCCGGCGGCTCCCGGGACGGATCGTCGGCGAGACGGTAGACGCCGCGGGCAAGCGCGGCTATGTCCTCACCCTGCAGACGCGCGAGCAGCACATCCGGCGCGAGAAGGCGACCTCGAACATCACCACCAACCAGACCCTGCTCGCTCTGGCGGGCCTGGTGCACCTCTCGCTGCTCGGGCCCGAAGGGCTGCGGGAGACGGGGGAGACCTGCATGGCCCTCGCCGGCTACGCGAGGGAGCGGCTGGCCGAACGCGGATTGAGACTGCTGTTCCCTGAACAGGCAACGTTCAAGGAGTTTGCCGTCGACCTCGGACGGAGCGCGCCGGAGGTCATCCGGGCCGCCAGGGCGAAGGGGGTCGACCCCGGCTACCCGCTCGGCCGGGACTATCCCGGGCTCGACTCCGCGCTGCTCGTCGCCGTCACGGAGAAGCGCACCACCGAGGAGATCGACCAGCTGGCCGAGGTGCTCGCCTCGTGAAGCTGATCTACGAGAAGTCGCGGTCGGGAAGGCGGGGCCTCGCCGTGCCCGACCCGGGCCTGCCGGTGCCGGCTGTCCCCGCCGCGCTGGCCCGCAAGGCGCCACCCCGGCTGCCCGAGCTGGCCGAGCCCGAGGTGCTCCGTCATTTCACCAGGCTCTCGACGAGGAACTTCGGCGTCGACTCGGGCTTCTACCCGCTCGGCTCGTGCACGATGAAGTACAACCCGCGCGTCAACGAGCGGGTCGTGGGCCTCCCGGGCTTCCGCGACCTGCACCCGCTGGCGGACGACGCGTCGGCCCAGGGCGCTCTCGAGCTCCAGTGGCGGCTCGAGCAGATCCTGCTGGAGATCACCGGTCTGGACGCGGTCAGCCTGCAGCCGGCGGCGGGGGCGCAGGGCGAGCTGACGGGCCTCCTGACCGTCCGGGCCCACCACGAGAGTCGGGGCGAGGCGGAGCAGCGCACCCACGTCGTCATCCCCGACACCGCCCACGGGACGAACCCCGCCAGCGTCACCATGTCCGGCTACCAGGTCACCCACGTCGCGACCGACCGCCGCGGCAACATCGACCTCGACGATCTGCGGGCGAAAGTGGACGAGCATACGGCGGCGCTGATGCTCACGAACCCCTCGACGCTCGGCCTGTTCGACGAGAACATCGAGCAGATCCGCGACGTCTTCCACGGCGCCGGCGCGCTCATGTACTACGACGGAGCGAACCTGAACGCCGTCTGCGGCATCTCGCGTCCGGGCGACATGGGCTTCGACATCGTGCACATCAACCTGCATAAGACGTTCTCGCAGCCGCACGGTGGCGGCGGGCCCGGCGGCGGGCCGATCGCCGTGCGCGAGAGCCTCGCCCGGTTCCTGCCGGTGCCGGTCGTCGTCCGCGAGGGCGACAGCTTTCGCCTTGACTACGACCGGCCGGACTCGATCGGCAAGGTTCGCGGGTTCTCGGGCCCGTTCGGCGTCTTCGTCCGCTCCTACGCCTTCATGCGCTCCTGGGGACCGGGGCTGCGGGAGATGAGCGAGGTCGCCGTCCTGAACGCGAACTACCTGCTCGCCCGGCTGAAGACCGCCTACGACCTGCCGTTCGACCGCCTCTGCATGCACGAGTTCGTTCTCAGTGCGCGCCGGCTCAAGCAGGAGCACGGGATCAGCGCGCTCGATGTCGCGAAGCGGCTGATGGACTTCGGCTTCCATCCGCCGACGATCTACTTCCCGCTCGTGGTTCCGGAGGCGCTGATGATCGAGCCGACCGAGACCGAGGCCAAAGAGACGCTCGACGCCTTCGTCGAGGCGATGCTCGAGATCGTCCGCGAGGCCGCAGAGGACCCTGAGACGGTGAGGGGTGCCCCGCACGGTCGCCCGGTCGAGCGGCTCGACGAGGTGCTCGCGGCGAGAGAGCCGGTCGTGCGGCACGATTTCGCCGGGACGTAGGCCGCGCCGTCCGACGGTGGCCTCAAGATAGCCGGGCGGTGCTCGCAGTCGACTTCAGTGCGGTCCATCCGTCCTCGAGACGCGGACAGCCATGCCCACGGGCGCCGCTCGATCAAGCTGGAAACGCCGTCACCGGTGTCCTGAAACCGGCAACGGTTCGACGCACGTCGTACACGGGCAGCACCTGTGATTCGAGGCGCGATTGCGCCTTCCGTGCTGCCGACGCGCGTTCGGATTGGTCTAAATGGCCGCGATCGTGTAAGAATCCAGTTGCGCAAAGGGCGCAGGCTCGGTCAGTGACCGAGAGGTGTCGAACCAGAGGAGGACGATGCGTCAGATGAGAATTGGTCGTCGCGCCGGCATCGGGCTCGCGGTCGTGGCCTGCGCGGTCGCGCTCGGCACGCCCGTTGCGCTCGCTCATCGCACGACCCATACCGCCACGAATCCGGGCAGCATCACGAACGGATACAAGATCTTCAACAATTACTTCTGCGTTGCCTGTCACTCGATGAAGGCAGCGGGTCCGGCCGCCTACGGGCAGCTCGGAATGAACTTCAACAAGATCCACGCTCCGTATGCGGTCTCGGTTGCGACGGTGACGAACGGTCTTCCGGCGGCGCTGCCGCTCTACCCGACGGAGATGGTCGGGTTCGGGAAGGTTCTGACCTCGACGCAGATCCAGGACGTCGCCGCCTTCCTCGACAAATACTCGGGCGGCTACAAGACGTGCACCGAGTGTGCCGGGATCGAAACGACCGGCTTCCCGGGCTCCTGACGGGCCGGCAAGGGCCTCAGAGCATTGACCGGAAGCCCCGCCTCGCGCGGGGCTTCCGGTTTCCGTGCCCGTATTCGCCCGCGCGCGAAGCCCAGGTGACGGTGACTCGGCAGCACCTGCACGATTCGTGGACAATGTAGGTCGTGCGCCGCTTTCTCCTCGTGGTCTCGCTCGTTTCGCTCCTCGTGGGTTTCACCGCGGCTGGCGGGCAGGGCGCGGGCCAGAAGAGCCGATCCCTGACCTTCAAGGTCAGGCTGATCCAGGAGGCGACCTACCGGCACCCTCATCCGCCGGCCGGCGACGCCGGCGACGTGTTCGCCACGAAGCTGCGCCTGTTCGCCGACGGGACGGTGCTCGGCTTCAAGGACGGGACGCCGATGGGAACGATGGCCTTCTCGTGGTGGTTCACGGGTTCCTTCTCCTGCGGTAGCGCGGCACCGGGCTGTAAGGGAACGACCAACTTGAGAACGGTGACCAAGCTGCCGGGCGGGACGATCACGGCCGGCGGGAACAACGTCTCGCTCGCGCGTGGGCTGGTCGTGCCGATCCAGAGCGGCACCGGCATCTTCAAGGGCGTCAAGGGGACGGTCACGATCGCTCCCGGCGAGGTTCCCGAGGACATCTTCAGCGTCGTTCTTCCCTCCTGAGAGGTTCCACGTTCGCCGACGTCGGGAACGGGCCGCCGGCCGCCGGCGTTTCTCCTTCTGCAAGGGTGAAAATGCCCGAATGACGAAAGGAGATCGATTGGCCAAGATGGTCAAGACAGAGGCGGAGTGGCGAGCTCAGCTCGATCCGGACCGGTACCGCATCCTCCGGGAGAAGGGCACCGAGCCGGCATTCACGGGAGAGTACGACCACGTTTTCGAGCCCGGCACCTATCACTGTGCCGGCTGCGGCGCCGAGCTCTTCAGCTCGGATGCGAAGTACGACTCCGGCTGCGGGTGGCCCGCCTTCTTCGCGCCGGCGAGCGAGGAGGCGATCGACGAGGAGACGGACACGAGCTATGGAATGGTCCGCACCGAGGTGATGTGCTCATCGTGCGGGGGCCATCTCGGGCATCTGTTCCCGGATGGGCCGCAACCGACCCGAATCCGCTACTGCATCAATTCGGCGGCGCTCAAGCTCGAGGAGGATTAGATGGAGGCGAAGGCGACGTTCGGCGCCGGGTGTTTCTGGGGTGTCGAGGTGGCCTTCCGCCGGCTTGCCGGCGTGACCGCGACCGCCGTCGGGTATGCGGGCGGCACGGTCGAGAGCGCGGCCTACGAGCAGGTCTGCTCCGGCTCGACCGGACACGAGGCGTCGCGAGACCGCGTGCAGCATCGCCTCTCACGGCCGGTGGTGACGCGGATCGAAGACGCGCCCACCTTCTGGCCGGCCGAGGACTACCATCGGCAGTATCTCGAGAAGCGCGGCCTCGCGAGCTGCCACCTCTCGCGTGCGAGCTAGCTCGAGCAACCGGGGACGGGCGCGGGACACGGAGCTCGTGCCCGTCTCGATGCTCGGGCTGTGACGATCGGGCTCGAGACCGATCGGCTGACACTGCGTGCCTTCGAGCCGGCCGATGCGGATGCGTTTGCGCCCTTCCTGGCCGATCCCGAGGTCGTGCGGTTCCTCGGCGGCGCGACGATGACTCCGCCGGAGGTGGCGGAGCGGGTCGCGGCCTGGCGGCGGCGGTTCGACCTTGACGGCTTCGGGCACTTCGCCCTCGTCCGCCGTGAGGACGGCCGGATCGTCGGTCGCTGCGGGCTGCTGGTCTGGCAGCTTCCCGGCTGGACGGCCACCACCCGCGTGGAGGCCTCTGAGCCGTACGAGGTCGAGATCGGCTGGACGCTCGGACGGGAGTACTGGGGACGCGGCTACGCGACCGAGGCGGCGCTCGCGGTGCGGGAGCACGCCTTCGGGGAGCTCGGGCTGAGACGCCTGATCTCGCTGATCGCCGAGGAGAACGTCGCCTCGGCCGCGGTCGCCGGGCGGCTCGGGATGGTGGCGGGAGGGGAGGCGCACGTCCAGGGGATGCGCGTCCGGATCTGGTCGCTCGGCGCCTGAGCGCCGAGAGGAGGCTCAGGCGGCGGGTGCCTGCTCGCGCTTGCGGCGCGAGGTCGCCGTCTGACGTTTCGACGCGGACAGCTCGACCTTGCGGAGCCGGATCGACTTCGGCGTCACCTCGACGGCCTCGTCGTCGCGGATGAACTCGAGCGCCTGCTCGAGCGAGAGCGGGCGGGGTGGGATCAGCCGCACGAGCACGTCGGCCGAGGAGGCGCGCATGTTGGTCAGCTTCTTCGGCTTCGCCGCGTTCACGTCGAGGTCGTTGTCGCGTGAGTTCTCGCCGACGATCATCCCCTCGTAGAGGTTGTCGCCGGGTGCCACGAAGAGCGAGCCGCGCTCCTGCAGGGCGGAAATCGCGAACCCGGTCGCCATGCCTCGTCGGTCGGAGACGAGACTGCCGGTCGGCCGCGTGCGGAGGTCGCCGTGCCAAGGCTCCCAGGCCTCGAACACGTGGTGGAGGATCCCGGTGCCGCGCGTCTCGGTCAGGAACTCGGTGCGGAAGCCGATCAGGCCGCGTGCCGGCACGAGGTACTCCATTCGGGCCCAGCCGGTGCCGTGGTTCACCATCTGCTCGAGCCGCCCCTTGCGCAGCGCGAGCAGCTGCGTGACGACGCCGATGTAGTCCTCCGGGATGTCGATCGCGACCCGTTCGACCGGCTCGTGGCGGCGGCCGTCGACCTCCCTGGTCAGCACCTCGGGCTTGCCGACGGTCAGCTCGAATCCCTCGCGGCGCATCAGCTCGACGAGCACCGCCAGCTGGAGCTCGCCGCGGCCCTGCACCTCCCAGGCGTCGGGGCGCGCGGTGGGGACGACGCGCAGCGAGACGTTGCCGACGAGCTCGGCGTCGAGCCGCTCCTTGACCTGACTCGCCGTCAGGCGATCGCCCTCGGTTCCGGCGAGCGGGCTCGTGTTGATCCCGATCGTGACCGACAGCGACGGCTCGTCGACCGTCGTGACCGGGAGCGGGCGCGGATCGTCCGGGTCGGCGATCGTCTCGCCGATCGTCACCTCGGGCAGCCCGGCGAGCGCGACGATCTCGCCCGGCCCCGCCTCGTCGGCGGGGACGCGGTCGAGCGCCTCGGTGAGGTAGAGCTCGGTGACCCGGGCGGTCTCGATCGTCCCGTTGGCGCGACACCACGCGACCTGCGAGCCTTTGCGCAGCGTCCCGTGGTAGACGCGCAGCAGCGCGAGCCGGCCGACGTACGGGCTCGCGTCGAGATTCGTGACGAGCGCCTGAAGCGGGTGGTCGGGATCGTAGGTCGGCGCCGGGATCGTCTTCAGGATCGTGTCGAACAGCGGCCCCAGGTCCTGCGCGAGCTCGCCGGGTTGGGTGCCGGCTTGGCCGGCCCGTGCGTTCGCGTAGACGATCGGGAACTCGATCTGCGTTTCGCTCGCGTCGAGGTCGAGGAACAGCTCGTACACCTCGTTGACGACCTCCTCGATCCGGGCGTCCGGCCGGTCGACCTTGTTCACGACGAGCACGACCGGAAGCTCGAGCTCGAGCGCCTTGCGCAGGACGAACCGCGTCTGCGGCAGGGGGCCCTCGCTGGCGTCGACGAGGAGCAGCACGCCGTCGACCATCGTCAGCCCGCGCTCGACCTCGCCGCCGAAATCGGCGTGACCCGGCGTGTCGACGATGTTGATCTTCGTGTCGCCGAGCTGGATGGCCGTGTTCTTGGCGAGGATCGTGATCCCCTTCTCGCGCTCGAGATCGGTCGAGTCGAGGATCCGCTCACCCAGGTCCTGGTTGTCGCGGAACGAGCCCGACTGCCAGAGCATCGCGTCGACCAGCGTCGTCTTGCCGTGGTCGACGTGCGCCACGATGGCGACGTTGCGGAGGTCGTTACGCGAGGAGAGATGGGAGCCGGGCACGGCCCGCCAGGGTAGCGGGCCGTGCCCGAGTGCCCGTGCAACTCATAGGGCAACCTTCAGTTGCCCTATGAGCTCCCGCTCTCGACGCCGGCCAAGCCGGCATCTCCGCTCGATTGTGAGCTCCGTCAAGCCTACGCTCATGCGTGGCAGTTCTTGGACGCCCAGGTGCTGATGTTCGTCTCCGCCTTCGTCAACGCGGCCGTGTCGAGCTCGGTCGAGAGCTTGGTCAGCTTCGCGATCGTTGCCGCGTCGGGAACCTTCCCCGACGTGAGGTCGACTCCCTTGAGCGCATCTGCGTACTTCTGCAGCGCGGCGGCGACGACCTCGAAGTCGGGCTTGATGTCCGAGGGTGTCGCGTCGGCGAACTTCTTGAAGATCTCGGCGCTCTTGGGGAGGTCACCGCTCGCACCCTGCATCGCCTGGGCGAAGGCCTGGCCGACATTGGAGAGCTGAGCGCAGTTCGCGCTGCTCGTGAGCGCGCCGAGGCCGGACGCGGCCGACGTGGTCGTGTGCGCCATCGTGCTGGTGCTCGAAGACGTTGTCGCGGCGGCGGTCGTCGTGGTGGTGGCGACGGTCGTCGTCGTGGTTTCGGTCGTCGTAGCCGCCTTCTTCTTGCCACCGCAACCCGCGGCGGCGAGGACGAAAAGGGCGACGAGCGCGTAGACGAGAATCTGGACCTGCTTCCGACGCATGGTTTCCTGCCTCCTTAGAAGTTCACACCCGGTGGGCCGAGGTTACGTGGCCGTGGCACGGCGGGCAAGCCCTCCTGAGGGGGATCGATCCGCCGGAGAGTCGAGCCGCCGGGTCAGCTCGCGGCGGCCGCGAGCTGACCGCACGCCGCGGCGATGTCACGCCCGCGCGTCAGGCGCACGGTCGCAGGAACGTGCGCCCGGTCGAGCACGGCCTTGAAGCGCGCGATCGTGTCGCGCGGGGAGCCGTCGTACATCCCGGTCGGGTGTATTATGAAGGGGTCACTTTGACCGACGGAGGGGAAGATGGCTCGCAAGGCTCGCAAGCTCGATGGATACGTTCGTGTCTCCCGCGTAGGCGGGCGCGAGGGCGACTCGTTCGTCTCGCCGCAGCTCCAGCGGGAACGGATCGAAGCCGCGGCCCGGAACGCGGGCGCGGAGATCATCGAATGGCACGAGGACCTCGACGAGTCCGGCGGGAACGCCGACCGGCCCGGGTTCGTTCGGGCTCTCGCTCGCGTCGAGGCGGGCGAGACGGGCGGGGTCGTCGTCGCCAAGCTCGACCGCTTCGCGCGCTCCGTGCTCGACGCCCAAAAGGCGCTCCGCCGGATCGACGACGCGGGCGGAGTCTTCATTTCCGCCGAGGACGGCTTCGACTCGTCGACCCCGATGGGCCGATTCGCGCAGACGATGCTTTTCGCGATGGCCGAGCTCGAGCTCGAGCGGGTCCGCGAGGGGTGGGCGAGCGCCCGTACGGTCGCGGCCCGTCGCGGCGTGCATATGGCGAAGGCGCCGACCGGATACGACCGCGGCGACGACGGGCGGCTCGTGCCGAACGGCGACGCCGACGCGATCAGCGAGGCGTTCCAGGCGCGCGGACGCGGTGCGAACCTCTCAGAGATCGCGCGCCTGCTCGACGAGCGCGGGGTTAGGCCGACCGCTCGCAAGCCCGGAGGCGGGCGCTGGTCGTCGTCGAGCGCCAATTCTGTGCTTCGCAACCGGGTCTACCTCGGCGAGATCGGAGCGGGGGGCGTCGTCAACGCGCACGCGCACCCTCCGCTCGTCACGTTGGCCGAGTTTGAGGCAGCGCAGAAGGCGCACGGGCACAGCGTCGTCCGGTCGATCAGTTCGCCCTCGCTGCTCGCCGGCCTTCTTCGCTGCGAGTCGTGCCGGCACGCGCTCAAGGCGAAGACGCTCACCGGGAGCCGGGCGAAGGTCTACCGCTGCTCGCCGCAACCATGCGAGCGGAACCTGCCCGGCGCCGGCAACGATCTACGCGACCGTGGCCGAGCCCTACGTCGAGCGGCTACTCCTCGAAGCCGCCGCGGCCACCCGCACGCTTCGCCCTGAGCAGCTGAACCGCGAGATCGAGCAGGCCGAGCGGGACGTCGAAGCCGCGAAGGCCGAGCTCCACGCCTTCACGACCGACGAGGGCATCCTCGCGCTCGGGCGAGACGTGTTCGTCGCGGGCATCGAGGCACGGCAGGCGAGGCTCGCCGAGGCCGAGACCCGCAGGCGCGACCTGTTCGCCGAAGACGCGAGCGCGCTCCCCTCGAGCGCCCAAGTTCGCGAGCTCTGGCCGACGTTCACGACCGCGGAGAAGCGGCTAGTCCTCGAGCGAGCCTTCGACACGATCGTCGTCCGTCCGCTCGGGCACGCGCCCGTCGAGAAGCGCCTCATCCCGCTCTACGCGGGCACGGGGCCGAGCGACCTGCCCGGCCGCGGCAAGCGGGTCCCGTTCGGCCCGTTCCGCCTTCCAGCGGGTGCCGGGATGACGGGCGGCGAGGATGAGCGCAGACAGGCCTGCTCGATGCCGCGTAGGCGGCCGGCGACGGCGTCGCGCTCACGCCCCGGCCCTCACGGCGGCATCCCCGTGCCTCGTGCCCACCGCGCGCCCGTTCACTTCACGGGCGGCCCACGCGATCGCGCACGCATCGAGCGCATCCTGCGGCCAGCCGAGCGCCGCTTCGCCGACAAGGCCGGCGAGTAGCTCCGCGTTCGGCTTCTCGCGCAGGGGACGCCTACGCTCTTCTTCCATTCCGCCGGCGTGAAGCTCCAGACCATCAGCTCGGCGGGCAGGAGCACGGCAACCGCGCCGAACACGGGGAACTGCGCAGCGGCCGAGACGAACGAGGCGCACGTCGGCTTCTCGATCGCGGCCAGGTAGACGCCCTCGAACCAGGACGGTGCCCGGCATCACGTGCGCGACCTGCCGGCAGCGGTCGAAGGATCGAGCGGCCCTCGAGCGGCAGCCGCGTCCACGTCGCCTCGTCTGTGTCCTCGTCGAGACGAACGAGGTCGACCGCGAAGCTCGAAAGGTCGATGCCGAGCACGGCGCTCAGAACGGCACCGGGGCATCGGCAGGGTCATAGTCTCGAAGGCTGGGGAGGCTGGCGAGGTAGGCGCGGAATGCCTCGAGCGGCGAATAGTCCGAGGACGCGTCCTCGGACTCGTCCGGCGCGTCCAGGTCGAGCACGAGCTGCTCGTCTTCCAGCGTCACGACGGCCGACCACGGTGCCGTGGTCACGGTCAGAATCCCGCGCTCCGGTAGACCGGCTCGGGCGGCGCGTCGAGCTCGGCCGCCACCGCGGTGTGAACCATCGCCGCAGCCGTCAAGGCGTCAATAACGCGTGCGTCCTGTTCTCTGGTGTGCTGCCGGCCCTTTGCGGGCCGATCGAACCGTGCGTCCCCTGCCGGTAGCAGCCTGGTTACCGCGTTCAGCACGTGGCGGGTGAGGCCCGGGTCGCCGGTGTGCCTCAGCCAGCCGAGCCGCAGAGCCTCCGTGAACCGCGCGTAGTCCAATGCGGCGAAGCTGTTGGTCTGGGCGCGGTCGATCACCTCGGCGCCGAGCGTTGTGCGGATCCACTCGGCGAGTTGCTCCGCCTTCGACGTGTCCATCACCACCGTGTGGATCGGGCCGCGGCCGTGCTCCTCGAGCAGCGCCTTCTCGACGAGGTTCGGGTCGAGCGAGGTCCCGTCCCTCGGCGGGGTGAGGATCGTCGCCGCGCCCAGCAGCCGGAACTCCCGATCGAGGCACCAGAGCGGCACCAGCGCCGTGCAATCCCACTTCCACGCGACGTCCAGACCCAGCCACTTCGGCTGGCCGGCAGGTATCCGATCTGACGTGCGAGCGGCGGCCCACTCGAGCTCCTGGATCGCGGCGTTCTCCTGTCTCGTCGGCAGGTTGCAGGTGAACCTGCGCCAGTGCCCGAGGTCGTACGAGGGGCGCGCCCGCTTCGCCGCGAGCGACTCCACCGTCACCCCGGAGAACGGATTGGCCTGCTTCACGAGCTCGAGGTCGTCCGGGTCGCCATCCTCCGGGATCGCGTACTCGTGCAGCACGCTCGACGGGCCCAGCGCCCGCACGAAGCACGGCGTCCGCTCGACCGTCGTCGCCGACTCCCGGAACTGCTCCCGTAGGAGCTCGAACTCCCCGCCCGGCTCGCCCGCCGTGGAGATCGCGACGAGCTGCGCGCCCGTCTTGTCGAGCTTCCCCGTCCAGAGCCGGTACAGGTCGAGCGAGCGGTGCCGGTGGAGCTCGTCCGCGATCACAAGCGTCGGGATGATCCCGTCGCCGGTGCCGGCATCCGCCGCGAAGATCTGAATGGACGCCCTGCCTGCCGCGAAGTGAATCCTCCGGTAGCCCGGATGGCACCGGAACACCGCGGCCAGCGCCGGGTTACGCTCGACGAACCCGGCCGCCTGCCGATACACCGTCCCGGCCTGATCCCGCGACGAGGCCGCAACCGTCACCCACGCCTCGGGAGTGTGCTCGGCATGGTAAAGCGCGAGCAACGCCACCAACGTCGTCTTCCCGCAACCCTCCGGGACCACCAACCAGCACTCCGCCACGCCCGAGAACAGTCCGCGACGAAAGCCATCTGGAACGGCTCGAGCACAAACTGGACGCCCGACGCCAACCGCAGCCGATTCGCCCACGCCTCGAAATGCTCCATCGTGAACGGCTCCCCCGACACCGCACGCCGACGAGGCGCCGGCCCTGACGCCGGCCAACGCGGTGGACTGCACTCCAAACAGTGCTTCCGAGGCCGTCCACGGCCCGTCTGCTCGAACTCACGGCCACACGTCTCGCACGTCACGGGTTTTCACACTCGCCCGAAAAGGCGCGGATAAGCCGCTGGTGGACGGACGTCCAGTTGGTAGGCCCCACCCCCCTACTCGTCGTGGGGCGCGTCACGCGAGCCACCGGGGCCGTGACTGCTGGAGCTGCTGCCCTCGTCGCGCGTTGCAGCTCTTGTGTGCAGGGGCGAGGTTCGTCTCGTCGTCGCGTCCGCCGAAGACGCGGGGGATGATGTGGTCGGCGACGGGCGGGTCGTTCGGGTCGGTGAACGGACGACGGCAGATCCAGCAGATGGTGGCGGTGGCGCGGACTCGGGCGGCGGCGGTGAAGTAGGCGCGGGTGCGGGCCTTGCGGTTCGGGTGGCGGGCGCAGCGGGTGGTCTTGCCGAGGGCGCGTCCGCCGCAGATTGAGCAGGCCTTCACGGGGTCGCCTCGTGCACGTTTTGGCCCTCACGATTGCCCCTCTCTTAAGGGGCAGCGTGAGCCCCCTGCCGAACGTGAGGGGCGTGAGGGTCAGCGTGTGGCTTGGTTGCGTGGAATCGTGAGGGTGCGTGAGGGAGCGTGAGAGCCTCACGCTAGGGGTCACGGGGGTCACGCGCGTTTTCCGGTCTGGCATCACGAGGGTGTCTTGGTGAAGTAGCGGACAGTGCCGTCGTGGTCATCTCGGCGTTCGGCGCGGTCACGGCCGACGAGCGCCTCGAGCCGCCGCCGAGCCTTCTCGACGTCGTTCGCTTTCGGCTCGTCTTTCGAGAAGATCTGCCGGGCCGCGTCCTTGCACGTCAGGCCGAGCACCGTGGAGGCGAGGAGCTGTTCCAGGTCGGTGTGGTCGTGGAGGGACGTGCGGCCCCGGACGTGGTCATGGAGGACGAAGAAGGGACCGACCTCTTCGACGGGCTGCTTCAAGTGTGTGAGCGAGACGACGAGGTCGCCGGGTTCGCCCCAGAGGCACAGGACGGAGCCCATGCCGGCGGTCAACCACCGCGACCCGTAGACATCGGCGAGACGCCTCGGGGCTGGGGCGCCTTGCTGTTGTTTGCGCTGGTGGTGAAGCGCAGCGATCTCGAGGCCGGAGGCGACCGCTTCTTGGAATGCCCTGCTGACGGCGGAGCCGACTTCGTCCTTCGAGAGTTCGGGCGCAAGGTCCTTCAGCGAGTCGATGATCAGGTCACTCGCGCCGAGGTCGCGGACCCAATCGGTGAGCGTCCAGACCTTGTCCTTGACGATGTCGAAGGGTGGCGGGCCACGGTGCACGATCAGCCGCTCCCGCAGGGTGTCCTCGTCGGCAGGGTGCACCATCCGACGCATCGACCGCGCAGCTTGCGAGGGACGGTCAGCGGCGAGGTAGAGAACCTTGCTTTCGGCAGGGCTGACGGGCAGGCCGAGCAGGCTCCCGCCGAGAAGCCGCGAGAGCGCGAGCTGCTGCCCGAGCGACGTCTTCCCGACGCCGTCAGGGCCGACGAGCATCAGCGGCTCGCCCTTCGCCCAGGCGACCGCGTCGCCTTCGCCCCAGCACGCTGCGACGGTGTCAGCGGCGGCGGTCACGAAGGCCCAGCCGTCCACCGTGCGGTGCTCGCGAGGCCGGACATCGAACGGGCTCGCTTCGTGAAGAGACGGGTCGGCGTCGTAGTCGTCCCGGGCGAGCGAGACGAGCTCGATCATCTCGTCGACGTCGGTCACGCGGCCGCCCTGAGCTGTTCGTCGAGCTCGTCCTCGAGGTCGCGGGCCACTTGGTAGGCGACCCCATACTCCTCGATCTCGAGTTCGCAGACGACGACGCTGATCCGCGCGAGCACGTTGCGGATCGAGATCGTCGGCGGCCCGGTGAGCTTGGCCGGATGTCCTCCGTCGCCTCGCTCGGCTACGATGGCGGCGGTGGTGTTGGTTTCGGTGGGGAGGCCTTGGCGGGCCTCTTCGCTTTTCATGGGCCGGCCTCGCGCTTCCGATCGAGGTAGGCCTCGAGTTCCTCGGGACGGAACCGCATACGCTCGCCGACGCGGACCGCGGGCAGTTCGCCGGCGGCGACGAGCGTGTAGACGGTCCGGCGCCCGATCGCGAGGAAGGCCGCTGCATCGTTGACCCGGAGGAGCGGCATCCTTCCCGGCGCGTAGGTTGTGCTGTTGTGAGCGACCATGAGCCGAGAATGCCCGGTGACCAGTTGGTCGCTCGCAAACCTGACATTCCGCCATGGGCGTTCGCGATCTTCGGACCGGACTCGCTCTGGTGGCAGCACGTGCTCCGGGACCATTCAGTCGCCGACAAGGAGGGCCGAGTCTCGGGAGTGCCGCTCGACATGCTGCTCCAGGCGTCGTCAGCGGGGTTTCTCGCGGTGCAAGAGCACCTTCGGCCGAGGGTAGGGCATATTCTGAGCCACCGGTCTTCGACGGTCTCCCCGTTGCGATCTGGTGGATTCGGCGGGCGATGGGCGATAGCTGCGGTGACGGCTTCGCGACCGACGTCAAGCGCCACGAGCTCGAACTGCTCGACGGTCAGCCGCCGCTGACGTTCTGCGCCGGAACGGTCATACGAACATGGGTGCCGGGATGCGGGCGAGTCTTCGAGGACACCACCATCGCCAGCGGTGGTGGGCGCTCCTACTGGCTCCGCTGGTGCGACGAGTGCAAGCCGAAGCCGCGGGAGCGAATGCTGCCGCTTCACGTACGGGACGCGATCCGCGCCTCACTCTGACCTGTCAGGTTTGCGGCGAGGGTGCGCGTCTGGCGCGATGCTTTCCGTATGTCCACTCTTGACCTTGCCCGGCCACTCGTGACGATCCCCGAGGCGGCCGCAGCGCTCAACTGCTCGCCGAAGACGCTCTACCGTGCCATCCGCGCGGGGGAGCTCGAGGCTCGCAGGCTCGGCGAGCGTGGCGGATACCGGCTCGACCGTGAGGCGCTCGAGGCGTTCGCCGAGCCTGCTGGCCGGTCAGGCCGGATGACTGACCACCAACTCCTGACCATGCGAAGAAGGGGAAGACGATGAGCGACCACGACGAACTGACCGACGCCGAGCTCCGCGCGGCGCTCGAGGAGGGCCGGCTACGCGTGGTCGACCGCCAGGTCACCGCGGCCGAGCTTGCGAAGATGACACCCGAGCAGGCGTTGCAAGCCGATCAAGAAGGACGGCTGCACGACCTGCTCACCGGGGAGGCGTCGACGTGATCGATCGGGCGAACTCGCGGCGGCCGGTATCGAGCTTCTCGACACCGCGGCTCGCCGAGCCGGCCTCGGTCGCCGCTGCCCGGGTCGCGTTCGAGCAGATGACGGCCCGCACTGCCACGGCTCGCGGGACGCTCCGGGAACTTCAGGATGCGCTCAAGGCCGCTGAGCGCGTCGACCGTGAGAACGCCACCGCGACGTTTCAGGAAGGAGGAGATCCGGCTCCGCCGCTCGACGCGCAAGCCGGGCCCCTCCGTGCGCAGATCGCCCAGCTACAGGAGGAGCTGCCGGCGATGCAGGACGCCGACGACTTGACCGGGAACGAACTCGCCCGGCAGATCGCGCAGGAGCGCGAGCGGTGGCTCGAGGGCATCGGCCCGGCTGAAGCTGCCGCCGCGGAAGCGTTCGATGAGGCGCTCGCCGCGGCAGGCCGCGCGCTCCAGGAGCTCGGCGAGGCCCGCCGGGCCCGCGAGTGGTTGGGCAGCTTCGACCTGGGCCTTGCGACCGTCGGCAAGCAGCAGCAGTTTTCGGGCGGGCGCGTCGCGCCGGTCCGCTCCTTCGAGATCGGTCTCCAGGGTGAGCACGCGCCCGAGGCGCTCCTTCGCCTGCTCGCTCTCGTCACGGAGTCGTTGCCTACTCCGCGGAAGGCGACCGGCCCGGGCTTCGGCGCGCGCGTCGCGAAGCCGGACGAGCGGGTGACTGCCCAAGGGTTCGCGTGATGCTCTCGGCTTGCTCGCGCGAACGACTCGACGGCCCCGTGTCACCGCAGCCGACCCCGGTCAGGAACGAGCCACACGCTCCGGGTTCGAGCGCGGGCACGGGGACCCGTCGAGCAACGGAGCTCGTGCCGAAGCTGCAAGACCGTGCGGCCATGCGTAAGCCTATTGGCGCGGTGTTGTCCCAATCTTTGAGCAGGTCAAGCGCTCCTGTGTCATGATCAGGCCGATGGCCGAGGACTCGCCGGCTCCGCAGTTCTACGCCAATGCCATGCAGGCGTCCGTCGGGGCGTATGATGTGACCATTACCTTCGGGTTCAAGCGGCCAGAGAGTTCGCCGACTGCTCAGCCCGAAGAACTGTGTCGCGTAGTCATGAGTCTTGGCACACGAAGACGATGCTTCCGATACTTGCAAAGGCCATCGCCGCATACGAGGAGCGGTTCGGGGTGATCCCGGCCCCAGGTACGATGAAAAGGCAAAGGAGTAAGACATGACGCTGACAACGTGGGAGACGGCGGCGCAGAACTTTCGTGAGCGAGTCCGGACGCCCGGCAAGATCAAGACCGTCTACTGGCGCGGAAGCGTCATCGACGTCGTCAACAGCTACTTCCCCTCGTATGATTTGGTGACATCGGACGGCCTTCCGACCAGCGGTGGTTCTGGGAGGAACGGTGCAGGCCAGCATGGCCGCTTCTGTCGCGGAGATTGCAGCGAACCAGGGCGTAAGGCACCTCTCTGACCGTGACTTCCTGTCTGATCTTGGCGCTCAGTGAGTGCCAACCCATGAGGAGTCGCCCGAGTTTTGGCGCCTCTACGGGGATCTGACGACATCGCAAAAAACCACGTTTCGGCGAGCGGTCCGCCGCTTCATCGAAGACGTGAACAACGGCGGAAGGTTCCGCAAGAGTCTCGGTGTCAAGGGACTTGAGGGAGCCCCCGGAATGATGGAGATGGCGTGGCGGCGGATGGCCGCGCGGTGTGGAGCTACGGCGAAGAGGTCGTGGAAGGACAACCGCACATCATCTGGCACGCGGTCGGACTCACGCCGTGCTCCCGTGACGTAACCCTCCTCGAGCACCTAGCCATTCACGGCGATCGGCGCTGACGGCCGATGCCAGCCTCGTCCAACCGAGCTCTCTAGTGGCCGGTGATGAACCACCAGACGAACGCGCGGACGCTGCTGAGCACCGGCCGGCGCCGGCGGCGGCGAGCACCGCCAACGGTCATGGGGGAAGCGGTCATGAACTCAGTAACGCAGTCTCGTCGAGTCGCCGCGAGCGTGTTACACCCGCGTCGCCCTGCGGCGAATACGGAGAACGAACTTCCGCGCACGCGGCCCGGCGACAATCTCCGGTAGCGCCGCGGCCCAAACCTGGCCTAAACGTCCCCAAACCGACCGACGCACTCGCAAACCCGCGCAGCTACGCGACGTGCTCGGCGGCCGCTAGCTGGCCGCACGCTGCGGCGATGTCCCGTCCGCGCGTCAGGCGAACGGTGGCGGGCAGCCGGCACGGTCGAGAACCGTCTTGAACCGTGCGATCGTATCCCGCGGCGAGCCTTCGTATTGATGCCCCTTGTTATCAGTCCCGGTCGGGTTGTAGGGGATCAGATTCACCTTGAACACCTTCGGGTCGAGGAGCCGTGCGAGCTCGGTCGCCTGGTCGATCGAGTCGTTGACGCCCAACAGCATCACGTACTCGACGTAGACGCGCTGACCGTGCAGCGCCACGTAGCGGGCGCACTCGGCCAGGACGTCCTCGAGCGGGTAGCGATCGTTGACCGGCATCAGACGGCTCCGCAGCGCGTCCGCCGGCGCATGCAGTGAGAGGGCCAGGCGGATCGGCTCGTCGACCTCGTCGACGAAGCGCTTCAGGCCGGGAAGCCAGCCGACCGTCGAGATCGTCGTGCGCCGGTGAGTGATGCCGAGATCGGGTAGGCGCCGCGCTGCCTCGAGCACCGGGTCGAAGTTCAGCATCGGCTCGCCCATGCCCATGAAGACCGCGTGGTCGATCGGTTCGATCCGCCGGAAGTGGAGCGCCTGGTCGAGGATCTCACCTGCGGTCAGGTTGCGGGCGAAGCTCATCTGGCCGGTGGCGCAGAACGTGCAGGTGAGCGGGCAGCCGGACTGCGACGAGAGGCAGACGGTGCGGCGCCCGTCCCGGTAGCGCATCAGGACCGCCTCGAGCCTGTGCCCGTCGTGCGTCCGGAAGAGCACCTTGAGGGTCCCGTCGCGCGACAGGGTCTCGCCGGCGACCTCGAGCGACGAGAACGGCACCCGTTGCTCGAGGGCGGCCCTGATCGCGGCCGGCACGTTCGTCATCTCTCCGTACGAGGACGCCCCGCGCGCGGCCCACTTCCACACCTGGCCCGTACGGTAGGCCGGCTCGCCGGCAAGCGTCTCTTCGAGCAAATCGAGGTTCATCTCGTCTACGGTAGCTAGGTGGCTCGCCACGATGCCGTGATCGTGGGCAGCGGGGTCAACTCGCTCGCCTGCGGCGCTCTGCTCGCCCGGGCCGGCTGGAGCGTGTGCGTGCTCGAGCGGAACGACTGGCTCGGCGGCGCGATCAAGACCGCCGAGATCACCGAGCCCGGTTTCCGGCACGACGTCTTCTCGGCCTGGCATCCACTCTGGGTGGGCGGCGCCGCGCACGCGCTGCTCGGCGACGACCTCGCCGCGCGCGGGCTCGAGTACCTGAACACCGAGCTTCCGACCGGGACGGTGTTCCCGGACGGCGAGGCGGCCTTCCTTCTTCGCACCGCCGGGGCCAACGCCAACGAGCTCGACCGCCACGCCCGGGGGGACGGCGCCGCGTGGCAGGACGTGCTCGGCGGCTTCTTCCCGAACGCGGACCTCTCCTTCGGCCTGCTCGGGACCGAGCTCTGGTCGTCGGCCGGCGCGGGGCTGGCGGCGAAGACGGCCCGCCGGCTCGGGCGGCGCGGCCTCGCCGAGTTCGCCGGGAACCTGCTCGTCTCGAGTCGCGACTGGCTCGAGGCCACATTCGCCTCCGAGCGGGCGCACGGCCTGCTCGCCCCCTGGGTCCTCCACACGGGGCTCGGGCCGGATGCCGCCTCGTCCGGCTTCATGACGCAGGTGATCGCGGTCGCGATCCAGGAGGGCGGGATGCCGGTCCCGCGCGGCGGCGGAGCGAAGCTCGCCGACGCCCTCGTGCGGCTGATCGAGGATTGCGGCGGCGTCTGCCGGATGGACACCGAGGTCGAGTCGGTGGTGGTGCGCGACGGCCGGGCGGCCGGAGTCCGGACGGTGGCCGGCGAGACGGTCGACGCGGCACGGGCGGTGATCGCCAACGTGACCCCGACTCAGCTCTACGGCCGGTTGCTCGGGAGCCCGCCGGACCCGGTCGCGCAGGCCGGGCGGCGCTTCCGCTACGGCCGCGCGGAGATGCAGATTCACTTCGCGCTCTCCGAGCCGCCGCGCTGGGTGGGCGACGACCGGCTCGGAGGCACCGCGATCGTGCACGTGACACCCGGCCTCGACGGTGTCTCACGCGCCGTCAACGAGGCCGAGCGGGGTCTCCTACCGGCCGAGGCGACCGTTGTCTGCGGCCAGCCGCTCACACTCGACCCGAGCCGCGCGCCGGAGGGAAGGGGCATGCTCTGGATCCAGCTGCAGGAGCTGCCCTGGCACGTGAAGGGCGACGCGGCCGGCGAGCTCGACCCCGGTGACGGCACCTGGACCGAGGAGCTGCGCGAGCGCTACGCCGATCGCATCCAGGCCCGGCTCGCCCGTCACATCCCGAACCTCGAGGCGTCGATCCTGGGCCGGACGTCGCTGTCCCCCGCTGACCTGCAGGCGGCGAACCCGAACCTCCACCGCGGCGACCCGTACGCGGGCTCGCTCGCGCTCGACCAGAACTTCCTCTGGCGCCCGTTCGCGCGCCGCCCGGGGCACCGAACGCCGGTCGAGCGGCTCTGGCACATCGGTGCGAGCACCTGGCCGGGCCCGGGGCTCGGTGCCGGCTCGGGGACGATCGTGGCGCAGGAGCTCTTGAAGGCGCCGGCCGCGGCACGGCTCGGGCGCCGCCTCCGGTCACTGAAGCGGTGATGCCGGTTCCCCTTGCCGGGGCGCGGGCTCCTGTGGGAAGATCGGGCCTGCTTCGCGAAGACGGCGGGCAGAGGCGCATGGCCACGAACTCTCAGAACAATCGCCGTCATGACGGGCCACGTCTGTCGATCTCGCAGATCTCGACGCTCCCCGCGAGCTTCGAGGACGACCTCGCCGCCTACACGGGGGCCGGGCTCGACGGCATCGGGATCTGGGAGCTGAAGCTCTCCGACGACGGCGACGACAGCCGCGCCCTCGACGCGTTTCGCCGCAGCGGGCTCGAGGCCGCCTCCGCGGTCCCGGCCGTGCCCTCGATCCTGCCGCTCCCCCTGCTCGAAGGGCCGGCCGACCCACAGGAGCGGATCGATTCGCTCTGCGCCTCGATCCATCGCCTCGCCGTCTTCGCGCCGCCCGGGATCGTCTGCCTGACCGGCCCCGCGCTCGGACGCGACCCCGACCGGGCGCGCGAGACGGTCGTTGCCGGCCTCCGCACGATCGCGGGCGAGGCCGAGCGGGCAGGTGTCCGGATCGCGCTCGAGCCCTACCAGGCCGACGGCGGCGGCGAGTGGACGATCGCAACGACGATCCCCGAAGCGCTCGAGCTGATCGCCGAGGCGGGAGGGCAGCGGTCGCTCGGCCTCCAGTTCGACGTCTGGCATCTCTGGAACACGCCGAACGTGCTCGCCGAGATTCCGGGCGCGATCGGTCGGATCGCCGGCGTCCACGTTTGCGACGTCCGACGCGAGACGCGGGGCTGGGCCGACCGTGTCCTGCCCGGGGACGGGATCGCCGACGTGCCCGCGCTGATCGGGGCGCTCGACGCGGCCGGCTGGAGCGGCCTGTACGACCTCGAAGTCTTCTCCGACAACGGAGTGTTTGGAGCCGCCTATCCCGACTCACTCTGGGATCTCCCTCCCGTCGAGCTCGCTCGACGGGGCCGCGCCGCGCTCGCCGCTGCGTGGGAAAACCGGCGGCAGCTCGTCCGGACCGTTCAGTCAACACAACCCAAGGAGGGTGCATGAGACTCGCGAGAGTCCTTCCGATCACGATCGCCGCTGCGGCGCTGCTCGTGGTCGGCACGGCGGGCGCGACCAGCGGCGTCAAGAGTACGAAGGCGGCGGGAACTCCGATCGTGATCGGGGCGACCATTGACCTGACCAAGGGCATGGCTCCGTTCGACGCACCGGCGCTCGTCGCCGCGCAGATCGAGATCGCGAAGATCAACGCGGCGGGCGGCGTCGACGGGCATCCGCTCCAGTTGAAGTACCTGAACACCCAGCTCGACCCGCAGCAGACCAAGCAGGACGCGGCCAAGCTGATCGGTCAGGGCGTCAACATCGGCTGGGTCACCTGCGACGTCGACTACTCGACGCCCTCGATCCAGGAGTTCCTCCAGGCGAAGCTGCTGACGGTCTCCCCGTGCATCGGCACCGACGAGATGGGGCCGTCGCGCTTCGGCTCGGCGGGCCAGCTGGCGTTCTCGTTCGGCAACCCGGCCCAGGAGGACGGCTCGGTAGCAGCCGAGTACGCGATCAGCCGCGGCTGGAACACGGCCACGGTCGTGACGGACAACCTGCTCCGGTACTTCCAGGACGTCTGCAAGGGCTTCACGAACCGGTTCACCCAGCTCGGCGGCAAGATCGTCTCGCAGGAGGGGTTCAAGCAGGGCGACAAGACGATCGGCAACGTCGTCACCCGGGTGAACGGCGAGAAGCCGAAGGTGATCATGTTCTGCACCTCGTTCGGCGGTGACCAGCCGGCGTTCGTTTCGGGCCTGCGCAGCCTCGGCAACCAGACGCCGATCATGAACGGCTGGGCGAGTGACGGGGCCTACTGGTGGACGAAGAACCCGAAGGTGACGAACTTCTACTTCGTCACGTACGCGGGTGCGGTCACCCGCGACCCGAACGCGGCGGTCAGGGCGTTCGAGGCGAAGATGAAGGCGAACAAGAACGCGGCCCAGACGGGCGGGTTCGTCACCGGCGCCGACGCGATCGACGCGCTCGCATATGCGATCAGGAAGACGGGCGGCTCGACAGACGGTGCGAAGCTCGCCGCGGTGTTGTCGCACCTGACGAAGTTCAAGACGCTCGGCGGTGCGATCAGCTTCACGCCCGCACTGCACAGCGCGGTCGGGCGGACGTACCGCGTGGTCAAGGTCCAGAACAACGTCGCCAAAGTGGTCAAGCTGGTGACGGTGAAGAAGATCGCCAACATCCACTAGCTTCCGGGAAGTGGAGGCAACCGAGACACGCCGACGGCCCGGCTCGCTGCGGGCCGTCGGCGTCTCACGGTCGTTCGAGGGCATCCAGGCGCTCGACGAGGTCGATCTCGAGCTGCGCCCGGACGAGATCCTCGGCCTGATCGGCCCGAACGGGGCCGGCAAGACGACGCTCGTCAACATCCTGACCGGGTTCGACCTGCCCTCCTCGGGGCGCGTCGAGCTGGCCGGGACCGAGATCACGCGCTGGCCGCCGCACCGGCGCGGCCGGGCGGGGCTCGCGCGCACCTTCCAGCACGGGCATCTCTTCCGCGGGCTCACCGTGCGCGAGAACGTCGCGGTCGCAGGGCTCGGCGTCGGGGTCTCCCCCCGGGACGCAGGCGTCCGCGCCGACGAGCTGCTTCAGTTGCTCGGCCTGCTCGAGCGGGCGGGCGACCGGGCCGACGTGCTCCCGCACGGGGACGAACGGCGGCTCGGAGTCGCGCGCGCCCTCGCGCTGCGCCCGCGGTTCATGCTGATGGACGAGCCCGCGGCGGGGCTGCACGAGGCCGAGATCCCCGCCTTCGCCGCGGTCGTCCGGTCGGTCCGGGACACGTTCGGGGCCGGCGTCCTGCTGATCGACCACAACGTCGCGCTGATCATGGAGGTGTGCGACCGCGTCCAGGTACTCGACCGGGGCTCCACGCTCGCCGAGGGGACTCCGGAGGAGATCCGGCGCAACTTCGACGTCGCGACCGCCTACCTCGGGGCCGGCTCCCCGCTCGTCGGTGGCGCCGATGCCTGAGGACGCGCCGATCCTCGAGCTGAGGTCGGTCGGCGTGCGCTACGGCGCGGTCCCCGCCGTTCGCGATCTCAGCCTCGAGGTGGGGGCCGGCGAGATCGTCGGCCTGATCGGGCCGAACGGAGCGGGCAAGTCGACGACGCTGCACGCGATCATGCGGCTCGTGCCGCTGAGCGACGGCGAGATCCGCTTGCGCGGCGGCGACCTGCGCGGCCGCCCCGAGGACGTCGCGCGGTCGGGCGTCGCGCTCGTGCCGGAAGGGCGCCACATCTTCGGCGCGCTCACCGTCGAGGAGAACCTGCGGCTGGGGCTTGCCGGTCGCCGGAACAAGCATGGCGTGGCCGAGGACGTCGAGTGGGTGCACACGCTCTTCCCGGTCGTCGCCGACTTCGCCTCGCGGAAGGCCGGATCGCTCTCGGGCGGGCAGCAGCAGCAGCTCGCCCTCGCCCGCGCGCTGATCGCGCGGCCGGACGTTCTGCTGCTCGACGAGCCCTCGCTCGGGCTTGCGCCGACCGTCGTCGACACCGTCTTCGAGGCGCTCGGGCTGATCCGGGACCGGGGCGTGGCGATCCTGCTCGTCGAGCAGCGGGGCGCTCTCACCGTCGCGTTCGCCGACCGGACGCACGTTCTCTCGAACGCCGAGCTGAGGCTGACGCTCTCGCCGGCGGACGGGGCGCAACCCGAGGCGCTGACGGCGAAGCTGACAGCGGCCTACCTCTCATGAGCTTCGTGCAGTCGATCATCGACGCGATCGCGCTCGGCGCGGTGTACGGGGTCGTCGCGCTCGGGATCGGGCTCGTCTTCGGGGTGATGCGGCTCGTCAACTTCGCCTACGGCGAGCTGATCACGGCGGGCGGCTTCACCCTGGCCTACCTCGGCGGCCAGCCGGCGCTCGTCGCGATCCTCGCCTGCTTCGCGGTGGTCGCGGCGCTGGCGCTCGTGCAGGAACGCGTCTTCAGGCCGCTCCGGGGGGCCCCGCCGGCGACCATGCTGGTCGCGACCTTCGCGGTCAGCTTCCTGCTCCAGAACATCTTCCTGCTCGCGTTCGGCTCGCGCGGGAAGTCGGTGGGGACGCTCGGCGGGCTCAACACGGCCCTCGCCGTCGGGACGCTTCGGGTCAGGTGGATCTCGATCGTCGCGGTGGCGGTGGGCATCGTGCTGCTCGCGGGAACCGCGCTGCTGCTGAACCGGACGACGATCGGGGTGCAGATCAGGGCGGCGGCGGCCGATTTCCGGACGGCCCGCGCCCTCGGGGTGCGCGCGAACCGGGTGATCGCCTTCTCGTTCCTGCTCTCGAGCTTCCTGGCGGCGGCGGTCGCCGTGCTGCTCACCGTCCAGTCGCCGCTCGTCACGCCCGACTTCGGGGTGCAGGTGACGATCTTCGCGCTCGTCGGCGTGGTGGTGGGCGGGCTCGACCGGCTCTCCTCGGCGACGCTCGGCGGCTTTGCGATCGGGTTCGCGACCTCGTTCGTCGGGGCCCGGCTTCCCTCGTCGAGCAGCGTGTACCTGCCCTCGTTCATCTACGGGCTCGTGATCCTCGTGTTGCTCGTCCGGCCGGGCGGGCTGTTCGCGGGGGCACAGTCGTCGGTTGCGGAGCGAGTGTGAGGGGCCGCCTCGACGCGCTGGTGACGCTGCTCGCGCCGGCGCTGCTGGTGGTCGCGGTCGCGGTGGTCGGGTCGCAGATGGGGCTGGCGCGCCAGCTCGAGTTCAACGACGCGCTCGTCAACACGGCGATCGTCGTCTCCCTCTGGGTCTTCGTCGGCAACTCCGGGGTGATCTCGTTCGGCCACGTGAGCTTCGTCGCGGTCGGCGCCTACCTCTCGGGAATCGTCACGCTCGGCGCCGAGCAGAAGAACTTCGTGATCCCGACGATGTACCCGTTGCTGCGGCACGCGCACGTATCGACCACCATGTCGCTCGCGCTCGCGGCGCTCGCCGGGGCGGTCTTCGCTCTGCTCGTCGGCATCCCGCTGATGCGGCTCTCGGGCCTGCCCGCCGGGATCGCGACCTTCGCCGTGCTCGGGATCACCTACAACGTGATCAGCTACTGGCAGAAGATCGGGCCGGGCGTGACGGCGCTCGCGCTCGTCCCGGAGAGCGGGATCTGGACGCTGACGGGCGGAACGTTGATCTCGATCGTGGTCGCGTTCGCCTACGGCCGCAGCCGGTCGGGACGCAAGCTGCGGGCGACCAGGGAGGATCCGCACGCGGCCCAGTCGGCCGGCATCGACGTCCATCGGGAGCGTCTCTACGCCTTCGTCGTCAGCGGCGCCCTGGCGGGCTTTGCGGGCGGCCTGCTCGTGCACGAGCTCGGCTCGATCACCACCGATCAGGTCTACCTGCCGCTGACGTTCCTGACGCTGGCGATGCTGGTCGTCGGCGGCGTCTCGAGCCTCTGGGGGGCGGTGCTCGGCGCGCTTGTGATCAGCGGGCTCAACTCGTTCCTGAACGACGCCGAGCAGGGGATCCACGTCGGCTTCCGCCTCGATCTCCCGGACGGGACGCGCCTCGTCGCGATCGGAGCCGTGATGGCGCTCGTCCTGCTCCTGCGCCCGTCGGGGATCACCGGCGGGCGCGAGGTGACGCTGCCCCGGCGCCGCGCGCCGGGCCGCTGAGCGCGCGCCAGCCATCCATCCCGGCCGGGTCCAGCTCCGACACGTCCGGTGCCAGTCCAAGCAAACGAAAGTGTGACGTCCCGGCCGCGTCCCCCGGCACCAACCGTGAGAAACAGCCGTTTTCCGGCCCCAGACCTGCCCGTTCCGGCCGCGCCCCTTCCGGCCACGTCCGGTGCCGGGCCAGGGTGACGGCAGTGTGACGCGCCGCCGCCGACGGAGTCGGTCGCGAATCGAAGGCGCCGTGCCCCCGGTTGTCTAGGCTGAAGCGATGATCGATCTCCGCTCCGACACGCAGACGAAGCCGTCGCCGGGCATGCGCGAGGCGATGGTGTCCGCCGAGGTCGGCGACGAGCAGCGCCGCGAGGACCCGACCGTGATCGCGCTCGAGGAGCGCGCGGCGGAGTTCCTCGGCCACGAGGAGGCCGTCTACCTGCCGACCGCGACGATGGCGAACCAGATCGCGCTGGCGATCCTCGGCCGGCGAGGCAGCGAGCTGATCGTCGAGGAGACGGCGCACATCATGGTCGCCGAGCTCGGCGGCGCCGCGATGCACTCCGGGCTGCAGACGCGCGGGCTCCCGGGCTACCGCGGGCGCATCTCGCCCGAGCAGCTGCGCGGTGCGATCCGCCCGCCGGACCGGCTGCACGGCCCGACGGCGTCGATCGTCGCGATCGAGAACACGCACAACAGCTCGGGAGGCGCCGTCTGGCCGCTCGATGAGCTGCGCGCCGCCGTGGAGACCGCGCGAGAGCTTGGCCTCGCCGTTCACCTGGACGGAGCGCGGATCGCGAACGCCTCGGTCGCGACGGGCGTTCCCGCGGCCGAGCTATCTCGCCTGTTCGACACGACCACCCTCTGCCTCTCGAAGGGCCTCGGCTGCCCGCTCGGCGCAGTGCTCGCCGGCTCGGCCGAGCTGATGGCCGGCGCCCGCGTCGAGAAGCACCGCTTCGGCGGCGCCATGCGGCAGGCGGGGATCGTCGCCGCCGCCGGGCTCTACGCGCTCGAACACAACGTCGCCCGCCTCGTGGACGACCATGCGCGGGCCCGCCGGCTTGCCGAGGCATGGGTCGCCAGGGGTGTGCCGATCGAGCTCGACCGCGTCGAGACGAACTTCGTGCAGGTGGATGTCGCCGCCCTCGGCTTCACGTCGGCGGAGGCGATCGCGCGGCTCGCCGAGGCCGGCGTCGGCCTCAGCGGGACGGTCAAGCCGGGCATCCTGCGTGCCGTGACCCATCTCGGCGTGGACGACGCAGACATCGATCGCGCGCTCGAGCTCGTACCCGCTGCTCTGGGCGTCCTTGCCCCCGCCTGACGATCTCGCCGCGGCGCTCGACCGCCGGCTGCGCGCCCGGCAGGCGGAGCGGCTGCCGTCGGTCGCCGCCGCGGTCGTGCGGGACGCCGAGATCGTCTGGTCGAGCGCGGTCGGAACGGCGGATTACGCGACCGGGGAGGGTGCCACCCCGGAGACGCAGTACCGCATCGGCTCGATCACGAAGACGTTCACCGCGGTCGCAGTGCTCCAGCTCCGCGACGCGGGCAAGCTCGACCTCGACGACCGGCTCGAGCAGCACCTGCCCGGGGTCGCGAACGGCTCGCCGACGCTGCGGCGGATGCTCGCGCACCTCTCCGGGCTTCAACGGGAGGCGGGGGAGATGTTCGTCGCCGGCACCGCCCCCTCGATCGAGGAGGTGATCGCCGCGATGGACGCCTACGAGCTCGTCCTTCCCGCCGCCCGGGCACACCACTATTCCAATCTCGCCTATGCCCTACTCGGGGAGGTCGTCAAGCGTGAGGCCGGTGTCCCGTACGCCGACTATGTCGACACGCGCATCCTGGGCCCGCTCGAGCTGGCGCGGACGACCTGGCATGAGCAGGCGCCCCGCGCGCAGGGGTACCTCGTCGACGAGTTCGCCAACACGGCGGGTCGCGAGCCCCATAGCGACCTGCGCGGAGTCGCGGCGATGGGTCAGCTCTGGTCGACCGTCGGCGACCTCTGCACCTGGGGGACGTTCCTCGCCACGGGCCGCGACGACATCCTCGCCTCGTCGACCATCGACGAGCTGTGGGCGCCGCAGGTGATGCTGAACCCCGCCGACTGGTCGGTCGGGTGGGGGCTCGGGATCGAGCTGCATCAGAGCGGCGGCCGCATCTTCGGCGGCCACGGCGGCGCCATGCCCGGATTCCTCGCCGGGGTCTACGTCGAGCGCGAGTCGAAGATCGGCGCGGCCGTCCTGTCGAACTCCGGCACGCGCGCGGCGACCAAGGACCTGGCACTGGATCTGGCTACGACCACGTTTGACCTGTGGCCGCCAGAGGTGGAGCCGTGGCAGCCGGAAGCCCCGCCACCCCCGGACGTGCACGCGCTGCTCGGGCGCTGGTGGTCGGAGGGGAACGAGTTCACCTTCTCCTGGCGGGAGGGCAGGCTGACGGCGGCGCTCGCAGGGACGCCGCCGTGGGTCAAGCCGTCCGTGTTCGAGCCGGCCTCCGACGGCGGCTACCGCGTCGCCTCGGGCCGCGAGCGCGGCGAGCGCCTCCGCGTCGAGGGTGAGCGGATGATCTGGGGCGGGTACCTCTTCACCCGCAGCCAGGAACCCACGCCGGGCTAGCTCCTTCCCCCGCAGACCCCGATCCAGCCTGCCGAGGGCGCCGATCCGGGGGAAGCGGCTAGCGATCGCCCGAGAGCGCGAACCCGACGACCGCCGCGACGTAGAGAAGGGTCAGCAGGACGCCCTCCCACCGCTTCGAACGGCCGTCTGTCAGCGCCAGGGCGACCACGAGCGCCGCGCCGCCCATCGCCCCGATCTCGACCGGCCGGAAGCTCAGCGGCAGGCCGTGCCCGACCAGGCCCGAGAGGAGGGCGATCGCCGGTGCGACGAAGACGGCGATCTGTGCCGACGACGAGATCGCGATCTCGGCGCCCAGACCGGGGTTGCCTCTCCGTGCGACCACGATCGCGCCGCCGTGCTCGGCGGCGTTGCCGACGATCGCGACGATCACGACCGCGACGAAGAATTGCGACAGCCCGAGCGCGCGCCCGAACGCGTCCAGCGAGTGCACGAGCTCCTCCGACACGAATGCGGTCGCAACTGTTGCCGCGCCGAGCGCGAGCAGAGCCCCGCGCAGGCTCCACGCGGCCTCGGACGCCTCGGTCACGTGCTCGGCGTGGTGCGTCCGCAGGTTCCCGGCGGTGAGGACGACGTAGAGCACGAGCAGCACCACCGAGACCGGCAGCGACAGCAGGTAGAGGCTATGCCGGTCGGGGCTCCCGTGCCAACCAGCGACGGCTGGGACGAGGAAGAGCGCGATCGCGACGGCGACCATCGCGACCTGCAGCAGGAGCGATCGCCGGTCGATCTCCCGCTCCCCGCCGAAGATCATCGCTGCGCCCAGCACGAGCAGCAGGTTTCCGACGACCGACCCGGTGATGGAGCCGCGAACGACGTTCGGCAATCCGTCTCCGACCGCGAACAGGGCGATGATCAGCTCGGGCGCGTTCCCGAAGCTCGCGTTGAGAAAGCCGCCGATGCCGGCACCCGTGTGCTCCGCGAGGTTCTCGGTCGCCTCGCCGATCAGGTAGGCGAGCGGAACGAGCGCGGCGGCGGCGAGCACGAACAGCACTGTCCCGCCCGCATGAAATCCCTCGCGGGCGACCAGAACGACCGGCGTGAGCGCGAGTGACGCGAAGTACAGTCTCCGGCTCACCGGAGCCAGCCTAGAAGGTTCGGACCGCATTGTGAGAGCGGGCGCCGAACGGGGCACTAGCGCCGCCGGGCTCGAAAGTCAAGTCTTGAAGATCGGCCCAACCGTGCCGACAATGGTGTCGTGCCGCAGAAGCAAGCCGCCCGGTCGCTTCCCCTTCATCCGCAGGACGAGATGGAGTGCCGCCGCTGCGAGGTTCACTGCGACAAGGTGGTGTACCCGGGCGCGTGCCTCGAGAAGAGCTGCCCGTTCGTCTACTCCTACGAGGCGTGGGGGAACACCTACGTCGGTTGCATGCAGAAGATCTACGGCGTCGAGATCGACCTCGACATGCTCGAGGCCGCCGAGCGGCGTCAGGCAGGATTCGGCGCGATTCGCGCGCTCCGCCGGCCGCTGCCGATGTGCAAGGCCGAGGTGGAGAACACCTACACCTCGCGTTCGGCCGAGACGGGTTGCGTCAACCCGGAGTTCGGTGAGCTTCCGGTCGGCGAGCCGACCTTCCGCGTCTTCGCGCAGATCAAGACCGGCTGAGGAGGCTCTCCTCGCGGCGTCTGCGGATGCTGCGGGCGAGCAGCCAGCCGAGCCCGGCCAGGACGGCGACCGGCGTGCCGAGCGCGAGCAGGTAGGCGCCGCCGATCCAGGCCCAGCGGAAGGCGACGGCGAGCCCGTGCAGAGGCCCGTGCCCGGCCTGCCGGACGACCGGAGCGGGGCGCGTGGTCAGCTGGAGGTCGACGGTCGCGTAGCTCGCGGTGCGGAGCGTGGCGGCCTTGCCGAGTCGCAGCTTCGCGATCTGGGCGGTGAGCGCGTCGATGTGCTTCTGGGCCTCCGCCGAAGGCGGCAGCGCCTGCCAGGTCGCGAGCGAGTGTTTCAGCCGGGCGATCTTGCGGGTGGTCGAGTCGACCTGGGCGCCGAGATCCTTGATCGAGACGCTCTCACCGACGATCGTGCCGAGCGCGGAGAGGCGTGTGACCGCGGACTGGACGTTCGCCTTCGGGATGCGGAGCACGATCGTCGCGTAGCCGGTCTTGCCGGAGGCGTCGACGTTCAGCGCCGATGGGTAGCCGCCGAGCGAGCGGGCGATCGTGACGGCCTGCTTGGTGTCGTCGGAGACCGCCTGGGTGTCCGGCACGCGGAGCTGGAGGGAGGCGGTGTAGAGCTGGGGGCGCTGGGGATTCGGCGCGGGGAGGGCCGCGCGCTCGGCCGGTGCGGCGGCCTGGGCGGTACCGGTGCCGGCGGCGACTGCTCCGGGGGTGGCGCTCTTCGCGATCGGGGGCAGCGTCTCCGGGATCGTCGCGTTCCTGGAGCCGCCGCCGGGCAGCAGGACGACCGCGGCGACCGCGGCAGCCGCAACCGGCACCGCGACGACGAACACGCGCCGCCAATCGATCCGCCGACGCGGCGGCGACGGGGCCGCCTCACCGGCTCGCGAGGCGATCAGGCGGACGTGCTCGCGCAGCTCGGCCGGTGCGATCGGCCGTGCCTCGCGCAACCGGGTGAGAAGATCAGGCTGCGACATGGAGGGCCTCCTCGAGCTTGACGAGCGCGCGGTTGAGGCGCGTCGTGCAGTTGGTCGTCGAGATGCCGAGCATTCCCGCGGCGGTCGCGGCGTCGAGGTCGAGGATCACCCGCAGGGCGATCACCTCGCGCTCGCCGGCGCTCAGCCCGCGGAGCGCCGACTCGAGCATGGGGGAGAGCCCCTCGACGGGCCGATCCTCATACCGCTCGGGCACGGCCGCGAGCTGCTCGCGCCGACGCCGCCGCTTCTCGGAACGGAAGTGGTCGAGCGCCACCGTGCGCGCCACCTGGCAGAGCCAGGTGCGGGCCGACCCGCGCTGCGGATCGAACCGGTGCCAGAGCCGCAGCGCCCGCTCGAACGTCTCCCCGGCGAGGTCCTCGGCGACGAGACGGTCGCCGGTGAACCAGACGAGGTAGCCGTAGACGTCGTCGAGATGCGTCTCGGCAGCCTGGGCGAAGGTGCTCACGCCGTGCATACGCCACCGCCCCGGCACGCGTCACAGCTCCCTCCGGCCGCCGCTGCCGCCGCTCGATCCTTGTGGTGCATGCCACGAACGTTGCCTGCTCGTGGCGTGCACCACAAACTGGTTCGGCCCGGGGACCGCCGTGGCCGATCGGGCGGGAGGGACGATCCGGCGGCCGCCCCCTCGCACCGCGGCTAGGCCTAGACTTGGCGCATGTGCCGAAACATCCGCACCCTCCACAACTTTGAGCCACCGACGACGCATGACGAGATCCACGCAGCCGCGGTGCAGTTCGTCCGCAAGGTCAGCGGCATGCAGAAGCCGTCCCGCCTGAACGAGGCGGCCTTCGAGGAGGCGGTCGACGCCGTCTCGGCTGCGACCGAACGGCTCCTGGTGCGCCTCGTCACGGCTGCGCCGCCCCGGGATCGCGAGCTCGAGGCCGAGCGTCGCAAGGCCCGGGCCGCCGAGCGGTTCCGCTCCGTCGCCTAGACGCGCCCGGCAGCCGCCGACGCTGCCCAGCGGGCGTGGAGCTCGCGCACCTTCCGCAGCTCGTTCTCGTCCGGCCCTGACCCGGCGCCCGGCACCTCGAGGTAGGCCGAGAGGGACTGGAACGCGGGGTGTGCGAGGAAGGCGCCCATACCCTCGCCGAGCTCGCCTTCGAGGATGTTCGCGTGCCGGTCACGGTTCGAGCCGAGCGGGGTGGCGCTGTCGTTGACGTGCAGCGCGCGGAGCCGGTCGAGCCCGATCGTCGCATCGACCTCGCGCACGAGCTCGTCGACCGCGTCGAGCGAGGTGACGTCGTACCCCGAGGCGTAGAGGTGGCACGAGTCGAGGCAGATTCCGAGCCGTGGATGACGATCGAGTGCCTCGACGAGCGTCGCGAGCTCGCCGATCGAGCGGCCGATCGTGCCGCCGGGGCCGGCCGAGTTCTCCATCAGGAGCCAGGTGTCTCCGTCGCAGCCGTTCAGGATCTGCCCGAGCGCCGCCGTCACGCGCGGGAGCCCGACCTCGAAGCCGGCGCCGAGGTGCGAGCCGACGTGGAAGATGACCGCGCCGGCCTCGATCGCGGTCGCCGCGTCGAGGGTGGCCGAGATCGCCGTGATCGACCTGGCGTAGATCGCGTCGTCGGGCGCCGCCAGGTTGCAGAGGTAGAGCGCGTGGCAGACGACGCCGCCGATCCCGGCCTCGGCCCGCCGCGTCCGGAACCGCTCGATCGCTTCGGGCTTGTGCGCGGTCGGCTTCCACATGCGCGGGCTTTGCGTGAACACCTGCACGCAGTCGCCGCCGATCGCCTCGATCCGGTCGATCGCGGTGTCGATCCCGCCCGCCGAGGACATGTGGCCGCCGAACTCCAAGACATTCGTACGATACGAGCAACGGAGAGCGCCTGACGAGGGTGCGGGCTTTGGCCGTGCTCTCGCCGGAGATGACCAATGGACACCATCGACCATACGAATCAGCGGGCCCGGTGCGGGCTATGAGCGAAAAGGAGGGGGCTCACGGGGGAAACCCGGCTTCCCCCGCGCCAGTCCGAGTCAGAATGGCACCGAGCCCGACCGGCTTCCTCCACGTCGGCGGCGTGCGCACCTTCCTCTTCAACTGGCTGTTCGCGCGCCGGCAGGGCGGCGAGTGCCGGCTGCGGATCGAGAACACCGACACGAGCCGGGAGGTCGCCGAGGCGGTCGTGCAGATCCAGGAGTCGCTCCGCTGGCTCGGGATCGACTGGGACGGCCCGGTCACCTTCCAGCTCGACCGGATGGACGAGGTGCGCACCTACGCCGACCGGCTCGTCGCCGAGGGGAAGGCCTACGAGGACGAGGGAGCGATCCGCTTCAGGATGCCGAAGGAGGGCGCCGTCGGCTGGGAGGATGCCGTTCGTGGACGGATCGAGTTCCAGAACGAGAACCTCGCCGACCTCGTGCTCGTCCGGGGCGACGGCCGCCCGACCTACAACTTCGCCTCACCGGTCGAAGACATGCTCGACGGGATCACCCACGTGATCCGCGGCAACGACCACGTCTCGAACACGCCGACGCAGATCAACATCCTGCGGGCGCTCGGCGCCGAGCTGCCCGTCTACGCGCACGTCCCGGACGTGAACGGCAACGACGGCAAGAAGCTGTCGAAGCGTCACGGCGCCGTCTCGATCGACGTCTTCCGCGCCGAGGGCTACCTGCCGGCGGCGCTGATGAACTTCCTCGCGCTGCTCGGCTGGAGCTATGACGACAAGACGACCGTCATGAGCCCCGAGGAGCTGGTCGAGCGCTTCTCGCTCGAGCGCGTGGGGCCGAGCCCGGCCACGTTCGACTACGAGAAGCTGGATTGGCTGAACGGCGTCCACCTGCGGGCGCTTCCGCTCGGCGAGTACGCCGAGGCGCTGCTCACCTGGCTCGGAGAGCAAGGGATCGACTGGCCGGTCGAGCGCGTTCGGGAGACGGTGCCGCTCGTCCGGGAGAAGATCGAGAAGCTCTCGCAGTACCCGGATTTCGTTCGCTTCCTGTTCGAGCCGGTCGGGCCGGTCGAGGCCGATCCCGCCACCTGCCGCGCCGCGGCCGAGGCGCTCGACCCCGTCGAGCCGTGGGAGTCGGCCCGGATCGAGGAGGCGCTGCGCGGCCTCGCCGAGCGCCTCGGCGTGAAGCCACGGGAGGCGTTCGGGCCGATCCGGCTCGCGGTGACCGGGTCGAAGATCTCGCCGGGCCTGTTCGAGAGCCTGGAGCTGCTCGGGAAGCAGGAGTCGCTCGGGCGGCTCGTCGCGGCGGCGAGTTGAGCGTCTCGGCGGAGCTTTCGGTGCGGCGTGGTCGAGAGGCGGTCGACTTCTACAAGGCCGCCTTCGGCGCCGTCGAGATCTACCGCGTCGGCGGCAGCGACGAGCACCCCGAGGTCGTCTCACAGCTGGCGGTCGGCGACACGGCGTTCTGGGTCGCGGATGAGTCGCCCGAGCACGGAAACTTCAGCCCCGAGTCGCTCGGCGGCAGCACGGTGCGGCTCCTGATCGTCGTCGACGACCCTCATGCGGTGCTCGAGCGCGCGGTTGCCCTGGGCGCCGGCGAGGTCGCCCCGGTGACCTCGGCACACGGATGGCTGCTCGGCCGGGTCGAGGACCCGTTCGGGCACCAGTGGGAGATCGCCAAGCCGCCGGCCGAGTGGCCGTCGCTTCAGGGGCGGTAGAACAGCAGCGAGACGCAGACGGCGATCATTCCTGCGACCCAGACCGGCCATGGACCGACCGTTGCCCCGACGACGAACGCCGCGGCACCGCCGACCGTGAGCCCGGAGGCGAGGAGCGGCGCCCTCAGCGCCGGAGGCTCGTCCGCAGCCGCGACCGGCAGCTTGCGCGCGCCCGTGAGCCGCAGCCGTGCGAGCCGGACGCGGAAGAGGGCGCCGCGCCACTCGTGCATGAGCGCCTCGACCGCATGGACGCCGGCGTATTCGAGTGCGCCGACGATCTCCCCGGTCGCGTCGCGAGCACCGGCCAGCGCCGCGGCAAGCTCGCCGTGCGCGGGCGCGGCCGCCGCCGGAGGCGACAGGCCGAGCGTGTACTCGCTGGCCGAGTGAAGGCGGTACTGGAGGCGGCGGAGCGCCTCGACCGTCTCGTCCTCGTCGAGTCGCTCGGGATCGGCGGCGTGCTCCTCGAGCCGCGCGAGTATCTGCGCGAGCCCGGTCCACAGCTCGCCGACCTGGGTCGCGTAGCGCTCCCCCGTTTGTGTCTCGGGCGCCACGAGCGGATCATAGCGTGGTTCGATCGACTACCATCGCGGCCGGTGGAGGAGGCTGCCTCGATCCTGATCGTGGAGGACGATGCGCCCCTCCGGCTCGTCTGCCGGGTCAATCTCGAGCTCGAGCATTTCCGTGTCCGGGAGGCGGAATCTGCCGACGAGGCCCGGGTCGCAGTCGCAGCGGAGCGGCCTGCGCTCGTCTTTCTCGACATCCACCTGGGCGCCTCGGCGAGCGACGAGCTGCTCGACGAGCTGCGAGCGGCCGGGATCCCGGTCGTCCTCGTCAGCGGGACGGTCGACGTCGGGGAGTACGTCGGCCGCGCCTCCGAGGTGATCCCGAAGCCGTTCGATCCGGCCGAGCTGGTGGCAGCCGCCAGGCGCCACGCCGTCGGCTAGGTTTGGGTCGTGGCCGTCGCCGCCGTCCGCAGCCCTGCCGAGTTCGAGAGCCGCCTCGGGCGGTACATGTTCGAGCGGTCCGAGGAGTCGCGTGCGGTTCGAGTGGGGGAGAAGGAGACGTCGGAGCAGGCGGAGATCGTCCGCCGCTACGGCGACCTCTTCACGCACGAGCAGCTCGACGCCCTGCGCGAGGCCGAGCACCGCGCCTCCGGGGACGAACGCGAGCTGCTCTACCGGCTCCGGAAGACGTGCGAGGGCGGCCTTGCGGCGAACGTGCTCGTCGAGCGGTACGACGAGCTCGAGAACCGGCTGCTCGGCGCACGGGTGGCGTTCCGCGGCGAGGAGATGCCGCTGAGGACCGCGCAGGCGCAGCTGGCGGTGCTCGCCGCCTACGGCGATCGCGAGGAGCTCGGCGACCTGCAGGGCGAGGTGAGCGCCGGCTTCAATCCCGATCGGCTCGCGTTGATGACCGCGGGCGAGGAGCTGGAGGCGGCGCTGTCGGGGATCGCGGACCCGATCGAGCGCACCGAGGAGGAGAAGGGCATCTCGTTGCGCGAGCTGTCGCAGGTGCTGAAGGCCGCGAGCGACGCATCCACAGAGGCGTTCGCGGCGTTGCGCGACCGGTGGTTCGAGAAGCTCCTGGGCCCGGAGCGCGCCGAGATCCCGGCGAGCTGGCACATGTCCTACATGCGGCGGCTCTCGCCGCTCGAGTCGACCTACACGAAGGAGCGGGCGACCGAGATCTGCCTTGCGACCCTGACCGAGCTCGGCTTCGACCTGGCCTCCGCCACGAATATCAAGCTGGATCTCGACGACCGCCCGCAGAAGGCCCCGCGTGCCTGCGTAATCCCGAGCGACCCGCCTTCGGTCGTCCACCTGATCACCCGCGCACAGGGTGGTCTGCACGACTACCAGGCGTTCCTGCACGAGGCGGGGCATGCGCTGCACTACGGCGGTGTCGACCCCGAGCTGCCGATGACGTTTCGCCGGATCGCCCGCGACCACGCGCTGACCGAGATCTACTCCTACATCGTCGAGGCGATCACCCGCGAGCCCGAGTGGCATGCCCGCCACTTCGGCCTCTCCGATGCTCAGGCGGCCGAGAACGCCGAGGCCACCACGTTCCTCGAGGCGTTGATGTTCCGGCGCTACGAGGCGAAGCTCCGCTACGAGCTCGACTTCTGGTCGCGCTTCGCCGAGGTCGGCGGCATCCCGGACGGCTACGAGGAGTACCTGACCGCCGCGACGGGAGTCCGCTACCGCCGGCCGGGGTACCTGGCCGACATGGACGCGGGCTTCTACTCGGCCGACTACCTGCGCGCCTGGATCCGCTCGGCCCAGCTCCGCAGCCACCTGATCGCTACCGTCGGCGCCGATTGGTGGCGGAACCCGGCCACGGGCGATCTCCTGCGTGACCTGTTCCGCGAGGGCACGAAGCCTTCCAGCGAGGAGGTCGCCGCCAGGATCGGCTTCGACCCCCTCGACACGACGCCTCTGCTGCACGAGATCGGCGCGTAGCCCGGCGCCGTCCAGGCCTGAAGTGCCGCGGGCACAGACCGCGTAGAGTGCACGAAACGACCCTGGAGGAGGCCGTAGTGGCAGCTTCGGAGAGCAAGTCCAATCTTCCTGCGCTCGGAGAGCACGCCCGCGAGGAGGTCGGCCGCCTCCTGCAGTCGACGCTCGTCGAGTTGATCGCCCTTTCCCTGATCGGCAAGCAGCTCCACTGGAACATCGCCGGCCCGGGGTTCCGCGACCTCCACCTCCAGCTCGACGAGCTCGTCGACGAGTGGCGCGAGCTGTCCGACGTCGTCGCCGAGCGCGCGGTCGCGCTCGGGTTCTCTCCCGACGGGCGGGCGCCTGCCGTGGTCGAGCAGAGCGAGCTCGAGCCGGTCGAGCCGGGCCCGAAGCGGATCGATGAGGCGGTCAGACAGCTGACCCACCGCGTCGCAGAGGTGGACGAGCGTGTGCGGGAGCGGTGCGGACGGCTCGGCGAGATCGATCCGGTCTCGCAGGACGTGCTGATCGAGGCCGCCCGGACGCTCGAGAAGCAGCTGTGGATGATCCGCTCACAGGTCTGAGCGCGGCCACGAGACGATCGTCCCATGGCCTACGACGAGGCCCTCGCCGCTCGCCTTCGCGAGCTGGTCGCCGGTGAGCCCGGTCTGAGCGAGCAGAAGATGTTCGGCGGGCTCGCGTTCCTGATCGGCGGCAACATGGCCGTCGCGGCGAGCGGTCAGGGCGGACTCCTGGTCCGCGTCGACCCGGCCGACTCGGACGCGCTCGTCGCGACGGCGGAGGCCCACCCGTTCGAGATGCGAGGCCGCTCCATGCGCGGGTGGCTCCGAGTCGAGACGGAGCACCTCGGCACGGAGCGGAAGCTCGCCACGTGGGTCGAGAGGGGCACGGCGTACGCTTGCTCGCTGCCGGCGAAGCCGTAGCGGGTCACCCCACGAGCCCGGCGCCTGCGGCTAAACTGCTCCCTCCTAGCGGGGCCCATTCGTCTAGTGGCCTAGGACACCGCCCTCTCACGGCGGCGGCACGGGTTCGAATCCCGTATGGGCCTTAAGGAAAATGCCTGCAAAAGGTTGTATTACACCTCTCGGCAGACCTCTGGCCGGAGGTGCAGCGAGGGGCATTCACCGGTCGGCTCAATGCGCGGTCGCGAAGTGCGCGCCTTGACTTCGTTCTCGACATAGGTAGAGTTACAGGGTGCTAAATCGGTCTCGCCGCCCCTCTCCTCAGACTGTGAAGGTACTGGAGGCTTTGGCCGTCGATTCGTCGGCGTGGCGGTACGGCTATGAGTTGGGATTGGAGGTCGGGCTGCGGTCGGGTTCGCTCTATCCGATTCTGGTGCGGCTTTGCGATCGTGATCTCCTGGAGGCGAAGTGGGAGGACGGGCCGCCGCCGGGTCGGCCGCCTCGACATCTCTATCGCCTGACATCGAATGGGCGCGAATACGCAGCCACGTACGCGACTCGTTCTGTCGCGAAGAGGCGAAGCGGGCGTCGGCCCGAGCTTCGGGGTGCGTCATAGCCGCACTGTTCGTCTTAGCGCTCCTGATCCTCGCAGCGACACTTGCGGTTCCCGCACTCGTGCGAGCTCTGCGTACTTGGGGCAAAGCCGACGGTGATCACGCACGGTTGTTGCTCGGCTTCGCTCTGCAGCGTCTGCCGGCTGGTCGAGTGGACTGGGCACAGGCGATGCTCGTCGAGTTCGATCAAGTCGAGGGATGGCAAGAGCGCTGGCAGTTCAGCCTGGGCTGCGCGTGGGCTGGAGTTCGCATCCGGGCGCGGTCCTGTGTGCCAGGCGGGGCCCTCCTGCGGGTCGTCATTCTCGGCTACGCCGCGATCGCGCTCGCGCTTGTCGGCTACGGTCTCGTGCATTACCCCGGGCTTCGGTCGGAGCCAAGCGTCTGGGGAGCGATGATCGTCTTCCTCGCAACACTTCTGATGTACAGCGCGCTCACGGTCTTTCTGTCTAGAGGCGAGGCGCAACGATCAGTTGCAGCGCGTCGCTCTGGCCTCACGGGAGGACTCGCCGTGGGCGTCGGCTGGCTCCTCGGCATCGCGCCCCCGTCCGCCCTCAAGGGCTGGGTGTTCCTTCCGCTCCTCATCGCGCTCCTGGGGCCGGCCGTCGTTGCCGCCGTCGCGGGACGCCGTGCCCATGATTCACGGACTGGCACTCTCGCGGCGCTTTGGAGTGGACTTGTCGGCGGCTTGGCTGTGTTCATCGTCTGGGTGACCGTGACCTACACGAACTCGGGCGGTCCTTACGACTCCGGCCTCGTGAGGGACTTCCACAAGAGCGGTGCGCCCGACCTCACCACCTACGCGGTCAGCGACAATCTGGGAGGCGGGCTGGTCCTGCTGCTGATGATTCCGACGGTGGCGCTTGCCCTTGGCTCGCTCAGCGCTCGCCTCACCGCAGTGGCACGGCGCACCTGATCTGACGCAGTCTCGGCGAAACCCGGGAGGCCCCACTGGCAGAACCCGTTCGTTGAATCGTTCGGCTCCCGGGTCGCGTCCGCGACGAGGTGCTCCTTCGAGGCGCGCGTGATGCATTCTTGGCCGCCAGACCTCGTCGTCTACCCGTCGTGGCTTGCCGCGTTCGCTGCGCTCGCGCAGAACCAGCGGTTCGCGATCGATGACGTCGATGAGGCAGCGCGGGAGGTGCGCGAGATGATCGAGTGCATAGACGCGGCGACTCGCTAGCCCGTCCGATGCACGCGGAGTTCGTGGACGACGTCAACCGCGCGCGAGATCCGGATGCGGAGATATGAGGGCGAGCGGGCAGGACGGCCCTTGTCCCGTTGGTCCCGGAGGTCAGCTCCCGGGGCGTGTCACGAAGTCCCAGGGTGAGCGATGGTGACAGATGGTTCCGTGCTCCGGCAGTTCGTGGATGGTCACGCGGCTGCGCCGGGACGATCTCGAATCGTTGTCGCCCGCGAAGCCGCTCGCCGTCTGGGATTATGTGCTGATGCCGGAGTTGCTCGAGGGGAGGGTTGCCGTCGTTACCGGGGGCGGCAGCGGGATTGGCGCCAACGTCGCGCGTGCGCTCGCGGAGGCGGGGATGGACGTCTGGGTCACCGGCCGGAGGGCCGAGCGGATCGAGGCCGTCGCGGCCGAGATCGGAGGGCACGCTCTTGCCGGGGATGTCTCGCGCGAGGAGGAGATCGCCGGCTGGTTCGACCGGATCGGGCCGGTCGACCTGCTCGTCAACAACGCGGGTATCTCCGGCGGCGCCGTGACGTTCGACGAAGAAGACCCTGAATCGTGGTGGCACGTGTTCGAGGTCAACGTCCGCGGCGTGTTCCTGTGCTGCCGGGCCGTGGCGCCGGGGATGCTCGCCCGCGGCGGCGGCCGCATCGTCAACGTCGCGAGCGGCGCTGCCTACCTGCCCGCGGGCGGCACGCCGAGCACCTCCTACGGGCCGAGCAAGGCGGCGCAGCACCGTTTCTCGGAGCTCCTCGCCGCCCAACTCAGCCCGCGGGGCGTGTTCGTCTTCTCGATCAGCCCTGGACTGGTGCAGACGGAGATGACTGCCTCCAGCTTCGGCGACGACGCGCCCTGGACGCCTCCGGAGTGCGCACCGCGCCTCGTGCTTGCGCTTGCGAGCGGGGAGTTCGACGCGCTCGCCGGGCGCTATCTCCACGCGGAGCACGACCCGCCCGAACTTCTTCGCGAGCGGATCGAGGCGATCGAGGCCGGCGATTTGAACGCGATCCGGCTCCGGCGCTGACGCCACCAGACGCGCAGCTCAGGGGGGTTCGGAGAACTCGAAGGCGGTGGGACCCACGGCCGCGTCCGGGCAAGGCCGGGTCACACCACCAACCATCAAATATGGTAGCGTTCGGGCATGCGGGCAACCATTGACAAGGCCGGTCGTCTGGTGATCCCGAAACAGCTTCGCGATGCGGTCGGGCTTCGGCCCGGCGAGGTGGAGGTGAGCGCGTACGGCACCGGCTTGCGCGTCGAGCCGTTAGTGGGGGAGGAGTCGCTCGACGAGCGCGACGGCCGGCTCGTCATTCCGGCTGCCGGCCTCCGGATCGACGACAACCTCGTGCGCTCGCTCCGCGATGTCGGCCAGAGGTAGCGCGCCGGAGTTTCTCGTCGACACGAGCGTGGCCGTCGCGCTCACGGTCGCCGACCATGAGCATCACGACAGGACGTTCGCGGCGCTTGGTGACCGCCGGCTCGGACTTGCCGGCCACGCGGCGTTCGAAACCTTCTCGGTACTCACTCGCCTGCCCACGCCTGCTCGTCGGACTCCCGCGATTGTTGCGCGCCTGCTCGTTGCAAGCTTCCCCCACACGCGGTTCCTCGGCGCCCGGGCGGCGGAGTCTCTCCTTGCCGAGCTAGCGACCTCCGGCATCGGGGGTGGAGCCGTCTACGATGCGCTCGTCGGGGCCTGCGCAATCGAGCATGGACTGGTGCTCGCGACTCGAGACCAGCGCGCGCTCGAGACCTACCGCGCGCTCGACGTTCGCGTCGAGCTCGTCGTGTGAGGATCGGCCGGGAAGTCACCGGCGATCTCAGACGTGCTCCGATGACCGCGGGCCGTGCTCCCGCGGCGGCAACACAAGGTCAAGAAAGCACCGCCTTGCGGGGACATTCGAGCCCTCAGCCGAGATAGTAGGCCAGGAGCGAAACGCCGAGCATCAGCAGGAAGACGGAGACCAGGAACACGAGCAGGCCGGCAATGGCGATGTACGGCGTCTCTCCGCTCTCACCCACTTGTTCGACCTGGTGCAGCCGATGCACCTCGAGATCGACGCCCCGCACTGGTCGCAAGATCCAGCGACCCACGCGACCGTAACGCCCCACGACTTGTCCGAGGAGAGCCGTCATGCGCTCACCTGACCCCTTGGCGCGCTCTCGGACGATCTAGTCGGCGCACCGCCCGGGAGCACCGGTCCGAGCCTCCTGCTCGCGATGCGCGTTCTGTGCGGTCTCCAGATCTCGCGGATTCGAACGTCGCCTTCGGCATCCTCGCCTCCGTCTCGGGTTTCCGGCTCGAAAATCGTCTTTCCGGTTTCTCGGTCTCGCCTCGGCTCTCGAAGCCGCCGGCCAGTTCCGGGCTTCAGGATCGCGTTGCGCGCGCAGCGTCGCACCCGTGGGTTTCCCCGGTCGCGGCCCTGGTCCCGGAAACGTCGCGCTCCGGCCGCCCGGCGCCTCGGCACGCGCCGCTGCGGATGGCCTGACGGCGTGGGATCGGCGAGGCCCGTGAAGGCCCTCGCCCGTGAGCGCAGACCGGGGAACCGACCAGGGCCTGTCACGGGTGCGACGGGCGCGCCGGGACGCGATTCTCGATCCCGGTACGAACCTCAGGCCCATGACAGAAAAGAGGGACGCGATGGCAAATCTCAAGCTCAAGGTAAACGGCCTCGCGCACGGCGTGAGCGCGAGCCTCGACACACCGCTCCTGTACGTCCTGCACAACGAGCTCCACCTGCACGGGCCGCGCTTCGGCTGCGGGCTTGCCCAGTGCGGCGCGTGCTCGGTGCTGCTCGACGGCAAGGAGATCCGCTCATGCGTGACGCCGGTCGCCGCCGTGAGCGGAAAGAGCA
Organism: uncultured Actinomycetes bacterium; assembly: GCA_963789585.1. Classification (GTDB taxonomy): domain Bacteria; phylum Actinomycetota; class Thermoleophilia; order Gaiellales; family Gaiellaceae; genus PALSA-600. Next base: position 390,395 of record CAWBLB010000008.1, on the reverse strand, counting down.
TCACAACCCTGGAGGGGCTGCCTGCGCTCTATGCCGCGGAGCGCGGCACGACCGCGGCCGGGCCGGCGCTGCACCCGCTGCAGCAGGCGTGGATCGAAGGGCAGGTCCCGCACTGCGGCTACTGCCAGAACGGCATGTTGATCCAGGCTGCCGACCTTCTGGCGACGACGAAGCGCCCGTCCGAGGATCAGATTCGCACGGCGATGAACGGCCACCTGTGCCGGTGCGGGACCTATCCGCGGATTCTGACGGCGATCCAGAAAGCCGCGACCATGATGGCGGCCGCGTGATGGGCGCCTCTAACCAGTCAAAGGAGCTGATCGAGATGACCCCCTTCGCGAAGGTGCTGTCCGAGCAAGAGCTCTCACGCAGGTCGTTTCTGCGGGGAGGGAGCTCGCTCGTCATCGGTCTCAGCACGACCGGCCTTGTCGCGCGCAGTGCTCGCGGCGCGAACGATCCCGGGGCGACGATCGCGTCGCACACCGGCGCCGTTGCCGGGCCACCCGACCCGACCCAGATCGATTCGTGGCTTCAAGTCAACCCCGACAACACCGTGACGCTGTTCCAGGGGTGGAGCGAGCTCGGGCAGGGGACGCCGACGGCGGTCCGGATGATCGCAGCCGAAGAGCTCGGCCTGTCGATGACGCAGGTGACGGCGGCTCAGGTCGACACCAACGTCTCGCTGTCCGCGTTCACCGTCGGGAGCAGGTCGACGGCGACGGCGATGGGTGCGACGAGCCTGCGAGGGGCGGCGGCCGCGGCCCGAACACTTCTGCTCAGCCTCGCTTCGGCGCAGCTCGGGGTGCCGGTGGCGGGCCTCTCGGTCTCGAACGGCGTCGTCACCGGCGGCGGCAAGAGCGTCACATACGCGGACCTGATCGCGGGGAAGCCGTTCAACAGCACGATCGCGGCCGCCAAGGCCTCGCTCACGACCCCGGACAAGTACAAGCTGATCGGGACGCGCGTGCCGCGGATCGACATTCCCGACATCGTCACGGGGAAGACGACCTTCATCCAGAACGTGCGCGTCCCGGGGATGCTGCACGGACGGGTCGTGCGCCCGCGCGGGCAGGCGGCGCTTTCCCAGGGCGCGAAGGTGCTGAGCCTCGACAAGACCTCGATCGCCCACCTCCCCGGGGTCCAGGTCGTCCAGAAGGGGAACTTCGTCGGCGTGGTCGCTCCACTCGAATGGGACGCGATCCAGGCCGCCGCCCAGCTGGATGTCACCTGGGACTCGACGCCGAAGCTTCCCGGCGACGGAAACCTGGCTATCGCCCTGCGGGATCCCGCCAAGCTGCAGGCGACCACCGTTCCGGTGAACACGGGCGACGTGGGCGCTGCGCTCGCAACGGCGGCGAAGACGGTATCGGCGAGCTACTTCACCGCCTACCAGATGCACGGCGCGCTCGGCCCGAACTGCTCGGTCGCGAGCGTCACTCGCGGTGGCGCGGTCGTCCTCTGCGCCTCGCAGGGGCCCTACATCATGACGCGAGCGTCGGTGTCGGCCGCTCTCGGCCTGCCGCAGACGGCCGTGCGCATCGAGGTCTTCCCGGCCTCGGGCACCTACGGGCACAGCACCTACGACGACGCCAGCATCTCTGCCGCACTCCTGTCGCAGGCGGTCGGGAAGCCGGTCCGGGTGCAGTTCATGCGCTGGGACGAGCACGGCTGGGACAACTTCGGCCCGGCCCAGGTGACCGACGTCCGCGCCGGCATCGATGCGGCGGGGAACATCGTCGGCTACGACTACACGGCGTACAACCACGGCTGGACGCAGGTGATCGAGTCTGGCGCCGAGCTCGCAGGGACCCCGCTGCCGCCGCCACCTCACGGGCAGGTCGACACGGTCGCCTCGGGCTCGTTCTACAAGATCCCGAGCAGGCGCGTCACGAGCAAGGTCGTCAACGGCTACGACGGGTTCCTCAAGGGGATCTGGCTGCGGGCGCCGGGTGCGCCCCAGGCGGTGTTCGCCTCCGAGCAGACGATCGACGCGCTCGCGCACGCCGCAGGGATGGACCCGATCGCGTTCCGGATCCAGAACATCGACGCGACCCAGACGAGCGGCGTCGGCCGGTGGATAGCCGTGCTGAATGCGGTCGCGAAGGCGGCCGACTGGAAGCCCGCGGTCTCGGCCTCGAACCCGGGGAGCGGGAACATCGTCAAGGGCCGCGGCGTCGCGATCGGCGGCTTCGCGAGCTCCTACCCGGGAGTGATCGCCGACATCACCGTCAACAAGAAGACCGGGGTGATCACGGTCGACCACCTCTATGCCGCCCAGGACGCCGGCACGACCGTCAACCCCGCCTCGGTCGAGAACCAGATGGTCGGGTGCCTCGTCCACGGCACGAGCCGTGCCCTGTTGGAGGAGGTCCGCTTCACGAAGGTGCGCCAGACGAGCCTCGACTGGATCACCTATCCGACGCTTCGCTTCAAGGATTCGCCGAAGGTGACGACAGTGGTCATCCAGCGGCTCGACGAGCCGTCGACAGGGTCCGGTGAGCCGACGACCGTAGCCGTGCCCGCGGCGATCGCGAACGCCTTCTTCGACGCGACGGGCGTCCGGCTGTACCGGATGCCGATGACGCCCGGTCTCGTTCGGGGTGCTCTCTCTGCCTGAGCATCGACCGTCAACCCCCCCTCGCATGCCGTCGCGGCGTGCGAGGGGGGCGGGCATGCAAGGCCTCCGAACCAACACGAACGAGAGGAGATGGAAATGGCAACAGCTCTAGCCGCGCACCTGCCGGCGCTCGGGAGCCACGAGCGCGACGAGGTGGGCCGGGAGTTGCAGGCGACCCTCGTGGAGCTCGTGGAGCTGTCGCTGATCGGCAAGCAGCTCCACTGGACGGTGGTCGGCCCGATGTTCCGGCCGCTGCACCTGTATCTTGACGAGCTCGTCGATGCGTGGCGCGACCTCGGCGACACGGTCGCGGAGCGTGCCGTCGCGGTCGGGTTCGTGCCCGACGGGCAGGCGCGTGCCGTCGTGTCGGCGTCGGAGCTCGCTGCGGTCGAGCGCGCGGCTCTCGATGATCAGGTTGTCGTGCGCGAGCTCGTCAGCCGCGTCGCGGAGGTGAGCGAGCGGGTTCGGGCGCGCATGACGAGGCTCGGCGGGCTCGACCTCGGCTCGCAGGATGTGCTGATCGAGGTCGTCCGGGCGCTCGAGCAGCAGCAATGGATGCTGCGGGCCCAGTTCTGGGGGACGAGATGACGGCGATCTGCCGCTCGAAGGTCCGCTCGAGATCGGCGGTCGCGGCCACAACGTGCGCACCACCGTATTCGTTCATCGCCGCCAGGATCAAAGTGAGCTGCCGGGTCGGTGGAAAGGCGTACAGGGGCGCCTACCGGGACCTTCGACGGGCGCGACGCATCAGCTGAAGCGCACGCCTGATCACACCGCGAATGCCGTGGTTCCTTTCGGAGACAACAAGGGGAAGGATTGCGATGACGCTGACCGCAGTGTTTGACGGAAAGGAGCTCCGCGAGTCGGGCGAGCCGCGACGCCACGGTGCTCGGGACGCCAGGCTGCCTGCGCTCGATGTGTGCTCGGTCTGCCTGCGCGTGCACCACGGTGACACGTGGCGCGAGGCAAGCGAGTTCATCCGGGCGGTGCGAACATGGGAGCTCGCGATCATTCCGCGGTTTTCGCCGGTTCTGTGCGGTTCCTGCACGCGTACGTCGAGGGATCACCCGGATGGGGACGGAGCTCCCGGGCAGCCGAGAAGGCAGGCTCTGAACGTCAACGACGGGCCTGGTCACGCGCTCGAGCCGTCCGGCCGGGTACTCCGTACCACGCCTTGACCGGTCCGCCCCCGGGGCGGCGCCTGCCGAGCCGGAAGATGTCGGTGCCGCGTGAGGGAGGCCACGGAGGGAGCGGCCTTCCCGGTCGGCTCCGATCGGCCTTTCTCGTACGCGACCTGGACAGGTGGGTCGTCCTCGGGGTGGCGATCGGGGTCGCGGCCGGTCTCGGCGCAGTCGTCCTCTTCGTCTCTCTCCAGTGGGCGACCCACGTTCTGCTGGGCTCGCTCGGCGGGTACCGTCCGCCGGCTCCGATCGGAGAGGGCCACGCTCTCGCCGCGGGGACGACCAGGTCGTGGCGGATCCCGGCCGTCACCGCGCTTGGCGGGGTCGTGTGCGGCATCGCGATCTCCCTTCTTGCGAAAGAGGCGGGAGGCGACGGTACGGACGCCGCGATCGACGCGGTTCATCGCGACCCGGCCGGGATCAGGGGCCGGGTCTCCCTCGTGAAGATCGTCGCCTCGGCCCTCACCATCGGAAGCGGCGGCTCCGGCGGCCCCGAGGGGCCGACCACGCAGGTCAGCGCGGGGTTCGCGTCCCTGCTCGCGCGGCGTCTGCGCCTGTCGCCCGCCGACGCGCGCATCGCGGTTACCGCGGCGATCGGCGCGGGGATTGGAGCGATCTTCCGTGCCCCGCTCGGCGGTGCCGTCTTCGGCGCCGAGGTCCCCTACGGCGAAGACGCCGAGGTCGAGGCGCTGGTTCCGTCGGTCATCGCCGCGGTGGTCGCCTTTGCGATCTTCGGCGCCTTCGAGGGGTATGACCCGATCTTCGGCACGCTCAGCGGCTATCGGTTCGGCCATGATCCGGTCCAGTTCCTCTACTTCGCCGCGATCGGCGTCGCCTGTGGGCTGGCGGGTCGCCTCTATGCCTGGAGCCTCCACGCGGTCAGGAGCCTGTCCCTGAACGGCCGGTTCGGCGACGCGTTGAAGCCCGGGCTTGGTGGCCTTGCTGCCGGCCTGATCGGAGTTGCGCTGCCGGGTGCGATCGGCACCGGCTACGGCTGGGCGCAGACGTCCATGGGCCCGGGGCTGCTCCACCTTTCACCATGGGTCGTGCTGACGCTGCCGCTCGCGAAGATCCTGACAACGGCGCTCTCGATCGGCTCCGGGGGATCCGGTGGAATCTTCGGGCCGGGCATGGTCATCGGGGGCTTCACCGGTGCTGCTGTGTGGTGGCTCCTGCACGGCGTTGCGCCGACGGTGTCGGCTCGGCCGGCGCCGTTCGTCATCGTCGGGATGATCGCCTGCCTGGGATCGATCGCTCACACGCCGCTCGCCGTCATGCTCATGGTCGTCGAGATGACGGGAAGCCTGACGATGCTGCCGCCGGCGATGCTCGCGGTTGGAATCGCGTCGATGGTCGTCGGCGAGGCAACCCTTTACGGAAGCCAGCGGCGAACACGCGTCGAGTCGATGGTGATGGCGACTCCGTCCCGCGCTGCCCTCTCAGGCGGCTCCCCGTCGACGCCGCTCATCTCGACTACTCCGGCGGCGCCGGGTCGGCGGTGACGAGGCTTGCGTACTCGGGTCGACGGTCGATGAACCGGATCACGAACGGGTCGTGCGGTACGACCGCAAGCCCGCATGTGCGTACCTCGTCGGGTGCGCCCTCGACAAGCCGGCTGCCGAGGCCGCGGCCCTCGCGTAGCGGCTCGATGTCGATGTGGACGAGGGCGACCGCGCCCGGCTCGCGGCGGTACCGGAGCACGCCGACGACCCGGCCGTCGAGCTCGAGCTCGCGCTCCGGTCTCGGCGGAGGAGTGCGCCACCGCCGTGCTGGATCAGTGCCGGCGGACCGCCGTTTTCGAGCACCTCATCAGCTCACTGTGCGCCACGACCCGGTGCAGCTCGGTCGTAACCGGAGCCCCCGGCGAGCGATCTCCACCAGGGATCAACCAGGGAGTTCCACTGGTGCGAGGCGGCGGCCGATCAGCCACGCTCGGATTGCGACATCGACCGAGGGAGAGACGAGATGAGCACGAGGAGGTGGGCGGCAGCAGCGTCGCAGCCGGCGTGCACGGCCGGAACATGGAGCTGACGAATGGGTGCCGGTCGGCGATGATCATGATCGGCGGGCTCCACGCAGCGGCGGCGCTCGTCTGCTGGATCTCCGTCTCGGACGAGCGGGCGGCGACCGCGGCGCCCCTGATCGCGCCGCCGGACCGCGGCTGCGCACTCCCCGTTTGCGAGCCGTCGGTGGAGTCGTGAACCGCGAGCCTCAGCTTGCCGGGACGACCGTCGTCGTGATCGGTGGCAGCTCCGGCATCGGCTTCGAGACGGCGCGTTGCGCACGCGAGGAGGGCGCCGACGTGATCATCACGGCGCGCGACCCGGAGCGCCTGCACGCCGCCGGACTTGAGCTCCGCGCGAGCATCGCGGCATTCGACGTCACTGACTTCGAGCGGCTCGAGCGGTTCTTCGCCGAGCTGCCGGGGCCGATCGACCACTTGCTGCTCTCGGGTGGCGGGAGGTACTACGCACCGTTCGCGGAGCTGAACGTCGACGAGGCGCAGCGCGACGTGGAGAGGCGCCTGTGGCTACCGTTGCAGGTCGCTCGCCTGGCCGTGGGCACGCTGCGACCGGGCGGGACCTTGCTGTTCCTCAGCGGCAGGTGTGGCAGAAGACCAGCGGCAGGCCCGGTGGTTTCGGCCCTCACGGCTGCGTTGCCGGCGCTCACGAGGAGCCTTGCCGTCGAGCTGGCGCCGGTGCGCGTCAACCTCATCGCACCCGGCTTCGTCGATACACCGCTTTCGGCATCCATCCTCGGCGACGGGCTGGACGCGCGCCGCGAGGAGCTGCGGAGGACGCTCCCGATCCGGCGCGTCGTCGGGCCGCGCGACGTCGCCGCACTCGCCGTCCACGTGATGACGAACACTGCGCTCACGGGTGCGACCTTCGACATCGACGGCGGCCAGCAACTCGTCCAGGGCGAGGGCTCGTGAGCGAGACGGCACTCGTCGCGGAAGCCCCGACAGGACGGCGGATCGTGCTGCGGCTGGGCGGCCGGGGTCACAACCAGTGGCTTCCGCGGGTGCGACGAGGGGCGGCCGGAGCGAAAGTCGAAGCGGCATGAAGGAGTTCCTGGTCGAAATCGAGGTCGAGATCCCGGACGGAACACCGGTCGCGGAGATCGGGCGCCGGCGGCGCGAGGAGGCCGGCGCCGCGGCCGGGCTGGCGGCTGCAGGACACCTCGTGCGGCTGTGGAGGCGGCCGTTCGTCGACGACGGGACGACCGCCATCGGTCTCTATCGCGCCGACAGTGCGGCCGAGCTCGGCGATCTGCTCGCCGCCCTGCCTCTCGCGGACTGGCTGCACACGACCGTGACGGCGCTGGAGCCTCACCCGAACGATCCTCAGGCTTCCGCATGAGCGGCCTGCTTCCGGACCCGCGTCTCTCCGAAACCCACCTCGTCGCGTGAGCCACGGGCAGCAGAGGATCGCAATCGTCACCGGCGCCTCGCAAGGGATCGGGGCCGGCATCGCAGCAGCTCTTCGGAGCGCCGGGTACGGCGTCGTCGCGACGGCGCGTTCCATCGAGGCGTCGGACGAGCACGATCTGCTCACCGTCGAAGGCGACATTGCGACCGCCGCGACCGCCGACCGCGTCGTCGAGCAGGCGCTCGAGCGCTTCGGACGGATCGACACCCTGGTGAACAACGCCGGCATCTTCATCGGCAAGCACTTCACCGACTACACGACCGACGATCTCGCCGCGATGCTCGCCGTGAACCTCACCGGCTTCTTCCAGATCACCCAGCGCGCTGTACGACAGCTGCTCGTCCAGGGTGGCGGCGGCCATATCGTCAACATGACCGCCAGCATCGTCGACCACGCGCGCGGGTCGGCGCCGTCCGGTCTGGCGGCACTCACAAAGGGTGGGCTGGACGCGGTGACACGCTCGCTCGCGATCGAGTACGCGCCGGCCGGCATCCGCGTGAACGCGATCGCCCCGGGAGTCATCAGAACACCTCTGCACGATCCCGCCTCCTACGACGACCTCGCCGACTACCACCCGCTGGGACGCGTCGGCGAGGTCGAAGACGTCGTGGGTGCCGTCCTCTACCTGGAGCAGGCCACCTTCGTCACCGGCGAGACGGTGCACGTCGACGGCGGCCTGGTCGCGGGACACTGATGAAGGCACTCGAGGGCGCGGTGGCGCTCGTGACCGGGGCAAGCAGTGGCATCGGTGCCGCGACCGCGCGCAGGCTCGCCGAGGAGGGTGCAAGCGTGGCGCTCGTCGCCCGGCGCGAAGGCCTGCTCGAAGAGGTCGCCGCCGCGATTCGGGTCAGCGGCGGGCGCGCACTGGCTCGTCCGGCAGACGTGGCGGACGAAGCGCAGGCGATCGGTGCGGTCGATGCGGTCGTCTCCGAGCTCGGTCGGCTGGACGTCGTTGTCAACAACGCAGGCGTGATGCTGCTGGGGCCCGTGGCCGAGAGCCCGACCGAGGAGTGGCGGCGGATGGTGGCGCTCAACGTGCTGGGCTCCCTTTATGTCACGCACGCCGCGGTGCCGCATCTGGCGCGCGCCGCCGAGGACTCGGCGCGCGGGACAGCCGATCTCGTCTACATCAGCTCCACCGCCGGGCGTGCGGCCCGAGCCGCGCGCCGGCGTCTACAGCCTGACGAAGTTCGGGATCGGCGCGTTCGCCGAGTCCCTCCGCCAGGAGCTGATCGGCATGAGAGTCCGTGTCGGCGTCGTCGAGCCCGGCACCGTCGACACCGAGCTCGTCACCCACCTCCGCGAGGGCGTGCGCGAGGCGGCACAGCGTCAGGTCGCTTCGATCGAGGCGCTGCGTCCCGAGGACGTCGCCGACGCGGTCGCCTACGTCGTCACCCGCGACCGGCGGGTGGCGGTCAACGAGGTGCTCGTCCGCGCGGCCGAGCAGTACTGGTAGCGATCACGTGCGGACCGGCGTTCCCCGTGATGCCGGCGCCCGCCCCACCTGGAGGAAGAGCGGCGCGACTCCGGGTTCAGGAGTCGGCTCGGGTACCGCTGCAGCCGCGTCGTGGTTCCTGGCAATCTCCCCTGGCAGATGGTTGCGCCCGACAAGGTCATGTAAGGGCACGCGATGGAGGCGTCCGGGGGAAGCCGCGGTGCTCGCGTCGAGGATCCGCGGCTGCACGGGCGTGCGAGCGAGAGCGCGAAGCTCGAGGCGCTGCTCTCCGACGCGGCCGCCGGCCGGAGCGCGGTGCTCGTCCTTCGCGGCGAGACCGGCATCGGCAAGTCGGCTCTCCTTGGCTACGTCGAAGCGCGTGCGGCGGCGTTTCGGGTTGCCCGCGCCGTCGGGGTCGAGTCCGAGCTGGAGTTCGCGTACGGTGGCCTTCACCAGCTCTGTGTCCCGTTCCTCGACGAGCTGAACCGCCTCCCCGATCCGCAACGCGGCGCGCTGGAGACGGCGTTCGGTCTGGCTGCCGGGGAGACCCCCGATCGGTTCCTCGTCGGGCTCGCCGTCCTGAATCTGCTGGCCGAGCTCGCCGAGGAGAGGCCGCTGGTGTGCCTCGTCGATGATGCCCAGTGGCTCGACTCGGTCTCGTGGCAGACGGTGGCCTTCGTCGCCCGCCGGTTGCTCGCGGAGCGCATTGCGATGGTGATCGCCGTTCGGGAGCCCGGTGACGACCTGGGGCTGGCCGGGCTTCCGAATCTGGTGGTGAGCGGCTTGAGCCCCGCCGATGCAGGCGTTCTCCTCGACTCGGTCGTGAAGAGCCCGGTCGACCCGCGGGTCCGCGAGAGGATCATCGCGGAGACGCGCGGAAACCCCCTCGCGCTGCTCGAGCTTCCGCGCGCATGGACTGCCGCGGAGCTCGTCCCCGGTTTGGCGCCGTCCGACGCGGCGCCGGTGGCGAGCCGCATCGAGGCCGGGTTCTTGCGACGGTTGCGTGACCTGCCGGTCGAGACGCGCCGCCTCCTTCTGACTGCGGCCGCGGAGCCGCTCGGCGATTCGACGCTCCTCTGGCGAGCTGCCGCGTCGCTCGGTCTGGGCGCCGTTGCCGGAGCGCCTGCCGAGGAGGCCGGCCTGATCGAGTTCGGTGCGAGGGTGCGGTTCCGTCATCCGCTCGTGCGCGCAGCGGCGTACCGGATCGCCTCGGTCGACGAGCGGCGGCAGGTTCATCGTGCACTCGCCGATGCGACCGATGCGGCGCTCGACCCCGATCGGTGCGCCTGGCACCGGGCACACGCCACGACCTCCCTGGACGAGTCGATCGCGGAGGATCTCGAGCGGTCAGCCGGCAGAGCACGAGCCCGCGGCGGTTTCGCGGCCGCGTCCGCACTCCTCGAGCGCGCAGCGGGCTTGACGCCGGAGCCCGGGCGGCGCGCGGAGCGCGAGCTCGCGACCGCGCGGATGAAGCGGGATGTCGGCGCACTCGATGCCGCGCTCGGTCTGCTGGCCGCTGTCGAAGCCGGTCCTCCCGACGCGTTGCGAACCGCAGGAGTGGAGCACCTGCGCGGCCAGATCTCCTTCGACAGGCGCCGGGAGACCGAAGCCGTTCCGCTGCTCCTCGCGGCGGCGCGGAACCTGGAAGCGCTCGATTCGAGCCTGGCGCGCGAGGCGTATCTCGATGCCCTGATGGCTGCGATCTGGGCGAGCGGCCCGAAAGCGGACGATCTGGGGGAACGGACGGCGAGAGCGGCGCGCGCCGCTCCACCCGCCCCGGTGCCGCCCCGCACCGTGGATCTCGTTCTCGATGCCCTTGCCGTGAGGCTGACGGAGGGCTACGTCGCCGCCCTGCCTCTGCTGACCCGCGCGCTCGAGCTCCTCGGCGACCTCGACGACCACGCTGACGGCGTGGGGCGGCTGCTCGGGCTCGGAGGCAACCGGATCAGCAGCATCATCGCGACGGACATCTGGGATTTCGAAGCGGCGCGGTCGCTCGCGGCGCGGCAGGTACGACTTGCGCGGGACGCCGGGGCGCTCGTGCAGTTGCAGTTCGCGCTCAACCTGCTTGCCAGCGGCGAGATGCTCGCCGGCGACTTCGACTCGGCGGCGACGCTCATCGAGGAGGACCGGTCGGTGGCCGAGGCGACGGGCAATGCGGCGGTCGCGTACGCGGCTCTGCTCCTGGCCGCGTACCAGGGGCGGGAAGCGGTCGCGGTCGGACTGATCGCCGGCGCCCGGGAGGAAGCCGGGAAACGCGGCGAAGGGCGCATCGTCACCTTTGCCGACTGGGCGAGCTCGGTGCTGCACAACGGGCTCGGTCGGCCTGACATCGCGCGCGATGCGGCGCGGCGCGTCGTCGACCGGGACGTCGTCGGCGGCTATCAGGTGCTCGCGATCTCGGAGCTCGCCGAAGCTGCCTCGCGGACAGGTGACGCGGAGTTGTTGAACGAAGCGCTCGGACGCCTGTCCGAGCGGGCGAGTGCGACACGGACCGACGTGGTGCTCGGCATCGAGGCGCGGGTGCAGTCGTTGGCGGCCGCCGGCTCGACGGCCGCCGACCACCACGAGCGGTCGATCGATCATCTCGATCGAGCCGGCTTACGGCTCGAGCTCGCCCGGGGGCGGCTGCTCTACGGCGAATGGCTGAGGCGCGAGGGACACCGCGTCGCCGCGCGGGAGCAGCTTCGGACTGCGCACGGGGAGCTGACTGCAATGGGCCTCGAAGCGTTCGCGGAGCGCGCGCGCCGCGAGCTCGTGGCGACCGGCGAGCGGGTCCGCAAGCGCAGGGACGAGACGCGGGGGCAGCTGACGGCACAGGAGTTTCAGATCGCTCGCCTCGTCCGTGACGGACTCTCGAATCCGGAGATCGGCGCGCGGTTGTTCCTGAGCCCGCGAACCGTCGAATGGCATCTCCGCAAGGTGTTCGCGAAGCTCGGTATCAGCTCGCGGAAGCAGCTACGCGGTGCGGTCCTGGACATCGCGACTGCCTACGATGCGGTGACGACTCGAGGCCTCGTCGAGCAGCCTGCCCGCTGACTCTCGCGGGGCCGCCTTCCAGGCGGCAGGTGAATCTTGCGCCGGGGAGGAGCCGCCCCGACACCAGTGATCGGGCCAGTGACTCCCCGGGGCGCGACCGGAGCGCTCTGGCGCGATCGTTCGCCAGATCCGACAATGTGTGGCACGCAAACCAACCCATGAAGGAGCCGCGGAAATGAAGAGAGTTGTCGTCCTCGTTGCACTGGCGACCATGCTCGGTGGAGGCGGTCCAGCCGCGCTCGCCGACTCGACGCCGATCGGATCCCTGCCGGCCGGGCCTGTCGGCTCGATCGTGACTCAGCGCGGGGAGCTGGTGGCCGTCGCTTTGCCCGTGCGCAGCGGGGGTCGCGTCTGGCGCGTGGCGCGGGCGTTCGACGCCGGTGTTCTGCGGCAGGTGTCGGAGGCGAACGTCGGTTCGTCGGTCGTGCTCGTCTTCCGCGCTCTCGGCACGGGAGCGACCACGATCACTCTGGCCCTGACCAGGAGCGATACCTCGTCGGTTGGGCTCCAGTCACGTCAGTTCCACATCCGGGTGCGATGAGGGCCGAGGGTTGGCCATCGTCGTCCCGAGGTCTCGCCGTGTTCCTGCTCCGACTGCCGCTCGTCGGTGGTGGCATGGCGAAGGGAGTTGATGATCGATGACGCTTCGGCACTCCCCTCGATGGAATGGCAGTCGGTTCCCCTGCTGTCTCGTAGCTGCCGGCGCCGCCGCCGTGGGGTGCGCCCTCGTCGTCCCGAGCCGAGCGGGTTCCGCACCGAGCGTGGCAGGCTGCGACGCGCGCAGCATGGTCGTCTGGCTCGAGGGGCGAGGGGACGCCGGGGCCGGCAGCGTCTGGTACACGTTCGGGCTGACGAATCTCTCCGGGCGGCGCTGCAGCCTGCACGGCTATCCGGGGGTGTCCGCCGTCAACCTCGCGCGGCGGCAGCTCGGCTCGCCGGCCGGGCGCAACCCGCGGTCGCCGGTGCGGACGGTTCTCGTAGCGCCCGGAGGCTCGGCGCAATTCCTGCTGCAGCTGAACGACCCGGGATTTTTCCCGCGAGCCGCTTGTCCGCCTACGACGGCGGCTGGGCTGCGCGTCTACCTCCCGAATGCCACGACGGCGACCGTGGTGCCCGTCCCGTTCCGTGCCTGCTCTCGAACGGGGGAAGTGTTCCTCCATGCGACCGCCGTGACGGGGTAGGGGTGGGCAGGAAAGCGAGGGTTGCCGCACGGCGGTGTCTCACCGGGCAATCCGGTGAGACTCTCCTAGAGCCAGATCCGCGCCGTGAATCCGAGCGGTGATTGGAAGAAGTCGATCTGCCAGGTGAGCTGGCGGGCCACCCAGAGGCCTCTACCGATCCCTTGCCGGGGTGCGAGGAAGCCTGCCGCCGGATCGTCGAAGCCGTCGCCGGCGTCGGTGATCTCACAGACGAACCGTCCGCGGGCTCGGCCGACGCGGACCTCTCGGATCCCCCCGCCGTGCGAGATTGCGTTGGCGCCTATCTCCGTCGCGGCGAGCAGCAGGTCGAGTGATTGCGTGGCGGTTACGTTCTCCGCCACGAGTTGGCGCGCGAGCTCCTCACGGAGCTCCTCGACATCGCGTCCGGGCCGGATCGATCGCAGCCCTGCGACCGGAGCCGGGGCCGGGGTCAGTCGGCGCAGGAGGTGATCCGGGTCCTCGTAGTGCTCGCTGGTGTTCCAGGCCTCGTCTGCGACGACTTCGGGGTGGGTCTGCCACACGCCTTCGAGGATCCGATCCGGGGTTCCGCTCGCGTTGTACGAGCAGAGGACCCAGGCCGGCAGGTGACCGAAGGAGCGGTTGAAGACCGCTTCGTAGCCCGTCCAGAGGTCCCACTCGCCGGGATCCGGCCCGAACTGGACGTCGGCCACCGCGCGCAGCATCGGCGTTCTTGCCAGCTGATCGGCGTACACCGCGTGGTAGGCGGCAAGAGTCCGTGCGGGCCGCGTGTAGGCGGTGCTCACATCGACGAATCTGATGCGTTCGGCGTCGGGACCGAGCGCCTCACGCATCAGCTCCAGCCCGGGCTTCCTGTGCGCAACGATCGCTCCCTCGCCGGTGGCGAGCCCTTCCATCAGGAATGGCACGGCGCGCGCAAGGTACTCGTCCTCTGACTCGTAGACGAGTGCGTTGTGCCGGAGTGCTGTTCCGTGAGAGCTCATGGAGTAGCGAGCCACGCTCCACCCTGCGCGTCCGCACTCGGGCCTGGTAAGCCGCCGGCTTCCGGTTTCAAGTCGGTGTGCATCCGACTGGTGCACGTTGGGAGAGCGCGGCCCGCAGCTTGTCCAGGGCGGCAACCTCGATCTGCCGGACGCGCTCGGCCGTGAGCCCGAGGCCGGCGCCGATCTCCGTCAGGGTCTGCGCCGTCGTGCCGAGGCCGTAGTGCGCCCGGATGACCGCTCGTTCTCGTTCTGCGAGGCCTTCGGTCAGGTCGCGTACGTCGCGGATCTCGAGCTCGTCGAGTACCTGCTGGTAGGCCTGCTCGGCGGCTGGATCGACAATCGTGTCACCGACGGTGGAGCTCGACTCGCGGTCCGCGCTCGCGGGCTCCTGCGTGCTGCGGGGAGCCCGCTCGGCTGCCTGGAGGCTCTCCACCTGTGCCACGGTCAAGCCGGTCGCGCGGCCGAGCTCGGTCGTGGTGGGCTCCACGCCGTGGGCAAGGACGTGAGCCGTCCGGGCGCTCCGTAACTGTGCCAGTTCGCGAACCGCGCGATCCGAGAGGGCTACGGGGCGTGTCAGGTCGGCCACCAGCTCCTGCATCGACTTGCGGACCCAGAACGACGCATATGCCCAGAACGGTGTGCCCAGCTCGGGGTCGTATCGACGCGCAGCGAAGAGCAGCCCGGCGACACCCTCCTGAAGGAGCTCGCCACGCTCCACCCTGCCGCCCTGGAATCTGCGGGCGAGGTTTGCGATCGCAGGAAGGAACGCCTCGACCAACTGCCTACATGCCTCGGAGTCACCGCATTCGGCTGCGATCACGAGGTCCCTCTCCTTGGAGGCTGTGAGTCGGGTCTTAGCCACTACGGCCTTCGGTCGGGAGGAGCCCCGGACCCGCCCGATCCTACTTGGCTTGACGTGCCTGCGGCTTATTCCCATGTCAATGCAGCGGGGAGGTTGCCGATGAAGATGGAAGTTGGTGGGTGCGCTGACTCGAACAGGACGCCGACGCAGGGGGGTTCCGCGGCCGTCGCGATCGGGAGCGAGCGTGAAGTGCTCCTCGGACGCAGCGACGAGTGCGCGATGCTCGACCGGCTCTCGAGGGACGCGTTCCTGGGCGAGAGCAGGATCGTCGTCCTTCGAGGAGAGGCCGGGGTGGGGAAGAGTGCGCTGCTCGCGTACGTCTCCCGGACGAGTGTCGGCTGGCGTGTCGCGACCGCGGCCGGTGTCGAATCGGAGATGGAGCTTGCCTACGCCGGCCTCCACCAGCTCTGCGCGCCGATTCTCGACCGCGTCGAGCGGCTGCCCGACCCGCAGCGGGTCGCGCTCGAGACCGTGTTCGGTTTGAGCGCCGGGCCGGTTCCAGACCGTTTTCTCGTCGCTCTGGCCGTGCTGACGCTCCTGGCCGAGGTTGCCGAACACGAGCCTCTGATCTGCCTCGTCGACGACGCCCAGTGGCTCGACGAAGCCTCGGCGCAGATCGTCGGGTTCGTCGCGCGTCGCCTGCTTGCCGAACGGGTCGCGATCGTGTGCGCCGTTCGGGAAGGCCCCGGGGACACCGTTCTTGCGGGGCTTCCCGAATTGCCGATCTCGGGACTCGGCGCCAGCGACGCTCGCGCGCTCCTGCTGAAGAACGTGCACGGCCCGTTCGATGCTGCCGTCTGCGACCGGATCGTGACGGAGAGCCACGGCAATCCGCTTGCGCTGCTCGAGCTGCCGCGCACCTGGAAGATGGCAGATCTCGCGGGTGGTTTCGGCCTTCCCGATAGCCGGCCGGTCCCGGGGAAGATCGAGCAGAGCTACGCGCGCCGACTCCTCGAGCTTCCTGCCGAGACGCGGTTGCTGATCCTCATCGCGGCTGCAGAGCCGCAGGGCGACCCGCTGCTGCTCCAGAAGGCGAGCGAGACGCTCGGTGTCGCCATGACTGCTGCCGACCCCGCCGCGGATGCCGGCTTGCTCACGGTCGGCCAGCATGTGAAGTTCGCTCACCCACTCGTTCGCTCGGCGGTCTACCGGGCTGCTTCCAGCGAAGACCGCCACCGCGTCCACCGCGCCCTCGCCGAAGCCATCGACGCGGATACCGATTCCGATCGCCGCGCCTGGCACCGAGCTCGCGCGACGGATAGCCCCGGCGAGGACGTGGCCGCCGACCTCGAACGATTGGCCGGGCGGGCGCAGGCGCGCGGCGGGCTCGCTGCCGCCGCCGCGTTCCTCCAGCGCGCGGTCGCTCTCACAGTCGACCCTTCCCGCCGGGTGGAGCGAGCGCTGGCCGCGGCACAGGTAAGCCTCAACGCCGGGGCATTCGATGCGGCCCTTGGGCTGGCCGCTACGGCAGAGGCCGAAACCCTCGACGACTTCCAGCATGCCCGCTCGAACCTGGTGCGGGGACACGTCGCCTTCGCCTCGGGCCCGGGCAGCGAGGCTCCACAGTTGCTGCTCACCGCGGCGAGGCAGCTCGAGCGCTTCGATCCCCAGCTGGCGCGCGAGACGTGTCTCGACGCGTGGGGCGCGGCGCTCTTCTCCGGAAGGCTCGCCACTGCGGGCAGTCTGGTCGAGGTCTCGAGGATCGCGAAGGCCATGCCGCCGCCGAGCGGGAGGCCGCGTCCCTCCGATCTGCTGCTCGATGCCCTCGCGACACTCGTGACCGACGGGCTCGCAGTCGCCGTCCCCGGTTTGAGGGCAGCAGCGAGTGCCTTCGTAGCCGAGGGGCCCGCCGAGGACAACTTTCGCTGGGGGTGGTTGACGACGGTGCCGTCGAACCTGCTTTGGGACGAGGAGGCGTGGCAGGCGATCAACGAGCGCCAGCTCCGACGCGCACGTGAGGTGGGCGCGCTCGTCCGGCTCCCGATCGATCTCACGGCGCTCGCCATTCTCCTCGTGTGGCGGGGCGAATTTGCACGCGCCGCGTCGGCGATCGCGGAGGCGGACGCCGTCACGGAGGCGACCGGCACCCGGCTAACGCCGTACAGCCCCGTCCTGCTTGCGGCCCTGCGCGGGCGCGAGGCCGAGGCTTTCTCGCTGATCGAATCGACGATCGTCGAAGCACGCGCCGCCGGCCAGGGGATAGGTATCCAGTTCGCGCGGTGGTCGGCAGCGATCCTCTTCAACGGAGTTTGCCGCTACGACGACGCGTTGGCCGCCGCGCAGGAGGCGAGCGACCAGGAAGTCGACCTGTTCCTCTCGTCCTGGGCGCTGCCCGAGCTGATCGAAGCGGCTGTCATGAGCCGGAATCCCGAACTCGCAGCTGGTCCTCTTGAACGGCTCGCCGGGGCGACCAGCGCCGCCGGCACCGACTGGGCGCTGGGCATCCAGGCTCGCTGCCGCGCACTGCTGAGTGAGGGGATCGCGGCCGAGGAGCTGTACCGCGAGGCCATCGATCGGCTTGGCCGTACTCGCCTGCGTCCCGAGTTGGCGCGCGCGCACCTCCTCCATGGAGAATGGCTGCGGCGTGAGGGCAGGCGCCTCGACGCACGCCGGGAACTGCGCACCGCCCACGAGCTGTTCGTGGAAATAGGCATGGAGGCCTTTGCGGAGCGTGCTCGCCGGGAGCTGAACGCGACGGGAGAGAAAGCTCGCAAACGGAGCCCCGAAACTCGCGACCGCCTCACCCCGCAGGAGGAGCAGATCGCGCGGCTGGCCGGCGACGGGCTCTCGAACCCCGAGATCGGCGCCCAGCTCTTCATCAGCGCGCGCACAGTGGAATGGCATTTGCACAAGGTGTTCGGCAAGCTCGGTATCAGCTCCCGGAGACAAGTTCGGCAAGCCCTCTCCGCGAGAGTCCCGTCGCATCTGATCCTGGCGCAGGCTCGCCTACCGGCCAGAGAAACGATCGGCGCAGCCGCCAGGTCGTGAACGCGTGACTCGCGGCTCGGCGGCGATCTCGACGGGTTCGCAAGTGCGGGCCGAGGTTGTCGCAGGGCGATCTGCGCGACGCGGGCCGCGACCGTGCACGGGTCGCAGACCAGGGACATACACAGGCGCGACGCGCGGTGCAAGGCGCGACCATCGAATCGATCCCGAGACGGAGGTCGGCATGAGCAGGATCGACCAGGAGATGGTCGTGGCCCATTTCATCGTTTCCGATGACGTTGAGCGTTCGCGCCGCTTCTATACGGACGTGCTTGGCGGGCGGACGGTTGTCTCCGGCGAGGCAGGTGATGAGGTGACATATGTCGCGCTGGGGAACAGCTGGATCATCATCAATGTGGGAGGAGGTCCGACCGACGACAAGCCGGCCGTGACGCTCGAGACGCCGCCCGACCCGGATCGAGTGAGCAGCTTTCTCAACGTCCGGGTTGCGGACATCCAAGCCGTGTACGCCGAGTGGAGCGAGCGGGGAGCCCAATTCCTGACCCCGCCGAAGAAGCACGCGACCGAGCTGCGCTGCTACATCCGTGATCCCGACGGCTACCTGATCGAGGTGGGGCAAACGACCCTGGCCAGAGGTTGGCGTCCGCCTCTTGAACCCATCACCCGTGCGGCAGCGTCCTCGAGACGCGACCGTTGAGAGTCGGCCGGGGCTTGCGGAGGCCAGTCGAGGTCGACATGAATGGAAGGAGTGCGAGCCATGAGCGATGAGCATGATTTGCGGCCGAAAGCAGCGGTCCTTTCGGTGTTGCATCGAGCCGGCGTACCGGAGCAGACGCTGCAGGCGCTCAGCGCTGCGCTGAAGGACCCAGTCGACTTGCGGCGCGACGGCGACGTTCTTCTCCACCACGGGGTCACCCTCGACGGCCTCATCGATCGGATGGGGGGCAGCCCGTAGCTCCGGGTAGCATGCGCGGGCTTCCGATCGGTTCGCCGCGGTCACGGGCGGCTGGGCCATGGCGTTCGGTCGGTCGCGCGGACACGAAGCCTCTCGTGGGTCGGGCGACGGGCCTCGTGGTGTGGTCGCGCGCCGCTCGAATCGCTGCTTCACCTTCCTGCTTCGGCGGCGGCCAAGATCCTCTGCGAGGTCCGCGGTAGTCTTCCCGCTTGTGTCTGAGGCTCAGCTGGTCGAGACTCGACGCTGGGCGGAGCGAGTGGTGGAATCGAGCGCCGACGGCCAGCTTCGCGCTGCTGCCCGTGCGATCCTGTTGCTGACTGATGAGATCGAGCGGCTGCGGGCCGAGCTTGCGGCCCGCGATGAGCCGCCTCCGCCGGCGACCGGCGAACCGTCTCCGTCACCGCGCGAGGTCGGTCACGGGAAGGGGCCGCTGCGAAGGAGCAAGCAGCCGGCAGGGCCGACCCGGTGGGTCGATCGACTTCGTTCACGACTCGCGCCGCGCAAGCCTGATCTCCTCGTTGCCGCCGGGGTCGTCGGCTTGGCGGCCACCATGACCGGCGGCGTTGTGGCCGCGCGCAGCATGTTTGCGCCCAGCCTCGACGCAGCCGGGCCGGCGGCGAACGCGCGTCTCGATGCGACCCGTCTTTCGCAGCTCGTCTTCGCCGTCCAGGCGGGGCCCGGCGCCCTTCGGGCGGAGCGGTGGGCGCTTGATGGGCAGGACGTGACAAAGCGCGTGCACTGGCAGACGGGCGAGCTCGTGTTTCGCCCTGGCAAGATCGCTGACGGCGACCATGTTGTTCAGATTCGGGCCGGCGGTGGCTTTCTCGGCGCATCGACAGTCCGGCGGTTTCGGTTCGTGGTCGATCGGAAGCCGCCCACGGTGCAGCTGCTGCGCTCCGCGGTGGCGCGCCAATGGCAGCCGCTGGCCGTCGCAGGTCGGCTGAGCGAGCCCGCCACGGTCTCGGTCAACGGGAAGCCACTCACGGTGAAAGACGACCGGGTCACGGTGCGGTACCTCCCGCCGCTACCCGCCATGCTGACCTTCACCATCACCGACCTCGCGGGCAATCGCGCCGTCGAGCATTTCCCGGTGCACGTTGTCCCGCGCACGCCGGCCGCGCCGATCAGGGCGGTACACGTCACCGCGTACGGCTGGGCCGACGCATCACTCCGTGCCGGGGTGCTCTCGCTGATCGCGGAGCACCGCATCAACGCGGTCGAGATCGACCTCAAGGACGAGAGCGGGATCGCCGGCTTCGACCCCGCCATCCCGCTCGCGCGCGAGATCGGTGCGGCCCGGAAGATCTACGATCTCCAGGCGCTGATCGCCCAGCTGCACGCGAAAGGCATCCGCGTGATCGGGCGAATCGTCTGCTTCCGCGACCCGTTGCTGGCGGCTCGGGCGTGGACGAGCGGAAGGCGCGACTGGGTGATCCAGACCCCCGACGGGCAGCCGTACTCCGGCTACGGCGGCTTCACCAACTTCGCGAGCGCCGAGGTGCGTCAGTATCAGATCGACATTGCGGTGACGGCCGCGAAGGCTGGAATCGACGACATTCTCTACGACTACGTTCGCCGGCCTGACGGCCCGATCTCGAGCATGGCTTTCCCGGGACTGCACGGGACACCGGAGCAGGCGATCGTGGCGTTTCTGCGAGAAACCCGTCTTGCGCTCGCACCGTACGGGACGTTTCTCGGTGCATCCGTGTTCGGCGTCGCCGCCGACCGGCCGCACGAGGTGGCGCAGGACATCCCGGCGATCGCACGCACGGTCGACTACGTGTCGCCGATGGTCTACCCCTCGCACTGGGGCCCCGGCGAGTACGACGTGCCCGACCCGAACAGTCAGCCGTACCTGATCGTCCAGCGTTCGCTGAAGGCGTTTCAGCGCGACGTGAAGAACACCGGCGCGCGGATCGTGCCGTGGCTGCAGGACTTCACGCTCGGCGTGACGTACGGGTCGGCGCAGGTGCAGGCGCAGATCCAGGCCGCGCGGGCGGACGGCATCAACGAATTCCTGCTCTGGGATCCGGCCGTGACCTACACCGCGGCCGCCCTGACCCCGAATGCGCCGGCGGCAACGGTAAGACTGCCGCAGCGCGCCCAGGCTGACGGTGCGCCATCGTCGGGGGCGAATCCCGTCTCCTCGCCAAAGCGTGCCACGCGGGTGGCGACGGCGGTCGCGACTCCAACCGGGCTGAAGCCGAACGAGCTTGGGGTCATCCCGGTGATCATGCACCACGAGATCCGACCCGACCGGGTCGGATCCTACGACCAAACGCCGGGGGAATTCCGTGCAGAGTTGGCGACACTCTGGCGGCAGCACTACTGGCCGGTCCGGGCGGAAGACGTCGTCGATCGCAATCTGCGGCGGGTTCCGGCGGGTTGGACACCGGTCGTGCTGACGTTCGACGACTCGACGCAGTACCAGTTCTTCTACGAGGCGGACGGGAAGACGATCAAGCCGACAACGGCGATCGGCGTCTACCTGGACTTCGTCCGGGCGCATCCGAAGTGGCCGCTGGCGGGAACGTTCTACGTCCTGCGCGATCCTTTCGCCGGGATTCCCCAGGGCCGGAGCATCTTGCGCTGGCTCGTCGCGCACGGCTTCGAACTTGGCGACCACACGTTCGACCACATCCCGCTGAACACGCTCGATGCGACGAAGGTGCAACAGGAGCTGATGAAAGGTGCGGAGGTAATCGAACGCGCGATGCCCGGCTACCGGATCCAAACCATCGCGCTGCCGCTCGGCGCGATGCCTCATCCCTCGTCCCTCGCAGAGCGGGGAAGCTGGAACGGCAAGACCTATGGCCCGTTCGCCGTCTTCCTCGACGGCGCCGAGCCGTCACCCTCGCCGTACAGCGTCAAGTTCGACCCAGCCGGGATCCCGCGCATCCGCTCGTCACATCTCCCGTGGGACGGCACCGCCGACTACACCTGGAACATGTGGCTGCACCAACTGGCCGCGAGCCCGGAGCAGCGCTACGTCTCCGACGGAGACCCGACGCGCCTCACGTTCCCACGCGACGAGCTGAGCGATCTGCAGCCTCGCTTCCGTGCGGAAGCAAGAACGTACGGCTAGCGCGAATGACCGCCCCGGGGAGGTCACCGCAGAGCGCCCGTCGAGCACTGCGAGCCGAAGGCGTTCAACCGCTCGAACCAAGACAACGACCCTTCGGGATGACCGAGCCATTGCGCGGCGGATGACAAGCGGGTGAGGGTCACTCAGTCGCCCCGAGGGCCCCGGCGGTCGAGGCGCCCGAGCGGGTCGACGTTCGCGGCGGCGTGCACGACCTCGGGCGGCGGCGGCACAGCCGGGGCGGCGACGACGGTCAGCGGCCGCCTCCACTGAGGATCTGCCTGAGCTCGTCGAGTTGACGTTGAACGCTGTCGCAGACCTCCTCGCAGATCGCGAGCACGCTTTCGTCGGCGATCCGGTAATGGACGCGCTTGCCGTCCTTGCGCCGGGTGAGGATGCCTGCGTCGGCGAGCACGGCAAGGTGCTTGGAGACGTTCTGCTGTGACGCTTCGAGCGCCTCGGTCAGTTCGGCGACGGTGGCCTCGCCGTCACGCAGCCGGTCGAGCAGGCGGATCCTCATTGGTTCGCTCATCGCCCGGAAGCGCCGTGCGATCAGTTCGACGAGCGGTTCGGGAATCGGATGCGGCATCGACACGTTATCTCCTTTACCATCAAACAACTAAACAGTTGTAAAATACCAACAACGGCGAGGAGGAGCAAGCGCGATGGAACCGATCGAGATCACGAAGGAGAACTTCCAGGCCGAGGTGCTCGATGCCGAGACACCGGTGCTGCTCGACTTCTGGGCGCCATGGTGCGGTCCGTGCCAGGTGGTCGGGCCGGTCGTACACGAGCTCGCCGGCGACTATCAGGGCCGGCTCAAGGTCGGCAAGGTGAACGTGGACGCCGAGCCCGAGCTGGCGGGCGCGTTCCGGGTCAGCAGCATTCCTCTGCTCGCGCTCGTGCGTGACCGCGAGGTGATCGCGACCAAGGTCGGCGCGGCCCCGAAGCGAGCCCTCGAAGCGGCGTTCGACCTCGCGAGCCTGCCGGCGCCGGCCGAGGCGCGCTGAGATGGCCGCCTACGCGATCACGCGTGAGCTCGACGCCACCTTCGACGACACCGTCGCGCGAATCACGACGTCCCTCGCCGCGCAGGGTTTCGGTGTGCTCACGACGATCGACGTCCGCAAGACGTTGAAGAAGAAGCTCGAGCTCGACGTCGACCCGTACGTGATCCTCGGCGCCTGCAACCCGCAGCTTGCAAGCGCCGGTCTGGGGATCGAGCCCGACCTCGGGGCGCTGCTCCCCTGCAACGTCGTCGTCCGCGCCGTCGGCGACGAGACCCGCATCGCGGCGATGGAGCCGTTCGCAGCGCTCCAGCTCTCCGGCAACCCCCAGCTCGAGCCACTCGCGACCGAAGCTCGAGAACGCATCCAGAAAGCGGTGAGGACGGCATGAGCGACTTCCGCTTCCCTGTCGAGATCGTCTGGCCCGGAGGCAAGCGCGTCATCGCGTCAGTGCCCGGCAAGCCTTCGATCGAGATCGCAACCCCACCCGAGTTCAAGGGCGCCCACCCTGACCGGTGGAGTCCGGAGGACTTCCTCGTCGCCGCCGTTGCGTCCTGTTACGCCGTCACCCTGATCGCGATCGCCGATGGCCGCAAGATCCCCCTGCATGCGCTTGCGATCACGGCCGAAGGCGCCGTCGGGCGCGAGAGCACGAAGCCGTTCGGGTTCAGAGACGTCGATCTGCGGGTGGTTGCGGCGACCGAGCCGGGCCGCGAGGACGACCTCTGCAAGGCGGCAGTCCGTGCCGAAGACGCCTGTCTCGTCTCCGCGGCTGTTCGCATCCCGGTCCACCTGACCTTTGTCGTCGACACCGCAACAGTCCTGGCAACGTCCACTGATGGAGGCACACGATGAGACGCAATCTGGTACCGCTCGACCGTCTGCTGCGGGGAATCATCGCAGCAGCTTTGTTTGTCATCGCGCTCGTGATCGGCCCAGGCGGCGTCGCGGGCACTGTGCTGCTCGTACTCGCAGCGATCCTGATCGCGACCGCAGCTGCAGGCTTCTGTCCCCTCTACAGGCTGCTTCACATCGATACACGACACCGGCAACGGGGCTCCGGCTCCGCCTCGCCCGCCCCCCGGTAACCACTCCGCGAAAAGGCTTCGGATTGTTCGAGCTCTACCAGGCAGAGTGGGGCGCCGCCTCGCGCTGCATCCGCGAACGCCTGACCGAACCGGGCGTCGACTGGTGGTCTGACCGGCAACGTTCGCCGGGTCTCCGGCCCGCGACCCAGAAACCGGGCAACGTTGCCGGTCAAACCTAGTGCATGTCTGGAGGAACGCTTCGATCCGCTTGGAGGCGCAGGCGCGGGGTCAAGGCGGCGAAAGCCCGGCTGCGCTCCCTGGAGGAGCAATGCTGACGCTTCCAGACGATCCACGTTGCGCGTGTCGTGGTGTGACCCGAACAACGCGCATGTGGCTCGATTTAGGTCTTGCCGTGAGCGGCGACTTCTCTGCGCCGGGAGATCGCGAGTCTGGCGACGACGGCAGCTCCGGCCGCGGCGGGTAGGAACGTTCCGACCACTCGGTAGACGAGTGCTCCGGCCAGCGAGGCGTCGAGCGGAGCGCCGAAATGGTGGAGCACGGTCGGTATCACGGCTTCGACCAGCCCGATTCCACCGGGCAGTAACGGCACTGAAGATGCGAGAACGCCGGCTGACGCCGCCAGGATGACCACATCGGCTCGGACGTGCACATCGATGGCGGTGAGGGAAGCCCAGAGGGCGGCCATGTCTGCGAGGACGGAGAGGACCGCCATCAGCGCGAGCACGACTCGATTGGCCGGCGAACCGACGATTCGCATCGCCTCTCGATGCCACCGGGCTCCGGCTGCTCGACGCTGTTCGGCGGGGGGACGTGGCCGCCAGAACTTCAGCCATCCGATCAGGACGGCGATCCTGGCAGCGCTGCCCGGGCGTCCTGCAAGACGGGCCGTAACGGCCAACGCCAAGATCAGGACGGAGGCCGCAACGACGAACGAGACGCCGTCGACTGCGATGAGGTCGCCGAGCGCCGCCGCAACGAGGACATCAAGCCCCGCCACGAGCGAGAAGGCCCGGAGGGCGAACCACTGGCCAAACCCGAGGGTCAGGGTCGCTTGACGCTGTGAGAAACCCCTGCGCCGTAACTCTCCGCCTGCGATGGCCAAGCCCTCGACCGGCGATGCAGGAGTGAGCAGGCCGAAGCCAGCGACAACCAGAGCGAGCTCGAGCGCGACACTCCTGCGGAGATCTCCGGTCGCGCAGGCCAGGCGTCGCAAGTGGAGGCCGATCGTTGTGTAGGCGATCGCCTCAGCGGCAACTGCGGCGCTCACCCATTCCCATCGGGTATGCCGAAGCGCATCGGCGGCGTCGGCCAGGCCGCCGGCGGCTGACGCCAAGGCCCAGATCGCCCCGGCTCCGACGGCAACGCCCACAGCCACGCGGGTGAACCCGCGTGGCGACCACCCGCGTCCGAGGGGGAGAGGTCTCACCGATCGGGTGTCCGGTCAAGAGACCATCGCGTCGTCACGACCGAGTCTTACACCTGCGGAGCCACCCGCCTGGCGGCCAGCCGCCACGCGAAGCATCTGGTTCCGGTTCTGCTCGTCGTAGGCCTAGTGGCGGCCCTGGGCGCCTCGGTCGCGTCGGCAATGAGCGCAGCAACGGAACCAAGACCCGGCCTCGCCGACGGGTTTCGTTCGCGCCGCGCATGCCCGTCCGGGCCTGACGGCTATCTCAACTGCCGGCCAGACGCTGGCTCGCACTACCCGCCGCAGCAGCGCCCGCGGCGGCACTGTTCGTGATGACCGCGGGGATCGGCTCTGCCCGGACGACCGTCGCGCCGAGCAACACGACACCCCCGGCGGTCACGGGTACCGCCCACACCGACCAACTGCTCACGACCGACGACGGCAAATGGGCCGGGACGACACCGCTGAGCTATGCCTACCAGTGGCGGACCTGCAACGGGACCGGCGGTTCCTGCCAGGACATCAGCGGCGCCACCGGCAACGAATACACCGTGAGGGCCGCCGACGCCGGCAACACGATCCGCTCCCAGGTGACCGCAAAGAACTCGGACGGCTCGGACACCGCAACCTCGGTCCCGACCGCCGCGATCGTTGTGGCTGCCGCGTCGAGCGGGACGGGTTGTCCCGCGCTTTCTCGCCGGCGTCGTCCTCGCCCTGACGCTGACGGCGGGAGCCCTCGCCAGCGGCCGGCAGGCGGGCACCTCGACCGGTAATCCCGTCGCAGGCAAGAGCACCTTCGCCACCACCTGCGCGGCCTGCCACACGCTTGCCGCAGCCAAAGCCGTTGGCACGCTCGGCCCGAACCTCGACAAGGTGACGCTCACCGAGCCGACGATCGTCAAGGCGATCACGAAGGGCGGCGCCTCGGTGATGACGGCAGCCGCGCTCGCGAACTACCCGACCCGGATGAGCGCGCATGCGGGTGTCCTCTCGACAACCCAGATCGCCGACGTGGCGGCGTTCGTCTACGCCTCGACCCACGCGGCGGAAGTGCCGACCGTTCAGCACATCACGGTCACGATGGGCTTGCCGAAAGAGGTGAGCTGCCACCTCTCGACCAGGCTGATCGTCAAGGGCAAGGTCGTCTTCAGTGCCAAGAACAGGGGCAAGGCCCAGCATGTCTTCCAGATCTTCGGCAGAAGACCAAGCCCATCCAGCCGGGCAAGACGGCGACGCTCACAGTCCTCTTCACGAAGGGCGGGAGCTACACCTATTTTCCTGCCCCGTCAAGGGCATCCTCAAAGTGACGTGAGACCCATCGCCCGAGCACGACGGGGCCACAGGGGTTCACCACCGACCCGAACTCGGGAGCTCTCACAGAATGACGCCTCGACCAGGGCTTCGCGTTGTGAGGGTTTCTTGGCCTGAGCCGGGGTTCAGGCGTGTCGAGCGTCCGTCGCCTCCGCGTTTCCCGCCGGCACGACGTTGTGCCAACTGCTGTCGGGTGCGATCAGCTCGTCGGCCTGCGCCGGCCCCCAGGTGCCCGGCTCGTAGGAGTGCGCGCGCCGGTGGGTCGTGAGGACGGGATCGACCACCGCCCAGGCCGCTTCGACCGCATCCTCCCGCGTGAAGAGGGCGCCGTCGCCGGCCATTGCGTCGCCGAGGAGTCGTTCGTAGGGGGACTCTTCGTTCGGTTGGGCGTCGAGCAGGAAGAGCTCCCGTTGGTCGCCGACGAAATCCTCGCCTGCACGCTTGACGCGGGCGGCGAGCGCGATCGCCGCGTCCGGGGCGAGGCGGAAGCGGAGGTAGTTCGCCGGGCCGCCGGTCGGTGCGGAGTCGGCGAATAGCTGCTGTGGCGGCGGCTTCAACTCGACCACGATCTCGGTGACGCTCTCGGGGAGGCACTTGCCCGAGCGTACGTACCAGGGGACGCCGGCCCACCGCCACGAGTCGATCAAGAGCCGCAGAGCGCAGAAGGTCTCCACGTCCGAGTCCTTTGCCACGCCGGGCTCGTCCCGGTACCCGGCGAACTGGCCGCGCACCAGGTCACTTGGCGCCAGAGGTCGCATCGCCTGGAAGACGTCGAGCTTCTCGCTTTGCAGCGCTCCGAAGCTCCTCGAGGTTGGGGGTTCCATCGCGAGCAGCGCGACCACCTGGAACAGGTGGTTCTCGACCACGTCACGTAGGCAGCCGGCGGTCTCGTAGAACGCCCCCCGGCCCTCGACGCCGAATTCCTCCGCCAGCGTGATCTGGACGCTGGCCACGTAGTTGCGGTTCCAGATCGGCTCCAGGAACGAGTTCGCGAAGCGAAAATAGAGCAGGTTCATGATCGCCTCCTTGCCCAGGAAGTGATCGATGCGGAAGATCGAATCCTCCGGGAACACCGACCGGGCGATCCGGTTCAGCTCCCTCGCCGAGGCGAGGTCGCGCCCGAACGGCTTCTCGACGATGAGGCGCGCGCCGCCGGCCAGGCCCGCCTCGCTGATGCCTTCGATCACCGTGCCGAAGAGCGAGGGCGGGATCGCGAGGTAGTACGCGGGACAGGCGGCTCCGCCGAGCGCGGTCGCGAGCGCCGTGAACGTGCCAGGGTCGTTGTAGTCGCCGTCGACATAGCGCAGCAAGCCGATCAGACGGTCGAGAGCCTCGTCGTCGTCGATCCCGCCCGCCTGGCGGGCGATGCTGTCGCGAACCCGCGCCTGAACCTGCTCGAGATCCCAGTGCGAGCAGGCGACGCCGATCACCGGGACGGTCAGGGCCCCTCGCTTCACCATCGCATAGAGAGCGGGGAAGACCAGCTTGTGCGCGAGGTCGCCGGTCGCGCCGAAGAACACGAACGCATCGGACGGTCCGGCTGCGCCGGCGGCCTCGCTCGGGCGCGCGATCGCGTGCATCGTTGTCCCTGTCGTCCCGTTCATGACCGCATTGCCCGTCTCGCGAACCCCGGTGCTATCCGGGGCTATCCGGGGCTGCCCGGGTCGGTGGCGGTGATCGGGGAATAGAGTAGGAGGTGGCTTTCGACGATCGCCTCGGCCACCGCGACGAGCTTGCGGCCATGAGTCTGGGAGTAGTTGCGGAGCATCTCGAACGCGTTGTCGGCGGTGAGCGCGTGTCGGGCCATGAGGATGCCCTTTGCCTGCTCGATCGTTGCGCGCCTTCCGAAGGCTCCCTGGAGGCTCTGGTACTCGGTGAAGCGTTGGAGCGTGATGTCGATCGCGCTTTGGAGCTCTTCGGGCGTGCCGTCGATGATGTACGCGAATACCCCACGCTTGGCGGCTTCGTGGATGTAGGCCGGATCGTTGGCGTGGAGAAGCGCGATCACCGGGCAGAACGCTTCGCGCACGATCTCGCCGATCAGGTCGAGAGCGTGCTCCGAGGAGACGCCGAGGCCGACGATCGCGACGTCGGGTCGCTCTCTCGCCGTCACCGACCCGACCTCCTTGACGTAGATCTCGCGTGCGATCACGTCGTGGCCGAGGCCGATCACCACCGTGGCGAGGAGCTCGAGACGGTCTCGCCTCTCGTTTGCAATCAAGACACGCAGATGCTGCGTGTCTATGGCGAGCGTCGTCTCCGGCACGCCCTTCCGGGCGGGTGCAAGGCCCGAAGGCGTCAGATCGGGCCCGGGGTGAGTGTTCTTCGCGCCATCGAGGGACGTCAAAGCGGGTTCGTCGGCCATGTCTCCTTCGGGTCAAAACGATATGACCGACTTCGAGAGTTACGTCGGTCGGAGGTTTCCTCAACCCGCGGCGGCTGTGGGAGGACATCGGGCCGGCCTCCGCATCTTGAGGCCTGGCAGACACTGCAACCGCACCGGGAATTTGCGGTGCCGCCGGCCCGAACGATAGCACCCGGGCGTTCGCGTCTGGGCGGCCGCCGCGTGATCCCGGTCGCAGCCTCGGGAGACGGCCAAACGGCGCCCGGCGGGATACCCCCGTGGCGTGTACGATTCGTTGGGCGTGCCGAGGCAACGGTGCGTGGAGCGGCCCGCGAGATCTCAGCGCCCGATCTCGCAGAGTGCCTTCCCCGAGCAGCGTGGGTTGGAGTTCGTCGACCATCGGTCAAGGTCGGCGGTATCCCATCGGAGTTGGAACGGGGGAACATGATGGAAGCGCTGCTGGACTGGGACGGGCGAGCCTCGGCGATGCGGTTACGGGAGTCGCGCCTGATGCGCACGGTCAACACCGCGATCAGGCGGCAGACGGGGCCTGGTGCCCTGTTCGACTCGATCGCGTTTTTCTGCGAGTGTCGCGATTCGTCCTGTCACCAGGTTGTCTGGATGTCGGCTGCGGCGTTCGACGAGGCGATGTCGGACCGGTCGAGCTGGTTGCTTCGCGAAGGCCACGAGCCGTCGGCGAGCTGGCATCCACGGGGGGCCTCGCCGACGAGGAAGAGCAGGCGGGTGCCGTTGCGCGCGGTTCCCGCGGCCGACCTCGAGCCTCTCCGCCCGATCGTCGATCTGTCCGATCACGCGATCCGGCGTGCGCTGCGGCGGCGATCGTCCGGGCGCCTCGAGCGCTTCCCGTCTCCCGCCGCGGACGTGAGCGGCGCCGGGTCGGCCTGAAGCCGTGAGCGCCGAGCCTCTCGTCCGGTACTCCACGCGCCGTCCGCGGCTCGCAACCGGCATCCGTAGGCGCCCCGGCGCCTTCGTGGTCGGGACGCCGTCTGCGACCAACGAGGCCCTGGTCGGTGCATTCTGCGAGCTGGGATATTCGGGCGTGGTCGCCTCGACGTTCGAGCTTGGCCGCGTTGCCGCCGGCGATCTCGTTCTCGGCAGGCTCGACGTCCTTCCCACGCTCGACGGGATCGAGGACGGGCTTTGGGCGCTCCCGCACTTCCTGCGGCGCGGCGCCGTCGTCCTCAACGGGCCGGTGGGAATGCTCGCCGCCCACGACAAGCTGATGACCGCGCTCTTCCTCGGGCGGGCCGGTGTGCGGCACCCGCTGACGGCGCATGTCCGTGAGCCGAGCATCCCGAGTGGGCTCGCGCCTCCGTACGTCGTCAAGCCGCGGCACGGCAGCTGGGGTCGCGACGTCCACCGTTGCGAGACCGAAGACGACCTGCTTCTCCGCCTCGCGGAACTCCGCGAACGCCCCTGGTTCAGGCGCCACGGCGCGCTCGTTCAGGAGCTGATCCCGGGGCCCGGGTCCGACGTGCGAGTGATCGTCGCCCGCGGCCGGGTGGTCGGGGCAGTCGAACGCGTCGCCCCGGCCGGCGAGTGGCGAACGAACGTCGCCCTCGGGGCGGTCCGGCGGCCGGTCAGGCTCACCGACGCACAGTGCGGGATCGCTCTGCTGGCGGTCGCCGCGCTCGGGCTCGACCTGGCGGGCGTCGACATCCTCCACACTCCTGCGGGACGGCCGCTCGTTCTCGAGGTCAACGGCGCCGTCGACTTCACCACCGACTACGGAGCCGACGTGTTCGCGACAGCAGCCGGAATCCTCGCCCAGCGCCAGGAGTCGATGTGCGCCACCGTCCCTCGCTCGTGGGTCGACCTCGAGCGTGAGACTCGAGAGAGCGTGCTCGGCCCGGCGCCCATCGAGCTCGTTCGAGGTATCGATCTCCCGGTGCCCCCGCTACCGCAGCCGGCAGTTGATCGCCCCGCTGCCGCCCTCTAGGGCTTCTGCAAGGAGGGAGCGGTGAAGCGGTGGGATCTGCTGTCGCTGTCGCCGTCGTCGCGGAAGCAAACCGCCCGTCAGCCGGGAGCGGACGCGCCGCGCGTGGCGATGCAAGAACGTCAACAGCCGAGAGTGCTGTTCTCTTCGCCGGAGTGCCGCGCCGTCGTCGTCGACCTCTCATCCGGCGAGGGGCTCGGTGACCATCAGGTTCGCGAGCGCGCCGTGCTCGAGGTGGTCACCGGCCGGATCCTCGTCGATTGCGGCGGCGAGACGTTCGAGTGCGGGGCGGGCGCACTCCTGACCTTCGATCCCGGTGAACAGCACGGGGTGCGCGCCCTCGCCGACGCCCGGCTATTGCTGCTGCTCGCGCCATGGCCCGGCGCCGGTCACGACACGAGCGCAGAGACGGCCGACGACGTTCCGGCCAACGCCGTTGCCGAGCAGGCCCCGTGACCGTGGTTCCCCAGGCCTAGCGGGCCGTCAGGCCGTCGCCCGTTGAGTTCGGTGGCTTGACCGCCGGCCGAATCAGCTGCGCGGGCGCCGTCTCGAGGGTGATGCTCGACGTGACGGTGAGGTCGGACGCGACATGAACGAGCTCCCCCGGCTCGAGGAGGCGCCAGTCGTTGCTCTCGTCGAGCGGCTCGCTCGCGATGACGACCGAGGGATGCTGGGCCAGGTGTGGGACCTGGACGCGGAGGGTCGAGCTCGCGTGGTGGAGGGCCCGGTCGCCCTGGCATCCGCCCGCCTCGCGCTCGAGGACATAGAGCAGGTGCGACTCGGGGTAGCGGAGGGCCCAGAGCTCGTCCTTCGTCGCGAGGACGAAGTTCAGCGAGTAGAGCGGCAGCGTGGCCGCAATCCAGCGGGACGCAGCGGCGATACCGGCGGCAACGTCCCCGCGCGCGCGAATCTCCTTCGTCACGAGCGCGAAGTACCGCTCCGAATCGGTGTCTCCATGGACGAGCCGCATCTCGGCGCCGACGCGCTGCTCGAGCCGGTCGAGCTGGCCAATGACGCCGTTGTGGGCGAAGAGGCGGTCGTCCATCGCGAAGGGATGAGTGTTCTCGACGGTGCGGCCGCCGGTCGTGGCGAACCGGATGTGCGAGACGAACATGGTCGAGGTGATGTGCTTCGCCTCCCTGGTGAAGGCTGAATCGGCATAGGCGGGTAGCGGCTGCTTGTCGAGGACCGCGTTTCCGTCGATGTCGAAGTAGCCGATCCCGGTCCCGTCGGGGTTGTGCCGGCTCTGGTCGACGAGGCTGTCGGCCGCGTCGAGAAGCCAGAAGCTTGCGCTCACCTGCTGCGGGGAGGCGCTCAGCCCGAACAGTCTGCACACGCGCTCTCCTCGTCAGTGATGGAACGTGGCCGCATGATCTTGCGGCGGCAGCGGGCAGCCGAGCCGGCCGAGCTGCGCGGTCGTGTGGCGGAGGTCGGCGAGCAGGAGCCGGGCCAGGTCGCGGCTGAAGCCGTTTCGGACGACGATCCGGAGCACGTGCAGATCCTCCAGGTCGGGCGGGAACGCGTATGCGGGAACGAGCCAGCCGCGCTGCCGCAGGTGATCGGAGACGTCGTAGACGGTGTAGTTGGCGATGCCGGCGGCGAGCCGGAAGGCGAGCACGGGCAGCTCGCTCCCGTCGCTGATCAGCTCGAACGGCCCGAGCTCCGCGATCTCGCCGGCGAGGTAGCGGGCCGTGCTCCGGCACGCAGCCTGCACATCGGCGTACCCGGTCCGGCCGAGCCTCAGAAAGGTGTAGTACTGGGCGACGATCTGTGCGCCCGGGCGTGAGAAGTTGATCGCCATCGTCGGCGTCTCGCCGCCGAGGTAGTCGACGTTGAAGACGAGCTCGTCGGGCAACGCCGCCCGGTCGCGCCAGACGGCCCAGCCGACGCCCGGGTAGACGAGCCCGTACTTGTGCCCGGAGCTGTTGATCGACTGGACGCGCGACAGGCGGAAATCCCATTCCAGGCCGGGGTCGAGGAAGGGAGCGACGAAGCCGCCGGAGGCGGCGTCGACGTGGATCGGGACCGCGATCCCGCGGTCTGCCTCGAGCCGGTCGAGCGCGACTGCGATCTCGCGCACCGGCTCGTAGCTGCCGTCCTGGGTCGAGCCGAGGATCGCGACCACGCCGATCGTGTTCTCGTCGCAGCGCTCGACGGCCCCCGCCGCGGTCAGGTGGTAGCGACCCTCGCTCATCGGCACGAGCCGGGGCTCGACGTCCCAGTAGCGGCAGAACTTCTCCCAGCAGACCTGGACGTTGCTTCCCATCACCAGATTGGGGCGATCGGTCGCCTCTCCCGCGGCGCTCATCCGGCGGCGCCAGCGCCACTTGAGCGCGAGACCGCCGAGCATCGCCGCCTCGCTCGAACCGATCGTCGACGTCCCGACCGCCGGGCTCTCGCCGCTCGCGTGCCACAGCTCGGCGAGGATGCTCACGCAGCGGCGCTCGAGCTCCGCAGTCTGCGGGTACTCGTCCTTGTCGATCATGTTCTTGTCGAGGGTCTCGGCGATCAACACTCGTGCCTGCGGCTCCATCCACGTCGTCACGAACGTCGCGAGGTTGAGCCTCGCACTCCCGTCGAGCAGCAGCTCGTCGTGGACGACCTGGTAAGCGGTGTCCGCGTCCATCCCGTCCTCCGCCAGCCGGAGGCGCGGCACGGCCTGCAGTTCGCCGCGCCGCGCGAACTGCGGCCGGATCGCCAGGAACTCGTCCGGCCCACCCTCTGGGCCCTGCCGATGCAAGGGCATCAAACCTCCCGATCGAAACGACACACCGCGTGGTGTCCGTGGGTCAGGCCGCCGATCGGCGGCCGAGCGCGACGACCACGAGGGCGACGAGCAGAACCGCGAACAGGAGCTTCGAGACGAACAGTCCGCCACCGACCGCAAGGATGAGGAGCACGAGAACGATCAGCCAGATCACTTCTCCAGCCCGCCGTGGTCGGCGTGGTCGTGGACGACGGTGGTCGTGGCGTTCGGGTTACGGAATCCGCCCCAGCTCGACCAGAAGAAGAGCGAGGTGACGAACCCGACGATCCCGGCGATCAGGAGGATCACGCCTATTGTGTGGATGTTCAGGCCGGAGACCGTCTTGTCGACGGCCCAGATCAATACTGCGCCGGCGACGGCGAGCAAGAGGCTTACGGCGACACCCATCTCACACCTCCCTCTCGGGGCAGTGAGGCGTTACGTGTGATGCGGTCATGTCTCTCCTTCGGTCGTCGAAGCGTGTCGCCGACCTGCGTGGGTGCGAGTCGGTCGCCAAGATTGCTCCAACCCGCGCGCTTGTGGGAGGACACCAGCCAGGGGCTCAAGCTTGAAACCCGGCGGGTCGTAGGCTGCCTCCAAGAACCAGGAGCCGTGACAACAAGACTAGCAGGCAGGGCCTCGCCCGCCCGCTGAGCCGGCTACCCGCCCGCTGTGCGCGCGCGTCGCGCCTGCTCCGCGAGCCGGCCGTGGACGAGCTGCACGGCCATCGCGCCCTCGCCGACCGCGGTCGCGCAGCGCTTCGTCGAGCCCGAGCGGACGTCACCGGCCGCGAAGACGCCCGGCAGGCTGGTTTCGAGCAGTGCGGCGCCGGCGACGCCCGTGCGGATGAACCCCTTCTCGTCGCGTGCGACGACGTCCCCGAGCCAGTCGGTGCAGGGCAGCGCGCCGAGGAAGAGAAACAGGAACGAGAACGCCAGGCGGTCGCCGTCCTTGAGCGTGACCGCCTCGAGCAGGCCGTTGTCGCCGTGAAGCTCCGCGACCTCGCTGCGGTCACGGACGGCGACGCCGTAGCGATCGAGTTCGCGCACCAGGTAGTCCGACATCGTCTCGCGCAGATCGGTGCGGCGGTGAAGCAGCGTCACGAGAGCGCCGCCGCGCGACAGCCAGACGGCGGCCTGGCCCGCGGAGTTGCCGCCGCCGACCACGCCGACGCGTGAGGCGCCGCAGAGTCGCGCTTCGGGCGGCCCGGCCACGTAGAAGACGCTCACACCCTCGTAGTCCGAGAGCCTGTCGACAGGCAGGCGCCGGTACTGCGCACCGGTCGCGAGCAGCACCGTGCGGGCCGCGATCTCGTGGCCCTCCTCCAGGCGGACCAGGTGGCGCCCGTCCCCGGGCTCGAGCGTCAGCGCCCGGTACGGGGTCGCGGTCCGCGCCTGGAACTTGCGTGCCTGCGTGACGGCGCGGCTCGTCAGCTCCGAGCCGGTGATCCCGGCCGGAAACCCGAGGTAGTTCTCGATCCGCCGCGACGCGCCCGCCTGCCCCCCAAGTGCGCTGCTCTCGACGACCAGCGTCTCCAGGCCCTCAGAGGCGCCGTAGACCGCCGCGGCGAGCCCGGCGGGGCCGCCGCCGACGACCACCAGGTCGACCTCTTCCCGCGGCGCGAGCTCGCGCCCGATCCCGAGCGCGCGGGACACCTGGCCGATCGAGGGGCCGCGCAGCTCCACGTCGCCCGGCAGCCGCACCAGCGGCAGGCTCTCGGCGTCGAGTCCCGCGACCAGCGCCGCAGCCGGTTCGTCGGCCCGCGCCGTGTCGCGCCAGGTCAAGGGCAGCCGGTTGCTGCGCGCGAACTCGACCATCCGCACCGTCGCCTCGGACGAGTGCGGCCCGATCACCTCCAGGCCGACCCCGTCGACCTGCTGCAGTGCCTCACGCCGCGCGATGAAGGTTGAGAGCAGCAGATCGCTCAGCGGCCCGTCGTCGAACAGGAGCGGTCGCAACGCCTCACGGTCGACCGCGATGTAGCGCAGTGCGCGCGTCACGATCGCCGTCAGGAAGACGGTCTGGCCGGACAGGAGGTTCATCTCGCCGAGGAACCCCGATTCGCGGTGCCGGATGATCTCGTTGCCGGCCGCGTCGAGGATCGCCACCTCGCCCTCGATGATCGCGATGAACGGGTAGCGCCGGTCGCCCACCCGAAACAGCACGTCGCCGACGCTCGCGGTGCGCTCCTCGCCGAGTCGGGCAAGCGTCGCCAGCTGCGACTCGGAAAGCATCGGGCTGGCAGGGGCCGGCACGGGATGAGAGTATCCGTGCGAATACCGGTGCCCGGTGCTTTCGGTCGCTCGCCTCGTCGCCTCACTCCGGCCGCTCACGCCGCCTCCTCCCGTTCGCCACAGCACCGGGGCTCCGAGTTGTGCTCCCGCCGGTCGCGCTGCCCGATGCTTCGTCTACGGTCCGGCGTATGGAGGAGGCGGTCGAGGTTCGCCGTTCGCGCCGTGCGAGCGGATGGCGGCTGACGGTGCCCTGGGGCGCGCCGGCGCGACTCGTCGTGGCCCCGTCCCTGAGCAGACGCGAGATCGAGAGGGTGCTCGAATCGCAGCGGGAGTGGATCGCGCGGGAGCGCGCACGGCAGGTGCCGCGGCTCGGGCTCGATCCCTTCACGGTCTCCGAGCGGGAGGCGCGGCTCGCTCGCCCGCGAGCTCGTCTCGCGGGTCGCCGACGGCGAGGCGCGCGCCCTCGGTGTCCGCTACGAGCGGATCGCGATTCGCGATCAGCGCACCCGCTGGGGCTCGTGCTCGTCCCTCGGGACGCTCTCGTTCAACTGGCGGCTCGTGCTGGCGCCGTTTGCCGTGCTCGATTACGTCGTCGTGCACGAGCTCTGCCACTTGTGCGAGCCGAACCACTCGCCTCGCTTCTGGCGCCTGGTCGCGGCGCGCCGCCCGGCCTGGCGGGACCAGCGGCAGTGGCTCCACGAGCACGGGGCGGAGCTGCTCGCCTTCCGGCCGGCCGCGCCGAGCGGCCCACCGAGCACGGTGCCGTGCCGGCCGGGCGACGAAGCCGATACGCACGGCAGCACTCCACCGCCGCGTCCAGACCCCGAAGTCCCCGCGGTAGGGTGAGTGGCGCGGGTTCTTCGACCGAGCCTCGACAAGGAGGGAACGACACGATGAGCGCAGCAGCGGAGAAGGCGATCCTCGCCGGTGGGTGCTTCTGGGGGATGCAGGACCTGATCCGGAAGCGGCCGGGCATTCTCTCGACGCGGGTGGGGTACACCGGAGGCGACGTGCCGGATGCGACCTACCGCAACCACGGAACCCATGCGGAGGCGATCGAGATCGAGTTCGATCCCGGGGAGACCTCGTACCGGGAGCTGCTCGAGTTCTTCTTCCAGATCCACGATCCGACGACGGCGAACCGCCAGGGGAACGACGTCGGCATGAGCTATCGCTCGGCGATCTTCTACCTCGACGAGGAGCAGCGCCTCGTTGCCGAGGACACGATCGCCGACGTCGAGGCCTCGGGTCTCTGGCCGGGAACGGTCGTCACGGAGGTGACGCCGGCGGGGCCGTTCTGGGAGGCCGAGCCCGAGCATCAGGACTACCTCGAGCGCTACCCGAACGGGTACACCTGCCACTTCGCCCGCCCGGGCTGGGTGCTGCCTCGGCGAGCCGGTGCCGTCGCCGGATAGGGGCCGCGGGAGCAGGGCACCGCGAACGCGGATCTGCAGGAGCCTGCGCCGGAGCGTGCGCTGGACACGTCGGAGAGGGCGGCGAGTACCGTGTCAGGTTGAGCCCGATCGACGCTAACGACCGGGCAGGGCGATGTCGATCAAGGGCACATGGGACTTCAAGACCGCGACTCCATGCACCGCCGGGACGAGGACGATCCCTACGACGACCCGCTCTACGAGCCGCCGGGGTCCGGCACGTATCCCGGACGGAGATACCGGCGCTCTACCCGCGTCGTCGCCGCCGTCCTGATCTTGGGCATGCTCGGCCTCTACGTGCTGCCGCAGCTCGCGATCGGCGGCCATCACTTCCACTTCTGGATCTTCTAGCGGGCCGGGAACCGCCCGCCCGGTGCGCTCCGTGCGCCACGGCGGCGGGAATAGCGGCCCCGTGCGACTCCGTTGACCCGAGTGTGAAGGTCGAGATCTGGTCCGACATCCTCTGCCCCTGGTGCTACATCGGGAAGCGGCGCTTCGAGGCGGCGCTCGACCGGTTCGAGCATCGCGACCAGGTCGAGGTCCGCTGGCGGAGCTTCGAGCTGGACCCGACCGCTCCGCGCAGGTACGAGGGCGGGTCGGCCGAGCGGCTCGCGGGCAAGTACGGGATCACCCTCGAGCAGGCGATCGCCTCGCAGAAGAACCTCTCCGAGCAGGCGGCCGCCGAAGGGCTCGAATACCATCTCGAGTCGGCCGCGGGCGGCAACTCCTTCGACGCGCACCGACTGCTGCATCTCGCCGCCGGCGAGGGGCTGCAGGACCGGCTCAAAGAACGCCTGCTGAGGGCATACCTGGCCGAGAGTGAGCCGATCGGCGAGCCCGACGTGCTCGCCCGGTTGGCGGTCGAGGCGGGGCTCGACGCGGAGCAGGTGGACGCTCTCCTGGCGGGCGACCTGATGGCCGAGGCCGTGCGCGAGGACGAGCGCCTTGCCCGGCTCCTGGGGATCAACGGGGTTCCGTTCTTCGCGATCGACGATCGCTACGGCGTCTCCGGGGCCCAGCCGGCGGAGCTGATCCTGTCGGCTCTCGAGCAGGCCTGGCGCGAGCGCGGGACGGACGAGCCCCGCGCCGCAGCGCGCTGAGCGGCCGCAGGCGCATCCTCACGAAGGCTTGACCGACCGCCTGCGCCGGGTCGGGCAGGCGCCGATAGGCTGGGGCCGTGCGGCTCGAACGGAAGGCCTCTCCGGCGCGGCACGTGCCGTTCGTGGTTGTGGCGCTGCTCGCGGGCGCGGTGCTGGCCGGGTGCGGCTCGGGCTCCGGCGGCGGCGTGAGCGTGCCGAAGGTCACGCCGGCGAAGGTCTACTCGCTGGCCGACTTCCAGCCGTCGAAGCCCGTGCAGGCAGGGGTTGCGACGACGATCTCGTTCAGCGTCCGGCAGCCGTCCGGGAAGGTGCTCACCGCCTACAAGAAGTGCTGCGCTCCGCACGACGGCGTCGACCTGATCATCGTCCGCAGCGACGACAGCCACGTGCAGTACGACGACTCCGACATCGCCGCCGACGGGACGGTCACGCAGCCCGTCGTCTTCCCGGAGCCGGGGCGCTACCGCATCATCGTCGACACCTACCCGCAGCAGACCGGCCCGAGCTCGCCGTTCAACTTCCAGCTCTTCACGTGGGTCACCGTCAAGGGGGCCTACCACCCCCAGGCGGTGCCCGCGTACCAGGCATCGCAGCTCGTCGACGGGTACCGCTTCCAGATCCAGGGGCAGCCTCACCTGCGGGCGATCCAGGCGAACCTCCTCACGGTCAAGGTGACCGCGCCCGACGGCAGCAAGGCGGCTTTCACCGCCTGGCGCGGGGCGCTCGCCCACGCGATCTTCATCCACCAGGGCTCGCTCGACTACTTCCACACCCACGTGTGCAGCCCGGGGTCCAGCTACTGCACCTCGGTGCTCGGCGGCGCCAAGGTGACCGGCACGTCGACTCAGGCGGGGGTCCTGAAGGTCGGCATCCTCCTGCCCGAAACGGGCACGTGGCGCCTGTTCCTGCTCACCTACATCGACGGCCACCACCTGACGACGACCTTCACGCTGCACGCGTCGTGAACGGTCGCCTGTCGCCGGGCATCCTACGCCGCCGCGTGTGAGCTGCTCGTCTCGACGGGCAGGGTCTGGGGGAACCCGGCGAGCTCGACGGGGTCGAGCCGGTCAAAGGCGTCGACAACCTCGGGGTCGAATTGCCTCCCGCGCAGCCGGTGCAGCTCGTCGACCGCCTGCTCGACCGTCCACGCATCCTTGTAGGGGCGAACGTGCGTCAGCGCGTCGAACACGTCGGCGACCGCGACGATGCGGGCGCTGAGCGGGATCTCCTCACCCCGGAGCCCATTCGGGTACCCGGTTCCGTCCCACCACTCGTGATGGCCGCCGGCGACCGCCTCGGCGACTCGAAGCACCTCTGAGCGGCTTCCGGAGAGGATCCAGGCGCCCTTCTCGGCGTGCCGCTTCATCTGCTCGCGCTCGACGAACGTGAGCTTCGCCGGCTTCAAGAGCACGGCGTCCGAGACGGACACCTTGCCGATGTCGTGGAGTGATGCCGCATCTCGAAGCACCGGCAGTTCGGAATCGGCCAGTCCGAGCACCTTCGCCAGCTTTGAGGCGGAATCGCCGATGCGCCGTGCATGCTCCTGGGTCGCGTCGTCGCGATACTCGGCAGCGAGTGCTAGACGATCGATCGTCTCGCGGCGAGCCTCGTCGAGCTCCTCGTTCCTCCGCTCCA
The DNA here is from genome assembly GCA_963789585.1 of uncultured Actinomycetes bacterium. Lineage (GTDB taxonomy): Bacteria > Actinomycetota > Thermoleophilia > Gaiellales > Gaiellaceae > PALSA-600. Next base: position 350,465 of record CAWBLB010000008.1, on the reverse strand, counting down.
ACTCCTCGGTGCGGCGGAGGACCGCGTCCTCGAGAAGCTCTGTGTGCCGGTGTGCCAGCTCCTCGAGGCGCTTGCGATCGGTGATGTCGCGCGCGACCGCGGCCAGCTCCTTCGTCCCGGGAATGGGCTGCGACGCCCACTCCAGCCAGCGATAGGAGCCGTCCTTGCACCGGTACCGGTTGACGAAGTTGAGCACCGGCCGGTCGGCCTCGGTCTGCTCGGCGATCACCGCGAGCGTCGCCTCGAGATCGTCCGGATGGATGAAATCGGTAAACGGTCGAGTCGTGAGCTCATGCGCCGTGTAGCCGAGCACGTGCGTGAACGCCGGGTTGACCTCGGTGAGGTAGCCGTCGAAGGTCGCCGTCGCGATCAGGTCGGACGACAAGGCGTTGCGCCAGGCGAGCCGGCCGCGGAGCTTCTCGCGCGAGTCCACGAACCTGCCGAGCAGCGCCCCGACGAACAGGCTGGTCAGGATTCGCGAGGTGGGCCAGCTTGCCCCGCCCGGCTCTCCGTTCGCGACCCACCAGACGAGTGCGAGCACCGACGCGAGTGCCGCAATCGCGAGACCGCCGCGCGTGCCGAACGCCATCGCTCCGACCGCGATCGGCAGCGCGAGCAGGAAGAGAGGCGAGTCGCTCCGGTCGACGAACTGGGCGAAGCAGAAGACTGCCACCGCGAGCAGAATGGCCGTCATCACCAGCTCACCCCTGCTCAGCGGCATTCTCGCTCGTTCGAACGTACGAGGACTGCGTGGCTGACCGGTCACGCAGAGTGAATCGACAATTGTTCACCCGGGCTTGAGGCGGCGCTCCCCCGTTTCGTTAACCTGCGGTGCGAAAGAGCGAATCTGGAGAGGAGTCAGCATGTCTGCTTCGGCCCCGCCCTCGCCGCGGGGAAGAAACCCGATCGAAGGCGCCCGCGAGGTCGTACGGCGTGCGGCCCGGCTCGCCCGGCTCCAGCTGGAGCTGAAGACGCTCGAGCTCCAGCGCAAGGCTGCCGGGCTCAGCAGGGGCGCTGCGCTCGGGTTGACGGCCGTGCTGCTCGCGCCGCTGGTCGTGGTGTTCCTGCTCGCAGCGGCCGCCGCCGCGCTCGCGACGGTGCTGCAGGTGTGGCTCGCGATCCTGATCGTCTCCGGGGTGCTGTTGCTGCTCGTCGCAGGCCTGGCAGGCGCCGCGGTCGTGCTCACCAGGTCGGCGTTGAAGCGGGGATCGGGTGCCGGCGATGCCTGATCGCCGTACCCCCGAGCACGTCCGGGGCGAGATCGAAGCCGAACGCGAGCAGATCGCGGCTGCCCTCGTTGCGCTCGGCGCCGATGCGAGGCGGCTGAGCCGGCTCGGGTCGATCGCCGTGGCGGCGGCCACCGGTCTCGTCGCGCTGCGCCGGCTGATCGCGGGCCGCCGCGCCGACTAACCGGTCGCCGCTCCATCGTTAGCATCCGGCCGCAGCAGATGGCTCAGACACCAGCGATCGCAGCCGCCGGGCGAGCCGGGATCAGCTTTCGCGTTCACGCCTACGAGCACGACCCGGCCTCGGGGGCATTCGGGCCGGAGGCGGCGGAAAAGCTCGGGCTCGACCGGGAGCGCGTCTACAAGACGCTCGTGGTCGACCGGGACGGGCGCCCGGCGATCGCGATCGTCCCCGTCGCAGCGCAGCTCGATCTGCGGGCGCTCGGCAAGCGGGCCGCGCTGGCCGGCCCGGCCGCCGCCGAGCGAGCGACGGGGTACGTCGTCGGTGGAATCTCGCCGCTCGGACAGCGGCGTTCGCTGCCGACGACCGTCGACTCGTCCGCGCTCGGTCACGAAACGGTCTACGTCAGCGCCGGCCGGCGCGGCCTCGAGCTCGAGCTTGCCCCCGAGGACCTCGTCCGGTTGACCGCCGCCGACGTTCGGCCGATCGCGCGGCGGTGAGCTCTCGCCCGGGACGCTGCGAGCGGCCGGGTTTGTGGCAGCATCGACACGCAGTGGCTCGAACCGGCAGGCAGGCGCGTTCGGGCGTCGTCGCGGCGGCTTTGCTGTGCGCTGCGCTCGTGCTTCTCGTCGCCGTCCGGCCGGCGGCAGGCGCCCGGGCCGCCGCGCCTCCCGACCCGAAGGCACTCGTGTTGAGCCAGGCCTCGCCGGGATTCGCGTTCACGGGCGGTCGCCCGGTCACCGACGCCGATGTCGCGGTCGGCTCGGGCGTCGGCTCCACGGCCGTTGCCGGCTGGGGCCGGATCGCCGGGTACCGGGTGGAGTTCTCCTCCCGGGACGGCCGGCGCCTGCGCGACTGGGCCGCCCTCTACGCCACCTCCTCCGGTGCGGCCGAGGCGCTCCTCTCCGAGGCAGCCGGAGCGTCGGCGGGGCTCGTCGAAAAGCCCCCGCCGGTCGTGCTCGGCCAGGAGACGCACTTCTTCACCTCGCCCGCCGGCGCCTCGGCCGGGACCCGCGAGTCGGCGCTCGCATGGCGTGAGGGAAACCTCGACGCGGTGATCTACGGGAGCGGCACCACGGTGCCGGCGCTGATCGCCCGCGCAGGCGAGCAGGAGACCCTGCTCCGCGCCGCGGTCGCGAAGGAGACCGAGGCGGCAACCCTGACCACGACCAGCATCCCAGCGGCCGGCAAGAACGACTTCCAGCCGTGGATCCCGATCGCGATCGGGGCCGTGCTGGTCGGCGGCGTCGCCGTGGCGCGACGCCGGCGGCGACGGTAGGACGCGGGCGTCGAGTGGCCGTCCGCCGCTAGAAGGCCGCGCGGGCCCTGGCCGCGCGGACGGCGTCCGACAGGGTGGCGATGTCGTAGGCGCCGTAGTGGCGGCGGCCGTTGACGAAGAAGGTGGGGGTGCCCGACACACCGCTCAGGTCGGCGGAGTCGACGTCCTCTGCCACCCGGCCCGCCCGGGCGTGCTTGTGGATGTCCTTCGTGAACCGCTCGACGTCGAGCTCGAGGTCGGCCGCATAGCGGAGCAGGTCGCGCGGGCCGAGTGCGTCCTGGTGGGCGAGCAGGAGGTCGTGCATCTCCCAGAACCTGCCCTGCGCCGCCGCGGCCTCGGTCGCCTCGGCGGCGAGCTGCGCCCGCGGGTGAACGTCGGTCAGCGGCAGGTGGCGCCACACGTAGTGGACGTCGCCGAAGTCGGCCAGCAGGTTGCGGATGACAGGCTCGGCCTGGCCGCAGAAAGGGCACTGGAGGTCGCCGTACTCGAGCAGCGTCACGCTCGCGTCCGCCGGCCCGCGGACGTGGTCGCGCACCGGGTCGACCGGGACGGCCAGGTCGACCAGCACCTCTCCGGTTCCGAGCAGAGCCCGGATCTTCAGCCGGGTCGGCAGCAGCGCTGTCGCGCGGAAGAGCAGCCAGGTCGCGACCGACGCACACAAGGCGGCGCTCAGCAGTCCCAGCTTGGCCTCGTCGAGCTCGGCGCCGTGGAACGCGAGGCTCGCGATCAGCAACGAGACGGTGAAGCCGATCCCGGCGATGAACCCGCCCCCGGCGACTGCCGCCCAGCCGACGGGCGGGTGCAGCCTGCCTCGGCTCAGCCAGGTGACCAGGAGAGAGAAACCGATCACGCCGATGGGCTTCCCGGCGACGTAGCCGAACAGGATCCCGAGGGTGATCGGCGAGCTGTAGGCACGGGCGAGAAAGCCGCCGTCGATCTGGACGCCGATGTTCGCGAGCGCGAACAGGGGCACGATCACGTAGCTCGTCCAGGGGTGGTAGAGCTGCTGGAGCCGCTCGTTCGGGGAGATCGCCGACTGGAGCCCGATCGCCGCCGACCGGGCGAGCTCCGGTGTCGGCTGCTCACGGAAGAGCCTGAACAGGTCGGTGGCGCGCTCGAGGTCGGCGCGGGCAGCCGGTGACGCGAAGGTGAGGAGACCCATCACGAGGCCGACGACGACCGGATCGACGCCCGACTTCATCATTGCGACCCAGGCGGCGACGCCGAGTACCAGGTACACGGGCCCGTAGCGGACGCCGGCGCGCACCGCCCCGACGACCAGCAGCAAGAGCCCGACTGCGGTCAGCAGCGAGCCCAGTGCGACGTGCTGGGAGTAGACCGTGGCGATCACGACGAGGGCGACGAGATCGTCGACGACGACGACGGTGAGCATGAAGGCACGAAGCCGGTCGGGGAAGCGCGGCCCGACCAGCGCCAGCATGCCGAGCGCGAAGGCGGTGTCGGTCGACATCGCGACGCCCCAGCCGTGGGCCGACGGCCGTCCGGCGTTCGCGGCCAGGAAGATCGCAATCGGAACGAGCATCCCGCCGACGCCGGCAACGAGCGGCAGAGTCACCCGGCGGCGCTCGCGCAGTTCGCCCATGTCGAACTCGCGCCGCGCCTCGAGCCCGACGACGAAGAAGAAGAACGTCATCAGCCCCGCGTTGAGCCAGTACCGCACCGGCTCCGTGATGCCCGACGCCGCCGATCCGGATCGAGAGGGTCGCGTCCCAGATGCGCCCGTACGAGGAGGCATCTGCGTTCACCCACACGAGTGCCGAAACCGCCGCCGCGAGCAGCACGAGGGCGCTTCCGGTCTCGGTGCGCAGGAAGGTCCGCAGCGGCGTCTCGAGGTGCCGCGCCCACGCCGTCCTGCCCGAGAAACCCGCCGGTTGCTGCTGGCTCACGGGCTGATTCTCGCTGCTGTCCGGCGCCCGTGAGCCGGACCCGTCCGCCGGTCGCTCGCGCCGCGGCTGCTCGTGCCGGGCACACTTTCCGCAGACGTGGACTCACGCCTGAGCCGGCTTCCGTTCCGGGCTCCCCGGCTGACGGCAGTCGGTCTCCTCGCCGGGGTGCTGGCGGCCGGCTGTGGGACCGGGGCCGCCACGACCTCCAGGCAGCCGCCGAAGGCGACAGGCGCCGTGCCGGCGGCGTCCGCGAACAACGGGCAGACGCCGGCGCAGCGACGGATGGAGGCGGTCGTGCGCGCCTGGAGCGCGCGGTTGAACGCGGGCGACAACGCCGGGATCGCCCGCCTCTTCGCTCTGCCGGCAATCCTGATCCAGGGCGGGTACGAGTATCGCTTGACCACGCGGCGCCAGCTTGCGCTCTGGCACTCGAGCCTCCCCTGCTCGGGAGCAATCGTCTCGATCGCCTACCGTGGCCGTTTCGCGACCGCCGTCTTCCGACTCGGCAACCGCGGGAAGACGAGCTGCGACGCGCCGGGCACGCTCGCGGCCGCCCGGTTCGAGTTCGCCGGCGGGAAGATCGTCTCGTGGGCCCAGGTGGCCGTCCCGGCGACATCCCGCTCCGGCCCGGTCGCCTGAGACGCGGACCCGCCGCGAGGTCTCGAACGCGGGCCATTCCGCAAGGGCCGAGGGGAGGGCCGAAGCCCTCCCCTCGGTGGAACCGGCTGCCTGCGGCGGCTACGCCGCCTTGACCAGCGAGTTCTTCGGGACGATGACCTGGTAGGTCGTCGACTTGCCACCCTTGATGAGATAGATCGAGACCGGGTTCGCCGAGACGTCCCCGTTGGCGTTGAACGCGATCGGGCCGAGGATCCCGTTCTTGATGTGGACCTTGTCCAGCTGGGAGGCGACACCGGCGCGGGTGCCGTCGGACTGTTTGATCGCCTGGACGATCACGGCAGTCGCCTGTGCGGCGTAGACGGCGTACGGGTCGGGCTGCGTCCCGCCGAGCGACTTCGCGAACGCCCTCACGAATGCCTTACCGGCGGCCGGAAGCTTCTCGTTCGGGAGGCCGGCGACCGAGACGAACATGCCGTTCGCCTTGCCGCCCGACTGCTGCACGTCGGCCGAGATCGGGGTGAACCCGTCCGGACCGATGATCTTCACGTTCGGAGCTCCGTTCCGGATGTCCTTGATCAGCTTGCCGCCGTTCTCGCAGATGAGACCGCCGAGGAACACGGCCTGCGCGCCCGACGCCTTGATCTGCAGCGCCAGGGCGGAATACGACGTTGCTTTTGGATCCCACGCCTGGAACTTGACGACCTTGATGCCGAGCTTCTTCGCCGCGTTCGCGGTGTTGGTCGCGACGCCCTGGCCGTAGTTCTCCTTGTCGTTGAGCACGTACAGCTTTGTGACGTGGAGCTTCTTCGCCAGCGTCGCGTCCGCGGCACCCTGGAAGTCGTCCGCCGCGACGACACGCGCATAGTTGCGCTTGCCGGTCGGGTAGTACTTCCCGGGCTCGCCTGCTGCCGTCCCCGGGCCGCTATGCGTCAGGCCGACGTAGGTGTTCGCCGGGCTGACCATCGCCAGCGGGCCGTTCGGGGCTCGATTCAGGATCGGGATCTCGATCGAGGCGCAGCCCGAGTTGAACGTGCCGACCTCACCGACGACGCTTGCGTCGGCGGTGAAGGCGTTCGCGTTCGTCGAGCAGGTGCCCGAGTCCCACTTGCCGGCCTGAGCGGTCGAGTCGTCACAGCTCTGGTAGGCCAGCGTGTAGTTGCCCGCCTTCCAGCCGCTCTGTCCGAGCACGAAGGAGACCGCCTTCGTCATCTGGATCGTCTGCGACCGGCCCGAGCCCTGCAGCGGCAGGTCGGAGACGATCAGCAAGTTTCCGCTCGGGTTCTGAATTGCCGAGCATGTCGCAGCCGGAAGCGGGGTCGCACCGGTCGAATGCGCGAGCGCGCCTCCGACGGTGACCGCCAGGGCGACGCCGATGAGCGCAGTCCCGACCGCCGAGCCCAGCAAGATTCGTTTCTTCACAAGCCCTCCTGTGTGTCTCTCCGAATGGAAGTTTGAAACCGGGGGTGATGGCGTGAGAGCATAGAGCCGATCCGCCCGGCGTGGAAGGGCAGTTGCCGCAGCACGCCGGCTCCGGAGATCTTGATGGCTTCGCCGCCGGCCGCTCTTCTGAGCGCAATCCGGCCGGCGCGCTACCGTGGCGACGATGCAGCCCGCGGGAAAACGGGGCATCTTCAGCCTGGGGCGACTCCGTGGCGAGGACCCATGGCCGGTGATCCAGCCCGAGGGAGGCTCGTCGAGCCCGGCAGCCGAGGCGGCGGATGCGGAGGAGCGCTCGTCACTCTCGGGCCTCCGGGTCGTTCTTCTGCTCACGCTCCTCGCTGCCGTCACCGCCGGCGGGATCGTGCTCGGGAAGGCGCTCGAGCCGGGCACCACCACGACGATTGCCGTCACGACGACCACGACGCCGACGCGCCCTGTCCCGAAGCCCAAGCCGCGAGTGGTTCCGTGGGGGACGTTCTCGGCGAAGCTCGTCGGGCGGCTCCCCACCGGCGGCGCAGGGGCCGCTGCGGTGCTCGTCTCGAACCGTCTCGTCGTGATCGGCGGCGGCAATGCCGCCGTCCTGATGGGGCCGCGCGCCGGAAAGCTGGTGCGGGTGGGCTCGTTGCCGCAAGCGCGCACGGCGGCTGCCGCGTTCCCGTCCGGCAAGGTGGTCTACCTGGTCGGCGGCGAGCGGGGGACGACTCCGACTGATGAGATCTTGAAGATCGAGCTCCCGTCCGGGGTCGTGACGAAGGCCGGGGCGTTCGACGAGACGCTCGCCGAGTCGGGGGTGGTCGCGCGAAGCGGATCGGTCTACCTCGTCGGCGGCTGGACAGGCACCCAGTACGCGACCGCGATCCTCAGGTTCTCGCCGCCGGGCAAGATCACGCTGATCGCACGCCTTCCCGACGGGACACGCTCCCCCGCGGTCGCGCTGATCGGCCACACGCTTTTCATTGCGGGCGGGCGGACTGCGGGTGGGCTGACCCGCAACGTCTACGCGGCCGACGTGGCCACGGGCAAGCTCATCTATCTGGGCAAGGTGCCGGAGGCGGTCGAGGGGGCACTGCTCGTCGCCTCGGGCAAGACCGTCTACCTGCTCGGCGGCCGCGACGCGGCCGGGAAGGCCGTCGACGGGATCGTGCGGATCGTGCCGACGACGGACCGGATCACCCGTGCAGGGACCCTGCCGTTCCCGCTCGCGGGTGCGGTCGCAGTGCCGGACGGCACGCAGACGCTCGTCGTCGTCCCGCCCAGGGGGGCGGTCTACCGGCTCGGTAGCTGATTTGTCGTCAGCGGGACAGCGCGTGCACGTGCTGGTTTGCCGTGTACATGCAGTCCTCGTTGCTGCATACCCATTGCCGCTTGGGAACGACGCGGGGAGCGCCGGTCCGGGCGGGGCGGGGCACCGCCATCTCGTGGAGCTTCAGGGGAGCCTTGCACTGCGGGCAGTTCGGTGTCTGGTTCGTCATCTCTCGTCTCTCCGGCGGAGGGGGCTTGGCCAACCAAAAAGCCCCGATTTGCGGGGCTTTTATGAGAGCTGCGGGACTAGGATTCGAACCTAGACTACCTGATCCAGAGTCAGGCGTCCTACCATTAGACGATCCCGCAGGGTCACGGAAGTGTACCCCGTGGTCACGACTCAGATCTCGAGGCGATAGAGCGGCACGAGCCGCTTCTCGGCCTCGGTGTCGATGTGGGCGATCACCTCGACGTACGGCTCCAGCCCCGAGCCGCGGAGCTTCGCCTTCAGGAGCCCGTCGACCTGATAGATGCCGGAGGAGTTGTTCATCGTGATCTCGATCTTGATCGGCTTCGTCTCACCGTCGGTGATCGAGACGTCCTCGATCGCCGCGGCCGAGAGCGAGTGGATCCCCACCTGGCCGCGCTCGAACGGGATCCGGGAGCGGCCCTGCTCCATGTCGAGCGCGTCGGCGACGCGCAGGATGCCGGCCTCGAGCGTCAGCGGCTCGCCGTCGGCGCGGTGGCTGATGATCCCCTGCAGAACCTCCGAGACGATCACCGTGCGATCAGGCTCCTCGTAGATCCCGTCGAGCAGCTCGCGGAGCTTCGGCTCGGCCAGGAACAGGCTGAAGTCCTCGTGCCCGTGCCGGTGCACCGACATGCCGAGGCAGTGCGTGAGCGCGGTCAGCGCGACGACGACCTCCGCATCCGCCTGGGTCAGACCGTAGTCGGTCACCATCGCCGGCTCGATCCCGTGCTTGGTCAGCTGGCGCAGGAGCTTGAGCGCGATGTTCGTGACGATCTGGATGTGGACCCACGAGTGGTCGTTGATCCCCATCCGGGCGGCGGCATTGACGTTCGAGACGTGCCAGAGCGCCTTCAGCTGGTCGTCGCGGTTGACGCGGCCGATCAGCCGCGAGAGGTTGCGGTTGCCCCGGTCGGGGACGCGGATGCGCATGTTCGCGATCGCCTCGGTGGGCGTGAGGCGGGTCTCGCGTGCCGCCTCGGCCGATACGGGCTGGTCGATTCGCTCCCGGGTCTCCGGGTCGATCTCCATCAGCGAACCATAGACGGGCGTTGGGGTGGCCGCCGACCGCCGGATCTGTCATCAATCAGCAGATGCAGGGCCCGTCTCCGGTGAACGTCGTCGTCGAGGACGACCTGCGCCGGAGTCGGCTGACCGTCTTCTTCCGCCTCCTACTCGCGATCCCGCACCTCGTCTGGCTCGTGCTGTGGACGCTGCTCGTCTGGGCCCTCTGGATCGTCCTGTGGCTCCTGACGCTCGTGCTGGGGCGGCTTCCCGGGGGGCTCCATCGTTTCTGCTGCTCGTACATCCGCTACCGGGCGCACCTGAGCGCGTACCTCACGCTGGTCGCGAACCCCTTCCCGGGGTTCACCGGCAGGGAGGGGAGCTACCCGATCGACGTTCGGCTCCCGTCGCAGGCGACGCAGAGCCGCCTGCGGACGCTCTTCCGACCGGTGCTCGCGATCTGGACGCTGTCCTTCTGGAGCGTCGGCTGGACGGTCTCGTTGCTCGGCTGGTTCGTCGCGCTCGTCACGGGCCGCGTGGGGCCGGGGCTGCGCGACCTCGGCGCGCTCGCCGTTGGCTACCGCGCCCATGTGCGCGCCTATTCGCTCTTCGTGACGGACCGGTTCCCGACCCCGGATCCGTCGGTGGTGCTCGGCGGGCTCCGGCCGCCGCCGCTCCACCCGGCTCGGATCGGCGCGGACGCCAACGACCTGAGACGGTCGCGGCTGATGGTGTTCTTCCGCCTCCCGCTCCTGATCCCCCATCTCGTCTGGCTGTACCTGTGGGGAGCGCTCGCCCTGATCGCCGGCCTCGTGCAGTGGCTCGTCACGCTGATCCGGGGCCGCCCGATCACGGCCCTGCACTCGTTCCACAGCGCCTACATTCGCCAGCTCTTCCACGTCGGCGCGTTCGGGACGCTCGTCGCGAATCCGTTCCCCGGGTTCACCGGCCGGGCCGCTTCCTACCCGATCGACCTCGAGCTTCCCCCGCCTGGCGCGCAGAGCCGCTGGAAGACGTTCTTCCGGCTCCTCCTCGCCTATCCGGCTCTGGCGATCGGCAGCGCGGTCAACGGCATCCTGCTCGTCGACGCGATCCTCTCCTGGTTTGCGGCGCTCGCGACCGGCAGGGCGCCGGGAGGAATGCGGAGCTTCTCCGCCTACGCGCTGCGCTACTCGGCCCAGACCTACGCCTACCTGTTTTTCGTCACCGACACGTACCCGCACGCGAGCCCCCTCGAGGGGGCTCGCGCGGAGAGCGCTCCTGCCGTCGAGGCCCCGAGCATCCAGGCGGCATGAGCCGCCGCGCCGCCCGTGCGGCGGCGGCTGTCCTGGCGGCCGTCTGGGCCCTGGCTGCCTGGTGGCTCTGGCAGACGAAGGTGCCGTCGTCGCTCCGGCTTCCGCACGTCGACACGGCCGCGACCTTCCCGGCGGCTCAGCTCCATCGGGCGGATGCCTACGACCACGGCGCGTTCCTCCTCTGGCTCGGCGGCGTCCTCGTCCAGCTGCTCGTCTTCGCCGCCTACGCCTGGCGGGGCGCCTCGCTCGCCCGGGAGTCCGCAGCCGGCCCGCTCGGCACCGGGATGCTGCTCGGGATGCTCGGCTTCTGCCTCCTCTGGCTCGCCGACGTCCCGTTCACGGCACTCGGCGTGTGGTGGGACCGCCGCTACGGCGTCAGCCACGTCGGGTACGCGACCGCCATCCTCGGCGGCTGGCTCGCGCTCGGCGTCAGCTTCGTGCTCCTCTGCGTCGCGCTCGCGATCGTGATGGGCTTCGCCCGCTGGATCGGCCGGTGGTGGTGGGTCGCCGCCGCGCCCGTATTCGTCGGGCTCGCCGTGCTGTTCGCCTTCGTCTCGCCGTACCTCGCGACCACGCATCCGATCCGCGACCCGCAGCTGCTCGCGACGGTCGCGCAGCTCGAGCAGCGTGCCGGCGTCGGGCACGTGCCGGTGCGGGTCCAGGACGTCTCGAGCGACACCTCGCTTCCGAACGCCGAGGCGGAGGGGATCGGGCCGAGCCGCCGGGTCGTGCTGTGGGACACGCTGATCGACGGGCGCTTCACCCCCGCCGAGGTGAGGGTGGTGATCGCCCACGAGCTGGGTCACGTCAAGCGGAACCACATCTGGAAGTACGTCGGTTGGTATGCGCTGTTCGCGTTTCCCGGGACGTATCTGATCGGCCGCGTGGTACGGAGGCGCGGCGGGATGGGCGAGGCGGCCGCCGTTCCACTCTCGCTGCTCGCCCTGGTCGTGCTCTCGCTGCTCGCGCTCCCGCTCCAGAACGCGATCTCACGCCACGTCGAGGCCGAGGCCGACTGGCTCGCGTTGCAGACGACGCACGACCCGGCCGACGCCGAGGGCCTGTTCAAGACGTTCGTGCCGGCCGCGCTCAGCGATCCCAGCCCGCCGACCTGGGAGTACCTGCTGGTCGAGAACCACCCGACGATCGATCAGCGGATCGCGATGGCGCGGGCCTGGAAGGCCCGCTATGCCACCTCGGCGTCCGCCGCCCAGCTCCCGTAGAGATCCGCGTAGCGGCCCTTGCCGGCGAGGAGCTCGTCGTGGGTGCCCTGCTCGACGACCCGCCCATGCTCGAGCACGACGATCAGGTTCGCATCCCGGATCGTCGAGAGCCGGTGGGCGATGATGAAGGCGGTGCGTCCGTGTAGGAGCCGGCGGAGCCCCTGCTCGATCCGGCGCTCGGTACCGATGTCGACCGAGCTCGTCGCCTCGTCGAGGATCAAGATCCGCGGGTCGGCGAGGAGGGCGCGGGCGAACGCGACGAGCTGCCGCTGGCCGAGCGAGAGCCGGAAGCCGCGCTCGCCGAGCTCGGTGTCGTAGCCGTCCTCGAGCCTGTCGATGAACTCGTCGGCTCCGACCGCACGGGCCGCCGCGATGACGTCGTCAGGGCTGGCGCCGGGCCGGCCGAAGGCGATGTTGTCCGCGACGGTGCCCGCGAACAGGAAGCCTTCCTGCGGGACGATCCCGAGCTGACGGCGCAGCGACTCCTGCCGGACGTCGCGCAGGTCGACGCCGTCGACCCTGATCGCGCCCGCGGTCGGGTCATAGAAGCGGGCGAGGAGCTTCGCGATCGTGGACTTGCCGGCGCCCGTGTGGCCGACGAGCGCCACCGTCGTCCCGGGAGCCACGTCGAGGTCGATCCCGTGCAGAACCTCCGGGCCCGTCCCGTAGGTGAACTGGACGTGGTCGAACTCCACGTGACCGTGGACACGCTCGAGGTCGGCGGCGGCGGGGTTGTCGGTCACCTCGGGCTCCTCGACGAGGATCTCCATGATCTTGTCGAGCGCCGCGACCGCCGACAGGAACGTGCTGTAGAGCTGCGAGAGCTGCTGCACGGGGTCGAAGAAGCTCGTTGCGTAGCCGAGGAAGGCGGTCAGGACGCCGATCGTCGTCTGCCCGTCGAAGACGAGGTAGCCGCCGTAGCCGAGGATGATCGCGGTCGCGAGCGACGAGAGCAGGTCGACGAACGGGAAGTAGAGGGCGTTCTGGACGACCGTCTCGTGGTTGCGGCGCCGGTAGGCCTCGCCGACCTCGCGGAAGTGCTCGCGGGCGGCGCGCTCTCGCGTGAACGCCTGGAGCACGCGTATGCCGGCGATGTCCTCCGCGAGCGTCGCGGTGACGGCGCCGAGCGTCTCGCGCACGCCGCGGTAGGAGCGGCTCGACTTCTTGCGGAAGATCGCGGTCGCGATCCCGAGCGGGAAGATCACGGCGAGCGTGGCGAGCGCGAGCTGCCAGTCGAGCAGGAAGAGGACCACCGAGACCCCGACGAGGGTGAGCGTGTTCTGCACGAGCGAAGTGAAACCGTCGGTGACGAGCTGGTCGAGCGCCTCGACGTCGTTGGTGAGCCGGCTGATCAGGACGCCGGCGCGGTTTCGCTCGTAGAAGCCGAGCGAGAGCCGCTGCAGGTGCCGGAAGAGGTGGTTCCGCAGGTCGGCCAGCATCCGCTCGCCGGTCCAGCCGGTGAAGTAGGTCTGGCCGTACGAGCAGACGATCCCGATCACGCTCGCGCCGACGAAGAGGACGACGATCCAGCCCAGCCGGCCGCTGTGGCCCTGGTGGACGGCATCGACGGCCCGTCCGATCAGGATCGGCGGTGCGAGCGAGGCGGCGGTGGCCGCGAGCAGCGAGCCGATCGCGAGCGCCGTGCGGCCACGGTAGGGCCGCGCAAGCCGGTAGAGCGCTGTCAGCCGTCGCTTCGTCGCCGCCCAGGACCAGTCGTCGACCTGCACGTTGCGATGCGAGATGAGGCTGCTCCCCGGCTGCCAGACCCTCACGCCGTCACACTTCCGTCACGGTGTCCGACACCGCTGCTTCGGCGCAAAGCCCCTGCAAGGCGCTGATCTTCCAAGAACGCTGTGACACCTCCGTCACGGTGTCCGACACCGGGACATGCTGCGCGCAGACATGTCGGCGAGGGGCAGGGCCCGCCGGGCATCAGGCGACCTCCTGCTCGGCGACGGCGCGCGCGACGCTGCCGTGCTCGACGATCTCGCGGTAGACCTGGCTCGCGGCGAGCACCTCGTCGTGGCCGCCCCGGGCCGCGATCCTGCCGTCCTCGAGCACGACGATCTCGTCGGCGAGCGCGATCGTCGAGAGGCGGTGGGCGATGATCACCGTCGTCCGGCCCCGCATCGCCTCGCGCAGGCCGAGGCGGATCCGGGCCTCGGTCGCGGCGTCGACCGAGGCGGTCGCGTCGTCCAGGATCAGGATCCGCGGGTCGACGACCAGCGCGCGGGCGATCGCGAGCCGCTGCCGCTGGCCGCCGGAGAGCGTGATCCCGCGCTCGCCGACCACCGTGTCGTAGCCGTCGGGCAGCCGCTCGACGAACTCGTGCGCCTGCGCGAGCCGAGCCGCCTCGCGGATCTCCTCCTCGGTCGCGTCGGGCCGGCCGAAGGTGAGGTTCTCCCGGACGGTCGCGGAGAAGAGAAACGGGTCCTGGGCGATCACTCCGATCTCCCGCCGCAGCGAGGTCAACGTCACCTCGCGCACGTCGGCCCCGTCGATTGTCACCCGCCCCTCGCCGGCGTCGTAGAAGCGCGGGATCAGCGAGGCGAGCGTCGTCTTCCCGGCTCCGGTGTGGCCGATCAGCGCCACCGTCTTGCCCGGTTCGAGCTCCAGGTCGATCCCGCTTAGCACCGGCCGCGTCGGCTCGTAGCCGAACGTGACCCCCTCGAAGCGCACGCGTCCCGGGCCGGCCGGCAGCTCGCCGGCGCCGGGCACGTCTCGGATCGCCTCCGGCTCGTCGACGATCTGGAAGATCCGCTCGCCGGAGGCAACCGCGCGCTGGCCCTCCCCGACCCACATCCCGAGCATGCGGAGCGGGAAGACGAGCATCGACAGGTACAGGTTGAACGCGACGAAATCGGCAACCGAGAGCGAGCCGTCGCGCACCATCTTGCCGCCGGCGAGCAGGACCGCCGCCTGCCCGAGCAGCGGCAGGAATGACAGCACCGGGACGTAGAAGGCCCGCTGGCGGTTGGCGCGCACGCTCTGGCGGAACAGCGTCTCCGAGCGCCGCTCGAACTTGTCCTGCTCGGCCTGCTCCTGGGAGAACGACTTGACGACGTGGACGCCGACGATGTTCTCCTCGGCGACGGTCGCGACGTCGGCCATCTTCTGCTGTACGTCGCGAAGCACGGGATGGGAGACGCTGCTGTAGCGGTAGGCGACCGCGACAAGCACCGGCGAGAACGCGAGCGCGATCAGCGCGAGCTTCCAGGAGACGACGAACAGCAGCACCCCGACTCCGAACACGGTGAAGACGTGCTGGAAGAAGAAGATCAGCCCGTAGCCGAGGAAGAAGCGGACGCTCTGGAGGTCGACCGTCGCCCGTGACATCAGCTGCCCGGTCTGGTGCCGGTCGAAATAGCCGAACGAGAGCCGCACGAGCTTCGCGTAGATCGTGTTCCGGAGGTCGAGCTCGACGCCGAGCGCCTGGATCCCGGAGATTAGCCGGCGGCCGACGGTCGCCAGCGCCTTGGCCGCGCCCACCGCCAGCACGATCCCGATCAGCAGCGGCAGCCGGCTGCGCTCGTCGTGCTGTACCGCCTTGACCACGTCCCGGGTCAGCCATGGAAAGGCGAGCGATCCGGCCTGGGAGGCGAACGCGAGCCCGAGCGAGACGAACAGCGTCAGCTTGTACGGCGCCAGGAACGTCAGCAGGCGCCAGAACGTGGCGCGATGAGTCGGAACCTCCCCCTCCGGCGGCATCGCCCCAGGGTACGCACCGCGCCCGAGGCGGGGCCGGCTCTCTCGGCCGTCGTGCGAGCCCGCCGCGCCCGTGACCGCGGCTTGGCCGGCGCGCGACCGGCCGCGAACGTGCCGTTGAAGCCGTTCCGCAGCGCTGCCAACTGATCGAGCGGGTGTTCCCGCCTCATCGGGTCACCGTTGGCGAGGTGCGTGACGAAGTCGGTGTTCAGCGCGCACAGACCGGCGGTGTTCACACGCGTGCGGAGCGCCTGCAGCTCGTTCGTCACCGGCGACGTTCCCCGGGAGACGGCTGGCTGTGTTCTCAGTCACCCCGACAGCTCCAGCTATCGGGGCTCCCGGATACGTTCGGGCCGGAGACAATCGGCCCGAACGTAGAGTGGTATAACTTCCAACATGTAGTGATATTCATTCCGAAGTGGCTTGATACGGCCCTGGACTGGCCTATCCAACTTCCGAGGGCGGCGAACGGAGGCGTCCCCCCGGTCGAGAGAAAGGAGATCAGATGGCGAGTAGTCTCAGGATCAAGGTGAACGGTCTCACCCATGGTGTGAGCGCGAGCCTTGACACGCCGCTCCTGTACGTCCTGCACAACGAGCTCCACCTGCATGGCCCGCGGTTTGGTTGCGGCCTGGCGCAGTGTGGCGCCTGCTCGGTGTTGCTGGACGGGAAGGAGATCCGCTCCTGTGTGACGCCGGTGGCGTCGGTGAGCGGCAAGAGCATCACGACCCTGGAAGGGCTGCCGGCGATGTGGGCGGCTCAGCGCGGGACGACGGCGGCTGCGCCGGCGTTGCATCCGTTGCAGCAGGCGTGGATCGATGTGCAGGTGCCGCATTGTGGGTACTGCCAGAACGGCATGATGATCCAGGCCGCCGATCTGCTCGCGACGACGAAGAACCCGTCCGAGGATCAGATCCGGACGGCGATGAACGGGCACCTGTGCCGTTGCGGGACGTATCCGCGGATCCTGACGGCGATCCAGAAGGCAGCAGCCGTGATGGCGAAAGGCGGTGCATGATGACCGGTTTCCTGCATGAGCGCGAGTTCTCGCGCAAGTCGTTCCTGCGCGGTACCGGTGCGCTCGTTGCCGGCGTCGGTGTCGCCGGCGCAGCTGGAAGCGCAAAGGCCGCGAACAGTCCGTCGGCGGCGTCCGCGCTGCACACGGGCGCCGTTCCGGGGCCGCCCGACGCGGCCCAGATCGACTCGTGGCTCCAGATCAACCCCGACAACT
The DNA here is from genome assembly GCA_963789585.1 of uncultured Actinomycetes bacterium. Taxonomy (GTDB): domain Bacteria; phylum Actinomycetota; class Thermoleophilia; order Gaiellales; family Gaiellaceae; genus PALSA-600. The sequence continues at coordinate 333,863 of CAWBLB010000008.1, read as the reverse complement.
CGGTGACGGTCTTCCAGGGCTGGGCCGAGCTCGGCCAGGGGACGCCGACCGCGGTGAACATGATCACCGCCGAAGAGCTCGGCCTCTCGATGGACCAGGTGTCGGCTGCGCCGGTCGACACGAACGTGTCGATCTCGGCCTTCACCGCGGGGAGCTCCGGCACGGACACGGCGATGGGCGCGACGAGCATGCGCGGGGCAGCGGCTGCAGCGAAGAAGCTGCTGCTGTCGAAGGCCTCGACGCAGCTCGGCGTCCCGGTCGCGAGTCTTTCGGTCTCGAACGGCGTCGTCTCGGGCGGCGGCAAGAGCGTCGGCTACGGCGACCTGATGGGCGGCAAGCTCTTCAACAGCACGATCGCCGCTGCCAATGCGACGCTCACGAGCCCGAGCGACTACCGGCTGATCGGGACGCGGGTGCCGCGGATCGACATCCCGGCGATCGTCTCCGGCAAGCTGACGTACATCCAGAACGTCCGGGTACCGGGCATGCTCCACGGCCGTGTCGTGCGGCCGCGGGGGCAGGCGGCGGTCAACCAGGGGGCGACGGTGCTGAGCATCGACAAGAGCTCGGTCGCCAGTATCCCGAACGTCCAGGTCATTCAGAAGGGCAACTTCGTCGGCGTCGTCGCACCGAAGGAGTACGACGCGATCCAGGCGGCGGCCCAGCTGAAGGTCAAGTGGGACGACACGCCGATGCTGCCCGGCAGCGGGAACGTGAACGAGGCGCTGCGCAATCCCGCCAACCTGCAGAGTGCCGCCGTCGCGGCCAGCAGCGGCGACGTCGGGAAGGGGCTCGCGTCGGCCGCCAAGACACTGTCGGCGAGCTACTTCAACGCCTACAACCTCCATGGTGCCCTCGGACCGAACTGCTCGGTCGCGGTCGTCACCCCGACCTCCGCCACCGTGCTCTGCGCCGACCAGGCCCCGTACTACCTGACCCGACCGGCGGTCGCTCAGGCACTGGGCCTTCCGGCAACCGCCGTCCGGGTCGAGATGTTCCCGTTCTCGGGCACCTACGGGCACAGCACCTACACGGACGTGAGCGTCTCGGCGGCGTTGCTGTCCCAGGCCGTCGGCAAGCCGGTGCGCGTGCAGTTCATGCGCTGGGACGAGCACGGCTGGGATCAGTTCGCGCCGCCCCAGGCGACCGACATCCGCGCCGGGATCGACGCCAACGGCAAGATCGTCGCCTACGACTACACCTCGTACCAGCACGGCTGGACGCAGGTGATCGAGTCGGCGGCGCAGCTCTCGGGGGTCGCGTCGATCCCGGCGGATCCGCCGGCCGGGAGAGTCGACACGACGAACTCGGGCTCGTTCTACAACATCCCGAACCGCCGGGTCACGGGCAAGAGCGTGAACGGCTACAAGGGGTTCCTGAAGGGGATCTGGATGCGCGCTCCTGGTGCGCCTCAGGCGGCGTTCGCCTCCGAGCAGATGATCGACGCGCTCGCGCACGAGGCGAACATGGACCCGATCGCCTTCCGGATCCAGAACATCGACGCCACCGATACGACCGGTGTCGCACGCTGGATCGGTGTCCTGAACGCGGTCGCGCAGGCGGCGAGCTGGAAGCCGGCGGTGTCGGCGTCGAACCTGCAAAGCGGTGACGTCGTCACGGGCCGCGGGGTCGCGATCGGCGGGTTCGCCGGTTCCTACCCTGCGATCATCGCCGATATCACGGTGAACAAGAAGACCGGCAAGATCGCGGTCGACCATCTCTACGCGGCCCAGGACGCCGGTACCACGGTGAACCCGGCGTCGGTCGAGAACCAGATGGTCGGTTGCCTCGTCCAGGGCTGCAGCCGGGCGCTGTACGAGGAGATCCGGTTCAACAAGGTCCGCCAGACGAGCCTCGACTGGATCAGCTATCCGATCCTGCGCTTCAAGGACTCGCCGGCGGTGACGACTGTCGTCGTGCAGCGGCTCGACCTGAAGGCGTCGGGCTCGGGCGAGCCGACGACCGCGGCCGTACCCGCCGCAATCGCGAACGCGTTCTTCGACGCCACGGGTGTGCGGCTTTACCGCACTCCGCTGACGCCGGGTCAGGTGCGCGGCGCGCTCGCAAAGGCATGACTTCCCGGCGGGGGCGGGGCCGCTGTTCGGGTTCCGCCCCCGCCGCCTCTTCGCCCGCACCGGCCTAGAGTACGAACGTGCTCCCGCTTGAGTCGGTGCCGAACTTCTCCGAGGGGCGCGATCGGGCGACCATCGCCGCGATCGGCGAGGCGCTCGCGTCGCGGGCGCGGCTGCTGGACGTCCACGCCGATCCCGACCACAACCGGTCGGTGTTCACGCTCGTCGGCTTCGAGACCGAGCTGGTCGAGGCGCTGGTCGCCGGCGTCGAGGTCGCACGCGAGCGGATCGATCTGCGCCGCCACGAAGGCGCCCATCCGCGTATAGGCGCTGCCGACGTGGTGCCGGTCGTCCCGGTCGTCCCCGGCGATCTCGACCGGGCCCGCGCCGCCGCGCTCGAGTTCGGTGCGCGCATCGGGACGCTCGGGCTACCCGTCTTCCTCTATGCGCCGCCCGAGCGCGGCCCCGCCTACTACCGTCGAGGCGGGGTGGAGGAGCTGGAGCGGCGCCTGGAGGCCGGGGAGCTCGTGCCGGACTTCGGGCCGCCACGGCTCGATCCGGCTGCGGGCGGTGTCATCGTGGGCGCGCGCCGGCCGCTGATCGCCTTCAACGTCAACCTGCGCGGGCCCCTCGAGGCCGCGCGCGCCGTCGCCGCCGTCGTCCGGGAGCGCGGCGGGGGCTTCCCGGGAGTCCGCGCGCTCGGTCTCGATCTGCCGCATGCGGGGCTCGTCCAGGTGTCGATGAACGTCGAGGACTGGGAAGCCGCACAGCTCCACGAGATCGTCGCCCGCATCCAGGCCGAGGCCCGGGCGCGCGGGGCGGAGGTCGCCGGCTCGGAGCTCGTCGGCCTGATGCCCGCGGGCGCGGCGGTCGCCGCAGCCGGGAGTGCGCTCGGGCTCGAGGGTCTCGACGCCTCGCGGGTGCTCGAGCTGCGCCTGCTCGACCAGCGCCTGCTCGACTAAGCAGCGCCGGCGACTCGGGTGCCCAGACGCGCAGCGACGAGCGCCCCGCCCAGCCCCACCAGGGCAACCGCGACGGCGGCGACGCCGAAGATCGGGCGTGCGTCGGCGATCGCGAAGATCGGCGAGACGAGCAGCAGGCCGGCCGCGTGGGCGCCACGGTGGACGAACGAGATCAGCCCGAGGACGCGCCCGAGGACAGCGTCGGGGATCTCCTCCTGGGCGGCCGAGGTGAGCAGGACGTAGGCGAGGCTCTCCGCGACGCCGGAGAAGACCGCCGCGGCGACCGCGAGTGGCAGGGATGTCGCCAGCGCGAGCAGGAGGAAGGCCGGCAGATCGGCGAGCCAGGCGAGCATGCTCGCGCGGGCCTTGCTGCGCAGGGGGATCCGGGCGAGGACGGCCCCGACCGCGATCGAGCCGGCCGCGAACCCGATCATCACGATCGAGAAGCCGCCGGCGCCGCGGTGGAGTGAGCTCCTGATCAGCGTCGGGACACCGGCGATCCAGCAGCCTGTCGTGACCGTCATCGCGAGGCCGAAGGTGACCACGCCTGTGGTCAGCGCCCGGCGGGGCCTGAGTGCCGCGAGCCCCTCCCGGAGGCGCGGCGACCCGCCGTGGCTCGCCCGTCCCCGCCCGGCCTCGAGCCGCAGGATCAGCGCCGCCGAGACGAGGAACGTCCCCGCGTCGACCGCGAAGAAGGTGCTCAGCGGCAGGAAGGCGAGCAACAGGGCCGCGACGGCCCAGCCGCCGATCGAGAGGGCGTGTGCCGTCGCCTGCACGAGCGCGTTCGCCGGCTGGACGTTGGCGCGGTCGACGACCTCCGGGATCACGGCTCCGTACGCGGGCGCGAAGTAGCTCGTGGCCGCCTCGAGCAGGAACGCGGCAGCGACGAGACCCCAGAGGGGCAGCGATCCGGCGAGGCCGAACGCCGCCAGCGGGATCAGCGTCGCCGCCCGGACGAGATCGGCGCCGATCATCAGCCGCCGCCGGCTCCAGCGGTCGGCTGCGATCCCGCCGTGCAGGCCGAAGAAGAATGCCGGCAGGCTGTCGGCCAGGCGAACGTAGACGACTCCGAGCGGCCCGCCGAGCCGGAGCGCGATCCACATCAGCGCGATGTAGTTGAGCGCGTCTCCGAGCTCGCTGACGGAGACGGCGAGATAGAGGGTGCGGAAGTCCGGTCGCCGCAGGAGCCCGAACGATCCCGCCCGGGGCGCGTTCGCGAGCTCGATCTCTCGCGGGACGTCGAAGACCGGGTCCGACACGGGGCCGAGTTTGCCTGGCGCACCCGGCGCGGCCGTTTGGACGGGAGAAGTGGCTAGGGTTGAAGGGATGGCCAACCGCAAGCAGCGCGCCCGCAGGGCGAAGACGTTCCGTCACGAGTACGGCTTCGTCACCTACGACGAGGAGGGCAACGAGATCGAGGTCGAGCGCGAGGAGATCCATCCGAAGAAGGAGACGCCGGCCAGGCAGAAGGCGACCGCTGCGAAGGGAGCCTCGAAAGGCGGCCGCATGCAGCGGGAGCCGCAGCCGCCGTCGTGGGGCCGCTCGGTTCGCCGCGGCGGGGTCTGGGGCGGGCTGACGATCGCGGTGTCGGTCCTGCTCCTGCGCGGCACGGCGCTGCCGGTCAGGATCCTGATCGGGGGCGTCTACGCCGCCATGTTCATCCCGCTCACCTACTGGCTCGATGGGCTGGTCTACCGCCGCCACGAGCGCCGCAAGGCCGGGGACGCCGGGAGGCGGCCCCGCCGGACGCGCTGAGCCCCGACCCCCTGCGACGGTCGGCGCGGCTCAGCCGCACTAGACTCAGTCGCCGTGCCGCTCACCGTCGAACGGGTCGTCCTGAGCCGGGATTACGGCTCGAATTGCTACGCGGTCGGCCGGTCCGCGGGCGCCGCGGAGATGGCGGTCGTCGATCCAGGAGGCGAACCGGGCCCGCTGCTCGCACGGCTCGAGGCCCAGGTCGCCGGGATCCTCGTCACGCATGCCGACGTCGACCACGTCGCGGGCGTCGCGGAGCTTGCGGAGCTCACCGGTGCCGAGGTCTGGGTGCCCGCCGGCGAGGCCAGTGTGCTGCGCAGCGGCGAGACGCGAGGGGGCGGTCGGGTGCGCATCCATCCGCCGGAGCACGAGGTCCGCGGCGGCGACACCGTCACCGTTGCCGGCATCGCCTTCGATGTGATCGCAGTCCCGGGCCACTCTGTCGACCATGTCGCCTACTGCGCCGATGGGAGCCTCTTCTCGGGCGATCTGCTCTTCGCGGGCTCGGTCGGTCGCACCGACCTCTTCGGGGGCGACTGGGCGACCCTGCTCGAATCGATCAAGCGGCTCATCAACCGGTTCGGCCCGGACGCGACCGTCTATCCCGGTCACGGCGAGCCGACGACGCTCGGGCGCGAGCTCGCGACGAACCCGTTCCTCGGCGAGCTCCGCGCAGTCCGTTGATGGCCGAGAAGTTCCAGGCGCCGCGCGGGACGCACGACATCCTCCCGGCCGAGCAGCCGGTCTGGTTCGACACGATCGTCGCGGCGATGGAGCGGCTGGCGCGGCTCTACGGCTACCGACGGATCCAGACGCCCGTGTTCGAGGACACCGAGTTGTTCGAGCGCACGGCCGGCGAAGGCTCCGACGTCGTGCAGAAGGAGATGTACACGTTCACGGACCGCAGCGACCGGTCGCTGACCCTGCGGCCCGAGGGGACGGCGCCGATCTGCCGCGCGTACCTCGAGCACGGGATGCACCGGGAGCCCCAGCCCGTGAAGCTTTACACCATCGCGCCGATGTACCGCTACGCCGCGCCACAAAAGGGGCGCTACCGGGAGCACTGGCAGCTCTCCGTCGAGGCGATCGGGTCGGCCGACCCCGCGATCGACGCCGAGGTGATCCACCTCTACCGGCGGCTGCTCGACGAGCTCGAGGTGCGGGATTTCCGGCTCGAGCTGAACTCGATCGGTGACGCGAACTGCCGGCCCGCCTACATCGAGCGTTTGAACGCGTGGCTCGACTCCCACCAGGAACTGCTCGACGACGAGGCACGCGAGAAACGGAAGACGAGCCCGTTGCGGGTGTTCGACGTCAAGAGCCCGGCGGTGCGGGCCGCGCTCGGCGACGCTCCGAAGATCGGCGACTCGCTCTGCCCCGAGTGCACCGCCCATTTTGCGGCGGTACGCGGGTATCTGGAGGCGTACGGGGTGGAGTACGAGCTCGAGCCGACACTCGTCCGCGGACTGGACTACTACACGCGCACCACCTGGGAGTTCGTCGGGCTGGAGGGCGGCGCCCAGTCGACGCTCTCCGGCGGCGGGCGCTACGACGGGCTCGTCGAGCAGATCGGCGGGCCGCCCACGCCTGGGATCGGCTTCGGCGCCGGAATCGAGCGGCTCGAGGACGCATACCGCGAGGCGCACTCCACGGCGCCGGCCGAGACCATCGATCCGGCGGGCCGCCGCGTCGAGGTGTTCTTCGTGATCGAGGAAGGCGCTCCGCGCGACCGCGTCCTCGCGGAGATGATGAAGCTCCGCGAGCGGGACACCGTCTGCGACACCGACTACGCGGGCCGATCGTTCAAGGGGCAGATGACGCAGGCTGCGCGCACCGGCGCGAGCACGGTCGTGATCGCGCGCCCGGGCGATGCCCTCGTGCGGCGCCGGGGCGCCGAGGAGCAGATCGTTCCGCTCGACGACCTCGCAGCTACGCTCAGCGGGTGAGCGTCTGGCGCGACCTCAGGGGGAGCACGTTGCGGCCCGAGGACGAGGGACGCACGATCACCGTCGCAGGCTGGGTGGCGACGCGCCGCGACCACGGCGGGCTCGTGTTCGTCGACCTCCGTGACGAGGAGGGCCTGCTCCAGGTCGTGGTCAACCCCGAGAACGCGCCCGGGGCGGCGGAGGTCGCCAAGGCGCTGCGCAACGAATTCGTGCTCCGGGCCCGCGGGCGGGTCGTCGGACGCTCGCCCGAAACGGTCAACCCGGCGATGGCGACCGGCGCGATCGAGCTGCAGGCGGACGAGCTCGAGATCGTGTCGCGCTCGACGCCGCTCCCGTTCCAGCTCGACGAGGACGGTGTCGACGAGACACTCCGGATCCGCTACCGCTGGCTCGACCTGCGCAGGGCGAAGATGCAGCACAACATCCGCACCCGCGCGAGGCTCGTCTCGATCATCCGGGCCGAGATGGAGGCCGACGGCTTCGTCGACATCGAGACGCCGATCATGGGCAAACCGACTCCCGAGGGCGCGCGTGACTTCCTGGTGCCGACGCGGCTCCAGCCGGGGAGGTTCTTCGCGCTGCCGCAGAGCCCGCAGATCTACAAGCAGCTGCTCGTGATCTCGGGCTTCGAGCGCTACTACCAGATCGCGCGCTGCTTCCGGGACGAGGACCTCCGCGCCGACCGGCTGCAGGAACTGACGCAGCTCGACGTCGAGATGGCCTTCCCCGACCGCGACTACCTGTTCGATCTGATCGAGCGGATCGTTGCGCGCATCTGGCGGGAGTGCCGCGGCGTGGAGCTCGAGCGGCCGTTCCGGCGCATGCTCTGGGAGGAGGCCGATCTCCGCTACGGCTCGGACAAGCCCGATCTTCGCTTCGGGCTCGAGATCGAGGACGCGACCGACGTCACCCGCGGATCGGAGTTCAAGGTGTTCGCGGAGGCGGCGGCCGTGCGCTTCCTGCGCGTTCCGCGGGAGCTCTCCCGGGGTGAGCTCGCAAAGCTCGAGGAGGTCGCGAAGCAGTGGGGTGCGAAGGGTCTCGCCTACCTCGTCTACGGCATCGACGGGGAGGTTCGCTCGCCGGTCGCGAAGTTCCTCGGCGAGGCGGAGCTCGAGCGGTTCCGCTCCGAGCCCGGGCACACCGTGATCTTCGGCGCCGACGCGCCGGCGATGGTCTCGCGCGTGCTCGGCGCGCTGCGCCTCCAGCTCGGGCGCGAGCTCGAGCTGATCGACCGGGATGCCTGGACCTTCCTGTGGGTGACGGACTTTCCGATGTTCGAGTGGGACGCCGAGCTCGAGCGGTGGGATGCCGTCCACCATCCGTTCACGCGACCGAACGAGGAGGGCAAGGCGCTGCTCGACAGTGACCCCGGAGCTGCGAAGGCGCTCGCGTACGACCTCGTCGGCAACGGGGTCGAGCTCGCCGGCGGATCCTTCCGGATTCACGAGGCCGACCTCCAGGAGAAGGTCTTCGACCTGCTGCGGATCCCGCCGGAGGAGCAGCGGTCGAAGTTCGGCTTCCTGCTCGACGCGCTCGCGATGGGTGCGCCGCCGCACGGCGGGATCGCGTCCGGCATCGACCGGATGGCGATGACGCTGCTCGACGAACCGTTCATCCGCGACACCCTTGCGTTCCCGAAGAACCAAGCCGGGATCGACCCGATGTCGGGGGCTCCGACCGGGGTCGAGCGGGCGCAGCTCGACGAGCTCGGCATCGCCGTCACGGTCGAGGAGCCGTGAGCTAGCTCCTGCCCCGGAAGATGCCGGCAACAGGTGCGGAACGCTCGGGGGGTGGACGTGGCTAGGCGCCGAGTCTGGCGGTTCGCGGTCGAGGCTGCGTTCCTCGCGGCCGTGGCCGCGCTCGTGACGGTCGCCGACCTTCATCCGGTTGCCGTGATCGCCCTGATGGCGCTGGCGTGGGTCGTGGTCGCGCTGTTCGAATGGGCGGCATGGCTCGACGAGCCGCATTACGGCCGCGGTCTGCCGCCGCGGTTCTACGTGCCCCAGGTCGCCCTGCCGCCGCCGAGGCCGGTCGAGCAGCCTCGCTCCAGCTACCCGATGCCATCGCGGCGGGAAGACGAGCCGACGGTCGTCGCCTCGCCCGGCGACTGGAGGTCGGCCCCGGATGGCTGGCCGCTGCTCGACTCCTCGTCGGTCGGCGAGGAGACGGAGATCGCGCTCCCCGACGGGCCGCCGCCCGAGTTCCCGCCGGCGATCACCCATCCGGCACTCGCCCGGCCGGAGACGCTCGAGGAGGAGGAAGAGGAGGTCGTCGCGGCGGAGGCCCCGCCGGAGCTGGAGCCTGCGCCGGTTGCCGAGCCTCCGGAGCCTGCTGCAGGGCGCGAGGCGAGGCGCCGGGTCGTCGAGCGTCCCGCCGCCGAGGTCGAGGCGTTGTCCTCCTTCGAGCTGCCCGAGGTCGCCGCAGTGGGTGTCGCACGCCATCACGTCGACCCGCTTGCCCAGGTGAGACGCCGCGGCCTCCGGCGGCGGCCGCCGCGTGAGAGCGGTGAGATCGTCGAGGTCCCCGACCGGCCGCCTGCCGAGCGCGCCCTTCCGAGTACCGCCCCCGGCGAGGGCGAGGCCCCGTGAGGCGACTGCTCGCCCAGCGCCAGCTCGCGCTTGCAGGAGTCGCGATCGTCGGTGTCGCCGGCTCGCTCGCGGTCACGGCCAGGACACGTCCGCACGCGGCCGGCCTCCCGCCCGCCGAGGGGTCATACACCGCGCTTGCCGGCACGAGCGGCTCCGAGGCTGTCGGGAAGACGACCGCGTGCGGCGTCGTGATCGGCCGTACGACGGAGGGGATCGTGAACCCGGTGCTGGCGTGCGGCACCCGCATCTACCTCGGCTACCGGGGCACGCACGTTCTCGCAACCGTGATCGACCACGGTCCCGTGAAACGGGGGCGCAGCTTCGAGCTCACCGACGCGCTTGCCCTCCGGCTCGGCCTCGCCGGCGTGCACCGGATCCAGTGGAGCTACGTGGCGGAGCGTTGACCGGCTACAGTGCGGACCGGAGTGCCCGACCCCGTGCGCGACGCCGCGCACCATGTAGAACCAACGCTACGTGAAAGGGAGCTCGTGTCGGGAGCAGGCGCCTCGTGCGCCGGTGACCCGCGCTGCACCCACCTGGCTTGCCAGGTTCACACGGGCGTGGCGAAGTCGGCGGGGTCGGGGCACTCCGTCTGCTCTGCTCCGGCGGCGGGCCTTCGGCTTCCGGGCCTCCGCGCCGGCGCAACCGGCCAGCCCCGTCGGGGCCGTGGATCGATTGTCACGCTTTTTTTCCACCGGCGTCACACCTGCGTCTCACATCTCCGCCTACGCTCTGATCCCCGTGGGCGGGCGGGGGTTCGGGATGGGACCTGACGGACGCGCTCGCCCCGCGCGCCTCCACGCTCCGGCGTTGCACCGCCGGTGGGAGCCGGCCGTCCCGGCGATGCCGTCCACCGCGGGTCGGAGCGGTCGCGGATGTCCCGAGGCTACGCTGGCCCGGTGACCGAGCTCTTCGGAGATTCGACCCGGGACGGCTCCTGGGCGGCGGTGCGGCTCGAGGTCGACGGCCAGCGGATCGTGGCAGCCGATGCGCCCGGGATCGAGCGGGAGCTCGCCGGGCTGACGCTGCTCGAGGCCGCAGCCGTCGGCGGCGAGAGCCTCGCGGTCGACGCGCTCGCGAATGCGATCGGGCCGGCGGTCCGGGCCCGCCGGGACCCGGCTCGCACCGCAGTTGCGATGAGCGGCGGCGTCGACAGCGCCGTCGCGCTCCTTGCGGCGGGCGACGCGGCCGTCGGCGTCACGCTGCGACTCTGGATCGATCCCGCCGCGGCGGCCGGTGAGCGCACCTGCTGCTCGCCGGCCGCGGTGATCGCAGCCCGCGAGACATGTCACCGGCTCGGCCTGCCACACGTCACCCTCGACCTCCGCGAGCGGTTCCGGAGCACGGTCGTCGAGCCGTTCACCCGCTCCTACGCCCGCGGCGAGACGCCGAACCCGTGCGTCCGCTGCAACGGCAAGTTCCGCTTTGAGGAGCTGCTCCGGTTCAGGCGCCGGATCGGCGCGGCGCGACTCGCAACCGGCCACTACGCACGCGTGGTCGAGCACGGCGGTGGGTGGGCGCTGGCGCGGGCGGCCGATCGTTCCAAGGACCAGAGCTACATGCTGGCAACGCTCGACCCCGCCCTGCTCGAGACGCTCTGGTTCCCGCTCGGCGGGCAGTCGAAGGAGGAGACCCGTGCACAGGCGGCGGCGGCCGGGCTTGCCGCGGCCCGGCGCCCCGAGAGCCAGGAAGCCTGCTTCCTCGGCGGGGACGACTACCGCACGTTTCTCGCCCGGCACGGGCTCCCCGGACGCGGCGGCCCGGTGGTCGACGGGTCCGGGGCCCGCGTGGGGTCGCACGACGGCTTCTGGCGGTTCACGCCCGGCCAGCGGCGAGGGCTCGGCATCTCCGCAACGGAGCCGCTCTACGCGATCGCGACCCGTCCGCGCACGAACACGGTCGTCGTCGGCCCGCGCTCCGCGCTCGCCCGCACGCGCGTCTCCGTCCGCGGCCGGCTCCTGACCGCCCCCGGGCGGGTCGAGGCGAAGCTCCGCTACCGCTCGCCCGCGCGTCGCCGCGACGGTTGCCGCCACCGCCCGGGGGTTCGAGTTGACGCTCGACGAGCCGGCCTACGGTGTCGCGCCCGGTCAGACCGCCGTCCTCTACGCCGACGACGCCGTCATCGGTGCCGGCGTGATCGTCGCTGCAGCCGAGTAGGATCACGCGGATGCTGGTCGCGTTCTCATCCGGCGATGCCGTGCGGTACCTGCTCGCGTTCTTCCTGCTGGTCGTCGGCCTCGGTCTCGGCTGGGCGCTGCTCGCCCTGGCGTCCGCCTTCTCCCGGCTCGCGTCGCTGATCCGGGGCGTCGAGAGCGAGGCCGTGCCGGTGATCCACAAGGTCGGCGGATCGGTCGACCGTGTGAACACCCAACTCGACAAGCTCGATCGCGCGACCGACAGCGCCCTCGACGCCGTCGCCGCCGTCGATCAGGCCGTCCGGACCGTCAGCCTGTCCGTCAAGCGGCCGGTGCAGAAGGTCGTCGGGCTGTCGAGCGGCGTCTCGCACGGGTTCGCGACGCTCCGCGCGAAGCGCGATTGGCGGAGCGCGGTGCAGAGCGCGAAGGAGGCCGCGGCACGCCGCGAGGCCGACTTCGGCGAAGAGCTGCGCGACGCCGCCGACTGACGGCCAAGCGCCCGTCGCGCACGATCAGTGTCGCGCCGACGGGCGCCTACACTGTCGGCCATGTGGACGACCGCCGAGCTGCGGGAGGGATTCCAGCGCTTCTACGAGGAGCGCGGGCATCTCCGGATCCCGTCCCACCCGCTGGTTCCCCCCGCCGACGATCCCTCGACGCTGTTCATCGTTGCGGGGATGCAGCCGTTCAAGCCGTACTTCCTGCGCACGAAGGAGCCGCCCGGGCCGCGTGCGGTGAGCGTCCAGAAATGCCTGCGGGCGGGGGGAAAGGACACCGACCTGGAAGACGTCGGGCGCACCGACCGGCACAACTCGTTCTTCGAGATGATGGGCAACTTCTCGTTCGGCGACTACTTCAAGGACGAGGCGATCGACTTCGCCTGGGAGTTCGTCACCCGGGAGCTCGAGCTCGACCCCGAGCGGCTCTGGGTCACGGTGCACGAGGGCAATCCGGCGCTCGGGCTCGACGAGGACACGGTCGCGATCGAGGCCTGGAAACGGGTCGGCGTCCCGGTCGACCGGATCGTCCGCCTCGGCGACGACAATTTCTGGAAGGCGGCCGAGACGGGCCCGTGCGGCCCCTGCTCGGAGATCTTCTTCGACCGCGGCGAGGAGCACGGCTGCGCCCTGCCCGGCTGCCGGCCCGGGCACTGCGACCGCTACTACGAGTTCTACAACCTCGTCTTCATGCAGTACGACCTCCGGCCGGGAAACGAGCTCGTGCCGCTGCCGGCCCAGAACGTCGACACCGGCATGGGGGTCGAGCGGACTGCGTGCGTGCTGCAGGGGGTCGCCTCCAATTACGACACGGACGGCTTCCGGATCATCATGGACTGGATCGAGGCGCAGACGACGGTCGGCTACCAGGACAGCGAGGCGTCGCGGAAGGCCTACCGGGTGCTCGCCGATCACGGGCGCGCCGTCACCTTCCTGATCGCCGACGGGGTCACGCCGTCGAACGAGGGGCGCGGGTACATCTGCCGCCGGCTGCTTCGGCGGGCGATCCAGCACGGGCAGCGCGTGGGCCTCGAAGGCGTCTACCGGCTCCCGGCCGTCGTGATCGAGCAGATGGGCGAGGCCTACCCCGAGCTGCGCGAGCACGCCGCCGAGATCGAGCGGGTCGTCAAGCTCGAGGAGGAGCGCTTCCGCGAGACCCTCGCCCGCGGCCTGAAGGAGTTCGAGGAGCTCGCCGACCGTGAGGCGATCTCCGGGGACGACGCCTTCACGCTCGCCGCCACCTACGGCTTCCCGATCGAGCTCACCCAGGAGCTCGCCGAGGAGCGGGGGCAGCCGGTCGACGTCGACCGCTTTCGCGAGCTGATGGAGGGCCACCGAGAGATCTCCCGCGCCGGGGGCGAGAGCACGACCGAGCAGCTGGCCGCCCAGATCGTCGGCGCCGGCTTCCGGGTGAGCGAATTCGTCGGGTACGAGAAGACGGACGTGCTCACGTCCGTTGTCGCGGTCGGCCCCGCCGAGGGGACGCGCCGGCTCGTCAAGCTCGAGCAGTCGCCGTTCTACGCCGCCGGCGGCGGCCAGGTCGGCGACTCCGGCTACCTCGAGCTCGACGGTCGGAAGGGGCGACTCGAAGTCGTCGCGGTGCTCAAGTTCGGCGACGACCAGGTGCTCGTCGTCGAGACGGACGGGGCGGTGCTCGAGGTCGGAACGCGCGTGCGCGCAGTCGTCGACTGGTCGGTGCGCTTCCCCACGATGGCGAATCACACCGCGACGCACCTCCTGCATGCAGCGCTGCGCGAGGTGCTCGGCGACCACGTCAAGCAAGCCGGGTCGGCGGTCCGGCCCGACAAGCTTCGGTTCGACTTCAGCCACCCGCAACCGCTCAGCTCCGAGGAGCGCGAGCGGGTCGAACGCCTCGTCAACGAGAAGGTCTTCGAGGCGATCCCGGTCCGGACGTTCGTCACGCCGATCGACGAAGCCCGCAGGCTCGGGGCGATGATGCTGTTCGGCGAGAAGTACGGGAGCGAGGTGCGCGTCGTCGAGATCGACGGCTTCTCGCGCGAGCTCTGCGGCGGCACCCATGTCCGCTCGACCGCCGAGATCGGGCCCTTCGTGATCACCAGCGAGGGCTCGGTCGGCTCGGGCGCGCGGCGGATCGAGGCCGTCACCGCCGGCGAGGGCTGGGCGTTTCTGCACGGCCGCTCCCGGGAGCTCGACGATGTGCTCTCCGAGCTCGACGAGGCCCGGCGCGAGGCGAAGCGGAAGCCACGCGACGAGCCGGCCCGCGTCGAGGTCGAGCCCGAGCTCGAGGTGGTTGACGGTGTCAACGTGATCGTCCAGTGGGTCGAGGGGCTCGACGCCGACGCCCTGCTCGACCTCTCCGATCGGTTCAAGCAGCGGAGCTCGCCGGCCGCGGTCGTGCTCGGCTCCCGGCAGGACGGCGCCGTCCACCTGGTCGCGAATTTCGACGAGAGCGTCGCGGCGCGGGTGTCCGCCGGCGACGTGGTCAAGGAGATCGCACCGCTTGTCGGCGGCGGCGGCGGCGGCCGCCCGACGATGGCTCGCGCGGGCGGCAAGCAGCCCGAGAGGCTGCCGGAGGCGGTCGCGCGCGCCCGCGAGTTGATCTCGGCCGCGCTCGCAAGCGTCCGGTGAAGGTGCTCGCGCTCGACTACGGCTCGGCGCGGACGGGGATCGCCGTCTCCGACCCGACCGGTGTGGTCGCCCGGCCGGTCGGGGTCGCCGAGAGAGTCCGCACGCCGCGCGGGTTCGAGCGCCTGCTCGGGACGATCCGGGCCGAGGAGCCCGAGCGGATCGTGGTCGGCTTGCCGCTGACGCTCCGCGGCGAGCACGGCGAGCAGGCGCGCGAGACGATGACTTTCGTCGAGACCCTGCGAGACGCGCTCCAGATCCCGGTCGAGACCTACGACGAGCGGTTCACCTCGTCGCTCGCCGGCGGCGACGACGCCCGCGCCGCCGCCTACATCCTCACGAGCTACCTCGAATGGCTCGGGACGCCCGGCTGAGTCGGGCGATCCGGCGGCGGAGAGTCGTTGCCGTCGCCCTCTTCGCGGTCGTCGTCGCCGTCGCAGCGGGCGTGTCGCTGTCGGCTGTCCGGCAGCATCCCAAACCGGCCCCGGTCGCGGTCCCCCCGGCGCCGAAGCCCTTCCGCATCGTGTTCCCCGAGGGCTTCACGCGCGCGCAGATGGGCATCCGCGTCCGGGACGTCGCGACGATCGCCGAGCGCGAGCGCCATCAGCCCGTCCGTCTGAACCGGACCGCATACCTGGCCTCCTCCCGGACGGCCGCGGTGCCCTGCTTCGGCAAGAAGCAGGAGGCGAACCTCGAGGGGTTCCTCTTCCCCGCGACGTACGACTTCGTCCGCGCGACGACGTCACGGCAGCTCGTCCACGACCAGCTCGTGACGTTCTGCCGGGACTGGAGCAAGGTGAACCTCTCGTACGCACGCTCGAAGAACCTGACCTCGTACGACGTGCTGACGATCGCCTCGATGGTCGAGCGGGAAGCGCAGGTGCCCTCCGAGCGACCGCTGATCGCCGCCGTCATCTACAACCGGCTCCGGAATCACATGCAGCTCGGGATCGACGCGACGCTCCGCTACGGCCTGCACATCCCGCCGACGCAATCGATCACCCAGTCGGAGCTCGAGAGCGACAACCCGTACAACACGCGAAAGCTGTTCGGCCTGCCGCCGACGCCGATCGCGAACCCGGGTCTCGCCTCGATCCGGGCCGCCGCCCATCCGGCGAACGTCGACTACCTCTACTTCGTGCGCAAGCCCGACCACCGCCACCATTTCTTCACCGCGAGCTCGACCGCGTTCGACCAGTACCTCGCGACCCACGGCTACAAGTGACCACCCACGTCGCGCTGCTCGGCCATCCGGTCTCGCATTCGCTCTCGCCGAGGATGCAGAACGCCGCCTTCGCGGCGGCGCGCCTCGACTGGCACTACTCGGCGTTCGACGTCGAAGACCCGGTCGCCGCCGTCGCCGCGCTGCTTACGCTCGGGTTTGCCGGGACGAACGTGACGATCCCGCACAAGCAGGCCGTCGTCGCCGCCTGCGACGAGGCCGAGGGCGAAGCCGTGAACACCCTCGTCCTCCGGGACGGCCGCGTGCTCGGCTTCAACACCGACCGTCAGATTCTGGCCGGGATCGAGTCCGCACGGGCCTGTCTGATCGGCGCCGGTGGAGCCGCGATCACGCTCGCTCCGGCGCTTCCGGCCGACACGCGCATGTTCAGCCGGCGCGGCGCCTGGCCTCCAGACGCCGACGGATGCGACCTGATCGTGAACGCGACGCCGGTGCGCGACGAGCTGCTCGTCGTCCCCCGGGCCGGCCAGACGGTCGTCGACCTCGCCTACACGGCGGGCCGCGAGACGGCGCTGGTCGCCGCCGCGCGTGCCGCCGGATGCGAGGTCGTGGACGGGCTCGAGGCGCTCGTCCGTCAGGGCGCGAAGAGCTTCGAGCTCTGGACCGGGGTGGAGGCTCCGGTCGAGGTGATGCGCGACGCCGTTCGGGCCGAGCCGTAGTCTCTACCGTCATGACGCTCCGTCTCGCCACCGCAGGAGAGTCGCACGGGCCCGCGCTCGTCGCGATCTTGACCGGCCTCCCGGCCGGGCTCCTCCTCGACCGCGACGCGATCGATGACGACCTCGGGCGGCGCCAGAAGGGCTACGGGCGCTCGCCGAGGCAGCAGATCGAGCGGGACCGCGTCGAGGTGCTGGCGGGCCTTCGCCACGGGCGGACGCTCGGGACGCCGGTTGCGCTCGTCGTCCGCAACGTCGACCACAAGAACTGGTTGTGGGGGATGAGCCCGTGGCCACCCGAAGGCGAGCCGTCGGGCAAGGGGACGAAGCCGGTCACCCTGCCCCGGCCGGGTCACGCAGATCTCTCCGGCGTGCTCAAGTACGGGCTCGACGACGTCCGCAACGCGCTCGAGCGGGCGTCGGCGCGGCATACCGCAGTGCACGTGGCGGCCGGTGGAGTCGCAAAGGCGCTTCTGGCCGAGATCGGGATCCATGTCGAGGGAGCCACGGTCGACGAGGAAGGCCTCCGCGCGCGGATCGACGCCGCCCGTGCCGAGCGGGACACGGTCGGCGGGATCGTCGAGATCCGCGCCCGCGGGGTCCCGCCCGGGCTCGGGACCTATGCCGCGAAGGAAGACCGCCTCGACGCCCGGCTCGCGGCGGCGCTGATGGGGATCCAGGCGGTCAAGGGGGTCGAGATCGGCGACGGGTTCGCGCTCGCAGCCAGGTTCGGCTCGGAAGCCCACGACGAGATCGGCATCGACCGCCGCCGCTCGACGAACCACGCCGGCGGGATCGAGGCCGGCGTCTCGAACGGCGAGGAGATCATCGTCCGCGCTGCGATGAAACCGCTGCCGACGCTGATGAAGCCGCTCGCCTCCGTGGATCTCGCCACCGGGGAGCCGGCGCAGGCGCTCGTCGAGCGCTCGGATGTCGCCGCCGTCGAGGCGCTCGCGGTGGTCGCCGAAGCCGCCGTCGCCTGGGAGCTCGCCGTCGCCGCGCAGGAGAAGTTCGGAGGCGATACGGCCGACGATTTCGCCGCCGCCTGGCGCGCCTACCTCGAGCGAATCGGCTGGCCCGCCTCCTGAAGATGATCGCGGCATGCGCCCGGAACGCTTGAACGCCCTGGGACGCCATCTCGTGCTCGTCGGGTTCATGGGTGCCGGCAAGACGACCTTCGGACGCGACGTCGCCGCACGGCTCGGGCGGCCGTTCCTGGATCTCGACCGCGCGATCGAGGAACGGGCGGGGAAGTCGATCCCGGAGCTCTTCGACGAGCACGGCGAGAGTGGCTTCCGCTCGATCGAGGAGCACGCCGTGCAGGCCGCGCTGGCCGCATCCGAGCCGGCCGTGATCTCGCTCGGCGGCGGCGCCGTGACCAGCCCCGGCACGCGTGCGCTCCTCGGGTCCGCGCTCGTCGTCCTGGTGGACGTCGACGTCGATTCCGCCTGGAACCGGGTCAAGCACTCCCGCAGGCCGCTGGCCCGCAACGAGGTCGAGTTCCGCCGCCTCTACCGGGAGCGGTCCTCGCTCTACCGCGAGGTCGCGGACGCCGTCGCCACGGACTCCGCCGGCATCGTGCTCGGCGCCGCCGGTGTGCACCACGAGCGGGGTGGGCTCGACCGCCTCGGCGAGCTCGTACCCGGCGACGGGCCCGTCGCCCTCGTGGCCGACATGGTCGTGATGGGCATCCACGGCGCCCGTGCCCAGGAGGCGCTCGGCGGCCGTCTGATGACCGCGCACGAGCTGCCCCCCGGGGAGGAGGCGAAGGCTGTCGGTGTCGCCCGGCTGCTGTGGAGCGAGCTGCGGCTGGACCGCAGCGGCACCGTCGTCGCGCTCGGCGGCGGCTGTACCACCGACCTGGCGGGCTTCGCCGCCGCCACGTATCTCCGGGGCATCCCCTGGGTCGCGGTGCCGACGACGCTCGTCGGCCAGGTCGACGCGGCGATCGGCGGTAAGACCGGGATCGACATTCCCGAGGGGAAGAACCTGGTCGGCGTCTTCCACTGGCCGGCCCGCGTCATCCTCGACGAGAGCCTGCTCGAGACACTTCCGGAGCGCGAGCGCAGGCACGGGATGAGTGAGCTCGTCAAGACGCGGTTGCTCGCCGGTCGTGACCTCGACGTGCGCACCGCAGCCGCCTACAAGGCGGCGCTCTGCCTGCAGGACCCCCACGACCACGGGCCGCGGCGCTGGCTGAACCTCGGGCACACCTTCGCCCATGGGCTCGAGGCGGCCGCCGATTTCGACCTCCCGCACGGTGAGGCGGTCGCACTCGGTCTCCTGGCGGCGCTTCGTCTCTCGGGCCGTGACACGGCCGCCGTCGAGCACGAGCTCGACCCGCAGCCGGTGCGCGTCGATCCCGAGCGTGCCTGGCAGGCCCTCCTCCGCGACAAGAAGCGCTCGGACGGGGCGATCAACCTGGTGCTCCTCGGCCCCGACGGCCCCTATGTCGAGGCCCGGCCGGCCGACGAGGTACGGCGTGAGCTCGAGCGCCTGATCGCGTAGATTCACGGTCATGCAGGTGCTCGTGCTGAACGGTGTCAACCTCGACATGCTTGGCCGGCGCGATCCGGCGACCTACGGCGGGCTGTCGCTGAACGAGCTCGAGACGCAGATCTACGGCTGGGCGCAGGAGCTCTCGCTCAGCGTCCGCTGCCGCCAATCGAACAGCGAGGGCGAGTACGTGGGCTGGATCCACGACGCCTACGGCGACGCCGACGGCTTGATCGTCAATCCGGGCGCCTGGTCGCACTACAGCTACGCGATCCACGACGCGCTCGACATCCTCAAGGTGCCGATCATCGAGGTGCACCTCTCGGACATCCATCAGCGAGAGGAGTGGCGGCGTCACTCGGTGATCGCCGAGCTCGCGGCTCACCGGGTGATCGGGAAGGGCCCGGCCGGGTACCGGGAGGCTCTCGCCTTCCTGGCGGGGCGGACGTGACCCGCCTCGATCGCCTGCGCGAGCGGCTCGAGCAGCGGCTCCTCGTCACGAGCCTCGTCAACATCCGTTACCTGACCGGCTTCGACAGCTCGAATGCGGCGCTGATCGTCGATCCGAAGGGCCCCGTGCAGCTCTTCACCGACTTCCGCTACATCGAGACGGCGCAGGGAGTCCCGGAGGTCGAGGCGGTGCTCGCGAACCGCTCGCTGATGCGCGACCTGGCGGGGCGCCTGCGCGGACGGATCGCGTTCGAGTCCGACATCCTGCCGTACTCGCAGGTCGAGGCGCTCCGCTCGGGCCGGCTCGAGCTCCTGCCGGTCGCCGGAATCGTCGAGGCGCTGCGCGCGGTCAAGGACGAGGAGGAGATCGGGCGAATCCACCGCGCCGCGCTTGCGGCCGAGCGGGCGTTCGAGGCGCTGACCGCCGAGACGTGGATCGGCCACAGCGAGCGCGAGCTGGCATGGCGACTCCGTCAGCTGATGCATGCCCACGGCGTCGACCATCTCTCGTTCGACACGGCGATCGCGACCGGGGTGAACGGGTCGAAGCCGCACGGGGAGCCGGGTGACGCGATCGTCGAGGCGAACACGCTCGTGACCGCCGACTGGGGGGCGCGCATCGAGGGGTATTGCTCCGACTGCACCCGCACCCTCGCGACCGGCCGCCTTGCCAAGGAGTTGCAGCGGATCTACGACGTGTGCCTGGACGCCCAGCTTGCGGCGGTCGAGGGGATCAGGCCGGGGATGACCGGCATCGAGGCAGACGCGGTCGCCCGCACGGTGATCGACGCAGCCGGCTACGGCGAGAACTTCGGCCACGGCCTCGGCCACGGGGTCGGCATGCTGATCCACGAGGCACCGCGCCTCGCGACCGAGTCGAGTGACGTCCTCGAGCCCGGCCACGTGATCACGATCGAGCCGGGCATCTACCTTCCCGGCGTCGGCGGCGTCCGGATCGAGGATCTGGCTGTTGTTCGCGATGGCGGCGTCGAGTTGCTGACGTCGTTCCCGAAGGAGCTGATCTCTGTCGGCTGAGCAGCGTGTCGGCTGAGCAGCGTGTCGGCTGAGCCGCAGGCGTCGCGAGCCCGGCCGCTGTCTCTTCCGGACCGGTCCGGGGACAGTCCCCGGACGCGTCCCTTTCGGCCATGCTCGGGGACTGTCCCCGGGCGTATCGGCTTCGGCCACGTCCGCGGGAGGCGGAGCGGCGACGCTAGACTGCCGCGCCGATGGCCGAGGTCGTATCGACGAACCAGTTCAAGAACGGAATGCACATCGAGCTCGACGGCCAGACCTGGCGGATCGTTGAGTTCCAGCACGTCAAGCCGGGCAAGGGCGGCGCCTTCGTCCGCACGAAGCTGAAGGCGTACGACACCGGCGCGGTCGTCGACCGCACGTTCCGTGCCGGCGAGAAATTCGCGCGCGTCCGCACCGAGACCAAGAACATGCAGTACCTCTACGATGCCGGTGACGAGGTCGTCTTCATGGACGAGGAGACCTACGAGCAGCTCTCGTTGCCGCGATCGGCCGTCGAGGAGGCGCTCGCGTTCATGCAGGCGTCGTCGACGGTGCAGGTGATGTTCGTCGGCGAGCGAGCGTCCGGCGTCGAGCTGCCGGCCTCGGTCGTGCTCGAGGTGACCGAAACCGAGCCCGGTGTGAAAGGCGACACGGTGTCGAACGTGACGAAGCCGGCGACGCTCGAGACGGGTGGGGTCGTCCAGGTGCCGCTGTTCGTCAACATCGGCGACAAGATCAAAGTCGACCCGCGCGAACGCCGGTATATCTCGCGCGCGTAGCGAGGGGACGGCTCTGGGCGCTCTTGCAGCTCGCGGCCGTGCGCGCGCATGGAAATCCTAGATTTCCGCGCGCCGGTGGTCGCGCGGGTCGTTGTGGGCGAGCACGGGCGGAGCCCGCGCCCGCCGGCAGCTCGGATCGACCGAACATCGGTACCGGTACGGCCTCCCGGAGCGAGGCCGAGAAGCAGCCAGCGGTCAGGATCGCTGCGGCTGCGCGCTAAGGTCCGCACCTGATGCCGCGCCTCGTCGACACCTCGATCCGCGTTCTCTCGCAGGAGCCGCTCGCAGCCGCGATGCCGACGGCGGAGCTGCTGCGCCTGGGCGAGATCCTCGATCGCGCCGGGTACGCCTACCTCGAGGTCTCGGGTGGCGGCAGCTTCGACGCGAGCGTCCACCACGGCGTCGAGAGCCCGTGGGAGCGGATCCGGGCGCTCAAGGCTCGCACCACGACGCCGCTTGCGCTGGCCGTCCGCGGTCGCTTCCTGGTCGGCTCCCGTCCGGTGAGCGACGACCTCGTCCGACGCTTCATGGCGAGCGCGGCCGGGAGCGGGATCGACGTCTTCCGCCTGCACGACCCGCTCAACGATGCCGGCAATCTCCGTCTCGCCGCCGAGTCGGTGATCGCCGCCGGCCGCGAGTTCGACGCGGGTCTCCTCTACGGGAGCAGCCGGTACGAGTCGCTGGTCGAGACCGCCAAGCAGCTCCCCGAGATCGGCGCCTCCCGCATCCTGCTCGACGATTCCGCGGGCCTGCTGCAGCCGCACCGGGCCGGTGAGCTCGTCGCCGAGCTGCGTGAGGTGTCGGGCCTTCCGGTCGGCCTCTACTGCCAGGGCGCCGGCCGAAACGGGCTCGCGCTGGCGCTCGAGGCGACCCGCGCCGGCGCCGACCTGATCGCGTGTGCCGTCTACCCGGTCGCCCTCGCGACCCACCGAATCTCGGCCGAGTCGCTCACGCAGGCTCTCGTGGGCATCGGGCACGACCCGGGCATCGACCTCGAGCTGGTCTGGGACGCGGCCGACCTCGTCGACGAGCACGTCGGCGACATGCCGATCACACCGCTCCTGCCGCGTGTGTCCGTCCGGGCCGCCCGTCGCAAGCTCCCGGTCGGGCTCGTTTCCGTGATCGACGCGCAGCTGCGCGGCCGCGGTCAGGGCGACCGGCTCGACGAGGTGCTCGAGGAGGTCGAGCGGGTGCGGATGGAGGTCGGCTCGCCGCCGCTCGCGGCGCCGATCGGCGGGATCGTCGGTACACAGGCCCTTCGCAACGTCCTGGGCGCGAACCGCTATGCGGACATCGTCGACGAGCTGCAAGACCTCGTGCTCGGGCGCTTCGGCCGCACACCCGGCCCGGTCGACCCCGCGCTCGAGCGCGCCGTCGAGCTACGCGGCGGCGAGCCGTTCCCACCGCCGATCGACATCGAGGCCCTCCGTGACCGGGCCAAGGGCCTCGCGTCGAGCGAAGAGGAGCTGCTCCTGCTGGCCCTGTTCGGCAGCGAGGCCGAGCCTCTGCTCCACTCGATCCGGCAGCGCACGGGCGGCGAGGAACCGCCGGCTCCCCGTACCGGGCACGACCGTGACGAGCAGATCCGCTCGATCGTCCGGATCGTCCAGGAGAGCGGGATCGGCGAGATCACCGTGGAGGAGGACGGGGTGCGCGTCAGCGTCAGGCGCACCGTCGATGCCCCGCTCGCGGAGGTGCGTGCGGCGGAGCCGGGCGACCTGGAGGGCGCGGTGCTGCCGCAGGTCGCAGACGGGCTCGTCGAGATCGTCAGCCCGATGGTCGGCACCTTCTACCGGAGCGCGAAGCCCGGGGCGCCGCCGCTCGTCGAGGAGGGCGATCCCGTCGGGCCAGGCGACGTCCTGTGCATCCTGGAGGCGATGAAGCTGATGAACGAGGTGAAGGCGGAGATCGAGGCGATCGTGCGCAGGATTTACGTCAGCGACGCGCAGCCGGTCGAGTACGGCCAGCTCCTGTTCGAGCTCGAGCCCCTGAACGGCCGCCCGGTCGGGATCTAGTGGTCGCTCCGGCAAGTAGCGGCACCCTCTCGCCGGCTGCAAACCGGCGCATGCCGTCGTCCTCAGTCGCGTCCATACCTTCAGGTATGGACGCTCCCTGCGTCCTAGGCCTGCTTGGTTTTCGCTCGGCGATAGGGCACCGGACTCACCGGAGCAACCACTAGCCATGTTCCGGCGCGTGCTGGTGGCGAACCGCGGCGAGATCGCCACGCGCGTGATCCGGGCGCTGCACGAGCTCGACTGCGAAGCCGTCGCGGTGTACTCGACCGCCGACGCGGACGCAGCGCACGTGCGGCTCGCCGACGAAGCCGTCTGTGTCGGCCCGCCGAGCGCGGCCGAGAGCTATCTCTCGATCCCGTCGATCGTCGCGGCCGGGGTCACGACGGGCTGCGAGGCGGTGCATCCCGGCTACGGTTTCCTCTCCGAGAACCCGGCGTTCGCCGAGGCGTGCGTCGACAACGACCTGGTGTTCGTCGGCCCCCCGGCGTCGGTGATGCAGACGATGGGGGACAAGATCGAGGCGCGGGCCGCGATGCGGGCCGCAGACGTTCCCACCGTTCAGGGGACCGACGGTGCCACCTCGCTCGAGCAGGCGCGCTCCGCCGCCGACGAGTTCGGGTATCCGGTCATGCTCAAGGCGGCGGCGGGCGGTGGTGGGAAAGGAATGCGCCTCGTCGAGTCCGCCGACGAGCTCACCGACGCATTCGACGCGGCTGCCGCCGAGGCGGGCGCCGCCTTCGGCGACGCGACGCTCTACGTCGAGAAGGTCGTCGATCCGGCGCGGCACCTTGAGATCCAGGTTCTCTGCGACTCGTTCGGCAACGTGCTGACGCTCGGCGAGCGCGAGTGCTCGATCCAGCGGCGCCACCAGAAGCTCCTCGAGGAGACCCCCTCGGCGGCGCTCACCCCTGAGCTGCGCGAGGCGATGGAGTCCGCCGCCGAACGAGCCTGCCGGGCGGTCGGTTACGTGAACGCCGGGACATTCGAGTTCCTGCTCGGGCCCGACGGGTCGTTCTCCTTCATCGAGCTGAATGCTCGACTCCAGGTCGAGCACCCCGTCACCGAGATGTGCACGGGGATCGACATCGTCCGCCGGCAGCTCGAGATCGCCTTCGGGAAGAGGCTTGCCGCGAGTGGCCGCGCACCGCGGCGCGGGCACGCGATCGAGATCCGGCTCAACGCTGAGGATCCCGCACGCGACTTCATGCCGGCGCCTGGCACGCTCACCCGGTTCCGCCCACCCCTCGGGCCGGGTGTCAGGGTCGACACGGCGATCGTGGACGGAACGACGGTCCCGCCGTTCTACGACTCGCTGATCGCCAAGCTCATCGTCTGGGACGCCGACCGTGACGCGGCGATCGCCCGTGCGGAGTGCGCGCTCGAGGAGCTCGTGGTGGAGGGTCTACCGACGACGCGGGAGCTCGCCCTGCAGATTCTCCGCAGCCCCGAGTTCCGCAGCGGCGTCTACTCGACCTCGACCCTCGCGGAGCTGGGCACGGTGCCCGTATGACGCTTGTCGTCGAAGGTGCGACCGGCACGATTGCGGTGCCCGACGCCGTGCTCGTCGGGATCGCAGTCCGCGCCGCCGAGCAGGTCGACGGTATTCGGGTGCGTCGCCGGCGGGCGATCGACCTGGACGAGCGGGTCGTGCGACTCGCGGTCACGGCGCGGCGCGGCGAGCCGTTGGTCGAGCTGGCCGCGCGGGCGCAGGAGGAGGTCGCATCGGCGCTAGAGCGGATGTGCGGGCTCGAGGTGCGGGTCGAGATCACGATCGGCGAGCTCGCATGACGTCGCGGCGTCAGGCTCGCCGGCAGGCGCTCTTCCTCGTCTACCAGTGGGATCTCTCCGGCAACGAGATCGGGTCGCAGTACGCCGGCGAGATCGATCCGTGGGCGCGTGAGCTCGCGGACGAGACGGTTGCGCGAGCCGCCGAGCTCGACGAGCGGATCACCGCGGCCGCCCTGGGCTGGGCCGCCGACCGCCTCGGCGTGGTCGAACGGAGTGCTCTGCGCGTCGCGATCCAGGAGCTCGACCGCGGCGCGGTTCCGTTCGAGGTCGCGATCAACGAGGCGGTCGCGTTCGTGAAACGGTATGCGTCCGACGAGGGCGCGAGACTTGTGAACGGAATTCTCGGACGGATCCAGCGCGAGGAGGCGCTCAGCGGATGAACCGGACCTGCAACGAAGACCGCGGCGCCATGGCAGGCGCGTCCCGCCGACCTCGGGTGAGTGGTCGATGAGCGCGGCAGACGAGTCGCTCGAGCGCGCCGAGGCGCTGCTCGTCCGTCTCGAGGCGACGCGGACGCGGCTGGAGGCGACCGAAGACCCCGAACAGGTGATCGAGATCGTCCAGGAGCTCCTGGAGCTCGCCCGTGAGACGGAGGCCGAGCTCAACCAGGCGCGGCAGGCCGCGGACACCGATGCCGCAGACTCCTGACGAGCTCCGCGAGCTCGTCGAGGCCTACCTCGCCGAGCTGCCGCTGACACCGGAGCTCGGCACTCTGGGGCCCCCGATCCGTCATGCGCTCGGCGGCAAGCGGGTGCGACCGGTGCTTGCGCTCGCGGCCGGCGAGGCCGTCGGCGGAACGGTCGAGCAGGTGCTGCCCGCCGCCGCCGCCGTGGAGCTCGTGCACTCGTTCTCACTCGTCCACGACGACCTGCCGGCACTGGACGACGATGCCGAGCGGCGCGGGCAGCCGAGCGTCTGGGCGGCCTACGGCGAGGCGACGGCGATCCTGGCCGGCGACGCCCTCGTCGCGGAGGCGTTCCGGCTCGTCCTGGAGTGCGGGACCGACGTCGCCCGCGAGCTGGTCGAGGCGACGCTTGCGATGATCGGAGGGCAGCAGCAGGACCTCGAAGGTGGTCACGATCTCGCCGAGCTCCACCGGCTGAAGACCGGCGCCCTCTTTTCGGCCGCGGTCATGTGCGGTGTGCGGGCGGCCGGGCTCCCGGAGCGGGAGCACCCGCTCTGGCGGGCGTTCGCGGGCGAGCTCGGCCTGCTCTTCCAGGTCGTCGACGACATCCTCGACGGCGACGGCTATGTGGCCGAGGTCGGGAGCGCGGGTGCGCGCCGCCTCGCCGACGAGGCGGCCGAGCGGGCGCAGTCGAGGCTGGTCGAGATCGCCGGAGCGGACACCTCGGTTCTCGCGGCGATCGTCGCCGCGCTCGCCGCGCGCACGACGTGACCCGCAAGCGGCTCGATCTCCTGCTCGTCGAGCGGGGGCTCGCCGAGAGCCGCTCCCAGGCGCAGGCGCTCGTCATGGCCGGCCTCGTGCCGGGTCACTCGAAGCCGGGCGAGCAGGTCGACGAGTCGGCACCGCTCGACGTCGAGCAGCCGCCTCCGTACGTCTCGCGCGCCGGGCACAAGCTTGCGCACGCGCTCGACGTCTTCGGGGTCGACCCCGCCGGGCTCGCGTGCCTCGACCTCGGCGCCTCGACCGGTGGTTTCACGGACGTCCTGCTCCAGCGGGGCGCCGCGCGCGTGATCGCGGTCGACGTGGGGCACGGGCAGCTCCACGCGCGCATCCGGAACGACCCGAGGGTGGTGGTGCTCGAGCGGACGAATGCGCGGTCGCTCGTCGAGCTGCCGTTCGCGCCGGCGCTCGTGACCTGCGATGTCTCGTTCATCTCGGTCAGGACGGCGCTGCCGCCCGCGCTGCGTCTCGCCGCGCCCGGATGGCGCGCGCTGGTGCTGGTCAAGCCGCAGTTCGAAGCCGGGCGCGCCGAGGCGCCGAAGGGTGTCGTTCGCGACCCGGAGGTGCGGCGCCGCGTCCTGCACGAGGTGGCCGAGGCCGCCTGCAGCTGGGATGCACGCGTCGCCGGGGTCGTAGACTCGGGCCTGCCGGGCCCGAAGGGAAATCATGAGTACGTCCTCCACCTCGTCCACGACCCGCGACCGGTGCTCCCGCCGGAGCTAGAACGGTGGATCGATGATGCGGCCGGTTGAGTGTGCGACTGTCGTCACCCACGGGGTGACGAAGAACGTCGACCAGGCGCTCGCACGCCTCAGGGCGGCTTCCGCCGCCGCCGGCGTGGAACTGCTGATCGACGGAGCCGAGGACACAGACAGGCGCCCCGACCTCGTGGTCGCGCTCGGCGGCGACGGGACGATGCTCCGCGCGCTGACTCGGTTCCTGGACAGCGACGTGCCTGTGATCGGCGCGAACTTCGGCCGGGTCGGTTTCCTGACGGCGATCTCCGGGGACGAGCTCGAGGCCGGCATCGGCCGCGTGTTCGCAGGCGACTACGCGGTGGTCTCGCTCCCGACCCTCGACGTCGAGCTCGACGGGGGCCGGTACACGGCGGTCAACGACGCGGTGATCGTCAGCGGCACGCCCGGGCGGATCATCGAGCTGGGGTACTCGATCGGCGGCGAAGCCCTCGGCACCCAGCCCTGTGACGGAGTGATCTGCGCCACCCCGCCCGGCTCGACTGCATACAACCTCTCGAACGGCGGCCCCGTTCTGGTCTGGGGCCTCGACGCGGCCGTGATCACCTTCGTGGCGCCGCACACCCTGCACGCCCGCCCGCTCGTGGTCGGGCCCGACTTCGAGCTCGCAGTCTCGAACCGCACGCCCGACGTCGACGCCGTCGTTCTCGTCGACGGCCACCCGGTCGCGACGCTCCCACCGGGCGCCGGAGTCGACGTGCGGTTCGGCCGCAGCCGCTCCCAGCTCGCCACCCTCCCCGAGCAGATGTTCTTCGGCCGCTACCGGCAGGTCTTCGGCGCGGGCTGAAGGCCACCGTCCTTCGCGCGCCGCCGCGCCGGACGGCCGCTCGGCGGCCTCGTCCGCACCGCACCGCACAGCACCACACCCCTCGGCCGCGGAGGAAACGTCACGAATTCGGCACAGTTCCACCTGACCGACCCCGGTAGAATTGCTCTCGAGGGCGGCGGGGGCGGCCCCCACCCTAGGGTGGGGGCTCGCGAACATCCCCGGTTGGCTGCTGTGCTGCGCTGCGCTGCGCCATCGGGCTCAGGAAGCGGGGGTGTGGCGGGAAGCCGGGCTCGAACCGGCCGCCCGACGGAGGCTCTCGCCGCGGCGCGCTGGGTCTGTTTCGCGCAACGGGGGAAGTCAGCCGCAGGCGCCGCCCGAGCGTGGCAGCCCCGAAGAGACGGTCGCCGCGGTCGGGTCGCAGTCGTACGATGGCAGCGTGCTTCGGCGGCTGCGCATCGAGAACCTCGTCCTGATCCGTGAGGCGGACCTCGAGCTTGACGCCGGGCTGAACGCGATCACCGGCGAGACGGGCGCCGGAAAGACGATCCTCTCGAACGCGATCGGTCTGCTGCTCGGCGCTCGCGGCGACGCCGCGATGATCGGCGCAGCGGCCGCGGAGGCGTACGTCGAGGCCGAGTTCGACCTCCCCGACGACGAGGTGCTCGGTGCGCTGGCCGAGCTACGGCCCGACGGTGAGGAGCTCCTCGTGCTCGCCCGGCGGATCTTCGCCGACGGTCGCACCCGCGCCTACGCCTGGGGGCGGAGCGCCGCCCGGGAGGACGTCGCAGGCGCGGTGGAGATCCTGCTCGCGATGAGCGGACAGTTCGAGCAGCGGCGGCTCGCGCGTCCCGGCTACCAGCTGTCCGTGCTCGATTCCTTCGCCGGGACGGCCGACACGGCACGTGCGGCGAGGCGTGCCTGGCGCGAGCTTGCCGCAGCCCGTCGCGCCCATGACGACCTGACACGCGACGCGTCGGCGGCCGAGGCTCGGCTGGACGAGTTGCGGGCGCTCGCCGCCGACACCGACAGGCTCATGCCCGAAGGCGAGGACGATCTGCGCGCAGAGCGGGAGCGGCTGCGGCACGTGACCGAGCTGGCCCTCGGCGCTTCCGCCGCACTCGCGGCGCTCTCACCCGACGACGGTGAGGGCGGGGCCGACCTTGTCGCGACCGCGGAGCGCGCGGTGGCGCCGCTCGAGCGGCTGGCGCCCGAGCTCGCGTCGGCCGGCGAGGCGCTTCGCTCGACCGAGCTCGCCCTCCGTGACGCTGCCTCCGAGCTGCGAGCCTTCCTCGACTCGCTCGACGCCGAGCCTGGCCGGCTGGAGGAGGTCGAGCGAGAGCTGGACGCGATCGCCGACCTCCGGCGCCGCTACCGGGCCCAGACGTACACGGAGCTGCTCGAGCGTGCCGGTCGCGCGCGGGAGGAGCTGGCGGCGTTCGCCGAGGGGCACGACCCGGTGCAGGCCGCCGCCGATGAGCTGACCGTCGCAGGGGCCGAGGTCGACCGTCTCCATGTCGCGCTCCGGGAGGCAAGGCGTGAAGCTGCCCCGCGGCTTGCCGCCGCCGTAGCCGGAGAGCTCGTCGGGGTCGGGCTGGGAGAGGGCGAGTTCCGGGTTGAGGTGCGGGAGACCGAGCCGGGCGCGACGGGCGTCGACGAGGTCGTGTTCTCCGTGCGCCCGAACGCCGGGCTGCCCTATGGACCGGTCGCCGACACGGCCTCGGGCGGCGAGCTCTCGAGGATCGCGCTCGCGATCGCGGCCGTCGGTGGTGGGGAGACGATGGTGTTCGACGAGATCGACGCGGGCATCGGCGGTCAGACCGCGCACGCCGTCGGCGAGACGCTTCGCCGGCTCGCAGCGCGCGCCCAGGTGATCACGATCACCCATCTGCCGCAGATCGCAAGCCTCGCCGAGCGCCACTTCCGCGTCGAGAAGGTCGCCGGCGACCCGACGCACACGACGATCGAGCAGCTCGCCGGCGACGAGCGCCGAGACGAGCTCGAGCGGATGCTCGGCGGCGCCGACTTCCTGGCCGTCGTCGCCCGGGGAGACAGTGGCTAGTGGTCTGACCGGCAACGTTCGCCGGGTCTCCGGCTCGCGATCACACTGCGCCATTGCCCGCCTTCGTCCTTGTCAAGGCAACCAGCCTTGCCTCCGGACGATGATGGACTCTGACTTGGTGCTCGCGACCCAGAAACCGGGCAACGTTGCCGGTCAAACCACTAGCCCTGCGCTCCGGTGAGCGCGGCGTCGCGTGAGCTGCTTGCCTCCCGGGAGGACGTCTGGGGGTTCCTGGCCGAGCCGAACCATCTGACCGACTGGTGGCCCGGCATGCGCGGGGTCGAGCCGGATCGGCGTGGGTTCTCGGCGGGCGCACGCTGGAAGGTCTTCGGCGCGGACGAGCGCGGTCTCCTCGGGCTCCCCGGGAAGCGTCGACTCGGGCGCCCGGCTCCGGGCACGCTCGTGATCACCGCGCTCGTGCCGCTCGAGCGATGGTCGTGGCAGCTCGTCCGTCCAGGACGGGTGCGCGTGAGCACGCTCCACGTGGAGGTCGCGCTCTCCGCCACGTCGCACGACCGCACCCTGGTCACGGTCGAAGCGCCCGGACGCGGGGTTGCCCGCCTTGCCGTCGATCGCCTCTACGAGCTCGTGCAGACGGCGGCCACCCTGTAGAGCGAGGCCGGAAGCCGCTCGGGCCGCCCTGAATGGAGCGGCCCGGGAAGAAGGGGCCGTCGCCAGAGGTGCGGTGGAGTCGCGCCAACCTGCCGTTGGGGGTCCCGCCGCAAACGTCGGCGGGCCCGCGGTTCGCGCTCCGAGCGCGAATCCGGATGCCGTCCTGCCGCGCCCGTAGGATCGATTCGGTGGGGAGGCGACTGCGGCTGCTAGGGTGGAGTTCCGTGGGTTGGCTCACGGTCAGGCGCTGCAAATCGGGCCAGGGAGGCCGGCCGTGAGCGCCACCAAGTACATCTTCGTCACCGGCGGGGTCGTGTCGTCACTCGGGAAGGGCATCACCGCCGCCTCGCTGGGCCGCCTGCTCAAGGCGCGCGGGCTGAAGGTGCAGGTGCAGAAGTTCGACCCGTACCTGAACGTCGATCCCGGAACGATGAGCCCGTTCCAGCACGGTGAGGTGTTCGTGACCGAGGATGGTGCCGAGACTGATCTCGACATCGGCCACTACGAGCGCTTCATCGACGAGAATCTCTCGCGTGCCGCGAACCACACTGCGGGCGCGGTCTGGGATCGCGTGCTCCGCAAGGAGCGGAAGGGCGAGTACCTCGGCTCGACGGTGCAGGTGATCCCGCACATCACGAACGAGATCAAGGCACGGATCCGCTCG
Source organism: uncultured Actinomycetes bacterium (assembly GCA_963789585.1). GTDB lineage: Bacteria > Actinomycetota > Thermoleophilia > Gaiellales > Gaiellaceae > PALSA-600. The sequence goes on along the minus strand of CAWBLB010000008.1, from coordinate 302,596 downwards.
GTCGCGAAATCGACCAAGACCGATGTCGTCATCTCCGAGATCGGCGGCACCGTCGGCGACATCGAGTCACAGCCGTTCCTCGAGGCGATTCGCCAGTTCCGGCGGGAGGAAGGGGTCGAGAACGTCCTCTACCTGCATGTGACGCTCGTCCCGTTCATCGCCAACGCAGGCGAGCTGAAGACCAAGCCGACCCAGCACTCCGTCAACGAGCTCCGGCGCATCGGTATCCACCCCGACGTGCTCGTCTGCCGCTCCACCGAGCCGCTCACCCAGGAGATCCGCGACAAGATCGCGCTGTTCGCCGACGTCGACACCGAGGCGGTGATCTCGGCGATCGACGTCCCCGACGTGTACCTCGTCCCGAAGGCGCTGCAGGAGCAGGGGCTCGACCGGCTCGTCTGCGAGAAGCTCGGGCTCGAAGCCGCCGAAGCCGACCTCGGCGAGTGGGACGGACTCGTCGAGCGTCTCGGGGCGCGTCGCGACACGGTCGAGATCGCGCTCGTCGGGAAGTACGTGAAGCTCCACGACGCCTACCTCTCGGTGCACGAGGCGCTCAAGCACGCAGGGATCGACAACGGCTGTCACGTGCACGTGCGCTGGGTCGACGCCGAGCACATGACGCTCGAGGAGGCCCGCGCCGAGTTGGCCGACGTCGACGGCGTCCTCGTCCCCGGCGGCTTCGGCTCGCGCGGCTGGGAGGGGAAGATCCTCGCCTGCCGGGTCGCGCGCGAGGACGAGATCCCGTATCTCGGGATCTGCCTCGGCATGCATGTGGCCGTCTCCGAGTTTGCACGTCAGGTCTGCGGGCTCGACGGCGCGAACTCGACGGAGATGGACCCGGAGACGCCGTACCCGGTGATCGATCTGCTGCCCGAGCAGAAGGACGTCGAGGATCTCGGCGGATCGATGCGGCTCGGCGCCCAGGCCGTCGAGCTCGCCGACGGAACGCGGACGCGGGTGGTCTACGGAGGCGAGCCGGTCATCTCGGAGCGCCACCGCCACCGGTACGAGGTCAACAACGCCTTCCGCCAGGTTCTCGTCGACAAGGGGCTCGTGATCAGCGGCACCTTCCAGGAGGGCCGCCTCGTCGAGATGATCGAGCTGCCCGACCATCCGTGGTTCGTCGCCTCGCAGTTCCACCCCGAGTTCAAGTCGAGGCCGACCCGGCCGGCACCGCTGTTCCGCGAGTTCGTCCGGGCGGCGCTCGAACGCGCCCGGGAGCGCCATGGCGTGCGGCTCGAGATCGCCCGGTAGGGCGCTACCCGTCCAGGCACGCCGCCGCGCGCACTGCACTAGCATGGGCGGCCGTGGCTTCCGAGGTCCTGGATCTGTTCCTCGAGCTCGCCGCCGTCGCCAGCCCGTCGGGCGAGGAGCGTGCTGTCGCCGACCGCGTGATCGGCTACCTCGAGGATTGCGGCCTCCGGCCGGACGAGGACGGCACGGGGCCGAGCGTCGGCTCCACGATGGGGAACATCCACGTGGTGGTCGAGCCGTCCGCCCCCGGCGAGTCCCTCTTCTTCTGCGCCCATCTCGACACGGTGCCCCCCACGGATGCGATCGAGCCGGTCGTCGCGGACGGGGTCGTCCGCAATGCCCGCCCGGCCATCCTCGGCGGCGACAACAAGGCGGCGGTGGCCGCGATGCTCGAGGCGACCAGACGGGTGCTCGTCGAGAGCCGCCCGCACGCCGGCATCGAGCTGGTGTTCACCTCCAAGGAGGAGGTCGGACTGCTCGGTGCGTACGCGTTCGACCACAAGCGCTTGCGCTCCCGCACCGGTTACGTCTACGACCAGGCAGGGCCCATCGGGGAGATCGTGCTGGGAGCGCCGGCCGCGCAGCAGCTCGAGATCACGTTCCACGGCCGGGCCGCCCACGCCGGCATGTTTCCCGAGGAGGGCCGGTCGGCGATCGCCGCCGCCGCGCGTGCGATCGCGGAGATGCAGCTCGGGCGGGTCGACGACGAGACGACGGCAAACGTCGGGACGATCACCGGCGGGACGGCCACCAACATCGTCCCGGAGTGGTGTTCGCTCACCGCCGAGGCGCGATCGCACGACGAGCGGAAGCTCGCCGACCAGGTGCAGGCAATGCAGGACGCGCTCACGTTCGCCGCCGGCGTGGCGGAGTGCGAGGTCGAGACGAACTCGAGGCGGAGCTACCGTGCCTATCGGTTCAAGCGGGACGACCTGCCGGCCCGCTTCGCCACCGACGCGCTCGTCCGCTGCGGCTACGAGCCGAGCTTTGCGTTCTCCGGCGGGGCCGCCGACGCGAATGTGTTCAACGAGCGCGGCCTCCAGTGTCTCAACCTCGCCAACGGGATGGCCGAGATCCACACGCCCGACGAGCACATCGCCGTCGCGGACATCGAGGCAATGGTCGAGGTCACGCTGGGGATCCTCGACGCGGCACGGTCGTAATGCCCGACCGCGCGGCCGCGGGACCGGGCCCCGATCCGGCCCTGGTCGAGATCCTCCGCTGTCCCTTCTGCCGCTCCCGGCTCGGGGCCGCAGGCGCGGAGCTCTCGTGCCCCGGGTGCAAGCGCACGTTCGAGGTCGTCGACGGGATCCCGCTGATGCTGCACCGCGACCTGCCGGGCGCCGAGACGAAGCTGGCCGAAGTCGCCGGCTGGGTCGAGAAGGCGAAGCTCGAAGGGTGGTACGAGCCGGATGACGCAATCGACTCCGTGCTGCCCTTTCCCGCCAGGGAGATCCCCGGCTGGACCGACCTCAACTGGCTCGCGAACGGCCATTCCTTCCAGGTGCTGCTCGACCGCTACGTCGGGGCGGAACGCGGCCTGCGTGTGCTCGAGGTCGGCGCGGCCAAGGCGTGGGCGGCGCCGTACTGGCGCGAGCGAGGGTGCGAGTACGTCGCCACCGACATCCTCGTGGACGCCAAGATCGGGCTCGGCCGAGGCGCCTTCTACGGCGACTTCGGGCGCGTGCAGGCCGACGGCGAGAACCTCCCGTTCGCCGACGGCGCGTTCGACATCACCTACGGGGTCGCCACGCTGCACCACGCGCTCGACCTTCCCCGCATGCTGGCGGAGATGGCCCGTGTGACGAAGCCGGGAGGCGTCGTCGGCGGCCTGAACGAGGGGATCCGGGGACTGCGGCGCAGCAGCGACAACCCCGCGCAGGACGGCGAGAAGGCTCTCGGCATCAACGAGCACGTGCACACGGTCTGGGGGTACGCCGCCGCTTTCAGGCGGGCTCGGCTGACCGTGCGCCGGGTCGAGCGAGCCGAGGGCTGGCCGCCGGTCCCGTACGGAGGCCTGCTCTCGAGGATCCCGAAGATCGGCATGACGCTCGGCACGATCGTCCATCTGTCGGCGGCCGGGTACGGAAGCGCCTCGTTCTATGCCCGGAAGCGCGGCTGAGGCAGCGCCGGGCGCCGGCCCGGCGAGCACGTCCCGGTCGACGGTCGAGCGGCTCGGCCGTGCGCTGCCCTGGGTCGGGCTCGGGCTGGCAGCCCTGATCTTCTACTGGGTCGAGGCCTGGAAACGGAAGACGCCGTGGCTCTTCACCGACGAGCTCGAGTGGACGCAGATCTCGCGGGGGATCGCCGCCACTGGGCACGCCGCGCGACGCGGGCAGCCGATCGGGTTCCGGTCTCTCTACGGGTACCTGATCGCGCCGGCGTGGTGGCTGCACTCGACGGCCACGTCCTATGCGGCGATCAAGTACCTGAACGCGCTCGTGATGTGTCTCACGGCCGTGCCGACGTTCCTGCTCGCGCGCCTGCTCGTCGCCCGCCGGGTCGCTGTCGCCGTTGCGCTGCTCTCGATCTCGATCCCCGCAATGGCGTACGCGACCTCGATCATCCCGGAGGCGCTCGCCTATTTCTGGTTCTCGCTGGCCGCCTGGCTGATCGTCCGGGCCCTCGCCGCTCCGAGGCCAGGCGCCGTCGCGCTCGCGGCGGCCGTTGCCGCGGCCGGGCCGCTGGTGCGCCAGGAGTTCCTCGCGCTCCCGGCGTCGTTCGTGCTCGCTGCCGCCGGGCTGTGGGTGCTCCGGCAGCGAGCAGCGACCGGCCTGAGGATCCCGTGGAAGCGGGGGCTGGCGGCCGCTGTCGCCCTCACGATCTTCGGGTACCTCTTCAACCGCTATGTGATCGCGCACTACCAGTCGTCGCACCCGAGCCAGTACCTGAACGGGCATACGCTTCGAGCCGGCGGGCTGGCCGCCGGCGCGCTCGCGATCGGGCTGGGAGTGCTGCCCGTGATCGGAGGCCTCACGTCCCTCTGGCTCCCGGAGCGGCGCCGCGAGCCCGCCTACCGCGCATTCGCCTCCTATCTGGCCGCATCGGTGCTGACGATCTGGCTGTACACGGCCGCCAAAGCGACGATCCTCTTCCCGAGCTTCGGCTCGCTGATCGAGGAGCGCAACCTCTTCTACCTCTCGCCGCTGCTGCTGCTCGGCACAGCGCTCGCGCTGGGCGCCCGCAGGCTCGACTGGCGCGTCGTCGCGGCGGCGACGGCGCTCGTGCTCGTGCTCGTGTGGTCGAGCCTGTTCGAGGTCGGCGCGCCGTACTTCGAAGCGCCGGGACTCGCGATCCTGACGCTGGTCAATCGCGACCCGCTCAGATGGGACGTCAACGACTTCCACCGGCTGCTCGTCGCCGCCGCGCTCGTCTCGCTCGCGCTGCTCGCTCTGCGCAGCCGGCGCGGTGTGCCCGTCGTGGCCGCGGTGCTCGTCGGCGCATGGCTCCTGACCGGGCAGATCTACGCGACGAAGGCCAACACCGACTACGCGAGCACGGTCGCCAAGCGGATCTCCTCCCCGCGGAGCTGGGTCGACGACTACACGCACGGACAGCCGACGACCTTCCTCGGCCAGGGGATCCTCGACCCGAACACCATCTGGTTGACGGAGTTCTGGAACCGCTCGCTGCACCACGTCGCGAGCCTCGACGGAACCGCGCCCGGGCCCGGCCCGACGTTCGTTCCCGGCCTCCTTACGGTCGACGGCGCCCTCAACGAGTCGACGGGCGACCCGTTCACCCTGACGAGCGGCGGCGTGGTGCTCGCGGCTCCGGTCGTCCACCGGCAGGACGGCTTCACCCTCTACCGGACTCTCGGGCCATGGCGGCTCCTCGAGACGGAGCAGAACGTGTACTCGGACGGCTGGGCGACGAGCCCGGTCACCTATGCGTACTACGCGAAGGGAGGGCCCGGCGTGCTCACGGTCGACCTCTCCCGGACCGCCTACAACGGCGATGCGCCTCCCGGCCGGGCGACGATCAGGGTCGGAAAGATCCGGATCGAGAACCAGAGTGGAGCGATGCTCGGACGGGTCGTCGCGGTGCGCCGCGCGGTGATCCGGAACGGGGGGGAGGTGACCGTGCGGATCCACGTCGCGGAGACTCCCGTGATCGTCTCGATCACGGTGGTGCCCACGTTCAGCACACCCTCCGACTCGCGGCAGCTCGCTGCGCAGGTCGGGTTCGGGTTCGTCCGCGACCGCTGACGGCTACGCAGGACCGCTGCGGGCGTACGTGTAGTGCGCGACGGCGCGCGAGCCGGCAACGCCGGTGCACTCGTATCCGGCGGGACCCCCGTCGAGGTCGTCGAACAGGCGGGAGCCGGCGCCGAGAAGCAGGGGGACGACGTGGATCTCGAGCTCGTCGATCAGTCGCGCCCGCAGGTACTGCTGCGCCGTCTTCGCCCCGCCGCCGAGCGACACGTCCCTGTCGCCTGCCGCCTCGGACGCACGCTGCAGCGCGGCCTCGATCCCGTCCGTGACGAAGAAGAAGGTCGTGCCGCCCTTCATCTCCACCGGCTCGCGCGGATGATGCGTCAGGACGAAGACGGGCGTGTGGAACGGCGGGTCGTCGCCCCACCAGCCGTTCCACTCCTCGCCGGGCCACGGCCCGCGGACGGGCCCGAACATGTTGCGGCCCATGATCGAGGCGCCGATGTTCGCACTCCAGGCGGCAACATGATCGTCGTCGAGCCCCGTCTCGCCGCCCTCCAGCCCATGCGTCGCCCGGAAGCTGCGGGTGGCGAACGCCCATTGGTGCAGGGCAAGCCCGCCCTCTCCGAGCGGATGCTCGAGGGTCTGCCGCGGGCCGGCGATGTACCCGTCGAGCGACATGGTCACGTTGAACCTGAGCTTCGCCATCTCCGCCTCCCCTGATGGTAGTGCCGACCTGGACCGCCTGGCCGCCCGGGGATCATCGCTCCTGCCGGGCGAGGTCGAGCCGACTGCCCGGCGGCTCGGGTGCGGCGCTTGTATGGTCCGCCGCCGTGAGGGTCGGCGTCGCAACGGAGATCAAGCCCGACGAGTACCGGGTCGCGCTCACACCCGCGGGCGCACTCGAGCTGATCAACCGCGGCCACGAGGTCGTGGTCGAGAGCGGTGCGGGAGCCGGCAGCGCGTTTGCGGATGCCGCGTACGAGCGGGTCGGTGCCCGCATCGGCTCCGTCGACGACGTCTGGGGCTCGAGCGAGCTCCTGCTCAAGGTGAAAGAGCCGATCGAGCCCGAGTACGCTCGGCTGCGGGAGGGTCTGACGCTCTTCACCTACCTGCACATCGCCGCCGACGAGCCGCTGACGCGTGCGCTCGTCGAGTCCGGCGTGAGCGCGGTCGCCTACGAGACGGTCGAGACGCCGCGCGGAGCGTTGCCGCTGCTCGCGCCGATGTCGGAGGTCGCCGGGCGGCTGTCGGCGCAGGCCGGAGCCTATTTCCTCGAGAAGCCGTTCGGCGGCCGCGGTCTGCTGCTCGGCGGCGTGCCGGGGGTTGCGCCGGGGCGGGTGGTGATCATCGGCGGCGGGATCGTCGGCTACAACGCTGCGATCATGGCGCTCGGGCTCGGAGCGCACGTGACGATCCTCGAGCGCTCGATCGACCGGATGCGGCACCTCGAGGAGATCCTCTCGGGCCGCGTGACGCTGCTGATGTCGTCCAGCCTCCAGATCGCCTCGTCGCTGGAGGACGCCGACCTCGTGATCGGGGCCGTCCTGATCCCCGGCGCGCTGGCGCCGAAGCTCGTCACGCGTGAGATGATCGTTGGCATGAAGGACGGCGCCGTCGTCGTCGACGTCGCGATCGATCAGGGGGGCTGTTTCGAGACCTCGCACGCGACGACGCACTCGGACCCGGTGTTCGTCGTGGAGGGCGTCACGCACTACTGCGTCGCGAATATGCCGGGCGGGGTGCCGATCACCTCCACGAAGGCGCTGACGAACGCGACGCTGCCCTACGTCGAGGCGATCGCCGACCGGGGCCTGCGAGAGGCGGTGGCTTCCGACCCGGTGCTCGCGAAGGGCGTCAACGTGCTGGGGGGCAAGGTGACCTACGAGGCGGTCGCCGAGGCGCACAACCTCGAGTTCACGCCGCTCGAGGCCGCGCTGGCGCCGGCCGGCTAGGAGGGCGGGGAGCTCTGCTTCGAGCCGGGTGTGGGGCTGACCTTCACGACGAGCCACGTGATGCCGGCGGCGATGCTGATCACGCCGGCGATGAACGCCACGAAGCCGATGAGTCCGAGCACGTTGGCCACGAGACTAGGATAGCCGCGTGCCCAGAGCCTGTGTGATCGTCCTCGATGCGGTCGGGGTGGGTGAGTCGCCCGACGCCGCCGATTTCGGAGACGAGGGCTCGGACACGCTCGGCAACGTCGCGCGTGCGGTGGGAGGGCTCGACCTGCCGACGTTCGAGGCGCTCGGGCTCGGAAACGTCGAGCCACTGCTCGGCTGCCCCCCGCAGCCGGGCGCACCGGCGGTCGCCGGAAGGCTGATCGAGCGGTCGCGTGGGAAGGACACCACGACCGGCCACTGGGAGCTGATGGGGATCCTGACACCGCAGGCGATGCCGACCTATCCGCACGGGTTCCCCGACGCGGTGATCGACCCGTTCATGAACCAGACGGGCCACGGCGTGATCGGCAACGTGCCGGCGAGCGGCACCGAGATCATCCAGGAGCTGGGGGAGGAGCACCAGAAGACGGGGAAGTGGATCGTGTACACGAGCGCCGACTCGGTGTTCCAGATCGCGGCGCACGAGGAGACGATCCCTCTGGAGGAGCTGTACGAGGCCTGCCGGGTCGCCCGCGGGATCCTGACCGGCAAGCACGCCGTCGGGAGGGTGATCGCGCGCCCGTTCCTCGGCGAGCCGGGGAACTACCAGCGGACGGCGAATCGCCACGACTTCTCGCTGGAGCCGCCCCGGCCGAACTACCTGTCGCAGCTGCGCGACGCCGGCCGGAAGGTCTACGGCGTCGGCAAGATCGGCGACATCTTCGCAGGCTGCGACATCGACGAGTCCTACCCGACCAAGTCGAACGTCGAGGGGATCCAGAAGACCGAGGAGCTCCTGCGCGGCATCGACGACGGCTTCGTCTTCACGAACCTCGTCGAGACGGACATGCTCTGGGGGCATCGCAACGACCCGGTGAACTTCCACCGCTGCCTGCAGGACGTCGACCGGCGCCTGCCCGACCTGCTCGACGCGCTCCGGGAGGGCGACCTCCTGATTCTTACCTCGGATCACGGCTGCGACCCGACGACACCCTCGACCGACCATTCGCGCGAGTACGCGCTCCTGCTGGCGTATGTCCAGGGGCGGAACGCGGCGGGTCGCGTGTACGAGGGCGGGGAGTTCGCGGACGTCGGCGCGACCGTGAGCATGTGGCTCGGCGGGGGCGTTGCGCCCCGGGGGACGCCCGGGAAGCCGATCGTCGAGCGATGAGCCGGCCACAGCCTGTGCTCCATCCGGTCGAGCTGATCCAGCGAAAGCGCGACGGGGAGGAGCTCTCCGACGACGAGATCGCGGCGCTGATCCTCGCCTATGCGCGCGGTGAGGTGCCCGACTACCAGCTGGCGGCGTTCTGCATGGCCGTCTACTTCCGCGGCCTCTCGAGCCGCGAGACCTTTGCCCTGACCGACGCGATGATTCGCAGCGGCGAGACGCTCGATCTCGGTGCGATGCTCGGGCGGAAGGTCGTCGACAAGCATTCGACCGGCGGCGTGGGGGACAAGACCTCGCTCGCGGTCGGACCGATCGTGGCCGCCTGCGGCGTCCCGTTCGCGAAGATGAGCGGGCGGGGCCTCGGGCACACGGGCGGGACACTCGACAAGCTCGAGGCGATTCCCGGGTTCCGCGTCGAGCTCACTCCCGACGAGTTCGTCAGCCAGGTGCGCGAGGTCGGGCTCGCGATCGTCGGCCAGACCAGCGCCCTCGTCCCGGCCGACAGGCTCCTCTACGCTCTCCGCGACGTCACCGCGACGGTCGACGAGGTCTCACTGATCGCGGCCTCGATCATGTCGAAAAAGCTCGCCGCGGGCGCGCAGGCGGTCGTGCTCGACGTCAAGGTGGGGGACGGAGCGTTCATGAAGACGCTCGAGGACGCCCGCCGCCTGGCGGAGGTGATGCTCGCGATCGGGAGGGCGGCGGGGCGCGAGGCGGTCTGCCTGCTGACCGACATGGAGCAGCCGCTCGGGGCAGCGGTCGGGAACGCCCTCGAGGTGCGCGAGGCGCTTGCCACGGTGCGCGGCGACGGCCCGCCGGACTTCACCGAGCTCGTACTCGATGCGTGCGCGCGGCTGCTCGCGTTCTCCGACCTCGGGATCGATCTGGTCGAGGGACGGGCCCGTGCGGAGGCGGCGGTGGCCGACGGCTCGGCCGACGCTGTCTGGAGCCGCTGGATCGAGGCGCAGGGGGGCACCGCCGACGAGTCGGCCCTGGAGACGGCCCCCGTCGTGCGCCCGGTGACGGCGCCCAGAGCGGGCACGATCCAGCGGCTCGGGGCGATCGGGGTCGCGGTCGCGGCGCTCCATCTCGGGGCGGGGCGCCAGGTGAAGGACGACCCGATCGACCACGCCGTCGGAGTGGTTTGCCTGCGCAAGCGGGGCGAGCTCGTGGCAGCGGGCGAGCTGCTCGCAGAGGTGCACGCACGAGACGAGGCCGGCGCGGCGGAGGCTGTCGCGGCTGTGGCGGCCGCCTACGAGCTGGGTGACGATCCCGTACCCGAGCGCGGCGTGCTGCTCGAAGTCCTCGGATAGTGCACCCGTCCGCAATTACGGCCCGCTCCCGGCGGTGTCTCACGGCCCGTGGCTGCGTCCTCAGTTCCTCCGATAGCTCCAGCTATCGGAGCTCCCTGCGTCCTTGCTACGAACGCCGAGCCACGCACCGAATAGCAGACCGAACTCACGGACGGATGCACTAGGAGCGGTTGCGTATGCCGGAGCTTCCCGAGGTCGAGAGCGTCAGGCGACGTCTCGCACCGCTTCTCGTGGGGCGCAAGATCGAGCGCGTCGAGATCACGGACGGACGCCTGACACGCCCACACGATCCCGGCGTGGTCGCTCGAGAGCTCGAGGGTGAAGTCGTCATCGCCGTCGACCGGCGCGGCAAGTATCTGATTGTTCGGTTCGAGTCGGGATCGGCGCTCCTGATTCACCTCCGGATGACGGGGTCGCTGCGCGTCGCAGCTGGGGATCACGCTCGGGCCGGGTCGCTTCCCGACGACCCGCACCGGCGTGCTGTTGTCAGATTAGACGACCGATCGGACGTCGCCTACCGCGATGTCCGGCGGTTCGGGACGTGGCTGCTGCTCGAGCCGGGCGAGCTCGACCCCTATCTCGCAACGAGGGTCGGGCCGGAGCCGCTCGAGGGGTCGTTCCGCGCCCGCGATCTCGGTGCGCGCCTCGCCGGCCGCCGGGCACCGGTGAAGGCGGCCATCCTCGATCAGCGGACGCTCGCCGGCGTCGGCAACATCTACGCCGACGAGGCGCTCTGGCGCGCCCGGATCCATCCGCTGCGCGAAGCCGGGAGCCTCGAGCCCGAGGAGCTCCAGAGGCTTCACCGCGGAATCCGCACGGCCCTCCGGCAGGGTATCGCCCGGCAGGGCTCGACGCTCCGCGACTACGCCCTCCCCGACGGCGGCTCCGGGACGATGCAGGACGAGTTCAAGGCGTACGGCCGCGGCGGCGAGCCGTGCGACCGTTGCGGGACGCCGATCGAGAAGATCCGGGTGGCCGGCCGCGGGACGTGGTACTGCCCGCATTGCCAGCCGTTCGCGCCGCGACGGTCGAGCCGCCGATCGGCCTAGACTGGCTCGGAGTGGCCGGACGCCCCTACAAGTCGGAAGCGATCGTCCTGCGCTCGCTGCGCTTCTCCGAGGCCGATCGGATCCTGCATCTCTACACGCTCGAGCGGGGGCGCATCGGCGCGATCGCCAAGGGTGTCAGGAAGACGAAGTCCCGTTTCGGCGCACGGCTCGAGCCGCTCTCCCACGTCGAACTGATGCTGCACGAAGGCTCCGGCGAGCTGCACACCGTCACGGGCGTCGAGCTGATCGGGTCGCATCACGACGCACGCGAGGATCGCTACCGGCTCGGCGTCGGCCTGATCGGCGCCGAGGCGATGCTGCGCCTGTTCGGCGAGCCCGAGCCGAACGAGCGGGCGTTCAGCGCACTCGCACGGTTCCTCGACCTACTCGACGAGACGTCCGTCGACGAGAGCGGGCGCTCCGACCTCGACCCGCTCGGGCTGTCGTTCCAGCTCAAGCTGCTCTGGCTCTCGGGGTATCTTCCGCACGTGACCGCCTGCGTCGAATGCGGCGCGGCGGGCCAGCTCACCGGCTTCTCGGCGCGCGCGGGCGGCGCGGTCTGCACGGCTCATACGGCTGGGTCGTTCCCGCTCTCCCCGGAAGGCCTGGCCGGGATCGAGCGTCTCCTCTCGACCCCGCTCGCGGACGCGGCACCCGCCGGCTTGAGCGAGCTCGCTCGCCGGGACGCCCTCGCGGTCGTCGCCTCCTCGTACGAGGAGCATGGAGGCTTCCGCCTACGAACCCTGTCGGCATGAGGCGCGACCTCGGAGACGGCTTCGAGCTCGATGACGACCGCGCCCGCATCGACGTCGCGGCGGTGCACCGGTTCATCGCGGAGGAGTCCTACTGGGCGCCCGGTCGCGCCTACGACGTCCAGGAAGAGCTCGTCCGCGAGGCGGCACGCGTCGTCGGGCTCTATCACGAGGGACGGCTGGTCGGTTTCTGCCGCGCGGCGGCCGCGGTCGGCGTCCCGTTCGTCTACCTCGCCGATGTCTACGTCCTCGCCGGCCATCGCGGCCGCGGTCTCGGCGGCGAGCTCGTGCGCGAGATGATCGAGGCGGGTCCCTACGCGAACCGCGCGTGGCTCCTGCATACGGAGGACGCTCACGGTGTCTACAAGAAGCTCGGTTTCGACGCGCCCCACTATCGGGTCATGGAACGCCTGCCGCCGTCGCCCCCGGACCGGGTGGATGCCGACCCTCGTACGCTCTGATCTCGCAGACGGCCCGGCCACGGGTCGGACAGAAGGGTGGACGCCGTGAACGACACCATGAATGACAAGGTCAACCTGGCCGACAAGCTCGCGAGCTTCGACGAGCCGTTCAGCCCGCGGATCGTCGGATACATGAACGACTACAAGCTCCAGGTCGCGAAGACGAAGGGCGAGTTCGTCTGGCACGCCCACCCGGAGACCGACGACCTCTTCCTGGTCGTCAAGGGCCGGCTGACGATCCAGCTACGAGACCGCGAGGACGTCGTGCTCGGGCCCGGGGAGCTCTACGTCGTCCCGCGCGGCGTCGAGCACTGCCCGCGCTCGGACGAGGGTGCAGATGTCCTCCTGATCGAGCCGGTCGGGACGGTGAACACGGGCGATGCGCCTCCTGGCGCGCTCACCGCCGAGGAGCGGATGATCTAGTCTCCCGCCGACTCATTCGAAGGAGGCGCAATGCACATTCCGGAGCCGATCCCGACAGACGTTCGCGACGAGACGTTCGCGGGCGTGACCTACCACATTCGCGGGCAGCTTGTTCCCGAGCTTCAGATCGAGCTCTCGAGCGCCCCGGTGATGTTCGAGCACCACGTCCTGCTCTGGAAGGAGCCCGGCGTCGACATCGAGCTGAGGAAGCTGCCGGGCGGGGTGAAGCGCAAGATCGCGGGCCTGGACTTCTTCGTGACGCGCGCGATCGGTCCGGGGAGGATCGCGTTCTCGCGCGATTCGGCCGGCCAGTGCATCCCGCTCCATCTCGCCCACGGCGAGTCACTGAACGTGCGAGAGCACCAGTTCATCGCGGCAACGGACGCCGTCGACTACAGCTTCGAGCGGGTCCAGGGCGTTCGCAACATGCTTCTCGGCGGCTCGGGGCTGTTCATCGACAACTTCACGGCGAAGCACGGTGACGCGATCGTCTGGGTGCACGGGCACGGCAACGTGTTCGTGGTCACGCTCGACCAGGGCGAGCAGCTCGACGTCGAGGCGGGCGGCTGGCTCTACAAGGACACGACCGTCAAGATGGAGGCGGTCGGGATGGGCCTCAAGACCGGCCTCCTCGGCGGCGGCGGCAAGCTGACCTGGAACCGATTCACCGGGCCCGGCCGGGTCGCGATCCAGACGATGTTCATCGCGCCGCTCGAGGGCGTCGAGGGCAGTCAGGGCGCCGCGGCGGCCGAGGGCGGCGTCGTCGGGGCGGTGCTCGGCGGGTTGCTGAAGGGCTAGTTCTAGATCCCGGACACCCGAGCGCCGAACCAGATTCCGGTACAGGAGCGCCCGGAGCCAACCTCGGGGTATCTGACCCGCACAGCGACGGTAGCGGGCGGCCGACGGGGATCCGACCCGAAGCAGCGGGCACGGTGAGCTGCGGCGTGCCGGCTGGAGTCCGGCGAGCCAGATGCCCCTGTCATTAGAGTCTTCTGCCCCACACGTAAAGGAGAGCCGCGACATGACAATTGGCGTTCGGATCAAGCTCCCGGGGGTCACTCAGGAGCAGTTCGACAAGGCGCACGACCACATCAACCCGGAGCGCACCGCTCCAAACGGGCTCCTGTTCCACTCGTCCGGCCCGATCGACGGCGGTTGGGGCGTCATCGACTTCTGGGCATCGCGAGAGGACTTCGAGGCCTTTCAGGCCCGGATTCCGGAGGGAATGGCAGCAGCAGGGATCGTCCCATCGGGGCCGCCTGACATCAAAGAGTTCCCGGTCTACGAAACGATCCAGGGCTAGACAGATCCAGCGCCAGACAGCGGGGCGTGCACCTCGGGAGAGGGCGGCAGCGGGTCGAAGTCGGGCTTCGCTGCCGGCAGGGAGGGCCCGGGGACGCGAATCCCTCGAGGCATGCGTGGGTCGCTAAGAATTTCGCTGCCTGCGGCCGATAACGACGGCATGGAGAGCTACGGCGAAATCGATCGGCGCACCGGAGCCGACAGGCGCCGGAACGTCGAGAAGCGGAACGGGCTTGCCGTCTTGATGGCGGGGTGCTCGAAATGCGACCGCATCGCGCCCTCGCCGGCCGAGATGCACAGTGAAGGCTGGGAGATCGTCGCCGACGATCTCGGCCTCCTGAGCATCACGTGTCCCGACCACGGCGACGAAACAGCGTCCGGTCGCCCGGACTACCTCGTGGTCCCGGACGAGCACAGCTAGTAGTGGACTGACCGGCGATAGCCGGCGATCGAGAGGGAATGCTGCGGACGCTACTGCGGGTCGAGGAGCGACCGGAGGATTCGCTCCTCCTCCATCAGCCAGCCGAGGTGGCCTGCGCCGGGGAGAATCTCGAACGAGGCGACGTCCAGCTGCGAGGCCATGGCCTGAACCGCCCTGATCGGCACGTTGCGGTCGAGCTCCCCGTACCACATGCGCACCGGAGCGGCGACCTCGCCGAGCTCGAAGCCCCAGGGCGTGCTCAGGACCCAGGCGTCGTCGAACCAGCCGAGCGGGCCGTTGACGAATCCCTCGCGCAGCGTCTCGGCGAGCCGCTCGCGCACCTCCGGGCGCGCGAGGATCTCCCGGTCGACGTCCGGCGCATCCGCCATCGCCGAGTCGAGCACGCCCGTCGGGTCGGAGGTCATCTGCGCGGAGGGCTCGGCGAGAAACTCCTCCAGGCTCGCCCGCCCCTCCTCGAGAGCACGCCGGATCGATTCGCGGTTGATCGCGATCAGGTCGTCGGGATCCACCAGCGCCGAGGGTGGAGCCCCGACCGTGATCCCGAGCGCGACCAGGCGCTCGGGTGCCCGAACGCCGAGCGCCAGGGCATGCGGGCCGCCTCCGCTGACGCCGAGGACGCTGAATCGATCCCAGCCCATCGCATCCGCGACTGCGACGGCGTCGTCTGCGACGGAGAGGATCGTCCGGTCGCGCTGGACGCTCGAGCGACCGTAGCCCGGGCGGTCGAAGGTGACGACGTGCGCGTTCAGGCGCCCGTACAGCTCGGGGTCGGCACTGCGTGCGAGCCGCGACCCAGGCGTCCCGTGAATCTGCATGAGCGGCCGCCCGGCCGGGTCACCCCAGCTCGCCCACGCCACCATGCGGCCGTCGGGACGCTCGACTGTTCCCTCAGCAAGCATCGACCGGCATCCTGTCACCTCCGTCCCGCCCGGTGCGGGGAAACCCCGGCCGGCCTCCGCGGTCTCCCCGATGCCGTTGCCGCCCGGGTGTGTGAACCTCGAGGCGGAAGGAGGTGCACGCCTCATGACACTCACCGGCAAGGACCTGGCGGCAACCGCTCTGACGGGGCTCGCCGTGCTCGCCTTCGCGACGGCTCATGGGTCCTGGAACGTGTGGCTGATCGGCTCGAGCAACCGCTGGGCAGCCGGCGCGATCCTGCTGCTCGGCATGGTGGCCTGCGGCCTCGGCTCGTCCGCGAGAGATGCGACCGCCGTCCCGCTCGCCGTCCTCGGCATCGTCGCGCTCGGGGCTGCGGTCTGGGCGATCTGGACGGCGTCGATGACGGCTCTCTGGGTGCTCGTCATCGCGGTCGTCATCCTCTGGCTCGGCGCAACCGTGCGGCACGCCTGGCACCCGACGCACCGGCCGATCGCTATCTGACGGCCGGAGCCGACGCATTCACGGTCCCGTCCCGCGACGACGCGGGGCGGGCCGTGCCTCTTGTGCGGCCCGCAGCGCTCGGCGGCTCGGAGGAGTGCTGCACCGGCTGCATTCCCTCGACCCGGGTCGCGGTCACGTACCCGCGCGGGAGGGTGATCGTCTCGCTGCACGGGGCAGTGCGGCCCGGCGCACCCACCGGTGGGCCTGGCTCGACCACGATCTGAGCTCAATCGTCGGCAGAGAGACGCTCCGCGAGGAAAGCCAGGCTGAACGGGAAGCGCCGGTTGAGGCCGCGGTGACCGCCGTCGAAGAGCTCGAAGTGCAGCCTCTCGCCGGCGACACCGGCCGCCTCGACCGCAGCGCGGAACGCGGTCGCGCCGAGGTCGAGGTGATACTCGTCGCTGCGGCCCGCGTCGATCCAGATCGCCTTCAGGCCGGGCAAGGCCTCGGGGTGCAACCGCGCGAGCCGGACGGGATCCCGGTCGAGCCAGCGCTGCCAGGGCTCGGGCAGGAGCTCCCCGGTGTCGAGGCTGAACGGCAGCTCGACCGAGCCGTCGGCCCGCGGCGAGAAGGCCGCCGCGGTTGCATAGACGTTCTGGAGCAGGGGGTCGACGCGGTTCTCGAGCACCGGGCGGCCCGAGCGAAAGTCCTCCCAGAAGCGCTCGAACGAGCCGCCGTAGAGATTCCGGAGCGCCTGTGCCGCCGCGGCGAACTCGCCCGCCAGCGTCACCTCGAAGAGCGCGTCCCCCGCGTGCGTCGCGAGGCCGCCGAACAGGTCCGGCCGCAGGATCGCCCAGACCATCGCCCCGAAGCCGCCCGACGACTTCCCGGCAAGGCCACGGTGCGCGGCGACGGGCAGCGTCCGGAAGTGGGAGTCGACGAGCCCGAGCACGTCGTCGCAGAGGTAGGCGCCGTAGGCCCCGGTCGCGGGAGAGTCGATCCACTGCGCGCCGCCGAGCGCGGTGAAGCCGTCGACGGCGACGACGATCGCGTCGAGGCCGAGCTCGTCGATCTGCTCGGGCAGCGACTTCGCAAACGGCGACACGTTGAACCAGGCCCGCGCCTGGCCGGTCATCGCGTGCAGCAGGTAGATCGCCGGGAACCGGCGGCCGGGGTCGGCCTCGTAGGTGGGCGGCGTCCAGACGAACAGCGGCCGCACGAAGGGATCGCCGAGCGGATTACCGCGCAGGGCCCCGCTCTCGAGCGACAGCTCCTGCCAGCGACCCATCCGCGCTACCGCGGGTGCCAGGGCCGGTCGAGCCGGTCGAGCAGCAGCTCCCGGGCACCCTCGAGCGGGATTCGCTCCTGGGCGAGCGTGTCGCGGTCGCGGAGGGTGACCGTGCCGTCATCGAGCGTGTCGTGGTCGATCGTGATCGCCCACGGCGTGCCGATCTCGTCCTGCCGGCGGTAGCGCTTCCCGATCGCGGCCGAGTCGTCGTACTCGGCCGGCAGGGCCCTCCGGAGCTCCTCGTAGAGGCCGCGCGCCCGCTCGACCAGCGCGGCGTCGTTGCCGACGAGCGGCAGCACGGCCACCTTGACCGGCGCCAGCCGCGGATGGAGGCGCAGCAGCGTCCGTGGACGCTCAGCGACGATCTCCTCGTCGTAGGCGTCGACGAGGAACGCCAGCGCCGCCCGGTCTGCGCCGGCGGCGGGCTCGATCACGTGCGGGACGTAGCGCTCCTCGTGGCCGATCCATTCGAGCTTCGTCCGCGAGTGCACGGCGTGGGCGTTGAGATCGAAGTCGCCGCGGTTCGCGACACCCTCGAGCTCGGACCAGCCGATCGGGAACAGGTACTCGAGGTCGCTCGTGCCGCTCGAGTAGTGAGACAGCTCGTTGCCCTCGTGCGCGCGGACCCGCAGGTGGCTCTCCCTCAACCCGAGCTCGAGGTACCAGCGCCGCCGCTCGCCGATCCAGTACTCGTACCACTGTTGCGCCTCGGCGGGCGGGACGAAGAATTCCATCTCCATCTGCTCGAACTCGCGCATCCGGAAGAGGAAGTTGCCCGGGGTGATCTCGTTGCGGAAGCTCTTGCCGATCTGGGCGATGCCGAACGGCGGCTTGACCCGCAGCGACGAGGTGACGTTCTTGAAGTTGACGAAGATGCCCTGCGCGGTCTCCGGCCGCAGGTAGGCACGTGAGGCGTCGTCGCGGACCGGGCCGATCTGCGTCTCGAACATCAGGTTGAACGCGCGCGCCTCGGTCAGGTCGCAGTCGGGCGTCCCGCCCGGATGCTTCGACGGCTTGCGGCCGCACGCGCTCGTCTCGAGGTGGTCGGCGCGGAAGCGGAGCTTGCAGGTGCGGCAGTCGACGAGCGGGTCCGAGAAGCC
Source organism: uncultured Actinomycetes bacterium (assembly GCA_963789585.1). Classification (GTDB taxonomy): domain Bacteria; phylum Actinomycetota; class Thermoleophilia; order Gaiellales; family Gaiellaceae; genus PALSA-600. Next base: position 284,465 of record CAWBLB010000008.1, on the reverse strand, counting down.
TCCGACGTGCCCGGAGGCGACCCACACCTCGGGGTGGAGGATGATCGCCGAGTCGAGCAGGACGATGTCGTCGCGCTCCTGCACCATCGAGCGCTGCCAGGCGGCCTTCACATTCTGCTTCAGGAGCACGCCGTAGTGACCGTAGTCGTAGGAGGAGCCGAGGCCGCCGTAGATGTCCGACGAGGGGAAGACGAAGCCGCGGCGGCGGCACAGCGAGGCGACCTTCTCGATCGTCGCCTCGCCCTCGTAGCGCTCCAGCTCGGTCATTCCTTGAAACTAGCTTGATCTGCGGGTGCCTGCCGCGGTTCGGCCCGCGTCCGTAGAGTCACGACGTGAGCTCCTCCGACGCACCGGTGGTCGAGTTGCACGTCGTCTCGGACGCGACCGGCGAGACCGCGACGCGCGTCGTCGCCGCGGTCGGCGCGCAGTTCCCCGACCAGACGATCGTCACCGTCCGCCATCCGCGGGTCGAGACGGTCGCTGACCTCCAGCTCGCGCTCGCCCGCATCGAAGGGAAGCGGGCCGTCGTCATCTTCACCGTCGTCGAGCCGACCCTCCGCAGCGCGATGCGCGACCTCTGCCGCGAGGCGCGCGTCGACTTCTGCGATCTGCTCGCGCAGCCGCTCGAAGCGGTGGCGAAGGTCTCGGGCCGGAGAGCCCGCGGCAAGCCGCGCGCCCGGCCGCCGCTCGACGAGAGCTACTTCCGCCGGATCGCGGCGATCGAGTTCGCCGTCAAGCACGACGACGGGCTCGGGAGCGGGCTCGTGCGCGCCGAGATCGTGCTCGTCGGCGTCTCCCGCACCTCGAAGACGCCGCTTTCGATCTATCTCGGCTATCTCGGCTGGAAGGCAACGAACGTCCCGCTGGTGAAGGGGATCGAGCCTCCGAAGGAGCTCTTCGAAATCGACCCCGCCAAGATCGTGGGGCTGAAGATCGACGCGAAGCGGCTGGCCGAGATCCGGTCCGAGCGGATCGCGCTCATGGGCGGCGACCGCAGCTATGCGAACCTGAACGACATCTACGAGGATCTCGAGCATGCGGCGGCGATCCAAAAGCGTCTCGGCTGCCCGGTGATCGACGTCTCGGAGCTGTCGATCGAGGAGATCGCCCTCCGGATCGTCCGTGCCGTCGAGCAGCGCGCGGGCGTGCGGGGGGCACCCGCGCGATGAAGCCGAAACCGCCCGTCTCCAGATCGCGCTGGGCGCTCTGGTCGGTGCTGCTCGGCGCGGCGCTCGTTCTCTTCTACGGGCTGTTTACGCCGTTCTGGTTCGCGCTCCGCGCGCTCGCCTGGCTCGCCGAATTCCGGGCGCGCCGGCGCACCTAGCGCCCCACCGCGGCCCGGCGCCCGGCGGAGAACCGACCGGGCGACAGCCTCGGCGTGGTAACAATCAGGCGATGCCGGACACACGCTTCGTGTTCGACTTCGACGAGCCGGCGGGCGGCGGTCGTGAATTGCTGGGCGGGAAGGGCGTCGGCCTCTCCGAGATGACCGCCCTGGGCCTGCCCGTGCCTGCGGGGTTCACGATCACGACCGACGCCTGTCGCGCCTACATGGCCGCGCACGCGCTTCCGCCGGGACTCGAGGAGGAGGTCGGCAAGCACGTCCGCCGTCTGGAGGAAAGGACCGGTAAGCGCTTCGGCGACGCCGACGATCCCCTGCTCGTCTCGGTGCGCTCGGGCGCGGCCGTCTCGATGCCGGGAATGATGGACACGATCCTCAACCTCGGCCTCAACGACGACGCGGTCGAGGGTCTGGCGGCCCTTACCGGCAACCGGCGTTTCGCCTATGACTCCTACCGGCGCCTGATCCAGATGTTCGGCGAGGTCGTCGACGGGATCGACGGGCACCTCTTCGAGGAGGCTCTGACCGCGCTGAAGAGCGACCGCGGCGTCGCGCAGGACACCGACCTGACCGCCGAGGATCTCGAAGGGCTCGTCGAGACGTTCCGCGGCATCTATCGCGAGCAGAGGAGCAGCGACTTCCCGCCCGCGGCAACCGATCAGCTCATGCGGGCGGTGCGGGCGGTCTTCGACTCGTGGGACACTCCGCGGGCACAGGTCTACCGCCGCGCGAACGAGATCCCCGACGACCTCGGCACCGCCGTCAACGTGGTCCAGATGGTCTTCGGCAACAAGGGCGACCGCTCGGGCACGGGGGTCGCCTTCACGCGGAATCCGTCGACGGGGGCGAAGGAGGTGTACGGCGAGTTCCTCTCGAACGCGCAGGGCGAGGATGTCGTCGCCGGCATCCGCACCCCGCAGCCGGTCGAGGCGATGGGGCAGATCATGCCGGGCGCCTACGACCAGCTGCTGACGACGCTGGCCCGGCTCGAGGAGCACTACCGCGACATGCAGGACGTCGAGTTCACGATCGAGGACGACGTCCTCTTCATGCTCCAGACCCGCTCGGCGAAGCGCACGGCCGCGGCCGCGCTCAAGGCGGCCGTCCAGATGGTCGAGGAGGGCGTGATCACGCGCGAGGAGGCGGTTGCGCGGATCGACCCCGCACAGCTCGACCAGCTCCTTCATCCACGGATCGACCCCGAGCAGGCGCCGCCGCCCATCGCCAAGGGCCTCAACGCCAGCCCGGGAGCTGCGAGCGGCGGGATCGTATTCGACGCCGATACGGCCGTCGAGCGGTCGAAGTCGGGGCCGGTGATCCTCGTCCGCTACGAGACGACCCCGGACGACATCCACGGGATGATCGCGGCCCAGGGCATCCTCACCGTGCACGGCGGGATGACCTCGCATGCGGCGGTCGTCGCGCGCGGGATGGGGAAGCCGTGCGTCGCCGGCTGCGACGGTCTCTCGCTCGCCGACGGGGTCGCGCATCTCGGCGGTCACGACCTGCGCGAGGGAGACGCGATCACGATCGACGGCGGCACGGGCCAGGTGTTCGTCGGCCGGGTCGAGCTCGTGCCGCCGCAGCTGAACGAGGATTTCGAGACTGTCCTCGGCTGGGCGGACGCGCAGCGGCGTCTCCGCATCCGCGCCAACGCCGACACCCCGGAGGACGCGGCGCGGGCGCGCGAGTTCGGCGCCGAGGGGATCGGGCTCTGCCGCACCGAGCACATGTTCTTCGGCGAGGAGCGCCTGCCGGTGATGCAGGAGATGATCCTCGCCGAGAGCGAGACCGGCCGCCGTGCGGCGCTCGAACGGCTGTTGCCGTTCCAGCAGTCGGACTTCGACGGCATCTTCGAGGCGATGCTGGGTCTGCCGGTGACGATCCGGCTCCTCGACCCGCCGTTGCACGAGTTCCTGCCGCAGGACGAGCAGGCGACCGACGAGCGCATGCGCGAGCGCATCCGCGCGCTCCACGAGACGAATCCGATGCTCGGGCTCCGGGGCTGCCGGCTTGGGCTCGTCTATCCCGAGATCTACGAGATGCAGGTCCGGGCGATCGCGCGCGCCGCGCTCGCCGTCCAGGTCAGGACCGGCGAGGCCCCCATCGTCGAGATCATGCATCCACTCGTCGGCTTCGCCGAGGAGCTGCGCCGCCTGCGCGCGATGACCGACCGGATCTGGGCGGAGGAGGCGCCGGCGCTCCCGTACACGGTCGGGACGATGATCGAGCTGCCCCGCGCGTGCATGTGCGCCGAGGAGATCGCGGTGCACGCCCACTTCTTCTCCTTCGGGACGAACGACCTCACCCAGACCGCGCTCGGGCTCTCCCGCGACGACGCCGAGGGCAAGTTCCTGAACCGCTACCTCGAGGACGGCGTGATCGAGCGGAACCCGTTCGAGGTGCTCGACCAGGACGGGGTCGGCGGGCTGATGCGGATCGGCGTTGAACGCGGCCGCTCCGTCAACCCGGCGCTGAAGATCGGCATCTGCGGCGAGCACGGCGGTGAGCCCCGCTCGGTCGCCTTCTGCGACGAGCTCGAGCTCGACTACGTCTCGTGCTCGCCCTACCGCGTGCCACTTGCCCGTCTCGCGGCGGCCCAGGCGGCGATCGCGCGGTCGGGGACGCCGAAGTACGTCGCAGCCGGCGGGTAGCGCCTCCGTCTCGACCGTCGGGCCCCGGGCCGTGCGAGCGCTACGCGACCGTGTACGCGAACACGACCGCGACGAGACCGACCGCCGCCGCGGCGACGGCGCTGAGCTGGGGCGAGCCCCTGAAGCGGACGTAGGCGAGCATCAGGACGATCCCCGCGGCCAGCCCGCCGATGTGGCCGCCGATCGAGATGCCCGAGTAGGTGAAGGTGAAGACGAGGTTGATCACGATCAGCAGCATGATCTGCCCGCCGGTCACGATCGTCCCGCGCCGCTCGAGCACGAGCAGGGCGCCGAAGACGCCGAAGATCGCCCCGGAGGCGCCGACCGTGACCGCGTGCGGGGTCGCGTAGAGCGCCCCGGCCGAACCGGCCAGCCCGGACGCGAGGTAGAGCAGCAGGAACCGCCAGCGGCCGATCACCTGCTCGAGGATCCGGCCGCCGAAGTAGAGCCCGAGCATGTTCATGCCGAGGTGGATCGGCCCGAAATGCAGGAACGCGGCGGTGATGAGTCGCCACCACTCACCGTTCGCGACACCGGCGAGGGACCCGTCCGGATAGATGGCGTTCGAGACCAGCGCCCCGTGGATGTAGATCGTGTTGTTCGTGCCGTCGCTCGAGCCGCCGAGCGCCAGCTCGAATGCGTAGACGGCGACGTTGATGCCGATCAGCACCATCGTGACCACGTAGGCCCGGCGGGAGCCGACGCCGGTCGCCGCCCGCTCGGCCGCAACGGTGACCTTGTGGATTCCCTGAGGCTTGCCGGAGTGCTCCGGGCAGCGGAGCCCGACCGGCGCAGGCGTCATGCACTCGTAGCAGATCGGCCGATCGCACTCCGAGCACGAGAGTCCGGTCTCGCGGTCGGGGTGGCGGTAGCAGTAGCGCGGCTCGGGGTCCACACGAACTAGCGTATCGGGGGTGCCGGTGCACGTAGCTCTGACCCCGTCGGAGGAAGCCGCGGCGCCGATCGGGATCGTCGTCGACGTGATCCGTGCCACCTCGTCGATCGCCCAGGCGCTGGCCGCCGGCTACGAGCGCGTCCTCTGCTGCCGCGAGATCGACGAGGCCCACGCGCTGCGGGCGGAGCTGGGCGACGGCGCCGTCGTCGGCGGGGAGCGGAACGGTGTCGTCGTCGACGGGTTCGACGTCGGCGCGTCACCGCGCGAGTTCGCGGCCGGCCCGAGGGCGCCGGCGCTGATCCTCTCGACCACGAACGGCACCTCGGCGATCCTTACCGCTGTGGCCCGTTGCGAGACGGTGCTCGTCGGCTCGCTGCTGAACCTCGCTGCGTTGGCCGCGGAGGCCCGGGCGCTCGGAGGGGACGTGGCTGTCTACTGCGCGGGCTTCAAGGGCGCATTCGCGCTCGACGACGCCTACTGCGCCGGGCGGATCGTCGCCGAGCTCGGCGGTGAGCGAACCGACGCCGCCCTGGCGGCCGAGCTCCTCGCCCGTTCGTTCTCGGATGCGCTCGAGGGGCTGAGCGCCCGAACCTACGGCCCGCCCGGGCTGGAGGACGACATCGCCTACTGCGCCCGGGAGAACCTGCTCGACACCGTTCCGCGCTTCGCCCGGATGGTCGGTCCGGCGGCCGAGATCGTCGCCTGGTAGCGGAGATTGCGCTCTCCGCCCCGGGGGCGCACACTTCGCGGGATGAGCTCTGGGTTCGCAGGATGAGCTTCGGCTCGCCGCAGGCCCTGCTCGCGCTGCTCGTCGTACCCGCGGCGCTCGTGTTCCTGCTCGCCGTCTCGCGGCGACCGTCGCGAAACCCGGTCCTCTACACGAACCTCGCCGTCCTCGAAGGGCTCGCCGCCGCGCGGCCGCGGCGGTGGCGGCGCCTGATTCCCCTGGCGCTGTTCCTACTCGCCCTGGCGACCGCCGCCGGGGCGCTGGCACGCCCGCGCGCCGACCTCCCGGTCCGGGTCGACCGCACGACCGTCGTCCTGCTCGTCGACGTGTCCGGTTCGATGAGCGCACGCGACGTCGAGCCGACCCGGCTCGACGCGGCGGTGGCTGCGCTGCGCGGGTTCGTCGACGGGCTACCGAAGCGCTTCCAAATCGGGCTCGTGCAGTTCAGCGACTCCTCCCAGGTGCTCACGCCGCCGACGTCCGACCACGAGCTCGTGCACCAGACGCTCGGGCTGCTCGCGCCCGACTCCGGGACGGCGATCGGCACAGGGCTCGTCGCGGCGGTGCGGCTGATCCGGAGCTCGCTTGCCGCGGACGGTGTCGTCCGCCGGGCCGGCGAGAGCCTGCCTGCCGCGATCGTGCTCCTCTCGGACGGCAAGCAGAACCAGGGAGCGATCGCGCCGCTCGCCGCCGCCGAGCGCGCCCGCGCGGCGGGAATCCCCGTCGACACCGTCGCTCTCGGGACACCGCACGGCGTGCTCGGCTACGGGCCGTTCGCCAAGCGCGTCGCGCCCGACCCGCCGCTGATGCGGGCGATCGCGCGGGCGACCGGTGGGACGACCGCGACCGCGAGCGATCCGAGGCAGCTCTCGACGTTCTACGACGGCCTCCGGGACAGCATCGGCTGGGGCACCGAATCCCGCGGGATCGCCTCGTGGTTCGCCGCCGCCGCCGCCGTCCTGCTGCTCGCGGCGGTCGGGGTCGCGCGGGCGTGGGAAGGGCCGCTCGTACCCTGAGGCCCCCCGCTAGTAGGCTGAGAACTCGATTCAAGGCGAGCGGGGCTCCCTGCGTCCTTGACGTGCACCACCCAACGCACCCAACCGACGAAGCGTCATTCTGAACCGAGTTCTGAGAGCCATCATGCGGGGGCCGGCGAGTGCCTGACCTGGCGGGCGTCCGGGCGAAGCTCCGACGTGCCGAGGAGCACCGCCTGGCCTTCGACAGCCTCTTCCAGCAGTACCTGAGCACGGAGCCCTACTCGATCGCGTTCGAGTTCGATCCCGAGACCGGCTGGCACACCTTTCGCTGGCAGGTCGAGCAGGAGCCGCCGCTCGAGGACCTGGCGCTGATCTTCGGGGACATCCTCGGGAACCTCAGGACGACGCTCGACTACCTCGTCTGGCAGCTCGTCCTCTCGAACGGCACCAGGCCGGGACGGCAGTCGGCGTTTCCGGTCGTGAAACGCGAGAAGGACTGGGCCGTGCAGGGTGGCGCCGCCCTCAAGGGCGTTCCCGACGAGTGGGCCGAGCTGATCGAGGCGATGCAGCCCTTCCAGCGTGTCGACCAGCCCGAGCTGCATCCGCTGGCGATCCTCGAGCACATGAACAACATCAACAAGCACCGTTTCCTGCCGGTCGCCGTTCTGACCGCCGACGCGTTCAGCTACCTGATCAACGTCGCGGAGGTGGGGGAGACGGAGACGTTCGAGAGCCGCGACTTCCTCGACCGCCCGATCGTCGACGGCGGCGAGTTGGCCCGCTTCCGCAGCGAGTCGCGGCGCCAGATCGACGTCCAGGTGAACGAGCATCCACGTTTCCGGCTCTCGTTCAAGGACGGTCTCGACGTCGGCTGGTCGCCGCTCGACCTGGTCGAGTGGGTGCGCGAAGCGGTGGTTCGCTTCGAGCCGGCCTTCCTGCCCTGACCCCGCGATCCCCGGGCAGAATCCGATTTGACAGACGAACGTCTGTTCGTGTAGAACATACGTTCCTGTGATCGCCGCAGTCGTCATCCCGGCCTTTGACCTCCGCGCAGCTCTGCGCCTGCGGCCGGGCCTCGAGACAGAGCCGGCGGCGCTCGCGCCGGTGCCGGGAACGGAGCCGCTGCTCGGGTCGGTCACCTCGGCGGCCGAGGCCACGGGCGTGCGTCCGGGAATGCGGCTCGGGGAGGCGCTTGCGACGTGTCCGCGGCTCGTGCTCGTCGAGCAGGACCCGGCAACGGTCGAGCAGGCATGGGAGGAGGTTCTGCGGCGGCTCGAGGACGCGGGCTTCGCGGTCGAGCCCGCCGGGCCGGGAACGGTGCTCTTCGAGACGAGCGGAGTGGAGCGGCTCTACGGCGGGCTCGAACCGGCGCTCAGGCGGGCGCTCACCGCCGTCGGACCGGCCTGGGATGCCCGCGCCGGAGCGGCCGAGCGGCGCTTCGCGGCGCTCGCCGCGGCGAACGTCGCACGGCCGGGGCAGGCGCTGATCGTCTCCGACGACCGCACCCGTCGATTTCTGGCGCCGCTGCCGCTCACACTGCTCCCGCTCGACCGGGAGCGCTACGAGGAGCTGGAGGAGCTCGGAGTACGAACGATCGGACAGCTTGCCGGGCTGCCGGGTGGCGCCGTCGCCGAACGTCTGGGGCCGGACGGCCGGCGCGCCTGGAGCCTGGCGAGAGGCGAGCAGGACGGCACCACAGTCGGAGACGGCAGCGTGGCCCCACGGAGGCCACCGGAGCCGTTGATCGAGACGCTCGAGTTCCCGGAAGCAGTCGGCCAGGAGCTGACGCTCCGGCGAGGGCTCGGCGTGCTCGTCGACGCCCTGCTCGCCCGGCCGGAACGCGCGGGGCGCCCGCCGCGGAAGCTCGCCCTCTGGGCGCGCCTCGTCGGCGGGGCCTCGTGGCGCCGGACGGTGACGTTGCGCGAGCCGACCGCCGACCCGGCCCGGCTACGGCTCGCGCTCGGGCCGAAGCTCGCCGAGCTGCCCGCGCCGGTGCTCAAGCTGCGGCTCGAGGCGGTCGAGCTGGCAGAGAGCAGAGGCGAGCAGCTCGAGCTCGTTCACGCCGAGGGAGACGCGCTCCGGGGACGTTTGAAAGAGGGCCTGCGCCAGGTGAAGGCGGCGGTCGGCGCAGGCGGAGTCTCGATGGTGGTGGAGGTGGCACCCTGGTCACGCATACCGGAAGCACGCGCGCTGCTCGTTCCACGCGACGACTGAATGCGCAGCGACTCAATCCACCGCGCCCGACGCTCGTCCAGGCGCATGCCGACGGCATTCCGCGGCTCGTGAACCGGCAGCCGGTCGCGGTCGTCCGCGAGGAATGGCGCATCGTCGACCGCTGGTGGACGGACGAGCCCGTCGACCGCCGCTACTTCGACCTCGTGCTCGAGACGGGCGAGAACGCCGTCGTCTACCGCGACGGCGAGACCGGTACATGGTTCACCCAGCGGGCGTAGAGCTGGCGGGAGACGGCTGCCGGTGCGAGCTCGGCCCAGTGCGCGACCTGCGTCGCCGCACGACGACCCATTCCTTCATCGTCCGGCCGCCGATCGGGTCGAACGCATGCGCGCCCTCGACCGCGAGCGCCTGCTCGCGCACGGGCGGGTCGGTCAGCAATGACGTACGTCGAGCTCCATGCGCACTCGGCGTATTCGTTTCTCGACGGCGCGTCACTTCCCGAGGAGCTCGCCACGCGGGCAGTCGAGCTCGGCTACGACGCGTTCGCGCTCACGGACCACGACGGGGTCTACGGCTCGCTCGAGTTCGCGCAAGCGGCGAAGCAGCTCGGCCTGCGGGCGATCACCGGTGCCGAGGTCACGGTCGGCGCGGCGGAGCCGTTGCCGGGCGGAGGGGCCGGTGCAGGAGAGGGAGCGGCACACCTCACCCTTCTCTGCGAGAGCCGCCGCGGCTACGCGAACCTGTGCCGGATCCTCACCGACGCGCACGGCCGCACACGCGTTCCCGGCCGCGAGCAGGAGCTGCTGCCGCCTGCCACGACCGCGGAGGTCGTCGCCGCGCATGCCGAAGGGCTCGTCTGCCTCTCCGGCTGCGCCCGCAACGGGCTCGCCGTCACCGACCCGAATGCCGCCGCCCGGCTCGCCCGGGCGTTCCCGGGCTCCTTCTACGTCGAGCTCCAGCGCCCCTACGAGCGCGGCGACGCCCGCCGCAACGCGGCGCTCGCCGACCTGGCCGCGGCGATCGGCGCACCCGTCGTCGCCACCGGGGACGTCCACGCCCACCATCCGCGCCGGAGCCGCCTGCAGGACGCCCTCGTCTCGATTCGCAACCGCACGTCGCTCGACGGCTCGGAGCGGGAGCGGCGAGGCAACCACGAGTCGGCGCTCGTGTCACCGCAGGAGATGGCCGCGCGGCTCCCCGCCGACGCCGTCGCCCGGACACGCGAAGTCGCCGACCGTTGCGCCTTCGACCTGACCCGGGAGCTCGGCTACCGCTACCCGGACTTCTCCGGCGGCGCCGACCCCGCCGACGCTCAGCTGCGCGACATCTGCACACGAGCCTTCGAGGATCGCTATGCGGGCGCGAACGGCCACAAGAGGCGCGCCCGCGAGCGGCTGGAGACCGAGCTGACACTGATCGCCCGGCTCGGCCTGGCCGGTTTCTTCCTGCTCCACTGGGAGGTGCTCGAGCTGGCTCGCGCCTGCGCGCTCGAGGTGCGCGGGGCGGGCTCGCCGCGGAACGTGCTGCCGCCGGGCCGGGGGAGGGGGTCAAGCGTCGGCTCGATCGTCTGCTACCTGACCGGCCTCTCGCACGTCGATCCGGTCGAGGCGAACCTCTCGCTCGGGCGGTTCCTGAACGACGAGCTCGCCTCCGTGCCCGACATCGATCTCGACTTCCCGCGCGACATCCGCGAGAAGCTGATCGTCGCCGTCACCGAGCGCTACGGCCGCGAGCACGCCGCGCTCGTCGCGACCTTCTCGACCTACCGCAGCCGCGGCGCGATCCGCGATGTCGGCAAGGCGCTCGGCCTGCCGTTCGGTGAGCTCGAGCGGCTCGCCCGCGTCACCGACGGCTGGAGCGCGGCCGGCGTCGCCGAGGAGCTCGACGGCGTCCCGGGGACGCATGCGGGCCCGCGCTGGCAGGCCTTCCGCGAGCTGACGCGGGAGATCGCCGGCCTGCCGCGCCACATCTCCCAGCATCCGGGCGGGATGGTGATCTCGACCCGGCCGCTGATCGACCTCGTTCCGGTGCAACCGGCGGCGATGGCCGGCCGCCAGATCTGCCAGTGGGACAAGGATTCCTGCGCGGACGCGGGCTTCCTGAAGATCGACCTGCTCGGGCTCGGGATGCTCTCCGCGGTCGAGGAGGCGGTCGAGCTGATCGCGCGCCTCCACGGCGAGCCGATCGACCTCTCGCGCGTCCCGCTCGACGATCCCGCCGTCTACGCCGAGATCCAGGCTGCCGACACGGTCGGGCTCTTCCAGATCGAGAGCCGTGCCCAGATGCAGAGCCTCCTCCGCACCCGGCCCGAGAACCTCGACGACCTGACGGTGCAGGTCGCGCTCGTCCGTCCGGGCCCGATCCAGGGGAAGGCCGTCCACCCCTACATCGAGCGGCGGCAGCGGCTCCGCGACGACCCGGGCTTCGTCTACCCGGTCGAGCACGAGTCGCTGCGCGAGCCGCTCCGGGAGACGCTCGGCGTCGTCGTCTTCCAGGACCAGGTGCTCGACGTTGCGATGGCCGCAGCCGGGTTCAGCGTGGGGGAGGCGGAAGGCCTCCGCCGCGCGATGAGCCGCAAGCGCAGCGAGGAGGCGATCGAGGCGTTCCGGCCCCGCTTCGTCGAGGGCTGCCTCGGCAACGGGATCGACGAGCGCATCGGCCACCTGATCTACGACAAGCTGGTCGGCTTCTCCGGGTTCGGCTTCCCGAAGTCGCACGCCGCCGCATTCGGCCTGCTCGCCTACCAGTCGGCGTGGCTGCGGCGGTACTACCCCGCCGAGTTTCTCTGCTCGCTCCTGAACGCGCAGCCGATGGGCTTCTACCCGCCCTCGTCGCTCGTCCGCGACGCGCAGCGGCGAGGCGTCGGAGTGCAGCCGCCGCACGTGAACCGGAGCGGGGCGAGGTGCACGATCGAGGAAGGCGCAGTCAGGATCGGGCTCGGCTACATCCGCTCGGTCGGCGAGGACGATGCCGAGGCGCTCGCCGCCGGGCAGCCCTACGCCGACGTCGGCGATCTCGCCCGCCGCGCCTTCGCGGGCAAGGGCGCGATCGAGGCGCTCGTCGCCGCCGGCGCCTGCGACGAGTGGGGGGCGCGGCGCGAGCTGCTCTGGCTCCTCGGGATCACGGTGCAGCTGGGGAGGGGGCGGGGGGGAGCGCCGCCGGCGGCGCCCGCCAGCTCGCGCTGCCGCTCGAGCCGACCGCCGAGATCCCGAAGCTGCGCCCGCAGACCGACTGGGAGCGGATGCTCGCCGACTACCGCCACACCTCGGTCTCGATCGGCGTGCACCCGCTCGAGCTCCTGCGCCCGCACCTCACCGAACCTTGTGTTGCAAGCAACGAGCTCGCCGGCGTCCCGCACGGCGCGCGGATCGCCGTCGCCGGCCTCGCCGTCGCGCGCCAGCGCCCCTCCACCGCGAAGGGGATCGTCTTCATGCTGCTCGAGGACGAGCACGGCCAGATGAACCTGATCATCCCGCCGCCCGTCTACGAGGCGAATCGCGCGATCGTGCGCGCCGAGCCGCTCCTGCTCGCCCGCGGCCGCTTCGAGCGTGTCGGCCGCAACGAGAACGTGCTCGTCGAGGAGGTCGAGACGCTCGGCCCGCTCGCCCGGCAGGCCGCCGGCGAGGCGGAGGTGCGCTCGGCGCTTCCCGGCGCCCACCACTTCGGGCACCGCTGAAGCGCGATGCATCCTCGACGGCTACTACGACCGGCGCCCGGTACAACCTTCCTGATGCTAGCATCTGATGCATGCCCATTCGTCGAACGACCCTGGCAGCCGATCGTGACGATCTCGCTCTTCTCGAAGAGGCAGCTCGTCGGCGTGGTGTCTCGCTCGCTCAAGTCCTGCGCGAGCTCGTGGCTCGCGAGGCCGACGAGCTGCGAACCGTGCAGAGGCCCCGGTTCGGAGTCGCGCGCACCTCACGCGGCGCCGCGCAGATCGCGGCGGCCGACGAGCACGCGCCGATTCGCAGCCGCGCCGGCACATAGTGGCACTCGTCCTCGACACGGGACCGATCCTGGCGCTCCTCGACGCAGGCGATCCTGCACACGCACGGTCTGTCGCGATGGTCGACGAGCTCCGAGAGGATCTGGTCGTCCCAACCTGCGTGCTCGTCGAGGTCGACTACTGGGCCCGCAAGATCCTCGGGCCTGCGACCTGGGACATCTTCGTCGAAGACATCATCGCCGGCGCCTACCGCCTTGAATCTCTCACCGTCGACGATTTGAGACGAGCGTCCGACTTGGAGCACCAGTACCAGGACCTCGACCTCGGCCTCGTCGACGCATCGGTCATCACACTGTGCGAGCGCCTCGGTGAAACGAAGGTGGCAACCCTCGATCGAAGAGACTTCTCGGTCGTTCGCCCAAGCCACTGCGACTCACTCCACCTTCTCCCCGAATAGCACGCGCTCATCGGCGGCTACCACGCAGCGGGCTCCGGGTCGAGGGCGTCCAGGGCGGAGCCGGCATCTTCGAGTTGACCTGGGCAGACGACGGACGGGCCACGTTCGAATACGGCGAAACCGCTCATCGCCGGCGAGCCGCACATTGTCTGGCGCCGAGTCGGCACCCGCGCGATCTTCGACCGCCCCTGACCGCCGACGCGCCTCGACGCAGGCCGTTCCTCAGCGATTCTCGATCTCGAGCGCGAACGGCGGCAGGCGCTTCGCGACGGCGCGGTTGAACTCGCGCTGGTACTGGGCGTCGATGCCCTCCTCGAGCGTCCGCGCATAGTCGTCGCGCATGTCGGCGAGGAGCTCGGTGCCGGTCTCGACCGCGTCGATGTAGTCGCCGTACAGCTCCTCGGCCTCCTCGCGGTTGGCGTTGTTGTAGGCCTCGAGGCGCTCGTTCACCTCCTCGATTACGAACTGCTCGTCGCGCTCGAAGATGTCCAGCTGGCGGCCGATCACCTCGGCGAAGCGTGCGCGGCGGAACATCAGGCGAGCTCCCCGTAGAGCTCGAGGTGCGCCGCCGCCGCGGCGTCCCAGGTGAGCTCGGCGCGCGCCCGGTCCGCGCCCGCGCGCGCAGCGGCGAGAGCCTCGGGGTCGGCGAGCAGCTCGCGCGCCGCCTCGGTCAGCGCCTCGACATCGCCCGCGGGGACGACCCGCCCGGCGCCGTAGCGGGCGATCGGCTCCGCCAGCCCGCCGACGTCGTACACGACCGACGGAATGCCAGCCCCGAGCGCCTGCAGCATCGCCCCGGACTGGTCGAGCTCGGCGCGATAGGGGAAGATCGCGATCGTCGCCTCCGACAGCGCCCGCTCGAGCTCCGGTGGGGTCAGGTACCCGAGCCGCCATTCCGTCCGCGGCGCGTCACGAAGGTCGTCGAGGGGCATCGCCGGGTCCCCGGCCACGAGCAGGCGGGCATCCGGCAGGCGGCGCACCGTCGCGATCGCGTCGGCGAGCCCCTTGTAGGGGCGAATGACGCCGAGCGCGAGGATCGTCCGGCCGTCGTCGGCCCGCTCGGCCTTGCTCGGGTAGACCGGGTGCGAGATCACGCACGGCTCGACTCCGAGCTCGCTCAGGGTCTCCCGACCGCGCTCCGTGTGCACGACCACCCGGTCGAACCGGCCGAGCAGCCGCCGCCACAGGTCGCGCTTACCCGCCGTGCGGCGCGGGAGGAGGTCGTGCGCGGTGAACACCGCAGGGCTCCGGAACCGGACGTGGACGTCGACCTGCGGCAGGGCGAGCCACTGGAGATGGAGCACGTCCGCCCGGATCCGGGCGAGCGACGCGGCGACGGCGAGATGCTCCACCGCCTTGAGCGGCAGCCGCGCGCGCGAGCGGCCGAACAGCCGCGACGAGGCAGGGTAGAAGCGCTCGACCCGCCGGTAGCCCTCGGCCTCCGGCAGCTCGGCGAAGCGAAAGTGGGAGGTTGCGAGCTCGACCTCTGCGCCCGCTCGCGAAAGCGCGTCCGCGAGCTCGTGGTCGTACCACGGCGTGAAGGCAGGTGGGTCGGCGATCACGACGTGCACGGTGGCCTACAGTAGAGCGAATGCTCGTCCGCACCTGGAACCTCTTCCACGGAAACACCGTGCCGCCGGGCCGCAAGGCGCATCTGCGCACGATGGTCGAGCTGATCGCAGTCGGCAACCCGGACGCCGTCTGCCTCCAGGAGGTTCCGGCCTGGGCGCTCGGCTCGCTCGGCGAGTGGAGCGGCATGAAGGCGGTGACGGCGCGGGCGCGGCGCCCGACGTTGGGCCCCCTGCCGATTCCCGCCTCGCTCGGGAGGGCGCTGACGGCGCCGCACCACGGCAAGATTCGCTCCGCCTTCAGCGGCCAGGGAAACGCGATCCTGATCCCCAACGACGCGGAGATCCGCAAGGTCAAGGGGATCACGCTCAACACGAACGTCTTCTGCGAGGAGCAGGGAGCCAAACTCGAGCTCTCCCCGAAGATGATGGCGCGGTGGGAGAAGGAGCGGCGCGTCTGCCAGGTCGTCCAGTACGAGCTTCCCAGCCGGCGTCGGCTGCTCGTCGCCAACCTCCACGCGACGAGCTGCCCGCAGAACTACCACCTGCCGGACGCGGAGCTGCGCCGGGCGACCAACTTCATCGAGCGCGCCTCCGAGGTCGAGGAGTCGCTGATCGTCGCCGGCGACTTCAACATCACCCGCGAGCAGTCCGAGACGATCCAGGCATTGATGGCCGCACCGCCCGAGTCGCGCTGGTCGGACTCCGGCCCGCAGATCGACCACGTCCTGCTCCACCGGGCCGTCGCGGAGTCGGTCCGGGTGTGGCCCGACGCCGAGCGCGAGTACCAGGGGCGGCTGCTCTCCGACCACGCCCCCGTCGAGGTCCAGGTCGGGCTGCCGAAGTAGGGGCGCTTCAGCCCGGGGCGTCCGCGGCCGTCCGCAGCCCCAGCTCCGGCGCGATCGGCTGGAGGGCTGCGACCACGTTCGCGATGTGCTCGTCGAGCTCGAGCCCGAGCAGCTCCGCGCCCGCGTAGACCTCGTCGCGGTGCACACCGGCCGCGAAGGACGGCTGCTTCAGCTTCTTCCGGACCGACTTCGGCTCGAGGCCGTCCAGGCCGGTCGGCCGGACGAGCCCGCAGGCGTGCACGAACCCCGAGAGCTCGTCGCAGGCGAAAAGCGTGCGCTTGAGCGGGGTGTCGCGCGGCATTGCGAGGTGCTCGGCGTGCGAGAGCACCGACTCGACCACCACGTCCGGGTAGCCCAGCTCCCGGAGGATCGGCGCGCCGTCCTGCGGATGCTTGTCGAGCGTGGGGTGGATCTCGTAGTCGAAGTCGTGCAGCAGCGCGGTGACGCGCCACAACTCCTCGTCCTCGCCGAAGCGCCGCGCGTAGAATGCCGTCGAGGCCTCGACCGCGAGCGCGTGGCGCAGGAGCGCCTCGCTCTTCGTATACGTCGTGAGCGTCCCCCAGGACTGTTCGCGGGTCGGTGTCAAGGCGGTCGCTAGGATACCCCCCTCTTGTCGACCACCGTCGCCAGAGAAGCAGTCACGGAATCGTTCGTCATCGAGGGCGGCCGTCCGCTCAACGGGCGGGTCCGCGCTGCCGGGAACAAGAACGGCGCGCTGCCGGTGATCGCCGCATGCCTGCTCGCGAACGGGCCGGTCGTTCTGCGCAACATTCCGCGGATCCGCGACGTCGAGACGATGCTCGCTCTGCTGGCGGACATCGGGGCCGAGGCGGAATGGCTCGGTGAGAACGAGGTGCGGGTCGACGCCGCCCGCGTCAGTCGCACCGAGGTCGACGAGGAGCTCTCGGAGCGGATCCGCGGCTCGTTCCTGCTCGCCGGCCCGTTGCTGACGCGGCACGGCCACGTGCTGCTCTCGCCCCCGGGCGGTGACTTCATCGGCCGCAGGCCGCTCGACACCCATGTTCACGCGTTCGAGCAGCTCGGCGCCCGGGTCGAGATCGGACGCCGGTTCGAGCTTCGCGCCGAGAAGCTGCGGGGCCAACGGATCTTCCTCGACGAGGCCAGCGTGATGGGCACCGAGAACGCGGTGATGGCCGCCACGCTCGCCGAGGGCCGTACCGTGCTGATGAACGCCGCCTGCGAGCCGCACGTCCAGGATCTCTGCCGCTTCCTCGTTACGCTCGGCGCCCGGATCGACGGGATCGGCTCGAACGTGCTCACGATCGACGGTGTCGACGAGCTGTCTGGCGGCGAGCACCGGATCGGCTCGGAGCACATCGAGGCGGCCAGCTTCATCGGCCTCGCCGCCGTCACCGGCGGCGACGTCACGATCGAGGACGTCCAGCCCGACGACTTCGTCTCGATCCTCGCCGCCTTCGCACGGCTTGGGATCGCGGTCGAGCTCGGGGAGAACAGCGTGCGGGTGCCGCCGGGACAGGAGCTCGTGATCCGCGACGACCTCGGCGACCAGATCCCGAAGATCGAGGACGGCCCCTGGCCGGCGTTCCCGGCCGACCTGACCTCGATCGCACTCGCCGTCGCGACCCAGGCACGGGGAACGATCCTGATCTTCGAGAAGATGTTCGAGAACCGGCTGTTCTTCGTCGACAAGCTCGTACGCATGGGCGCTCGGATCATCCTCTGCGACCCGCACCGAGCGGTCGTGACCGGCCGGGCGAAGCTCCACGGTGAGCGCCTCGAGAGCCCGGACATCAGAGCCGGGATGGCGATGCTGATCGCGGCACTGTGTGCCGAGGGCACGTCGGTGATCGGGAACATCAGCCAGATCGACCGAGGCTACGAGCGGATCGACGAGCGCCTGCGGGCGCTCGGTGCGTCGATCGAGCGCGTCTGATCGATGGGTGAGACGGAGGGCGACACGAGGCGGGTCGGCGTACGCGTCGAGGTGACGGACGAAGGCGCAGCGACGGTCGCAACAGGCGTTTCGGTGCTCGACCACCTGCTCGGGGCGCTGGCCGGAGCCGCGCGGATTCAGCTTTCCCTGGAGGTTGCGCCGGGTACCGTCGACGAGGAGGTCGTCGGCGCCGCGCGGGGCTTCGGCGAGGCGCTGGGTGTGCTCGTACGTGCGCCGGGCGCCTCCGGCCGAGGCTGGGCCTGGCTACCGGCCGACGAGGCACTTGCCGGGGCGGTGATCGAGACGACCGACCGGCCGCTCGTCGCGTCCAACGTCGACTTCTCGGGGCAGCGGGTCGGGGGCCTCGGAAGCGACGTGGTGGCCCGGTTCCTCGGCGAGCTCGCCGAGGGGGCCGGGTTGAACGTGCACATCCGCGTGCTCGAGGGCAAGGACCCCCAGCACGTGCTGCTCGCGATCTTCAAAGCACTCGGAGCGGCGATCGGCCAGGCGTGCCGACCGCCGGAAGGAGGAGAGGCTCGATGACCAAACAGGTCGTACGCACCGAGGCGGCGCCCGCGCCGTTCCAGGGGGCGCCCTACTCGCAGGCGATCAAGGCGAACGGATTCGTGTTCGTCGCGGGGCAGCTCGGCATCGCGCCGGGCGAAGGCAAGATGGTCGACGGCGGGATCGTCGAGCAGACGGAGCAGGTGATCGCGAACCTGCGGGCGATCCTCGAGGCGGCGGGCACATCGCTCGACCGGATCGTCAAGACCACGGTCTTCCTGCAGAGCCTGGACGACTTCGCGGCGATGAACGAGGTGTACGCACGCCGGATCGGCGATGCACCGCCCGCCCGCTCGGCCTTCGAGGTGGCGAAGCTCCCGTCCGGCGCCCTCGTCGAGATCGAGGCGATCGCTCTCGGCTGACCGCCCCGTTCGGGGACCGCGGTCCGCAGGGCCGCCCGTGCTCCACAATGGTGCGGGTGAAGGCAATCGAGGACTTCGTCGTCTCGCTCGACCTCGACGCATACCTGGTCGGGGGGGCGGTGCGCGACGAGCTGCTCGGACGCGACTCGAAGGACGCCGACTTCTTCGTTCCCGGCGTCGACAGCGACGGGCTCCGCAGGGTGCTCGCCCCGCACGGGCGCGTCGAGGAGCTGGTCGTCGGCGGGCGGGCCGTCGGGATGCGGCTCTACCCACGCAACCGGGAGATCCGCGCGCTGGCCCCCGCCGGGATCGAGTTCGCACCGCCGAGGCGCGAGCGCTCGACCGGGCCGGGACGCCACGACTTCGAGATCGTCGTCGACCCGGCCGCCGGCATCGCCGACGATCTCGAACGGCGCGACTTCACAATCAACGCGATCGCCCGCCGCCTCGCCGACGGGACGCTGGTCGATCCCTTCGGGGGCCGTGACGACCTCGAGCACGGCGTCCTCCGCACCGTCACTCCGCGCAGCTTCGCCGAGGACCCGCTCCGTCTGGTGCGTGGGCTCCGGTTCGTCTCCCAGTTGGGCCTCGATCCCGACCCGTCGACGCTCGCGCAGATGCACGAGGAAGCGGCCTCGGTCGCGCTCGTCTCGGGCGAGCGGATCGGCGGCGGCCTCGCCGACGACGGGATGGGGGAGCTGTCCAGGCTCCTCCTCGGGCGTGAGCCTCTCAAAGCGCTCCGGCTTGCGCGCGACACAGGGGTGCTGGTCGCGTTGCTGCCCGAGTTCGAGCCGGCGATCGGGTACGACCAGGAGACTCGCTACCACGACCTGACCCTCGACGAGCACACGTTCCACGTCGTGCAGCTCGCCGCGGACGCGGGCGGGCCGCTGCGGGTGAGGCTCGCCGCGCTCCTGCACGACCTCGGCAAGCCGCTCGTCGGCTGGCGCGGCGCAGACGGCCGGCTGCACTTCCACGCGAAACCCGGCCACGCCGCCAAGGACCACGCCGACGTGGGTGCCGAGCTCGCGGGCCGGGTGCTCCGGAGGCTGCGCTACCCGAACGACCTCAGGCGGCGCGTCGTCCAGATCGTCCGCTTCCACATGTTCGACGTCGGCAAGGGCGACGCCGTCCGTGCGCGGCGGCTGCTGGCCCGGCACGGCGACGGCCTCACGCTCGACCTCCTCGACCACAAGCAGGCGGATCTGCTCGGCAAGGGGGCCGCCGGCGCGCTCGACGAGGATGCCGTCGAGCGGCTCGTCTCGTTCCGGAGCGTCGTCGAGCGCGAGCTGACAAGCCCTCACCGGCTGTCCGATCTGGCTGTCGACGGCACCGACCTGATCCAGCTCGGGTACGAGCCGGGCCCGCTGCTCGGGCGCACGCTTGCCGGGCTGCTGGAGGAGGTCGTCGACAGGCCGAACCTGAACAGGCGCGAGACGCTGCTCGCCCGTGCCGCGGAGCTTCTCCACGCATGATCCGGTGGCAGGCCCCCGGCCCGTACGTCGTCGCGTTCACGACCCGCGAAGGCGGAATCAGCACGGGCGCCTACTCCTCGCTCAACCTGGGAAGCGGGGGAGACGACCCCGCGCGGATCGCAGAGAACCGGCGTCGAGCGTGCGAGGAGCTCGGCCTCGACGCCGGGCGGCTCGCCGTGAACCGTCAGCGCCACTCCCCGCGCGTGAATCGCGCGGAGGCGGGCGTTCACGGGCAGCAGGGGGACGGCCTCTGGACCGACGAGCCCGGGGTGCCTCTGCTCGCCCTGAGCGCCGACTGCGTGCCGATCGCGATCGCCGCCACGCAGGGACGCCCGGCGCTCGCGGTCGTCCATGCCGGGTGGCGCGGGCTCGCCGACGGGATCGTCGAGGCGGGCGTCGAGGCGCTCGGGGCCGCCGAGACGGCAGCGATCGT
The DNA here is from genome assembly GCA_963789585.1 of uncultured Actinomycetes bacterium. Taxonomy (GTDB): domain Bacteria; phylum Actinomycetota; class Thermoleophilia; order Gaiellales; family Gaiellaceae; genus PALSA-600. The sequence goes on along the minus strand of CAWBLB010000008.1, from coordinate 264,127 downwards.
GGGGCCCGCGGTCGGCCCGTGCTGCTACGAGGTCGGCGCCGAGGTCTCCGCCCGGTTCGACCCCGACCTGACCGACGGTGAGATCCTGAATCTCTGGGAAGCTTCCGAGCGTGCTCTGCGGCGGGCGGGGGTCGGCCGCGTCGAGCGCGTCGACCTCTGCACCCGCTGCAACCCGGATCTCTTCTTCTCCCACCGCCACAGCGGCCCTCGCCGCGGCGCCCAGGGCGTGATCGGTGCCGTCGCCGGCTGAGCTGCGCACGCGGTACGAGCGGATTCGCGCCGAGATCGGGCCGGACGTCACGATCGTCGCGGCCACCAAGTACGTCTCCCTGGCCGAGATGGCGTTGCTCGTCGAGGCGGGCATCGAGGTCGTCGGCGAGAACCGGGCGCAGGATCTCGAGGCGAAGCACGCCGTCTACGGCGACTCGTTCCGGTGGCACTTCATCGGCCGGTTGCAGTCGAACAAGGTGAAGATCGTCAACCGCACCTGTGAGCTCGTCCACTCGCTCGACTCCCTCTCCGCCGTGGCGAGACTCGAGGTGCCCGCGCTCGTCCAGGTCAACCTCTCCGACGAGCCGTCCAAGGGCGGCATCGCCCCGGCCGAGATCCCCGCGTATCTCGGGCCCCGGGTGCGCGGGCTGTCCACAATGCCGCCCGCCGCCGACGACCCCGAAGCGTCGCGTGCGTGGTTCCGCCGGCTCCACGCGCTGGCCGCAGAGCACGACCTCCGCGAGCTCTCGATGGGCACGACACAGGACTACCGCATCGCGGCCGAGGAGGGTGCGACGTTCATCCGCGTCGGCAGCGTGCTCTTCGGGTCGCAAGGGGGTTTACCATCCCGGGAACGATGAGAGAAACGGTTGTGCGCACGTGAGCTTCGGTGACCTGTGGAGCAGGACGCTCGTCTACTTCGGTATCGCCGAGGAGGACGAGGACTACTACGACGACGACGAGGCGTTCACGGCCGAGGAGTCGCTCGAGTTGAGCTACCGCGACCGGCCGAACGTGCGCCGCCTCACTCCCAGGCGGCGCACCCAGGGGTTCGACGACTGGACGGAGTCCGAGGAGTCCGAGCGCCCTGCCCGGACAGCGCCGGCACGTGCACCGCGCGGCGCACGCCACATCGAGGCGGTGCCGAACCCCGGCTCGGTGCGCGTTCACCTCGTGCTCCCGCGGAGCTTCAACGACGCCCAGCAGATCGCCGACAAGTTCAAGCACTCGATCCCGGTCATCCTGAACCTCCAGAACGCCGACACGGAGCTGTCGAAACGGCTGATCGACTTCGCCAGTGGACTGACGTACGCGCTCGACGGAGGCATGCAGCGCGTCGCCGACAAGGTCTTCCTGCTCACGCCGCGGAACGTCGAGGTCAGCGCAGAGCAGCGCGCACAGCTCCTCGAGCGCGGCGGCTTCTACAACCAGGCCTAAGAGCACGGGGGAAACCGGGTTTCCCCCGTGGGCCCCCTCCTCTGTGTCGCGGCTTGGCGTCTGGCGAAGTGGTACGAGGCGTTGGTGGTGGGCTGCTGGCTCGCCCTCGCGACGGCGCCGGCGGAGCCGGCACCGTCGCCTTCAGGCCGCTTGCCCGGCCCGGCCGGGCAAGCTTGGTACGGGCGCGGGATGGAGTGCTCTCCGTCGATGTGGCCGGTTTGGTCGGGGCCGAAGGCGTTCTCGCTAGCCGGCTTTCGCGGCTAGCTCGGCGACTCGTCGAGATCGGCAGGCTCTGACGTCACCTGTCTTGCGGGTAGGAAACACCGCGGGCGGGCCGAAGGGTGGCCGCGATGGTCCTCGACGTGATCAGCCACGTGCAGCAGTTCGTCGACGTGTTCCTCACCGTCTACGTGCTCGCGATCCTGCTGGTCGTTCTGACGTCGTGGATTCGCTTGCCGTATGCGTTGGATCCGCTCCTGCGCTTTCTGCACGACGTCTGCGACCCGTACCTCCGTCTCTGGCGGCGGATCCTGCCGTCCGTCGGCCCGCTGGATTTCTCACCGATCGCCGGTATCTTCGGAGTGATCCTGTTGGACAGGATCGTCAACGCGCTGCTGAACCGGCTCCACTAGGAAGGAAGGAGAGCTATGTCGTACACACCGGTCGAGTTGAGGCATGTGCGCGTCGGCCGCAGTCTGTTCGGATACAACCGCGCGATGGTCGAGCAGGTGATCGAGGAGGTCGCCGAGAGCTTCGAGGCCACCTGGCGCGAGCGCGGCGAGCTCACGGACAAGGTCGACGCGCTCGAGAAGCAGATCGAGGAGCTGCGCCGTCGCGAAGACCTCCTCACCCACACCCTCGTCGCCGCGGAGCAGGCCGCCAGCGACGTGCGCGAGCGTGCGCGGAGCGAGGCCGAAGCGATTCTCACGGAGGCTCACAACGAGGCCCGGTCGCTCGGCCGGGCGGCCCATGCCGAGCGCGAACGCCTGCTGCTCGAGGCGCGCCGCATCGAGGCGATGCTCCGCGCCGCGCTGGGCATCATCGAAGACAGCACTGCCGGGGCGAGCCCCGCCGAGGCGACACCCGCAGGGACGGGCGAGCAGGATGCCGGGGAGGCCGTGGAGGTGTCTCCGTGGAAAAAAGAGGACACCCGCGAGTTCGAGCCGATCAACCTCCCGCCGGTGCAGGAGCCGGTGGACGGTGGGGACGAGGCCGCACCCACGCCGCTGCTCCGCAAGCTCGTCGGCGGCGACTCGAGGGACTTCGACTGGGGCGAATGAGCACAACGTAGACTGAAGGGGTGAGCGGCTCGACCCGGCTTCAGCTTCGGGTGTCGCCCGGCGCTGCCCGCGCCGGGATCGTGGGGCGCCACGGCGCAGCGTGGAAGATCCGCGTGGCGGCGCCCCCGGAGGACGGCCGCGCCAACGACGCCGTCGTCAGGCTGCTGGCTGAAACGCTTGGGCTCTCGCGCCGCGACGTCGAGATCGTCGCCGGCCACACGGCCCGCGACAAGGTGGTGACGCTCGCAGGGATCGCCCCCGCCGAGCTCGATCGCCGTCTTGCCTCGGCGGCCGGCCACGCGAGGGACGCCGCGTGACACCGATCGAGGTCAAGCAGTTCCGGCCTCTCCTCGAGGCCGAGCGGGAGCGCATCGTCAACGCGATAGCGAGTCTCCGCGACGACAACCACCGCAACGTGGACGACGAGGTCGGCGAGCTCGGGGGCGTCGGCGCCGACACCGCGTCGATCACCTTCGACCGTGAGCTCGACGAGGGCCTGGAAGAGAGCGCTCAGCAGTCGCTCGGCCAGGTCGAGCGGGCCCTGGCGAAGCTCGAGGACGGCACCTACGGAGTCTGTGAGCGTTGCGGCAAGCCGATCGGCGAGGAGCGTCTGCTGGCGCGTCCGTGGGCGACGCTGTGCATCGACGACCAGCGCCTCGCCGATCGTGGCTAGCGAGATGAGCGATCTGAGCGAGTCGAGCGAGCAACCGGACATCCGCGTCGGCTCCTCCAGCCACGGACTCGCCCCGGTGTCGATCGCGGAGCGGTCGCTCGCCGCGGGCGCCTGGCAGTGGTCGGGGCTCGGGACGGTCGTTGCCGCCGCGGTCACCGGCGACCAGCTGACCAAGCATGTCGTCGTCGGCCGACTCGCGCCGAACGAGGCCGTTGACGTCGTCGGGCCGCTCTCGATCCATCGAATCGAGAACTCCGGGATCGCCTTCGGCCTGTTCACCTCCGCCACGAGCGTGGTGATCGCGCTGACGGCGATCGCCGTGCTGTGGATGCTGGTCTACTTCGCCCGCTCCGGCGCGCGGCACCCCGTCATCCCGGCCGGGCTCGGGCTGCTGATCGGCGGCAGCGTCTCGAACCTCGTCGACCGCGTGCGGCTCGGCCACGTCACGGATTTCATCGACTTCGGGTGGTGGCCCGCGTTCAACCTCGCCGACAGCTTCATCGTGATCGGCGTCGGGATCCTGCTCGCGGCCCTGATCATCGCCGACCGTCGCCCGAGCCGGCCCCGACGGCACCTCGACATCGCGGCTCGTTAGCGATCCCATCGCCAGGCCGCCGGACCGCGCAAGACGCCGCGATTCCCGCCGGTCCCCCACCCATCGGGTGGGGAGCCGTCCCGCCGCCCTCGAGGGACCATGCTAGTCGCGTTGCGGGCGTCCTACGGTTCCAAACTGTGACAAATGTGTGATTTCTCGTCCACAGGCAGGCTGAGCGTTCCCGCCGAGGCGGCCGGGGAGCGGTTCGACCGCTTCCTCGCCGGGCATCTCGGGTCACGGGCGGCCGCCGAGCGCGCGATCGAGCGGGGCGCGCTCCTCGACGGTCGGCCGCGGCCGAAGAGTCACCGCCTCGAGGGCGGCGAGACGATCGATCTCGCCAGCGCCGAGGAGGCCGACGCGGCGGCCCCCGCCGGGCCGCCGCCGCAGATCCTCTGGAGCGACGAACACCTCGCGGTCGTCGACAAGCCTGCGGGGCTCGTCGTCCACCCGGGCGCCGGCCGGCCCGCCGGCACGCTCGTCGACACCCTCGCCGAGATCGTCGCCGGAGGTGAGCCGGGGCGCCCGGGGATCGTGCACCGGCTCGACCGCGACACGTCCGGCCTCCTGGTCGTCGCACGCTCGGAAGAGGCACATCGACGACTGTCGGAGCTCGTTCGCGGCCGCGCGCTGGAACGAACCTATCTCGCGCTCGTGCGGGGCAGGCCGGCGTCGCGGGTGGGTCGGATCGAGGCTCCGATCGGCCGTGACCGCGACGACCCGACCCGGGTCTCGCTCGAGACTGACTCGCCGCGCGACGCCGTCACACATTTCGAGGTCGTCACGCGGTGGGACGAGCACGCACTGCTGCGCGTGACCCTCGAGACCGGGCGAATGCACCAGATCCGGGTGCATCTCGGGGCGATCGGCCTACCGGTCGTCGGCGACCCCGTCTACGGCGTCCGCGAGCCCGCGCTCGGGCGCCAGTTCCTGCACGCCACCCGCCTCGGCTTCCCCCATCCCTTCGGCGGCGAGCGCGTCGAGGTGGACTCGCCGCTGCCCGCAGACCTTCAGGGGTACCTGGACGCGCTCGGCTGAGCCGGCATTCCCGGTACGATTGCACCTCTTTCTGACCCTCGACCCGGCGGATGATCGAGGCGGACGGTGGCCGGCACCTGTGCCGGCGCTGCCGAGACGCCGCCGGTGGACCGACAACCGAACCGAGAAAGGGGCTCAGCATGCCCGTTGTCTCCATGAAGGAGCTACTGGAGGCCGGTGTTCACTTCGGCCACCAGACACGCCGCTGGAATCCGAAGATGAAGCGATTCATCTTCACCGAGCGCGGCGGCATCTACATCATCGACCTGCAGCAGACCCAGCAGCTGCTCGACGACGCGCACGACTTCGCCAAGGCGATCGCCCAGCGGAACGGCTCGGTGCTCTTCGTCGGCACGAAGAAGCAGGCGCAGGACGCGGTTGCCGGCGAGGCGACCCGGGTCGGCATGCCCTACGTCAACCACCGGTGGCTCGGCGGTCTGCTCACCAACTGGCGGACGATGTCCGAGCGAATCCAGCGCCTGCACGAGCTCCGCTCGCTGCAACAGGAATCCCAGCTCGACCTGCTGCCGGCGAAGGAGCGGATCGCGATGCTCGCCGAGCTGGAGAAGCTCGAGGCGAACCTCGGGGGCGTCGCCGACATGCGGCGCCAGCCCGACGCGATCTTCATCGTCGACCTGCGCAAGGAGCAGCTCGCAGTGCGCGAGGCGCGGCGCCTCGGAGTGCCCGTGATCGCGCTCGTCGACACGAATTGCGACCCTGACGAGGCCGACTACGTGATCCCCGGAAACGACGACGCGATCCGGTCGTGCTCGCTCGTGATCAAGGCCATCGCAGACGGCATCGAGGCCGGCAGCCAGAAGGTGTCGGCGGCCGACCTCGCGGGTGCGAAGGACGACCGCGGCAGTGCCGCCGAGCCGGAGGCAGCGTCCACAGAGGAGCCGGCCGAGCCGGTCGCCGCGGCGGAAGTCGCAGCCGAGCCGGAGAGCGCCCCCGAGCCGGAGGCCGGTGCGGAACCGGAGGCTGTTGCGGAGCCGGAGTCCGAAGCGGTTCCCGAGCCCGGCGCAGAGGAGGACGCGCAATGACCGACATCTCCGCCTCGATGGTCAAGCAGCTACGCGACGCCACCAGCGCCGGAATGATGGATTGCAAGCGGGCGCTCGAGGACACCGGCGGTGACTTCGACGCCGCCGTCAAGCTCCTGCGGGAAAAAGGGATGGCTTCCGCCGCCAAGCGGGCCGACCGCGAGACGACCGAGGGTGTCGTTCTCACGAGGGTCGACGGCGACGTGGCAGCGATCGTGGCCGTCGGCTGCGAGACCGAGCCCGTCTCCAAGAACGAGGACTTCCGGGCGTTTGCGGAGACGGTGCTCGAGCGCGTGTTCGAGCAGGGGGAGGAGGCGGCCGCGGCGCTCGAGGAGCAGCGGGTCGAGCTCAGCGCCCGGCTCGGCGAGAACATCCAGGTCGTCGGCACGCGACGGATGACCGCCGGGGAGGGCGACACGTTCTCGGCCTACGTGCACCCCCCGGCGAACAAGATCGGGGTGCTCGTCGAGTCCAGGGGCGGTTCGGCCGAGCTCGCCCGCCAGCTGGCGATGCACATCTCGTTCGCGCGGCCGACCTACTCGTCCCGTGACGAGGTGCCGGCGGAGCTGGTCGAGGGTGAGCGCGAGATCCTCGCCAAGCTGCCGGACGTGGAGGCGAAGCCGGCGGAGGTTCGTGAGAAGATCATCGAAGGGATGTTGAACAAGCGCTTCTACGGGGAGTCTGTCCTCGGCGAGCAGGCCTGGATCCACGACGGGAGCCTCAGCGTGGCGAAGGCGCTCGACCAGGGCGGGCTCGAGCTCGTGGATCACGCCTGGTTCTCGGTCGGCTGATGGCGGCCATCCCGCAGCCGCGATCTCAGCCCGCGCCCGTCTTCGGACGCGTGCTGCTGAAGCTGTCGGGTGAAGCGCTGATGGGGCCGGCGGAGTTCGGCCTCGACGCGCCGACCGTGGACGAGCTCGCCCGCGAGCTGGTCAAGGTGCACTCCTCCGGCGTCGAGCTTGCCCTCGTGATCGGCGGCGGGAACATCTACCGCGGCATGAAGGCGACCGCTGCCGGGATGGACCGCGCAACCGGCGACTACATGGGAATGTTGGCGACCGTCTTCAACTCGCTTGCCGTGCAGGAGGCGCTCGAGCGAAATGGCGCAGACACGCGCGTTGCCTCGGCGCTCGACGTGCGGGAGGTAGCCGAGCCCTACATCCGCCGGCGCGCGATCCGCCACCTCGAGAAGGGGCGTGTGGTCGTGTTCGCGGCCGGGACCGGCAACCCCTATTTCACCACCGACACGGCGGCCGCCCTGCGGGCGCTCGAGATCGGCGCCGACGCGATCCTGATGGCGAAGAACGGCGTTCAGGGCGTCTATGACGGCGATCCGCGCACCCAGCCGGACGCAGTCTTCCTGCCGGCGATCACCCATCTCCAGGCGATCGAGCAAGGGCTGAAGGTGATGGACACGACCGCGCTCTCGCTCTGCATGGACAACCACCTGCCGATTCACGTCTTCGAGCTCGCCACCGGCAACATCGGTCGTGTCGTCGCGGGGGAGAGCGTCGGGACGCTGATCTCGACCCCGACCGAAGGAGGCACGCGGTGACGGCCATCGACGACTTCGTGGCGGACGCGACCGACCGGATGAACAAGTCGGTCGACGCGACCCACGAGCACTTCAACACGGTCCGGACGGGCCGCGCCTCCGCGGCGCTGCTCGACCGCATCCAGATCGACTACTACGGGACGGCGACGCCGCTGAAGAACATCGCCACGATCAACGTCCCCGAGTCGCGGCTCTTGACGATCCAGCCGTTCGACCCGACTGCGCTGAAGCAGATCGAGCGCTCGATCATGGAGTCGAGTCTGGGTCTCACCCCCTCGAACGACGGCAAGATCATCCGCCTGCCGATCCCGCAGCTGACCGAGGAGCGCCGCAAGGATCTCGCGAAGCAGGTGCGGCACATGGCGGAGGAGGGTCGCGTCGCCGTGCGCAACGTGCGCCGCGACGTGATGCGGCACCTCGAGGATCTGGTCAGGAACGGGGACGTCGGCGACGACGAGGAACGGGCTGCCGAAGCGCGTGTCCAGAAGCTCACCGACGACCATGTTCACCAGATCGACGAGCTCCTGAAGCACAAGGAAGCCGAGATCATGGAGGTGTAGCCATCCGGCTGCACCGGACGGCTGGGAACAACCGATGAAGCTCATCTCGAGGATCCGGACGTTGGCCCGCGTACGGCCGCTGGTCGAGGGCGATCTGCCCGAGGTCGCCGAGACCGTTGCGATCATCATGGACGGCAACGGTCGCTGGGCTCGACGCAGGGGGCTCCCGACCGCGGTCGGTCACCGGGCCGGGACACGCGCGCTCAGGCGCACCGTCGAGGCGGCGATCGACCTCGGGATCAGGCATGTGGTCGTGTACGCGTTCTCGACCGAGAACTGGTCGCGCCCGCAGGACGAGGTCGACGCTCTGATGGAGCTGTTCGGCGAGACGATCGAGCGCGAGCTGCCCGACCTGGCGGAGCAGGGTGTCCGCGTCCGCTTCATCGGCCGCCGTGACCGCGCACCGGAGGCGCTCCGCCGCCGGATGGAGTCGATGGAGGATCGCACCGGCCTGAACAGCCGTCTCGGCCTCTGGATCGCGTTCGACTACGGCGGTCGCGCCGAGCTCGTCGAGGCGGCGCGGCGGATCGCCGACAGCGGGATGGATCCGCGCGAGATCGACGAGAACGTGCTGGCGGCGAACCTCTATGCGCCCGAGCTGCCCGATCCCGACCTGCTGATCCGCACGAGCGGCGAGCTGCGCGTCTCGAACTTCATGCTCTGGCAGCTCGCCTATGCGGAGCTCGTCTTCGTCGACCGGCTCTGGCCGGACTTCGACGCGCGCGACCTTCGCGCCGCGCTCGCCGAGTACGCGAAGCGTCGGCGGCGGTTCGGCGGCAGATGAGCATCCCTCACCGCCCGGACCGTCGGGCCCCGGGTGCCGGAAGGTGAGCAACGCCCTCTCCCGCCTCGTGGTCGCCGCCGCGGCGATCCCTATCGTGCTCGGGGCCGTCTACCTCGGCGGCTGGTGGCTGTTCGCCCTCGCAGCCGTCGCGGCCGCGCTGGCGCTGCACGAGTTCTGGCTGCTCGCGCGACCGTTGAGCCCTCTCTCGCCGGCCGGCGACATCGGCGGCATGCTGGCGCTCGTCGGAGCTCAGCTGGGAGGCATCGGCTGGATGATCGGCGGGGTGCTGACGGCCTTCGCGCTCGCGTTCGGTCTGAAAGGCATCTCCGCCACCCGGCAGGCGCCGACCGCGTCGATCTCGGCAACGGTGATGGGCGCGATCTGGATCGGCTGCGGGCTCTCGTTCATGCTGCTTCTACGGGATCTCCCCGGGGAGGGGCGGCTCGCCACCTTCACCGTGGTGCTGGCCGTCTGGGCCGGTGACACGCTCGCGTACGCCGGCGGCCGGCTGCTCGGCAGGCACCGGATGGCGCCGAAGACCTCGCCCGGCAAGACGTGGGAGGGATTCGCGTTCGGCACGGTCGCGACGGTATTCGTCGCGTTCGTCGCGCTCTACAAACAGCACTTCCTGACGATCGGTGAGTCGGTCGTGCTCGGGGCAGTGATCGCCGTGGCCGCGCCGCTCGGAGACCTGTTCGAGTCGATGCTGAAGCGTGACGCGGGAGTCAAGGACACCGGCACGTTGCTCGGCGGCCACGGCGGCATGCTCGATCGGATCGACGCGATCCTGTTCGCGGCCCCTGCCGCGTACTTCTGCATCGTCGCGTTCGGCTACCGCTGAGCGCCGCCGGGCCATGGCCCGCGCAGCCATGTCCCGGTGTCGGACGTGGGGACATGGCTGGCGGGGCCGTGGCCGGGTGTCGGACGTGGGGACATGGCCAGCCCGGTCGTGGCCGGGTGTCCGACGCCGGGACACGGCTGGCCGGGCCGGTACCCTGGCGGAATGAAGCGGATCGCCCTGCTCGGCGCGACCGGCTCGATCGGGCGCCAGGCGATCGAGGTGATCGACGCGAATCCGGAGCTCGAGCTCGTCGCAGCGACGTCGCACACGCAGCCGATCGTCGGCCTCGCGCCGCTGACGCAAACCGGGGGGGACCCGACCGAGCTGCTGGAGCGTGTGCAGCCCGACATCGTGCTGAACGCCGTCGTCGGCTTCGCCGGGCTCGTGCCGACGATGTGGGCGCTCGAGCACGGCGTCACGCTCGCGCTGGCGAACAAGGAGAGCCTCGTCGCGGCCGGCGAGCTCGCGCTGCAGGCGCGGGCGCGCGGGCAAGGCGACCTGATCCCGGTTGACAGCGAGCACTCGGCCCTCTTCCAGTGTGCGTTGCTCGGCGAGCCGGAGAGCATCGTCCTGACCGCGAGCGGCGGCCCTTTCCGCGGGCGGACGGCAGCCGAGCTCGGCTCCGTGACGCCCGATGAGGCGCTTGCCCATCCGACCTGGTCGATGGGCCCCAAGATCACCATCGATTCGGCGACGCTCGCGAACAAGGGGCTCGAGGTGATCGAGGCGCACTTTCTCTTCGGCGTGCCGTACGACCGGATCGAGGTTGTGATCCACCCGCCTTCGCTCGTGCACGGCCTCGTGCGCTTCGGCGACGGTGCCGCGATCGCGCATCTCGGCCACCCCGACATGCGCGTCCCGATCTCGTACGCGCTCAGCTACCCGAAGCGGGCCGCGACCCCCGTGCCGCCGCTCGAGCTCCGCACGCTCGAATTCCACGAGCCCGACCTGGAGACCTTCAGGCTGCTGCCGCTCGCCCGCGAGGCCGGCGTGCGAGGCGGCACCTATCCATGCGCCTACAACGCCGCGAACGAGGTCGCCGTGCACGCATTCCTCACCGGGCAGATCGGCTTTCTCGACATCGCGACCGCCGTCGAGGACGTCCTCGGGCGAGTCGACGGTGCAGCAGCGCGTGACCTGGACGAGCTGGTCGAGGCCGATCGACGCGCGCGCGAGCTCGTCCCGGTGCCGTCCAGGTGAGCCTCGGCATCGCCATCCTCGGCCTCGCGGTGCTGATCTTCGTCCACGAGGCCGGCCACTTCTTCGCGGCCCGCGCGGTGGGTATGCGACCGCGGAAGTTCTACCTCGGCTTTCCCCCGGCCCTCGTCAAGACGACCCGCGGCGGGGTCGAATACGGGATCGGCGCGATTCCGCTCGGCGGCTACGTGAAGATCCCCGGCATGCATCGCCCGGCCGCGGGCGACCTGCGCTCGAGCCTCAAGCCCGAGGAACGCGACGCGCTGGCGGAGCAGCTCGACGCACTCGACGACGCGCTTGAACGGGGCGACGAGGATGCCGCACGCGCCCAGGTCGCACATCTCGAGCAGGACCTGCCGAAGAGCCGGATCCTGACCGAGCACAGCGACGCGCTGGCGCCCGATGCGTACTGGCGCCAGCCGGTCTGGAAGCGCGCCTTCGTGATCGGAGCCGGCCCGCTGACGAACATCGTGCTCGCGCTCGTCCTCTTCACCGGCGTCTACATGGCGCAGGGGTCGCGGGCCAGCCTCACCGTCGGCAGCGTGCTCACCGGCCACCCGGCGGCCGCCGCAGGACTCCGGGCCGGAGACCGCCTCGTCCTCGTCGCCGGGCAGTCCGTGACGCCCGACACGATCGCGACGCACATCAACGCGACCCACGGCCGCCCGTTCAGGATCGTCGTCGACCGTGCCGGCAAGCGGGTCACGATCGGTCCGCTCGAAGCCCGCCTCGACCAGGGCTTCTACCGCGTCGGGTTCGTGATCGGGAGCGTGCCCGCGCCGGGAGACTCGCTGCCGGCATCCGTCGGAAAGTCGTTTCGCCTCGCGGGCACGATCACGAGCCTGACGGCACAGTCGATCGGGCACCTGTTCGTCGGCACGGGAACCCACAACGTCTCGAGCGTGGTCGGGATCGCCCGTGACACCTCGGCTGCCTACCGCACCTCGGTGCGCGACTACTTCGGCGAGCTCGGGCTGATCAGCTTCGCGATCGCCCTGCTCAACCTGCTGCCGGTGCTGCCGCTGGACGGGGGCCACATCCTGATGTCGCTGCTCGAAGGCGTGCGCGGACGGGCCTTCTCTCAGCTCGCCTACGTCCGCTACAGCGCCGTCGGGCTGAGCCTGTTCATGTTCCTGATGTACCTCGGTTTGCGGAACGACCTCTTCTCGAGCGGCGGCTAGGATTCGTCCGTGGGAAGCGAACGTTTCGTGAAGGTGGGCGGCGTCCAGATCGGCGGCGGGGCACCGGTCGTGGTGCAGTCGATGACGCTGACGAAGACGCACGACGTGCCGGCGACGACGGCACAGATCGCCTCGCTCGTCAGCGCCGGTTGCGAGCTCGTTCGGGTCGCGGTGCCGAAGATCGAGGACGCCGAGGCGCTGTCGCGGATCGTGCGTTTCTCGCCGGTCCCGATCATCGCCGACATCCACTTCAACTCGAGCCTCGCGCTGAAGGCGATCGAGGCCGGCGTCCACTCGGTCCGGATCAACCCCGGCAACATCGGCGGGCCCGATCGGGTCGCCGAGGTCGTGACCGCCGCCAAGAAGGCGGGGATCGCGATGCGGATCGGCGCCAATTCGGGCTCGCTGCCCAAGCACCTCGAGTCGCTCGCGGAGGATGACCAGGCCGAGGCGCTCGTTGAGGCCGCGCTCGAGGAGGTGCGGATGCTCGAGTCCCTCGACTACTACGACTTCAAGATCTCCGTCAAGTCGAGCCACGTGCCGACGATGATCCGCGCCTACCGGATGCTCGCGGGGCGCGTTCCGTACCCGCTGCACCTGGGCGTCACCGAGGCCGGCCCTCCGTCCACGGGCTCGATCAAGAGCGCCGTCGGGCTGGGCGCGTTGCTCGCCGACGGGATCGGCGACACGATCCGCGTCAGCCTCACCGCCGACCCGGTCGATGAGGTCAAGGTCTGCTGGGAGATCCTCAAGTCGCTCGGCCTGCGCGAACGCGGTCCGGTGCTGATCGCATGTCCGAGCTGCGGCCGCGACAACGTCGGCGTGCAGGGCCTTGCCGAGGAGGTGGAGGAGCGTCTCCGCGGGTACCCCGAGCATTTCGAGGTCGCGGTGCTCGGCTGCGCGGTCAACGGCCCGGGCGAGTCCGGAGACGCCGACTTCGGCATCGCCGGCGGCCGCGAGGTCGGCTTCATCTACGCCCACGGCAAGGTGCTCCGCAAGGTCGAGTCGGAGATCCTCGTCGACGAGCTCTTCGCCGAGATCGACCGTTGGATCGAGGACGGGATGCAGCGCCCCGAACGCCGGAAGATGGGCAAGCCGGCCGCGCTGGCGATGGCCGAGGCGTCGGCGATCCCGCTCGAATAGCCTGCGAGCGACGATGCCGATCGCCCGTGCGTCACAGCTCTTCTTGCCGACCCTGCGCGACGCGCCTGCCGACGCGGAGGCGATCAGCCACAAGCTGCTCGTGCGCGCGGGCTTCATTCGTCAGCTCGGGGCCGGCCTCTGGACGTTCACGCCGCTCGGGTGGCGCGTCCACCGGAAGGTCGAGCAGATCATCCGCGACGAGCTGGACGCGATCGGCGCGCAGGAGTGGTGCGCGCCCGTCCTGACACCGGTTGAGCTCTGGGAGGCGACGAGCCGCGACAAGATTCCCGAGATCTTCCACGTCACGGATCGCGCCGGGCGGCGATTCATCCTCCCGCTGACCCACGAGGAGACCTTCACCTTCCATGCGCGCGAGCTTCAGAGCTACAGGCAGCTTCCGCAGGCCTGGTACCACTTCCAGACCAAGGACCGTGACGAGCCGCGTCCGCGCGCCGGCCTGATTCGGGTGCGCGAGTTCGTGATGAAGGACTCGTACTCCTTCGATCGCGACGAGGCCGGCCTGGAGCAGAGCTTCCGCGCCCACGAGGCCGCTTACCATGCGATCTTCCGGCGGTGCGAGATCGAGTACTACGCCGTCCAGGCCGAGTCGGGGATGATGGGGGGCAGCGAGTCGGTCGACTTCCTCGCGCCGTCCGGATCGGGGGAGAACACGCTCGTCACCTGCGCCAACGGCGACTTCGCAGCCGATCTCGAGGTGGCGCGCGCAGTGCCTCGCGCGCCGGAGCTCCCACCGAGCCTCGACGCGCCGGAGGAGGTGGAGACGCCGGGGATCACGACCTGCGAAGACCTCGCCGGCTTTCTCGAGATCGATCTCGCCGCGACCTCGAAGGCGATGCCGATGACGAAGGAGGACGGGACAGTCGTGCTGGCGCTCGTGCGCGGTGACGACCGGCTCGAGGTCTACAAGCTGATCGCCGCGCTCGGGGAGGCCGTGCGGCCTGCAACGGAGGCCGAGATCACGGTGGCGTTCGGCGCCGATCCGGGCTCGCTCGGGCCGGTCGGCTTCAAGGGCGAGATCGTTGCCGACGAGACCCTCCGTGCCGGGCAGTTCGTGGCCGGGGCGAACCGCACCGGCTACCACCTGCGCGGAGTCGAGCAGGGGCGTGACTTCGCGGCAAGCTTCGCGGACATCCGCGTCCCGGTCGAGGGCGACCGGTGCATCAAATGCGGGGGCGAGCTCGGGTTCCAGACCGCGATCGAGATCGGCCACATCTTCAAGCTCGACACGACCTACTCCGAACCGCTCGAGGCGGTGTTCCTCGACGAGGACGGTCAGGAGAAGCCGCTGATCATGGGCAGCTACGGCATCGGGCTCGGCCGGGTGATGGCCGCCACGGTCGAGCAGCGCCACGACGACAACGGCATCTGCTGGCCGCGGGCGCTCGCCCCGTACGATGTGCACGTGGTCGCTTTGCCCGGCGTGGAACAGCAGGCCGAGGAAGCGGCGGCGGCGCTCGCCGCCGGCGGCGCCGACGTCCTCCTCGACGATCGCGACCTGCGGGCGGGCCAGAAGTTCGCGGACGCGGACCTGATCGGGTTGCCGGTACGAGTCACAGTGGGCCGCAAGACGCTCGAGGACGGGAGAGTCGACCTCAAGCGGCGGGACGGTCGGGGGGAAGCACGTGTGGACGTTTCCGAGTTGAGCAAGGAGGCTTTCAAGGATGGCGAAGCGACGTAAGTTCAGCTCAGAGCCGTTCGGGGCGGCAATCGAACGGCTGATGAACGAGTCGGGCACGACCTACCGGGCGCTCGCCGCGAAGACGGGGCTCTCGGCCGGGTATCTCAACCATCTCGTCCACGGCAACCGTCCGGTGCCTTCGAACGACGTGATCAAGCGGCTCGGCGAGGCGCTCGACGTCGAAGCCGAGCATTTCCGCGAGTTCAGGTTGCGAGCGATCACGCAGCAGCTCGAGGAGATGCCTGAGCTGATCGACCGGTACTTCCGCCGTCTGACCCCCTGACCGCCAACAAGTTGCCCGGCCGTCCGTCTGATCCGGCAAGGGCCGGTCGGGGTCTCGGCGTGATTCGCTTGGGGGCGAGGGGGCTCCGGCCGGCCTGATTCTCAGCCTCGTTCTTCTCAGCCCGGCTGAATGGGCTTCGCCGTCTTGGGCGGGGAGAGGTTGACGACGAAGGAGCTCGTGTTGTCGGCGGGATTCACGTCTGCCTGCTGGGGAGAGGAGACGGTGGCGGTGAGGATCTGCGGGCCGCCCTGTGAGACCTGGACCTCGAACCGGATGAATGTCGACGCACCTCCGGCGAGGAAGCTCAGGTTGCAGACGATCGTCGCTCCCTCGGAGCAGCCCGTGCCGCGTTCGTAGAAAGGCGGGCCCACGACTCGCATCCCCGCCGGAAGCCTGACCGTGAGGATGACGTCGTCCGCGGTCTGGTTACCCGTGTTGTTGACGCCGACCAGGAAATCCACGGGCCCGCCCACATCGGGTAGAGGCGAGGTCACCTGCCAGGTCGGGGCCAGATCGACCGCCCCCTGGAGACCGGGCGGCGGTCGGAAGACAACACGGTGGCCGAAGGCTGCGCCCAGGTCGGCCGCGTAGCTCACGATGTAGAGAGCGGCGACGACCGTCAGGACGGCGCTCAGCCCGCGGCGCCGCTTCCGGATCTTCGCCCAGGCCGCGATCGAGAAGATCGCCCAGGCGGGCGCGGTGAAGAGCAGGTAGCTGGACTTGATCGGGTCGCCGTACTGCTGCGGGAAGCGAATCAGCATCACGACGAATGAGCTGAACGCCGCGAGCGTGACGACTGCGAGCAGCCCGAGGCCGACGTCGTCGGGCGAGCGGCTACGGCGGCGGAGCACGCGCAGCGCCGCCGGGACCGCGAGCGCCGCCAGCCCGCCGATGGCCAGCATGTCCCCGAAGAAGCCGAGCACGCTCTGGGTCGAGGCGGTCACGCGGTCGAGCCGGGAAGGAGTGCCCAGCCATGGGTGGACGACCCCGAACCAGTCGCTCCAGAGCTCGGCGTGGAGCTTCGGCAGCAACTCGTTCGCGAACGCATCGCGGTAGGGATGGACGACCAGCGATTCGATCGGGAAGGAGGCGTAGAACGAGAGCGGCTGGTGATTCAGCATCACCGCCGTGTGTGGCTCGAGGTTGGACTGGAGCGGGTTGTGCCAGGTCCGGTACGCGTAGATCCACCATGGGCCTGCAATCAGCACGACCAGCACGGCTGCGCGCGCCAGGAAGCCGAGAGCCCGGCGACCGCCGAGAACCGCGGCGCCGACGCCGAGGCAGACGATCACGACGATCGCCGTCTGCCGTGTCAGAGCAGCCGCACCGCAGGTCGCTCCGAGTGCCCAACCGAGCCGGCGGGGCCAGCCGAGCCGGGCGGCGCGGAGGAAGAGCAGGTACGAGAGCGCGCACAGGAACGCGAGGGGCATCTCGGGATGGAAGAGGATGCTCATCCGGTAGACGACGGGGTACGCCGCGACGAACGCGGCCGCAGCGAGCGAGCGCCGCGGCCGGTCGGGCCAGACCTCGCGCGCGATCAGCCCGGTGACGAGCACGAGCCCCGTGCCCGCCGCCAGGGCGATCAACTGTCCCCCCGACCACTCTTGGGTCTTGTCGAGCGAGACCGCCTCGTCGAGGCCCCAGATGCCGGCAAGCACGAGCCCTGCCGCTCCTGCCAGTCGAACGCGGGCTCGGCGTGCAGTCATGGCCGCGGCGCCCCCGGCGATCAATGCCAGCCACAGGGCGCGCGTGACCCAGTTCCACGGTAGCTCGAGCCAGTGCGAGGGCGCCCTGTGCGACAGATACTCCACCGCGATCGCGGTGACATGGAAGAGGATCGGGGTGGCGTATTCGTAGTTCCGGGCCTCACCGGGGAGGCTGCCGGTCTTGTAGAGATACTCGGTGTAGAAGATGTGCTCGCCGGAATCACTCGCCCTGTTGAGGCCGACGGTCGTCACTCCCTGCCACCCGAGCACGCCGAAGCAGCACAGCGCCACCACGACCCCGGCGCGGAGCCATGACCACGTGGTCAGGGACCGGGGTCCGTGCATGGGCGGATTATCACTGGCCGCGCAGTTGCCAACGGCCGGTGGTGCGGGCGGGGTCGAGCGTGTGCCCGTCAGCATCATCCGGCGTGTTCCTGCTACGGCCGCGCCCGGCGAAGGTCAGTCGCGACGCGGATTCGTGCGTTGAGTGCGTTCAGCGACGGTCACGACCGCCTCGGGGGCGAGGGTCTCGGCGGTGATCGCGAACTCGTCGCCGCCGATTCGCGCGACCGTCTCCGACTCGCGGAGGCATTCCTGCAAGCGGAAGCCGATCTGGACGAGAAGCTGGTCGCCCGCGCCGTGACCGACGCTGTCGTTGACCAGCTTGAAATTGTCGAGGTCGAGTAGCAGCACGGCCACACCGGTTCGAGTGCGGGCAGCGCGGGGCGAGCGCCTGGGTGAGCCTGTCGAGCAGGAGCGTGCGGTTCGGGAGGCCGGTGAGGGGATCGTGGAGTGCCTGGTGGCGAAGCTGAGGTTTCAAGCCGATGGCGCCCGCTCACGTCACGAATGATCCCGTCGAGGTGCGAGGGCTGGCCGTCGTGGGAGACGAGGCGGCAGGTGATCTTCGCGAACGCCAGGCTGCCGGTCTTGGTGCGAAGCCGCACGGGGTATCACCGAGTGGCGCGAGAGGAACGCGACTGCGCGGTAAGAGATAGGCGAGGACGGGGCCGAGCGGGCCGAGACGGGCTTCATGTGAGAGCAGATCGTTGAAGCCCTAGGAGCTCAGCGCAGCCTCTGTTGGCCGCCTGGACGTGGGGGACGGCCGGGCGTGGAGGGCCGGATCGAGACCGGGTTGGTTGATAGCGTGTCCTGCAGTCACGGGGTGTGGCGCAGCCTGGTTAGCGCGCTTGTCTGGGGGACAAGAGGCCCGCGGTTCGAATCCGCGCACCCCGACTACGAAAACCGGCGCATCATCTCGAACCCATGGGCCAATAGTGGCCCAAACAGCAATCCTTCTCCTGTTGGCGACGGCAGCGGTGAGTGTGGCGGCTGCCAGCGCGGAAGGCGTCTCGACGGCGACAGGTCATGCCAACGTGGTCACGGTGGGATGCGATCAGATCATCGGAACGGTCAAGACCGGCCACGACGCCGGTTACCGAGCTGTTCTCGGCGTGGTCTCCGCCCCTCCGGCGGTTCTTGCTGGCGTCGTGCACGTTCCGGAGTCCTCGCCCTTCCCGTACTGGCGGAAGGCCGGAATGGTCATCCGCGCCGGCAGGACTCCGGTCACGGTCAGCGTGCCGAAGGCGTGGCGTCGCCGCGTTCGCATCGGCTGGGGTAATCCTGCCTCGCCCGCGAGCGTGGTCAGGTTCGCGGCGTGCCCGTCAGCAGCACGCACCTGGAATGGCTACGCGGGAGGGTTCTTCCTGCGCACCCGCTCGGCGTGCGTCCCGCTGGCGTTCGCCGTCGGCGGCCACAGCGCGACGTTGCGATTTGGCCTCGGGCAGCACTGCGGCTGAGATGACGCGAGTCGCCCCGATATCCGGTGGCGGGTCGCACGCTTTCGAGCCTGCGCCTGACGGCTGACCGGTGGTGCTGTCCTCAGACTCTAGTGGCCCGTGATGAACCACCAGACGAACGCGCGGACGCTGCTGAGCACCGGCCGGCCCCGGCGAGCGACCCCATCGATCATGGGAAAAGCGGTCATAACCGCAGTAACGCTGTCGCGTCCAATTGCTGCGAGCGTGCACACCCGCAGTCATCCTGCGGCGGAATACGGAGATCGGAATACCCGGAGTAGCCTGGGGGACACGAGGCCCGCGGCTCGAAACCGCGCACCCCGACTGAACCGCGCACCTCAGCGCCGCCGAGTGAGCGACTCTCGGTGCTCGCACCGTCCGGCTTCGCGCTCCTGACCGAGCTCCTGGCTCTCGCCGCGGTCGGGGACCAGGGTTGGCCGACCCTCACCACCCGATTCGCCCGGGTAGGGTGCGCCTCGTGTCGACCCTCCACCGCAGCGCCGGGAGCATCCGCTTCCGCACGGGCGCTGCGGTCACCGTGACCTCCTCCGGCCGGTCCAGGCTGACCATCTGTGCTCCGGTCGCGTGACCCACCTGACGACCGCCCAGTTCCTCGTCGGATTCGCGATCGCGGCCGTGGTCGGCGGCGCGGTGTTCCTGCACGCCGACCGGAACAGGATCCGCCATCCGACCGCGTGGGCGAGCGCGGTCTTTCTCGCCCTCGCGATCGCGCTTCCGCTCTACGTGATCCACGTCGCGCGGACACGCCGGGCGCGGGGGAGGAGCTAGTGGTCTGACCGGCAACGTCGACCGGTTTCCGGGTGACCACTAGTGCTGAGGACGCAGCCACGGGCGGCGGGACGCCGCCGGGAGCGGGCCGTAATTGCGGACGGTGCACGAGCCCGGGCCGCTTGACGTCCGGCAAAAACGGTAGCTTGCCGCGCCCATGCCCGCGTACCGGCTGATCTGCGTCGACGGAGAAGATCTCGGCCCCTTCCGGGCCGCCGCTCCCGACTGGGTCGAGGGCGACCGCATCCATCGGGGCGGCGCCCCCGACCTCGTCGTCGTCCGACTCGTCGCAGCCGAGGAAGCTGACGACGTCGACGGTTACCTGGTCGTCGAGCCGGCCGCCTGACCCGGTGCACTACTCTGAAATACGTGGCCGTGCCCGAGCAGGTCGAGTTGCTGTACTGGGAGGGCTGCCCCTCGTATCCCGAGGCGCTCACGCTGGTGAGAAGCGTGCTCGACGACCTTGGCCTGGCGGTCGAGATCGACCTGCGCCAGGTGACGAGCGACGAAGAGGCGCAAGCGCTCGCCTTTCCGGGATCGCCGACGATCCGCGTCGACGGGCGTGACGTCGATCCCGCCGGCGCAGGTTCACGGCCGGCTCTCACCTGCCGCATCTACCACCTGTCGGACGGGCGCGTCTCACCCGTTCCAAGCCGCACCCAACTCGAGGACGCGTTGCGATGAGCCTCGCACTGAACAGCCGCGCCCCGTCCTTCAGCCTCCCGGGCGTCGACGGGGGCTTCCACACCCTCGAGAGCTACGACGACGCGGATGTCCTCGTCGTCATCCAGTCGTGCAACCACTGCCCATACGTGCTCGGCTGGGAGAGGCGGATGATCGCGCTCGCGAGCGATTACGGCGACCGGGGCGTGCGCGTGGTCGCCGTCAACTCGAACGACGCGGGCCGCTACCCCGAGGACTCGTTCGAGAAGATGGCCGCCCGCTCGGCGCGTCAGGGGTTCACCTTCGACTACCTCCACGACGCCGACCAGTCGCTGGCACGGGCGCTCGGCTCCGAACGCACGCCCGAGGTGTTCGTGTTCGACAGTGGCCGCCGACTCGTCTACCACGGTGCGATCGACGACAACCGCGACGAGACGGCGGTCGGCCGGAAGTACCTCCGCGACGCACTCGACGCCGTCCTGGGCGGCGCCGAGCCGCCGATCGCAATCACGCCCGCGGTCGGCTGCGCGGTCAAGTGGTTGCAGTAGAGCGAGGGCGCCGATCCACTTCCACCGAGGGCCGGCCGGCCGGTGGCCGGGGAGCATTGCCGCACCCATTTTGATCAGTCGCTGAATAATGGGATGATCGGCGCCTTGCCGCGGCGCCTCGTGATCTTCTGTGCGTTTCTCGTCGCTCTCATTGCGCCGGCACCGGCATGGGCGGCCCGCATCGTCTCGGCGTTCTACTACCCCTGGTTTGCCACGACCATCGTGGACGGCAGCTACGCCCACTGGGCGCAGGACGGGCACAACCCACCCAAGGACATCGCCTCCGTGTACTACCCGACGCTCGGGGTCTACTCCTCCGACAACCCATCGGTCCTCGACGCGCAGATGGCCGAGATCCAGCGTGCAGGCATCGACCAGATCGCCGTCTCGTGGTGGGGGAGGGGCTCGCCCGAGGACCAGCGGCTCCCCGGCGTGATCGCCGCGGCGAGGCTCCGGAACGTTTCGGTCGCCGTGCACATCGAGCCGTACACCGGGCGCACCGTCGCGAGTGTCCAGGCCGACATCGCCTACCTGCAAACGCTCGGGATCAGCACGTTCTACGTCTACCAGGCCTTCACGCTGCCGCCGGAGCAGTGGGCGAGCCTGAACGACAGCCTCCATGCGCAGGGTGTGACGACGTTCGCGCAGACCGCACTCGTCGGCCAGGCCGTCCAGGGGCACTTCAGCGGCATCTACACCTACGACATCGTCACCTGGACCGGTGCGAAGTTCGCCCGGCTCTGCACGCAGGCGCATGCCCACGGGCTGCTCTGCGCGCCGTCGGTCGGCCCCGGCTACGACGCGCGGCGGGCAACGGGCGACCCGCATGTGAAGCCTCGCCGGGACGGCCGGACGTACGACTCGATGTGGCATGCCGCGATCGCCGCCGGTGCCGACGAGGTGACGATCACGTCCTTCAACGAGTGGCAGGAGGGCACGCAGATCGAGCCCGCCGCACCGTCCGCGGAACGCGCGGGCTACCGGTACGTCTCCTACGACGGTTCCTGGGGCCGTTACGGGACCGCTGCCGAATCGGCATATCTCGACCGGACGGCGTACTGGGACGCCCTCTTCCGCAACGCCCGCGGGCCCCTGCGCCAGGGCCCCGGGTAAACGCGTCACCTATTCTTCGGCCGTGGCCGACGCGCGCACCGTCTCCGGGCCGCTCGCACAGCTTCCGAACGCGCTCACGGTCGCCCGGCTGGCCGTCATCCCGGCGTACGCGGCCCTGATCCTCACCGCCGACCACGGCTTCAGCTGGACGGCCGGGGTGCTGTTCGGCCTGGCAGGGGTCACCGACCAGATCGACGGCTTCCTGGCGCGGCGCTGGCGCGTGGAGTCGGCCTTCGGGAAGATCGCCGACCCGCTCGCCGACCGCGTGCTGATCGACGTCGCCGTCGTGCTCCTCTGGCACGCCGGCCGCCTTCCCTGGGCCGCCTTCGCGATCCCCGCGCGCGACGTGTTCCTGATCGCCGCGACGCCGTTCGTGCTCGGCCGCGGCTACCGCTTCGAGGTGAACGCACTCGGGAAGCTCGCAACCTGGCTGCTCTACCTGAGCCTCGGCCTCGTCCTCGTCGTGCACCGGGGAAGCTGGCCACTCGGGATCTTCTGGGCCGGGTTCGGCCTGGCGGTGGTCTCCCTGCTCGCCTACGCCCGCAAGGCGCGAAAGGAGATCCGGGAGGCACGGGGAACAGGGTATTCTCAAGTTGAGGTTGACGGTTAGGGCCCCGGTCCGCTTCACTTCATTCGCGAAGTCTCGAAACGAAAGGCGCAACTGTGGAACTTCTCCCGGATCTCGCCACCCTCTCGGACGAGGAGCTCAAGAAGCTGAAGGAAGAGCTCGAGGGGCAGGAGCACGAACTCAGCTACCAGCGGCGGATCCTGCACGGCAAGATCGACATCCTCCGCGCCGAGCTCGTCGCCCGGCTGCAGAAGTCGGGTGGACGCAGCGTGCTCGACCAGGTCGATGTAGCCCGCCTGACCGAGATCCTGACGGGAAAGAGCGCACCGGAAGCGTGAGCCTCGCCCGCAGCGAGAGCCCATGAGCCATGTCTACTGCAGCGAATGCGGCTTCCAGAACCCGGAAGCCGCGAACTACTGCTCACGCTGCGGCGCGCTGCTCGAGAAAGGCGACGGAACAAGCGAGGCGACGCAGTCCTTCTCGGCCGACGAGGTCGGCGAAGCTGCGCACGAGCTCGTCGAAGGCCTCGAGGGCCCGGCCCTGGTCGTTCGCTCGGGTGGCGGGCGGGCGGGGGAGAGCTTTCTTCCGTCCGGCGCCCGGACGCGGATCGGCCGGTCTCCCGACTGCGAGATCTTCCTCGACGACGTGACCGTTTCGCGCAACCACGCGGTGCTGGTCGAGCACGACGGGGTCTTCTCGGTCGAGGACCTCGGATCGCTGAACGGAACCTTCGTCAACCGCCGCCGCATCGACAGCGCGAAGCTCGAGAACGGCGACGAGCTCCAGATCGGCAAGTATCGGCTGACCTTCGTCGAACGGTGAGACAGATGACCCTGAAGACGTCCAGCGGCACCCAGCAGCGCGAACGCCTCGTCCGGATCGGCGAGGTCGTGAGGCGGCTGCGCGACGAGTTTCCCGACATCTCGATCTCGAAGATCCGCTTCCTCGAGGACGAGGGCCTGCTCAACCCGCAGCGCACGCGCGGCGGCTACCGGCTCTTCAGCGAAGACGACGTCGAGCGGCTCCTCACGATCCTGCGGCTTCAACGCGACGAGTTCCTGCCGCTGCGGGTGATCCGCGACGAGCTGGCCGCACCCGGTGTGGCCGAGCGCAAGCGTCGCAAGCCCGTCGGCCTGGGAGAGCGAGTCCTGCCGATCGACTTCGACGAGCTCTGCCGCCGCTCCGGCATCCAGCCCGAGTTCGCCAAGGAGCTCGAGGAGTACGGTCTGCTTGCCCCATCCGGCAGCGGCTCGGAGAAGCGATATCCCGAGACCGACGCAGACATCGCCATGGTCTGTGCGCAGCTGACGCGCTTCGGGGTCGATGCCCGGCACCTCCGTACCTTCCGGACGGCCACCGATCGCGAAGCCTCGTTGCTCGAGCAGCTGATCGCGCCGGCACTCCGCTCCCGAAACGTCGAGCGGCACGCCGCCGGGTTGAACGACCTCCAGGCACTGACCGATCTCGCGCAGGAGCTCGGCGGCCTGCTGCTCTGGCGCGAAGTGCGCGACATGGCCGCGATATGAGCCAGATCGATCTGCGCACGCACATCCGCGAGGTCGAAGACTTTCCGACGCCCGGGGTCGGCTTCAAGGACATCACGCCGCTGCTCGCCGATGCCGCTGCACTGCAGCAGACGATCGCCGAGCTCGCCACCTGGGTGAAGACCAAGCGCGCCGACGTCGTCCTCGGCGCCGAGGCCCGCGGGTTCATCCTCGGCGCCGCCATCGCGGCGGAGGCCGGCTGCGGCTTCGTCCCTGCCCGGAGGCCCGGAAAGCTCCCGCCGGAGACGATCGCGGCCACCTACGTGCTCGAGTACGGCGAGAACGTGCTCGAGGTGCATCCCGACCTGTTTCCCGTCGACGCCCGTGTCGTCATCCACGACGACGTGCTGGCGACGGGCGGCACCGTGGAAGCGATCTGCGGCCTCGTCGAGCGGCTCGGCGGGCAGGTCGTGGGCGCCTGCTTCATCATCGAGCTCTCCTTTCTTGGCGGCCGCGAACGCCTCCAGGGCATCGACGTCCACTCTCTGATCACCTACTGAACACGGGGGAAACCGGGTTTCCCCCGTGGGCCCCCTCCTCGTTGTTTCCGGTTGACGGCGAGCGGCGCTGGTTCGGGGCGGCTCGAATGGGCTTCGGCTTGCCCTGGTGACGGCGCCGGCTGAGCCGGCACCGCCACCCTCGAGGCCGCGTGCCCGGCCTGGCCGGGCACGCTTCGTACGGGCGCAGGTGTGGGCGCTCCGGTGAGGGATAGCGGTCCTATGGTCTCGACGGCGTTCTCGCTAGCCGGCTGGCGCGGCTAGCTCGGCGACCGGGACCGGTGGCCGGGAGTGTTGGGGGGTAGGGGCGGCGTGGGGTGGGGCGCACACCGTTCGTTCAAACACTCTGGTCGTCCGGGACGTCCTATATGACGGAGCTGTGTACGACGCGCTGACGACCCGGTATCGCTTTCCGTGCCCGGTGCACGGTGAGACTTCGGTGCTGCTCTCTCGTTTTCGCCGTCTCGAGGAGCTGCCCGGGCCGCATCATCCGGCCGTCTACCGCGTCGAGTTCGCTTGCGGGTGCGGCGAGGAGCATCCCGGGCTCGTCTCCCACGACGAGCTCGACTGGGCGCCGCTCGGCCTGGAGGAGCGGACGAGCTTCGTGAACCTGATGACGTCCCGCACCGACCGGGTCGCGGTCGAGCTGGGTGACCTCGCGGCGCTCCGGATCAAGGCGGGGGAGTGGCCGTGGAGCTTCTTCTGCGAGCCCGAGAACCGGCCGCGCGAGGCGTACCCGTCGGCGTTCCTCCTGCTCGCCGAAGGCGGCCGTGACAACCGGGTCGCCCTTGCTGTCCGCTGTCCGGCCTGCGGGAAGATCTCCCTCAACCTCGTCTCGCGCGAGCATGTGGACGTGCCCTTTCACAACGACCGCGAGGTCGGTGTGCTCATCCATCCGGAGGGCGGGCTCCTCGCCACGATCGAAGCCTTCCGCGCCGAGCTCTACTCGTCGAGTTTCGATGCAAGGCGACTCACTCTGTAACGGCCGGCGCCCGTCCTTCGGCAACCCCTCCTGCAAGGGATCATGCAGACCTGCCGGCGCTGCCGATGAAGGGAGGGATGGCGCTTCCGGCGAAGCCACTCCCTCTCGGTGCCGGATCACCGTCTGATGCGATGCCCCGTAGAGCCCATCTCGAGCATTTGGTACTGCTCCCCTCGCTTCCGGCCCCGACGACCGCCCGCGACCGCCTCGACCACGCCCTGGGGCCTGAGCTGGCGCGGTTCCTGATCACCGCCCTCTCGGCGAGTCAGGGCCGCGGCGTGTCCTCGCCGCAGATCCGCACGTAGAGGAAGATCCCGGCTCCGGCGACGACCCCGAGCACGAACGACGTCGCCCCGGAGATCCCGACGGCGGCCCCGCCGAACCAGATGTAGACGGCGAACACGACAGCCCAGAGAAAAGACGTCACCCCGTGAGAGAAGGCCGGCAAGTGCATGCCTTCCCATTTTAGTGAACGCGCGACTCGTGTCGACTGGAAGCGGTCCGCCGAGCTAGCCGCGCCAGCCGGCTAGCGAGAACGCCGTCCAGCCCATATGACCACCACCGTCGGCCGGGTGCGCAAACGACCGCGCCCGTACCAAGCTTGCCCGCTAGGCGGGCAAGCGGCCTGAAGGCGGTGGTGCCGGCTTCGCCGGTGCCGCCGCCGGAGCAAGCCGATGCCGACCACGGCGCCCCGAACCAGCGCCGCCCGACGTCAACCGGAAACAAAGAGGAGGGGGCCCATGGGGGAAACCCGGTTTCCCCATGAATTAAAAATTCACCGAGCCGGTGGCGCTTTCGTCCCCCGGTCCCGTTGGCTTTCCGCTTCCGCGTACGGCCCCCGGGCCCGGCTTCGACCTACCGGCGCTCCGTGCTCGGTGCAAGAGCGAATCTAACGTGGGGGGCGCGTCCGTTCAAGGCGCCTGCGGCGGCATTTTCCGCTCTTTGCGGAGAGAAAGACTTTCACGCCGGGCCGGCGTGCCCAGACGCTCTCGTCGCAGCCACGCTCGTCCCGTACCCGCACGGCGCCGGCCGCACGGGTCCGGGCGGTCTCACGCGCGGTGTGGATCCTCCGTGAGCCGCGGCTCCTCCGTCAACGCTGCCCGGGCCGGGAGGGGCCGTCCCCGAGCCGCACTTTGTCGTGACTCGACATAACACTGCTTATCGTGCAGAGGGAATTTCAGCCGGCGCGGTGCGATTCCGGTAGAAATCATCGCGGGTGAAGGTCGAGGCGGACATCCTGCTTCTGAGCGACGACCTGCAGCGTCTGGTCGAGGCGGCGGAGGAGCTCGGCAGGCTGCGGCAGTCGGAGCTGAACGAGGTGCTCGAGCCGTTCCGGCTCGACCCGCTCGAGACCGACGCGATCTACCGCGAGCTCGAGAAGCGCGCGATCGAGATCGTCGACGACGTGCTCGGGGACGGCGACCGGCCGGCACTGCCCGCGCCGCCTCCGCTCCAGATCTCGTGGGAGACGACGACCGACGCGCTTCAGCTGTTCCTGCGCGAGGCAGGTCGCCATCCGCTGCTGACGGCCGCCCAGGAGGTCGCGCTGGCGAAGCAGATCGAGCGCGGCGACCCGTGCGCGAAGCAGCGGATGATCCAGTCGAACCTCCGGCTCGTCGTGTCGATCGCGAAGAACTACCGCAACCAGGGGCTGCCGTTCCTCGACCTGATCCAGGAGGGCACCCTCGGGCTGATCCGGGCCGTCGAGAAGTTCGACTGGCGGAAGGGCTTCAAGTTCTCGACCTACGCGACCTGGTGGATCCGCCAGTCGGTCGCGCGGGCGCTCGCAGACAAGGCGCGGATGATCCGCATGCCGGTGCACATCGTCGAGCGGCTGCACAAGCTGAACCGGGCCGAGCGACATCTCTGGACCGAGCTCGGCCGCGAGCCGACGCTGGAGGAGATCGCGGACGAGGCGAACATGTCGCTCGAGCAGGCGAAGGAGGTGCGGGCGGCGCCGCGCGCGACGTCGCTCGACACGCCGGTCGGTGAGGACGAGGATGCGGTGCTCGGAGATTTCGTCTCCGGCAGCGATCCCCTGCCGGAGGACCTTGCGGAGGCGAGCCTTCGCTCGGAGATCATCGCCGAGGCCCTCCGGTCGCTGCCGCAACGCCACCGCGACGTGATCGTCCTTCGCTACGGCCTCGATCAGACCGATCCGAGGACGCTCGAGGAGATCGGCCAGCGCCTCGGGATCACGCGCGAGCGGGTCCGCCAGATCGAGGTCGAGGCCCTGAACCGCCTCGCGTCCCTGCACGAGATGGCAGCAGTAGCTCTCTAGCGACCACAGCCGGCGCTCCCGCTCACCAACACCAGTTCGTCGAGCTAGCCGCGATCGCCGGCTAGCGAGAACGCCTTCCGTTTCGACCAAACCGGCACCAGCCCGTCATGAACGCAACCGCCTGCGCCCGTGCCAAGCTTGCCCGGCTCGGGCCGGGCAAGCGGCCTGAAGGCGGAGGTGCCGGCTTCGCCGGCGCCTCCGCGAGGGCGAGCCGCGGCCTTGCCACGAGCGGTCCGAACCACCTCGCCGGCGGCGGACCAACAGCAAGAAGGAGGGGGCTCACGGGGGAAACCCGGTTTCCCCCGTGCCTAAACCTGCAAGTAAAGCTTGAGTGCCGGGGCCGTGCGGCGGAGCTCTCGGAGGGCCTTGTTCTCGAGCTGGCGGACCCGCTCGCGCGTGATACCGAGGTCCGTTCCGAGGTCCTCGAGTGTCTGCGGCGGCCGGCCGTCGAGGCCGAAGCGCCGCTCGACCACGAGGCGCATCCTCGGTTCGAGCACCTCGAGCGCGACGGTCAACTCCCTGGCTCGCGCGGCGTCCGCGGTGATCGTGTCGGGCGAAGCGGAGCCCTCGTCCTCGATCAGGTCGGAATAGAGGCTCTCGCCGTCACCGACGGGCGTCTCGAGCGACACCGGGTGCGCGACGAGCTCGAGCAGCTCGGCGACGCGCTTCGGCGTGACGCCGACCTCGGCTGCGATCTCTTCGTTGACGGGGTCGCGGTTGAGCTTCTGGGTTAGCTGGCGGCGGGCCCGCAGCACCTTCCGCACCTGGTCGCCGACATGGACCGGCAGCCGGATCGTGCGTCCCTGGTCGGCCAGCGCCCGTGAGATCGCCTGCCGGATCCACCAGGTCGCGTAGGTCGAGAGCTTGTAGCCCATCCGGTAGTCGAACTTCTCGACTGCCCGGATCAGGCCCATGTTTCCTTCCTGGATCAGGTCGAGCAGCGGCACGTCGGCCTTCGTGTAGTTCCGCGTGATCGACATCACCAGGCGCAGGTTCGACTCGATCAGGCGCCGCTTGGCGGACTCGTCGCCGAGGTCCTTGCGCCGGGCGAGCTCACGCTCCTCCGACGGCGTCAACAGGCGGCCGTCCCCGAGCTGCCGGACATAGAGCTTGAGCGGGTCGGCCGACTGGAGCCGCTCGGCGGTCGAGAGCCGTGCGTTCTCGGGTTCCTCGTCGGGCTCTTCGGCGGCCGGATCGTCGAGCGCGGGCAGGAGCTCGAGGGTCGACTCGGAAATCTCCGGATCGTGGTCTGTATCAGGAATCGCCATGACTCACGATCCGTATCGGCGGTGGGACTTCCCCACTTGAGGGGCCGCCGCACCGTGCCGATACGTGAGCCACAGACCTTTCTGGCCCACGTCCGTCTCACCACCTAGGATCGATCGTCATGTGTGGAATAGCCGGCTACAGCCTTGCCCCCCATTCGCGCGTCGAGCGCACGCTCGCAGCGCAAGCGCTGCTTGCCGTGATCGCCGAGCGGGGCGCCGACGCGGTCGGCTGCGCCTACCGGCTTCCGGGCGTCGGCACGGCGGCGGTGCTCAAGCAGCGTACGCCGGCATCGGAGCTCCTCGGCAGCCTCTCCGTTCCCCCCGAGGCGGCCGAGCTGCTCGTCCACGTGCGCGACTACACGAAGGGTCACCCGTCGATCTCCGCCAACAACCATCCCGTCCGGCACGGGCCGATCGTCGGGATCCACAACGGCACCATCACGAACGACGACGAGTTGCTCGCCGGCCACGCTTGCGCACGCCTGGAGCCGGATATGAGCGTCGATTCGGAGGCGATCTTCGCGATCGCTGCGCACTCTCGCAACGATCGGGGTGCCCTCGAGGCGCTCCGTGGCACCATGGCCGCAGCCTGGCTCGACGAGCGTGACCCGGATGCGATTCACCTCGCGCGGGGCGTCGGCCGTCCGCTCTGGCTCGGCGAGTCGAGTGACGGGGTCTTCTTCGCCTCGACCGCGGAGGCACTCGCGCTGGTCGAGCACTATTGCCGCTTGAAGCTCCGGAAGCGCGAGGTGCGCGAGGGGACGCTGCTTCGGCTCGAGCGCGGGTGCGTCGCTCAGCGCAAGCGCTTCCGCACGCAGATGCATCTCGAGCACGACCCGCTGCCGGCCGTGCGGGCGCCGCAGGAGCGTGACGTCTGCCTGACGCGCCTCGCAGCGATCGTCGCGACCCCTCTCTAGCCCACCGTTCCGTCGGGCCGCACGTCCACCCCCTGCTCGAGCAGCTGCTGTCGGATCAGGAACTGGAACGTTCCCCAGGCGCCGCGACGCGCGTCGAACATGCGGTACACCTGCCATTCGGTCAGCAGCTCGGGTCGCGACCGCCGCGCATTCGCCCAGTCGGCGAACTTCGGCAGGCGGCCGGTCTCGCGTGCGAGCTCGGCTCCCTGGTCGACTGCACGCTCGAGCCGCTCCTCCCCGGTCGCGATGTCGTACCCGGCCTCCCGCAGGGCCGCGCTGAGCGAGCCGAAGGTGTGCCAGTAGAGCGACTTCGAGGGCATCCGGCCGCGTCGCTCGTCCAGGTCTTTCGCAACCGGGATCCGGCCGAGCTCGTCGCCGAGCCGCCGCAGCACCTCGAGTAGCTCCGCGCGCGTCGCGAACCGCCGAGGCACGAGCCCTGCCGCGCGCTTCGCGGCGTTCCAGGTGCCGAAGTGCTCGATCACCGTCTGCGGGTGCATCTTCGCCGCCGGGTCGGCGGCGAACTCCTTCATCGTCGGTGAGCGTCCGTGGCGGCGGGCGCAGGCGCGGAGCTCGTCGAGGATCTGCTCATCCGAGTAGCGCTTGCGGATCGCCGTCTGGAACGAGGCGAGCTCGTCGGGGTCGATGCGCGAAATCGCGCCGTAACGGGGCCGTCCGGGCATACCAACAATGGTAGAGCATGCTGGATAACTGCCAAGAGAAGCAGAGTTCGAGCCCCGGGTACGCTAACGGGCATGCTGCTCGCGCTCGAAGTCGCGGCCGCGCGCTCGGTCGGGGCTCTGTCGCGCTTCGCCGGGCGCGGCGGCGGGACGACACTGCCGGGAAGACTGCTCTCCGCCGTCGATCCCGGGGCGATCGACCGGCTCGCGGCGCGGCTCCCGCTCGGCTCGGTGCTCGTGTCGGCCACCAACGGCAAGACCACGACGACGGCGATGGTCGCCGAGATTCTCCGTCGGCGGCTCGCGTACAACCATTCGGGAGCGAACCTGCTCTCGGGCGTCGCCTCCACCCTGCTCTCCTCCCAGGACGCCGAGCTCGGTCTGTTCGAGGTCGACGAGGCGGCTCTGCCCGGGGTCGCGCGGCGTCTCCGGCCGCGCATCGTCGCGCTCGGGAACCTCTTCCGCGACCAGCTCGACCGCTACGGAGAGCTCGAGCATGTCGCCGAAGGCTGGCGCGCGGCGCTCACGGAGCTCTCCGGGGAGCTGCTCGTCGTCAATGCGGACGACCCCCTGCTCGGTGAGCTCTCCCGCGGGCGCGAACAGGTGACGAGGTACGGCCTCGACGATCCCCGCCACGCACGTCCCTCCCTTCAGCACGCCGCCGACTCGAAGTACTGCGTCGCCTGCGGCGTGCCCTACGAGTACGCCGCGGCCTACGTCGGCCACCTCGGCTCCTACCGCTGCCCCTCATGCGGCCTCGCCCGGCTGCCGCTCGACATCGCCGCGCGCGAGATCGTGCTCCACGGGCTCGAGGGCGCCGACTTCACGCTCGAGACACCGGCCGGCTCGATCCGGGTGCGTCTCGCGCTGCCAGGCCTCTACAACGTCTACAACGCCACCGCCGCGGCGACGATCGCGACCGCTCTCGAGACGCCCCTCGACGAGATCGCCGCCGGGCTCGAGCGGTTCGTCGCAGCCTTCGGACGGTTCGAGCGGATCCCGGTCGGCGACAGACGGCTGCTGATGCTGCTGATCAAGAATCCGGCCGGCGGGAACGAGGCGGTCAGGACGCTGCTCGACGGGTCTCCCCCACGCCTGGCGGTCGTGGCCCTGAACGACGAGATCGCCGACGGGCGTGACGTCTCGTGGATCTGGGACGTCGACTTCGAGCCGTTGCTCTGCGGGCTCGACCGAGCCGTCGTCTCCGGGTCGCGGGCGGCCGAGCTTGCGCTCCGGTTCGCCTATGGCGGCCTGGCGCGCGACCGGGTCGAGGTCGTTCCGTCGCTGGAGCAGGCGCTCGACCGGGGTCTCGAGTTGACGCCGGCCGGCGGCGAGCTCATCGTCCTGCCGACCTATACCGCCATGCTCGGCCTGCGGGGGATCGTCGCGCGCCGGGGCCTCGTCCCCGAGTTCTGGCGGCGGCCGGCATGAAGATCCGCGCCGGGCACCTCTACCCGGAGTATCTGAACATCTACGCCGATCGCGGCAACATCGCCGTCCTCACCGCCCGCGCGCGCGCTCGCGGCCACGACTTCGAGGTAACCGCGATCAGACTCGGCGACCCGGTGGAGCCCGGCGCCTTCGATCTCTTCTATGTCGGCGGCGGCCAGGACCGGGAGCAGGAGCTCGTCGCGAGTGACCTCGCCGCCAAGGGGCCTGCGCTCCACACGGCAACCGCCTCGGGAGCGGTCTTCCTGGCCGTCTGCGGCGGCTACCAGCTGCTCGGCCGCTTCTACCGCGACCGCACCGGCCTCGAACTGCCCGGGATCGGCCTCCTGCCGCTGCACACGGTGGCGGGCGAGCGCCGGATGATCGGCGACGTCCTGCTGGACTGCTCCTGGGCAGGTCGCACGCTCGCCGGCTTCGAGAACCACGCCGGCCGGACGATTCTCGACGAGGGGGCCGAGCCACTCGGCCGCGTCGTCTTCGGCTACGGGAACGACGGCTCCTCGGGGTACGAGGGCTGCCGGGCGGGCAGGGTCTACGGCACCTACCTGCACGGGCCGCTCCTCCCGCGCAACCCCTGGTTCGCCGACCGGCTGCTCGCCGAGGCGCTGCAGCACCGCACGGGCAAGGCGATCGAGCTCGAGCCGCTGGAGGACGAGCTGGAGCAAGCCGCTTACGCGGTGGCCGCGGAACGGGCCCGGAGACGGGGCGGCCGCTAGCTACTTCCCCCGAACAGCGGCGACGAGTTGCCGACCGCGTTTATCCGGGGAAAGGAGCTATCTGATCCAGAGCGACCCGAGGTAGACCGCCGGGTCGCCGGGGCGCCAGCGCTGGACGAAGCGCTTCATCGGCGGGTGCACGACGATCTCCTCCAGCTCGTCCAGCGAGAAGAGGCGCACCCCGCGCACGGCCGCATCGTGGGGCTCGACGTCCTCGAGCGAGCGGTGCGAGAGATCGATGCCGAAGAGGATGTGGACGACGTGCCGGTCCCCTGGCGCCCACTCCGGGGCGATCGACTCCGCCACCGCGATCGGCCCCTCGAACAGCATCTCATCGGAGATCCCGACCTCCTCGGCGAGCTCCCGCCGGAGGGCGCCCTCGAGCGTCTCGCCTCCCTCGACGCCGCCGCCCGGCAGCAACCAGTACGCCTTGCCCGGCTTCTCCTGCCGGCAGAGCAGCACCCGTCCCTGCCAGCGCAACAGCGCGGCGACCCGGATGCGGGGCACCATCAGTGCCTCGACGACCCGAATCCGCGGACGCCGCGCTCGGACTCCGGCAGCTCGTCCACCTCGACGAGCTCGAGCTCGGGCAGCGGCACGATCACGAGCTGGGCGATCCGCATCCCGGGCTCGACGATGAACCCGTTCCGGGGATCGGTGTTGAGGAGGTTGACGAGCAGCTCGCCCCGGTAGCCCGAGTCGACGAGCCCCGGGGTGTTGACGATCGAGATGCCGTGCTTGGCGGCGAGCCCCGACCGCGGTTGGACGAAGCCCGCGAAGCCCTCCGGGATCGCGACAGCGAGCCCCGTCGGCACGAGCGCTCGCTCCCCCGGCCCGAGCTCGACCCGGTCGCACGCAGCGAGATCGAGGCCCGCGTCGCCCGTGTAGGCCCGCCGGGGCAGCACCGCGTCGGGTCGGAGCCGCCGGATCGGCAGCTCGATCAAGCGCTCTCCCGGTGCGCGTCGGCGACGAGGTACGGCGCGAACCGGCGCAGCTCCTGTCGTGGCAGGCGGGCGACGACGAGCACGCCGTCCGGCGTGTCCTCGCGCTCCTCGATCGGCGCTCCGAGCGCATACAGCTCGGAGAGCCGTCCGCCCTCGTCGTAGGGCAGCAGCAGGCGGACGGTCTCCCAGCGGCCGGCGAAGTGGTCGGCGATCCGCTCCTTCAACTCCTCGAGCCCCTCCCCCGTCGTCGCCGAGACCTGCGGTGCGTCCGGGAAGCGGTTTGCAAGCCGCCGGCGGCCGATCTCGTCCAGCCGGTCGATCTTGTTCAGCACGATCTGGACGGGCAGCTCCGACGCGCCGATCTCGGTGAGCACCTCGGCGACCGCGGCGACCATCGCGTCCAGCTGTTCGTCGGAGGCGGAGCCGTCGGCGACGTGGAGCACGACATCGGCGACGAGCGTCTCCTCGAGCGTCGCCGCGAAGCCCTCGACCAGCTGGTGGGGCAGGCGGCGGATGAAGCCGACGGTGTCGGTGACGAGGTAGCGGCGGCCCTCGTGCTCGAAGCCGCGTGTGGTCGGGTCGAGCGTCTCGAAGAGGCGGTTCTCGACCGAGACGTTCGACCCGGTGAGCACGTTCAGCAGCGTCGACTTGCCGACGTTCGTGTAGCCGGCCAGCGCGATCGTCGGTGTCTGCGTCTGGCGGCGCTCCTTCCGGCGGGTCGCACGCTGGCGCTCCAGCCCCTTCAGGCGCTGCTTCAGCACCGAGACGCGGCGGCGTGCGAGGCGGCGGTCGGTCTCGAGCTGCGACTCGCCCGGGCCCCTCGTCCCCACTCCGCCGCCGAGCCGTTCGAGGTGCTGCCACATGCCCCGCATGCGCGGGAGGTTGTACTCGAGCTGCGCGAGCTCGACCTGCAGCTTTCCCTCGGCGCTGACCGCATGCTGGGCGAAGATGTCGAGGATCAGTTGTGTACGGTCGATCACCCGCACCCCGACTGCGTCCTCGAGGAAGCGCTGCTGCGCCGGGTCGAGCTCTCCGTCGACGAGAACGCTCTCCGCGTCGGAGGCTTCGAAGCGCTCGCGCAGCTCCTCGATCTTGCCCTTGCCGACGTACGTTCGCCGGGCCGGATGCGCGCGATGCTGGACGACGCGACCGACCGGATCGACGCCGGCGGTACGTGCGAGCTCCTCGATTTCGGCGAGCTCGTCCTCCGGATCGGCCCCCTGGGCCAGGACCGCGAGCACGAACCCGCGCTCCGGCTCTGGGGAACGTGGAATCATCGTTGCCATTATGACGCCTGATCTCTCCGAGACCGCCCTCGCCGCGCGCACGCTTGCGCTGGTCGACATCCCGTCTCCGTCGCGCGAAGAGGCGCAGCTCTACGCCTACGTCAAACGGGAGGTGCCGCTTCCGCTCGTCCACGACGACGGCGAGTCGCTCGTCTACGCGAAGCGGGCGGGCAACCCGCTGGTGGTGCTCGCCGGCCACACGGACACCGTTCCGGCGCAGGGGAACCTTCCCGGCCGGATCGCCGACGGCGCTGTCCACGGCCTCGGTGCGAGCGACATGAAGGGCGGCCTGGCGGTGATGATCGAGCTCGCCGGCTGGGCGACCGGGACCGAGCTCGCCTACGACCTGGGACTGCTCTTCTTCCCGCGCGAGGAGCTCGGCCCGGATGTCAACCCGCTGCCGGGCGTCTTCGCGGCCGCGCCCTTGATTGACGAGGCGGCACTTGTGATCTGCCTGGAGCCGACCGACAACACGCTCCAGCTCGGCTGCCTCGGCAACATCAACGCGAAGGTCGTCTTCCACGGCCGGGCGGCACATTCGGCGCGGCCGTGGCTCGGCACGAACGCGATCCGGCTGGCGCTCGAAGGGCTCGCAGGCGTGCTCGAGCTGGAGCCGAACGACGTGGAGGTCGAGGGGCTCGTCTTCCGCGAGGTGCTCAGCGTGACGCAGATCGACGACTTCGGCAACGCCTCGAACGTGATCCCGGCACGGGTCGAGTGCACGCTCAACTTCCGCTACGCACCCACCCGCACCCCGGCCGAGGCCGAGCAGCGCCTGCGCGAGCTCGTCGGCGGCGACGTCGATATCGAGATCGTGCAGAACTCGGCCGCGGCACACGTCGTCCGCCGGTCGGGGCCCGTTACGCATCTGCAGGAGGCGGGCGGCTTCGCGGTCGAGCCCAAGCAGGCCTGGACGAACGTCGCCGACTTCGCCGCGCGGGGACTCGATGCCCTCAACCTGGGCCCCGGCGGGACGCGCTACGCCCACACCGCCGACGAGCAGGTCGCGATCGCCGAGCTCGGCCGGACGTTCGAGGCGCTGCGGCGATTCCTGGCAGGAACCGCATGACCGTCGCGCGGTAGCGTCTAGCCGTGCAGCTGTCCCCGGTTCTCGCCGAGCTCGAGCAGTACCCGTTCTCGCAGCTCGACGGCTGGCGCGCCGAGGCGCGCCAGAACGGCATCGAACCGATCGACTTCGGTGTCGGCGACCCGCGTGAGGTGACGCCGGCGTTCATCCGCGAGGCGCTGATCGCGGGGATCGGCGAGCGCTCGTCCTATCCGCGTGCGGCCGGCCTTCCGGAGTTGCGGGAGGCGATCGCCGGCTGGATCGGCCGCCGTTACGGGGTCGAGGTCGACCCAGCGGTCGAGATCGTCCCGACGTTCGGCTCCAAGGAGGCGATCTTCTCGTTCGCGAACGTCGCGGTCGGCGAGCGGCGCGCGGTCGCGGTCCCCGAGCCGGCCTATCCGGTCTACGAGCGTGGCGCGCTGTTTGCCGGCGCGAAGGTGATCCCGGTGCCGCTGCGCGAGGAGACCGGCTGGCTCCCCGACCTCGCCGCGTTCGACCGCTGGGACGAGCTGGCGGTTTTCTGGACGTGCTACCCGAACAACCCGACGGGAGCCACCGCCTCGCTCGGCTTCTACGAGGAGCTCGCGGGGCGCGCGGTCGAACACGGCTTCCTCCTCTGCTCCGACGAGGCGTACTCCGAGCTCTGGTTCGGCACGCCGCCCGTGTCGGCGCTGCAGGTCGCCGACCGGGAGAGGGTGGTCGTGTTCAACACCCTGTCCAAGCGCTCGTCGATGACGGGGTACCGGTCGGGGTTCGTGTGCGCCCCGCGGGCGGTCGCCGACGCGCTGCGCGCCTTCCGCCCCACGACGGGGACCACGCCGCAGGAGTTCGTCCAGCGGGCCTCGGTCGCCGCCTGGTCGGACGAGGAGCACGTCGAGGCCATGCGCGCGCTCTACCGCCGGAAGCGCGAGACGCTGCTGCCGGTGCTCGAGTCGAAGGGGCTCCGGTCGACCGGCGGCGACGCGACCTTCTTCCTCTGGCTCGCGATCGACGGCGACTCCGTCCCGTTTGCCCGCGGCCTGCTCGACCACGGGATCCTCGTCGCCCCGGGCTCGTTCTTCGGACCGGCCGGCGAGGGCCATGTCAGGTTCGCGCTCGTCCCGACCCAGGCCGACTGCGAACGCGCGGCCGCGATCCTCGAGGAGGCACTGTGAGCTCGCCCGACGTCACACTTTCGTCACGCTGGCCTGGCACCGGACATGGCCGAACCGGCACGCCCTCTGAGCACGGCTTTTCCCCGGGGATGCCGCTCGAGCGGCGATTCCGTTGCACTTTCGTCACCCTGGACTGGCACCGGACGTGGCCACTTCGGACAGGTCGGGTAGGGGCATGAACACCGAGGACACGATCGCCGCGCTCGACCGCGGCGAGATTCGGGTCGCCGAGCCCTCGGGCGACGGCTGGGTTGTGCACGACGAGGTGCAGGCGGCAATCCTCGACTACTTCCGCACCCGGCGGATGGAGCCGCATGAGGTCGGGCTGTTCGAGTACCACGACAAGATCCCGCTCAAGTCCGGCTACGACAAGCTCGGGGTGCGCGTCGTCCCGCCCGCCGTCGCGCGGTACGGCTCCTTCCTCTCGCCCGGCGTGATCCTGATGCCGTCCTACGTGAACATCGGCGCCTGGGTCGGTCCGAACACGATGGTCGACACGTGGGCGACCGTCGGATCGGGCGCACAGATCGGCGCCGACGTCCACCTCGCGGGCGGAGTCGGCATCGGCGGCGTCCTCGAGCCGCCAGGCGCGCGCCCGGTGATCGTCGAGGACGGTGCGTTCGTCGGCTCGCGCAGCATCGTCACCGAGGGCGTGCGGATCGGCGCGGGCGCGGTGCTCGCCCCGAACGTGTCGCTGACGGCCTCCGTGCCGATCATCGACGTCACCGGCTCGGAGCCGGTGGAGCACCGCGGCTCCGTGCCGCCCAGGGCCGTCGTCGTCCCCGGCACGCGCCCCAAGGAGTTCCCGGCCGGCACCTACCACCTCTCCTGTGCGCTGATCATCGGGTACCGGACGGAGTCGACCGACCTGAAGACGTCGCTCAACGCCGCCCTGCGCGAGTACGGCATCGGCTCCTGAGCCCCCCGTTCAGGTCCGCCGTTCAGGGCCCGCTGAGGCCGAACGGCGTTCCCTCGGAGTCGCGGCAGA
This sequence comes from uncultured Actinomycetes bacterium, assembly GCA_963789585.1. GTDB lineage: Bacteria > Actinomycetota > Thermoleophilia > Gaiellales > Gaiellaceae > PALSA-600. The sequence goes on along the minus strand of CAWBLB010000008.1, from coordinate 225,878 downwards.
TCGCCCAGCGCTCCCCTGGGTGCACGATCTCGCCGCCGAGCTCGACCACCCGCGCCAGCGCCGCAGGGAGGTCGTCGACGGCGAAATACGGCAGCGCGAAGCGGTCGCCCGGCCCCGTTCCGCGCTCGTGGAGCCCGACCGTGACGCCCTCGTGCACGGCCTGCCGGCCGCGGCCCTGCTCGGGGCCGCGCGGTTCGAGCGCGACGCCGAGGAGCTGCTCCCAGAAGCGCCGCGCACGCTCGGGATCGTCGGCCGGAAGCTCGATCAGGAAAGCCACAGCGTCAGGCCGTCAACGCAAGGCCGCCGAGGTTCTGCGCGCTCTTCTCCGCGGCGTGGGCCGACGCGCAGCCCATCTGGGAGTGTCGTCCCGGCTGTGCCGAACGAGTCCACGCCGGAGAGCGTGTTCCCGGAACCGGTGCGAACCTGCCGCGCATACGCTCACGATAGAGGTTCGACCGGATCGGCGCGCTCCGCCGGCCCGGTCAGCCGTGCCCGGCCGTCCTCGATCGTCACGTCGAGGTCGCCGCCGGGAAACCGCACGGTCGCGGAGCCGCCTCCGAACGCGGCCACCACTGCGATCGCGCTCGTCCCGGAGGCGCCCGTCTCCCCCACGCCGCGCTCCCAGACGCGCGCCTCGATCGTCGACCCGTCGATCCGCCGGGCCACCTGCACGTTCGTGCGATTCGGAAAGCGCCGGTGGGCCTCGAGCAACGGCCCGATCCGGTCGAGGTCGGCCGGATCTCCCACCACTACCGCATGCGGGTTACCGACGTCGACCGGGGTGAAGCGGATCCCCTCGACCTCCTCCGGCGCGTCGACGCGCACCGGGCCGAGATCCTGCTCGACGAGCACGCCGCCGAGCATCCTTGCGGTGACCCGGCGCGGCCCCACCCGGACCGTCACCTCGGTGGCCCCGGTCCGCTCGGCGAGCCACCGGGCGGCGATCCGCGTGCCGTTCCCCGACATCTCCGCGAGCGACCCGTCCGGATTCCAGATCGCGATCTCGAGCCAGTCCTCGCCCTGCTGCCGCACCTCGAGAATGCCGTCGGCGTCTCCGACCTCATCAGGGACGCGTGCAACGTCGAGGGGCTCCTCAACGACGAGGTAGACGTTTCCCTGCGCCTGCCAGCGCGACGATCTCATCGGCGATCTCCTCCGGTGGGCGGTCGGCCGCGAGCGTAGCGGCGGTTGGCAGGCGGCGAAGCCACTTCCGTTGGTACCGGGCGAGCCGTCGCGTTGCCGCGACCACCGCCTCGACCGCGTCGCGAAGCGGGAGCGTGGCGAACTCCTCCAGCCCGAGCACGTTCCGGGCAGTGGTGGAAAGAGGCCTCCCCCACGCCGCCTGCGCCTCGGCCACGACGCCTCGCTGGACCATCTCGTCGACCCGCGCCTCGATGCGGGCGTCGAGCTCGGTCACCGGGAGATCGAGTCCCACGACCAGCGTCGGACGGCGCGAGTCGGCGCCCCAGAGCCGGTCCTCCGGCGGCGCAAGCGAGGCGCCCGCCTCGGCAAGCTCGAGCGCCCGGACGACACGGCGGCGGTCGTTCGCGTGCACGCGGGCGGCGGCGGCCGGATCGCGCTCCCCGAGCAAGGCGTGTGCCCGGGCGGGCCCGGCCTGGTCGTAGAGGTCGCTCCAACGCTTGCGTTCGCCCGGGGCGGGCGGCGGCGGCAGCTGCAGGGACGAGAGCGCCGCACGGAAGTAGAGGCCGGTGCCGCCGGCGACGACCGGGATGCCGCCGCCCGCGAGGATCTCGTCGATCGCCCCGTGGGCGTTTCGCTGGTACTCCCCGACCGAGACGTCCCGGTCGAGCGGGACCGAGCCGACGAGTCGCGTCGGGTACGCGGGCGCAGCCGTCAGGACGGAAAGCCCCTGGTAGAGCGCGGCCGAGTCGGCCGAGACGACCTCTGCTCCGAGTCGGCGGCAGAGCTCCCCCGCGACGGCCGTCTTGCCGCTCGCGGTGGGGCCGAAGACCGCGATGACGCGCGGATCAGATTGGCTGCTTGAAGGCGTGCTCGATCTCCCCGGGAACCCGTTCGGGGACGATGTGCCGGTCCTCCTCGGGGTGCGCGACCCGCCACCCGCGGAACCAGTCGACTGCCAGCGGGATGCCCTTTTCGAGCGGGGTTTCGGGCTGCCAGTCGAGTAGCTCGCGCGCCTTGCGGATGTCGGCCACATAGCGGGTCACCTCCCCGACGAGCGACGGCTCCTTCGTGATCTCCGGCGTGACCCCGAGCTCGGCCGCGATCAGCTCGGCGGCGCGGACGAGCGTGTTCCCCTGGCCGTAGGCGAGGTTGATCGTCTCGTTCTCCACCCGCCCGTCCGAGAGGCGCTCCACACCGCGCGCGATCCCGTCGATGCAGTCGTCGATGTAGGTGAAGTCGAGCACCTTCTCGTCGCCGCCGTAGACGGTGATCGGCTCGCTGCGCCCGAGCTTGTGCATGAACAGCGGCAGCACCCGCTCCATCCGCCGGAGGTCGTTGTCGTAGCGCCCGTAGACGTTCGAGAACCGGAAGACGAGATAGCGCAGCCCATAGCACTTCGCGTACGAGTAGATGAACGCCTCGGAGGCGATCTTCGACGCCGAGTATGGGCTTTCGGTGAAGGCGAAGTCGGCTGCCGCCTCGCCGTACTCGTCGAAGCGGTGGACGTCGCCGTACACCTCCCGGGTCGAGGAGAAGACGAGCGGCAGCTCGAGCTGGCGGCAGTACTCGAGGATGTTGAAGGTCATCATCGCGTTCTCGAGCGCGCGTTGCGGCTGCCGGACGAGCTGGTGCACCTTCGCGTGCGCGGCAAGGTGGACGACCAGGTCGACCTCGGGCCACTCGACGCCGTTCATGCCGCCGGGGAAGGGCGCGTAATGCCCGGCGAGATCCTGGAGGAGCGTGTCGAACTCCGCCGTCCACCCGTTGGTGCGCTTGTCGACGCCGAAGACCGAGTGACCCTCTGCGAGCAGCCGGAGCGCCAGGTTGGTGCCGATCTGGCCCGAGGAGCCGGTGAGGAGGATCCGCATCACCGAACCCTGACACCTCGGCAGGACGGGCTCGGCCTACACATGGACGAGCGCCTCCTCACGGCCACGAAGCGTGGTCGAGGTCGCGTGCTCGATGCGCACGTCCACGAGCTCGCCCGCCGCGGCCGTTCCGGTGAAGTTCACGGTGGTGTTGCGCCGCGTCCGGCCGCGCAGCAGCGTGTTGTCGGTGCGCGAGGGCCCCTCGACGAGCACCTGCTCGAGGCGGCCGACGCGGGCGGCGTTCCGCTCGCTCGAGATCCGCTGGGTGAGCTCGACGAGCCGCTCCATCCGCTCGATCTTCAGCTCGTGTGGAACCTGCTCACCCATCTCGGACGCGTCGGTCCCCTGCCGCGGCGAGTAGACGAAGGTGTAGGCACTCTCGAAGCGGGTCTCCTCGACCACCTCGAGCGTCTCGGCGAAGTCGGCCTCGGTCTCGCCGGGGAATCCGACGATGATATCGGTCCCGAGCGCCAGATCGGGGATCGCCGACCGGAGCCGCTCGGCGAGCGCGAGATAGCGCTCGCGCGTGTAGGTGCGGCGCATCGTCTTGAGCACTCTGGAGGACCCCGACTGGAGCGGCAGATGGACGTGCTCGCAGACCGCGTCGCACTCCTGGATGGCCGCAATCACCGGTTCGCGAAAGTCCTTCGGGTGCGGGCTGGTGAACCGGATCCGCTCGATCCCCTCGACGGCGTCGCAGGCGCGGAGCAGCTCGCCGAACTCGGTCCGGACCCCGGGTGCGAGGTCGCGGCCCCAGGAGTTGACATTCTGGCCGAGCAGCGTCACCTCCTTGACCCCGTCGCGTGCCAGGCGGGTCATCTCGGCGATCACGTCGCCGGGGCGGCGGCTCTGCTCGCGACCGCGCACCGCCGGGACGATGCAGTACGCGCAGGTCGAATTACAGCCCATCGATACCTGGATCCACGCCTGGAACGGCCGTTCACGGTGCATCGGCAGCGTCGATGCGAACTCGCGCTCGTCGAGCCCGAAGCGACCCCGGGCGACACCTATCCCGCCGGCGCCGAGCCAGTCCGCGAGGTGCGCGATCGAGCCGGGCCCGAAGGCGACGTCGACCTCCGGGAAGAGCTCGAAGATCCGCTCCCGCTGTGCCTCGGCGTAGCAGCCCCCGACCGCGATCACGCGCTCGGGGTCCGTGCGCTTGCGGGCGATCGCGTCACCGAGGTACGCAGCGAGCTTCGTGTCGGGCTTCTCGCGGATCGTGCAGGTGTTGAAGACGACCACGTCGGCGAGCTCGGGCGTAACCGCCTCGCCGAGCCCGAGCTCCTCGAGCATGCCCTTGATCCGCTCGGAGTCATGAGCGTTCATCTGGCACCCGAACGTGGTGACCGAATATGTCCTTCCCACCTGGCGAAGCCTAGCCGGGTCGCCCGTCTGCCCCCGCGTGACGGCGATCGCGTCTTGCCTGCCGGGGATGTCCGGACGCCGGTTCGAGTCGGCCGCGCTCTCTCCGGGTGATCGCCGACGAGCTCGCGACCGCCCACGCGTCCCGTTCCCGAGCGAAGGGCGGTCTGCGGCGTCGCCCGCCCGGCCCGGAAGCAACCGGGGAGCGTCTCGATCGCTACGCGTCGACCATGCCGAGGGCTGACTCGATCGAATCGGCCGAGAAGCCCTTGGCGGCAAGACGGCGGGCCGCTCGCGGAGCCGAGCCGGCCCGGGCGGCGATCGTGCGTGCGCGGTCGGCCTCGGGGTCGAGCGACCGGACCGCGTCGTCGATCTGCTCCCCTCCCAGCCCCTGGCGCTCGAGGTCGAAGCGGATCGCCTCGTCGCCGAATTCCCGCCCCGCGAGCACTGCGGCGCGGGAGGCGGCGAACCGTGCGTCGTCGAGGTAGCCGAGCCGGGACATCGCCTCGACCGCCTGTGCCCGCTCCGGCGCAGCGACGCCGCGCCGTTCGAGGACGGCGTCGAGACCCGCCGCGGATCGGTCGCGCCGGGAGAGAGCCGCCGCTGCGCGCTCGAGCGCATCCGAACGCCGGACGGCCCGCCGCAGCTCTCGCGCCCGCTCCCGGTCGAGCTCGGCGCCGACCCGGAGCCCGGCTGAGACGACGGCGGCGGCCGGCAGCGTCCGCCAGGGCTCGCCGTCCAGCTCGACGCGGACGCGGTCACGCCGCTCGGAACGAAGCGCCGTCACCCGAGCCATGATGACACCGCGGCTGTCGCAGACACGCAGGCCGACCCCGCGCTCCGACTCTACGCCGCCGCGGCGGCCTCTTCGCCGACGGCTTCGGCCACCGGCTCGAACTCGGCTTCGACGGGCGTCGCCTCGGTCGACTCCGGCTGTGCCTGGAGGCGGGCCGAGACGACCTGGCCGGGGGACGCCTGGGCCTGGACCGCCTGCAGGATCCCCTGCACGACGTCGGGGTGCTCCTTCAGGAACGCCGTCGCATTCTGGCGCCCCTGGCCGAGCCGCTCGTCGCCAAAGCTGAAGTACGAACCGGACTTCTGCACGATCTTGCGGTCGATGCCCGTGTCGAGCACCGTGCCCTCCCACGGGATCCCGGAGCCGTAGATGACGTCGAATTCGGCCTGCTTGAACGGCGGCGCGACCTTGTTCTTCGCCACTTTGACCCGGACACGGTTGCCGTAGGCCTCGATCCCGTCCTTGAGCGTCTCGATCCGTCGGATGTCCAGCCGCACCGAGGCATAGAACTTGAGCGCCCGACCGCCGGAAGTCGTCTCGTTCGAGCCGAACATGACCCCGATCTTCTCGCGCAGCTGGTTCGTGAAGATGCAGATCGTCTCGGTGCGGTTGAGCGTCCCGGCGAGCTTGCGCAGCGCCTGCGACATCAGCCGCGCCTGGAGGCCGACGTGCGAGTCGCCCATCTCGCCCTCGATCTCGGCCTTCGGGGTCAACGCCGCGACCGAGTCGATCGCGACCACCGAGAGCGCGCCCGAGCGGACGAGCAGCTCGGTGATCTCGAGCGCCTGCTCGCCGGTGTCGGGCTGCGAGACCAGCAGCTCGTCGATGTTGACCCCGATGTGTTGCGCGTAGGTCGGATCCATCGCGTGCTCGGCGTCGATGAACGCGCAGATGCCGCCCTTGCGCTGCGCCTCGGCGATCACGTGGTAGACGAGCGTCGTCTTGCCCGACGACTCGGGGCCGAAGATCTCGACGATCCGCCCGCGCGGCAGCCCGCCGATACCGAGCGCGAGGTCGAGCGACAGCGAGCCGGTCGAGATCGCACCGACCGACACCTGCGCCTGATCGCTCATCCGCATCACGGCGCCCTTGCCGAAGTTCCGCTCGATCTGCCCGAGGGCGGTATCCAAAGCCTGCTCGCGATCCACCTGAAATCAGCCTCCTAGCTGCATCCGCTCAGAACGTCACCGATTCGAGAACCTCGTACCGCGCCCCACCCGGGCGCAGCACGGAACTGTAGACAGCCGCATCGGACGGACACACCTCGCCGAGCTCGGGCAGCGGCGGCTCGAGCCGCGGCCGCTCCCGGAAGCGAAGGACGGTGAGATGCGGGAGCCACGGCCTGGCCTCGCGCCGGTAGACGCCGAGCCCCTCCAGGGACCCGTGGAGCTGCCCGGCAAGCACCGCAGCCCGCCCCGCCTCGTCCTCGAGGGTCAGCATGCCGACGCTCCGCGTCTCGCGGTACCCGCGCACACGAAGCCGCAGGTCGCGCCCGGCCGCCGCGGCGCCGGCAAGAGCGGCCGCGATCCCGGGAATCTCCGCGACGGGCCGCGTGCCGAGGAAGGCCAGCGTGACGTGCAGGTTCTCCGGTGGGACGATCCGCCCGCCGGACAGCTCTGCCGCCTGCCAGCGGCCGAGGCGATCGATCGTCTCGTCCGGAAGGCGAAGGGCACAGAAGAGGCGCAGGCGCTCACTCCGGCCACCGTAGCGGGAGAGACGTGTCGTGTCTGTCACATCTCTGTGACGAATTTGCGCAGCAGGTGCAGCGCCGAGACGGTTGCCCGCGCCCGCACCGTCTCCCGGTCGCCCGGAAGCTGAAACTCGACCGGGAGCTCGGCGCCCGGCCCCGACGCGCACAGGTACACGAGCCCGACCGGCTTCTCCTCCGTCCCCCCGCCCGGCCCGGCGATGCCCGTCACCGCCACCGCGAGATCCGCCGAGAGCCGTTCGCGCGCGCCACGCGCCATCGCAGCCGCCGACTCAGCCGACACGGCCCCGTACGTGCTCAGAACGTCGGCCGGAACGCCCAGCTCGCTCTGCTTGACAGCGTTCGCATAGGCCACCACTCCGCCGGCGAACACGTCGCTCGACCCGGCGACCGAGGTCAGGCGCGCCGCGACCAGTCCCCCGGTGCACGACTCCGCCGTCGCGACGGTCAGGCCGCGCGAGCGGCACAGGCCGAGCACCACCTCCTCGATCGACGCCTCCGTCCTCCCGAACAGGTACCCGCGGAGCGGCTCGAGGAACGCCTCCTGGAGCTCGTCCGCTCTCGCCTCCGCACCCGGCTGGACGAACAGGTCGACGTGAATCTCGAAGTCGCGCGCGCAGATCGTCGCCTCCACCCCGCCCCCGTCGCCGCCCGCCTCCGCCAGCGCCTGTGCCACCGACGACTCGCTGACTCCGTAGAAGCGCAGCACCCGCCGTGCAGACGGCCGGGCGCGGGAGAGGAGAAGGCGCAGCGGCTCGGTGCGGAGCACGTCCGGCCAGAGCGCCTGAAGCTCCCTCGGGGGGCCGGGCAAGGTGACGGCGACGCGGCCGTCGAGCTCGAGCACGAGCGCCGGGGCCGTTCCGGCGAGGCCCGCAGCGATCGAGCCGTCCGGGACGGTCGCCTGCTTGCGCACACCCTCGGCGAAATCGGCGTACGGCCGGCGCATCCGCTCCGCGAACGAACGGGACCGAGCCTCGATCCGCTGCTCGAGCTCCGCGTCGAGCATGAGCGGGCGCCCTGCGGCGCGCGCGAGCAGCTCGACCGTCCGGTCGTCGTGCGTCGGGCCGAGCCCGCCCGTGACGACCAGCAGCTCCTGGCTCAGGCCGGCCTCGAGCGCCGCCAGCAGGTCGGCGGGGTTGTCCCCGACGATCCGCACCTCGACCGGGTCGATCCCGAGCGCCAGCAGCGAGCTCGCCAGGAACGGGCCGTTTCGGTCGGTACGGTCGCCGCGAACGAGCTCCGAGCCTGTGACCACGATCGCCGCACGCGGCGACGGCGACGAGGAGCCCCTCAGTCGGGCTTCACCCCGCTCGGCGTCACGCTCAACGACTGCGGCTTGTGTCCGTTGAGCTGGACGTTCTTCCCGCGGACCCTGATCACGATGTTCTCCGGTGAGCTGACGCTGAGCCAGAAATACCTGCCGCTGAACGGCTCGGTCCTCCCCTTCGCGATCGTGCCGGAGAAGAGCAGGCTTCCGCCCGGCCCGTTGCGGTGAACCGCGACGTATGACCCACCCTTGACAGCCGTGATCTCGAGGGCGGCGTGCACGATGGCGGGCGTCGACTTGCGCACCTTCTTGGGGGTGTGCGCCGTCGTCGGCGAGGGAGGGGAGCCCGATCCGGAGCCCTGCCAGGCGCTGATCACGACCACGGTCGCGATCGCGATCGCCACGAGCACGAGCAGCACGACGTTCGTCTCGGCGCGCCGGTTGCGGCGTTCGGGGCGCGCCGAGGAGCGGCGCGGCCGCGAATCGCCGTCGTCGCCGAGGACGAAGCGGGAGTTGAACTCGTCGACGTAGAGCTGTCCGTCGAGGCCCAGGTACTCCGCGTAGGCGCGCAGGAACCCCTTGACGTAGGTCTGCGAGGGCAGCTGCTCGAACCGCTCCTCCTCGAGTGCGCGCAGATACTTGGCGCGGATCTTGGTCGCCTGTTCGGCCTGGGGGAACTCGACCGACCGCCTCAGGCGTGCCTCGCGCAGGCTGTTCCCGATCTCGAACACGCGCAAATGATGGCACACACCCGGTGCAGCTCGGGCCGCGGGGACGGCGGGCGTGCCGGGGCGGAACTTACGAGGAGGCGCGCAGCACGCCGTAGAAGGCGAGCGCGAGCCCGCCGATCACCGAGAAGTAGAGCCCGGCCCAGACGAGACGCCGTGCCGTGCGCACGACGCGTTCCCCGCTGCGGTGGACGCTCCGCTCGAGCCGGAAACGGGCCCGGCGGGAGGCGGAGACCCCGGCCAGCGCGAGGATGAACGCGACCGGCACCGCGACCAGCGTCGCTCGTAGCACCTGCACGGTGGAAAGCAGGGCGGCGGCGGCGGCACCCGCGGGAATCGCCAGCAGCGCGAGCGTGCCGAGCACGATCGCGATCCAGGCGGGGGGCCTACTGCTTGACATACGGGCGTCCGTCGGCGGCGGGGGCGATCGAGCGGCCGATCACGCCGGCGACGGCGATCAGCGTCAGCACGTAGGGCAGGATCAGGAAGAGCGACGACGAGCTGAGGACCGAGACGGTCGAGTCGGAGTACGCCGACGGGATCACCTGGGCGAGCGCGCTCGAGAAGCCGAAGAGCAGCGCCGCGGCGAAGGCGCCGAACGGCCGCCACTTTCCGAAGACCAGCGCCGCCAGCGCGATGAACCCGCGCCCCTCGGTCATGTTCTGGTTGAAGGAGTGCACGAAGCCGATCGAGAGGTAGGCGCCTCCCATCGCGGCGAGCATCCCGGACACGATCACGGCGGCATAGCGGGTGCGGTACACGTCGATGCCGACCGTGTCGGCGGCCCGCGGGTGCTCGCCGACGGCGCGGATCCGCAAGCCGACGGACGTCTTGAAGAGCACGACGTAGGACACGATCAGGAAGACGAACGAGAGCCAGACCATCAGGTTGAGGCTACCGAGCACCTCCGAGAAGAACCCGCTTCCCTGGAGGCCCGGAATATGGACGTCGGGGATCGACTGCCCGCTCAGCCAGTGGCCGCTGGAAAGATTCGGTGTGCCCTCGTCACCGTAGATCTGGATGAAGAAGTAGCCGGTGATGCCCACCGCGAGGAAGTTGATCGCCGTGCCGCTGACGATCTGGTCGGCGCGGAGGTGGATCGCCCAGATCGCGTGGATGAAAGCGAACACGCCGCCCATCCCCATCCCGATCAGCAGGCCGAGCAGCCAGTTCCCGGTCGCGATCGAGCCCCAGATGCCGAAGAACGCCCCGACGAGCATCATCCCTTCGAGGGCGATGTTGACGACGCCGCTGCGCTCCGAGAACATCCCGCCGAGCGCGCCGAAGGTCAGCGGAGTCGCGTAGACGAAGGTCGCGGAGATCAGGCCGCCCCACGTGAACACCACCTTCAGGTGCTCGAGCCCCGACTGCAGCGAGAGCAGCCCCAGCACGATGCCGAACAGCCCGGAGGCGACGGCGCCCCAGCCGAGCCTGAGCAGCCTGCGCGTGACGCCGTAGATGCCGGGCAAGACCGCGCAGATGCCGAGCACGAGCGGGACGGCTGCCGAGCGGAGCTCGACCGGGGGCAGCGTCAGCCAGACGGCCAGGATGCCGAGCACGATCCCGCCGATCGGGATCGCGCGGCTGTCGAGCCGGAGCCTCATCCGGACGGCGCCCCTCGCGGGCGGCGTACGAGTCGCTTGCGGAGGTTCCAGATCGCGAGCACGAGCACGTCGGCGCCGACGAAGAGGACGACGAGCCCCTGGATGATCAGCGTCAGATTGCTCGCGAGCTCGGGGTTGAACACGGTCGGGTCGAGCTGGCGCGTCGAAGTTCCGACCGTGAGGGCGCCGAACAGGATCGAGGCCAGGAAGACGCCGACGGCGCTGTTCCGGCCGAGGAGCGCGACGGCGATGCCGATGAAGCCGATTGACGAGGCGTGCACGTCCGGGGTCGAAAGCTGGAACTCCCAGCCCAGGATGTCGATCGCCCCGGCAAGGCCGGCGAACGCTCCCGAGACCGCCATCGCCATGAAGTAGCTCCGCTTGACGCTGATGCCGCCGTACCGTGCGGCCTCCGGGTTGAATCCGACGGCGCGTACCTCGAAGCCGAGCGTCGTCCGGTTCAGGATCATCCAGTAGACGAACAGCATCCCGATCGCGATGAAGAACCCAACGTGGAGGCCCTGGAGGAATGCGTTGCCCCAGAAGACCGGCAGGTGCGTGTTCTGGGCGATCTGGTCCGAGATCGGGTTGAACGCGTTCACGCCCTGGAACGGGCCGTTCACCCCGAAGAAGTAGTCGGCGACCCAGATCGCGATCCAGTTGAGCATGATCGTCGAGATCACCTCGTGCGCCCCGGTCGTCGCCTTCAGGAAGCCGGCGATCCCGGCCCAGAAGGCCCCGGCAAGCGCCGCGAGCGTGATCGCGAGGAAGATGTGCACCGGGCCGGCGAGCGACACCCACGACGTTCCGACCAGGATCGCCACCGTCTGCCCTGCCAGGTACTGGCCCTGACCGCCGATGTTGAACAGGCCGCAGCGGAAGGCGAACGCGAGCGCCAGGCCGGTCAGCATCAGCGGCGTCGCCACGATCAGGGTTTGCTGGAGGTTCGAGGCGGCCTGGGCGCGGTCCCCGACGCCCGGGATGAGCCAGCTGAGGCCGGTCCCGTTGAAGATCGCCTTGTAGGTGGCGAACGGGTTGTGCCCCGTCGCGAGCACGACGAGGCCGCCGACGAAGAAGGCGAGAACGGTCGTGGCGATCGCGCTCGTCGCTCCGGCGGCGTTCCAGCGCTCGGCGATGCGAGCCGTCAGCGTCGTCGGGCCCTCGTCGACAGGCGCCCCGGAGGGTTCGCTCACGCGTCGTGCTCCCCGCGGGTGTGCCCGGCCATCGCCAGGCCGAGCTCCTCCTCCGTCACACCGGGGCCGTACTCCGCGACGATCCGGCCCTCGAACATGACCAGGATCCGGTCGGACAGCGAGATGATCTCCTCGAGCTCGAGCGAGACGAGCAGGATCGCCCGGCCCTCGTCACGCTCGGCGATCAGCCGCTGATGGACGAACTCGATCGCGCCGACGTCGAGGCCGCGGGTCGGCTGCGCCGCGATCATCACACGCGGGTCGCGTGAGATCTCCCGCGCGAGGATCACCTTCTGCTGGTTTCCTCCCGAGAGCGCGCCGCAGTGGGTTGCCGGCGTGCCGCCGCGAACGTCGAACTCCCGGATCAGTGCTCTCGCCCGGGCGACGAGCTGACCGGGGAAGAGCCAGCCGTGCCGCGAGTCCGGCTCGTGGCGGTAGTCGTGCAGCGCGAAGTTCTCGGCGATCGTGAAGTCGAGGATCAGCCCGCGCCGCTGGCGGTCCTCGGGGATGTGCCCGACACTCGCCCGGTCGATCATCTCGCGCGGCGTCGCGCGGCGGTACTCCTCGCCTGCCACCACGATCCGGCCCGACTCGAGCGGCTGCATGCCGGTGATCGCGTCGATCAGCTGCGCCTGGCCGTTGTTGTCGACGCCCGCGATCCCGAGGATCTCGCCGCGGCGGACCGCGAACGACACGCCGCGCACCTTCTCGATCCCGCGGTCGTCCCGGACGTGCAGGTCAACGACCTCGAGCAGCGGCTCGCCCGGCTCGGCGGGCGGCTTGTCGACCCGCAGCAGCACCTCGCGGCCGACCATCAGCTCCGCGAGCCCCTTCTCGGTCGCACCCTCGGCCGGGACGGTGTCGACGAGCTTGCCGCGCCGCAGGACGCTGATCCGGTCTGCGATCTCGAGCACCTCGTGCAGCTTGTGGCTGATGAAGACGATCGACATCCCCTCGGCCTTCAGCTCCCTGAGGATGCGGAAGAGGTCGAGCGCCTCCTGCGGCGTCAGGACGGAGGTCGGCTCGTCCAGGATGAGAACGTCCGCCCGCCGGTAGAGGGCCTTGAGGATCTCCACCCGCTGCTGTTGGCCGACCGTGATCCGGTCGACGCGAACGGCCGGGTCGATGTCGAAGCGAAACTCGTCGGCGAGCTTCTTGACACGGGCCTCGGCGGCACCGTAGTCGAGCATGATGCCCGCCCTGGTCGGCTCGTCGGCCAGGACGATGTTCTCGGCGACGGTCATCACCGGGATCAGCATGAAATGCTGGTGCACCATTCCGATGCCGGAGCGGATCGCGTCCTTGGGGGAGCCGAAGACGATGGGCTTCCCCTTGAGCAGGATCTCGCCCGAGTCGGCCTTGTAGAGGCCGTAGAGGACGTTCATCAGCGTCGACTTGCCGGCACCGTTCTCGCCGAGGAGCGCATGCACCTCTCCCGTCTTCAGGTCGAGGTCGATGTGGTCGTTGGCGAGGACGCCCGGGAACTGCTTCGTGATCCCACGGAGCTCGAGAACGGGCGACGGCGCCATGCGCTGCGACTCTACCGCGCGCGTGCGACGGCTTCTACGTGGAGGAGACGGTCGGGGACGGGACGCGCCCGCCCCCGACCGGGTGCAGCTCTAGCCGCCGCAGTTCTTCTGCTTGCAGGCCGCGGGAGGCTTGATCTTCCCGATCTGCACGAGGTACGCGATCGCGCGGGCCTTGTGGACCTCGGCCTTCGGCACGGCCGAGTTGATCTTGCCCAGCCCGACGCCCTTGTTCTTTGCGTTGAACACGAGGTTCGAGCCGCCGGCGAAGACGTTCCGCTTCACCTGGTTGAGGATCGCGGTGTAGACGGCCACATCGACCTTCTTCTGGGCGCTCGTGAGCACCTTGTTGTTGACGTAGGCCTGGTCGGCGTCGACGCCGATGCCCCAGACGTTCTTCTGCTTCGCCGCGTCGAGAGCGCCGAGACCGCAGCCGCCGGCGACCTGGAACACGACCGCCGAGCCCTGCGCGATCTGGCTCAGCGCGACGTTCTTGCACTTGTCCTGCGCCACGAAGTCGTTCGAGTAGCCGTTCAAGACCTTGATGCCCGGCCAGGCCGCTCTTGCGCCCGCCTGGAAGCCGGCGATGTAGCGGACGACCGCAGGAACGGGAATGCCGCCGACCGAGCTGACGGTGTTCTTCCCGAGCCGCTTCGCTTCGAGGCCCGCGAGGTACCCGACCTCGTAGCCGGCCTCGTTCTCGGCGAAGATCAGGCCCTCGAAGTTGTTCGTGATGCCGCCGTACGACGCGAAGTCACCGGGTGCGCTCATGTCGACGCCGGCGAACTTGGTGTTCGGGAACTGCCGGGCCACCTGGGCGATCGCCTGCTCCTGGAGGAAGCCGACGCCGATGATCAGGTTGTAGTGCTGCTGGGCGAGCGACGACAGGTTCGGGATGTAGTCCGCGTTGCTCGACGAGGTCAGCACCCTGCCCTGGATGCCGAGCTTCTTCTCGGCCCGCAGAAGCCCGACGTAGGCCAGGTGGTTGAAGCCGCGGTCGTTGAGACCGCCGATGTCGGTGACGAGCCCGACCTTGAAGTTGATCGTCGCGTGGTTCGTGCTCGTGGTCTTGGCCGAGACTGCTGCCGCGGTCGCGAGGGCCGCGACGGCGAACAACGCAGCGACGAGCGCCGACAGGCGCAGGCGCGTCTTGCTCACATGTTCCTCCTTGAAAGGTTTTTGGAGTCTCTACTGAGGACGAGATGCTATGCCTCTGGTTAGCTGCGTGCGGGGGATACGTCAGGCGAGCCGTTCGAGATCGGCTTCGCCGATGAGCACCGTTCGCGGCTTGGAGCCCTCGTACGGCGAGATGATCCCGCGCCGCTCGAGCATGTCGATCAGCCGGCCGGCCCGTGTGTAGCCGACCCGCAGCCGGCGCTGGAGGAGCGACACGGAGGCGGTCTGCGCGGTGACGACGACCTCGATCGCGCGGTCGAGCAGGGCATCCTCGTCTGGGTCGAACTCGCCGTCCTCGGAGTCTCCGTCCCCCTCGTCGGCGAAGACCTGCGGCGCCTGCAGAAACGTCGGGTCGACCTCCTGCTCGCGCTGGACGCGCGTCTGCTCGACGATCAGGGCGACCTCGTCCTCGGTCACGAACGCGCCCTGGAGGCGCTGGAGGCGCGACGTCCCGAGGGGCTTGTAGAGCATGTCGCCCGAACCGAGCAGGCTCTCCGCGCCGTTCTGGTCGAGGATCACGCGGGAGTCGGTCTGGGAGGAGACGGCGAAGGCGATCCTCGAGGGGACGTTCGCCTTGATCATGCCGGTGATCACGTCGACCGACGGTCGCTGGGTCGCGAGCACGAGGTGGATGCCGACGGCGCGCGACTTCTGCGCGAGGCGGATGATCGCGTCCTCCACGTCCTGCGGGCTCACCATCATCAGGTCGGCGAGCTCGTCGATCACGACGAGCAGGTACGGCAGCTCGGGCTCGCCGCGCTTGCGGAAGGCGCGGTTGGCCTCGGGCAGGCCGCGGGCCCTGACCTGGGAGAGGCGCTCGTAGCGGCGCTCCATCTCGGTGACGACGTTGAGCAGGACGGCGCTCGCTTCCTTCGGGCTCGACACGACCGGGGTCAGCAGGTGCGGGATCGACTCGTAGTGGTTCAGCTCGATCCGCTTCGGGTCGATCAGGATCAGCCGCACCTGGTCGGGAGTTGCCCGGAGCAGGATCGAGGTCAGGATCGCGTTGATGCAGCCCGATTTGCCCGAGCCGGTGGTGCCCGCGATCAACAGGTGCGGCATCCGGGCGAGGTCGGAGTAGACCGGGACGCCGTCGATCCCTTTCCCGAGCCAGACCGACAGCGGGCTCGACTGGGGCGGGATCTCGCCGAAGATGTCGCCGAGCGTGACCAGGTTCGGGGAGAGGTTCGGCACCTCGACGCCGACCGCCTGCTTGCCGGGGATCGGGGCGAGGATGCGGATCTCGGTTGTCGCCAGCGCGTAGGAGAGGTCGTCGCGCAGCTGGGCGACCTTGCCGACCTTGATCCCGGGCGCGAGCTGGAGCTCGTACCGCGTGACGCGCGGGCCGGAGATCATGCCGACCACGGTCGCCTCGACGCCGAAGTTCGCCAGGCAGAGCAGGAGCGCCTCGGAGGTGCGCCGGTTGGCCTCGGCATTCGGCCCCGAGCCGGATGCGGACTTGCGGAGCAGGGCGGCGTCGGGCAGCCGGTACTCGGCGGGCTGCGGCTCGCCGGCGTCGAAGAGCGACTGCTGCGTTTCCTCGGTTGGGTCCTCCTGGGCGAAGTCGGAGGCGACGAGCAGCGCGGGGCTGTCGGTGACGAGGTCGGGGTAGTCGTGCACCGCGTCGACCGGAGGGTCGAGGTGGACGGGCGGGTGGAACGAGTCGGGTTCGAACGCGGGCGGCTCTGCGGGCAGCGTCTGCCGGGGCGTCCGCTCGCGGCGGACGCGGGTGGACGCGGTCTGGACGGCGCGGCCGGAGCGCCGGAGCAGCGCTCCCAGCGAGGCGCCGGTCAGGAAGAGCGTGCCGGCGACGGTGAGCAGGACGCCGAGGATGGTCGAGCCGGTCGATCCGACCCCGCGCGCGACGAGCGCCTCGAGCTGCCGACCGACCCAGCCTCCGTGACCGTGGCCGAGCGCGAGCATCAGGCCGAGGACGCCGACCGAGAGGCCGAGCCTGAACGGCCGCACCGAGACGAGCGAGCTGCGAGCGACGATCAGCGCCCCGAGCGGGCAGAAGACGGCGGGCAGCACGTAGGCCGCCCAGCCGATCGCCTCCGCGGCTGCCTTCGGCACGGGCCCGCCGTTGAGTCCGAACCAGAGCACGCAGGCGTCGAAGACCCCGATTGAGACGAGCGCGAGCCCGACGAGCTCGGCGTTGTGGTGGTTGCGTGCCCGCCGTTTCCGCCGCCGCTTGGTCACGCGCGCAGGCGTCTTCGGCCGCGGCCTGGCAGCGGTGCGCTTGCGCCGGGTCTGCGCCATGTCCGCCACTTCGCGGCGCACCCCGGCGATCCTTCCCCCATCCCGAACCCCACCCTGCATCACCGCGCGCTTGCACCGGGCCGGCGAGCGCTTGTGGTGCAAGTCACAAGCAGGCGCTCGTTCGCGGCGCCGGGGTGCGCTCACAGCCGCACTTCGTGGCATGCACCAGAAACGATGTCCGCCTTTCGTCACGAATGGCACACGGGTGTCAAGCAGGTTCGAGCGGCGGCCGCGCGACCGGCTTGTGAGGCATTCCACAAGCTGCTGCCGGGCGCGCGGCTCAGCCGAGCGAGGAGATCCGGTCGATCAGCAGCCGCGCGAAGGCGTCTGCATCGATCCCCAGCCCGACCGTGGCGTTCGGCTCGGCGCCGTCGTGACGGGCGCGCCAGTCGACGTTCGTGCGGCCACGGCCCTGCTCCCAGCCGCAATCGACGTCGATCCGGGCCGGGCGCGTCTCGACGAGGCCCGGCGCGAGGACGTGCGCGACTGCGACCGGGTCGTGCATCGGGGAGCCGGGGAGGTCGCTGTAGGTCTTCCGGTGCCAGATCCGGTAGAAGTCGAGCAGCTCGGCGGTCATCTTCCCGACGCGGCCTCCCGCCCTCAGCTCCTCACCGTGCGCCTCCGTGATCAGCGCCTGGTGGGTGACGTCGAGGCCGATCATGGTCACGTCGATCCCGCTCTCGAACACGCGCCGGGCAGCCTCGGGGTCGGCCCAGATGTTGAACTCCGCGGCCGGTGTCCGGTTTCCCTCACCGACCGCGCCACCCATCAGCACGATCCGCTCGGGCCGGGCGTCGGGCTCGAGCGCGAGCAGGAGCGCGATGTTCGTCAGCGGGCCCGTCGGGACGAGCGTGACCCGGCCCTCACGCGCCCGGATCTGCTCGGCCAGGAACGAGACGGCATGACGTTCGATCGAGGAGCCGACAGGCGGAGGCAGCTCGGGGCCGTCGAGCCCGGTGGCGCCGTGGACGTGCGAGGCGACGTTCTGCGCCCGCACGAGCGGCCGGTCTGCGCCCGCCGCGACCTGCACGTCGGTGCGCCCGACGAACTCCAACACCTTCAGTGCGTTCGCGGTGGTCTTTGCGACGGTCTGGTTGCCAGAGACGGTCGTGACGCCGACGAGCTCGAGCTCCGGTGAGGCGAGCGCGAGCAGGAGCGCGATCGCGTCGTCGTGACCCGGATCGCAGTCGAGGATGATCGGCGTCCGAGCCATGCCTAGAGCGTAAGCCATGCGTCGACCTCGGTCATGGTGGGGAGCGAGCTCTGCGCACCGAGCGTCGCGGCGGCGAACGCGCCCGCGACGCAGGCTCGGCGGAGCGCGTCCTCGTACGGGCGACCCTCGAGCAGGCAGACGACGAGGCAGGCGGTGAACGCATCCCCCGCCCCGGTGCCGTCCACCGGGACGATCTCGATCGACGCCGAACCGGCGACCTGCCTGCCGTCCTCGAACAGCACCGCCCCGTCCTTGCCATGGGTGACGGCGACGAGCTTCCCGCGCTTCAACACCTCGTACTCGAGGCTGTTGACCACGAGCAGGTCCGGTTCGATCTCGATCTCACGGGCCGGCGCGCCGTTCAGCGCGAAGAACGAGGCCTTCGAGGCGGCTGCGAAGACGACCTCGTCCGGCACCTCGAGCTGGCAGAGCACCGCCCCTTCGACCTCGCGCGGCCTCACCAGGGCGTTCGCGCCCGCGAACACGGCAATCTCGTTCTCGCCGGCCGCGTCGACGTAGATCAGCGCGACGCCGGTCTGGCCGGCCCGCTCGACCTCGAGCTCGACGCCGGCCTCGACCAGTCCCGCGAGAGCCTCGTCGGCCAGTTCGTCCTCGCCGACCGCGCCGACGAACGTGACCTTTGCGCCGAGGCGGGCGGCTGCAACGGCCTGGTTCGCCCCCTTTCCGCCGGCGTGGCGGGCGAACTGTCGCATCGCGACCGTCTCCCCCGGCCGTGGAAGCCGTTCCATCCGGGCGACGAAGTCGACGTTGGTCGAACCGACGACAGTGAGCTCGACAGCCATGTCCGGCCGGGATTATGCAGCCAGCGCCCGAAAATCGTCCTGGGCGCGGCCGAGCAGGTTCTCCCGCAGGTCGAACAAGCCGGCCCAGAGCGAGCCGCGGTCGGGGCTTGCCTCGAAGCCGACCGCCGCCGACAGGCCCTCGAGGGCCCGGATCAGCACCGCGAGCTCGAGGTAGGCGGCCGCTACACGGTGCGGCGGCACCTGGACACCCGCGCGCGACAGCACCGGCTCCCAGTCGATCAGCTCGGCGCTCCCGGGCTCGCCGAACCAGGAACGGCCCTCGGCGCGCTCCGGCTGGAGCTCGAGCAGGTACCGGCCGAGCGGCGCCTCGAGCGCCTCGAGTGAGCTCTCGACCCGGTTGGCAGCTTCCTGCAGGGCGGCCGTCCTGGCGGCGGGAGTGGACGGATCGGCATCCCCGCGCGCCCAGCGCTCGAGCAGGCGGCAGAACGCGAGCGCAGCCTCCTCGACCGCCGCGAGCCTGGCGATCAGACGGCTCGCGGTCCTCTCCTCGGCCGCATGAAGGGTGATCGCCTCCGCCCAGCCCGGCGAACCGCTCATGTCTCCCTCGGCCACTGTCCCGAGCGGGCCCGTCCGGTGCCAGTCCGGAGGGACGGAAGTGTCACGGACACCCGCCGACGACGGCTCGGCAGCAAAGAATCCCTGCTCACGGCGACGGGCGAATCGATCATGTCCGGTGCCAGTCCAAGGGAATGAAAGTGTGACGGTGCGGCTCAGGACTCGACCACGACGGGCAGGATCATCGGCCGTCGCCGGGTGCGGTCGTAGACGAGCTGGCCGATCCCGTCGTGCAGGTGCTCCTGGATCAGCTTGATCTCGCGGATGTCGTCGGCGATCAGGCCGCGGACGATCTCGTGTGCCTCCTCGCGCATCTCCGAGAGCAGGTCCTGGGACTCGGCGAACCCGCGGGTGATCAGCTCCGGTGCGGCGACGACCCCGTCGGCGAGCGTGGTCACGACGATCAGTACCCCGTCCTCGGAGAGGTGGCGCCGGTCGCGCAGCGCGACGTCCGAGATGTCCCCGACCCCGAGGCCGTCGACGAAGGTCACCCCGGACTCCACCTTGTCGGAGATTCGCGCGCCCGCCTTCGACAACTCGATCACGTCGCCGTTCTCGGCGATCACGATCGAGGAGGCCGGCACTCCGGCGTCCTGGGCGAGTCGCGCGTGGGCGGCCAGCATCCGGTACTCCCCGTGGATCGGCATCACCGCCTTCGGCCGGACCAGGCTGAGCAGCGTCCGGAGCTCCTCGGCGCACCCGTGGCCGGAGACGTGGACGTCGGCCGTCTCCTCGTGGAGCACCTCCGCCCCGGCCTTCGTCAGTCGGTTGATCGAGTCGTGCACGCGCAGCTCGTTCCCGGGGACAGCCCGCGCGGACATGATCACGGTGTCGCCGCGCTCGATGTGCACGGACGGGTGATCGTTGTAGGCGATCCGTGTCAGCGCCGAGAGCGGCTCCCCCTGGGAGCCGGTGCAAAGAATCAGCTGCCGCTCACGCGGGAGCTCGTCGAGATCCTGCGGCCGGCGGAGCAGGTCGTCGGGCGCCTCCACATAGCCGAGGTTGCGGGCAATATTCAGGTTCTTGCGCATCGAGCGGCCGATCACGCTGACCGAGCGGCCCACGTCGAGCGAGACGTCGATCGCCTGCTGCATCCGGTGGATGTTCGACGCGAAGGACGAGATCAGCACCCGCCCGTGCCGCGCCGGGATGATCTGGCGGAACGCCTCGCCGACGATCCGCTCGGAGCGGGTGTAGCCGGGCCGCTCCGCGTTCGTCGAGTCACCGAGCAGGAGATCGACCCCGCGGTTGCCAATCTCGGCGAGCTTGCCTACATCGGTGCGGAGCCCGTCGATCGGGGTGTGGTCGAGCTTCCAGTCGCCCGTGTGAAAGAGCCGGCCCGCCGACGTCTCGAGGCAGATGCCGACCGCATCCGGCACGGAGTGCGACATCCGCACGAACTCCGCGCGGAACGGCCCGAGCTCGATCGGCCCGGCGGCGGGATCGACCTCGCGCAGCTCCGCCGCGTTCAGCAGCCCGTGCTCGTCGAGCTTCGACTTGACGAGCCCCAGGGTCAGGCGCGTCGCGAGCACGGTGCGGACGCGCACCTCGCGCAGGAGGTAGGGCAGCGCGCCGACGTGATCCTCGTGGGCATGCGTCAGGAGCACCGCCAGGACGTCACGGTCGCGGAGGTAGCCGAAGTCCGGGAGGACGAGGTCGACGCCGAGGTGCTCGTCGCGTGGAAACGCCAGCCCGGCGTCGATCACGAGCGTCTCCCCGGCGAGCTCGAAGACGGTCATGTTCTTGCCGACCTCGCCGAGACCACCGAGCGGGATCACCCGTAGCACCTTGTCACTCACCTGCGGCGAAGCATACGGGCGTCACTGCAGCCGGGCGCCAAACGGCCTCGTTGATGCGTTTTGCAGCACCGTTCCTCGGCCGAGCGAACCCACATCAAACCTCTAGTCGCTCGGCGAATAGAGCGCGTAGGTGTCGGGCGGCACACCGTCCGTCGCGAAGCCGTGACGCACGTATCCGGCCGGGGGCGGATCGCAGGTGACCCCTGGGCCGGTCACGAAGGTCGCCCGCGTGGCGCCCTTCAGGTCGCCGGCGGGATCGAGGCCCTGCGGGATCGTCAGGAACGACCCGGCGGAGCAGTAGGCGATGTTCGCTCGATCCCGGGATGCCTCCTGCAGGTACTCCGTGACGAAGCGGTCGAGGTTCCGGTTACGGAGTGAGCGATGGTTGCACGCCGGGGCGACGAGCACTCCCCCGATCGGCTGGACGGACCCGAACGCTCGCATCTGGGTGCGACTCGGGTAGCCGCCGGCCGGGAGAGAGATGACGCGGTCGACCCGTGCATCGCTGCGAACGCGAGCAGCCGATCCATCGTCGGCCTGGCATTCTCGACGAAGTCGAGATCGGAGACGATCTGGGCCGACAGCGCCGGGGTCAGCAACACCGCGACGTTGAAGGCCGCGACCGGTCCGACGAGTGCCGTCAGCGGCGAGAAGAGCAGCGCGAACCCGGGCGCCGAAGGAGTCCAGGTCAGGTTCACGCCGTACGGGACGTACAGGGCGTTGGAGACGAACGGGTTCGTCAAGCTTCCGGTCGCGTGCGGCCACCACGCGAACGACCAGATGAACTCCTCCGAGTCGTGCCCGGCGCCGACCACGATGCGTCCCGGATGTGGCAGCAGGCGCCAGCCGAAGTTTCCGAATGAGATCGCCGCGTACCCGAGGAGGGCGACCGCGTCCAATTTGCGTCGCACCACGGGGCGATCCTACTGGCGCTCCGAGCGGTGCTCGGCGGCGACCTCGAGGCCCCGGCCGTACGGCCGGGACAGGTGCCTGCGCTCAGGCTGCGACGAGCAGCCCGAGCCTGGCGAGGCAGGCGCGGATCTGGGCCAGCTCCTCGTCGCTCGGCGGGACGAGCGGCAGCCGGTAGCCGCCGACCTCGTGGCCGAGGGTGTTGAGCGCTGCCTTGACGGGGATCGGGTTCGTCGTCACGCGAAGCAGGTCGTAGGCGGGTGCGAGCTCGGCGTCGATCTCGCGCGCGCGGTCGAGGTCGCCGTCGACGGCCGCACGCACCTGCTCGGCGACCTGCGGGCCGACGTAATGCGTGTGCACGCAGATGCCGCCGACGCCGCCGAGCTCGAGGAACGGCTGGAGGAGGACGTCGTCGCCGGCGTACAGGTCGAGCCCGGTCTCGACGATGTGGCGCGCCTCGGCGGGGTCGGCGTAGGCCTGCTTGACGGCTACGATCCCTTCGATCTCGGCGAGCCTCGAGATCGTCTCCGGCTCGATGTTGATGACGACGCGGCTCGGGATGTTGTAGACGACGATCGGCCGGTCGGTCGCCCGCGCGACCGCCTCGAAGTGCGCCACGATGCCTGCCTGCGGCGGCTTGTTGTAGTACGGCGTGACGACGAGGACACCGTCGACGCCGAGCTCCCCGGCCCGCTCGGTCAGCTCGACCGTGTGAGCGGTCGAGGCGGAGCCGGTGCCGGCGACGATCGACGCCCGGTCGCCGACCGCCTCCAGCGCCGAGCGGAGGAGGTCGAGCTTCTCGCGGTCGTCGAGGGTCGGGCTCTCGCCCGTCGTTCCGGCCACGACGAGCCCGTCGGAGCCGTTGTCGACCAGGAACTGAGCGAGCCGCTGGAAGGAGTCGAAGTCGATCGCCCCGTCCTCCCGGAAGGGCGTCACGATCGCGGTCAGGATTCGACCGAGCACCCGGTCAATGGTAGTCGCTGCGCGCGCCGGGTGAATTCCCTGGGGCCGGCGGGTGCCCGGGCAGGGCTACCCACCCGTGTAGGCCGGGATCGGCCTGGCGGCAAGCGGCAGGAGGAACACGCTCGCCTCCCTGGGGTCTGCCGGCCCGAGCGGCACGGGCCCCGGTTGGGCGACGAGCTCGAGATACGACCGCCCTGTGGGGATCGGGAACGGGCCGAGATGGAGCGACACGGCGGCGACCGTGACCTGCTGGCGGGCGAGGACGTGCCCGGCCGCGTCGACGAGCTCGAGCAGGTGCGGCGCCTGGTTGCTGAACGCGATCCCGGTGAGGATCACGCTCATCGACGGCCCCTGGTTGTCGAGCCGGAGCACACCGTCCTGGATCAGCCAGCGGCTCGGCTCGTTCTCGTACCGCTCGGGGGCCTGGAAGCCGCGCAGGTACGTGATCGGAGGGGGCGCGAAGCCCTGCCGCGCCGCCACCTTGAAGGCGTGGGCTTTCAGGGCCGCCCCGATGTCGAGCCGGGGAGCGCTGACCGAGTAGATCCGGGTGCTCCCGAAGCTCTTCAGGAGCCGGAAACGCCGAGGATTGATCCTGGGCGCCTTGCCCGTCGTGTAGGCGTCGGCGTGGACGACGACGTAGCGGACGCCTTCGGTCGCGAGCACCTGAGGGGTCAGCCGCTCGTTGACGTCCTTGGCGAGCAGGCGGATCGCCGCGGTTCGCGAATGCCAGATCCCCGCACCCCCTCCCGGCAGCTGGAAGCGGGGCTGATGGTCGAAGACCTGGTACCAGCCGTCTTCCGCTGCGACCTGGTCGGTGACCGGATACGACATGACGATGCCGCGAGGTTGGGCGCCCAGCCAGTCGACCCAGGCGGGACGGGCGTTCGTGTCGAATGCCCTGACGTTCCCCGGGAGCAGCTCCAGCACCACGACGGCGAGAGCTGCAGGCGCGAGTAGCCTCCGGCCCCGCCCGGGCCGTCCGGCGAGCGCGGTCAGCGCGAGCGCAGCCAGCACCGCGAGCCCGAGCCCGACGAGCACGCCGAACCTCGAGTAGACCCGCCAGAAGCTCGTCACGTGCCCGAGCAGAGACGAGGGCATCGGCACCGAGACCGGCCCGATCTTCCGCGTCGGGGCGAGGGACATCAGGAGCGCCGCCGGGACGAGGACGATCATGAAGACGGCCGACCACCAACGGGTCTCGGTGCTCCGCAACCAGTCGTCACGCCGCCGGAGCAGCACCACGGCCACGACCGCGAGGGCGAGCGTCGTGTACCCGTAGAAGAGCGTCTCCTCGGTCAGGCTGCCGGGATGGATGCCGCGGACCCAGTGGAAGAGCGGGTTGCGCGGCGACGGGACGAGATAGGCGGCGAGCGCGGCCGCATAGGTGTAGAAGTCGGCGGCCTGGTGCGAGGTCGTGCCCTGGACGTCCGTCCGCTCGCGCGCGTAGAGGACGAGGATCGGAACGAGCGCTATCCCGGTCACGAAGTAGGCGGTGCCGCCGAGCACGACCGACCGGAGCCGTTCCCGTCGTGCCGGAGCTCGGGCGAGCTCCACGATCAGGAAGACCAGTGTCGTGAAGGCCGCGAGGAGACCGGGATAGGCGGAGTCGTAGAAGGCGAGGGCGATCCCCAGCCCGACGAGGGCTGCGGCCGCGAGCGACCGTCGCTGCCGCAGCCGGAACAGCGCGGCGACGACGGCGACGAGCACCCAGTTCTGGAGCAGCCCCAGATGGCCCGCGTACGCACGCTCGAGGGCGAACGGGGCGAACGCCAAGACGTAGGCACCGAAGAGCGACGCCGTGAACGTGCAGCCGAGCCGGCCGAGGAGAGCGAACATGGCCATGCCTGTCCCGAGCATCCCCAGGAGCAGAAACGCGTTCCACGCTCCGACCGGGCCGAGCGGGCCGCGGAGCTCCCAGACGAACAGGGTCTGGATTCCGCCGTCGGCGAGCACGGTCGCCGGGGTCCGCGGGAACCCGTCGGGAGCGGCGTCGAGAGCGTCGCGCGTGAACGTGAGCGGGTTGCGGTGCTGGACCGAGGCGGCCCAGTAGTCGCGGAGCGCGCCCGTGGCGTCGTTGAACCCGGCGGGGATGCGCGAGCCGGGATGCGCCACGACCCCGTGGAAGACGATCGCGGTCGCGAGGCCGAGCAGGCACAACGCCGCTGCGTATCGGCCGGACGTGCGGTTGCGCAGGGCGGGGCTCATCCCTCGACCGGTTGGGAGGCGGCGACCACGCTCGGGGTCGAACGGCCGGAGATCGCGACGGCGGCAATGAGCAGCACCGCGCCGGTGCCGATGCTGACGGTCAGGAGCTGGCGCGGCGAGGCGTGCAGCCCGGCGAACAGGATCGCCTGGACGCCCGCGCCCGCGAGCAGCAGCCAGGACGTCCGGGTCTCGCGGTGCCCGAGCCGGTAGAAGAGGAGTACGTTCAGGAGCGCGAAGAGCGTCATCGCGATGCCGAACATCCACAGCAGGGACGCGCTCCCCTCGTACTTCGAGCCGAATGCGATCCGCACGATCTGGTGCGGTGCGGCGGCGTAGACAACGGTGATCGCGCCGCACAGGACGCCGGTGGCGAGCAGGCTCCGCGTCAGCAGGCTGCGGGTCGCGTGGCCGGCCGAGACGCGCGCGGAGACGCTCGGCAGGAGCACGGTGACGATCGCGGCGGGAAGGTAGAGGATGACGCGACCGACGAGCGAGGCGCTTCCATACAGCCCGGCCTCGTGTGGGTCGAAGGCCACCTTCGCCGCGACGAGGTCGTCGGTGCTGAGGCAGGTGATCGCGAGCGTGCCCGCGACGACCGGCAGCAGGGCCACGGCGTCACCGCGCGAGAGCCTGGGCCGCCAGGCGCCGAGCCGCCCGAGGCTGTGGCGCAGCGCGACGAACGGGATCGCGACCGCCGCCACCGATGCGGCGAGCGTCGCCGCCGTCACGCCGGCGACACCGAGCCCGGCTCCGAGCGCCGCGGCCGCGAGCACGACCCGCAGCAGCGCCGGTGCGGCCGTCGCGGTGGCGTAGAGCGGGAAGCGCTGCCGCCCCTGAACCGTGCCGAGCAGCACCGGTGCGAGGAACGCCGGCATCGCGACGAGCGCGGCGAACACGACCGCGGCCTCGCTTCCGATCGAGAGCACCGACTTGATGACCGGCGACAGCGCGAGGAGGACGAGCGTCACGACTCCCGCCACGGCGACAACCGCGCCGGCGAAGCCGGTGACGTATGCGTCGCGGTCGAGCGGCTCGCCCCTGCTCCCGGTCGCGGCGACGTGCCGCGCGACGAAGACCTGGGCCCCGGCGAGCGGCAGCGACACGATTCCGATCACCGCCGTGAGGGTGGCGACGTCGCCGTAGGACGCCGGGCCGAGTGAGCGCGCCGAGATGAGATGGAAGAGGTACGCGGAGAGGTTCGCGACGCCGACTCCCGCGAAGACGATCGCGCCGGCCCGCATCCCGCTCATCCCTGCGTCGGAGCCAGTCGTCACCCGTCCGCGCCTCCGACGTCGAAGCCGAGCGCGCCCAGGCTCTCGTCGAGGAGCGTGTTCCAGTCGAACCGCCTCGCGTGGGACATCGCCGCGTCGTGGGCAGCGAGCCACCGGGTCTCGCTGTCCAGGAGCCCACCGACCGCGATCGCGAGCGCCGCGGGCTCGTCGTCGATCACCGACGCGGCACCGCTTGCCCGCAGCTCCCCGGCATTCGGCGGCACGTCAGTCATCACGATCGGCAGCCCGGCGCCGAGGTAGGCCTTCAGCTTCCCCGGGTCGGCGTACCGGGTGAAGCTCCTGGCGCTCCGCCGGTACGGCGCGACCGCAACGGCCGACTCGCCGAGGATCGCCTCGACCTGCCGGTGATCGGGCACGAACCCGTAAAACGTGACCCGGTCGTCGACGCGCAGCGAGCTCGCGAGCCGCCTCAGGTCGGCTTCCAGCGGCCCGCCGCCGACGATCTCCACGGTGGCCCGGGGGTTGGTCTCGAGCAGGAGCGGCAGCGCCTCGATCATGGTGGCGACGCCCTGGCGCTCGACCAGATGCCCGAGGTAAACGACCCTCTGGCCGCGCCATGAGCGGCTCGACGCCTTCGGCGCGCGTGCGACCCAGGCGCCCATGGGCACGACGATGGCCGGGGCCGCCGTGCTCGGGTCGAGGCCCAGCTGCTCGGTGCGGCTGCGGAGCGCCGTCTCGGTGAGCTCGATCCGGGCATCGACGCCGGAGCACACGAGGCGGTCGACCCGCTCGTAGGCGCGGGTGGCGAGACCCCGGCCGAAGCGCCGGGGCACGAAGTCCACCGCCCAGTAGTAGACCCGATCGCTCCGTCCGGACCGCCGTCGTAACAGACCACGCAGGGCGGCGAGGTTGTTGAAGCCGAACCATGCGGTCGAGCGCGCAAGCCGGAGCGGAACGAACGGATCGAGCAGGTACGTGTACGGCGGCCGGTTCGGCAGCCGGTAGCGACGCGTCCTCGTCTGCCCGCCCGAGTGCTCCGTGACGAGATGCTCCGCCGCTCCCTCGGCGACGAGCGGATGGGTGATCACCGTCACACCGAGGGCCTCGCGGGCGACCAGGTAGTCGCGCAACGCCTGGGCCGGCCCGTCGGCGAAGCCGTTCGCGGCGATCACGAAGGTCGACGCCCGGATCGGCACTGCCCGTTCGCCCCTGCCCGTCACCGGTGCCGGCTCTCGGCGGCGAAGCCCCGCGCAGCCAGGTCGTCGACGATCACGTCGGATGGGCGCGACGGCTCCAGCTCGCTCCTGCGCCGGTGCGCCCCCGGGTCGGCGAGGAACGCGCGGAGCGCGGCCCCGTCGTAGCCCGACAGGACCACGTTCTCTCCGATCCCTTCCCGGCGCTCGGTGCGCTTGCGGTGGATCAGGCAGGGAATGTCGAGGTAGAAGCTCTCCTCCTGGCTGCCGCCGCTGTCGGTGACGAGGAACGAGCTGCGGCGCATGACGGCGACGAAGCCGAAGAAGTCGAGCCGCGAGATCGGCGTGATGTTCCCGCCGAGCGCACCGGCCAGGCGGTGCTTCGCGAGCGCGGCAACCGTCACCGGGTGGTCGACCCACAGCAACGGCCGGCCGCTCTCGGAGAGGGCTGCGATCGTCCCGGCGAGCAGCGACCGGTCCTTGAGCAACTCGAAGCGGTGAAGGCTGACGATGCCGAAGTCCTCGCGCGGCAGCTCGAATGGGGGCTCCGCGTCCGCGGGAACGAGCGCGAGTGCGTCGCGGATCGTGTTCGAGCCGGTGTCGACGACCGTGCCGCGCCTGAGGTTCGATGCGGCCAGGTTCGATGCAGCCCAGGCTCCGGGCGCGTAGAGGATGCTCGCGATCCGCGAGCTCACGCGCCGGTTCAGCTCCTCGGGGAACGGGTGCAGCAGGTCGAAGCTCCGCAGCCCCGACTCGATGTGGGCGACCGGGAAACCGAGCAGCCGTCCGAGCGCCGCAGCGTAGAGCGTCGTCATCGTGTCGCCGTGCACGAGCACGAGCGGTTTCCCGGCTCCGCTCCGCAGCCGGCGGCGCAGCCCGCGGCAGCTGCGGGCGTAGCCCGCGGCGACCCGCGCCGCCCAGCCCGGGATGTCGCGATTCGCGCGGAGATCCCGGCCGTGGGCGCCGCGGGCAAGCCAGACGTCGACCGGCGGCAGGCCCGCCCGCTCGAGCAGCCCGGGAATCTGCTGCACCTGCTGGCCGGTCGAGGCCTGCACGAACTCGAGCCGGCGCGCCTGGAGACGCGTGAGCACCGGCATGAGCTTGATCAGCTCCCCGGTGGTGCCGTAGACGACGAGGATCACGTCCGCGACACCAGGCGGGCGCGAAGCAGCAGCCCGAGCCCGCGCCACATGCCGGCGACGTGCGCGGCCCCGTAGAGCGGCGTCACCCAGGCCATCGTCGCGGCGTCCTTCGGCCGGTGCTCGGCGAACGCGAGCGCCGCGCCTGCCGCCGACGCGGCCGCGACCGCTCCGCCGAGGACGGCGGGCGACCGGCGCGCGGCCACGAGGCAGCCCGCCGACCCCGCGTACAGCCCGAGCACGAGCGGGAACCAGTCCGATTCGGGCCTGCCGTGACCGTCGACGAACACCGTGCCACGGTGGAACGCATGGCGGAGGAAGGGCACGAGACGGGTTCGCGCGGTGTAGCGGCAGGCGAAACCCGGCGAGATGTTGATCGGCCTGCCCGCGGCGATCCGGCGGATCACCGGCGTGTCGTCGTTGGCATGACGTGGGTCGGTGTACCTCGACCGGTGGGCGTCGAACGCCTCGACGAGCAGTGCGCGTGGCGCGAAGAAGCAGGTGGTGCCCTTCGGAAAGCGCTCGAACTGCTCGAGGCCGTACGACGTCGTCCGCGGCTCGGAGAAGTAGGCGGAGAACACACGTCGCGTGAGCACGTCCCAGAAGACGGCGAACGGGCCGACCACGGGGTCGATCTCGACGTGGCCGTTCCACACGTTCCGGTCATCCCCGCGCTCGAGCTGCGCCTCGACGAACCGAAGCGAGCCGGGCTCGAGCAGCACCCGGCTGTCGAGCAGGAGACAGTACTCGCCCCGGGCGCGCCCGAGACCGCTGTTCCGGGCGGCGAAGCGTCCACGGTTCTCCTGCTCGATCACCTCGACGGGGGCCCGGCTCGAAACGGCCCGGGCGGCGGCCGCGGTGCCGTCGGTCGAGCCGTCGTCGACCACGATTATGTCAACGTCGAAGGACGTCGCGGAGAGCGCCCCGTCGAGCGCTTCCAGCGTGGCGCCGATCTCCGCAGCTTCGTTGAAGACGGGGACGACGACCGTCAGGCTGCGCGGCTCCGACTGCATCGGCTTGGCCACCTTAGCTCCGGGCGCGGCGGGCGAATCCGGCGACGAACGAGGCCGCGTAGACCCCGTGCGTGAGCACGAGGCCGGCGGCCGTGAGCAGGCCGACCCGGACGGAGTGGAAGCGAAGCCCACCGAGGAGGGACACTCCGACGACGGTCGCGAGGTAGGCGGCCCAGACGGCGAGCCAGGCGTCGCGCTCGGCCGGCCCGGCCAGGACGAGCAGCCAGCCGAGCAGCGCCCACAGGAGCAGCGCGATCGCGGCGATGGTCGACGCCCGCGCCGCCGCGATGCCGCGGCGCCGCACGACCACTCCCCGCGCCCGGCCGTACGAGGCGATCCGGTGCAGGTGCGGAAGAAACAGCGGCGCGGGCGATGAGGTGACCGAGGCCTCGGGCAGGTAGATGGTGCGCCCGCCCGCCGAGCTCAGCTCGAGCACGACCTCGTGCGGAGGAGTCGACGGCGGCAGCGACAGGAACCGGTCGCGACGGACGAGGAACGACGAGGTCGGAAAGTCGTTGACGAAGCGGATCGCGCCCGGCGTGAAGCGAAAGCGCAACGACCCCCCGCCGGCGCGGGACTCCGCGATCGAGGCCGCGGCCCGCTCGCGGGCGTTCCCGCCTGCCGGCGCGAGCTCCGGCGTCACGACCGCGTCGATCTCGGGGCGCGCGAAGAACGGCGCCGTCGAGCTGAGCCAGTTCGCCGACGGCCGCGCGCCCGGCTCGAGGAACGCGAGCACCTCGCCGCCGGTCTCCTCGGCCGCCGAGCGGCGCTCCGCGGTGCCGCTGCGCTCGACCAGCGTGACGGTCGGGGCAGACCCGGGCGGCGGCGCCCAGGCGAAGGCACGGTTGCGGGAGAGGCGCCGCTGGTAATGGTCGAGGATTCGGAGCCGGTAGAAGACCGCCATGGTGTCGAAGAGCGCCCGTGCGACGGCGAGCGAGCGCACACCGGAGCCGGTGAAGCGGTAGTCGAGCACGACAGGCATCTCCTTCACCCGCCCGTAGCCGAAGGCACGGGCGACCGCGAGCAGCTCGACATCGAACGCGAAGCGCTTGACGAGCAGCAGCGGCATCACCTGCTCGGCCACCTCCCGTCTGAACACCTTCAGGCCGACCTGTGTGTCGCGCACGTCGAGGCCGAAGAGCAGGCGCACGAGCTGCTGGTAGAGCCACGAGGAGCCCACCCGCAGGCGCGGGTAGCCCACCTGCGAGTCGGGATGGCGCTTCGAGCCGACCACGAAGTCGAGGCCCTCCCGCTCGGCGACGGCCACGAACCCGGGCAGGGAGGCCGGGTCGAGGTCGAGGTCGGCGTCGACGTAGGCCACCCACCGCCCGCGCGCCTCGCGCGCGCCCGTCTTGACGGCGTAGCCCTTGCCGAGATTCCGGTCATAGTGGAGGACCCTCACGTCCTGCACCTCGCTCTCGAGCAGGCGCTCGGCCGTGCCGTCGACCGACCCGTCCGAGACGACGATCACCTCGAAAGCCCCCTCCATCCCGGCCGCGACCCGCTCGCGGATCACGCGGACGTTCTCGGCGATCACGCCCGCCTGGTCGTAGACGGGGACGATCACCGAGAGCACGATCTCGTGGCGTTCGTCTCCTCCCTGCGGCACTCGGGCGAGTATGGCCGATGCCGGTCGACGCCGGGCCCGCGGGTCAGGCCCGGCGCCGTTCGAGCCGGTGGACCCGATCGGCGATCTCCTCGCGGCGCCAGTCCCGTTCGGCCGCCGCGAAGAAGTCCGCCGCATGCGGGCGCCCGGGCTCGGCCAGCAGCACCACGGGCGCGAGCCGCGGCAGCAGCTCGACGAGCGCCTGGACGTTGCGGGCCTCGTAGAGCAGGTCGGCGGCGAGCACGAGGTCGAACGTGCCGGAGAAGGTGTGCCAGTCGGCATGCACCGAGGCGAGTGTGAGGCCGTTCCGGGCGGCGTTCCGGTCGAGCAGCGCCACGGCGTCGGCGGCCCAGTCGACGGCCGTCACCTCGGCCCCGCTCGCCGCCGCGCACAGCGCCGGGACGCCGAGCCCGGCGCCGAGGTCGACCACCCGGGCCCCCTCGAGCCGAGGTGGCAGTGCCCGGGCGAGCGCGAGCCCGGCGGGCCAGAGCTCGGCCCAGTAGGGCATGAACTCGTCCCGGGCGAAGGCCTCCTCGTCGATCAGCGCCTCGGGCTCGCGCGGCCGGAGCAGCGAGAGCTCGAGCGCGCCGACCCGCACCACCTCCTCGACGAGGGAGCGGTCGGAGCCGTCCAGAGACACGGGCGGACGGTAGCCAACCGGCCTGTTAGGTTGGCCCTCGGGCCATGCCTCGCACGCCAAGTCGATCGTCTCCGGCGGGCCGGGCGAGCGCCCGGTTCGGCGACGCCCTCCGCGTCCCGGGGGCGGTCTGGAGCGTTGCGACCGCCTGCGTGCTCGTGACGTGCGCCCTCACCGGGCGATCGCCGTTCGACCCGGCGACGTGGTCGCGCGGAGACCCGGGCCTGTACCTGAACATCGCCGGGCACGGCTACTCGCTCGTCCACTGCTACCCGGGCTCGAGGACGTGGTGCGGCAACGCCGGCTGGTTTCCCGCCTACCCGTGGCTGATCCGGGTGGTCGGTGACCTCTGGTGCTCGTCTACCCGCTCGGGGTCGCGGCTCCCGCGGCCGCCGCGCTCCATCTGCTCCTCTCGGGGTGGCGGCTCGGCCTCCGCGTGGCACTCCGGCGGATCGCACAGGCGACGGCTCCCGCGGTGATCGCGATCGGGCTCCTGTTTCTCGACTTCCAGGTCGAGGTCGGTCGCTGGAATGCCCACTTGCTCGTCCAGGACAAGTAGAAGCACGGGCTCAGGGAGCCACTCGGCCCGACCTTGCACGCACTGGGCACCCTGTTCGGGTCGGCGCCGTTCGCCCTCCGGAACGTCCCCGACCTCCAGACGCTGCTCGTCATCGCGGTGCTCGTGGCCGTCCTCGTCCGGCGCTCCTGCGGCGCGGAGAGCGGGACGGCACCGACCGGCTGATCGGGCTCTTCGCGCTCGTCACCTGGCTGATCCCGGCGATGACGGCCAACGTCACCGGCCACCGTGCGGACACGGCGCTCCTCCCCGTCGCGGTGCTGGTCGGGCGGCTGCCGCGCGCGCTCGCCGGCGCGTTCATCCTTGCCGCCGTCGCGTTGAGCTTCCCGATGGAGGTGCTGTACCTGCGGGACGTGCTCGGCTGAGCGAACGTCCCGAAGAACCTCAGAGCAGCCGGTCGAGCCCGACCGTGACGCCCGGCGGGATCTCCCCGAGCTTGCTCAGCGCGAGCAGCACACCGGGGACGAACGAGTCGCGTGAGGTCGAGTCGTGGCGGATCGTGAGCGTCTCGCCGCGGCCGCCGAGGATCACTTCCTGGTGGGCGACGAGCCCGGGGAGCCGGACGGAGTGGATCGGCACCTCGCCCTCCATCGCGGCCGCCGTCGCGCGTGCCGTCCCCGAGGGCGCGTCGAGCTTCGTCTCGTGGTGGAGCTCGATGATCTCGGCGGCGCCGAAGTGGCGCGAGGCCTCGACGGCGAACCGCATCATCAGCACGGCCCCGAGCGCGAAGTTCGGCGCGAAGAACACGGGCAGCCCGGCCGCCTTCGCGGTCTCCTCGACCGCGGCGGTGTCCCAGCCGCTCGTCCCGACGATGCAGGGAACCCCGGCGGCGAGCGCCCGCAGGACGTTCGGCACGACCGCGTCCGGAGCGGTGAAGTCGACCATCGCCTCGGCCTCGCCCTCGGTCGCGACGAGCTCGTGCCCCGCCTCGACGAGCGCCGGGCCGAGCACGGCTCCGACCTTGCCCATCTCGGGCGAGGGCGGCCGGTACCCGTTCAGCAGGATCTTCATGCGGCTCGTGAGAGCGCGGGCGTGACGCGCTCGACCGCTTCGAGGAACCGCTCTTCGCTCGGCCCGATGCCGGCGGCCGAGAGCCGCTCGGGCGCGAGCAGCTCGGCGGCGAGCGCGCAGACCGCCTCGGCCTCGACGGCGTCGACCTCGGCGACGACGCGCTCGAGCGAGAGGATCTCGGAGTCGGTCACGAGCGACTTGCCGAGCCGGTGCATGCGCGTCGAGGTCGACTCCATCGAGAGCAGGACACGGCCCTTGAGGTTCTCCTTGGCCCGGTTGAGCTCGCGGTCGGGGAGGTTGCCGGAGG
The DNA here is from genome assembly GCA_963789585.1 of uncultured Actinomycetes bacterium. Lineage (GTDB taxonomy): Bacteria > Actinomycetota > Thermoleophilia > Gaiellales > Gaiellaceae > PALSA-600. Next base: position 192,065 of record CAWBLB010000008.1, on the reverse strand, counting down.
CGATGTCGCCGATCTGGTCGACCGCGATCTCCAGCGCCTCGGCGAGGTTGTCCCCGCGCGTCCCGACGTAGACGCCGAGCTGGCCGGTGTCGGCGTACTGGGACATGAAGCTGTAGACGGAGTAGGCCATCCCACGCTTCTCGCGGATCTCCTGGAACAGCCGCGAGGAGGCGGAGCCGCCGAGGATCGCGTCGAGCACCGAGGCGGCGAACCGCCTCCGGTCGGAGCGGGAGAGCCCGGGCGCGCCGAGGCAGACGTGGTACTGCTCGGTCTCCTTGCGGGTGAAGCGGAGCCCGGGCTTGGGGGCCTTGCCGAGCAGCGGCCGGGCCCGCACCTTCCCGTTGGCCGGGTCGGCGCGCTGGTCGACGGCCTTCTGGACGAGCGCGACGAGCCGGTCGTGGTCGATGCTGCCGGCGGCGGCGACGACGATGTTCCCGGGTGTGTAGAGCGAGCGGTGGTAGGAGCGCAGCGCCCGGCGTGAGACGGTCGAGATCACGTCGGCGGTGCCGATCACGGGCCGCCCGAGTGCATGGGTGCCGAAGACGGCCTCCCCGATCAGGTCGTGGACGAGATCCTGCGGGGTGTCCTCGTACATCGCGATCTCCTCGAGCACGACCTCGCGCTCGGAGTCGAGGTCGGCGAAGAGCGGCGAGAAGACCATGTCCCCCATCACGTCGAGCGCGATCTCGACGTGGTTGTCCGGTACCCGTGAGAGCACGACGGTGTGCTCCCGGGAGGTGGCCGCGTTCAGCTCGCCGCCGAGCTCGTCGAAGATCTCCGCGATCTCGAGCGCGCTGTAGCGGCTCGATCCCTTGAACAGCAGGTGCTCGATGAAGTGCGAGACGCCGGCGCGGGCGTCGGTCTCGTCGCGGGAGCCGGCCCCGATCCAGTACCCGATCGCTGCCGACCGCACGTGCGGCAGCCGCTCGGAGATGACGCGCTCCCCCGAGTCGAGCTCGGTCTGGATCCAGGTCTCCACGTTGCGGATCGTACGTTGCCGCGGCGGGAGTAGGATCACCTCATGGCCCCGCGCACCACCTTCACCGCCGAGGAGGCCCGGACGATCGGCGAGCAGATCGGCATCGACTGGGCTTCGTCCCCGTTCGACGTCGAGCAGTTCCGGATGGGCATGGATGTCGAGCTCGAGCACGGCTTCCAGGCCCTGCTCACGAACGTCACCGGCGACGATCCGCTCCTCACCGCCAAGATCGCGCTCGCCCACCTGAACGAGTTCCCGGACTACTACACGCGGCTCTCGGCGATGGAGGAGCAGGCGAAGCGCGAGCTCGGCCGCTGAGCTACGGCCGCAGCTCGACGAACCCGGCCGCGGCGAAGTCGCGGTCGAACGTCAGGACGTCGCGGATCGCGAGCCTGCGCATCAGCGAGAAGCTCGTTGCATCGACGAACGAGTACTCGCGGTCATCCCGGCGCCTGAGCCATGCCCATGCCTCGCGCTCGGCTGGCTCGTCGACCCGAACGATCTGAAGCCGCCGAGTCTGCTCGAGGGCGTCGACCACCGAAACGGCCTCCCGGTGCCCGAACCGCCGGCGGACGAACGTCCACGTCTCGCCGCAAACGAGGTTGGAGGTGATGAGCGGCGTCCGAGCGTGCCTTGCGACGAGCTCCGAAGCGCGATCGTGGTCGCGGTCGGGCTCGATTGCGAGGGCGACCCAGAACGAGGTGTCGACGAAGATCATCGTCCGAGGTCGTAGACGACCTCGTCGATCCGCGCGGAGTCGTCCGGCGACCCGTCCTTGATCATCCCGACGAGGCCCCACAGCGGGTCCTCTTCGAGCGGCACCAGGGGCCGGAGCCGCTCGCCGACATACCGCCGGATCAGCGCGGCCTTGGAGACGCCCTCGCGCGCCGCCTGGCGCCCGAGCTCGGCGTCGAGCTCCTCCTCGATCATGATCTGGAGCCGTTTCACGACCGCCATGTTACATCAGTTTCACAAAGTGACGTAATCGGCTCGCGCCTCCAACAACACGCCGAACGCGACGACAGCAGAAGCAGAGCTCTTCTCCCACCCCTCCGACGGTAGGCGAGGGAAACGACCGCCGCTGGACGCTCTTTCGGCCGTGGTACCCCGGCCCGCGACCCGGCGGGTCCCGGGCCCGCCGTCTTGCGACGACGAGAACCGAGCGGCTCGCTCTCGCGTAGCCGGTGGTGAGATGGAGTTTGCCGTTGATCGAGCCGGCTCGGCTCCGGCACGCCCGCGCGGTCCCCGGACCGGGCTCTTCGTGACCGGCGCGACCGACGGTGAGCTGCTCGTCGCGATCGCGGGCGGCGACTGCGAGGCGTTCGAGGAGCTCCACGGGCGCTACTCGCGTGCGGTGCTCGGGCTGGCGCTCACCCGTCTGCGCGATCGTGGCCACGCCGAGGATGCCGTTCAGGAGGCGTTCGCGTCGGTCTGGCGCGCCGCCTCGAGCTACCGGCCCGAGCTCGGCCCGGGCGCGCCCTGGCTGTTCACGGTTGCGCGGAACGCGATCGTCAGCCGCTGGAGGCGGCGCGCCGAGCCCGCGGCCGAGTGGTCCGACGAGCCGTCCGCGGAGCCGGGCCCGCAGGAGCTTGCCGAGCAGTCGTGGCGGTCGTTCCGCGTCCATCGCGCGCTCGAGTCCCTTTCGGACGACCACCGCCGGCTGATCGAGCTCGCCTACTGGGGAGAGCTCTCCCAGAGCGAGATCGCGGCGAAGCTGGAGCTCCCGCTCGGCACCGTGAAGACGAGAACGCGCGCCGCCCTGTCGAGACTCGCGACCGCACTCAAGGAGGACATGCAATGACTCCCGACTTCGACGAGATCGCCGGCGGCGAGGGAACGCTCGAAGAGCTCGAGGATCTGCGGGAGGTGCACGAGCTGCTCCTCTCCGCCAGTCCCCCGCCCTCGTTCACCAGGCAGCGGCTGCGTGCTCCGCGGATCCGGGCACGGGTCCCGAGGTGGCGGCTGGTCGGCGCATTGAGCTTTGCGGCGGCGTCGGCAGTAGCCGGAGTCGCGATCGGGCGCGTGGCCGGGCATGACGGCGGTTTCCGGAGCGTCGTCACGAAGCCCATGCACGGCCTGGCGGCAGCCCCGGCGGCGAGCGCGGTGATCCAGGTGGGGGCCGAGAGTACGGCCGGGAATCGCCCGCTCCGGATGAGCGTCGACGGGCTGCCTGCGGCCCCCCAGGGCGGGTGGTATGCCCTCTACCTGACCAAGAACCGCGTCCCGATCGTGCCCTGCGGTATCTTCCTGATCGGCAAGTCGGGAGCGGCGACGGTCAGCCTGAACGCGCCCGGCGACCTCGCCGAGTACGACGGCTGGATCGTGACCGCGGTCACCCCGGGGCATCCTCCGCAGACGCTCCTGTCGACGTCTAGTGGTCTGACCGGCAACGTTGCCCGGTTTCCGGGTCGCGAGCACCAAGTCAGAGTCCGTCATCGTCCGTAGGCAAGGCTGGTTGCCTTGACAAGGACGAGGGCGGGCTATGGCGCAGTGTGATCGCGGGCCGAAGACCCGGCGAACGTTGCCGGTCAGACCACTAGATCCACTCGCCCGGGTCACGCGTAGCACCTGCGAAAGACCTCCAGGAAGGGAGAACGAGATGCGAGGTGGTGTGATGCGCTGGGCGGTGCCGACCGTGGTCGCCGCCGCGATCGCGGTAGGCGCGACGATGGCTGCGACGGGCTCGACGTCGAAGAGAGGTACGGTGGACGTCCACAAGACCGGCACCTTCGGCACGGTGCTCGTCGCCGCGAACGGCCGGACGCTGTACCGCTACACGGTCGACAGCAAGGGCGTCAACAGGTGCAGTGCGGTCGCCGCTTGCAATGGGTACTGGCCGGCGCTGCTCGTCAAACAAGGGGTGAAGCCGACGGCCGGCCCGGGCGTCTCGACGAGGCTCCTGGGCACGATCGCCGCGGCTCACGGGATGCGGCAGGTCACCTACGCAGGCTTCCCGCTCTACTTCTTCAGCGGCGACAAGCGGACCGGGCAGACCAACGGCCAGGAGTTCGGCGAGAAGTGGTACCTGGTGGGAGCGGGCGGAGCGCTCGTCGAGCACGCCGTCAAGCCGGCTCCTTCGACGACGCCATCGTCGTCGGGCGGCGGCTACTAGCACGTTCGGATTGCACGGGCGGCGGGTTGCGACGTCCCGCCGCCCGCTGCCGCCGCAATGCTCGGGCCGCTTCGCGGTTTCCGGCCCCGACCAGCACGGTCGAGCGAGCCGTAGACCTCCTTTCACCTGCCGGCGGCTCAACTCCGGCCGCGCGCGAACTCGACGAGCTCGGAGAGGTGCGCGAAGGCGAGGCAGACGACCGTGTCCGCTCCGCCGTAGTAGATCGAGACGCGGTCGGCCGCACGGTCGACGAGGGCGGCGGACGGGAAGACGACGTTCGGCACGTCGCCGACCTGCTCGTAGAGCTCCTGCGGCGAGAGCAGGTAGTCACCGCCGCGGGCGACCACGCGCCACGGCTCGTCCAGGTCGAGCAGCGCCGCGCCCATCGAGTACACGAACCCGTTGCAGGAGGTCAGGACGCCGTGGTAGAGGACGAGCCACCCCTCGTCGGTCTCGATCGGCGTCGGCCCGGCGCCGACCTTCGTCGACTCCCAGGTCCAGGGAACCGGTGCCAGCACGTGCCGGTGCCGCCCCCAGTGGACGAGGTCCGGGCTCTCGGAGTAGAAGACGTCGCCGAAGGCCGTGTGGCCGCCGTCGCTCGGGCGGCTGAGCATCGCGTAGCGGTCGCCGATCCGGCGCGGGAAGAGGACGCCGTTGCGGTTGAACGGCAGGAAGGCGTTCTCGAGCTGATGGAAGGTCTCGAAGTCGTGTGTGTAGCCGACGCCGATGGTCGGCCCGTGGTAGCCGTTGCACCACGTCAGGTAGTAGCGATCCTCGAGCCAGGTCACGCGCGGGTCGTAGGCGTGGTCGAAGGTGCGCTGCAGCTCGCGGACACGGGGGTCGGCCGCGCGGAAGGCGATCGGCTCCGCGTCGAGCCGCCATTCGACCCCGTCGGCGCTGCGGCCGGCGTGGACGTTCATGACGCGGCGCGTGTCGTCCACCCGGAAGACGCCCGCGAACCCGTCGCGGTAAGGGACGACCGCGGAGTTGAAGATGCTGTTCGAGCGCGGCAGCAGGTCCCGCGGGATGATCGGGTTGCGGCTCGAGCGCCAGACGACGCCGCCCGCCCCCGCCGGACGCTCCTCCCACGGGATCGCCGCACCGCCGCCCTCGGCGGCCGGGAGCACGCCCGTCTCGGGGCTCTTCACGGCGCCGTCCCGTTCCCGTCGCCCGCGAACGGCGCGACGAAATGGTCGTCCTCGACCTCGACGAGCCCGCCGGCGGGCGCCGCGGTCACCTGCGGGCCTGATGCGAGTGCCACCTCCACGTCGCGCCAGTGCTTGTGGAGCTGCGGCACGGACGCCAGCAGCGTCTTCGTGTACGGATGCAACGGGTTGGCGAAGACGGTCTCCGTGGCGCCCATCTCGACCACCCGTCCGCGCTGCAGGATCATCGTCTTGTCGCTGATGTAGTTGCCGAGGTTGAGGTCGTGGGTGATGAAGAGGATCCCGAGCCCGCGCGACTTGAGGTCGCCGAGCAGGTTGAGGACGTCGATCCGGGTCGACGCGTCGAGCATGCTGATGATCTCGTCGGCGACGAGCAGGCGGATGTCGAGCAGGAGCGCCCGCGCGATCAGCATGCGCTGGAGCTGACCGCCGCTCAGCTGGTGCGGGTACTTGCCGAGCACGTCGCCCGGGTCGAAGCTGACCGCCTCGAGCGAGCGCTCGAGCTTCTGCCGCCACTCCGACGCGGTCAGGTCGGAGAAGTAGCCGTGGCGGAGCATCGTGAAGACGCGGTCGGCCTTGAAGATCGGGTTGTACGAGCTGAACGGGTCCTGGAACACCCCCTGGACGTCGGCGTAGTACTGCTTGAGCTGCCGGCCCGAGAGCGCCCGGATGTCGGCGCCGTCGAACAGGATCGAGCCGCGCGTGACGCGCAGGAGGCGGAGGATGAGCTTGCCGATCGTCGACTTGCCGCTGCCGCTCTCGCCGATCAGCGCCACCACCTCCCCCTGCCCGACCCGGAAGCTGACGTCCTCGACGGCGACGAGCTCGCCGCTGCCGAAGGCACCCACCCGGTAGGCCTTGGAGCAGGCGTCGACGCTCAGCATCAGGCGGCCTTCCAGCAGGCGGCGGTGTGGCCTGGCTCGAGCTCGGCGAACGCCGGCTCCTCGTCGCAGCGCGGGAAGGCGAGCGGGCACCGCGGCTTGAACCGGCAGCCGCTCGGGGGATCGAGCAACGACGGGGGATGACCGGGGATCCCGCTGAGGCGCTTCTCCGCGTAGCGAACGCCGACCTCGGGCAGCGAGGAGAGGAGCATCTGCGTGTACGGGTGCCTGGGCGCCTCGACGATCGTCTCCGCCGGCGCCTTCTCGGCGAGCTTGCCCGCGTACATGACGAGCACCGTGTCGGCGATCTGGTAGAGGACGGAGAGGTCGTGGGTGATCACGATCATGCTCTTGACGAAGCCACGGTCGCGGAACTCGACCAGCAGCTCGGCGACCGCGCGCTGCGTCGAGACGTCGAGCGCCGAGGTCACCTCGTCCGCGATCAGGAGCGACGGGTTGAGGATCGACGAGAGCACCATCACGACCCGCTGCTTCATCCCGCCCGAGAGCTCGATCGGGTACCTGCGCAGCACGTCTTCCGGAAGCCCGACGAGCTCGAGCCGGCGCTTGAACTCGGGCAGCACCGTCTCGGGGCGCACGTGCCTCGAGGCGAGGACCTCCGCCACCATGGTGCCGATCCGCCGCGTCGGGTTGAGCGCGCTGAGGGCGTACTGCGGGATCAGCGAGACCCGGCGGAAGCGAAACGGGTTCATCTCGGCGTCGTCCCAGACCGGCAGCTCCTCCCCGTCGAGCTCGACGTGGCCGCCGACGTACCGCATGCGCGAGTCCATGCGGATCAGGCTCTTGCCGAGCGTCGACTTGCCGCAGCCCGACTCGCCGGCGAGCCCCATGATCTCCCCGTCGGCGATCTCGAAGCTCGCGCCGTCCACCGCCTTCACGTCGCCCCGGAGCGACTGGTAGTAGACCGTCAGGCCGTCGACCTTGAGGCTCATCGCCTCACCGCTCCCGGAGCCGCGGGTTGAAGACCTCGTCGAGGCCGACGTTCATCACGTAGAGGCCGCCGACGATCGCGATGATCCCGACGCCCGGCGGCAGGAACCACCACCAGAACCCGAGCAGGAGCGCGCTCGCGAGGAACGAGTTGTTCATCATCAGCCCGAGGGAGACCGAGGTCGATGGCCCGAGCCCGAGGAAGTCGAGCGAGGCGCCGATCAGGATCGCGCCGCCGAAGAGGAGGATGAACATCATCAGCAGGTAGGAGCTCATGTTCGGGGCAAGCTCGGTCGAGATGATCTGCCGCGTGCTGCGGCCGCTGAGCCGCGCCATGTCGACGTAGTCCCGCGCCTTCAGGGAGAAGGTCTGCGCCCGCACCGCCCTTGCCGCCCACGGCCACGAGGTGAAGCCGATCAGGAGCGCCTCGGTCGTGTAGTCGTGCACGTTCAGGTACGCGGCGACGATGATCAGGATCGCGAGGGTCGGGATCACGAGCACGACGTTCGTGAGCATGTTCAGGACGTCGTCGACCCAGCCGCCGCGGTAGCCCGCGGTGAAGCCGATGGTCGCTCCCAGCAGCCAGGCGATCCCCCCTCCCACGGCGCCGACGAGGAACGCCGAGCGCATCCCGTGCACGAACTGGGAGAAGACGTCCTGGCCGTAGGAGGTCGTCCCGAACCAGTACGCCGACGACGGCCGGCTGTCGGTCGGGGCGGTGAAGTCGAGCGGCGCGTGGCTCGCGAGCATCGGGCCGAAGATCGCGGTCGCGAGGCAGGCGAGGACGACCGCGAGCCCGAGCACGAATTTCCAGTTGCGAAGCGCGAAGTAGAGGATCTCGGAGCGCGTCCCGTGGCGCGACCGGACAGCCGGCGCGCCTGTCGGGGTGAGGGGAGCGGCCGCAGCGTCGATCGCGGCGGACGACCCGGCGTCGTGCCGCGAGACCGCCATCACGCGCCGCCCTGCATGCCGATGCGCGTTCGCGGGTCGATGAAGACGTAGGCGATGTCGATGATGAAGTTCGCGATCAGGACGCCGATGATCAGGAGGAGGAAGATTCCCTGGATCAGGAAGTAGTCGCGGTTCTGGAGCGCCGACAGCGTCAGGGTGCCGAGACCCGGGTACGAGAAGACGATCTCGACGACGATCGCCCCCGCGACGACCGCCCCGAGCATCAGCGCGAGACCCGTGATCTGCGGCAGGAGCGCGTTCCGGTAGGCGTATCTGCGCACGAGCTTCGTCGGGGCGCCGAGCGCGGCGAGGTAGTTCGAGTAGTCGGACTCGAGCTCGTAGATGATCATGTTCCGCATCCCGATCGCCCACCCGCCGAAGGCGACGAGGAAGAGCGAGGCGAACGGCAGGATCCAGTGCTCGAGGAAGCTGCCGACGAACTCGAGCGACCACGCCGGCTGCAGCGCCAGGCCGTAGGCGCCCGACACCGGCAGGATCGCCAGGGTCGTCGCGAACAGCCAGGCCAGTACGATGCCGAGCCACATCTGCGGCGTCGCCGTGAGCAGGTAGGAGACGGGCAGGATGGTGTTGTCGAGGCTCTTTCGGCGTGCAGCCAGCGCGCCGACCTTGTTCCCCGCCCAGAAGCTGAGCAGGATCGCCGGGATGAGCAGCGCCAGGGTGTAGGGCAGGGCGCCCCTGATCAGCTCCCAGACCGGCGTCGGGAAGAACGTGATGCTCCGGCCGAGATCCCCGTGGAAGAGCGCCGCCCAGAAGTTGAGGTACTGCTTCCAGGCGGGCACGTCGAAGCCGAAGGCCTTCGTGTAGTAGCCGGTCAGCGCTGCCGACGAGCCCGGCTGGGCGTGCATGCGCGAGAGAAGCGCCTGGATCGGGTCGCCGGGCATGAGGCGCGGGATCGCCCAGTCAACCGTCACCGCGACGAAGAAGGTGACCAGATAGATGAAGACCTTGCGTACGAGGTATCTGATCACCGGGTCATCCGATCGCCTCGAGGGAGGATGCCCCTCCCGGCTCGCGGCCGGGAGGGGCATCGCTCGATCGTCAGTCGGCCTGCAGCCCCTACGTCTTCGCGGAGCGCAGGTGTGTGAGCATGTCGATGCTTGTCATCTGGAAGTAGTTCCGCCAGGAGCTCGGGGTGTACTGCGGCCCCGAGACGGACGGCCAGTTCGTCCAGTACTTCGTGTTGTACATCGCCCACATGCCGTTGTACCAGAGCGGGATCGCGGGCAGTTTCTGCATGAAGGTCGTCTGCAGCTTCGACATCACGGCCTGGTAGGCCGCCGTGTTCGTCGAGGGCGTCTTGTCCAGCTGCTGCGTCAGGCTCCACGCGTTCGGGTCCGTGATGCGCTCGTAGTTGACGGTGGTCTGATTGCCCAGGATCGGCAGCTGGTAGATGTACTGGTAGTACGTCCACGGCGTGTTGCTGTACTGCCGGTCGTTGCCGAGGAGCAGATCGAACCTCGCGTGACCACGGTCGTCGGCCATCGTCGCGTACTCCGGGAACTGCGGCGTGATCTTGATCCCGACCGCCTTGGCGCTGTCGGAGATCACCTGGATGGCGGTCATCCAGTCGGACCACCCGTTCGGGCAGACGATCGTGAGGCTGATCGGCGACCCGTCCTTGTTCTGGACGTAGCCGTCACCGTTCGTGTCCTTGTAGCCCGCGGCCGCGAGGATCGACTTCGCTTTGGCCTGGTTGTAGGTGAACCCGTACTTCGCGACGGCCGCCTTGTTGACCCACTTGTTCCAGATCGGGAGCAGGCCCGTCGGGCTCGCCTTGACGGCGAGGCCCTGGTAGGCCTTGTCGAGGATCTGGCTCATGTTGATCGAGTAGGCGAGTGCGCGCCGGAATTGCGGGTCGTTGAGCGGCTTCCGGGTCGTGTTCGGGAACAGCCACACCGTGTTCGCACCAAGGTGGTAGGGCGTCGAGCTGAAGTACGTGCCGACGTTGCCCTTGATCGCCGACTTCGGCGCGAAGTTGTTGAACAGGTCGATGTTGCCGGCCACGAAGTTGCCGAGGGCGGCCGCGTTGGTGCCGTTCTTGATGTCGACGACGTAGGTCGGCGCCGGCTTGAGGCCGAGCGCCTTCGTCGCCCACCAGTTGTCGTTGCGCTTCCACACGACCGTCGGCGACTGCACGCCGACGCCCGACTGGTAGAGGTACGGACCGGTGCCGACGATCTTGCTCGGATTGTCGAGGTTGCCGGTCGTCAGGTCGGTCGGGCTGTAGCTCTTGAAGACGTGCTGCGGGACGATCGCGACGTTGTACCGGTAGAAGTCGAACTCCTGGTAGCCCGGTGTACCGGCGAACGTGAACGTGACCGTGCCCCCACCTGCCTTGACGCTCTTGAGCCCGGTGTCCTGCCAGAGGGCGTGCTGGGGATGCGTCTTCAGCTTGAGCATGTTGAAGCTGTACGCGAAGTCGCTCGCGGTCATCGGCTGCCCGTCACTCCAGTTGACGCCGCTCCGCACCGTCATCACGTAGGTCGACTTCGAGGTCCACTTCCCGTTGCTCGCGAGCCACGGGATGTACTTGTCCTTCAGGGGGTCGTACCGGAACGGCGTCTCGTACGCGAACCCGACGAGCCCGGTGACGTAGTCCCAGTTTTTGGCTGGATTCAGGTCGTTGTTCGGCGACCACTGGTTGCCGCTCATGTACAGCGTCTGCGACCGAGGCAGCGAGACGAGGAGCGAGTTCTGCTTCGCACCTGCCCCGACAACCCCGAGCGCCGTCACTGTCACGACGGCGGCGAGCGCGATCATGCCGAAACCGACGGCCCTTCCTTTCCTGCTTGCTGACACGTTCGTGATCCCTCCTCTCGTTACGCTCCGACCGGCCGCATCGCGATCACGGGCCGGCCCGGCTTGAGCCGTTGGGGCAACACGTCCCGCATCGAGTCCGACCTCGCACGGCGCCTGGCGACCGGCCGCAACTCCCACTCCGACCCGGTCGCCGGCAACCGTCGGGCGGCGCAACTCCGAGGTCCCGATTGCGCGGTTCCCCGTCGTCCACCGTCGAACTCGGTCCAGCGTCCCATACCGATTCGTGCATCTCATCACTTATCCGGTTCAGTGTCAACTGCAAATCTACGGAGCTGCCCCCGCGGGAAACTCCGGATCGCCCGAGTCAGCGAGCCGGCTGACGCACCGGACCGGTGCTGCCGCGCGGCGTGAGCTCCCCGCGCGGGACCTCGACGTCGTCGCTCGTCTCCCCGTCGATCACCCGGAACAGGTGCTGTGCCGCGGCGACGCCGTAGGCCTCGATGTCGCGGGTGATCGCCGTCAGCGGGGGATGGACGACCTGGCTGATCAGCGAGTCGTCCCAGCCGACGATCGAGAGCTCGTCGGGAACGGCGAACCCCATCTGCTGGGCAACGCCGAGCCCGGTCACGGCGAGCAGGTCGCTGTCGTAGAGGATCGCGGTCGGCGGCGCGGACGAGGCAAGCAACCTGCGCGTCGCGCGGGCGCCCGTCTCGGCGCTGTAGTCGGTCTCCACCACCCGGGCGTCGAGCGCGAGAGCGCTCGTCGCGGACCTGAAGGCGGCCACGCGCTCGAGGGTGTGCGTGAACTCCTGGACGCCGGTGACGTGCGCGAGCCGGGTGTGCCCGAGCGCGGCGAGGTACTGCACCGCCTCGGTGACGGCGGAGCCCTCGTCGTGCCAAATCGCTGGAATCTGATGGTTTTCGAGCGGTCCTCCGATCACCACCGCGGGAAGCCCGAGCCGCACGAGCTCCTCGACCCGCCGGTCGTCGCTCCGCACGTCGACCATCAGGACGCCGTCGACGCGGTGCTCGCCCCACCAGCGACGGTAGACCGCGACCTCCGCCTCGACGTCCTGGACGAGCTGGATCATCAGCGCGATCGACCGCGACGCGAGCTGCGACTCCACACCGGCGATGAACTCCATGAAGAACGGCTCGAGGGCGAGTGTCCGCGCCGGCCGCGCGAGCACGAGCCCGCACGCGTCGGCCCGTGCAGCCGAGAGGGCGCGGGCCGCCCGGTTCGGGTACCAGCCGAGCTCGTCTGCGATGGCGAGGATCCGGTCGCGCGTGTCGTCCGAGACGCCGGGCCGGCCGTTCAGCGCGTACGAGACCGCTCCCTTCGAGACTCCCGCCCGCTCCGCGATGTCCCGGATCGTCACCCGGCCTGCCCGCTCGACGCTTGCCCGCTTCACCACCCGGCCACCTCCTCTTGCATCTGTCGCCCGACAGCGTATTATCCTCTTTACCGGTTCAGCAATCTCCGGTTGCGAGATGCACCCTACCTCCTCGACCATAGATCGCCGCTTCCCGCCCGATTTCGTCTGGGGCGTGGCGACCGCGGCCTATCAGGTCGAGGGGGCGGTCACCGCGGACGGCCGCGGCGAGAGCATCTGGGACCGCTTCACGGCGACGCCGGGGAAGATCCTGAACGGCGACCACGGCCGGGTCGCGTGCGACTCCTACCACCGGTATCCGGTCGACGTGGCGCTGATGCGCGAGCTCGGCGTCGATGCCTACCGTTTCTCGATCGCCTGGCCGCGGATCCTTCCGGAGGGCCGCGGCCGGGTCAACACGGCGGGCCTCGACTTCTACGACCGGCTGGTCGACGAGCTGCTCGCGAACGGGATCCGGCCGTTCGCGACCCTCTACCACTGGGACCTGCCGCAGGCGCTCGAGGATCGCGGCGGCTGGCCTGCGCGCGAGACGGTGGACGCGTTCGCCGAGTACGCGGAGGTCGTTGCCGGACGCCTCGGCGACCGGGTCGACGACTGGATCACGCTCAACGAGCCGTGGGTGATCGCGTGGCTCGGGTACGGCACCGGGCAGGACGCCCCGGGGCGGGCCAGCGAGTCCGATGCCGTCGCGGCCGGCCACCACGTGCTCCTCGCCCACGGACGCACGGTGGAGGTCCTGCGCCGGGAGGCGCCCGGTGCGAAGGTCGGGATCACGATCGACTTGATCCCGATGGAGCCGCTCAGCGATTCGGAGGCAGATGCGGCAGCGGTGCGTCAGGAGGACGCCGTTCGCAATCGCTGGTTTCTCGATCCGGTCCTGCGCGGCGAGTACCCCGCCGAGGCGATGGAACGGTACGGGTCTCTCCTCCCCCAGGCGCTCCAGCCCGGCGACCTGGAGACGATCTCGCGCCCGATCGACTTCCTCGGGGTCAACTACTACCGGCGGAACGTCGTGCAGGCCGACCCGGCGACGGGGGCCCCGACGATCGTGGACCCCCAGGGCGAGTACACCAGCATGGGCTGGGAGGTCTACCCGGGAGCGCTCCACTCGCTGCTCGTCCGCCTCCACGACGAGTACGACGTGCCGCCGGTCTACGTCACCGAGAACGGGGCCGCCTTCGCCGACGTTCGCCGGAACGGTCACGTGGACGACCCGGAGCGGGCGTCCTACCTCGAGCGCCACCTCGAGGCCGTGGCCGAGGCGGTGACGGACGGCGTTCCGGTCGCGGGCTACTTCGTCTGGTCGCTGCTCGACAACTTCGAGTGGTCGCGCGGCTACTCGCAGCGTTTCGGCCTCGTCTACGTCGACTTCGAGACGCTCGAGCGGGTGCCGAAGGCGAGCTTCGGCTGGTACCGCGACTTCATCGCGGCGCAGCGCGCACGGCCCGAGCTCACCGTCTGACCGTCCCGGGCGGCGAGGTGGGCGCGCGACCCTCGCCGCGCTCGCGCCGCCGCGCTCGAGACGGAATGACCCCCCGGAGGCGGGAGTAGAGTTGCCCCGTGCACGGCAGATTCGTCGCTCGTGAGGCAGGGCCGGCGGCAATCGGCTTCCTCGTCTGCGCGCTGGGCGTCCTCTGGCTGGCGGTGCGTCCCGCCGGGCAGCCGGCCGGGAGCTACGTCGGGCAGTTCCTGGGTGCGGAGTCGGTCCTGCTGCTGTCGATCGGCCTCGTCCTGATCAGCACCCTGCCGTGGGTGGAGGAGTGGTTCGACGGCATCGACCGCGCCGCGATCTGGCATCGACGCGTCGCCATCACCGGTGTCGTCCTGCTGGCGCCCCACCTGCTGCTGTCGACGAGCCCGCACGGCACGGCGCTCGGCGGGCCGCTCGGCGCGATCGGCGCGATCGGCCTGGTCGCGCTCGCAACGTGGGCGATCCTGCCGCGCTGGCAGTCGGTCGTGCCCTCACCGCTACGGAGCTTCGTGCGCGTGTTGCGGATGGCGCCGGTGATCCGTGATGTCCGGCGCATCTTCGGCGGGTACGAGCGCTGGCGGGCGGTCCATCGCATCACGGGCCTCTTCGTCGCCGCGGGCTTCCTGCACGGCGCGCTCGACGGGACGCCCTTTCACCACGCCGCCGTCCTGCGCTGGAGCTATGTCGCGGTCGGAGCCGTCGGGGTGGGCTTCTACGTCTACCGTGAGCTGCTCGCGCGTTTCTTCCTCTCGTTGCACGACTACCAGGTCGACGCGGTCCGCGAGATCGACGACGGTCTCGTCGAGGTCGCGCTGAGGCCGCTCGGCCGGCGCGTCGAGTTCGTGCCCGGGCAGTTCGCGATGATCTACCTCGAGGCCAAGGACGGCTGGCATCGGCACCCCTTCACCATCTCGAGCGCTCCGCACGAGCCGGTGCTGCGCGTCACCGTCAAGGCGCTCGGTGACTACACCTCGCGCCTGCAGCAGCTGATCGAACCGGGCATGCCCGCGGTCATCGGCGGCCCCCACGGCCGCTTCAACCATTCGAAGGGGACGGACAACCAGGTGTGGATCGCGGGGGGTGTCGGCGTTGCGCCGTTCCTGAGCTGGCTCCGCGCGCTCGACGGGCAGCTGCCGCGTCGCGTCGACTTCTTCTACTCCGCCGAAGGCGAGGCGCCGTTCGCCCACGAGATCCACGAGATCGCCGATCGCTACGAGTCGCTGAACGCGCACCTCGTCGACACGAGCACGGATGGCCGCCTCACGCCCGAGCGGGTGCTCGCCGCGGTCGACGGCGACGTGAAGGGCCTGTCGGTGTTCATGTGCGGCCCGCAGGGGATGCTGCGCAGCTTCCAGAACCGGCTGCGGCTCGCAGGAGTCCCGTCGAGGCAGATCCACCGCGAGTACTTCGACTGGCGCTAGCCGGCTTGGGGACGGCCGGCGCAAGAGGCGCGGCGAGCGCTCAGGCTGCTTCGCGGCTTCCGGCCTCGCTCAGCCGGTCGAGCGCGTCGTAGACCTCCTGCACCTGCTCCCGCGTCAGGGCGTCCACGTCGGCGGTGCCGGTGACGCGCTCGACGAGCGCGACGACCCGGTCGCGGTCGACGCCGCCGTCGGGGCGGAGCAGGCCGGCCGAGCGCGCCAGGCCGAACACCCTGCGGATCTGCGGTTCCGACGCGGGCCGCGTGTCGCCGCGGGAGCGGAGCCGCACGAAGGCGGCATGGTCGAGCTCGACCGTCTCCGGTGCGAGGCCCTCGTCGAGCAGCACCCGCAGCAGCGCGGCGGCCGCGAGCATGTCGCTGAGCGCCTCGTGGGCCTCCCCGAGCACGATCCCGCGCCGGTCGCAGAGCGACTGCAGGCGATGGTCGTCCGCGAGCGGCTCGAGCAGCCGGAAGGCCTCGAGGGTGCATGCGACCTCGGCGGGCCGGTAGTCGATCCCCGCGCCCGCGAAGGCGTGCTGCAGCATCGGCAGGTCGAACGCGGCGTTGTGCGCGACGAAGACCGCCCCGTCGAGCAGCCCGAGCAGCTCGCCGGCGAGCTCCGCGAAGCGAGGCGCACCGGCAACGTCCTCGTCGCCGATCCCGTGCACCGCGGTCGCCTCGCGCGGGATCGGCCGCGACGGGCGCACGAGCCGCGCGTAGCGGTCCGTCTCGACCCCGTCGCCGTCGAGCCGCACCAGCGCGAGCGAGACGATCTCGTCGAGACCGGGCGTCGTCCCGGTCGTCTCGCAGTCGAAGACGGCGTAGGCGGCCGGCCTCGGCACCTCCTCCCGGCGGCGGATGCGTCCCGGGCTGCTGACCGTTTCGGACATGTCTGTAGCTTGTCCGTCGGGGCGGACGGTGAACGTACGGCGCCCGCTCGACCTGACGAGTCCGGGCCGCTTCCCGCGGGCTCTCGTCCTGGTGACTCATGAAGGCGCTCAGAGGAACCGAGAATGTCCTGATGGACGAATCGAGCACCGAGACGGGCCAACTTCGGCGTCGCAAGCTTCGACTTCGCTATCCGGCCCTCTGTGCGGTTTGTGACTGCCAGCTCGCCCGCGGAACGGAAGCGTGGTGGGACAAGGAGGCCAAAGAGGTCACCTGCCTCGTCTGCGGCAGCGGCGCCGACCTCGCCCGCGACCTGGCGGGCACGGCCGGTGGATCCGGCCGCGAAAAGTTCGAGCGGCTCCACGAACGGCGTGAGCGAGAGATCAAGCGAACATATGGAAAGCGGCTCGGTGGCCTCGTACTCGCGCTCAGCGACGACCCGCAGTCGACGCGAGCCTGGCAGACGGGATCAGTGGGCGAGCAGCGCCTTGCCGGATTCCTCGAGAGCGAGCTTCCGGATTCGGCGATTACGCTCCACGACCGTCGCATCCCCGGGTCGCAGGCGAACATCGACCACGTGGTCGTCGGCCCGAGCGGCGTGTGGGTGATCGACGCAAAGCTCTACAAAGGGAAGGTCGAACGGCGCACCCTCGGGCCGATCTGGCGACCAGAGCTCGCGGTCTTCGTCGGGGGGCGCAATCGCACGAAGGTGGTCGACGGGATGTCGCGTCAGATGGAGGCGGTCCGAGCCGCGATCGCGAGCGACCCGCTCGCACCCGAGATCGCAGTCAGCGCGGCCGTCTGCTTCGTCGCCTCCGACTGGAGCCTCTTTGCCAGGCCGTTCGAGGTCGCCGGCGTTCTCGTCACCTGGCCGAGGAAGCTGGTGCAGCGAATCGCCTCACCGGGAGCGCTTCCGGACGACGCGGTCGCGCGGATCGCGAACCGGATCGCAGTCGGCCTGCCGCGGGCGGCTCGCTCGTAGCGTCAGACGGCTTCGGCGAGCTCGACGAAGCGGCAGAGGGCGTTCGCGAGCCGCATCTGCGGGATCGTGCGGCAGTTCACCTCGAGTAGTCGCGGGCTTGCGACGAGGTAGGCGAGGCAGCGGGCGCGCGAGATCGCCACGTTGAGGCGGTTGCGGGAGAGCAGGAACTCGAGGCCGCGCGGCACGTCGCCGCCGCTCGAGCTCGCCAGCGAGTAGACGACCACGTCGGCCTCCTGCCCCTGGAACTTGTCGACCGTGCCGACCGCCACGGCGGCCGGGAGCGCGTCCCGCAGCAGGTTCACCTGCGCGTTGTAGGGCGAGACGACCATCACCTCCCCCGCCCCCACGCCCGCGCCGAGCAGCTCGTCGACGACCGCCCGCACGGCATCGACCTCCTCGACCGACTCCTGCCGGTTGCCGGCATGGGCGACCTCGACGTAGCGCAGGCCGGTGCCGAGCGGCGTCGTCCGTTCCGCCGTGCGCTGGTCGGGGCGTAGGCGCCCCTCGTAGAACTCGTCCGAGATGTAGCCGCAGACGTCCGGGTGCAGCCGGAACGTCCGCTCCAGGAAGATGCCGCGGTCGGGCGGGATCGTCTCGGCCTCGCCGATCAGCCAGGTCAGCACCGACGCGTCGGTCCCGGCCGGGTGCGTTCCCTGGATCACCTGCGCAAGCTGCTGCGGGTCGCCGACGAGGACGACGTTCCGTGCGCAGGTGCCCATGACAAGCGCGTCGGCGAGCGAGACCTGCCCGGCTTCGTCGATGAAGAGGTAGTCGAGCGTCGAGTCGTGCGCGGCGCGCGCGTAGTGCCAGGCCGTGCCGCCGGTCACGTCGACGCCGGCGCAGTCGTCGGAGGCGTGAACGCTGACGAAGTGGTCGTGCTCGTACTCGGACTCCGGGTTCCCGCCGCTCGCCTTCTTCAGCCCTTCGAAGTTCAGCCCGATCTCGGCGGCCGCGTCCTCGACCTCGTCGAGCAGTTTGTGGATCGCCTTGTGGCTCGTCGAGGCGACTCCGACGGTGTGCCCGCCGTCGATCAGGTCGGCGATCAGCCGCCCCGACGTCCACGTCTTGCCCGAGCCGGGCGGCCCCTGGATGACGAGGTGGCGGCCGTCGAGCGAGCGGACGAGCGCCTTCAGCTCGTCGAGGTCGGTCGTCTGGATCTCGCGGCCGGACGGGACGCGGCCGAGAATCGACTCGAGCGCCGGGTAGGCGTGGTCGCCGGCGAGCAGCGAGCGGCCGAAGCGCGCGAGGGCGTCTTCCTGGTCGCCGGTGAAGTACGGCCCGCCCGGGATGAGCGCCTTCGGCAGCGGCACGTCCGTGAACGTCCGTCCGCGCTTGAGGACGAGCCGGCGCTCCTCACGGTCGAGCGAGAGCAGCGTTCCGGCTCCCTTCCCGGTCGCGGGATCGCGCACGTCCTGCCCCGCCCGCAGCTTCAGCTCCTGGGCCGGGAAGGTGAACGTGTGGGCAAGCGATCGGTCGATCTGCTCGGGCTCGCCGACAGGCTCGAGCCCGCCGATCGCCTCCGGATCCTCGACGAGCTCGTCGGCTGTGTGCTCGAGCCGGTCGAAGAACGCCCACCAGACGGGCTTCTGCTCCCGGCGGTGGTACTCGAGCAGGTGCGCGGCAGTCTCGTGGCCGGCGTCGAGCAGCTCCTGCTGGAGCGCCGCGCGCGCGACTGCCTGCTCGGACGTGGGCTTGGGCTCCTCGACCTCGACCGGCGGGATCGGCCCATATTGCTCGATCGCCTCCCGTTTGCGCTCGAGCAGCCAGTCGCGCAGGAGCAGGGTCGCGATGCAGTCCTCCTCGTTGTAGGCGTCGATCTGGTCGAGCAGCGCGGGGTCGCGGGTCTGCATCCAGCGCTCGAAGACGACGATCGAGCTGCCTCCGTCCTTCACCTCCGCCTGTCGCTCGAAGTCGAGGAAGGCCTCCATCTCCTTGAGCCCGTAGCCGGGGCGGGAGGCGCGGATGCCGTTGCGGACGACGGCGAGCAGGTCGACGAAGACGCCGCGGCGCAGCAGGTCGTCGATCTCGTCCTCGCGGGTGCCGTAGCGGCCCATCAGCCGCTTGAGCGCGGTGATCTCGTAGGCGGCGTAGTGGTAGACGTGCATGCCGGGGTGCTCGGCCAGGCGCGCGTGCACGAGGTCGACGAACTGCTCGAGCGCCAGCCGCTCGCTCTCGTGGTCCGAGGCGTGGAGCGGCGTGAAGTTCCGGTCGGCGTCGAGGATCCCCCAGAGGTATTCGAGACTGCCGTCCCGGTCCCAGAACGGGTTGCCCTCGAAGTCGAAGAAGAGGTCGCCCGGCGAAGGCTCGGGCAGAAGGGCGAACCCGGCGCCCGCCTGGAGGGGCAGGAGCTCGTACCTGTCGGCCCCGTTCTCGCGGGCCCAGAGCTGGAGCTCGGCCTGCCCGCGGATCTTCGCCCAGGTCTCGGCCGCGACCCCGGCCGGCGGCTCCCCGGCGGCACGGCCCAGGTCGGCGAGCGTGGCGATCCCGGCCACGAGCAGCTTCTCGATCTGCGCCCGCCGGATCCCGGCGACGCGGCTGAGGTGGTCGACCTCGTCCCAGCGGGCGTCGCAGAGCGGCTTGAAGTCGCAGATCGCGCAGTGCTCGCAGGGCCAGGGCTCCGTCGCGGGCGGATCGGCGGCGAACCGCTCGAGCCGCCCCCGCACCCGCCGGTAGTAGGCCCCGAACTCCTCCGGCCGGAACGACGCAAGCTCCCCGCTCCCGAGCCGCACGTGAATCCGAGGAGGCTCGTGCCCCTGAATCCGCGCGAGCTGCTCGTTGTAGAAGCAGAGCTGGAGGATGTAGGACGGCTTCGCGTGCCGGGCGAGCTTGGTGTCGAGCGCCTCGTAGAACCCGTCGGCCCGCCGCAGCAGGAAGTCGGCAACCCCGCGCCAGCGGCCGTCGAGAAAGACCCCCTGGTAGACGACGTCGACGCCTGACCCGAGCGCGGCCTCGGTGGCGGCCGCCGCGGCCCGCCAGTCGCGATCCTCGATCCGAATCTCGGCGATCGTCCTGCCTTCCGCCCTGAGCGTTTCGAGGTAGGCGAGCTCGTGCTCCTCCCCCTTCCGCCGAACGAGCTCGACCTGAGGATCGTCCCGCTCGGGCTTTGGCGTTCCCGCAAGCTCGAGCACCGTCAGGTGCTCGCAGGCGAGGAAGCCGCTCAGGTCAGAGGGCGAGAAGAGGATCTGTCCGTCGCGGCGCTCCATCCCGGAAGTATCAGGGCGCGGCCCGCAGTTCCTTACCTCGTGGGTCGATCTCGCCTGACGGCGGAGCGAAACGAGCCTGTGGGCACGTCCGAAAGAGCGGATTGCCGGCCGGGCTGTCGCCGGCGATGCTCGGCAGGTGGACGACGCAGTCTCCGTCACGCTCGATCCGGCGGGTCGGCGGGTCGTCCTGCGCGAGCGCGCCTGGGCTCACATCAAGGCCGAGCACGCGATCCTGGCGCCGAGGCTGCGCGAGATCATGGCAGCGGTTCGAGAGCCCGACAGACAAACCCGTGGTCGATCTGCCGCCGAGGTGTGGTTCTTCGCCGAGCTCGGGGGAGCCTTCCGTGGCTGAAGGTGGTCATACACTACGTGGGAGATGAGGGATGGATAGCGACTGCGTTCCTGCGGGCGTCGCCACCCAGAAGCAAACCCTGACGATCGGCGGAATCGTCTTCGACCACGTGACGTACGACCGGGAGGGGGACGTCCTCTGCGTGCGCCGGGGCGACGCGACGGACGCGGTCGATTGGATCGGCACCGCCGAAGGCGACGGGACATCGCACGGGCCTGACGGCGGCCTCATCGGCATCACGACCCTCAACGCCAGGGCGCGGCTCGAAGAGGACGGGAAGATCGAGTTGGCGTTGCCCGAGCACACGATCGAGGTTCGCGACCTCGGCGACGCGCTGACATAGCCCGTCCAGCGCGGGCACGACGCGGCCCGGGATACGCACGCCGTGGCCGCCGGCGCCCGATCGACCAACGCCGGCACACCGCAGCCAGCTCGACAGGCTCAGGCGGGCGCCTCGGCCGAGAGCGGGCCATGGCCGGGGTCTGCTGATCCCGGCCATGGCCCTACGGCGAAGCGGCTAGGAGCTCGGAGCCTCCCAGTCGTCCTCGGCGGTGATCCCACCGTCGAGCCACGTCCACGTGATCTTCTGGTAGGTGAACGAGATCGTCTCCGTGTTCCCGTGCTGCACGTCGTCGGAGACCTGGGCGTTCGTTAGCTTCACGGTCGCCATCGGCTGGCCGCTCGGCGAGAGGAGCCCGATCAGAACCGAGGTCAGGTTCTCGTTCGTGAACAGCGCCTGGAGGAAGAGCGGCGACGACTTGTCGAGCTCCTTCGTGATCGTCAACGGCTTGTGCTGGCGCCTGCCGGTCGAAAGCCCGGTCGCCGGGTCACGCGGCGAGACGATCTCGTGCGAGTACCCCGTGATCGTCAGACCGCTGCCGAAGTCGCCCGACGCCTGGCCGGAGACCGTGAGCGTGCCGTCGATCGCGGTGTTGTCGGCATTGCCTGGCGGGCCCTGCGCTCCCTGCTCGCCCTGCGGCCCCTGCTGCCCCGTCGGGCCGGCCGGTCCTACGGCATTCCACGAGATCGACTTCTCGTCGGGTGCGCACGCCTCGGCCGGCTGATTGATGCTGACCTTCCCGTTCTTGGCGACGCAGGCGTTTATCGTGCTCGGGTCCGACGACGTCACCGCCCACGCGAGCGTTGCCCCGGCGGCGGCGACCACCAGGACGCCGACACCGGTGAAGAGTTTGCCCCTCACGTTGTTCCCCTTTCGGTATCGCCTCGAGCCGCGATGTGCCGCCCACCGTCGTCTCGAGGCGGTGGCTGGATGCTCAAGCCCATCGGCCCGGAGAGATCTCAGCTCAATCGCCAGATCGAGCATCGCCGGTCGACGGCTCAGGTCGCCGCGGGGTCAGGTCTTCCATGTTCCAGGAGACGGGGACGGAACGTGGAAGACCTGACCCCGGTTCCACTCCGAGCTGAGATGAGTCTGCCTCGCCGCGACGGTGCGCCGATCTGCCAACCAGAACGAAGGAGAACAGGCGTGACGACACGACCGACAAGCCCTGAAGTGATCATAGGAGACACGCTCGCACACCGACTACGAGCGCTCGGCACACGCGGTGTCCTCGTTCAGATGGCACAACGTGGCCAGATCATCGAACTCCAATGCGAGATGCCGAAGTGCTATTGCCACAAGGGGCGGGGCTATTTCGATCCGAGATCCACTCCTCTGACGGATTGGGCACCCTCGCCCGACCACTACCCCAGGCTCAAGGCTGATGGTGGACATCTTGTCCCCTGGAACGTCCGGCTCTCGCACGTGCTCTGCAACCGCGAGGACTATGGCTGGCGTATGAGGATCAGGCGGATGCTCGAGAAAGGGATGTCACTCGAGGAGATCGCCGCGAAGCTGAACCAGAAAGGGATACGAAGGCCGCACGGCAGCTCCACGTGGTCGGCCACCAATGTGCGGAAAGCGTTCGTCTCGTAGCGACGCCCCCTTGTCCAGGGTGCGAGCGGCATCGGCGCAAGAACGACGGTCGCGACAGCAGATGGCTGAAGCCCGTCCTACGCTACGAGGGAGGTGAGGGATGGTAAGCGACAACGTTTCCCCGCGATCCACCGCGCGTGTGACGATCGCCGGAGTCGAGTTCGACAACAACTTCTACGACCGCGAAGTCGACGTTCTCTACCTGCACGTCGGCGATCCGAAGGACTCGGTCGGCTGGGGCGGAACCGCCGAGGGCGACGGGACGTCGTACGGCTCCGACGGCGCCCTGATCGGCATGACGATCCTCAACGCCAGAGCGCGTCTCGACGAGGACGGGAAGATCGAGCTGACGCTGCCCGAGCACAAGGTCGTCGTGACCGACCTCGGCGACGTGCTCGCCTAACCCCTCATCCGGCCTCGTCCAGCGAGCGGACGGCGAGCAGTTCGTTGCCACGATCGCCGATCACCTTGACCGCGACGTCGCGCGTGTCACACTCGGTGAAAGGCGCGCGGGCAGTGCCGGCGCCGCTGACGCCCGGGCCCACCGCTCCTACTGCCCGAGCTTGGCGCGGAGCATCTGCTCGAACACGACGATGCACAGCCGGTGATCTCCGCGCATCGATGCGGCTGCGGCCGCGACGTACGGCTGCCCCGCCGGTCGGGGCCTGATCTGGATAAAGGGCGGTAGGCCGTACCGAAGCCCGATCCACGTTGCCCACAGTCGTGCCGTGCGGCCGTTGCCGTTCGCGAACGGATGGATGCGCACCCATTCGCCGTGGATGTTTCCGCACGCGGCGATCACGGCCCGAAGCGTCGATTCGTCCCGAGGCTGAGCGCCCGGCGGTACGGCGGCATCGAGTCTCGAGCAGACCGTCTGGATGCGCACCTCCAGCCGGGCGAGCTCCGCCGGGACGTCCTTCGAGGGCGTTCCGAGCGCCCCGCCGATCGCGACCTCGTACCCGTCCAGCCCCGGGAACCGAGCGTCGCTGTCCCGAACCTCGCCGGCGTAGTACGGCTCCGGGAGGGCGACACCCGCGTACACGGCACGGTGCCAGTCCTGGGCCAACGCGATCGTCGGCAGCGGACGCGCCCCGGCGTCGGCGGCGAACCGGCGTCCGAGCACAAGGATGTTCGCCGCGATCTGCTGCCGCGAGCCCGGTGGATCGTCGTTCCAGGGGTCAGGCAAAGACGGCGTTGACCCCCAACGGGTCGTCCACCGTGTCGACCCGCACCGCCTGGATCGGGTCGTCCACGTCGCCCTCGGCCCTCGCAAAGGCCGCCCAGTCGTCCGCGAACTTCCCTTTGTACTCGTGCAAGGCGGAAAGCGTCCCCGCCAGCTCGCTCTCGACCAGCTCGACCTCGCGCGGAAGCTCGCGTTCGACCATCTGTTCGATGAGAGTGTTGATCGAGATATGACGAGCCTTCGCCACCACGCGGAGCACGCGCAGGGTCAGCTCGTCGTGGAACCTGAGCGGAAAGCTGCTCCTCGGCCGGGGCATTCCCGGATCGTGCCACATACCCTTTTGGATGTCAAACCTCATTTATGACATCACAATCAGCCGAACGCCGGCGCCGCACCCCTCCACGTCTGCTGGAATCCCCGTCGATGACCTACGTCCCCGCAGCCGACCGCTACGACACGATGCGATACAACCGCTGCGGGCGGAGCGGCCTGAAGCTGCCCGCGGTCTCGCTCGGGCTCTGGCAGAACTTCGGGCACGAGCGGCCGGTCGAGACGAGCCGCGCGATCCTGCGCCGTGCCTTCGACCTCGGGATCACCCACTTCGACCTGGCGAACAACTACGGGCCGCCGTACGGGTCGGCCGAGGAGGTGTTCGGCCTCGCGCTGGCGCGCGACCTCGCGCCCTACCGCGACGAGCTCGTCATCTCGACCAAGGCCGGCTACGACATGTGGCCCGGGCCCTACGGTGAGTGGGGATCGCGCAAGTACCTGCTCGCGAGCCTCGACCAGAGCCTCGCACGGACGGGCCTCGACTACGTCGACATCTTCTACTCGCACCGCTTCGACCCCGAGACGCCGCTCGAGGAGACGATGGGCGCGCTCGCGACCGCGATCCACCAGGGGAAGGCGCTCTACGCCGGCATCTCCTCCTACGCCGCCGCGAAGACGCGCGAGGCGGCGGCGATCCTGGGCGGGCTCGGCGTGCCGCTCCTGATCCACCAGCCCTCCTACTCGCTGCTCAACCGCTGGATCGAGCCGGAGCTCCTCGACGCCCTCGGCGAGCTGGGAGCCGGCTGCATCTGCTTCTCGCCGCTCGCGCAGGGCCTCCTCACCGACCGGTACCTGAACGGCATCCCGGAGGGCTCGCGGGCGAGCCGGCCCGGGTCGCTCTCGACCGAGCAGCTGACCGAGGAGACGATGGCGAAGGTGCGGGCGCTGAACGAGATCGCAGCCGGCCGTGGCCAGAGCCTCGCCCAGCTCGCGCTCGCCTGGACGCTCCGCGACCCGCGGATGACCTCGACCCTGATCGGCGCGAGCAGCGTCGAGCAGCTGGAGACGAACGTCGGCGCGCTCGCACGGTTCGACTTCACCCCCGCCGAGCTCGACGAGATCGACCGGTACGCCACCGAGAGCGGCATCAACATCTGGGACCGCTCGAGCAGCGCCTGAGACGGCGCACCGATGAGTTCCGGCTCGCAGGGCCGTCTGTACCGTGACACCACCCTTCAGAGAGGAACCGAGATGGCCACCAGCACGAACCTGTTCACGAGCATCGGCCCGGTGATCGCACCCGTCTCCGACCAGGAGAGGGCGCTCGCCTTCTACACCGAGACGCTCGGCTTCGAGAAGCGCACCGACATCGTCTTCGGCCGCGCAGGCGAGCGCTGGATCGAGGTCGCCCCGCCCGGGGCCGAGACGACGCTCGCGATCGTCCCGCCGCGGGAGGGCGAGCCGGCCGGCACCGCCACCGGGATCGCGATCGCGACCGAGGACGTCGACGCGCTCCACGCGACCCTGCTCGAGCGCGGCGTCGACGCCGACGCCGAGGTGATGCGGATGGGCGACCCCGTGCCGCCGATGTTCTTCTTCCGCGACCCGGACGGCAACAGCTTCTTCGCGGTGCAGCCGGGCACCTGAGCGCGGCGACCTGTTAGCGTCACCGCATGACGGCCGAGCACGCGGAACGAAGGTCGCTGGGCCTCTTCCTCCAGGCGCTGCCGGTCGGCATGCAGGTCGAGTTCGCGGTCGCCGCCGAGCAGGCGGGCTGGGACTGCGTCTGGTTCCCGGAGATCACCTTCGGCGACACCTTCGTCCCGGGGGCGGCGACCGCCGTGCAGACCTCACGAATCGGGATCGGCACCGGGCTGGTCGGGGTCTGGAGCCGCTCCCCGGTGACGCTCGCGATGCAGGCGGCCAGCCTGCAGCTGCTCTCGGGGCGGCTGCAGCTCGGGGTCGGCGTCCAGGCGCGCAACTACGTCGAGAACTGGCACGGCCGCGACTACGAGACGCCCGTCAAGGCGATGCGCGAATACCTCACGATCCTCCGACCGCTGCTCGCCGGTGAGAGCGTCACCTTCCAGGGCGACGTGTTCTCGGTCCGCGGCTTCCAGCTGCAGATGCCGCCGCCGGAGCGGCCCGTGCGCATCTTCATCGGCGCCAACGGCGTCAAGATGCTCGAGCTGGCGGGAGAGCTCGCCGACGGGACGCTCGGCTACTTCAACTCGGCCGCCTACATCCGCGACGCCGTCGTGCCCGCGGTCGAGCGCGGCGCGGCGCGCGCCGGCCGCTCCCGCGCCGACGTCGAGATCACCGCTGGCTACCCCTCGGTCGTCACCCCCGACGACAGCGGCATCAGCCTCGCCCGCGGACAGGTGCTGATGTTCGCGACCGCACTCGAGTCGGCCCCCGCCTACGCCGACAGCGTGATCGCCGCCGGCTTCGGCGACGCGGCCCGCGAGCTGCGCGAGCGGGTGGCTGCAGGCGATGCCGCCGGCGCGCTCGCCGCGATCCCGGACGAGATGGTCGACGCGCTCACCCTGAGCGGCTCGCCGGAGAACGTCCGCAGCCGGATCGCCGAGCTCCGCGCCGCGGGGCTCGATGGCGTCCACCTGAACCCGTGCCCGCCCGGCGCCTGGTTCCCGCTCTACGAGGGCCACCTCGCCCGGGTGCCCGGGCCCGAGCTCGACTTCCCCGCCTTCCTCGAGGTCGTCGGCGACACGATCCGGCTGATCGGCCCGTCCGCCTCCTCGTAGGCACGCCGCAACGCCCGGAGGCGGGCCGTCGGGAACACCTGCTCAGAGTGGCAAGTCCCCCTGATGGGCGATTGACCGGAGCATGGCCTGCGTTGTCTACTCCCGGGCACCGGCAAGGGGTTGCGGCGTCCGTTCAGCGTGTCCCACGAGACCTCCCACGGCTGGCCCTGGGGGAGATGGAGGTTTCAATGTCCAAGCTGTCGCCGACCCGCAGGCCCACCGCCCGTCACCTCGTCGCCGCCCTGATCGCCCTCTCGGTCGCCTCGCTGCTCGCGCTCGGCGCCCCTGCGGCGAGCCCGGCCGGCCCGCTGCCGAGCCCGATCGTCCCGACCAAGGGCGAGCAGAACCTGCTCGACGTCATCAACCGCCTGTCGGCGAAGGGCGTCCGGACTGCGCTCGACAACTTCCCGGTCCCGTTCGTCGTCGTCGCGCAGGCAGGCGACGGTCCGCCCGTGGTCCTGAACATGAAGGCGGGCTCGCCGAAGCGCATCGACGCCGACAGCAGCAAGGCGACCGGCCCCGGCGGCAACGACATCTCCCTCGAGGTGAACACGGTGCTCACCCCCGTCCCGCACCTGACGCTCGCGATCAACCGGCTCGGCGGCGCGCCGTTCGCCCCGAACCTGAAGGTGGAGGTCGCCTTCCCGTTCGACGCCTTCAACAACGAGGACTCCTCCCTGCCGGCCCCGCCCAACCTGTTCATGGGCTACCAGACGACCGCGGCCGGAGGAGCGCCGGGCGGCCACGCGCCGCTCAGCGAGACCCTCTCCTTCACGCCGAACGTCGTCGCCGGCACACACCACACCTTCCAGCTCTCGATGCAGACCTCCGGCGCCGACAACCCGCTCCGGTTCCTCGCCGGCCACTTCGACGGGACGAACCTCACCGGCCTCCTCAACGCCGACGCGATCGGCGCGCTCGTCGAGCCGGTCCCCGCCACGATCACGGTCGGCCTCGGCGTGAACGAGTCCGCCCTCTCCCCCGGCCCCGGCGGCACCCTGAGCTTCCTCGACCTCTCGTGGAACGCGAGCGCGCCCGCGAAGGTCACCTTCGACTACCTCGAAGACGAGTCGGCGCCGAGCTCGACGCCGATCCCCGACTACAACTCGACGCTCACCTTCGACCAGATGCCGACCTCGGAGGACGTCTCGCTCAACCTCGACGAGGCGGCAGGCACGCTGACGATCTCGAACGACGCGAGCGCGCCGATCAACGCCGTCACGCTGCTCCTGCAGCGAGACGACGGGCTGACGATCACCGCCACGGCGGGAGACGTCCCGACGCACGTCGCGCTCACGGTCGGGCTGTCCGGCACCGCCGCCCTGGACGTGAACGCCAACACGCTCGACCTCAGCCTGGTCGTGCAGGAGGACGGCGGCTTCCTCGACACCAGCAGCTTCCTCGGCTACGACATCGGCTACCTCTCGCTCGGGCTGACCAACGTGCCCGACCTGACCGCCGGCTACATCCAGCCCGGCGACAAGTTCGGCGTCAAGGCGACGAACCCCGGCGAGTCGATCGGGGCGGTCGAGCTCGTGATCGCCGACAGCGCCGCAAGCCTCCAGCTGCCGCCCACCTGGGCCGACACGACCCGGGACGAGTTCTCGTTCGTCGACGACGGCACGCACGGCACCGCGGCCGCCCGCATCCTGCACCTCAGCGAGGCGACCCTGAACCTCAACCCCTCGCCCACCGGTGAGGTCTACAACCTCGTCACGAGCGCGCCCGCGCCGCTCTCCGCCTACATCAAGACGGCGCCGACGTCGCACCTGATCCCGGGCCACGACGTGCTCGCGGACTGCCACGTCGAGAACGTCCCGCAGGGGAAGCTCGACTTCAGCGTTAACCTGCCCGACCAGTTCAGCTACACGACCGACCCGCCGCAGTCGATCGCGAGCGTCGGCTGTGTCGGCCACGTCGACACGCTCAACTTCGATGTGTCCGCGTCCGACCTGCCGCCGGTGTTCGCGTTCGACTTCGACCCGGCCGGCCACCTGACCGTCAAGGCCGAGGACGGAACCGGGCCGAACACCGCCACCGTCGGCAACTTCACGGTGCGCCTCGACGATGGCACCGGCCCCGGCCTGCCCTCGACGAGCGGCCTGCTCGGCCTGCCGATTCGCGACGCGAGGGCCCGGGTCGACCACATCCCGAGCTTCCACGCCACCTGGGCGACCGGAGGCACCGGCACCGCGATCGACTACCACGACGACTCGGCCTCGAACTTCCTCGGCGGCGCTCAGGTCGACGTCGCCACCGACGTCGGGCTGGCCGCGCTGCCGGCGTCCGGCGCCTCCGCGCACGACTACGGGCGCTTCGTCGACAACGGCGGCAGCGCCACCAAGGAGCTCGCCGCAGGCGCGTTCGGGATCAACCACTTCACCTACACCTCGAACGACGCCGCCCACACGGTCGGCCTGCACTATGCAGCCGACGCGGCGCACCAGCTCGACCTGCACCTCGACTCCCGCTTCGGCGGCGTCTTCTTCCCGACCGACGACATCACCGGCGACCTCACCGTCGACAGGGTTCCGCAGAGCTTCGACCTGACGACGAACCTCGCCACGCAGTTCGACTACACGGCGAGCTCCGGCATCGACGCGCTGACGCTCGCGGGCGCGATCGACACGACCGACGACGGCGACTCGAATAACGGCGTCCATGTCGACGCCTCGGTGCACGGCCTGCCGTCGGCGGTCAGCCTCGCGCTCGACCCGAGCGCGAGCGGCAGCCTGACCTTCGGGATGGCCTCGCCGATCGACTCGGTCGGCCTGGACGTGACCGGAAACGACGGCATCTTCGGCTCGCCGGTGAAGCAGGTTCACCTGGCGATCGACCACATCCCGGCCAACTGGACGGCAGGCTGGGACGGCAGCGGCGGCAGCGTCACCGCCGTCGGCGACCACGTGCACACCATCTCGGCGATCGTCTCCACCGACCTCTCGGCCGGCAACGACGCGATGCGGGCGCCGTTCACGACTCCCGGCGGGTCGGTCGGCTACTCGAGCTGGCTCCGCACGATCGACGACCGCTGGGCCTCGACGGGAGCCAACTTCCCGCAACGGGAGACCGACATCATGTCGCGCCTCGACGACATCTACAGCTCGACCTCGACGCTCGGAGCCTCCGAGGACCGCATCCTCTACCGCACCGACGGAAGCGGGAGCTTCCAGTACCTGGAGCTGCAGCTGACGAACCTCCAGGGCGGCTCGTTCCACACGACCGCCGGGCATCTCGACGCGGGCCTGACCGACCCGGTCAGCGGCGACCACCCGGTCTACGTCGGTTTTGGCGAGCAGAACGGCAACTTCATGACCCTCGACCTGGCCAACCTGCCCGACACGGTCAGCTTCGACGCGGACACCGGCAACCCGGGCCACGTCCACTTCGACACGAACGAGCCCGCCGGCCGCGTGCAGGCCTACGAGGGGCCGCTGCCCGAGGCGGCGGACAACCAGTCGGCGACGAAGTTCATCGTCGCCTCCCTCCCCTCGTCGATGCACCTCGACTGGAGCTTCGGCGGCTCGGGCACGGCAACGTTCACGGCCAGCAGCCCGGTCGAGATCCGCTTCCTCAACCAGGACGGCTCGACCCGCGTCGTCTCGGTCGTCGACTTCCAGGACCTCAGCCTCGGCTACGGGGTCACGAGCGGCGACACCTCGTCGGGCGAGTGCCTGCCGGTACCGCCGTTCACCTGCAACGAGTACGTGCAGGTGGTCGACGGCTCGGCGAGCTTCACCGCCGCACCGGGCGTGAGCGGGATGCTGCTCGTCTACCCGCACGAGTCCTCGCCCGAAGTCGCGAACGGGATCACCCCGAGCGGCGGCGGCGAATACCGACCCGAGGTCAGCTTCCTGCTCAAGAACCTGACCTCGATCAGCGCCGACGCGGGGATCCAGGTGTGCTACCTGCCGCTGGGCATCCCGCCGTGCCTCCTGGGGGCGCCGCTGCCGTTCGCCGGGTTCTCCGTCTCGGCCGATGCGGCGAACCTGGACTTCTGGGACAACGGCGGCGGTCCCGTGGACATCCTCGGCGACCCGGACTACGTCGGGAACAACCCGTGGAAGCTGTACCCGTTCCTGTACAGCGACAGCAGCCGGATCGACCCGTTCGGCTAGCAGCGGCGCCTGCGGCGGCGGCCGATCTCCTCGGCGGCCGCCGCAGCGCGCTAGAATGAGCCCGTCAGATCCCGATCGACCAGAGGAGGTCGCAGTTGGAGCTGATTCCACCGGACACGAGAGAGGGCGAGGATCTGCCTCGCCACCCGGCCGGTTGAGCCTCTCGAGATCTCGATCCGGCCGGTTCACAATCGAATCGCGCTCGCCGGGCTCCCTTCTGTTCATGGCGCCTGGGCGCTGAACACGAAGCCTGGTTCGAGCGCGTCAAGGGAATGACGAAAGGGGTGCGCCCGGCGTAGAGGGCGCACCCCGTCTCACGTCTCAGACGGTCGTTCGACGCCGCCGCAGCCGGGGCACGAGCTCGGCCCCCGCAGCGGTGAGCAGCAGGAGCACGAGTGGGTCGAGACAGAATCGCAGCCGCTCGTTCTCGGCCACCTCGCCGAACGTGATCACGAGCGTCGCGTAGACCACCGTCAGCCACACGAACACGAGCAGGGGAAGCCGGCCGTCCGCGGCGCGCCCCCCGCGCCGGAACAGCCGGGCGGCGAGCACGAAGCCGTACGCGAGCGCAGCCACGTACCCTGCGACGATCGACCAGGCGGTCGGCGAGATCGTCCAGAACCGGAGCAGCACGACGTCGGTGAAGGCCGCGTCCCAGTGGCCGAGCTTCGTAATGTTGACGCCGCTCAGGTACGGGTCGTTCGACGCGGGCAGCGAGAAGCGCTGGAGGCCGTCTCCGACGCCGCGGAGGTAGATCTCCGGGCGGGCGCGGATCAGCCGGATCGCGTCGTGGAAGTACCGGTTCGAGATCGCGACATAGGCGAGGTCGTTGAAGTTGTTGACGCCGTTGGCCCGCGGCTCGTCGAGGATCGGCACCCCGGTCTTGCGGGTCGTGCGGACGAAGCCCGGATAGCGGTCGAGATCGGAGAACGGCGGCACGGCGGCGGTTCGCGAAAGCGTCCCGTCGGCGATCAGCTGAGCTCGGGTGGCCGGCGTCAGGTCGGCGAACGCGACCTGCGCGAGGTTCATCCCGGCCCACGAGCTCGTCGCCGGGACGCCGAACACGGCCGCGTTCTTCACGTACAGGAGCACGATCGCGAGCATCGGCACCGCGCACGAGAGCAGGACGACCCGGCGGGCCCCGGGCATCAGCCACAGGAGCAGGGCGACGGCCAGGATCGCCCACGGCAGCTGGAAGGTGCTGCGCGTGGAGATCAGCATCGCGATCAACGTGAAGAGCGCGAGCCCCCATCCGAACGACCGCCGCCGCACGAAGCGGTCGAACGCGAACACCGCGGCGAGCAGCATCGCCGTGACGGGGTACTCGTAGAAGAGCCAGTTCTCGTAGAGGAGGACGGCCGGGCTGACCGCGAAGCCGCATGCGAGGACGAGCGCCACCCCTCTCCGCCCGGTCAGCCAGAGCAGCAGCCCGTAGAGGA
Organism: uncultured Actinomycetes bacterium; assembly: GCA_963789585.1. Taxonomy (GTDB): domain Bacteria; phylum Actinomycetota; class Thermoleophilia; order Gaiellales; family Gaiellaceae; genus PALSA-600. The sequence continues at coordinate 159,830 of CAWBLB010000008.1, read as the reverse complement.
GCAGCGCCAGCGCCAGCCCGCAGGCGAGGTACTCGACGTTGGCGGCGATCCCGAGCCGGTGCGGGAAGAGCTTCAGGTTGAGGCCGAGCCAGAGGTTGAAGAGGGGCGGCTGGCTGTGCAGGTACCAGAGGCTGCGGAGCAGGTCGTGCTGGAGCAACCGCGCGTCGGCGATCTGCCAGAAGTGCGTGACCGTGCTCGTGTCGAACCGGACACCCGCGAGTCGCGTCGCGACGCGGGAGACGGCGAAGACGGCGGCGATCGCGAGCACCGGCCCGAGCTGCTGTGAGCGGCGGGCTCTGGACCAGGCCGCGCCGGCCCGGGAGGCTTGGAACATGCCGCTGATCCTCGCACGTCCGGCGGGCTACGCTCTCGTCGTGGACGTCGACCCGGACGTGAACGTCGTCGGCGGCGAGCTGCTGCCCTGCTCGACCGACCCGTTGACCGGCTTCTACCGAAACGGCTGCTGCTCGACGGGCCCGGACGACCACGGCAGCCACACCGTCTGTGTCGTCGTGACCGCGGATTTCCTCGAGTTCAGCCTGCGCGCCGGGAACGACCTCTCCACCCCACATCCGGAATGGGGCTTCGCCGGTCTGCAGCCGGGCGACCGCTGGTGCCTCTGCGCCTCCCGCTGGCTCGAGGCGCACGATGCCGGCCACGCCCCCGACGTCGTCCTCGGCGCCACGCACCGGCGGGCGCTCGAGATCGTGCCGATCGAGCTGCTGACCGCACGCGCGGTCGCGCCCGGGACCGCCTAGCCGGACGTCCCGAAGACGGTCAGGTAGAGCCGCTGCCAGTTCGCGGCGATCCCCGCCTGCGCGGCACGGAGACCGATCGTGCCGGAGCAGACCAGCGCGTGCAACCTGTTCTCGAGCCGGTCCTTGACCTGGTAGCCGGGATGGGCGTTCAGGCGCTCCGGGTAAAGGTTCGCGATCGCGTTCGAGCCGCCGAGCTCGAGCGAGACGATGTGGTCGATCTCGAGCGTGTGCCCGTAGTAGGCGGGCGCGAGCCCGTATTCCTGCTCGACCGCGAACTTCTCGGACTGTGGCACGTTGCGGATCGTGCTCGTGCGGAAGCCCTGCGCGCAGATCACCGCCCTCGTCAGCCTGCTCGAATAGGCGCCGGGGGAGCAGCGGCGGTCGGGGTTCGCGCCGAGGCTGCACCCGGCGGTCTTCGTCCGCGGTGCGAGCAGCACCGTCCTCCCGGCGTCGACCGGGGCGATCGACGTGGCGGCCGCCGGCCCGAGCCACGCGGCGACGCCCTGGTGGCGGGAGCACGTCCCGGAGCGGTGCTGCGAGAAGCTGTAGGTGCCGTCGCGGCAGCGCGCCGTCGCACCGGCCGGGGCGCCGGCCGGATCGGCGGATGCCGTAGCCGAGGCCAGCGCAAGCGCCGCCAGCGCTGGCGCGAGAAGCCGCATCAATTGAAGGATACAACGGCCATGTCCCTTCCGGCCCCGCCCGGCCAGGCTCTCCGGCTAGGGTGCCGCCGTGGACTACCGCCTGCTCGGGCGCACCGGCGTCGAGGTCAGCCCGCTCTGCCTGGGGGCGATGATGTTCGGCTCCTGGGGGAACCCGGACCACGAGGAGTCGATCCGGATCATCCACCGGGCCCTCGAGACGGGCATCAACTTCATCGACACCGCCGACGTCTACTCCTCCGGTGAGTCCGAGGAGATCGTCGGCAAGGCGCTCGCCGGCCGCCGCGACGAGATCGTGCTGGCGACGAAGTTCCACGGCCGGATGGGCGACGGGACGAACCGGTCCGGCAACTCGCGCCGGTGGATCGTCCAGGAGGTCGAACACAGCCTGCGGCGGCTCCAGACGGACTGGATCGACATCTACCAGGTGCACCGCCCCGAGCCGTTGACCGATATCGACGAGACGCTCGGGGCGCTGACCGACCTCGTCCGCGCCGGCAAGATCCGCTACCTCGGCAGCTCGACGTTCCCCGCACACGAGCTCGTCCAGGCGCAGTGGGTCTCCGAGCGGCGCGGGCGCGAACGGTTCGCGACCGAGCAGCCTCCCTACTCGCTGCTCGCCCGCGGGATCGAGCGGGACGTGCTCCCGGTCTGCCGGCAATTCGAGATCGCGGTCCTGCCCTGGTCTCCCCTCGCCGGCGGCTGGCTGGCCGGCGGCTACCGCAAGGGGCAGGAGACGCCCGCGAGCACCCGTGCTGCCCGGCTCCCGTTCCGCTACGACCTGGCGCTGCCCGAGAACCAGCGCAAGCTCGACGCCGTCGAGGAGCTGGCCGTGCTGGCAGAGGGCGCCGGGCTGACCCTGATCCAGCTCGCGCTCGCATTCGCGATGCGCCACCCCGTCGTCACCTCCCCGATCATTGGCCCACGGACGATGGAGCAGCTCGAAAGCCACCTCAGCGCGCTCGACGTGCACCTCGACGACGCAACCCTCGACCGCATCGACGAGATCGTCCCGCCCGGAACGAACGTCAACCCGGCCGACGCCGGATACAGCCCGCCGGCGCTCGAAGACCCGTCACGGCGGCGCCGGCCGCCTCGCTGACAGTTCAGCCTGGATCCACCGAGATGCGTGATCGCGGGGTGTTCGGCTGGGCCGCCGGGACGGGGCGCGGTGGGGACGGGCGGGCCGGGGCCCGACCGTTCACGCCGTGACCCGGAGCGCACCGGCCGGGTGCAGGCCCTGTCCGGGGCCGGAACTCGGACGGGGAGCGGCCCGGCGAGTCCAGACGGGCGCACCGCCCGCGCGCAGATCGGTGGATCCAGGCTCAGTCGATCGCGCGCCGAAAGAACCCGCGCACGCCGATCGCCAGCAGCACCGCAATCGCGCCGACCAGCACGACGAGGCAGATCCACGGCCTGATGTGAGGCACGCTCGGGTTCAGCGCCGCCCGGAACCCCTCGCTCGCGTACGTCATCGGATTGGCGGCCGTCACCACCTGGAACCAGCGCAGCCGTGCGAGCGAGGGCCACGGGTACTGGCTGCAACCGGTGAACAGGAGCGGCGTGAAGACGAGCGAGAAGACGATATTGATCCGGTTCGGGCGCACGAGCGTGCCGAGCACGAGCCCGAGTGACGCGCCGAGCAGCGAGCCGAGCAGAAGGACCGCGAGGAAGAGCGGCATGCTGCTCCAGCGCCAGGGCACCGAGCCGAGCACGCCGATCCCGATCGGGATCATCACCACCGTCGCGATCACCGCGCGGAACGACGCGAACAGCACCTTCTCCACCGCGACGAGCGTGGTCGACATCGGCGCCAGCAGCCGGTCCTCGATCTCCTTCGTCCAGCCGAACTCGATCACGAGCGGGAACGCGAGCGTCTGCATGCTCGTGATCACCGCGGTGAGCGCGAGCAGCCCCGGGAAGAGCAGGTCGGCGTAACCCGGACGGGTGTAGCCGAGGCTCCCGAGCACCTTCCCGAACACGAACAGCAGGAAGAACGGTTGGAGGATCACCTGTGCCAGAAACACGGGCAGCTCGCCCCAGGTGACGTAGGCGTCGCGCTGGAGGACGGCGAAGAACACCTTGCCCTGACCCGGTACGGGCTCGGCCGCCGGGGAGACGGCGCTCACCGCAGAGCCCGCCCGGTCAGGTGGATGAACACGTCTTCGAGCGTCGGGATGCCGAGCGTGACGCCGTTGAGCGTCAGGCCGAGCTCGCCGAGCGCCGCGGCGGCCGGTGCGACGAGGAGCGGCGCGTCACCGGAGACGTACAGGCGCAGGCGCACCTCGCCCGTGTCGGGCGGTGGCCCTCCGCCCTCCGGTCCCGGCGCGAGGCCCGACCCGGCCGGAGCCCCGCCGAGCCGTTCGACCCGCTCGACCTCGGCGAGCCAGCCGAGCGCCTCCACGGCCCGGTCGGCGAGCCCCGGATCCTCGGCCCGGGTCGTCAGCTCCAGTGTCGTCCCGCCCGGAACCGACCGCATCAGCGCCTCGGGTGTGTCGAGCGCGAGCAGCTTGCCGTGGTCCATGATCCCGACCCGGCCCGCGAGCGCGGCCGCCTCGTCCATGTCGTGCGTCGTCAGGACGAGCGTGACGCCGCGGTCGCGCAGCTCGCGCAGCCGGTCCCAGAGGAAGAGGCGGGCGGCCGGGTCGAGCCCGGTCGAGGGCTCGTCCAGGAACAGGACCTCCGGGGCATGCATCAGCGCCCGCGCGACCATCACCCGCTGCGCCTGGCCGCCCGAGAACATGTCCGGCTTGACGCTCGCCCGCTCGAGCAGGCCGAACTGCTCGAGCAGCCGGTCGGCGCGCTCCCTGCGCTCGCGTGCGGGCACACCATGGTAGGCGGCGTGGAAGATCAGGTTGTCGCGGATCGAGAGCTGGCGATCGAGGTTGCTGCGCTGCGGGATCACGGCGAGCCTGCTTCGCGCCCGCACGGGGTCGCGGACGACGTCGACACCCGCAACCAGGGCGGAGCCGCCCGTCGGCAGCACCCGCGTCGTCAGGACGCCGACGGTCGTCGTCTTCCCGGCCCCGTTCGGGCCGAGCAGGCCGAACACCTCGCCGTGGCTGACCTCGAAGCTCACCCCGTCGACCGCGTTCACCGGCGATTTCGGATACCGCTTGACCAGATCGCGAACCGAGACCGCGATGGCAGCCGCTCCCTCCGACACCTGCGCGCTCGCGGACACCAACGGCATCAAACCAGACTGCCGTCCCCCTGGGACAGACGTGCCCGGCCAGGGCCCCTACGGCGCCGGCACCGTGGCGGGCCCGGGCGACGGCACCGAGGTCACAGCCGGGAACGCCACGAACGCCTGCCGTGCCAGCGTGTCGAGGCTCGAGGCGAGCACGCCGCCCGTCGAGACCGTGTAGAGCTGGTTCCCGATCACGAGCGAACGCTCGATCGCCGGTGGCGAGCCGCCGGCCGCATCGTGCACGACCCTCCCCACCTCCTTGATGCCCGTCGCGTCGACCCGGTAGCCGATCGCGCCCGTGAACGGCTGCGCCTGCCCCGTCGAGGCGGATGGATAGATCTGAACCGGCAGGACGGCCAGGTCGGTCGGCGGCCAGAAGAGGAACGCGTGATGGTCGTACTGGATCTGCGACGACGACCCGGTGCCGACCGCGAGCTGCTGCAGCAGCTTCGGCGCCGCCGGATCGGAGACGTCGAACAGGTCGAGCTGGGTCCCGGAGGGCTCGTTGCTCGAGGCGTCGACGGCGGAGCCGATTCCGAGCAGCAGGCCGTTGCCGATCGGGTGGAGATACGACGAGTACCCGCTCAGCTCGAGCTGCCCGGCCACGCGTGGCGCGCTCGGCGTGCTCAGGTCGATCGTGTAGAGCGGGTCAACCTGCCGGTAGGTGACGACGTAGCCGATCGAGTCGACGAACCGGACGGAGTAGATCTGCTCGCCCGCGCCGAGCCCGGAGACCCGGCCGACCGGGTCGAGCACGTTGCCCCTGGTCTCGAGCACGGTCACGTAGCTCTGGCTCAGCGCCTGCGGCGGCTGGGCCCCCCACCAGATCGGGCGGCTCGTCGTCGCGACCCGCAGGTACCCCCCGTATTCGGAGAGGGAGAACTGGTTGAGCAGGTAACCCGGCACCTCCCCGCTCGCGACGAACGTGGTCGTGTCGGGGTCGCTCACGTCGAAGCGGTCGATCACCGTCGTCTGCCCGGACGGGAGTTGCGTGACTCCGAGCATCGGGTTCACCCACTTCTGGGTCGCGACGTAGAGGCTGCCGGTGGAGCCGTAGACGACCTGGGCGTCCGCCATCAACGCGTCGGAGTGCGCGAGCCCGAGGCCCTTCGCGAAGTCGACCGTGACGATCGTCAGCATCCCGAGCCCCGAGAAGTCGACGGGCCGCCGGATCCTGGTGCACGAGGCGACGTTCCGGGTGAACCGGCGGCCGGTGCGGAGATCGTGGAACGAGCGCGTCGGCACCCAGCCGCTCGTCCGGGTCTTCAGTTGGGGCTCGGCGATCACGCGCGGCGCCGAGGAGATGACGATCCGTGCAGTCGCTCCGTTCTGGCGCGCGTCGACGAACCGCCCGTCGACGGTCATCGTCTGCGTGACGGCCATCGCCGAGGGGTCGTGCACGTCGACCTCGGTGAGGGTCGTCTGGCCGCCCCACCTGTAGTAGGGCGAGACGGCGATCGCCGGGCGGGCGGTGCCGACTCCGGGGAAGAACTGCGGGGTCTGGCCGGAGATGACGATCACGCGGTTGCCGTAGAGCAGGAGCTGAGAGCCGTAGCTCGTCGAGCCGAGGTCGAGCGACCCGACCAGGCTCGGCTTGCCGCCGGCGACGGCGACGGCGATCAGCTTGTTCTGCGCGAGCGTGAAGATCGTCGAGCCGTTCGTCTTGGCGATGTCGGGCTCGTCGACGCCCTCCTCCTGGTTGTTCGTCGTCGAGTACGAGGTCGAGCCTCCCGGGCTCGCGGTGGCGGCGCCGGCGACCGCCGAGGCCTTCGGCACCGGCGCGGTCGTGAGCGGCGCGCCGGCCGCGGCGATGGCCGGCTCGGACAGCCCGTGGGTGACCGCGAAGTGCTTGCCGGCGTAGCTGACGAGTGCCGGGCAGGAGGGGAACGCGCGCGGGCGCAGAGCGGTTGCCGACGGGTGCGGAAGGCTTCCGGCGGCCGCTGCGGACGTCGCCGCGAGCACGGTGAGCGCACTGGCCGCTCCGAGAATGGGGAGAACTACCCGTTTCACGTCCCTTCGGTGTACACCCCGCGGGCGCGGGAGGCAAGGCCGTCGAGCCGGGAGGCTCCGAGACGGCTCGTCCGGTGGCGGGTCTAGCCGGCCGGCTCGGCGGGCGGGGCGGGCTCGTCCGCGACCGTCGGAGCCTCCGCGGCAGGGGCGGGCGAATCCGGCCAGACAGGCTCGGGCGGTGCCCCAAAGTCGGCGCTCATGCGCACGAACTCGTCACGCTTGATCTCGCCGCGTGCGTAGCGCATCCGCACGACCTCGAGCGCGGCGGCGGCCGAGGAGCCTCCCGTCGCGGCGACGGGGCGCAGGATGCCGGCCGGCCGCCTGGTCAGGAGGCGGTAGAGGAAGACCAGCGCCGCGGCGGCGATCAGCAGCAGCAGGATGAAGATCAGGACGTGCCAGAACGGGTGCCCGTCGTGCGCGTGCTCCAGGTACTGGTGAGGCATGATCGGATAGGGGTTCCCGCGCTCGTCCATGTCCCCACTCTACGCCGCCGAGGCGGGCTCTCCCCTGCCGGCGAGCCAAGTCTTAGCGACTTCTTAGGCGTCCCGGGCGATCGTCCGGCCGAGCTCCTCGACGTGCTCGACGAAGGCGACCACGTCCTCGTCCGAGGTGCGGAAGTTGACCAGGCAGGGCCGGAGGTAGAGACGGCCGTCGATCCGGGCCGGAGCGACCCAGAACTCGCCGCCCTCCTGGAGGCGTCGCACGAGCTCGGCATTGTGGGCGTCGAGATCCCGGACGCCCGCGGAAACGTGGCGGAAGGGCACCACGGAAAGCTGCGGTGGGAACGGGAGCGACTCCAGGGCAGGACGTTCGCCGACACGTTCGTAGAGGAGCTGTGCCTGGCGGAGGTTCTCCGCGATCGCCGACCGGAACGCCGCGGCGCCGTGCACGCGGAGCGCGAGCCACAGCTTCAGAGCCCGGAACGGGCGCGAGTACTCGAGCGTGATGTCGGCAGCGTGCACCTCCTCGCGGTCGTGCGGCAGGTAGCCCTCCTCGTGTCCGAGCGCGGCCCGCAGGTCGCCCCGGCTGCGGACGAGGACGATGCTGCACGCCTTGGGCAGGTAGAGCCACTTGTGTGCGTCGATCGACACCGAGTCGGCTCGCTCGACGCCCAGGAAGAGGTCCGCGACGGCCGGAACCCGGGCAGCCGGCAGCCCGTAGGCACCGTCGACGTGGAGCCAGACGCCCCGGTCGGCGCAGATCTCCGCGAGCGCGTCGATCGGGTCGACGGCACCGGTCAGCGTCGTTCCGGCCGTCGCGACGACGGCGACGGGAACGACACCGGCGGCGAGATCGGCGTCCACCGCTGCCGCGACCGCCTCGGGCCGCAGCCTGCGCTGCTTGTCGATCGGCAGCGACCGCACACCGTCGGAGCCGATCCCGAGCAGCTCGGCCGCCCGGACGACCGAGTAGTGCACCTCCGCCGAGCAATAGAGCGCGAGCTGCGGGCCCGCCGCAACGCCGGAGTGGCGGGAGCCGGGGAGCGCGCGCTCCCGGGCGGCGGTCAGAGCGGTCAGGTTCGACGTCGTGCCGCCGCTCGTGAAGGAGCCGGCCTCGCCCGGGAAGCCGACGAACTCGCCGGCCCAGCGGACGGCCTGCACCTCGACCTCGGAGGCCGCTCCCGCCCAGACCGCCAGGTTGATGTCGTACGCGGCGGCGAGCAGGTCCGCGATCACGCCGATCTCGAGCCCGGACGAGCCGATGAAGGCGAAGTAGCGGGGTCGGGGCTGGGCGAGGCTCTCGTCGAGCGCGAGCACCGCGTCGCCGATCGCCTCGCGGGTCGGGGTGCCGCCGTCGGGAAGCCCGAGCCGCAGCAACTCCCTCAGCCTCGGCGCAACCGGCGGCTGCCCGACCCGGAAGGTGTCGAAGCTCCGCCACGCGTCCGCGACGATCGCCGCCGCTCGGTCGAGCGCCGCCTCCCGGCTGATATCGAGCTGGAGCCCGGGCCCGTCCCCCTCGCGCTCGGCCGCGGTGCCGCTCACGTCCAAAGCGGCCACTGTCCCCGTTTGCCATGGCCGGTGCCAGTCCAGCGTGACGGAACCGTGACGGATTGCGAACGAAACCGTGGCGAATCGGCGAAAGACCTGCTCCTGGGGGGTGACGCTTCGGACATGTCCGGTGCCAGGCCGGCGTGACGGAAGTGTGACGCGAGGCCGGCCGGGGCGAGGTGAAGGCGTGAGGGGCGGCAGCGCCGCCCCTCACAGCTTCCTTCGCTCAGTCGCGGCGCCGGCCGCCGCCGCCACCGCCGCGCCCGCCGCGATCGCGGTCACGCGGGGGGCGATCCTCGCGCGGCTCACGCGGCGGAGCGTCCTTGGCGCGCTCGATCAGCGCCTCCGGCGAGACGAAGCCGCCGTTCTCGTGCTTCTGGACGAGCTTGAGCCCGATCCGGCCGCGGGCCTTGTCGACCTCCTGGACGAGCACGTCCAGCACGTCGCCGCGCTGGAGCACGTCCTCGATGTGGTTGACGCGGCCGGGACCGACGTTCGAGACGTGCAGGAGCCCGTCGGTGCCCTTCTTCAGCTCGACGAACGCCCCGAAGTCGGTCGTCTTGACGACCTTGCCGGTGAACTCGTCGCCGACCTCCGGGTCCTTGGTCAGGGCGGTGATCGCCGCGATCGCGGCGTCGCCCTTCTCGCCCGAGGTGGCGTAGACGAGAATCGTCCCGTCCTCCTCGATGTCGATCTGCACCTCGTAGTCGGCCTCGAGCGAGCGGATCGTCTCGCCGCCCTTGCCGATCACCATGCCGATGTACTCGGGGTTGATCTGCACGGACGAGATCCGCGGAGCGTGGTTCGCGAGCTCCGTTCGCGGCTGGCCGATCGCCTCGAGCATCCGCCCGAGAATCGCCACACGCGCCTCCTTCGCCTGCGCGAGCGCGCGCTCCATGATCTCGCGCGAGACGCCGGTGATCTTGATGTCCATCTGCAGGGCGGTGATGCCGTTCGCCGTGCCGGCGACCTTGAAGTCCATGTCGCCGAGATGGTCCTCGGCCCCCTGGATGTCGGTCAGGATGACGTAGTCGTCGCCCTCCTTGACGAGGCCCATCGCGATGCCCGAGACGGGCTCCTTGATCGGCACGCCGGCATCCATCAGAGCGAGGGTCGAGCCGCAGACCGAGCCCATCGACGACGACCCGTTCGACTCGAGCGTCTCGGAGACGACCCGGATCGTGTACGGGAAGTCGGCCACGTCCGGGATCACGGCCTCGAGCGCGCGCTGGGCGAGCGCCCCGTGGCCGATGTCGCGGCGGCGAGGGCCGGTCATCCGCCCCGTCTCCCCGACCGAGAACGGCGGGAAGTTGTAGTGGTGGATGTAGCGGCGATCCTTCTCGAGCGAGAGGTCGTCGATCCGCTGACCCTCCTTGGCGGTGCCGAGGGTGAGGAGCGACATGATCTGCGTCTGACCCCTCGTGAACAGGGCGGAGCCGTGGGTGCGCGGGCTGACGGAAACCTCGCACGCGATCGCGCGGATCTCCTCCTCCGAGCGTCCGTCCGGCCGGCGCTTCTCGACCGCGATCTTCTTGCGGACGAGATCCTTGTAGATCGCCTCGGCGGCCTTCTTGACGTAGCTCTTGGTCAGACCGTCCTTGACGCCCGGCTCGCCCCCCTCGGGAGCGGTCGGGAACGGCAGCGCCGCGGTGTCGACGATCCGGTCGTAGAGCAGGTGCTGCTTCGCCGACTTGAGCTCCTTCGAGTCCTGCTCGGCCTCGGTCAGCGCCCGCAGGTCGGCGTCGAACTGCTCGCGCACGGGAGCCTCGACGGCGGCCGCGCGCTTCTTCTCGAGGATCGCCTCGAGCGACATCCGTGTCTGGAGCTCGCGGATCACGTCGTCCTCGGTCGACTCCATCGTCAGCGTGCCTGCCTCCCGCTCGAGGATCTCGGCGACGACGGCAGCGCCGTCGTGGAGCCCGTCCTTCGCCAGGCGGCCGGCGATCTCGTCGCCGTACTTGGCGGTGAGCGCCTCGGTGACGGCGCCGTCGAGCCATTTTGGCTTCCCGGCCCTGGCACGGAGCTCCTCCTGCGCCTCGCAGATCTTGACGATCTCGCGGTGGGCGAGCTCGAGCGCCTCGAGCAGCCTGGCCTCGGGCACCTGATCCGCGCCGGCCTCGACCATCGTCAGACCCTCCTTGGTGCCGACGACGATCAGGTCGAGTGTGCTCTCCACCGCTGCGGTGAGCGTCGGATTGACGACGAGCTCGTCGTCGATCAGCCCGATCCGGACGGCGCCGATCGGCCCCATGAACGGCATCGGCGAGATCAGCAGCGCCGCGGAGACGCCGTTGATCGCCAGGATGTCGTGCGAGGTGACCATGTCCGCGGAGAGGACGGTCGCGATGCACTGCACCTCGTTGCGGTAGCCCTTCGGCCAGAGCGGCCGGATCGGGCGGTCGATCATGCGCGCGGTCAGGATCGCCCGCTCGGTGGGGCGCCCTTCGCGCTTGAAGAACCCGCCGGGGATCTTCCCGGCTGCGTACATCCGTTCCTCGACGTCGATCGTGAGCGGGAAGAAGTCGGCGCCTTCGCGCCCCTCCGTCCGGCCCTGAGCGGTCGCGAGGACCATGGTGTCGCCCGAGCGGACGACGACCGCGCCGTCCGCCTGCTTGGCGAGCTTCCCGGTCTCGAAGGTGACGTCCTGGCCACCCACGGACACGGTCACGGAAACCGGCGCCGTTTGCTGCTCGGCTTCGATAATGCTCATCTCTATTCCTCCACGATGCTTGTGAAGGGTGGAGGTTTGAGTCAGCCCCGGGCCGCTGGACTGGCCGCGGGCTCGCTCAAACTTCCACCCTCCGGGGCTGAGAAGCTAACGGCGCAGGCCGAGCTCCTTGATGAGGGCGCGATAGCCCTCGAGATCTTTTCGCTGCAGGTAATTCAGGAACCGTCGACGCCTGCCGACGAGCTTCAACAGTCCGCGACGCGAGTAGTGGTCCTTCGCGTGCGTCCGCAGATGCTCGGTGAGGCCGTTGATGCGCTCGGTCAGCATGGCGATCTGGACCTCGGGCGAGCCCGTGTCCACATCCGACTTCCCGAATCGCTTCGTCGCCTCCTGCTTCGCTTCCTTGGTGAGGGGCATCCTCCACCTCCTGGTTGTGAGTCGCCGTCGACCCAGCATCGCCGCGCAAGGAAGAACGCGCACGGCCGAGTCGCGGTCGCCTCGAAGGGTAGCAACCATGCGGAGTTCGGTGCCGCAGCGGGCGCGATCGGGCCGGCCGGCGTGCTGCCTCGCCGTCCCCCCGGCCAGCGGGTGCCCGCCCCTGTGAGGCGGGCACCCGTCGACCGGTCGAGTCGAAAGGCGGACTACTGGACGACGATCGTTCCGTCCATGTTCGAGTGGATGACACACTCGAAGTGGTACTCGCCGGGGTTCGTGAACGTGACCCGGAAGACGTGCTGGGTTTTCGGCACGCCGAACGGGTAGAGGATCCCGGCGTTGAGGTAGCCGTTCCCGTGGTTCTGACCCGTGTACTGCACCGGGTCGACCTGGCCCGGAGGCTCGCTCGGGAAGCCGCCGAACGGGTTGACCGCGAGCTTCGGCGAGATGAACGTCTTCTCGATCTGCCCGGCGTACGCGGTAGGCCCGAACGTGACCGTGTGGATGTCCGTCGGGTCATGCTCGACGAACTTGACCGTGTCACCGGAGCTGACGACCAGCCGCTTCGGGAAGAACGAGGTGACCTCGGCCCCGTCCACCTTGCCCGCGCCCACCCAGACGGTGAGCTTGTCCGTCGGCACCGCCGACTGGATCCGCTTGAGGTCGCCGATCACCTTGGTGAGCTCCGCCTTGGAACGCGTCGCTGCCTGAGCGGCCGCCGGCGCATTGGCGGTGCTCGGGAGCACGCGAACCGCGCCGTGCATCCCCGGATGGATGATGCAGAAGAACCGGTACGTCCCCGCCTTCGAGAAGGTCAGGGTGTAGGGCTTCGGCGGATTCTTCTGCGACGCCGTCAGGAGGCGCAGGAGGCCGGAGCTGTGCACCTGCGACGGGCTCGTGACCGTCCCGCCGCCGATCTCCGGTACCGCCCGCGGATTGATCGAGAGCAGCGGCGCCATCCCGGCCCACCACAGCGGCCGGCCGGAGGCATCCGGCAGCGGCGGCTGCTTCTTGCTCGACGGAACGATCGTCGGAAACGACCTCGGGTTCCCGAAGGTGACCGTGTGGAAGCCGGCGATGGTGAACGTGACCGATTGTCCCGCGGAGATCGTCACGACTCTCGGGAAGAACGCGAGCCCATCCGCCTGCCTGGTCACGCCGGGTGGAGGTGACCGAAGCGGCGGACCGGCGGACACCATCACAACGGTCGAGGCCGGTGCGGCCGCCCGGCCGACCGTCTTCGACGACGAGGCGATCGCGATCGCCGCAACCGCCAAAGCGGTCAAGACGGTCGCGACCCCTACAAGGGCAAGTCGATATACACGTGCGAACACATTCCCTCCTCAAAGATTCGTCGCTGGTGAGCCAGCCAAGAGAGCCCGCAAGGCCGGCTCCGGCGCCGAAGTTACCAGGCTCGCCGGCGCGAGGCACACGAGAACGCAGAGGCCACGGCTAGGGGCGGGTCGCGGCCCGCGTCGCGGCGACATCGACCGCCATCTGGGCGATCAGCTCGGCTTCGCTCGAGAACGCGGCCTCGTCGCGAAGGCGCTCCCACAGCTCCACGACGACACGCTGCCCGTACAGATCGCCGTCGAAATCGAGCAGGAACGCCTCGATCCGACGCTCGGCGCCCCCGTAGTGCGGGTTGACGCCGATGGAGACGGCCGCCCGGTGCTCCCGGGCGAAACCGCCGTAGATGCCGAACGCCGGGACGAGGAGATCATGGTCGATCCGGAGGTTGGCGGTGGGAAAGCCCAGGGTCCCGCCGCGCGCGTCGCCGGCGACGACCGTGCCCTCGACCTCGACCGGCCTGCCGAGGAGCGAGGCGGCCGGGCGGATCTCGCCGCGCCCGACGAGACCACGGATCTCCGTCGATGAGATGCCCGGAACGAGCGGCACCACGCGCGTCCCCAAGCCGAGGCGCTCGAGCAGGGCCAGGTCGCCGCTCCGGCCGCTGCCGAACCGGAAGGACTCGCCCGCGACGACCAGTTCGGTCCCGATCGGCACGAGGTAGGCCCGGGCGAACGCGTCCGGCTCGAGCCCGGCCAGCTCGGGCGTGAACTCGACGACGAGCGTCTCCTCCACCCCGAGGGCGGCGAGCAGCTCGAGCCTCCGCTCCAGGGTCGACAGCAGCTCGACGCCGTACCCGAGCACCTCGCGGGGGTGCGGGTGGAATGTCAGCGCCGTCACGCCGGGGCCCGACTCGATCGCCGCCTCGACGATCGCGCGGTGACCCAGATGGACACCGTCGAAGGTTCCGATCGCAACCGTCCGCGGACGGCGCTGCAGCTCGGCGGGGGTGTGCGCGACCTTCACAGCCGGCGCTCCGCGGGAACGGCCGTCGGATCCCCGCTGCCGGCCTCGAGCGCAAGCACCTGGGCGCGAACGGCCTCGGGGACGCGTGCGAGGGCCTCTACGGGGAGCCGTGCAAGCGTCGCCGCGACGGGGAGCAGTCGGTCCGGATCGGCCTCCTCGACCCGGAACGGCCCGACCGCCGTCCTGCGCAGCGTCACGCAGTGCCCGCCCAGCGCCGTGGCGATCGAGCGCACATAGGTCCCGGAGCCCACGTGAAGCTCGAGCGTCACGCCTGCAGGCGCGCCCGCTTCGCCGCTATACGCGATGACGTCGAGCGCGTCCACCCGGGAGCGCCGCAGGGGCATCTCGACCGCGATCCCCCGCCGTGCCAACCGGTAGGCGCGCTCGCCGCCGATCTTGACCGCCGAGGCGGCCGGGATCGGCAGCTCGACCTCACCGCGGAGGAGCGCGAGGCGGGCGTCGAGCTCGTGCCGCGTGGGCGGCGAATGTTGCTCGAGGATCTCCCCTTCCGGGTCTCCGGTCGAGGTGGTGGCCGTCAGATCGATGCCGGTGAGGTAGCGCTTGTCGAGGCCCACGAAGCATGGAGCCAGTTTAGTCGCCAGGCCGGACAACAGGACCAGCAGGCCGGTTGCAAACGGGTCGAGCGTGCCCGCATGGCCGGTCCGCGCACGTGTCCGCCGCCGCAGGTCGGCGACGAGCGCGAACGACGACGGGCCGGCAGGCTTGTCGAGGAGCGCGATCCCGACCGGCCGGGACGCCCGCGGCGGCACGATCAGCTCTCCGTGCCCGTGACCGCAGCGACGAACTCGCACCGGATGAACTCGACGATCTCGTCGAGCGAGAGCTCGCTGGAGAAGCCCGCCGCCTGGCGATGGCCGCCGCCGGCCGACTTGCGCGCGATCGCCGACACGTCGAGCTCGTCGCGACTCGAGCGAAGCGAGACTCGATGCCGCGGGCCGTCGGCGCTGCGCGGCTCCCGGATCAGGGCCGCCATCTCGGCGCCCTCGGTCTGGCGGAGGTAGTCGATGATCCCCTCCGAGTACGGCTCTTCGGCCAGCGCGTCCGCGAAGTCGCCGCGGACGAGGTACGAGACGACGAGCCGGCCGCCCTCGTAGACCTGAGCGTGATCGAGGGCCCGCGCGAGCAGCTTCAGCTTGGCGAACTGCACCGTCTCGTAGACCTGCTTGAAGACCCCCTGAACGTCCGCACCTGCCTCGACGAGCTCCGCGGCCAGGCGCAGCGCCTTCGGGGTCGTGTTCGCGTACTGGAACCGCCCGGTATCGGTGACGACCCCGACGTAGAGCGCCTCGGCGATCCCCGGCGTCAGCGGCACACCCAGCGCCGCGAGCAGGTCGCGAACGATCTCGGCCGTCGAGGAGGCGTCGGCCACGACGAGGTTGACCGAGCCGAAGCGAGAGTTGTCGTGGTGGTGGTCGACGTCGACGACGAGCGCGGCCCGGCTCAGCACCTCCGGGTCGGGCCCGAGGCGCCGCTCGTTCGCGCAGTCGACCGCGAGCAGGACGCGGTCTCCGACATCGTCGGGCAGGGTTCGGCGGAGCTCGCCGAGCGGCAGGAACGCGTACTCACCCGGCAGCGACGCGTCACCCCAGAGATGCATGAGCACGTCCTTCCCGAGCGCGCGAAGGCCCAGCGCCGCGCCCAGCATCGAGCCGAGCGCGTCGCCGTCGGGGTTCTCGTGCGTGACGACAAGGAAACGGTCGTGCGATCGCAGGGCATCGACGACCGCGTCGAAGTCAGTGAGCGCTGCTGTCTCCTGGTGCGTCATCTGAAGGTGTCTCCGGGGCGAGCTCGTCGATCAGCTTCGTCATGCGCACGCCGTGCTCGATCGACGGATCGTATTCGAACACGAGCAGCGGCGTCCGTTTCATCTGCAGCTCACGTGCGAGGCGGCCCTGGACGAACCCCCGCGCGGTCTCGAGCGCAGCCATCGCCGCGCGTCGCTTCTTCGCGCCTCCGAGCACCGAGACGAACACACGGGCGTCGTGCAGGTCAGGAGAGACGGCCACACCCGTGACGGTGACGATCCCGATGCGTGGATCCCTCAGGCTGACGATCGCCTCCGCCACCACGGCTCGAACCGACTCGTTGACCCGTCGCATGCGCTCAGGCATCGAGCGCGTCGATCCCGAGAGCCGTGCGCCGAGCGAGCACCAGAAGGGAGAGGAGCATCCGTCCAGACCCTAGTCGTCCGGCGACACGAGCAGGCGCTCGGCGCGGACGAGCTCCCAGTCCTGCCCCGCGAGCCACTGCTCCGCTCGGAGCGCGAGCTCCTCGGCCTCGCGCGCCTCGCGGGCGGCGAACGCCGCCGTCAGGGCGCACCGCTGCCAGAGCTCGTGATGATCGACCTCGGCGACCGAAGCGCCGAACCGGTTCTGGAGCTGCGCCTTCGCCGAGAGGACGTGTTTGCGCTTCCCCTTCAGCGACCCGGCCTCGGGGAAGCGAAGCTCGACGGCGAGGATGGCGATGTATCCGCCGGACATCCACCCATTGTGGCGTGCGCCGAGTCGCTCGCCGCTGCCGGCCCGCGCGGCGCTACTCGGCCGGTGTGCCGGCCGGCGCGTCGAGCGACGTCCGCTCGATCTCGCGCGTCTCGTAGACCTCGAAGATGTCGCCCTCCCGGAGATCGTTGAAGCCCTCGAGCAGGATCCCGCACTCGAAGCCCTCCGCCACCTCGCGGGCGTCGTCCTTGAACCGCTTCAGCTGGGAGACGGTCGTCTCGTGGATGCGGGCCCCGTCGCGGAAGATGCGCACGCTCGAGCCGCGGCGGACGACGCCGCTCGTGACCATGCAGCCAGCGATCGTGCCGAGCCGCGAGACACGGAAGAGCGCCCGCACCTCGACCTCGCCGATCACGGCCTCGGTCTCGACCGGCGAGAGCATGCCGACGAGCGCCTGCTCGATCTGCTGGGTCAGCTCGTAGATGACGCGGTACTGGCGGATCTCGATCCCCTGCCGCTCCGCCAGTTGGCGGGCCTCGCTCGACGGGCGGACGTTGAAGCCGATCACCATCGCGTTCGAGGCTGCGGCGAGGTTGACGTCGTTCTCGGTGATCCCGCCGACGCCGGTGTGGATCACGTTGACGCGGACCTCGGGATGGGCGATCTTCGCGAGCTCGCTGACGATCGCCTCGACCGACCCCTGGACGTCGCCCTTGAGCACAATGTTCAGGTCGGCCACACCGCCCGCCTGGAGCTGCTCGAACAGCTTGTCGAGCGAGACGCCCCGGCTCGCCTGCTTCGCGAGCGACTCGCGCCGGAGGCGCTCGCCGCGCTGCTGCGCGAGGTCGCGCGCCCGACGGTCGTTCTCGACCACATGGCCGAGCTCGCCCGCCGGCGGCGGCTTGTCGAATCCGAGGATCTCGACCGGCTCTCCCGGTCTCGCCGCGTCGATCTTCTCGCCGCGATAGTCGTACAGGGCGCGTACGCGGCCCCAGGCGTCGCCGGCGACGATCGCGTCGCCGACCTTGAGCGTGCCGCGCATGACGAGCATCGTCGTCACCGGGCCACGGCCGATATCGAGCCGCGACTCGATGATCGGGCCGGACGCCTCCGCGTTCGGGTTCGCCGTCAGGACGAGCTCGAGGTCGGCGACGAGCAGGATCTTCTCGAGCAGCTCGTCGAGTCCCTCGCCCTGCTTGGCCGAGACTCTCGCGACCTGGGTCGTACCTCCCCACTCCTCGGGCTGGAGACCCTGCGCTGCGAGGTCCGAAAGCACCCGGTCGGGGTTCGCTCCGGGGAGATCGATCTTGTTGACCGCGACCACGATCGGCACCTCGGCGGCCCGCGCGTGCGAGATCGACTCGAGTGTCTGCGGCATGACGCTGTCGTCGGCCGCGACGACCAGGACGGCGATGTCGGTCACCTTTGCGCCGCGGGCACGCATGGCGGTGAACGCCTCGTGGCCCGGCGTGTCGAGAAAGGTGATCTTCCGCCCGTCGACACTCGTCTGATAGGCGCCGATGTGCTGGGTGATTCCGCCCGCCTCGGTCTCGACGACCGCCGTCTTCCGGATTGCGTCGAGCAGCGTCGTCTTGCCGTGGTCGACGTGACCCATGATCGTCACCACCGGCGGGCGCGCAACCAGCGACTCCTCGGAGTCATCGAACGACTCCGGCTCGACGTCCTCCTCGCCGGCGTGCTTGATGTTGACCTCGCGCTCGAGCTGGAGCGCGATCAGCTCGACCTCGTCGTCGGTCAGCGTCTGGGTCGCCGTCTTCAGCGAGTTCATGTCCATCAGCATCTTGATCAGCTGTCCCATCGGGACTCCGAGCGCCTGGGAGAAGTCGCGGACGGTGACGCCCGACTCGACCGTCACCGGGCCGGTGGGCGGAACGACCTCGCGCTGCTGCTTCGGGCCACGCTCGATCGGGCGGTCGCCGGGACGCTGGCGCTGGCCGGCGCCGGGGCGCCCGCCGCCGCCCTCGATCACGACGCGGCGCTTCCGGTTTCCCGGGCCGCCGCCCCCTCTCGGTCTGATGGGTCTACCGCCTGGCATGCGTCAAGTGTAGAGCCGTACGAGCGAAGGCTCGACGCGGACGGTCTTCCGCAGCGTCCGGTTGAAGGAGCGATGGGCGCTGGCCCGCTCGAAGCAGGGGAGCCTGCGGCATGTGTAGACGCCGCGACCCCGTCCCGGTCCGGCGACGAGGTCGCCGGCGCTCGCGTGAAAGCGCTGGAGCTCGGTCTGCGGCGCCTTGCTGCCGCAGCCCGCGCAGGTCCTGACCGGGCTAGGCGTCGCTCTCAGCCCCTTCGAGCTCCTCGGCGGTGACGTGCACGATCGGAATCCCGTCGTCCGGGTCGTCCTCGACCCGCACGACGGGCGGGCCGCCCGAATCGGCGGTGAGGTCGACCCCGGGGACAGGTGCGTCGCCGGGCCCGGCCGGAAACCTTTCGGGCTCGGAGCCCTCGAAGGCGGCGCCGTCCTCTGTGACGGACTCCGACTCGGCGGTGTCGGCCAGCGCCTCCAGCTCGGGCTCGGACTCCTGGACGATCGCGTTCACCTCGTCATCGGGCTCGTGCAGCGCCAGGTCCTGATGGGCCGGGACGCCGCAGTACTTCGAGCCGGGCAGGGCCGCGTTCGGGCAGCGCTTGCCGTTCGAGAGGACGGCAGAGCAACGGCCGGAGAAGTCGCCCTCCTCGCCTCCGTCGCCACCGAAGGCCGCGTCGGCCTCCTGCTGGGCGAACTCGCTGTCGCTGACGATGTCGATCTTCCAGCCGGTCAGCCGGTGGGCGAGGCGGGCGTTCATCCCCTCCTTGCCGATCGCAAGCGCCAGCTGGTCATCGGGAACGACGACCGTCGCCTCCTTGCCGGCGTCGTCGAGGTAGACCTCGCGGACCCGCGCGGGCGACAGGGCCTTGGCGACGAACCGCGCGGGCTCCTGGTTCCAGGGGATGATGTCGATCTTCTCGCCGCGCAGCTCGGAGACGACCATGCGGACGCGTGAGCCGCGTGGCCCGACGCAGGCGCCGACCGGGTCGACGCCCTGGGCGTGCGACTCGACCGCGATCTTCGACCGGTAGCCGGGCTCGCGCGCGACGCCGCGGATCTCCACCAGCCCATCGGCGATCTCGGGCACCTCGAGCTCGAACAGCGTCTTGATCAGCTCCGGGTCCCGCCGGGAGAGGATCACCTGCGGGCCCTTGGTGCCGGTGCGCACCTCGGTGATCACGGCCTTGATGCGCGAGCCCTGCTCGTAGCGCTCGCCGTCGACCTGCTCGGAGCGTGGCAGAAGCGCCTCGACTTTCCCGAGGTCGACAAGGACGTTGTTGCGGTCCCCGGCCTGCTGGACGATCCCGGTTACGACCTCGCTGACGCGGTCGATGTACTCGTCATACATCATCTCGCGCTCCGCCTCGCGGATCCGCTGGAGGATCACCTGCTTCGCGGTCTGGGCCGCGATGCGACCGAAGTTGTCGGGAGTGACGTCCTCGCGCTTCATCAGCTCGTCCGGAACCTGCGCCCAGTCGACGTCGAGATCGTCGTCGCTGAGCAACGTGTGGTTCTTCTCGCCGGTCTCCTCCTCGATTCGCTCGAGCTCGTCGATCGCGTGCTCGCGCGCCTCTTCGAGGAGGCGGCGTTCGAGATCCTCGGGGAGCTCGATCGCGAAGACGCGGAAGTCCCCCGCGTCGTCGAGCTCGACCGTCGCGTGACGCGACGCGCCCGGCGTCTTCTTGTAGGCCGCAAGCAGCGCGTCCTCGAGGGCTGCCACCAGCGTGCCCGCCTCGATCCCCTTCTCGCGCTCGATCTCCCGTACAGCCTCGACGATCTCCTGGCTCATCCCGATACCTACCCTTCGTCGATCAGATTGGCCCGCACGATCGCGTCGTACGGTATGTCGACCGGATCGCCGGTCCCGTTGACGAGCTCGAACGACCGCTCACCGGCGGTGGCCACCTCGCCGCGCAGCCTCCGGTCCGCGGTCTTCAGCCGTACCTTGCGGCCGATCGCGCGCTCGAAGTGCGCCCTCGTCCGCAGCGGACGCTCGACCCCGGGCGAGGAGACCTCGATCGCCCAGCGGTCGTTGTACGGTCGCAGGACACCACTGACCCGCTCGCAGAGCGCGTGGTCGACGCCGGCCGGGTGGTCGACGTAGACGCAGAAGCGCTCCCTCCCGGTCAGCTCGAGTGCAAGCACCTCGACTCCCGGGAGCGCTGTGGTAACCGTGCGGGAAACCTCGCGATACAGATCTCTCTCCTTTTCGTGTTGTCCCGTCGCCATCAGGAACAGTGGCTCGTTCGTTCGAGAAACATGGTCTTATCAACAAAAATGGGCGCCGCGCGCCCATTTCGACTTGCCCGAAATGTGGTAGCCGGAAGGGTAGCAAACGACCCTTTCCCGTGGCTTTGCGCGGGCTAGTGCGGCGTCTCCGAACCTTTCACCTGAAACTCGCGTATCGAGACGCCGCACGACCGGCCGCTTCGCGGGCGGATCGATTCTCCCCCTCGAGCAGCGAAGGCCCCGAGCACACCTGAACCACCGTGCCCGCACCACCACCGCCGACACCAACCAAACACGAGAACGACCGCGAAGCGGCCGCACGTGCGGCCTCCAGCCGCCGTCGTTTCGGGTCGAACGCTGCGAGAGGCCGCACTAGAGTCCGCGGACCCGACGGGCGTAGCGATCGCTCGACGGCACCATCGAGCGTGCGAGCTTGTAGTGGCCGTTCGCCTCGGCCTCGCGCCCCTGCCGTTCGAGGCTCCGGCCGAGCGCGTAGTGGGCGTAGTCGTCGGTCGGGGAGATCTCGAGCACGGCCCGGAACTCCGCCTCGGCCTCGGCCCACCGCCGCAGGCGGAAGTAGGCGATCCCGAGCGCCTCCCGGATCGACGCCTTGGTCGGCTCGAGCCGCTTGGCCTTCTCGAGCGGGACGGTCGCCTGGGCGTTCATCCCGTCGCGCAGGCGCTTGCGCCCTTCCTGGAACAGCTCGTACGCCTCGCTCATCGTGCCAGCAGCCTCTCCACCTCGTCGAGGATGGCGGCGGCGATCGCCGCCTTCGGCGCCTTCGAGACGGTGCGCTCCCCGTCGCCGGAGACGAGCACGACCTCGTTGTCCGGGGCGTCGAAGGCGATGTCCGTGCGTGAGACATCGTTGAAGACGACGAGGTCGGCGCTCTTCTCCTCGAGCATCCGCCGCTTGCGCTCGAGCCCGGCGCCGCCGAGGTCGGCGCCGAAGGCGACGAGCACCTGCCCCGAGCGCTTCTGCTCGCCGAGGGCGCGGGCGATGTCGGCGGTCGGCTCGAGCTCGACCGTCCAGGTCTCGTGGCTCTTCGCCCGCTTCGCTGCGAACGCCTCGGCGGGCCGGTAGTCGGCGACGGCGGCGGCGAGCAGCGCGATGTCCATGTCGCCGAGCGCGAGCGCGGCATCGAGCATCGCGGCCGCGGTCGGAGTCGGGATCGTCTCGACGCCGTACGGCGCCGGGACGGCCAGGTTGGCGGCGAGCAGGACGACGTCGGCTCCCCGCCTTCGCGCCTCCTCCGCCAGCGCCACCCCCATCCGGCCCGACGAGCGGTTGCCGACGAAGCGCGCGGCGTCGAGAGGCTCCCGCGTGCCGCCGGCGGTGACGAGCACGCGTTTCCCGGCGAGGCTCCCGGGCGCGAGCACCTGCTCGATCCGTGCTGCGATCTCCGCCGGCTCGGCCATCCGGCCCACCCCCCACTCGCCCTCCGCGGTCTCGCCCTCGTCGGGCCCGACCAGCTCGACACCACGGCCGACCAGGGTCTCGGCGTTGGCTCGGGTCGCGGGGTGCGCCCACATGCGCGGGTTCATCGCCGGCGCCACGAGCACCGGCCCCCGGTGTGCGAGGGCGGCCTCGGTGAGAACGTTGTCGGAGATCCCGTGCGCGAGCTTCGCCAGGGTGTTCGCAGTGCACGGCGCGACCGCGAGCAGGTCGCCGTGCGTCAGGTGCTCGTACAGGTTTTCGTTCGCGGGCCGCCGGGCAAGCGCGGCGAAGGTCTCGGCGCGCACGAACCGCTCCGCGCCGGGGGTCACGAGCGGAACCACCTCGTGCCCGCCCTTGACGAGCAGCCGAGTCAACTCGCACGCCTTGTAGGCGGCGATGCCCCCGGTCACCCCGAGCAGGATCCGACCCATGCCCACATTGTGCCTGGCACGGGTCGCGGATTGACCCAGCGCGCGCAGTGTCTGACGGCTGTGCCGCCGCACGAGGAGAGAACCCGTAGAAACCCACCGCAGGACCGCGGGCAAAGACGGCCGTCAGCTCGCGCAAACGTCCCTATCGTTGATTTGCGATCAACGATCATCAGCAGGAGGACCGAGGTGAACTGCTTCGAGTGCGCAAAGGCCCACGACACCGTTCCGGCTGTCGGCCTCTGCCGGCACTGCAGCGTCGGCCTCTGCCTCGACCACCTGATCGAGGCGCGCAACTACCGCCTCGGCGGCACGACGTTCGGCTGCGCGCACGCGCTGCCGAACCTGAAGCCGCTGCGCGGTATGCCCGTGGGGATTACCGCCTCCGCCCGCCCCCACACCGCCCGCGTCGCATGACGACCCTCGCCGAGAGCTCGGTCGCCGTCGAGGAGGATCTCGCGCTGCTCGCGAAGGCGCTCGGGCATCCGGCCCGGGTGCGGATCATGCGGCTGCTGCTCGCCCACGACGCCTGCTACTGCGGCCAACTCGTCGACGAGCTCTCACTCGCGCAGGCAACGGTTTCACAGCACCTGAAGGTGCTGAAGGAGGCGGGTCTGATCGTCGGCGAGATCGAGGGGCTGCGCACCTGCTACTGCGCCGGCCGTGAGCGGCTCTCCGACCTGCATGACCTGGTCGGCGGGCTGATCGCAGAGGCGGTTGAGGTCGACACCCGTGGCTGCGACTGAGACGGCGCACCGTCCGGCACCGAAGGCCAAGCCGGGCGACTCGGCGGTGCTGAAGAAGCTCTCGACGCTCGATCGCTTCCTGCCGCTCTGGATCGCGCTCGCGATGGGCGCCGGGCTCGGTCTCGGCACGGTCCTCCCGAGCCTGAACCACTGGCTCGGCAAGCTGCAGGTCGGAACCGTATCGCTGCCGATCGCGCTCGGGCTGCTCTTGATGATGTACCCGGTGCTCGCGAAGGTCCGTTACGAGGAGCTCGGCCGAAAGCAGGCCGACGGCGTCTCCAACCGGCTCTTCTTCGGCGTCTCGCTCTTCCTCTCGTGGATCGTCGGGCCGCTGATCATGTTCACCCTCGCCTGGCTGCTGCTTCCCAACGAGCCCGCCTACCGCACCGGCGTGATCATCGTCGGGCTCGCCCGCTGCATCGCGATGGTGCTGATCTGGAACGACATCGCCAAGGGCGACCGCGACCGGGCCGCATTGCTTGTCGTCTTCAACGCGATCTTCCAGGTCGTCGCGTTCTCGTTCCTGGGCTACTTCTACCTGACCGTGCTTCCGGGCTGGCTCGGGCTCGACACGCAGGGCTTCCAGCCGGGCATCTGGGAGATCGCCCGCACCGTCCTGATCTTCCTCGGCATCCCGCTGACAGCCGGGTTCCTCACCCGCCGCATCGGCCTCGAGCGGAAAGGCCGCGGCTGGTACGAGCAGCGCTTCATCCCGCGGATCAGCCCGATCACGCTGTA
Organism: uncultured Actinomycetes bacterium; assembly: GCA_963789585.1. Lineage (GTDB taxonomy): Bacteria > Actinomycetota > Thermoleophilia > Gaiellales > Gaiellaceae > PALSA-600. The sequence goes on along the minus strand of CAWBLB010000008.1, from coordinate 135,722 downwards.
CGGCCTCCTCTTCACGATCGTCGTGCTGTTCGCAATCCAGGGCAAGACGATCACCGCCCAGCCTCTCGACGTCGCGCGTATCGCGCTGCCGCTGCTCGCCTACTTCGCCGTCATGTGGAGCGCAGGCTTCACGATCGGGAAGCTGATCCGGCTCCCCTACGAGCAGACCGCCGCCCTGGCGTTCACCGTCGCCTCGAACGACTTCGAACTCGCGATCGCCGTCGCGGTCGGTGTCTTCGGGGCCGACTCGGGGCAGGCCCTCGCCGGGGTCGTCGGGCCGCTGATCGAAGTGCCGGTGCTCGTCTCCCTCGTCTACGTCGCACTCTGGGCCCGGCGGTTCTGGCGCGAGAGCGACGTGCGCGTCGGGCGCGTTGCGGGCACGGCTGCCTGATCGAGAGACCGGCGCACGCAGCTTCACAGCCAGCCGCAGAGCAACCACCGGGCGCCACGTGTCGGAGGGGGACTCGTGGGGGGAAGGCTTCCCCCCCACCCCTGGTGCAGCTACCGCTTGTACTCGTACGTGATCTTGCCCTCGGCGATCTCTTCGAGGGACATGGTCAGGTAGTTCTTCGACCGCGAGCGGATCAGCGGCGGCGGGAACTCGTCGAAGGTGCCTTCGCCGAGCTGGTGGTGGTAGTTGTTGATCTGGCGGGCACGCTTCGCGGCGACGATGACGAGCGCGTAGCGCGAGTCCACCTGGTCGAGCAGCTGGTCGATGCGTGGATGAATCATGGACGGGCCATGCTACCGGCCGGAGGCGAGCTCCCGGAGGCGAGCTCCCGCACGACGATACCGACGCACTCCTCGGCGGCCCGCTCGCGGTCGTCGTTCTCGACGACGTGATCGAACAGGTCGGCGAGCTTCTTCTGCTCGGCGGCGAGCGCGATACGGCCTTCGATCTCTCCTGCGCTTTCGGTCGCCCGCTCGCGCAGTCGCCGTTCGAGCTCCTCGATCGGCGCGTCGACGAAGATCGTCACGGCTCCGGGGACCTTCTCCCTGACCGCGAGCGACCCGTTCAGCTCGAGCTCGAGCAGCGCGACGCCGCCGGTGGCGGAGATCCGGTCGAGCTCGGACCGGAGCGTCCCGGAGCGCTGTCCCCACGGGAAGACGTGGTACTCGAGGAACTCGCCGGCAGCGAGGCGGCGATCGAACTCCTCGTCGGAGAGGAACCAGTAGTGGATGCCGTCCTGCTCGGTCGGTCGCCGCTTGCGGGTGGTCGCCGAGACCGCGAGGCGCAACTGCGGGATCCGTGCGAGGAGCGCTCCGACCATCGTCCCCTTGCCGGCCCCGGAAGGGCCGGTCAGGACGAAGACGGGGTCGCTACTTGTTGAAGAGCCCAATCAGCTCTTGCCGCTGACGGTCGGACAGGCCGCCCACCGTCTTCGACTGGCTGATCCGGCACTGGTTGAGCATGCGCTGCGCCTTCACACGGCCAAACTTCGGCACGGCCATCAGCATGTCGAAGACCTTCGCGGTCGAGACGAACTCGGGCGGCTCACGGAGGATCTGCTCGATCGAGACGTCCCCCGACTTGAGGTCCTTCTTCAGCTGGGCGCGCTTGACGCGGATGTCATTGGCTCTCTTGAGTGCCTCCATTCGCTGGTCGAGCGACCTGACGGGGGCTTGAACCTGAGAGGCGGACGGCACCATCGAGGGGGCATACTAACAGCCTTGCGGCGGCGTGCAAGGTGCATCGAACCTTCAGTTGTCTGCCTTGGCAACGCGCTCGTGAGCGGCGCCGAAGACCCCCTGCAACTCGTCGAATCCGGCCTCCTCGAGCGCCCCGGCAAGCTCGGTCCGCACCCTGCTCGGAGCATCCGGGTCGGCGAAGAGAACGGTCCCGAGTGCGACGTGGGTCGCGCCGCAGGCGACGAGCTCGAGCACGTCACGTCCGGTTTGCACACCCCCGATGCCGACGATCGGCAGCTGTGTGACGCACCGGCAGGCATACACGGCAGCGAGCGCGATCGGCTTCAGGGCCGGGCCCGAGTAGCCACCGACGGCCCGCGCGAGTCGCGGGCGCAGCCGGTCGTCGAGCGCGAGGCCTCGGATCGTGTTCACCAGCGAGAGGCCGTCGGCGCCCGCCGCCTCGACGGCTCGGGCGACCTCGGCGATGTCCCAGGCGGCGGGCGAGAGCTTCGCGTACAGCGGCAGGCTCGTGGCCGCCCGGCAGGCGGAGACGATCTCGGCCGCCGTTTCCGGCGCCTCGTCGACGTTCGGGCACGAGAGGTTCAGCTCGACGGCGGCGACGGCCTCCTGGCTCAGCTGCTCACACGTCTCGGCGTATTCCCGGGCGGTGAAACCCCCGACGGACACCCAGACGGGAACGCCCAGGCCGGCCAGCGTCGGCAGCGTCTGGCCCAGAAACGTCTGCCTGCCCGGGTTCGCAAGGCCGATCGCGTTCAGCATCCCGGCGTCGGTCTCGGCGATCCTGACGGGCGGATTCCCCTCGCGCGGCTCCGGCGTGACCGTCTTCGTGACGAAGGCATCCAGCGAGCTTGCCACCTCGGGCGCGGTCAGCGCGTCGAGGCAGCCGCTGGCGTTCAGGAGAAGCACAGCACCGGACCCTCGATACAGAGTCGCTCGAGGGAGCCCTCGATCTCGACGGCGCAGCCGTAGCAGGCTCCGTACCCGCAGGCCATCGGCGCCTCCCAGGCGAGTTGGGCCGCGGGGGCGAGCGCGCGCACCGCCTCGAGCATCGGCTCGGGCCCGCAGGCGAGCACGTCACGGTCGAGCGGCATCACGTCGGTGACGAGCACGGGGTCGATCACGACCTCGGCGTTTGGCACGAGCAGTGCGGCCTCCGCGTGGAGGGCGCTGCGGAAGCCGAGGATCGCGGGCGGCTGCTCGAGCGCCTCGGCGAGGTACGGGAACGGTGCGATCCCGATGCCGCCGCCGACCAGTACGGGCTTCGGGACGTCGAGGCGGAAGCCGTGCCCGAGTGGCCCGAAGACTGCGATCTCGGCACCGGGCTCGAGCTGGGCGATCACCCTCGTTCCGGGGCCGATCGGGTCGACCAGGAACCCGAGCTCGTTGCGCGGAGCGGTGCACAGCGAGAAGGGGCGCGGCAGCACCCGGCCCGGCGCCTCGAGCATGAAGAACTGCCCCGGCGCGCCGGGATCGAGCGAGCCGCGCGCGACGCGGACCAGTGTGTAGGCGCCGATGCGCTCGACACCGACCACCGGGCGCCGTTCACGACGCGGCACGCAGAGCCTCCGGTCCCGGGAGCCCCCCGTGGCGCTCCTGCAGCGAGACGGGGTCCTCGGCGCGGGCGTTCTCGATCGCCTCGACGGCTGCGCGGGCGACCGCGAGCGTGGTGATGCAGGGGACGCGTGCGATCACTGCCGCTTCCCGGATCGCGTACCCGTCACGGCGGGCGTTGCGTCCCTGCGGGGTGTTGACGACGAGGTCGACGCTGTGGTTGCGGACGAGGTCGACGACGGCGGCCCCCTTGTCGACCCGCTCGACGGCGATTCCCGCCACCTCGAGCGCGGTCGCCGTTCCCGCGGTCGCGACCAGCTCGAATCCGAGCCGGGCGAGGGCCCGGGCGACCGTCAGCACCGCGACCTTGTCGGCGTCGCGCACGGTCAGGAAGGCGCGCCCTCCGGCGGCGGGGAGCGCCCGGCCGGCGGCGCGCTCGGCCTTGGCGAAGGCGGTCGCGAAGTCCGCGGCGCTCGCCATCACCTCGCCGGTCGAGCGCATTTCCGGCCCGAGCACGGGGTCGGCGCCCGGGAAGCGGGCGAACGGGAGCACGGCCGCCTTGACGTGGAAGCCGGCGCACGACGAGGCCTCGGGGGGTAGGTGAAGCTCGGCGAGCGTGGCGCCCGCGGCGAGCCGGCAGGCGGCGTCGACGAGGTTGACCCCGGTGGCCTTGGAGGCGAAGGGGACGGTGCGAGAGGCGCGCGGGTTGACCTCGAGCACGTACACGCTGCCGTCGTGGATCGCGAGCTGGACGTTGAGGAGGCCGACGACCCCGAGGGACGGCCCGAGCAGACGGACCGCATCGCGGATCTCGGCCGAGTCGGACGGCGCGGGCAGGACGCAGGAGGAGTCGCCGGAATGGATCCCCGCCTCTTCGACGTGCTCCATCACGGCGGCGACGTAGGTGTCGGTGCCGTCGCAGAGCGCGTCGATGTCGAGCTCGACCGCGTTCTCGAGGAAGCGGTCGACGAGCGCGGCCCCCTCGACGGCGGCGAGCGCCGCGCGCACGTCGGGCTCGTCGTAGCAGACCCGCATCGCGCGGCCCCCGAGCACGTAGGAGGGGCGGACGAGCACCGGGTAGCCGATGCGCGCCGCGATCGCGGCCGCATCGTGCGGCGTCACCGCGATGCCCCAGTCGGGGCAGCGAACGCCGATCCTCTCGGCAAGGCGCCCGAATCGTTCGCGGTCCTCCGCCAGGTCGACGGCGTCGAAGGGCGTCCCGAGGATGCGGAAACCGGCCCGCTCGATCGCCCGGGCGAGCTTCAGGGGCGTCTGTCCGCCGAACTGGATGCACACGCCGACCGGCTGCTCCCGCTCGAGCACCGCGAGCACGGCCCGCTCGTCGAGCGGCTCGAAGTAGAGCCGGTCGGAGGTGTCGTAGTCGGTCGAGACGGTCTCCGGGTTGCAGTTGACCATCACGGCTTCGTAGCCCTGTGTGCGGAAGCTCTGGGCGGCGTGGACACAGCAGTAGTCGAACTCGATCCCCTGCCCGATGCGGTTCGGGCCGCTGCCCAGGATCACGACCGAGCGCCCCGGGGCGGGCGGGCATTCGTCGAGCTCGCCGTGGGTCGAGTAGAAGTAGTTCGAGGCCGCGACGACCTCGCCGGCGCAGGAGTCGACCCGGCGATACACCACCGGCGAGAGGTCGCGCTCGTTGGCCTCCGCGCGGCGGTCGAGCTCGCCCGCGAACCACGGATGCAGGCCCTCGGGGTGCCAGTCGGGCTCGATCTCGAGGCCGCGCAACGCCTTGTCGAAGGCCTCGACGAAGGTGCGGCCGATGCCCATGGACTCGCCGACCGAGCGCATCTGGGTGCCGAGGGTGCGGTCGGCCCCGGGGAACTTCTCGAAGGCGAAGCGCGGGGCCTTGACGACGACGTAGTCGAGGGTGGGCTCGAAGCTCGCGGGTGTGGTGCCGGTGAGGTCGTTCGGGATCTCGTCGAGCGTGTAGCCGACGGCGAGCTTGGCGGCGACCTTCGCGATCGGGTAGCCGGTCGCCTTCGAGGCGAGCGCGGAGGAGCGCGAGACGCGCGGGTTCATCTCGACGACGCGCACCTCCCCGCTCTCGCGCTCGCGGGCGAACTGGATGTTCGAGCCGCCCGTGTCGACCCCGACGGCACGGACGACGGCAATGGCACCGTCCCGGAGCTCCTGGTAGTCCTCGTCGGAGAGCGTCATCTGCGGCGCGACGGTGACGGAGTCGCCGGTGTGGACGCCCATCGGGTCGAGGTTCTCGATCGAGCAGACGATCACGACGTTGTCGGCGCGGTCGCGGACGACCTCGAGCTCGAACTCGTCCCAGCCGCGCAGTGATGTCTCGACGAGCACCTGGCGGATCGGCGATTCGGCGAGGCCGAGCTCGACCTGGCGGCGCAGCTCGTCGCGGCTGGAGGCGAACCCGCCGCCGTGGCCGCCGAGGGTGTAGGCGGGTCGCACGACGGCGGGCGTCCGCAGCCCTTCGAGCTGTGCGACGTCGGTCACGATCACCGACTCCGCCACCTGGAGGCCGCACGACTCCACGGCCTGCTTGAACAGCTCGCGGTCCTCGGCGCGGGCGATCACCTCGACGGTGGCGCCGATCAGCTCGATCCCGAGCTCGTCGAGCACGCCGGCTGCGTCGAGCTCGCGCGCGAGGTTGAGCGCGGTCTGGCCGCCCATCGTCGGAAGCAGTGCGTCGGGGCGCTCGCGGCAGAGCACGCTGGCGACGCCCTCGAGATCGAGCGGCTCCAGATAGGTGCGGTCGGCGAAGCCGGGGTCGGTCATGATCGTCGCCGGGTTCGAGTTGACGACGATCGTGCGGAACCCGTCCTCGCGCAGCACCTTCAGCGCCTGGCAGCCGGCGTAGTCGAATTCGCATGCCTGGCCAATCACGATCGGGCCGGAGCCGATCAGGCAGATCGAGTGGAGGTCGTCACGCCGCGGCATGCCGCACCTCCTCGATCCAGCGGGCGAGGATCGGCCGAGCGTCGTGGGGACCCGGCCCCGCCTCGGGATGGAACTGCACCGAGCGGGCGCGCAGCTCCGGGTAGGAGAGGCCTTCGACGGTGCCGTCGTAGAGCGACTCGTGCGTCGCAGCCGGCCCGCTCCCCGGCGCGACTGCGAAGCCGTGGTTCTGGCTCGTGACGAGCACGCGGCGGCTCGAGCGCTCGAGCACCGGGTGGTTCGCGCCGCGGTGGCCGAACGGGAGCTTGAAGGTGCGGAGGCCGGTGGCGAGTGCGAGGAGCTGGTGGCCAAGGCAGATTCCGAGCACCGGCACGCGGCCAAGGAGCTCGCGCACGGTGGCGACCTCGTCCACGAGCGGCTCGGGGTCGCCCGGACCGCTCGAGAGGACGACGCCGTCGAACCGGGCCAGGGCGCCGGCGTCGACGTCGTGCGGGAAGACGGCCACCCGGGCGCCGGCGGCGGCGAGCTGCCTCAGGATCGAGAACTTGGCGCCGTAGTCGACGACGGCGAGCGAGACGTCGCCCTCGTCGTGGTAGGTGTACGGCTCGGGCGTCGAGACGAGCCCCGCGAGCGCCGCGCCGCTCATCGGCGCTTGCTCGCGCACCTCGGCCAGGGTCGACTCGACCGCTCCGCCGGTCGTCACAGCCGCGCGCATCGCTCCGCGGTCGCGCAGGTGCAGGGTCAGCGCACGCGTGTCCACGCCGGAGAGGGCAGGGATGCCCGCGCCTGCGAGCCAGTCCGTCCAGGCCGGCCCACGTGCCTCGCGCATCACGACTGCGCGGGCGTGCGGCCGGGCCGACTCGGAGCGGCGCTCGGCGACGCCGTAGTTGCCGACCATCGGCGCGGTGAAACAGACGAGCTGCCCGGTGAAGCTGGGATCGGTGACGACCTCCTGGTACCCGGTCATCCCGGTCGTGAAGACCGCCTCCCCGTAGGCAGTGCCGGGCGCTCCGACACTCTCCCCGGGGAAGACGGTGCCGTCCTCGAGCACGAGGCATCCTGCCACCCCACTCCCACTCACGCGCCCCACGCTCCCCTGTCTGCGCTTGTGGTGCATGCCACGATGGCAACGCTCGTGGCGTGCACCACAAACGAGTTTCCCTGCCGCGGCTCGACCGGCGCCAGGTCGGCGGCCGTGCGGTCGCCGGGGTGCGTCCTCATGCCTCGTGGGCGACGCGCCCGGCGGCGACGGTCAGGAGCACCTTGCCCTGGAGGCGCTCGCCGATCAGCCACGAGTTCGCCGAGCGCGACTTGAACCGGTCCTCGCGCACCCGCCAGGTCGCCTTCGTGCTCAGGAGGACGAGGTTCGCGGGGGCACCGACAGCAATCCTGGGTCGATCGAGGCCGAAGATCCGTGCCGGGCCGGCCGACATCCGCTCGAGCAGGGTCTCGAGCGAGACCAGGCCGGGCTCGACGAGCGAGGTGTAGAGAGACGCGAAGGCCGTCTCGAGACCGGTGACGCCGAACGGCGCCGCCTCGAACGGGACGTCCTTCTCCTCGCGCGAGTGGGGCGCGTGGTCGGTTGCGACCGCCTCGATCGTCCCGTCGACCAGGGCGGCGATCAGCGCCGAGCGGTCGTCGCCCGTCCTGAGCGGCGGATTCATCTTCAGGTTCGGGTCGAGCGAGCGCACCGCCTCGTCGGTCAGGCACAGGTGGTGCGGCGTCACCTCGCCGCTTGCCTGGACGCCCGCCGCGCGGGCCCCCGCGAGCAGCTCGACGGACTCGCTGGCCGAAAGGTGCATCAGGTGGAGCGGCCGGAGTGTGTCCCCCGCCAGCGAGAGCTCCCGGGCCACGCCGAGGCTCTCGCCGAGAGAGGGCCAGCCGCCGAGCCCGAGCTCCGCCGAGACCGTTCCCATGTGCATCTGCCCGCCCCTCGTCAGCGAAGGCTCTTCGCAGTGGAGCGCGAGCCGAAGCCCGGTGATCGCGTTGTACTCGAGCGCGCGCCGCATCAGCCCCGCGGAAGCGACCGGCCGCCCGTCGTCGGTGAACGCGGCCGCGCCCGCATCCGCGAGCTCGCCCATCTCGGTGAGCTGCGCGCCGTCCTGGCCGACCGTGATCGCGGCCGTGAAGCCGACGGGCACCTCGGCCTCCTCGATCGCTCGGGCACGGAGCCCGCGCAGCACGTCGGTCGTGTCGACAACGGGTGAGGTGTTGGGCATCGCCAGGATCGCGCAGTAGCCGCCGGCGGCCGCCGCGGCCGTCCCGGTCGCGATCGTCTCCTCGTCCTCGCGGCCCGGCGTGCGCAGATGGACGTGCGGATCGACGAATGCCGGGGCGAGCACGAGCCCGGCGCCCTCGATCACACGGTGGCCGTTGGCCTCGAGCCCCTCCCCGAGCTGCGAGATCGCGCCGCCGTCGACCCGGACGTCGAGGATCGCGTCGATCCCCTCGGTCGGATCGAGGACGCGCGCTCCACGGACGACGAGGTCGTCGGTACCGCCCCCGCCAACGAGAATCACGCGACCCCCACGACGGCCTCGACGGCGACCGGCCCGGTGGTGAGCAGGTCGTAGAGCACCGCCATCCGGACGACGAGCCCGGCACGGACCTGGTCGACGACGAGCGCCGAGCCGGAGTCGGCGACCCGCGGGTCGATCTCGACGCCGCGGTTCATCGGCCCCGGGTGCATCACCTTCTGCCCGGTGCGCAGGCGCTCGGGCGTCACGCACCAGCGGGCGCTGTACTCGCGCATCGAGGGGACGTAGTTGGCGCCCTCCTCCATCCGCTCGCGCTGCATCCGGAGGACGTAGACGACGTCCGCGTCCCGGATCGTCTCGATGTCGAACGAGACCTCGGCGAGCTCGGCGGGCAGGAGCGGCGGCGGCCCGACCAGCACCACGCTCGCGCCGACCAGGCGCAGCGCCTGGATCAGCGAGCGCGCCACCCGCGAGTGGAGCACGTCGCCGACGATCGCCACGTGCACCCCTTCGAGGCGCCCGAGCGATGCCTGGATCGCGTACAGGTCGAGCAGCGCCTGGGTCGGATGCTGGTGCTTGCCGTCCCCGGCGTTGACGACGTGCGCCTCGGTGACGCGCGCGACGAGCTGCGGCGCACCGATCTCCGGGTGACGGATCACGATCACGTCGGGGTCGTAGGCGGAGAGCGTCAGCGCCGTGTCCTTGAGGGACTCGCCCTTGTCGGCCGAGGAGCCGCTCGCCTTGATCGAGAGGGTGTCGGCCGAGAGGCGCTTCGCGGCGAGCTCGAACGACGACGAGGTGCGCGTCGAGGACTCGTAGAAGACGTTGACGACGAGCCGCCCGCGGAGGGTCGGCAGCTTCTTCGTGTCCCGCTCCTGCGAGAGCGCGAAGGAATGCGCCGTCGCGAGCAGCCGCTCGACGTCGGTGCGGTCCAGGTCGGCGACCGAGAGGAGGTGCCGCCGCTCGGGCAGGCGGGGAGGCAGAAGCTCGCCGGGGACGACGTGCAAGGGCGTCCGCTCGCTCATCTTTCTGCCTCCTCCGGCCCGTCGAGGAGGACGACGCGGTCGACCTCGTCGATCTCGAGCAGCTGCACCTGGACCCGCTCCTCCCGGGCCGTCGGCAGGTTCTTGCCGACGTAGTCTGGTCGGATCGGCAGCTCGCGGTGGCCGCGGTCGGCGAGGACGGCGAGCTGCACGCGGGCGGGCCTGCCATACTCGAGCAGCGCGTCGATCGCCGCGCGGATCGTGCGGCCGGTGTAGAGCACGTCGTCGACGAGGATCACCGTGCGGCCCTCGAGCTCGAAGTCGAGCTTCGTGTCGCGGACGAGCGGCTGCCGCCGGCGGGGCGCGTTGCCGTCGCGGACGTGGACGTCGTCCCGGTGGAAGGTGATGTCGAGCTGGCCGAGGTCGAGCTCGAGCCCGGCGCGCTCGGCGACGAGGCGCCGCAGCCGCTGCGCCAGCGGGACGCCACGCGTATGGATCCCGACGAGAGCGACCGCGTCGAGATCGTCGTTGCGCTCGATGATCTCGTGTGCGACGCGCGAGAGGGTGCGGCCGATCGCCTCGCCGTCGAGCAGAATCCGTCCGTCCGGCGTCACGGCATGCTGAACCATCGTGCTCCTTTCCGGCCTCTCTGGACCGAGTTAAAGGGTCGAGCCGAGCGGCACTCTAGCGCACGGGCCGGACAGGCCCCCGCGATTGGCTCACGAACGCCGTGCCCGCCACGATCGCAGCCGCGGCACCGCACGCGAGCAGGATGATGCAGCCGGCCTCCCGCGAGAGGCCGAGCAGCGACCAGATCGTCCGCGGCCAGGCCAGGAAGTCGAGCGAGTTGGCGATCGACCAGGTCAGCTCGTCGAAGAGCGCGACACCCACCGAGACGGCCGCGAGCGCGAGCGTCCACCACCGTCGGCGGGCGAGCGCGAACGGCAGCCCGAGCAGCAGGAAGGGAAGCGCAGCGGTGGCGAAGCGTGGGCCCGGCGAGAGGCCGCCGTTGGGAAGGAAGTACCCGGCCGTGTAGGTCGCGTAGACCACTGCCGTCGCGGCGGCGACCCACGCCTCGAGCCGCCGTTCACGGCCGTAGAGGACGAGACCCGCAATCGCTGCGAGGAGAACCGGCGAGACCAGCAGGAGGCCATGCCCGTCGAGGAGGAGCGTCCAGACGCCGTGCGGTGTCGGCAACCCGACCCCGAAGAGGTTCTGCTGCTGGTCGGCCGTGAAGACGTTCGAGACGTAGCGATAGGAGAGGCGCCACGGCGCTCCGAATGCGATCCAGTCGTAGGCCCCGAGAACGAGCGCCGGCGGGATGCCGCCTGCGACCGTCGCGAGCATGGCCCGCCGCCCGCCGCGAAGCGCGGCATAGACGACGAGGATGGCGGCTGCAAGAGCGGCGGGGTACTCGAACAGCACGGCGATCCCCGCCAGGGCCCCGACGGAGAGCCAGTCGCGGGGCCGGCGGGCGCGCGTGCCGACGATGAACGCCGCGAAGAGCGCAAGCGCACCCGGAAGGTGGCCGAAGACCGTCGGGCCGAGCGATCCGGCCATCGTCCCGACCCCGAGCGTCACCGCGGTCACCGCTCCCGTGCCGCCGACGAGTCCCTCCGCGACACGGCCGACGAGCCAGGCGAGGCCGACGAGCGCCAGCCCCCCGGTCCAGACTCGCAGCAGCCAGAGCGGGCCGCCGCGAAGCCAGATCGGCCGCGCCCGGGCGGGCGGGTCGACCAGGTCGACGAGACGCCAGGCCTCGACGGCCGGGACCGCGAGCAGCGAGACCCCGGGCGCCTTGTCGGAGTACCAGTGCCCGTCCGCGAAGGCACGGTCGATCGTCAGCCGCCAGTAGGGATCGATGTCGAGCTTGCCGCGGTAGACGATCGAGTCGGTCAGGGCGAGGCGGCTCGCGTCCTGGGCACCGCTGACGCTCACGAGCGGCAGCGTCGCGAGCGCGATCAGGCTGAGCACCAGCCACTCCCGCGGGTAGCGCCCGAGCTTCACCTCGATGCGACGGCGAGCAACCAGTCGAAGCGGTAGCCCAACGGGTCCGGCAGTTCGGCCTCGGCCCGCTCGATCCCGGCGGCGTACTCGTCGGGCGGCAGAAGCTCGAACGTCGAGTACGCCTGCGACCGGATCAGGTCGAGCGCCTGCTCCCGGCCGACCGTCCGCTCCTGCCCGAGCCGTTCGATACGCACGTCCGGCAGGCCCGCCGCGGCGAGCTCGGACTGCAACATCCCGGCGCTCGGAAAGCGTGAGCGCTCGAGCTCGGGCACGGAGGGGAAATAGCGGGCAAACCAGACGTCGTCGAAACTCGCCGGATCCTCGGTTGCGACCACGAGCCGGCCCGCCGGGCCGAGCACGCGGGCTGCCTCGGCGAGAGCCCTGCCGCGGTCGAGCAGGTGGAGGGCCATCCGCATCACGACCGCGTCGAACCAGCCGGCCTTGAACGGGAGCGCCTCCGCCCGGGCTACGCGGGCGTTGACGCCGAGCCCTTTCGCCCGCTCGACCATCGCCTGCGACGCATCGACCGCCCAGACCCGACCGAGCTCCCGCTCGGCGAGCGCCTCGGCGAGCCGGCCGGTGCCGCAGCCCACCTCGAGCACCCGGCTGCCGCGCAGCCCACCGAGCCGGACGAGCGCGTCGAAGACCTCCCACCAGTTCGCGTCGACCGGGCGCAGCTCCTCGTACCGGGCGGCGCAGCGGTCGAAGCCGCCGGGGTCTCCTGCCGTCATCCTGCCGTGCTCTCCTCCCGGTCCCGTTCGGGCAGGGCTCCGCCCTTGACGAGGGCCGGCTTCCCACGTTCGACGAACGGCACCTCGACGAGGTCGAAGTCGCGTGGCAGGATCGTCGCCGGGAACACCGCCCGCGCCTCGCGGAGGAGCTCGGGGCCGAAGTAGCGCGGCGAGACGTGCGTGAGCGCGAGCAGCGACACGCCCGCCCCCCTGGCGATCTCGGCCGCCTGGACGGCGGTCGAGTGCATCGTCTCGCCGGCTCGCTCGCGCTCGTCCTCGGCGAAGGTCGCCTCGTGGATCAGAACGTCCGCCCCCTTGAACAGCAGGCCGACGGCCTCGGCCGGAGCCGTGTCGCCCGTGTAGACGATCGTCCGCCCTGCCCGCACGGGGCCGACGAGCTGGTCCGGCGTGACCGTGCGGCCGTCGGCCAGGACGACGGCCTCGCCCTGCTGGAGCCGACCTCGCTCGGGGCCGAACGGCACGCCGAGCCGGTCGGCGATCTCGACGTCGAAGCGGCCGGGCCGCTCGTCCTCGACGAGCGCGAACCCGACGGCCGAGGTGCCGTGCGCGACCGGGAAGACGAGCAGGCGGTAGCCGTCGCGCTCGAGCACCTCGCCGGGGCGGACCTCGGCCAGCTCGACCGGGTACGTGAGCCGCCCGAAGACCCGTTTGAGCGACGCGAACAGCTCCTCGAGCCCGGGCGGCCCGTAGATCGTGAGCGGCGTCTCGCGCATCCGCAGGGCGAAGGTCTTGAGCATCCCGGGCAAACCGAGGTAGTGATCGGCGTGAAAGTGGGTGACGAAGATCTGCTCGAGATCGACGAGCCCGACCGACGAGCGGAGCAGCTGCCGCTGGGTGCCCTCGCCGCAGTCGAAGAGCAGGCGATCGCCGCCGCGGCGAACGAGCAGGGCGCTCGTGCCGCGACGCGCCGTCGGGGCGCTGCCCGACGTGCCGAGAAAGACGACATCGAGGTCCATCGGAGCGATCCTAGAGGCTTCGCGGCGGGCCGAACCCGCGAGGGGCCCTATGAAGCTCTCACAGAATGACGCTTCGTCGACGGGTGCGATGGGCGGTTCGAGTCAAGGACGCAGCCCGCGTTCAACCGGTCGTCGCAACGATTTGTTGTTGACTTGGTGGCGATGGGTATCGATCGAGCTCTTCGGCAGTCGAGTTCGTGCCATGCGGGGACAGATGTCGTTCGCCGGGTCGGCCGTGTCAGCGCGGCGGGAGGATCGGCAGAGGTCTTCGCGGATACGGTGGATCGTCGAGCTGAGGTCGGTGCGCGGTGGCGGGGGAAGTCGCCGGCGGTTGAGCAGCCCGGTGGTGTTCGCGTTGGTGCCGCGCTGCCATGGGTCTGTGGGTCGCAGAAGTAGATCTGGAGTCCGGTGTCGATCTCGTTGCTGAGCGGGTTGGGCCATCTCGGTGCCCTCGTGCCCAGGGTGCGAGCGGCGCGAGCTGCTCGCCGGTAGCATCGCGTCGACGCGGCGATCGCGTCACGGACGGCCTCGGCTCCGTGTCCGGTCAGAGGCCGGCCCGTTCTTTTCGCTCGGCTGGTCGGCGCGGCCTTGCATCCGGGGCAGGTGCGAGCAGCTCGTGAACCTCGTAGTGCGCTCGACGAGCGTCCCGATCGCGGAGCTTCGTGCCCCAGGATCAGATCGCCCGCACAATGGCCGGGCAAGCCCGGTCAGCAGCTTCGGCCGACCGCTCGCTGATCATGACCTCCGCGCTCACGACTTCGCCGCGCCCCTGTGTGCGAGCGCGCGGAGTCCGGAGCGCGCGTCTCGGACCGGAGGCAGGCGACGAGCTCACGCCTGAGAGTGCCTCGGCCCTGAACGTAGAGCGCCTGATAGATCGCCTCGTGCGAGAGCCGCATGCGTCATCATCGGCGGAAGCTCGATCGCGGACTCCGGTCCGAGACCTGCTCCGGATCTCCACGACTTCGCCCACCGCCGATCCCGACGGCGACCCAGCCGTGCGCCCGACAAAGCGCATGATCCGGCGCTGGCACCGGCTCGCCGTCGGGCCTCACGATCGTGCCGGCGAGCCGCTCCCGCGCGTACACGCACAGCGCCTCGTTCGCAGCGAGCTTCGAGACCTTCGGGCGGTTCGCGCGTCGCCTGCCGCATGCCACCGCGCCGCCGCCGCGCGATAACGACCGCGTGGCCTCGCGTCGGACGCGTTGCGAGCGCAGCTCCCTCGAGATCGTCGAGCCCGACCGATTCAACCGGCGAGCGATCTCGCGCACGCCGACACCCTGGGCATGAAGGCATCGCGATCTCTTCCCGCTCAGCAACAAGAGATAACGGCCCCAGATCAGCCTCTACCAACGAGATTATGGCATCCCGCCACCGTCGCGGAACCACCGGCTGCCAACGCCGGCGACACCCCCGCCACCGCGCCCGCCTCCTCGCTCGACGATCCAGCCGCTATCGCCCGCCAAAACCGCTGCCGATCCTCCCGTTGCGCCACCGTCGGCCGACCCGGCGACCACATCTGTCCCCGCTCGCACGAATCGACTCCTGAACGCTCGCCCACACCCATCGCGCACCACCTCCACCACGAATGTTGCGACGACCACTTGAATCGCGCCCAGGGAGCCCCGATAGCAGCGCCATCGAGGCGACCGAGGACGCAGGATCGGGCCGCCCAGCGCGGCCGGGCGACTCAAGGGTTCATTTTGTGAGGGCGTCTTTAAGGCAGGACGAGCATCTCGCCGGGGCTGATCGCCGAGCCTGCCAGGTGGTTCGACGCCTCGATCTGCCAGATCGCCCCGCGCAGGTCACCGCCGTAGTGAGTCGAGGCGATCGACCAGAGCGTGTCGTAGGGCTGCACCCGGTAGAGCGTCTTCGGGCCGTGCGCCCCGGAAGGCCGTGCGGCGACGCTCCAGACGACGAGCGCGAGAGCGGCCAGTGCGGCGATCCTGATCAGGAGCTTCACGAACACGTGTTCGGTACACTAGCGAACACGTGTTCGCCCGTCAAGGGTGCGCGTGTTTCTTCTTCTTCGACTTCGGGGGTGTCAGGGCCGGCGTCGGGCGCCACGGCTTCACGGTGCCCCGGCAGGCACCGCCGGTCGAGGCGATCCACTGCTGCACGGTTCGGGCCGACTGCTTCGGCTCAGGTCCGGTCGTGCCGGCCCAGTAGAGGCCGCTCTGCCACCCGGTCAGGTTCGGCTCGTCGACGAGATGGAAGATGTCGATCAGCCGCACGTTCGGGTCGCAGGCGAGCAGGTCGAGCATCTGCCGGTAGTAGACCGCCTGGTAGGCCTCGGTCGCGTCCGCGCCGACCATCCCGCCGGCCGCGTTCGCGCTCACCTCGACCCCGGCGTACGCCGGCCGGCTCGTCGCGTCGGTCTGGATCCCCATCTCGTTCAGGCTGACGGGCAGCCTGCCCCCTCGCTGCTGACCGATCGTCCGCTGCGGCGAGCCGTTGAATCCGTCGTAGAACGCCTGGTAGATCCGAGGCAGGTTCGAGACGGCCGCGTCATTCGGGTTGGGATATCCCTTCGTGAACGAGAGCGACTGCGGCACCGGGTATGGATGGAAGTCGAGGCCGTCCATCAGCGGCGCCGTGCGGCCGGTCCTGGCCGCGAACGACTTGAACCAGGTTCCCAGTGCGACCAGGAACCTCACCGGCGAGCTGGAGGAGTTGGTGGCGGCGTTCGGCCTGTCGTTACCGCGCGGCGAGAGGCCCACACCCCAGACGAAGTTCGCGCTGCTGACCCCCTTGAGCGCGTCGTAGGCCGCCGCGAGCGCGCGGCCGCAGATCGCAGCCGACTGGTTCTGACCGGCGGTGTTCCACTGCGGGTTGAGGAAGAGAGGCTGGTTGCACTCGTTCATGACGATGAACTGGTGCACGCTCGGGAACGTCTCCGCGACGAGCGCGGTCCAGGCGGCGAACTGCTCGATCCTGACGGTGTCTCCGCAGGCGAGTGGATTCGACGACGGGCGGCAGCGGCTTCCACCGGTGAAGGCCTGCGAGTGGAGCGGATACAGGTCGAGCTCGACCGTGACACCCGCGCCGGCCGCGCTCGCGATCACCGACTCGATACTGGCCTGAAGCTCCGGATCGATCGAGGTCGGCTGCGTGTCGTCCCAGCGGATCGTGAGGGCGTTCACCTGCAGTCCGTCCGCCGCCATCGTCGGCATGAAGAACGTCGGCACCGACGCCTCGTACCCGGCATCGTCGTTGATCCCGACCCTGAGGTTCGCCGACGCCGCCCCCGCCGGGACGAGCGCCGCGACGACGCACGCCAACGCCGTGCCGAGCTTCCCCATCGCTCTCCTAGCTGTCTAACGCTCCAGAGCTACCCCGTCCAGTACCGCCGTGGCCAGCGCGGCGGCGCCGAAGCGTACCGGATCGTCGGCCGGCAGACCAGTCTCCGCCGTGGCGGCGGCGATCGCGGCGAGCGCGGACTGCTCGTCGAGGTTTCGGGTGTTGAGCGCGATCGCGGCGACCTTCGCGGGCCGGGCGAGCAGCGACATCCGCTCGTGCAGCTCGACGAGCTCGCGAAGCGGCGGGATCGGGAACCGGTCGTCGTCGTCGACCGACACCTGGCCCGCCAGGTGGCAGAGGACGAGGGCGTGCGGGGCGCTGCCGTGGATCAGACCGAGCGTCACGCCGGAGTAGCCCGGGTGAAGCAGCGAGCCCTGGCCCTCGACCCAGAGCAGCGCGCCGCCACGCTCGATCCCTTCGAGCACGAGCCGCTCGGCCGCGCCTGCGAGGAAGTCCGAGACGACGGCGTCGACCGAGATCCCCCAGCCGGCGATCGCGATCCCGGTCTGCCCGGTCGGGACGAACACGCTCGCGACCCCCCGCCGCCTCGTCTCGACGTCGAGCTCGAGCGAGACAGTCATCTTCCCGATCGCACAGTCGGACCCGACGGTGAGCACGACCTTCGCCCCGTGAGCGAGGTTCGCGCCGGTCGGGACGTTCAGCCCCGGCGGCGGTTTGCGCAGGTCGCGCAGCTCGACCTCGTGCCGCGCGGCCAGCTCGCGGAGCTCCGGGTCGTCGGAGATGAACTCGTGCAGCCCGCTCTCGATGTCGAGGCCCTGCGAGATGCAGGCCCGCAGCAGCGCCCGCCAGGCCGGCGGGAAGCGCCCGCCTGCGGTCGCGACTCCGACCAGCGCCGTCGTCGGGCCAAGGGCGAGCGCCTCGGCGACGGAGCCGACGACGGGGAAGCCGTCCCGGGTCTCGCCCGCCCGCTCCGAGTCGAGCAGCGCCACGACCTCCTCCGGGCGGTAGCGCATCACCCCGCGCGCCGTCTTGCCGTAGTGCGGGTCGGCCGAGTAACCCTCGGCCAGGATGAGCAATCTACGCGGGCTCGACACCGAGGCCGGGCCGTTCGGAGGGAAGCTGCAGGCCGTCGCGGAACTCGACGCCGGGCCACGGATCGCGCGCGATCAGCAGGTTTCCGTCGAGGTCGACGTGGTCGCAGAGGCTCGCGATCTGAGCTCCGGCGGCGATCCCGAGCCCGGACTCGACCATGCAGCCGAGCATGACGCCAAGTCCGAACGCGCGGGCGGCGTGCGCCATCCGCACCGCCTCCCGGATGCCGCCCGATTTCGCGAGCTTGATCGTGACGCCGTGGGCCCGCTCCGCGCAGGGAGCGATGTCGGCAAGTGTGTGGCAGTCCTCGTCGACGTAGATCGGGAGTGGCGAGCGGCGCTTCAGCTCGGGTCCGTCCGGATCGCGCGCCGGCAGCGGCTGCTCGCAGTACTGGATCTCCATCTGGGGCAGGAGCTCGAGAGCCTCGTCGAGTGACCAGTACTCGTTGACGTCGACCTGGAGCGGCAGGTCGGTGACCGACCCGACGGCACGCACCCGGTCCAGGTCGAGCCCGTCGCGCCCCCCGAGCTTCAGCTTCAGCCGCCGAAACCCGCGTGCTTCCGCCTGCTCGGCACGGCGGGCCATGTCGTCGGGGTCACCGAGCCAGACCGTCCAGGAGGTCGGAGGGCCTTGCGGGCGCAGCCCGAGCAGCTTGTGGACGGGCACCCCGGCGAGCTTCCCCTGCAGGTCGTGGAGCGCGGCGTCGACTGCAGCCCGCGCGGCCTGCTCACCGGGCGGCAGGCCCGCGGCGATCTCGTCGAGCGCCCAGGGGTCGTCCCCGAGCTCGACCTGCTCGAGCCAGGCGAGCGCGGACTCGGGCGACTCGGAGTAGCGCGCGATCGGCGCAGCCTCCCCGAAGCCGGCCAGGTCGCCGTGCCGCACCTCGGCCTGCACGACGGTGGCCGAGTCCTGCGTCTCGCGGGCGATCACGAAGGTCTGCGCGAGCGGAAGCTCGACGGCTCGGGCACTCAGCTCCACCGGGGCTACACTAGTGCCTCTCCGGCGCCCGTAGCTCAGGGGATAGAGCGTTCGCCTCCGGAGCGAAAGGTCGCAGGTTCGATTCCTGCCGGGCGCATTTCACAGGTAGGCGATACGCGCAAACCCGCATGGTTGCGTGGGTCAGGTGTGACGGGGATGCCGCGAAATCACGCTCGGTGCTGTCCCCGGTGCTGTCCTCGAGAATTCGCCAGCCGGGACAACACGGCGGTGCTTGACATTGATTGGGGAATGCACTCCGAGAGGCGCGCCCAGGCGACGCGGCCCGGTTTGCGGCGCCAACTCGGCAACTTCCCACAAGCCTTCACCCATCTCGCGCTCATCGATACGGCCCTGATACTCGGAACCCAAGCAGGACTGCGCGAGCACCACTGAGGGACCACGCTTGATTGGTGATGCTGGCCTCGAAGCTCTCGAGGTCAGATGCTCGGCCTCGAGTCGAGCCGGCGGTCACGTATCAGGGCGTCGCAGAGTGGCGAACCGCGAACGCCGGTCGACGGCGTCGCCTCAGGACCGGATCAGTTGCAGGCGCCGGGTCGTGCAGCCGGGTAGGGCCAGCCCTGGTACTCGAAGCTCGACGTGGTCACCGCCGCCTGGTTCTTGACGAGCGTCCAGTTCGAGACTGCTGCCCCCGAGATCCATTGCCCGAACGACGGCAGGTTCTGGAGGGCGCCCTGCTTGAGCGCATCGTTGAGAGCCGTCGGGGCCCCAACGACGGCCTTACCTACCTTGGCGAGGCTGCCAGACCACTCGGAAGGCTCCATCACGAGCGTGTCCTTGCCGGCGATCACCCGGCCGGTCTCGCTCACCAGCGGCGGGTTCGCGTCTCCGTAGATCAGGACAGCGGTTCCGCCGGCGGTCGCGTAGACGAGCGAGTAGGCGAGGCCGCCGAGCTTGCCTGTCGCGTCGCTCATGTGCGACAGCGTCTGCACGATGTCAGCGGCGTCGTTCGTCGTCGCGCTGAACGGGGCACTTGCAGCATCCCCCTTCAGGAAGCCCAGCTCGGTGAGGAACTGCGCGGTCGTCAGGCGGCCGGGCGGGGTGAGCGTGAGCGTCGCCTCGTCCGATACGTCGGTCACGTCCTCGCTGATCGGCGTCCCGGAGGCGTCGAGCGCCCACGCGGTGATGCTGAATGCGCCGGGAACGGTGCCCACGGTGAGCGAGAAGTGGTACTGACCGTTCGCGTCGGTCTGAATCTTCACGTCCTCGCCGTTCGGCGCGGTGAGCGTTCCGGCCGGCCAGATTCTCGACCCCGAATTCGAGGCGCAGACAGTCGCAAACGGCCCCGACGAGACGGCTTTCGTCGGCGTGTCGCTGGGCTTCGGCCAAAGCTCGACGGCGACGTTCGGCGCCGGTTTTCCGTACTTCGTGGTCGAGATCAGGCCGGTGACGACGGTGTACCCGTCGGCGGTCGCGGACGTCTTCGACAAGGTCAGCTGGACGTCGAGCCCGCCCTGGACCTGGAAGTTCGCCTTCGCGTGACCGTCAGCCTTCACGGTCACCTCGGCGCTGTCGGGCTTGTAGGTCGGCTTCTTCTTCCCCGCCAGGCCCCCGGACGGGATGAGCTTGTAGGTCCCTGCGGGAACCTCCATGTTGTAGAAGCCCCCGTCCCCGGAGACCGCGAGCCCGCTCTGGCCGTGGCTCTTTCCCTCGCCGTACGCGTCGATCGCCGCTCCCGCCACACCGTTTCCCTGCTTGTCCTTGACGTATCCGTCGATGACCGCCTGGCCCTTCTTTCCCGTGTTGTAGATCGCGTAGAGGATCGCCGTGTCGTTGTCCTGACGGACGTAGACCGGAACCCAGCCGGAACCGGGCGCGACTTTCACGTCGCAGACCGACTGGTTCACCCCGCAGCCTCGCACCGCGGCGGCGCCGACGCCTAGCACCCAGTTGAGGTGGTGGTAGACGCAGCCCGCGTCCCCGCACGCCGCCGCCTTCGTTGACTGGAGCGGAGCGGGGCCGAGGAGGTAGAACTCCTCCTTCCGGTTCTCCGCGGTCATCCTGGTCACGGCAGCTCCCGCCGGGATCGCGATGCCGCTGCAGCTGCCGTACCCCGTGCCCTGGCTGAAGCACGCCGGAACCGGTGGGAGCTTCGCGGACTGCCGGGCCTGCGCCTGGCCGTCGACAGCGCCGGAAGCAACGACGGAGAACGCTGCGAGGGCCGCGAGTTGGATTCGCCGTCTGACCACCCCACCCATCGCATCTCAGTTTCGTCAGACCTCGACACCTCGTCAATACGTAAGATTACGAATGTTCGTCGGTGATGCGGGCGTGCAAGACCCGATATCGGGCCACGGCGGCGAGCCGGTTCGTGACGCCGAGCTTTGCGTAGATCCGCTCCAGGTGCTTCTCGACGGTTCGACGACCGATGCCGAGGGCGGCAGACGCCTGGGTGTTCGACAAGCCGAGTGCGATCAACTCGAGAACCGCGCCCTCGCGCCGGGTGAGGGAGTCAACCGCCGCGCGGCTCGCACCCCGAGCCCTGACGAGCCCGGCGACCGCGTCGATGTCCCGCGCGATCCCCGAGAAGGCGCGGGCGTTGTCGTAGGAGCCCCGCAGATGCGCCCGGACGAGCCGCAGCACATTCAGCTCTCGCCTGTTGAAGTCACGTCTGACCCGCGAGAGCGAGAAGGCGACAACCTGCGGTTCCGGCCCCTCGATCGCGGTCGCGAGCTGGTAGTTCACCCCGATCGGGGCATAGAGGAGCCGGTGGAGCTCCGTCGCGCGCAGCTCCGCCTGCGAGATCTCGTCCGAGAGGCGGATCGGGCCGACGTCGCCGTCCTCGATGAGCCTGCGGTAGGCGGGATTCTGGGGCCCGAGCTTCGGCCAGAGCTCGTCCCAGCGGTCAGGCAGCTCGATCTCCGGCAGGACGGCCGCGACGTACCGGCCGGCGGCCGGGTCGAAGTCGTTGAAGGCCGCCAGGTCGCAGGGAATCAGGCGGCGAAGGATCCCGAGCGCGGTAACCGGCCACGAGCCGATCTCGCGGCACGCGTACAGCTCCTCGACGGCGTCGAGGACGCGGAGCGTCGTCGTGACGGGCATCGTGCCCCGGTAGGCTACGTCTCGGCCCGCGGGACCACCCGGTGGCAGGCCGGGTCAGAGGCTGGGTGCGGCGGCCTTGGGCGGCTCCGAGAAGTCGCGCTCGAGGTTGACGACGGCGTGCGTGGTAGGGAGGGCAAAACGTTCCCGGGCGGCGCGCGACCACGGCTGGAGCAGCCCTCGATGTGACTCGCCGAGGTGAGGGCCGGACGGCGTCTCCTGCAAGGCCGTGATCGGCATTCCTGGCTGGTCGTCGGGATGGTGGTCTCGGCAGCCATTGTCCTCCCGGTCGCCTCCGCCTCGGGATCCAGCGCCTCCGACCCGCCGGCCGCCATGTTCACGAAGGGCCACAACCTCTGCAAGACGGCGTCGCTGGCCGCGATCAAGAAGGCGGGGGGCCAGGCATACAAGGCGGGGGTCTTCGACGGCAACGTGTGCAACTGGGAACGCAAGGATCTGAAGGCAGGGATCACGCTCTCGACCATCACCGGGTCCGAGGCGGTGGGGACCAAGGCACAGATGGAAACGATTCACGGCTCGAAGGTCATCCACGGCGTCAAGATCAAGAGCGTGGCGGTAAAAGGCGCCTCGATCGCGATGCTCGAGACCCTGCCCCGGTCGTCAAGGGCGAAGTCCACAAAGATCTGTTTGCGGCCTACGGGCCGGGGATCGTGCACGTCAGCATCACCGCTCCTGGCTCTCTACCGGACTCCCGTCTGTTCGGCGTTCTGACGGCCGTCACCAAGACGTAGGAGAAAACACGGCGAGGCATACTCACGGCCGATCGTAAGCGTGTGTGAGTGGCTGATTCCGATGGCGGCGCCTGCTTGGCCTGCAGGAGGCGCATGCAACGAACTGCTGCTCGTTGCAGCGACTCGCGCTTCGCCGCTCAAGGGCAGCGACTCGGCTGCGCGAGCGTTACTTACGCCCGGCGCGGGTCAGTACCGTTCTAACGCTGGAGGGCCACCATTGCCGGCCGCCTTGTGCGGTTGGAACAGCGTCGGCGTTGAGCTCGCGTGCGATTTCACCCAGGCTGCGTCCGGCGCTGTGCGCTGCCTGGATTCGTTCGGCGACCTGTTTGGGCAGTTGCCGCGGGCGACCTCGGGGGGCCGGCGTTGGGCGCGGTCTAGCGGGTCGTCGACCTGCGGCGATGAGTCGTTCGAGCTCGTCGACCGGGATCAGCTTTGCGCCCCACGGCATTTCGATCGTCTCTACGAAAGGGAGGACGCGTCGAAGAAAGGTGGAGCGGCTCACACCGAGCGCTTCGGCGGCCTGGCTACGGGTGTAGGCGAGGCGCTCCACGCGCGGTGCCAACCGGATGACCGGTGGCGGCTCATCCGCTGGAGGCGGCGCAGTCGCCTTTGGCGTGCCGGGGATCCGAGGGCCCAAGCGACTGCGGCGCTTCGACACCCAGACACCGTACACCAATCATGGAGCGCTTTACACTAAGAGTGCATCTGTGTCTCGCTGGTCATCTGACCTTGGAAGCTGCTCGTCGCAACGGGTGAAGCTGGACGCTTCAGCGCTCGATCCCACGAACTCGGCCGCAGTCGAGGTCGGCGAGGATTCGGAGCTGACGTAGAGGCGTCATGTCGCGCTCGCGACCAAGGGCAGCGGCCATACGGGCAAGATCGCCGATTGACGCGACGAGCGGTCGGAGGCCTCGGCCGAGGGGTTCGCGGCTGGCGGCTCGCCGGAGGTCGTCGTAGCCGCCGCGGGTGCCGGCTGGCTCGGGAACGATCTTGAGCTCGCCGCCGCGTCCGCGGAGCTCGATCACGGGTTCGTCGCGGATGGTCGGCCCGTCGAGCACCACCGGCGCGTCGTCCGGGCGCACCGCGTCGAGAACGTCGACGGCGAGGAAGAGACGGGTGAGGTTGTCGCCGCGCAGAGAGGGCGCTAGATCGACGCCGCGAGTGAGCTCCTCTGTGCCCTGGATGACTCGCGCGAAGGCGCCGATCAGCACGTAGCTCACGCCGCGGCTCTCGAGCGCTTCGAGCGTCGCGTACGGGTCGAAGGGCTGCTGGGTCATTCGCGGCCGCCGTGTTCGTCCTGAGACTTCTGGTGCCGCCGGACGCGCCGTTCGGGCGTGAGGCGCGAGTTCTTCTCGAGCCGATCAAGGCCGGCAGGCTCGTACGGGACGAGTTCGAGGGGCAGGTCGAAGCCACACGCGCGAACGAGCTCGATGAGCGTCTCGGCGCTCGGGGCGACCGTGCCCTGTTCCCACCGCGCGATCACACCGCGCTTACGGCCGGACCGCTCGGCGAGCTCGTACTGGGTGAGGCCGGCGCGCAGCCGCGCCTCGCGGATGATGTCGGCACTTCTCACGGCCGGATTCTACGTCCGACCACATTCCGTGCTCTGTCACTGATATGATTCCTAGCTTCACTGTGCCATGACAAGTGAGGGGAACGATGGCACGAGGTAACGCGGGAGAGACTCCCGGGCAACTGAGCCTCGATGACTGGGCGGAGACTCTCCAGGCAAGCCCCGAGCTGGTGCCGACAGAACCTCATCCCTCACCCGCGGCCCCGGCTTCCCGTGGCCACCTCACGGCGAGGGAGCTCCTCGAGACGCCAGGGGCGCTGCTCACCCGAACACATCTTCGGGAGCTTGGCCTTGAACGGCGGGCCGTGGACGCCGTGTTCCGTGCGCTCCCGGTCGTGGCGCTTCCCGGGTATTCCCGCCCGCTGATACACGCCGACCAGTACCGCGAGCTCGTCGAGGAGTTCACCTACCGCGACGATCGCGTCCGCCCGATGGCGCAGGCATCGTGAGCGGCGATGGCTAGCGTCTGGATCAGGACCCGGCCGACGAAGGACGGCGGCAAGCGCTACCGCGTCGAGTTCCGGTTCGGAGGGCGTGAGGCGCGGATCCGCTACGGCGGCTCATTCGCGACCAAGCGCGAGGCGACGATCCGCGCCGGCTGGATCTCGGGCGAGCTCGCGGCTCAGCGAGTCCCTGACCTCGGCATCCCCGCCGAGCGGGCCCTAGCTCCGACGCTGCGCGAGGCCGCGCGGCGCTGGCAGGAAAGCCGCGTCGACGTTGCCGAGAACACACGCCTTCAGCACCGAAGCGCCGTCCGGATGCTCCTCCCCATCCTCGGCGACCGGCGCGTCGACGCGATCACTGCCGCGGAGGTCGCAGACCTCGTCGGCGCGTTATCCGCGAAGGGCAAGGCGCGGGAGACTGTTCGCAAGAGCCTGCTCGCCCTCGGGATGATCCTCGACCACGAGGGCATCGCGCCCAATCCGGCGCGCGACAAGGTCAAGGTGCGGCTGCCGCGCCAGGAGCGTCCGGAGATCGTCCCTCCCACCGCCGAGCATGTCCTCGCCGTTCACGAGCTGCTGCCGTCGCGCTGCCGCATCCCGCTCCTGGTGCTCGACGCTACGGGCATGCGTCTCGGCGAGCTCGAGCAGCTCGTCTGGGGCGACCTCGACGAGCCGCGGCAGCGCTGGCGCGTCTCGCGCGTCGCGTCGAAGACGGGCCGGGCGCGCTGGGTCGGAGTTCCGCCCCTCATCTTCGACGCCGTCTGCGAGCTGGTGCCGCGCGAAGACCGTACTCCCGACCGGCGTGTCTTCCAAGGCTTCGGCGGCGACCGCTTCCGAACCGCGGTCACCCGCGCCTGCACCGCCGCAGGCGTACCGGCGTTCTCGCCGCACGACCTCCGCCATCGCCGCGTCTCCCTCCTCCACCTGGCCGGCGTCCCGTGGGCGCGAATCGGCGAGCACGTCGGCCAGCGGAACCTTGCCGTTACGGCGAACACGTACAGCCATGTGCTTGCTGACGAGGCGGAGCTCGACTACGCCGAACTTCTCGGGGGAGCCTGACGCTGTCGTCGACTCAGGCGCGAAGCCCGCGCGGCGGCGCGGGTGGTTCGTCGACGCGGACCGGCGGACGCAGCGGCCGTACTCCTGCCAGTCGATCGCTGGATCGGAAGAGGCAAAGCGCGACCGAGTCGGTTCGGGCCGCGGACGCGAAGAGAACACCTGCCCAACGCTCGGCGAACAGCGTCTCGCCCACCGCCTGGTAGGCGGGCCACTGCTGGCGATCGGGCACCGGTGGCTTGAGCTTGACGCGCGCGAGCTGCTCCGGCGTCGACAGGTTGGCTACGCGCTCGATGTCGATCTCGAATCTCCAGAGGTCTCGCGGGAGCTGCCGCATCGGCGGGATCGCGAACTCGGCGAGCCAGCGGTACCACTCGGCCCAGGTTGTCTCCTCGGAGTCGGCGAGGTAGAAGCCCTCGACGACCTCGCCGCGCTGCCAGCGGGCGCTTCCGGGGAGCTCAGGCCGATGGAGCGGCTCACCTCCCGCCGGAACGTGACGAAACCAGACGCCGCGGACCGGCGCCGGATCGACGTCGAGCGGCACGCCTCTACGAGAAGCCGGGGGACTCGAGTCCGGAGATCACCCGCACGACCGGCTGCCACTCACCCCGCGCGAGAAGGTCGATCGGCTTCTCGTTACCGAGCGCCGGCACGGGCTTGTGGAGCCAGACAGGGATGTAGTCCGGATCGATGACGCGCGCCAGGCGTTCGACGATCGCCGAGAGCTCGACGAGACGTTCCGCGCGCTCGCCACGCGGCGAGCGGGTCCGACGCAGCCAAGCGCCGACCGTGCTCACCCCCGCTCCGGTCGCGCGCGCGATGTCGCGGTCGCTCAGGTGGCCGGTGTCGCGAATCCGGATCGCTTCCTCTGCGAATGCTGTAGTCATACGATCAGTGTAGCGATAAGTGAGCGAAAACTGAGGCTTACGAACGCCTCGTCGCTTCGACACGCTCGAGCCAGTCATGCCATTGGGGCCGGATCTGAGGTTACTTGCGCCCCCTCGTCGGTTGTAGAGCCCCATGACGTCCACGAGATCAGCTCGACAAGGTCGGGACCCTGCGATTCGAACTGCTGCTGCCCGTCACGTTCCCACTCAGCCGTGAAGAAGGCCGTCATCGCATCGAACGCTTGGCGCTCCGACGGGGTCCCCGGCTGGAAGTTGATCGCGCAGGCGGTGCTGAGCCGCAGGCTCAGTCCGGAGTTGCTCGCTGAGAGTGCGAACGTCGGGCGCGGCGCCCCGCGCGATGAACTGATCCAAGAACGCCACCGCGGCTCGTTGGACACGGTCCGGAGACACGCCTCGAGTGTAAACGCGCCTCGTGTAGAGCCACGGAGCTGACTACTACATGCTGTGCGAAGGCCGAGAATGTGCCAAACGAGCCCGTCCATGCGCAGACGGTGCTGTCCCCGGTGCTGTTCCCGGCCGAGAACAAGTGCTCATTTGCAGGGGTGTTCGATTCCTGCCGGGCGCATCAAGAAATCCCTGGTAATCAAGGGTTTTCGTGGTCCGTGCTTGGTGGCGCTGGTTGTTCGGGTCGCCGCACGAGCGTCTTGCGAGCAGAACAGCCCGGTGCTCCGCGCGATCTGGCTAGGCCGGCGGCGCTGTCCGCGCAACCGCATCGGGCCCGAGCCGATCGCGCTCGCGAGCAAGCGCATCTCGCTCCTCCGTGACCCGGCGCAGCGCATCGCTTTGCTCGGCGTTGGCCGACTCGAGCTCGCTGATCCGAAGCAGAAGCCCCCGGCGCCCGCCCAGGTAGGGCCGCGGCGCCGCCAGGCCGTGCGCCGCTGCGATCTCCGCCTGAATCGCCGGGTGATCGACCCGGTCGGTGACCCGGTCGGGGGCGTCCTCGAAGTACATCAACGCGAGCGCCGGCAGCGCGAGCGCGCCGCGCGTGGCCGTCAGCCGCAGCATCATCTCCCAGTCGCGTGCGGCCGGCAGTTCGACGAAACGCGCCTCGTCGAGACCGGCCCGGTGAGCGACGGCGCCGTGGTCGGTGATCGCCTGCTGCTCGACCGTCGTCCGACTCCACGGCAGCAGGTTGATGTGCGGCATGAAGTTGTAGTCGTGACCGTCGTCGAGGTGGCCGTACTGGACGACCACGGCGCCGTACAGGACGTCGATGTCGGGGCGGTCGCCGAATGCCCATACCACCGACCGTAGCCAGTCCGGATGCATGATGTTGTCGTCGTCGAGGTAGGCGACAATCTCGCCGCGCGCGCGTGCGAGACCTCTGTTGAGCGCCTCGCTGTGGCTCGTCGTCACGCGTTCGCTTCGCACGCGCTCGTCGCGCACGGCGGCGAGCACGGCCGGCGTCTCGTCGGCGCTGTCGTGGTCGATCACCACGAGCTCCCAGTTCGGGTAGGACTGCGCCTGGACCGAGGCGATCGCCCGGCCGACGACGTCCGCGCGATCATGCGTGCTCATGACAACCGAGACGAGCGCGCCGGCGGGCACGTCGACGCGGCGTATCCACTCCATCGTGGCGGCGATCCGCTCGTTGCGCGCTGCCCGACGACGGGCCTCGTGCAGAAGTGTCACCTCGCGCTCCAGCGATTCGACCCGTGCCTGAAGCAGGCTGAGTGTGTTGTCCTCCGTTGCCGTCGCGACCGCCCCTCGCTCGACCGACCGGAGGCGTCCGCGCACGCCGCGTCCGCCCCGCCGCCGAGTATAGAGCGGCGCCTGCAGAGCCGCTGTTCGCGCCGGCATGTGCCGCCTTTGCCCGGGCGGAGGCTCGCTCGAGCTGCCCAAGCCGGACGCGGCGCCCGTCGCGCACTCTGTGATTCGCTAGACCCTCGGTGCTGAAACCGCATTGGACACGAGGACGCGAACGTGACGCTCCGGGTCTACGCGCACGTGTCCGACCGGCAGCGGTCGGATGAGGCGGTCAGGAAGGCGCCGGCGGGAAGTCGGCCCCTAGGCGCTGCGCCGTCTCCTCAGATCAGGGTTGGCGGGGTGGCCCGAAGCGCACCGCCCCGCCAAGATCCGCTGGGCCTAGCTTGTCCTGACCCCGAGATGTAGCGACGGTTGCTCATCTCGTGACTCGCATTTTCTTGGCGCCGTGGACGATCTCGCCGGGGATTCTGCCTTTGGTGAGTCGGCCGGTGTGGGCGCGGTCGTAGTTGTAGTAGTGAAGGTATTCGACCAGGTCGCCTTGGAGGGCGGTCAGTTTCGGGACGACCGAGCTGGCAGCCACCACACAGTGGTGTATAGTAACACCGTGGGTAGAACGCAGATCTACCTCGGGAGTGACGAGCTCGAGCTCCTCGACACGGTTGCCCGCGCGACGGGCGCTTCCCGTTCCGAGCTCATCCGGCGTGCGGTCCGGAGTACGTTCGGACGGCCCTCGAAGGCCGACAAGCTCCACGCGCTCGAGGCGAGCGCTGGCTCCTGGCGGGGCCGCCGCTTGAGCGGGAGCGAGTACGTGAACTCGGTCCGCGGCGATCTCGAAGAGCGCCTGAGCCGCCTCGGGCTCGAGTGAAGCTCCTCGACACGACCGTCGCCGTAGATCACCTCCGCGGAGACCACGCCGCCGTCGACCTCCTGAGAGGACTCGTCGAGAACAACGAGACCCTCGCCGCCAGCGAGGTTGTCCGGTTCGAACTGGTCGCGGGCGTTCTAGACGACGAACTCCAAGCGCTCGAGCAGTTCTTCTCGGCGGTCTCCTGGATCGCGGTCGACGAGGACGTCGCTCGGGCAGCCGGAGAGCTGGTTCGAAGGTACCGCCGCGCTCACAGCGGAATTGACGCCGCCGACTACCTCATCGCGGCGACCGCACTCCTCCTGGGGTCAGATCTGCTGACAACCAACGTGCGCCACTTCCCGATGATCCCAGGCCTCAAGTCTCCGTACTGAGGCTACGTCCAGGCAGGCGGCGTTGCCGGGCGAGCCAGCCGTTCAACCTGCTCTCTCGAGAATCCGCTTCGAGTGATCGAGAGGGGTTTCGTTCGCAGCGCACCGGGTTCGGGGCGCCAGACGATCGCGAGATGAGGACGCCGTCATAGATCGTCTCGGCCTCGAGATTCACCCACCCGCCAGCCGACCCTGCGAGAATCTCTTCGAACCTCGGTTCGAGTCGCGTGAGATCGTCGACCTCGGAACCGGGCAACCAGCCGCGCACGAAGTTCGGGCCGAACGGCCGCTCGAAGACGGCGACACGCTCCCACGATAGGCCAACAGCGGCATAAGTGGTACGCAGCCAGCGCTCGTAGTCCGTGAGCTCATCGCGAAATGTCCTCCCCGAAAGAATCAGCGTCACCAGTCAGGTATCGGCAGGCCACCGAACTCGCTCAACCATCGACGCTCCCCCGACTCGCCCGGATCAGCACACGCGGTGCTGCCCCAGGCGCAGAAGAACCGCCCATTTGCAGTCAGGTTCGATTCCCGCCGGGCACACTCGCTCCGACTGCCGCGAGCCATTTCCCGGCTCTCGCCTCGAGTGCATCCTTTCAGATCGGTGTCCGAAGGGTCAGACTCTCTCGCATGAATGCCGAACGGCTGCTCGGGCGAGAGGCCGACCTGGCCGAGGTGGACGCATTCACCGAGCACGCGGATGCGGGCTGGAGCGCCCTCGTGGTCGAAGGCGAGCCCGGGATCGGGAAGACGACGCTCTGGCGGGAGGCGATCCGCCGAGCAGAGGTGCGAGGCTTCACGGTTCTCTCTTGCCGCCCGGCCGAAGCCGAGGTGAAGCTTTCGTTCGCGGCGCTCGGAGACCTGCTCGAGCCGGTCTCGCAGGAGACGTTCGAGCGTCTCCCCGAACCACAGCGCCACGCGCTCGGAGGAGCGCTGCTGAGGGCGGGCGAAGGCGCTGCGCCCGCCGCGCCGCGCGCCGTTGCAGCAGGCCTGCGCGGGATTCTGGTCGAGCTGTCCGGCAGCGCACCCGTCCTGGTCGCGATCGACGACACGCAGTGGCTCGATGCACCCTCCGCAGGCGCACTGGCGTTCGCTCTCCGCAGGCTTCGCCATGCACGTGTCGGTGTGCTCGCAACTCGCCGCCCGGCGGCGTGGCCGACCCGAGACCGGCTGGAGGTTCCCGACGCACAGCTCGTCGAGCTCGAGCCGCTTAGCGTCGCAGCGATCCACGAGCTTCTCAAGCACCGCCTTGGGCGCTCCTTGCCCCGGCCGCTCCTGATTCGACTGTGCGAGACGAGCCGGGGCAATCCGTTCTTTGCCCTCGAGATAGCCCGGGAAATGCTCCGCTCTCCTGTCGGGCCGGGTGCTCCACTGCCCATGTCGAACGATCTGCGGCTGCTGCTCCACGAGCGGCTCGGACGGCTCTCGCCGGCGGTCAGGGAGACGCTCCTGGTGACGGCCGCGGTGGGCGAACCGACGCAGGCGATTCTCGCCGATGCGCTCGACACCGACCCTTCGGTGGCTCTGGAGGAGGCAGAGCGAGCCGAGCTGATCGAGCACGGCGATGCGACGATCCGCTTCTCCCACCCGCTCTATTCGGCTGCGATCTACGCGTCGGCGTCCCGAGCACGGCGTCGACGCATTCACGCTCGCCTGGGTGAGGTGGTCGTGGATGTGGAGCAGCGTGCGCGGCATCTGGCGCTCGCGACGGACGATCCTTCACGAGAACTGGCCGCCGTCCTCGAAGAAGCTGCGGCCCTCGCGCTCCGGCGGGGAGCGCCGAGCCTCTCAGCGGAGCTGACCGAGCTGGCGCTTGCGCGAACACCACCGGGCGACGACGAGGCGCGCCAGAATCGCGCTCTCGACCTGGTCGACCGGCTGATGCTCGCAGCCGATTCCGAACGCGCACGTGAGCTGATCCGGACCCAGCTGCCCACGCTCACCGGCCCGGAGCGACGGGTGCATGCACTCCTTGCGCTCAGCGAGCTGGCCATGTGGAGCTCTGCCCCGGACTGGACAGACGAGGACGCGCATCCCGTCGCGCTGGCGGAACGAGCGCTCGAGGCGGCTGCCGGCGAAGCGGCCCTCGAGGCACGCGTCGAGGCGGCGCTCGCAACGACTCTCGAATCGGACTCGGAAGCGGCGCTCTCCCATGCGCAACGCGCACTGGAACTGATCGCTCGAGGGGCCGCGGTGCCGCCCACCATCGAAGCGCACGCGCTGTGCGTCTTCCACCGGAGCAAGCTCTTCCTCGGTGAGGGGCTCGACGTCGGCCGTCTCGAGCGGGCGGTCGAGCTCGACCGGATCGCCCCGCCGCGGCTCGTCCACGATCGATCGAGTTGCAAGCTCGCGCAGTGGCTGAAGTACGTCGACCACTTCGAGCGATCCCGTCGCGGGCTCCAGCAGGCTCGCGGGGCTGCAGCCGACGAAGGGGACGACCTCTCTCTCGTCAACATCCTGATCAACCTCGTGATCCTGGAATGCTGGGCAGGACGCTGGTCGGATGCCCGCGCGCTCGGGGACGAGCTGATGCAGCGGTTCACCGAGCTCGGATGGGCCGGGTCCCCTGTCCCCCACATCGCCCTCGTCGCAGCGTTGAGCGGCGACCTCTCGACCATGCAGGAGCTCGCGGGGATACCTGCCTGGGAAGGAATCTACGACGTGATCCGCCTGCGCCCACTCGGCCTGTTCGCCCTCTCACGAGGTGACTTCGCGTCGGCCGCGCTCCACTACTCGAAGGCGCTGCAACTGCTCGACGACTGCAGGATGCGGGAACCGGCAGTCTTTCGCATACACGGCGATGCGATCGAGGGACTGGTCAGATCGGGAAGACTTGAAGAGGCGAGGCGGGCGGCCGACGCGTTCTCGGAGCACGCACGACGGAGCTCGATCGCCTGGAACCGGGCAGTGGCCGCACGGTCACGTGCTCTGGTGGCAGCGGCGGACGGGGCGCTCGTCGAGGCCCTCGACCGGGTCGTCACGGCGCTCGACGAGCACGAGCGACTGCCGATGCCCTTCGAGCTCGCCCGCACGCTGCTCGTGAAGGGCGAGATCGAGCGGCGCACGAAGAAGAAGGCTGCGGCGAAGGTCTCGCTCGACGCCGCGATTGCGATCTTCGAACAACTCGGCGCTCCGCTGTGGTCCGAGCGCGCGCGCGACGAGCTGCGGCGGGTCGGCCTTCGGCCCGCAGCTCCCGGTCAGCTGACCGAGAGCGAGCGACGCGTCGCGCAACTCGCCGCTTCCGGCCTCACCAATCGCGAAGTGGCCGCCCGGATGTTCCTGAGCCCGAAGACGGTCGAGGCGAATCTCGCCCGTGCCTACCGCAAGCTCGGCGTTCACTCTCGCGCCGAGCTGGGAGCGCGATTCCCCGGCGTCGACCCGACGTCGGCACAACCGTAGGGAAACACCCGATTCCTTTCGCGCGACGGGGTCGTAAGGTCGCCGCGTGAACGAACAACCGCCGGGAAGGTACCTCGCCGAATGCTACTGGCCCGGCGTGAGCGAGGACGCGCTTGCCGAGACGGTCGCGCTCGCCGACGCGGCGGCCTCCGAGCTTCGCCGGCAGGGCCGCCAGGTCGATCTGCGAGGGACGATCCTGGTCCGGAGTGACGAGACCGTCTTCTGTCTCTTCGAAGGTCGGGAGGCGGACGTCCGCGCGGCAGGTGAGCTCGCAGGCGTGAGGTTCGAACGCGTGCTCGAATCGCTCTGGCTCGGATCGGGACCGGCAGGCTCGTGAGCGTCGTGCTGCTCATCGCGCGCTCGATTCTGGCGCTCGTCTTCGCGATCGCAGCGCTGGGAAAGCTCGTCGGTCGAGAAGGGCTGCGGGAGACGCTCTCGGATTTCGGGTTGCCGTTTCGCTTCGCGGCTGCGGGAGCGGTGGCGCTCCCGCTCGCGGAGCTCGCGGTTGCCGGGCTCCTTCTCCCCACGGGATCTGCGCGACTGGGCGCGTTGGCCGCACTCGGATTGTTGCTCGTGTTCTGCGCTGCAATCACGCGTGTGCTCGCTCGTGGTGAGCGGCCCGAGTGCAACTGCTTCGGTCAAGTTCACTCGGCCCGCGTCGGCGGTCGGACACTCGTCCGCAACGCGGGTCTGGCCGCGGCTGCCGGCCTCGTCGCGGCAGCAGGGCCAGGGGAGGGAATCGGCGGAGCGCTGGCCGGCGTCGAGGTGACGACCGTCGGTGTTGCGGTAATGGCCGTCTCGGTCGCCGTTGCCGTGCAGGGATGGCTCAGCTGGCAGCTCTTCCGGCAGAACGGCAGGCTGATCGAACGCGTGCGCGCTCTCGAGGAGACAGCCGTGGACGTGCGATCGCGGTCGGGGTTGGCGATCGGTGAGCCCGCTCCGATGTTCGAGCTCGACGACCTCGACGGCCGCCGGCGCACGCTTGCGGAGATCCTCGCGCCGGGGCGGCCGGTCGCGCTTGTCTTCTCCGATCCCGACTGCGGCGCCTGCGCGGCGCTCGCTCCCCAGCTCGGACGCCTTCGTGAGGAATGCGCCGGGTCGCTCGAGATCGCCGTGATCACCCGCGGCGAGGCCGCCGAGAACAAGGCGCGACTCGGCGATGCCCGGCTGGAGCACGTGTTGCTTCAACAGGATCGCGAGGTGCTCGCCGCCTACCGCGTCCAGGCGGTTCCGAGCGCAACAATCGTCGATGCCGAAGGACGGGTCGCGAGTGCAATCGTGACCGGCGAGCAGGCGATCGAAGAGCTACTCGCCCTCAGGGCGATGCCTGTGCCGGAACGACAGCGAGCGGCGAGGGGCTGAGACGGTGGCCCCGGACCCCTCGCAGATCGCCGCGGTGCGAGCGGTGCTCTACGAGCGCAACCGCCTCAGGAAGCTCTTCGACCACCTCGACAGCATCGACGTGCTGATGAACCTCGACCCAAGACGGCCACTTCAGCCAGGCGATGCCCGCGGGTTCGCGGGCAGCGGCCCGAACTGGTACATCCCGCACACGGGGAAGCTGAGCCCGTCCGTGATCGAAGCTGCCGACCGCTGCGACAGGATCGCCGATCTGACGCTCGAGATCCGAGGCGAACTGGAGCACGTCGACTTCCCCGCCTCGGACAAGCGGCACCTCCAAACGGCGCTCACACGGCAGGCGGCGGCGATGAGCGCGCGCGGGACGCTCTGGCGGGCGACGAAACCGCCGGCGAACGCGAAGAAGGCGGCGACAACGATCTCCGGGCACCTGCAAGCAAGCGTGAGCGAGTTCCAGCACGTCGCGAAGTACCTGAAGACGGTCCGCCCGAAGGACATCCGGTGAGCAATACGACACGGGAGCACTGGCTCGACCTGCTCGCAGCGCCGCGGACACGCAGGCAGGTCCTGAAAGCAGCGCTCGCCGGGACTGCCCTGACGCTGCCCTTCGCTCGAACCGGGGCGTCGCTCGGCGCCGACGACCCGCACGCCTGCCAGAAAGGGTGCTTCTACACCTCGCACAAGCAGTATGGGAGTGGCGTGAACGCTTGCAGTCGCGATGCCGGACTTTCGTACATGACGATCGGCTTGACTCTTCCCTTCGCGCTCGCGATCGGTGCTCCGACCTTCATGATGGCCTCAGCCAAGTTCAACGCGTGCCTGGACCTGGCGCTTCTGAAAGAGAAGGCGATGCAGCGAGACTGCCTCTCTCCGAATTGTCCGGGGTTCGACCCCAAGGGGCCGGACGGCCCCTGCGAGGGCCTTCCACCGAACGTCTTCTGCTGCCCGACACAGTCCACCTTCCACGGTTACTCCCCCTGCGTGCAATGCTGCAGCAAGACCGGCAGCGGCTGCGGCTCCGGAGTCACCGAGTGCGGCTCCGACCCCCACCCCTAGGCATGGAGCATTCCACCAGCAGCTGGGCAGGATCACCCTGACCCCCGGAGGACGCTCGCCCCAGCCGCAGCCGTGCTCACGGTCGCAGCGACGGCAACGGCGCTCTCGTCGCCGCGCAACCCGAAGAATCCGAGAGCGCTCGTCCCAGGGCGGCCGACGTCCCGGCGGGAGCGATCCGTCAGCCGATCGGCGGTGCTCGCTGTCGCGAGCGAACTCGACGACGCCGGACTGCTCGAACGTTCTTGGCGACGTCGTCGCTCAGA
Organism: uncultured Actinomycetes bacterium; assembly: GCA_963789585.1. Lineage (GTDB taxonomy): Bacteria > Actinomycetota > Thermoleophilia > Gaiellales > Gaiellaceae > PALSA-600. The sequence continues at coordinate 100,329 of CAWBLB010000008.1, read as the reverse complement.
GTCCAAGGACGAGCGCGAGAGCCTCGTCGAGGTCGCGCAACTCGCTTGCGCTCAACCGGCCGACCGAGTCCCCGAGGCGCTCCGGGCTCACAGCGGTCGTCTGCTCTACGAGCACGCGGGTCGACGAACCGTCGAGGTCGATGGTCGGGCGAAACGACCTGGGCGGCGCGGCCGTCGACGTCGGCGAAACCAGCACGGTCGAGAGCGCGAGGAGCTCGTCTGCCTGAACGATCACGGCATAGCGGGCGCCTCGCTGCTCCGAGCCACGCGAGCCGCGGGGCATGCGCAGCCGGAAGACCTCGCCGCGGACCACGGCCTAACCGGCGTCGTTCCAGGCTGCCGCGATCGCCTCCATCTCCTCGCGGACACGGAGGGCCTCTGCGACGTCACCAGGGTCGGCCGCCGCGGCCTCGGCCTCCAGACGGAGGGCGCCCTTTCGTCTCCGCAGCTCCGCCGCCTCGTGGAGAGCCAGCCGGATCGCTTCGGAGTCGCTATGGCCCTCGTTGCGCAGAAGCGCGAGATCCTGCTCGGAACGCTCGTCCAGTCGAGCCTGCACCGTCCTCGCCACCTTCAGAGTGTACCACAGAACGTACTACACCTTCGTCTAACCTGACACGACGGCGAGAACCCAGATCTACCTTGCGGTCTTCTACTGTCCACCCGACACCGGGAGCCGCCGACACGAATCGCATGACGTGTTTCGTCGCGTGCGTACGGCGACGTCCGAGATGAAGTACCTCGGGCGCAAGATCGCTGCCCTCGCTCTCGTTGGCGCCGTCCTCGCGGGAGGGCTCACCTTCGTTTTCGGTTCGTTCCAACAGAGCTCGGCGCGTGCGGTCGTCGTCACCACCTTCCTCCGCTCGTTCGGAAGGAGGCGACACCCTCCACCGCCGGTCAACGGCGCATCCGCAGACCACGCTCGGCCCGCGTTTCATCAACAGAACAGACGGCACGGACGCCGACGGTCGGCCTGAAGGCGTCCGAGAGCACGGCACGACGACTGTCCCGCCGTCAGACCACGAGGCCTCCCCGCCGCTCGATGTGTTTCGGCGCGCACCCCCCGGTCGCCGGGCGCGGAGAGCCGAACTCAGCCTCCGCTCGCCATTCCGGCGAACACGTCCTGCAGGGTCGCGAGCGCAGTGTGAGGATCGACCACTGGACGAACCTCGACCTCCGAGAATGGCGTGAACGGGTTCTCGGCGGTGATCCGAAACAGGTCGGCGGAGTCGTCGACGTCGATCACGGCGAACCCGCCGCCTGCCGCGAAGAACTCGAGCGTCGACATGCGACCGGAGTACTTGTCGACCCATGCCGTCAGAGCCTGCATGAACTGCGGGATCGCCTCCAGTGGTGCCGGGCTCTTCGGTCTATAGATGATCGCGACGCGCATCGAGATACCTCCGTGGCTGGACGATTCTGTCGGCCGACGATGCTATCCGACCCTGCGAACTGCCTCCACAGGGCGATCGGCGCCGCCGCACACGGCCTGACCCGCGCCTCCATCGCCCGCCATCTTTGTCGGCTACTCAAAACGAGCTCCCATCGCGACCTGACATCAAGAGAAGCATCCCCGCGCGGGGCATCGCTCAAGTGTCGCGTCCGTCCTCCGCGGGTCGGTTGGCACCCGCGCCCCGGTCGTTGAGCAGCGCCGCACCGAGCACGAGCGCCGCAAATGCGGCGACCTGCAGCACGCCCCTCGTCCCGCCGGGAATCCCCTCGTCGAAGAGCACGACGCCGGCCGCGATCGGCACGGCGTTCGTCGTCAGGGTCGCGGTCCCGGCAGCGGTCAGCGCGTCGCCGTGCTGGAAGGCGGCCTGGAGCTCGATCGAGCCCAGCGCGTACGTCGCGATCAGGAGGACGACGACGATCAGCCAGACGCCGCCGTAGACGGCGAGCTTGGCGGAGATGTCCCCGGTCGCGAACAGGAGGCCGGCACCGAGCCCGAGCGCGACAGCGCGGGTCAGGCGAACCTGGGCAAGCGTCAAGAGGGCTGCGGCGCCGACGCAGCCTGCGAGCCACACGATCGCGACTCCCGGGTGCGGCTGACGGCCCGCCGGGTGCGTCCCGACGAGTGACAGGCCGAGCAGGACCAGCCCCAGGACGGCGATCGCGCTTGCCAGCTGCGCACGGCGGGGGAGCCTCTCGATGTGGCCACCGGACTGTGCGACTGCGAGCACGGCGATGCCGGCGGCGCCGACGGTCTGGACGAGTGCGAGCGGCGCCAGCCGGAGGGCCGCGAGGTAGACGAGCCAGCCGGCCGTCTCGGCGGCGAAGCCGACCAGCCAGGCGCGGCTGCGCACGAGCCGCCGCGCCGAGACGAGCGGCCGTCGCGCCGACACGGGCGGCAGCTCCCTGGCGGCGTCGTGCTCGCGCAGGTAGGCCCAGTTGACGGCCACCGCGGAGATCAGCGAGAGCGCGAGCCCGATCCAGACCGACACGAACGGCGAGGCTACCCGTCCGGCGGCTCAGCCCGGTACAGGACGATCGGCCCGACGCCCCGTGCGTTGCGGGGCGCCGCCGATCGCATTGCTACGAGGAGAGCGTGACGGTCGCGCTCGAGGTGCCGTTCGAGTGGTTGACGACCTTGATCTGGCCACGGTCATTCGAGTAAGGGCCAACCCCACCCGTGATAGCCCAGTGATTCGGCTTCGCATTGTTCTGGAAGATGCCGTCTCCGCCGAACGTGAAGTACCCGTTGGGGACGTGGGCGATGCCGCTGCAGACGCCGTCTCCGTTCGGGGGGTTCACGCTGAGGACAGTGCACTGGATGAGCACGTGCCCCACAGCCGTGCCGCTCGGCTTGCCGAACTGCGCGCCGCTGTTCCTGAGCACGAGTGCGATCACCTCGCTCGCACCGATCGGCGGAGCCGTGTTCGGGTCCGTGCTCGCTCCGACGAGCGTCACCGTAGCAGCGGAATTCTCAAATTTCAGCACCTTTGCGGGCCCGGTCGCGCCGGCCGGGGTCGTCCCGAACATCACCGCAGCTCCGAGCAGGGAACCGCTCAGCACTCCAAGACGCTTGACAAACATGCAGCACATCCTTCCATCGTGAGCTAGTCGTCGACAGTTGCCCCCCGTGGATTGAAGACGCTCTCACGGCAACAGGTCAGCGTCAAGGGACGGCGACGGCGGCGAGCTCCGCGTCAGGATGCCGCGTTCGTCTCCCCGCACCGCCCACCACGGCAACGGCCGTCCCCGAATTGGGGCTCAAGTCCAGCCGTTTTGTGCCGATAGCGAACTGCGAACCAAACGATTTGGGCATTTCCGGGGCCCGGCCGGTGATCCGTTGCCTGCCGCCGGGGTGCTCGCCTCGAGGCTCGAGGCGAAAGGGGGTGAATCGACTGTGACAAAGATGTTCATCAGAATTCAGGGCACTCGCGCCCTCGTGATCGGGTTGACCGTGGTGGCGGCGCTGTCGTGCGCCGGCTTCTTCGACGGGCCTCACTAGCACGTCGTCCGCCTCGCCTCACGCAACACCCCCCGCTCCTTCTCGACCTGAGCCGATGCCCGATGACAGAACGTGACCCCTCCCACCCCCTTGGGACATCGGGTCGGGAACGGCCCGCTCCGGCGGGCCGTCTTCCTGGACCGGGGCGACCGCGACGCCGGCGAGCCGAAGCTCAGGTCACGCGGTAGGCGGCGACGGCACGCTCGAGCAACGCCGCTGACCGTGCCCAGTCGGATGCGAGCGCCGCAGCGACGATGACACTGACGGCCGTGCGGCCCTGGACCAAACAGGCGATCTCACGGTAGTGGTTCGCCTTGACTCTCGTGACGTAGTCGTCGATCACGCAGGATCCCGTCCCGCCGCGAAACACGAGGTGAACTGCGCGGGCGTCTTCGTGGATCGAATGCTCGGATTCGGCGTGGTGCCTCGCGATCCGGAACTCCGGCCAGCTCGCCAATCGCTCGTCGCCCTGAGTCGGTGTGGCGTTCAGGTAGACGAGGATCCTGCCGGCCCGATCCTTCTCGGCGACAGAGACCGTGCCCCTGTCACCGGGAATCGACCGCAGCGACGGCGGATACGAAAGCACAGCACCGCCGGCCGGGAGGCGGAGGTGCTTCCAGGCGGCCGGCGCAGGAGCGGGCACGAGCCATCGAAACGGCGCCGGCGGCGACGGCCGCGAAGCATGCGCCCGAGCGCCGCCGACCGAGAGCACGACGGCAGCGGCGAGCGCGAACGGGGTGAGACGACCTCCGGATGCGGTCGGCACCGGCTCGGCTACGAACAGCCGTCCCCGTCGTCGGGACCGCCCTCGTTGTCCTCGTCGCCGTCGCCGGCGTAGGTCCCCTGCGGGATGGTCTGCCCGTGCGGACAGCCGTTCGCGTCGACGGCGCCGCCGCCTCCGCTGCTCGTGGTGGTGGTCGTTTTGGTGGGAGGCGCCGCCGAGGTGGTCGTGGGCGATTTCGTGCCGGTCGTCGCGGCCGTTGCGACCTTCGTCACACCCCCTGCCGGCGTGATCGCGTACCAGACGCCTGCGACACCCTGCCCGTTCGCCTGACCCGCCTTCGTGTCGCCGCGGTACCGGTAGAGCGCGTATCCGTTGTAGGTCACCTGGACGCCCCGATCGGGCCGCTTGATCGTGCCGAGCCTCGACGCGCGCACTCCCGGCCCCGCGACGGGCTTCGACGAGCCGGTCACGAGCAACGGCGGCCAGGTCTTCCTACAGCTGCCGGTACAGCCGACCGAACCCTTCTTCTCGCTCGCCAGGTGATAGAGCGTGTGTCCGCCCGAGTCGGCGACGATCTTCGTCCGCAGCGCAGCGTTGGCGACGGCGTGAACCGTCCCGGCGCTCGACCCTGCAAAGGCCCCCCCACCCGTCGCGAGCACGGCGAGCCCAACGAGCAGTGGCAGCCGCCCCGTCAGCCGGTGGTGCATTTGCGAACTCCTTTCGTGAGGTGGCGGATCACATTTGACTACGTCGGTCGGCTCTCACCGGTTCTCCGTGCGGCGCCGGGCGCCGCTGCACGAGCTAATGTCCACACCGGTGAACGTCTCCCTCCCGCCGAAGCCTCTGTCCGCGTTGGCCGCAACGTGAGCGCCGCCGCGACGGCGACGAGCTCCGACGCGGCGTGGCGCGGAGCGCTTGCGTCCTACTCCAAGCCGCGCCTCGGACGCAGCCTGCTCGACCTCGCCACCTCCGCCGTGCCGTATCTCGGGTTGATGACCGCGATCGCGTTCGCGCAACGCACCTCGGAGCTGCTCGCGCTCGCCCTCGCCGTCCCGGCCGCCGGGTTCCTGATCCGAACCTTCATCGTCTTTCACGACTGCGCACACGGCTCGTTCCTGCCCACGAAGGGTGCCAACGCACGGCTCGGCGCCGTGCTGGGAGTGCTCGTCTGGCTTCCCTTCCAGAGCTGGCAGCACGAGCACGCGGTGCACCATGCCACCGCAGGCGACCTCGACCGCCGCGGCGTCGGCGACGTCTGGACGCTGACGGTCGCGGAGTACCGCGGCTACCCCTGGTGGGGCCGCGTTGGCTACCGCCTGTTTCGCAACCCTGCCGTGATGTTCGGGCTCGGCTGGATCCTGGTGCTCGTGCTCAAACCGCGGGTCTTCTCCCGCTCCGCGAGCCGGCGTGTCCGCCGGAGCGTGCTCGGCACGAATCTCTCGCTCGCAGTCGTGGTCGGCGTGCTCTGCCTGTTGCTCGGGTGGAAGGGCTTCCTGCTCCTGCAGGGGCCGACGCTCCTGCTCACCGGGGCCGTCGGCATCTGGCTCTTCTACGTCCAGCATCAGTTCGAGAACACGTACTGGCAGGCCGGCGACGATTGGAGCTACGACCGGGCAGCGCTGCAGGGGAGCTCCTACCTGAAGTTGCCGGCGGTCTTGCAGTTCTTCACCGGCAACATCGGCTTCCACCACGTTCACCATCTGAGCGTGCGGATCCCGAACTACAACTTGCAGTCCGCACACGACGAAACCTCCGGGCTCAGCGCCACACCCGTACTCACGCTCCCCGACGCGATCCGCGCGATCCGTCTCAAGCTGTGGGACGAGGAGCGCGGGCGGCTCGTCACCTTCCGCGAGGCGCGCGCAGAAGCGCGCCGAGCCGCCGACCCCGCCACCTAGGACGGAGGGCCGGCGGACGCCGACCCTCCCGCACTGCTGGGCCCTCCCGAACGACTGGGCTCAGCTCGGCTGCGGCACGATCCGGATGTAGGGGCGCGGGGCCTCCCAGCCGTCCGGATAGATCTCCTTCGCCTCGTCGTCGGAGACCGAGCCCGAGATGATCACGTTCTCACCCTGCTTCCAGTTGACCGGCGTCGAGACCTTGTGCTTCGCGGTCAGCTGGAGCGAGTCGATCACCCGGATCACCTCGTCGAAGTTGCGGCCGGTCGTCATCGGGTAGACGAGGATCAGCTTCACCTTCTTGTCGGGGCCGATCACGAAGACGTTGCGCACCGTCTGGTTGTCGGCGGCGGTGCGGTCGGCCGGGTCGCCCGAGACGTCGGCGCCAAGCATCCCGTAGAGCTTCGAGACGTTGAAGTCGGCATCCCCGATCATCGGGTAGTTCGGCGCGTGGCCCTGTGTCTCCTCGATGTCGCGGGCCCAGCCCTCGTGCTTTCCGATCGGGTCGACGGAGAGGCCGATCAGCTTGACGCCCCGGCGGTCGAACTCCGGCTTGATCTTGGCCATATAGCCGAGCTCCGTCGTGCAGACCGGCGTGAAATCCTTGGGGTGCGAGAACAGCACCGCCCACGAGTCACCGATCCAGTCATGGAAATGAATCGGGCCTTCCGTCGTCTCCGCCTCGAAGTCAGGTGCGGTTGCGCCGATTTGCAAGCTCATCTGGAGATCCTCTCCGTCGCGTTCTGATTCCACCGGAGTGTGTACCACACCCGAGCCGCCTCGCGAGGACGGCGGCGCGACGCTTGACAGCCTTTCCTTCGGTACCTAACCTTTATCGACCCATCCACCGGGTACCGATGAAATTCTCGGCCGAAGGAGCTCTCGCGTGACGGAACCAGCAGCGTCCAGCCGAATCGAAGCGCATGTCTGGCGCATCGCCTCGGTCGTCGTGATCGGGTCGATCATGTCCATCCTCGACACGACGATCGTCAACGTCGCACTCGAGACGCTCGGGCGCGACCTGCACACGACGATCGCCGACATCCAGTGGGTGATCACCGGCTACATGCTCTCGCTGGCCGCGGTGATCCCGGTCACGGGCTGGGCCGCGAAGCGCTTCGGCGCGAAGAACGTCTACCTGCTCTCGCTCGTCCTGTTCACGGCCGGATCGGCGCTCTGCGGCGTGGCCGGCTCCGCGGGACAGCTGATCGCCTTCCGCGTCATCCAGGGGGTCGGCGGCGGGATGATCCTGCCGATCGGGCAGCTGATGATGGCGAACGCAGCCGGCCCGCAGCGGATGGGCCGCGTGATGAGCGTGATCGCGGTGCCGGCGATGCTCGCCCCGATCTTCGGCCCCACGATCGGCGGGCTGATCGTCGACAACGCGAGCTGGCGCTGGATCTTCTACGTCAACCTGCCGATCGGCGTGATCGCCTTCCTCGCGTCGCTCCGGATGCTCCCCCGCAGCGAGCCCGAGCGCGGCGACCGGCTCGACGTGCGCGGGCTCCTGCTGATGGCGAGCGGGGTGCCGCTCCTCACCTACGGCCTCGCCGAGATCGGGGCCAAGGGGAGCTTCACGGCCACGGGCGCGATCCTGCCGCTGCTCGCGGGCATCGTGCTCGTCGCCGCCTTCGCCGTCCACGCCCTGGGGACACCACGCCCGCTGCTCGACCTGCGACTGTACCGGCGCGGCACCTTCGCAGCAGCTTCGATCACCATGTTCTGCCTCGGCGCGGCGCTGTTCGGCGGCATGATCCTCCTACCGCTCTACTGGCAGCAGGTCCGCTTCGAGAGTGCCGTCGACACGGGCCTGCTGACGGCACCGATGGGCCTCGGGATGGCGCTCGTGATGCCGATCGCCGGACGTCTGGCCGATCGGCTCGGCGGTGGGCCGCTTGCGCTCTTCGGCGTGGTCGTGACCGCAGTGGCGACCATCCCGTTCGGCTTCATCGGCGCGCACACCTCGATCCTCTGGCTGTCGATCGCGATGGCGGTCCGCGGGATGGGCGTGGGCTTCGCGTTCATGCCGGCGATGTCGGCGGCCTTCGCCGCCCTGAAGCGATCCGAGCTCGCCGACGCGACGCCGCAGCTGAACGTGCTCCAGCGGATCGGCGGCTCGATCGGGACCGCCGTGCTGGCCGTCGTCCTCCAGCGCTCACTGCTCCACGCCCACGGGCTCGACGGCGCGGCGGCCGCCTATGGAACCGCCTTCTGGTGGGCACTCGCACTCACAGCGCTTGCAATCGTCCCCTGCGTCGTGCTCGTCCGGGCCGAGCGGTCTGCACGCGCGGCAGCCCTGAATGAGAGCACCACGCCGCTCCGCGGCGGCCCGCTGGCGGAGACCCCAGCATGAGCGTAGGCTCGACGGAGCTCACGATTGAGCGGAGACGCCGGCTTGGCCTGCGTCGAGAGCGGGAGCTCATAGGGCAACTGAAGGTTGCCCCATGAGCGTAGGCTTGACGGAGCTCACGATTGAGCGGAGACGCCGGCTTGGCCGGTGTCGAGAGCGGGAACTCATGGGGCAACTGAAGGTTGCCCCATGAGCGTAGGCTTGACGGAGCTCACGATTGAGCGGAGACGCCGGCTTGGCCGGTGTCGAGAGCGGGAACTCATGGGGCAACTGAAGGTTGTCCCATGAGCGTCGGCACGAGGCCGCTCGCCGACCGCGACCAGGCGCTCGCGCGGCTCGCCTCGTCGTTCAAGGGTGCGATGGGCGCCGTCCGGCGTCTGCGCGGACGCGAGACCCACCGTCCCGGCCAGCTCAGCTTCGCCCAGTACCACCTGCTGTTCGGGCTCGCCGAGCGCGGCGAGCTCTCGTCGGGCGAGCTCGCCGTCGCCGCCGACCTGTCGCCGGCAACGGTGACCCAGATGCTCGACAGCCTCGGTGCGATGGGGCTCGTCGAGCGGACGCGATCCGAGCACGACCGGCGGATCGTGACCTGCGCGCTGACGGCCCGCGGACACGAGGTGATCGCACAGCGGCGGGCGCGGTTCGAGAGCCGCTGGCAGGCGGCGCTGGCCGATTTCGGCACCCGGGACCTGACCACGGCGGCCGCGGTCCTCGACCGGCTGCCGGCGCTGTTCGACGGGATCGACACGGACGACCCGGGCTAACGGCGGAACCCCTCACGCGCACGGCCGTCGACGAGGCCGGGGTGCTGCGGGAAGAAGCTACGTTGCCGCCGTGGGCGCGGTCGCTGCTCTCCGACGATTCGATCCGCGCCTCCCGCGCGACGTCTGGCTGCTCCAGGGCGGCGGAGTCGTCAACTCGTTCGGGAACGGGATCGTGCTCCCGTTCCTCGTCATCTACCTGCACGACGTTCGCGGTTTCGGGCTCGGAACAGCCGGGCTTGCGGTTGCCGTGGCCGCCGCGGGGCAACTCACGGCGGGAGTGCTGGCGGGGCCGGTGATCGACCGGATCGGCCCGCGGTTGACACTCGGGAGCGGCCTGGTGCTCCAGGCGGGCGGGATCGGACTCCTCCCGACCGTCCGCCACCCCTGGCAGGCCTTTGCGCTGCTCGCGGTCGAGGGCGCCGGCTCGGCCGGGTTCTGGCCGAGCCAGTCGACCCTCATCGCCCGCCTCACCCCCGCCGCCAGACGGCACGCCGCGTTCGCCCAGCAGCGCGTGACGGCGAACCTGGGGATCGGGCTCGGGGGCATCGCCGGCGGTTTCATCGCCCACGTCCACAGCCCCGGGACCTTCACGACGCTGTTCGTCCTGGATGCGCTCACCTTCCTCGGGTACGTCGGTGTGCTCGCCTTCGTTCGCGACCCCGGTGTGACGCCGAGCGACGGCGTTGTGCGCTCGTCCTACGCGGCCGTCCTGCGGCACAGGACCTTCCTCGGCCTCTGGTGGCTCAACTTCCTCTTCGTCGCCGCCGGCTACTCGCTGTTCAACCTCTTCCCCGCCTTCGCCCGCGACCATGGTCACATCAGCGAGCGCGAGATCGGGCTCGTGTTCGGCGTCAACACCCTCGTGATCGTCCTGGCCCAACTCCCGCTCTCGCACTGGATCGAGGGGAGGCGGCGCATGCGCGCGCTTGCCCTGATGCCGCTGCTGTGGGCGGGTGCCTGGCTTCTCGTCGACGGGGCCGGCGCCTGGCTCGTTGCGACCCCGGCGTTCGTGCTGTTCGCGGTCGCGGCGGGAGTGTTCGGGATCGGCGAATGCTTCCACGGCCCCGCACACCAGGCGCTCGTGGCCGACATCGCTCCCGACCACCTGCGAGGCCACTACTTCGCCGTCCACTCCCTCTCCTGGGGCCTCGCCGGCACGGTCGGGCCGGCCGCCGGCGGCTTCGTGCTCGCGGCGTCCCCGTTCGCGCTCTGGCCGCTCGCCGCCGGCGTCTGCGTGCTCGCGGCGGGTGGTGCACTGGCACTCGAGCGGCACATCCCTCCCTCGCTGCGGCGCATCCCGCACGAGGAGGCGTCCATCCCGGGGCTCGCTGAGCCGGCGCCCGTCTGATGACGTCGACGGGAGAGGCGGGTACAATCCGGCCATGCCGCTGACGATCCTCGAGGACCCACTCAGTACCGATGCAGGTGCCAGCCTGAATGCCCAGCCTGCCCCGCATCCGGCGTTCGCGTGGGCGCGACCTGACGGTCGTCGTCGAGGACCGGCGCGAGCCGGCTGAGCTCAGCGCCGCCGGTCTCACCTGGATCCACCTCGACGCCCCCACGCTCGAGGCCGCGCAGGACCTCGCCTCCCGCTTCGGCTGGCACCCACTCGACGTGGAGGACGTGCTCTCGAAGCGGCAGCGGCCGAAGGTCGACGACTACGCCGACGAGGGCTACCTGTTCGCGGTGCTCCATTTCCCCGCGTACGACCCCGCCGTCCAGCGGCTGAACGCGGTCGAGCTCGACGTCTTCGTCGGGCCCGACTACCTCGTCACGCTGCCCGGTGTCGACCTCCGCCCGGTGAGCGCCCTGTTCGCCCGCTGCGAGGAGGATGAGCTGTTCCGCGAGCAGCTCTTCTCCAAGGGCTCGGGGCGGCTCCTCTACGAGGTGCTCGACGATCTGTTCGACTACTGCTTCCCGATCCTGGACAAGATCGGGCACAAGCTCGACTCGCTCGAGGACGACGTGTTCGAGGGCCGCTCGGACGAGGTGGTCCGCGACATCTCGAACGTCAAGCAGGAGATCATCAGCTACCGGAAGATCATCAAGCCGGAGCGCTCGACCCTCCGCCTGCTCGAGCGGCACGTCGAACGGTTCCTGCCCGAGGAGCTCGAGCTCTACTTCGACGACATCGTCGACGCCGCCGAGCGCATCTGGGACCTGCTCGACAACTTCAAGGAGGTGGTCGAGGCGCTCGAGGACACGAACGAGGCGGTCATCTCGCACCACCAGAACGACATCCTGCGCGTCCTGACGGTCTTCTCCGTGATTCTGCTCCCGCTGACGCTGATCACCGGCTTCTTCGGCATGAACGTCCAGTTCCCGGGCTTCGGGACCGCCTGGGCGTTCTGGTCGATCTTCGGCGTGATGGCGGCCGCCCTCTGCGGCATGCTCGCCTTCTTCCGGTACAAGCGGTGGCTGTGACCGCGCCGTTGCACCGGCAGCCTCGACTGCATAGAATTTTGGGATGAGCAACTGGAGAATCGTCAGCGGGTCGCGCTCCTTCCACCAGTTCCCGGGACGCGACGTCTCGATCGGGTGGGCGCGCGACCTCGAGCGGGACGGAGTGCAGAGAACCGTGAACGTATGCGTCGCGACGGGCGCCGACGAGGCGCCGGACCTCCCGGACGAGTGCCGGGCCGCGATCCGGTCGCACGGGCGCACCGTGATCAACGCGATTCTCGACGAGGAGGGCGACCCGCCCCGGATCATCGACGTGACGACGACGGGCCTCGAGTACGAGTACGGCGGGTACGAGGAGGACCTGGACGAAGAAGAAGACGCAGACGGCGACGAGGACGCGGACGACGGCGGCGAGGAGGCCGCCGCCGACCAGGACGCAGCGGTCATCGATTAGGCTCGCGTCATGGCGAAGCCGCTCTGGGCGCCCTGGCGGCTCGAGTACATCGAGCACGCGGACGAGTCGTCGGGCTGCGTTTTCTGCAGCCCGGAAGACAGTCTCGTCGTCCATCGCGGCGAGGCCGCCTTCGTCCTGCTCAACCGTTTCCCCTACACATCGGGCCACCTGATGGTGGCGCCGCTCCGCCACCTCGGCGGCCTCGCTGAGCTGACGGAGGCGGAGGCGCTCGAGATTCATCGACTCGCCGTCGCCTCGGTCGCGACGCTGACGGCGGCGTTCGCACCCCACGGGCACAACCTCGGCTGGAACCTCGGCCGCGCCGCCGGGGCGGGGATTGTCGACCACGTCCACCTCCACGTCGTGCCCCGCTGGGCGGGCGACACGAACTTCATGCCGGTGCTCGCGGACGTGCGTGTGGTGCCCGAGGCTCTTGAAGAGACCGCCCGGCGGCTGCGCGCGAGCTGGGCCACGGCTTGACCCTGTCGGCCCTGGCCGACCGGGCCCGGTTCGGGGTCGGCGCGGCGTGCGTCCTCGTCGCCGCTTGCCTGTTCGTCGTCCACGCGCCCCGTGCGATCCGGACGATGAACGCGACCGTCAAGACCGACGCGTACATCACCAACCCGCTCGAACGCGTGTTGACCTCGGGCGACATGCAGGGGCTTCCGTATGACCTCCAGGTCGAGGCGCTCGACCTGATCCCGAAGAGCTCGGACTACGCGTTCCTGCTCCCGGCCGATGTCGACAGTGCGGGGGCCGTTGGGATCAACTCGATCACGTTCGCGACGGCCGGGCCGTTCCTCCGCTACCTGCTCCTGCCCGCCCGCCCCGTCGACCCGACCGAGGCCCACTACGTGATCTGCTGGCACTGCGACCGGACGCCCTGGAACGCACGCACGGACTGGCTCTGGCAGACGGACCAGGGCGAGGCGATCGGGCAGGTGAAGCGCTGATGGGGCAGAGCCTGCGAGGCGTGCTCGAGCTGAACGCCCTCTTCCTCGTCTCCGGCCTTGCCTTGCTCTGGGGCCTGCGCGGCTGGCGATCGTGGCTCGAGCTGTTCGACTCGCTCGGGCTGGCGCTCGTGCTCGGCCTGAGTGCCGTCTCGGTGCTGGCAACGCTCGTCCTGATCGCCGGTGGCGGGCTTCCCACCGGCACGATCCTGGGTCTCTGCGCAGGCGTCACGGTGGCGGGATCGGCCCTCGCCGCCGCGAAGCGCCGGCCGCTTCCCCGCGAATTGGGCCGCCTTCGCCTCCTCTCGCCGGGCACGTTGGTGGCCGCCGGCATCGCAACCGGGACTGTCGCGATTCTCGTCGCGTTCTTCCAGGTCGCCCGGGTGATGCCGCTCGGCGGCGGAGACTCATTCGAGTTCTGGGTACCGAAGGCAAAGATCATCTATTTCTTCGGGAGCATCGACAGCCAGCTGTTCACGACCCTCCCGGGCCCGCGCTACCCGCTCCTCGTTCCCGCCCTCCAGGCCATGAACTTCCGCTTCATGGGTAGCGCGTACGCCCCGGAGCTCGCCGCGCAGTACTGGCTCCTGTATGCCGGTTTCGTCTTCGCCGCCGCGATGCTCCTGCGCAGGCTCGTGCCGGCCTGGCTCGCGTGGCTCTTCGTCGGGCTGACCGGGGTGATCCCCGAGCTCGACGGTCGACTCCTCGGCTCGCAGGCCGACTGGACGCTCGACATGTTCTTCGCGCTGACTGCGCTCCTGGCCATCTCCTGGCTCCGCACACGGGAGCCCTGGCTGCTCGCAGCGGGGGGTGTCGTGTTGGCTGCGGCAATCGCGACGAAACAGGAGGGTCTGCTGATCGCCGGCTGCCTCGGGGTCGGGATCGCCGCCGCGACAACGAGAGCCTGGCGGTCGACCTGGCCGCCGCTGATCGGCGTCGGACTGGCCGCGTACGCCGTCAACCTGCCGTGGCGGCTCTGGTGGGGGACTCGCAGCCTCCCGGCCGTCCTGCCCACGGGTGGCGTGCACGAGCTCGTGACACACCTCGGACGAATCTGGCCGTCGCTTCACCTCGTGCTCCGGCTGCTCTTCCGCTACGACCTCTGGCTCGCGTTCGTGCCGCTCGCCCTCGCGGCCGCGGCCGCCGGGCTCACCGTCAGCGGCATCACCCGGGAGACCGCGGTCATCTACCTCGTCACCTGCACCCTCTGCGTCGCCGGGTTCACCTGGATCCTCTGGAACGACCTCACCTACACGCTCGACGAGCACCAGTCGTCGACGCCCATTCCCCGGGCCGTGGGCTCGATCGTCCTCTTCTCGACCGTGCTCGCCCCGCTCCTGATCGAGCCCCTCCTGCGCAGACGGCCCCGAGCCAGCGCTTTCACCAGAGGTGGGTGAAAAGAGATCGGGCCCGTTTCCGGGCCCGATCTCTCCTTACCGGTTGCAGGGTGTCGGCCTAGAAGCCCGGGGCCTTCCCTGCGAGTGCTCCGCGGACGCGGGGCGGCGTGAGCGGCGCCTGGAAGAGGCGGACGCCGGTCGCGTCGAAGAACGCGTTCGCGATTGCGGGGCCGACCGGGACCTGCGGCGGCTCACCCGAGCCGTTCGGGACCTGGTCGAGCCGCTGGACGACGACGGTCGTCACGGGCGGGTGGTCCTTGAAGCGCAGCATCGGGTAGGTGATCCAGTCGGTGCTGGTGACGCGGTTCTTCGAGAACTGGAGCTCCTCGTGCAGCACCTTCCCGGTTCCCTGCATCAGGTTGCCCGACATCTGGTTCTCGATCAGCGCCTGGTTGACGGCCAGACCGGAGTCCTGCGCCGCGTAGAGGTGGATGACCGAGATCTTGCCGGTCTTCTTGTTGACCGAGATGTGGGCGACCGTGGCCGCGCGTGCTGCTCCGTGGGTTCCGATCGCCATGCCCCAGCCCTCGACGACGTTGGCGCTGCTGAGGTTCGTGCCGGCCACGTGCGCCTTGTAGGGCGACGCGGCGACCGCGGCCTGCAGCACTGCCGTCCAGCGCTGGTTCTGAGCGTCGGTCTGCATGTTCTGGGCCCTGAACGTGAACGGGTCCATGTTCGCCGCCACAGCCGCCATATCGACGATCTGCTCGGTCGCGAAGGCCGTCTGCACGGCCGCCGGCGCCCGCAGCGTCCCGGACTGGAACATCCCCTGAGACTGCGGGATCGTCTTCGCGATCGTGCGGAAGTTGGTCTGCGAGACCTTGTAGAACGGAGCCAGGTTCTCGCCATTGGTGCCGGCCACTCCCGGTGCGCCGGGCACCGCGATCCCGGCCAGCGCCTGCGCGGCCGCGAGCGAGGTGCTCGACTGATGGGTCTGGGTCGCCTGGTAGGCGACCATGTTCCCGCTCGCGTCGATCCCGACCTTCATGTCGGTGATCGTCGCCTCGCCGTAGCGCGTCCAGCCCTGCTCGTCCCAGCGCATCAGCTGGAGCCGAACCGGGGCCTGCACCGCCTGCGAGATCAACGCCGCCGACTCGGCGATGTCGAACGCGTGGTAGCCGTTCCCGAAGGTGCTCGAGCCCTCGTGCCAGATGATCCGCACGTTCTGGGGCTGCATGCCCAGCACCGTCGCCATCTCGGTCGTCAGGCTCGGCACGTTCTGCGTGTTGCAGTACACGGTGGCATTCGTCGCCCGAACGTCGGCCAGCGCGCAGGCCGGGCCGATCGGGTTGTGGCCGTTGTGCGGGTAGGCAAACGAGCCCGAGACGACCTTCGCCGCCGACGCGAACGCCGCGTCGACGTTCCCGGTGTTGGCCGTGATCCTCGCCGGGGTCAGGCCCTGCGAGTCCCACTTGCGGTAGTTCGACCAGATGTTGGCGCCGCCGCCCTCACCCATGATCGGCGTCTCGGCCCAGGTCACCTTCAACTGCGCCGCCGCCTGGATCGCGTCGTACTCCTTCGGCGCAACCACCGCCAGGAAGTTCTTGATCTGCACGACCTTCGCGTTCGGGATATGCGCGATCGAGCTCGCATCAACGGCCGTCGGAGTCGCGAACCCATCCGTCAGCCACGGCCCCTGACCGCGCGGGCGCACCCAGCGTGCATGCAACATCCCCGGCAACCTGATCGCATGCACATACACATACGTGCCCGCCACCTTCGCCGGGATATCGATCCGCGGCACCTGCACCTTCGTCACCAGCGAGTAGTTCTCGATCGGCTTCGCCGGCGCCACACCCGGGTTGAGCGTCAGCGGGCTCAGCGACACGTTCAGCAGCTTGCCGCCGACCAACTCGCCGTAGCTGACCGTCTTCCCGCCACCCGAGACGACGCCCTTGCTCACGCTCAGACTCGCCACCGGTACACCGAGGTTCGCCGCGGCGAGGTTGTTCAGGGCAACGCGGGCGGAAGCCGCCGCTGCGCGGAGGCGCGGGCCGACGCTCTGGATCGCCTGGCTGCCGCCGTGACCGCCGGTGTTCACCGCGACCCAGCCGTCGGTGACCGTCGCGATCTCCGTCCCCGACGCATCACGCACCGACGACCCGTAGATCACCTGGCTCATATCCATGTCGAGCTCTTCAGCCACGATCATGTTGAACCCGGTCGTGATCCCGTTCCCGATCTCCACCTGACTCGTCAACACATTGACCGTGTTGTCAGGATTGATCCGCAAGAACGAATCCACCTTCGTCGCATCCGGGTTATAGGTCGCCGGAGACGGAACAACACCAACAGGCGGCCCCGCCGCAGCCTTCCCCGCCAACGCCGAACCCGCCAGGCTGAACCCGACCACCAACGCGCCGCCACCCTTCACAAACGACCTACGCGAAAACTCGCGCTCATGCAGCAAACCCGTCATCCCTACGCACCACCCTTCGCCATCACGGCCGCGGCCTTCTGGATCGCCGTCAGGATCCGCGGATACGTCCCGCAACGGCACAAATGCCCATTCATCGCCGTCCGGATCTGATCCTCCGACGGATTCTTCGTCGTCGCAAGCAGATCCGCAGCCTGAATCATCATCCCGTTCTGGCAATAGCCGCAATGGGGAACCTGCACATCGATCCACGCCTGCTGCAACGGATGCAACGCCGGCGCCGCCGCCGTCGTCCCCCGCTGGGCCGCCCACATCGCGGGCAGGCCCTCCAGGGTGGTGATGCTCTTGCCGCTCACCGACGCCACCGGCGTCACACACGAACGGATCTCCTTCCCATCCAGCAACACCGAGCACGCACCACACTGCGCCAGACCACAACCAAACCGCGGCCCATGCAGATGGAGCTCGTTGTGCAGAACGTAGAGGAGAGGTGTGTCAAGGCTCGCACTCACACCGTGCGTGAGCCCGTTCACCTTGATCTTGAGACTACTCGCCATACATTCCTCCCAGTTCATGTGTCGTGCGACGGTACGCAGGAGCGGCGACCGCCGCCGTTATGGGTGTCACCGCGCGAAACCGGACGTTCGAGACCCGATCTCAGGGACCGCGACAACCGAGACAACCGAGATACGGTACTCGCCCGTCAGGTCAGTAGCAATAGTCAGGCTCGGTTTACCGGGGGCTCGTGGCATGGCGCACGATCAGCGGAAGATGCTGCCGATCAGGCTCGCGCCGAGGCTCATCCCCATGCCCATCTCCATCGAGCGGGCGAAGCCGCCACCGTAGTAGCCGCCCATCATCCCACCGCCCAGCATGCCGCCACCCAGCATGCCGCCGCCCATCATCTCGCTCAGGATGCCGTGGTGCTGAGGGGCCTGCTCGGGCTCTTCCTCCGACGGCCCGTGCCCTGGAGCAAACAGCGGCGGATGCTCGTCGGAACCGGCCGGAGCGGCTTGCCCGGACTGCGCGACGCTGCCGATGAAGTTGTGGATCGCGAGCAGGAGCACCCCGGCCTGGGCCTGCTCGTCGTCGATGTCCTGCGCGATCTCCTCCAGATCGGCGAGCCAGACCCCGGCGTTGGTGTCGCCGGCCTTCTCGGCGGCCTGCAACTTGGAAGCGAGAGCCGCCACGGTCTTGGCGACGTCCTGGAACTCGGTCTGCAATTTCGCGTACTCCTGGTCGATCGTCTCCGTATCCATGACCAGATCATGACGGTGGGCGGCCCCCGCCTGCTTTAGGTGTTTGTTGACGCTAGAGTCGGGATCGACGGTCCAAGGGTTCGAGGAAAGGACGAGTGATGGGATTTCTGGACAAGGCGAAGAGCGCGGCTGGAACGGCGACCTCGAAAGCCAAGGAGGGAATCGATCAGGTTCAGACGAAGCGCGAGCTCGGTCAGGCCTACGACGAGCTCGGGAAGCTCGCATTCGAGCTGGTCGACGCGGGCGAGCTCACGAACGAGCGCCTCGACGAGCCGGTAAGCAACATCCGGAGGCTGAAAAGCGAGCTCGAAGCGGACTGACGACGGTCAGGCATGCTCGATCCCGCTGACGCGGATCCCGGCGTGCGCCCGGTAGCGGCGGTTGAGGTTCACGATCACCGCGGTCAACCCCTCGAGCGTCCGTGCGCTCGAAAGCGGGCCCGCGTCGAGAGCGCGGCCGGCTACGAGCTTGCCCGCGAATCCGAGCGCCAGCGCCTTGGCATCCGCGTCGTCTCCGCAGACGAGCGCGTCCTCCTCGGGTGCCTCGTCGCCGAGGTTCGTGGCGGCGATCGAATGGAGACCGGCGACGACCGGGGCGCTCACGACATCCTGGATGCGCTCCGCCAGCGAGAGCGAGTCCGGATCCGGAAGCACGCCCGCCATGGTGAAGGTGAGCGCGCTCGCCACCGAAAGCAGCGGCGTCCCGCCGAGCGCCCCCGCGACCGCACGCGCCGTGTCCAGCGCGGCGTCGGCCTTGACCGCGAGCACCGCGAGCTCGGCGCCGCGGACGGCGTCCTCGTTCGTCGCGCCGCTCGAGCGCGCGCCGAGCTCGGCCGCGGTTGCCTGGGCACGTGCGGCGTCCCGGGAGCCGATCACGATCTCGTCCTCGCCGAGCGCCACGAGCCGCACGGCGAGCGCGCGGCCGAAGCTCCCGGTTCCGCCGAGGATCGCGACCCTCATCGGATGGTTGCGGCCACGGGCATCGCGGGACAGTATCTAGCCTGAACGGGTGCGGCTCGTTCCAGCGGTGCTCGGAGCAGCGATCGCCCTGACGCTCGCCTGGCCGGCGACCGGGGGTGGCGCGCCCGCGACGGCGTCCAGGCCCCGGATCGTCTGGAAGCCGATCCTGTTCCCGCTCACCCGCAAGCTCGAGATGCGGGCGTACGCGAGGCGCCATTACGGGCTCGACACGTGGCGCCTGAGCGACCCGCACGTGATCGTCGAGCACTACACCGCGTCGGAGTCGTTCGCCTCCGCCTTCGCGACCTTCAGCGCCGACGTCCCCGACTCGGAGCTCCACGAGCTTCCGGGAACGTGCGCCCATTTCGTGATCGACCGCGACGGGACGATCTACCAACTCGTCCCGCTTGGCGTCATGTGCCGGCATACCGTGGGCCTCAACTGGACGGCGATCGGGATCGAGCACGTCGGGACAAGCGACGCGGAGATCCTCGCGAACCGACGGCAGATGGCGGCGTCTCTGGCGCTGACGGCGTGGCTGATGGGCCGGTACCACATCGCACTCGCCGACGTGATCGGCCACAACGAGAGCCTCACGAGCCCGTTTCACCATGAGCTCTACCCGGCGTGGCGCTGCCAGACCCACGGCGACTGGGCCCACTCGGACATGGTCGTCTACCGTGCGCGGTTGAGGGCGCTCGCCCGCCGTGAGGGCGTCTCGCTCGGGAAGCCGGTGCGGCAAGCCACACCCCGCTGCTGAGCGCACAGGCGCGCGGGCGTTCGTCGGCCGCCGTAGTGTGAGAAACTCCGCGTGTGAGCGAGGAGACGGTGCAGAGGACGGAGATCGACTTCGCGACCGCAGAGCGGTTCGTCTCCCTGCGGAGCGCGCTCGGCATCACGAGCTTCGGGCTGAACCAGATCACCCTTCAACCGGGGCAGCGAGGACGCATCCACCGCCACGGGGGTCAGGACGAGGTCTACTTCGTGGTGCGCGGGACGCTCACCCTGCTGGTCGAGGGTGAAGAGATCGAGCTCGCCGAGAACCAGCTGGCGCACGTCCCCCCGGGCGTGCGGCGCCAGCTCGTGAACGTCGCCGCCACGCCGTGCACACTGATCGCGATCGGCGCCGCCGGCGAGCACGCGGGCCGCGACGCCGAGGCATTCGGCGACTGGAGCGAGTCCGAGGGACGGCCTCCGCAGGAGGTTCCGAACCCGCCCGATCTTCCGCTCGGCGACTAGGGCCGAGTCGTTGTCGCGGCCGGCGGCCCGGAGCTCACTCGACGCGGGAGGTTCAGCGAAACCCGCAGAGGTAGGATGATCCGACAACCTTGGCCGGGCAAGACCGCAAACCGAACGTCGACAGGCTCGCGGTCGTCACGACCGGGCCGAGCCACGTCGAGATCCGACCCGAGGCGCGGCCCGAGCCGGCCGACGGAGAGGTGGTGGTCGAGGCAATCGCGACCGGGATCTGCGGCTCCGACATCCACCTGTTCCGGGGTGATCATCCGTACGCTCGCTATCCGCTGACCCAGGGCCACGAGACGGTCGGGCGCGTCGCAACTCTGGGAGAGGCCGTCGATGCGACCCTCCAGGACGCGCTCGTCGTCGTCGAGCCCACACTCGAGTGCGGCTCGTGCCCGGAATGTTTGCGCGGGGCATACAACCGCTGCGAGCGCCTCGAAGTCATCGGCGTCCAGCGTGACGGCTCGCTTGCCGGACGGTTCACGACGCGCGCGGCCAAGGTGCACTGCGTCACGGACACACCCGATCTGGCCCTGTGGGCACTCGTCGAGCCGCTCGCCGTCGCGTGTCACGCCGTCAACCGCTCGGAGGGACAGCCGGGCGATCTCGTCGTCATTCTCGGAGCGGGCGTGATCGGGCTCTCGATCGCCCTTGCCCTCACGCGCCGAGATCCCGGAACGGTGATCATCGTCGAACCGAGCGAGCTTCGGCGACGCAGAGCGGACGCCCTCGGGCTCGGGGTGGCCGTCCACCCCGACGCGGTCGAGTCGACCCTCTTCGAGCATCGGCCGTCGGGCGCCGACATCGTCTTCGAGGCGACAGGTGTTCCCGAGGTTCTCGGAGGCGCCCACCGGCTCGTCCGTCCCGGCGGGAGGATCGTGGTCGTCGGCCAGGGCGGCGGTGACTTCTCCCTGCCGATGATCGTGATGACACGGAAGGAGCTGACGCTGGTCGGTACGCGCAACAGCGCGAACGCATTCCCGACCGCGATCGAGCTTCTCGACAGCTCGCCGGCCTTCGCCGAGAGCGTCGTCACCCACCGCTTCCATCCCCGGGCCGCCGCAGAGGCGTTCGCCGAGCTGACGACGCCCGGAACCACCGCGCTGAAGATCCTGCTCGAGTTCGCTTGATGGAGGGCCTCGCGGGAACGACGGCGATCGTCGCGGGCGGCTCCCGGGGGCTCGGAGCCGACGTCGCCCGCGCCCTCCACGATCTTGGCGCGCGCACGATCGTCCTGGCGCGCCACCGCCTCGCTGAGCCGACGGAGTGGGATCATGCACTCGTCGACGCAAGCGACGAGGACGCAGTCGAGCGCTTCTTCCTCGATTTCGGGCCACATCTCGGCGACCGCAACCTCCTGGTGAACTTCGCGGGCGCGCGCTACAACATGCCAATCGTCGACTCGGACCCGGCGGCATGGCGCGCCTGCGTCGACTCGAGCCTCCTTACCACGTACCTGATGACACGCGGTTTTGTCCGCGCCTCGGCCGGGCGGCCGGGTGCGATCGTCAACATGGCCTCGATCCACGCAGCCGCCGCAGCAGCAGGCCGGAGCGCCTATGCGAGCGCGAAGGCCGCCGTCGTCCAGTTCACCTCGGTCGCCGCGATCGAGCTGGCGCCCGCAGGCATCCGCGTGAACTGCGTCGCCCCCGGGTTCATCGCGACCGAGGCATCGAACGAGATGATCGCGGCCGGAAAGCTGGACGGCGAGGCGATCGTGCGGCGGACACCCGCCGGCCGGCTCGGCGACGTCGACGACGTGACGCGCCTCGTGCTCTTCCTGCTCTCGGACGAGAGCCGGTTCGTGACCGGCGAGACGATCCGCGTCGACGGCGGCTGGTTGCGTCACGCCGAGGTGTGACGCAACCGTCCCTAGCGCGTCACCCGCGAGCCTCCACCGGAGGCGAGCCGCTCGACATCGGCGAGCGTCGCCATCGAAGTGTCGCCCGGAGTCGACATCGCCAACGCTCCGTGCGCCGCCGCGAGCTCGACCGCCCGCAGCGGGCCGACCCCCGTGAGAAAACCGTAGAACAGCCCCGACGCGAAGGCGTCCCCGCCACCGACCCGGTCGAGGATCTCGAGATCCTCGCGGTAGGTCGCCTCGTAGACGGCGCCGTCGTAGCGGCAGATCCCTCCCCACCCGTTGCGGCTCGCGGAGCGGACGACGCGAAGCGTCACCGCGAGCAGCGCGAGATTCGGGTAGGCCTGCGCGACCCGCTCGAGCATGACGCCGTAGCTTCCGGGATCAAGGCTCGTCAGCGCCTCGTCGACTCCGTCGACGTCGAAACCGAGCGCGACCTGGAAGTCCTCCTCGTTGCCAACCACGACATCGACCAGCGAAACCAGCTCACGATTCACCTCCGCCGCTGTTCACGGCACCGCGCCCGCCTTGGACCGTGGTGCTCCTTGACAGCCTCGGTGCACATGACAGACTCGGCTAAGGATGTTGGGGCGACTCGAGCGCCGGGTCGGCCCCGGCCCCGATGACGGCGATGCGTGACGAAGGAGATGCGTAAGCGACCATGATGTGACTCAATCGCTTCACGATGCCGGAGTTGTCAACCACGAGCGTGAGAGGGTGAGCCAGAGATGGCGGTAACAAGAAGACGACGGAAACCGCACTGGAAGAGCCTGGCGGCAATCCTGCCGGTGGTGATCATGGTGGTGATGTCCGCCGGCGGCGCGATCGCGGCGCCGGCGGTTCACGGCACGAGGGCCCGCGTCGCCGCCAAACCCCAGGATCTTGCGCATCCGACCAAGGCGCTCTGCAAGAAGGCGAGCTACAAGATCGGGTACGACGTTTTCTCCGGCAGCCAGCCGTTCGCGGTGAGCCTGTCGAACGGGCTGACGGATGCGGCGAAGAGCCTCGGCTGTGTCCAGGTTCTGAAGACGGTCGATAACCTCAACGGGCCCGTCGCGGTCGGGAACCTGAAGACGCTCCTGAACGAGGGGATCGACGGCTTCGTCGACTTCCAGGTTCTTGCCGCATACCAGCCGGCGATGGCGAAAATCCTGAAGGCGGCGAAGATTCCGGCGGTCACCGTGGTCGGGGCGACGCTACCCGGCTTCCCGCAGGTCGGGCTGGCGCCGTTCCAGACAGAGAAGAACGCCGCCATCTACATGGCGAAGGAGGCGAAGAAGCAGTTCCCAGGCCAGATCCCGTACTTCCTCGGTGGCGCAGAGCCGACGTCGGGAGCGGCCGTCCTCGCTCGTTACAAGGGCGCTGTCGCCGGCATCAAGCAGGTGTACCCCGGCATCCCTGCGAGCCACATCGTCGAGGTGAAGACCGAGGGCGTCGCAACGACTGCATATGACACGACGCTCGCGGCGCTATCGGTGGTGCCGTCGAACGCCGTCGTTCTGATGCAGGCCGTGAATGACGAGGACCTCGGCGGAATGTACAAGGCCGCCCAGGCGCGACATATCACCAACTACCTCGTGAACTCGTTCGGTGGCGACTCCTACGGGCTCAGCCAGGTCTGCGCCGACCCGACGCATTACGTCGGAGCGTGGTACCTCGACCCGGCGGGCTGGGGACCGGTTCTGCTCTCGCTGATCATGGATCAGATGAACGGCGTGAAGGTCCCGCACAACACGAATATCGCGGGCTACGAAGTCACGCACAGCACGCCGCTCCTGCACTGCAAGAAGTAGACATCTACCAGGCTCTCACCGGGTGGCGGGCTCTTCGGCGCGACCCGGTGAGAGCCGGCAGAGCAGCCGTTCCCTGAAGGCTCTACGCGGAGGCGGGCGCCTGTCGACGGTTGCCGAGGTAGCCTCTACGCTGATGGCGGCGCCCTCGACTTCGCGGCTCACGGCTCACGGCACGCCGTACGCGCGCGTAGAAACGCAGGCAACGCACTCATGACCGTGGCCGTGCGCTTCGTCTCGGGCACGGGCGCCCCTCGCATCGGGGCGCTCGACGGTGGGACGATCCGTGACGCAGGACCGTCCGGGCCGGCGGGATTCGTCCCGGACGAGGCGTCGTGGGCCGCCCTCGAGGCAGCGTCCGGCCCCGAGCATTCGGTGGCGGACGTTCAACTGCTCCCTCCGGTGGTTCCCAGCAAGGTGATCTGTATCGGCCTCAACTACCGGGATCACGCGGAGGAGAGCGGCGTCGAGCCGCCGGTGGTACCCGTGGTGTTCACGAAGCACCCGTCCTCCCTCATCGGCCACGGCGCGCCAATCGTCCTTCCCCCCGAGGAGACCCGCCCGGATTTCGAGGGCGAAGTGGCGTTCGTCTTCTCCCGCCGCTTCCGGCGCGTGACCGCCGCCGACGCGCTTGCCAATGTCGGTGCGTACACCGCTTTCAACGATGTGTCCGGGCGTCGAGCACAGCTCGAGACGCCGCTGCAGCAGTTCACCTTCGGCAAGAGCTTCGACTCGTTCGGACCAATCGGGCCCGGGCTCGCGCGAATGAGCGGGGTCGACGTCTCGTCGCTCTCGATCCGCACGACCGTCTCGGGCGAGGTGATGCAGGAGTCGAATACGCGGAACTTCATCTTCCCGCTGGAGACGGTGATCGCGTATATCTCGATGGCGACGACGATCGAGCCGGGCGACGTGCTGGCCACGGGAACTCCCGGGGGTGTGGGCGATTCCCGTCAGCCGCCCCGGTACCTCCGTCACGGGGACACGGTCGAGATCGACGTCCAGGGCATCCCGACGCTGCGCAACGGGGTGGAGGCCGAGAACCGCTAGACCGGCCTGACGGTCGTTCGATCGACGACCGGCGACGGGACGGAGAACCTGGGGTCGAGCGGTGGTCGGTCCCGTCGGGAAGAGCGGCCGGCGGGAACGGTCAGTGCTCGAAGTAGGCAGCCACAGTGCCGAGAATGCCGAAGTCGACCGAAACGGAGTCGCCCGGCAGGCAGAAGCAGTGCCCCGTGCACGTCCCCGTGCTGACGATCTCGCCGGCGAGGACGCCCCGGCCGCGAACGGAGAGCCAGTTGACGAGCCATGTCATCGACGTCAGCGGGTGCCCCATCGCAGCCCGTCCGTAGCCCTCGTTGATGCGCTGACCATTGAGGCGGATCTCCATGCGTGCGTTCGGCAGGTCGAGCCCGCGCCAGTCCACGACCGGATCGCCGCATACGAGCGCCGCGCCGCCGCCGTTATCGAGGCACGAGCCGAAGAACGCGCTCGAGCCGTACCAGTCCTCGAACACCGTGTCGCCGATCTCGAGTGTCGGCATGACGCACTCGATCGCCGTTGCGACCTCGTCCTCGCCGTATGGCGCTTCGCGCGCGGGCAGACCGGTGTGCAGCCGGAACGCGAACTCGCACTCGACGTTGCGGTAGTTGATGAAGAGCTCGGGCTGCAGGCGCGCCGGGCCCCTGAACACCGTCGAGCGGTAGATGCGGCCCGGTGAAGCGCCGGGGAGGCCCTCTGAGCGGCGGATCTCTTCGCTTGCCGCCCCGATCTTCCAGCCGAGCGGGTCCCACCCGAGGCGCGTGTCGAGATCGAGCATGACCTGCGTGACCGACTCCCAGTCCCTCGTCTGCAGCTCCCCGGGCAGGACGACGCTGTGCCGGCTCTCGCGGCCCTCGGCGATCAGCTCGACGACCGTGCCCCGCTCGCCCTCGCTGAGCGGCGTCGTCCGCTCGCACGGGACGGCCGTACCCGGCTGCGTCGGCCCGTAGATCGAGCGCCCGCGAACGGTCAGCTCCGACGAGGACGGTGTGACGCTCATGGTCGAGTCGGCGGGTGCGTCGTGGGCCCCGACTGCGCCGCGTCAAGCACGGTGCTCGGTACTCGCGACCCGGTGCGGCGCCAGGAGCTCGCGCCGGAACCTGACGCCGACTCCCGGCCTGTCCGGGGGAGCGACCGTGCCGTCGCCGGCCACGACGAGCGGCTCCTCGATCACGGCGTCGAGAAGTGGGAGGTGCTCGAGGATCTCGGCGTTCGGCAGGGCGCACAGGAGATGGACATGGACGTCCTGAACGAAATGCGGAGCCACCGGAAGATGGGCTGCATGGGCGAGCTCGGCAACGCGCAGGAACGGCGTGATTCCGCCCAACCGGGCGGCGTCGGCCTGGACGTACCGCACCGCTCCGGTCTCGATGTAGCGCCGGAACTCCGCGACGGAGAAGAGCGTCTCACCGGCTGCGATCGCGAGGCTCGTCTGCGCCTGAAGCCGAACATGGCCTGCCACGTCCTCCGGGTCGAGAGGCTCCTCGAGCCAGGTCAGGTCGAATTCCTCCATCAGTCGAGCGCGGCGGGCGGCCTCGGCCAGCGACCAGCCGAAGTTCGCGTCGACCATCAATTGCCTCTCGGGCCCGATCGTCTCCCGGACCGCCGCGAGCCGATCGAGGTCGTCGGCGACGGGACGTCCGACCTTCACCTTGACGGCCTCGAAGCCGCGCTCGACGTGCTCCGCCATCGTTGCGATCAGCTTCTCGCGCGAGTAGCCGAGATCGATCGAGCTACCGTAGGCGCGGATGGAGTCCCGCTCGGCTCCGAGATACCGATAGAGCGGGTCCCCGGCGTCGACCGCGAGCGCATCCCAGAGCGCGATGTCGGCCGCCGCCAGCGCGAGCGAGACGGCGCCTGTGCGTCCGATCCGCTTGAACGAGTGGCCGAGCCGCTCCCACGCCCCGCTCGCCGACCGAAGCTCCCCGCCCACGAGCATGCTCGCCATCTCCACGAGCAGCCCATGGACCCCCGCCCCGCCCCGGCCGAGCGAATAGGTGTAGCCACTGCCTCGCACGCCGGAGTCGGTTTCGAGGTCGCAGGTGATCAGCTCGATGCTCTCGATCGGCAGCGTGCGATCCTCGAGCGCGACCGGCCACCAGACCTCGCGCGGGAGCCGGAAGTGCGCCGTCTCACAACGCGCAATCCTCATCCGCCCCTCCGCTGAGAACCTCGTTTAGAGCCGCCTGCCGGCGCGCCACGGGGCCGTGTCGCCCGAGGCCGGTTCCCCTGACCGGGTCGCCGAGCGGGTCTCTTTCCGACCAGGTCGTTCGGACCCGCCATCGGGTCAGCTCCCCAGTAGTGGTTGGGCGGCGGGCAGCTCGTCGACGCTCAGCTGCCCGATCTCTTCGAGACGGGCGAAGGCCTCGAGCGTCCGCCGGGTGCCGGTGGCGAAATCGACCTTCTCGATCGGGCCGACATGGGCGAGCAGAGGCGTGTCGTCCACGTCGACGGCGCCCGGTATCGGATCCGTACGCTGGGTGATCAGTCCGGCGGCCTCGGGGCGGATCTGCTCGATCGTCGCAATCACCCGCGAGATCTCGACGGACTCACCGTGGAGGTCGAACACGAGTCCGTCGCCCGACGTCTCGAGCATCGAGGCGGCAATGAAGAAGCGCGCGACGTCATCGGCGTATTGCAGGTCGACGCTTCCCCCGAAGGGGATCTCGTACGGCACGCCGAGCACGGCGGCCTTCATCGCGTGGGTGATGGCTGCGGTGAGGCCCTGGTCGCGCGCCGGGCCGTAGACGACGCACGGGCGAAGGCCGACCGACGGCGTCTCGTAGTCTCGCGCATAGAACCGCGCGGTCTCCTCGTTGCAGACTTTGAACACCCCGTACAGCGTCTCGGGTGCCGACGACCGGTCGGCGCTGCCGTTGATCGCGACGGAGCTCGCGTACGCGACGCCCCTGACCTGACCACGCGATCGCCGGATCGCCTCGAGCACTCGAAGGGTCCCCATCACGTTGACCATGCCGCCGAGGATCGGGTCGGCGGCGACGAATGGGACCTGGAGCGCCGCCAGGTGGATCACGCGCGTGACTCCGTGCTCCCCGATCGCCCGCTCGACGGCGCCCGGATCCGTGATGTCGAGCGCCTGGAGATGGACGTTCTCGGTGCGCTCGCCGTCGAGGAGCTTCCGCAGCCTCGCTCCCGTGGGGTTGAGATCCGCCGCGATGACGGTGGCGCCGTCGAGCGCGAGGTTGCGGATGACCCACGAGCCGATGCAGCCATCGCTGCCTGTGACGAGGAAGCGCTCGCCGGCTTGCCTCCCGTTGTTGCTCCTTCCGGGGCCGTCGCCCTCGACCACGTCTGTCCCCTTGATGGGATGAATGGGCTAGCAGGATCGGAGAATACCTAGGCGATGACCGAAGTCAAGCCAGCTAGAGTCACATGGTGAAGACGACGAAGGTGACCTCGGGGCGGCGGACGCTCAGTCAGGTCATCACGGCTGAGATCCTCGATCGGATCCGGGCGGGACAGTACCGGCCCGGGGATCGATTGGCCACCGAGCGCACCCTGATGGAGGAGTTCGGCGTCGGGAGAAACGTCGCCCGCGAAGCGCTCCAGGGGCTGCTGGTGATGGGCCTCGTCGAGATCCGCCCCGGCCGCGGCGCGATCGTGGTCGGCGTCGAGACGAATCGCGCGATCGACTCGGAGGCCGTGTCGGCGCTGCTGCTCGACCAGACGATCGACGAGCTCTACCAGTTCCGCAGCGTGATCGAGGTCGAAGTCGCCACGCTCGCAGCGACCCATGCCACCGAAGCAGACGTTCGCAGGATCCGTGCGATGCAGGAGGCGTTCCGCGAGCACGTCGAGCGTGGCCTTCCGGTTGCCGTGCTCGACGTCGCGCTGCACCAGGCGATCGCGGAAGCTACACACAACAGCATCTACGTGAGCGTCCTCGAGACGCTCGAGGGACTCCTCGCGAACTCCCGCAGGATGGTCGAGTCGATCGACTGGGTGCGCAGTCGATCGGTCGAGGACCACGAGGCCATTGTCGGCGCGGTCGAAGCTCGAGACCCCGACCGCGCAGCGGAGGCGATGCGGAGCCATCTGGTCACGGCAGTCGAGGCGATGGCGGCCGCGAGGGCAGCACGTTCGGAGGCAGCCGGCGCCGGCCAGAGCTGAGCCTCGATCCACGCTGAGAGCTCGTTTCACCCTGCCGGTTGATCGGGGCGCGCGCCGGCAGCCGCTCAGCCGTATCTGCGCAGCACCTGGTCGATGGAGCCGGGCCGTTCGCGCAAGAGCGACCGGCCGAAGGCGAGGGCCTGCCCTGCGCCCTCGGTCCCGACCAGGTACTCGACCTTGGACTTGCCGTCGACCCGCGTGAGCATCAGGCCCCCGAGTTGGATCAGCGCCTCCTGCTCGACGAACGCCCGGTGCCGCGGCTCCAGCCCGTCGGCGTACGCGCGCCACATCTCCCCGGCCATCAGCGCGAAGTCCCGCGACGGCCCGGCAGCCCGGCAGGTGGAACATCGAGGAGCGCCCCTCCCGCGCGCGAATCCGCGGCATCCTAGCAGCATTAACGGGATCAATCCGACAAGTCGATGCTCCGTGGTCTATCATCGCCCTCCGTCTTTCGGTCGTGTCCTCCGGAGGAGCTGTGATGAGCGAGACCCTGATGAGCATCACCGACTTCGCGCCGTTCGCCGACGGCCTCGACCACCCCGAGTGCGTCAGCTGGGGCCCCGACGGCTACGTCTATGCGGGCGGCGAGGCAGGACAGATCTATCGCGTCTCCCTCGACGGAAGCTGGGAGCAGATCGCGACGACCGGCGGGTTCGTGCTCGGTCTTTGCCTCGACGCCGACCTCGACGTCTACGCCTGCGACAGTGCCAATCACGCGGTGATGCGTGTGCGCCCCGACGGCAGCGTCGGCGTCTACTCCGACGGGAACGAGGCACGCCGCATGGTCACGCCGAACTACCCCGTCTTCGACGCGGCCGGGAACCTGTACGTCTCGGACTCGGGGAGCTGGAAGGGTTTCGACGGCTGCGTCTTCGTCGTGCGCCCCGACGGCGCCACCGAGCTGCTGACGGATCGGATCAGCGCCTTCCCGAACGGGCTCGCGCTCGACCCCGAGGGCCGCTACCTGTACGTCGTCGTCTCGCAGCAGTCGGCCGTCGTGCGCATTCCCATCGAGGACGGCCGGGCCACCGGCGCGGTCGAGGAGGTGGTGCGCCTCGACCGACACCTACCCGACGGACTCGCGTTCGACGCCGAGGGAGCGCTTTACGTCGCCTGCTACACGCCCGACGTGATCTACCGGGTCGCCCCCGGCGGAAAGCCCGTGAAGGTCGCCGAGGACTGGGAGCGCGTGACGTTCGCCTCGCCCACGAACATCAGCTTCTGCGGCTCGCAGCTGCGCACGCTCGTCGTCGCGAGCCTGTGTCGATGGCACCTGACGAAGGGCGAGATGACGGTGCCCGGGGCGCCGTACAACTACCCGAAGCTCGGGCGCTGACGGTAAATCCTTCGGCTGGCGTTCGCGCCGCCGGGCCTCTACCCGAGTTGCGCCTCCCGCCGGCCTCGGCTCCTCGACGGGCGTCGCCTCACCTGTTCGGCGGCTTCCGTTTCGCGGACCGCCGGGCCGCAAACGGGCCCCGGTAGTCGCGCCGTCATCGGGCAACCCTCGCCGGCACGGCGTCCGGCGCAGCGGGCGAGCCCCCGTGCAGCCAAACGCTTGACGCGCCAGAAACCGGAGCGTATTGTCCGCATTATCCCATCAAAGGGTTCAGGGAGATTCGCGGGAAGTCGAGATTTGCGCGGCGCCGTGCCGGCCGAGATCTGTGCAAAGAGGTCGCCGACACATGGCGGCAGAGACGGGAGGAACTGTCAATCGCCATGCCATGCGCTGACGAGGAACATGCAGCCGTCGAGTTGATCGCGGCGGACGGAGTTGTGGCCAAGCAGCAACCCCTCGAGCGGCGAGGCGATCGGGTTGACGTGCGTCTGCGCGACCTCGGGATCGACTCGGCGGACTCTCGATTCGCTGCTCCAGCTGGGGGCCTCTGAGATCGATGTCAGTGTTCGAGACGGAGTCGGTGACGGTCGCGTACCCCGGGAACAAAGCGCTCGAGGATGTCAGCCTGTCACTCAAGAGCGGGCAGATCCATGTGCTGGTCGGCCAGAACGGGGCTGGCAAGAGCAGTCTGATCCGGGTCATGAGCGGCGCTCTTCAGCCGAACCTCGGCGTCGTGAAGCTCGATGGGGAGGTCGTTCATCTCCGCCGGCCAGCAGATGCCACGAGGCTCGGTATCCGTGTCGTCCCGCAGGAGCATCAGCTGTTCCCGCGCCTGCGGGTCTGGGAGAACATCGCGGCTCCCCTGGTCGATCGCCGCTTCTCGGTCGAGAGCCGCCGCAGGCTCCGGACCCGGGCCCGTGAGGCGCTGGCGCTGCTCAGCGGGACGATCGACGCCGGAGCGCTCGTCTCGGAGCTGAGCCCCGCGCAACAACAGGTCGTCGCGATCGCGCGTGCAGTGGTCGACGAGGCGCGTTTTCTCATCCTGGACGAGCCGACGGCCGCACTCGCCCGTGACGAACGGACGGTCCTCCTCGAGGTGCTCCGCATGGTCGCTGCGCGAGGTGTAGGACTGCTCTTCGTCAGCCACTACCTGGAGGAGTCGCTGGAGATCGGCGACGAGATCTCGGTTCTGCGCGACGGTCAGCTGATCTGGACGCGACCGCGCCACGAGGTCGAGGAGGGTTCGCTCACCTCGGCGATGTTCGGTGCGGTCGTGGAGCGGCGACGGCTCGGTGGTCAGGCGACGAAGCAAGTTGAGCCGGGTGCGGCGCCGTCGCTGACGCTGCGCCAGCTTCGCTGGCCCGGAGTTAGGCGCGCCGTCGACCTCGAGCTGTTCGGAGGGCAGATCGTCGGAGTCGCAGGGCTGCCAGGCTCCGGCGCCGACACGTTGAACAGCGCGATACTCGGCATCTTGCCACGGCGGGGCACGGTCGCCGTCGGCGATCACCCGGTGACGGACAGCGTGTGGGATGCCTTCCGTTCCGGAGTCGGCTACATCCCGGCGGAGCGCAAGAGTCAGGCGCTCTTCGCCAAGATGTCGGTGCTGGACAATCTATGTGCCGCCGACCTGGGTCGCTACTCGACCCGCGGCGTGCTCAGGGGGCGGCGCATGCTGACCTCCAGCCGCCGGCTCGTCGAGGAGCTCAACATCGTGACTCCGAATGCCCAGGTCGCCGTCGCCCAGTTGAGCGGCGGCAACCAGCAGAAGGTCGTCGTGGGGCGCTGGCTTGGATCGCATATTCAAGTGCTGCTCGCCGACGAGCCGACGCGCGGCGTCGACGTCGCCGCGCGCCTCCAGATCCACCTGCTGCTTCAGGACGTCGCGGCCCGTGGGGGCCTGTGCCTCGTCTACAGCAGCGACCCGGAGGAATTGGTCGACATCTCCGACTCGATCCTGCTCTTCCATCGGGACCGCCCGACCCGGCTCATCGACGCGGCGCTCACGGCTCACGAACTCTATGACGCCCTCTCCACGGCCACGAGCGAGGTGGCCTGACGTGACGGCGATGCGAACCACGCGGTCGGTGCTGGGAGGCGCGCTGCGTCATCGTCTGGCGGCCCTCGTCAGCCTCTTCGCCCTCATCTTCGTTCTCCTGTCGATCGAGACGGACACCTTTGTCACCAACGGAAACCTGTCCTCAGTTGCGCTTGGTGCGGCGCTCGACCTCGTCCTCGTCGCCGGGCAGACGATCGTGATCATCGCGGGCGGGTTCGACCTGTCCATCGGAAGCACGACCGGACTCTCCGCCGTGACGATCGGGCTCCTCATGACCGGAGGAACGGTGTGGTGGCTGGCGGCGATCGCAGGGATCGCAGTCGGAGTCGCGGCGGGGATCGTGAACGGAGCCCTGATCGCGGTCATCGAGATCAACCCCTTGATCGCGACGCTCGGCACCCTCTTTGCGATTCAGGGAATCGCGCTCGTGATCACGAACAGCGAGACGCAGCTGGTCTCGGGGCCCATTGTCGACTCGATCGGGCAGGCGACGTGGATCGGTGTGCCTGCGCCGGCGTGGATCGGTATCGCGACGGTGCTCGCTGCTGCCGCCCTCATGCGCTGGTGGCGATTCGGGCGCGAGGTGCTTCTGGTCGGCGGCAACCCGGAGGCGGCTCGTCTGGTGGGCATCGGCGTCGCGCGTGTGCGGTTCGCGACCTACGTGCTGATGGGATTTCTCGCCGGAATCGCAGGCGTACTCGCCATTGGCAGGGTCGGCACAGCCAACGCCGACACGGGGGCGAACGAGGAGCTGAACGTCATCGCAGCCGCGGTCATCGGTGGCGCCGCCCTCTCCGGTGGCGAGGGATCCGTCATCGGCGCTGCGATCGGGGTGCTCTTGATCGGCATGGTCGAAGACGCCGTAGTGCTGCTGAACGTCTCGGTCTTCTGGCAGCAACTGGTCGTCGGCGTGATGTTGATTGTCGCCGTTGCAGCCAATGTCGTGACGACGAAGATCCGTCACAAGATCAGTGTGCGGGCTGCGTTGAGCCGAAGCGTCGGCTCCGGCGTCCAGAGCCCCGCTGTCGCGGTTGCCGTAGCCGCACCAGGGAACGACGGCGCGGCGCTCCTGCATGACACGCACGACGGCGGCGGCGTGTCGCCGGAGGACGGCAGTCCGCCGACAGGGAGAGACGCCTGACGTGGGACAGCTCAAAGCGGTCCTTGAACAGTACGTCCAGACAGCAGCCGAGACAACGGAGGAGGAAGAAAGAATGGACACGAACGAAAGCGCGGAGCGCGAAGAGCGCGACTTGAGCCCGGAGGACGCGACGCGAATCAGCAGGCGATCGCTGCTGAAGACGGGCGCCATGGCCGCCGGAGGGATAGGCGCGTTCGGCGCCCTGCCGGGCATTGCCGCGGCATCGGAGCGGGCCACCCCGTCACTGACGGGCTATGAAGGTCTCTATCCGATCGTGGGCATCTACACGACCGCGAGCTACTGGATCGGGCCGAAGGCCGCTCTGAAGCGCGCCGAGGCCGTGTACCCCGGTGTCAAGACCATGTTCACTGGAGTCACCGCCGGTGACGACTCGGCCCTGATCTCGGTCGTCGAACAGGTGCTGAGCAAGAATCCGCGCGCCCTGATGCTCGAGCCGTCGGACCCCGTCGCCATGCAGCAGGTGATCAAGGCCGCGGCAAAGAAGGGCATCCCCACCATCACCGTCAACTGCAAGTACCTCCCGAACGGCGCCGAGGTCGGCTACGTGGGGTTCAGCCGCTACGACCAGGGGGCGCTCGTCGCAGAGACGCTGGTTCCATACCTGAAGGGGAAGAAGGGCCGTGTTCTCGGCCAGGTGTTCTCGCTCAGCGCGCCGGCAATGGTCGACGTCTTCGCAGGCTTCCGCGACAAGATGAAGGCATTGCGTCCGGACATCACTGTTCAGGAAGTCAACGACGCAGGTGACATCGGGAACGGCACGACGCTCGTGAGCGAGCTGCTCAGCTCGCACAAGGACATCATCGGCATCGGCGGACTCGACACCGCCTCGGGCCAGATCGCGGCGAACGCGGTGAAGGCGACGAAGCGGAACGATGTCACCATCATTGCCGGGGCGATCGACGAGGCTCAGACCCAGTACTGGCCCTTGATCAGGTCGGGGGCGATCAAGGCAGGGGTGCTCTCGAGCAGCTTCGAGCAGTTCTGGGTGGCGATACAGTCGCTGATCAACCTGAACTCGCGCGTTGTGCTCGGATTGAACTGGCAGAAGTACCCGACGTTGAGCGTCGTTCCCACGAGCAGCACACTCGGGAGCTTCGTCATCGACAAGTCGAACCTGAACTCGGTGACGGGAATCAAGTTCTGATTCGCGGAAGCAAGAAGAGTCAGCTGCGTTCCGGTCGAGGGTCTGGCCCGCCGCCATCGGCGGCGGGCCGCCTCGACTGCGGTGGCGGTACTTCGACCCGGCGTGCAGCCTGAGGGCTCCGGCTCGCCTGCGCCGGCCGCTCGGCCGTCCGGATCGGGTTCACCTTCCGACGCACGCGATGACGTGAGCAGCGCCGATCTCGATCTGGTGACCACTGCGACGGCGGCCGACTACCTCCGTGGCCGGGGAGTGATCGGCGATGGACCCGCGCACGTCGTCGAGCTCGGCGGCGGGGTCTCGAACATCGTGCTGGCGGTGACCACTGCCGAGGGCCGCGTCGTGCTCAAGCAGGCCCTGCCGCGGCTCCGCGTCGCCAGGGAGTGGCTCGCCAAACGTGAGCGCGCGCTTGCCGAGGCGCGCGCCCTCTCGCTCGCTCTCGGAGTCGCGCCGGAGGCGTCCCCGCGCGTTCTGGACGTCGACTCCGATCGCTGTGCCCTCACCATCGAGGCGGCCCCCTCGCACTGGGTCACCTGGAAAGAGAGGCTTCTCGCAGGCGATGCGGATACGGCCGTGGCCGCCCGGCTCGGAGAGTTGCTCGCCGGGTGGCACCGGGTCACCGGAGGGGCAATCAGCGGTCTCGACGAGTGGGACTCGTTCGAGCAGCTCCGCATCGATCCCTACTACCGCGAGGTCGCTCGCCGCCACCCAGCTCAGGCCGGGGCGATCATCGGGTATGTCGACGCGATGGCCGGCCGGCGTGTCTGTCTCGTGCACGGCGACTTCTCGCCGAAGAACGTCCTCGTCGGCGATCCGGGTCTGTGGGTGATCGACTTCGAGGTCGCCCATTACGGAGATCCCGCCTTCGACGTCGCGTTCCTGTTGACGCACCTCGCGCTCAAGGCGCTCTTCTTGCCCCGGGCCCGGGCCGATCTGCTTGCCTGCGCGGCCGCCTTCGACGCCGCCTACCGAGTCGCAGCCTCGTCCGGCGAGCCGCCTGCGACGGAGTACGTCCTCGGCCATGTCGGGTGCCTGATGCTCGCGCGCGTCGACGGCAAGTCGCCCGCCGAGTACCTCGACGAGACGACACGGCGACGGGCGCGCGAGGTGGCGCTCGCCTTGCTCTCGTCGGCGCCGGACTCGCTCGACGGTCTCGCCCGGGCGATCGGAGACAGCTCGTGAGCACGACCGCCATCGTTCGCGTTCGCGCCTGGGAGGCGCTCGACTCGCGGGGGCGTCCCACCGTCGCGACGCGCGTCGATCTCTCCGGCGGCGCCAGCGGCAAGGCGCTCGCCCCCTCCGGGGCCAGCACCGGAAGCGGTGAGGCGGTCGAACTGCGCGACGGCGGCGACCGCCACGGAGGGGACGGGACGCGCAGGGCTGTTGCGAGCGTCGCCGGGCCGCTCGCCGAGGCGTTGATCGGTCTCGACGCCGCCGACCAGGAGAGCGTCGACGCCGCTCTGCGGTCGACCGACGGAACGGAAGCGCTCACCCGGCTGGGCGGGAACGCCGTCGTCTCGGTCTCGCTCGCGGCCGCCATCGCGGCGAGTCGCGCGCTCGGCGTGCCGCTCTACGAGAAGATCGCCGGCGGTGGGCGGCCGCTGCTGCCGCTGCCGATGGTGAACATCATCTCCGGTGGCG
The DNA here is from genome assembly GCA_963789585.1 of uncultured Actinomycetes bacterium. Taxonomy (GTDB): domain Bacteria; phylum Actinomycetota; class Thermoleophilia; order Gaiellales; family Gaiellaceae; genus PALSA-600. The sequence goes on along the minus strand of CAWBLB010000008.1, from coordinate 63,945 downwards.
CGCACGCGTCGGACGGCCTGGACGTTCAGGATCTGCTCGTCGTCCCGGTCGGCGCCACCTCGTTCTCGGAAGCGATCGAGTGGGCGGCACGAGTCCGCGCGGCGACCGCAGCCGCCGCAGCCGAGCAGGGACTGGCGGTGCGGCTGGTCGCCGACGAGGGGGGCCTCGGCCCCGCGATCTCCTCGACCGACCAGGCGCTCGACCTGCTGGTCCGGGGCATCGAGCGAAGCGGCCTTCGCCCGGGCGACGACGTCGCGATCGCGATCGACGTCGCCGCCACCCAGCTCTCACTCGGGTCGGGCAGGTACGAGCTTCGCAACCTGGGCACGCAACTGAGCACCGAGGAACTCGTTGATCTGATCGACGGGTGGCGCCGGAGGTATCCGATCGTTTCGGTTGAGGATCCGCTCGCCGAGGATGACTGGGGCGGCTGGCTGCTCGCGACCCGCAAGCTCGCAGACCGCCTGCAGCTTCTCGGCGACGACCTGCTCGTCACGGATCCGGCACGGCTCGCCCGGGCGGTCAAGGAGGGAGTCGCGAACGCCGTGCTCGTCAAGCCGAACCAGGTTGGAACGGTCAGCCAGGCCGAGAGCGTCGTCCGCGACGCGCAGCGTGCCGGCTACGCCACCGTGGTGTCCGCGCGCTCGGGAGACACCGAGGAGGAGTGGCTCTCCGACCTCGCGGTCGGCTGGCGCGCCGGCCAGATCAAGGTCGGGTCGACCATGCGGTCGGAGCGGACCGCGAAGTGGAACCGGCTGCTCGAGATCGAGTCGCTCGACCCGGACGCCGAGTACGCCGGGCGCGGCGCCCTGCCCTCGTAGGCCCGGGAACACGGCCGCTCGAGATCGCCTATCCTCACTCCTTCGTGCCGTCGACTCATCCCGCGCAGACCCGTGCCGAGCGGGCGGCCGCCCTGCTGACCCACCACCGGCTCGAAGGCACCCCCTTTCCCGGCTTTGCGGCCGACGCGGTCCCGCGCGACGCGGACGAGGCCTATGCGATCCAGGTCGCGCTGCATGAGCTGCTCGGGACAGCGCGCGGCGACGCGCAGGCCGGCTGGAAGATCGGCTGCACAACGCCGACGATGCAGCGCTACCTGGATATCCACGAGCCGGCCGCCGGGCACGTCCGCGCGGCGACGGTGCACGAGAGCGCCGCGGACGTCGGGCACGCCGGCTTCTGCCGACCCGGCGTCGAATGCGAGCTGGCCGTGCGGCTCGGACGGGACCTCGTCGCGGGCGCGGAGCCGTGCGACCGGGAGACGGCGCGTGCCGCGATCTGCAGCATGTTCGCCGCGATCGAGATCGTCGACGACCGCTACGTCGACTGGACTGCGCTCGGTGCGCCGACGCTCACGGCCGACGACTTCTTCGGGGCCGGCTGCGTCCTCGGAGGAGAGCACGAGCTGACGGCCGGGCTCGACCTCGGCGCTGTTTCCGCCACGATGAGCATCAACGGAGAGCGGATCGGAGCCGGGGTCGGCGCCGACATCCTCGGCGATCCGCTGGCGGCCTTCGTCTGGCTCGTCAACGGGCCGGCTCGAGCGTGCGGCCTTCCCGCGGGCTCGATCGTGCTGCTCGGCAGTCTCGTCCAGACGCACTGGGTCGAGCGGGGTGACGTCGTCACCGTCGAGAACGACGCGTTCGGCGGGGTCTCGGTCGTCTTCAGCTAGCGCAGGCGCCGACGGCGAGCCGTCACCCGCCGTTTCGCGTCACCCAGCGAGGCTCGGCGTGCCCGGCCCGGGCAGCGTGCGCCAGATGCGCGGTTGCGGTGTAGATCGTCTGCATCGAGACCGGCGGGTTCGTGCCCGCGACGCGGCCGATGGCCGCTGCGACGTCGGGCACCGAGAGCGGTTCGCGCGCGGCAGCGAGCAGCTCGCCGACGAGCAGGCTCGTCTCCGCGACGAACGCGATACTCGCGTCGAGCATGGCGAGACCGGCCTCGCGATCGAGCGGCGCGAAGTGCGCACCGCAGAGCAGTGTGAACGGCAGCGCCCGCAAGCGCTCGAGCCCGCGAAGGCAGTCGTCGACGTCCCCGTACAGCGGAGCGAAGACGCTCGTCCCGCCGGACGACCGGGTTCCGCGTCCTTGCACCGCGTCGCCGCAGAAGAGGACGCCCGTGCGCTCCTCGAAGTACGCGCAGTGCCCCCGCGTATGGCCGCGCGTCAGCACCACCTCGAGGCTGCGCCCGGCGAACTCGAACACGTCGCCGTCGCGCAGGATCCTGTCGACGTGCAGGTCGCCGCCGCACATCGTGATGATCTCGTCGCGGATGCCGTCGACCGGCATCGTGCCCGGAAACGCATCCCAGAAATCGTGCCACTGCCGCTCGACCGACTCGACCCAGATCGTGTCCTCGAGCGGTGCGGCCACCGAGAAGGTGGCGTGCGGCGACAGTCCGGGATGGCCGCCCATGTGGTCGGGGTGCCCGTGTGTCAGCAGCAGCCAGTCGATCTCGCGCGGGTCGACGCCGATGCGCGGGAACGCATCGACGAAGACGACGCTATAGGTCGAGGGGACGCCGCAGTCGATCAGCGTCGCGCGAGCGTTCTCGCCGCGGACGAGGTGCGTCCACAACGGCGCGTCGGCGACGACCGGGTAGTCGGTCGGGATGCAGAAGATCCCGTCCGCGATCTCGCTTGGATCGCCGAACCGCAGAGGCTCGGTCATCCGATCATTGGCGCGAGAGAGATGCACAGCGATCTCAACTGTCTGGTCATCGAACAGTATTCTCACACTATTCTGGAGCTCCGACTCGGCAAACAGGTGGAGGGATTGGATCGCGGAACCGAAGCTGTGGCTCTGGCGGGCGGTGCATACGGTCGGCGCGGACGGGAAGCTACCCATTGACCACGGATCGCGAGCGAACCGCGCGGAGTTCCGCGGGCCCAGACTTCGTCAGCCTCGAGAAAGCCGGGAAGCTGGTGCCGTCGGGAGCGGTGCTCGGTGTGGGCGGCTCGCTGTTCACCCGGATTCCGCTTGCCCTCGTACAGTCTGTGATCGCCGCGGGCGCTTGCGATCTGACGTACGTCTGCTGGGGGGGCGGCCTGCCGCTCGAATTGCTGCTGCAGGCCGAGGCTGTCCGCAAGGCGGTCTTCTGCTTCTCGAGCCTTGATCTCTTCGGGCTCGCCCCGCGTTTTCGCGCCGCAATCGAGCAGGACCGGATCGAGGTCGACGAGATGAACGCACTTGCCATGGTGCAGGGCTTCGAGGCGGCCTCCCAGCGCCTTCCGTCGATGCCGCTACAGGTACCGCTCGGCTCCGACATCCTCGAACGGACAGCCTTCGCGCGTGTGACCCGGGATCCGCTGGGCGGACGCGAGGTCGTGAACGCCGCAGCGCTGCCGCTCGATGCGCTGCTCGTGCATGCCCAGCGCGCTGACGAGGACGGGAACCTCGAGTTTGCAGGATCACTGGCGATGGACCCGCTGATGGTGACCTCGGCCGCAATCGTGATCGCGACGGTCGAGGAGATCGTGCCGCGGCGCACGCTGCAGCAGACGCGCGGCGCGGCAATGATCCCACGACAGCTGGTGAGCGCGATCGTCGAGGCGCCGTTCGCCGCGTATCCGACGTCGTGCCTGCCCTACTACACGAGCGACTACACGGCTTTGGAACGTGCCTTCGCCAGGCCTGAGCTCGCGGTCCCGGTCGCGAGCCAGCAGCGCCGCCGGGTGCTGCGACGTCACGCCCAGGCCGGCGTGCACGCGGCCGGGGCGCTCCCCCGCCCGGCGCGCCACGCCGCCGACGAGTCGACAGGCGCGACGGTCGCCGAGACAATGGCCTGGGCGCTCGCCCGCGAGTACGGTGACGAGAGCGTGTGCTCCGCCGGCGCGGTGTCGCCGCTCGCAGTCACCTCGTACCTCCTCGCAAAGCGTGCCCATGCGCCCGGCCTGACGCTGATCACGACCGGTGGCGGATACGTCGATGTCGCCTGGCGTCCCATGCTGCTCGGGGTCGGCGAGGCGCTCGACTTCGGGTCGGCGCTCTACCACGCCTCGGGGGACGGCACGTACCACGTCTTCTACCAACCCGGCCGGATCACGCACGAGACGATTGCCGCCGCGCAGATCGACCGCAGCGGGCGCGTCAACAACATCCAGGTGACGAGCCCCTCGGGGCGAGCGATCCGCCTGCCGGGCCAGGGCGGCATGGCCGATGTCGCGAACATGCACCGCAACTTCCTGCTGTACATCCCACGGCATTCACCGCTTGCGCTCGTCGACGCCGTCGACGTCGCCAGCGCGAGCCGGGCCCTCGTCTCGGATGCGGAGCGCGTCGATGCAGGGCTGCTGCCGGGCTCAGTGAAGCTCGTGACGAACCTCGGAATCTTCGAGCTCGACCATACGAGTCGTCAGCTCGAGCTCGTGGGTCTGCACCACGGGGTCAACCTCGAGACGGTGCGGCGCGAGACCGGGTTCGAGGTCGTCGTGTCCGACCGCTGCGACACCGTCCCGGCGCCGACCCGCGAGGAGCTTGAGCTGCTTCGCACCGAGGTCGATCCGCTCGGCGTGTGCCGGCTCGAATTCCTGCCCGCATCGGAGCGAGCGGGCCTGCTCGCCGAGGTGATCGCCGCCGAGCAGTCCTGGGCCGACGAGCTCGCCTCGCTCGTGGGCTAGGCGCCCAACTCGATCATGCGTAGACCTGCGCGGATGTAGCCGAGCGCGTATGCCATGCCCGCGTGCCACGGTGCTGCGCAACTCGTCTGCGGGGTGTGGTCCGGAACGATCACACCGCTGTAGCCGCAATTCACGTACGTGCGGAGCGCCTTCAGCATGTCGACGTCGCCTTCGTCGATGAACACCTCGGTGTAGTCGGGCACGTGCCCGCGGACGTTGCGGAAGTGCACGTACCCGATCTTGCCGGCACCGGCAAATCGCTCGATCGTCTCGTAGACGTCGACGCCCGGCATCTCGGCGATCGTGCCCTGGCAGAACTCGAGCGTGTTCGACGGGCTCGGGGCGATGTCGAGGATTCGCTGAAGCCGGTCGGGATCGGTCGAGATACGTGCGGTTCCCCGGAGCCTGGGCAGCGGCGGATCGTCTGGATGGATGGCGAGCTTGACCCCGGCCTCTTCGGCAACCGGGACCACAGCACGGAGGAACTCGGCGATGCGGTCCCACATCTCGTCCTCGCTGACCTCGCCGAGCGTCTCGCCGGCAGGGGCGTCGATGTCGTAGATCATGTTCCAGACCATGCCCCGGGGGATCTCGGTCTCGGGTGGAGTCTGCGCGCGGTCGAAGCGCACGGTCTCAGCATCGCCGCGCGCGAATGTGCCGGTCGTGTGACCCCAAACCGCAGCGAGCGAGAAATTGTAGCCGAGCACCGGAATGCCGGCCTCGCCGACGTTCCGGATCAGCTCCTGCAACCCTGCAAGCTGCTCGTCCCGGCGCGGCCCATCGAGCAGCACGTCGTGCCAGTGGCCCACGTCGAAGTTCTCGATCGCTCCGAGCTCGAGCCCCTGGGCCTCGATCGCACGGCGCAGGTCGACGAGCTCTTCGACCGTCCAGATGCCCAAGCGCGACGCGACGCCCCAGCCCTGCGGCACCGTCTTGGCGTCGGGGATCCGTGGGCCGCCGGGCATGTAGTCGACCAGGTGGGCGACGATCGCCTCGGCACCCACCTGACGTGCGAACCGGAAGTTCTCCGGAGTGAGCATTTGCTTGTACAGACCGAGTCCCGGTTTCAAATCCGTCTCCTTGTCGAGAGTTGAGCACGCGATCCAGGATGCAGAGAGATCGCAGCCACCCGAGAGAGGGGAGCTGCGCTCGTCCTTCCACTTCCACGCCGGCAACATAATCCTGGCGATGACTTCGGACAGGCGATCTCGGCGCTAACCGCAAACGGCCGGCTTCCCGGGAAGACGCCGTGCCGACGGCCCCGGCCCACGTCAGGCGAGGTCAGACACTCGTGTGACCGACCGAGCGGCGGTAGAGGTCGTCGAGCGTATCGAGCAGCGGGGTCGGGTCGCCGCCCGTGCGCACGTGCTCGCAGGTGAGGTCGCCGCCCGTGTTCTGCAACAGCAGCGCCCCGTCGTAGCGGGGGCGGAGGTAGCCGGCATCGAGGCCCGGGAGCGTGTCACGGAAGTAGCCGGTCGCGAGGTCGTTCGCTGCTTCGTCCAGCCAGGCCGAGCGGTGCCCAGGCTGGCCCGCCGACTCGACGTAGAGGGTGCGCTGGATCTCGGGCGAGGCCACGTAGGTCGCATACCGCACCGCTGCGTCGCGCGCCTTCGAGTGCGTCGAGATGCCGAGTCCCGCCCCGCCGATCACGCCGCCGCGCGGCCCGAGGCCGGCCGACGGGATGGGGCTGAACTGGACGAGCGAGCGCCGGAACCCGGGGCGGCTGTAGTTCGAGTACCCGAACAGGATCGGGCAGGCGACGACGTCGTCGGCGCTCGCCATGTGCTCGAGCAGGCGGATCGGGTTCCAGCCCCACGCGTCGGGGTGCGACATGTCGACAAGCCGCTGGAGCGTGGCGAACTGCTCAAGCCCGACCTCGCGTGGAAGCACGTGCAGCCCGTCGGTGTACGGGTCGACGCCGGCGTTCGCCGCCAGCGTGAGCCAGGTCGCAAGGGTGTCGACGGCCTGCAGCGGCAGGCTGACATACATGCCCTGCGAGCGCGCGAGGCGAGCGATGTCCCACAGCTCGTCCCAGGTCTCGGGAATCCGGGCGCCCATCCGTTCGAGCAAGTCCGGCCGGTACGCAGCCACGTGGCCGGCCGCGTCGATCGCGAGGCCCCAGAGGTGGCCGTCCCACTCGTAGCTCGCGTGGCTCGGGCCGACCGAGTTCGCCGCCTGATCGGCGATGAACTCGTCGTCGACGATCCCGTCCAGGGCGAGCAGCGCGCCTGTCGGGACGATCTCGCCGATGTGCGGGTGGTCGTAGACCAGTAAGTCGTAGCGCCGTGCGAGGTCGGGGATCGACGCGTCGGCGAACCCCTGCAGCGAGCGAACGTCCCAGGAGACAGGGATGCCCGTCTCGGTTGTGAAGCGCGCGCCCGTGGCGACCAGCGGGTCGACGCCGCGTTCATGCTGCCAGGTGATGCCGCGCAGCTCGATGCTCATCGACCGACGGTCCGGGTAATCGGGCACCGAGCAATCGAAATCGGCTCGAGGACACACTCGCGGCGGTCATGCGTCGGTGCAATCGGAGCCCGTCGGCCTGGCGGAGCTAGCCCGACGGGCCGCGTCGAGGCATTCATCCGATCATCCCGATCAATAGGCTACCACGGCGTGCTGACGCAACCGTCCCTAGCGCGTCACCCGCGAGCCTCCACCGGAGGCGAGCCGCTCGACATCGGCGAGCGTCGCCATCGAAGTGTCGCCCGGAGTCGACATCGCCAAAGCTCCGTGCGCCGCCGCGAGCTCGACCGCCCGCAGCGGCCCGACCCCCGTGAGAAAACCGTAGAACAGCCCCGACGCGAAGGCGTCCCCGCCACCGACCCGGTCGAGGATCTCGAGATCCTCGCGGTAGGTCGCCTCGTAGACGGCGCCGTCGTAGCGGCAGATCCCTCCCCACCCGTTGCGGCTCGCGGAGCGGACGACGCGAAGCGTCACCGCGAGCAGCGCGAGATTCGGGTAGGCCTGCGCGACCCGCTCGAGCATGACGCCGTAGCTTCCGGGATCGAGGCTCGTCAGCGCCTCGTCGACTCCGTCGACGTCGAAACCGAGCGCGACCTGGAAGTCCTCCTCGTTGCCAACCACGACATCGACCAGCGAAACCAGCTCACGATTCACCTCCGCCGCACGAGCCTTGCCGCCGTTCCCCTTCCAGAGCGACTCCCGGTAGTTGAGGTCGTACGAGATCACCGTGCCGTGGCGGCGGGCGACCTCGAATGCCTCCCTGGCGACCGCCGCGGTCGTCTCCGAAAGGGCCGCGAAGATCCCTCCGCAGTGCAGCCACCGGGCGCCCTCGCGACCAAGGATCGTCTCCCAGTCGATCTGCCCGGGCCGGAGCTGGGAGGCAGCGGTGTGACCCCGGTCGGAGCTTCCGACCGCACCGCGCACACCGAAGCCGCGCTCCGTGAAGTTGAGCCCGTTCCTGACGGTGCGCCCCACACCGTCGTAGGGCACCCAGACGACGTGTGACTGGTCGACACCTCCCTGGTACATGAGGTCCTCGATCAGCCGCCCGACGGGGTTGTCGGCGAGCGCGGTGACGACGGCGGTGTCGAGCCCGAAGCAGCGGCGCAACGCCCGCGCGACGTTGTACTCGCCGCCTCCCTCCCAGACATCGAACCGCCGCGCGGTTGCGATACGCCGCTCTCCGGGATCAAGCCTGAGCATCACCTCACCGAGAGAGACGAGGTCCCAGCGGCACTCCGACTTGGGCCGGATCGCGAACGCAGTCATCGCGCCAGCCCGACGATCGCCACGGCCTCCTCGGCGAGGCGTCGCACCTCGTCGAACTCACGGGCCTGGACCATCTCCGGCTTGACCAGCCAGCTCCCACCGCACGCGACGATCTGAGAAACCGCAAGGTACTCCGGCAGGAGCGCGGGCGTGATACCCCCGGTCGGAACGAACGAGACGTCGCGGTAGGGGCCGCAGAGGGCCCGCAGGTAGCTCACCCCGCCGCTCGGCTCGGCGGGAAAGAACTTCACCAGTCGGAGCCCGAGGCGCCGTGCGAGCTCGATTTCACTCGGCGTGCACACGCCGGGGAGCATCGGAATCCTGTTCAGGCGAGCGGCCTCGACCAGCTCGGGATTCGTGCCGGGTGAGACGACGAAATCCGCTCCCGCTTGGATCGCAGCCTCGAGCTGGTCCTCGTCGAGGACGGTCCCGGCGCCGAGGAGGATCTCGGGGTACGCCTTCCGGATCGCCTCGAGACCCTCCTCCGCGCCGGGCGTCCGCAGCGTGATCTCGACGCACGGGAGGCCTCCGGCGACGAGCGCCTGCGCGAGCGGCAGCGCGAGATCTGCTTCCGGCAGCTCGACCACGGGAACCACGCCCGCCTCTCGCAGACGCCTCCCGATCGCGGCCATCGCCTCGGGCAGGAACAACGCGCTCAAGCTGCGGCGGGCGGCGGGCCGTCGAAGAACTCGGCCGTGTGCTGACCTGCGCGTGGAACGCCGTAGCGAATCGAGGCGGGCGTCTCGGAGAAGGTGATCGGCGATCCCGGCGTCCGGAAGGTCGCCTCGCCGTCGCCCACCGGGACGTCCCAGAACAGGCCGTTGTGGGCAACCTGCGGGTCATCGACGAGCTGCTCGTACGACTGGACGGGCGCACACCAGACGTCGTGGTCGAGCAGGACGCCGATCCATTGTTCGCTGGTGTCCGTCAGGAAGTGTGCAGACAGACCCGCGTAGATTTCGGGCCGCGAAGCGACCATCTTGTCGAGCGTGTCGAACTCGGCGAGCCACGGGAGCTCGAGCGCCTCCGCGAGGACGGGGCACGGGGTCATCGCGATCGCGATGTAGCCGTTCGAGGTCGGGTAGATGCCAAACGGCGCGGTCGCCCAGATCGAGCCGAGGTTCTCCTTCGGCCGCTCGGGCAGGAACCCGTGGTTGAGATAGAAGGTGAGCTCCTGCTGCTGCATCGCGACGGTGCACGAGAAGAGGTCGACCTCGATCTTCTGGCCGACGCCGGTCTCGGCGCGATGCACCAGCGCCGCAATGATCGCGATCGCGATGTGGAGGGCGGTGTACTGGTCGGTGATGCCGACACCGCACGCGGTCGGCGGCTCGCCCTCGCGCCCGGTGAGGTACATGAGCCCGCTCAACGCCTGGATCAGCAGATCCTGCCCGGGCCGTTTCACGTACGGACCCGTCTGTCCGTAGCCCGAGGACGAGGCGTAGATGATCCGCGGATTGACGGCTCGGAAGTCCTCGTAGGCGAGGCCGAGCCGGGCCATCACGCCGGGCCGGAAGTTCTCCACGACGACGTCAGCGTCGAGCGCAAGCTCGAGGATCCGGTCGCGAACCTCGGGGCTCCTCAGATCGACGGCGACGCTCCGCTTGTTGCGGTTGAACGCGAGGAACGAGTCCATCTCGCCGTGGCTCTGCCCGTTGAGGATCCCCCACGAGCGCATCCACTCCCCTCCCGCGCGCTCGAACTTGATCACGTCGGCGCCGAGATCGCCGAGAAGCTGGGTCGCCATCGGGCCCTGCACGAGCGCGGTGAAGTCGAGCACCCGGATGTGGCTCAGGGGCCCGCTCACGACTGCTCGTCGCCGGCGTCGATGTCCCAGCTCACGTTGCCGGCCAGCAGCCCGCCGTCGACGGGGATGGTCACGCCGGTGACGGCACGCGCCTTATCGCCGGCGAGGAAGAGAACGACCTCTGCGACATCCTCCGGCTCGATCAGCCGCCCGATCGGATGGGACTGGGCGAAGACGGCGAGCGCCGCGTCGGGATCCTCGGGATTGCTGCGCTTCGCCGCGTCGAGCAGCATCGGGGTCCGCACCGACCCCGGCGCGACCGCGTTGACGCGGATCCCCTCGTGTGCGTGATCGAGCGCGAGCGCGCGGGTGAAAGCGACGACGCCCCCCTTCGACGCCGAGTAGGCGACGGCCCCCTGGTGGCTCCAGTACGCCTGGACCGATGCGACGTTGACGATTGCGCCCTTCCCGCGGGCGCGGAGCTCGGGGATCGCGAAGTGCGCCGTCCGATACATCGCCTTGAGGTTGATGTCGAAGACGAAGTCCCAGTCCTCCTCCGAAAACCGCGCGAGCTCCCCGTAGCGGACGACGCCGGCGTTGTTGACCAGCACGTCGAGGCCTCCGAACTCGGACACGAGCGACCGTACGGCTCGTTCGGCGCTCTCGACCCGACGGATGTCGCCGAGGCAGGCGATCGCGCGGTGCCCTCGCTCGTTGATCGCCGTCACGGTCGCCGACAGGTGCTCCTCGTCGAGATCCAGCAGGCCGACTGCAGCACCCTCCTCAGCGAAGGCTCGCGCCACGGCGGCGCCGATGCCCATCGCCGCTCCGGTAACAAGCACGACCTTACCGTCGAACACCCCGGACATCTCTCGCCTCCGCACGGTCGTCGTTTCTACGAGTCGCCATCATCACTCCGACGAAATCATCCTACAAACCCCATGAAGCGTGACGAGGCTAGCCACAGCACTCGGGCTCGTCAAGTGGCGCGGCGGCCGCTCAGCATTCGCTCAAGATCGCCTCGAGCACGGCGGTCGCCGATGACCCCGGCGTCAGGAGCAGAGGGACGCCGCCCTTCGCGCGCGCGTTCGCGATTCCCTGAGCCGGGGCGGTCGTGTTCGGCTCGAGCGCCGTCGTGTAGGCGCGCCGGTACCAGGGATAGTCCGGGCTGGCGTTGAGCTCCTGCCAGAACCATGCGGTCGGAAAGAGCTCAAACGGCCAGCGGATCTCCACCGCGAGCCCGAGCCGCGGGTTGACCACGCGGTACGAGCCTGCCTCGAAATCGCTGAGATAGCCGAGAACCGCGCGTGTCTCCCGAACCGCGGGTATCACGTCGAGGTCGATGCTTCCCCCGCCGGCGAGCTCCGCCCGAGGCCAAGCGCTGGAGCGACCGGGCTCGAGCCCGGCACCCGGCGCGCGGTCGTCGGCGGTGAAGGTCGCGGCACTCGTCTCGATCCTGCAGCCCGGTTCGAGGAACGGCGACCCGAACGCCGGGTGATGGCCCCACATCACCTCGATCGCGTCGCTTCCGAGGTTCGTCACCCGCTCCTCGACGATGAACGCATTATGTTCGAGGTGTACGGCGCGCGACACCTCGAGCGGGGCCGTGATCAGCGACGTCGAGAATGAAGCCGCCGTGGGGCCTACCTCCTCGATCCGCCACTCGACGAGGCCGGCCTCGCCGTGAAAGCCCCACTCGACGCCGTGCTCAACGGCGGCGTCACCGCCGTTCGGGAGCAGCACCTGCCAGCCCCCCGGGTATGACTCGATCCACGCCTCGAACGAGCTCGGCGCGTGCACCGGCCGGCGCGCGTAACCCCAGGGGGTCTTGAAAAGGACGTCGACGCCGGTGCGCCGGTCGATCAGCTCGACGATGTCGCAGCCCTTCTCGGGCAGCAGCGTCACTCCGATCTCCTTGTTGCTGAGCTCGATCGCAGCCCACGGGCCGCGACGACCCGACGGCGGGTCGACGCCTGGACCTCCGCTCACCGGATGACTCGACTCGGTCGGCGGGCGCCCCGCGGCCGCGCCGCAGCGACGGCGACCCGTTCGCGAGCCGGCGAACGGGTGAGGTCCGTCAAGGGGTCAACGACCTCCGGTAGAGCAGGTCGTTCCGATCGCCCTCGTTCTGCACGTGCAGCGCGCGGTCGTAACGCGGCCTTAGATAGCCGGCGTCGAGACCGGGAAGCGTCTCGGCGACGTAGGAGCAGGTCAGCTCGCTGGTTCCGGCGCAGCCCCGGATGCCCGCCCATGTGATCGGGATGCCCGTGCGTGAGAACCACCCACGCGATCGAGCTCGGGTCGATCTCGTGCATCGGGAGCGCGCGGGCGAGGACCCGCTCGTAGGTCGAGGGAACGCCGCAATCGATCAGCGCACAGACGCCGGACGGGTCGCGGAGGAGGTAGATCCAGAGAGGCGCATCCGCGACCTCGGGGTACTCGGTCGGGATGCAGAACGTCCCCGGCGCGATCTCGAAGGGATCCTCGACGACCACGAAAAGCCATCCTACCATCCGGATTAAGAGGATGCGGTCGGTCGAGTGGATACGATCGGCTCATGCCTCCCGGTCACTGGCTCGGGCTCGACTTCGGCACCTCGTCGGTCAAGGCGCTCCTGGTCGGCCCGACGGGCGCGGTCAGGGCACGTGCGAGCAGCTCCTACCCGTCCCAGGTCGGGTTGCACGGCGAGGTGGAGCAGGATCCGAGCGCATACCTCGATGCGGCGAGACGGACGATCGCGGCGTGCGGCACGGCCGAGGTCGAGCTGAGCGGCATCGGTCTCGCCGGCCAGACTCCGACCCTCGTCCTCGTCGGAGCCGACGGTGAGGCCGTCCGCCCCGCGCTCACGTGGCAGGACCATCGCGCCGAATCCGAAGCGCGCCTGCTCGAGGACGAGCTCGGGCCGGCCGAGCCTCTGTTCGGGACGAGCCTGCCGTGGGCTGCCGCGTACGCTCCCGCGAAGCTGCTGTGGCTGGCGGAGAACGAGCCGCGCAGCGTCGCGAGGACACGCTGGGTGCTCCAGCCGAAGGACTTCGTCGGGCTGAACCTGACCGGCTCGGCGCTGTCCGATCCGTGGTCGAGCAAGGGGCTGTGCAACGTTCGAACCCATCGAGCCGTCGAGGAGGTGCTCGCGAGGGTCGGCTGGAAGACCGGTGTCGCTCCTCCGCTCGCCCAGGCGTGGGAGGTACGAGGCGCCGTCACGAAAGGCGCCGCGGGGCGGTTCGGCCTTCCCGAGGGAACGCCCGTGGCAGTCGGTTGGAGCGACGCCCTCGCGGCGATGCTCGCCGTCGGCGCGTTCGACCAGCCGACCGCCTTCACACTCTCGGGGACATCGAGCATCGTCGGCATCTCGACCCGTGACGAGCCGTCCCGCTCGCCCCGCCTGCTCGAGATCCCGGCAACGTGCGCACCGTTCGGGGTCGTGTATGGGCCGACCGAGTCCGCCGGCGCATCGGTCGAATGGCTCGCCCGTCTTCTGCGCGCCGAGGTGCCCGAGGTGCTGGAGCTCGCGGCCACGGCCGCGCCGGATGACCAACCCCCCGTCTTCGTCCCCTACCTCGCCGGAGAGCGTGCGCCGATCTGGCGCACGGATGTGCGCGGGGCGCTGCTCGGCATCTCGGCCGGCGTCGGGGCGGCAGAGCTCGCGCGCGCCGTCGTGATGGGCGTCTGCCTCAGCGAGCAGCACGTCCTGAGCGCCGCGGAACAGCACCTCGGATGGACGGCCGGCGAGATAGCCGTCGCCGGGCGCGGAGCGTCGGAGTCGCCCTGGCTCGAGGCGCGGCTGGCGGCGACCGGGCGACGGCTCCGGCTGCTGGACGAGCCGGACGCTTCCGCGCTCGGCGCGGCGATGCTCGGAGCGGCGGCTGCAAACGGTGGGGACCTCACGGCTGCACGGGCGCTCCGCGGTGAGCTCCGCGAGGTAGTACCGCCGCAGGCCGACGGTGCGAGTGCCGACCGCCGGCTCGAGACCTACAGGCGTGCGGCGGGTGTGAGCCTCGGCTGGGCGAGCGGCGAGCCTTGGCGCGAGGTCTGAGGGCAAGGCCGACACCGGCGGACGGATTCTTCGTCCAGATGATGGGATGAAGCGGACGGGTGAGCTATTGTTAGCACGTGCTCCTCGGAAGGCAGACGTTGAGCCAGGCCGTGAGTGCGGCGGTCCTCGAGCGCATCCGCGCCGGTGAGTTCACTCCGGGAGCCCGGCTGCCCACGGAGAAGATGCTGATGGAGGAATACGGCGTCGGCCGGAACTCGGTGCGCGAAGCGGTTCAGGCACTCGTCACGCTCGGGCTCGTCGAGGTCCGTCCGGGGCGAGGAGCGACCGTGATCGGGATCGAGAGCGAGAACGCGGTCGACCCCGAGATCCTCTCCGTCCTCCTCAAGGAGGAGGCGGTCGACGACCTCTACTCGTTTCGCCGCCTGCTCGAGGTCGAGACGGCTTCCTGCGCCGCACAGAAGGCGACCGACAAGGAGATTCAGGAGATCGAGCGATGCCGGCGGGCCTTCGAGTTCGCTCATGCTCAGGGCGCGTTGGTCAGCCACGCGGACAACGAGTTTCACGCGGCGGTCGCGCGCGCAAGCCACAACAGCGTCTACGCGACGATGCTCGACGCGGTGAGCGGGCTGATCGCGAACGCGCGACGCCTGACCGAGGTCGTGGAGTGGGCCGTCCCGAGGGCCTTCGTCGAGCACGAACAGGTCTTGCAGGCGATCCGAGCGCACGACCCGGTCTCCGCCGCAGAGGCGATGCGACGCCACCTCAACAGCGCGATCGAGGCCATCCATCTGGGACGCAGCCTCACCGACTCGTCTCCGCCCGACGGCCGTATGGCGCCCTCGCCTGTGGCTACGGCCGGCGCGGAGCGTACACAGCCTCCCGCAACCCCCTGATGTACCCGACGGCGTAGAGTCGCCCCAGGAACGCGTAGCCGGGTCGTTCGTTCGACTCGCCGTGAAGGGTCGGGACGTGGTCCGGCCGGAGCACGCCCTCGTAGCCGATGTCGGCATACGCCTCGAGGCAGGCGAGCATGTCGGTCGGACCGTTGTCGTGGAAGGTCTCGACGAACGCTTCGGGCGTGCCACGCACGTCGCGAAAGTGGACGAAGTGGATCTTGCCCCGGCTCCCGAAGTTGCGGATCAGACCCGGGAGGTCGTCGGTCATCAGGGCAAAGTTCCCCTGGCAGAGCGTGATCCCGTTGCACTCGCTCGGCACGATCTCGACCACCCGCTCGAAGGCCTCGACGCTCCGCATGATCCGGCCCAGCCCACGGACGGGGGAGATCGGGGGGTCGTCCGGATGGAGTGCGAGTCGCACTCCGGCTTCCTCCGCGACCGGGATCACGCGGCGGAGGAAGTACTCGAAGTTCTCCCACAGCCGCTCCTCGGTTGCGAGGTCTGCCTCCGGCCTGCTGGGCGCCTTCAGCATCTCGGCCTGGTCGTAACCCGTGACCAGGGCGCCACCCCGTGCCGGCAGCGCAAGCGACGTGCGCGCCCAGCTGTAGACGGCGACCCAGTTGTAACAGAGGACGGGAATGCCGACCGCTCCCATTGCCCGCAGCTGCTCGCAGAAGAGGTCGATCTGCTCCTCCCGCCCCGGGCGACCGAGCCGGATGTCGTCCATCGGCGGCGTGTCCTCGAGTGCGACGAGCGAGAACCCCTCCTCCTCGTAGGTCGCCTTCAGTCGTTCGAGCGCAGCCCTGCTCCAGCCGTGATCGTCCGCCGCTCCGACCGGTCCGTGGGCCTGGCGGTCATCGAGATGGGAGGCCTCGCGAAGCCACCTGATCGTCTGCTCGCCGCCGTCGAGCAGGCTGACGACCTCGTCGACGCCGACCTGCTTGAGCAGCGGCCACAGGTCACGCGAGGTGTTCGGGTCGAGCAGCTCCGCGATCCGGATCATGGCGCCTGGGCTCCGCGCGCGCTCAGCCGGCGCCGACCTCTCCGGGATCGCCCTCGACCGCGACACCTGTGATCCAGCGCACGAGCTCCTCGGGGGTGCTCTCCTCGCGCCGGAGGTCGCCGACGATCCGGCCGTGCAGGAGCACGAGGACGCGGTCGCAGAGCTCGTGCACCTGGCGGAGGTTGTGGCTGACGATCAGGACGCCGACCTCCTGCTTGCTGACCTCGTTGACGAGCGCCTCGATCTTGCGCTGCTCGACAACCGCGAGCGCGGCGGTGGGCTCGTCGAGCAGGAGAACCTTCGAGCCCCACATGACGGCGCGCGCCACGGCGACGGCCTGGCGCTCACCGCCCGAGAGCAGACCGCAGCGGGCCGTCACATCGTTGATCCCGATCCCGAGCGAGCCGAGCGTCGCCTGCGCCTCGGCTGCCATCCTCCGCCTGTGCAGCACGCGCATCCGCCCGAGAGCACCGGGGTGCCGGTGCTCGCGGCCGAGGAAGATGTTTTCCGCCACGGAGAGCTCGGTCGCGAGGGCGAGGTCCTGGTAGACGACCTCGATTCCCTTCTCGCGCGATTCGCGCGGCGAGTGGAAGTCGACGACCTCCCCGTCCACCAGGATCGTTCCCTGCGACGGTCGTTGCGCCCCGCAGAGGATCTTCAGCAGCGTCGACTTACCGGCGCCGTTGTCGCCCACCAGGCCGACCACCTCGGAGCGCCGCAGCTGGATGCTGACGTCCTGGAGCGCGGCGAGGCTCCCGTAGTAATGGGAGATGTCGCGCGCCTCGAGCACGACGCCGTTCGAGTCGGGCGCCGTCGTCATCGCTCGGCCTTCCGCGCGACCTGATCCGTCAGGACGGCCAGGATCAGGAGGAACCCGACGACCATGTACTGCGTGTACACGGACAGTGACAACAGAGCGAAGCCGTTCTGCAGCACGCCGAGGATGGCGACCGCGATCAGCGTGCCGACGAGCGTCCCCCGGCCGCCGGAGAGGCTGGCGCCGCCGAGGATGGCCGCCGTGATCACGGCCAGGAGGTACGGGTCGCCGACCTGCGGCGCCGATGACGAGAGCTCCGACGTGACGATGATCCCGGCGAGAGACGCGCTCAGGGCGATCGTGATGAAGAGCCCGATCCGGAGGGCGTCCGCACGGACACCGGCGCGCACCGCGGCTTCGTAGTTGTTCCCGACGGCGTAGATGTGCCTGCCGAGGGCCGTCAACTTGAGGACGGCGTACCCGGCGGCCCAGACGGCGAGGAAGATGAACACCTGGACGGGGACCGAGCCGACCAGGCCGGACCCGATCTGGCTGAACCCGCTGCCGTCGACGATCACCGTCGAGCTGTTCGAGAGGACGTAGGCGATCCCGAGCGCGATCGAATACATGCCGAGCGTGACGACGAGCGAGTTGATCCGGAACCAGACCACGAGTGCGCCGTTCACGAATCCGACGGCACCCGCCGCGAGCATTGCGATCAGCGAGGCGATCCACGGGTTCAGCCCGTCGCCCACGAGGAGGCCGATCAGGACCGACGTGAGCGCCATCACGCTGCCGATCGAGACGTCGATCTCGCCCGCGATGATCACCAACGTCTCGGCGACGGCCATGACCCCGAGCACGCTCACCACCCCCGCGGCGGTGGAGAGGTTGGGCACCGTCAGGAAGTACTGCGACTCGCTCCACATCGTCACGAACACGATCCCGAAGACGACCAGGAGACCTTGCCCCTGGATGATCGCGATCGTCCTCCGCCGCCGCGCGAGCTGCGCCTCGCGCCGGGCCATCTTGTCTGGCATGCCCGGGGCTCCCGGAGCGGGAGCGACTGCTGTGCTACTCGTCTCGTCCGACGCCATCAACCGCTGATCCTCCCCCGTCTCGTCGACGTCATTCTCGTCCCTCCATCAACCTGAGCCATCCGGAACCTGAGCCATCCGGCCGTTCCGCGCCGGCAGCCGCACGACGGCGCGGCTACGGCCGCTCGAGTTCGCAAGTCCAACCCGGGCGGTCCGTAGCCGCATTGTCGTGCTTCGAGGCTTCTCCTCGCTACTTCTTCTTGCAGCCCGCGATCGGGTTGGTCGCCGTCACCTCGACGCCGGCGATCCCGATGTTCCTCGGGTAGGACATCTTGTTCGCCATGCGCATCACGACAGCGAGTGCCGACTCTCCCCACTTCTCCGGCTCGAGGAAGAGCGCCCCGATGTAGTGGGCGGGATCCGCGCAGACCTGGGACAGCCCGAACGGGTCACCGCCGAACGAGTTGACGAGGAAGTTCATCTTCCTCGCCAGCGCCGCCTTGTACATGGCGTGCGTGACCTCGTCGTTCACTGCCGTGGTCAGGACGACGCTATTCGGGGGAATCCGGGAGAAGGCCGAGACGGCGACGTTGTAGGTGCCGGCCTCGGTGCCGTCGCTCGTCACCTGGACGATGTGGTCTTTCGGCAGTTTCCCGTAGACCTTCTGGACGCCGGCCACCGCGCCGTAATAGCGCTGCATGACGATCGCGCCCGCGGTGGGCTCGGCCGCCACGACGACGTACGGGATGGCCTTGCCGAACTTCTTCTTGCCGGCCTTCCCGAGTGCGATCCCGTCGAGCACCGCCGCGCCGTAGTTGTCGGCGCCGATCGACGGATATCCGGGCAGGGTGGCGCCGACAACCGCGTCACCGGGCACGTTCGCGCTTTTGAGCAGCTTGGCGATCGGCGTCTGGAACGCCGCCAGGACGTTGAAATCAATGATTCCGGTCGCCCCTTCGTTCAGCATCGTCTTGACGTTGCCGACCGCGACCGGCCCGTTCAGGTTGTCGACCGTCGTGATCACGGTCACGCAGCCGGTCCGCTTCGCCGCGTCCTTCAACCCCTTGGTCACGAGATTCGCGAACGGCTGGGTCGCCGAGAAGACGTCGTAGCCGATCTTGAAGGTCTTGCCGTGGCAGAGCGCCTTCGTCGCCGGGATCGGCGGGGACGGCTTGGCCGCCGTCGCGCCGGACACGACGCCGAGCGAAAGCACCGCCACGACCAGACCCGTAACTGCTCTCGACGCAACGGAACGCCGCTTCCACGCTAGTGCTGACCGTCCGCTCACCATGTACTCAGCCTCCTTCGATCAGAAAACGATCATTGGTCTTATCGGAAAGGTAGGATGAATGTTCGCGGCACCCAAGTCAAGCGAGACGATCAAAGGGCGCCCTGAACCGGGCACGCGGGGTGCGTGCGGGAGGTGTCGAGCGAACGTGGAGAAGCCATCCGATGACGTCGTACTCTACGCCGAGCGTGACGGGATCGCCTGGATCACCCTGAACCGACCCGACAAGCTCAATGCGCTCAACCGCGATGTCTTCGCCGGGCTCGCGACTGCGCTGGCCTCGCTCGAGGCGAGCACCTCGAGCGCCGTCGGAATCATCCATGGCGCCGGACGGGCCTTCGCGGCCGGTGCCGACATCGAGGACTACGTCGACATCAGCGTCAAGGACTACCGGGCGTTCATGGACGTCGGCCGCGCACCGACAGACATGATTGGCGAGCTCACGAAACCGGTGATCGCCGCGGTCCAGGGGTTCGCACTCGGCGGTGGATTCGAGCTGGTGCTCGCATGCGACCTCGTTGTCGCCGCCGAGAACGCGCGGTTCGGCCTGCCAGAGCCCAAGCTCGGCCTCGCGCCCGGCGGCGGCGGAACGCAGCGCCTCCCGCGCCTCGTCGGCAGGACGCGGGCGCTCGAGGTGCTCATGACCGGCCGCTTCCTGACAGCGCACGAGGCCCAGGACTGGGGAATCGTCAACCGTGTCGTGCCGAAGGACGAGCTGCTGACCGCGACCGCGGAGCTCGCGAGCGCGATCGTCGCGATGGCCCCGCAGGCCCTGGCCGTGATCAAGCGAGTCGTTCGCGACGGACTCGGATCACCGTTGCCGGCCGCGTTGACGCTGGAGCAGGACGCCACGGCAGGGCTGATCGTCACCGACGACGCGCACGAGGGCATCGCCGCGTTCGTCGAGAAGCGTGAGGCCCGCTTCCCCGGCCGCGCGACCACGGACCACCCGACCCGCGGATGACGACGCCCTTCGACCCGTCGGCGATCACCGATCGCGGCCGGACGATTCACGGGCCGACACCGCCGGGACACTCGGTGCCGTGCGATCGCGACACCCCCCTCTCGCCCGCCGAGCTCCAGGCGGTGGTCGAGACGATCGCCACCGGTCGAGAGGAGAGACGGCCGGTCGTGCTCCCCGAGGAGATCAGGACGCGCCACTGGCCCACCGTGGAGTCGGTCGGCCTACTCCTCGATCAGAGAATCGGCCGGGCCCCGGCCGGCTGGAAGATCGGCGCGGCCAGTGAGGACATCCGCCGCGCGGAGGGCCTCCCGGGCCCGGTCCCGGGCCGCATCTACCTCGACACCGTGTTTCGCAGCCCGGCGACGCTTCCGGCATCGCTCTTCATCAACTACCGCAACGTCGAGTGCGAGCTCGCGTTTCGCCTGGGAGAGGCCGTCGCCTGCCGTGACGAGCCCTATACCGAGGCGGAGGTGGCGGGCCGGATCGAGTGCCTGCTGCCGACGCTCGAGATCGGCGACATGGTCTTCGAGGATTGGTACGGCGCAAGCGGCTACTTCGGCTCGTGTATGGACAACGGAGGCGGCGCGGCACTCGTCTACGGCAGCGAGGTGCTCGACTGGCCCGAGCTCGACCTCCCGAACGCCCGCATGTCCCTCTTCCTGAACGGCAATCTCCTCAAGGAAGGATTCGGACGGGCCGCGATGGGTCATCCCCTGACCTCGCTCACCTGGCTCGTGAACTGGCTGGGCGAGCGAGGCCGTGGCCTGGCGGCAGGCGAGATCGTCAGCACGGGCACCTGCACCGGGCATTGCTTCGTCGCACCGAACGACGAGGTGTCGCTCCGCGTCGAGGGCATCGGTGTGGTCGACGCCCGTTTCGAGCCCTGAGTCGGCGTCTCCTCGCCTCGCTGTCGTTCTCGCACGGCCACTCGACGCCCGTCGCGAATCGAAGCGGGCGATGGGGCGCGAACCCACGACCCTCAGCTTGGGAAGTGCCACCGAGCGGGTCAGAGAAGGCCAGGGAGGGTGAAGCCGCTAGTTCCCTCGCCTTGCGAACGGTCTCGCGGGTCAGCAAGGGCAGTAGGAGGTCAGAGTGTCTTGACCACAAACTTGACCACTTCCGTCTGGAACCGAGCCCGAGCAGAAACATGGCAATGCCATCACTTCCAAGCGATGCCAGGCGTTCGCCGTCGGCCCGTTTCGGCTAAAGCAAAGGTGTGGAGGCCGAGTCCACAAGAATCACGATCGCGAACCAATCGGACAAGCTTTCGATGAGAGTGCCGAGGCCGCGACCCACACCAAGCCCGAAGAGCGGCATTTATCATCTCGAAGCCAGACATCAGGGGGCTGATCTTCAGACGATTGGACTTTGATGGCATCCTGCATCGCGAAGCAGTCAGGCGCCGCAGCAAGGTTGCCTCACTGGAGGCGTCAGCGTGTCTCGGTTCGAGTATGTAGCTCGCCAACGCGGTGCCACTCAGTCGAGTTGCTACCCACGCGTCCCCATCACACCGGGAGGAGCGGCCGCAGGCTGTTCGGAGAGCCCTCGTTCCACTCCGACCGCCGTCGCCGTGCGCGTGCGCGGCGGCGTCATCCGGCGCCACTTCTCAAATAGACCGAGGTCGTCGCGTACGACCTCTCCCCTTGCACGACTCCGACGACACCGGACACGACGACCGAGACGTCCGCGGTCGGGTCCCCGTCGAGCACGACGAGATCGGCGAGCTTGCCAGGCTCGATCGACCCGACGAGCGAGTCAATGCGCACAGCACGAGCCGCGTCAAGCGTCGCGCTCTGAATCGCATCTAGTGGCGACATTCCGCAGCGCACATAGAGCGGGATCTCGTCGAGGTTGCACCCGTGGAGCCGCGACTCGTTGCCGCCGCAGTCAGAGCCCATCGCGAAGCGGACTCCGACCTCCAGGGCCATCCGCATCCGGTCGAAGATGGCCTCCTCATCCTGCGCCATCATCGTTGCCCACGGCATCTCGAGTGCCGGCCCCTTGCGGATGATGTTCATCTACATTTCCAAGCGTTGGCACAAGCCACGTGCCCCGCTCGGCCATGAGACGCGCGGACTCCTCCGAGAGGTACCAACCGTGCTCGACCGTGTCAACGCCCGCGCGAACGACGTTTGTGATCGCATCTCCCCCCATCGAATGCGACGCCGTACGTCGTCCAAGTCGCCGTGCCTCCGCAAACGCGGCCTCGATCTCCTCCGGGGTCAACTGGACCGTCCACCAACGACCGAGCGTCTCAGGCCCGTCCGAGCTAACGACCTTGATTACGTCAACGCCGTGCGCAACGAGCTGCCGCACACGCCTCACAACCCCGACCACCCCATCCGCGGTTCCTACCGGGTCCCAGTGGTTGCCGTGGCCACCCGTCATCGCGATCCCAGGTCCCGTCGTCAGCATCCGGGGGCCGTCGATCTGCCTACTCGCCTGCGCCTTCTTTAAGAAGACGTCGATGTAGTCGCGCGCCCCGATTTCGCGCGCGCTCGTCACGCCGGACTGGAGCGTCACCTGAGCGGCATCGACGGAATCGAGCACCGCCGTTGCGAGAGGATCGGACATCTTGAAGGTCGTCGCCTCGTCGCCGTGACCGATTGCATCGTCTCCCCCGACCATATGCGTATGGAGGTCGACGAACCCAGGGACGACCGGTACGCCCCTCGAGGTCGATTGTTACGTCGGATGTCCCATTACCTCCGACGGAGACGATCCTGTCACCATCGACGACGACAGACGTCTTGTCGAGGTCGCTTCCGTCGCCGACGATCACCCGCGCCCCGCGCAGCTCAACGCGCATAGTCACTTTGTCCTCTCTCGTAGGCACACATGTGCTGGGAACGCGGACGCGCAGGCCACCCACCGTCGCTCCGAACCAACCGCCTCGATTACCTTCACGCGACTCGCGAGCGCCCTGCAGCCGCGCCCGTCCTCCCGGCAGCGAGGTCCACGACGAAGAACTCATGGTATTCGTTGATGTCCGGTGCGCCGCGTGAGAGCAGAAACCGCTGCTCGATCGCGTCCATGATGATCGAGGCCACAGTCGCGAGCTGATCGAGGGGGGGCTGGCTCTCGTCGGCGCGACGGCAGATCGCGTTCGGACTGCCGAAGTCGTCGCGCAGCGCCTCCTTGATGTGCTCCTCCGTTACGCCCGGCGCGTCCCGCTCGAGGCCGTCGCGAAGCCGACAGTCACGGTATGCCGAGTCGGGAAACCGTTCGAGGCTCAGATCGCGTCCCTGCAGACAAGGACCGTTGAAATGGTTGCCATGCGCGATGATGCCGCCTTCCGGCGCGATCCGGTCGATGTGGACGGGCGAGGCCTCTATGTCCAGAACCTGGCCGTCCCCGTCACCGATTAGGAAGTTCGCCGAGATCGCACGTCGTGGAATTGCGACTGCCGCGACCGCGTCCGCCATCGTTGGACCGTTCAGAATGCCACGGAGGATCATGTTGTACGGCACCCCCAGCTGGCGCTGCTCCGAAATGAGGGTGTTCGTCAACATCACGAGCCCCGCGCTATTCAAACCCATTCGTCCGATCATCCCAGCCTCGTCCAGCATGACTACGGTCGGCCGCGACTCCTGATTGATCACGAGGAGTATGAGAGTCTCCTTGATATCGGGCGCCCAGTCCCAGTTCTGGCCGACGTATGTGTGGCCGTTCGCCGTGGCCGATGGCTGGAGCCCGAATGACGTGCACTCCATCAACGGCGCCGTGCCAAACATCACTTCGGAGCGACAGTTCACGGCGAGGAGATCTTCCCTAGAGAATCCGGCGCCTTCCGCGACTCCCTCTATCTCCTCGAGGAGAGCGGGGTCGTACTCGCGGATTGGGGCGGCGAACTCGGCAGCCCGACGTCGCGCCTCGTCGGGTGTGAGTTTCGCGTAGTAAGCGAACCGCTCCATGTACCGTTCGACCGAGAGCGCAACCTGTTCGCCTGCAAACTCGCCATGTTGGCGCCCGCGCTCCCGCGGCTCGCCCTCGGTGAGGACGATTGGGATGGGTTCGTGTCCGATCAATGGCATGGGGCCATCCTCCTTCGAGTCGATTCGTCGTGTTCACCTAGGGCGCAGCTCACGCGAAGATCGGGACACCCTGCACCTGCCGCGCGTCGCGGGGCTTACCGGTGACGGCGTTCCACATTCCGGGGCGCCCCTTTTCAGGCGGCACGACCGCTCGGTACATGTCGTTGAGTTCCCCAAGCGTGCAGAAGCGAACACCCGCAAACTGCATCATATACTGAATCACACGCTCAAGAGTGTGAACGCGGACCCCGCGGCCCGAGAGGAACGGATGGCTGATGAGCCGGTAACAGGCGCCCTCCGCCCAGAGAGCGTCGAACTCGCTGGTCCAGATCTCGTACACGCGTGAGGGCTCGGCGTACGGCCCGCCGTACGAGAGCGCGGGCAGAAGGCTGAACCAGTAGAGCGGCGCGTCGTCGAGCGTCCACGAGAGCGGGATCTGTACGAGCCCTGTCGATTCGCCGTTTCTCTGGACGTAGTACGGGATGTCGTCGTCGAAACCGTCGGCGCCGAACTCGATCCCGTACTTGAGCAGGAGTTCGAGGGTGCTTGCGCTGTACTCGCCGGCCGGTGAGGACCAGCCGGCGCATCTTCTGGCCCGTCATGCGCTCGAGGATTTCGATCGACTTCGAGAGCTCCTCTTCCTCCTCCTCGCGAGACAACGCGTCGGGTCGGCGGTGCGTGTACCCGTGGAGTGCGATGTAGTGCCCGTCCTCGAGAATCTCCTCGACGACATATGGATGACGCTCTGCCGTGATCGCCGGAATGCAGAAGGTCGCGGAAAGATCGTATTTGCGCAGCATCGCGAGGATACGCGGCACGCCCACGCGTGGCCCATAGCTTCCAAGCGAGACGGTGATCGGACGCGAATGGCTCTCGGGGTCGACTGCGAGCAGCAGGGACTCGGCGTTGACATGGAAATCAAGCGCGACCGGACACTGGATATTGTCCGGCCACGGCACGCGGCGTTCGAGCGGCGGGGTACTTGCCATGGCTGTCCTCTCTTTCTCCTGGTGGTGCTCGTGCTCGGCGGCGCGAGCTGGATGGGTACGTAAGCTAGCTATGAACCTCGGTAGGGCCGTGCTGATAGCCACGCTCTCTCAGCTCTCGATCGATGCAGAGAATCGGCGTTCGGTCATGTCCCTGGATCGGCATCGCAACCCTTTCGCAAGTTTGCGTGCAGGCACGCCATCGTGATGAATGTCGCTGCGCTATGCGCGTGCAAGCTGAACCCTGCGCACCTCGAGTCATTTCGGGCCTATCTGAACACATGCTGCTTCGTAATGCGACAGATGCGTCATTCCGCCCTCGCGCCACTTGCGGAAGCGTCGCCAGCATCCGAAGACGTTGACGCCGGATCTGCGTCTGTCCCAGCACCGTCAAGCGAAGATCGTCGAGTGAAATCTTCATCACCTCCGGCACGTTTCCTCAAGGGCGATCTCTTCTTGGAGAGCGAGGTAACTGCCACGGCAACGATGAGCGCCCCGCCGTAAAAGAGATCGGTCACGTAGTTCTGAACACCCAAAATCTGCAGTGCGGTGATACCCGTGACGAGAAAGTAAGCCGACACCAAGGCTCCAATGGGATTGAACTCTCCCGGCTTGATCGTCGTTGATCCGAGAAACGCCGCGGCGAACGCCGGAAGAAGAAAGGTCAGCCCAGAGTCTGGATCCGCGCCCCCGGCTGTACCTGCGTACAGAACACCGGCCGCCGCCGCAACAATCCCAGTGGCAACGAATGACCAGAAACGGACGCGATTGACCGAGATGCCACTCAACCGTGCGACCTCGTTGCCTTTGCCCACGAAAAGTTGCTGCCGGCCGATACCCGTGAACTCGAACGCGTACCAGAGGACCACGCAAAGACCGAGTGCATAGTAGAACTCGAGAGGCACTCTTAAAGAAGGTCTTTCCTACTACGAGATCAATGAGGGTTTGAGAAACACCGCTGTATGTCGTCCCGCTGCTGATCCACAGAACGACACCGGAGACAAACGTCCCGACGCCTAGCGTCGCAATGAACGAGTCGACCCCGACGTAGACAGTAATAACTCCGTTGACCGCGCCGACGCCGGCACCTGCTCCAAGCGCGATAAGCAGGCACACCCAGACCGACATATGGTGGTTGACGTTCAGCACCGTCAGGACCATCGCCGACAGCGTGAGGATTGCCGCGATGGAGAGGTCATAGTCGCCGGCGCGCAGGGTGATGACAAGACCAAGCGTCAAGAAGACCAGCACTGCGTCCGAGCCCAAGATCGATGCGAAGGTCGGTACGGTCAGAAACGAAGCCGGGCGCAGGATGCCGAAAACAACGATCGTGATCGCCCAGACAATCGGCACCGAAAGCCGCTGGAGAGTGCTACTCATGAGCGAACCCTAGACGCCGTCGCATAATCAATACAGAGCGCAATTCGAAGTCATCTCGCTAGCTCCCCACGAGCGAGTGTGTGCTGGCGCGATAGCACTCGTGGCCGATCGCAGATTCGCTGATCTCCTCGCTGGCTACCGATCCGGCGATTCGGCCACTCGCAAATATGAGCACCCGGTCGCAGATCGATGCGAGTTGTTCCCAGTCGGAGCTGGCACAAACGATCGCGGCGCCACTCCTCGCGAATTCGCGAATGAGTTCGAATATGTCTAGGCGAGCGCCGACGTCAAGACCGACGGTCGGCTCGTCCAAGAGCAGAAGCTCAGGACCGAGGCCCAACCACTTCGCTAGAAGAACCTTCTGTTGATTGCCGCCACTCAGGGTGTGCACGGGCACAGAAGCGCCAGACGCCCGGATACCGTAGCGGCGAATCGCGTCTTGCCCCGCGGTTCTCATTTTTCGGCGGTTGAGTCCCAGCGGCCGTCGATACCGTTGCAGGGCGCACAACGTCACATTGTCGCTGATCGAGAGCTCAAGGACGCAACCGGAACGCTCCCGATCGGCGGGAACGAGAGCAATACCGCGGGCCACCGCCGTACGCGGATCCAGTGATGGCAGCGACAAATCCCGGCCATCCAAGTGGAGAGTGCCACTACGTGCTGTGCCAGCTCCAAAAAGGATCGGCAAAAGATCCTCGTAACCGGATCCAGCCAGCCCCGTGACACCCAGCACTTCTCCTTCCGCTACGTTGAAGTCCACCGATATCAGCAAATCGCTATTCAAGTTACGGACGCTGGCCGCAAGCGCCGGAGCACTCTCCTCCCCCTCCCCCGGGGTCACTGGCAACGTCTCCTTACTATGTGCGCGGGAGACCGAGCGACCGACGATCAACTCAGCGAGCTGCGTGCCGGTGACCGCACTTGTCGCGACTGTCGCGGCGACGGCTCCGTCTCGAAGCACGGTGATGTCGTCCGTGATCTCGAGAACCTCCTCGATATCGTGCGAGATAAACATCACCGCGCCACCCCGGCCAACAAAAGCGCGCATTTCCGAGTAGAGCCAGTCCTTCTCGGGGATCGTGAAAGCGCCAGTCGGTTCATCCAAGACGAGCACACCCGGGTGCATTGAGGCTTCGCGCGACTCGAGCTCGTCGAGTGCGCGAACGATCGCGAGCATCGTCTTTTCACTTCGCGTCAGCCCCGCGACCGGTTCCGCAGGATCGATCTCAAGCCCGTGCCTTGAAAGAACGTCTTTCGCGAGTGCACGTTCTCTCCCCCAACGAATACCGAATTTCCGCGCTCGCGCGAGGGTGCTGACTCTCAAGTTCTCCGTCACCGACAGGGAGTCCGCCAGCCCGAGCGATTGATGCACGAAGCCGATCCCGATCTCGTGATAGCCCCCAGCACGGATTGGAAGCATTACCCTGCTGCCCCAAATCTGCAGCGCGCCTGCATCGGGCACGTGATAGCCCGAAAGGATCTTCACGAGTGTCGATTTTCCGGAGCCGTTCTCACCGAGCAAACCGTGGACTGTTCCTCCGCGCACGGCGAAACTCACGCCCTGCAGTGCATGAGTTGCGCCGAAGCTCTTCTCTAGACCGCTGACCGCCAGCGCAGAACCCCCGCGGGTCATCGCGACTCCACCGTTGAGAGTCGTCTCAAGATCCAAGTTTCTAGTCGCCACGGTGGGCTCCCGCCGCGTTGCGACGGGAGCCCATCTGACCAAAACAAAGCAGTGCTCACAGCTACTTCCCCAGCCCCCAAAGCTTCATCCAGCCACGCTCAACCGCCGTGCCGTAACGCTGCTTGGTGGTGGCGTTCTTCCCAACGTTCTTCGCCCAGATGGTGCGAAGTGCGATGAACTCGGGAAACGCCGGCTTCAGTCCACCGATCAGCCGCATCTCGTCATCCAACATCGCATACCCGACCCACGTTAGGTTCTCCGCAACATCCATCTGCGTGTAGCCCAGTTCGATGTCTTTGAAAACAAACGGCGTGCCGGCATACGTCGCGATGTGAATCGATCCGAGCTTCTGAACCTGGCGCAATGCCGGCACCACGAACTGCGTCATCGGATCATAAATAGGAATGACGTAATTCAGATTCGGATCCCGAGCTACTGCGCCGGTAATCGCCGGGCCAATCCCACTCGCCCACTTCGCCACAGGGACGTTACAGCCGTGGTTTTGCATGCCGGACAGTACTTCGCAAATGTACGCTCAATCGACTTCACGAAAGGAGGCGATCCGATCACATCAGACGAGTAAAGAATGAGAGCGTCGGCACTACCCTGCTTGTCAACGATCGCGAAGTCAGCCAGCAATTTTCCGGACTCTGTGTATGGAGCCGGAATAGTGAAGTCCACATTCGGAGACTTACCCTGAGCGACATCCGTCTCATGAGTGTCGACTACGATGATGCCAGCCTTGCGAGCCTTAGCGATCTGCGGCCCAAGGAGCCGAGGCTGGGACCCGCCATCCAACGCAATTAAGGCCGCCTTCTGATTGATCGCATAATCGATTCCAGTCGACCACTCCGCGACGGTGCCCTGATTATTCCATCGAACGTAGCGGAAACCGATCTTCTTCGCCACCTCCGCCTGAGCTGCTTCAAAGTCCGTCGTGAACGGATTCGCACTAGTCACCGGGATCGCGACAATAAGCTTTCCCTTCATGATCTTCTTCGCATTGAGCGCTGGTCCAGGAGCCTTGAATTTTGGAAAGGCTTGGTAGGGAAGGAGCGCCTTTTGCGCCGCGGCAATGTTCGCCGGCGGCGACGCTGCCGTCGCACCACCCACGACTAAGACCAGAGCCACCATCGTCATAGTCACAGTGGAAACCGTAAGCAAGAGCCTCCTGCGACGACGATATGATACGGCAAATGTACGCACTCTGGTTCACACTCCCTTCATCGATAGCAGTCAGAGGACACACACAAGTCAGCGTGCGGTTATGGATACACGTCACTCCCCCCACGTCGAAGATTGAGGCAGTAACTCTGATGCAGTCGCTGCGGCACCATGTGGGGCTGTCGCAATGCGCCAGTTCGCGCACGTCTTAGCCTAATCACACTACGCCCCGCGCTTGCAGCTCCGCGAGATCTTCATCACTGAGTCCTAGCTGATCCACATATATCTCATGATTGTGCGCACCTATCTCAGGTCCGGCGAAGCGAATCCGGCCGGGAGTAGCGCCAAGCCGAGGGATGACGTTCTGCATCTCCTTAACGGACCGAGCGTCGGATGTTCGACGGTGGTGATAGTGTTGCGCGCTATGTACTGAGGGTCTTGTATGATTTGATCAATCGAATAGATCGGCGCGAGCGCCGCTTCACCCGCTGCAAAAGCGGCCAGCACTTCTGAACCGTCACGAGCCCCAATCCAATCCCCAATGATCGCGTCGAGTTCTTCTGTGTGCTCCACGCGACCTGTGTGATCAGCGAACCAAGGTTCGTGGATCAGATCTTCCCGTCCCACAATCCTCATCACACGCTCTGCGACCGACTGGGCGCTCGCAGAGAGCGCGAGCCAGATCCCGTCCCGCGTCTGGTACGCATTG
The DNA here is from genome assembly GCA_963789585.1 of uncultured Actinomycetes bacterium. Classification (GTDB taxonomy): domain Bacteria; phylum Actinomycetota; class Thermoleophilia; order Gaiellales; family Gaiellaceae; genus PALSA-600. The sequence goes on along the minus strand of CAWBLB010000008.1, from coordinate 33,952 downwards.
CGCGGGGCTACAAAGGGCGCGCGATTTCCGGTGCGCCCTCCGACAATCCCGAGCTGATCATAGACCAGCGCCTGTGGCCCCAGGATCCAGAACAACGGTTCGAACAGCGAAAGGTCTATGACCTGGCCTTGGCCGGCACCACCGTGCTCTCTCCACCAGAGCGCAAACATGACCGCGAAGGTGCCGGTTAGAGCCGCGACACCGTCACCCAGAGCGAAGGGTGGAAGTGTCGGTGGCCCGTCCGGCCAGCCGTTCATGTGGGCGTACCCGGAGATCGCCTCCGCCAGTGTCCCGAATCCGGCCTGCTGACTATAGGGCCCATCTTGCCCGAACCCCGTCGTACGCACCATGACGAGCCCGGGATTGAGGTCGTGAAGCACATCCGGGCCAAGGTTCCAGCGTTCCATCGTTCCAGGGCGGAAGTTCTCAATGAGGACATCCGCGTCCGCGATCAAGCGTTTTGCCAACTCCTGACCTTTTGGATCTGAGAGGTTCAAACTGATGCAACGCTTGTTCCGCGAAACCAGAGCCCACCACAAGGAGACACCGTTCTTTTCCCAACCCATCGAGCGCAGAGTGTCGCCGCGCGGGTGTTCAATCTTGATTATGTCCGCGCCGTAATCACCCATCAGGGAGGCGATCACTGGCCCAGCGAAGATTGTCGCCATATCGACTACTTTGAGCCCCTCGAGCGGTAGTGGCTTGTCACTCACTGGCATCTAACCCTTCAGTTGTCTTAGGAAGGAGAAGGTGCGTTGACCGCTCGTCGGCGCGACGCGTAGGGTCTACAGCCGCACTGCAGGGCCGCCCTCGTTATGCGCCCTCAACACGGGACGACTGCACGACATCGAAAAGATGTAGCTTCTGACGTGCCATCTGCCACGCTGGGTAGTCAACGAACTGACCATCCACCTGAATCGACGCGATGCCCAATGACTCCGCCTCTTCGAAGGCGGCGACAATTCGACGGTTGCGCTCCAAATCGTGCGGCGTGAGCTCTGAGTACGCCGATTGAACAAATTCGAGCTGTGGCGGGTAGACGACCACACGACCCTGGAAGCCGAGTTGACGTGATCGCTGGCTGTCACGGACAAGACCGTCATTGTCCTGCAGCCTTAGGAAAGGACCGTCCACAGCCGGCCTCATTCCGGCCGCTCGGGCGGCGACCGCAACCCGCGAGCGGGCATAGAAGAGCTCCGCTCCATCCTCTGACAGTTCTATGCCCATGTCGCTCGCGAAGTTGACTAGGCCAAAGATGAGTGTCACCACGCGTGAGGGAGCCGCGAGCGCTATCTCCTCGCACCGGGCGACCCCTAGCGCCGTCTCTATGAGAGCGAAGACCCGCACTCCGCCCAGTTCAAGGCCGCTGGCCTGCTCGCACGATCCCAACTGACGATCCACGCCGATCAAGACATCAGGGCTCTCGACCTTGGGAATCACGAACCCGTCGATGTCTCTCACGCCTATCGCCTGGAGGTCGGCAGCCATGCATCCGGTGTCGGGCCCATTGACGCGTACGAGTACAGTCGCCTGCCGAGCGACGCGTGGGAGAACCAGGCGAACTCGCTCCCGAGCTTCACCTTTAAGGTCGCGAGCCACCGCATCCTCGAGATCGAGCACGACCACGTCGGCATTGAAGGTCGCGACCCTCTCGAGCTTTCTCTGGTCGCTGCCGGGTGCAAAGAGGAAAGACCGGAGAGGTGCCTCTGCCCAGTCGATCCTGTGACCGGCATCTCTCGCAGCCGTCATCGGCGGGAAAATATCAAATCTTTTGTAGAATAGTCAAGTCCCTTCCCTGCCTCTGTAGGATTTGTTTCTGTGGCCACACACGTAACGAAGACCGAGATTGCAGTCCAAGAGGTGCGGGAGAGGATCCGCTCGGGGGCGATCAGGCGCGGCGAGCGATTGGTCGTCGGAGATCTGACATCGATACTCGACATGAGCCCAACCCCGATCCGCGAGGCGCTTCGTCTCCTGCAAGCCGACGGCCTTGTTGAGTACCGACCGCATCACGGCATCGTCGTGGCAGAGGTGTCGTACGCTCTCACGGAGGAGACGTACAAGCTGCGCGCGAGCCTCGAGCCGATGGCAGCCGAGATGGCCGTGGAGAAGATGACGCCTGCACGAGTTAAGGAGCTTGAGCGACTACACGAAGCTCTCACGAACGCTGTTCACGGCCGCACCACGACGATCTCGAACTACAACAGGCAATGGCACACTGTGCTCTACGAGGGGTCGGAGTCACCAATCCTGCTCGACTTCATCCGACGCCTGTGGGAGGCCTTCCCGTGGCGCACAGCCTGGGCCATGCCGGGGCGCGCCGAAGAGACCGCCGAGGAGCACAATGCGATCATGGAAGCGATGCGTGCCGGCGACGGCCCCCTGACCTCTGAGAGACTAAAGGACCATATCCTGAAGGGCAGGGGTGCCCTTCTGGCCCAGATGCGCTTCGACAGCCTCGCATCGGAGCGCGACAGTCCGACGCCGACTCCGTAACCATCCGACGCAACAGGGGACGGCTCACGCGGTCACGCGCGCTGCGGACGTCCTCGAGGAAGCGCGATTGAGAACCTCATAACTCACTGAAGGGACCCGTTCGGCGGTGGCGAATCCGTGGGCAACTGTCGTCACGCTCTTGAGGAGTGGCGTGACCCCCTGAGGTCGGTCCGGTCGCGTTGAGAGTCTTACTGCCCGATGTCGGGCGAGGAGGACAATCAGAGCGATGGGACGTGCGAGGCGCCGGCATACGCCGGAGCAGATCATCAGGAAGCTGCGCGAGGCCGACCGGCTGCTCGGGGAGGGCCAGGAGGTCGCGCTGGTGGCGAAGCAACTCGAGGTGTCGGAGCAGACGCTCCATCGCTGGCGGCTGCAGTACGGCGGGCTGAAGGCTGACGACGCGAAGCGGCTGAAGGAGCTGGAGCGTGAGAACGGCCGCTTGAAGCGGATCGTGGCCGATCAGCTGCTTGAGAACCAGGCGCTGAAGGAGATCGCGAAGGGAAACTTCTGAGCCCGCCCCGCAGACGCGATGCCGTTCGGGTGATCGTCGAACGGTTTGGACTGTCTGAGCGGCGGGCGTGCCAGATCACCGGGCAGCACCGTTCGACCCAGCGCCACCAGCCCAGCCGGGCAGGCGAGCGCGACGACGCGCTGCGGGAGCGGCTGCGGAAGCTCTCCGCCGAGCATCCGCGCTGGGGCTACCGGCTCGCCTGGGGCCGCCTCCGCGAGGAGGGCTGGGCTGTGAACCGCAAGAAGATCCAGCGGCTGTGGCGCGAAGAGGGCCTGCGCGTGCCGCAGCGGAAGCGCAAGCGCCAACGGCTCGGCGACTCGACCGTTCCCGCGAAGCGGCTGCGGGCCGAGCGGCCAAACCACGTCTGGGCGATGGACTTCCAGTTCGACACCACCACCGACGGCAGGACGCTGAAGCTCCTGCACGTCGTCGACGAGCACACCCGTGAGGCCTTGGCGATCCGGGTCGCCCGCTCGATCGACGCCGACCACGCCGTCCGGGTGCTCGACCAGATCGTCCGCGAACGCGGTGCCGCGCCCGAGCTCGTCCGGATGGACAACGGCCCCGAGATGACCGCGAACGCCCTGCGCGACTGGTGCCGGCTCGGCGGCAGCGGCCGCAGCTTCATCGAGCCCGGCTCACCCTGGCAGAACCCGTTCGTCGAATCGTTCGGCTCACGCGTCCGCGACGAAGTGCTCTCGATCGAGGCGTTCGACTCCGTGCTCGAGGCACAAACGGTCATGAATGACTGGAAGAACATCTACAACCAAAAGCGGCCCCACAGCAGCCTCGGCTGGAGAGTCCCCGGCCGCCTACGCCGCTAGCCTGACCCCGAAAGCGAAGGAGACACCAGCCCGACTCTCATAACGGCTGGACCGACAAGCGGGGGCCGGTCAGGAGCTTGCCGCCCTGCTGCCCCAACCGTAGGCGCTGCTCTCAGCCGGGTCTTCGTTACATGACAAGAGAATGGAGGTTCCCGATCCCGGTGACGTGATAATCGAGCGGTGAGCGAGTCCGCCGATGCGCGCAAGCAGTACATGACACGGTGGCTTCGCGGTCGGAAGTTGAGCGAGGAATCCCAGCTTGAGTGGAGCTTCCTGTGGTTGGTCAAACGCCGGACACTTCTCGACGTGCACGACGGACTATTCCGTCTCTATTACTACGAACCGGTGCAGTTTGACCACTTCTTGACCACAGACGAACGAGCGCCCTCTTGGGGCGTCCGCCATGACGACAAATGGCTTGAATACTTCAAGCGGGCGATGGGGCTCGAACCCACGACCCTCAGCTTGGGAAGCTGATGCTCTACCAACTGAGCTACGCCCGCGTGAGTTCTAACGATAACGGAACGGGTCGGGTTGCTCCGACCGAGGCTTGACCGGACGCGGGGCTCGTGCACGGCCCGCGACCTCGATCTGTTCGGGATGCAACTCCCGTCAGGACGAGACGCCTCTCACGGCGCCGCTGACTTCGCGGCCGCCTCCGCATCTCTGCCGAGAGCCCGCGGGCCGAGGCGCTGACGGCGCCGCCTTCCTCAGCCGACCGGGACCGGGTCCTCGAGCGGCACGGCCAGCGGCATCGGCGCCCCGATCACGAACACCTGCAAACCCTCCGGGCCCCGAGGCTCGCTGAACACCGCGATGTTCGTCGACGAGGCGAACACGCCGAGGACGCGGGCCGGCCTGTCGGTCACGTTGCGGAGCCCGTGCGGCGCGAGGGCCGGCACAACGGCCAGCTCGCGGGCTCTCAACGTCGCGCGCTCTCCGCCCACCGACGCTTCGACCTCGCCGTCGACGACGAGCAGGAGCTCCTCGGCGCTGTCGGTGTGCTCGGGCAGGACCGCGCCGGGTGCCACCTCCATCCAGACCGTTGCGATTCCGGCGACGCCGTCCACGCTCGAGACCGGAAACGCGACCTTCAGCCCTTCGAAGCGCTCCGGCGCCTCGACCGAATCGAGATTGACATTGATCATCCCGTGCCTCCCTTCTTCCAATCTCCAGATTTCGCTGCACTGACCTGTTCCCTGACTTCTACAAGAAGCCGCGCACCGCTGTCAAGTGTTCGGGGTACACTATTGTGCAATGAGTCGGGCCCGCCCCTATCGCCTCGGCGTCCGCGCCGAGCAGCAGGAGCGAACGCGCCGGCGGATCGTCGAAGCCGCCGTGGAGCTGCACGCGACACTCGGCCCGGCGGCGACCTCACTCAGCGCGGTGGCCAGGCGGGCAGGCGTCCAGCGGCACACCCTCTACGCTCACTTCCCGGACGAGGCCACGCTCTTCATCGCCTGCAGCAGCCACTGGCGGGACCTTCACCCGTTTCCGGATCCGGCTGCCTGGAGCACGATCGCCGACCCGACGCGCCGGCTGCGCCGCGCTCTCGGCGACGTCTATGCCTGGTACGCCGGGGTCGAGGACGCCTTCGCGCTCTTCGTCCGGGACGGCCACCTCTACCCGGCCGTCCGCGAGGCCCGGCAGGCCTCGCTGGCGGAGGTCACTGCCGGGCTGGCACGCGGTTTCCCCCGCCGGAAGGCGGTGCGCGCGACAATCGGCCACTCGCTCGCATTCGAGACGTGGCGCTCGCTGTGCAGGACGCAAGGGCTGAGCGAAACGTCGGCCGTCGCGCTGATGGTCGATCTGGTCGGCGTGACGGCTACTCGTCGCGGTTGACGGTGTCCGGCGAGAACGCCGGCAGGCAGACGGCGACGTACTCGGCTCCACCCGGCTCCGGCGTGCTGTAGCGGACCCACTCCCCCGGTCTCGTATGCACAGCCTCCCCGGCGCGGATCTCGAGGCGGCCGCCTGCGTGCTCGACCACGAGGAGGCCTGTGAGCACGAGCGTCCACTCGTCGAAGGCGGGCGTCTGGGCCGGCTCCTGCCAGCCCTCGGGGCTGCGCATCCTCGCGATGCTGACCGCCCCGTCGCCGGTGTTGACGCGCCCGACGTACTCCTCGATCCGCTTCGGCATCGTGCCCGCGGACTCGACGACGGCCGGTGTGGCGATCCGCTCGGGCACGGCGTTACATCCGCTCGGGCGCCTCGACCCCGACCAGGTCCAGGCACCGGGCGATCACATCACGCGTCGCCCCGATCAGCGCCAGGCGGAAGGACTCGTGGTCGCCACCCTTCGAGGCGAGGACGACATGATCGTGGTAGAAGCGATGGAAGTCGTCGGCGAGGCGGATCGCGTAGACCGGGATCGCATGCGGCCCGTGGCGCTCGGTCGCCTCGGCGACGACACCCGGGAACTCGGCCAGCCGCTTGACGAGCTCCCGCTCCTCCGGGTGGAGCGGCTTCCGTGGAACCGGGTCCAGCTCGGCGCCCCCGGGCGCCTCGCGGAAGATGCCGCTGGTGCGGGCATGCACGTACTGGACGTAGTAGACGGGATTCTTCCGCGAGCGCTCCGCCGCCAGGTCGACGTCGATCTCGATCGTCTGGTCGTGGCCGCGATCGACCAGGAACCAGCGGGCGAAGTCGACGCCGGCCTCGTCGATCAGGTCGTCGAGGAAGACGACGTCGCCGCGGCGCTTCGACATCTTCGTCTGCTCCCCGCCCCGGGTCAGGTGAACGAGCTGGTAGAGCAGCACCTCCACCCGCTCCGGGTCGTAGCCGAGCATCCGGGCGACCACCTTGAACCAGCCGGCGACGCCGTGGTGATCCGCACCGAGGACGTAGATCGCACGGTCGTAGCCGCGCTCGAGCTTGTCGCGCAGGTAGGCGACATCCGCCGCCTCGTACGTCGGCAGCCCCCCCTTTTCGGGCGACCGGACGAGCACGCGGTCCTTGTCGTCGCCGAACTCGGTCGAGCGGACGAACACCGCGCCGTCGTGCTCGTAGGTCGGGAGGCGCGCGATCAGCTCCTCGAGCCCGCGCTCGAGGTCGCTCTGCTTCGCCCACGAGTCGAAGTGGATCCGGAACCGCTCCATCGTCGCCTCGATCCGTTCGAGCATGCGCGGAACCGGGTCGCCCGGCTCCACGGCGAGGCCGGCGATGTAGTCCCCGTGGTATCCGTCCTCCGGCGGCGGCTCGCCGGCGCGGACCGCCTCGACCGAGCGGCGAAAGCGCTCCATCTGCGCGCCCGCGTCGTTGTAGTAGTACTCCCGCTCCACCGTGTGCCCCGCGAATTCGAGCAGTCGCGCAACACTGTCGCCGAGAGCTCCGTTGCGGGCCGACGCGACGGTGATCGGGCCGGTGGGGTTCGCGGAGACCATCTCAACCTGGATCCGCTCCGGCTTCACGGCCGAGCCGCCTCCGTAGCCGCGATCGATCTCCGCGAGCGCCTCTCCCAGGAAGGCGTCGGTGACGCGGAGGTTGAGGAACCCCGGCCCGGCCACCTCGGCGTTCACAACCTGGGGCAGTGCCACGACCTTGGCCGCGAGCGCCTCCGCGACCTCGCGCGGAGACCGGCCGGCGCCGCGTGCCGTCTGTAGCGCGACGTTGGTTGCGTAGTCGCCGTGCGCCGGATCCTTCGGCCGCTCGAGCACGACCTCCCGGCCCGCGAGCTCTCCGACCGCCGCTGCGAGACGCTCGACCGCCCTACGCGTCAAGACGCTCCGGCGCGAACAGATCCTCGAGCAGCTTCAGCTCCGACTGGGTGCCGATCGCGATCACGACGTCACCCACGTCGATCGCGACATCCGGGTTCGGCGTCACGTCGAAGGTGCCGTCCCGCTTGCGGAGTGCGATCACGACGGCACCGGTCGTACTTCGAATCCGGAGCTCGCGGATCGTCCGCCCGACCTTGGGGCACTCCGGGCCTACCTCGATCTCCTCGAAACGGAGATCGGGGCCGGTGTGCGAGGAGACGATCTCGAGGAACGCGGCCACCTGCGGGCTGAGGGCGAGCTTGGCCATCTGGGTCCCGGCCGAGGAGTACGGCTGCACGACGCGATCGGCGCCGGCGAGCATCAGCTTTCGCTCGGCCTCGCGGGTCGAGGCGCGGGCCACGATGATCAGGTCGGGGTGCTGCGCGCGGGCCGACAGCGTGATGTACAGGTTCTCGGCGTCCGAGTCCGCCGAGGCGAGCAGCCCCCGAGCTCGATCGATCCCGGCCTTCTCCAGGTCGGTGTCCTCCGCACCGCTCCCCTCGACGTAGAGGACGCCCCGGTCCCGCGCCTCGGCGATCGCGTCGCCGCTCAGGTCGAGGATGACGAACGGGTCGCCGGCCGCGGCGAACTCCTCGGCTGCGCGCCGCCCGACGCGGCCGTAGCCGCAGATGATGAAGTGGTTCTCGAGCCGGTCGATCATGTGGCGCGTCCTCTTGTCCCTTCTTGCCTGGCCCGTCACCTCGCGGGCAATCGCCTCGACGGCCTGCGCCGCCACGTACCCGAAGATTGCCACGCCGCTGAGCACGAGCGCGATCGTCAGTAGCTCCGCCCCCTGGCCATGCGGGGTCGAGTCGAGGCCCGTCAGCGTGGCGGTCACCACGGTCCGGTAGAAGGCGCCGTCCCAGGTCTCCCCGAGCAACTCGTGGAACCCGAGCGTTCCGCCCGCGAACACGACGACGATCGCAGCCGCCGCGAACAGGATCCGGCGAATCTCCCGCTGCGGCACGGCTAGCGCACCCGTCCAGCCGGCGAGGCTGCGTTCCGGCCGACCGCACGCGCGGCTAGCGTTAGCGCCCCTGCGGGAAACCTGATGAGAGTCGCCATCGTCTCGGACATCCACGGGAACTATCACGCCCTCGAGGCTGTCCTTGCGGCAGTCACCGCCGAGGCGCCCGACGAGATCTGGTGCCTGGGCGACGTAGTCGGCTACGGGCCCGACCCGAACCGCTGCTGCGCGGCCGTCGCCGAGCACACCACACTCTGTCTGGCCGGCAACCACGACCTCGCCGTGCTCGGCTCCATCTCGGTCGAGGATTTCAACGGCGACGCCGCCGCGGCGGTCCGCTGGACACGCGAGGTGCTCGATGACGATGCGCGACGCTTCCTCGAGCCGCTCCACCCCGCGGCGACGCGCAACGGGGCGTCCCTCTTCCACGGCAGCCCGCTCAACCCGGTCTGGGACTACGTCCTGAGCGAGGAGGGAGCACGCGCGAGCTTCGCGGCCGTCCCGGCCCCGCTGATCATGGTCGGGCACAGCCACGTCTCCCTCGCGCTCGCCACCGACGGTGTCACGCTCACCGGCGGTCTCGCCCGGGCCGGAGAGCAGATCGACCTCTCCGCTGCGCGCTGGCTCCTCAACCCCGGCTCGGTCGGGCAGCCACGCGGCGGGGACCCGAGGGCCGCCTGGCTGCTCGTCGACTTCGATGCAGGCCGAGCTCTGTTCCGACGCACCGAGTACCCGATCGAGCTGACCCAGGCCGAGATCCGCGCCTCCACGCTCCCGGACGCGCTGGCGACCCGGCTCGCGCTGGGACAGTGAGCGCCACCGACCACACGCGTCCTTCAGGCTCCCGGCGACACCTCGTCGCCGGTCGGTCGGTCGGTCGTCGATCGCCTCGTGCGGTGCGTCAGGCCTGCATCGCATCGGCCTCGACCGGTGCATCCGACTCGGCGAAGGTGATCCCCTCGCGCGCAAGCGCGAGCTGCACCTCCTCGCGGCCCTTGAAGATCCGCCACTTGACGGTGGCGAGCGTGATCTCGAGCGAGTCGGCTATCTCGTTGTACGAGAACCCGACCACGTCCCGCAGGAGCAGCGCCATCTTCAGGTCGGGATTGAGATCCTGAACGGCGCGCCAGATCGCGTCGATCGTCTCCCCCCGCTCGGCCGGCTGGTCGAACGACTCCAGGTTGGGCATCTCGTCCAGCGTCGCGATCGCCTGCGGCCGCCGCTCGCGCGCCCGCAACTCGTCGAGCACGCGGTTCTTGGTCACCTGGAAGAGCCACGTCGTGAACTTGCAGCGAAGCGAGAACCGCGGCAGCCCGTGGAGCACGCGGATGAAGACCTCCTGGGTGAGGTCCTCTGCGAGCGTCCGGTCTCCGGTCAGCCGGAAGATGTAGTTGTGGACCGGAGTCTCGTAGGCGCGCACGAGCTCGCTGTACGCACGCTCGTCGCCTTTCTGGGCCCGGCGCAGCAGATCGGGATCAGGTTGCAGAAGTGACAAACTAGGTCCACCTTAGCTCTGGAACTTCCCCTTATCCGTCTCCTTGGACGGGTTTGATCAAATCTTTACCACTCATCCGCTCCGGTTCCTGCAAGCCGAGCAGGTGCAGGATCGTCGGTGCGAGGTCGGCGAGCTCGCCTCCGTCGCGCAGCTCGACCTCGATCGTGACGACGAGCGGCACCCGGTTCGTCGTGTGCGCGGTGAACGGGGAGACGCCGTCCGGCTCGAGCAGCTGCTCCGCATTGCCATGGTCGGCGGTGACAAGGCAGACCCCGCCGAGGGCCGTCACCCGCTCGACGATGCGGCCGAGCGCGTGGTCGGTCACCTCGACGGCCTCGACGACAGCCGGGATCACGCCCGTGTGACCGACCATGTCCGGGTTGGCGAAGTTGACGACCGCGAACCCGTATCCGCCGCCCACCTCGTCGCAGAACCGGTCCGTCACCTCGACCGCCGACATCGCCGGCTTGTGGTCATAGCTCGGCACCTCGCGCGGGCTCGGCACCAGGATGCGCGTCTCCCCGGGCCACTCACGCTCGACCCCGCCGTTGAAGAAATAGGTGACGTGGGCGTACTTCTCCGTCTCGGCGACGTGCAGCTGCGGGATGCCGGCGTGCGCCAGCACCTCCGCAAGCGTCTCCTCGACCGTCTGCTCGCCGAACACGACGTGCGCGTCGATGTCGCCGGCATAGCTCGTCATCGTCGTCAGATCGACACCGTGCGCGAGCAGGGCGCGACTCAGCTGCCGCGCTCGGTCGGGACGGAAGTTGAAGAAGACCGCGGTGTCGCCGGGCTCGATGCGCGGGGTGCCCTCGATCACGATCGGCTCGATGAACTCGTCGGTGGCACCCGCGTCGTAGCTCGCCTGCACGGCTTCCAACACGTTCTGCGCATGGGTACCCATCCCCAGCATCAGCGCGTCGAGCGCGCGCTGCGTCCGCTCGGTGCGATTGTCCCGGTCCATCGCGTAGTAGCGCCCGATCACCGTTGCGATCCGCTCCTGCGGAAGCGTCGCCAGGTCGTCGATGGCGGCGTGCGGCGAGACGTCCCGGCCGTCGGTGAAGGCGTGGATCCAGGTGTCGGACGGCGCGGCCTCGAGCAGCGCCCGGAGGTGGTCGACATGCGAATGGACACCTCCCTGCGAGACGAGGCCGAGCAAGTGCACCCGCCGGCCGCGGGCGAATGCTCTCGCAAGGGCCGGCGTCCGGGCGAGCGATCCGTCCGCGACCGCCTGGTTCACCCGCTCGAGGTCCTGGTGCAGGCGACGCCCGGAGCCAATCGTCAGGTGGCCGACCTCGGAGTTGCCCATCTGGCCCGCCGGCACCCCCACGGCCTCGCCAGATGCCTCGAGCGTCGTGTGCGGGTAGCGCTCGAGCAGCCCGTCGAAGACGGGCGTGTCGGCGAGCTCGACGGCGTTCCCCGGGCCGGGCGGGGCGCAGCCCCAACCGTCCAGGATGACAAGCGCTACGAGAGGGACGCTTCGCGGCAAATCGTTGCGAACGATTCCACATCGAGCGACGCCCCGCCGACGAGGGCGCCGTCGACGTCGGGCTGGGCGGCAAGCTCGGCCGCGTTGTCCGGCTTGACCGAGCCGCCGTAGAGAACGGGAACGTCGAGGATCGACTTCACCACCACATGCGCCTCCTGGGCGATCTCGGGGGTCGCGGTCTTCCCGGTCCCGATCGCCCAGACCGGCTCGTAGGCGATCACGAGCTCCTCGGCCTCCGTCACCCCCTCGGCGATCGCCCCGACCTGCCGCCGCAACACGGCCTCCGTCTCCCCCGCCTCCCGCTCGGCCTCGGTCTCGCCGACGCAGGCGATCACGTGCAAGCCATGCTCGATCGCCGCATTGATCCGCCGGACGACCGTCTCGTCGCTCTCGCCGAAGAGCCCGCGGCGCTCCGAATGGCCGACGATCGTCGCGTACACGCCCAGCTCCCGCAGCATCGGCGCCGACACCTCGCCGGTGAACGCGCCCTCCACCGCCCAGTGGACGTTCTGCGCGGCGACGCCGATCTCGGTTCCCGCGAGCGCCTGCACCGCCCCGGCGAGCGAGACGTACGGCGGGCAGACGAGGACGTCGACCGTGCCCAGGTCGGCGTCGCGCAGGTCGCGGCAGAACGCGCCCGCCTCGGCCGGCCCCTTGAACATCTTCCAGTTGCCCGCGATCAGCATGGGTGTCTCATGCCGAAGGGATCGCCGCCACGCCCGGCAGCTCCTTGCCCTCGAGCAGCTCGAGCGCGGCGCCGCCGCCGGTCGAGATCCAGGAGATGCGGTCGGCGACACCGGCCTCTTCGACGGCCCGCACGGAGTCGCCGCCTCCGACGACCGTGAAGCCTCCACAGTCGGCCACCGCCTGGGCGACCGCGAACGTGCCCTGCGCGAACCGGGGCCACTCGAACACGCCCATCGGCCCGTTCCAGAAGACGGTCCGCGCGCCCGCGATCACCGCCGCGAACTCCTCGCACGAGTCCGGGCCGATGTCCAGCCCGAGCCACCCGGCCGGAAGGCTGTCATACGGCGTCACCTTCGTCTCGGCGTCGGCGTCGAACGAGTCCGCGGCGACGACGTCACACGGGAGGAGCACCTCGAACGGGAACGGGCTCGCGACACGGACGTCCTCGGCCATCTTCCCGCCGATCAGCACGCTGTCGGCCCGCGAACCGAGATTCCGGAGCACGCCGACCTTGTCGTCGACCTTGGCGCCGCCGGCGACGATCACGTACGGGCGGTCGACCTCACCGAGGAGGCGACCCAGGTGCTCGAGCTCGGCGAGCAGCAGCAGCCCGGCATAGGCAGGCAGCAGCCGTGCGACCCCCTCGGTCGATGCATGCGCGCGGTGTGCCGACCCGAACGCGTCGTTGACGTAGAGGTCGCAGCCCGCGGCGAGCTCGCGGGCGAATGCCTCGTCGTTCGTGGTCTCACCCGCGGAGAAGCGCGTGTTTTCGAGCACGGTCAGGCGGCCGTCCGGCAGCAGCTCCGCAAGACGCTCGCGCACCGGCGTGATCGCATAGCGGGCGCGATCCTCCTCGGTCTTCGGTCGGCCGAGATGCGAGCAGATGCGCACCTCTCGCGCGCCGCGCCCGAGCAGGAGCTCCAGCGTCGGCAGCGACGCGGTGATGCGAGCGTCGTTCGCGACGCGGCCGTTCTCGAGCGGGACGTTCAGATCCGCCCGGACGAGGACCGTCTTGCCCTCGACGTCGGCGTCGCGAACCGAACGCGGCAGCCGCAAGCTACTTCCCCGCGAGAGACGTCGTCGGCAGGGCACAGCGGAGTCGAGGGGGGAAATGGCTTCGCATTTCAGGCTGCGCCTTCAGATCTCGGGTACGCGCAGAGCGAAGCCCTCGTGGCCCCGACAGAATCCCAAGGCGAAGCCCAAAGCTTGCTGACGCATCCCCCCTCGGCTCCGTCACGAGCTGCCGACACCCTCTAGCCGGGGGAAGCGGCTGCAAGCTTGTTTACGAGGTCGACCAGCCGGCACGAGTATCCCCACTCGTTGTCGTACCAGCCGAAGACCTTGACCAGGTTCCCGTGCGTCGCCGTCAGCTTGCTGTCGAAGATGCACGAGTACGGCGACTCGTTGATGTCCGTCGAGACGAGCGGATCGGTCGAGTACTGCAGATATCCGTTCAGCGGTCCGCTCGCCGCAGCCTGCTCGAACGCCCGGTTGACCTCGTCCGCCGTCACGTCGCGGCCGACGACGGCGACGAGGTCGGTGACCGAGCCGGTCGGCACGGGAGCGCGAACGGCGACGCCGTCGAGCTTCCCGGCGAGCTCGGGCAGCACCAGGCCGATTGCCTTCGCAGCGCCCGTCGAGGTCGGGATCAGATTGATCGCGGCGGCGCGGGCGCGCCGGAGATCGTCGTGCGGCATGTCCTGGAGCCGTTGGTCGGCGGTGTAGGCGTGGATCGTGGTGATGAAGCCGCTCTCGATCGTGAAGGAGTCGTTGAGCACCTTCGCCATCGGGCCGAGGCAGTTCGTCGTGCACGAGGCGTTCGAGATGATGTGATGTGCCTCGGGGTCGTAGTGGTCGTCGTTCACCCCGAGGACGAGCGTGATGTCCGGGTCGGTCGCGGGTGCCGAGATGACCACCTTGGTGGCGCCCGCGTCGAGATGCTTCTGCGCACCCGCCCGCTTGGTGAAGAACCCGGTCGACTCGAGCACGACGTCCACACCAAGCTCTCCCCACGGCATTGCTCCGGGGTCGCGCTCCTCGAGGAGCCGGATCTCCTGCCCGGCTGCCCTCAGCATGCCGCCTTCGGCCGACACCTCGCCACCGAGCGGGCCGAGCGTCGAGTCGAACTTGAGCAGATGCGCCATCGTCGTCGCATCGCCCAGGTCGTTCGCGGCGACAATCTCGAAATTGGCGTCTCGGGTCAGGGACGCCCTGAAGAAGTTGCGCCCGATCCGGCCGAAGCCGTTGATCCCCACCCGCGTCTTCGCCATCGCAGGGCCACTCTAGCCAGCCGCTCGATGCGAAGCCCGGGGAACCGATCGCGGAGGATCGGTCAGTCGGCCGCGACCGGGAGGCCGTAGATCGACCCGATCTTCTCCCGCAGGTAGCGCACGTACGGCTCGGGGTCGATCCGGGTCGCGCCGATCGCACGGTCGAGCGTCTCGAGCGGCGTGAACTTCCGCCCGTGACGATGCAGATGCTCGCGGAGCCACTCCCGCAACGCGCCGAACTCGCCGCGCTCGAAGTCGTCGTACAGGTCAGGCAGGTCGGCGAGCACCCTCTCCCAGAGCTGAGCCGAGATCAGGTTCCCGAGCGCGTACGTCGGGAAGTAGCCGATCGATCCGACGGCCCAGTGCGTGTCCTGGAGCACCCCCTGCGTGTCGTCCGGCACCTCGATGCCCAGGTAGTCCCACATCCGGCTGTTCCATTCCTCGGGGAGCCGCTCGAGCGGGAACGACTCCGCCAGCAGCTCCTGCTCGAGCTCGAAGCGCAGGATGATGTGGAGGTTGTACGTCGCCTCGTCTGCCTCGACACGGATCAGCGACGGCGCCACCGTGTTGATCTCCCGGTACCAGCGGTCCACGTCGTAGCCCGCCAGTGCATCCGGGAAGAGCTCCTGGAGTCGCGGGAAGAAGAACCGCCAGGCCGGGAGCGATCGGCCCACGAGGTTCTCCCACATCCGGCTCTGCGACTCGTGCAGGCCGAGAGAAGCCCCTCGGGCGAGCGGCGTCCGCTCGAGCGATCCGTCGACCTGGTGCTCGTACAGGCCGTGGCCGGTCTCGTGCATCGTCGCGAACAGCCCGTCGAGGTTCGTCTCGAAGTAACGGGTCGTCACGCGGATGTCCTGGATCCCCGAGTTGCTGGCGAACGGATGTACGGTCGGGTCGAGGCGCCAGGCGTCGTCGTCGAAGCCGAACCGCCGCACCACCTCGAGCTCGAACTGGCGCTGGAGCTCGAGTGGGAACGCTCGCTGCGGGGGCGCAGGCAGCGGGTCGGCCCCGGCGACCTGCTTGACGAGCGGCGCCTGATGCTCCTTCAGGTAGTCGAAGAGCACCCGGACCTCCGCGCTCGTCATGCCCTGCTCGTAATCGTCGAGCACCGCGTCGTACGGCTCGGCGAACTCGCCGTCGAAGCACTCGATGTACCGCTTCCGAAGGTCGAGGTTGGACCGCAACGCCGGCATGAATGCGGCGAAGTCGTTGTTCTTGCGCGCGTCGACCCAGACGGGCAGGGCAAGGGACGACGCCCGCGACATCTCGGCGCGAAGGTCGGCCGGCACCCTCCGCGCCTTCTCCCAGTCGCGACGGGTGACGCGGACGAGGCTCGCCTCGAACGAGTCGTAGTCGTGCTGCTGCTCGAACCCGGCCAGCTCGTCGAGGAGCCGCCCGATCTCGGGTGAGGTGAACTTCTCGTGTGCGATCCGTCCGAGCGTTGCAAGCTGCTCGGCGCGAACCGCCGCGCCGCGACGCGGCATCATCACCTGCTGATCCCAGCCGAGCACCGAGCTCGCGTGCGCGATGTCGTTGATCTCCGCCAGGCGGAGGCGCAACTCGTCGAACTTCCCCGTCACGGCCGTGGACGGTATCGCACCGGAACGGCGGCCTGCCGGTCTACCGCCTGCAACCAGGCTGGAACAACGCCGGCCGATGCGAGATACTCGCCCGCGCGGACCCATGCTCTCTCGGCGCCGGAATCAGACCCCGTTCGGCACCGACGATTTCAGGAGCGTGGGTCCGCCCCAAATGACCCTCCTCGCTTCACTCGGAGGTATTTCGGGCGGGGATTTGCTCCTACACCACTCGCGGTGGTCGATACCGGAATGAATCCGGTATCTCCGCGAACCGTCTCGGCACGGCTACTGGACCAGGGCGGCCCGGAGGTACGTCCGGGGGACCCTGCCGGGTTACACCTTTCGTCGTGGTCCGTGCCGTGCCGAGTCCGGCACCTCCGCTAGCTGTCTCAATACGGCCATGCGGTGGTGGGCGGCTGCTTTTGTGATCTGCGGCTTGCACTTCGTCGCGAGTTCAGTGAGTGAAAGGGAGGGGTGTCTGAGCCGGAGGCTTGCGATCTCTCTCAGCTTGGTCGGGAGCATCTCGACGTCGAGCTGCCTGATTGCCTGCAGTTGCTGCTGGGCGGCATGGACGGTTCGCTTCACGTTTGCCTCGTCGGCATTGGCCAGGCGGTTCGCGTCCGCTCTCGTGGCTGCGATGACTGCGTGCTCGTCGAGGCGGAGGGCCGTCTCGCTGGCGCCTGCCAGCGCGAGGAGGTCGGCGATCGTGTCGATCGCCTTCGCGTACGCGGCGTGATGGGTGCGGCGTTCGATCGTCTTCAGGGAGACGGACTCGTGGGCAGCGATCTGCGCGACCAGCTGAGCGCCTTCCGCCGTGCTCTGGCGGAGCTCGAGGTGGGGGTGCCGGGGGCCCGAGAGGGAGCCGCCGCCCAGGAGGGCGCCGCGCAGGTAGGCGCCCCGGCAGCAGGACCGGCCGACGACATGCCTGGGCGGCCGTGTCAGCGGCGCACCGCGGGCGGAGAGGACGCCGGCTTCGCGGAAGACCTCGGCTGCGGCCGGCTCGAGCTCGACGTGCAGCTGGTAACGGGTTGCACGGTCAAAGGCGTGCCTGCGGTAGGTGCGGATCTCGGAGCGCACACCCAACTGGCGCAGGAGCGCGAACGAGCGGCGGGCGGCGGCGGCGCTCGCGAGGTCGAGGTGAACGGCGAGCTCACCGTGCCCGCGGAGGTGCCATGCGCCGGCGGCGTGGCAGATCGCCGACAGCTCGGCGAGACGGCAGCAGCGGCGGCTCGGCGCGATCGAGGCGAGCTCGTCGCGCAGCTCGTCAGAGGAAGACATCTTCGAGCGCCAGCAGCCGGCGCTTGTAGTCGATCCCGAGCGACCCGTACGAGCCGATCCCGCCTGCCGCGACGACCCGGTGGCACGGGACGAATGGGCCGAAGCGGTTGCGCGCGCAGAACGTCCCGGCGGCGCGCGCAGCGCCTGGACGGCCCGCGAGCGCCGCGAGCTCGCCATAGGTGACGACCTGCCCACGCCGCACCGCCCGGAGCGCGCGGGCGCAATCGCCCGCGAAGTCGCTGTCGAGATCGAGGTCGAGCTCGACGTCCGCGAAGTCGTCCGGCTCACCGGCGAAGAAGGAAGACAGCCTCACGGCGAGGGTGTGCGCGCCGTGCACGGTCGCAGGCGCGGCCGGCCGAGGCAGCTCGGACCAGATGACGCGGTGTCCGTCCAGCCAGACCTCACCCACGCCCCAACCCGGCGCGTCGTAGCGGACGAGCGTCGGCTTCACCACCCGATGTTGTAGCGTCGTGGGGCAATGCACCGCGGCGGCCTCATGCGTACGTACGCCCCACTCCTCGGCTTCGTCTACGTGCCGCTGGGAGTGCTCGCGCTCGCGCTCGGCACGAGACACCCGCAGGCGGCCAGCGCCCTCTTCGTCGGCGCCGCGTTCGCGTTCCTCTGGTTCCTGGGCAGCCTGCACTCGCGGATCATCCGGTACGACCCGGACGGGTTCTTCGCGAGCATCGTCGGCCTCGGTGGCGCGGCGCTGCTGGCGCTGCAGGCTGCGGCGCTCGCCTCGCACGATGCGCTCGTCGCCGCTCCCGGCGCCGCCTGCGCGGCAACCGTGATCATCGGGTCGTCGCTCGCCGGGCTGAGCGCACGCAAGGTCGGACGCTGGTTCGGGCGCCTCGGCATCGCCGGCGGCATCGCGGTGCTCCTTCTCGGGGTCTGCGAGGCGGCGGCCAACTGGACGTTCGTCGGGTCCACGTTCTGGGCCTCATCGCTCGGCTTCATGATCTGGGTGCTCGTCACGGCGACCTACCTCGCACGATCCTGATGAGCTCGCACGGGCTCTTCCGTGCCCCGCCGGCCCGCAACGAGCAGGCCCGCGAATACGCGTCCGGCAGTCCCGAGCGTGCGTCCCTCGAGCGCCGGCTCGCCGAGATGGCGGCCGAGCGGATCGAGGCGCCCCTCGTGATCGGCGGCAAGGACGTCACGACCGGGTCGACGAGGGCGGCCGTGATGCCGCACGACCGCGAGCACGTGCTCGCCGACGTCCACCAGGGCGGCGCCGAGCATGTCGGCCGGGCGATCGACGCGGCCGCCGAGGCATGGAAGGACTGGTCACGGTGGCCCTGGGAGGAGCGCGCATCCGTCTTCCTGCGCGCGGCGGAGCTCCTGTCCGGCCCGTGGCGCGACACCCTCAACGCCGCCACGATGCTCGGCCAGTCGAAGACCGCTCACCAGGCGGAGATCGACGCAGCCTGCGAGCTGGCCGACTTCCTACGCTTCAACGTCGAGTTCATGACCCGGATCTACGCGGAGCAGCCGATCTCCGCGCCCGGTGTCTGGAACCGGCTGGAGTACCGGCCGCTTGAGGGGTTCGTGTTCGCCGTGTCGCCGTTCAACTTCACCGCGATCGCGGGCAATCTGACGAGCTCCGCCGCGCTGATGGGGAACGTCGTCGTCTGGAAGCCCGCCTCGACCGCGATGCTGAGCGCCCACTACCTGATGCGGCTCTTCCAGGCTGCCGGACTGCCCGACGGCGTGATCAACCTGGTCTACGGCTCCGGCGCGGAGATCGGCGGCACGGCGCTCGCAAGCCCCGACCTGGCCGGGATCCACTTCACCGGCTCGACCGGAGTCTTCAACGGTATGTGGAAGGCGGTCGCCGAGGACATGGGCCGCTACCGCAACTATCCGCGGATCGTGGGCGAGACTGGCGGCAAGGACTTCATCGTGGCGCACCCCTCGGCCGACCTCGACGCGCTCGCCGCCGCGATCGTCCGCGGCTCGTTCGAGTACCAGGGCCAGAAATGCTCGGCCGCCTCGCGCGTCTACACGCCCTCGAACCTCTGGCCCGAGCTACGCGAACGTCTCGCTGCGGAGGTGGCGACGATCAAGGTCGGCGACGTCGCCGACTTCGGGAACTTCATGGGCGCGGTAATCGATGCGAGCTCGTTCGCCACGCAGCGCGAGGCGATCGAGGAGGCACGGACGCACGAGGGCACGGACGTCGTCGTCGGCGGCGGGACCGACGACTCGAAGGGGTTCTTCGTCGAGCCGACCGTGATCGAGACCCGCGACCCGAGCTTCCGGCTGATGCGCGACGAGCTCTTCGGCCCCGTCGTGACGACGTACGTCTACGACGAGAGCCGCTGGAGCGAGACCCTCGACCTGATCGACTCGAGCGCCCCGTATGGCCTGACCGGGGCCGTCTTCGCCGAGAACCGCGCCGCCGTCCAGGAGGCGGCCGACCGGCTCCGGTACGCCGCAGGCAACTTCTACGTCAACGACAAGCCCACCGGGGCCGTCGTCGGCCAGCAGCCCTTCGGCGGCTCCCGTGCTTCAGGCACGAACGACAAGGCCGGCTCGATCTGGAACCTGATCCGCTGGGTCACCCCCCGCACCGTCAAGGACACGTTCGTTCCGGCTCGCGATTACCGGTACCCGTTCCTCGAGAGCTGAACGCCCTTCCCTCAGACGTAACGGCGCTGGCGCCCGGGCGCCCTCGCCCTTGCGGTTCTTCCTTCGTCACAGGTCGCCGGGGCCAGGGCACTCAAGGGATCGCAATCGGCTGCCGAGCCCAACCTGCGTCAGCTGCTGAGCGTGAAGAGCGCTGGATCCAGCTGCTCGGCAAGACCTCGCGGAGCGCCTGCGAGCCGTCGAGCATGCCGGTGCCAGGGCAGGTGCCGGTGCCGGTGTCGGGGTCGGTGCCCGAGCCGGCCGAGACCGGCCGGATCTCGAAGCGCGCGTCGCGCGCCTCGAGCGAAAGCTCGCCGAGTTGCTCGAGCGGCTCGACGAGCCGCCGTCCTAGCCTGCCCAGCCCGCCGAAGCTCGCGGTTCGGAGCCGACGCCGGTGATGCCGTTCAGCCCAGGGTGTGGACCGCCACCTCGAAGAACTCGACGGATGTGCGCCCGGCGCCCGCTCCTGGCGTCCGCGCGTTGAGCGCCTCGTCGCCGCGGCTCATCGCCTCTTCGCTCTCGAACAGCGTCACACCGAGCGCCTTGCCGGAATCCCGGTCGACCAGCATCAGCAGCTTCGCGCCTTCAAGCCCGGGCGGGGGGCTACCCGACTGACTCTCCGCGCCCACTCTGCCGACCACCTCGTCGATGTCCGCCGGATCGATCTGAAATGTCGCCACGCGTGCGTACACGTTCGCTCCTTCGGTTGATTGACCGGCAGGCGAGTCTAGTGCCTGGGCGCCGCCCGGCCGGGAACGCACGGGCGCCCGGCCATCAACCGACGGCGAAGACCCACGCGACCGCGGTGCCGGTCTTCGCCGTCCGCGCGTAGCCGACCGCGACGTGCAGGCCCGCCTTCAACGGCCGGGCGGGCGCCCCGTAAATCGTTCCCTTCGTCGGCGAGCCGCCACCCTTCTCCTGGAGTTCCGTCCCGTCGACCCAGAGAGCCGACTCGACGAACGGCGCCGGAGCCGCGAACTCGATCGCGATCTGCGGCGTCGTGGGAGCCCCCCGCGACCGTGGCTGCGGCCCGAGGATGTCGATCTTGACCCGAGCCGATTGGTCCGCCTGCCATCGACCGGCGACGAGCCGGAACGCAACCGCGCTCGCCTTGCCGGGTGAGGTGGACTGCACGACCGCCCACTCGCTCCCCTGGTAAAGCGTGCGGACGGTCCCGGCGAGGTTCGGGCTCGTGGCGATCAGGGCGCGCATCGACACGGCCGGGTCGGGAACGGCGGCAGTCGTCTCCGGCACGGGCTTCGAGCCGCCACACCCGGCGGCCAGCAGCACGAGGACGACCGCGGCGGCAAGGTGCTTCACGGCCCGACAGACTAGCCGGGAGCGGCGCGTGATCGGTGCGTGCCCGTGAGGATCTCCGGGGTGATCTGATGCGGGCCCGGCACCGGCTCTCGAAGTTGTTGTTGCGGCACGAGTTGGTCTACGACGCGACGGCGTGGACGGTCGCCCACGACGCGTGGCTGCGCCGGCAGCGGTTCGAAAGCCGGCCGCTCGCGCTCGCCTTCGACGAATGCTACGGCGCCGTGCTGCAGGCAAAGACGCGTCGTGACGCGCTCGACGTCGCGATCGCCGAACTCGCCGGCGAGCCGCCGTTCGCCGAGATCGTTGGCCGCCTCTGCTGCCTGCGCGGCGTCTCGACGCTGACCGCGCTCGGGTTGACGGTCGAGCTCGGCGACTGGAGCCGTTTCCGCCCGGAGTCGCTCGGGCCGTTCCTCGGCCTGACCCCGAGCGAGAACTCGAGCGGTGAGAAGCGCCGCCAGGGCGCAATCACCAAGACCGGGAACAGCCATGCCCGCCGTCTGCTGGTCGAGGCGGCCTGGCACCAACGACGCGACCTCCGCGCGAGCGTGACACTCGAGCGGCGTCGACGGGGACAGCCGGCCGCTGCTCGCGCTCGCGCCGATCAGAGCGCCCGCCGCCTCCACGCTCGCTGGCACGCGCTCGAAGGACGCGGCAAGAGACGCACGATCGTCGCGGTCGCCGTCGCACGCGAACTCGCCGGACACTGCTGGGCGCTCGCAACGATGGAGTAACCCACCCCCTCAACGACTTCGGTGAGGAGAGCGCACCGGCGCAAAGACGCGAGAAGCGACCCGCGCGACCACTACGAGCAGCCCCAACCGGCCACGCTCGACCCTAGAGAGCGGCACCGCTTCTCACCTCGCACACCCGGTCATGCGGTCCCGACCCGCGCATATCAGCCGCGACACAGACGTCGAAAACGGCCGGTGCGCTCCCCCCACCGAAACAGCAGGCCCGCAAACAGCGGGCCTCCACGCCGTGGCGGCTTGACAAACCGCCCTCCATATCAGTGGTCTGACCGGCAACGTTCGCCGGGTCTCCAGCCCGCGATCACACTGCGCCATAGCCCGCCCTCGTCCTTGTCAAGGCAACCAGCCTTGCCGACGGACGATGACGGACTCTGACTTGGTGCTCGCGACCCGGAAACCGGGCAACGTTGCCGGTCAAACCACCAGTCACGTCCAGGCGGGGAGCGGCGCGGCCGGCGGGCTAGCCGCGTCCGGCCCGGTGGAGCTGCGCGTAGATGTTCCGCGCAGTTTTCGCGGGCACGCCGGGCACCCCTGCGAGCTCCTCGGCCGTTGCCGTCAGCACGCGCTCCGCCGAGCCGAAATGGCGCAGCAGGGCACGGCGGCGCGCCGGGCCAACTCCGTCGAGCTGGTCGAACACCGACTCGCGCGCCGCCAGGTCGCGGCGCTGGCGATGAAAGGTGATCGCGAAACGATGTGCCTCGTCGCGGACACGGCGCAGGAGCTGCAGCCCGGGCGAATGGTCGGGCAGCAGCACCGGATCCGGGCGGCCCGGCACGAACACCTCCTCGATCCGCTTGGCGAGCGCGATCACGGCCACGCGGGGCAGATCGTAGGCCTGCATCGCGGCGATCGCCGCGCCGAGCTGTCCCTTGCCCCCGTCGATCACGACCAGGTTCGGCGTCGCGGCGAACGACGCGTCGTAGTCCTCGACCGCCGGCCCGGCCGCAAGCCGGGCGAAGCGGCGGGCGACGACCTCGGCGATCGCCGCGAAGTCATCCTGCCCGTCCTGGCCACGCACCGCGAACTTGCGGAAGTGCGCCCGCTTCGCGACACCGTCCTCGAACACCACCATCGAGCCGACGACCTCCTGTCCCTGGGTGTTCGAGATGTCGAAGCACTCGATCCTGAGCGGCAGCGACTCGAGGTTCAGCACCTCGCGCAGCTCCTCGAGCGCCTCGACGCGTCGCAGCCGCTTCGTCTCGGCGACGAACGTCTCCGAGGAGAGCGCAAGCTCGGCGTTGTGCTGGGCGAGCTCCTGCAACCGCCGCTTCTCACCCCGCTCGGGCGCCCGCACCTCGACCCGCGAACCGCGCAGCTCCGAGAGGAACGCCTCGAGCGTGCTGACGTCGCCGACCCCGCGCGGGACGAGGATCTGCGGCGGCAGCGACGGTGCCGTGCCGTAGTACTCGATGCAGAACCCCTCGAGCACCTCGAGCAGGTCGGCGCCGGCCGCGTTCTCGAGGTGGAAGGAGTAGCGGTCGACCATCCGGCCCTCCCGGAGCGGGAACACTTGCACCGACGCGCGCTCGGCCCCGACCGCGATCCCAACAACGTCGATCGTCCCGATCGAGGCGCGCTCGACCGCCTGCCGCTCGGCCAACCGCTCGACCGCGCGCAGCCTGTTCCGGTAACGCGCCGCGTCCTCGAAGCGCTCCTCGGCGGCCGCTGCGCGCATCTGCCGCTCGAGCTCGGCCCGGATCGGCCTGTCGTTGCCGGACAGAAACTCGATCACGCCGTCGATCACCTCGCGGTAAGCCTCCTTCGAGACGTACCCGACACACGGCGCCAGGCACCGCTCGATGTGGTAGTCGAGGCAGGGAATGCCGCTGTGACGCCCGGGCTTCGGGCCCTCGCAGGGCCGGTAGCGGAAGACCCGGTTGAGCACGTCGAGCGTCTCGCGCACCTTCTTCGCGTTGGCATACGGCCCGAAGTAGACGACGCCCCGCCGGTGGCGCTCCCGCGTGAACATCACCCGCGGGAAATCGTCCTCGAGCGTGACGGCGATGTACGGGAACGACTTGTCGTCCCGAAGGCGCACGTTGAAGGGCGGCCGGTGGCGCTTGACGAGGTTCTGCTCGAGATGGAGCGCCTCGACCTCCGTGCGGGTGACGATCGTCTCGATCTCGGCGACACGGGCGACGAGCTGGTCGATCCCGGCGCGCGTGTCCCCACGCCCGGCCTGGAAGTACTGGCGCACGCGGGGCCGCAGCGACTTCGCCTTGCCAACGTAGAGCACCTCCCCGCCCTCGTCGCGGAACAGGTAGACGCCGGGCCCGGCCGGCAGCCGCTTCAGCTGGGTCGTGACCTCCTCGGACGGCACCGTTCCAGCCTAGCCCGCCGCTTCGCAGCGAAAACCGGCGTCGCGCCCGTCGCGCTCTCCGCTGGATCCACCGCCCGCGACAGGTAAAATGCGCCGCATGAGCGAGCAGAGCACCGGCCAGTACGTCGCCTACACCCTCTACAAGGTGCGTCCCGAATGGCGCCGCCTCCCGGTTGAGGAGCGCGAGGCTGCCAAGGACGCGTTCGCCGAGACGCTCGAGGACTTCGCGCCGCGCTTCGACATCCTCAACACCTACTCGACGACCGGCGTCCGCCCCGACTGCGACTTCTTCCACTGGAAGATCACCCAGCGCTACGAGGATCTCGGGGAGCTCGGCGCCGCGCTCAACACGACGCCGCTCGCGGGCTGGCTCGACGTCACGTACTCGTACCTCGCGACCACGAAGGCCTCGCAGTACACGAGCGCCCGCCGCGCCCGCAAGATCACGCCGCGCGGTTCCGCGTACCTCGTGCTCTACCCGTTCGTCAAGGTGCGGCCGTGGTACGCGCTCCCGGAGGAGGACCGCCAGCGCGCGATGGACGAGCACATCCGCATCGGCAGCGAGCATCCGTCGATCCACAACCACACGACGTACTCGTTCGGGATCGACGACCAGGAGTTCATGACGGCGTTCGAGTGCGACGAGCCCGCCGACTTCATGCACCTGATGCTGACCCTTCGCGAGACCGAGGCATCGCGCTACACCGAGCGCGACACCCCGATCTTCGTCGGACAGCTGATGGACATCCGCGCCGCCCTGGACCGTCTCGACGGCGTCGGCGCGCGCGTCGAAGCCTGAGCCCGCGCTCGCGCGAGCTCCCGGCTGGTCGAGGAGTCGTCGCCGCGTCGCCGGCGGGCTCCGTCCGGCTCAGCTGTAGCGGTGCTGCTCGCGCCAGGTGCGAACCGCCGCATAGACGCACGCTGCGGCGACGACAAAGAACGCGAGCAGATCGCGGCCGCTCGGCGCGACGGCGATGAGCCATCCGACGTCGACGAGAAACAGCGCGACGGCTCCGTAGAAGACCCGCTGCCGGAGCTGCGGCCACGTCCCTATCTCCCTGCGCCCGAAGTCGCGCCAGAACAGGTAGGCGGCGACCCCGATCGCGATGTAGAAGGCGAACCGGATCAGCGTCGACGCGGTCGAGAGCGAGGTCTGGAGGTTGAGCAGGACGACCGCGAGGGCGATCAGGGCGATGATCCCCATCCCGCGAGCGAAGGGCGGGATGCGGCTCATGTCGCCGTCGTGTAGGCGCGAACGGCGAGCGCAGCCGCGAGGAGTGTCGCGATGCCGAACCAGAGCAGCCGGGCGCGCGGCTCCTGCGGCGCGTAGACGAGCGGGGCAAACACCGCCAGCAGGGCGAAGGTGCCGTAGGCGTAGTGCAGCCTGTCCGCTGCGTGCTTGTGCTGGGCGAGCAGCAGCAGGCCGAGCAGGGCCTGCGCGACGAGCAGTGTCTGGGCGAGCGCGAGGACGTGCGACAACATCCGCCCCGCTCGGTGCCGACGCCGCGCGACGAGCGCGCCGATCCCGGCCGCGACGCACACCGCGATCACCAACGAAGCGTTGACGTGGTGGATGGATAGCATCGAGCCCGCACCCTACCGAGAGGAGCGACCGTGGTCGAAGAAGGCAACCCCGCGCCCGATTTCGAGCTTCAGAGCGACACCGGCGACACGGTGAGACTGTCGTCGCTCCGCGGCAAACCGGTCGTCCTCTACTTCTACCCCAAGGACAACACCTCCGGCTGCACGACGCAGGCGTGCGGGATCCGCGACGCCTGGAGCGACTTCGAGGCGGCCGGCGCGGTCGTGCTCGGCGTCTCGCCCGACGATGTCTCCTCGCACGTCAAGTTCAAGGGCGACTACGGGCTGCCGTTCACGCTCCTGGCCGACACCGACCACGCCGTCGCCGAGGCGTACGGCGTCTGGGCCGACAAGTCGCGCGCCGGCCGCACCTACAAGGGCATCGTCCGCTCGACCTTCGTGATCGGAGCCGACGGGACCGTGATCGGCGTGATGCGCAACGTCGACCCGGCGACGCACACCGAGGACGTTCTGGCCGTCCTGTCCGGCTGATCTACCCCTCGACCAACGTGACGACGGCCTCTCCGCGGGCGTCCCAGTAGTTCTCGCCGAGTGCGTCGATCAGCGTCTGCTCGAGCTCGCCGGACCGCTCGAGCTCCTCGACGATGTCGGCGCCGCCCACGAGCTCGCCCTTGACGAACACCTGCGGGATCGTCGGCCAGCCCGAGATCGTCGACAGATCCTCCCGGATCTGCAAGTCGAGCAGCACGTCGACCGCGGTGATCGGCGCACCTGCGCGCCGCAGAGCGCCGAGCGCCCGCTCGGAGTTGCCGCACATGATCGCGTCGGGCGTACCCTTCATGAACAGCGCGACGTCCGAACCGTCGATTACCTCTTTGATCTTTTCCGAGTAGCTCACAGTCGTGTCGGTCACGTGGCCGTCCCTTTCGTGTTGATCCGAAGCTCGTGGATGCTGCCGTCGCTCCACGGCTCGTGGAGCGCGGCGTAGATCAGCTTGTGCTGCGCGATCATCGTCAGACCGTTGAAGTCGGCGGCCGTCACGCGCACTTCGAAGTGATCGCCGCCGCCGCGGTCGATCACGCGCACCTCCTCCGCATCCGGAAACGCGGTCTCGAGCAAGCTCTGAAGTCTGTCTGTGCTCACCGCGGGTGATGGTAGCGGCTGGGCTAGACTTTCCCGGAATCACGCGGATGTGGCGGAATTGGTAGACGCGCACGGTTCAGGTCCGTGTGTCCTTTGGGACGTGGAGGTTCAAGTCCTCTCATCCGCATTCTGAGCAAGCTCATCCTCTTCGGTGCGGCAGCCGTGGCCGCGGCCTTTCTTCCGGGCAGCGGTCTGGCTGGACGGGCCGTACCGACGACGGAAGTGATCGTCACCCTGCACGCGCCGCCGCTCGGTGACTACGAGCGCTCGCTCACCTCGGCGAGCCGCTCGCCGTACGCCCACCGGCTGGTTGCCGCGCAGACGCGGGCGTTGCGGAACCTCCGCTCCGCGATCCCGACCATGCAGGTGGTCTGGCGCTACCGGATCGTCGCCGACGGCTTCGACCTGATCGTCCCGACCGCAGCCGTCAAGCTCCTCCCGGGCATCGCGGGGGTCGCGGAGGTCTGGCCCGAGGTGACCTACCACTCGCTGCGGGTCACCCGCACCGACGTCTCGCGCCGGGCCGCGCTGAACCAGGGGCCGCAGGTGATCGGCGCCGACAAGCTCTGGGGGACGAACCTCGCCACCGCCGGAAACGGGATCAAGATCGGGATCATCGACGACGGGATCGACAGCCGTCACGTGTACTTCGATCCGGCGGGGCTGACCATGCCGGCCGGCTTTCCGAAGGGCATCGCGAGCGACACCACCTCGAAGGTGATCGTGCAGCGGGCGTTCGCGCCGCCGGCGCCCGCGTACAAGTACGCGTCGGCCCCGTTCGACCCGTCGCGAAACGGGTCGTTTCACGCAACCCACGTCGCGGGAATCGCCGCGGGCGACCACAACACGCCCGACGGAGCCCTGTTCCTGTCCGGGGTCGCACCGTCCGCCTATCTCGGCAACTACAAGGCGCTCACGATACCGACCCCCGGTTTCGGGCTCGACGGCAACTCCGGCTCGATCGCGGCCGCGATCGAGGCTGCGGTGATGGACGGGATGAACGTGATCAACCTCTCGCTCGGCGAGCCGGAGATCGCGCCTACGCGGGACTTCGTCGTTCACGCGATCGATGCCGCGGCCGCCGCCGGAGTCGTGCCGGTGATCGCTGCCGACAACCAGTTCGATCAGTACGCCTACGGGTCGATCAGCTCCCCGGCGAACGCCCCCGCTGCGATCACTGCGGCCGCGACGACCGAGTCGGGCACGATCGCCGACTTCTCGTCCGGCGGGCCGACGCCGGTCTCCCTTCGGCTGAAGCCCGATGTCAGCGCACCGGGCGTCGCGATCACGTCGTCCCTCCCCGTCAACCAGGCGGGCCCCTTCGGGGAGCTCTCCGGGACGAGCATGGCGGCGCCGCAGGTGGCAGGCGCGGCCGCACTGCTGATGCAGCGGCACCCGAGCTGGACGGTCGCCGAGATCAAGTCCGCGCTCGTCCTGACGGGTGACCCGGTACGCGACGTGAGCGGGAACGAGGTCTCGGTGCTGCGCGAGGGCGGCGGCCTGATCGACCTGGTTCGAGCCGACAATCCGTTGATTTTCTCCTCGCCAACCTCGATCACGTTCCCGGTCAACGGGGGCAGCGTCCCGATCGGGCTGACCGACGCCGGCGGCGGCTCCGGCGAGTGGTCGGTCGCCGCGAAGCTGCAACACGCGCACGCGGGTGTCGCGGTCACCGTCGAACCTGCGGTCCCGGTGCCCGGTCAGCTCTCTGTCAGGGCGACGGTCGCGGCAGGCGCGCCCAACGGCGACGTCACCGGCTTCGTCGTCCTCACCCGGGGCTCGGACACGCGCCGGATCCCCTTCTGGGTCGAGGTCGACCACCCCCGCCTCGCGGGCGAGCCGTCGGTCGCGCTAACGAGGCCGGGGACGTACACCAGCACCACCGTGGGCGGCAAGAGCCGCGTCTCGCGCTACCGCTACCCGACCTCCGGGGACTCGTCCTACCCGGGGCCGGAGGTCGTCTACCGTGTCCATCTCACCCACCCGGTCGCGAACTTCGGTGCCGCCGTCATCTCCGGCCGCGCCGTCCCGCACGTCGTCTTCGCCGGAGACGAGAACCATCTCGTCGGCTTCACCGGCCTCCCGACCAGCCTCAACCCCTACCTCGAGAGCTTTGGTGAGGCCCGACCGGTTGCCGGAGCAGTGCTACCGGTGCCCGGGGACTACGAGATCGTCTTCGACACCCGCTCGGGCTCGAAGGCCGGGCCGTTCACGTTCCGCTACTGGATCAACGACAAGGCACCCCCCTCGTTGCGGATCGTCTCGACCTCCGGGACCATGGTCAAGGTGAGGATCGCCGACGCCGGCGCAGGGGTCGACCCCAAGTCGATCCAGGCGACCCTCGACGGTCGCAGCGTCGACTACCACTACGGCAAGGGCTTGCTCACACTCCCGGCGACACCCGGATCGCACCTGCTGATCGTCACCGCCTCCGACTACCAGGAGCTGAAGAACATGGAGGACGTGCCGGCGATCAGGCCGAACACCGCGACCCTCAAGCGGACCGTGGTGGTCCGCTAGCGGCGCTTCGCGTCGCGCTCGTCGATCGTCGGCAGCGCGGCGAGATCGCGCTCGACCGCCCGCTGGAACTCCTCGGAGTCCGGATGGACGACCCGGAGCGCAGCCTTCCGCTGCTCGCGCTTCCGGGAG
This sequence comes from uncultured Actinomycetes bacterium, assembly GCA_963789585.1. GTDB lineage: Bacteria > Actinomycetota > Thermoleophilia > Gaiellales > Gaiellaceae > PALSA-600. The sequence goes on along the minus strand of CAWBLB010000008.1, from coordinate 4,246 downwards.
CGGCGCCCGACAGCGCCGAACCTGCCCGACACCCGCGACCACTCGGTTGCGACCACCAGTACCGCAGCGGCTATCAGCAGCGCAACTGCAACGGGGCTCATGACCGAAGGATAGCGGCGCGGACGCGTCGAGCCAGCCGCACGCCCTGGCAGACTCGCCGCTGTGAGGAAATACCTGCTTCTTGCGGCGGTCTGCGGCATCGTCGCCGGCTGCGGGTCGAGCCACAACTCGACCACGACACGTCTGACCGGGTCGACGTCGACAGGGGCGGGAACGCAGCCGGTCGGCGTCTACTTCTTCCATGACGGCGCCCTCACTCGGGTCGGCGAGCGGATCCCGCAGACCGAGGCGGTCGCGGCCTCGGCACTCGGGAAGCTCCTCGCCGGACCGCCGAGCGGCTTCCAGACCGCGCTCCCACCCGGTGCGGTGCTGAGGGGCGTTTCGATCGCCGCCGGCACCGCCACGGCGACGTTCTCGGCGGGCCTCGGGGATCTCTCGCGGAGTGGACAGGCGCAGATCGTCTCGACGCTGGCGCAGTTTCCGACCGTGCGGGACGTGTCGATCGCGGCCGAGGGAATAGGCCCGGTCCCGCTCCAGGGCGGCGACGGCACCGACCTTGGACGCCCGGCGACGAGCGCCGACTACGTCGACCTGACCGCGAGCGCGCTGATCTTCGTCCGGACGCCCGCCCGCGGCTCCACCGTCTCGAGCCCAGTCCACCTCGCCGGCACCGCAGACGTCTTCGAGGCGACCTTCCAGATCGAGGTCCACGCGGACGGCAAGCTCCTGACCGCGAAGACGATCACCGCCAGCTCGGGCTCCGGCACGCGCGGCACCTGGTCGGCGACGCTCGACCTGCCGCCGGGCGACGTGACGCTCCTCCTCTACGAGGCGTCGGCGAAAGACGGGTCGCATCTGCACGAGACGGAGGTCCCGCTTCACGTGCGTTGAGCCTGGATCCACCGAAATGCGTGACCGCGGGGCGTTCGGCTGGGCCGCCGGGACGGGGCGCGGTGGGAAGGGGCGGGCCGGGGCCCGACCGTTCACGCCGCGCCCCGGAGCGCACCGGCCGGGTGCAGGCCCTGTCCGGGGCCGGAACCCGGACGGGAAGCGGCCCGGCGAGTCCAGACGGGCGCACCGCCCGCGCAGATCGGTGGATCCAGGCTCAGCCGGGGATCCGCTCGGGCGGGCTACAATGCCCGGCCGAGCGATCGATCCCCGGTAGCTCAATTGGCAGAGCATTCGGCTGTTAACCGAAGGGTTGTTGGTTCGAGTCCAACCCGGGGAGCTCCAGTTTTTCGAGCAAGCATCGCAAACAAGGCCCACCTGCCAGCGGTTGCATGACAGAAACGTGACAAACGACGCGCGAACTGCATCCGACCCGGGCCGCTCGACACCAAGTCCGGCGGTACTCCGAGAGAGCCCGTTCACGACCTCCCCTCTCCGCCGCATCCTCATCGAGGTTGACGGGAGACTCAAGTTCCACGCAGCCTCGACCGGACACCTGCGCCGAGCCTGTCGAGTGTCGCCCCGCATCTGCCCCCGCGCTTCGGCGGTGTAGTGGGCGAGGAGGATCGCGCCGCCGTCGCTATGCACGAGACCGCGTGGAGTGAACAACCGCGATCAACCTCAGCTGCGGTCACCGGGCTGACGAAGAACCGAGCGGATCGTGCTGACGGCGGCTAGAGCGAACTCCGGATCGCCGCGCTAGACCCGGGAGGTCACAGGCTTTAGCTGGATCCACCGAAATGCGTGATCGCGGGGCGTTCGGCTGGGCCGCCGGGACGGGGCGCGGTGGGGACGGGCGGGCCGGGGCCCGACCGTTCACGCCGTGACCCGGAGCGCACCGGCCGGGTGCAGGCCCTGTCCGGGGCCGGAACTCGGACGGGGAGCGGCCCGGCGAGTCCAGACGGGCGCACCGCCCGCGCAGATCGGTGGATCCAGGTTTAGGCTTGAAGCCTTGGGCTCGGTGCGAGCAACGTGAGTTCGGCGCGGCGACGATGGCGAGCCGGACGGTGGACGCGGTCTACGGCGACCGAGGCCGCGTCGCCTTCCTTCCGCTGCCGTGGCTGGATGGGCTGGCGGCTCGTGATCGCGGCCGGCGCCGCGCTTCTCGCGGGGCCGACGGTGTCCGCAACCGGGGCCGGCGGCCCCGAAAACCCCGACGCCCCGACGCGGGCGGGGGCCGCCCTTGCGAAGACACTTGCCGGATACGGTCCCGATGTGGCCTTCTCCCGGGTGTTCGTGTCCGGCGTCGGGACGGTCGCCGGAGTCGTCTACGGGTCGTCGCGATCCGGCTTCGGCGCGGCGAAGCTCGACGTCCTCGCCTACCAGGACGGCTCGTGGCGCAAGCGTGCCGGCCTCACTCTCTCGCCGAACGGCTTCGCAGCCGGGGCGATGGGTTATCGTGAGGCCGACAACTGCGACCAGGTCTGTATTCTCTCCGAGCACCTGACGGCACCGGACGAGACCGACGTGGTCGTCGAGCTTCCGCTTGGTGTCAACAACTGGCTGTACGTGGCCCGCGTCGACGCCGGCTCCGCGCAACTCGTCCCGTTCGAGACCGGCGCGACGAAGATGTACGGGATCGCGGTGACCGCCGACCCGGGGAACGCGATCGAGGGCAACACGGTGGTCAGCTCGGTGAGCGGCTGCAATCCGAACTGCGCCAGCGGGAAGCTCGTGAAGACGGTCTGGCGGTACGACGCCGGCACTCGTGCGTTCGTACACCTCGCCCCGTCGCCGGGCCGCGTGATCCCGGTGCCGTTGAACGTTCCGGTCACGAAGAGCTTCACCCGCGTGGTTTCCTGGTTCACGTATCCGGCCTCGGCGCATGCCCCGGCGGCCGACTTCACAGCGACGGTGGCGTGGGGCGACCGGACGAGCTCCGCCGGCACCATCACGGCGGACGCGAAGCTCGACCCGGTCGACGCGGCGATCTTCGCCGCCGAGGGGCGAACCGCCTTCGCCATCACCGCCACGCACGCCTACGGCTCCCTCGACTCGACCCGGTTCACGGTCACGGTCGACCGGCACGGCGAGACCTCCTCGACGGCGACCGGGGCGGTGACGATCGTCGCCGTCAACCCGGTCGCGCTGTTCTTCTTCGACCCGGGCAACCCGACGGAGAACGACCTGACGCTGCTCCTACCCACCGTGCCGAGCCCGCTTCAACGCCCGATCGCCGCGTACGACTGGTCGTTCGACGACGGCACGCCGCAGGTGAAGGACGATCCGGCGATGCGGCCGCTCTACAGCTCGGTCATCGCGAAGCTGCTCGCCGACCCCGGCGACGGAGACGCGCGCGCGAAGGCCGAGAAGCTCGGCATCCTGCCACCCGGACAGGGCGGAGGCCCCCTCGGCGTGCTCGGGCTGAGCTCCGACCAGGTGAAGCAGATCGCCGGAGTCTGGAACACCTACTTCCCCGAGCACGTGACCCCGCACATCTACGCGAAGGCCGGGCCGGTCCACGTCACTCTGACCGTGACCGACAGCGCCGGCGCGACGAGCACGGTCACCCGCTCGGTCACGGTCGGCTCGCAGTGCAAGACCTGGGTGGTTCCGTTCAACCCCGGCTATACGACCTGCGACACGGTCGCCGGCTTCAAGGCGTTCGCGGACGGCCCGAAGCGAGGCCCGGACTACTGGACGATCGACCTCTCGGACAGCTTCGGATCGCTCGCCGCGCTCAAGCTGCCCCGGATCGGGCTCAGCGGCGGCGTCTCCCTCTCGCTCGCGCACGACCGCACCGTCTACCTGACGGTCCACGCAGAGGTCGGCGCGAGCGCCTCCGCGGGCCTCGGCGGCCCGACCTTCACCGTCACGAAGGGCTGGGAGGGCCCATGGGACGCGACGCAGACACCACCGAACTCCGAGATCGACGGCTTCATCAAGGGGGTGACGTACCCGATCACCGCCTTCCTGCAGCTGACGCCCGACTGGCGATTCGGGGTCGCGCTCGTCCTGAGCCCCGGGCCGCCGGCACGGGGCGGCGAAGAGGAGCCGGCGTTCGGCGCGGAGTTCAGGGTGAGCGTCGGCCTGAGCGCCGGCAAGAGCTGCTCGATCCAGATCCTCAAGCTCCCGACCGGCTGGCAGGACGCCGAGCGGCGATTGCTGAAGGGACTCGACAGCCCGAGCGCGACCCTGGCCGCGCTCAACCCGGCCGTGTACGCGGCCGTCCAGCTCCTTCAACCTCAGCTGATTCCGGCGATCCAGGAGGCTTTCGCCTGCCTTGCTCCTTGAAACC
>CAWBLB010000007.1:0-592296 GCA_963789585.1 uncultured Actinomycetes bacterium | reverse complement strand
GCTTCCGTTGACGAGCTTGAGCATCTTGAACATCGGCAGGTACATCGCGATCACGATGATCCCGACCATCACACCGACGCCGATCATGGTCAGCGGCTCGATGATCGAGGTGAGGGCGTTGATCGAGGTCTCGACCTCGTCCTCGTAGAAGTCGGCGATCTTGCCGAGCATCTTCTCGAGCTCGCCGGTCTCCTCGCCGATCTTGATCATCTGGCTCACCATCGGGGGGAACACGGGGTTTTCGATGAGCGGCTGGGCAATCGGGACTCCGTCGTGCACCCGCACGCGAACCTCGGCGAGTGCCTGCTCGACGACCCAGTTGCCGGACGTGTTGCCCGTGATCTCGAGCGCTTTGACGATGTCGACCCCGGATCCCACAAGGGTCGCCAGCGTCCGCGAGAATCGCGCCATCGTGATCTTGAGGACGACATCCCCGATGCCCATCGGGATGCGCAGCTTGAACGTGTCCCACACCTGTCGGCCGCGTTCGGTCCTCTTCCATTTCCGAAGCCCGAAGATCGAGGCTCCGAGCAGCGGGAAGATGATGTACCAGTACGAGCGGAGCATCGTCGAGACGCTGACGACCATCTGCGTCAGAGCTGGAAGCTGGCCGTTCAGCTGCGCGAAGATCTTGACGAAGACCGGGACGAGGAAGAGCAGCATTCCCATCAGGGCAAGGGAGGCGAAGCAGAGGACGACGATCGGGTAGATCATCGCGCCTCGTACGCGCCGCTTGATCTGCATCGTCTTCTCGATCTGGATCGCGAGCCGGTCGAGCACGCGGTCGAGCGTGCCCGAGGCCTCGCCCGCCTCGACCATCGAGACGTAGAGGCGGCTGAAGACGGCGGGATGCTGCCCGAAGGCCCGCGACAGGATCATCCCGGACTCGACGTCCGAGCGGACCGTGGCGATGACCACGGCCAGGTTCTTGTCGATCGTCTGCTCCTCGAGGATCGCCAGCGAGCTCACGACGCTCACTCCTGCCTCGATCAGGGTGGCGAACTGCCTGGAGAAGATCTGCAGCGCCTTCGCGTCGACCTTCTTGAACAGGCCGGAACCCTTGCCGACGCTCCTTCTCGCGACCGAGTCGAGACGCTGCGGGAGGAGGCCGCGCTGCCGGAGCAGCTCGCGGGCGGCGTCGAGGTCGGGAGCATGGAGCTCCCCCTTGAGCTCGAGCCCCTGAGCGTTGATCGCCGAGTAGCTGAACGTCGTCACGGCTCAGAAGCCTCCCCCGGAGGAGCTCGGGATCTGCTCGGTGTGCGCTCCCGGATACCCGTTGCGGAGCGCGCGCAGGAGCTCCGTGTGCGCCATTGCAGCCGACGGGTACGGGCCGGTGAAGACGGTGAAGTGCGCGCCGCCCGTGCTTGTGCCCGGCATGATGTCGTTCGCGGTGACGTCCTTCAGCCCCGCGTTCTTCGCAGCCACGACTGCGCGGCCGGCGGCCTTCTCGCTCGCCTTGTCGTTGCCCGGAATCAGACCGAGCACGACGATGTAGGTGCCGCCGTCCTGGACGCCCGCCGGGGCGCTGCCTGTGCCCCCGCCCACCGCTGAGCCCGTTGCCGGACTCAACCGGGGCGCCGACGGGACGGTCACCTGGGGAACGAACGGATCCTTGCTCACGAAGCCCCTCCCGCGCACCGCAGGCGCCTTCGGCGTCACCGAGTTGCCTGCCACCGCCGTGAGCCCGGCCCCACTCGAGATTTGAGGCACGAACAGATCTCTTGCTTCCAGCCGGGCGATCGACCGCGGGACCGGCGAGGGAGAACCGGTCGAGCTGCCTCGCGACTGCTTCCCGACGGGAACGGCCGGGGGCGGGGCGGAGCGGGCGGTCGCCTGCAGGGGCGCACTCGACGACGAGCCGATCAGACCGGACAGTTGAAAGCCGACGAGGCCGAGCAGCGCCACGCCGCCCACACCGATGAACATCTTCTGGCGGCGGAGCTTCTCTGCAGCCCGACCGTCCGCTCGGCTCCGGCCCGCTTTGTCGGCTCGGGTCGCCATCAGGATGCGGGCGTCGTGGTCGATCCCGAGCCGGGCAGCGGCGGCAGGCCGATACCCGTGTAGTAGAAGGCGTCGAGCGTCAGCGTCGCCGTCACTTTCGGCGCCGGAGTCGTCGACTGAAACGTGACGCCGAGGACGTCGTAGAGACGACCGTGCGCCGCGACACCGTCCGACGTGACGCGCACCTGGTTCCTCAGCTCCTGCAGGAATCCCTGCACGCCGAAGAACTCGCCGTAGAGGGTTACCGTGATCGGCACCGCCTCGTATCCGGCGTACGCGACCGGCGCCTGCGGGGTGATCGAGTCGAGCGAGACGTGCACCTCCGTGGCGATCCGGCTGAGCTGGAGGACGATCTGGGGCATGGCCGCGAGGTTCGGCAGCGCCCGAGTCGTCAGTACGGACTGCGACAGAGCATGGCGGTGGCTGGCGCTCTTCGGGTTCTCGCTCTGCACCAACTTCGCGAGCTGCGTCTGCGTCGTCTTGATCGTCGCGTCGAGGCTGTTCGCCGTCGATTGCTTCGGCAGGATCAGAACGAACCACGTCGCGGCACTGAGGACGAGGAGGGTGGCGGCCAGGATGACCACCAGCCTGACCGGAGAGACGTCGATCAAACGCGTTCTCATTGGGCTGTGCGGGGGGAGATGACGGTCGCCTTGAGGGTGAACTGGTAGACGTTGTCCGAACCCACCGTGGTCTTCGAGCTGGACACGAGACTGACGTTGGCGAGCCAGGGGACGATGCTCAGCCGGCGCATCAGGCGTGCGACCGAGGGCTGCGAGTAGGTGAAGCCGGTGACCGTGAACGTGCTAGAGGTAGCCGAAGCCGGTGCAGGCGCCGAGGCCGTGGTCGCGGTCGTGGTGCTCGCCGCCGCCGGGGTGGCCGCGGCGGCCACCGCGGCGGCGGCGGCCGCCTGTGCGCTCGCAAGGGTCGCCGCCGCTCCCGAGGTCGTTCCCTGCATGCTCTGCAGCCACACGTCCTCGGGAACCACCTTCGAGAGCGCCTCCAGGAACTGATCCCAGGCGAGTCGGTCGCCGACAAGGCCCATCACCGTCGTCTTCCGGGCCGGTGCGCCGGCGGCCGATTGCGCGGCCGTGGCGGCCGTCGTCGACGCGAGCTTGGACTGAAGCGACTGGAGAAGCTGGTGCTTGTCGCTCACCGAGGAGCTCGACGACCACACCATCACCGAGAGCCCGGTTGCGAAGACCGCGCCCGCAATGCCGCAGGCAACGAGGAGGCGCTTGCGGTCGGACGCGACGGCCGGTGCACCCTTGGCGACGCTCCGGTCGGCAGGCAGGAGGTTGACGGCCTTCATCTCAGTCCTCGATCCCGAGGCCGACGGCGACGACGAGACCGCCCGAGCGCTCCGGTCGGGTGACATCCGGGCCGAGCTCGACTCTGGTGAACGGGTCGGCCGGTCTCACCGGCATGCCGAGATCCAGACTGAGGCGCTTCGCGAATCCGGGCAGGTCGACGAGAGAGCCCGACACGACGAGGCCGCGTACAGGCAAGGCGCCCGGTTGAGACCCGTAGAAACGGATCGACGACTGGAGCTCCCGAACCAGGGTTCTGAGCTCGCGCCGCGCGACGTCGGCCGGCTGAGGACCGCTGGAGGGCTCCCCGGAGCCCATGAGCTGGGGGGAAGGCTCGAGCGAGAGGCCCCGACGCAGCGCTTCGGCCTCGAGCGCCGGCACCCTCATCGTCCGGACGAGCGCGAGGTCGACGTTCCCTGCTCCCCATTCGAGCACGCGGGTGAACCGGCAGATCGATCCGTCCGAGACGGCGAGCGTGGTGATGTCCTGGTCGATCGAGACGGCCCCGATCGCCTCTTCCGTCCCCGGGTTGTCGCCTTCCGGCTCCAACGACGCGCGCAGGAGCGCGAAGGCGTCGAGATCGATGCCCGAGACCTCGAGGTTGGCAGCGTCGGTTGCGGCGAGGTAGCGGTCGACCGAGTCGCGGTAGGCGACCACGAGGAGGATGCGGTGGACGAGCTCGCCGTCCTCGCCGGGTGACGTCTCGAGCAGGTGGTAGTCGAGAACGGCCTGGTCGAGGGGGGCGGAGAGCATCTCGTGGGCGCGGAACCCGACGGCGTTGTCGAGCTGCCGGCTGTCCGAGACCCCGCCGACCTCGATCACCCGGACGCCGATCCGGCTGTTGGCGAGGCCGAGCCGCACACCTCTCCTCGGCAGATCGTTCGAGTCGAAGAGCTCGTTCAGCGCCGCCGCCAGGCCGGCGGGGTCGCGAACCTCGCCGCCCGTGACGACACCCGGCGCGAGCGGAGCCTGGGCGTGACGGAGAAGCGTCCTGCCCCCGTTGCTGACCACATGCGCGGCGGTCAGGCTTCCCGCCTCGATCTTCAGCCCGACGAGCTCGGGCGGCATCGCCGGGCGCTTCCGCTGCTCGAGCCCGCGTTCCCGGCGCTTGCGGGCCGGCCGGTTCTTGAACAGGTCGGAGAGGTTGATCTCCTTGTGCAGATCGACCACGGCGTCAGCCCTCCGCCAGTCTGAGCCCGGCCCCCGCCGTCTGCGTGGGGGTTGTGAGGGTCACCCCGCGGGTGAGCAGCGCGTCGAGCTGCTCGGGCCGGCTCGTACGGGAGAACGCTGCCTCGCGGGTGATGACGCCACGCAGCATCAGGTCGGCGAGCGACTGCTCCATCGTCTGCATGCCGCGGCTCGTGCCGGTCTGCATGACGGAGTAGATCTGCTCGACCTTTCCCTGCCTGATCAGATTCCGGACCGCGTCGTCGGGCAGGAGGATCTCGAGGGCGGCAACGCGCCCGAGATGATCCGCTGTCGGGACGAGGTTCTGCGAGGCGATGCCCTGCAGGGTCCCGGCGAGCTGAATGCGAACCTGGTCCTGCTGCTCGGCCGGGAACACGTCGATCACGCGGTCGATCGTCTGCGGCGCGCTCTGCGTGTGCAGCGTCGCGAATACGAGGTGGCCGGTCTCGGCGGCGGTGAGTGCGGTCGCGATCGTCTCCAGGTCACGCATCTCGCCGACGAGGATGACGTCCGGATCCTGGCGAAGAGCGGCTCTGAGCGCCTCCGCGAACGAGGGCGTGTCGAAGCCGATCTCGCGCTGGTTGACGATGCAGTTGCGGTGCTGGTGCAAGAACTCGATCGGGTCCTCGATCGTGAGGATGTGCTCATTCCGGGAGTTGTTGATCTGGTCGATCAGGGCCGCGAGCGTGGTCGACTTTCCCGATCCGGTCGGTCCGGTGACGAGCACGAGCCCGCGCGGCTTGTCTGCGAGCTGCTCGAGGTGCTGGGGAAGACCGAGCTCGGACAGCGAGCGGATGTCTGTCGGGATCATGCGGAACGCGGCGCCGAGGCTCGAGCGCTGGAAGAAGACGTTCACCCGCAGGCGCCCGACGCCGGGGATCGAGTAGGCGATGTCGATGTTCCGGCGGGTCTCGAGCACCTTCTGCTGCTCGGTCGAGAGGATCCTGTAGAGCATGTCCCGGGTCGCCTCGGGCGTGAGCATCTCTCGATGCTCGAGGGCCTCGAGCTCCCCACGCCGGCGAACCATCGGCTTCGACTCCGCGGTCAGATGGAGGTCCGACGCGTCGAGATCCTTCATCTCCCGCACGAGGTCGTCGATGGATACGGTCGTCATCGCAGCCTCACTATCGGCACCTCGATCACCCAGCTTGACCCTGATCGAGTGAACGTCTCGCTTCGCGCCGAGTCAGCGTTCGTCAGGGGTGAAGAGGGGCAGCGTGGAGCGAACGCTTACCGACCGCCGGTCAGCCAGGCGGCTCGCACCGGCGCTCGCGCTGAACTGCGTCGACCAGGCTGTGCCGCGCACGGGAATACGCACGGAGATTCGGGCTCCCGGATCAAGGCGGTAGGTGCGCGAACCAAACCGGATCGTTACCGCTGCCGACCGCGTCCGTGGGAGCGACAGGGTGAACGAGACCGTTCCCGACATGGCACCGCCCGTCCAGACTTCGAGCCCGCCTTCTGCGGCCAGCCAGCCGTCCCAGTAGCGCCCGAGCTCGTACGTGGTCAGCCGCGGAGCCCCGCGTGGCCGCCAGAGCGTGAAGGACGAGAACCGTGCCACCGGAGTCGCGCCGGCGAAACGCACGGAGACCTTGAATCCCTGGAAGAGGAGCGCCGTGTGGATCGGGGTGCCCGCTGCGCCCGGCGAGCCGCCTGCCGCGCTGGAGTCGGGAACCAGCAGCGTTCCGTCGGCGGCGACCCTGAGCGTGGTGGTTGCGAACGGATCGGTCGCGGAGGGGTTCGAACCGAGCAGGAACTCGCCCTCGATGGAGCGATTCCAGAAGAGCTGCTCGAGCAGGGCACTGGCAGGGGCAAGATCGGTCTCGATCGCCGAGACGGGCCCGACCCCCGCTGCGTCGACCCACGAAGGGGTCGCAGCGACGAGCTGGCGCCGGATCTGCTTGGACAGGCTGATGTCGAAGCTGCTCGCGCCGGCCGAGAGCGACAGCGCAAGCACGAGCGCTCCGACGAAGGCGGGCAGCCTGAAGCGTGTCCACGCGGCCGCCGCCGCGAGCCCCGCTCCCCCGACCGCGCAACCGGCGACGAGCAGCGAGGCGCCGGTCGCCCCGAGCCGCCACTGGAGCTCCATGAAGCACCAGAGAAGCGGTGAGTCGTCGAAGCCTGCTCCCTTGACGTACCCGGAGAGCGGCAGCATGGCCGCGCCCACGGCGATACTCACAGCGAGAGCCGTCACCGTCACGCGGGCGGCGCGAGCGCGCCGGAGATAGAGGCCGAAAGCCAGCGGCAGCAGCGGCAGGAGGACGAAGAGATAGCGCTCCTTGAACCGGTCGGAGCCGTTCGACGCATAGACGGCCGCCTCCGCCATCACCGCCAGCGAGAATGGGACGACAAGCGCGACGAACGCACGATCGCGACGGCCGCGGGCCGCCAGGAGGCCCGCGACCGCGCCCGGTGCCAGGGCCACCCCGCCCGCGAATGAAAGGAAGAGGAGATCCAGCGCCACCCAGCGGAAGAAGCCTCCGTTGAGCTGAAGGTGGCCGGCCGCGGCGTAGTAACCGAGCAGGCGGCTCGGTCCGAGAGCTGCGAAGACAGACGCCGCGACCGCGAAGACCGCAAACGGCAGGCGGTGGATGCGGAACGAGGCGCGACGATCGAGTATCAGCGCCGCCACGACGAAGGCAGGTGCGAGCACCACGAACTGGAGCCTCGTCGCCACCGCGAGAGCGACGAGGGCGACGAAGCCCGACTGCGCCCGACGCCCGGGAGCCTGGAGGGAAGCCACGCCGGCGTAGAGGGCCGTGAGCACGACGGGGTAGGCGATCGGATCGGAGACGATGAACGCCGAGAAGGCGAGGTCGGGCACAGCCAGCGCGAATGCCGCGCATCCGAGCGCATAGCCGGCGCCGAGGTCGAGGCGCCGCGCGAGCAGGTACGCGGGGATCGCGGCGAGCGACACCAAGAATGCGTTTTCGAGCTGGACGAGGTGATACGCGGTCTCGGTCGATCCGACTGCCCAGAGCGGGGCGGCGAGAAGTGGTTCGATCAGTGCCGGAAAATGGGCGGCGCCACCCCGCACCAGCGGTCTTCCGTGCGCGGCGAGCGATCGGGCAAGCGAGCTGTAGATGTACTCGTCCGGGAAGTAGCTCGGTGCCAGGTGCACGACGGCGACGAGCGATCGGACCAGCGCGGACACGGACACCAGGCATACGAGCCATGCGCGCACGCCGAATCTCGCCTGGAGCCCGGCGATCGAGCGCGTCGCGTTGAGCCGGGCGTCCGCAATCACGTTTTCAGCTATCGGCACCGTTTGCCTGAGCTTGACCGCGACGCCCGCCGCGACCTGCCAGGCGCTATTTCCGAGGCGCCGGGAACGCACGAGGGGCGGCACGTACGACGACGTGCCGCCCCTCGGAGCCAGACGAACTCGCGGTCAGGCTACGGACAGTTGCCCACCGCCGTGTCTGTGACCCCGCCGGCGCTACCACCGCCCGGGCCCGAGTAGTACCAGGTCACCGCGCCCGTGCCGCCGAGTGCGGAGAGGCAGTAGCCGTCGCCGGCGGCGTTCACCTTGACGTTCACGTCCTGTCCGAGGCCGCTGTCGAGCGTCGTGAGTGCAGCCTTGTCCATCCCCGTGTACGTGTTGTTCTGGGAGAAGAACTCCTCGGCGTCGGGAATCGCCGCCCGGACGTCGGCCTTGCCCTTGGTGTCCTGCGCGGTGCCGCGGAACGAGAGGTACGACGGGACGGCGATCGCGATCAGGATGCCGATGATGATCATGACGACCAGGAGCTCGATGAGGGTGAAGCCCTCTTCCGAGCGCAGTCGCTTCTGGAGACTATTCATGTGGGATTGGCTCCTTGGATAATGGGCTGGAGATTCGGTTGAGGGTCCACCTCATGCCTCCCATCGACGCCCGAGCACTCACGCGGTAGCCTCGAACGGGTGATCTTTCGCCGGGGCATCCCCCGCTGCGAGGGAGGCGACTCCCTCGCCGGCAGCCCGCCTCTACGAGACGACGCGGGCGAGCTCTTCGACTGTCGTCACACCCGCGGCGACCTTCTCGATCCCGTCGGCCCAGAGGGTGCGCATGCCTTCGGCCATCGCGGCCCTGTCGATCTCGTCCTTGGTGGCGCGGCTGGCGGCGAGGCTCGCGATCGTCTCGGACATCCGGAGCAGCTGGAAGACGCCGATGCGGCCCTTGTAGCCGGTGTTGCTGCAGCGCTTGCATCCCGCCTTGCGCTTGAATTCGACCTCGCGGTAGCGGTCGAGTCGTTCCCGGGGAACCCGCGCGGCGATCAGCTCGCCCTCGGTTGGCCGGTAGCTCTCGCTGCAGCTCGTGCAGAGCTTCCGCATCAGCCGCTGGGCCAGCACGGCGGAGACGGCCGAGGCGGTCAGGAACGGTTCGACACCCATCTCGGACAGCCGCGTCACAGCCGACGGGGCGTCGTTCGTGTGCAGCGTCGAGAGCACGAGGTGGCCGGTGAGCGCAGCCTCGATCGAGATCTTGGCCGTCTCGACGTCGCGGATCTCCCCGACCATGATCACGTCGGGGTCGGAGCGGAGGATCGAGCGGAGAACGGTCGCGAAGGTCAGTCCGGCACGCGGGTTGATCTGCACCTGGTTGATCCCGGCGAGCCGGTACTCGACCGGATCCTCGACGGTGATCACGTTGATCTCCGGCCTGTTGATCCCGGCGAGCGAGGCATAGAGCGTCGTGGACTTTCCGGAGCCGGTCGGGCCGGTGACGAGCAGAGCGCCGGTCGGGCGCTTGATCACCTCCGCGAGCTGAACGTGCATCTCGTCCGAGAGCCCGAGCTCTGCGAGGGTCGGTGCCTTGCGGGACTTGTCGAGCAGGCGCATCACGACCGACTCGCCGAAGACTGTCGGTAGCGTCGCGACGCGGATGTCGAGCGGACGGCCCGCGGCACCGGCCCCGAGGGTGAGCCGGCCGTCCTGGGGCTTGCGCCGCTCGGCGATGTCGAGCTTTGCGAGCACCTTGAGCCTCGTGACGACGCCAACCGCGAGCTGTCTCGGGATGCGCTGGGAGACGACGAGGACGCCGTCCACCCGGAAGCGCACGAGCAGGGCGTCCTCCTGCGGCTCGAAATGGACGTCGCTGGCGCCGTCCTCGGCCGCCTGGAAGATGATCGAGTTGACGAGCCGGACGATCGGCCCCTCGGAGATGCCGTCGTCCGCAGACAGGTCGTCGGGCTCGTCCTCGATCGCCTCATAGGCGTCGTTGTCCAGGACGGCGGCAAAGGCGACATTGGCACGGGTGAGCCGCTTGACCTCGACCATGACGTCCTCGAGCGGCGCCACGGCGAACTCGACCGGGAGCCGCGAGGTGAGGCGCAGCTCGTCGATCCCGTGCACGTTGTCGGGATCGGTCAGCGCGATCCGGAGCGAGTTCTCGTCGACCGAGTAGGGGATGGCTCCGACCCGCTCGAGCACCGCGAGCGGGACGAGCTTGGTGGCCTCGGGTGAAACGCCGGTGACCGCGAGGTCGACCAGCGGTAGCCCGTGGCTTTCTGCGAGCTGCCGCGCGCGGTCGAGGTCGTTGAGCTCCTCCTCGCCCTCTTGCCGGTCGGTCGCGCGCCGCCGGAACCCGCCCGGTGGTGCGATCTCCTCGCCGTGGTCATCGAGCAGCGGGTCGTTCTCGAACCCGGCGCCGGGCACGTCGACGACGTCGTCGAGATCGATGCCCGGTGTGTGGATGGGATGGACGTTGCTCACGCGAGGTGCAGGTAGGCGTGGAGGATGTCGTGGCCGGCGAAGAGCGCGACGAGAGCGCCGAGCGAAAGGAACGGCGCCAGGGGAATCGCCATCTTCCGTGCCGCGCTCCCGTGACGCGCGACGAGGATCACGGCCGGGACGAGAGCGGAAGCGGTCCCGATCATCAGCCCGACCGGCAGGGTCGAGCCGAGCGCGGCGCCGAGCAGCAGCGCGAGCTTGACATCGCCCATTCCGAGCCCGCCGGGATAGGCCAGCGCGGCGAGGAGCATGAAGAGCGATCCCCCTGCCGCCGCGATCGCCCATGCCGGCGAATGGTCGACCGCGGTGCGCGCCCCGAGCACGAGCACGGCGGCCGGCAGCACGATGCGGTTCGGGATCACGCGGCGTTCGAGGTCGGTGACGGTGAGGATGACGAGCGTCGCGCAGAAGAAGGCGGAGATCGCCGCGGCCGGAGTGGCCCCGAAGTCGAGGACGCACGCCGAGACGAGCAGAGCGGTCGTCAGCTCTACGAGCGGGTACTTCACCGGAATCCGCGTGCGGCAGGCGCGGCATCGCCCCCGCAGCACGACGTAGGAGACGATCGGGATGTTGTCGTACCAGGCGATCTCCGTCGAGCAGTTCGGGCAGCTCGAACGCGGGGTGACCAGGGAGAGCCGGGCGGGAATCCTGACTGCGACCACATTGAGGAAGCTTCCGATCGCGAGGCCCGGGACGAAGGCAAGCGCGGCAATTGTTCCGTTCACGGGACGCTCGCGAACAGACGCGTGGTCGCGATCGACGAACCGGTGGGCCTCATGGGGTGCTCGTTGAAAGCGGCTCGTCCTCGAGCGAGGCGCGCCATTCGCGCTCGCTCGCCTCCTCTTCCGCCTGGTCCGACTCCGCTCTGGCCTCTTCCGCCGCCGCTGCCGCAATCGCCTTCTCCTCGTGGGCGAGCGCGATCTCGAAGTCGTGGGCATTCGGGGCGGCGTTCATTGCCGTCGAGCGATCGACGAGGCCGGCGATCGTCAGGCGGATGAGCGCTTCCGTGAGCGTCTGCATGTCGAAGTAGGCGCCGTCCTGGATCGCTGCGGGTATCTCCTCGGCGCGGCTCTCGCGGATCAACTCGGCGATGCGCTCGGTGACCACCATCACCTCGACGGCTGCGATCCGACCAGCCTCGGGCATCGGCAGCAACCGCTGGCTGACGACACCCTTGAGCACCCCGGCGAGTATCGACCGGATCATCGGCTGCTTTGCTGCGGGGAAGAATTCGATCATCCGCCCGATCGTCTCGGCTGCGTCGACCGTGTGCATCGTCGAGAAGACGAGGTGACCGGACTCGGCGGCCTGCAGCGCCGTCTCCGCGGTCTCCGAGTCGCGGAGCTCGCCGATCAGGATCACGTCCGGGTCCTGGCGGAGCGCCCTGCGAAGGGCCTGCGAGAACGAGACGGTGTCGATTCCGACCTCGCGCTGGTTGACGATGCTCAGTCGATCGGGGTGAAGCATCTCGATCGGATCCTCGATCGTGATGATGTGCTGCTTCCTCGTGCGGTTGATGTGATCGAGCATCGCGGCGAGTGTCGTCGACTTGCCCGAGCCGGTCGCCCCGGTGACGAGCACGAGCCCGCGGGGCGCGTCGGCCAGGCGACGGACGCCGGGCGGCATGTGGAGCGCCTCGAAGCTCGGTATCTCGCGCCGGACGACCCGGCAGACGACCGAGATCGCTCCGCGCTGTCTGAAGGCGTTGATGCGGAAGCGCCTGCCGGAGCACTCATAGCCGATGTCGAGCTCTCCGCTCGAGACGAAGAGCTGGTACCGCTCGGGAACGAATCTCGTGACAGTCTCGACGACCTCCTCGAGCATCTCTTCGGTGAGAGATTCCTCCCCGTCGAGCGGCTCGATCGAGCCGTCATGCCGTACGAGCGGCGGCTGGCCCAGCTTGAGATGGACGTCACTGGCGCCGAGTTCCGAGATGCGCAGCAGGAGACCGTCGATGTCCATGCTCTCCCCGTATCGGCGTCGCGGCTCTTCTGCTTTAGAGCTCGTCTCAGAATGACGCTACGTCCATCGCGGCCGAGCGACTCAAGGCTTCATTTTGAGACGAGCTCTTTGTCACTCGACGATCGATCGGCGGATTCGACCTCGTCGTCGCTCGCCGGCGCCCCGGCGAGCCTCACGGGGGTGTGATCTCGCGCTCCAGCAGCACCGTGTACGGCTTGTCGACGGTCGGAAACCACGGCGGGAGGAGCCAGAGCAGATTCGGGTCATAGTCGTAGACCCGGGTCGTGAACATCGACATCGAGCCACCCCTGTTGGTGGCGGTCGACCCGGTGAAGGTCATCGTCCCGTGTGTCGAGCAGCCGTAGGAGAAGGCACCGCAGGTGTCGGTCCACTGGCCGTTCGTCGCGATCGTCGCGGCATTCCACGAGAGGTTGCTCGGCGCCCAGTACGCGACGATCATGTCGTTCAGCGCTACGAGGCCGAGCACCGAGTTCGTGCCCGTCTGGTAGCTGATGTTGTTGCCGATGACGATGTCGTTGTTCGAGGTGACGGTGACCCGGCCGTTGACCGTCGATGCGTTCGGGCCGGTGCCGCCGATGATCACCGTCTGGTCGGAGTAGATGGCCCCGTTCGTGGGCACGTTGTACGTCGTCGGCGCCCCGCAGGTCGGAGCGAGCTCGGAGACGTCGGAGCTGCCGACCTTGCTGCAGGCTGCAGCGGTGAAGGTCCCGTCGGACTTGAAGACCACCTCCCACGCCGCCGGAGCCGGCGTCTGTGTCAGGTACACGCCTCCCGTCTGGGCGGCACGCTGGATGTCCGAGATCGAGGTGAGGAAGCTCGCGAAGTCGATCGGGTTCGGGAGCGCGCTGCGGATCGTCGGGCTGCTGCTCGGCGTGTAGATCGTGGCACCGCTGATCAGGTGCGGCGAGCCGTTGACGCTGACCTCGGAGTAGATGTTGCCGCTCGCGGTGCCACTGTGGGTGATCGATCCGGTCGAGTAGATCTTGCCGTTCGTCGTCGCAGCCGATCCGTAGGTGATCGCGGTGTTGGCGATCATCTGGAAGTTGGCGACGGACGAGGGGAGGAGGAGCGTCTGAACCGTCCGTTTGGCGTTGTTCGCGGCCGCGCCGCACCTGTTGTGGGCGCTGTCCCATCTGCAGCCGGTCGAGACGATCTGGATCGCCTGCTGCTGTGGTGTCGCCGAGCCGCTCGGAGCCGTGATCTCGAGGTTGTAGGCATAGTCGTTCCCGAGCGTCTTCCATTGATCCTGCCCGTTGGGGTAGGTCCACGTGATGCCGCCGTTCCAGGCCGACCCCGCTGACCCCGTGACGCTGCCGGAGACGCGCGTCGACTCTCCCTCGCCGACGTAGTGGAGGAAGTAGAGGTGGTCGTCGAGGAGCTTCGAGGCGTAGGCGTCGATCCCGGCCTCCGCCGCCTGGTAGGCGGAGTCGCTCGAGACGGCCTGTCCGCTCGACTGCGCCTCGGTCGTGACGAGATCGGTGAGCCCAACGGCGAGAGTCGAGAGGAGCGTGATCGCGAAGACAACCAGCATCATCGTCTGGCCCGACTCGTCGTGCAGCTTCCGGAGCACGTTTCTCATGACGGTGGGGTCTCCCTGAGAGTCGCCATCTCGGAGTAGCTGAACTGGTGTGACGTGCCCGGCACCGCGACGGTGATCGTCACGAGCACCGTGCGTACCGCGGCGGGATTCGTCGTCTGGGCGGGCGGCTGGCTCCCGTCGTAGTACGTGAACACCGCCGAGTTCGTGACTCCGCCGATCAGCGACACCGGGGATCCGAGAGCGGGGATCGTCCACGGCGGGCCATTGGCGTTGGCGCTGACGACCGAGGTGCGCTGGAAGCTGCCGGTCGAGAGCTGATAGGAGATCTCGCGGAGGTGGAAGGCTGTCGGGCTGCCGACGGCGTAGGCCCCGTCGGGGGCATAGAAGGTGATCGAGGTGGGCGACATCGTGCCGGCCGCGGTGACGAACGGTGAGGTTGCGGTCGTCGAGGGAGCGCTCGCCTGGCGGAGATCCCGGGTCAGCTGGTTGAGGGCCGTCCGCACCTGGTTCTGCAGCACGCCCTCGTTCGTGATCAGCGCGCTGTGGGTGACGGTCGAGCTGATCAGCATGGCGAACGCCGAGAACATGATCCCGATCAGGACCATCGTCACGAGCATCTCGATCACCGTGAAACCGCTCTCTCGAGCGAGGTTCACCCGATGCCGCGCCGCTGCCATCAGCAGGTCCCGTTCTGGGAGAGAGTGAGCGTTTGCGGCGGGCTCGCCGGGATCGTTACCTGGTGCGACCCGTACGAGCCGGCGTCGGCGGTGTATGCGCTGCTTCCGGCGGGAACGTCAGAGAAGGTGACCCTGCCCCTGCTGCTGCCGTATCCTCTGGTCGTGCCGGTTGCCGAGTACGAGTTCGGCCCGGTCAGCGTGACCGACACGCCGTTCAGCTTCGAGCAGGAGTTCGACGAGTTCTCGACGGTCACCGTGAGCGACCCGGTCGGGAGGGTGACGGTGACATTCGTCGTCGAGCCGTTGCCCACGGCCTGGTTCGAAGAGGTGACGACGCCCGCGCCGTAGGACGCGGTGATCGTGTACCCGGAGCCGGTCGGGAGGTTCGCGAAGGTGTAGCTGCCGTTCGACGCGGTGGTTCCCGCCGGGGCGGTGATGCCGTTCGTGCTGGCGAGGGTCACCGTCGCTCCCTGGAAGGCGATGCCCGACTGGTTGACGACGGTGATCTTGAGTGAGCCTGTCGGGATGGCGAGGCTCACGTTGGTGCTCGCGCCTGTGGCGACGGTCACGCCGGTCTGCTGGGCAGTCGCTCCGAAGGTTGCCGACACGGTGTACCCGCTTCCGGCCGGGATGTTCGTGAAGGTGGCCAGCCCGCTGGAGTTCGTCGTGCCGCTTGCCGAGTACGAGCCTGGGCCGGTCACCGTCACGGTCTGACCCGCGCGGGGGTTGCCGCCGAGCGTCACCGTCGCGTTGATCGAGCCGCTCGGCATCGTCACGGCGAGCGGGGTGGTCGCGCCCCCGGCGACGCTGACGCCGGTCTGCTGAACCGACGCCGCACCGCTCGTCGCCGTGACGGTGAAGCCGCCGCCGGCCGGGACGTTCGTGAACGTGTAGACGCCGCTGGAGTTCGTAGTGCCGGCAGGCGCCGAGTAGCCGTTCGCTCCGGCGAGCGTCACGCCGACCCCGGCGAGACCGGTGCTGCCGGTGGTGACCGTGACCTGCAGCGATCCGATCGGGATCGCGAGCGCGACGCTTGCCGTCGACCCGGCAGTCACGGCCGTGCTCGCCTGTACCGTTGCCGGCCCATCGCCCGTCGAGACCGTGTAGCCCGAGCCTGCACCGACGTTCGTGAAAGTGACGACGCCGCCCCCGTCCGCGGTCGCGGTCATCGAGAAGGAGTTCGGGCCGTTGAGGGTGACCTTCGCTCCGGCGAACGGCGAGCCGCCCTCGGTGACCGTCGCGCGCACCGATCCGAGCTGAAGCGTCAGCGGCACGCTGAGCGGAGTCGAGCTCACGCTTAGTCCGGTCGCCTGTGCGGTCGCGGCGCCGGACGAGGCGGAGACCGCATAGCCGCTGCCGATGCCCACGTTCGTGAAGGAGGCGGTGCCGCTTGCGTTCGTGGTCTTGATCACCGAGAGCGAATTCGGCCCGGTGAGAGTGACGGCCACCCCCGGAATCGGGTTTGTTCCGTCGGTAACGGTCGCGTTGATCGTTCCGACCGCCAGGGCGAGGGAGACCGGTGTTGCGGCTCCCGCGTTCACGGTCACGGGGTTCACCGTCGATGCGGTCGCGGCACCGTCGGCGGCGGAGACCGAGTAGCCACTGCCCGTGCCGACGTTCGTGAACGTGTAGGTCCCGGATCCGTCCGTGGTACCGACTGCGGAGTATCCGTTCGGTCCCGTGAGGGTGAGCGTTGCCCCCGGCACCGGGTTGGAGCCGCTCGTGACCGTGACCGCCACCGATCCGGCGGGCACCCCGAGCGTGACGTTCGTCGTCGTGTTCGCGGAGACGGTGACCCCGCTCTGGGAGAAGGTCGCTGCGCCGAACGTGCCGGACACCGTGTACGGCGTGGAACCCGACGGTACGGTCGGGAAGTTCGCGACCCCGCTGGAGTCGGTCGTTCCGGTGAGGGTGACCGAATCCGGCCCGCCCGTGACGGTGATCGCCGCACCTGCGATCGGTGTGCCGCCGTTGGACGCGGTCACCGACAACGTCCCGTTGGGTCGGGTGAGGTTCAGGTCGAAGGTCGAGGTCAGGTCGGTCGGGTAGTTGTTCGGGACCGTCTGCGTCAGCGAGGAGGCGACCAGGCCGCCGGCTGTGCTGGCCGAGACCGAGTACTGTCCGTTTGGGATCAGGTTCGGGATCGAGCCCGACCCTCCGGTCACCGTGTAGCTCTGCTGGGCTACCGGACGGAGGGGTGACGGTCACCGTGGCGGGCCCCGTGTAGGCGGCTCCGCCGCTCGTGAGGTTCACGTAGATCGTTGCCGGCTGGAAGACCCTGATCGAGAGGTTCGCGAGCTGCCCGGGGTTGAGCTGCACCTGGGTGACGTCGCCCGACATCTCCTGGTAACCGGGCGGAAGGGTCGGCACGGCGTTGTAGTACGCGGTCGGGCCGCTCGTCGGATTCGCCGCCATGCCGGCGAACAGGACGCCGCCGTTCGTATCCGTGGTGTCGGCGCGGGGGGCGCTCGGACCGGTCTGGAGTGCGATCGCCACCCCGGCGACGGGCTCGTTGTCCCCGACGTCGGTGACGATCACGCCGAGTGCGACCTGATTGATGCCGCCGTAGGGCGCCCGGGTGGGCGGCGCGATGTAGGTCATCTCCCTCGCAAGCTGGCGGGCGTCGAGATTGCGCGTGACCGTGACGACGGCCTGCTTGTAGTTCGTCAGCTGGTTGTAGCCGCCGGGAACGCCGTCACCGACATAGTGGATCGAAGTGTTCACGGTCGCGGCGAGCCCGGAGAGACCCAAGGAGGACGCCGGCTCGCTCGCAGCCACCGCGCCGATCGGGTTGCCCGCCGTTGTCCCGACGCTGTCGTACGGGAGAGCGCGGATGGTCTCGATCTGCGCGTCGGCAGCCTCCTGCGCAAGCGTCTGCTGGAGTGCGAACCGATGCGAGTTGACCGACGAGGTGAGGACGTCGGAAAGGGCGGTCGACGCGATCAGGAAGATCGTCATCGCGATGACGGTCTCGACGAGCCCGATTCCCGCCTCGCTCGTGAGCCTCCGGAGCCCGACGCGCACGAGCCGCCGCCCGGCCTGGGCTGCGCGCTCGATTCGACGATGGGCGGTGGTGGGCTCCCTGCTCCCGTCGCTCAAGTCGTGCCTGGCCCCTCACGGGATTCCAGCTCCTCGGGGTTTCCTCGCTGATCTCCCGGAGAGTCGTTCGTCGCTGCGTCGATTAGAGCGCTCGCGACCTCCTGGAGCCGCGATGTCATCGACTCGTTGAGCGCCGTGCTCCTCGAAAGCTGCGCTCGGAGATCCTCGACCTCCGTCCTCAGGGCCGAGACGACCTCGTCGTGCCCTTCGGTGATTCGATGTGCCGTGGCGAGTTGCTCGTTGGCCTCGCGAAGCTCCCGTTGGGTCGCCTCGAGCGAGCTCGTGAGGTGCTCGACCTGCGCTCGAAGGTTGCCGGTCCCCGTTGCGATCTTGGAGAGCAGGCTGTCGAGGGCATCGGTCGACGGCGAGGGGCCGCCGTGCGACCTGGTCTCCCCGTCGTGTCCCGCGTCGGACTCCCGGTCTTGCTCGTGGAGCCGAGGGGCCGAGTCCTGATCGGCCCAGGGCTCTGCGTGCTCGTGAGAGGCGGGAGACTCGTCGGCGCCGGTGCGTGTCCGGAAGAGCGCGGGTCGGCGGGGCGTGGTCGGGGCGCCGAAGACCTTGCTGGTCAGGAGAGCGTCGAGAGCCTCCTCGGCGACGACGACGAACGAGACGTTGTCCCCGGCGAGGTCCCGTACCGCGGCGAACCTCTCCTCGCTCGGCTCGGCGACCGCGAACACGGCACCGTTCGAGCCGAACTCAACCGGAAGCACTCGCAGCCGGCGTGACTCTTCGCGATCGATGATCTCGAGCGTTGCGGGGTCGATCGAGAGGGTATGTGCCTCTCTGTAGGGCAGCCCCCAGCGCTCGGCCAGGTGCTTCCCGTGGCCTTCGAGGCTCGCCTCCTGCTTCGTGCCTTTCACGGCTGCCTGGCCCCCATTCCTCTCGAGCGCGTCGGTGGCATGTTCGTGCGCCCACCTTCTGGCGATCGATATCGGTTGCCCGCGGAAACGGGAAGCTCCCTCAGGAGAGGGAATGTGTTCACCGGCGGTCCTGCCGATAGGTACCTGTTGACGGGCGCCGGGTGAGCCGCTCCCCCGACGGTCGTTTTACGTTCTCATTACGTTTGGCAGACGCGCGACTGATCACTCGCCGCGATCATGTCGACATGCGCAGGTTTCTGACCGGAGCGTTCGTGGTTATCGCAGCGGTCGCGTCCGCCGGCGCTGCGCACGCAATCGCGCCGAACCTGCCGCCCGGAT
Organism: uncultured Actinomycetes bacterium; assembly: GCA_963789585.1. GTDB lineage: Bacteria > Actinomycetota > Thermoleophilia > Gaiellales > Gaiellaceae > PALSA-600. Next base: position 573,587 of record CAWBLB010000007.1, on the reverse strand, counting down.
GGTCGCACGCCGAGATCAACGTGATCGTCAAGCGCGTTCCGCACACACTGATCTACGATCGGGGCCGTGTCCAGGCTGTCACCCCCAGCTCCCTGACGGTGAGAGAGGGTGACGGGAGCAGCGTCACCATCGAGATCTCTCCCAGCTCTCGGATACGCATCGCCGGCCGGCCGGCGTCCCTTGCTCAGGTTCGCCGCCGCGAGATCGCGACGATTCTGCGCATCGACGGCGGCGCGGCGGTCAAGGTGACGGTTCGGGTGCCGCCTGCGCTCGCCGCCCTGCGTCCCGCAAAGCAGGCCAGGCGGAAGCGCGGCGGTTGAATCGACTAGGGATGATCATGCGCCGGAGACCGCGCAGCCTCACTCGGTTCGCGATCGGAGTTGCCGGCCGTGGCGCGGCCTCGATCGCCTGGCTCGGGAGTGCCCGTTAGATGGCGGGGACCGTGCTTCTGGTCGAGGACGAGCCGTCGGTCGGCGAGCTCGTGCGCAGCTATCTGAGTCGGGACGGGTACCAGGTGATCTGGGTGCGCACCGGCGAGGAGGCGCTCGCAGAGATCGACCGCCATCCCGTGCGGATGGTGCTGCTCGATATCGGCCTGCCCGGAATCGACGGGTTCGAGGTCTGCCGCGCGATGCGGGTCCGCTCACAGGTGCCGATCCTGATGCTGACCGCCCGCGACGAGGAGCCCGACCGGGTGGTCGGGCTCGAGGTCGGCGCCGACGACTACCTGACGAAGCCGTTCTCCCCGCGCGAGCTCGTCGCGCGAATGAAGGCGATCCTGCGGCGGACGGATCCGCGGCCCGCGGAGGCGGTGCTCGAGCTCGGCGACGTGACGCTGAACCGCGAGACGCACGACGTGACGATCGGGGGTGCTCTCGTCGAGCTGACCGCGAAGGAGTTCGACCTGCTGGCCTTCTTCCTCTCCAACCCGGGCGCGGTGCTCTCACGCGACGTGCTGCTCGACCGGGTCTGGGGAGTCGAGTATGCGGGAGGCACGCGCACGGTCGACGTCCATGTCGCTCAGCTGCGCCGCAAGCTCGGGCGCCCCGACCTGATCCGCACCCTCCGCGGCAGCGGCTACAAGGCGGTCACTGGTTGAAATCACTGCGGGGCCGGCTGTTCGCGGCGACGCTCGCCGCGCTTGCGCTGACCCTGACCTCGACGATCGCGATCGGGGCGCTGCTGACGAAGCAGCAGGTCGACGCGGGCCAGGTCAGCGCGCTCTCGCGCCAGGCCGACAACCTCGCGGCGCAGCGGCGGCGGTCGGTCAGCTACATCGTCTCGAACACGGAGTCCGGCGGTGTTCGCACGATCGTCGGGTACCGGCCGGCGCTCGCCGGGTTCGTTCCCGACGTCAACCGTTCGAGCGACGGCGAGACGACCTACCAGGGCGAGCGGTACATCTACTCGTACCGCACGATCCCGTCGCGCGGCCTCCTGCTGCTGCGGCTCGCGAGCGTCACGTCGGCGGCGTGGCACCCGTTCCTCCGTGACCTGTTGTTCGCGGCGCTCGCCGGCGCCGCCCTCGCCGCGGCTCTCTCGTTCGCGGTCGCGCGATCGATCGCGCGACCGATCAGCCGTGTTGCGGCGGCCACCCGCGCCCTGGCGGCGGGCGAGACGCCGGCGCCGCTTGCCGAGGGCGGGTCGCGCGAGCTCGGCTCACTCGCCCAGGCGTTCAACGAGATGGCCCGGGAGCTCGCCGTCGCGCGGGAGAGCGAGCGGAACTTCCTGCTCTCGGTGAGCCATGAGCTGAAGACGCCGCTGACCGCGATTCGCGGCTACGCGGAAGGCCTTGCCGAGGGCGCCTTCGGCCCGGAGGACGCGGCCGGCACGATTCTCGTCGAGTCGCGCCGCCTCGAGCGCCTCGTGCGCGACCTACTCGACCTGGCGCGGATGAACAGGCACGAGTTCTCGGTGCGGCGCGAGCCGGTCGATCTCGCCCAGGTCGCCCGTGACGCGGTCGCCCGGCACGAGACGGCGGCGCGGGAGTTCGGCGTCGCGCTTCGCGCCGAGGGAGAGGAGAGCTGGGTCGAGGCAGACCACGATCGCGTCCTCCAGGTCGCCTCGAACCTCGTCGAGAACGCCCTCCGCGAAACGCCGCGGTCGGGCACCGTCGAGGTGCGCGCGGGGGCGGGCCGCCTCGTCGTCTCCGACTCGGGCCCCGGCCTCGACCTCGACGACCTTGCGCACGCCTTCGACCGCTTCTTCCTCTACGACAAGTACGGGCGCGAGCGGCCCGTCGGCAGCGGGCTCGGGCTCGCGATCGTCAAGCAGCTCGTCGAGGCGATGGGCGGCAGCGTCGGCGTGGTGGCGGCTCCCGGGCGGGGGGCGGCATTCGAGGTGAAGCTCCCGTCAGGGTCGAAGGCGCGAGGTGTCGACGACCTCGAAGTCGCTCCCGCGGACGCGGTCGAGGCTGTGGAGCTGGGCGTTCGACCAGCGGCGATCCGGCGCGCCGCTGACGAACCACGGTGAGCCGTTGTCGGCGAGGATCATCCCGTAGCGCTTGAGCGCCGTGAGAACGACCCGCGCCTGGGGCGCGAAGCCGCTGAGGTCGAAGCTCGCCTTCAGCCGCACGCGGAGCCCCATCGGCGGTAGCGCCGGATCGGTCGAGTCGCTCGCGAAGTGGCGGGCCGGGTACACGTAGGCGCGGCGGGTGCGCGGCGCCGTGAAGCGGAGGGCATGGTCGATCGAGCCCGCGGCGACCTCGTCGTAGCGCGCGAGGCCCGGCAGGATCGGCAGCCCGGCCGCGTCCGCGGACGTCCATCCGGCCGGCCGCAGCCTGTTCGAGGCGAGGTTCCAGATCGCGCCAGAGCCGGCCGCCCAGCCGCTCGCGGTGTGGTGGAGCGCGTAGAGCTCGTACAGCGTGCAGGTGGTGCGGTCGACGATCAGCGCGTGCCGGTCGCCGCCGTCGGGGTGCGGGTCGCCCTCGATCGGCACGGCGTTCGGGATCGGGTAGGGGCCCCGGTCGGATTCGTCGGCGTAGTCGAACCGCGGTGACGCTGCGGGCGTGGCCTTCCCGGAGACGACGACGTAGGGGATTCCGATCCGCTGCCCGTCGTAGAGCCCGGATCCGAAGTCGGCGTGGAACGGTGCGTCGAGGCCGATCGACCGGATCAGCGTCGCCGAGCTGCGGGCGACGGGGAGGCCGTCGACCCGCCTGTTCCAGACGCTCGAGGCGGGGAAGAGGCGGCAGCCGCCGACCTGCGGCCCGGGGACGACGCCGCGGGCCGACGGTGCCGCCGCGACCAGCGTTCCGATCACGAGCGCCGGGATCGCGAGGCTCCAGTGCGGCGTCTCCCGACGTTTCACTCGAAACCCGCCTTCGTGACGCCGCACTTGCCCGGCCGCTGCGCGGCCGGGATGATCTTTCGGCTCTCGGCGCCCTCCGGCCCGCACCTCAGGCTTCCGACCGCCTGCGCCGACCTCGGTCCCAGACAAAGAAGAAGCGGCCGCGAAGCGGCCGCAAGTGCGGCCTCGCACGCCCGCGTTTCGGGTCAAAAGGTACGAGAGGCCGCACTAGATCAGGCCGCGGCGGATCGCGATCGCGACGGCCTGGGTGCGGTTGGCGGCCCCGAGGCGATCGGAGGCCTTGCGGACGTGGGTGCGCACGGTCTCGACGCCGATCCCCAGACGGTCGGCGATCACCTCGAGCTGGAACCCCGCGGCGAGCAGCTCGAGCACGTCGTGCTCACGCCCGGTGAGACGGTCCTCGTCTCCGGCGGGTCTGCTCATGGGACGATCGTAGCGCTGCCGCCCGTCCACGACGAGCCCGGATCTCCCTGTCTCCGTCGGTCGCCCGCGCCCGCGCGTGCAGGCGCCGGTGCCGATCCTCAGGTCGCGGATCTCGCCGCCGGCCGCGGCCCGGCAGGGCCGGTCGGTGTGCTCTCGCAGGCGGTCTGCGGCTCCCCTTCGCAGCAGCCGAGCTTGAACCTGCAGCGGCCGCACTGCCACGTTCCGTGGCGCCACTCCATCCAGGCGCCGCAGCGCAGGCAGCGTTCGCTTTCGGCCATCCCGGGAGCGTACGAGCCGCGACGGACGGTTGGGTACGATGGCTCGGCCCTGGCGGCGTAGCTCAGCTGGTTAGAGCGCCGGACTCATAACCCGGAGGTCGGTGGTTCGAGCCCACCCGCCGCTACCTCGTTTCCCGTCGGCGCCCGCCGTGCGGGCCGGACAGGCGTTCCCGGAGCCGCGCCGGTCCCGCTACACTTCTGCGGCCCGAGGGCAGTGCGTCAGCCTGCCGGGAATGGAGCTCACATCTATGGCCAAAACCGGAGTCAGAGTCGCGATCACGCTCGCCTGCACCGAGTGCAAACGGCGCAACTACCAGACGACCAAATCGAAGCGGAACACGCCCGACCGGGTCGAGTTCAAGAAGTTCTGCCGCTGGTGCGGGAGCCATACGCCGCACCGGGAGTCCAGGTAGTGGCCCTTCTTCCGGCGATGTCGTCCGGAGAACGCTCGTCGGTGGCTCGCTGATGGCGAGGGAAGCGGATCTGGGCCAGGGCGCGGCACCGCGGCCCCAGCCGCGCGTCGCGGGCGAGCTCCAGGAGGGCGGCAACCTCCTCCAGAAGCTCTGGCGCTTCATCAACGAGTCCGCGGCCGAGCTGAAGAAGGTCGAGTGGCCGGGTCAGAACCAGGTGATCCAGGGCACGGTCGTCGTGCTCGTCGCCTGCGTGATCGTCGGCACCTACCTGTGGTTGAACGACCAGGTCTGGAAAGAGTTCGTCTCCAAGGTCCTGCTGGGGCAGTAGCGATGTTTCGCTGGTACGTCATCAACACCTACTCGGGCCACGAGAACAAGGTCAAGGCCAATCTCGAGCACCGGATCGAGTCGATGGGTCAGCGTCCGCGCTTTCGCCGGGTGGTCGTCCCGACCGAGCAGGTAATCGAGACGAAGGACGGGCAGAAGGTGCAGATCGAGAAGCGCGTCCTGCCCGGCTACGTGCTCGTGAACATGGACCTGAGCGACGAGGCCTGGACGGTCGTCAAGAACACCCCCGGCGTCACCGGCTTCGTCGGTGCGGGCTCCAAGCCCGTTCCGCTCGGGCAGGGCGAGGTCGACCGGATCCTCAAGACCGGCGCCGCCGCGACCGACCGGCCGCGGGCACAGGTCGAGTTCTCGCTCGGCGAGTCGGTCAAGGTGACGAGCGGTCCCCTGTCGGACTTCGACGGCGAGATCGTCGACGTGAACCCGGACCAGCAGAAGCTGAAGGTTCTGGTAGACATATTCGAGCGGCAGGTGCCGGTCGAGCTCGGTTTCGACCAGGTCAAGAAGCTGGACTAGGGACGAGCGAATGGCAAAGAAGATCCTCACCATGATCAAGCTGCAGATCCCGGGCGGGCAGGCGAACCCTGCACCCCCGGTCGGTCCTGCGCTCGGTCAGCACGGCGTCAACATCATGGAGTTCTGCAAGGCCTTCAACGCGCAAACCGCGCAGGAGAACGGCCGCATCACCCCGGTCGAGATCACGGTCTACGAGGATCGCAGCTTCACCTTCATCACGAAGACGCCGCCGGCGGCCGTCCTGATCAAGGAGGCGCTGCGGCTCGAGAAGGGCTCGGCCGAGCCGAACCGCGACAAGGTCGGCCGGCTCTCGCGCGCCCAGCTCCGGGGCATCGCAGAGACGAAGCTCGTCGACCTGAACGCGCGCGACGTCGAACAGGCGATGAAGGTGATCGCCGGGACGGCGCAATCAATGGGTGTCGAGGTGGAAGCGTGAGCTTCCACCGGTTCGACGTGCACGGGAAGGGTGCGGGAAACCAGTCGGTTTCCCGCGTGACGAGGGCCGGGCTTTGCCCGGTGCTCGTCGTTGAGCTTTTCGGTGTCGAGGTGGAAGCGTGAGCTTCCACCGGTTCGACGTGCACGGGAAGGGTGCGGGAAACCAGTCGGTTTCCCGCGTGACGAGGGCCGGGCTTTGCTCGGTGCTCGTCGTTGAGCTTTTCGGTGTCGAGGTGGAAGCGTGAGCTTCGACCGGTTCGACGTGCACGGGAAGGGTGCGGGAAACCAGTCGGTTTCCCGCGTGACGAGGGCCGGGCTTTGCTCGGTGCTCGTCGTTGAGCTTTTCGGTGTCGAGGTGGAAGCGTGAGCTTCCACCGGTTCGACGTGGAGGTTTGACGTGACGCAGCGCGGGAAGCGGTACAACCAGGCGCGCGGCACGATCGACCGCGAGCAGGTCTACTCGCCGGTCGAGGCGGTCCGCCTGCTGAAGGCGAGTGACGCCGCCAAGTTCGACGAGACGGTCGAGGTGCACATGAACCTCGGCCTGAACGTCCGCCACGCCGAAGAGCAGCTGCGCGGGACGATGATGCTCCCTCACGGCACCGGCCGCGAGGCCCGGGTTGCCGTGTTCGCCGAGGGCGATAAGGCACGCGAGGCCGAGGAGGCGGGCGCGGACGTCGTCGGCTCCGCGGATCTCGCCAAGCGCGTCGAGGAGGGCTTCACCGACTTCGACGTCGCGATCGCGACCCCCGACCAGATGGGGAACGTCGGCAAGCTCGGCCGGGTGCTCGGCCCACGCGGGCTGATGCCCAACCCGAAGACCGGCACGGTCACGATGGACGTCGGCAAGGCGGTGCGCGAGGCGAAGGCCGGTAAGCTGGAGTACCGCACGGACCGCGGCGCGAACGTCCACATCCCGATCGGGAAGCGGAGCTTCGACGAGCGGGCGCTGGTCGAGAACTACGCCGCGCTGATCGAAGAGATCATGCGCGCGAAGCCGTCGGTCGCGAAGGGCCGCTACATCAAGAAGATCACGCTCGCGAGCACGATGGGCCCCGGCATCCACATCGATCCGTCGCGTACCCGCGACATCGCAGACGAACTCTCCGAAGAGAGTTCGTCCAACGGAGAGGGAAGCTAGAGTACGGTTTCAAGCGACTAGATGCTCGCCCGAGACAGCTGGCAGCCGCGAGGCGGAAGCCCAGCCGAGGCGGTCCGATTCGAAACGATCTGTTTCCTCCGGGCTCGCTTCGGCGAGCCCTAGTCATTTCCGGAGGAAATGACATGCACAAGAACGAGAAGGAACGCGTCGTCGCCGAGCTGACCGAGCGGCTGCGCACCGCCGAGACGTTGTTCGTGGCCGACTACCGCGGCCTGACGATGCCCCAGATCGACGCCCTGCGCGGGACCCTGATCGAACACGGGGCGAGGTTCACGGTGGTCAAGAACACGCTCACACGGCGGGCCGCGGAGGCGGCCGGGGTGGACGCGCTGCTCGCGCTGCTCGACGGCCCCTCGGCGATCGCGTTCATCGAGAGCGACGGCGACATGGTCGCGGTCGCCAAGGCGCTGGCCGACTCGGCTCGCGAGACGAAGGTGCTCGCGATCCGCGGCGGCCTGATGCAGGGCAGGACGGTATCCGGGGCAGACATCGAGGAGCTCGCGAAGCTGCCGCCGTTCGATGTCCTGCGAGGCCAGGTCCTCGGTGCGATCGTCGGACCGCTCGCGAACCTGCTCGGGCTCGTCAACGCGCCGCTGCAGAACCTCGTCGGGCTGATCGACGCCCGCATCGAGCAGCTCGGCGGCGCCGGCAGCGCGACCGTGCCGGCCCCGGACCCCGAGCCGGCTGAAGCGGTCGCAACCGCAACCGAGGTCGATCCGGCCGTGGAGGCCGGCGAGCCGGCGGAAGCGGCGGACGTGTCCGCAGACGAGACAGAGACTCCGGGGCCCGAGGCTGACGCCGAGGCTCCGGCAACCAAATCCGAATCAGAAGACCAGGAGGCATGACGATGGCTGCAGTTGACACCGTCTTCGAGCAGATCGGGGCGATGAGCGTCCTCGAGCTGGTCGAGTTGAAGAAGAAGATCGAGGACGAGTGGGGGATCACCGCGGCGGCCGCCGTCGCGGTCGGCGCTCCGGGCGGGGGCGGCGCTGCCGCCGCCGAGGTCGAGGAGAAGACGGCCTTCGACGTCATCCTCACCGGCGCGGGTCAGGCCAAGATCCAGGTGATCAAGGTCGTGCGCGCCGTGACCGGGCTGGGCCTGAAGGAGGCCAAGGATCTCGTCGACGGCGCCCCCCAGCCCGTCAAGGAGGGTGTGAACCAGGAGGAGGCCGACTCGGTCAAGGCGCAGCTCGAGGAGGCCGGCGCCTCGGTCGAGGTCAAGTAGGGCGAGCGACGCAGCGCGAGCGCGAGGGCCGGAGATGCCGGCCCTCGCGCTGTTCCAGCCGCCAGTCTGTCCTCGGATCAAGCGTGAGGATGCTGGCGCAGCGTGGTGTCATCGGACTTGAGCGGCGATGCTTGCTACGCTCGCACCCTTCGCCCCTCGATCGAGCAAAGGTGAGCCTCCTGATGCGTGCATGGCCTTGGTTGCCCGGTGCCTTTAACGCGTGGTTCGAGCGCTTTCCGAAGCGCAGGCTGGGCGTCGTCGTGGTCTTGCTCTGCTGCATCGGTGCAGTCGTCACGAGCGAGGCATCGAGTGGGCTCTCCCGCTCTGGATCGGCCGCGGGGTCTGGCATCACCCCGAGGTGGCCGACGTGTACCGCCTCGCAGTACGACCGTCAAACCTTCGTTCTCTTGACCACGCCGTGCTTTCCACCCGACCTCGGCAACAGCGCCATTTACGTCGACCACAGCGGCGGAGTGCCCGGTACGTCGCTCCAGGGCCCTTCGGTCGTGAAGCCCGGGGCGTGCCCGGCAGGGGAGGGCTACGCGGCGAATGCGTGGTGCTCGCAGCCATTTACGCTCACGCTCACCATCCCCGTCTCGGGAGTTGTGGACTCGATCGGACTGACCCCGGCGGGCGGAGAGACGGCCGGCTGCAGATCGGCCTGCCAAAGAGAGTTCGCGTCGCTTGTCGGCCACCAATCAGGCACATCGGGGTGGTGTTACGACGGCACGATGAACACCAGCCCATGCGTGTCGACAACGAGCGAGCAAATGGTCATTCACGGCGTGGTGGGCTCCTACTCGACGTTCTTCGTGTGTGGCGAAGCAGTAGTCGGGCCTGCCAGCAGCCAGCAGCATCCCTTTGCCTGCAGGCAGATCCAGATTCAGTACGGCGCCGTCTCCGCCCCTGGTGGACCAGCGGCGACGCTCTCGAGCACTAGTGTCATCGCCCATCAGGGTCAATACATCGAGCTTCGTTACTCCGGCAAGAACTGGAATCCCGCCGCAGGGCCTGTGACGCTCTCGTTCGGCGGACAGGCCGCCGGAGTAGCCGACGTGGGTCTACAGGGAACCATCGACGGGACAGTGAGGATCAACTACTGGCCGCAGCGTCAATCAGTCCCGTTCAAAGGCAATCCGCTCGACGGTTGCTCGGGGACGCTGAAAGCAACACAGGAGAAGGCCGTCGCGACGACGGAGTACTCCACGAAAGCCGCCGGTTTTGTCATCTTCAGCCTCGACCCGCGAATCAAGCAGTACCAGGTCTACTGCGCGAACGAAGACGCCGGACTTCTCTTCGGAGGCGGAGACATCATCACCCTGAGCTACGCGCACAATCTGCTCGACGTCTATACGGGCCCCGGCAGAGTGATTCGCTCAGTCGCGCCCCCTACGGCAGGGCACACACTTTGCTACGCCTCAGTACGCTTGAAGGAGCACGTCGTGATCAAGCCAACCGGAACCGTGCTGACCGGCACGTCCTCCCCCGGACCATGCCCCTGACCGGACAAGCTCGGAACCATTTGCCGGCGAAGGATCGGATTGATCATAGGGTCACGCGCTGACGGCCTCCGCGGTCGGTTGTTCGGCTCCGACGGTCTGGCGGAGGGCGGCGGCGAGGAGGGGGAGCTGCCGGTAGCCCTTGACGCGCCGGAACTGCGTGGACGCGGCGAGCATGCCGGCGGCGGCCCAGCGGAGCCGCATGTCGCCGTTCTGCCAGTGCTGCACGTTGCGGGCGTGTTCGCGGACGATCTCGATCATCGACTCGATCGGGTTCGTGCTCATCACCGTCTTCGGGAGCGAGCCGGTGATGCCGAGCCGGGTGACGGTGAGCGTGTCGGCGAGGCCCTCGCGCAGGCTCGCCGCGGCGTCGGGGTTGACCTTCTCGAGCTGGGCGGCGAGCGCAGCGAGCGCCGCCCAGGCGGCAGCCCTGCCACCTGGGCAACCGGATGCCTCTTGCCCAGGATGGGTGAGCAGAAGAAAGCGACGGTTCAGGACAAGCTCTGCCCCTCGGCGAGCGCTTCGTAGTTCGCGTAGAGCTGGGATACGTCGGCCTTCGCACGTGCTCGTTTTGCGGCGGGAGCGACCTTTGCCCAAGTTCCTTCGACCCACAGCCAGTCATAGACGAGTTCCAATGTCACCGGGTCGTCTCGGCTCGCGGACTCCCTGCGAGCCTCCCTGGGTTGCTTGTGTCTCTACAAGGGAGTGGGCCTACGCTTCGACGTAGACCGCGAGGGGAGGTATGACGCCGTGCACCTCCATCTGGGCCGCCACCTCAGGAGGCGGCGAGGCCATCATCGCCTGAGTGGCTGCAAGGTCGTCGATGTCGGCAGTGACGGCGATGTTGTTGCTCCCGTCCTCCGCAACGTAGTCGGTGACGTTGGTGCCGATGGCTGCGGCGCGGTCCGCTTTGCCCTTCAGCCAGCGCTCGATGTCGACGACGGCGTGCGTAATGACGATCCGTGGCACGTGTTCTCCTTTTCGCTCAGACAGCGGGTCGACGCGACTCTACTGGCAGCACGACACGCGCGAGGAGCTGTCGATCGAAGTGGCCCGAGGCGTCCATGTGGGAAGGCCCAAGTCTCAAGTAGCAACAGTTCCCGCACGCTGAGCCCGTCCGGTGGCGCGGCCGAGAGCGCTGTCTCGCAGGGTTTCGCCGAACTCGTATGCTCATACTGGAGGTATGAGAGCAGTGGAGTCGGTCTCCGGTCGCCGTGTCGTGATCAGCGGTGTCGGCATCGTGTCGTCTGTCGGGAGCGGACGCGAGGCCTTCTGGGATGGTCTCGAGCGCGGGACAAGCGGTGCCGGCCGGATCGACCTGGACGGTGTCGGCGAGATAACGGCCTGCGTGATCGGCGAGCTCGACGACGACTGTATCCCAGTGCGCGAGGCGAAGCGGATGGACAGGGTGGGCCTCCTTGCGGTCGTCGCCGCGTCTCAAGCGCTCGAGGACGCAGGGTCGCCTCCGATCGATCCGGGCCGCATCGGCGCCGTGGTCGCGAACGTTCACGGCGGAGCCGACACGCTTCATCGCTCGTACGCCGAGTTCTTTCGGCGTGGCGCCGACCGTGTGAGCCCATTCACTGTCCCGTTGGGACTTACCAACTCGCCGGTGGCAGCCGTCGCGCGGATCCACGGTCTGCGTGGACCGTCGTCCACCGTCGCCACAGCCTGCGCGGCCGGCACGGACGCGATCGGGCTTGCGGTCTCGCTGATCCGGTCAGGCCATGCCGACGCCATGCTGGCAGGTGGCGCGGAGGCTCCCGTGTCGCCCTTCATCGTCGCCGCGTACATGCAGCTTGGTGCGCTCTCGACGAGCGCACGACCTCCAGAGGAGGCGTCCCGGCCGTTCGATCGTGCCCGTGACGGCTTCGTCATCGGCGAGGGTGCCGGGATCGTGTTCCTCGAGGAGCGAGAGCGTGCGCTCGACCGGGGTGCACGGATCCTCGCCGAGGTCGTCGGCTATGCGAGCAACTGCGACGCCGGACATCTCACCCAGCCCGACCCGACCGGAGAAGGCCCGGCCGCCGCGATCAAGCTGGCGATGGCCGAGGCGCTCGTCGACCCTGCAAACGTCGGCTATGTCAACGCGCACGCGACGTCGACCCCGCTCGGCGACCTCGCCGAAGCACGCGCGATCATCGTGGCGGGGTTAGGTCGCGCCGCCGTCTCGTCGACCAAGTCGCTGCACGGACACACGCTCGGAGCCGCCGGGGGCATCGAAGCGATCGCCGCGCTGATGCCGCTCGTCCGCGATCGATTGCCGCCGAGCTGGAACCTCGACAGCCCGGATGTCGACTCCACTCTCAACCACGTCACGGCTCCTCGTGCAGCTGCAGTCGACGCGACCGTCTCGAACTCCTTCGGGTTCGGGGGGCACAACGCGGTTCTCGTGCTTGCGCGCACGGGACTTTGCCTCTGAACCGCGCCGCCACACGCTCTCTGGGTGTCTCCCCGCCCACTCGGGGCCTTCCCGAACGCCGCCATACTTCGGGAGTGGACGACGAGCGCCCGCCGATCTGCCCCGTATGCGGCGTGACGATGGTTCCGGCGGCACTCAGCGCGCAGACGGCGCGCGATGGTGAATGGGTCTGCCTGGAGTGCGAGGAAACGGCCGACCCGGATGCCGCCTGACCGGAGGATCGCGCGACCGTCGTCGTCACGGTCGATCCCGTACCCCGCGACGGTGCGCGTTGATGACCCCGGGGATCCCCTCGCGGAATCGAGCTCTCACCGCGGAACGCCCTGACGCGAACAGGGATACGCTGGTGGCCGCATGCGTGGACTCTCGATCGTCGCCGCCGGCCTGGCGCTCTCCGCTCCGGCGGCCGGTTTCGCGGCGACGCGGACCGTCGAGCAGCGCCTGACCGCGGCCGGACCCGCGGCCGCCGCGAGTGCGACCGGGGACCAGCGCCTCTACGGCCACATCACCTCGGTCACCCGCCGGGCGGGGCACTACGAGCTCCGCTTCGATCCCGCCTGGTTCCTCTCCGGTCTCACCGCCAACGCCGCCTGGGCACACGATCAGGGCGTCTCCTGCCGGCCGAGCGCCTGCCCGGCGGTCCCCAACGACAGCTACGTGGTCGACGAGAGCCACCGCACCTTCGTCTACCTCGTTCCGGCAAGCGTGCGCGGGGCGGTGCTGGTCCACGGACCGACCGGCTTCGTGTCGAAGAGGGTGACGGTCGCCGAACTGGCGAAGATCGTCGCCGGCACGAGCCCCGTGAAGCTCTACGAGCCGCTCGCGACCGGCGTCTGGATCCTCGTTCACGTCGACTCGGTGCGCAGCTTCGCCCAGCAGTACGTGCCCTAGGATCGGGCTGGATCCAGGCTCAGCTCAGGCGCCCGTTCGAGATCGCACGGCATGCCTCGCAGAGCGGCCAGCCCTGGTTCCACGGCACGTCTCTCTGGTCGACACCGCAGAGGGCCGTGTCGGGGTCGTCGTCGCCGACGAGATGCTCGACCTGCTCGAAGTCGAAGCCGCCGTTGCCGAACAGCGGATCGCCTTCCACGCGCCGCGCAGGCCTCGTCGGAGCGGTGGTGGGGCGTTCGGAAGCCACGGTGCAACGGTAGCGGCGGCAGGGAGCGAGTGCTACTCTGACGCAGTCGGCATCCCGGCCCTCGCTGTATGCCCTTGCAGCTGGAGGGTCGGCTCAGCTATCCTGGGAGGTTCGCCGACGTCCGCCCACGGCCCGCTGTTCGCACGCTCGTTTTTTCCGGTTCGCCCTCATCCATAGCACGTAAGGGAGGCTGTCTCCTTGGCCCAAACGGTCATCGCGCCTCGTGCGCGCAAGTCGTTTTCCCGTCTGAAGCACGTCCTCGACCTCCCGAACCTGATCGACATCCAGCGTGAGTCGTTCGACTGGTTCCTACGCGAAGGTCTCCGCGAGACGATTGACGACATCTCGCCGATCGAGGATTACACCGGCTCGCTTGCAGTCGAATTCGGCGACTACAAGTTCGGCGAGCCGCAGTTCTCCATCCAGGAGTGCCGTGAGAAGGATCTGACCTTCCAGGCACCGCTCTCGATGACGGTCCGGTTCGTCAACAAGGAAACCGGCGAGATTCGCGAGCAGACGGTCTTCATGGGGGACTTCCCGATGATGACCGAATGGGGAACGTTCATCATCAACGGCACCGAGCGCGTGATCGTCACGCAGCTCGTCCGTAGCCCCGGCGCCTACCTGATGGAGCCGAAGGACCCGACCAAGCAGGTCTTCATCGCCAACCTGATGCCGAGCCGCGGCTCGTGGCTCGAGCTCGAGATCGACAAGAAGGGCGTCGTCTACGCCCGGATCGACCGGAAGCGGAAGCTGCCGATCACCACGCTCCTGCGCGCGCTGCCTGCCGAGGACCCGACCACCGGGTTCGTCCTCGACACGAGCACGAACGAGGCGATCCTCGCCCTGTTCGGGCAGTCGCATTTCATCCAGGCGACGATCGAGAAGGACACGACGACGCGGGAGGAGGAAGCCCTGATCGAGGTGTTCAAGAAGCAGCGGCCGGGTGAGCCGCCGACCCTCGACAACGCCCGCAACCTGCTGCGGTCGCTGTTCTTCGACCCGAAGCGCTACGACCTGACCAAGGTCGGCCGCTACAAGCTGAACCAGCGGCTCGGCGTCGACGTGCCCGACGACTGCCGCGTCCTCACCACCCAGGACATCCTGGCGCTCGTTCAGAAGCTCGTGTCGATGCCGCACACGATCGGCGTGCCCGAGGACTCGAAGGACTATGCCGCCGACGCGATCTCGCTCGACCGCCGGCCGATCGCGCACGAGCTCGACGAGTACGAGCACTTCGGCAACCGCCGCCTGCGCACCACCGGCGAGCTGATCCAGGAGGCGTTCCGGGTGGGCCTCTACCGGATGGAGCGCGTCGTCCGCGAGCGGATGACGACGGAGGATGTCGACACGATCACGCCGCAGACGATCATCAACATCCGTCCGGTCGTGGCGGCGCTGAAGGAGTTCTTCGGCTCCTCGCAGCTGTCGCAGTTCATGCAGCAGACGAACTCGCTCGACGGCCTCACTCATCGCCGGCGCCTGAGTGCGCTCGGCGCCGGCGGACTGACTCGCGAGCGCGCACCGATCGAGGTGCGCGACGTCCACCCGACCCACTACGGCCGCATGTGCCCGATCGAGACGCCGGAAGGGCCGAACATCGGCCTGATCGGCTCGCTCGCCTCGATGGCCACGGTCAGCGAATTCGGCTTCATCCAGACGCCGTACCGCAAGGTGGTCGGCGGAAGGGTGACCGACGAGATCGTCTATCTCGACGCAGCCGAGGAGGCGCAGTACACGATCGCGCAGGCCTCGGAGCGCGTCGACGAGAAGACCGGCAAGTTCGAGCACGACCAGGTGCTCTGCCGCTCGCGCGAGGGCGAGGCCGTGATGGCCTCGCCGAAGGAGATCCAGTTCATGGACGTCTCCCCGGCGCAGATCGTCTCGGTCGCGACCGCGATGATCCCGTTCCTCGAGCACAACGACGCGAACCGCGCCCTGATGGGGGCGAACATGCAGCGGCAGGCCGTGCCGTTGATGATCCCGCAGTCGCCGCTCGTCGGCACGGGCCTCGAGTACCGGGCCGCGGTCGACTCGGGCGACGTGATCGTGGCCCGCGGAGCGGGCGAGGTGGTCGAGCTCGACGCGACCCGCATCGTCGTCGAGGGCAGGGGCTCGCGCGACGAGTACGACCTGATCAAGTTCATGCGTTCGAACCAGGGCACCCTGATCCACCACAAGCCGATCGTGAAGCTGGGCGACAAGGTCGTCGCCGGCTCCGTGCTCGCGGACGGCTCGTCGACCGACCACGGAGAGCTCGCGCTCGGCGCGAACCTGCTCGTCGCGTTCATGCCGTTCGAGGGCTACAACTTCGAGGACGCGATCGTCATCTCCGAGCGGCTCGTCAAGCAGGAGGTGCTGACGTCGATCCACATCCACGAGTACGAGATCGACGCCCGCTCGACGAAGCTCGGCGACGAGGAGGTCACCCGCGACATCCCCAACCGCTCGGAGGAGTCGCTGCGGAACCTCGACGACCGCGGGATCATCCGCATCGGTGCCGAGGTGGGCTCCGGCGACCTGCTCGTCGGCAAGGTGACCCCGAAGGGCGAGACCGAGCTGACAGCCGAGGAGAAGCTGATCCGCGCGATCTTCAAGGAGAAGGCGCGCGAGGTCCGCGACACCTCCCTCAAGGTGCCGCACGGCGAGGGCGGAGTCGTGATCGACGTCAAGACGTTCTCGCGCGACAACGGCGACGACCTGTCGCCGGGCGTGAACGAGCTCGTCCGCGTGTACGTCGCCAAGAAGCGCAAGATCAGCGAGGGCGACAAGCTCGCCGGGCGTCACGGCAACAAGGGCGTGATCTCGAAGATCGTCCCCGAAGAGGACATGCCGTTCCTCGAGGACGGGCGCCCGGTCGACATCCTGCTGAACCCGCTCGGCGTGCCGAGCCGGATGAACATCGGACAGATCCTCGAGACGCATCTCGGCTGGGCCGCCGCGCACGGGGCCTTCGCCGGCGACGGCATCGAGGTGATGAACGGCAACGCGAGCCGCGTGATCAACGCGCCCGCACCGACGCCGGTTGCGACCGCGGTCTTCGACGGCGCCACCGTCGAGGACGTCGACAACGCACTCGCCACCTGGTCGGAGAAGAACCCCGACAACCCGATCAAGCTCACCGTCGACCGGAAGCAGCCTGCCGGCCGTCAGGTCGCGGGCAAGGTGCGGCTCTTCAACGGCCGGACCGGCGAGCCCTTCGAGCAGAAGGTGACCGTCGGCTACATGTACATCCTCAAGCTGCTCCACCTGGTCGACGACAAGATCCACGCTCGCTCGACCGGCCCCTACTCACTCGTCACCCAGCAGCCCCTCGGGGGCAAGGCCCAGTTCGGCGGGCAGCGCTTCGGCGAGATGGAGGTCTGGGCGCTCGAGGCCTACGGGGCCGCGTACACCCTGCAGGAGATGCTCACGATCAAGTCCGACGACACCGTCGGGCGCGTCAAGGCCTACGAGGCGATCGTCAAGGGCGAGAACATCGCCGAGCCGTCGATCCCCGAGTCGTTCAAGGTGCTGCTGAAGGAGATGCAGTCCCTGGCCCTCGACGTGCAGGTGATCTCGGAGGACGGCGGCGAGGTCGAGGTGCGCGAAGAGGACGACGAGCTGCTCCGCGCCGCGGAGGAGCTCGGCATCGACCTCTCGCCCGGCTCGCTCCGTGCAGCGGCCGGAGGGGTCGAGACAGAGGAGCTCGAGGAGGGCGCCGAAGTCGTCGAAGCCGACGCGGAGCCCGTCCTCGCTGAGGGCGACGACCTCGACAACCTCGAGGCCGGCCTCCTCGACGAGGAAGACGCGCCCGTCGGCGCGATCGAGGACCCCCCGCTAGAGATCGAGGAGTAGCGGTCTCGGTGCACGAGACGGCGACAGACAATCCCACGTGGACACAGAAAGAAGGCGCCTTGAGCTACACACTTGCTAGCCGTTTCACCGGAGGTGAGAGGGCTTGATCGATATCAACGACTTCGACGCGATCCGGATCGGGCTCGCATCGAGCAAGCAAATTCGCGACTGGTCGTCTGGCGAGGTCACCAAACCCGAGACGATCAACTACCGCACGCTCAAGCCCGAGCGCGACGGTCTTTTCTGCGAGCGCATCTTCGGGCCGACGAAGGACTGGGAGTGCTACTGCGGCAAGTACAAGCGCGTCCGCTACAAGGGGATCATCTGCGAACGCTGCGGCGTCGAGGTGACCCGGCAGAAGGTGCGGCGCGAGCGCATGGGCCACATCGACCTGGCGGCGCCCGTCTCGCACATCTGGTTCTTCAAGGGCGTGCCGAGCCGCATCGGCTACCTGCTCGACATCGCGCCGCGCGAGCTGGAGAAGGTGCTCTACTTCGCCGCCTCGATCATCACGAGCGTTGACGTGGAGGCGCGCGCCAAGGACCTGAACGACCTCGAGGACAAGGTGAAGGCCGAGGTCGAGCGGATCTACGTCGACCGCGACGAGAGCCTCGCCGCGCTCGAGCAGCGGCTCACCCGCCGCCGCGCGTACTTCGCCGCCGGCAAGGACAAGGGCTTCGACGAGGACGACGACTTCTGGTCGCGGGGCCTCTCGTCCTGGGCCGAGGAGCAGATGCTGCCGACGCTGGACGAGGCGCGAAAGCTCGTCAACGGACTGTTCGTCGAGCTCGTCGGCCAGATCACGACCGAGGACGCGAAGAAGATCCGCGAGCTCGTGCGCAACGCCGCGATCCGAGACGACCGCAAGCTCAGCCCGCGCGAGCTCGAGCAGGTCGCCTCGGCGGCCGAGCAGATTCGCGCCGCCCTGGTTCCGCTCCGCTCCGAGCAGGACGGGGCGACCGGCTCCAAGAAGGGCGCGGTCTCCAAGCACATCAACCGCGTGCTCGAGACGCTGCTCAAGGGCACCGAGGCCCACACGGAGGACGCCGACTACCTCGCCGCGGTCGACGCGAAGAACCTCGAGAAGGCGCGCGAGCTCGGCGCCGGCCTGCTGGCCGACGTCCTCGCTGCCGCAGCCGACGACGCCGACGTCCGCGAGCTCGCGAACGACCTCTGCCTGCGTACGGACGGGAAGATCCAGAAGGAGGACCTCGACCAGCTGATCCAGTGGGCGCTCAAGGTGCGCGAGATGTACCTCGACATCGAGTCGCGCCGCGGGGACACCCGTGAGGCGGCTGTCGACTCGGTCAACCGGCTCGAGCAGACCTGGCAGCTCTTCCGCGACGCCGAGCCGAAGATGGTCGTCAACGACGAGCAGCTGTTCCGGGAGCTCAAGGACAGATTCGGCTCCCCCTATGGGTTCGGGGTGTACTTCCGGGGCGGTATGGGAGCCGAATCCATTCGAGACCTGCTCCGAGACCTGGATCTCGGGGAGGAGTCCCTCCAGCTGCGCGAGATCATCCGCACCTCGAAGGGGCAGAAGCAGCAGCGGGCGATCAAGCGCCTGAAGGTGTGCTCGGCCTTCGTCAAGTCCGAGAACAGGCCCGAGTGGATGATCCTCGAGGCGGTGCCCGTGATCCCGCCCGAGCTTCGTCCGATGGTCCAGCTCGACGGCGGCCGCTTCGCCACCTCCGACCTGAACGACCTCTACCGGCGCGTGATCAACCGCAACAACCGCCTCAAGCGGCTCCTCGACCTCGGAGCGCCCGAGATCATCGTCAACAACGAGAAGCGCATGCTCCAGGAGGCTGTCGACGCGCTGTTCGACAACGGCCGCCGCGGCCGCGCGGTCACCGGCCCGGGGAACCGGCCGCTGAAGTCGCTGTCCGACATGCTCAAGGGCAAGCAGGGCAGGTTCCGCCAGAACCTGCTCGGCAAGCGCGTCGACTACTCCGGCCGCTCGGTGATCGTCGCCGGGCCGAGCCTGAAGCTGCACCAGTGCGGGCTGCCGAAGCTGATGGCGCTCGAGCTCTTCAAGCCGTTCATCATGAGCCGGCTCGTCGAGCGCAAGTCGGTGCAGAACATCAAGGCGGCCAAGAAGTACGTCGACTCGATGACGCCCGAGGTATGGGACGTCCTCGAGGAGGTGATCGCGGAGCATCCGGTGCTGCTGAACCGTGCGCCGACCCTGCACCGTCTCGGCATTCAGGCGTTCGAGCCGGTGCTCGTCGAGGGCAAGGCGATCCAGGTGCACCCGCTTGTCTGCCACGCTTTCAACGCGGACTTCGACGGCGACCAGATGGCCGTCCACCTGCCGCTCTCCGCGGAGGCGCAGGCCGAGGCGCGCATCCTGATGCTGTCGTCGAACAACATCCTCTCACCGGCGTCGGGCCGGCCGCTCGCGACGCCGACCCAGGACATGGTGCTCGGCATCTATTTCCTGACGTACTCGGCGCTCGACCTGCCGAACACGGACGGGACGAAGCTCGATCCGCGCCCGAAGCGGTTCGACTCGGCCGACGAGGTCGAGCTGGCGGTCGAGGGCAAGAGCGTCGGGCTCGGTGATCCGATCGAGTTCCGCTTCCGCGGTGAGCTCCATCTGACCACCCCGGGCCGGGTGCTCTTCAACTCCGCCGTCTACCGGCAGCTGGTCGAGCTGATCGGCGACGAGAACGACTGGATCGAGAACTTCGAGTTCGTCAACCAGACGCTGACGAAGCCCGACACCGACCGGTTCGTCCTGGGTCTCTCCGAGAGCTACGGGGCGCACACGCTGGCGCCGGTGCTCGACACGATCAAGACGCTGGGGTTCCACTACTCGACGCAGGCCGGCGTGACGATCTCGAAGAACGACATCGTCATCCCGCCCGACAAGGAGAAGATCCTCGCCGAGTACGAGAATCGCGTCGAGGGCGTTCACGGCCAGTACGACCGCGGGCTGATCACCGAGGACGAGCGTCACGAGACGATCGTCAACATCTGGACCGAGGCCACCGACACGGTCGCCGACGCGATGCAGGCGAACCTCGACGAGCTCAACCCGGTCTTCATGATGGCCAACTCCGGGGCCCGCGGCTCGTTCAAGCAGATCCGGCAGCTCGCCGGGATGCGCGGCCTGATGGCAAACCCGAAGGGCGAGATCATCGAGCGCCCGATCAAGGCCAACTTCATGGAGGGCCTGTCGGTGCTCGAGTACTTCATCTCGACCCACGGTGCACGCAAGGGCTTGGCCGATACCGCCCTGCGGACGGCGGACTCGGGCTACCTGACCCGCCGCCTCGTCGACGTCTCGCAGGACGTGATCGTCCGCGAGGCCGACTGCGGGACCGAGGACTTCGTCGATCTGCCGATTCGCACGAGCGAGGGTCTGAACAAGTCACTGCTCGGACGCCTCGTCGCAGGCGGCGTCTACAAGCCACTCGCCTCCGGCAAGCCGGGCAAGACCGCCCTGGCCGAGCCCGGAGCGGTCGTCACGGTCCCGCTGCTCGAGGCACTCGAGCAGGAGCTCGGCTCGGAGGCGACCGTGCCGGTGCGTTCGGTGGTCAAGTGCCGTGCCGAGACCGGCGTGTGCCAGGCCTGCTACGGGATCTTCCTGGCCACGGGCGAGATGTGTGAGATCGGCGATGCGATCGGCATCGTCGCCGCACAGTCGATCGGCGAGCCGGGCACCCAGCTGACGATGCGGACGTTCCACACCGGCGGCGTTGCGGGTGCCGACATCACCCACGGCCTGCCCCGTGTCGTGGAGATCTTCGAGGCCCGCAACCCGAAGGGTGCCGCGACGCTCGTCGAGGTCGCAGGGCGGGTCGAGATCGAGCAGACCGAGCGCGGCCCGAAGGTGACGATTCATCAGACCGAGCTCGGCAAGGACGGTGAGCTGGCCGACCCGGTCGAGTACCAGCTGCCGCGGCGCACCCGCCTGCTGGTCGCCGGCGGCCAGATCGTCGAGCCGGGCGACGCGCTCAACGAGGGCTCGCGTAGCCCCGCCGAGCTCCTCGCGCTCAAGGGCTCGACGGCGACCGAGCTGTACCTCGTCGCCGAGGTGCAGAAGGTCTACAAGTCGCAGGGCGTCGAGATCCACGACAAGCACATCGAGCTGATCGTTCGCCAGATGCTCAAGAAGGTGCGTGTCGAAAGCGCCGGTGAAACCGACCTGCTGCCGGGTCAGTTGGTCGACCGCGTCGTGCTGGAGCGCGAGAACGTACGGGCCAAGAAGGAGAAGAAGGAGCAGGCGACGTTCGAGCCGCTGATCCTCGGGATCACGAAGGCGTCGCTCGCGACCGAATCCTTCCTTTCGGCGGCGTCGTTCCAGGAGACGACCAAGGTCCTGACGGACGCATCCATCGAGGGCAAGATCGACCGGCTGCTCGGTCTGAAGGAGAACGTGATCATCGGCAAGCTGATTCCGGCCGCGACCGGGCTCCGCCGCTACCGCGCGATCGAGATCGGCCCGACCGACCCGGTCGCTCCGGATGCCTACCAGCAGGACGTCCTGCTCCAGGCACTCGAGGAGATCGGTCAGGACGGCGGTTCGCTGACGTTCGCCTCCGACCTCGACGGGTTGCCGGACGACGAGTCGGGCGCCGACGGTGCGGGTGAGCTCCCGGAGCGCGAGGCTCCTCTCGACGACTGAGGGCCGTCCGCGGGATCCAAGGAAGCGAGGCGAGGCCGGGTGAAAGCCCGGCCTCGCCGCTTCCGGTCGCCGGTGCGGCCTCTCGCAACGTTCGGACCCCAAACGACGGTGGCTGGAGGCCGCACTTGCGGCCGCTTCGCGGCCGTTCGGGTGTTTGGTTGGTGTCGGCGGTGGCGGTGCGGGCGCAGGTTCGGAGACGCCGCGCTAGCTCGCGACCGTGCGGGCCTTGCCGGCGTTCTTGGCACGGTAGAGCGCCTGGTCGGCGCGCTTGAACAGGTCGGCCGCGGTGTCGTCGGGACGTGCCTCGGCGACCCCGGCCGATATCTTCAGCGTGCCGACCTTCGCGATCTTCTGGCCCCTGATCGCCTGCGCGATGCGGTCGGCGAGCAGTTCGGCGTCGTCGCGGCCCGACTCGGGGAGGATCACCCCGAATTCGTCACCGCCCACCCGGCAGGCGATGTCGGTCGCCCGCACGACCGTCCGGAGCCGGTCGGCAAGGTCGGCGAGGACGGCGTCGCCGCCGAGGTGGCCGATCCGATCGTTGATCCGCTTGAAGTCGTCCAGGTCGAACACGATCAGCGAGACGTAGCGCTCGTAGCGTTGCGCACGGGCGATCTCGCGCGCGAGGAACTCATAGAAGAGTCGGCGGTTGTGCAAGCCGGTCAGCGAGTCGAGCTCAGCATGTTCCCGGGCCACGCTGAACCGGCGCGCGTTCGCGATCGCGGGGCCTGCCCGGCGCGCCAGCGCCTCGAGCGCATCGGCAGTTGCGGTCGGGAAGCTCGCGGCATCCGAGCGGCTGATCGCGGCCAACGACCCGATCGTCTCGCCCTCCTCTCTGAGCGCGAACGCGAGCGCGGTACGCGGAAGCCTCGAGTCCTCGTTCACCTCGTCCAGCCGGTAGCGGTAGACGATCTCGAGTGAGCGCAGGTCGTGGTGCGACGGCATCTGCACGAGCGTCCGCTCGACCTCGTCATCGGTCATCGCGACGGCGCGGGTCGTGCGGGTCGAGGGGTCCTCACCGATCGCGACGAGGGCCGCGTCGACGCCCGGGAGCGCAACGATCGCGTCGAGCGTGCGGTCGAAGACGTCATCGGGCTCGAGCGAGGCAGCCAGCTCGGACGTGTAGCCGAGCCCGGCGCTCAGGCTCTGCACCCGATGCTCGACCGAGGCACGGGCCCTGACGGCGGCCACAACGGCCGCGACTGCGACCACCGAGACGACCCCAATCACCGTGACGAGTAGCAAACTCATCCCTGTCCGTAAACCTCGATCCTCATCTTGACACCGAACGGCCGTTCGCGGTCAACTCTACGGTGGGACGGGTCGAACTGTGGGGTGACCCGCTTCAACGCGCAACCCCGCTTCCAAACAAGCCCAGGGGGCCGTGAAGGCCTCCTGGCTCTGCTACCATGCGTCCCTGGTTCGGCATGGGCCGATGGCCCTTGCCGAGCTTTTGTGCGTAAACGACCTCTCTGTTACATAAAGGATTCGATGCCGACCGTCAACCAGTTGATTCGCAAGGGGCGCACGTCCAAGCGCGAGAAGACGAAGACTCCGGCCCTCCAGGGGGCCCCGCAGAAGCGGGGGGTCTGCACGCGCGTCTCGACGATGACCCCGAAGAAGCCGAACTCGGCGCTGCGGAAGATCGCGCGCGTCCGGCTCACGAACGGGATCGAGGTCGGAACCTACATCCCGGGCGAAGGGCACAACCTCCAGGAGCACTCGGTCGTGCTCGTCCGCGGCGGTCGCGTCAAGGATCTGCCGGGTTACCGCTACAAGGTGATCCGCGCGGCACTGGATGCCTCGGGGGTCGCCGACCGTAAGCAGGGCCGCTCGAAGTACGGCGCGAAGAAAACCTCGTAGTGCTCGGAGCCTGATGCCACGTCGCGCCGAGATACAGCCCCGCCCGCTCCTCGTCGATCCGATCTACGACAGCCTCCTGGTCACGCAGTTGATCAACCGCGTGATGCTGCACGGCAAGAAGTCGAATGCGGAGTCGATCGTCTACGGCGCGCTCGACAAGGTCGGCGCCAAGACGGGCCGCCCGCCGGCCGACGTGCTCGAGCAGGCCGTCAAGACGGTCACGCCCGTGCTCGAGGTCCGCAGCCGCCGCGTCGGCGGCGCGAACTACCAGGTGCCGGTGGAGGTTCCGCAGCGGCGTGGCCGAACGCTCGCGCTACGCTGGCTCGTGACGTACTCGCGCGAGCGGCGGGAGAAGCACATGGAAGACAAGCTCGCAGGCGAGATCCTGGACGCGCTGGAGCAGAACGGGGCTGCATTCAAGCGCAAGGACGACATGTATCGCATGGCGCAGGCCAACAAGGCCTTTGCGCACTATCGCTGGTAAGGGAGAAGACTTGGCAGTAGCAGAGACACGAGTGGCACTGGATCGCGTCCGGAACATCGGGATCATGGCCCATATCGACGCGGGCAAGACGACGACGACCGAGCGGATCCTCTACTACACAGGGCGCACCCACAAGATGGGCGAGGTGCACGAAGGCGCGGCCACGATGGACTGGATGGCGCAGGAGCAGGAGCGTGGGATCACGATCACCTCCGCTGCGACGACCGCGATCTGGCGCGACTTCAGGATCAACATTATTGATACGCCCGGGCACGTGGACTTCACCGTCGAGGTCGAGCGGAGCCTGCGGGTGCTCGACGGCGCCGTCGCGGTCTTCGACTCGGTCGCAGGCGTCCAGCCGCAGTCCGAGACGGTCTGGCGCCAGGCCAACAAGTACAAGGTGCCGCGGATCGCGTTCATCAACAAGATGGACCGCACCGGTGCGAACTTCTTCGCCGCCGTGCAGTCGATGCGCGAACGGCTCGGCGCGAACCCGGTTCCGGTGCAGCTCCCGATCGGCCAGGAGGAGCACTTCTCGGGTGTCGTCGACCTCGTCGAGATGAAGGCGATCGTCTACAAGGACGATCTCGGGCAGGACTTCGACACCACCGAGATCCCGGCCGAGCTCGTCGAGCAGGCGCACGAGTACCACCACCAGCTGATCGACGCGATCTCGCACTTCGATGACGAGGTGCTCGAGGCCTATATCGAGGACGAGAGCTCGGTGACGCCGGACCAGATCAAGCGCGCGCTCCGCGCCGCCACGCTCGCCGACGAGATCACTCCGGTGCTGCTCGGCTCCGCGTTCAAGAACAAGGGCGTTCAGCCCCTGCTCGACGCCGTGATCGACTACCTGCCGAGCCCGCTCGACGTCCCGCCGATCCAGGGGATCGACCCGAAGACCGGTGAGACGACGGAGCGCGAGGCTGCGATCAACGCCCCGTTTTCGGCTCTCGCCTTCAAGGTGATGTCCGACCCGTTCGTCGGCAAGCTCACCTACTTCCGCGTCTACAGCGGCACGCTCAAGTCCGGCGACCGGGTCCTGAACACGTCGACCGGGAAGACCGAGCGCGTCGGCCGCATCCTCCAGATGCATGCGAACCACCGCGAGGAGCGCGAGGAGATCGGTCCGGGAGAGATCGCCGCGGGCGTCGGGCTGAAGCAGACGACCACCGGTGACACGCTCGCGATCGAGACGGCGCCGATCGTGCTCGAGTCGATGACCTTCCCGGAGCCCGTGATCTCTGTCGCCGTCGAGCCGAAGTCGAAGGCCGACCAGGACAAGCTCGGCTCGGGGCTCGCCCGCCTCGCCGAGGAGGATCCGACGTTCCGCGTCAACACCGACGAGGAGACGGGGCAGACGCTGATCGCCGGCATGGGCGAGCTGCACCTCGAGATCATCGTCGATCGGCTCAAGCGCGAGTTCAACGTGGCTGCGAACGTCGGGCGGCCCCAGGTCGCCTATCGCGAGACGATCTCGCAGCCGGCGGAGAAGATCCGCGGCAGGTTCGTCCGCCAGACGGGCGGCTCGGGCCAGTACGGCGACGTCGAGATCAACCTGCTGCCGCAGGAACCGGGCGCAGGCTACGAATTTGCCGACAAGATCGTCGGCGGCAAGATCCCGAAGGAGTACATCCCGGCCGTGAATGCCGGCATCCAGGAGGCGATGGGATCCGGCGTGCTCGCCGGCTATCCCGTGGTCGACGTCAAGGTCGAGCTCGTCGACGGGTCGTATCACGACGTCGACTCGAGCGAACGCGCCTTCAAGATCGCCGGGTCGATGGCCTTCAAGGACGCGATGAAGCGGGCGAAGCCGAAGCTCCTGGAGCCCGTGATGGCGGTCGAGGTCACGACGCCCGAGGACTACGTGGGCGACGTGATCGGTAACCTCAACTCGCGACGGGGACGCATCGAGTCGATGAGCCCCCTCGGCAACGCCCAGGTGGTGAAGGCGATCGTTCCGCTGGCCGAGATGTTCGGCTACGCCACCGACCTGCGCTCGATGTCGCAGGGACGGGCAGACTTTCACATGGACTTCGAGCGCTACGAGGAAGTCCCGCAGTCGATCGCAAGCGAGATCGTCGAGCAAGGCGCCGGCGGCTCCTAACCAGGTCTAACGGAGGATAAGAGCAAATGGGCAAGCAGAAGTTCGAGCGCTCGAAGCCGCACCTCAATGTCGGCACGATCGGGCATATCGACCATGGCAAGACAACGCTCACCGCTGCGATCACGAAGGTGCTCGCAGAGGCGGGCATGGGCAATACCCAGGCACGCGACTTCGCGTCGATCGACAACGCTCCGGAGGAGCGCCAGCGCGGCATCACGATCAACACCGCGCACGTCGAGTACGAGACCGCGAACCGGCACTACGCGCACGTCGACTGCCCGGGGCACGCCGACTACATCAAGAACATGATCACGGGCGCCGCGCAGATGGACGGGGCGATCCTCGTCGTCAGCGCCGCCGACGGCCCGATGCCGCAGACGCGCGAGCACATCCTGCTCGCCCGTCAGGTCGAGGTGCCGTTCATCGTCGTCGCGCTCAACAAGGCGGACATGGTCGACGACCCCGAGCTGCTCGAGCTCGTCGAGATGGAGGTTCGCGAGCTGCTCTCGAAGTACAACTTCCCGGGCGACGACATCCCGGTCATCCAGGTCTCCGCGCTGAAGGCGCTCGAGGGCGATCCCGAATGGACGCCGAAGATCCTCGAGCTGATGGAGGCCGTCGACACCTACATTCCGGAGCCTGTCCGCGACGCCGACAAGCCGTTCCTGATGCCGATCGAGGACGTGTTCACGATCACGGGCCGCGGCACGGTCGTCACGGGCCGCATCGAGCAGGGCACCTGCAAGATCGGCGACGAGGTCGAGATCGTCGGCATCCACGAGAAGGTCGAGAAGACCGTCGTGACGGGTCTCGAGATGTTCCTGAAGACGCTCGACTACGCGCAGGCGGGCGATAACGCGGGCGCGTTGCTCCGCGGCGTCAAGCGCGAGGAGGTCGAGCGCGGGCAGGTGCTCGCCAAGCCGGGCTCGATCACGCCGCATACCCAGTTCAAGGCCGAGGTGTACGTGCTCGGGAAGGACGAAGGCGGCCGTCACACGCCGTTCTTCAACAACTACCGGCCGCAGTTCTACTTCCGCACCACGGACGTGACGGGCGCGGTCAGTCTTCCCGAGGGCCAGGAGATGGTCATGCCGGGCGACAACACGAACATGGACATCCAGCTGATCCAGCCGATCGCCATGGACGCGGGCCTCCGCTTCGCGATTCGCGAAGGCGGCCGCACCGTCGGCGCCGGCGTCGTCACCGAAGTGATCAAGTAGCGAAGGCGGCGAGAGCGACATGGCACAGGGAAAGATCCGGATCCGTCTCAAGGGCTACGACCATCAGCAACTCGACCGGTCGGCCCAGCAGATCGTCGACACCGCTCAACGGAGCGGTGCGACGATCACCGGACCTGTCCCTTTGCCGACCGAGAAGAACGTCTACTGCGTCATCCGCAGCCCGTTCAAGGACAAGGACTCCCGCGAGCACTTCGAGGTGCGCACGCACAAGCGCCTGATCGACATCCTCAGCCCGACCCCGAAGACGATCGACCAGCTGATGCGGCTGGATCTTCCGGCCGGCATCGACATCGAGATCAAACTCTGACGAGTTCGAGCTGAAATTTATGAAGATGAAAATTCACATTTCAAAGTTTTTTTCCGAGCAGCGAAGGCGAGCTTCGTGAAAGGCATCGTCGGAAGAAAACTGGGATGACGCAGATCTTCGATCCGGAGTCGGGCTCCGTCACGCCCGTGACCGTGATCGCGGCCGGGCCGTGCCCCGTCGTCCAGGTGAAGACGACCGCGACCGACGGCTACGAGGCCGTGCAGCTCGCGTTCGACGCGGTGCCGGATTCGAAGCTGACGCTGCCCCAGCTCGGGCACCTGAGACGGTTCGGCGTCGGGGCCCACCGCAGGCTCGTTGAGTTTCGCGGCGGGATCGACGGGGCGGTCGAGGGTGCGACGGTCACCGTCGAGCTGTTCCAGGCGGGCGACGAGGTGAAGGTCGCTGGGATCGGGATCGGCAAGGGGTTCCAGGGCACGATCAAGCGCCACAATTTCTCGAGCGGCCCGCGCTCTCACGGCTCGCACAACATCCGCGCCCCGGGCTCGATCGGCGCGTCGGCGACGCCGTCCAGGGTGTTCAAGGGCATGAAGATGGCCGGCCGCATGGGCGGCAAGCGCATCACCCAGGTCGGGCTGACCGTGCACGACGTCGACCCGGAACAGAACCTGCTGCTCGTCAAGGGCTCGGTTCCGGGCCCGAAGAACGGCCTCGTCGAGGTGAGGGGCTAGGTGGCCGCCGCGCCGAAGGCACCGGTGCTCGACGCCACGGGCGGCAAGGCGAAGGACGTCTCGCTCGAGGCGGGCATCTTCGCAGTCGAGGTCAAGACGCATCTCGTCCACGAGGCGGTGCGCGCCGAGCAGAACGCCCACCGCGCCGGCACGTTCGCGTCGAAGAGCCGCGGCCTCGTCTCCGGCGGGCGCTCCAAGCCGTGGCGCCAGAAGGGCACCGGTCGCGCGCGCGCCGGCACGACCCGCGCCGGGCAATTCACCGGCGGCGGTCACATCTTCGCCAAGGTGCCTCGCGACTTCTCCCTCAAGGTGAACAGGAAGGCCGCCAAAGCCGCCCTCCGGTCGGCTCTCGCCAGCCATGCGCAGGCGAAGACCCTGGCGCTGCTGGATGCCGCGACCTTCGGGCAGCCGTCGACCAAGCTGGCCAGGAATTTTCTCGAGGCTTCGGGCCTTGCCGTTCCCGTGGTCGTCGTCCTGACCGACGAGGAGACCGCCGCAGCCAAGTCGTTCCGCAACATCCCGCGGGTCGCCGTCGTCGCTCCCTCCGAGCTCGAGGTCGGCGCGATCGTCTGGGCTCGCTCGCTCATCGTCAGCGAAGGGTCGCTGCCGCTTGTCCAGACCAGGGCGGGAGGGTAGTAATGCACGCCCACCAGATCGTCCTCGCCCCGATCGTGTCGGAGAAGAGCTACCACGGCAGCGTCAACGGCAAGTACACCTTTCGCGTGCACGAGGACGCCCACAAGCTGCAGGTCCGTCGCGCTGTCGAGGAGCTCTTCGACGTGAACGTCGTTCGGGTCAACATCCTCAAGGTGCAGCCGAAGCCGAAGCGCCGCGGCCAGATCAAGGGCAAGAAGCCCGGCTGGAAGAAGGCCGTCGTGCAGCTGAAGCCCGGCGAGACGATCGAGGTCTTCCAGGGAGCCCAGCTTTAGTGATCCCCCCGGCAACATCCGGCGGCGCCCGGCGCGCGATCACGCTGCGCCATGCTGCGTCCTCAGTCGCCCCGATAGTGACCACTATCGGGGCTCCCTGCGTCCTTGCCTGGCTTGGTGCTCCCGCCCCGGGCATCCACCAATGTCACCGGGGGAATCACTAATGCCCGTCCGTCGCTTCAAGCCCACCAGCCCCGGCCGCCGATTCATGACGGTCTCCGACTTCGCCGAGGTGACGAAGTCGAAGCCCGAGAAGGCGCTGACCGAGAAGCTGACCAAGAAGGGCGGCCGGAACAACAACGGCCGCATCACGACACGCCACCAGGGCGGCGGCCACAAGCGCCGCTACCGCCTCGTCGACTTCAAGCGCATCAAGGACGGCATCCCGGCCAAGGTCGCCGCGATCGAGTACGACCCGAACCGCTCCGCGCGGATCGCCCTGCTCCACTACGCAGACGGCTTCAAGGCCTACATCCTCGCCCCGGCCGGCCTGCGGGTGGGATCCGAGGTGCAGTCCGGGGCTGCCGCCGACATCAAGCCGGGGAATGCGCTCCCGCTCGAGAACATCCCGACCGGCACGCTCGTCCACAACGTCGAGCTGAAGCCCGGCAAGGGCGGCCAGATGGCCCGCTCGGCCGGATCGGGCATCCAGCTCGTTGCCAAGGACGCGGGCTACGCGACGCTGCGCCTCCCCTCGGGCGAGATGCGCCGGGTGCTGCTCACCTGCCGCGCGACCGTCGGCCAGGTCGGTAACGTCGACCACGGCAACATCACCGGCGGGAAGGCCGGCCGCAGCCGGTGGCTCGGGAAGCGGCCGACCGTGCGCGGCTCGGCCATGAACCCCGTCGACCATCCGCACGGCGGCGGCGAGGGCAAGTCGAAGGGCGGCCGCCACCCGGTCACCCCGTGGGGCGTGCCGACACTCGGCAAGCGCACCCGCTCGAAGCACAAGGATTCCGACAAGCTGATCGTCCGCGGGCGCCGCCGTGGAAAGGAGAAGAGGTAAGTGTCGAGGTCGAGCAAGAAGGGCCCGTTCGTCGAGGAGCGTCTGCTCGCGCGGATCGCCGCGATGAACGACACCGGCAAGAAGCAGATGATCCGGACCTGGTCACGCTCCTCGACGGTCTTCCCGGAGATGGTCGGCCACACGATCGCGGTCCACGACGGCAAGAAGCACGTCCCGGTGTTCATCTCCGAGCAGATGGTCGGCCACAAGCTCGGCGAGTTCGCGCCGACCCGCCACTTCCGCGGCCATGCCGGGGACTCGAAGACGCAGGTGCGCCGGTGACGGCTGCCCGCCCCGACGTCCGCGCGCACGCGAAGTTCGTCCACGTGTCGCCCCGCAAGGCGCGGCTCGTCGTCGACCACATCCGCGGCCGCTCGGTTCCCGAGGCGCGCACGATCCTCGCGTTCATGCCGCGTGCAGCCGCCCACGAGGTCGAGAAGGTGCTGAAGAGCGCCGTGGCGAACGCCGAGTCCAACCCGAACCTGCGCTGGAACGGCGACGATCTCGTCGTCGCGGCCGCTTACGTCGACGAGGGCCCGACGCTGAAGCGCTGGCAGGCCCGCGCGCGCGGCCGCATGAGCCAGATCCTCAAGCGCACGTGCCACATCACGATCAAGGTCGAGCTCGGCGCGCCCTCCGAGTCCGAGTCGAAGCCCAGCGGGAGCGGGGCCGCCGGTGCGGCGGCAAAGCCGAAGCGCCGCGCAAAGAAGAAGGAGGTCGCAGCCTGATGGGCCAGAAAGTGCATCCCGGCGGTCTGCGCGTCGGCGTCATCCACGACTGGAAGTCGAACTGGATGGTCAGCGACAAGGAGTTCGCGGGCGCCCTGCTCGAGGACATCAAGATCCGCCAGCACATCATCGGCAAGCTCTCGCACGCCGGCCTCTCGGACATCCTGATCCGCAAGGACAAGCAGCGGATCACGATCGACATCTACACCGCCCGCCCCGGGATCGTGATTGGGAAGTCGGGCGTCGAGGTCGACGCGCTGCGCAAAGAGGTGCACGCGCTGACCCAGAAGAACGTCCACATCAACATCAACGAGATCAAGCGCCCGGAGCTCGACGCGAAGCTGGTCGCCCAGTCGATCGCGGAGCAGCTTCAGAACAGAGTCTCATTTCGCAGAGCGATGAAGCGGTCGCTCGCGAGCGCGATCCGCTCCGGCGCCGCCGGCGTCAAGGTCCAGTGCTCGGGCCGCCTCGGCGGCTCGGAGATGAGCCGGTCAGAGCAGTACTCCGAGGGGCGCGTCCCGCTGCACACGATCCGTGCCGACATCGACTACGGCTTCACGGAGGCGCGAACGCCGACGGGCCGGATCGGCGTCAAGGTCTGGATCAACAAGGGCGAGATCATGCCGGCCGGCTACGGCGGCGTCCCCGGTGGAGGCAAGGAGACGCGGCTCGGTGACCAGGACACGGCGCGCCGCCGCGGTGGAGTCACCGAGGGCCTCGGCGCCTCGCGCGAAGCCGGGCGCGGACGCAACCAGGATCGTGAGGGCCTCGGCCCGGTCCGGCGCGGCCGGCCCGGACAGCGTGGCCCGCGGCCCGGCGGCGGTGGACCGCGCCGCGCCGGTGGAGAGCGTCCGCCGCGTGACCAGGCCGCCGAGAGCGCGACTCCGGTCGAGCCGATCGATTCGCCGGTCGTCGAGACGGCGACCGGCCAGGTTCAGCCTGCTCCGGATCCGGCGCCCGCGGTCGAGGCCCCGGACACCCCGGCGTCCGCGGCGACGCCTGAGACGGCACCCGAGGGTGACGCCTGATGCTGCTTCCGCGCAGGACGAAATTCCGGAAGGCGCACCGGGGCCGGCGCCGCGGCCAGGCGAAAGGCCAGTTCGAGGTGCAGTTCGGCGACTACGGGATCAAGGCGCTCGAGTGCGGCTGGATCACCAATCGCCAGATCGAGGCTGCCCGGATCGCGATGACGCGCAAGATCAAGCGCGGCGGCAAGGTGTGGATCAACGTCTTCCCGGACAAGCCGTTCACCAAGAAGCCGGCCGAGACACGCATGGGCAAGGGCAAGGGCTCCCCCGAGGGCTGGGTCGCCGTGATCAAGCCGGGCAGGGTGATGTTCGAGCTCGCCGGCGTGCCTGAGGAGCTGGCCAAGGAGGCGCTCCATCTCGCCGGCCAGAAGCTTCCGATCAAGACCAAGTTCGTCCGTCGCGAGGGTGGTGATCTCTTTGCAGGCTAAGGATCTGCGCCACCTGAGCGAGGACGAGCTCGCGACCCGGCTGGCCGACACGCGGAAAGAGCTGTTCACGATCCGCTTCCAGTCTGCAACCGGCGCTCTCGAGAACACCACGCGACTCCGGCTCGCCCGCCGCGAGATCGCCCGCATTCTCACCGTCCAACAGGAGCAAGCCGCGAGTCCGAAGGCAGAGGCATAGATGGCAGACAAGAAGACCAAGAACGAGACCCCGGCCGACGAGGTGTCCGTGGAGGCTCCCGTGGATGTCGAGGCGACGGTAGAGAAGCCCGAGCCCGTCGAGGCGGAGGCTGCCGCACCGGAGGACGCTGAGCCGGAGGTCGCTGCGCCCGAGGCCGTCGAGCCCGAGGCCGCGGAATCGGAGTCCGAAGCCGAGCCCGAAGCCGAGCCCGAGGCCGAGGAACCTGCGGCCGCGGCGGAGCCTGCCGTGGCGGAGGCGCCGGCCGAGGAGGCCGTCGCCGAGGAGCCGGTCGCCGAGGAGGAAGCCGAAGATGCGTCCGGGGAGCCCGTCGACGCGGCGGCCGCGCCGGAGCAGGCCCCCGCGAAGAAGAAACGCAAGCGGCTTCCGCGGGCGCTCCGTCACAAGCACTCCAGGCCGGCCCGCGATGGCTCTGCGCCCCGTAAGCCGATCACCCGCACGCCGAAGCCGGAGTCCGAGCTCGGCCGCCGTCAGGAGCGTCGCGGAATCGTCGTCTCCGACAGGGGCGAGAAGTCGATCGTGGTCAAGGTCGAGACGATCAAGGCACACCCGAAGTACAAGAAGATCGTGCGGCGCAGCCGCAGGCTGCACGTCCACGACGAGCAGAACGCGGCCGGCGTCGGTGACGTCGTTCGGATCGTCGAGACGCGGCCGCTCTCCAAGACGAAGCACTGGCGCCTCGCCGAGATCGTGGAAAAGGCACGGTAGGAAGGTGATCACCCGGTGATCCAGCAGGAGACACGGCTCAAGGTCGCGGACAACACGGGCGCGCGCGAGATCCTCTGCATTCGCGTGGCCGGGGGTTCGCGCCGCCGCTACGCGCGGGTCGGGGACATCATCACCGCGACCGTGAAGACGGCGACGCCTCAGGGCGCCGTCAAGAAGGGCGAGGTCGTCAAGGCCGTCGTCGTCCGCACGAAGAAGCCCTTCGGGCGCGAGGACGGGACGTTGATCGCCTTCGACGAGAATGCTGCCGTGATCATCGACGCGGCGCGCAATCCGCGCGGAACGCGCATCTTCGGGCCGGTTGCCCGCGAGCTGCGAGAAAGAAACTTCATGAAGATCGTTTCGCTTGCACCGGAGGTGCTCTGATGAAGTTTCTCTGTGAGAATTTCAAGTTGATGATCTACGGATCGTCGTTTGTCACTTTCCGGTGCGGACGCGCCGAAGGAGGTCGGCTGTGAAAGTGAAGAAGGGCGATCTGGTGCAGATGCTGGCCGGCAAGGACCGGGGCAAGCAAGGACGTATCCTCGACGCGCAGCCGCGCGCCGGCCGTGTGATCGTCGAGAACCTGAACGTGGCGAAGCGCCACCAGAAGCCTCAGCCGATCCGGGACGCGAACCGCATGGGCGGGACACAGATGTCGCCCGGCGGGATCATCGACAAGCCTGTCGCGGTGCCGATCGGCAACGTGATGATCGTCTGCCCGACGTGCAAGCTGCCGACGCGCATCGGGTACCGGATGAAGGAAGTCAAGGGCGAGACGATCAAGGTGCGGGTCTGCAAGCGCGACGGCTGTCGCCAGGAGATCGACTGATGGCCACCGCCGCCGAGACATACGTGCCGCGCCTCAAGCAGCGCTACAACGACGAGCTCCGGCACCAGCTGCAGGAGCAGCTCGGTCTCTCCTCGATCATGCAGGTGCCGCGCATCGGCAAGATCACGCTCAACATGGGTGTCGGAGAGGCGAAGACCGACGCCAAGGTGCTCGACGCGGCGATGGACGAGCTGACGACCATCGCCGGCCAGCGGGCCCAGATCCGCCGTGCCCGCAAGTCGGTCGCGCAGTTCAAGATCCGCGAGGGGATGCCCATCGGCGCCCGCGTCACGTTGCGCGGCGACCGGATGTGGGAGTTCCTCGACCGGCTCGTCTCGATCGCGCTGCCGCGCATTCGCGACTTCCGTGGGCTCAGCCCGAGCTCGTTCGACGGCCGGGGCAACTACTCGCTCGGGCTACGCGAGCAGATCATCTTCCCCGAGATCGACTACGACACCATCAAGGAGATCCGCGGCCTCGATGTCGCGATCACGACCACCGCCGAGACGGACGAGCAGGCCGAGGCGCTTCTGCGAGGACTCGGGATGCCGCTCGCGACCGAGGCTGGGAGGGACTAGAGCACACATGGCCAAGAAATCGCTGATCGCGAAAGCCGGACGCCCGGCGAAGTACAAGGTGCGCAACTACAGCCGCTGCAACAAGTGCGGCCGTCCTCGCGCCGTGTTCAAGAAGTTCGGGCTCTGCCGCATCTGCCTGAGGGAGCTCGCCCACCAGGGCGTCATCCCCGGCATGACGAAGAGTTCCTGGTGAACCAGGAACTCTCATTGGACAATTTTCGGAGTTCATATATGACCACGCGTACTCGAAATATGAAGAGTCAAGATCCACACCGGGTCGGTCAGCCATGCTGACCGACCCGGTCGCCGACATGCTGACCCGGATCCGCAACGCCAACAAGGCGCTGCACGACCGCGTCGAGATGCCCACCTCGAGGCTGAAGGAGGAGATCGCGCGCATCCTGAAGGAGGAGGGATACGTGCGGGAGTACCACGTCGAGGAGCGCGAGCTCCCGTACAAGGTTCTCGTGATCGAGCTCAAGTACGGTCGGAGCCGGGAGCGGGTGGTGACGGGCCTCAAGCGCATCTCGAAACCGGGCCGTCGGATCTACGCCGGCAAGGATCGTCTGCCGCGCGTCCTCGGCGGCATGGGGATCGCGATCCTGTCCACGTCCCGCGGCGTGATCACGAGCCGCACTGCCGAGCGCGAGGGGATCGGCGGCGAAGTAATATGTTTTGTCTGGTAAAAAGGACCACCAGACAAAACATTGAGAATATGAATATATATAGACATACACGTTCTAAGGATTTCTCCCGTGACCACGACGGGACTCTGACAATGAGCGGTGTCGGGAGAAATCCTTGAGCCGAATCGGAAAACAGCCCATCGAAGTCCCGGCCGGCGTCATGGTCTCGATCGACCCTGGGCGCGTGATGGTGTCCGGGCCGAAGGGCGATCTCCAGCAGCAGGTGCCTCTCCGGATGAAGATCGAGCAGAGCGACGACGTGATCACCGTCACGCGGCCCACCGAGCGCGGCCCGGACCGGTCGCTGCACGGCCTTACGCGCACCCTGGTCGCGAACATGGTCGAAGGCGTGACCAAGGGCTTCGAGCGCAAGCTCGAGATCCAGGGCGTCGGCTACCGCGCCGCGCTCTCCGGCACGACCCTCGAGCTCCAGGTCGGCTATTCGCATTCCGTGCGGATCGAGCCGCGCAAGGGAATCGAGTTCGAGGTGCCGGTGCCGACGCAGATCGTCGTGCGCGGGATCGACAAGCAGATGGTCGGCCAGACCGCCGCCGAGATTCGCAAGGTGCGCCCGCCCGAGCCATACAAGGGCAAGGGCATCCGCTACGAGGGCGAGTACGTCAGGAGAAAGGTGGGCAAGCGCGCATGATTGCCCCGAACGATGCCGTGCGTCTTCCGCGGGGCGGGGACGTGCCGTCGCCGGCCGTTCCTCGGCTCTCACCGGGCGGAGCCCGGCTTCGCCGGTCACCGGTGACGCTCCGGCGCACTGTCAGGAGGCGAGACGCGTGAGCACCCTCTCGGTTCGCGAGGCGAGGCTGCGCAGGCATCGGCGTGTCCGGGGGAAGATCGCCGGGACGGCCGGGCGGCCGCGTCTGGCAGTGTTCCGCTCGAACCGCGGCATCTTCGCCCAGCTCGTCGACGACGACAGCGGCAAGACGCTCGCGGGGGCCAGCTGGGTCGGCCTCAAAGGCTTCAACGGCGACAAGAGCGCGCAGGCACGCGAGGTCGGCAAGGTGCTTGCGGAGGCTGCGAAGAAGGCCGGCATCGAGACGGTCGTGTTCGACCGTGGCGGCTACCTGTACCACGGACGCGTGAAGGCTCTCGCCGAGGGTGCGCGCGAGGGAGGACTCATCTTCTGATGGCAGTCGACATCGCTGAATCGAGAGAGCTGAAGGAGCGCGTGGTCGAGATCAACCGCGTCGCCAAAGTGGTCAAGGGCGGCCGGAGGTTCTCGTTCACGGCGCTTGTCGTGATCGGTGACGAGGTCGACCGGGTCGGCGTCGGCTACGGGAAGGCTCGCGAGGTCCCGCTCGCGATCTCGAAGGCCGTCGACGACGCCAAGAAGAACCTCTTCTCCGTGCCCAAGCACGGCCAGACGATCACCCACGAGGTACTCGGGCGGTTCGGCGCCGCGCGGGTGCTGCTGCGGCCCGCCTCGCCCGGAACCGGCGTGATCGCCGGCGGCGGCGTTCGCGCGGTGCTCGAGCTCGGCGGCATCCGCGACGTGCTCGCGAAGTCGCTCGGGACGACGAACCCGATCAACATGCTCAAGGCGGCCGAGGCTGGGCTCCGCGACCTCCGGCGCCCGGAGGACGTGGCACGGGCGCGTGGAAAGTCGATTCGCGACGTACTGCCCGAGAAGAAGCTTCCTGCCCCCGAGAACGGGCAC
This sequence comes from uncultured Actinomycetes bacterium, assembly GCA_963789585.1. Lineage (GTDB taxonomy): Bacteria > Actinomycetota > Thermoleophilia > Gaiellales > Gaiellaceae > PALSA-600. Next base: position 536,458 of record CAWBLB010000007.1, on the reverse strand, counting down.
GCGACGGTGGAGCCGCCGGCTCCCGGAGCAGCGGACGTGGAGGAGGTGACCGGCGATGCCGAGGCTTAAGCTCACTCAGACCGGAAGCGCGATCGGCCAGTCGCCGCGCCACCGGGGCACGTTGCGCGCGCTCGGGCTCGGGCGCATTGGCAACACGCGAGAGCACGACCACAGCCCGGTGATCGCAGGCATGCTTCGCAAGGTGCGCCATCTGGTGAAAGTCGAGGAGGTCTGATGGGCGAGGAGCTCAACCTCTCGAGCCTCAGCCCCGCGCAGCCCCGCATCGACCGCAAGCGCGTCGGCCGCGGGATGGGCTCGGGCAAGGGGCGCTACTCGGGTCGCGGGATCAAGGGCCAGAAGTCGCGGGCCGGCTCGCACATGATGCGCGCCGGGTTCGAGGGCGGGCAGATGCCCCTGGCGATGCGGCTGCCGAAGCTCCGCGGCAACACGTCGAAGGACGCGATGCCCGTCGGCCCGTTCCGGACGTACACCCAGCCGGTGAACATCCGCGATCTCGACCGCTTCGAGGCCGGGGAGGAGGTCACGCCCGAGAGCCTCAAGGCGAAGGGCCTGATCCGCTCGATTCGCAAGGACGTCAAGCTGCTCGGAGTCGGCGAGCTGACGAAGAAGCTCTCGATCACGGTGCACGGCGCCTCGGCGACGGCGCGCGAGAAGGTCGAGGCGGCCGGCGGCACGCTGACCCTCCTCAAGGAGCCGAAAGTCAGGAAGGCGAAGAAGCACCGCCGCGCAACGGCCACCACGCCGGACGAGCCCGAAGCGAACGACACAGCAGAGGCGGCCGTGAGCGAGAAGCAGGCGGCTGACGCCGCCGAGGCCGAAGCCGACAGCGAGGGGGCCGGCGCTGATGACGCCTAGGCTCCTGCCCGGAGCGTAGAAGGCAGTGCTTTCCTGGCTCGCCAACGCATGGCGGGTCCCGGAGCTACGGCGACGGGTGCTGTTCACCGCCGCCGTGCTGGCCGCATACCGGCTCGGCTCGTGGGTTCCCGCCCCGGGTGTCAACTCCGCCTCGATCCAGAGCCTCTTCGGAGGCGGCGTCCTCGGCCTGCTCAGCCTGTTCAGCGGTGGAGCGCTCGCGCGCTTCTCGATCTTCGCGCTCGGGATCATGCCGTACATCACCGCGTCGATCATCCTCCAGCTGATGACGGTCGCCGTGCCCAAGCTCGAGCAGCTCCAGAAGGAAGGCGAGTCGGGCTACGCCAAGATCAATCAGTACACCCGCTACCTGACCGTCGCGCTCGCCGGCGCCCAGGCAGCCGGATACGCCTACCTCTTCCACCGCAGCGGCGGGCTCAAGCTCGACGCGGGACGGCTGGTGCTGATCGTGCTCACGCTCACGGCGGGCACCACCCTCCTGATGTGGATGGGCGAACTGATCACCAAGCGTGGGATCGGCAACGGCATCTCGCTGCTGATCTTCGCCTCGATCCTCAGCTCCGCGCCGTCCGGGATCAACGCCTGGGTCAACGGCGGCCCGGTCGAGAAGCTCTTCTTCCCGATCGTCGCGCTCCTGGTCGTCGTCGCGGTCGTGTTCGTCCAGGAAGGCCAGCGGCGGATCCCGATCCAGTACGCGAAGCGGATGGTCGGCCGCCGCCAGACGACCGGCGGGTCGACCTACATGCCGCTCCGGGTGAACATGGCGGGCGTGATCCCGGTCATCTTCGCGGCCGCGCTGCTCGCGCTCCCGCAGACGGTCGGCTCGTTCGCCCCGAACACCCAGACGTTCATCAACCAGCACTTCTCGCCGAAGTCGTGGACCTATCTCGGCGTCGAGGCGCTGCTGATTATCGTCTTCACCTTCTTCTACACGGCGGTGCAGTTCAACCCCGTCGATCAGGCCGACAACCTCCGGAAGTACGGCGGCTACATCCCGGGGATCCGCCCCGGCCCGCCGACGGCGCAGTACCTCGATCGCGTGATGACGCGGCTGACGCTGCCCGGCTCGTTGTTCCTGGCGATCGTCGCGGTCCTGCCGTCGGTGTTCATCAACTACTTCAACTTCTCGCAGGCGACCTCGCGCGCGCTCGGGGGCACCTCGGTGCTGATCGTCGTCGGCGTCGCCCTGGATACGATGAGGCAGATGGAGTCGCAGATGATGATGCGCTCCTACGAGGGGTTCCTCAGATGACGTCGGGGTCGAGAACCGCGTGAACTTGCTGGTGCTCGGCCCGCAAGGCGCGGGGAAGGGAACACAGGCAAAGCGGATCGCGATCGACTACGCGATCCCGCACGTCTCGACCGGAGACATCTACCGCGCGGCGATCGCCGCGCGCACCGAGCTCGGGTTGCGGGTCGAGCCGATGCTCGCGAGCGGCGCCCTCGTCCCGGACGCCGTGACGATCCCCCTGATCCGCGAGCGGTTGTCGGAGCGGGATGCACGGCCCGGGTTCGTGCTCGACGGCTACCCGCGCAACCTCCCGCAGGCCGAGGCGCTCGACGACCTGCTCCTCCAGGTCGGTCGCCGCCTCGACGCGATCCTCTTCTTCGACCTGCCCGACGACGTCGCCACCGAGCGGATGCTCCTGCGCGCCTCCGAGGAGAGCCGGCCGGACGACACGCCGGAGGTGATCGCGAGGCGTCTCCGCACCTATCACGAGCAGACCGAGCCGATCGTCGAGCATTACCGGGCAACCGGGCGGCTCGTTCCGCTGCACGCCGAGCGGACGATCCCCGAGGTGTACGCCGAGATACAGGAAGCCCTTGCCGAGGTCGAGGCTGCGGCTTGATCATCAGAAAATCCGCACGGGAGATCGAGTTGATGGCCGCGGCCGGCGCCGTCGTCGCCGGGACGCTCGCCCTCGTCGAGGAGCGGCTCGAGCCGGGCGTCTCGATGATCGAGCTCGACCGCCTGGCCGACCAGTACATCCACGCGCAGGGCGGTGTCCCGACCTCGAAGGGCTACAAGGGCTTTCCCGCGGCGACGTGCATCTCGCCGAACGAGATGATTGTTCACGGCATCCCCGGCGACTACGAGGCCCGTGAGGGAGACATCGTCTCCGTCGACGTCGGGGTGACGAAGGACGGCATGATCGCGGACTCGGCCGCAACGTTCCCGGTCGGCGAGATCACGGCCGAGGCGCAGCGCCTGCTCGACGCCTGCCGGGCCGCACTCGAGGCCGGGATCGACGCAGCCCGGGCGGGCGCGATGGTCGGGGACATCTCCGTCGCGGTGCAATCGGTGGTCGAGGACGCCGGCTTCTCGGTCGTGCGCAGCCTCGTCGGTCACGGCGTCGGCCGCGCCTACCACGAGGACCCCCAGGTGCCCAACTTCGTCCAGCCCTACCGGGGCGCCCAGCTGGTCGAGGGGATGACGATCGCGATCGAGCCGATGATCACCGCCGGCGCGCCCGAGGTCTACGTGCACGACGACGAATGGTCGATCTCGACCGTGGACGGCTCGCTTGCAGCGCATTTCGAGCACACCGTGGCGATCACGGCAGAGGGCCCCAGGGTGCTCACGAGGCCGGCGCAGGTCCTGGTACCATGACCCTTCGCGGCGCGAGCCGTGTGTTTGTGTGTCCACGGGAGTTCGTGGACGCAGCTTGACCGTACGTCACGGATTCGAGCGTCACGGCGAGCTTTCCCTGATCCGAACAGATAACGAGGGGGATTGGCAAGCAAGGAAGAGAAGATCGAGGTCGAAGGAGAGGTCACCGAGGCCCTGCCGAGCACGATGTTCCGCGTCAAGCTCGACGGTGGCGGCCATGACGTCCTCACGACGATCTCCGGGAAGATGCGCAAGCATTACATCCGTATCCTGCCCGGGGACAAGGTCAAAGTGGAGCTCTCGCCCTACGATTTGACCCGCGGCCGCATCACCTATCGACACCGATCCTAGAGCCAAATTCCGCCACCTCTCATGAAAGTCCGTCCCTCAGTCAAAGTGATGTGTGAGCGCTGCCGCGTGATCAAGCGGCATGGCCGCACGCTCGTGATCTGCTCGAATCCCCGCCACAAGCAGCGGCAAGGGTAAGCGCGCTTCATGGCGAGAATCGCAGGAGTCAACCTTCCGAATCAGAAGCGGCTCGAGATCGGGCTGACCTACATCTACGGGATCGGCCGGCCGACCGCGGGCCAGGTCTGTGCCGCGCTCGGGCTGTCTCCGGACACGAAGGTGCGCGACCTGACCGAGGACGAGGTCGCCAAGCTCCGCGACTACATCGACGAGCACCACCAGGTGGAGGGCGACCTCCGGCGCGAGCGGACGCAGGCGATCAAGCGCCTGTCCGAGATCGGCGCCTACCGCGGGCTCCGGCATCGCCGGAACCTGCCGGTGCACGGTCAGCGAACGAAGACGAACGCCCGCACCCGCAAGGGCCCGAAGAAGACCGTCGGCCGCGGCAAGAAGACGGCGGCGAAGTAGATGGCCCCTCCCCGCAAGGCGGCGACCCGGGGTCGTGCGCGCCGTCGCGTCCGCAAGAACATCGCGATCGGCCAGGCGCACATCAAGACGTCGTTCAACAACACGATCGTCGCCCTCACCGACCCCGAGGGCAACGTGATCGTCTGGGAGTCGGCCGGGTCGGCCGGCTTCAAGGGCTCCCGCAAGTCGACGCCGTTCGCGGCGCAGGTGACCGCCGACGCGGCCGCCCGCAAGGGGATGGAGCACGGCCTGCAGAAGGTGGAGGTGTTCGTCAAGGGCCCCGGCTCGGGACGCGACACCGCGATCCGCTCGCTCCAGGCGGCCGGCCTCGAGATCCTGGGCGTCAAGGACGTCTCGCCGCAGGCTCACAACGGCGTGCGCCCCAAGAAGCGCAGGCGTGTCTAGGCGCCGATGGCTCGCGACCGCTCCCCCAAGTGCAAGCAGTGCCGCCGCGAGGGCATGAAGCTCTTCCTCAAGGGAGAGCGCTGTCTGACCGAGAAGTGCGCCGTCGAGCGTCGCAGCTACCCGCCGGGCGAGCACGGCCGCGGCCGCATCAAGCAGTCCGAGTACCTGCTCCAGTTGCGCGAGAAGCAGAAGGCCCGCCGGTACTACGGCCTGCTCGAGACACAGTTCCGTACCTACTACGCAAAGGCGAGCCGCCAGGGAGGCGTGACCGGCGAGAACCTGCTCCGGCTGCTCGAGACCCGTTTCGACAACGTCGTCTACCGTCTCGGCTTCGCCGCGTCCCGCGCGCAGGCGCGGCAGCTCGTCCGTCACGGCCACTTCTCGGTCAACGGCCGTCGGGTGAACATCCCGAGCTACGGTGTCCGTCCCGACGACATCGTGACGCTCAAGTCGGGCTCGACCGCCGAGCAGGTGATCCGCGACGCGACCGACCTCACCGCCGCCGTCGCCCCGTGGCTGCAGGCAGATCACGAGGGGCTGACCGGGAAGGTGTTGAAGTGGCCGGAGCGCGACGAGATCGACACGCCGGTGCAAGAACAGCTGATCGTCGAGCTCTACAGCAAATAGCTTCGCTATTTGCTTGAAAATTTAGGAGACAGGAAGGAGAACCTTGGCTTCACGTTCAACTGTTATGGACTTTCAGGTTCCGAAGATCACCCACGAGGAGGTCAAGGAGAGCCGCGGGGTCTTCGTGATCGAGCCGCTCGACCGCGGCTTCGGCTTCACGTTCGGCAACTCGCTGCGCCGCGTGCTGCTCTCCTCGCTCGACGGCGCCGCGGTCACCTCGGTCAAGATCGAGGGGGTCGCGCACGAGTTCACGACTCTGCCGGGGGTGCGCGAGGACGTCACCGACATCCTGCTCAACCTCAAGCAGCTCGTCTGCGTCCTGCACGGCGACTCACCCGAGGTCGAGGTCAGGCTGACCACCAGGGGCGAAGGGACGATCATCGCGGCCGACATCGAGGTTCCCGCCGACCTCGAGATCCTCAACCCGGATCTCGAGATCGCGAACATCTCGTCCAAGGGCCGGCTCGAGCTCACGATCACGATCGGCCGAGGACGCGGCTATGTGCCCGCCGAGGGGAACCGCGGCCAGGCGCACACGATCGGCGTGATCCCGGTCGACTCGATGTTCTCGCCCATCCGCCGTGTCGCCTTCGACGTCGAGTCGGCTCGCGTCGGGCAGCGCACCGACTACGACAAGCTGATCCTCGACGTGACCACCAACGGCTCGATCGACCCGAAGGACGCGATCGCACAGGCGGCCGAGATCTTGATCCGTCAGCTCGCGATCTTCACCGACCTCGAGAAGATGGAGGGCTTCGGTGCCGAGGCCCAGGCGCTCGAAGGCGGCGCGATGGTCGACGTTTCGCTCGCCCACGGGATGGAGAACTTCCCGATCGAGGAGCTCGAGCTCGGTGTCCGCTCGTACAACTGCCTCAAGCGGGTCGGAATCGAGACGATCGGCGATCTGGTCACGAAGTCGGAGAACGAGCTCGCTTCGATCCCGAACTTCGGCAAGAAGTCGATCGAGGAGGTCAAGGAGACGCTCGGCCAGCATGGCCTGCGGCTCCGCGGCGACAACGGCGGCTCCGAGTAAGCGGTCATGCGGCACGCGCGCTCCGGCAAGAAGCTCGGCCGTGACTCGGCCCACCGCAAGGCGCTCTACGCGAACCTCACGGGCGCGCTGATCGAGCACGGGCGCATCAGGACGACGATCACGAAGGCGAAGGCGGTCAAGCCGATCGCGGAGCAGATGATCACGCTCGGCCGCCGCGGGGACATCCACGCCCGGCGCCAGGCGGTCGCCTTCCTCCGCTCGAAGGACGTCGTGCACAAGCTCTTCACCGAGGTCGGGCCGTTCTTCGCGGCCCGGCCCGGTGGCTACACCCGCATCATCAGGATCGGGCCGCGCCTCGGCGACGCCGCCGAGATGGCTTACCTCGAGCTCGTCGACTCACCGCTCGTCTTCAAGACGAAGCTGTCGGATCTCGCGGACGAGGTCGAGGGCGACGAGGCAGAGGATACCGAGGCCCTCGCAGCGGCGGAGGCCGGGGAGCCGGAGGCGGAGGCTGCGGCTGCCGAGGTCGAGGTCGAGGTCGAGGAGCCGCCTGCCGAGGACGAGCCGGTTGCGGAGGCTGTGGCCGGCGAGGATGCCCCCGTGGGCGAGACGCCCGTTGCCGAGGCGGATGCTTCCGCCGCCGACCAGGGCGACCCGGTGGACGGCGCAGAGGACGCTGCGTCCGTCGAAGAGTCAGACCACTAGCTCACGCTGTCGCGCCGAGCGTCGCGCTCACAGCCACGATCACGCCTCCCGCCAGCGAGACCGCGGCGAGCGAGCTCGCGAAGCCGGTGCTGAAGAAGCGCGCCCGCAGCACCGCGAGGGCAAGCAATTCGAGCGCGACGACGACGAATGCCGTGATCAGGGCGGCGTGGTAGGTCGGAATCAGGAACGGCAGCGAATGCAGGATCCCGCCGACGAACGTGCCGAGCCCGGTGATGCCGCCGCGGATCACGGGGCTGCCGCGGCCGGTCAGCTCACCGGTGTCCGACAGGCCCTCGGAGAACGCCATCGAGATACCGGCGCCGATCGAGGTGGCGAGACCTGCGACGAACGCGTAGAAAGGCTTGTGACTGATCAGCGCCACCGAGAAGATCGGCGCCAGGGTCGAGAGCGACCCGTCGATCAGTCCCACCATCGCAGGCTGGACCCGCTGGAGAAGAAAGTCGTGCTGTCCTTCCATGACTAGATTATATCAGGCCAGTTGCAATGCTCTAGAGCATAAGGCAAACCTGACAAGTCGGATGAGGAGCGCCTGACATGCTCTTGAAGCTGACGGTCGCCTATGACGGCGCCCGGTTTCGCGGCTGGGCGCGACAGCCCGGCGAGCGGACGGTCGAGGGGGCGCTCGCAGAGGCGCTGGCCGCGGTCTACCGCTCCGCGGGCCGGCTCGTGGTCGCGGGCCGAACCGACACGGGCGTCCATGCGCTCGGGAACGTCGTTTCGGTCGAGGTCACCGGTGGCCCACCGCCGGATCGCGCGGCCGAGGCGCTCAACACGGTGCTGCCGGCGGACGTCGCCGTGACGGCGGCGGAGACCGCCCCGGCCGGGTTCGATGCCCGCTTTTCCGCGAGGGCCCGGTCGTACCGGTATCGCATCTGGCGCCGGCGGACGCGCTCGCCGTTCGAGGCCGGCCGGTCCCTCTGGCATCCGCGCCCGCTCGACCTGCAGCGGCTCGCCGCCTCGGCGGGAATGCTCGTCGGCGAGCACGACTTCCGCGCCTTCACGCCGACCGACACGCAGCACCGAGCCTTCGTCCGCCACGTTCACGACGCCCGCTGGCACGACCGAGGTGACACGGTCGAGCTGGAGATCACGGCCGACTCCTTCCTGCGCCACATGGTCCGCATCCTGATCGGCACGATGCTGGAGCTCGAGCCCGACGCATTCGTCGAGCTCCTGCAGGGCGCTCCACGCTCGGCCGCCGGATCGACCGTCCCGCCAGCCGGCCTGTACCTCGTCCGCGTCGGGTACGCCGAGGAGCCGAGCCCGGCGTGAGCCCCGGGCGCCGCCGCTTGTGGTGCATGCCAGGAACCCCGCCCACTTTGCCGTGGTGCCTGATGCGATCTCGGGCTCGAGCCCGCCTCGCCCGCTCGCCCGCGACCCGGAAGAACGGTGAGTCGCCTGACTCGCGCGCGCGGCTAGGATCGGCCGGGTGCGCTTTCCCGTCGTCCTCTTCGATCTCGACGGCACCGTCGTCGACTCCGGCGGGATCATCCTCGCCTCGATGCGGCATGCGACCAGAGCGGTGCTCGGGCGCGAGATCTCCGACGAGGCACTGATGGCGACCGTCGGCGGGCCGGGGCTCGAGGCCCAGATGCGCGCGTTCGGCGGCGAGGAGCACGTCGAGGAGCTCGTCAGGGTCTACCGGGCCCACAACGAGCCGCTGCACAGCGAACTGCGACTCTGCTTCGGGATGGACGACGTGCTCGTCCACCTGAAGGACGACGGTCGCAGGCTCGGTCTCGTCTCCGCCAAACGGCGCGCGACCGTCGAGCTCGCCTTTGCGGCCACCGAGATCGGCCACCTGTTCGACGTCGTCGTCGGCGGCGACGAAGCCGTGAACCAGAAGCCGGCGCCCGATACGCTCCTGCTCGCGCTCGAGCGGCTCGGCGCGAGCCCGGACGAGGCCGTCTACGTCGGCGACTCGCCCTTCGACATGGGCGCGGCGAGGGCAGGTGGCCTGCACGCCATCGGCGTCACGTGGGGCGGCGTCCACGGCCGCTCCCTGCTCACCGAGGCCGATGAGATCGTCGACACCCCGGAGGAGCTGCTTGCCGCCCTCTGACGCGGCGGCGCGGGCAGACGAGCTGCGCGGGCTGCTGACGCGCTGGGGGTACGAATACCACGTGCTCGACGAGCCGAGTGTCGACGACGCCGTCTACGACCGAAGCTATGACGAGCTGGTCGAGCTCGAGCAGGCTCACCCCAAGCTCGTCAGGCCCGACTCGCCCACCCAGCGGGTCGGTGCGCCTCCGTCGGATCGCTTCCGGAAGGTCCAGCACCTCGAGCCGATGGGGTCGCTCGACAAGGTGACCACCGCCGAGGCGCTCGCCAAGTGGGCCGACGACGTCCACCGCCGGCTCGACTCGGACGAACCCGTCGCCTACGTGATCGAGCCGAAGATCGACGGGCTCGCGATCAACCTCACCTACCAGGACGGGCTGCTGGTGCGCGGGGCCACCCGCGGGGACGGGGTGCAGGGCGAGGACGTCACCGTCAACCTGCGCACGATCGCCACCGTCCCGCTGCTGGTGCTCGGCGACGATCCGCCCGCGCTGCTCGAGGTGCGGGGCGAGGTCTACCTTCCCATCTCCGGCTTCCACGAGCTGAACGCGCGGCTTGCAGGCACCGATCAGAAGCTCGCTCCCAACCCCCGAAACGCCGCGGCCGGCTCCCTTCGGCAGAAGGATTCGTCGATCACCGCGTCGCGGCCGCTGGCGATGTGGGCGTACGGCATCGGTCGCCGGGAGGGCCTCGAGCTCGAATCGCACTCCCAGACGCTCCTCTGGCTGCGCGCGCACGGCTTCCGGACGAACCCGTACGCCGAGCGGCTCGAGTCGATCGAGGAGGTGGCCGAGGCCTGCATCGGCTGGGAGCGGCGCCGCTCCCAGCTCGACTACGAGATCGACGGGATCGTCGTCAAGATCGACTCCTTCGCGCAGCAGGAGGTGCTCGGTGCGCTCCATTCGCGGCCCCGCTGGGCGCGCGCGTTCAAATGGGCGCCGATGACCGCGCAGACGAGGCTCGAGCAGATCCTGATCCGTGTCGGCCGTACGGGCGCCCTCAACCCGTGGGCGGTGCTCCAGCCGGTCGAGGTCGGCGGCGTCACCGTCTCGCGCGCCACGCTGCACAACGAGGAGGACATCAACCGCAAGGAGATCCGTGCGGGCGACCAGGTGATCGTCCAGCGCGCCGGCGACGTGATCCCCCAGGTCGTCGGGCCGGCCGGGCCGCATGCGCGGGGCACGCACGAGTTCCGGATGCCGGCACACTGCCCGCTCTGCGGGACTCCGATCGTGAAGCCGGAGGGCGAGGCGATGCACCGCTGCCCCAACCGCGCGTGCCCCTCGCGCGGGCTCGAGACGCTGATCAACTGGGTCGGCGCCGCCGCCGACATCGACGGCGTCGGGGAGCAGTTCGTGCGCCGCCTCTGGGCGGAGGGCCTGCTGCGCTCGATGCCCGACCTGTACGGGCTGACCGCGGAACGGCTGATGGAACTGGACGGCTACGGGGAGATCTCGGCCCGGAACGCGATCGAGGCGATCGACGTGTCCCGCCGGACGATGCCGTTCCGCCGGGTGCTGTTCGGGCTCAACATCCCCGAGGTCGGCTGGGTGACCGCGCAGAACCTCGCCCGCCACTTCGGTGACGTCGACCGGCTGATCGCGGCCACGCCCGAGGAGCTGATCGCCTGCGAGGGGATCGGCCCGGAGCGGGCCGAGGCGATCGCGGAGTGGTTCGCAGACGACGACAACCGCCGGCTCGTCGAGGAGCTCCGCCGGCTCGGGCTCTCCTTCGAGAGCGACGAGGACGACCGGCTCCGCGAGGGGCCTCTGACCGGGCGGCAGTACGTGATCACCGGCACGCTCGAGTCCTTCACCCGCGAGGAGGCGAAGGCGGCCCTCGAGCGACTCGGCGCGAAGGTCTCGGACAGTGTCTCGAAGAAGACGACAGGTGTCATCGTCGGCGAGAGCGCGGGAACGAAGGCGGCGAAGGCCGAGGCGGCGGGAGTGCCGCTGCTGACCGAGAACGACCTGAAGGCGCTGCTCGCGTAGCCGCCGATCAGCCCTGGCTCTGGCGCCCTCTCGCTTCGTCGGCGAGAGCGCCCGCGAACGCGTCCTGGGCCTGACGCGCCGCCCAGACGTCGACCGGGTGGCCATTCTCGATCGCGACGAAGGCGAAGCGATCGCCGACATAGCCGGAGAGCGCGGAGCTGACGTCCGTCGTGCCCGTCTTCGCACGGACGAGGCCCCGCGCCGGGCCGATGGCGAGCCGGTGCGCGAGCGTCCCGCTTTCGCCCGCCACGGGCAGCGCAGCGCTGACGATCGGCTGAATTGCCGGGTCTGTCCAGATCAGGATGAGGAGAGAGGCGAGCTCCCGTGCGGTCGCCCGGTCGAGGCGGGAGAGACCGGAGCCGTCGACGATCCGGACGCCGGCGAGCGGGATGCCGGCGGTGCGGAGGTCGCGTCTCGTGACCGCGGCGCCCGCCGCCGTGCTGCCCTGCCCGATCGCCTTCGCACCGATCGCCTTCAAGACCATCTCGGCCGTGAAGTTGTCGCTCTCGTGATCCATGAACTGGATCACCTCCGAGAGTGGGTCGGAGTAGATCGTCGCCAACGTCACCGCCCCGCCGTGCGCGCGGCCGGTGCTCGCCCCACGCGCCGTGATCCCGTGCGCGTGCAGGAACCGGTCGAACGCCGCCGCCGCCGCCAGGGCGGGGTCGGCCACAAGCCGGTTGCGGCGAGCGGCGCGGTCGACGACGAGCGCCGACAGCGGCGGCGACTCGGAGCCGGCGAACGACGGAAGCCAGCCGGGGGCGGTGGTCTCCGTGTCGAACCAGGTCGCGTCCCCGACGACACCGCCGGTCACGTGCCGGATCCCCTGCCGCCAGAGGATGCCCGCGAGTCGCCGTAGCTCGGCCGAGGTCAGAGACGGGTCGCCGAATCCCTTCAGGACCAGCCTGCCCCGCCAGGTGCTTCCGACGCGCCGGCCCTCGCCAAGCACCTCCGTCGGGAACCGGTAGAAGGGGCCGAGCTCGACCAGCGCCGCATAGGTGACGGGGAGCTTCTCGTTCGAGGCCGGCTCGATCGAGAGATCGGGGTTCCGGGCGAACACCACCCGTCCGCTCGGCAGCTCGACGGCCATCGCAGTGGAGGCGCGGGTCGAGACCCCGGGGACGTCGAGTGCACCGGCGAGGCGGTGATCGAGCGTGCCGGTGCTCGAGCCTGCCGCCGTCGCGGCGATCGCGGCCAGGACGAGGATCACGGTCACGGCAGGCGCAAGGCGTCGGACCATCTTACGATTGTGCCGGGTGGGCCTGTCGCCGCCCGAGATGGGCCGCTCGGCCCATGGCGGAACGCGGCGGATCCACCGATACTCGCGGTTCCATGGCCGAGGCGGACCCGCTGTTCGACGAGATCGCTTCGCTCCTCTCCGGCCCCGGCGACTGCGATGACGCAGCGCATCTGGAGCGGACGTTGACCGACGGCTACGCGCGCGTCCTCCTGCTCGAAGCCGAGCGCCTGCGGCTCGAGAAGGAGATCGGGCGCCTGACCAGGACGGTGGAGCTGCGCCGGCAGGGCTCACCGGCACACGAGCTCTCCGCGCTCGCCGATCGGATTGAGACGCAGGCCGACGACCTCCGGGCCCTGCGCGCGCTGCTGGCACCGCTCCGGCGGCGCCACTCGGCCGCCGTGACGCGGAGCTGAGAGGCTCTCAGACCCCCCTCACGAATGAAGCCTCGAGTCGAAGCGTCGTTCTGCGAGAGTCTCTCAGGCGATCCCGGAGCGAACGGCGACGACCGCGGCCTGGATGCGATTCTCGATCTGGAGTTTCATCAGGATGTTCGAGATGTGATTCTTGACCGTCTTCGGGCTGATGTGCAGATCGGCGGCGATCCGGGCGTTGTCCTTCCCGTTGGCGATCAGCTTCAGGACCTCGATCTCACGGTCGGAGAGCTCCGAGCGGATCGTCTCGGCCTCCCTCGGCGACGTGCTCGTCGCGCGCAACCGCTGGAGCATCTTCGCTGCGATCGCCGGCGAGACGAGCGATTCGCCCTGTGCCGCGGCGCGGATTCCGGCCAGCAGGTCGTGGATCGACGCATCCTTGAGCAGGTAGCCGCAGGCGCCCGCCATGATCGCGTCCATCACGTCGGCGTCCTGATCGGAGATCGTGAGCACGAGGACACGTGTAAGGGGGGCGATCATGGCCATCTGCCGGATCGCCTCGACACCACTGATGCCGGGCATGTTCAGGTCCATCACGACGACCTCGGGGGCCACCGTCCTGATCTGGACGAGCGCCTCAGTCCCGGATTGCGCCTCGCCCACCACGTCGACACCCGCCTCCTCGAGCAGCGTGTGCAGGCCTCGGCGGAAGAGGTCGTGGTCGTCGACGAGCAGGACACGCGGCGACAGCTCTTCGCTGGGTTGCGGTGATTCGATCAAGCTCGCCGACCTCACGCTCCTGACCCGTCGAATGCCGGAAAGCCTAGTCGACGGAGATCGTGACGGTGCGCCGGCCCCATGAATACGCCTGGGCGGCCGACGGGAACCAGAGATCGATCGTCGATCCCGTGACGGACGGGCCGGTGTCCGCGGCGATGGCGTCGCCGTAGCCCGGGATGACGAGGTGGGTGCCGAGCGGAATCACGGAGGGATCGACCGCAGCGACGCCCCAGCCGACCGGAAGCCCGGTCGAGGTCGTGCCCGAGAGGTCGTAGCCGGTCGCCGTCACGGTCAGTGTTCGGCCGCCCACCGGCACCACGACCCGCGTCAGCGGCACCGCGATCGACGGCTCGGGGACGGCCGGAGCCGGAGCCGGAGCCGGAGACGGAGCCGGAGGCGAGAGACGCTCGGAGAGCACGGTGGCGGCCCGGGCCCTGGCATTCAGCCGCGCGATCTGGGCCGAGTCGAGAGCACGCTGCGCTCCGAGCTGTGCGACGTACGCCGCGCGCTGAGCCTGCTCACGACCGAGCGCTGCGACCGTGTCGGCCGCCGCCTGCGTCGTCCCGGCGAGGGCGCGCCGGCGAAGGCTCAACTCGCGCGACAGGCGTGAGAGGCGGCCGCGCGACGAGCGCACCTGCACGAGCACCTCATGGTTCGCGGCCGCGACGCGGTTGAACTCGTCGAGCTGCGTCATCGCGTCGTCCAGCGACGTCGCCCCCATCAGGATGTCGAGTGAGGTCGTGCTGCCGTGCTCGTAGACGAATCGCAGCCTCGCGGCGAGCCGGTCCTGCGAGATCCGGGCGTCGAGCCGGGCGAGCCCGATCTGGTGTGCGATCGAGGTGCGCTCCGCCCGCAGGGTCTGCATCTCCCCCCGGAGCGCCGCGAGGCGCGCGCGGGCGGCGGCGAGCCGGCTGTCGAGCGAATAGAGCTCCAGCACCGCGGAGCGGGACTTCGCCGCGAGGTTGGCATCGTCGGCCTGGAGCTGAGTCAGCGTCGGTTGCGGGCCGGCGCCGCTCGCCTGCGGGAGCGCGAGCAGGCCAAAGCAGGCCGCGGCAATGCCAAGCAGCCCCCACGTGGCCTTCTCCGCCCGCCCGAGCAAGGCGGGGACCGTACCACAGCCGAGGCGCGATTTCTCGCTCATCCGAACAGGTACGAGGAGCTTTCGAGCAAGTTTGTGTGAGCAAACGGTTGCCTGTATCCGAACAGATTGCTAACGTCACCAGCTCGTGACGTACCGGCCCCCCTCGGTGCGCCCGTCCCGTAGCGCCTCGCGGGGCTCCGTTCAGCACAGCTTCGTTCGGCGCAGTCTCGGTCAGCGGAGTGTCGTTCGGCGGAGTTTCGTTCGACCGAGACGAGGGCAGGCGCCGTACGTGCTGATCGCGCTGGTGGCGCTGATCGCATCAACCACGGCACTCGCAGCGCAGCCACCGTCGATCGTGGCGAAGCAGGCCGAAGCCCGGCAGGTCGTCGCCGAGATCAACGGGCTGAATGCGAGTCTCGGCCGTTCGGACGAGTTGGTCAACTTCGCGAATCTGAAGCTCGCCCAGGTCCAGAGCGACATCTCGGTCAACCGCCGGGAGCTCGCGATCGCCAGGCGCAACCTGCTCCAGAGCCAGAGGACGATCGCCAGGCGGCTCGTCACGCTCTACACCAAGGGCTCGACCTCCACGCTCGAGGTGATCCTCGGCGCTCAGAGCCTCGAAGACGTGATCAAGCGGGTGGATGCCGCGAATCAGGTCTCCTCGGTCGACCGGCAGGTCGCCGTTCAGGTGACGCTGTTCAAGAGCTCGGTCGAGCAGCACCGCCGTCGGCTCGTCGTCGAGCAGCGGAACGTACGTCACCTCGTCGCGCTCAGGTCGCGTCAGAAGCAGGCGATCGAGACGCAACTCGGGGAGCGGCAGCGGCTGCTCGGGTCGCTCGACGGAGAGGTGCAGCGGCTGATCGCGGCCCAGCAGGCACGCGCTCTCGCGGCGGGCCGGCTGGCACGCCAGCGCGCCGCTGACGCCCAGAGCCGCCAGATTCACATCCTCTCCGACACCGCCGTCGGTGCTTCGGCGCAGACGCCCGAAGGCGCCGCCGTCCTGCCGCCCGCGAGCTACTCCGGCGTCGTCGGGGTTGCACTGCAAGAGCTCGGGGTTCCGTACCAGTGGGCCGGCGACACGCCGAACGGGTTCGACTGTTCGGGGCTCGTGATGTACGCGTACTCTCAGGTCGGGGTCTCGCTCCCGCATTCTTCCTATTCGATGTGGACTGACGGGGTGGCGGTGCCGCGCGACCAGCTCGAGCCGGGTGATCTCGTCTTCTTCGACGGGCTCGGTCACGTCGGCATCTATATCGGCGCCGGCGAGTTCGTCCACGCCCCGCACACGGGGACGGTGGTGCAGGTCTCGAGCCTCGACACGGGCTCGTACGCAGGCTCCTACATCGGCGCGCGGCGCATCCTGTAGCCCCTCTCAGGCAGGAGCAGGCCGGCGCGAGGCGAATCCGTTGCATCCCGCCTAGACTTTCACCCATGCGCACAACCTGGAACGGATCGATCAGCTTCGGCCTCGTCAACATCCCCGTGGGTTTGGCGCCGGCCACGGCTGCCTCGTCCCGCCAGTCGGACGTCCAGTTCAAGTTGCTGCACCGGGAGTGCTTGACACCGATCAAGCAGAAGCGGTGGTGCCCCCTCCACGACGTCGAGCTCGCGCCCGACGAGATCGTCCGGGGCTGGGAGGTTGCGAAGGGCCAGTTCGTCGCCGTCGAGGATGCCGAGCTCGAGGCGCTCGAGCGGTATGACACCTCACGGGCGATCGAGATCACCCGTTTCGTGCCCGCCGGCGACGTCGATCCGGTCTACTTCGACCGGACGTACTATCTCGTCCCCGCCGGTGCCGAGGCGCAGCGCCGGCCGTATGCGCTGTTGCTCGAGGCGATGCGGGCTGCCGGGGTCGCCGGGCTCGGGTCGTTCGTGCTCGCAGGCAAGGAGAAGCTGTGCCTGATCCGCCCGAAGGGCGACGCGCTCGCGCTCGAGACGCTGTTCGTCGCCGAGGATGTCCGCAGCCAGGACGAGATCGACGAGGCGGTGGCGGCGACCGGTGTGCGCAGCGAGGAGCTTGCGCTCGCCCGGCAGATCATCGCCGGGCTGGAGGGATCGTTCGAGCCGGCTGCGCTCCACAGCGAGTATCGCGCGAAGCTCAGGGAAATGCTCGAAGCGAAGCTCGAGGGTCGCGAGCCGGCCGAGCCGGTGCCGGCCCCCGAGGATGCACCCGTGATCGATCTGATGGAAGCGCTGCGTGCCTCGGTCGCCGCTTCGAAGGGCACGCGGCCGGCAGGCAGGAAACCTGCCGGGACGCGCAAGCGCGAGGCAACGCGCAAGTAGCCGCAACCGGCGGGTTGTGAGCCGGTTCAGTGCTGCGCCGGGACCGCCTTGATCGCGACGAGCTGAGCCTTGAAGAGGTGCTTGTCGATCTTGCCCTGGTAGATCGGGACGTGCTCCTCGACGCAGATCCGGATCACTTCGTCGCGGTCGATGCCGACCTCCTTCGAGAGCTCGTCCGGCGTCAGGTGGTTGGGCATTTTCGCTCCTCTCGTCGATGCACGAAAAAGCCCGCCGCGCTCTCGGCGCCGGCGGGCTGGTCTTGCCGCGGACTTCCTTCGACAGGCACGACTACGCGCGATGCCCTGTCTGGAGTTCACTCATCGACTCGAACGATAGTGGACGGGACGGATGCGCGCAAAGGGTGTCGGAAACGCGACGGGCCGGGCGGCCCCGAGCCGCTACCATTGGCCGCGCCCGGGGTGTGGCGCAGCCTGGTAGCGCGCTCCGTTCGGGTCGGAGAGGCCCCCAGTTCAAATCTGGGCACCCCGATGCAGCAGGGGGGAAAACCTTTGGTTTTCCCCCCTGGGCTCTCTCGCGTGCCGGATGGGGGCCCACCACGGTGGCGATCCCGCTCTATCCTCGTGTGCGTGCTCCGGGCGGTTGTCTTCGATGTCGACTTCACCCTGGCCCGGCCAGGCCCCGACCTCGGCCCGGCGGGGTACCGAGAGCTCGGGCTTCGCTACGGCCTCGAGCTCGACCCTGCGAAGTACGAGCAAGCGAGGGCCGCGGCGTTCGCCGATGTCAGGCGCCATCCCGAGCTCGACCACGACGAGGAGATGTGGGTGCTCTTCACCGAGCGGGTGATCGAGGGCATGGGCGGAGTGGGGGACACGTACCGCGCCGCGGTCGAGATGGAGCGCCGCTGGGTGCAGTCGGCGCACTTCGAGCTCTACGAGGATGCGCCGGCGGCTCTCGAGATGGTACGCGCCCACGGTCTCAAGGTCGGGCTTCTCTCGAACTCGTCGCGCGATCTCACCGAGTTCGTCCGGCATCACGGGCTCGCCGCCGACGCGGTGCTGACCTCGAGCGCACACGGGAAGACGAAGCCGCACGACTCGATCTTCCGCGCGATCCTCAACCTGCTCGAGGCCGAGGCCGGCGATACGGCGATGATCGGAGACACGCTCGAAGAGGACATCGAGGGCGCCCGTGCGGTCGGGATGCGGGCGGTGCTGCTCGACCGCGAGAACCGCCACCCCGACCTCGCCGACCGGATCCAGGATCTGCGGCGGCTTCCCGAGGCACTCGGGCTCGTCGCCGGCCGGTAGCCGACGCGGGCAGTGGGGCAGGGAGCCCGGAACCGTCCGGCCTGACGTCGTCCGGTTCGGTAGACATACGTCCTGTGCGTCCTGCAAATCTCTTCTCGCCGGAGTTCGACCATGCGTCGGAGCGTGAGGGGTACCGCTGGCGCGCGGCGCGAGTCGGCAGTGCAATCGGGGGCGCGAAGATCGGTGGGTGCGTCTACGAGCTCGGGGACGGCGAGAAGACGTACCCGTTCCATTTTCATCATGGCATGGAGGAGTGGCTGCTGGTGGTCGAGGGCTCGCCGGCTGTGAGGACACCGGAGGGCGAACGCGTGCTTCGCGCGGGCGACGTGCTCTGCTTCCCGCCAGGGGCAGCGGGCGCTCACCAGGTCAGCGGCCCCGGGACCGTGCTGATCCTCTCGGCGAACCGCGTGCCCGAGGCCGCCGAGTACCCGGACAGTGCCAAGGTCGGGGTGATGCCGCTCGGGAAGCTCTTCCGTCTCGAGGATGCGGTCGGCTACTGGGAGGGCGAATGACGGAGGTCGTGAACGTCTTCGACGTCGGCGTCGAGGGCGACCAGGCCGATCCGCCCGGCTACCGCGCCCGCATGGCGCGCTTCGGGTCGACGATCGGCGCCGAGCAGCTCGGAGGGTCCGTCTACGAGCTCGACCCGGGGGACAGCGTCTGCCCCTACCACTACGAGCACCCCGACGAGGAATGGCTGATCGTCCTCGCCGGCACTCCGACGCTGAGAGACCCGGAGGGCGAGCACGAACTCGCTCCCGGCGACGCGGTCTGCTTCCCCGAGGGCCCGGACGGCGCCCACAAGGTCACGAACCGCACCGAGTCGACGGTCCGCATCCTGATGCTCTCGACCAAGTCCGGCACCGCCGTCGCCGTCTATCCGGACAGCAGCAAGATCGGCGTCTGGCCTCCCGGCAAGCTCTTCCGTCTCGGCCAGGCAGTCGACTACTGGGACGGCGAGATCTAACGACGCCCAACTCGACATGTCCTTTGGACACGTCCTTTTCGGCCATTCCGGGGACAGTCCCCACCCCGACCGCTCGAGACACGTCACGGGGACTGTCCCCCGACCCGCCGATCCGCCGCGTTGGGGGACAGTCCCCACGGGTGCGCTTCGGCGGTCGTGGGGACTGTCCCCCGTGTGTCCGAAAAGTCCGATGACGGCGGCCAACCGGCACGCTAGGTTCTCTGGCATCGCCCGTCTACCGCGATCGGCGCTTCCCAGCTACGGCGTGTACCACGTCACGAGTCGAGGGGTTGCCAGGTGCCCGATCTTTCTCGACGGCGAGGACAGCCGGATGTTCGTCGAGTTCTTCCAACGCATCGTTCGAGAGCTCCGCTGGAGATGCCACGCGTACTGCCTGATGGGCAACCACTACCACGCCATCATCGAGACGTACCTCGAGAGCCTGTCGTCCGGGTTGCATCGCGTGAACGGCTCTCATGCGCAGCGCTTCAACAGGCGCCACAGCCGGGTCGGGCACCTCTTCCAGGATCGGTTCCATGCCCGCGTGCTTCGCGACGACGAGCACCTTGCGAACGCCTGCGCCTACGTCTGGAACAACCCCGTCCGCGCCGGGCTCTGTGCGGAAGCGCACGAATGGCCCTGGAGCGGCCGCTTCTAGTGGTTTGACCGGCAATGTTGCCCGGTTTCTGGGTCGCGAGCACCAAGTCAGAGTCCGTCATCGTCCGTAGGCAAGGCTGGTTGCCTTGACAAGGACGAGGGCGGGCTATGGCGCAGTGTGATTGCGGGCCGGAGGCCCGGCGAACGTTGCCGGTCAGACCACCTAGCTGCGCTGGTGCACCGGTGACAGCGCCGGCGCCCAGGAGCAAAGCGGCGAGACGTCCCCGCCGCGGCCGTTCAGCTGCCGGTAGCCGAGCGCGTGCTCGGCCTGCAACAGCTTGTGGATCTGGGTCGTCCCCTCGTAGATGATCGGCGCGCGCGCGTTGCGGAAGTAGCGCTCGATCCCGACCTCGGCGCTGTAGCCGTACGACCCGAACACCTGGATCGCGAGGTGCGCCGCCTCGAACGCCGACTCGGTCGCGTGCCACTTCGCGAGCGACGTCTCCCGCGTCGAGCGCTTGCCCTCGTCCTTCATCCACGCGGCCTGCATCACCAGCAGCTTCGACGTCTCGTAGCCGAGCACCATTGTCGCGATCATGTCCTGGACGAACTGGTAGCGGCCGATCTCGCTGCCGAACGTCTCCCGCTCGCGTGCGTACTCGACCGACCGCTCGAGACAGGCGCGAACGACTCCGCACCCCCCGGCGGCGACCGTGAACCGCCCCTGGTCGAGCGAGTGCATCGCCACCTCGAAGCCCTGCCCCTCCTCGCCGATCCGGTTTTCGGCCGGCACCTCGACGTTCTCGAAGAAGAGCTCGCCCGTGGAGCCCGCCCAGATTCCGAGCTTGTTCTCCTGGTCGCGCGCCGTGAACCCCGGCGTCCCACGCTCGAGCACGAACGCGGTGATCCCCTTGTGAGCGGCGCCCGGGTCGGTCTTCGCGAAGACGAGCGCATGATCGGCGACGGCGGCGTACGAGATCCAGTTCTTCTGCCCGTTCAGCACGTACACGTCGCCCTCACGCCGGGCAGTCGTTCGCATCGCAGCGACATCCGAGCCCGCCCCCGGCTCCGTCAACCCGAAGCAGGCGAGCTTCTCGCCCTTCGCCTGAGGGACGAGCCAGCGCTGCTTCTGCTCCTCCGAGGCATACCGGAGCAACGTCAGCGAGTTCAGCCCGACGTGCACCGAGATCAGCGTCCGGAAGGCGGCCTCGCCACGCTCGATCTCCTCGCAGGCGAGGGCCTCGGCGACGAAGTCGAGGCCCGCTCCGCCGTACTCCTCGGGAATGACGATCCCGAGGATCCCGAGCTCCGCCATGCCGGCGATCAGATCGAGGTCGAGCTTGTGGTCGATGTCGTTCTGCACCGCGACCGGGAGGATCCGCTCGTCGACGAACGAGCGTACTGTGTCCTGGAGCAGCCGTTGCTCGCCGGTAAGCTCGAAGTCCATAGACGCCTAGCCTAGATGCGGCTCTTCCCTCACGCTTCACTTGTCCTCGGGTTGATCCTCGCGCTCGTGACGGCGGCCGCGTTCAACTGGTCATGGGTGGCGCAGCATTCGATCACGTCGCAGCTGCCACGGTTGACGGTGCGCCATCCCCGGCGCTCGCTCGGGCTGCTCTTCGGACACCGCCGCTGGCTGTTCGCGTTCATCGTCGGGATCGTCGGGTGGGTCTTCTACGTGATCGCGCTCAGATTGGCGCCCCTCTCGCTCGTCCAGGCGGTCTCGGCCGGAGGGTTGGGGCTGCTGGCCGTGCTGGCACAGCGGGCGGCCGGCGAGCGGCTTCCCCTGCGGGAGTGGGTCGGCGTCGGGCTGGCGGTGCTCGGGCTCGTCTTCCTCTCCGCGTCACTTGCGGGTGGATCGAGCGGCAGCAGCTCCGGCTCGTGGGTCGCCGTTGCGGCCTGGTTCATCGGCTCGCTGGCGATCGCCGCGGTCTCGATCGGGCCCGGCGCCTCCCTGCTCGCGCCGGGAGCCGGGTTCGGGATCGCGGCCGGGCTGCTCTACGCAGCCGCCGATGTCGGCACGAAGCAGGCCGTCCACGGCGGCGTGAGCCTGCTCTTCATCGCGCCGATCTGGGCCTGCCACGGTCTCGCCTTCACGCTCATCCAACTCGCCTTCCAGCGCGGCCGGGCGCTCGCGACGGCGGGCCTGTCATCGTTCTGCACCAATGCGCTGCCGATCGCGGCGGGAATCGTCATCTTCCACGAGCACTCTCCGCCCGGAATCCTCGGCGCGCTCCGGTACGTCGCCTTCGGCTGTGTCGTCGCGGGTGCGGCGGCCGTGGCCCGGCGCGACCCGGCCGGCACCCAGCCCAACCCCGAGCTCGCGCTGGGCCTCCCCGCGGGGGACTAACCGCCCGTCCCAAATATTCACAAAGCGGCGGCGTTCGGCCGGTACCATGGCCGAACTTTGAGCGCCCGTGCGCCCACGACTTCTGCTGCGCAAGTACGTCGGCGCGCCCCGGTCGTGCACGGCCGCCTCGTCCGGCTGGTCGCATTCGTCGCGGGCCTTGTCGCTGTTGCGATGGTGGTCGGGCTCGCGTTCTCGGGCTCACCCGACACGCTTGCAGCCGGCACCCGGATCGCCGGTATCGACGTCGGCGGGCTCAGCGCCCAGGAGGCCGAGTCGATGCTCGCCCGCCGCAGCGCCGAGATGGCGCACGTGCCCGTCACCTTCATCGCGGGCAAGCATCGCTTCTCGATCCGGCCCGACGAGGTCGGGGTGACGACCGACTGGGCCGCCGCCGTGACGGATGCGCTGAACAAGGGGCAGGGGACGATCATGCTCCGCGGGTTCCACCGGCTCGAGCTCCGCTTCTTCCCCGAGAACGTCGTGCCGGCGGTTCATGCCTATGACGCGGCGCTCAATTACGAGATCGGCCTGATCTCGATGAAGGTCGACCGGGCCTACGAGCCCGCCAGGCTGGTCCGCCGCGGCCTCACGGTCGCCGCCGTCCCCGGTCATGCGGGAGAGCGTCTCGACCGGGTGAAGGCAGCGCAGGTGGTCGTGGCGGCCCTCGCGGGCCTGACTCGACCCGGCCCGGTCGAGCTGCCCGCGAGCGTCGAGGCTCCGGCCGTGACCACGGCACAACTCGCGGGCGTGCAGGCCCAGGCCCAGGAGGCGCTCTCGGCACCGGTCACCCTGACGCTCGGCCGCAACCGGTTCGAGCTGACCCCGAGGCAGCTCGCGCCGATGCTGCAGCTTCCCGGCGACTCGGGCGGCGCGCTCGTGCTCGGCGGCAAGGCGGCCAACGCCTACTTCGCCCGGCTCGACGCGAAGGTCGGACGCCCGGCTCGGGGTGCCCGGTTCGCCGCGACCGGCGACCACGTCAGCATCATCCCGGCGCAACCCGGTGTCGGGCTCGACGTGCCGCGATCCGCGGCCGCCGTGCTCAAGGCCGCCGAGCAGCCTCAGGATCGTGTTGCGAAGCTGGTGACCGGCACCGTCTCGGTCGGCCGCACGACGAAGGCGGCGCAGGCGATGGGAATCACCGGCCTCGTGAGCAGCTTCGAGACGTTGTACGGCGGCGAGCCGAACAGGATCCACAACGTCGAGCTCGTCGCACACCTCGTCGACAACAAGCTGATTGCGCCGGGGGCGACGTTCTCGTTCAACCGGGCGACAGGAGCCCGCACCGCCGCGAAGGGGTTCCTCGAGGCGCCGGTGATCATCAACGGCGAGCTCTCGACGGGGCTCGGCGGCGGTGTCTGCCAGGTGTCGACCACCGTGTTCAACGCCGCCTTCGAGGCGGGTTTGCCGATCACCTCCCGCACGAACCACGCGCTCTACATCTCTCACTATCCGCTCGGGCGGGATGCGACCGTGGACTACCCGGACGTCGACCTGAAGTTCGTGAACGACACGAAGCACTGGCTCCTGCTGCGGACGTTCGTGGGCTCCTCCTCGCTCGTCGTCTCGCTCTACGGGACGCCGCAGCACCGGCGCGTCGTCAGCGACGCGGCGCCGCTCAAGGTCGTCGCCAACCCGCCGGTGAAGCGAACGCTCGATCGATCGCTGGCGCCGGGCGAGCGGGTCGTCGAGGACACGGGATCGCCTGCGCTCACGACCTCCGTTCGCCGGTTGGTCTACGCATCGGACGGCAAGCTGCTCTCGGACGCGACGTGGTACTCGAACTACCGGTCCACCCCGAAGCTCGTCCTCATCGGCCCGAAGCCGAAGCCGAAGCCCAAACCGAAGCCGAAGGTGCAGCCGCTGGTTACGCCGGCTCCGGGCGTCGGGCTCGCCCAGCATCCGCTTCCCTGATCGCCGCCCGGAGCCAGTCGGGCGTTCGGGTCGGGCGAAGCGTGGCCGCGTCGACGGTGGCATGCGCCGTCCAGCCGTCCGCGATCACGGCGCCGTCGCGCTCGATCGCGTACTCGAACCGGAAGCGGGCTCCCCGCGCGTCGAGGCAGCGGGCGTGCACGCGCAGCCGGTCGTCGAAGAGGGCCGGCGCGAGAAAGCGCGCGTGCGCCTCGAGCACGAGCGACTCGATCCCCTCGTCCCGCAGGCGCTGGTAGCCGCCGGCGTAGAGCTCGAGGAATTCGACCCGGGCGACCTCGAACCAGACGAAGTAGTTGGAGTTGTGAGCAACCCCCTGCGCGTCGGTGTCGGCGAAGCGCACACGGACCGAGGCGGCGAAGTCGAATCCCTCCACGGCTGCGAGTCTGTCAGAGCGAGAGTTGCAGCTGCGCGTGGTCGGCGAGGCCGGAGACACCGACTCCGACGAGGCGCAGCGGGCCGGGCCGGTCGCGAAGCGCCCGGTCGAGCAGGGCGCAGGCGATGTCCCCGATCTGCGAGCCGTCGGCGATCCCGACGCCCAGCGAGGCCGAGCGGGTGCGGATCGCGAAGTCCGGGTAGCGCAGCTTGGTCGTGACCGTCCGCGCAGTCTGCTCGTGCTCGCGGAGGTGCTCGGCGAGCCGGTCGGACATGCGACGCAACTCGTCGTGGAGGCGCTCGACATCGCCGACGTCGCGGGCGAAGGTCTCCTCGTTCGAGATCGAGATCCGCTCGGTCGAGACCTCGAGCGTTCGCGGGTCGATGCCGCGGGCCCGGTCCCGCACCATCAGCCCGACCTTGCCCGGGAGCATCCGCCTCAGCTCTGCGTCGCCGAGGGCAGCGAGGGCGCCGATCGTCTCGACGCCGGCTTCCGCGAGGCGCGCTTCCGCCCGGGGGCCGATCCCGGGCAGGACGCGGATCGGGAACGGCGCCAGAAAGGCCGCTTCGCGCCCGGGGCGAACGACGGTCAGTCCGCCGGGCTTGCGCCGGTCGGAGGCGACCTTCGCAACCACCTTCGAGCTCGCGAGTCCGAGCGAGCAGGAGAGGCGGGTGCGGGCCCTGACCACCGCACGCACGGCCTCGGCGAGCGCACGGGCGTCGTCGAAGGCGGGCGCCACCTCGCCGAGGTCGAGATAGCCCTCGTCGATCCCCGCCTGCTCGACCGTCGGCACGACGGCTCGCACGATCGACCAGACCTCGCGAGAGTACTCACGGTAAAGGGTCATCCGCGGCCGGACGAAGACCGCCTCGGGGCAGCGGCGCAACGCCTCGGCGCATGACATCGCCGAGCCGATGCCGAACCCCCGGGCGACGTAGTTCGCGGTGGCAACGACCCCGCGTCCGTGCGGGTCGCCGCCGACGACGAGCGGCACGTCCCGCAAGTCGGGACTCTCCAGCTCCTCGACTGCCGCGAAGAACGCATCCAGATCGAGATGGGCGAGGATCGGCACGAGGTCGAGGGTAGACCTCGCGCCGGAGCGTCACGCGAACCGGTCGGCGATCCGGTCGGCAATCACGAGTGCCTGCTCGGCGCTCAGGCCGGGCGCGGCGGCACCGACCGGCGCTTCCGGCGCCGCGACCGAGCCGGCGGCCGGCCGGAGGGCGGCGACCGCTCGGAGATACCCGCCGAGCGCGCGCCCATATGCGCCCGTCACGGTGCCGCTCCGGGCCAGGCGGCCGACGAGCTGCGCCGCACCGGCCTGCTCCGCCTTCGTGAGCCCGATCTTGATTCCGGTCCGGTCGAGCTCGATGCTGCCGATCCGGTCGTGGAAGACGGAGATCACGACCACGCCGACGCCGAGGAACAGCAGCACGATCGCGAGCGTCTCGGACCGGCGCGAGGGCACCGTGGGCGTGGTCGTTCTGACCACCGTCGTCACCTTGTGCGTCGGGCCGGAGGGAGCGTTTGCGTCGATCGTCGTCACGGTGCGCCCGACGGTGCCGCCGGTCACGGGTCGGGGCAGCCAGACCTTCCAGATCGCCACCCAGACGAGCAGCGCTGCGAGTGGGATCAGCACCAACGGGACGAAGTTGCGCCTGACGAATCCGGAGGGGTCGCCCACCGGGAGTCGCGTCCGCTCGGCTCTCGCCATGCGGTGGACTCTACGCCTTCGACAACACTTGTCAACAGCGGGTCGCCGCGGGCTGCTCTCGCGTATCGTTAGCCTTCCGGCGAAACCCCGAAAGGATGGATGGATGGCGACCAAGAACTCGGTGATCTCTCAGCTCCAGTCGGTCGGTGAAGGGGCGCTCGGCAAGCTCACGCAGAGCGGGCCGACGCGGTCGGCGCTTCAGGGCGCTCGCGAGCTCAAGGACAGGGGTGAGCGGCTGGTGCACGGGCTCGAGTCGATCGAGTCACGGCTCGCGGCGATCGAGAAGCGCCTGAACGCCCTTGAGAACGTGAAGCCCAAGCGGACGACCCGCTCGCGCTCGACCGCGGCGAAGCCCCGCTCGGCCGCGGCCGAGTCGAAGCCCACCTCCTAGCCGGGCATCCGCACCCGGAGCGCGGCGGGCACGACCTCGAGTCGCGCCGGCGTCGTGCCGTCCTGCTCGCCGTCGAGCTCGAGCGGCAGAGGTACCGCCGCATCGATCGAGACCGTCGCGCTGCGGATCACCTCGACGCGCGGGTGGTGCACATGCCCGCCTCCGTAGAGCTTCGGCGACGTGGTCACGAAGTCGAGCTTCGTGATGTCGCCGATCAGCACCACGTCGAACAGGCCGTCGTCCGGGCATGCGTCGGGGGCGAGCTTCATGCCGCCGCCGTGCCACTTGCCGTTGGCGACGATCACGTCGTGCATCCGGCCCTGACGCACCGTGTCGTCCAAGTGGACAGTCACCTGGGTGTTCTTCCAGACCGCGAACTCGCGCAGGAGCGCGTAGTAGAACGTCGCGCGCCCGCCGAGCGCCTTCGACATCGAGTTCGCCCGCTCCGCCACCGCCCCGCTCATCCCGGCCGAGCCCACGTTCGCGAAGAAGCGCGTGGCCTCGCCGCCGTCGGGGCCCCGGAACACGGCCCGGCCGACATCGACCGCGCGCGGCGCCCCCTCCAGGGCGACGCGGATCGCGGCGTCGAACCCCGTCGGGATGCCGTGCGTCCGTCCGAAGTCCTGTCCGGTGCCGGCTGCGACGAAGGCGAGCTCGACGCCCGATCCTGCGACCCCGTTGACGACCTCGTTCAGCGTCCCGTCCCCGCCGACCACCACGAGCAGGCCGCCGTGCGATGCGGCCTCACGCGCCAGCTCGGTCAGGTGGCCGGGGCCCTCCGAGAGGAGTGTCGTGCCGCTCAGCCCCAGGGTGCGCGCCCGCGCCTCGAGCTTCGGCCAGCGCTTCCCCGTCGCGCCGTTCGCGCTTGCCGGGTTGACGAGGAAGGTCGCCGTCTCGCCCACGCGAGGTGGCCTAGTGCTTGTCCGAGATCGCCACGTCCAGGGCGAGCCTGGTCATGCGATCGACCGCGGCCCGCAGGTCGTCGTCGGAGATCCGCTTGAAGTCGCCTTCGACCACGATGTCGCTCACGGTGAGCAGGCACGCCGCCTCGACCCCGCGGATCGCGCCGATCGTGAAGAGCGCCGCCGCCTCCATCTCGACTGCGAGCACGCCCCGGGCCGCCCATCGCTCGTACTGGCCCTCTCTCGGGTTGTAGAAGAGATCGCTGGAGACGATCGGCCCGACATGGAGCTCGAGGTCGCTGTGCTTCGCCACGTGCACCGCCTCGTGGACGAGCGACCAGGAGGCGGTCGGGCAATGAGGCTCGTTGTTCACGAGGTGCATCGCAGTCGAGTCGTCGGGAACCGCGGTCAGCGCGACGATCAGGTCGCCGAGTGCGTGTCCCGCCTGGAGGCCGCCGCAGGTGCCGACGCGGATCAGCTTCTTGCAGCCGAGCTGCACCAGTTCCTCGAACACGATCGTCGCCCCCGGGCAGCCCATCCCGGTTCCCTGAACGGACACCGGCTTGCCCTCGTAGAGGCCGGTGTAACCGAGCAGGCCACGTTCGCCGTTGGTCTGCACGGCGTCGTCGAGATAGGTCTCGGCGATGTACTTGGCGCGCAGCGGGTCGCCTGGAAGGAGGACGGCCTCGGCGTAGTCGCCCGGTTCGGCTCGGAGGTGGATCGGCATCGCGCGTGGACTCTACGCGATGCGCGAGGATTGCCCCATGCAGTCGCTGATCGAGCCCGGCCACGACCGGGTGCTGGAGTTCTGCGCCCGCGACCCGATCGAGCGGGTCTTCCTCGAAGATGTCGCCAGGCGGGGCTTCGGCCGTTTCCTCGCGCTCGAGGACGACAACCGGTCGCTGACGGCGCTCTGCCATCTCGGTGCCAACCTCGTCCCTTCGGGGAGGGGCTGCGCCGCGTTCTCGGAGGCGGCTGCCCTTAGCCCGTCGAAGATGATCATCGGCGAGGAGCGGGCGGTCGGTGAGCTCTGGGGTGAGCTGGGGCCGCTGCTCGCGCCACCACGCGCCGACAGGCCGGGGCAGCCGGTCTACGCGATCGCCGAGCCGCCGGCGGACGGCGACAGCGGCCTCCGCGCGGCCACGCTGGACGACCTCGACCTGCTCGTCCCGATCTGCGCCGCCGCGCACGCAGAGGAGCTCGGCATCGACCCGCTCGAACGAGACGCCGACGGCTTTCGCTGGCGGACCCGCGCCCAGATCTCGGACCGCCGCTCGTGGCTGTGGCTCGAGGACGGCGTCGTCCTCTTCAAGGCGGAGGCATCCGCGTGGACGCCGGCGGTGGTTCAGGTGCAGCAGGTGTGGGTCGACCCCGAGGTGCGCGGGCGCGGCTACGGGTCGCGGGGGATGCGCGACCTCTGCCGGCTGCTGCTCGGACTGACCCCGATCGTGACGCTGTTCGTCCGGACGGAGAACGCCGCGGCGATCGGCCTCTACGAGTCGATCGGGATGCGTCTCGTCGGTCGCTACCGCTCGCTCCTCTTCTGACGCGATGGAACGGGCGATCCTGGCGCGTCACGGGGAGAGCGAGTTCAGCGTTCGCGGGGCGATGAACGGTGATGTCACCGTTCCCTGCGGCCTGACCCGGGTGGGCGTCGAGCAGGCGACCCGGCTCGGCGAGGAGCTGCACGGCGAGCCGATCGCGCTCTGTGTGACCAGTGAGCTCGAACGGGCGCGCGCGACCGCGGACGAAGCGTTTCGCGGGCGTGACCTCCCGCGGCTCGTGCTCCCGGAGCTGAACGACCCGCTGTACGGGCCGTTCGAAGGGGCACAGCTCGAGGAGTTCCGCGCCTGGGCGAGCACAGCCTCCTCCGCGGAGGTGCCGGGCCCGGGCGGCGAGAGCCGCCAGGCGATCGTCGCCCGCTACGCCCGGGCCTTCCGGCTCCTGCTCGAGCGACCCGAGGCGACGATCCTCGTCGTCGCCCATTCGCTCCCGATCGCCTACGCGCTCGATGCGAGAGACGGCATCGAGCCGGCCGCGCGGGCCCGGCTCGCCGAGTACGCGACGCCGTATCCGTTCGGGGCGGCGGAGCTCGACCGTGTGGCGGCCCTGCTCGAGCGGTGGCTCGCCGCGCCGAGCTGGTGATTGCAACACTTCGGGTCGTGGATGCGCTCGCCCGCATCGAGTCGCACATCCGCCTGCACCGGCTGATCGAGCCGGGCGGGGGGGTGCTCTGCCTCGTCTCCGGCGGCGCCGACTCCACGTGCCTCCTGCACGCGCTGCGCGAGCTCGGGTACCGCGTCTCGGCGCTGCACGTCGATCATCGGCTCAGGGGCTCCGAGTCGGACGACGATGCCCGCTTCTGCGTCGAGGAGCTCGGCGCCGAGGTCGTCCGGGTCGACGGCGCGGGTGCGACCGAGGCGGAGCTGCGAGAGCTCCGCTACGCCCAGGCGGCGGGGTGTCTCCGGGCGACCGGGCACACGGCCAGCGACCAGGTCGAGACGATCCTCTACCGGCTCGTCACGAGCGGGAACACGAAGGGGATCAAGCCTCGCCGGGAGGACGGCGTCGTCCGTCCGCTGCTGCCGCTCTGGCGTGCGGAGACCGAGGCCTTCTGCCGCCGCCGCGGGCTCGCCTATCGGGTCGACTCCTCGAACCCGGGGACGACGCGGGGCCTGATCCGCGACCAGATCCTGCCCCTGCTGGAGCGGATCCATCCCGCCGCCCGGGAGAACGTCCTGCGCTCGCTCGAGCGGCGGCGCACCCTGTCGCCGGCACTCGCCGAGCTCCTCGACGCGCCGGCGGGGTCGAGGCGCGTCGACCTCGGCGGCGGCGTGCAGGCCGTTCGCGAGCACGATCGGCTCTGGCTCGAGCAGGGCCCGGTACGGCTGGCCGGCGAGGTCACCTGGGGCGGGTGGCGCATTCGTTCCGAGCTCCCAGGCCTTATCGTGCGCGGGTGGAGGCCCGGCGAT
Organism: uncultured Actinomycetes bacterium; assembly: GCA_963789585.1. GTDB lineage: Bacteria > Actinomycetota > Thermoleophilia > Gaiellales > Gaiellaceae > PALSA-600. The sequence goes on along the minus strand of CAWBLB010000007.1, from coordinate 506,055 downwards.
CGTCTCGCCGGCCGCTCGCGAAAGATCCAGGACGTGTTCGTCAACGCCAAAATCCCGCGCTCCGACCGAGAAGGGTGGCCGCTCGTCGTCCGCGGCGACGAGGTCGTCGCCGTGCCCGGGATCGTCGAGGCCGAGGGCATCGTCTGGGTGCGCGCGTGAGCCCCAACGTTGCCGTTGCCGTCGCGCGCCGGGGAAACCTCCCGGTTTCCCCGGGCCCCTTCCACCGGTCCGCTGCGCGGACGGGCCGCTTCGCGGCCGGCATCGTCTGGGTGCGCGCGTGAATCGCACCGAGCTCGAGCGGGGCGTCGGCGAGATCCTGATCGACGAGGATCGCCTGCAGGCCCGTATTCACGAGCTGGGTCGCGAGATCACGGCGGACTACGCGGGACGCGAGTTGCTGCTCGTGGGAGTGCTCAAAGGGGCGGTGTTCTTCATGGCCGATCTCATGCGCTCGATCAGCGTCCCCTGCGAGATCGACTTCATGGCGATCTCGAGCTACGGCGCCTCGACGGACTCGTCCGGCGTGGTGCGGATCCTCAAGGACCTCGACATCAACATCGAGGGCAGGCATGTGCTCGTGATCGAGGACATCATCGACTCGGGCCTGACGCTCTCGTATCTGATCCGGAACCTGGAGTCCCGCGAGCCCGCGAGCCTCGACGTCTGCGCGCTCCTGACCAAGCCGGGTCGCCGCGAGATCGACGTCGACGTCCGGTACGTCGGCTTCGAGATCCCCAATCGCTTCGTGATCGGCTACGGGCTCGATTTCGCAGAGCGGTACCGGAATTTGCCCTATGTGGGCGTGCTCCACGACGACCTGATGCCGGAGGGCGTGTAGCACTTTCCCCGAGGAGGGAGTAAAACGGCAACCGGCGTCAAAAAGGGTTCCGGTACGCTGATCTCCGAGGTTCCGTGAATCGACTCTTCCGCAGCGCGTTCATCCCGCTCATCGCGATCGTCCTCGTCGTGTGGCTGGCGAGCAGCCAGCTCATGCACACGACGACGAAGACGATCGCGAACTGCAGCACGTACTCGTCGCTCCAGGGCTGCATTGCCTCCGGTACCAGGTTCAGTGAGGTCGTCTTCAACCCGGGCAAGCGCTCGATCACCGCGACGCAGAAGAGCACCGGCAAGTCCGTCACCGTCAACTATCCGAGCGACCAGTCGGCGCTCGAATTCCAGAACCTGCTCGACAAGCACCACATCGCCTACGACTCGAAGGGCGTGGGCGGCTTCTCGTGGACGTCCCTGATCGCCTCCTTCCTGCCGATCCTGCTCCTGATCGGGTTCTGGATCTTCCTGATGAACCAGATGCAGGGCGGCGGCTCGAAGGTGATGAGCTTCGGCAAGTCGCGCGCGAAGCGGATGGCCCCGGACTCGCCGAAGATCGGCTTCAAGGACGTCGCCGGCGTCGACGAGGCGGTCGAGGAGCTCCAGGAGATCAAGGAGTTCCTCGAGAGCCCGAAGAAGTTCCAGGCGCTCGGCGCCCGGATCCCGAAGGGCGTCCTCCTCTACGGGCCCCCCGGCACCGGCAAGACGCTGCTCGCACGTGCGGTCGCGGGCGAGGCGGGCGTGCCGTTCTTCTCGATCTCGGGCTCCGACTTCGTCGAGATGTTCGTCGGCGTCGGCGCCTCGCGTGTGCGCGACCTGTTCGAGCAGGCGAAGCAGGCGAACCCCTGCATCATCTTCATGGACGAGATCGACGCCGTCGGGCGCCATCGCGGCGCCGGTCTCGGCGGCGGCCACGACGAGCGCGAGCAGACACTGAACCAGCTGCTCGTCGAGATGGACGGCTTCGAGATGAAGGACAACATCATCCTGATCGCGGCCACGAACCGGCCCGACATCCTCGATCCGGCGCTGCTGCGCCCCGGCCGCTTCGACCGGCAGATCGTCGTCGACCGTCCCGACCGGAACGGGCGGAGGAAGATTCTGGAGGTGCACTCGAAGGGCAAGCCGCTCGCGACCGAGATCGACCTCGACGCGCTGGCTGCGGGGACGCCGGGCTTCACCGGCGCCGACCTCGCGAACCTCGTCAACGAGGCTGCGCTGCTCGCGGCGCGCCACGGCAAGAAAACGATCGAGCAGGACGATCTCGAAGAGGGGATCATGCGGGTGATCGCCGGGCCGGAGAAGAAGGCGCGCCTGCTCTCCGAGAAGGAGCAGCGGATCACGGCTTACCACGAGATGGGGCACGCGCTCGTCGGGCACTTCCTCGAGAACACGAACCCGATCCACAAGATCACGATCGTCTCGCGCGGCCAGGCGCTCGGGTTGACGATCTCGCTCCCGACCGAGGATCGCTACATGCAGACCAAGCAGGCGCTGCAGGAGGAGATCGCGATGACCCTGGGCGGCCGCGCGGCTGAGGAGCTCGTGTTCAACGAGGTCACGACGGGCGCCGCCAACGACATCGAGCGGATCACGCACACCGCGAAGCAGATGGTGATGCGGTACGGGATGAGCGAGAAGCTCGGCCCGCGCGTGCTCGGCCGCGACACCAGCATGCCGTTTCTCGGGCGTGAGATGGGGCACGAGCCGGACTACTCCGACGAGCTCGCCCGTGAGATCGACGACGAGGTGCGGCGGATCATCGAGGACGGGCACGAGCTTGCGCTCAAGGTGCTGCGCGAGCACATGGAGGAGCTGCACCGGATCTCGCAGATCCTGATCGAGCGCGAGACGATCGACAAGGATCAGTTCGTCCGCCTGCTCGCGGGAGAGGCCGAGGACGACGTGTTCGCGACGGACGACCCGGCGGCGCTTGCGCCGCCCGAGCCCAAGCCGCGCACCCGTACGCAGCCCAAGCCGCGCCCGTTCCCGCTGCCCGGGTCGGCGATGCAGCCGCCCGAGCCCGAAGGCGCGAAGTAACCGCTCGCGAAGGGTGAGAATCCGGCGGTGAGCTCGAGGCCGCCGATCGCGGAGCGCTTCGCCCGCCCGTCGGTGATGGGCGTGGTCAACCTCACCCCCGACTCGTTCTCCGGCGACGGGCTCTACCTGCGCCCGGACGTGGCCGTAGTCGAGGTGCGTGGCATGCTCGACGAGGGCGCCGCGATCGTCGACGTCGGCGGGGAGTCGACCAGGCCGGGCTCGGACGGCGTCCCGCTCGACGAGGAGCTGCGGCGGGTCGTCCCGGTGTTCGAGGCCCTCGCGGGCGAGCCGCTTTCGATCGACACGGCGAAGGCCGAGGTGGCCCGGCGTGCACTCGAGCTCGGCGCGGAGCTCGTCAACGACGTGACCGCGCTTCGCGGCGATCCGGAGCTCGCGGGCGTGGTCGCCGACTCCGGCGCCTATCTCTGTCTGATGCACATGCGCGGGGAGCCGCGCACGATGCAGGCCGACCCGGCCTACGACGACGTCGTCTCCGAGGTGAAGGCGTTCCTCGAGGAGCGGCTCGCGTTCGCGGTTGCGGCGGGGATCGCCGAGGATCGGGTGTGCCTCGACCCGGGGATCGGCTTCGGGAAGACGGTTGCGCACAACTTCGAGCTGGTCCGCCGCCTGGGGGAGCTGGTCGCGATCGGGCGGCCGCTGCTGATCGGCTTCTCCCGCAAGAGCTCGCTCGGCAGGATCCTGGGCGATCCGGCGGCGAAGGTGGGGACGCAGTCCGCGTCCGTCGGCGCGGCTGTGGCGGCGTATGACCGCGGCGCGACGATCATCCGCGCCCACGACGTGCGTCCGCACGTCGAGGCTCTTCAGGCGGCTCGGGCTGTGGTCGAGGGGCCGTGAGGATCGAGCTCCACGGGATCGAGCTGTTCGGCCACCACGGCGTCACCGAGGAGGAACGTACCCGGGGGCAGCGGTTCGTCTACGACGTCGAGCTCGAGGTGGGCGAGCGGGGCGCAGACGACCGGATCGAGCACGCGGTCGACTACCGCGAGGTCGCGGCGGCCGTGCGGGAGGTCGCGGGCGGGCGGTTCAACCTGCTCGAGGCGCTGGCCGCGGCGATCGCCGACGAGCTGGTGGAGCGCTTCGAGCCGGCATGGGTAAAGGTGCGCGCCAGCAAGCCGGAGGTGCGCCCGGCGGGCGTCGAGCTCGAGGTCGCGGCCGTCACGGTCGAGCGGGGTCGGTCGGCTTGACCGTCGCCGTGGGGTCGTGACGCGGGCGTTCGTCGGGCTTGGGGCCAATCTCGGCGACCGGGAGGGAGCAATCCGCCGGGCGGCGACGCTCATCGAGGCGCGGCGGCTCTCGACGATCAGGGAGACGGAGCCGTGGGGAGTCCTCGAACAGCCTCGCTTCCTGAACGCGGTGGCCGAGGTCGAGACCGGGGTGGGGGCTCCGGCGCTGCTCGAGCGGCTGCTCGAGGTCGAGCGGGAGCTCGGGCGGGTGCGCGGCCCCGAGCGCTGGGGACCGCGGGCGATCGACCTCGATCTCCTGCTCTACGGCGGCGAGGCGATCGACGAGCCGGGCCTGAAGGTGCCCCACCCGCGGCTGCACGAGCGGTTGTTCGTGCTCGAGCCGCTTGCCGAGCTCGCTCCCGGGCTCGTCGTCCCGGGCCGCGGAGAGGTCTCCGCGTTGCTGGCGGAGCTACAATCCCCGGCGTGAGCCACCTGGACGAGCTCGACGAATTCGAGGCCGAGCTCGAGCTCCGTCTCAAGCGCGAATACAGCGCCGTCTACACGCTCTTCCGTTACTGCGTGCTGACGCAGGACGCGACGTACCTGTGCAACAAGCTCGACCTGCAGTACGTCCCGCAGCCGTCCTACCCGTTCTTCCAGCTGAAGATGGAGGACGTCTGGGTCTGGGACAAGTCCCGGCCGACGCGGATGATCCCGCGTGTCGAGCTCTGGACGTCGGGCGACGTGACCGTCGAGGAGCTCCGTAGCGACGCCGAGGAGCCCGCGCTCACCGCCGAGGCGCTCGCGAAGCGGATGAGCGACCTCGCGGCCGACGACGACGCGTAGCGGTCGCCCGCGTCCGCACCGTCATGCTGCTCGCGATCGATGTCGGCAACACGCAGACCGTGTTCGGCCTCTTCGACGGGGACCGGCTCGCCGAGCAGTTTCGGGTCGGCACGGATCCGCGCCACACAGCCGACGAGCTGGCGGTGATGCTCAGGTCGTTCCTCGACGTCGACGCGCTCGACGGGATCGCGCTGTCTGCGACGGTGCCGCAGCTCGTCCGCGAGTACCAGGCGTTCGCCGAGCGCTGGGCGGGCGTCGACCTGCTCGTGCTCGGGCCGGGCGTCTCGACGGGCGTTCCGATCCGCTACGACGACCCGCGCGAGGTGGGGCCGGATCGGATCGCGAACGCCGTCGCGGCCCGCGAGCGCCATGGAGCGCCGGTGATCGTCGTCGACTTCGGCACCTCGACGAACTTCGACATCGTCTCGGCCGCCGGGGAGTACCTCGGCGGTGTTCTCGCACCGGGGATCGAGGTCTCGATGGATGCGTTGTTCGCGCGCGCCGCGCGTCTCCTGAAGGTGCCGTTCGAGGCGCCCGAGCACGTGATCGGGAAGACGACCACGCAGGGTCTCCAGTCCGGCCTCGTCTACGGCTTCGCCGGCCAGGTCGACGGCATCGTCGACCGCATCCGCGACGAGCTCGGCGCCGCCGAAGCCCCGGTGATCGCCACCGGCGGCCTCGCCGACCTGATCGCCCCGCACTCCAGCACGATCACGAGCGTCGACCCGGAGCTGACCCTCCAGGGCCTGCGCCTGGTCTGGGAACGCAACCGCTGAGCAGCGGATCAGGGGGCCGGTCGCGGAGCTGGCCGGCGAAGCCCGGCCAGCGACCGGGCTTTCCGTCACGCAGAAAGGAAGTCTCGGCCGGTCACCAACGACCGCGCCCGTATCGAGCTCGGCCGGCCGAGCGAGGCCTCAGGCGTCGGTGCCGGCTCCGCCGGCGCCGACGCTACGGCAAACGTCCGAGCCCGTGAACCGGCCCGAACCACCTCACCATCGCGTCAACCGGGAACAGGAAGAAGGGGGCCCGCGGGGGAAACCTGGTTTCCCCCGCGTTAACCGCCGCCGTACAGCGAGATCGGCAGCGAGTCGAGCAGCAGCTCGTCGATCGGCCCGAGGTCCGTTTCGAGCCGCTCCAGCACCGCGCGCGCACCGGGCGCGGCCGCGAGCAGCCGCAGCTCGACCTCGGCGATCGTCGGCAGCATCACGAGCTCCTGCTTGAACGGCTTCGGGAAGCGTCCCCGGCCGAGGTACCAGGCATAGAACTTCTTCAGGAAGCCGGGGGCGCGCTGCTCGCCGAGCTCGCGGACGGTCTCGCGGATGAACAGGAGCAGCTCGGCGACGACCTCCTCGCGCGTCGGCTCGCGGGGGTCGCCCATGATCTCCCGGAGTGCCCACGGGTTGCCCTGGGCGGCGCGGCCGACCATCACGGCGGCGGCGCCGGTCGTTGCGAGCACGGCGAGCGCGCGGGCGCGCGAGGTGATGTCGCCGGAGGCGATCACGGGCACGTCGACCAGCGAGACGAGCTCGGCGGTCAGCGAGTGGTCCGCCGACCCGGTGTACATCTGCTTCGCCGAGCGCGGGTGAAGGGTCAGCGAGGCCGCTCCGGCTTCGACGAGCCGCGGGCCGACGGTGAGGCAGTCGCGGGAGCCGTCCGCCGTGCCGCGCCGCATCTTCACCGAGACCGGCAGCTCGCAGGCCCCGGCGACGGCCTCGACGAGCCGCGCGGCGTGGTCCGGGTCGTCGAGGATGGAGGCGCCGGCGCCGGTCTTGGTCACCTTGCGGACCGGGCAGCCGAAGTTGATGTCGACGATGTCGGCGCCGGCGGCCTCGACCGCCCGCGCGGCCTCGGCCATCGCGGCCGGGTCGGAGCCGAAGATCTGGATTGCGAGCGGGTGCTCGTCGGAGGCGACCCGCAGGTAGCCGAGCGTGCGCTCGTTCCGGTGCTGGATTCCTGCGACGGAGACCATCTCGGAGCAGACGAGGCCGGCGCCGTAGCGCCGCCCCTGCCGGCGGAAGGCCTGGACGCTGACGCCGGCCATCGGCGCCAGCACAAGGCGGCTCGGGATCTCGACGGGGCCGAGGAGCCAGCACTCGTCGAGATCGACGTAGGGGGTGTCGTTCTCCACCCGGTCGATGGTAGCGGTGACCCTTGCGGCGGCCCCGCCCGCGAAGCTACTATGGCCGCCCGTTCGAGCCGCAACGGCCCGTTCGAAGTGGTCAGGGAGGCCGCTTGAAAGAAGTCATCCTCACGTCTCAGGGCTACGAGAAGCTGAGGCAGGAGATCGAGATTCTCCAGACCGAGAAGCGGCGGGAAGTCGCCGAGCGGATTCGCGTTGCCCGCGAGTTCGGCGATATCGCCGAGAACGCGGAGTACGACGACGCGAAGAACGAGCAGGCGATGCTCGAGCACCGGATCGCCCAGCTCGAGGAGCGCCTCATCTCCGCCCGCGTGATCACCAAGAAGGAGATCTCGAAGGACAGCGTCTCCGTCGGCGCGACCGTCAGGCTGCGCGACATCGCAGCGAACAAGACGGTCGAGTACCACATCGTCGGTTCCGCCGAGGCGAACCCCTCGGAGAACAAGCTCTCGAACGAGTCTCCTGTCGGGAAGGCGATCATGGGCCGCAAGAAGGGCGACACGGTCGAGGTCGTGGCGCCGCGCGGCGCGCTGAAGTTCAAGATCCTCGAGATCAAGGCGGCCTGAAGGCCGCCTTGATCGGTTGAGCCGCAAGCACGGAAATCCTGGATTTCCGCTCGCCTGTGGTGTCTCGACGGTTGTGAGCGAGCACGGGCGGAGCCCGCGCTCGCGGCGCGGTCGAGCGCACGCATGGAAATCGGAGATTTCCGCGCGCCCGCCGACTGCCCCGTAGCGGGCGACGACCGCGGAGCCCCATTCCCCGCAAGGCGCGGACGGCCGCAAGCGCGGAAATCCTAGACTTCCGCTCGCCTGTGGTGTCTCCGACCGGGGTGAGCGAGCGCGGGCGGAGCCCGCGCTCGCGGGCGGCTCGGGCAGGGAGGTCGACGGTCCGGAAAGGCCTTCCGGCTTCGCCGGAAAGAGCACGAGTGGCCGGGCGGTGCGTCAGGCCTTATGGTCGCACGGTGGAGATCGTTCGGCTGCGGGCCGATCAGCTGGACGAGGCGACTGCGGTGCTTGCGCGGGCGTTTCACGACGACCCGGCCTGGAGCTGGGTGCTGCCGAGCGCCCGCCGGCGCGCCGCACTGCTGCCCTGGCTCTTCAGGGTCGCGTTCGAGGTGACCGAGGGCGAGGCCTGGACGACGGCGGGGGCGATCGCCGGCTGCTCGCGCTGGGTCGCCCCGGGGCCGCCGCATGTCCATGTCGGGTCGATGCTGCGGGCGCTCGTCGCGACGCCCCTGAAGGTGCGCGAGGGCACGTCGCGTTTCCTCGCCTACGGTCGGGCCGTCGAGTCGATGCGGGCCGCCGCGGTGCCCGAGCCGCACTGGTATCTCGCCGGGGTCGGCGTCGAGCCGGCCCGCTGGCGGCAGGGGATCGGTGGCGCGCTGATCGCCCCCGGGATCGAGGCGTCGAGCCGCGACGGTGTCCCCTGCGCGCTCCTGACGAACACCGAGCACAACATCCCGTTCTACGTGCAGCACGGCTTCGAGATCGTCCGGGAAGGCCGGACGCCGGACGGCGGCCCGCGCGCGTGGATGATGCGTCGCAAGGGGTGAGCGCGCGCACCGAAATCCCGCGCGGCCGGTTCACCTAGGCTTGTCGGCGTGACGCCGAGGCGCTACCCGAACCGGGACGAGATCGCCGCCGTCCGCGCGGAGGCGGAAGGCATCGACTCGGGCATCGAGGGGCCCCATGAGCGCCGCCTCGCCGGCCGGGTGCTCGCCCGCCGCGAGATGGGGAAGCTCGTCTTCCTCGACCTGGTCGACCGATCCGGTCGGATCCAGCTCCTGTGCCCCGTCGACCGCACCGGTGCGGTCGATGTCCACCTCGGCGACATCGTCGGCGTTGCCGGCCGCCCGACGAAGTCGAGGCGGGGCGAGCCGTCGCTGCTCGTCGACGACCTCGAGCTGCTCGCGAAGGTCCGCGCGCCTCTCCCCGACACCTTCCACGGCCTGACCGACGTCGAGCAACGCTACCGCCGCCGCTACCTCGACCTGCTGATGAACGACGAGACCCGGGCCGACTTCATCCTCCGCTCCCGCATGGTCACGGCCGTGCGGCGCGCGCTCGACGAAGACGGGTTCGTCGAGGTCGAGACCCCGATCCTCCAGCCGCGGTACGGCGGTGCGTTCGCCCGGCCGTTCGAGACCTTCCACAACGAACTGGAGCAGAAGCTCTATCTGCGGATCGCGACCGAGCTCTACCTGAAGCGCCTGATCGTCGGGGGGCTCGAGCGCGTCTACGAGATCGGCAAGGACTTCCGTAACGAGGGCGTCTCCTTCAAGCACAACCCCGAGTTCACGATGCTCGAGTGGTACGAGGCCTACGCCGACTACGGCGACACGATGGATCGCATGGAGGCGCTCGTCGCGCGGGTGGCGGACGAGACGCTCGGCACGACGAAGGTCGTCTTTCGCGGCCACGCGATCGACCTGGCGAGCTGGCGGCGCGTGAAGCTCGTCGACGCGCTCTCCGAGCAGGGCCTCTGGACACGGGACGAGGCAGAGCTCCGCGCACGGCTCGACGAACGGGATGTCGAGACCAAGGCCGACCGCACCTGGGCCCAGTTGATCGACCACGCCCTCTCGCACTTCGTCGAGCCGTCGCTGATCGAGCCGACCATCCTCCACGACTATCCGGTCGAGCTCTCCCCGTTCGCTCGTGCGTCCGACGAGGAGGGCATGGTCGAGCGCTTCGAGTACTACGTCGGCGGGATGGAGCTCGGTAACGCCTTCACCGAGATCAACGACTCCGAGGAGCAGGCGGTGCGGTTCGCGCTGCAGGAGGCCGAGGGCGCCGGCGGCAACGCCGAGGCTGAGCCCGGCGATCCCGACTACGTCGAGGCGCTCTCCTACGGCATGCCCCCGACGGGGGGCCTCGGCATGGGGATCGACCGGCTCGCGATGGTCCTCCTGGGCAAGGACTCGATCCGCGACGTGATCCTCTTCCCGGCGCTGCGCGAGCGGCACCGGTAGGGTCGCTCGGAGCGCGGAATCGAACAGATCCGGCACCGCCCCGGCCGACCGCTGGCCGATACTCCTGGGTACCATGGTCCGTCCTGAACCGGGCCGTCGGTTGGCGGTGCGTCACGCAGAAGAGAGGTCGAGGTGTTCGAGAGGTTCACAGAACGAGCTCGTCAGGTCGTCGTTCTCGCCCAGGACGAGGCGAGGGCGCTCAAGCACAACTACATCGGCACGGAGCACATCCTGCTCGGGCTGCTGCGCGAGGAGGAGGGGCTTGCCGCCCGCGTGCTCGAGTCGCTCGACATCACCGTCGAAGAGGTGCGTGCGCAGGTCGCCCGCATCGTCGGCCAGGGCGACGAGGTTACGAGCGGCCAGATCCCGTTCACGCCGCGCGCGAAGAAGGTGCTCGAGCTCGCGCTACGCGAGGCGCTCTCGCTCGGCCACAACTACATCGGCACCGAGCACATCCTGCTCGGTCTCGTACGCGAGAACGAGGGCGTCGCGGCGCGAATCCTGCTCGATTTCGACGCCGACGCCGAGAAGATCCGCAACGAGATCATCCGCATGCTCTCCGGCCCCGGCCGCCGCGGCCAGGCCCAGGGCGGCCCTCCCGGCGAGAAGTCGAAGAGCTCGAAGCTCCTCGACCAGTTCGGGCGGAACCTGACCAAGCTCGCCGCCGAGGGCAAGCTCGACCCGGTCGTCGGACGGCAGACCGAGATCGAGCGCGTGATGCAGATCCTCTCGCGGCGCACGAAGAACAATCCGGTGCTGATCGGCGAGCCGGGCGTCGGCAAGACGGCTGTCGTCGAGGGCCTGGCGGCGCGCATCAGCGCGAACCAGGTGCCGGACATCCTCAAGAACAAGCAGATCTATACGCTCGACCTGGCCGCCCTGGTCGCCGGCTCGAAGTACCGCGGCGAGTTCGAGGAGCGCCTGAAGAAGGTGATGAAGGAGATCACCCAGCGCGGCGACATCATCCTGTTCATCGACGAGCTCCACAATCTGGTCGGGGCGGGCGCCGCCGAGGGTGCGATCGACGCGGCTTCGATCCTGAAGCCGGCTCTCGCTCGCGGAGAGCTGCAGACGATCGGCGCGACGACCCTGGACGAGTACCGCAAGTACCTCGAGCGTGATGCAGCGCTCGAGCGGCGGTTCCAGCAGATCCGCGTCGAGGAGCCCTCGACCGACGACACCGTTCAGATCCTGCGCGGCCTTCGCGACCGCTACGAGGCGCACCACCGCTGCAAGATCACCGACGACGCGCTCGTCGCCGCGGCCACCCTGGCCGACCGCTACATCCAGGACAGGCAGCTGCCCGACAAGGCAATCGACCTGATCGACGAGGCCGCTTCGCGGATGCGGATCAAGACGATGACCGCTCCGCCACGCTACCGCGAGCTCGAGGACGAGATCGAGCGCGTGCGGAAAGACAAGGAAGAGTCGATCGAGAACCAGGAGTTCGAGAAGGCCGCCTCCCTGCGCGACAAGGAGCGCAAGCTGACGCAGAAGAAGCGCGAGCTCGAGGAGGAGTGGCGCACCCAGGAGCCGGCGGAGCAGCCGCAGATCGGTGAGGACGAGATCGCCGACATCGTCTCGATGTGGACCGGCATCCCGGTCTTCAAGCTGACCGAGGCCGAGTCCCAGAAGCTCGTCCGCATGGAGGAGGAGCTCCACAAGCGCGTGATCGGCCAGGACGCCGCGATCATCGCGGTCTCGAAGGCGATCCGCCGCGCGCGCGCGGGGATCAAGGATCCGAAGCGCCCGACCGGCTCGTTCATCTTCCTTGGCCCCTCCGGCGTCGGGAAGACCGAGCTCGCCCGCACGCTCGCCGAGTTCCTGTTCGGCGACGAGGAGGCGATGATCCAGATCGACATGTCCGAGTACATGGAGAAGCACGCGGTCTCCCGTCTGGTCGGCTCCCCGCCGGGCTACATCGGCTACGACGAGGGCGGCCAGCTGACCGAGTCGGTGCGCCGCAAGCCGTACTCGGTCGTGCTCTTCGACGAGATCGAGAAGGCCCACCCGGACGTCTTCAACATCCTGCTCCAGATCCTGGAGGACGGGAAGCTGACCGACTCGCAGGGCCGCAAGGTCGACTTCCGCAACGTGATCGTGATCATGACGTCGAACATCGGCTCGACCTCGATCTCGAAGAACCAGGCGCTCGGCTTCAACCTCTCCGACGAGCAGGGCCTGTCCTACGAGGACATGAAGGGGCGCGTCATGGGCGACCTCAAGAAGGCGTTCCGCCCCGAGCTGCTCAACCGCATCGACGAGATCATCGTCTTCCCGAAGCTCTCGAAGGAGGAGATCCTCCAGATCGTCGACCTGATGCTGAACCGGCTGCGCGTCCAGATGGCCGAGCACGAGGTGACGATCGACCTCTCGCCCGAGGCGAAGGAGATGCTGGTCGAGAAGGGCTACGACCCGGCGATGGGGGCCCGGCCGCTGCGCCGAGCGATCCAGCGCCTGATCGAGGACCCGCTCGCCGATTTCGTCCTCGGCCGCAGCCTCGAGCCGGGCTCGACGATCGTCGTCAAGCGGAAGAACGAGGAAGAGGTCGATATCGAGGTGATCCCGCCGGTGTCCGCGCCGGAGCCCGCGAAGGTGGGTGCGACCGCCTCGCAGGCCAAGCCCGACGAAGCCGACCCGTCGCCCGACTCGTCCGAGTAGGACGCGAGGAACGAGCTGCGCGCGGCTCTCAGGTGTGGGTCGGCGTCGTCGCCCAGGTCTTGCCGGCGCCGCAGAGCCAGTTGAGTGCCCTGTGGCGCTCGTAGGCGATCGACAGCAGCTCGGCCTGCTGGTCGGGCGAGAGCTCCCGGTAGCCGGTGCCGAAGGCGGGGAAGTCGCCCCGGAGCGGCGGCGGGAGGAGGCCTCGCTCGTACCCGCGCATCGCCACGACCGCGACGAGCTGCTCGAGCGAGGCCCATCGGTCCGGCAGCTCGGGTTCCGTCACGTCCCGGTACACGCTTGCGCGGGCGCGCCAGTGCCAGAGGCGCGCCGTCTCGCGGGCATGCTCCAGCTCGGCCCGGGCTCGTAGCGCGCCGCTCGCGAGTGGCGTCGCGACGAGCCACTCGGCGTCGAACGGACGGTCGAACCGCTCGAGCTCGGCGAGCCCGAGCGCCCAGAGGAGGGCGCCCATCCCCTCCGCTTGCCACATCGCGTCGACCACCCGGGGGTCGTTCGCCCCGTCGGAGAGCCGGTGAAGCGCGGCGCGCACCGCCTTGCCGAGCTCCCCGGCACGTTCGACCACTTCTCGCCGGTTCCGAACCTTCACGCGTGCCATTGCAGGTGAGGCTAGACGATCGGACCGCGGGCTTCAGCGCCGGTGTCGGGAACGCAGCACGACGGATGCGGCGAGGCGGGCGACCCGGGCTCACTGGGACGGAGCCGGCGCCGATGGGCGAGGCCGGCTTCGGATGGCAGGGGGCCTACCCGATCGCGTCGCGGACGACGTCTTCGTCCTCTTGGCTCGTACCGCCGCTCGCCCCGATCGCTCCGCCGTTCTCCAGGGGGAGTGCACCCTGACGTGGCGTGAACCTCCCGTGGGTGACGACGCTCAACGCGCCGGAGAAGCCGAGTGCCGAGTCCATCCGTTCTGCAAGCTCGGCGCTCGAGGCGCCGAACGCTGCCGCCGTCCATGCTTTGCCCCACGCTATCTCGGGCGTGGCGAAACCGGCCCCGTCCATGCGTTCGAGTGCGACGAGGTGGCCGCCGGCGTCGACGACGGCGATCGAGACAGCGATGCCTTTCGCCGTGGCGCTTCGTTTCGCCCGCTCGATCAGCTCCAGCGTGTCAGCAAGCATTGCGACTCCTCCTCCGCGAAAGCTCCCGGACGGCCTCCGGGGCCGATCGGGAGCGTGTGGTCGGTTGCGAAACCTAGCTCGCCGGCGTGCAATGGGTCGCGGGAAGCTCCTCGAGCGTACGCGGCCTCCGCAACGACCTGACGATCAGGCGCGACCTCGGACGGCTGCGTGAGTGCTCGGGATCGTGACTGTCGTGCTCCTGGCGGGGCATGGCGGGAGCCAGGGAGGCGGGTACTCTGACTCGAGCGTGCGTGACTCGCTCTCATGCGTTCGAAGGGGGGTCCATTGATCGAGGTCGTGTGTGATGCGTGCGGCTGGATGGCCGTCACGAGCCAGGGGCCGAACCTCGTCTGGGTCGAGCACGCGTCTGCCTGCCCTGCCGTCGGGGGCGCGGTGCGACTCGTGCCCGAGGTGACGCCGCCCCACAGATTTCTGGGGCCCATCGACTCGTGCACGCATCGGCTCGTCCGGCGCCAGATCGCAGTCACCGCGGCAGGCGTCAAGCGGTACGGGATCATGTGTGAGCTCTGCGGCCGGCGACCTCTCCACGCGTAGGTCGACGAGCATCCAGGCGCGTGCAATGGGCTGCGTCGGCGTTCGCAGTCGCGCCGTCGCCTGCCCCGCCGGGGCTGATCGCCCGGCGGGGGGACAGGCGACGGCGCTGACCGGCTCAGCCCTGGAAGGTCGGAGCCGTGACTCCACTCGCAAATGCGTTGCCCACGGGGGCGGTGCCCCGCGTGTTCTTCATCCAGATGCCGTAGTACTCGTCGCTGATCTTGTTACCGGCGACGACCGTGCCGACGATCGGCGCGACCGCACTCCAGACTTCGATTCCCGCCGTCTGCGTCAGGCCGCTGTCACTGTCGCCGGGGGCACCGGTCTCGTACCCGTTCACGCCGTTCTTGCTCAGCGTGTTGCCGACGATGACGTTGTTGTTGAGGTCCTGGAGCGGGGCGTGGCTGTGCAGCGTCACCCCGGGGAGGCCGTTGCCGGTCGCCGTGTTCTCGGTGACCACGTTCTCGTAGGCGGCGGTCCCGGGTGCGCCCGCGAAGATTCCGATTCCGGCCCCCTGGCCCTTGACGCCGTTCCCGTTGGTGACGTTGTGGCTGATGATGTTGTCGTAGACGCCGCCCACGCCCCCTTGCCGTTGCCCGCTCACGAACGCCTTGGTGTTGTGGCCTGCGAGCGTGATGCCGCAGTCGAGCACGTTGTCCATCGCATGATTGCGAGTGATCAGGTTGCCCGCGGCCGGGCCGAGCTCGTCCGTCAGCAGGATCCCTCCCGCATTGGCGCTGATCGTGTTGTTGCTCACGACCGACTGCGTCACGGACATGAGGTGCAGGCCCTCGCCGCAGTCGCCGGGAACGGCGCCCGCCGGGGCGCATTCCCCTATCGGCGAAGCGGCCGAAATGCCGAGGTCGTTGTGCTGGATGGTGTTGTTGCTGACGCCGATCCAGGCTGTCTGCTGGGCGAGGATTCCCTCATCGGTGGCGTTCTCGACGGTGAAGCCCGACACGCCCGAGCCCGCTGCAGCGGAGCCGGTGATCAGCACGCCGTTTGCCTGCCCGGTCGCATCGATCGTCGGCTTGCCGAGGCCGATCAGGCGAAGGTCCGTCGCGATCGTCACCATCTCGTGGTAGGTGCCGCCGAGGACGTAGATCGTCGATCCAGCAGCCGCCTGCGCGACTGCATGACCGATCGTCGCGCACGGCGACGCTTTGGTGCACTGGCCGCTGTCGTGGCCGGTTGCCGACACGTACTGAGCCGACGTTGCCGCCGAGGCTCCTCCGACGAGCCCGACGGTCAACGCCGACAGCCCGGTGACCACCACTGCTAGTGCGAACACTCTCCGTTTCACTCCTTGAGCTCCTTCTGATAGCCCGGCACGTGCCGGGATAGGCCTTCTCCGCGGGCGTCGGCCCGCTCTGTCATACGGGGGCGCACGGGACCGCGCGCCTCCCGTTCTCCGAGTACGAGCCGATGATATTTCGGGCGTGATGGGTGCCGCCCCGCCGGCCGCGGAGCACCACAAGCCTGGTTCACGGCCCGCAGGCGACCGAGCCCTGTGGATCGATTGTTTCCCTTTTGGCACAGTTGCCGTCGGGAGGTCGGCGTACAGTGACCGGCCCATGGCGTCGAAGAACACCGCTGCTCTCCAGCACGCCTGCGCCGACTGCGGGACGGTCACCGGGCGGTGGTTCGGGCGGTGCCCCGGCTGCGGCGCCTTCGGCACGCTGGTCGAGGAGGCGGTTCCGTCGCGGGGGGTCGAGGCTGCCCGGGCGCGGCCGCTGCTCCGGCTCGTCGACGTCGTCGCCGAGGAGGCCGACCGGATCCCGACCGGCGTGGCCGAGCTCGACCGGGTGCTCGGCGGGGGGCTCGTCCCGGCCACGCTCGTGCTCGTCGGCGGCGAGCCCGGGGTCGGCAAGTCGACGCTCCTCCTGTCCGTGCTCGGCGCCGTCTCGGGGACCCGCCGCGCGCTCCTCGTGACCGGCGAGGAGTCGGTCGCCCAGGTGAAGCTTCGCGCCTCGCGGCTCGGCGGCTGCGAGGCCGTCGAGATCCTCGCCGAGACCGACCTCGACGTCGTCTGCGCAACGCTCGAGCGCGAGCGCCCGGGCGTCTGCGTGATCGACTCGGTGCAGACCCTGTACGCAGCCGGGATCGGCTCGAGCCCCGGCTCGGTCGCCCAGGTGCGGGAGGCAGCCGCTCGCATCCTCCGCGTCGCCAAGGAGTCCGGCGTGGCGACGTTCCTCGTCGGGCACGTGACCAAGGACGGCTCCGTCGCCGGCCCCCGCGTGCTCGAGCACCTCGTCGACTGCGTGCTGCAATTCGAGGGCGACCGCTACCACGCCCACCGGGTGCTGCGGGCGGCCAAGAACCGGTTCGGGTCGACGAACGAGATCGCCGTCTTCGAGATGACCGGCACCGGGCTCGTCGGCGTCCCCGACCCCTCGGCGCTCTTCGGCCGAAGCGAGCCGGGCGAGATCGGCGCCGCAGTCACCTGTGCGCTCGAAGGGACGCGTCCACTCCTGCTCGAGATCCAGTCGCTGGTCGCGCCGACCGACCTGGCGATGCCGCGCCGCGTCGGCACCGGTGTCGACCCGAAGCGCCTCGCGATGATCGTCGCCGTGCTTGCCCGGCACGCCGCCCTCCCGCTCGGGAACGCGGATGTCTTCGTCAACGTCGCGGGCGGCCTCCGTATCGACGAGCCCGGCGCCGACCTCGGGATCGCGCTCGCGATCGCCTCGGCGGCGCGCAACGTCCCGGTCGGCGACGACCTCGCCGCCTTCGGCGAGATCGGGCTGACTGGACGCCTGCGGCCTGCGACCCAGGCCGCCCGCCGCGTCGAAGAGTGCCGCAAGCTCGGCCTCGCCTCGGTCCTCGCGCCCGCAGGCACCGAAGGGGCCACCATGGAGGCGGGCTCGCTCCGGCATGCACTCGAGGCGGCGCTCGGCGAGAAGCCCCTCTGAGCAGGGATTTTCCAAAACCCCTGCAAAAATGGCGCTTTTACAAGGGTTTTCTGCTAGACTGGCACCTGTCGCCGGTAGCCCTTTGGTCTGCCGGCGCTTTCACGACACGGGAGAGGGAGTCAGCTTGTACAAGGTCGGCGACAAGGTGGTGTACCCGCACCACGGAGCGGGCACCATCGTGAAACGTGAACGCCGGGAGATTCTCGGAGAGTCGCGGGAGTACCTCACGATCAAGATCCTGCACAACGACATGACGGTCAACGTGCCGGCGGACAATGCCGAGCGGGTCGGTCTCCGGAAGGTGATCGACGAGGAGGCCGTCAAGAAGGTCGTCAAGTATCTGACGAGCGGTGGGACGGAGATGCCGAAGAACTGGAACCGGCGCTTCAAGCACAACCGCGACAAGATGAAGACGGGCGACATCTTCGAGCTCGCGGAGGTGGTCAGGAACCTGTCTCTGCGCGACGGCGAGAAGGGCCTCTCGACCGGCGAGAAGCAGATGTACGTGAAGGCGAAGAAGATCCTTGCGTCCGAGCTGATGTACGCCAAGAACCTGTCGGAAGACGACGCGTTCGCGTGGCTCGAGGGCGTGCTCACGGAACCCGAGACGGCGCCGGCGGCGGTCAAGCGTCCGCCTGCCAAGCGGCCGTCGGCTCCGAAGGCGACGCCGAAGACGCCGGCCCCCGCGTAGGGAATGAGCGTCTGGGCCGTGCTCGTCGCCGCCGGGCGGGGAGAGCGGCTCGGGGAAGATCGTCCGAAGGCGTTCGCTCGCCTCGGCGGTCTGCCCCTGCTCGCCGAGTCGATGCGGCGGCTCGACGAGAGCGAGTGGATCGACGCGATTGTGGTCGTCGCTCCGCAGGACTGGGAGGAGCCGGCGATCCTGCTCGCGGAGGAACTCGGCGCGTCGAAGGTGGCCTCGTGCGTCGCGGGCGGCGCCACGCGCTCGGAGTCGGTCCGGATCGGCCTGGCCGAGGTGCCCGACGAGGCCGCCGTGGTGCTGGTGCACGATGCCGCCCGGCCCGTTCTGCCGTCCGGGCTCGTTCCGCGGCTGCTCGAGGCCCTGGCCGAGGGCTTCGACGGGGCGGTGCCCGGCCTGCCCGTGGCCGACACGGTCAAGCGTGTGCGGGACGGGGTCGTTGTCGAGACGCCGTCCCGCGACGAGCTCGTCGCCGTCCAGACGCCGCAGGCGTTCGTGACCGCGGTGCTGAGGGCGGCCGCCACCGGGGAGGGATCGGACTGCGCCTCTCTCGTGGAGGCCGCGGGAGGGCGCGTCAAGGTCATCGCCGGCGACGAGCGCCTGCTCAAGGTGACGACCCGGGAGGATTTGCGGCGGGTCGAGGCCTGGCTCGTGGACGAGTAGCCTGTGCCTGTGAGCGACCTGCGGATCGGAGCCGGGTACGACGCGCATGCGCTCGCGGACGGCGTCCCGCTCGTCCTCGGCGGGGTCGAGATCGAACACCCCCGGGGGCTCGCCGGCCACTCCGACGGGGATGTGATCGCGCACGCGCTGATCGACGCGCTGCTCGGCGGCGCGGGGCTCGGCGACATCGGCTCGCTCTTCCCCTCCGGCGGGGATCGCTTTCGCGGCGTCTCGTCGCTCGATCTTCTCGGTGAGGCCTACGCTCAGGTGCGCGCGGCCGGCTGGCGGCTCGTCAACGCCGACTGCGTGCTCGTCGGGGAGGAGCCGCGGATCGCCGGGCACCGCGACGAGATGCGGCGGCGCCTGGCGGAGACGATCGGCGAGGGCGAGGTGAACGTCAGAGCGACGACCACCGACCGGCTCGGCTTCACCGGCCGGGGCGAGGGCCTCGCCGCCCAGGCGGTGGCGCTGATCGAGCGGCGGTGAGCCCGAGCCCGCTCGTCCGCTACGCCGACAGGCCCGATCTCCGCGAGCGCCGGAACCTGGCGGCACAGGTCTTTCCCGAGTTCCTCAACCACAACTCGATGGCCTCCTACTGGGGGCGCCTGTACACGGACTTCCCCGGCTTCCAGCTCGCGCTGCTCGACGGGGACGAGGTGGTGGCCGAGGCGCATGCGCTGCCGGTCCCGTGGGACGGCACGGTCGCCGGGCTGCCGGCCGGCTGGGACACGGCGTTCGAGCTCGGGATGACGAGCGGCCTCGAGCCGTCGGCACTCTCGATGGTCGCGATCAGCGTCCATCCCTCCCTGCAGGGCGAGGGGCTCGGCCGCCGGATGCTCGACGCCTCGCGCGAGGCAGCTCGGGCGGCGGGCCTCGGCGGGGTGCTCGCCCCCGTCCGCCCGACGCTGAAGGAGCGCTACCCGTTGATCGCGATCGAGCGCTATCTCCGCTGGCGCCGTCATGACGGCACGCACTTCGATCCGTGGCTCCGCCTCCACGAGCGCGCGGGCGGCGAGATTCTCGCCGCGGCTCCCGAGTCGCTCGTGATCGAGGCGCCCGTCCCGGACTGGGAGGCCTGGACGGGGATGGTGTTTCCCGAGGACGGCGACTACGTGGTCCCCGGGATGCTGGCGCCGCTGCGCGTCCGCGACGGCTCCGGCCGTCATGCCGAGCCGAACGTCTGGGTGCGCCACCGCCTCTAGTGCGGCCGCTCCGCGGCCGTGTGTTTGTGGCTTTGTGATGGGAGCCCGGGTGGGCGCGGGCGGTCGAGACGTGTGCCCCGGGTGGAAGGCAGGCGAAGCCCGAAGACCGTCCCGGCCGCGGAGCGGCCGGTGAGTGCGGCGTGGCAGGAGGAGAGTTTCAGGTGAAACGTTGCGAGACGCCGCACTAGAGCGGAAGCACCGGCACGCCGTCGGCTCCGACGACCACGAGCCCGTCCCGCGCGAGCGAGGCGACCGCTTCGTCGTCGCCGGCCCCGTGCCCGGCAGCGACCGCGCGGAGCGCGTCCGCCCGCCGCTGCCGGAACGAGCCCTCGAACCTCGACTGCCGCCGCAGCGGCTCGTAGCGCCGCCCGCGGGAGGGACAGTCCTCCGCCGCCAGCGGGCAGGCCCCGCAGCGCGGGATGCGCGCCAGGCAAACGGTCGCGCCGAGGTCGAACAGCGCCTGCGCACATGATGCGTCGAACGCCTCCCCGGTTCGCTCCTGCACGCGCCGGACGTTCGTGTCGACCGGCAGCACGTCACGGCCGAAGGCGAAGTTCCCGACCGCCGCGGCCGTGTACGGCCCGACCCCCGGCAGCTCGGTCAGGTCGTCGGGCCACCCCCGCTCGGCCACGACCCTGGCGGCCCGGTGCAGGCTGACCGCACGCCGGTTGTAGCCGAGCCCCTGCCACTCGACGATCACCTCGGCCGCGGTGGCCGCGGCGAGAGCGTCGACGGTCGGCCAGCGCGCGAGCCAGCGGAGGTAGCGCGGGACGACCCGGTCGACCTGGGTCTGCTGCAGCATGATCTCCGAGACCAGGATCGCGTACGGATCGTCTGTTTCTCGCCACGGGAGCGGCCGGCGGTTCTGCTCGTACCAGGCCAAGAGCAGCTCCCTCACCCCCGGCAGCGTAAAGAACTCGCCGGACCGTTCCTCTGTCGAGCGAGAGCGAAGCTCGAATCGATCCCGGGCCCGCGAAAGCCCGGTCACTCCCGAAGCTACTCTTCACTCACCCTGGAGAGGGCCGGCCGAGGGTCTCGGGTGCCTCAGCAATCGTGAGGATCGTTGCGGGACCGCGTCCCGACGCCCGAAGGCGCCGTCTTCGGCCCGAATAGACTCGCCCGCAGCCGATGATGCACCGGGTTTCAGCCGCTCGACGCAGGCCCCTCGCGCGAGCGCTCGCCGTCAGCGTCCTCTACGTCGCCGCCTGGAGCTTGCTCCACGTCGGTGTCTTCTACCGCGAGTACGACCAGCTCACCGGGGACGACCTCGGCATCTACCAGAGCTACGGCACCGCGATCGAGGACGGGAAGGTGCCGTACCGCGACTTCGGGGTCGTCTATCCGCCGGGAGCCCTGCCGGTGTTCGTCGCTCCGGTCGTGGCGGGCAACTACGGGAAGACGTTCGAGGTGGAGATGCTCCTCTGCGGCCTGGTGGGGGTCTTCCTGATCGGGCTGGCAGCGCCGGGGTCGGCGGCGCTTGTCTTCGCCGGCGTCTCGCCTCTCCTGCTCGCCGACCTTGTCCGGGCGCGCTACGACCTGTGGCCGGCCCTCCTGGCAACGGGAGCCCTCGTCGCGCTGCTCCGGGATCGCCACCGGGTCGGATGGGCGTTGCTCGGGGCCGCCGTCTCGGCCAAGGGCTATGCGATCCTCCTCGTCCCGCTCGCCGCTGTCTGGACGGCGCGACGGGCAGGCCGGGCCGAGCTCGGACGAGCGGCGGCCTGGGGGGCCGGGGTCGTGGCGGCGGCGTTCGTTCCCTTTCTCGTCGTCGCGCCGCAGGGAGTGTGGACGAGCATCCGCGAGCAGATCGTCCGACCGCTGCAGATCGAGAGCCTCGGTGGTGCGATCCTGATGACCGCGAAGCGAGCCGAGGTCGTCGGCGGCTACGGATCGCACAACATCGTCGGGACGCCTGCCAGGATCCTGGCGGCGGGATTCGAGGTGATCGGGCTGCTCGGGCTTGCCTGGTGCTGGTTCCGCTTCGCCCGGGGCAGGGCGGACGGCGAGCGCTTCTGCCGGTTCGCCGCGGCGACAATCTGCACGTTCGTCGCCTTCGGCAAGGTCCTCTCGCCGCAGTACCTGATCTGGCTCGTCCCCCTCGTCGCGCTCGTCCGCGGCCGCCGGGGGCTCGCCGCGATGGGCCTGCTCGGCGTGGCCTGCCTGCTCACGCAATGGTGGACGCCGACGCGGTACGGGGCCTACAAGAACGACTTCAGCTGGGCCTGGGTCGTGCTCTGCCGCGATCTCGTGCTGGCGTCCCTGTTCGCGCTGCTCGCCTGGCCTGCCGCCCGCTTCCGGCGACCGGCACAGAGCCTGGCAGGACGGTAGGGTCAGCGCGATGCCGCGGTGTGAAGCGAGCTAGAGAGGGCGCGGTGTCCGGCGAGGGCGCTCCGAACCTGCTTTTCCGGCTGTTTGTCACCGGGCAGCTGGCGGGGGCGCTGCTCGGGCGCGCGATCGAGCCGAGCGGACTGACGCCGAACGAGTTCGCCGTGCTCTCGATCGTCGGCGCGTTTCAGTCGATCGCGCCGACCGAGCTCGCCCAGCGCGCAGGGATGCCGCCGACGACGATGTCGGACTACGTCGCCCGGCTCGAGGGCCGCGGGCTGGTCGACCGGTCACCGAATCCGGCCGACCGGAGGTCACAGCTGCTCGAGCTGACCGTCGAGGGACGCCGGTGCAACGAGCTCGCGATCGGAGGGCTGATCGCCTCGAACCGCGTGATCTCCGAGCGGCTCGGAGTCGAGCCGGACTCTGTCCGCTCGGCGCTCGACGAGCTCGAGGCGGCGCTCCGCGTCGCGGTCGACCCACCGCGCTAGCGCACCGGATGCACTAGCAGGTACTCCGACATCGGAGTAGTATCCTACGGAGTCGGAGTAATGTCGAAGGCACTTGCACTCATCCTCGCCGCCGGCCTCATCGTCGCTGCGGCCGCCGGTGGGCCCCCGCGGCCCCGGGTGGTGGCCGTCGTCGAGGCCGGCGCCTCGGGCCCGTGCGCCAGCGTCTACGCCTTCGGGGTGGTCTGGGTCACCGACATCTATTCGGGTGAGATCACGACCATCGACCCGAAGACGAACAGGCTCAGCGGCCCGAACATCGCGATCGGCGGCAAGCCGTGCGGCATCGTCGCCGGCGGAGGCTCGCTCTGGGTGAACGGCTACGGCACGAACAGCGTCGACCGGGTCGACCCGCACACGCGCCGCCTTGTCAAGCGCATCGCCGTCGGCTCGAGCCCCTACGACGTCGCGTACGGCTTCGGCTCGGTCTGGACGACGAACGAGGGCGACGGCACGGTCTCGCGGATCGACCCGCGGACGAACCGGGTCACGAAGGTGATCGACACGCACTCCTCTCCCACCGGCCTGTCGATCACGGGCGGCTACGTCTGGGTCGGCGCGAACATCGGCTCGTCCGTCGTCCGCATCGACCCGGCGACGAACCGGATCGCGCAGATCGGCGTCCGCCACCCCAGCCCGGCGTGGTTCGCTTCGACGGCGACCGAGCTCTGGGTCGCGTGCGGCGGCGACGGGACGGCCCTCAGGCTCGACCCGCAGACCGGGAAGGTGCTGGCGACCGTGAAGGTGGGCGCGAGGCCGGCGGACGGGGCGATCGCCGGCGACGGCAGCGTCTGGGTGCCGAACCTCGGCGACGACACCGTCTCCCGCATCGACCCGGCGACGGAGAGGGTGACGGCGACGCTGCGGGTCGGGCCGAAGCCGTTCGTGCTCGGCGCCGGTGCCGGCGCGATCTGGTCACCGAGCTACGGCGGCTCGGACGTTCGGCGCATCGCGCTGTACTGACCTTCTTCGAGAGATCATCCGCGGCGGGATTGCACCCGGCGCGGCTCGCGGCGCCGAGCCGGCGCCGATCCGGCGCGGACCCGGCCGGCAGGGCTTCGCGGTGCCGGCCACCTAGACTCAAGGCCGATGAAGGTTCGCTTCGCTCCGAGTCCCACGGGCTCGCTCCACATCGGCAACGCGCTCGGCGCGGTCGCCAACCGCGGCTTCGGCGGGACGATGCTGCTGCGGATCGACGACACCGACCCGGCGCGGAACCTGCCCGGTGGAGAGGCGGCGATCCTCGACGACCTGCGCTGGCTCGGGATCGCCTGGGATGAGGGCCCGGTGCGGCAGAGCGACCGGCTGGAGCGCCACCGCGAGGCCGCCGCGGCGCTGCCCGAGCGCTTCCAGGGCGTGACCTTGCTGCGCGAGGACGGGACGGCCACCTACCACCTGGCGAGCGTCGTCGACGACGTCGACTTCGCGATCACGCACGTCTTGCGCGGCAACGATCACCGGCCGAACGAGGAGCTGCACCGCGCGCTGACGGTCGCGCTCGGCTCCGAGCCGCCCGAGTACGTCCATTACGGGCTCATCCTCGGGCCGGACGGCAAGAAGATCTCCAAGCGCGCGCAGGGCGCCTCGATCGAGTCGCTGCGCGAGGAGGGGATCCCGCCCGAGGCGGTGCGCGCCTACCTCGAGGAGCTCGGGATCCCGAAGCACGACGTCCACCTCGACCTCGGCCGTATCCGGTCGCTTGCGGTCGATGTCCTCGCCGGGCTCTCCGACGGCGAGCTGGCCGGCCGCGTCGGCGTGCCGGTCGAGGTCGTGCCCGCACTGCGCGGCGCCCACGACCTGAGCGAGGCGCGCGAGCTCGCTCGTTCGATTCTCGAAGCTCCCACGATCTCGCTCCCGGACGAGCGGGAGACGCTCGAGCGGTTCCGCGAGCTGCGCGAGCGGGCCGGCAACGGGCTCGACCAGGAGGCCGCGAAGTCGATCGTGCGCGAGCTGAAGGCCGTCGGCGGCCACCTGCGGGCCGTGCGGCAGGCGCTCACCGGGCGGGAGAGCGGACCGGAGCTCTGGGCCGTGATCTCGGCGCTTCCCCGCGAGGAGACGCTGCGGAGGGTCGATGCGGCTCTTTGACACCTTCTCCAGGTCGCTCGTCGAGCTGCCCGTCCGGCCGGGGCCCGTCCGGATGTACTTCTGCGGGCCGACCGTCTACGCGCGGGCGCACGTCGGCAACGCGCGCCCGTTCGTGTTCGGCATGTGGCTGCGCTCCTGGCTCCGCGCGACCGGCTACGAGGCGATCCTCGTCCACAACATCACCGACGTCAACGACAAGATCTACGAGGCTGCGCCCGGGGCGAGCGCCGAGCTCGCGGCGCGGGCGACCGCCTGGTACCTCGAGGACACCGGCGACCTCGGGCTCGGCATGCCCGACTCGCTGCCGCGGGTCACCGAGCACGTACCGGAGATCGTCTCCTTCATCGAACAGCTCGTCGACGGCGGCTTCGCCTACCCGGTCGACGGCGACGTCTACTTCCGGGTGGCGCGGTTCTCCGAGTACGGACGGCTCTCGGGGCAGCGTCCCGACCAGGTCGAGGAGCAGGAGCCGAATCCGCGCAAGGAGGACGCGCGCGACTTCGCCCTCTGGAAGGGGAACAAAGAGGGCGAGGACACCTGGTGGGACTCGCCGTGGGGACGTGGCCGCCCCGGATGGCACATCGAGTGCTCGGCGATGGCGGAGGAGCTCCTCGGCCCGAGCTTCGAGATCCACGGCGGCGGCATCGACCTGGTCTTCCCCCACCACGAGAACGAGGTTGCGCAGTCCCGCGCACTCGGCCACGAGTTCGCCCGGATCTGGGCCCACAACGGGCTGCTCGAGTTCACGGGCGACAAGATGTCCAAGTCGGTCGGGAACATCGCGACGCTTCGCGAGGTGCTCGACGAATGGGGGCGCGAGACGCTGCTCGTCTTCTTTCTCGGCGGGCACTGGCGGAAGCCGATCGACTTCTCGCCGGGGACGATGGCCCAGGCGGCGGCGCAGGCCGAAGGCTTCAGGGACGTGTTTCGCGCGCCGTCCGGGCCGGCGGCCGGCGATGCCTGGGAGCGATTCGCGGCAGCGCTCGACGACGACTTCAACACCCCGGCCGCGCTCGCCGTGATGCACGAATGGCGCAACCACGACCTGCTCCGGCGCGCGCTCGGCATCTTCGGCCTCGTCTCGCTGTCCGAACAGGAGCAGGCGCCGCCCGAGGTCGTCGAGCTGGCCGAGCGCAGGCTGGTTGCCCGCGAGGCGCGCGACTTCGAGCGTGCCGACCGGATCCGCGACGAGCTCGAGGCGGCCGGCTGGGAGATGCGGGACGGGCCCGGCGGCTACACGCTCGTCGGCAGGCGGTGAGCGCCGACCTCGTCTACGGCCGCCGGGCCGTCCGCGAGGCGCTGCGCGGCCGGCGGGAGGTGCTCGAGCTGTTCGCAACCGAGCGGTCGGTCGCCGCGGAGCCGTGGCTCGCCGGGGCGAAGCCACGGGTGCGTCTCGACCACGACCTGAGCGAGCTCGCCGGGACGCGCGACCACCAGGGGGTCGTCGCCCGCGTCGAGCCGTACCGCTACGCCGACGCATACGAGCTCGCCTCGGCCGAACGCCCGCTGCTCGCAGTGCTCGACCGCGTCACCGATCCGCGCAACCTCGGCGCCGTCTGCCGCAGCGCCGAGGGCGCCGGAGCGACGGGTGTGGTCGTCCCTGCGCACGGCTCCGCCATCGTCACCCCCGCGGTCGCGCGCTCGTCGGCCGGCGCGATCGAGCACCTGCCGGTTGCCGTCGTCGCCAACCTGGCGCGCTACCTGCAAGAGGTGAAAGGGCCGGAGCTGTGGGTCTACGGGGCCGCCGGAGACGCGGAGACCTCGATGTGGGACACCGACCTCACCGGCGGCGTTGCGCTCGTGCTCGGCGCCGAGGGCAAGGGTCTGCGGCCGCTCGTACGCCGGAGCTGTGACGCGCTCGTCTCGATCCCGCTCGGCGGCCGGATCGACTCGCTGAACGTGAGCGTCGCCGCCGCGCTGCTTCTCTACGAGGCCCGACGCCAGCGCCGCGGTGCGCCGTGATGGCCGAGGCGACGCTGTATCTCTTCGATGGCTACAACCTGCTCCACGCCGGAGGCGGGCGCGACCGGCGCGAGCTGGTCGACACGCTCGCCGGTTTCGTCGCGACCAGGGGCGCGCGCGGGGTGGTCGTGTTCGACGGCGCTGGTGACGATGTCGAGGTGGGCCCGCTCTCGGTCCGTTTCGTCCCGCACGCCGACACGCTGCTCGAGCGCCTGGCGGCCGAGCACCGGCAGCTCGAGCGGGTGCTCCTCGTCTCCTCCGACGCGACCGTGCTCGGAACGGCCGGGCGTCAGGTCGCGAAGCTCTCCTCGCAGACCTTCTTTCGCGATCTCGAGCGGCCGGCAGTGCCCGAGCGGCCGCCGGGCGGCCTCGCCGACAAGCTCGACCCGGAGACCCGCGCCCGCCTCGAACGTCTGCGGCGGGCGGAGTAAACGCGGACCCCGCGCGGGTTTCCGGAGCCTTCTCCGCGCCGGTCGAGCGGATCCCCGCCGGCGCTCGCGAACGTTGCAAGACGGGTCCTGCGCAAATAGGCCTTGTGTTTTCTGACGCCCCTTGCTAGATTCACCTCAACCTAAGGGTGAGGCTTTCGCCACCAAGGCGAGAGCAGATCCGCTCAAAACGGGGGTATGAGCGTGGCAGTCCGCATGAACGCAGCACCGAAGACAGCCCAGAAAGCTCAACGTGAGCTTGAGGATCTTCAGCTGGTGCTGAAGGCTCGCAACGGCAGCTCCGTGGCGCTCGACGGCCTGATCCGCCGCTATACCCCGTTCGTCCGCCTGAAGGCAAGCGCGTACTTCCTGGTCGGAGGCGGCAACGACGACCTGATCCAGGAGGGCCTGATCGGCCTCTACAAGGCTGTCCGTGACTTCCGGTCGGACAAGGAGACATCGTTCCGCTCGTTCGCCGAGCTCTGCGTGACGCGGCAGATCATCACGGCAATCAAGACGGCGACCAGGTACAAGCACTCGCCGCTGAACAGCTACGTCTCGTTCAGCCATACGCCCGCGGGCCAGGACTCCGACGGCGACTGCACCCTCGGCGATGCCCTGCCGGGGTCGCACGTCCACGACCCGGCCGTCAGCGTGATTTCCACCGAGGAGCTCCAGAGCCTCGTCGGCTGCCTCGGCACGACGCTCTCCCCGCTCGAGTCGGATGCGCTCCGCCTCTACCTCGAAGGCTCCTCCTACGAGGAGATGGCCGAGGAGCTCGGCTGTGACACGAAGACGATCGACAACGCGCTCCAGCGGGTCAAGCGCAAGATCCTGAACCACCAGCGCGAGCGCCAGGTCCTTCTCTAGTGCGGCCTCTCGTACCTTTGACCTGAAACGCGGGCGTGCGAGGCCGCCCTTGCGGTCGCTTCGCGGCCGTTCTTCTTTGTCCGAGACCGAGACCGAGACCCGAGACCGAGACCGAGGCCGGCACGGGCGGCCGGAAGGCTGAGGTGCGGGCCGGATGGCGCCGAGAGCGGAAAGGTCGTCCCGGCCCCGCGGCGGCCGGGCAAGTGCGGCGTCACGAAGGCGGGGTTTCGAGTGAAGGGTCGGGAGACGCCGCACCGGGAAGAGCTTCCGGGCCGCCGGTGCGCCGCCGGTCTGCTCCGGGGCCGGCAGGCGAAGCGCGCCTCTGCACGTTGCGAGAGAGGTCGATCCCGAGGGCCCTCCCTGACCCCTTTCGGTGTTGTGCTCGTTCGGAGCTGAACCGTTTCCGGGTCGAGAACGGGCATCACCTGCATCCCCTACGATGTGGGTGCGCCGGAGTAGCTCAGCTGGCAGAGCACCGCTCTTGTAAAGCGGATGCCGTGGGTTCGAGTCCCACCTCCGGCTTCGAAGCCCCAGAGAATGAAGCCCTGAGTCGTTCTCTGAGAGCTTCTGAGGGGAGAAATGGACGCCGGGTGGGGTCTCGTCCCCCGGGAGGGTGAGACGATCGGGGCCCCGCATACCCTTTCGGGGGGATGCGCCGGGAGCCCGTCCCGTTACCTAATGCGCGTAGGACGATGGCAGCGACGATGCCCATCCAGCGCGAGAGCGACGCCGGGGGCCGGCAGGCGGGGTCTCCGGAGGTGACCCGTCTGCGACCGGCTTCCGTCGCGCCATCGGTCTGCCTCGAGCAGTTGTTGCGAGCAACGGACCTGCTCGTCCGGCTCTCGGACGTGACGCTCGAGGAGAGCGCTGGACATCTGAACGGCCGTGGGTACGGCCAGCGAACCCAGATAGCCCGCAAGCAGCTGGAGATCAACCTGTTGGTGCTGCGCGACTCCGGCGGCCCGAAGCTCGAAGCTGCCTGGAAGCTGATCGACGATCCGCCGGAATTCGCCTTCGACTCCGTAGCCCAGGTCAGGGTGGCTCTCGACGAGATCGCGGCTCGGCTCGAACCGAGCGGCGTGCCCGGGCAACCGTGACGCTCACCTCGGGCGCTCGAACGACCGCTCGCCCGCCCGGATCACGAGCGGCAGCCGGTTCGCCGGCGGCGAGAGCGGGCACACCCAGCGCGGGTCGTAGCAGCACGACGGGTTGTAGGCGAAGTTGAAGTCGAGGACGATCCGGTCGCCCTCCATCCCCAGGTCGGCGCCCTTGACCGTGTCGAGCAGGTAGCGACCGCCGCCGTAGGTGTCCGTCCCGCCCGTCGCATCGCGGAAGGGCAGGAAGAGGCCGCCGCCGTAGGCCGAAAGCCAGTAGAGCTCGACCGCCTGCTCGGCTCCGCCGAGCGAGAACCGTGCCTCTGCGAAGCGCTCGAACGCGAGCGGCTCCTCGCCGCTGCTGCCGATCTGCGTCGCGGCGACGGGGACGTCGACCACCTCGGCGGCGACTCGCAGCGCAGGGTCGTAGGGGAAGTACGCGAGCCCCGTGAACGTCTCCCGTGCGCCGGCGGGGAGCGGTGACTGCGAATGCGTGCGGAAGAGCTCGTCGCGCCGCGCCCGCCAGAGCTCCCACGACCCGGCGGGATCGCCGGCCGACCGTACCTGCGCATAGAGGCCGAAGACTCGCCGCTTCCAGTCGAGCAGGTCGAGCAGCTCGCTCGCCGGCACGGCTATTCGCCGATCGCCTTCAGCACCACGCGCTTGCGGCGGCGGCCGTCGAATTCGGCGTAGAAGACCTGCTCCCACGGCCCGAGATCGAGCTTCCCGTCGGTGATCGGGAGCACGACCTGGTGGGACATGAGCTGGCGCTTCAGGTGGGCGTCGGCGTTGTCCTCGCCGCGGTTGTGCCGGTAGCCGGAGACCGGCTCGTGCGGGGCCAGGCGCTCGAGCCAGTCGTCGATGTCCTGGATCAGCCCGTTCTCGTCGTCGTTGACGTAGACGGCGGCGGTGATGTGCATCGGGTTGACGAGGCAGAGGCCGTGCTGGATCCCGGACTCCCGGACGAACGCCTCGATCCGGTCGGTGATGTTGACGTAGTCGCGTCGGTGCGGCGTCTCGAACGTCAGGTACTCGGTCGCGTGTCTCACCGCAGGGCCTCGACGAGATCTTCCCAGAGCTCGTCGACGTCTTCGAGCCCGACCGACAACCGTAGGAGCCCCTCGGGGATGCGGTCGCCCTCCCAGCGGTGGCGGCTCTCCATGGTCGACACGGCCCCGCCGAGGCTGGTCGCGTTGGTGATCAGCCGGGTGCGTGTCTCGACCGTCCGCGGGTCTGCGACGTCGAAGGAGATCAGCCCCGAGAACCCCGGGTACCGCACGAGGCTGACGGCGGGATGAGCGTCGAGGCGGCGGGCGAGCTCGGTTGCCGTTGCGGTGATCCGCTCCATGCGCCGGCTCAGCGAGTCGAGTCCGCTGAGAAGCGAGACGGCCGCCTGGGGGGACGCGACCATCCCGGTCTTGGTCCGGACGGCGCGCAGCCGCTCGGTGTGCTCCGGGTCGCGCGTCACCGTCGCGCCGAGCAACGCATCATGGCTCCCGGTCAGAAACTTCGTCGCCGAATGGAGGACGACGTCGGCGCCCCGGTCGAGCGCCCGGAGGTGGAGCGGGGTCGAGACGGTCGCGTCGCAGACGACGAGGCCGGGGTGGGCCCGCAGCGCCTCCCAGTCGGGAACCGTCAGCGTCGGGTTGGCGGGTGACTCGACCCAGACGATCGCCGCCTCCGGCGGTGGCCCGGTCTGGTCGTACTCGACGAGCTCGACCTCCCAGCGCTCGAGCTCGCGGAGCAGGACCGAGGTACCGAAGTAGGCGCCCTCGGCGAGGGCGACCTTCGTCCCGGGCCGTGCGAAGGCGAGGAGGACGGCGGTGGCGGCCGCCGACCCCGACGCATAGAGCAGCGCCTCGCCGCCCTCCAGCTCGCCGAGCCGTGCCTCGGCGGCGGCGCCGGTCGGGTGCCCGTAGCGGACGTAGAAGAACTCGCGCGGCTCGCCGTGCTCGTCGTAGGGCCAGATCGTCGGGTGGTCGCTGCTCTCCACCGGCCGAATGTAGCGGCGCCGCCGCGCACCGGCCACAGGTACCGACGCGCGTGCTACCGATGCGCCAGCGAGTGGAGGGCGCCGTTCAGGCAGTACATCCTGACCGAGCTGCCGACCGCAAAGAGGGTCGTGACCGGCGAAGAGGCGGTGATCCGGCAGGCGACGCGGTGCTTCCCCATGCCGACGGTGATCGACGCCGGGCCGAGCGACGCGATCCTCCCGGAGACGGTCGCGTTCACGTGGCGGGTCGAGGCGAGGGCACCGGCCGTAGCGAGCCCGAGCAGGGCGACGGGGACGACGAGGAGACGGCGCATGCGGCGGTTGTCGGCTCGCTCCGGCGGCCCCTCGACCCCGGGAGAGTGATCTTGCCGTCGAAGCGGCGCAGATTCACTCGGGCAGGGGATCCGGTGCGACCTCCCGCCAGGTGCGTTTCGGGCCCGAACCTTACGAGAGGCCGCACTAGGAGGGCACGACCGCGCGCCCGCGAAGCACGCTCGGCGCTGAGCGTGCGTAGTCGAGGCCTGACACCCACGTCAACCCGACCGCGACGAGCAGCAGCCACCAGGAGACGCCGTGGCTCCAGGCGCCGCCCGCGACGAGGCCCCCGGCGGCCGCGGCCACCGCCTGCGACCAGGTCTTCAGCTTGCCGAGGTCGCGGGCGGCGATCACCACGCCGCGTTCGAGCGCCGCCAGCCGCAGCCCGCTGACGAGCAGTTCCCGGGCAACGATCGCCGCAACCATCCAGGCGGGGAAGACGCCCTGGTCGAGCAGGACGACGAGGGTGCCGAGCACCAGCACCTTGTCGGCAACCGGATCGAGCAGAGAGCCGAACGAGCTGGTGCGCCCGGAGCGCCGTGCGATCCGACCGTCGAACCAGTCGGTCGACATCGCCAGGCAGAAGACGCCCGTCGCCCAGTAGTCGTGGTTTCCGAAGTGGAGCGAGAACAACAGCACGACGAGCGGGGCAGCTGCCGCGCGGGCGACGGTCAACTGGTCGGCGAACGTCATCCCTCCCCGGAGAATACGGCCTGCCGCCCGACCATGCGTCGGCCCCGCCGGATCGACCGTCTAGACTTGCCCGCCCGTGGACCTGTACGAGTATCAGGGGAAAGAGCTCTTCGCTCACCACGGGATCCCTGTCTCCAGGGGCCTGCGGGCCGCGACGCCCGCCGAGGCGCGCCGCGCCGCCGATGAGCTCGGCGGTCCGGTCGTCGTGAAGGCGCAGGTGCTGACCGGCGGCCGTGGCAAGGCCGGGGGAATCAAGCTCGCCGCCGACGCCGAGGCGGCGGAGCGCGCCGCGGCGGAGATCCTCGGGCTCGACATCCGGGGCCACGTCGTCGAGCGCCTCTGGATCGAGTCAGCTTCGGAGATCGCGAGGGAGTACTACCTCTCGGTCACCGTCGACCGGAGCGCGGGGAAGCCGCTGCTGATGTTCACCACCGAGGGCGGCGTCGAGATCGAGGAGGTCGCCGCCGAGAGGCCCGACGCGCTCGCGCGGGTGCATCTCGACCCGCTCGAGGGCTACCGGCCTCGCGCCGCCGCCGAGTTGCTCGGGGGCGTCGAGTCGCCGGACGAGCGAGCGCAGATCGCCGCGATCGTCGCGAGCCTCTACGAGTGCTTCGTCGAGAGCGACGCGATGCTCTGCGAGATCAATCCGCTGATCGTCACCCCGGAGGGTGAGGTGCGGGCACTCGACGCCAAGGTCACGATCGACGACTCGGCCCTGTTCAGGCACCCTGACCTCGCCGGCCTGCGCGACCCGGGAGCCGCCGACCCGCTCGAGGCCTTCGCCCGTGAGAAGGGCGTGATCTACGTCAAGCTCGACGGTTCGGTCGGGATCCTGGGCAACGGCGCCGGCCTCTCGATGTCGACCGTGGACGTGGTCGTCTTCGCGGGCGGCCGCCCTGCGAACTTCTGCGACCTCGGCGGCGGCGGCTCGGCGGCGGGCGTGGTGGCGGCGCTCGAGGTGATCTCGCGCGACCCGCAGGTCCGCTCGATCCTGTTCAACATCTTCGGCGGGATCACGCGCTGCGACGAGGTCGCGCGCGGGATCCTGGCGGCCCTCGAGGCGCTCGACCTGGCGGTACCGCTCGTCGTCCGGCTCGAAGGCACGAATGCCGAGGCGGGCCTCGGCATCCTGGCCGCCGCGGGGCGCGAGCGCCTCCACGTCGAGCCGACGATGCTTGCCGCCGCCCGGCGGGCCGTCGAGCTGGCCGCATGACCGACGCCTGGAGCGACCGGGCGGAGCTGTACCGGACGAGCGCGGTGCACGTGGCCGGGCCCGACCTCGACCTGATCGTCGAGTGGTCCTCCGGCAGTCGCACGGCGCTCGACGTGGCGACCGGCGGCGGGCACGTCGCCCGGCGCCTCCGCCAGGCCGGGCTGGAGGTCGTGACCTGCGATCCCGCCCCGGGAATGGGAGCCGACGTCGTTTGCCACGCCGAGGAGCTGCCGTTCGCGGACGCAGGCTTCGACGTCGTCGCCTGCCGGCGGGCCGCTCACCACTTCACCGACGTGTCGGCGGCGGTCGCGGAGATGGCACGCGTCGCCGGCGACCTTGTCCTCCTCCAGGACGCCGTCCGCGTCAGCGAGCGGATCGAAGAGGCTGAGCGCCTCCGCGATCCGTCGCACATCCGCCATCTGAACGAGGAGGAGTGGCGCTCGCTCTTCGCCGAGCACGCGCTCGAGGTCGAGGTGGTCGCGCGATTCGACGAGCGTCTCGACCTCGAGGCGTGGCTCGCCCGCACCGGCTGCGAGGGCGAGACCGCCGAGCAGGTGCGCGAGCTGCTGGCCGACCGCATCGACGGGACGGACTGGATCTACCCCTACGCCGTCTTCAGGACGAGGAAGGCCGGGGACTAGTGGCGATTCTCGTCGACGGCGACACGAGACTCGCGGTCCAGGGCCTGACCGGCAGCGAGGGACGCTTCCACGGCCTACGCAACCGCTCCTACGGCACGAACGTCGTTGCCGGGGTGACGCCCGGGAAGGGCGGCCAGGAGGTTGAGGGCATCCCCGTCTTCGGCGCGGTCGCCGAGGCGGTGGCCGAGACGGGCGCCAACACGTCGCTCGTCTTCGTGCCCGCGCGCTTCGCCGCCGACGCCGTCTACGAGGCGATCGACGCCGGGATCGAGACGATCGTCTGCATCACCGAGCACATCCCGGTCCACGACACGCTCCGCTTCTCCGCCTCCGCCCGCGAGCGCGGTGCGACGCTGATCGGGCCGAACTGCCCAGGCGTGCTCTCGCCCGGCAAGGCGAACGCGGGAATCATCCCGGCCGAGGTCTTCGCCGCCGGTCATGTCGGGCTCGTCTCGCGCTCGGGGACGCTGACCTACCAGATCGGCTTCGAGCTCGCGCAGCTCGGGGTCGGTAACTCCACGATCGTCGGGATCGGCGGCGACCCCGTCGTCGGCTCGTCGTTCGTCGACGTGCTCGACCGCTTCGAGGCCGACCCGGAGACCGAGCTGGTCGTCCTCGTCGGCGAGATCGGCGGCGACGAGGAGGAGAAGGCCGCGCGGCACGTCGCCGAGCGGATCTCGAAGCCGGTCGTCGCCTACATCGCGGGTTTCTCGGCGCCACCCGGGAAGACGATGGGTCACGCCGGGGCGATCGTGACCGGCTCGTCGGGGACCGCCCAGGCGAAGAAGGAGGCCCTCGAGGCGGTGGGGATCACGGTCGGGACGACGCCGACCGAGGTCGCGCAGCTCGTCGCCGATCGCCGTTGAGGGTTCCTCTGCCACACGCCGGGGCTGGACCGTACACTCGGGGCGATGGAGTCGATCTCACTCGCCCGCGGTGTCCCGGCACCTGAGTGCCTCGATGAGCAGGAGCTCGCGGACTGCGCGCGCACCGTCCTCGAGCGGGACGGCAAGACCGTCCTTTCCTACGGGTCGGGTGCGGGCTATACGCCGCTTCGCGAGCTGATCGCCGAGTGGTTCAAGGTCGACCCGTCCCGGGTCGTGCTGACGAACGGGGGGCTACAGGGCCTCGTCCTGCTCACGCAGCACTTCGGCCGCGGGCAGACCGTCTTCGTCGAGGCTCCGACCTACGACCGACCGCTGAAGATCCTGCTCGAGAACGCGATCTCGGTGGTCCCGATGGGGATGGACGAGCACGGCCTGGTGCCGCAGGAGCTCGAGACGGCGCTTCGCCTGAACCCGACACCGGCGTTCGTCTACACGATCCCGACCTTCCAGAACCCGAGCGGTCGGACGCTCCCCGAGGAGCGCCGCCGCGAGATCGTTGAGATCGCCGGGGCGGCCGGGGTGACGATCGTCGAGGACGATCCCTACGGCCTGGTCCGCTTCGAGGGAGAGGCTCCGCCGGCGATGTTCGATCTCGCGCAGGAGACCGTGATCTACACGTCGTCCTTCTCGAAGACGGTTGCGCCGGGGCTTCGGGTCGGCTGGTTCATCTTCCCGGACGAGCTCGCGGGGCAGATCACCGAGCGGGCGAACTCCACGTACATCACGCCGGTGCTGCTCGGCGAGGCGATCGTCTACGAGTTCATCCGCCGCGGAAGCTTCGAGCCGAACCTGAAGCGCATCAACGGGCTGTTGAAGGAACGGCGCGACGCCATGCTCGCCTCGCTCGACAAGCACTTCACCGGGGCGCGCTGGTCGCGGCCCGAGGGCGGCTACTTCATCTGGCTCGAGCTGCCGGAGGGAACGAGCGCCAAGGAGGTGCTCGACCGGGCGGAGGGGGTCACGGCGGTGCTCGGCACCGATTTCGGCGGTGCCGCCAACACGATTCGCCTCGCCTACAGCTTTGTCTCGCCGGACGAGATCGACGCCGGCATCGAGCGGCTCGCCGCGGCAGTCTGAGGCACCCGCCCCGCCCCGGGGGATCGCTGCCGTTCTCGCGAGTCGACCCTCGGGCGGGCGAGCGACGTCCAGGGGCGTGTGTCAGCCGACCGTGATGCCGGCGGGGCTATGGGCGCCGTGGATGAAGCGTTGAGTGGCGGCCGACCCGTTGAGGTTGGCGCGGCCGATCGTGGTCCCACGAGTGCCGTGCGGGCCTCCGAAGTTCGACCAGTAGATGTGCCCGCCCGTGACGGTGATTCCGGCGGGGGAGTCGGCACCGGGAATGAAGCTCTCGTTGGAGTGCTTACCGCTGAGGTTCGCGCGGCCGATCGTGGTCCCGGACTGGTTCCCGCCGTTGTTCGACCAGTAGATGTAGCCGCCGTGGACTGCGATGCCGGCCGGGGCGGCTGCGCCGGTGATGAAGTTCTGATTGGCGCCCTTCCCGGTGAGGCTCGCGCGGCCGATCGTGGTGCCGTCGCTCCCTCCGTTCGCGCCGTAGTTCGTCCAGTAGAGGTAGTGCCCTGCGATCGCGATCCCCCACGGCCCAATCGCGCCGGTGACGAAGCCGGGGTTGACGCCTGTTCCGTCGAGCTTCGCGCGGCCGATCGTGTTGCCGTAGCGGCTCGTCCAGTAGATGAACTTCCCGCTGATCGCGAGACTATGCGGACTGTTGAGCCCGGAGATGAACGTCTGGTTGACGTCGGTTCCGTCGATCTTTGCGCGGCCGATCGTTCCGCCGGTGCCGCTGACCCCGTAGTTCGTCCAGTACTAACAACGGCGCTGCCGCCCGGGCCGCTATTCCGCCGGTCGACGTGACGAGGCACCGGGTTTGAGACCGGCCGGGCGATGGCCGCGTCGGTGCTCGCGGTAACGTCTTTCGGAACGTGACCCGTGGAAGACTTTGGCGCGGGCGTCAAGGGCGTGCGGTGGGTGGGCCGGTCGTGGGCTCTCGCGGCTTGCGTGATCTGCACGGTGTCTGCCTCTCGCGTCCTTCGGCTTCGGGCTCGTAGTGGACACCACTCCTGACGGGAGACAGGGTCGTTGAGAGCCTGGTCGGAACGCAGGCTCGTGTTCGTGCTCCTCGCGACCGTTGCCGTGCTGGCGATCGCGGCGATCGCGGCGATCTACTCGGTGCCTCTCGGCGCCGGGCAGCCGATCCGCTCGGATGGCGAGAGCTACTACGTCTACCTGCCCGCGGTTCTCCTCGACCACGACGTGACGATGCGGCGAACGGCAGCCCGATCCTTTGGCGGCGACCCGACGGCAATCGCGAGCGTCGTGTGGGCCCCCGACGGGTCCGGTGGTTCCCTGCCGCTCGACCCCCACAGTGTCGGCGAGGCCGTGCTGATACTTCCGTTCTTCGCGGCGGGACACCTGCTCGCCGTGCTGACCGGCCAGGCACGAAACGGCTTCTCCTGGCCCTACCAGGCTGCCGCCGTCGCATCCAGCCTGATCTACATGCTGCTCGGCCTCGCCCTCACCGCGTCGGTGCTCCGGCGTTGGTTTACCCCCCGAACGGCCATTGTCACGACCTTTGCGATCACATTCGGGGCGGGCGTCTTCCACTACGCAACCTACGACGCGACCTACTCGCATGCCTATTCATTCTTCCTCGTCGCACTCACGATGCGGTTGGCGCTGTCGGTCTGGGAGCGACCACGTCTGTCCGCCGTCGCCGCCCTCGGCACGAGCCTGGGCCTGGTCGGGCTCGTCCGCCCGACGAACCTCGTCCTCGTCCTCTTCTGTGCTCTCGTCGGCGTCGAACGGCTCGGCGACATTCCCGTGCGGGCACGCGCGCTGATCCGCCGCCTCGATCTCGTCGCCATCGGCAGCGGCGTGTTCATCATGGTGCTCCTCCCCGAGTTCGCGTATCTGGGCAGAATCACCGGCTCGCCGTTCACGAACCCGTACGAGGCGACACCGGGCGCGCACCTCGACTTGCTGCATCCTCACCTGACCGGTGTTCTGTTCAGCGTCCGGAAAGGCCTCTTCTTCTGGACGCCGCTGCTCATCCTCGCGGTGGTGGGGCTGCCCTTCCTTCGCCGTACCGCCCGCCCGCTCTTCTTCTCCGCAGTCGCCTACCTGATCGTCACCACCTGGGTTGTGGCCGGCTGGTCAGAGTGGTGGTACGGGGGCTCCTTCGGCATGCGGGCGCTGATCGACGCCATGCCGGTCTTCGCGCTCGGCCTGGCAGCGCTGTACGAGAGCGCCCGCGGCGTGCGGGCGCGCCGCGGGCTGGGCGCCGCTATCGCCCTGACGACCCTGCTTGCGGTCCACGCGATGGTGGCCTACTGGCTTTCAACGATTCCGATCGACCAGACGACCCTTCACGAGTACCTCGATTCGTTCGTGCACTACTGAGACCGAGGTGCATCGCATCGAGCGTGAGCCTTTCGTCGCGTCGCGGGTCGGCCCGCGACGGTCGGCGGCTCGAGCCGGCGCGCCGCGCATGGAAGACCTGGAATCTGGCGCTCGGCTTCCGACCTCTGTGGGCACAACCCTCCGGTATTTCGTACGAGGCCGCCCGAGGAGCTCACGGCCGGCGGTCGCGTGGCTCAGAGGAGCTTGAAGTGCTGGGCGATCGAGGTGAAGAGCGTCGCCTGGCTCAGGCCCCTCGCGTCGATCTGGAACGAGAGCTCGTACAGCCGCTTGCCGTGGGGGATCAGGTAGAGCTCGACGCCGGTGCTGAGCCCCGTTCCGGCCGGGATCGTTCCTTCGATGAACTCGGCTGCGCCGGCAGGCAGCTTGACCTGCTTCGGCACGATGATCTTCGAGCCCTTGGTCGACGACAATGCGTTGGCGAACTCGGCTCCGATCGCGGGCAGATCCTTCGTCGTGTAGGCCTTCGAGGTCTTGACGATGCCGACCGACACCTCCGTCAGGAGCGGGGTTCCCAGCTCGGCCGGCCAGGCGAAGGCCTGGAAGACGTACGCCTTCAGGCCGTTGAGCCCGCCCTGGGAGGAGAGGATCGAGGAGTACGTGCTCGCGAGCGTCGTCTGCTTCTTCTTCTTCTTCTTCAGCTGGGCGACGAGCGCGGTGAGCGCGGGCTTGCTGCGCGGGACCAGCTTCCAGGCCGTCGGGATGGTGACGCTGTACCCGTTCGCGTTGTCGACGTAGGTCGTCCCGGGCACGTTCTTCGCGCCTGCGCCGGCCGCAGCAGCGGCGGCGACCACGATCACGGCGAGCGCTCCTGCCAGGGCCCGTCTCATCCCCTTGTGGTAGCACACGCGACCCGGCCGTCACGCCACGAGACCGCGGAACCAGATCGCGTCCGCTCGACGACGCCGTCCGCTCGACGCCCTCGCCCGTCTCGGCCGATTCTCTAGGCTTGTCGCGTCCGGACGACGAGAGGAGGATTCGATGGCAACGGATGCTGAAGGGGCAGGGGACGCCGTCGAGGAGGGCGCGGGCGCGGCGCCCGGCGAGGAGACCGAGTCCGCCGAAGGTGTCTTCGAGCACGACCCGGCTGCGGGAGCCGACGACGAGCCGACCCCGTACTTCGTCGAGGTCTGGAACGACTACGACCCGTCGATGCGCTTCGTCTCGCTCTTCCCGGTCGGGGAGGACCAGGGCGCGACGGCGAGCTCGGTCGCCTACTACATCATCGAGCCGGGGAAGCACAGCGGCCTTCACTCCGACAACGCC
Organism: uncultured Actinomycetes bacterium; assembly: GCA_963789585.1. Classification (GTDB taxonomy): domain Bacteria; phylum Actinomycetota; class Thermoleophilia; order Gaiellales; family Gaiellaceae; genus PALSA-600. The sequence continues at coordinate 466,507 of CAWBLB010000007.1, read as the reverse complement.
GAAGAGGTGATCTTCGTCGCCGAGGGCGAGGGCGAGGCGTTCGTCACCGGATCGACGATCAGGCTCGAGGCCGGCAAGTTCGTCGTCCTCCCGGCGGGAATGGAGCACGACATCTATGCGCAGGGGGCGGTTGCCCTGCGGCTCCTCTCCTTCTTCCCAACGACCGAGATCATCAGCACCTTCCAGCAGGCGATCTACCCGGTGGGGGGCAACATCCTCAGCTCGACTCCGCCCAGGCCGGTCGTGACGGAGCTCGATCCGGCGAACCTTCCGGAGGACTTCCCGTTCGACCTCGCCGACCTCGGGATGACGGCGGGAGAGGAGGAGCCGCGCGAGCTGACCACGACCGAGCGGCTGCTCGGGATGACCGCTCCGGGTGAGCCGCCTCCGCGTGAGCCCGAGGAGACGGGCGGCGAGGAGCCGGCGCCGGAGGAGTAGCCGCAGCCCCGGGGCGATACCATCCCGGGGCCGTACGCGGGTGTGGCGGAACTGGCAGACGCGCCGGGTTTAGGTCCCGGTGGGCTTCGGCCCTTGGAGGTTCGACTCCTCTCGCCCGCATCGCCCGAGCGAATCCGCCCAGGGTGAGGAATCGCCCGGGGAATGAATCACTCAGGGAAGGAACTCGGTGTACTCGCCGGGCGGCATGCGCTCCTTCGCGGTCGGCGTCGTCGCCGGGTGGCCGAGGTGGATCAGGGCGACGAACTCCTCGTCGTCCCCGAGGCCGACCGCGGCGCGGCCTGCCGGCGTCTCGAACAGGGCGGGCGTGCGCCAGTAGGAGGCGAGGCCGCGGGCATGCGCGGCGAGGAGCACGACATAGACGGCGCATGCGGTCGCGAGCACATCCTCGCGGTTCTGGTGGTCGTCGCCGGTCAGCTTCGCGCTCGCGACGATGAGCGTCGGTGCACGGCGGAGCTTCTCGATCTCGTTCGGCTTGCCGGCGGCCGCGAGGCGGGCGAGTGTCTCCGGCCCGATCACCCGGAACCGCCAGGGCTGGGTCAGCCCGTGGTTCGGCGCCCAGCGGGCGAGCTCGAGGAGTTCCTCGACGGTCTCCCGGTCGAGGGCCTCGCGCTCGTAGGCCTTGTGCGTGCGACGCGTGCGAACGGCGGTGACGAGATCCATTCCGGCACGCTAGCGATCACGGACGGAGAGCGACCGGCCACACCGGCGGCCGCCCGGGGGGGTTGAAGCGCCGCTCCGGGGCTCGTGTCCGCGATGCGCCACCCCGACCTCCTCTGATTCAATGGCTCGCCTATGGAGGCTCAGGTCGAGCAGCTCGACGGCGACCGCGTTCGCCTGACGGTCGAGGTCCCGGCCGGTGAGGTCCAGCACGCGGTCGAGCACGCGACGCACGACCTTGCCGACCGGGTGAAGATCCCGGGCTTCCGCGCCGGCAAGGTGCCGCCCCAGGTGCTCGTCTCGCGGATCGGCAAGGAGCGTCTCTACTCGGAGGCGGTCGAGTCGCACATCAGCAGCTGGTTCTGGGCCGCGGCGCGCACGAGCCGCATACGGGTCGCGGAGCCTCCCGACTTCAAGTACGAGTTGCCCCGGGCCGACGACCAGAGCTGGATGTTCACCGCCGAGTTTCCCGTTCAGGCCGCGGCTGCGCCTGCGGACTGGACGACGCTCGAAGTGCCGAAGCTGGAGGTCGAGGTCGGCGACGAGATCGTCGACGCTCAACTCGATGCGCTCCAGGGCATGATTGCGGCGCTCTCGCCGGTCGAGGGCCGCCCCGCTCGCAAGGGCGACGTCGCAGTCGTCGACATCCTCTCCGATGCCGGCCCCGGCCAGCGCGACTACGTCGTCGAGCTCGGCGCCGACAGGCTCGTCGACGAGATCGAGAACGGGATCCACGATCTGGCCCCCGGAGAGACCCAGCAGGTTGCCTGGGAGCTCGCCGACAAGTCGCAGCGCTTCGCGACGGTCGCTTTGAAGGAGCTCTACGAGAAGGTCCTGCCGCCGCGCGACGACGAGTTCGCCCGGTCGGCGTCCGAGTTCGACACGCTCGACGAGCTTCGCGCCGACATCGTCGAGCGAACGCGCTCGCTGCTGCAGGAGGAAGCCGACGGCCGCTTCCGCATGGCCGCCGTCGACGAGCTGATCAAGGCGTCGAAGGTCGAACCGGCCGGGCTCGTCGTCGAGGTGCGGACCCGCGAGCTGATCAACGCCTTCGTCCGCCAGCTCGAGGCGCGGGGCGTCGACCCGGGCGCCTACCTCCGGATGATGGGGATCAGTGGAGCCGATCTCGAGCAGAACCTGCGCGCCGAGGCCGCACACTCGATCGCGCGCGAGCTCGTGCTCGAGGGCGTCGCCGACAAGACCGGGATCGAGATCACCGACGACGACATCCGCCGCGACCTGCGCGCCGAAGGAGAATCGGACGAGGAGATCGAGGAATTCATGGGCGCGGGTGGCGCCGACCGCATCCGCGCGGACGTTCGCCTCAAGCGCGCCGTCGACCGCGTCGCCGCCGAGGTGAAGCCGATCTCGCAGGAGCTCGCGGAGGCGCGCGACAGCATCTGGACGCCGGGAAAAGAGGAAGGCGCGGCACCGGAGAAGAAACTATGGACCCCAGGAAGCTAGGACGAAGGAGTGGTGGATAGATGAGCCCGTTGATCCCGATGGTCGTTGAGCAGACCTCGCGCGGCGAGCGCGCCTTCGACATCTACTCGCGCCTGCTCGCCGAGCGCATCGTCTTCCTGGGGACGCCCGTGGACGATCAGATCGCGAACCTGACGATCGCCCAGCTCCTGCATCTCGAGTCGGACGATCCCGACAAGGACATCTTCCTCTACATCAACTCGCCGGGTGGCTCCGTCTATGCCGGCCTCGCGATCTACGACACGATGCAGTTCATCAAGCCGGACGTGCAGACGATCTGCGTCGGCATCGCGATGAGCATGGGATCGCTGCTCCTCTCGGGCGGTGCGAAAGGAAAGCGGATGGCGCTGCCGAACTCGCGAATCCTGATCCATCAGGTGTCCGGAGGGTTCCAGGGGCAGGGCACCGACATCGAGATCCAGGCGCGCGAGGTGATCGGACTCAAGCGGCGCCTGGAGGAGATCTACTCGCTGCACACCGGCAAGAGCATCGAGGAAGTGTCCCGAGACATGGAAAGAGATTTCTTCATGAGCCCACAGGAAGCCACGGAGTACGGCATCATCGACAGCGTGATCACGCACCGTGACGTGACCGCACGCTCGGAGGCGGCTGCCTGAGCGCGGCGGCGCTGCGGGCGGACGACCAGGAGACGAGATGGCGCGCCCGAGTGACGGCAACGAGCAGCTTCTCTGTAGCTTCTGCGGCAAGTCGCAGCGCCAGGTCAAGAAGCTGATCGCCGGTCCCGGCGTCTACATCTGCGACGAATGCATCGATCTCTGCAACGAGATCATCGACGAGGAGCTGACCACCCCGTCGACGCTCGACCTCGACAACCTGCCCCGCCCGAAGGAGATCTACGCCTCGCTGAACGAGTACGTGGTCTCGCAGGAAGAGGCGAAGCGCACGCTCGCCGTCGCGGTCTACAACCATTACAAGCGCGTCCAGATGGGCACCGACGAGGGTGACGTCGAGCTGCAGAAGTCGAACATCCTCCTGCTGGGCCCGACCGGCTGCGGGAAGACACACCTCGCCCAGACGCTCGCGCGGATCCTCAACGTGCCCTTCGCGATCGCGGACGCAACCGCGCTGACCGAGGCCGGGTACGTTGGCGAGGACGTCGAGAACATCCTCCTGAAGCTGATCCAGGCGGCCGACTTCGACATCAAGAAGGCCGAGACGGGGATCATCTACATCGACGAGGTCGACAAGATCGCCCGCAAGGCCGACAACCCTTCGATCACGCGCGACGTCTCCGGCGAGGGTGTCCAGCAGGCGCTGCTGAAGATCCTCGAGGGAACGGTGGCCTCGGTGCCGCCGCAGGGCGGGCGCAAGCATCCGCACCAGGAGTTCCTCTCGATCGACACCACCAACGTGCTGTTCATCTGCGGTGGCGCGTTCGCCGGCCTCGACAAGATCATCGCCAAGCGCGTCGGGAAGAACGCGATCGGGTTCGGCCGCGACATCTCGTCCAAACGCGACTCCGAGAGCGCCGAGTTGCTCGCCGAGGTGATGCCCGAGGATCTGCTCAATTTCGGCCTGATCCCGGAGTTCATCGGCCGTCTCCCCGTCCTCTCGGCCGTGCACCAGCTGAAGCGGGAGGATCTCGTCCAGATCCTGACCGAGCCGAAGAACGCGCTCGTCAAGCAGTACCAGCGCTTCTTCAACTACGACCACATCGATCTCCACTTCACCGACGACGCGCTCTGGTCGGTCGCCGACAAGGCGCTCCTTCGTGAGACCGGCGCACGCGGCCTGCGCTCGATCATCGAAAACGCACTGCTCGACGTGATGTTCGAGCTGCCGTCGCGGAAGGACGTCACGAAGTGCGTGATCACCAAGGAGACGATCGAGAAGGCGCTCAAGCCGACGCTCGTCACCTCCGCCGGAGCCGACACCGAAGGCTCCGACGTGCTCGCGGAAGAGTCGGCGTAGCCTCGCCTCAGTCCACGAGCCGGATCCCGGGCCGCCTCCCGGCAACGGCTGCGTCAGCCCTGCGCCACAGGCCGACACTCAGCTCGAAGCCGCCCGTGCGCGGGCGCACCTCCGGCCGGTAGACACGATCGATCGCCCGCCGGGTGAGCTCCGCCACCGGGAGACCGGTTCGATTCGCCTCGGCGACGAGGCATTGATGCTGCCGTTCCGTGACGAGGACGTGGAGCCGAACGCTCACGGGTGCATGTGTACCCATGCACATGCCGTCCGTTTGCAACAACTTTGGGACAAGTTGTCCCCAGCGCCGCCGGCGACACTCCTCAGGCCCGATTGGCTGCCTCGCTAGGCTGGCCCTCCGATCATGGACACACGGTACGACCCCCACGGCGTCGAGCGGCGCTGGCAGGAGATCTGGGAGGCCGAGGGCCTCTACCGGGCCGGCGCAGGAGCGCGCCGCGAGGAGACGTTCGTGATCTGCGTGCCGCCGCCGAACGTCACCGGCGAGCTCCACATGGGTCACGCCCTGAACGGCTCGATGCAGGACTGCCTGATCCGCTGGCACCGGATGCGCGGCTTCGACACGCTCTGGCAGCCGGGCTACGACCACGCCGGCATCTCCACCCAGAACGTGGTCGAGAAGCAGCTGCTCGCCGAAGGAACGTCGCGCAGGGAGGTCGGCCGCGAGGCGTTCCTGGAGCGGACCTGGGCCTGGCTCGAGAGCACGGGCCGAACGATCATGGGCCAGTTCCGGCAGCTCGGGTGCTCGCTGGACTACGCCCGCGAGCGGTTCACGATGGACGACGGCTACGTCGAGGCCGTGATGACGTCGTTCGTGCGGCTCTGGGACGCCGGCTGGATCTACCGGGCGAACCGGATCGTCAACTGGTGCCCGTACCACCAGACCGCCATCTCCGATCTCGAGGTCGAGCACGTCGAGATGGACGATGCCCTGACCTACGCGCGCTACCCCTTCGCCGACGGCCCCGGCCCGGACGGGTCCGAGTCGATCACGATCGCGACCGTCCGGCCGGCGACGATCCTCGCCGACGTCGCGGTCGCCGTCCATCCCGACGACCCGCGCTACCGGGCTGCGATCGGAAGAGAGGTGATCGTCCCGGTCGTCGGGCGCCGCGTCCCCGTGATCGCGGACGAGCGCGTCGAGCCCGACTTCGGCTCCGGTGCGCTCAAGATCACCCCCGGCCACGACCCGAAGGACTTCGAGATCGGGCGCGACCACGGCCTCGAGACGCTCACCGTGATCGGGCCGGACGGGCGCATGACCGCCGAGGGCTTCGAGGGGCTCGACCAGGAGGAGGCCGACCGGCGCGTCGTCGACTGGCTGAGGGAGCATGGCCGGCTCGAGAAACGGGAGAGCATCCACCACTCGGTCGCCACCTGCGAGCGCTGCCACTCCCGCATCGAGCCGCTCGTCTCGCCCCAGTGGTGGTGCCGGATGGACGAGCTCGCCGCACCGGCGATCGAGGCCCTCGAGGCCCGGCGTGTCCGCTACCACCCCGAGAGCCAGCACCGCTTCGCGATCGAGTCGCTCGAGCAGGCGCCCGACTGGTGTGTCTCGCGCCAGCTCTGGTGGGGGCACCAGATCCCGATCTGGACCTGCCCCGACGGCCACCAGACGTGCACCTGGCCGCCGCCCGACACCTGCGGGGAGTGCGCCTCGGGCGAGCTCGAACGGGAGACGGACGTCCTCGACACGTGGTTTTCGTCCGCCCTCTGGCCCTTCGCGACGCTCGGCTGGCCGGGTGAGACGCCCGAGCTCGACCGCTACTACCCCGGCGACGTCAACGTGACCGCCCGCGAGATCATCCGCCTCTGGGAGAACCGGATGATCTTCTCCGGGCTCTTCCTCCTGGGCGACATCCCCTTCACCGACGTGATCATCAACTCGACCGTCCTCGCCGTCGACGGACGGCGGATGTCGAAGAGCCTCGGCACCGGCATCGACCCGCTCGAGGCGGTCGGGAAGCACGGGGCCGACGCGACCCGGTACGGCCTCCTGAAGATCTCCTCGACGCAGGACGTCCGCTTCAGCTGGGGTGCGATCGAGGAAGGAGGCAAGCTCGCCAACAAGCTCTGGAACGTCGCCCGCCTGATCCTCCAGAACGCGGCCGGGATCGCTCCCGAGTTGCGCCCGGATGCGCTCGAGGAGACGTGGATCGCCGGCCGGATCGACGAGACCCGTGCCGAGATCGAGGAGCTCCTGCCGCAATTCGACTTCGCCCACGCCGTCGACTCGCTCTACCACCTGACCTTCGACGACTTCTGCGACTGGTACGCCGAGGCGATCAAGCCGAGGCTCTATGGGAACGACACGCGCGCCGTCTCGACGGCGCTTGCCGCTCTCGAGCGGCTGCTCGCGCTGCTCCATCCGGTCCTGCCGCACGTGACCGAGGAGATCTGGGCCCAGTTCCACGACACGCGGCTGATCCTCGGCCCCTGGCCCGACGCCTCGCCGGGGGATGCCTCCACGTCGGTCGCGATGACGCGCGTCCAGGAGGCCGCCGCGACCTTCCGCCGCAGCGGCGCCCTCGTCGCGCTCGAGGATCCCGAGGAGAAGCGGATCTTCGACGCGGTCGTCAGACCGGAGCGCCGCGCGGCGCCAACGGTGACCGTCGACGCCGAGCGCGACCGGCTCCGGAAGGAGATCGCCCGGAGCGAGGGGATGCTCGCCAACGAACGGTTCGTCCAGAACGCCCCGCCCGAGGTCGTCGAGGCCGAGCGCGAGAAGCTCGAGCGCTACCGGCGCGAGCTCGACGCGCTCGGCGAGTAGCGGCAGGGTCCCGCGTCGTTGGCCGGCACCGGAGACGAGCCCGCCGCACACCTCTCGTGGGTGGAGGGCCTCTCGCCCTGGCCCGAGCACTTCGGGCTGGAGCGGATGAGGGCGCTGCTGGCCGATCTCGGCGACCCGCAGCGCCGGTTCCCCGCGATCCACGTCGTCGGCACCAACGGGAAGACCTCGACGACGCTGGCCGCCGCCGCGTTGCTCCGGTCGTCGGGGCTTCGGGCCGGCGCGTACATCTCGCCGCACGTGCTCGGCTGGTCGGAGCGAATCCAGATCGACGGTGAGCACGCCGAGCTCGAGCGTGCGCTCGCACGGGTGCGCCCGCATGCCGCGGGGGCGACCCAGTTCGAGGTGCTCACGGCGGCCGCGCTGGCCGAGTTCGCGGCGAGCCACGTGGACGTGGCGGTGGTCGAGGCTGGGCTCGGCGGACGCCACGACGCGACCAACGTGCTCGAGGCGGATGTCGTCGTGCTCACCAACGTCGCGCTCGAACACACCGACGTGCTCGGCGACACGCGTGAGGCAATCGCGGCCGAGAAGCTCGCCGTCGTCTCCCGGGGCGCGCTCGTCGTGCTCGGCGAGCCCGGCTGGGATGACCTCGCCCGCACGGCGGGCGCCGGCCGGGTCGAGCAGGCAGACGACTCGAACCTGGCGCTGGCCCTCGCCGCCGTCGAGGGCCTCCTGGGCAGGCCGGTCGATCCCCACGCGGCGGACGCGCTGCAAGTCCCGGGCCGGCTCGAGCGCCGCCGGGAGCGGCCGCTCGAGATCTGGGACGGAGCCCACAATCTCGCCGGCATCGGCTATCTGCTCCCGCGGCTGCCCGCCCGCCGGTACACGATCGTGGCTTCCATCCTCGCGGACAAGCAGGCGGAGCCGATGCTCGAAGCACTCGCCGTTCTCGGCGACACGCTGATCGCGACGCGGTCGGCAAACGCACGCGCGCTGCCCGCCGAGGAGCTCGCCCGTCTGGCCGCACGGTATTTCGCCCGTGTCGAAACGGAGCCCGTCCCCGCCGCCGCAGCCGCCCGGGCACGCACGATTGCGGGGCCGGACGGTGCCGTGCTTGTGACAGGATCGCTCTACTTGCTGTCGGAGCTAACGCGTGATGCCTAGAACCCGTACGATTTCTCGGGCTCGTGACCGCCTCAGCGTCTTCATTTTCGCCGTCCTGCTGCTCGCGTCCTACGTCGGGCTCGCATTTGCGGCCGGGTGGATACTAGGGAGGATGCTGCTGTGAGCGCGAGCGTCTTCGGCGGGATTCACAGCTTCCTCCACTCGGGGGCATGGGCGGCCGTGCGAGTCGCCGTGGTTGCCTTCGTCGTCCTGCTCTGGCTCGCAACCGTCTACTGGGTCAGGAAGGACGCCTGGCGCCGCATCGAGGACACGTGGCTCGTCTCCATCGCCACGCTGGTCGGTGCGGTGCCGCCGTTCCTCGGGCCCCTCGTCTACATGCTCTTCCGGCCCCCCGAGTACCTCGAGGACGTCCGCGAGCGGGAGCTCGAGATCAAGGCGATCGAGAGCCGGCTCGGCGGCCACGATCTCAACTGCTCCGTCTGCGGGTGCGAGATCGAGGCCGAGTTCCTCGTCTGCCCGGTCTGCACCACGAGGCTCCGCGCCGCCTGCGCCACGTGCAACCGTCCGCTCGAGCCGTCCTGGCAGGTCTGCCCGTACTGCGAGACACCCGTGCCGGTCGACACGCCCGTCGCGCTGGCGCACGCACCGCGCGCACCGCGTCGCACCCGCAGCCGCGGCTGAGAGCTCCGACACGATAAGCTCCGCGCCCGCGATGGCCATCGAGCGCACCCTCATCCTCGCCAAGCCGGACGCCGTCGAGCGCAACCTCGCCGGCGAGATCGTCGTGCGCTTCGAGCGCCGCGGGATGAAGCTCAGGGCCGCCCGTCTGCTCGTCGCCTCCCGCGAGCTCGGCGAGACGCACTACGACGAGCACCGCGAAAAGCCCTTCTTCGGCGAGCTCGTCGACTTCATCACCTCCGGGCCGACTCTCGCGTTCGTCCTGGAAGGCGACGGTGCGATCGCCACCGCGCGGAAGACGATCGGAGCGACGAACCCGGCCGAGGCCGACCCGGGATCGCTTCGCGGCTCCTACGGGCTCGCGATGCCGAACAACCTCGTCCACGGCTCCGACTCCCCGGAGTCTGCCGAGCGCGAGATCGGGCTCTGGTTCCCCGATGGGCTCGTCTAACCGGGACGCCGCGCGGAACCGCGACGCCTGGGACCGGACGGCCGACGACTACCACGAGCGGAACGCCGCGTTCATCGAGTGCGGCCTCGCCTGGGGCGTCTGGCAGATCCCGGAAGCCGAGCTCGCTATCCTCGGCGACGTCGCCGGCAAGGACGTGCTGGAGCTCGGCTGCGGCGAAGCGGAATGGTCGCGTGCTCTCGCACGGCTCGGCGCGCGGCCCGTCGGGCTCGACGTCTCCCCGAAACGCCTCGAACGGGCCCGGGAGGCATTGCGGCGCCAGGGACTCGAGTTCCCGCTCGTCGAGGCCCCGGCCGAGGCGGTTCCCCTCCCGGACGCGAGCTTCGACATCGTCTTCTGCGACTGGGGCGCGACGAGCTTCGCCGACCCCTACGCCGTCGTGCCGGAGGTGGCACGGCTGCTCCGGCAGGGCGGGCTGTTTGCCTTCTCGGGGGCGACGCCGCTCACGTGGGTGGCGCTCGACGAGGCCGCCGACACCTGGACCACCGAGCTTCAGCAGGACTGGTTCGGCCTTCACCGCCGCGAAGACGAGGACGGCATGGTCGAATTCGTGCTTCCGCACGGGGAGTGGATCGCCCTGTTCCGGGCCAACGGGCTCGCGATCGAGCGCCTCGTCGAGGTGCGCCCGCCCGAGGGCGCGCGGTCGACCTACCGAACGCCCGAGGAGACCGCCCTGGCGCGCAGATTTCCGATGGAGCAGATCTGGGTGGTCAGCAAGCCATGACCGCCGCCGCGGCGCCGCTCGTCCTCGCCTCGACCTCGCCGCAGCGCAGCGCCATCCTGACCCAGCTCCGGATTCCCTTCGACGTCCTCGCGCCGGCATTCGAGGAGGAGCCCGGAGGAGACCCGATCCAGCACGCGGCAGGCAAGGCACGCTCGATCGAATGCGGCGACCGCCCCGTCCTCGGCGTCGACACGATCGTCTCCTGCCGCGGAGAGCTGATCGGAAAGCCGGGCGACGCAGACGATGCCGCGCGCATGCTCGAGACGCTCTCCGGCACCACGCACGAGGTGGTCTCCGGCCTCTGCCTCCGGACAGGCACATGGGAGGAGCTTCATAGCGAGACCACGCGCGTCAGCTTCCGCCGGCTCGCCCCGCGGGACGTCGCCCGCTACCTCGAAAGCGGCGAGTGGGAAGGCCGCGCCGGGGCCTACGCGATCCAGGGGCTCGGAGCCTGCCTCGTCGAAAGGATCGAGGGCGACTATCTCAACGTCGTCGGTCTACCGGGGACGTTGCTCGTCCGCCTGCTCGCATCGCGCTTCCCCGGGGCCTACGGCTTCGGCTAAACGGCAGATACGCCGGTAGAGTGGGCGCGGCTCGACATGGGCATCTTCAACTACCTCACGGGGTTTGGCGGCAGGGACATGGCCGTCGATCTCGGCACCGCCAACACGCTGGTATACGTCCGCGGTCGCGGCATCGTGCTCAGCGAGCCCTCGGTCGTCGCGATCGACCAGACCACCGGGGACGTGCACGCCGTCGGGCTCGAGGCCAAACGGATGCTCGGGCGGACACCCGGGTCGATCAGCGCGATCCGCCCGCTCAAGGACGGCGTAATCGCCGACTTCGACGTGACCGAGCAGATGCTGCGCCACTTCATCCAGAAGGTGCACCAGCACCGCTTCGCGCACCCGCGCGTCGTCGTCTGCGTCCCGTCCGGTGTCACCGGGGTCGAGAAGCGCGCCGTCGAGGAGGCGACGCTCTCGGCCGGCGCCCGGCAGGCGTACCTGATCGAGGAGCCGATGGCGGCGGCGATCGGGGCGGGGCTGCCCGTCGCCGAGCCGACCGGCAACATGATCGTCGACATCGGCGGCGGCACCACCGAGGTCGCCGTGATCTCGCTCGGCGGGATCGTCGTCTCGCAGTCGCTCCGCGTCGGCGGCGACGAGATGGACGAGGCGATCATCAACCACATCAAACGGGAGTACAAGCTGCTGATCGGGCAGCAGACGGCCGAGGAGATCAAGCTCGAAGTCGGCTCCGCGCACCCCCTCAAGGAAGAGGTACAGGCGGAGGTCCGCGGCCGCGACATGCTCACCGGCCTGCCGAAGACCGTCATCCTCTCCAGCGAGGAGGTCAGGCACGCCCTCGAAGAGCCGATCGCGCAGATCATCGACGCGATCAAGTCGACCCTCGACAAGACGCCGCCCGAGCTCGCCGCCGACATCATGGACCGCGGAATCGTGCTCGCCGGCGGCGGAGCGCTCCTGCAAGGGCTCGACCAGCGGCTTCGCCAGGAGACGCACATGCCGACGCATGTCGCGGAGTCGCCGCTCACCTGCGTCGCGATCGGGTCGGGCCGCAGCCTCGAGGAGTTCGAGGCGATGCGGAACAGCGCCCGCGCTCGCGCCCGCTCCCGCTCCCGCAACGGGCGCGGTCGGTACTATTAAACGCAGGCAAGGAAATCCTAGAATTTCCGCCCGCCTGTGTTTCAGAGAGCCTTTGGTTGCGAGCACGGGCTGAGCCCGCGCTCGCGGCGCTGCTAAGCGCAGGCATGGAAATCTTCGATTTCCGCCCGCGTCGGTCTCGCGTCCGGGGGTGCGGTGCGGGGTTCCGGGGGTGCGGTGCGGTCGTTCTCGCGGGCCTAACCTGAAAGAACGGGTCTACCCGGGCGGTTCGCCGCTACACTTCTTCGGCTCGTGCCTCGCAACCGGAATGTTCGTGTTGCGGCCCTGGGATCTTCCGTCCAGCGCGCCGCCGCATCCGGCCACTCCCCGAACCGCTCGAGCCCGCTCAAGCGCCGGTTCGTCGTGGTGGGCTTGGTGCTCGTCTCGCTGGTCCTGCTGACCGTCTCGTTCCGGTCGAGCACGCTCGACCCGGTCGAGGGCTTCGCGGCCTCCGTGCTGCGCCCGTTCGAGATCGGGGCCAACCGGGTAGCCCGGCCCTTCCGGGACGCTTCCCGCTGGACACACGGGCTCTTCCACGCGAAGGCGCAGAACCAGCGGTACCGGCAGGAGATCGCGAAGCTGCAGCGGCGCAACGCCGCGCTCACCGGTGCCGGCCAGGAAAACGCGCTGCTGCACAAGCTGCTGCGCTACGTCCGCTCCCCGAGCTTCCCCAAGGACTACACCGAGGTGGGCGCGCAGGTGCTCACCAGCCCGTCCGCCGTCAACCAGAGTGTCACCATCTCCGCCGGGGCGCGGGACGGGATCGTCGTCGAGGACGTCGTCGTGACCGACCAGGGCCTCGTCGGCACCGTCACGAAGGTCTTCGCGAACGAGGCGCGGGTGACGCTGATCACCGATCCGGGCAGCGCCGTCCGAGCGGTCGACGAGACGAACCTCGCCGCGGTCGGGGTTCTCGATCACGGCACCGGCGGCACCGCGCTCGTCCTCGATCGCATCGGCAAGGACAAGAAGGTCGAGTACGGCGACGCGATCATCACCGCCGGATCGCCTTCGGGAGGCAAATACCCCTCGCTCTTCCCGAGGAACATCCCGATCGGGACGGTCTCGAGCGTCGGGCAGACCGACACGGCCATCTTCAAGAACATCCAGGTGCAGCCCTTCGTCGACCTCTCCTCGCTCGAGTCGGTGCTCGTGCTGATCCCGAAGCAGCGGGCCGGCAAGTGACGCTCGACACGCTCAAGGCGGCCGTGCTGCTGTTCGTCGCGGTCCTCGTCCAGGTCTCCGTGCTCGCCGCCTACTCGCCCCTCGGCGGGACGCCCGACCTCGTGCTCGTGCTGCTGATCGCGATCGCGCTCCTGCGCGGCTCGATCTTCGGCGCCGCAGCCGGGTTCTGCGCAGGCCTGCTGATCGACACCGCCAACCTCCAGGCGCTCGGCTTCACGTCGCTGCTGCTCACGATCGGCGGCTTCTGGACCGGGCGCTACGGCGAGACGACGGCGCGGGATCGCTTCCACGCGCCCTACACCTCGGTCGGCGTGATCACGGTCATGTACGTCTTCGGCCTCCTCGCGCTCCGCTTCGTCCTCGGCCAGTCCGCCCCGGCAGGCGCCGTCCTCTCCGGGCTGCCGGCGACGGTGCTCCTCAACCTGCTGCTCACCTGGCCCGTCTACGGCTTCGCCAGGCGCCTCTTCCCACCGGTCGACCCGTTCGACCGGGTCCGCGAGGTGCGGCTGCTTGGCTAGAGACCCGAGGTCACGCCGCTTCCTGCCGGGCGACCCGCGGGTCGAAGAGCCCTACCGGCTGACCCCCCAGCTCGCGCTTCGCGTCGCGATCCTCGGCTTCGTCGCGCTCGCGGTCTTCGCCGTCCTCTTCCTGCGACTCTGGGCCCTCCAGGTGCTCTCCGGCGACAAGTACCGGACCGAGGCCAACCACAACCGCGTGCGCAACATCCAGATCGACGCTCCGCGCGGCACGATCGTCGACCGGAACGGGCACCTCCTCGTCAAGAACGTGCTCGGCACGAGCCTCGAGATCTGGCCCGCCGACCTGCCCAAGACCTGGCCTGCGGAACGGAAGGAGCTCCGCGCCCTCTCCGCGGTCGCCGCGATGCCCGTCCAGAAGATCCTCGCCGAGATGCACCCCTACGCCAATGACCCGCTGACGCCGGTCGTCCTCCGCCGCGGGATCCACCCCGACCAGATCTCCTACATCGAGGAGCATCAGCTCGAATTCCCGGGTGTCCAGCTCGCCGACAGCTACCTGCGCAGCTATCCGTACCAGTCGCTCGCCGCGCAGGCGCTCGGATACGTCGGGCCGATCAGCCCCTCCGAGCTGAAGGCCGCGAAGCACGCCGGCTATCGGCCGCAGGACGTGATGGGGCAGGCCGGGATCGAGCAGACCTACGACCGCTACCTCCGTGGCCGCGACGGCACCGCGCAGCTCACCGTCGACTCGCTCGGACGGCCGACCAGCGCGATCCAGACGAGAGTGCTCCCGCAGCCCGGCAACACCCTCAAGCTGACGATCGACATCGGCCTGCAACGGGCGGCAGAACGGGCCCTGCACTCGGCGATCTCGCTTGCCCGCAGCCAGGGCGAGGCGTACGCGAACGGAGGGGCGATCGTCGCGCTCGACCCCCGCAGCGGGGCGGTGCTCGCGCTCGCATCCAACCCGACCTACAAGCCGTCGGTGTACGTGAGCCGCGACCCGGCGAAGCTCGCTCCGCTCCAGGACGGGAAGGTCGCCGCGCAGAAGAACTTCCCCGGCCTTAACCGCGCGATCGACGTCTTCTACCCACCGGGCTCGGTGTGGAAACCGGTGACCGCACTTGCAGCCATGGAGGAAGGGATCCTCTCACCGACCGAATCGATCCCCTGCACCCCGAGCTTCACGTACTTCCAGCAGGTGTTCAACAACTGGGATCCCTACGTAAACCAGCCGATGGAGCTGCCGCAGGCGATCGCCGAGTCGTGCGACACCTACTTCTACCGTGTCGGCGCCGAGTTCTACAGCCTCTCGGCCAGCCGCGGCCCGACGCTGCAACTCTGGGCCTCGAGGTTCGGCTTCGGCGCCGCCACCGGGATCGACATCGGCCCGGAGCAGCCCGGCCTGGTGCCGACACCCGACTGGCGCTGCCGGCACTTCGGCGGCCCGCCGTGCAAGGGGTACATCGACCGGATCTGGAAGCCCGGCTACGAGATCCAGCTCGCGATCGGCCAGGGCGACCTCGAGGTGACCCCG
The DNA here is from genome assembly GCA_963789585.1 of uncultured Actinomycetes bacterium. GTDB lineage: Bacteria > Actinomycetota > Thermoleophilia > Gaiellales > Gaiellaceae > PALSA-600. The sequence goes on along the minus strand of CAWBLB010000007.1, from coordinate 451,367 downwards.
CTGCAGATGACGCGGTTCTACGCGATGATCGCCAACGGCGGCCAGATGGTGACGCCGCACCTCGCGCAGGACGTCGAGCAACCCGCGACCGAGTCCGGCCAGGCCCAGGTGCTGCGCGAGCTCGCCACCCAGCAGGCAACGCCGAGCGGGGTCGACCCGGCCGCGCTGCTCGCAGTCCAGGAGGGGCTCTACGCCGGGACGCATTCGACGCTCGGCACCTCCTACGGCGTCTTCGGCCAGTTCCCCGTCGCGATCGCCGGCAAGACCGGCACCGCCGAGAAGCTCGTCAACGTGCCGGGCTACCCGAACCCGTTGAAGCTGAACCAGTCGTGGTGGTGCGGATACGGGCCCTACGACTCACCCTCGATCGTCGTCTGCGCCGTGATCGAGAACGGCGGCCACGGCGGCACCGCGGCCGCACCTGCGGCGCTGCAGGTGTTCGAGGCGTACTTCCACAAGCACGGCACCACGACCGCTCACATCTCCGACTGATGACGCGATGACGATCGAAGCAGTCGACCCACGCGCACGCGGCCTTCGCACCAGGCCACGCGAGGAATCGCTCGGGCTGATCGGCCTGGCGCGCCGCCTCGACTGGCTGCTGCTCGGGGCGACCCTCGGGTGCGTCGGCTACGGGGTCTGGGCGATCGACGGGATCACCCGCCACGACCCGGGCGGCAGCGCAGCAAGCCGGCAGGCGCTCTACGCCGGCGTCGGCCTCGTCCTGCTCGCCATCACCGCCCTGATCGACCCTCGCTTCTACCGGAGCTTCGGCCGGACGATCTACATCGGCCTCTGCGGCGTGATGGCCGGCGTGCTCGTGTTCGGCGCGGCGACGCGCGGGTCGAAGCGATGGATCGATATCGGCTTCTTCACCTTCCAGCCGTCCGAGTTCGGCAAGGTCCTGCTCGCGCTCTGCCTGGCGGCGTTCGTTGCCGGCCGGGCGAAGCAGGTGGACTCCGTGGGCGTGCCGCTCCGGACGATCGCGCTCGCTGCGGGGCCCGTCCTGCTCGTGTTTCTCCAGCCGGACGCCGGCACCGCGCTGGTCTACATCGCCGTCCTGGCGGCCGTGCTCTTCGTCTCGGGGGTCCGCTGGACGCACCTCGTGCTGATCGGCGGGATCGCCCTGGTCGCCGTCCTCTCGGTGCTCTGGTGGCTGCCGGCTGCCGGCGTCAACGTCCTCAAGCCCTACCAGGCCGCCCGGCTCACCGGGTTCACGCACCCCTCCACCGATCCGACGAACTCGACCTCGTACAACCTGACCCAGTCGAAGATCGCCGTCGGCGGCGGCGGGCTCAGGGGCCGCGGGATCGCCGGCGCGACCCAGACGCTGCTCGACTACCTGCCCGCCCACGCGACGGACTTCGCCTTCGCCTCGCTGGCCGAGCAGCGTGGCTTCTTCGGGGCCTCGATCCTGCTCCTGCTCTACCTGCTCGTCGTCTGGCGCGGCCTCAAGATCGTGACGACCGCGCGAGACGTGTTTGGCGCGATCGTCGCGGCCGGGATCGTCTTCGCCTTCCTCTTCCAGGTCTTTGTCAACGTGGGCATGACGATCGGCATCGCGCCGATCACCGGCATTCCGCTCCCGTTCGTCTCGGTCGGCGGCTCGTCGATGATCAGCAACCTGCTCGGGATCGGGATCCTGCAGGCGATCCACGCGCGCGGCGGCCGCCGCAGCCGATGAGGGCCTCCGTGCGCGGGATCGCGCCGCTCAAGCTGCTCGAGGTCGCCCGTGAGGTGCGGGACAGCGCCGGCGGTGACCGCCCGATCTCGGTCGGAGGCGCCGGCGAGCTGGTGCCGCTGCTCGCAAAGGAGCTCCGCGCCGGCGGCGAGGCGGCCGCCGTCGCCGAGCACGGCGCCCCGCGCCGGGCCGCTGCGCTCGTCTGGATCGGGCCGCCCGGCGACGACGCGCTTCGTGCCTTCTCCCGAGCGGGCGTGCCGATCGTCGGCGTGACCGACGGAGAGCCCCTGCCCTACGTCCTCGACACCGACCTCGTCCGCGTCGTGCCCGGCGAGGGGCTGCCCGTGGATGCGATCGCCCGCGTTCTCGCACGCCTGCTCGGGTCGGGCGGTGTCGGCCTCGCCGCCCGCCTCCCCGTCCTCCGCGGCCCGGTCGTCGACGAGCTGATCCGGTCGGCCGCGCTGCGAAACGGGCTGATCGGGGCTGCGGTGTTCGTCCCGGGCGTCGACCTCCCGATCCTGACGCTCAACCAGCTGGGCCTGGTGCTGCGGATCGCACTCGCCCATGGACAGGAGATCGACGCCGCCCGCCTGCCCGAGGCGCTCGCGGTCGTCGGCGCCGGATTTGGCTTCCGTTCGGTGGCACGTGAGCTGCTCGACCTGGTGCCCGTGGCCGGGTGGGCGCTGAAGGGCGGCATCGCCTACGGCGGGACGAAGGCGATCGGCGAGGCAGCCCGGAGCCGCTTCCGCTGAGCTCCAAGCCGGCCGGGCTGTTCGGTTGACCGGGCGGGTCGCCGACGAGCCCGCGGCGTCTCCGTCCGACCGGGGTCCTACTCTCTCTCCCAATCGCAAGGAGGGATCGGGATGGCTCTGACCTCGGACCGCGAACTGCACGAGCTGCTGATGATCGAAGAGGCCGACGCCTGGTTCGAGTACGCCGACGCGACCAAGAACCAGCGCGGCGGAGGCTACGCCGAGATCGAGCCGTGGGCGTGGGCCCGCCTGCAGCAGCGGCTTCGCGGGGTGCGCGCGCGAAGGGCCCGGCTCACGCCCGCGATCGAAGCCGCCTAGCTAGCTCCTTCCCCCGGAAAAAGTCGGCCGGCGGCCCGAAACCGCTCTGCGGGGAAGTAGCTCGATTTTGGCTTTGATCTTGGAACTCGTGTGTCCATGCAGGGTCGCGGTCCTCTCAAGAGACAAATCCAAACCCCAGCTACTTTCCCCGAGCAGCGGCGACGAGTTGCCGACCACGTTTATCCGAGGAAAGTAGCTAGGGCTCGACGCGGCCGTCGATCAGGTCGAGCAGCGCCTTCGCGATCTCGCCCGGAGTCGGCGGGCAGCCCGGAATCCGGATGTCGACCGGGATCAGGCTCTCGAGCGGGCCGGCGAGGTTCTCACCCGTCCCGAGAAGGGCAATCCCGAGCGCGCAATTGCCGAGCGCTGCCACCAGGCGCGGCTCGGGCATCGCCTGGTAGGCGGTCAGCAGGGGCTCGCGCATCCGCGTGGTGACGGCGCCCGTGACGAGGAGCACGTCGGCATGGCGCGGCGACGCCACGATGCCGAGCCCGAAGCGGCCGAGGTCGTAGTGGGGGCTCGCGGTGAGTGTCAGCTCGTGCTCGCAGCCGTTGCACGAGCCCGCGTCGACGTGGCGGACGGCGAGGCTACGGCCGCGCCCGGGCGGCGGCAGGGCGATGTCGTTGCGGAGCCGGCGGAGATCGCGCAGGAGGGTCAACATCAGCGGTCGGCGCAGGCGTAGCAGAGCTCGAAGCTCTTGTTGATCAGGGGAAAATCGGGCAGCAGGTTGTCGGCCGCCGCCTGCGCCACCGAGGCCCAGTTCGCGTACGAGCCCGTGCGGAGCCGCAGCCGCGCGACCCGGTCACCCGCCCGCTCGACCACGCAGCTCGTGGCGCCCCGCGGGCTCTCGACCAGGCCGACGCCGATCGGCCCTCCGGCGCCGCCCGGCTCGGTCCCGGCCGGACCGACCGGACGCTCGAGCAGCCGGTCGAGCAGAGCCAGCGACTGGCCCAGCTCCAGCACCCGCTGCTCCAGGCGGGCGCGTACGTCTCCGGTGGGCCGTTCGGGGACGACCGCCTCGAATCCCTCGTAGGCGAGCCGCGGCGACGCGGCTCGCACGTCATCCGGGAGCCCGCAGGCACGGGCTGCCGGGCCTGCCGTTCCGAGCCTTCGGGCTTCAACGGGGCCGAGGAAGCCGACGTCGTTCAGCCGGTCCTGGAACGAGAAGTTGAACAGCAGGGCGCGCCAGCCGTCGGCGAGCTGGCCCCGGATCGACAAGAGCTCCTCGCGCGCAGCCCGGACCGCGTCGCCGGCGAGCACCAGATCGCTGCCGCCCAGGCGAACGGCGCCGAACAGGAAGCGATGTCCGGTGAGTGCGCCGTTCAGCCGGCGGGCCCGCTCGGTGAGCGCCGCGAAGTGCGTGTTCCCGGCCGCGAGGCCGGCGCCGGCGCAGACGGCCGCGACGTCGTTCAGGTGGCTCCAGGTTCGCTCGAGCTCGAGCAGGATCGTGCGGACGCGGGCGAGCTCGCGGCTCGGCTCGAGCCCGAGCGCCTCCTCGCCGGCCTGCGCGTAGGCCACGGCGTTCGCGGTCGCGCATGCTGCGCAGGCACGGGCCGCGTAGGCGAGCCCACCCTCGAGGGTCGCTCCTTCGGCTGCACGCTCGAGCCCGCGGTGCTTGTAGAACAGCCTGGCGTCGACGTGGAGTATCCGGTCGCCGACGACGTGGAAGCGGAAGTGGCCCGACTCGATCACGCCGGCGTGGATCGGCCCGACCGCGACCTGGTACGGGTCGTGGCCCCGGACCGGAACCGTCCAGCGCGACAGCTCGAGATCGTGGTCGACCAGGGGTCGCAGAGGCTCGTGCCCGGCGAAGCGGACACCGTAGAGGTCGAACGCCTCCCGTTCGTCCCAGCCGGCCGCGGGAGCGAGATCGACGACCGAGGCGGTCTCGCCCCCCGTCACGGCGACGGACTCGAGTGAGGCGACGCCCCGCGGGTCGACGAGCAGCGCCCGCACCACCGCGCCCTCCTCGGTCGCGTGGAGGCCGCCGAAGCGCGAGCCCGTCGCGAGCCGCTCCGCAATTCGCTCGCGGTAGGCGCCGGCCCTCGTGTGGACGCCGGGCTCCGTCACGAGAGCCCCTTCACGAGCGCGTCGGCGAGGCCCGAGCCCGGGAGCCAGAACGCCGTCGCGGCGAGCGCCCCCAGCAGGGCTGCCGAGGCGCCCGTCAGGATGGCGATGCCGCCGAGGCCGGGAACGGCGCCGGTGTCGCGGCGGTGGGCCTTGCCGGCAGCCGTCTCGAGCAGCGAGTGGATCAGGCCGATGAATCCGAGCGCGAGGAGCAGGGCTGCGGCTGCCGCGGCCCAGCTGTGGCCCGCCTGGAACCCGCCCGCCAGGATCAACAGCTCGCTGAAGAAGAGCGGCGAGGGTGGCAGACCGGCGAGCGTCCCGAGCGAGAGCCCCATCGCGGTCCCGAGCCGGCGCTGGGTCCGGCCGATCCCGGTCACGCCGTGCGCGGCCGCACGCGGTTCGTGGCCCAGGAGGGGTGTCGCGGCGTAGAACCCGAGCGCCTTCGCCACGGCGTGCGCCGCGATGTGAATCGCGACGCCGGCGAGGGCGAGCGGTGTCGCGAATCCGATTCCGAGTGCGATCACCCCCATGTGCTCGAGGCTCGAGTAGGCGAGCAGCCGCTTCCAGGCGAGCGAGCGCCAGAGGAACGGGACCGCAAAGGCGAGCGAGGCGAGACCGAACCCGATCAGGACGTCCCGTGAGGTGCCGCGGCCGACGACGGGCGCGAGCGCATGCTCCGCTCGCCAGGCAACGAGCAGCACCGCCGGCAGGAGCGCCGCCGAGAGCATCGCCGAGACGGGGGCGGGCGCCTCGGAATGGGCGTCGGGGAGCCAGTTGTGGACCGGCGCCCAGCCGATCTTCGCGGCAAAGCCGGCGAGCAGGAGCAGGTAGGCGGCAAGTGCCGCCTGCGCTCCCACGGTGTCGGCCGGGAGCGCGCGCCAGGAGAGCCCGCCGAGCCCGCCGCGGGCTCCGCTCGCGAGGATCAGCACCCCGAGCAGGGCGACGCCGAGGCCGAGCGAGGTGAGGACGAGGTACTTCCAGCCCGCCTCGAGCGCGCGGGCCTTGCCGCTGAACCCCACCAGCATCGCCGACGGCGCCGTCGACGCCTCGACGAGGAGCCAGGCCGTGCCGAGGGTGCCGGCCAGCGGGATTGCGAGCAGCACGGTCCAGAACGAGTAGAGCAGGACGAAGTACGTCTTCACGCGGCGCTCCGGGCGGACCAGCGATGCGCGGACTGTGCTCAGATAGCTCGGCGACACGAGCACGCTCGCGAGCCCGACCACCGCCGCCACTCCGACGATCAGGCCGCCGCCCGCGTCGATCGCGATCCCGTGCCGGAGCGAGCTCGAGCCCTGCAACGCCACGACCGCAAACGTGAGAGAGATCCCGGCGATCGGGAAGGCGCAGATCAGGGAGACGCGGGTGACCAGCCGCCGGGGTGCGACCGCGACGAGACCCGTCGCGACTGCGGGCCCGGCGACGACCGCGACGGCGAGGATCTCCCGGCTAGTCACGGAGGCTCCGGAGGAGGGCCGTGTCGGCGGTTCCGAGCTCCGCGAAGATCCTGGTGTGGAACGCGGCCGCCACGAGTCCGATCAGGGTCAGGTCGACCGCGACCCCGATCTCGATCACCAGGGCGTGAACGCCCGGGAGCTCGAGCGCCGCCAGGGCAAGGCCGTTCTCGGCCAGGACGATGCCGACGACCTGGAGGATCGTGGCCCTGCGCGTCGCCGCGGTCGCGAGACCGAAGGCGACCAGCGCCAGTGCGGCGCGTTCGGCTGACCGGGTCTCAAGGCCGAGCGTCGGCAGCAGCCAGGTCAGCATGAGCGCGAGCCCGACCGCGAGGATCGCGCGCGCGAGCGGGTCGGCGCCGGCCCGGACCGGCGTCGATTCGCGCGTACGCGCTGCGAGGAGCACGAACAGCCCGGCCAGAGCGAGCGCGCGGATCACGAGCACGGCGGCCGCGACGACCTCGCTTCCACCGTTTGCCTGGTCGAGTGCGAGCCCGACCAGGACGAGCGCCTGCAGGGTGACGGCGGCGACCGCGAGGGTGCGCTGGCGTACGACGACGACCGCGAGGCCGAGCCCGACCAGCATCCAGAGGGCGAAGGCGGTCAGCGGCCGTCCCTCGGAGCGGGCGGACCTTCACCGTCTGCAACGACGAGACGGTCGAGGTCGCGAGCGACCGTCACGGCGTGCCCGCGAGCCATGCGAGCAGGCCGAGGAACGCGATCGCGCCGCCGACGCCGACGAGCCGCGGCACGAGCAGGATGCGCATCTTGGCGACGAGCGTCTCCAGGAGCGCCAGTCCCGCGCAGAGGACGAGGAGCGCCGCCGGGAGCGAGACGAGCTGCCACCAGGCCCCGATCGGGTGCGGCAGGAGCACCTGGGCCCCGAGCACGAGCACGAGCCAGTGCCTGACCGCGGCGGCCCACTGCAGGTAGGCGAGGTCGCGGCCTGCGTACTCGAGCAGCGGCCCTTCGTGGATCATCGTCAGCTCGAGATGGGTGTCGGGGTTGTCGATCGGCTGGCGACCGGTCTCGGCGACCGCGATCGGGGCGAAGCCGATCGCCGCGAGCGCGAGCGCGGGCGTCGACCAGACGTGCGTGCCGGCGGTGGCGGCCACCATCCCGCGCAGGTCGGTCGTCCCGGCGATCAGCGCCGGCACCGTCACGGCGAGCACGAGGCCGATCTCGACGAAGACCGTCAGCGTCAGGTCGCGGCTCGCGCCCATCAGGGAGAACCCGTTCCCGACGTCCCACGCCGCGGCCGCAAGCGCGAAGCGGGAGAGCGCGAGGAGCCCGGCCAGGAGCAGCACGTCGTGGCCGACTCCGAGGCCCGGGGCCGCCACGCTCACCGGGACGAGCAGGACGGCCGCGGCGACGCTCGCCGCCGCGGCCGCCGGAGCGACCCGGTAGACGACCGTCGCGCCCTCCACGTCGACGGCGCTCTTTCCCCAGAGCCGGCGGAGCTCCCGGAACGGCTGCAGCGGCGTCGGCCCGCGTCGGCCCTGCAGACGCGCCTTCCAGTGCTGGACGAGCCCGGGCAGGAGCGGTGCGAGGGCGAGCCCCCCGGCGACCTGCACGACTCCGGCGGCGGTGGTCGAGCCGGTCATCCGATCACGCCCAGCCTCGCGGCGACGAGCAGCAGGACGACGAGACCGATCAGGTAGGCGACGTAGGTGCCGAGGCTGCCGCTCTGAAAGCGCCGGGCGTGCCGGGCCGCGAACAGGGAGGCTCGGTGAACGGGCCCGTACACGTGCTCGTCGATCAGATGTGGCATCCGCCCGGTGTAGGAGACCTCCTGGATCACGCCGCCGGCCTCGCGCACCGCAATCTCCCGCTCGGGTCGGAGGACCGTCTCGAGCACGAGGCGGAGCGGCTTGCTGAAGCCGGCGCTCGTCCAGCCGAGCTGCGGTTCGACGAGCTGCCCGCAGGCCCAGGTCGGGGCAGGCTCGGCGCTCCGCCTCCCGCGCAGAGCGACGAGCAGCGTGGCGAGGCCGATGAGGGCCACCGCGATCCCCGGAGTCGGCAACGAGCCCGTGCCCGGGAGATGCAGCCCGGCGTGCGCACGAACGCCGACGGGCCACGGGGCAAGGCCCGCGAGCGAACCGAACAGCACGCCTGGAGCAACGCCGAGCACGAGGCAGGCGCCGGCAAGGAACGCCAGCGCAGCGCGCATCGGCCACGGCACCTCCTGCGCCGCAGCGGCGGGTCTCGTGCGTGGTGGGCCGAGCAGGGTCAGACCTACGACCTTGACGAAGCAGAACACCGCCAGCCCGGCCGTCGCCGCGAGCGCGCCGAGCGCGACCGCCCCGGCTGCGCCGTCGCTCAGGTGCCCGTACGCAGGAACGTGGAGGAGGGCCTGCAGCGTCAGCCACTCGGAGGCAAACCCGTTCAGCGGCGGCAGGCCCGCGATCGCCATCGCACCGACGAGGAACGCGCCGCCGGTCCACGGCATCCGGCGGAGCAGGCCGCCGAGCCGGTCGAGCTCGAGCGCGCCGACGGTCTTCTCGAAGGCGCCCGCTCCGAGGAAGAGGAGCGCCTTGAAGACGGCGTGGTTCAGCGTGTGGAGGAGCGCCGCTGCGAGCGCGAACGCCGCCCAGGTGTCGGCGCCGCGTGCACGCAGGACGAGGCACGCGCCGATGCCGAGGACGATGATGCCGATGTTCTCGATCGAGTGGAGCGCAAGCAGTCGTTTCAGCTCGTGCTGGAAGAGCGCATACACCACCCCTCCGACCGCCGAGACGGCTCCGAGGACGAGGACGAGCCCGCCGAACCACAGCGGCAGCACGCCCAGCCAGTCGACCAGGACACGGACGAGCGCGTAGATCGCAGCCTTGATCATCACGCCGCTCATCAGCGCCGAGACGGGCGCGGGCGCCATCGGGTGGGCGCGGGGGAGCCACACATGGAGCGGGACGAGGCCGGCTTTCGTCCCCATGCCGACGAGAGCCGCGATCGCGATCGCGATCTGGAGCCCGGAGCCGGAGCCGATCGTCGACGCGCCGCCGAGTGCGCCGGCCTGCGCGAGCAGGAGCACTGCGATCCACGTTCCGGCGCCGCCGAGATGGGTGATCGCCAGGTAGACGAAGACCGTCTGCCGCGAGCGGCGGTCGGCCGAGCGCGCGACCAGGATCACCGCGGCGGGAACCAGCGTCATCAGCTCCCAGCCCGCCAGGAATGTGATCGGGTCGCGGGCGCAGAAGACGAGCGTGAGCGCCAGCACGAAAGCGGCGCCGAGAGCGCCGACTGCCTGCCCGCGCCGGTCGGGCTCGAGGTACCGGGCCGAGAAGAGAAACGCTGGTGCGGCGACGAGCCCGAGCGTGCCGAGGAAGAACCAGCTCAGGCCGTCGGCGCCGAGTCGGGGCGAGAAGCCGCTCGAGAAGGCCGCACCGGCGGTGCCGCCGTCGCCGAGGCCCCAGAAGCCGGCGACCGACAGCGCCAGGGCCCCGAGCGCCTGCAGGACGAGGCCGGCCGGAAACGTACGGCGCATCACGCACAGCGCACCGCCCAGCCCAAGCACGCCGGCGCCAAGGAGCAGCGTCGCCGCCGTCAAGGGCCGTCGAGCTCTCGGAGCAGCGACTGCTGCTCGGCCAGCCGGTGCACGATGATCTCGCGGCCGGCGGAGAGCAGGTCGAAGACGCGCTCGTCTTCGACCCGGTAGTAGACGTTGGTGCCCTCGCGCCGGGACTGGACGACTCCGACGCGGCGAAGCGCGGACAGGTGCTGCGACGTCCCGCCGGAGTCGAGCTCGAGCTCGGCCTGGAGTGCGCCGACCGAGCGCTCGCCCTCTCCGAGGAGCTCGAGGATGCGCACCCGTGTCGGATGGCCGAGCACCCGGAACAGGCTCGCCTTCGCTTCGTGGACGGGACGCGAGTTGTGCGGCACTCACTGCAAAGCTTATCTCACAAGCTTCAAAAGATTCGAGATATACAGCATTCCAGACCTGTCCTCGATCCTCCCGTGGAGCAACGAGCAGACCGCTGCCGGGCTCCCTGCTACCCTACGTTCAGGCAATGCCACGCCTTTCACCATCAATCCGAGACGCGCGCCCGCTCGAGGCGAGGCTGCGCGCACCCATTCCGAAGGAGATTCTCTTTGCCACTTCCCTGGTTCCGACGCCAGAAGGCGGAGGGGGAACCGGCGCCGTCAGCGGCCGCCGTTCCGACTGCCGAACCTGAACTGCTGACCCCCGTCGTCGTGCCGGCCGAGATCGCGCCGGCCGCCGATGGACAATCGACTCCACCGAACAAGCGCCGTCGAGGCAGCCGTGGTGGACGCGGCCGAAAGAAGAAGCCTGCGACCGGCGCCGACGGAGCCGCGGCCGCAGCGACGGCTGCCGAGCCCGCCGCCGAGCGGCCGTCCCGCTCAGCGGCCGAGCGTCCCGCGCGCGCAGCCGCCGAGAAGGCCGGCGGCGAGGGTGGGAAGAAGCCGGCTGAGCGCAAGTCGCGGGAGTCCCGCACGCGCTCACCGCGCCGGACCGCGCCGCGCCGCGCGCCGCTACCGAAGGCGAAGCGCGAGCTGCTCGTCTCGGTCGACGCAGGCGAGAAGCGCGTCGCCGTGTTCGAGGACGACACCGTCGCCGAGGTCTATCTCGAACGGCCCGAGCATCGCTCGATCGCCGGCAACATCTACCTCGGCACCGTCGACAACGTCCTGCCCGGCATGGAGGCGGCGTTCGTCGAGATCGGGCTCGAGAAGAACGGCTTCCTCTACGTCGACGAGATCGTCGGCCCCGAGCTCGAGGAGCGTCGCGGCGCCCGCAAGATCCAGGACCTGATCCAGCGCGGCCAGACGGTGCTCGTCCAGGCCGTCAAGGACCCGATGAAGACGAAGGGCGCGCGCCTGACGACCGAGATCTCGCTCCCCGGCCGCTTCGTCGTCTACGTCCCGCACGGCGACGGTCTCGGCGTTTCGCGCCGGCTGGAGGACGACGAGCGCAACCGGCTCAAGGCGATTGTCAAGGAGATCGCCCCTGCGACCGGCGGCGTGATCGTCCGCACCGCCGCCGAGGGCGCCTCTGCCGAGGACGTGGCCCGCGACCTCGAGTTCCTCTGTCGCCTCTGGGGGACGATCGACGCGAGCGCGAAGAAGGCCCAGGCGCCGGCGCTGATCTACCAGGAGGCGGAGCTGCCGCTCCGCGTCACGCGCGACCTGTTCACCGGCGACTTCGAGCGGCTGCTCGTCGACCACGACCGCACGTACAAGCGGATCGTCGGCTACCTGAAGAAGACCTCGCCGCACATGGTCGACCGGGTGACCCGCTACAAGGAGCGTGAGCCGCTGCTCGAGGCGTTCGGAGTCGAGCAGGAGATTCGCTCGACGCTCGACCGGCGCGTCAATCTGCCCTCGGGTGGCTACCTGATCTTCGACTACGCCGAGGCGTTCACCGTGATCGACGTCAACACGGGGCGCTTCGTCGGCTCGCGCTCGAAGCGCAACGGGCCGGGACGGCTCGAGGACACGATCACGAAGAACAACCTCGAAGCCGTCAAGGAGGTCGTTCGCCAGCTGCGGCTGCGCGACGTCGGCGGGATCATCGTCATCGACTTCATCGATATGGCGAATCCGAAGAACCGCCAGCAGGTCGAGGACGCACTGCGTCAGGAGCTCGAGCGCGACCGCACGAAGACCTACGTGGTCGAGATCTCTCCGCTCGGCCTGGTCGAGATGACGCGGCAGAACGTCACGGACGGCCCGCGCGAGGTGATGACCCGCAAGTGCCCGACCTGCAACGGGGACGGCATCGTCGTCTCGGAGGGGACGACCGCGGTCGAGATCGAGCGGAAGCTGCGGGCGCTCGTCACGCCGGGCTCGCGGGCCAAGGCCTTCAAGGTCGAGCTGAACGCGAGGATCGCAGCCCTGCTCGTCGGGCCCGACGGGTCGCGGCTGCATGAGCTGGAGGAGATCACGAAGCGAAGGTTCTTCCTGGTCGGGATCGACGACGTCCACCTCGACCACCTCCGAGTGCTCGAGCAGGGCGCGGTCGAGAAGCTCGCACCGGTGGCTCCGGTCGAGGCCGGGCAGGAGCTCGAGTTGAAGCTCGGCGAGGTCGGCCTCCACGACCCGCGCGCCGGCGCCGGGAAGGTGAAGGGGTTCGAGGTCGTCGTCGCCGAGGCCGCCAAGCTCGTCGGCAAGAAGGTCGCCGTCCGCATCGCCGCCGTCATGGAGGGCGTCGCCTACGCGACCCTGGTCGAGTCCGCCTCGGCGTCGGACATGCCGATCACCGCCGAGGCCGAGGCCGAGAAGCCCACCCGCGCCCGGCGAGCCGTCAAGGCGGTGTCTGCGGAGCCGTCCGACGAGGCGGAGCTGGAGGACGAGCCCGAAGCGACGATCGAGGCTGCCCCCGAGCCACCGGCGCCGGGCGCGCGCACGGCCACGGCCCGGAAGCGGGCCGCTCCGAAGAAGGCCTCGACGGCCCGCAAGCCCGCAGCCGAGAAGGAGCCGGAAGCCGGCGACGCAACCGAGACGGCCGAGACGCCTGCCGCGAAGCCTCGCAGGCCGAGAAGACCGGCCGGGGCTGCCGAGCCGGGGGCGGAGGAGGTTCTCGATCTCGAGGCGGAGCTCGACGGCGATCCGGCCGTCGACGGTGAGGCGGCCGCTGCCCCCAAGAAGCGCACGCGGCGCGGCACCCGTGGCGGGCGCAACCGGAAACGCAAGCCTGCGGTGGCGCCCGATGCGGCCGCCGCAGCGAACGGTGACGGCGAGGTGGCGGCCGAGGCGCCTGCGGCCGCGAGGGACCCGGAGCCGGATGAAGATCAACAGGGTTCGCCGGCGCCGGTGATCCACGTTCCCGAGCGCGATCTGGGCCAGAACGGCGACGAGGCAGGGGACGGCGGACAGCCGGCGACTCCTCGCAGCGGTGCGCGCCGGGGCTCGAGAGGCGGGCGGAACCGGCGTCGCAAGCCCGCGGCCGCCGCGGCAGCGGTCGGGACGGCCGAGGTCGAGGCTGCCGCCGCGCCCGAGGCCCCGCCGGAGGCCCGGCCGGAGGGTCAGCCGCATGCTGCAAACGTCACGACGGACGACTGGGAGTACACGCCGATGAGCGAGTGGGAGCGGGACTAGACTACGCCGGCACCGGTTGACCGGTGGTGGAGGGCCGTTCGGTGAGACGGCGGACGGGAGTCGCTACACTTGACGGGCCGCGGGCGCCTCAGGCCCGCGTTTTCCACGCTTATGGACTACGCGATCATCAAACTCGGCAACAAGCAGCACCGCGTCCGGGACGGGGAGACGCTCGTCGTCGACCGCGTGCGCGCGGAAGAGGGCAAGAGCTTCGAGCCCGTCGTGCTCCTCGGGGACGCCAAGGTGACCGCAACCGTGGTCGCGCATGAGCGCGGCCCGAAGATCCTGATCGGCAAGTACCGCAAGCGCACCGGATACAAGCGGCACAACGGCTTCCGGGCCGCGACCTCTCGCGTCGAGATCACGATCGGTGCGGGCGGGGCAAAGCGCGCGGCCGCCAAGGCCGCTCCGAAGGCTGCGCCCGTGGCGGCGCAGGTCGAGCCCGCTGCGCCGGTCGAGGCCGCAGCGCCCGCCGAGGCCGTATCCCCGCGCGGGACCGCGACGGCGCTGCCCGCCGGCTACGAGGCGATGACGGTCGCGCAGGTCACCAAGGGCGCGAAGGAATGGAGCCACGACGAGCTCTCCGCGGCGTTCGCATACGAGCAGGCGAACGCAGCGCGCAAGGGTGCGCTCACCGCGCTCGAATCGGCACTCGCGAAGGAAGGCGGCTGATGGCGCACAAGAAGGGCCTCGGCTCATCGAAGAACGGGCGCGACTCGAACCCGCAGTTCCTCGGCGTCAAGATCTTCGCCGGGCAGGACGTCCGCGCGGGCCAGATCATCGTGCGTCAGCGCGGGACGAGGTTCCGTCCCGGGCCGGGCACGAAGGTCGGCAAGGACGACACGATCTTCGCCGTCCGGGACGGCAAGGCCGAGTTCCGTCGCAGCGGCGACCACCGTTCGGTGGCGGTCGTCGATCCCGCCTGACGGCGCCGCGACCGCTCGCCTGTCCCGCAACAGCAACACTTCGTCGCGTGTTCAGCGATCGCGCACAGTTCCACGTCAAGGCCGGCCGCGGCGGCGACGGCGGGCTCTCGTTCAGGCGCGAGAAGTACGTGCCGAAGGGCGGCCCCGACGGCGGCGACGGCGGCGACGGCGGCGACGTGGTGCTGGTGGCCGATCCGGGGCTGCGCGACCTCTCGGCGCTTCAGCGCCGGAAGCGCATCGCCGCCGAGAAGGGCGGCAACGGTCGGGGTGCGCGCAAGCATGGCGCCGACGGCGAGGACGTCGAGATCCACGTTCCGGTCGGGACACAGGTGCGCGACGGCGATGAGCTGGTCGCCGACCTCGCCCACTCGGATGCGCGGGTCGTGCTTGCCAACGGCGGTCGCGGTGGGCGCGGCAATGCCCGCTTCGTCGGCCCGACGCGCCAGGTGCCGCGCTTTGCCGAGGTCGGCCTGCCCGGCGACGAGCTCGACGTTGAGCTGCACCTGAAGCTGCTTGCCGACGCGGCGCTGGTCGGGCTTCCGAATGCCGGCAAGTCGTCGCTGCTCGCGCGGATCTCGAATGCCCGGCCGAAGGTGGCCGACTACCCGTTCACGACACTCCAGCCGGTGCTCGGGACGGTCGAGGCGCCGGACGGGCGCCAGCTCGTCGTCGCCGACGTTCCCGGCCTGATCGAAGGCGCGAGCGACGGTGTCGGTCTCGGGCACGAATTCCTCGCCCACCTGGAGCGCGCCCGCACCCTCATCCACGTGATCGACGCGTCGAGCCCGGCCGAGGAGCAATGGCGGACGATCGACGCCGAGCTCGAGGCCTACGGCGCCGGCCTGGATGCGCTGCCGCAGATCGTCGTCCTGAACAAGATCGACCTCGAGCCCGATCCCGGGTTCACGATCGACGACCCGCGGATCGTCACGGTCAGGCGGCTCTCGTGCGCCACCGGCCAGGGCGTCGACGAGTTCCGCCGCGACCTGTTCACACTCGTGCCCGAGCCACCGGCGCCGGCCGCGGTCGCCGACGATGCGGTCGCCGACTTCCTCGTCTACCGGCCGCAGCCGAAGGCGCGGGGGTGGAGCCTGCTGCGCACCGAGGATGGCTTCCGCGTCGTCGGCACGCCCCCGGGTGAGGAGGAGCTCGAGCGGGCGCTGCGCGAGGCGGGCGCCCGCCGCGGGGTCGCGGTCGAGGTGGGGGAAGAGTCGTTCGAGTTCGTGCCGTGACCGGGCTCTTCGGGGGCGCCTTCGATCCACCGCACAACGGCCACGTCGCCCTCGTGCGCAAGGCGAGGGACGAGCTCGGCCTCGGCGACCTGGTGGTCGTCGTTGCCGCCGCTCCGGGGCACAAGGCGGTCGAGACGTCCGCCGGGACGCGCCTCGAGCTGGCGCGGGCGGCATTTGCGGGCGAGACGGTCGTGCTCGACGAGCATCCGCGCACGATCGACATGATCCGCGCGCACCCCGACTGGGAGGGGGCGACCTTCCTGCTCGGCGCGGACGAGTTTGCCGGCTTCCTGGAGTGGAAGGAGCCGGAGGAGCTGCTGCGGCTCGTGCGGCTCGGAGTCGCGACGCGGCCCGGTTACCCGCAGGAGGCTCTCGACGCCGTCCTCGCGGGGCTTCCCGCGCCGGGGCGCGTGCGCTTCTTCGATCTGGAGCCGTTCCCGATCGCCTCGCGCGAGCTCCGCGCCCGCCTCGATCGAGGCGACGACGTGCACGACCTGGTGCCGGCGGCCGTGTGGGCGCTGATCGAGCGGAGCGGGCTCTACGGCCGCCGCGGCTACACTGGTCCGGCTTGACGTCGACCGAACAGGCACGCCGCATCGCGGCACTCGCCCAGGAGAAGCTTGCGAGGGACGTTCTCATCCTCGACATGAGGCCGGTGTGCACCTTCACCGACTACTTCGTCATCTGCACGGGGAACAACCCGCGCCAGACGAAGGGGATCTGGGACGAGGTGCACGCCCGCCTGAAGAAGGACGACGGCCTCCTGCCGCGCTCGGCCGCGGGTGAGCGCGAGGCAACCTGGATCGTGGCCGACTACCT
Organism: uncultured Actinomycetes bacterium; assembly: GCA_963789585.1. Classification (GTDB taxonomy): domain Bacteria; phylum Actinomycetota; class Thermoleophilia; order Gaiellales; family Gaiellaceae; genus PALSA-600. The sequence goes on along the minus strand of CAWBLB010000007.1, from coordinate 435,065 downwards.
CGATGTGGTGCTCCATGTCTTCACACCCGACGCGCGCGAGTTCTACGGCCTCGCCGACCTCTGGGGCGACGTGCCCCAGGAGGCGCCCGAGGCGGCCAGCGCGTAGGTTTGTTGTCTCTTTAGGACACGGCCCGTCGGCGCTCCGCGCTACGCTCGTGGTGTTGCGCGAATTGACGACGAACGAGAAGGGGGCGATCGCCGAGGCTGCGATCACCAGGGCTGCTGTCGAGCACGGAGTCGATGTCGACACCGATGGTCGAGGGCGGTCGTTACGACCTCGTTTTCGCATTCGAGAGAGTCTTGTCCGAGACCGCAACTCTGTTCGACTCCGGCTGAGCGCGACGAGGAACAATCAGAGACAGGGCATCAACTGGGCGCCGGACTTCGAGTTCGGGGCTAGACTGGCACAAGAGGGCCCATAGCTCAGCTGGGAGAGCGTTTGGCTGGCAGCCAAAAGGTCGTCGGTTCGAGCCCGACTGGGTCCATTGACAAAAGGCCTGCAAGAGCGGGCCTTGTAATTTCTTGCTACTAACCTGCCACCTCGTCACGACCGGGCAGGGGTGAAGCGCTGGTCGAAGACGATGCGCTCGTCGTCGACGAGCGAGCGGACCGATTCATGCCGTCGTTCGTGCGCTCCGGCTTTCGCCGGCGCCAAGACTACGTTCTGGACTCGGCGACCGTGCTTGCTAGCGTGGAACCTCCCGTTCAGGGTCTACGTCGAACACAACCCCAGGAGGTCATCCGTTGCGATCGTTCGTCGGGTAACACGGGTTCTTGGTGCTCCCACTCCTCGTAGTCTTGGTGCTCCCCGCCGCGGCGAAGGCGGCGACGATTGCGGGCGGCGAGCGGCAGACGTGTGCCGTGACTTCAAGAGGGGCTGCGGTCTGCTGGGGTCAGCGCTCGAGCGGGTCGCTCGGCGACGGCGGACCGGTGACAGGGGTGAGCTACGACCCGGTTCCCGTGAAGGGACTGTCGTCCGGCGTCACCGCGGTCGCGGGGACGAGCACCGGGAACGGGGGCTCGCAGTATGCGTGCGCGGTCGTCTGGGCGGAGTGAAATGCTGGGGTGCGGGCGGCTACGGGACGCTTGGCAACGGGAAGAAGGATCGTTACAGCTCGGTGCCCGTGCAGGTGACCGGGCTCACGAGTGGTGTCACGAGCATCTCCCTCAACGCGGCTCGGGCATGCGCGGTGCAGTCCGGCACCGTGAAATGCTGGGGCAACGGATATCTCGGGAACGACACGGCGCCGAGCGCCGTGCCTGTCCAGATTAACGGTGTGAGCGGGGCAACCGGGCTCGCGATGGGCTGGCGCCATGCCTGCCTGCTCGCATCCGGCACCGTGTCGTGCTGGGGAGACGGCGCCCACGGAGCGCTCGGACCGGGGACGACAGGGAATGCCACCGTCAAGCCGCATCCTGTCACCGGACTGCCCGGGGCGGCATCGAAGATCGCGGCTGGGGTCGATGTCACCTGCGCACTCGTCGGCGGAGCGGTCTACTGCTGCGACGCGTGACTTGCTGCCGCTGGCTTCCGACGACCCTCACCTCAAGAGCAGAAGGGCTCGTCGCCCAGCTTGAGCGAGATCACAAGACGCGCGCGCGCTCTTTGCCCCGATGCCTGCGACCGAGTTTCGACTGCTTTGCAACTGGGCTCGCCGAAGTCATTGCCAGCCTGCGCGCACATCTAGCAACCACCGCCGCCAAGTCGCGCCATACCGAACGGTAGAACCCAGCGCTGCGCGAGCGTGCGGGAACAGCTACCTGAGACTGGTCGAGGGTTGAGCCTGTCTGCTTGGGTCAGCTGGCGAGGTTGCGTTTGGGCGCGTACGCTGATGCTGTGGGCGATCCGATCACGCTGACTGCTGTTTTCACACCCGATGAGAACGGCTGGACTATGGCGCAACTCGCCGAATGGCCGGCTGTTGTGACCTGCGGACGCACCGTAGAGGAGGCGCGCGAGATGCTGCTCGATGCGGCCCAGGAGATGGTCGCCTCCTATCGCGAGGAGGGCCGAGAGCCGCCAATCGGCGGCGGACATGCAGAGCAGGTCACGATAGATCTCGCTGTTGCGTGAAGCGTCAAGACGTCGAACGTCACCTCGCGGCGAACGGATGCGAGGTCGTGCGGGAGGGTGCCAATCACGCGATCTGGTCGAACGTCGCCCAAGATCTACGCGCTCCGGTTCCTCGGCACCGCGAGAGACCGATCGGCACCGCACGCGCGATCTGTCGTCAACTCGCGATCTCGCCGCCGCTCGGCCCACGCTGAGCCCAGGCGCGTTCACCTTCGCCAGCGTCCACGAGTGACGCCCGACGGACGTGGAGCCGATGCGGGAAAACACCCCGAGCACGGGCGGGCCTATCCTGTGAGTCGTGTGGAATACCCGTGTCGCTATTGCGGTCGTGACCGTCGTCGCGCTGCTACTTGCGGGGTGCGGAGGGAATGCCTTTCTCGATCTCGCGCCGCTCTCGGCTTTCATGGACGTGCATGTCCAGAACGACACGAACGAGGCAGTCACGATTGCCGACTGCTGGGGCCACGATTGCTCGCAGACAATGGGCCTTTTCGACGACACGCTCGCGCCAGGCAGCGGGCGCGGCGAGGCCGCTTGGCCCGACACAGCGGCTGGACTGGTCGCTGTCCGAGTGACGAGAGCAGGGGGTCAGGTCACCTGTCTGGTTGTACGTTTCCACAAGGGGCAGCAGCACGCGACTCGGCTCGTATCAGAGGCGACACCGTGCCAGTCGTACCCAACTGCGCTGGGTTAGGTCCGTGCCGAGTGCCCGTGGTGATCGGGCGGTAGCAACCACGCCTGCGCGAGCGTTACGGGAAGTTCCCTGAGGTTAGGAGCGTCGTACCAGGGCACGAAGCACTGCGGCAGTCCGGTACACCACTGATCCCCTGTCAGCGAGGAGCACACGCAGGGCGATTATCGAGCCGACGGCGAAGACGCACGCAGCGACCCACGCCTCCAGGACGACGCACGCCACGGTAAGGGCGACGAGGGTCGGCCCCATGATGTTCAAGTAGGTGCGCTTCGCGCCCGACTCGACGCTGAGGCGCTCCCATGCATCGACTGCCGCGTTCAGTCGTCTGAGCACGATCTCAGTATCGGTCAAGCGAGAGGCTGCTTGACTGCGCGAGCGTCCCGGAATGACCCGCGAAGGATTGGCCTCCGACGCGCGAGGTTACCGCCCGAAGAGTTCCGCAAGAAGTTCCTCACGGTCAAGGTCGAGGTAGGCGGCGACATCGGCGAGGATCGCACTCAGCGTGCCAACTCGGAGGTGATCGTGGCGAGGCACGGTCACGTGATGCTCTGCACCTCGACGCGTCGAGGTCAGGCGGAGGTGGCTGCCGGTCTGCCTGGTCGGTTCGTACCCGTACCGTCGGAGACGTGACGCGAGCGCCTCGCCCGAGAGGTCTCGGGGGAGTCTCACGTCGCGATGAGTTCGTCCCGGACGAGATGGAGCCGAATCACGCTCGGACGGTCTGACTCATCGAAGTGGCAACTCACCGCGTCGCGCACCATCGTCCGCAATTCCTCGATGGAGTCGGCATGCGTGTAGATCGAGTGCCCGAGAGCCCGAGCCTCGTATCCGCCCTCCGGAGAGTCCTCAACCATGAAGATGACCTCGCCCTCAGCCATGGATGCAGAGTAGCGTCCAGCGCGGCCAGATCCGAACGCGACCTCGCCTGCGGGCCGAGGACGACCGAGGCGGTAGGGCGCCCGCCTGCGCCAGACCGTATGGAGTGCCCGGCGCCTCGCTCGTAAGTTGGCGCGGGTTGCCGTCGGGAATGGGTCCGGCGGTAGAGCCGCAATTACGGGAGGCGCCGGTTATGAACGAAGGTAGCTGTGTCGGGCTTGATGTGCACGCTCGTTCGGTGGTCGCGGGCGTGATCGATCTGGGGAGCGGTGAGGTGCGGTCGCAGAGAGTGCCTCCCGGGCCCGAGGCCACGGTGGCGTGGTTGAAGAACCTTCCGGCACCGGTCAGGGTCGTCTACGAGGCGGGGCCAACCGGGTACGGGCTCGCGCGGGCGTGTGCCGATGCGGGGATCAGCTGTGTTGTGGCGGCGCCGTCGAAGATCCGGCCGGCTGCTGATCGGGTCAAGACGGACCGCCGTGATGCCGAGCGGTTGGCGAGGTTGCTGCGACTTGGCGAGATCACGGCGGTGCGGGTGCCTGGACCCGACGAGGAGGCGGCGCGCGATCTGGTCAGGGCACGTGAGGACGCTCGCGGTGATCTGATGCGTGCTCGGCATCGGCTCTCGAAGCTGCTGCTTCGTCATGGGGCGGTGTACGACGCGACCGCGTGGACTCGGGCGCACGACGCTTGGCTTCGACGACAGCGTGTCCAAGACGGTCCGCTCGCGATCGTGTTCGACGAGTGCTACGGCCGCATGATCGACGCGAAGACCAGGAGGGGCACACTCGACAAGGCGATCTCCGAGCTGGCCGCAAGCGAGCCGTATGTCGATATCGTCGAGCGGCTCGTCTGTCTCCGCGGGGTCTCGACGCTCACAGCGTTCGCGTTGACGGTCGAGCTCGGCGACTGGAACAGGTTCCGGCCCGAGTCGCTCGGCCCGTTCCTTGGGCTCACCCCGAGCGAGAACTCGAGCGGGGAGCGCCGCCGGCAAGGCGGGATCACCAAGACCGGCAACACGCACGCTCGCCGGCTTCTGATCGAGGCTGCCTGGCATCAGCGCAGCGCCCCGCGGTTGAGCGTCACGCTCGAACGCAGACGCACCGGCAAGTCCCTCGCCGTGCGGGCCCAAGCCGACTCGAGCGCCCGCAGGCTGCATGGACGCTGGAACGCGCTCGAGGCCCGAGGCAAGCCACGCTTGATCGTCGTGGTTGCCGTCGCACGCGAGCTCGCCGGACACTGCTGGGCGCTCGCAACGATGGAGTAGCGGCGGCGACCCCGAACGGCTCGGCGAGGAGAGCGCACCGGCGAACCGACGCGAGGAGCGACCCGAGGGAACGCTGTGAGCAGCCCCAACCGGCGACGCTCGACGCCAGAGATCGGCTCCGCTCCTCATTTCGCATACCCGGTCATGCGGCACCAACCCGCGCATATGAGTCGCGACACAGACGTCGACGACAGTCGGTGCGCTCCCCCCGCCGAACCCGAACCCCGCAAACCAGCGGGGCCATCTACCCGTGCCCGGTTGACAGCCAGCACTCCATATGAGTGTGCGGGAATGTCCCCTGGAGTCCGGGCGGGTAGTGATCCGCTTGGGTGGCGTTGTCATGATTCACGAATGATGTTCGGAGCTCCGAGACGCGAGTGGCTCGCAGTGGTGCTTCCGCCAGTCGGTGGGCTTGTCTTGGCGTTCATGGGCTCCAGAGGTGCGAATGGAGTGGAGGATGGTTCGTCTACTTGGCGGCAACAACGGGGGCATTCGCCTGCGTCGTCGGCTCCCAGCTGTATCTAGCCTGGCGAGGTCGCCTCTTTCTACGAAACGCCGTGGCGGTCGAGAAGAACCGGGCCGCGGTCGCCCGGGTGCGAGGGCTCGCGCCGCTGTTCGCGGCCGGTGCGTTAGTCGCCGTCGCCGTCGGTGCTGCCCCTGGTTCGGGAGCTTCCGTTCTGTACGGCACGGCCGGAGGTGCGCTGCTTGGATTCTTCCCTGGACTCGCAGCGAACTTCTTGCGGCTCAGGCGCGAGAAGTGGTCGAGGCTAAGGCCCGAGGGTAGAAGCCCTGAGTGCGCCAAAGCTGACGAATGTTCCCAGAGCCGAGTCGTCGGGTTCGCGAAGGTTACGCGGACATTCGTCCGGGGTAGAGGCGACGGGGACGAGAGAGGAGGACACTATGACGGGGTTTGTGGCCACTGCAGAAGCCGAGATGGACGCCCCGCGCAGCAAGGTCTGGCGGGCGCTGACGGATCCGGACCAGATTCAGAAGTACATGTTCGGTTCGCGAGTCGAAGCCGATTGGAAGCCCGGAAGCCGAATAACCTGGAAGGGCGAGTACGAGGGCAAAAAGTACGAGGACAACGGCGAGATCCTTGAAGTCGTGCAGGATCGCCGACTGAAGTTCACCCACTTCAGCCCTCTGAGTGGCCAGGAAGATGCGCCCGAGAACTACCACACGCTCGTGTACGAGCTGAAGGACGACGACGGCAAGACCCACGTCTCGCTGAGCCAGGACAACAACCCGACCGAGGAGGCCGCAGAGCACTCGCGGGCCAACTGGGAGAAGATGCTCTCCGCGCTGAAGGAGGTCGTCGAGGGGCAGTCGTAGCGGTGTCACGTACACGCACAGGCGGCAAAGCATTGTCGACGAGTGGTGAGGACGCTCAACTGCGCGAGCGTTCAGTTAGACACCCCGATGTCAGGTGGTCGTACTGCAGTTGAGCACGGCGGGTGAACGCACCTCGACCCCACGGTTTGCTGATCGCGTGTCGGCCTGCCAGGATGGCCGACGATGGTTCGGTTATTGATGTCGGCTGCCGTCTTGTTCGCCGCAGCGGGAGTGCTCGCCGTCACCACCCCGAGCAGTTGGCCGCTCCTGCTCGCCCGCGTCGTTCTGATCGCCAGCGGCGTTGTGCTGGTCGTCGTGGGGCTGCGGCGAAGACGACGTACGGCGGGGTAGTCCGGCCCTTGCTGCGGCTCGGGCAATGTAGGTCTCGCTTGGGCGACCGTCTTTACGTCTGAACAAACCCGCGCTTCAGTCGGCGGCTCCCAGCCCCCAGCCGCCGTCGATCACGATCTCCTGCCCCGTGATGTAGTCCGAGGCCGGTGAGGCGAGAAACAGGGCCAGCGCCTTGATGTCGTCCGGCCGGCCGACGCGGTGCATGGGAATGTCCTTCGCGAGCGCCGCCTGCACGGCGGGGTTGTGCGCGTGGCCGCCGCCGATGTTCGTGATGAAGAACCCCGGTGCGATCGCGTTCGCGGTGATGCCGTACGCTGCGAGCTCGAGCGCGATGCAGTGCATCAGGTGTCGCGCGCCGGCCTTCGCCGTCATGTAGGCCGCGCCGATCGCGGGCTCGACCGTGGTTGCCGCGAGCGAGGTGGTCACGATGATCCTCCCGAACCTGCGTGGACGCATGTGGCGGGCCGCAGCCCGCGCGGTTGCAAAGACGCCGTTGAGGTTGATGTCGATCACGCGGTTCCAACGCTCGTCGGTGTAGCGCTCGAGCGCGCCGTCCTCGATGCGCGGCCGCTCGCCACCGGCCCACGCGCCGACGATTCCGACGCCCGGATCGATGCCGGCGTTCGCGAACGCCACGTCGAGCCGGCCGTAGGTCTCCGCCGCCTCGTCGATCGTGCGGTCGAGCCCGGCGTGATCGGTCACGTCGGCGACCACGCCGCGCACGTCGAGCCCCTCGCCCTGCAAGCGGGATGCCTGGGCGGCGACGGCCACGGCATCGACGTCGATCAGCGTCACCCTCGCACCGTGCGCCGCGAGCACCTCGCCGTAGGCGAGCCCGAGCCCGCCGGCGCCACCGGTGACGATTGCGCCGAACCCGGCCACGTCGAAACGCGAGGAGATGTTCACGCGCAACCGCCCCCTGTGCTGTCGCTGGCCGGCTCACCCTATCGCGCGGCACGGCCAGGGACTTTCATTCGATGCGTTCACGCGGCAGGATGGATCCGGCTGGATGCTCGAGCCGCCTGGCTAGGATCGGGAGCATGGGATCGGCATGAGGCTGGGGATCGACAGGCGGGCGATGACGGCGCTGTCGGGCGGGCATCTCGCCGTCGACTTCGCCTCGGGGAGTGTGCCGGCGCTGATTCCGTTCATGACCGACCGCTTCCATCTCGGCTATGCGCTCGCTGCGATGCTGCTCCTCGCGGCAACCGCCTCGTCGTCGCTGGTTCAACCGCTGTTCGGGCTGTGGTCGGACCGCCGCGGTGCACTCTGGCTGATCCCGGGCGGCACGCTGCTCGCGGGGCTGGGGATCGGGGGCGCGGCGATCTCGCCCGCCTACCCGCTGGTGCTGGTGCTCGTGCTCGCCGGTGGGCTCGGCGTCGCGGCGTTCCATCCCGAGGGAGCAAAGTTCGCCGCCTACGCGAGCGGTCGCAAGCGCGCGAGCGGCATGTCCTACTTCAACAGCGGCGGAAACACGGGCTATGCGCTCGGAGCGTTCGCGACCGGACAGCTCGTGGTCTGGCTCGGGCTCGTCGGTGGGCTCCTGGCGATGATCCCGGTGCTGCTCGCGTCGCTCGGGCTCGCCCGTGTGGTGCCGCACCTGGCGCAGCTCAAGCCGGAGCCCGATCTTGCGACCCTTCACCGAGGCGACGACCGGCGAAGGGCGATGGCCCTCCTGGGGATGGTTATCGCCCTGCGCAGCGTCGCCTGGTTTACGCTGCTCGCATTCGTGCCGCTCTGGGTCGTCTCGCTCGGGCACTCGAAGGCGGACGGAAGCCGGCTGCTGTTCCTGATGTTGCTGGCGGGTGCGGCGGGGACGCTGATGCTCGGCCCGGTCGCCGACCGGGTCGGCCTCAGAACCACCCTGGTCGTGACGCAGGCGTTGATCGCGCCACTGATCCTCCTGTTCGTCTACGTCGGCGGTGTCCCGGGGGTGCTCGCGCTGATGCTGGTCGGCGTCTGCGTCGTCGGCACCTTCGGCGTGACGATGGTGCTGAGCCAGCTCTACCTGCCACGACACGTCGGGATGGCGTCGGGCCTCTCGGTCGGGCTCGCGATGGGCATCGGGGGCGTAGCCGCCGTCGTCCTCGGCGCCGTCGCCGATGCGATCGATCTGAAGACCGCTTTGACGATCTGTGCGATCGCGCCCGCGCTCGGCGTCGTCTTCTGCCTGCGGCTGCCCGCGCCGGCGAAGCGGGCCCGGGCGCTCGCCGATCCGGGCCCCGCCGTCGCGCTCCCGACCGACTGATCAGGCGGCCGCTGCGGAGTACGCCTCGAGCGCCTCGAGGTAGCCGTCCCTGTCCTGCTCCGGCAGCCAGCCGACGGCGAATGCATTGCGGACGAGCTGGACGATCTCGCCACGGGTGAGGGGCACCGCTTCGGCCACCGCGATCAGGTTCTCGTTCATGTAGCCGGGGAAGTACGCGGGGTCGTCGGAGTTGACGGTGACGCGGAGCCCACGATCGAGCATGGTCTTGATCGCATCCGCCTTGAGGCCGTCGGTGACGTAGCCGTTCGAGATCGGGCACACCGTCAGGCCGAGGCCCCGCCGCCCGACCTCTTCGATCAGCGCCGGGTCGTCGACCGTATTGACACCGTGGTCGATCCGGTCGACCCCGATCGCGTCGAGGCACTGGCGGATGTGGTCGGTCGAGTTCTCCTGGTCGACGTCGCAGTGCATCGTCAGGCGGAAGCCGCCGTCGCGGGCTCGTGCGAAGACGTCCGCGAACTTGACCGGTGGGTTGTCCTTCTCGTTCGAGTCGAGCCCGACCCCGGCGATCCAGTCCCGGTAGGGCAGGGACTGCTCGAGGGTCTCCATGGCGGACTCGGCGCTCAGGTCACGGAGGAAGCACACGATCAGCTGGGTGCGTAGGCCGAGCGAGGCCTCGGCATCCCGCTGCGCGCGGCGGATGCCGTCGATGACGGTGCCGAAGGAGACGCCCCTGGCGGTGTGGGCCTGGGGATCGAAGAACACCTCGGCGTAGACGACGTTCTGGGAGCTCGCTTTCCGGAAGTACGCCGTCGCGAGGTCGTAGAAATCCTGCTCGGTGAGAAGGACGCTCATGCCCTCGTAGTAGACGGCGAGAAACGACGGGAGATCGTCGAAACGGTAGGAGGCCCGCATCTCCTCGACCGAGCGATACGGGAGGGAGACGCCGTTGCGGGCCGCAAGCTCGAACTTCAGCTCGGGCTCCAGCGTCCCCTCGAGATGCACGTGCAGCTCGGCCTTCGGCATCGCCTCGATGAATGCGCGCAGGTCGCCGTCCCGATCCACCTCGAGGGCGAGTCTACGGGCTCGGCCTTCCCACAGACGTGGCCCTGCGAGCGACGGCAGCCGGGCAAATCGGCGCCGGGAGCGCGCGGCCGCGCACTCCCGGCGCGGCTCTCTTCAGCAGCAGCCGCCGTTTCCGCCGCAGCAGTCGCCGTCGCAGCACGCAACTCCGTTCATCGTCCCTCCCTTCATCGATGGATGTCGATAAAAGAAGCTACCTGCTATATTGATGATCGTCAATGAAGGCTTTGCCGGTGCTCCAGGCGCTCTGCTGCGACCCCGACACTCCGCCGATGGAGCGCGGGGCGGCGGAGGACCTCGCGCGTGCGTTCAAGGCGCTTGCCGATCCCACCCGCGTGGCGATCGTCAACCGGCTGAGCACCGTCTCCGAGTCGTGCGTGTGCGACCTGACGGCCGTGTTCGAGCTCAGCCAGCCGACGATCTCGCACCACCTGCGCATCCTCCGCGACGCCGGCCTGATCGAGGCCGATCGGAAGGGGACCTGGGCCTACTACCGGCTCGTGCCGGAGGCGATCGCCGGCCTGCGCGGCGCCTTCGCGGCAGCGAGGCACTAGTGGTTTGACCGGCAACGTTGCCCGTTTATGTTGCCGGTCAGACCCCTAGCTCAGCAGTTCGCGGATCGAGCCCAGTCGGTCGGGGACGACGCGGAAGTAGGCCCAGCTGCCGCGCTGCTCGCGCTCGACGAGGCCCGCCTCGAGCAGCACCTTCAGGTGGTGGCTGATCGTGGGCTGGCTGAGCTCGAGCGGGCCGGTCAGATGGCACACGCAGGCCTCGCCCGACGGCTGGGCCTGGATGAGGCTGAGCAGCCGAAGGCGTGCCGGGTCGGCCAGCACCTTGAGTGCCCGCGCGATGCTCGCCGCCGCCTCGGCGTCGAGGGCGCCCGCCAGGAGCGGCGGGCACGAAGCAGCGACCGATTCGATCAGCTTCACGAATAGATATTGACAGAGATCGATGTCGACGCGACAATGCGGCATCGACCGCCGTCGATATGGCTTGTCGATCGTCGTCTAACCGGGGAGGTTCAGGGCCCAATGACCGAGACACTCGATCCCGTCACCCTCAACCACGTCCGCCAGGCCGCCGGCCGGCTCGCCGCCGAGTTCGAAGGAGTCTTCGGGAGGGAGACGATCGAGCGCTACATCGGCGAGTCGCTCGACCTGCTCGGAAACTCGCGGATCAACGTGTTCGTCCCGGTGCTCGCCCACCGTTTCGCGCGAGAGCGCCTGAAGGCGCTTGCCCAGGCGGAGGGCACGATCACGAAAATCCAGCCCGAGGTGCTGTTCGTCTGCGTCCACAACGCCGGCCGCAGCCAGATGGCGGCGGGGCTCGTCAAGCTCCATTCGGGAGGGAGGATTCACGTCCGCTCGGCCGGGAGCACGCCCGCGGACGAGATCAACCCGGCCGTGATCGAGGCGATGCAGGAGCTGGGCGTCGACATGAGCGAGGAGTTCCCCAAGCCGTTGACCGATGAGGTGGTCAGCGCCGCAGACGTGGTGATCACGATGGGCTGCGGCGACGCGTGCCCGCTCTATCCCGGCAAGCGGTACGAGGACTGGGTGCTGGACGATCCCGCCGGGCAGGATCTCGAGACCGTGCGCGGGGTTCGCGACGAGATCGACCGGCGCGTCCGGGTGCTCGTCTCCGAGCTGCTTCGGACGACCTGAATCCGGCCCGAGACCGGGCCCGGGCTCGAAGCGACCGGCTCGAGCCCTCCGCGGCTCGGCGTCAGCGGGTCTTCGCGAACCGCTGGACGGCTTCGAGCAGCTCGGTCGTCTTCTCGTCCATCTCGGCCTGGTCCCCCGAGGCGAAGGCGCCGGCGACGCAGTGCTTGACGTGCTGGTCGAGCAACCTGAACGCGAGCGACTCGAGCGCGGTGTTGACGGCGGCGATCTGGGTGAGGATGTCGATGCAGTAGCGGTCGTCTTCGACCATCCGCTCGATCCCGCGTACCTGGCCCTCGATCCGGTGCAGGCGCTTGACGAGCGCGCCCTTGTCCTTGCTGTAGCCGCGAGCGGGAGTGGGGGCCGTCACGTGATTGCCCCCTGGCGGACGCTGCGAAATCGGCGCAGGCGCAGGCTGTTGCTGACGACGAACAGACTCGATGCCGCCATCGCCGTCGCGGCCACGATCGGGGTGAGCAGGCCGGCGACGGCGAGCGGGATCGCCGCGACGTTGTAGGCGAAGGCCCAGAAGAGGTTGCCCTTGATCGTGCGCAGCGTGGCGCGCGCGAGGCGGATCGCGTCGCCGGCGGCGCGGAGATCGCCCGACACGAGCGTCAGGTCGGAGGCCTCGATCGCGACGTCGGTGCCGGTTCCGATCGCCAGCCCGAGATCGGCCTGCGCGAGTGCGGGCGCGTCGTTCACCCCGTCTCCGACCATCGCGACGACCTCGCCCGCCTCCTGGAGCCGTTTGATCTCGGCGATCTTGTCCTCCGGGGAGACGCCGGAGAGGACGCGCTCGATTCCGACCTCCGTTGCGACGCGCTCCGCGGTCTCCCGGGTGTCGCCCGTGAGCAGGACCGGCGTCAGGCCGAGCTGCCGGAGGTCGCGGATCGCTGCGGCGCTGGACGGCTTGACGGTGTCGCGGACGGCGAGCCTCGCGCGCGGCTCGCCTTCCCAGGCAACCGTGATCGCGCCCTCCCGGCGTGCGACCTCGACCTGATGGCCTTCGACCACCCCGCGAACTCCCGTCCCGGGCAGATTGCGGAATCCGGTCACTGCGGGCAGCGAGCCGAGCTCGCTCCTGGCCGCGTTCGCGATCGCCTGTGCGATCGGGTGCTCGGACGCGGCTTCGACGGCGCCGGCGAAGCGGAGGATCTCGGAGCGGGTGGCGCCGTTCAGCGGCATGACCTCGGCCAGCTCCATTCTGCCCTCGGTGATCGTGCCGGTCTTGTCGAGCACGATCGTTCCGATCCGGCGCGTCCGCTCGAGGATCTCCGGGCCACGGATCAGGATCCCGAGCTGTGCGCCGCGGCCCGTGCCGACCATCAAGGCGGTCGGCGTCGCAAGGCCGAGGGCGCACGGGCAGGCGACGATCAGCACCGAGACCGCCGCCGTGAATGCGGTTGCCGCCGGGGCCCCGAAGGCGAGCCAGGCCGCGAGAGTGGCAAGTGAGAGCGCGATCACGACGGGGACGAAGATCGCCGAGACCCGGTCGGCGAGCCGCTGCACTGGGGCTTTCCCCGACTGTGCCGCCGCAACCAGAGCCGCGATCCGTGCGAGCGCCGTATCGGCCCCGACGCGCGTGGCCCGGACGACGATCCGCCCGTTGTCGTTCAGCGTTGCACCGGCCACCTCCGAGCCGGCCGTGACCTCGACCGGCACCGACTCGCCAGTCAGCATCGAGCGGTCGACGGCCGACTCCCCTTCGACGACGACGCCGTCGGTGGCGATCTTCTCGCCCGGTCGGACGACGAACACGTCGCCGATCTGCAGCTCGGACACGGGCACCGGCACCTCGGCGCCGTCGCGCAGAACGCGGGCCTCCTTGGCTCCGAGCTCGAGCAGCTTGCGGATCGCCTCCGACGAGCGCCCCCTGGCTCGGGCCTCCAGATACCGCCCGAGGAGGATCAACGTCGTCACGACTGCTCCGACCTCGAAATAGGTGCTCGTGTCGATTCCGCCCACCAGCACGACCGTCGACCAGGACAGGGCGGCGACGGTGCCGACCGAGATCAGCGTGTCCATCGATGCCGTGAGGTGGCGCGCATGTCTGAGCGCGACCCGGTGGAACCCGCTGCCCGAGTAGAAGACCACCACGGTCGAGAGCGCAAGCGCGACCCACTCCCAGCCCGTGAACCGGAGCGGCGGGATCATCGCGAGCAGCGCCACCGGCGCCGTCAGCGCGACTGCGAGCCGCAGACGGCGAGCCACGGCCGGCAGCGGCTCGTCGTGGCGGTCGTCCCCGGCCTCCCGGCGCCCGGCGAGGCGAGCGCCGTAACCGGCCGCCTCGACGGCGGCGACGAGCTCGTCGACCGGCACGGTGCCGTCGTAGCGCACCGTTGCCTGCTCGGTCGCGAAGTTGACGGTCGCCTCGACGCCGTCGACCCGGTTCAGCTTCTTCTCGATGCGCGCGGCGCAGGAGGCGCAGGTCATCCCCTCCAGCTCGAGCCTGACCTCGGTCGGAGCCGTACTCGCCATCAGGCGGCTTCGTACCCGGCCTCGACGATCGCCACCCGTAGGGCCGAGTCGTCGAGGCCGGCGCCGCGGACGACGACGCGCTTCGTCTCCAGATCGACCTCGACGGACGCGACGCCGTCCACCTGCTCGAGCTCGGAGCTGATCGCCCGCTCGCAGTGTGCGCAGGACATGCCGGGAACGGTGTAGGCGAGCTCCATCACCTCATCCACTATGCCAGCCACGACGGCATACCCGGTAGGGGTTTAACCGTCGACCTGATCGGTGGCGGCACCGATACGGCGAGCCGGGAACGAGGGTGTCGACCGTCACTCGCGCGGCGCAATGGGGGCTCGGCGCGTTAACGTGGTCGTGACGATGACGCGTCGATGCCCATCAGGCCCCGGAGCCGGCCGGTGATCCTCGAGCAGTACTACCTCGGTTGCCTGGCCCACGCCTCCTACCTCGTCGCCGACGAGGAGAGTGGGGTGGCGGCGGTGGTCGATCCGCAACGCGACGTCGACCAGTACATCCTCGATGCAACGCGGCTCGGCTGCCGGATCGAGCACGTCTTCCTCACCCACCTGCACGCCGACTTCATCGCCGGGCATCTCGAGCTGCGCGACCGGGTAGGCGCTGAGATCCACCTCGGGGCACGGGCTCGGGCCGAGTACCCGTTCACGCCGCTGGCCGACCACGAGTCGGTGCAGTTCGGGCAGGTGCGGCTCGAGGTGCTCGAGACGCCCGGCCACTCTCCCGAGTCGATCTCGATCCTCGTCTACGACCTGGCCGAGGACGCCGAGCATCCGAAGGCGGTGCTGACCGGCGACACGCTCTTCATCGGCGACGTCGGGCGCCCCGATCTGCGGGCGTCGCTCGGCTGGAGCGCGGAGGAGCTGGGCTCCATGCTCTATGACTCGGTGCGCGAGAAGCTGCTGCCGCTTCCGGACGAGACCCTGGTCTATCCGGCGCACGGCGCGGGCTCGCTCTGCGGCAAGCATCTGAGCACGGAGACCGTCTCGACGATCGGCGTCCAGCGGCAGTACAACTACGCGCTCCAGCCGATGAGCCGCGACGAGTTCGTCCGGGTGGTCACCGCCGACCAGCCCGACTCGCCCGCGTACTTCACCTACGACGCCGTGCTCAACGCAAAGGAGCGGCCAACCTTGACCGAGGCGCTGGCGGAGGGACTGACGCCGCTGACGCTCGAGCAGGTGCTGGGACTGGTCGAGCGGGGCGCACAGCTCCTCGATGCCCGCACGAGCGCGGACTTCGCCGGCGCCCATCTCGCCGGAAGCGTCAACGTCGGGCTCGACGGCAGCTTCGCGACCTGGGCGGGGACGATCTTCGACCACGAGCGTCCGATCGTGATCGTCGTCGAGCCCGGCCGCGAGCAGGAGGCGGCGATCCGGCTCGGCAGGATCGGCTTCGACAACGTCGCCGGATACCTCGAGGGTGGGATGCTCGCGCTCGAGGGCCGGCCCGATCTGGTCGCCCGGATCGAGCGCATCACCGCCGCCACCCTGTTCGAGCAGCTCGCGGAGCCGGAGCCGCCGCACGTGATCGACGTCCGCGCCGAGAGCGAGGTCGGAGCGGACCGGATCGAGGGAAGCGTGAACATCCCGCTCGGCAGGCTCCGGGAGAGGCTGGCGGAGGTGTCGCCCGGGCGTCCACTGGTCGTGTACTGCTCGACCGGTTACCGGTCATCGACCGCCGCGAGCCTGCTCCGCCGGGACGGGTACGAGCACGTCTCAGACCTCGTCGGCGGCCTCGGCAGCTGCGCGACCATCCCCGCTCGCGGCTGAGCCGCGCACGCGAGTGCCTACTCGGAGAAGGCCATCCTCAGCGTGGGCAGGGCCGGCTGCTGGGTTCGCGCGCCTGGCTTGCGGGCATAGAGCCGTCCGTCCGCGACGTTGAAGAGCCCGATCTGGTGGGCCGCGTCGGACGGGTAGATCGCCCAGCCGAAGGTTGCCGGACACCGGGCTGCGCGCGATCGCTGCTCGAGGCGACCGACGATCGCACGGGCCTCCTCGGCCGTCACGGCTGTTGTCAGGATCGCGAATTCGTCTCCGCCGATCCTCGCTGCCTCGTCTCCGGGCCGGATCTCGTCCCGGAGCGCGGTCGCCAGGCGCTTCAGCGCGAGATCGCCCGCAGCATGCCCTGCTTGATCGTTGATCTCCTTGAGCGAGTCGGTGTCACCGAGGAGCAGCGTGAACGGCCGGCCGTCCTGGCAGCGACGCTGAAGCGCCGTCTCGAAGGCTCGGGTGTTCCCGAGTCCGGTCAGGAAGTCGCATTCGGCTGCCTGGCGAAGCTGTTCGACCAGCATCCGGTTCCGCTCGGCGAACAGCCCGACGAACACGCCGCCGCAGACGAAGGCGGTGCCTCGCGCGATCCCGGCCACCGCGAGCTTCGCCCCGGAGATGTCGAGATTGTGCAGCCGGACGAGGATGAAGAGGGCGGTCGAGATGAGCGCGCCGGCCGCACCTGCACGTGGCCCGCCGCTGAATGCCAGCAGGCAGGTCGGGACGAAGAAGAACGACGCGACTCCCAGGTCGGGGCGGTTGAGCACCCACATCGCGAGCACACCGAGCCCGAAGGTGCTGACGACGGCGACGCCCAGGAGCAACCGGTTCACGTGATTCGAGGTCACGTGGATTCATCGCCACGAAACGGGGCATTCGACTTCCCCCGGAAGGGGGATCGCCTGGTCGAACAGCGTCAGCGCCCAGCAGGCTCGGGCACGGGAACGGGAGGGCGCGAACGCCTCCGAGACGCAGCCCAGAGGAGGAGCCCGACGAGCGCCGCGCCGCCGGCCACGCCGATGTTGGGCGCGCTCCCAGGCAGGTGTAGGAGCTTCGTCCCGCTCAGCACGAGCAGGGTTGCGATGGCGAGGCGCAGCGGTCGGTCGGGGATGTGGACGGTCAGGTGACTGCCCAGCAGGACGCCCGGGATCGAGCCGATCAGGAGCCAACCGGCGGCGCCGAGGTCGACGTTGCCCGCGACGATGTGCCCGGCACCGGCGACCCAGAGCAGCGCTGCGGCGTGGAAGATGTCGGTGCCGACGACCTTGGCCGCGCGCAGCGGGAAGACGACGAGCAGGGTCAGGCCGAAGAAGACGCCGCTCCCGACCGAGGTCAGGCCGACGACGAAGCCGCCGACGGCGCCGATCGCCACGGCCGCGATCCGGTCGCGTCGCCTCAGGTGGAAGGGCGCGTCGACGGCGCGCTCCCCGAGAAACGCCTTCGCCGTCATGCCGAGCCCCCCCAGCACGAGCATCGCCCCCAGGACTGCGCCCATCGTCGTCTGGACGCCGCCGCCGTAGCGGTGCCTCAGCCAGGTCGCGAGCCAGACGCCGAGCAGTGACATCGGCGCGCTGCCGACGAACATCCAGCCGCTCAGCCGTCCCTGCACCGTCCCGAGCCGCCGGTGCCGCCAGGCGCCGACCGACTTGAAGACGGCACCGTGGAAGATGTCGGTGCCGATCGCGGTCGTTGGGCTGAAGCCGAAGCCGAGAACGAGGATTGGCGTCATCAGCGAGCCGCCGCCCATGCCGGTGAGGCCGACGAGCGCCCCGATCAGGAGGCCGGTGAGGATCAGTTCCCAGGGCACGGGTCAGTCCGGGCGCCGGCGGAATGGACGGTTGTTCATATCGACAAAATATGTAAGGATTACCGGATGAAGCGGCAGCGTGCAGCTTAGAGGAACCGGCCCGGGGCATGTGGATCTCCCGTCGAACCGACTACGCCACGCGTGCGGTGCTTGCGCTCGCCCTGGATCGTGAGGGCGAGTCGCTCAAGCTCGACGAGCTTGCGGAGCGGACCGCGGTGCCTGCATCCGTGCTCGAGCAGGTGATGCCGCGCCTGCGGAGCGGTGGCATCGTGCGCTCGGAGCGCGGGCGTTCGGGCGGCTACCGGCTCAATCGCCCGCCCGAGGAGATCACGCTGGAACGCGTCGTCCGGCTCTTCCAGGGGCAGCTCGCCCCGATCGGCTGCGCCACCCGCCACATGCCGGAGCCCTGTGTGATGAGCGTCGAGTGCTCGCTTCGCTTCGTCTGGGAGGATGTCCGCGACGCCACCATCACCGTCCTCGGCCGGACCACCTTCCGCGACCTCGCCGAGCGCGCCGGCGGGGCGTGGCTTGGATGAGAGCTTCTTACGCGCGCCTGACGCGCGTTCCCGCGGCCGGCGCGACCGCGGTCACGGCGGCGCGGCCGCGTCGGGGCCCGCGATCAGGGCCACGAGCCGCTGCAGGGTGTTCCAGTTGCGGGCCGTCGCTTCGACGCGGAGCACCCGCTCGAAGTAGTCGAGCGTCAGCTTCGTCCGGCCTGATCCGGTGGGGAGGTGCAGGTAGAGCTCGGATCCGGAGACGTGGAACTCGTCGCCGGGCGAGCGCTTCGGGTCGAGCCCGGCGACGTCCTCGCGTGCCGGCTCGCGGGCGAGGAAGACCACGTGCAGCTTCGAGCGATCGGATTCGCGATCGAGGAACGGATTTGCGGCCTCGATCGCGGTGAGCTCCGCGGCGGTGCGCAGCAGCACCGTGACGCTCACGCCGAGGGTCTCCTCGATCCGCCTCTCGATCGCGGATGCGGTCCGCCCTGGGTCGGCGATCGCGCTGCGGAAGACGACGTTGCCGCTCTGGATGTAGGTGACGACGTCGTCGTGGCCGAGCGACTCGAAGAGCGACCGCAGCTCCGGCATCGGCAGCCTGTTCCGGCCGCCGACGTTGATCCCTCGCAGCAGGGCGGCAAAGGTCTGCGGGTCGACCGTCACCGCTCTAGGCTACGCGGGTGGCGGAGCGGTTGACCGGAGGCGGCCCCGACGAGCGGTGGTTCCTGCCCGGCGTTCGCGCGATCGGCGCAGCCAGCCTCCTCTCCGACCTCGGGCACGAGGTGCCGACCGCGCTCCTGCCGAGCTTTCTCTCCTCGACGCTGCATGCGCCTGCCTCCGCGCTCGGGCTGATCGAGGGGATCGCCGATCTCTCGGGGGGCGCGGCCAGGTTCGCGGGCGGCCCGCTCGCCGACGACCCCGGCCGGCGGCGCAGGACCGCGGTCGGCGGCTACCTGACGACGGCGGTCTTCTCCTCGGCGATCGGGGTCGCGGGGGCGGCCTGGCAGGTCGGCGTGCTCCGCTCGGTCGCCTGGGCGGCGCGAGGGGTGCGCGGGCCCTCGCGCAACGCCCTGCTCGCCGACATCGCCCCTCCGGCCGCCTACGGGCGGGCCTACGGGTTCGAGCGGGCGATGGACAACCTCGGAGCGATCGGCGGGCCGCTGCTCGCGCTCGGGCTCGTCGCGCTGGCGGGCGTGCGGACGGCGATCGTGATCTCGCTCGTCCCCGGACTCTTCGCGGCGGCCGCGATCGTGATCGCGGTGCGGTCGGCGCCGGGGCTGAGCGAGCGCGAGCGCCGCGCGCTGAGGTTCCATGTCCGTACCGTCGTGCGCGGACGGCTCGGGGGCATCATCGCGGGGATCGCGGCATTCGAGCTCGCCAACGTCGCTGCGACGGTGCTGATCCTGCAGGCGACGGCCCTGCTCGAGCACGGCCATTCGCATGCGACGGCGACCAAGATCGCCCTGGGCCTGTACGCCGGGTACAACCTCGCGGCGACGCTCGTCGCCGTGCCCGGCGGACACCTCATCGACCGGCGCGGCAGCCTCCTCGTCCTCGTGCTCGGCTCCGCCGCGTTCGCGGGATCGTTCGCGGGGTTCGCCTTCGCCGGCTCGAGCATCGCCCTGCTGGCGCTCCTGTTCGCGGCCGGCGGCGTCGGGATCGGCCTCGGCGAGGCCGCCCAGAGCGCCGCCGTCGCCGCCTACGCGCCGGTCGACCTCCGCGGCTCGGCGTTCGGCCTGGTCGCGGCCGTCCAGGCGCTCGCCAACTTCGCCGCGAGCGTGATCTGGGGCGTCCTGTACACTGCAGTCTCGCCAAAGACGGCCTTTCTCTACCTTGCGGGCTGGAGCATGGTCGCCCTGGCCGTGTTCGCGGCGCGGGGCCGGACAGCCTCGACGCCCGTCTAGTGCACTAGGCGCGACCCCAGCTTCGTACCGCTCCCAAAACCGCAAGTGCCCGGCCGGGCGAGCGCGGGGGAGTCAGCTGCCGCGCCCGGAGCTCGAGCAGCGGCAGCAGATGCGTCGTCCGGCGGAACGGGTCCGCCAGCACCGGCCCGCACCCGAGCGGAAGTGCCGCCACGACCGTGCCGCCGACCTCCGCGACCACGAAGCGCCCGGTCGGCGCCGGCCGTCCTTCGAGCGCGGCCAGGCGCTCGAGCGCCTCGTCGTCGTGGACCGAGCAGAGCCGGAGGACCACCGGCTCGATCGGAACCGCCGGCAGAGACACCTGCGGCCGGCTCACGTACGCCCGGCGCGCACTCCGCTCCAGCGCGCGCTCGTGATCGTGAATCACCGTCTGCAGGAAATCCGGATGCATCATCGTCGCCCTCCTCCACCGTCGTCGTAACTCGTGTTAGAATAATACCGGTTACGTAACCTTTGAAGCAAGTTTAATGGTTAGGAGTTTGATGGTCGACGCGGAGGTCATCCGCGATTTCGTGAATACGAGGGACCTGCTCGCCGGCGAGGAGACGCTTGCGACGCCGGCCCTGCTCGTCGCCTGGTGCGCGTCGCGTGGTCTGATCGACGAAACGGCGAAGGCGAGCGCGGCCGACCTGCGGCGCGCGATCGAGCTGCGCGAGGCGCTTCGGCAGCTGCTGCTCGCGAACACGGGCGTCGAGGTCGATAACGTGCCGGCCTTCGAGGTCCTCGACCGCGCTGCCAGGCGCGCCAGGATCGAGCTCTCCTTCGAGGAGTGCGCCGGTCGGCTCGCGCCGGCGGCGACGGGAGTCGCCGCAGCCCTCGGGCAGATCGTGATCGGGGTCCACACGGCGATGGCCGACGGCTCGTGGGAGCGGCTGAAGGGGTGCCGCGCGAGCGATTGCGAGTGGGCGTTCATCGACCATGCGAAGAACCACTCGCGGGCCTGGTGCTCGATGCGGTCGTGCGGGAACCGCGAGAAGGCCCGCGCGTTCCGCGAGCGTCAGCGGGAGGCCGGCGCCGCGAGCTCGAGGTAGAGGCGTTCGGGGTCGAGAGCAGGGCCGCCGCCGACCGTCTCGGCCGTGGAAGCCGCTCGCGGTAGAGCAGCCGGGGACGCGGCCGCTCGGGTTGTTGCACATTCGTTGCACTCCTGGCACACGGACGTGGCAGTTCGCCCGCTATGTTGGCTGAATCGACAACAAGGAGGCATCGATGTTCGACCAGCTGACCGGGTTCGACAAGCTGACCGGGTTCGACAAGTTGACCAGTGAGCTCCTCGACCTGACCGCGAGCGTCAAGGGCCGCCGGGCGACGCTCTTCGCAATGCTCCAGTCCAGCTGCAGCTGTTGCTGTTGTTGCAGCTCGAGCGACCCGGACTATTGAGCACGGGCGTTCCCACCCGGCCCCTGCTCGCGCCGTGGTACCGCCTGGTCGGGGACGGCGACCGGCTGCTGCTCGAGCACGCCCGGTCGGTCGTCGTCCTCGAGGGCGCCGCGGTGCGGGCGCTGCTGCCCGTGCTCTTGCCGCTGCTTGATGGCTCGCGCACGCGCGACGAGCTCGCCGCCAGGCTCGGGTCGGCAGCGCGGCCCGCGCTCGACTCGGCACTCGAGCTCCTCGCCACGCACGGGCTGCTCCTCGAAGGCCCGGATGCCGGCGAAGCAGCCCGTCCCGCCGTCCACTCCCTCGCCGCGGGGTTCGGATTGACGCTCGCCGAGGCGGCGGACAGGCTTGCCTGCGCCCGGGTCGGGGTGGTCGGGGCAGGGCCCGCGGGCACCGAGGTAGCCCGGCTGCTCCATGCAAGCGGCATCGCCGACGTGGGGCGCCTCTCGTGGCGCGGCGGCAGGGAGGTCGACCTCGCCGTCGTCGCTCCCGGCAAGGACGAGGTCGCCTCGGTGCCGGACTGGAACCGGCTTGCGCTCGAGCGGGGCGTTCGCTGGCTGTTCGTCCGGCCGTTCGACGGGCTGATCGCGACCGTCGGGCCACTCGTCGTTCCCGGTGAGACGAGCTGCCACGAGTGTCTCCTGCTTCGGCTCTCGGCAAACGTCGAGTACGGGAGCGACCTCGCCGAGATCGAGGGCGCGCCGTCCGCCGCGACAGCCGACGCGGCGCTCGACGCGTTCGTGGCCTCGTTGGCTGCCCATCTTGCGCTTCGCTGGGTCGGAGGTCGAGACACGACTCTGCCCGGTGTACTGCACGTGGTCGAGGCGCGGCCTGCCCTCGCGCTCAGCGTGCACCCCGTCTTGCGCGTTCCACGCTGCGCGGCCTGCTCGCCGGCCGAGCGGCTCGCACCGCCCCTCCCGTGGCACGAGGCGGATGCTGCATGATTACCGCCCTGCCGCCGCGTCTCCGGGGGGCGGTCTCGCCCTACGTCGGCATCGTCCGTACCGTCGAGGAGTGCCTCCATTCGGCTGCGGAGCCGGCGCTCTTCCAGGCCGCCTGCGAGATCGGCGGCGGGCCGGAGCTCGTCGGCACACCGCTCCACCATCTTGCAGGCATCGGTGGCGCCGGGCGGACGCGCGCAGCTGCCGCCTCGGCTGCGGTGGGGGAGGCGCTCGAGCGCTACGCGGCGAGTTACCTGCCGCCGTCGCGGCTGGTTGTCGCCACGGCCCGCGAGCTCGGTAAAGCTGCCGTTGCGCCGGAGCGCTTCGCGCTCTACTCGGACCGCCAGCACTCGACCCCGGGGTTCCCGTTCCGGCGATTCACATCGGCGACACGCGTCGCGTGGGTCCGAGGACATGAGCTTCCGGGCGGGTGTCCGGCACTCCTGCCGGCCGAGCTCGTCTTTCTCGGGAGCGCCGGCCTCGCGGACGAGCTCCCGATCGCCCATTCGACGAGCAGCGGGCTCGCGTGCGGCGAGACTCGCGAGGACACCATTCTTCGTGGGCTCTGCGAGCTGCTCGAGCGCGACGCGTTCATGATCGTCTGGTCGAACAGCCTTTCGCTTCCGCTCCTCGTCGCCGAGCCCGGCACGGCGGTGGGCTCCCTCGATCGTGAGCTCTTCGCGCCGGCCGGTCTGCACTACGCGGCGGTCGACCTGTCGGCATTCCACCGGATCCCGAGTGTGGTCGGGGTCGTTCGGGCCCCCGCCGGCACCGCCGGGGCGCTGGGAGTGGGCGCCTGCACGGCGCCCACGATCGAGCAGGCCTGGTGGAAAGCGCTCTCCGAGGCGTTTGCCGCGAGGTCGGCCGGCGCGAAGCTCGCCGGGCTCGAGCCGGAGCAAGACCTGGGACCGCGCGGAGCCCGGGTCGCGACCTTCGAGGATCACATTTGCTACCACGCCGACCACCGGAACACGGCCGCTGCCGGATTCCTCGACGCGAGTGACCTGCGCAGGCCGGTGGGGTCGATTGCAGGACTGGAGGGCTGCGACCGGCGCGAGTGGATCGCGGCCCTCTGCGGCCGGGTGGAGTCGGCCGGGTCGAGCGCCTATGCCGTCGACGTCACCTCCCCGGACGTCGCAGAGCTCGGGTTGACGGTGACGAGGGTGATCGCTCCGGAGCTCTGCGCGCTCGACGTCTCGCACGCCGCGAGGTTTCTCGGCGGGCCGCGACTCTACGAGGCCGCAGCTGCGATCGGGCTCCACGACCGCCCGCTGCGCGAGGCCGACGTCAACCCCGAGCCGCATCCGTTTCCCTGATGGGCGCCGCCCCGACCGCACAGTTCTCCTCGCTCGTATACGGCCCGAACGGCGTGCCCGCGGACGATCCGGCCGAGGCGTTTCACGAGGCCTCGCGCCTGTATCCGAACATCGCTCCTCCTCAGCTCGCGGTTCTGCTGGAGCTCGCCGGCAGCGGCGAGCTCCAGCAGACGGTCGCCCGCTCGAGCAGGACGCACGGTCACCGGCCGGGCATCGCACTTCCAGGAGCGCTTCCCCTCAGGGATTCCGTCGACGATCTCAGGGGGCGTCGGCGATCCGCTCGCGCGGAGATCACCCGTCCGATCCGGCTGGCTGCGCTCGCGACGGTGCTCGCCGCCTCGTATGGGGCGACCGAGCACCCGGGCGGCGGGAGTCGCCGGCCGGTGCCCTCGGGCGGAGCCCTCTACCCGCTCGAGCTCTACGCGATCGCCCTCGGCGTGACCGGTCTAGACCGTGGGGTCTACCACTACGACCCGTTCAGGCACCGCCTGGCATTGCTCGGTCGGGTTTCCCGGCTCGATCTCCGCGAGGCATTCGTCGAGCCGGCCGTGCTCGATGCCGCCTCGGCGGTGCTCGTCGTGACGGCGATGTTCTGGCGCTCCCGCTGCAAGTACGGCGCCCGCGGCTACCGCTTCGCCCTGCTCGAGGCCGGGCACCTCGGCCAGAACGCCCTGCTCGCCGCGACGAGCCTCGACCTTCCGGCGCTTCCCGTCGGCGGGTTCTATGACCGGCGGCTCGACCGGCTCGTCCGGGCAGACAGCATCGACCAGGCGACGCTCTACGCGCTTGTCCTCGGCGGGAGCGTGTGAGCCCGCTCGCCGTCTGGTCGAGGAGCGCCGCGGTCACCCTGGCGGCGCTTGCGTCGATGCTGCTGCTTGCTCCGGACCACCCGTCGGAGAGACTCCCATTGCTCCTGCAACCGGTCGCCGGAGTCGTAGCCGGGAGCGTGCTGTTCCTCGTCGTCACACGACGCAGGGCGTGCCCTCCTGTCCGCGCCGTGTCGCTTCCGCTCCTGCTCGCCCGCTGTGGGCTCCTGGGCCTGCTCGCGACCAACGAGGAGATCGTCTGGCGGCGAGTCGCTCTCGGTGAGCTCCTGTTCGGCGGCGCGACCGCGGCGCTGGCGGCGAGCACGCTCGCCTTCGCGCTCGCTCATCGCGCCCGACCCGCCCTGCATCTGCTCACGGGGGCGACGTTCGGCGGCCTCTACCTCGCGACCGGCGCCCTCGCGTCGAGCATCGTCGCTCACTGGGCCTACAACGTCCTCGTCGTCGCCCGCTCTCGTCGACCCCGGCTCCGAGGAGCCCGACCTTGACCGCTGCTCGCCTCGACCGGGTGTCGAAGCGGTTCGGTGCTGTCAGGGCGCTGCACGACGTCTCGCTGGCGGTCGAGGAGGGCGAGGTCGTGGCGCTTCTCGGGCCGAACGGAGCCGGCAAGTCGACTGCGCTTGCGGTGCTGTTCGGCCTGCGACGCCCCGATTCGGGCTCGGCCTACCTGTTCGACGCCGACCCGCGACGCCCCGTCTCCCGCCGCGAGCTCGGAGCGACCCCGCAGGAGACGGCGTTTCCGGCGACGCTACGGGTGCAGGAGCTTGTCGATCTGGTTCGACGCCATTACGACCGGCCGCTGCCGCTGGCGACGATCGGCGAGCGGTTCCAGGTGGGCGGGCTCTTCGCGCGGCAGTTCGGCGGCCTTTCGGGCGGTGAGCGCCGGCGCGTCGCAGTTGCCCTCGCGTTCGCGGGCCGTCCGCGCCTGGTCGTTCTGGACGAGCCGACCACGGGCCTCGACCAGGAGGCTCGGCGGGCCGTCTGGGATGCGATCCGCGCTCACGCCGGCGAGGGAGGGACGATCCTGCTCACGACCCACCACCTCGACGAGGCGGACACCCTGGCCGGCCGGGTGGTGCTGATCGAGGCGGGGACGATCGTCGCCGACGGTCCGGTCGGAGCGATCAAGGCCGCGGCCGGGCTCACGTGCGTCCGGTTCCGCCGGCGTTCCGGCATCGTGGTCGACGGGGCCGAGCCCGACGGGCCGTTCCTGCGCCTGCTCACGGGCGAGGGTGGGGCCACCGTCGAACGTCTCGTGCAGGCCGGAGTGCCGCTGGTCGATCTCGAGGTCCGGCCGCTGACGCTGGAGGAGGCTCTCACAGCGAGGAGGGAGCAATGCTGAGGCTTGCACTCCTCCACGCGCGGGCGATGACGCTCGAGCTCGTCCGGTTCCCGGCCTATCTGGTGCCAACGCTCCTGCTTCCGTCCGTGTTCTTCCTCTTCTTCGTGACGCCGGGCACCCGTGAAGCTGCGACTGCCCGAATGGCGACCTTTGCCGGGTTCGCCGTCATCGGGGTGGCGTTCTTCCAGTTCGGGGTCGGGATCGCGATCGAGCGCGGGGCGCCGTGGGAGAGCTACCTGCGCACGCTGCCGATCGGCCCGTCGGTCCGGCTCGGCGCACGGCTGCTGTCGGCGGCGATCTTCGCCGTGGCGGCAGCCTCGCTTCTCGTTGCGACGGCGGTGGCAACGACCGCCGCTTCGCTGCCGCCGGCACGCTGGCTCCTGCTCGCGGTCGCGCTCCTTGCCGGTACGGTGCCGTTTGCGCTGCTCGGAATCGCCCTCGGCTACTGGGCGCCGCCGAAAGGGGCGCTGCCGCTCGCCAACCTCCTCTACCTGGTGCTCGCCTATGCCGGCGGACTCTGGATTCGCCCCGGCGGCCTACCGCGCCCCGTCGGCGCCGTCTCCCCCTATCTGCCGACGCGCGCCCTCTCGGACGCGCTCGTCGCGACCGTGGCCGGCTCCTCGCCGGCCTGGCGGTCATGGTTCGCGCTCTCCGGCTTCGCAATCGTGTTCGCCTGGGCCGCTGTGCTCGGCTACCGCCGCGACGAGGGTCGGCGGTTCGCGTGAACTGCCATCGGCCGCAAACGCCGACTGTGCCCACGCCTGCCGCCTCGTGCCGTAGACTTTCCGACCTTGAACGTCTGGGAGATCATCTTCATGCTCGTCATCCTCAAGATCCCGGTCGCCTACATTGCCTGGGTCGTCTGGTGGGCGATCAAGGCCGAGCCGGAGCTCGGCACCGAAGGCGGCACGGAAGGGGTCAACTGGCGGCCGTGGCGCCCCTCCCCGGCAGCCTCGCCGGCCCGGCCGCGCCGTGGAGGGCCGCACGGCTCGCCGACCAGGACGATGCCCCGGGGCCCGAGCAGGCATGAGCGCACCAGCGAGGCGAGCGTATGAGCGAGCGCGGATCGACCGAGACCGCCGCCGTCATTCTCCTGACGATCGGGGTCGCCGCCGGGATCGTCGAGCTCTTCTACCGGCCCTTCGGGGTCGGGCCTGTCGGCTTCCTCGCCGTCCTGATCGGCTCCGGGATCAGCTCGAGGTACCGGCGCTTCGGGCTCGCCGCCACCGGATTCGTGATCATCTGCTTCCTGATCGGCGCGTCGATCGCGGTCTGGGACTCGCGCTCGCTGTACTAGGCCAGACGATCGTGCGGCAGCAGGAACCTCGCCGCTGATACAAAACAGGGATAGCGATGCATGACGTCGACGGCTTGAACGCCGGTTACGCGCGTCTGCTCCTCGACGAGTATCTGGAGAACCCCGAGGCGGTTCCGGCCGAGTGGCGGGCGCTGTTCGAGAGCGGGGACACCGTCGCGGTCCGGACGTTGCCCGGCCTCGCGCGGCTGCTCCAGCGTGTCCCGCGCGACGGGGCGGCCGTCGGGAACGGGCATCCCGCCGTCACCCAGCCGCCGGCGGCGGTCCAGACGGCGGTCGACTCCGAGCTGCTCGGCGGGGTCGCGGCGGCGATGGCCCTCGTCAAGGCCCACCGCATGCACGGTCACCTGGCCGCGCGGCTCGACCCGCTCGGCTCGGCGCCGATCGGCGATCCCGCCCTCGACCCGAACCGGCTCGAGCCCCGGCTGACGCCCGAGCTCCAGCACCGTGTCCCGTCCTCCGTTCTGCGCATCCACGTCAAGGGCGAAACGCTCGCCGAGGCGCTGCCTGTCCTCCAGGAGACCTACTGCGGCGCGATGGCCTACGAGATCGAGCACATCGGCGACCACGAACAGCGGGTGTGGCTGCGCAAGGCGATCGAATCGTGGCGGTTCCGGCAGCCGCTCGACCCGGACGAGCGGCGAAGCCTGTACGCGCGTCTCTGCGAGGTCGAGGGGATGGAGCGGTACCTTCGCCGCTCCTTCCTCGGCCAGAAGCAATTCTCGCTCGAGGGGATGGACGTCCTGATCCCGATGCTCGACGAGTCGATCGAGCTCGCCGCGAAGGCAGGTGCGCACGAGGTCGTCGTCGGCATGGCGCACCGGGGCCGGCTGAACGTCCTGGCGCACACAGTCGGAATGCCGTACGAGCAGATCCTGCGGGAGTTCGAAGGCGAGCGCGCGATCGAGGTGATCGCCGCCGACGCCGAGGGCGGGAGCGGCGACGTCAAGTACCACCTCGGCGCCGAGGGCATGCGGACGACCGCCGCCGGGACGATCGCGGTCACCCTGGCGGCGAACCCGAGCCATCTCGAAGCCGTCGACCCGGTCGTCGAGGGAATGACCAGGGCGG
Source organism: uncultured Actinomycetes bacterium (assembly GCA_963789585.1). Classification (GTDB taxonomy): domain Bacteria; phylum Actinomycetota; class Thermoleophilia; order Gaiellales; family Gaiellaceae; genus PALSA-600. The sequence continues at coordinate 406,856 of CAWBLB010000007.1, read as the reverse complement.
CGCAGACCGATCGCTCCTCGCGCGACGGCGCCTACGACCCGACCGCGGCGATGCCGATCCTCCTGCACGGCGACGCGGCCTTCGCCGGACAGGGGGTCGTCGCCGAGACCCTCAATCTCTACGCGCTTGCGGGCTACGCGACCGGCGGCACGCTCCACCTGATCACGAACAACCAGATCGGCTTCACCACCGACCCCGCCCAGGGCCGCTCGACCCGCCACTCGTCCGACCTCGCCAAGGGCTTCGACACACCGATCGTCCACGTGAACGCCGACGACCCCGAAGCCGCGATCTCCGCCGTGCGACTCGCGCTCGCCTACCGCAGCCGCTTCGGCCACGACATCGTCATCGACCTCGTCGGCTACCGCCGGTTCGGGCACAACGAGCAGGACGAGGCCTCGTACACCCAGCCTCTGATGGCCACCCAGATCGCGACCCACCCGAGCGTGCGCGAGCTCTACGGCGCGCAGCTCGTCGAGGAGGGCGTCCTCACGGCGGCGGAGGCGGAGGAGCTCGCCGCAGAGGTCGAGGGGCGCCTGCGTGAGGCCCACGAGCGGCTGCGAGCGTCGTTCGGCCACGAGATCCCACCCAGGACAACCCGCGACGAACCCGTTCCGCGCGAGGAGGCGACGACGATCGAGACGCGGGTCGGCGCCAAGCGCCTCCGGCGGCTGACCAAGCAGCTCCTGCGCGTGCCCGACGGCTTCGCCGTCAACGCCAAGCTGGCCGGGCAGTTGGAGCGCCGCCGCGCCGCGATCGAGGAGGGCGGGATCGACTGGGCCCACGCCGAGTCGCTCGCGCTCGGCTCGCTGCTCCTCGAAGGGATCCCGGTCCGCCTTTCCGGCCAGGACACGGAGCGCGGCACCTTCTCGCACCGGCACCTCGTCCTGCACGACGCGAACACCGGGGAGATCGAGATCCCGATGCAGAAGCTCGACAGCGCGAAGGCATCGTTCGAGGTCTACAACTCGCCGCTCTCCGAGTACGCCTGCGTCGGATTCGAGTACGGCTACTCGACCGCGGCGCCGGAGGCGCTCGTCCTCTGGGAGGCCCAGTTCGGCGACTTCGCCAACGGCGCCCAGACGATCATCGACCAGTTCATCTCGAGCGGGCTCGCGAAGTGGAAGCAGACCTCACGCCTGACGCTGCTCCTGCCGCACGGGTACGAGGGAAACGGGCCCGAGCACTCGAGCGCCCGCGTCGAGCGGTTCCTGCAACTGGCCGCCCAGGAGAACATGCACATCGCGAACTGCACCACAGCCGCCCAGTACTTCCATCTTCTCCGCCGGCAGGCGCTCGATCTCGACGCGCGCCCGCTCGTCGTGATGACGCCGAAGGGTCTCCTGCGCCTCAAACAGGCTTCGTCGGACATCGCCGAGCTCGCCCACGGATCGTTCCAACCGATCCTGGACGCAGGCGTCGCCGATAAGAGCAAGATCCGGCGGCTCGTGATCTGCAGCGGCAAGGTCTATTACGACATCGTCGGCCACGAGGTCGCGCAGGCGGCAGATGCGGTCGCGGTTGCGCGCCTCGAAGAGCTCTACCCGTTCCCCGTCGAGGCGACCCGTGAGCTGATCACGTCGTACCCCGACCTCGACGAGATCGTCTGGGCGCAGGAGGAGCCACAGAACATGGGGGCGTGGCGCACGATCCGCCACCGCCTCGAGGAGGCCGCGGGCGGCGTGCCCGTTCGCTTCGTCGGACGGCCCTGGCGCGCGAGCACCGCCGAGGGTTACCCGACCCAGCACACGCTCGAGCAGGACCGGATCGCCCGGGCCGTGCTCAGCGTTTGACGAGCCGACGCCTGACCCGGCGTGCCTTGTAGGCCGTCTTGACGATCCTCGGGCCGTGCTTGCGGGCCAGCCTGAGCAGCTGTTTTCGCTGCCGGGAGGGGATCCGCCGCCAGAGGTTCCACAGCATCAGGCCCGTCGCCAGCGTTCTGCGGGGCCCCGTCTTGCGTCGCGGCATCTTCGGCACGCATCCCATTCTTGCGGGACCGACGCCGGTTGTAAACCGACTACCACTCGTTAGACTGACTCTGAGCAATGGCGATTGATCAGGAGGAAGGAATGCCCATCGAGACCTCGTCGCTCTTCGCAGCGGTCATCCAGGAGCACCTCGAGCTGCGGCGGCGAAATGCGGCGCTCGAGCACGAGATGCCGCTCGTGAAGTACATGCCCGACGACCCGTTCGAGAACCACCCGCTCTTCAAGACCGAGGAGCAGGCGCGGGTCGAGGACACGATGGACGGCGCCACGTCGATCGTCGACGAGCGAACCTCCCTCGACTGGCCGGCGGCCGAGGACACCTTCGTCGACCGGCCCGCGGTCGTCATCGGCGGAGAGCCGGAGGAGCCATCCGATGAGGGCTCGGAAGAGGGTCTCTGGACGAAGTCGCGCGATTTCGACTGGGGCGACTGAACGGCAACGAAACTTGCGCGGCCTGCGGCCGCGCGGCGTTTCTTTGCCGGAATTGACCCTTCGCACGAGCGTTTGGCGAGCCGCGCCCGCGCAGGTCGGGCGCGGCGACGTAAGAATGGCGGCGGCGGGCCTGCGGGCTACCCTGTTCCTTCATGCCGGAGCTGAAGACCTGGGATGCTTACTCGCCGACCGGGGATCAGCCCGGGGCGATCGAGACGCTCTCCACGGGGCTCCTGGCGGGGGAGCGGTACCAGACGCTGCTCGGGGCGACCGGCACCGGGAAGACGGCGACGATGGCCTGGATCATCGAGAAGGTCGGCCGGCCGGCGCTCGTGATCGCCCACAACAAGACGCTCGCAGCTCAGCTCTGCAACGAGTTCCGCGAGTTCTTCCCGCACAATGCCGTCGAGTACTTCGTCTCCTACTACGACTACTACCAGCCCGAGGCGTACGTCCCGCAGGCCGACCTCTACATCGAGAAGGACAGCTCCCGGAACGACGACATCGACCGGCTTCGGCACGCCGCGACGTCGAACCTGCTCTCGCGTCGCGACGTCGTGATCGTCGCATCGGTCTCGTGCATCTACGGCCTCGGCTCGCCCGAGGAGTACGAGCAGCGCGTCGTCTTCCTGAACGTCGGCGAGGAGCAGGACCGCGACCTCGTCCTGCGCAAGCTCGTCGACATCCAGTACGTCCGCAACGACACGCTGCTCGGGCGCGGGCGTTTCCGGGTCAAGGGGGACGTGCTCGAGCTGCAGCCTGCCCACTCGGAGACCGCGTACCGCGTCTCGTTCTTCGGCGACGAGGTCGAGGGGATCACGCACTTCGACCCGCTCACCGGCGAGGTGCTCTCGCGACTCGACTCGGTGACCGTGTTTCCGGCGACGCAGTACGTGACGTCGAAGCCGACGGTCGAGCGGGCAGTCGTCGAGCTGCGCCGCGAGCTGGCCGAGCAGGTCGGGAGGTTCGAGTCCGAGGGCCGGATGCTCGAGGCGCACCGGATCCGCCAGCGGACGGAGTACGACCTCGAGATGATGCAGGAGCTCGGCTTCTGCAATGGGATCGAGAACTACTCGCGGATCCTCGACGGGCGGCCGCCCGGCTCGGCGCCGCACACCCTCCTCGACTACTTTCCGTCCGACTTCGTCGTCTTCGTCGACGAGTCACACCAGACGATCCCGCAGATCGGCGGCATGTACGAGGGTGACCGGTCGCGCAAGCAGACGCTCGTCGACTTCGGCTTCCGGCTCCCGTCCGCGCTCGACAACCGGCCGCTTCGCTTCGACGAGTTCCTGGCGAAGGTCCCGCAGCTCGTGATGGTCTCGGCAACGCCCGGCGCCTGGGAGCTGCGTCACTCGACCCGCGTCGCCGAGCAGCTGATCCGGCCGACCGGCATCGTCGATCCCGAGATCGAGCTCCGGCCCACCACGAACCAGATCGACGACCTCCTGAACGAGATCCGCCGCCGTGAGGAGAAAGGGGAGCGCACCCTCGTCACCACCCTGACCAAGAAGATGTCGGAGGACCTGACCGACTACCTGCTCGAGGCCGGCGTCCGGGCCCGCTACCTGCATTCCGAGATCGACACGCTCGAGCGGATCCAGATCATCCGCGACCTCAGGCTCGGCGAATACGACGTGCTGGTCGGGGTCAACCTGCTCCGGGAGGGGCTCGACCTGCCCGAGGTGTCGCTGGTGGCGATCCTCGACGCCGACAAGGAGGGCTTCCTGCGCGGTCAGACCGCGCTGATCCAGACGATCGGCCGGGCCGCGCGGAACATCAACGGGAAGGTGCTGATGTACGCCGACAAGCACACGGAGGCGATCAAGTACGCCCTCGACGAGACCGGGCGGCGCCGGACGAAGCAGCTCGCCTACAACGAGGAGCACGGGATCACGCCCGAGTCGATTTCCAAGGGAGTCTCCGACATCGCCGAGTTCCTCTCGCTCGAGGCGCCGCACGTCCCCAAGCGCACCCGCCGCGGCGTCAAGGTCGAGGGGATGGACCGGGGCGAGCTCGAGAAGCTCGTGATCACGCTCGAGGAGGAGATGTTCGTCGCCGCCGAAGAGCTGCGCTTCGAGTACGCGGCCCGGCTCCGCGACGAGATCAAGGAGCTCCGGCGCGAGCTGCTCGCGCTGGCCGAAGCATGACGCCGGCGAGCGCGGTCGGCCGGCGCACGACCTCGGATCGCGCCCGCTCGGTACCCTGACCGGGGAGCAATCACCTGCCGTGCAGGGGAACTGGAGCGTCATGATCGCGAGAGTCGTCGAATTGATCGTCGCGGGGCTGGTCGTCGGATCGCTGGGCCGGCTGGTGCATCCGGGGCCGGATCCCATGCCGATCTGGTTGACGATCGCGCTCGGCCTCGGAGCCTCGATCGTCGCCGGGGTCCTGGTCGCCGGGCTGCTCGGCTTCATCCTCGCCGTCGTCGTCGCCGCGCTGCTCGTCGGCACGGTCGGCGCGCGCTACGGCGCCCGGTCCCACCGGTAGGCCCGCGCCGCGTCAGCCGCGCGGAAACGCCCGGGTGCCGGTCCGCACCCATGCCTCGGCGCGCCAGACATACGTCTCGACCGTGATCTGCCGTTCGTCCGCGCTGTGCACGAGCACGCCGCGTGCCTCGTTGCGGCGTCGCGCCCGCGGCCGGCCGAGGCCCGGCGCGGTCGCGAGGACGCAGGTGTGGGCGTCGCCGTCGATCACCTCGAACTCGCTCCGCTCGGCGACGGCTCCCTGGTGGATGTGGCCGCTGAGGATCAGCTCGGCGCCGGCGCCGGCGAGCGTTTCCAGGAGTCGGCTCCGCCGGGCCACCGGAAGCTTGCGGGACCGCCACGGCGCGCCCGTGAGGTGGTGGTGGAGCGTCACGACCCGCAGTGCCCCCGGCGCGGCGCGCCCGAGTCGGGCCGCGGCAGCCTCGACCTGTGCGGCCGGCACGGCGCCGCCCTGGTGAGCCCAGATGCGGATGGAGTTGAGGCCGACGACCTCGAGTCGCGGCGAGGAGTGAACGGGCGTCGTCGTCGCCCACTGCTGTTCGAACTCGCGCCACGGCCGGACGAAGCGGGCGGGCGGCAGCAGCGGGATGTCGTGGTTCCCGGGAATCACGATCAGCGGGGCTCCCAGCCCGCGGAGATATGCGGCGGCCGCGTCGTGCTCCGCCCGGCGCCCGCGGTGCGTGAGATCGCCGCTCGCGACCACGACTTCCGGCTCGATGTGCTTGACGAGCTCGGCAAGCGCATGTTCCAGCGCCGGGTCCTCGAGGCCGTTCCGCGCGCCGAAATGGAGGTCGGACACGTGGAGGATGCGTGTTGACACCGTCGAAGCAGGCTACAGTGAGACCCGTGGGGAACGAGTCTGCCAACGAGATCTTCGACGACCTCTATCTCGGGGTCCGAGCGGGCGGCGCGCTCCGCAAGCAGCGCCGCGGGGAGCCGCTCACGGCCGAGGAGGCAGACGCGCTCGGCCGCTGGCAGCGCCTGTCGACCTGGCGCAAGGGCATCGCGATCGGCGGCTTCACCGCCGGCACCTTCGGCCTCGGCTTCACCCTCGGCGGTCTCGTGTTCGGCCGCTGGCGCAAGGCCTAGCCGTTTCCCGCGGGCCATGGGCTTCGCTTCGGGTTGGGGCTCGGAAAGACGGCTTGAATTGAGACTCCGCCTTTGGTTGATATCGCCTCCGGCGAAGCCTGAAATTTCTAACTCCTGCCGGTTCCGGGGCCCTCGGCGTATCGTGCGGGAAGGAGCGAACGTCCGTTCGCTCGATACAATGCTCCTCTGATGGCGGCCGACGAGCTCGTAGTCCACGGCGCCCGGGAGCACAACCTCAAGGACATCACCGTCCGGCTCCCTCGGAACGCGCTGATCTGCATCACCGGGCTCTCCGGCTCGGGAAAGTCGAGCCTCGCCTTCGACACGATCTACGCGGAAGGGCAGCGACGCTACGTCGAGTCGCTCTCGGCGTACGCCCGCCAGTTCCTCCAGATGATGGAGAAGCCCGACGTCGACTCGATCGACGGCCTCAGCCCGGCGATCTCGATCGACCAGAAGACGACCTCCCGGAACCCGCGCTCGACGGTCGGCACCGTCACCGAGATCTACGACTACCTGCGGCTGCTCTACGCGCGCGTCGGGCGGCCGCACTGCCCCGTCTGCGGGCGGACGATCGCCGGCCAGTCGGTCGACTCGATCGTCGAGCAGATCCTGGCGCTTCCCGACGGGACCCGCTTCACCGTCAACGCGCCCGTCGCGCGCGACCGCAAGGGCGAGTACCGCGACCTGTTCGAGCACCTTCGCAACGAGGGCTTCACCCGCGTCAAGGTCGACGGCGAGCAGCACCTGCTCGAGGAGCCGCCCGCGCTCGACAAGAAGTTCAAGCACACGATCGAGGTCATCGTCGACCGGCTCGTGATGAAGGACGACCTCCGGCTGCGGCTGACCCAGTCCGTCGAGACCGCGATCGCCCTCGCCGAAGGCCTCGTGTCCGTCGACCTGCTCGAGACCGGCGAGAGCCGCACCTACTCCGAGCGGTTCGCCTGCCCCGAGCACGGCGTCTCCCTGCCCGAGCTCCAGCCTCGGATCTTCTCGTTCAACTCCCCGCACGGCGCCTGCCCCCGCTGCACGGGCCTCGGCGCCCAGCAGGAGATCGACCCCGACCTGCTCGTTCCCGACCCGGCGCTCACGATCGCCGAAGGCGCGCTCGTCCCGTGGGCGGTCGGCAACGCGAGCTTCTACGAGTCGGTGATCCAGGCGATCGCCGAGCGCTACGAGATCGACACCGAGAAGCCGTGGCAGGAACTGACGGAGCAGCAGCAGGGGTACTTCCTGAACGGCACGGGCGGCGACAAGGTCTACGTCACCTACCGGAACCGGATGGGTCGCCGGCGCGCCTACATGATCGCCTTCGAGGGGATCGTCACCTCGCTCGAGCGCCGCTACCGCGACACCGACAGCTCGAGCCAGCGGGAGCGGATCGAGGAGTACATGTCCTTCCGCCCCTGCCCGGTCTGCAAGGGGGCCCGCCTCAAGCCAGAGGTGCTCGCGGTCACGGTCGGCGAGCGGAACATCCACCAGTTCACACAGCTCTCCGTCACCGCCGCGCTCGCCTTCCTCGAGGCGCTCGAGCTGACGACGACCGAGGAGCTGATCGGCGCGCGGATCGTCAAGGAGATCCGTGAGCGGCTCACGTTCCTCGACAACGTGGGCGTCGGCTACCTCGCACTCGACCGGGCCTCGGGGACGCTCTCGGGCGGCGAGGCCCAACGCCTCCGGCTCGCGACGCAGATCGGCTCGCAGCTCGTCGGCGTCCTCTACATCCTCGACGAGCCGTCGATCGGTCTTCACCAGCGCGACAACAACCGCCTGATCGGCACGCTCGAGCGGCTCCGCGACCTCGGCAACACAGTGCTCGTCGTCGAGCACGACGAGCAGATGATGCGCAGCTCCGACTGGCTTGTCGACATGGGCCCGGGTGCGGGGGCGCACGGCGGCCATGTGGTTGCCGAGGGCCCTGCGGGGAAGGTCCAGCGGAACCGCAAGTCGGTCACCGGGCAGTTCCTGGCGGGGACGCGCGAGATCGCGGTGCCCGAGCGCCGGAACGGCGACAGCGGCTGGTTCGCCGTGCGCGGCGCCTCCCAGCACAACCTGAAGGGGATCGACGTCGAGTTCCCGATCGGCCGGTTCGTCGCCGTCACCGGCGTCTCCGGCTCCGGCAAGTCGACGCTCGTGAACGAGATCGTCTACAAGTCGCTCGCAAACCGGCTTTCGAAGGTGCGCGTCAAGCCGGGCGAGCACGACGCCGTCGAGGGGATCGAGGCGTTCGACAAGGTGATCGAGATCGACCAGCGCCCGATCGGCCGCACGCCGCGCTCCAACCCGGCCACCTACACCGACCTCTTCACCCACATCCGTGAGCTCTACTCGCTCACGCCCGATGCGAAGGTGCGGGGCTACAAGCCGGGCCGGTTCTCGTTCAACGTCAAGGGCGGTCGCTGCGAGACCTGCAAGGGCGACGGCCAGATCAAGATCGAGATGCATTTCCTGCCCGACGTCTACGTCCCCTGCGAGACGTGCAAGGGCCGCCGCTACAACCGTGAGACGCTCGAGGTGCGCTTCAAGGGGAAGACGATCGCCGACGTGCTCGAGATGTCGGTGGAGGAGGCGCTGCAGTTCTTCGCCAAGATCCCGAAGATCCGGCGCCGTCTGCAGACGCTGCACGACGTCGGCCTCGACTACATGCGGCTCGGCCAGCCCGCGACGACGCTCTCGGGCGGTGAGGCCCAGCGGGTGAAGCTCGCGGCCGAGCTCTGCAAGGTCGCGACCGGGCGGACGCTCTACATCCTCGACGAGCCGACCACCGGCCTCCACTTCGCCGACATCGAGAAGCTGCTCGAGGTGCTGCAGCGGCTCGTCGACACCGGCAACACGGTGCTCGTGATCGAGCACAACCTCGACGTGATCAAGCAGGCCGACTGGCTCGTCGACCTTGGGCCCGAGGGCGGTGACGCGGGTGGCGAGGTGGTCGCGACCGGCACGCCCGAGGACGTCGCGGCTGAGCCCGGGTCCTACACGGGTCGCTTCCTGCGCCCGTTGCTGGAGCGCCGCGCCGTCGTCGCTGCCTAACCTGCGGCGTGGCCCCGAAGCAGAAGCGCCTCGTCTTACTGGGCCTGACCGCGCTCCTGGTCGTGCTGTTCGCGGCCGGGGTGATCGTCGGTTACATGGGCCGGCACACCTCGCTCTGCCCGGACGGCAAGCCGCCGGTCCAGCAGCAGGACGTCGGCATCGGGCAGGTCGAGTACCTCTGCCATGACGGCAAGATCGTCACCAAGTAGCGCCCCGCCGGACGGGGCCCGCGCGTGGTGGCTGAGGACGGTGCTCGTCCTCCAGGCGCCGCGCGCAGTCTTCGTCGCGCTGCGGCGGGACGACGACGAGGAGGCGGCTCAGCGGTCGGAGCCGGTGCTCCTGATCGTGCTGCTCGCCGGGATCGCGTTCGTGCTCTCGACCCGAACGGCCGCGCACCTGATGGACGACCACTCCTACGACGGCCTGCTGGTCGCGGTGTGGACATTCCTCGCCGGCGGTCTGTACGGAGGTGTCGCCTACTGGCTGATCGGCGCCGTCCTCAACACGGCGCTGGCTGCGCTCGGCTCGCAGGGCTCGTTCAGGCGGAGCAGGCACCTGCTCGCGTTCGCCGCCGTCCCGTTTGCGCTGTCGCTCGTTCTCTGGCCGGTGAAGCTCGCGGTCTACGGCGACGCGCTGTTTCGCCGCGGGGGCGCCGACGCCGGCTCCGGCGGGAAGGTCTTCGCCGCGCTCGGCCTCGTGTTCGCGGCCTGGGCCGCCGTCCTGCTCGTGATCGGCGTCCGCTCCGTGCACGGCTGGACCTGGGCGCGTGCGCTCGCCGCGGCCGCCGTGCCGATCGCCGCCGGTGCCGCGATCGTGCTCCTCTAGTGCCGCGTCTCCCGACGTTTGACTCGAAACCCGCCTTCGTGACGCCGCACTTGCGCGGCCGCTGCGCGGCCGGGATGATCTTTCGGCTCTCGGCGCCCTCAGGCCTGCACCTCGGGCTTCCGACCGCCTGCGCCGGCCGCGAAACGGCCGCAAGTGCGGCCTCAGACGCCCGCGTTTCAGGTCAAAGGCGAAGAGAGGCCCACTAGCTGCGCCCGTCGAGCGTCTCCGCGAACCGGGTGAGCTCCTCCTCGGCGATCGAGTACGTGTGGCGCTGTTCCGGAAACGAGCCGTCGCGGACGTCGGCCACGTAGCTCTCGAGCGCGTCGCGGATCTCGCCCGCCAGTTCGGCGTAGCGCTTGACGAACCGCGGCGTCGGGCCCGCGTACAACCCGAGCAGGTCGTGCCACACGAGCACCTGGCCGTCGCAGCCGGCGCCGGCGCCGATCCCGATCGTCGGCACTTCGAGCGCCGCGCTGATCCGGGCCGCGACCGGGTCCGGGACCGCTTCGAGGACGAGCGCGAAGCAGCCGGCCTCCTGGAGGGCGACGGCATCGTCGTAGAGCTTCAGGGCCGCCTCGGCCGTACGGCCCTGCGCCCGAAAGCCGCCGAGCTTCGTCGCCGACTGCGGTGTCAGGCCGATGTGGGCCATCACGCCGATGTTCGACTCGGCGATCGCCCGCACCCGCGAGACCATGCGCCCGGCGCCCTCGAGCTTGACCAGGTCGGCGCCGCCCTCCTTGACCATCCGGATCGCGCTCGCCACGGCCTGCTCGTCGGAGATCTCGTAGGTGCCGAACGGCAGGTCGCCGATCACGAGCGGCCGGCGCGCGGCGCGCGTGACCGCCCGGGTGAGGAAGATCAGCTCGTCGAGGGTGACGGTGACGGTCGACTCGTGGCCGAGCATCACCATCGCGGCGGAGTCGCCGACGAGCACGAGCTCCACCCCCGCTTCGTCCGCGAGCAGCGCGGAGGGTGCGTCATAGGCGGTCACCATCGAGATCCGGTCGCCCCGGCGCTTCATCTCGCCGAGCTCCGGCAGCGCCAGCTTCCCGGGGGCCGGGGCCGAGGGGCCGGGAGTGCGCGGGCGGGTGCTCATCGTGGCTCTCCTTCCAGGAGGACGTTGTCGATCAGGCGGGTGGTGCCGACCCGTGCGGCGACCGCGAGCGTCGGCCCGTCGAGGTCGGCGATCGTCAGGTACTCAGGCTCGAGGCCGGCCGCCGCGAGCATCGCACGGGCCCGCTCGGGGTCGCCGGTCGCGAGCGCCGCGGGGATCGCGCACGCCCGCGCCCGCTCCTCGCTCGTCAGGAGCACGTTGCGCGACGAGAGCGCGAGACCGTCTGCGTCGCGCACGGTCGGGACGACGCGGATCTCCAGGTCGAGGTTCAGGTCGCGCACGACCTGCTTCACGACCGCCACCTGCTGGGCGTCCTTGCGCCCGAAGTAGGCGATCTGCGGGCGGACGATCGAGAAGAGCTTCACGCAGGCGGTGGCGACGCCGCGAAAGTGCCCGCCGCGGTGCTCGCCTTCGAGCCCGAGAGCGGCTCCCGCGGGGTCGACCCAGGTCGCGAAGCCGTCCGGGTAGAACTCGTCTGCCGTCGGCGCGAAGAGCAGGTCGACGCCCGCAGCCGCCGCCTCGTGCTCGTCTCGGTCGAGATCGCGCGGGTAGCGCTCCAGGTCGCCGGCGTCCGAGAACTGGGCCGGGTTGACGAACACGCTCGCGATGACGACGTCGCACTCCTCACGGGCGGCCCGGAAGAGCGCGTGGTGACCCTGGTGGAGTGCGCCCATGGTCGGCACGAGGCCGACGGTCGAGGCCCTCTTCCGGGGCTCGAGCGCACGCCGCAACTCGGAGATCGTTCGCAGTGTCGTCATCTTCTGCTCCAGTTCCGCAGGCGGATACCGGGCACCGGCAAGGATAGCGCAGGGCGCTCCGTCCGAGGCGAAGCGCACGATCCAGACATTCATCCGTCGTCACCGGAGCGCATTGCTAACCTGCCAGTCGAGATGCCGATCTACGAATACGTCTGCATGAGCTGCGAGTCGCACTTCGAGGAGCTCGTCCGCAACGACGAGATCCCGCCTTGCCCCGACTGCGGGTCGGAGAAGGCGAAGAAGCAGTTCTCGGTCTTCGCGGCGCACGGCACCGGCACACAGCAGCCCAGCTTCGGCGGAGCGACGGGCGGCGGCTGTTGTGGCGGGAGCTGTGGCTGCGGCCACTGAGACGCCGAGCGACCAGTCGGCCCTCGCCGCGTTCGCCGGGGTCGTCGCCGGCTGCACGCGCTGCCCGCTCTCCGAGACGCGCACGCAGGTCGTCTTCGGCTCCGGCTCGCCGGCCGCAGACCTGATGTTCGTCGGCGAGGCTCCCGGCTTCCACGAGGACAAGCAGGGGATCCCGTTCGTCGGCGCCGCCGGCCAGCTGCTCGGGAAGCTCCTGGACGGGATCGGCCTCACCCGTGATGACGTCTACGTCGTCAACGTGCTCAAGTGCCGGCCTCCGGGAAACCGCGACCCGCTCCCCGAGGAGATCGCCGCCTGCGAGAGCCATCTCTTCCGCCAGATCGAGCTGATCCAGCCGAAGGTCGTCGCGACGCTCGGCAACTTCGCGACCAAGCTCCTCTCCGGCAAGCCCGACGGGATCACGCGCGTCCACGGCCGCGAGCAGGAGGTCGTCCTCGGCGGCTCCCGCGTGCTCCTGTTCCCGATCTTCCACCCGGCCGCGGCGCTCTATACGCCGAGGATGCTCGACGTCCTCAGGGCCGACTTCGAGCGCCTGCCCGACCTCCTCGGGCGCCGGCCGGCCCCGCCGGTGCCGGCCGCGTCGGTCGAAAGCCCCGAGCGGGAACCGGAGCAGGCGCCCCAGCCGACAACCCCCCAGCCGGCAGCAGCAGTCCAGCTCGGCCTCTTCTGACCGGCACCTCCGCCGCTCCACCGTGCCACTCGGAGACGAGCTCGTGGTGCATGCCACGATCTCGGGCGATGTTCGTGACGTGCACCACAAGCGTTGTTCGAAACGGCGAGGCGGCGCCGAGGGTGGCGGGCCGCCTATCGTGCATCGGGTGGAGGCGGGGGAGGCTGTCACGACCGGATCGGCGGCCGAGACCGAGGCGCTCGGCGCCGAGCTCGCCCGCCGGTTGGGCCCGGGGGACGTGGTCGCGGTGACGGGTGAGCTCGGCGCCGGCAAGACGACGTTCGTCCGCGGTGCCTGCCGGGCCCTCGGCGTCTCCGCGCGCGTGACGAGCCCGACCTTTACGATCGGCCACCGCTACGAGGCCCCGGTGCCGGTGGCTCACCTCGATCTCTACCGCTTCCCGGGAGTGAGCCCGGAGGAGTGGGGCGATCTCGAGCCCTACTTCGATGGCACGATTGCGTTTGTCGAGTGGCCCGAGCACGCCGGCGCCTGGCTCCCGCCGGTGCGCGCGACCGTGACCCTGGCCCATCTCGACGAGCGCCATCGAAGCATCCGAGTCGACAGTGACGACGATCCTCGCCTTTGACACCGCCACGACGACCGCCGTCTGTGCGCTCGTGCGCGACGGCGAGCTCCTCGGCGAGGCCCGCGCGCAGGCGAAGTCCGTCCTGGCCGCGGCCGGCCTGCTCACCGGCGACGCGGGGCTCACGCCTCGGGCGATCGACGCGCTCGTCGTCGGCACTGGCCCGGGCAGCTTCACCTCGATCCGGATCGGGCTTGCGACCGCACGCGGGCTCGCACTCGCGCTCGGCGTGCCGGCGGCCGGCGTCTCGACCCTCGACGCCTACGGCGGTGGGCAACCGGTGATCGACGCCCGCCGCGGCGAGGTCTTCACCGAGGGCCCCCTGGTCGCCGACCCTGCCGCGCTCGCCGTCGCCGGCCGCCGCCTCGTCGGCGACGGCGCGATCCGCTATCGCGACCTGTTCGAGGCGGCGGGAGCCGAGATCCCCCCGGACGGCGACCCCGCGCACCTCCCGTCGGCGTTCAGGCTCGTCCGGCAGGCAGGGGCCTTCGGCGAAGCGGACGCGATCCAGCCCGTCTACCTCCGTGACCCCGACGCGAAGCCGAGCCGGTGACCGCGGTCGCGATCGACATCCGGCCCCTCGGACTCGCCGACCTGAGCGCGATCGACAGGATCGAGCAACGCGCCTACCACACCCCCTGGTCCCGCTCGATGTTCGCCTCCGAGCTCGGCAAGCGCACCTCGGTCTGCCTTGGCGCCTTCGAGGGCGACCGGCTGATCGGCTATGTCGTCAACTCCCGCTACGTCGACGTCTGGCATGTGATGAACGTCGCCGTCGACCCGGACCACCAGCGCCGGGGAATCGCCACCCGGCTCCTCGAGCACCTCTTCGACGTGACGAGCGACGACCAGCGGCGCGGCTACACGCTCGAGGTCCGCGTGTCGAACGCCGAGGCGATCGCCCTGTATGAAAAGCTCGGCTTCGAGCGCCACGGCATCCGGCGCGGCTACTACACCGACAACCGGGAGGACGCGCTGATCATGTGGCGCGAAGCTGGCCACGACGTGATCTCGTGATCCTCGGGATCGAGACCAGCTGCGACGAGACGGCCGCGGCGGTCATCACCGCCTCGGGCGAGATTCGCTCGAGCATCGTCGCCTCGCAGGCCGACCTGCACGCGGCATACGGCGGGGTCGTGCCGGAGATCGCGTCGCGGCGGCATCTCGAGCTCGTCTCGCCGGTGATCCGGGAGGCGCTCGGACGTGCGGAGGCCTCCCTCGACGAGGTCGACCTGGTCGCCGCGACGGTGGGGCCCGGCCTGATCGGCGCGCTGCTCGTGGGGCTCGCGGCAGCGAAGGCGATCGCGTGGGCGCGCGGGCTTCCGCTCGTCCCCGTCAACCACCTGCACGGGCACGTAGCGTCGCTCTACCTGCAGCCCCACGAGCTCGAGCCGCCGTTCACCTGCCTGCTCGCGAGCGGCGGGCACACGCTGCTGCTCGACGTCCGCGACCGCTCCTGGGAGGGCGCCCGGGTGCTCGGATCGACGCTCGACGACGCCGCCGGCGAAGCGTTCGACAAGGGGGCCCGACTGCTGGGCCTGCCCTACCCGGGCGGAGCCGAGATCGACCGGCTCGCACGCGAGGGCGACTCCCACGCCTACGACTTCCCGGTTGCACGGGTCCCCGGGCTCGACTTTTCCTTCTCCGGCCTGAAGACCGCGCTGCTCTACGCCGTCCGCGACCTGGGCGCGACCGAGCTCGCCGCGCGCCGGGCCGATCTGGCCGCGAGCTACCAGCGCGCGATCGTGCGAGCGCTCGTCGAACGGGTCGAGAAGGCCGAGCCGCAGCGGCTCGCCATCGTCGGCGGGGTCGCCGCCAACTCCGAGCTGCGTGCGTCGCTTCCCGAGGCCGTCGCCGCGTCGCTCGCGCTCTGCACCGACAATGCGGCGATGATCGCCTCGGCGGCGCGGTACGCGACGCCCGTCCCCGCACCGGAGTACCTTGCGCTGGATGCGTTTGCGACGGCGTCCTGAGGTCCGGCTCCTCGCTCTCGCCGCGATCGCCGCCGCGGCTGTGCTCACGATCCGCTCGTCCCATGCGCCCGACGACGGTGCTGCGCCGGCGCCGCCCGCGACCTGGCGCGGCCTTGTCGGGGACGCCCATCACGCGGTCTCGCTCGGCGATCGGATGATTGTCGTCCTGCGGACGCCGTCGGTCGCGCAGCGGCTCGGCCGCGGCAAGCTCGCAACCGAGCAGGACGAGCGGCGATGGACGGCCGAGGCCTACGCCTCCCAGCAACAGGTTCTGACGCAACTCGCGCGACACGGCCTCGTCGTGCGGCCCGACTACAGCTTCGCCCGTGTTCTCGACGGCTTCTCCGCGGCGCTCGACCCGCGCGCGGTCGGCCTGCTCGACCGGAATCCCGAGGTGGCCGGCGTCTATCCGGTGCGCGCTGCGTTCCCCGCCGCGATCTCGGCGGCGTCGGCCGCCTCGGGCACGGCGCCGGTCGGGACGGGAGCCGGGGTGCCCGGGTTGGACGGGAGCGGCGTCACGGTCGCGCTGCTCGACACGGGCGTCGATTCCGCCCAGCCGTATCTCGGCGGCAGGATCGAGCCCGGGATCGACATCGTCGGCGGCTCGAGCGTGGGCGCCGTCCAGCGCGACTCGCACCACCACCGCCGGGTCGAACGGCACGGGACCGAGCTGGCGGGGCTCCTCGTCGGTGCGGGTGGTCCGGCCGGTTCCCACGGTGTGGCACCCGGCGCCTCTGTCCTGCCGCTCCGGGTCGCCGGCTGGCAGGACGCGGGAAACGGCGCCGATGCCCTGTACGCGCGGAGCGACCAGGTGATCGCGGGGCTCGACCGGGCCGTGGACCCGAACATGGACGGCGACACACACGACGCCGTACGGGTTGCGCTGATCGGCGTCGCCGAGCCCTTTGCAGGCTTCGCCGACAGCCCCGAGGCGCAGGCCGTTGCCGGTGCCCTTGCACTCGACGTCCTGGTCGTCGCGCCTGCGGGCAACTCCGGTGCCGCCGGCCCGCTCTTCGGCTCGATTGCCGGGCCGGCGGGCGCTCCCGCAGCCCTTTCGGTCGGGGCTCTCGACACACGACCATCGACCTCGACCGTCCGGGTCGTCCTCCGGCAGGGTCTCGTCGCGCTGTTCGCCGGCACGCTGCCGCTGCTCGACGCGATTGCAGCGGCGCGGCCGGTCGAAGCGCCCATCGCCCTGCCCCGGCTCGAGACGTCGCTCGCCGGCAAGGCGGCTCTCGTCGCCGGCGGCAAGAGCCCTGTGGCGACGGTGGCCTCAGCAGTCAAGGCGGGCGCGTCTGCCGTGCTCGTCTACGGTGCCCAGCCGCCGCCCGGGTCGCTGGCCGACCTCGGCGTTCCGGTCGTCGGGATCGGCTCCGACCACGCGCGCGCCGTCCTGAAGGCGATCGGCGCCGGCGCCACCATCTACGCCGCGCTCGGCCGACCGACAGCCGGGCCGAACGCCGATCTCGGCCTCGTCACGTCGTTCTCCTCCCGCGGCCTCACTTTCGACGGACAGCCGGCGCCGCAGCTGGCTGCGCCCGGCGTCGGGGTCCTGACCTCCGACCCCGGTTCGACCGGCGACGGGGGGCCAGCTTTCGCGGCGGTCACGGGGACGAGCGTCTCGGCTGCGTCCGCGGCGGGCTCCGCGGCATTGCTGTTCGGGGAGCGGCCCGGCCTGAGCGCCCAGGACGTCGCGAGCCTGCTTGCAGGCGAGGCCCGGCGCGTGGGTGGAACGGGGGTCGTCGACGCGGGCGCGAGTGCGGTCGGCGAGGTCGCTGCGTCCCTGACCTCGCTCGGCTTCGGCATCTGGCCCGGGCCCGGCCGACACGTCACGCGGACGCTCGAGCTCCACAACGTGTCGATCCGCTCGCTCGAGATCAAGCTCTCGTCGAGCTCGACGCTGGTCGCCGTGCGGCCGGCCCGCCTGAAGATCCCGGCGGGTGGGATCGCGAAGGTGGTCGTCAAGGCAGGCTCGTCCGTGCAGCCTTCCGGCCCGGTTGTGGAGGGAGTCGTCACCGTCGCGCCGCTCGGCGCCGAAAGGTTGCGGATCCCGTGGGCGATCGCCGTCAGCCCGCCGGCGGACACGCTCGTCGGCGCGGTGACCCTCGCTCCGCGGGCGTTCACGCCCTCGGACACGAGCCCTGCCGTGCTCCGGCTCGCAGTCGGGAGCCTGGCAGGTGGCGCAACGGTCGAGATCGAGCCCGTGGCACGGCTCGACGTGCTCCTCTACAGCTCGCGCGGCGCCTTCCTCGGCGTGCTCTCCCGCTCCCGCGACCTTCTGCCCGGCACGTACAGCTTCGGAATCACGGGGCGCGGCCCGGGCGGCGCTCCGCTCGCCCCGGGGAGCTACGAGCTCAGGCTCGTCGCCTGGCCGGTGTACCCCGGCGGACCGAGCAGGGCCAGGATCGGCTTCCGGATCCAGTAGGCTGGGCCGGGAGGAGACGGTGGTCGAACAGGCGCCTCAACCGGAGATGAACGCGTTTCGGATCGCGCAGCAGCAGCTCCGGGACGTCGCGGGCGCATTCGATCTCGACGACGACCTCGTCGGCATCCTCAGCGAGTGCAAGAAGGCCGTCGAGGTGACGATCCCGACGACGATGGACGACGGCTCGGTGCGCGTCTTCACCGGCTGGCGGGTCACGCACAACGTCGCGCGCGGGCCGTCGAAGGGCGGGATCCGCTACCACCCCGGCGTCACGCTGGACGAGGTCAAGGCGCTCGCGATGTGGATGACCTGGAAGTGCGCGTTGATGAACCTCCCGTTCGGCGGCGCCAAGGGCGGCGTGATCTGCGATCCGAAGGTGCTGTCATCGCGTGAGCTCGAGCGGATGACCCGCCGCTACACCTCCGAGATCGTGAACGAGATCGGGCCGGAGAAGGACATCCCCGCCCCCGACGTCGGCACCACACCCGCCGTGATGGCCTGGATCTTCGACACGTTCTCGATGAACCAGGGGCATTCGGTGCTCAGCGTCGTCACCGGCAAGCCCCTCGCGGTCGGAGGCTCGCTGGGGCGCGAGGAGGCAACTGGCCGAGGCGTGTTCTTCTGCCTCCGGGACGCGTTGACCAGGCAGGGCCTCGAGCTGAACGGCCAGAGAATCGCTGTGCAGGGATTCGGCAATGTCGGCTCGCTGTTCGCGAGGTTCGCCGCGGACGCCGGCGCGATCGTCGTCGCCATCTCCGACTCCGGCGGTGGACGCCACGACGCGCGCGGCCTCGACATGGACGCGGCGCTCGCCTACAAGCGCGCGGGTGGGCGGATCGCCGACTTCTCCGGGGGCGAGCCGATCTCGAACGAGGAGCTCCTGGCGCTGCCCTGCGACGTGCTTGCGCCGTGCGCGCTCGAGCTCGTCCTGACGGCGGCCAACGCCGACCGCGTGCGGGCGAAGGTGGTCGTCGAGGGCGCGAATGGCCCGACCACACCGGAGGCGGACGCGATTCTGGAGGCGAACGGCGTCATGGTGATCCCGGACGTGCTCGCCAACGCCGGGGGCGTGATCGTCTCCTACTTCGAGTGGGTGCAGGGCCTGCAGGAGCTCTTCTGGAAGGAGGAGGAGGTCAACCGGCGCCTGAGCGAGATCATCGGCCGGGCGTTCGCGGAGACCTGGGACATCCACCAGTCGCGTGGCATCCCGATGCGGCTGGCGGCCTACGGCCTCGCCGTCGGCCGCGTCGCCGAGGCGAGCGTCATCCGGGGGTTGTATCCCTAGCCGCTTCCCGGCGAATGTTCGGTTCGGGCCCAGGGGATCGGGCGGCTTGAATTGATGATGTGTTGAAGAACGTGACCGTATTCGTCGCGGCGTCGTGTCACCTCTGCGAGCGGGCGCGTGAGGCGCTGGAGCCGCTCCGCGCCGAGCTTGGCTTCGAGCTCGAGGAGGTCGACATCACCGGCGTGCCAGAGCTCGAGCGGGCATACCGCGAGTGGGTGCCGGTGATCGAGGTCGGCGGTGCGCGGGTCTGCGTCTACCGGGTGGACGAAGCTGCGTTGCGGCGGTCGCTGGGCTTCGAAGGCTGACACAAACTCGGCGCGAAGTGGCGAGCTTGTGACTAACCGATCCCTTTGCCCAAGCGTTCGGGCAGAATGGTTCGTTCATGTTGCAAAGTCAGGATGGTGCGCGCCCGTTCGAGAACCGGGTCGGTGTCGGGGTCGCGGCGCGGCTCTCGCGCTACCTCCAGGTCCTGACCCAGGCGAAGAAGATGGGCAAGGACCGGATCTCCTCGCAGGAGATCGCCGACTACACGAACATCAACGCGACCCAGATCCGCCGCGACCTCTCGAACTTCGGCAAGTTCGGCAAGCGCGGCGTCGGCTACTCGATCGACGGCCTCCTCGGCGAGATCCGCAAGATCCTCCGCACCCAGGGTCAGCACAACATCATGCTCGTCGGCGCCGGCCGCCTCGGCCAGGCGATCGCAGGCTCACCGATCTTCGGTGAGCACGGGATCACGATCGCGGCCGTGCTCGACGTCGACGCATCGAAGCTCGGCCACCCGATCGGCTCGGTCGAAGTAAGCCCCTACGCGCGGCTCGAAGATCTCGTCCATGACAAGAACATCGTCGTCGGTGTCCTCGCCGTCCCGGCCGGAGCTGCCCAGCAGGTCGCCGACGACCTCTTCGAGGCGGGCGTCCGCATCATCTTCAACTACACCGAGGCGCTGCTCGACCTCCCGCCCGAAGTGACCGTGCACACCTCGAACCCGGCCGTCGAGCTCCTGCACGCGCTGTACTTCCACCTGACCTGAGCCTGGATCCGTGTGCCCAGAGTTCGGAGGTGGTGCCTGTTGTGACCTGATCTGGACATAAGCTCGCATTCGCCTGCCGGGGTAGGTCGGGTCCGGGTAGCTGCCAGGAGGCCGGGTGGCAGGCTGGCGGCGTCGGGGGGAAACGCCCGGTGTCGGAGCCCAGCGTCAAGCGCTCCTTGGGGGTGTGCGAGCGGCCGGTCCGTAGCGTGAAGCGAATCCTGCCGCCCCGTGATCTTTGCCTCTTCGGGGGACAAGGGGGAGCCGAGCCCGGGGATCTGGGGCGAAGGCCATGGAAGCCGTGAAGAGCCTGGAAGCGCAGCGGTCAAGAGCCTCCCGGGGTATGGGGATCGGAACGGTCGCATGGTGGATGCGGGAGCTGGGGAAGCCCTCCCCGGCCCCGGCCGCTGCGAGGTGTGGTCGGGAAGCGATGGGCGCGTATAAGCGGTGATCCCGTGAAGTCGCGTGCCGGCCGGGAGGGTGGCGGAGGGGCCCGTAGTACTGCTTGAGCCCGTGGGACAGCACAACCCTGGGTGAGGGAAGGGGCCCTGCTTCATCTGTGCTTGATGACGAGGGAAGGACCGGTGCATGCCCTCCGGGGACAACGCCACTGAGCAGGACAGGGTTCGAGAGCTTCGAGTCAAGCTGTACCTGGCGGCCAAGCGGTCGCCGGGCAGACGGTTCCACGCGCTCTGGGATCGCATCCATCGTAGGGATGTGCTGGAGCGGGCGTGGACGCAGGTGCGCGCCAACCGCGGCTCGGCCGGGGTTGACCGCATCACGATCGCCGAGATCGAAGAGTCGGGCGTTGACGGGTTCCTCGATGAGCTCGAGGTTGAGCTGCGGGAGCAGCGTTACCGCCCGTTGCCGGTGCGGAGGGTGCAGATCCCGAAGCCCGGCCGCTTGGAGACGAGGCCGCTGGGTATCCCCGCTGTCAGAGACAGGGTGGTGCAGACGGCGGCCAAGATCGTGCTCGAGCCGATCTTCGAGGCTGACTTCCGCGGCCTGTCGTTCGGGTTTCGTCCCAAACGGTCGGCACACGACGCGATGGAGGTGATCCGTCGCGAAGTGATGCGCGGCAGACGGTGGGTGATCGACGCCGACATCCGCGGCTTCTTCGACACGCTCGACCAGGAGATCCTGATGCAACTCGTTTGCGAACGGGTCTCCGATCGGCGGGTGTTGAAGCTGCTGCGGGCATGGTTACGGGCTGGGGTGCTTGACGGGGCGACCCTGATGCATCCCGAGACCGGCACGCCGCAGGGCGGGGTGATCTCCCCGCTCTTGGCCAACGTCTACCTGAACGCGCTCGATCGGGCGTGGGAGGACAGGCACGGTCGGCTCGGGGTGCTGGTCCGCTACGCGGACGACCTCGTGATCCTCTGCCGCACCCGGGCGCAGGCCGAGGCGGCTCTGACCGAGCTGCGAGCGTTGCTCGCAGAGTTGGGTCTCGAGCTGGCCGACGACAAGACGCGCCTGGTCTGCGTCAATGAGGAGGGCGAGGGATTCGACTTTCTGGGCTTCCACCACCGGATGGTGGACAGCCTCAGCAGGCCGGGCTTCCGCTTCATGGCCCGTTGGCCGTCGGCACGCGCCACCCAGACGGGAAGGCAGAGGATCCGGGAGTTGACCGACCGGCGGCTGCTTCGATTGCCGCCGGAAGAGGTGGTAGCCAACCTCAACCGCTTCTTGATCGGTTGGGGCGGCTACTTCCGCTACGGCAACTCGACCAGGCAGTTCGACAAGATCGACCGCTACGCGCTCGCTCGCGTCGCCCGCCTGCTCGGCGCGCGTCAGCACAAACGACGCACGCTCCGGCAAGGCCGCGGCCTTCTGTTCGGCCGCCGGCCCGACCTCATGCCCCACCGCCTCACGGGCACCGTCCGCTACTACCGGTCCGCGCATGCGGCCAGGTGAAGGATGTCGGAGAGCCGTACTCGGGAGAACCGAACGTCCGGTTCGAAGCGGCGGCGGGAGGAAACCAGGCCAGTCGGGCTCACACAGCCGCACAGCCCAGGCGCCTCCCGCCGACCCTACACCGATCTGCGCGGGCGGGTGCGCCCGTCTGGACTCGCCAGGCCGCTTCCCGGTCGGGCTCCGGCCCCGGTGGGCCCGCACCCGGCCGGTGCGCTGACGGCCCAGCCGAACGCCCCGCGGTCACGCACCTCGGTGGATCCAGGCTGAGCACGGGTGGAAAGGCTCGCGGGGGAGCACCTCCGGTTCTTCCCCGCGAGCCCCTCTCCGGAACACCTGCCACCGGCTGTGCGCGAGCACGAGTAGAGCCCGCACTCGCGGCGGTTCGCCTCGCAGCTCCCCTCGTTTTGATGCAAGGTGCGGAGCAATGAAGATCCTCCTCTGGCACGGGTATCTCCTCGGGGGGACGGGCTCCAATGTCTACACGCGCTCGCTGGCACGGGAGTGGAGCCTGGCCGGCCACGACGTCACCGTGGTCTGCCAGGAGCAGGCGCCCGGGCAGTACGACCTGGGGGGTGCGAACGTCGTGCGGCCCGCGCTCCCCGGCAGCCTGCTGCCCGTGTTCGTGCTGGACGACTATCCTGGGCTCGAGGCGCGACTGCTCCAGGACTTCGGGGAGGACGAGCGTCGCCGTTACGTCGAGGCGAACGTCGCCGCCCTTCGCGAGCAGGGGCCGGCCGACCTCGTGTTCACGAACCACGTCCTGATGGGCGGCGCGGTCGGAGCGTCGCTCGGGGAGCGGTTCCGGGTCAAGGCTCACGGCTCCGAGCTCGAGTACTCGATGCGCGGCCGGTCGGCGCTCGAGGCGTGGGGCCGCGAGTCGTTGGCGGCGGCCGAGGCGACCTTCGTCGGCTCGCAGCACATTCGGGAGGTGCTCGAGGAAGTCGTCGGGCACGTCGACCGCGTTCTCCAGGTGCCGCCGGGGGTGGACGTGGACGAGTTCGTCGTGCAGGGCCGTGACGAGGCGCTCGGCGAGCTGCTCGACGAGCTGGCGCTCGATCCGCCGAACCCGGGCAACGCAAACGAGCGGCTGCCCGACGAGGGCAACGCCGCCAGGCTGGGCGCCTTCCTCGCCGGGGAACGGCCCACGGTCATCTATTTCGGCAAGCTGATCGCCAACAAGGGAGTGCAGCTCCTGCTCGAGGCGATCCGCACGCTCGACGCGAGGGCGGTGATCGTCGGGTTCGGCGACTACCGCGCCGATCTCGAGCAACTCGCCGCGACGCTCGAGTCCGGGCGGGTCCTCTTCACGGGCCCGCTCGAGCACCGGCACCTCGTCCACCTGCTGCCCCTCGCCGACGCCGTGATCGTGCCGTCGATCTTCCCGGAGGCGTTCGGGATGGTCGCAGCCGAGGCCGCAGCATGCGGCTGCCCGCCGCTCGTCGCTCGCCATTCGGGGCTCGCCGAGATCGCTGCCGGGCTCGAGGAGCGCTATCCGGCTCACCTGCGCAGCCTCACCGCGTTCGATACCGGCGACGTCGACGACCTGCGCGCGAAGCTCGCAGCGCTGCTGGCCCTGCCCGCGGATGACCGCGAGGCTCTGCGTGCCGCCGCGCGGGCGACCGTCGAGGCGCGCTGGTCGTGGGCGAGCGTGGCCGCGCGCTTGCTGGCTCCGGTCGCGTAGCCTTCCGCGCGATGGGCGAGGAACAGCGTCTCTCGGCAGAGGAGCAGATCGCGACCGCCCGGGAGGCGTTCGAGAGCGGAACGGACTTCACGCTCGCGGTCGAGGAGGAGTTCGCGGTGCTCGACCCCGAGACGCTCTCGCTCGTCAACCGCTTCGAGGAGCTCCGGGCGGCTGCACGCGGCACCGACGTCGAGGAGCACCTCGTCGGCGAGCTGATCGCCTCCGAGGTCGAGGTGCGGACCGGCCGCTGCGTCGAGTTCGGCGAGGCGGCAGCCAGGATGGGCGAGCGTCGCGGGCAGCTTCAGGCGCTCGGTCGCGATCTCGGCGTCCAGTTCGGCGCCACGGGGACACATCCGTGGAGCCGCTGGCAGGACCAGCGGATCATCGATACGCCGCATTACCGCCGAAACGACGAGCTCCTCCGCTACGTCGTGTGGCGCAACAACACGTTCGGCCTCCACGTTCACGTCGGCGTTCGCGGCGGCGACCGTGCGATCGCCGTCTGCAACGCGATGCGCCGCTTCCTGCCCGAGCTGCTCGCGCTCTCGGCGAGCTCGCCGTTCGTCGAGGAGGTGGACACGGGGCTGCACTCGGCCCGCACCCAGATCTTCACGCGCACGTTTCCCCGCTGCGGCATCCCCGACGTGTACGACGGCTGGCGCGGATACGAGGACTACGTCGGCTTCCTCTACCGCACCCGCTCGATCACCGAGCACACCCAGCTCTGGTGGAGCGTGCGGCCCCACCTCGCCTACCCGACGGTCGAGATCCGCATCTGCGACGCCCAGCCCGACCTCTCCGAGGCGCAGAGCGTGGCCGCGCTCGCCTACTCGCTCGCGGCGCGCAGCGCGCGCGCACACGACGAGGGCGAGCCGGTCCCCGACCTCCCGCACCGGCTCCTCGAGGAGAACATGTGGCGCGCGATCCGGCACGGGCTCTCCGGCGAGCTGATCGACTTCGACCGGGGTGAGCCGGTGCCGGCGAGAGCGCGGCTCGAGCGGCTGGTCGAATGGGTGCTACCCGTCGCCGAGGAGCTCGGCGCCGCCCCGTTTCTGGCAGTGCCCGCTGCGAACGCGGCGGAGCGCCAGCGGACGCGCTGGCAAGATGGTGTCTCGCTGGAGGAGATCTACGGAGAGCAGGTGAGGGAGGGTGAGCGGATTGGCTGACGACGAGCAGCACGACCACGACGCCGGAGGGCTCGAGCCGGACGGCGAGCAGCCCGCGCCGAGCGCGGAGGAGCAATCGGCGATGAACGCACTGGACGAGATGATGGAATCGATTCGGCAGGCCAAGGTCGGTCAGCTGCTCATCTCGACCGTCTCCACCTTCGCCTCCGTCGCCTACGGCAAGCTCGAGATCAAGGATCTCCCCGAGGCGAAGGTCGCCGTCGACGCAATTGCTGCGCTCGTGCCGCTGCTCGAGGGACAGGTCGACGACAGTCTCCGCCGCGATCTCGAGCAGGCGCTGACGAACCTCAGGCTCGCTTACGCCGACGCCGTCGCGTCGGCCGAGTAGAATCCCGGCCGCGCCGAACTCAGTCGGCGCTTTACTTTCCGAGGGGAGCAAAGCGAATGAACTGGTTCATGCATCATGCCGTGCTCGTCGGCCTCGTCGGCGCAGGTGCTGCAGTGGCCTACGGGTTCTGGCTGACTGCGTGGCTCCTCAAGCAGCCCCAGGGCAACGAGCGGATGCGCGAGATCTCGCGTGCCGTCCAGGAGGGCGCCACCGCCTACCTGCGGCGCCAATACACGACGATCGCGTTCGTCGCGATCGTCCCGTTCGTGCTGCTCGGCGTGTACAACAAGCTGGGCTGGGGGCCGGCGTTCGGCTTCCTGATCGGGGCGTTGCTGTCGGCCGCGGCCGGTTTCATCGGCATGAACGTCTCGGTGCGCTCGAACCTACGCACCGCCGAGGCGGCGCGCGACGGGCTCAAGCCCGCGCTGAACGTTGCCTTCAGGGCCGGGTCGGTCACGGGCCTGCTCGTGGTGGGGCTCGGCCTGGCCGGCGTCGCCGGCTACTACTGGTTCCTGACCGCAGGGCTCAACAACTCGCCGACCTCCGCGATCCACGACCTGGTCGGGCTCGCCTTCGGCGGCTCGCTGATCTCCGTCTTCGCACGGCTCGGCGGCGGCATCTTCACGAAGGCGGCAGACGTCGGTGCCGACCTGGTCGGCAAGATCGAGGCCGGCATCCCCGAGGACGATCCGAGGAATGCCGCCGTGATCGCGGACAACGTCGGCGACAACGTCGGCGACTGCGCCGGCATGGCCGCCGACCTGTTCGAGACCTACGCCGTCACCGCCGTCGCGGTGATGCTGCTCGGGACGGCCGCCGGGCTGACCGACGCGAGGCTCTACCTGTTCCCGCTCGCGATCGGCGGCATCTCGGCCGTCGCGTCGGTGATCGGCACGTTCTTCGCCCGGCTCGGACGCGGCGAGAACGCGGTTATCAACGCGCTCTACAAGTCGGTGATCGCCGCCACGCTGCTCTCCGCCGCCGGCTTCATCCCGGTCACGATGGCGTTCGACAAGGGCCAGTACAGCTTCAAGGACCTCTACGTGTCCGCGATCATTGGCCTCGTCGTCACGTTCCTGCTCGTCGCGATCACCGAGTTCTACACCGGTACGCGCTGGAACCCGGTCAAGAAGATCGCCAAGGCCTCCGAGACCGGCCACGCGACCAACATCATCGAGGGGCTGGCAGTCGGGATGCAGGCCACCGCAATCCCGGTGATCGTGATCGCCGCCGGGATCCTCGTCGCGCACCACTTCGCCGGCCTGTACGGCATCGGCGTCGCCGTGATGGCCCAGCTCTCGATGACCGGCCTGATCGTCGCGCTGGACGCCTTCGGCCCCGTCACCGACAACGCGGGCGGGATCGCCGAGATGGCCGACCTGCCCGAGGAGGTCCGCGGGATCACCGACAAGCTCGACGCGGTCGGCAACACGACGAAGGCCGTCACCAAGGGCTACGCGATCGGCTCGGCCGCACTCGCGGCGCTCGTCCTCTTCGACTCGTACACGACGGGGCTGAGCGAGCACGGGCTGTCGACGACGTTCAGCCTGTCGGATCCGTGGGTCGTCGCCGGGCTCTTCGTCGGCGGCCTGATGCCGTTCCTGTTCGCCTCGCTCGCAATGCAGGCCGTCGGCCGCGTCGGCGGCGAGGTCGTCCAGGAGGTGCGGCGACAGTTCCGCGAGCACCCGGGGATCATGGAAGGGACAGAGCGGCCCGAGTACGGCCGCGCGATCGACATCGTCACGGGCTCGGCGATCAAGTCGATGCTCCTGCCGGCGCTGATCCCGATCGGCTTCCCGATCGTCGTCGGCATCATCAACGCGCGGATGCTCGGGGGCCTGCTCGTCGGCACGATCGTCACCGGCCTCTTCCTCGCGATCGCGATGACCGCGGGCGGCGGCGCCTGGGACAACGCGAAGAAGATGATCGAGGACGGCCTCTACGGCGGCAAGGGCTCCGAGGCGCACGCCGCCTCGATCACGGGCGACACGGTCGGCGACCCCTACAAGGACACCGCCGGCCCCGCGATCAACCCGATGATCAAGATCACGAACATCGTCGCGATCCTGATCATCCCGCTGATCGTCTCGATCCACACCTAGTCGGCCACGGGGGGAAACCTGGCGGTTTCCCCCCGTGCCCCCTCCCTTTTCGAGCCAGCTCGCATGGTGGTTGGGCGTGCTCCGCTGGGCGGGTGGTGCCTTGAGCGGTGACGCCGGCCGAACCGGCATCACCGCCATGTCAAGTGCCGCACGAGCGCAGTTGCCCAGGTCGTCCCGGCGGTTCAGGTTCCGCCGACGGAAGTCATGGTCGCTACCCTCGGCTTCGCCTCGAGTAGCTCCGCGGAGGGTCGGCTACCGATCGGGTGGTTGCATGCCCGGCAGCTCGCCGCGGCCGGGTGGGGAGGGCCCCGGCTCTGCGGTCGGGAGCTCCGCTTCGCGCCAGGCGGCGAAGCCGCCGATCACGTCGCCGGCCCGTGTCGCGGTCGTCCGGCGACACGAGGAAGTGGAACACGGCCCGGTCGTGCCAGAGATCGAACCGACGCGCCGGCCGCCAGAGCAGCATGTCCTCGCAGAGCCAGGCGACGGGCGCCTCGGCCGTCAGCCGGCGGCGCGCCTCGGCGAGAGCGGCGGCGGAGACGTCGAGCACGGTCATGTCGGTGAGGCCTCGCTCGATCAGGCGATCGACCAGGACGGAGGCGCCGCCGCCGACGTGTGCGACCTGGGACAGGCGGAGTGTGCCCCCGAACACGACGATCGCGGCCTGAAGCACATACTTGGCCGCGAACGCCGTGCCCGGGACGAGCGCTCGTCCCGGGCGGCGAACGGCCGCGACCGCGATCCCGAGGATCAGGTCGCCGGGGCTCACGCCACGCCAAGTAGATTCCACCGGTGCCTCGGCGGCGGCGGCAGTCTCACAAGCTCGAGCGGGTACTCGGGACACCGGCGCTCTTCGCGACCGCCTACGGGAACGTCGGCTCCTCGATCTACTACGCGCTCGGCGTCACCGCAGCGATCGCGCTCGGGCTGACGCCGCTCGTCTTCGTCATCTCCGGGCTGATCTTCGCCTGCACCGCCGCGACCTACGCCGAGGGGACCGTGAACTTCCCCGAGGCCGGTGGGTCGTCGAGCTTCGCCCGGCATGCCTTCAACGAGCTCGTCTCGTTCGGGGCCGCCTGGGCGCAGATGCTCAACTACGTGATCACGGTCGCCATCTCGGCCTTCTTCGTGCCGCACTACCTGTCCATCTTCTGGGCTCCCCTGCGGACGAACCCGTGGGACGTGATCGTGGGGATCGTCGTGATCGTGGTCCTGGTCGCGATCAACATCGTCGGGATCAAGGAGGCGGCGGCACTGAACGTCCTGCTGGCGGTGGTCGACTTCGCGACCCAGTTGCTGCTCGTGATCCTCGGCTTCGCGCTCATCTTCGACGCCCATGTGCTGCGGGCGAACGTCCACTTTGGGCACGCACCCACCTGGGCGAACTTCGCGCTCGCGATCCCGGTCGCGATGATCGCCTACACGGGGATCGAGACCGTCTCGAACCTGGCGGAGGAGGCCCGCGACCCGCGCCGGACGATCCCCGGCTCGATCCGACTCGTCGCCGTCGCCGTCTTCGCGATCTACTTCACGCTTCCGCTCGTCGCCCTGTCGGCGCTCCCCGTGCACCGCGACGTGAACGGCGACTTCGTGACGAAGCTCGGTCAGAACCCGCCCGTCGGCTTCAAGAACGACCCGGTGCTCGGCCTCGTCGAGAACCTCGGCCTGCACGGCACTGTCCTGTCGGCGGCGAAGATCTACGTCGGCGTCCTCGCCGCCACGATCCTGTTCATCGCCACCAACGCCGGGGTGATCGGCGCGTCCCGGATCACGTATTCGATGTCGAGCCACCGGCAGCTGCCCGAGGTGTTCCGCCGGCTCCACCCGCGCTTCAAGACGCCGTGGCTGTCGTTGATCGTGTTCGCGGGTCTCTTCTCCGTCGCCTTCATCCTGCCGGGGAACGTCGACTTCATCGGCCGGATGTATGCGTTCGGAGCGATGCTCTCCTTCACGATCGCCCACGCGGCAGTGATCCAGCTGCGGCGGCGGCCGCCGAAGGTCGAGGAGCCCTACCGGGTCAGGCCGAGCCTGAGGCTGTTCGGGGTCAGCTGGCCGCTGTTCGCGTTGGTCGGCGGGCTCGGCACCGGCATCGCCTGGTTCGTGGTCGTCGTCCAGGATGCCCCGACCCGGTACGCGGGACTGGCCTGGCTCGCCGCCGGGTTCGTGTTCTACGTCGTCTACCGCCGCCGCCGCGGCCTGCCGCTCCGGGAGTCGACGCTTGCTCCGCTCCAGCTCGGGCCCGCTGTCGCGCTCGAGTACCGCACGATCCTCGTCCCGATCGTGTCGGGTCCCGAGTCGCACGAGGCGATCGACATCGCCGCCCGCCTGGCCGCCGAACGCGCGGCGACGATCGTCGCGCTCCGCGTGATCGTCGTGCCGCTCGACTGCCCGATCGACATTCCCATGCACGCCGAGGAGGACGAGGCGGACCGGCTGCTCGACGAGGCGCGGGTCGCGGCGTCGGCCTACGGCGTCCGCCTGATCGACCGCATGACCCGCGCCCGCCACGCGGGGCGCGCGATCGTCGACGAGGCCGTCCGCCGCCAGGCCGAGATCGTGGTGCTCGGGGCCCCGCGCGGCCGTCACCGCGAGATCTTCGGCAAGACGATCGACTACGTCCTCAAGAACGCGCCCTGCAGGGTGATGGTGGCGGCGGGCAAGAAAGCCGCATGACGAGGACGATGCTCGCACTCACGACGTTCGGCCTCGGGATCGCCCTGATCATCGTCACGCTCGCTCACGGCGGCGGCCAGGTCGGGATCCTGCTCGGCGTGCTCTTCGTCGCCGCCGGGGCGGGCCGTCTCTACCTGGCCAGGCGGCGGCATTAGTGCGGCCTCTCGTAACCTTTGACCCGAAACGCGGGCGTACGAGGCCGCACTTGCGGCCGCTTCGCGGCCGTTCTTTCTCTGGGACCGAGGCCGGCGCAGGCGGTTGGAAGCCGGAGGTGCGGGCCGGAGGGCGCCGAGAGCCGAAGATCATCCCGGCCGCGCAGCGGCCGGGCACGTGCGGCGTCACGAAGGCGGGTTTCGAGTGAAACGTTGGGAGACGTCGCACTAGTGGCCCGCAAGCTCCCCGGACTGCGGCGCGAGCTCGACGCTCGCTCGCTCTTCTCGGTGGCATACGGAGAGATCGCCTCGTCGATCTACTTCGCGCTGGGCATCGTCGCCCTGCACGCCCTCGGCTTCACCCCGCTCGTCCTGCTCGGGGCCGGCCTGCTGTTCCTGCTCGTCGCGCTCTCGTATGCGGAGGCGACCTCGGCGCTCCCCGAGACCGGCGGCGCCGCCACCTTTGTGCGCCATGCCACGAACGACCTCGCGGGCTTCCTCACCGGTTGGGTGCTGTTCCTCGACTACCTGATCGTGATCGCGCTCTCGGCCCTGTTCGTCCCGCACTACCTCGCGGCGGCGCTCCAGGTGGACGCGCTCGACCGGAACCCGTGGGATGTGGTGGTCGGGGTGGGCGTGATCCTCGCGGTCGCCGCGATCCGTCTGGTGCGCCGCCCGTCGGTGTACGCGCTCGCGATCCTGATCCCGGCGCTTGACGTGCTCACCCAGCTCGTGCTGGTCGGGTTCGGCTTCGCGCTTCTCTTCTCCCCGCACGCGCTGACCCACGGGACATCGCTCGGGCACGCTCCGACCCTGCACTCGCTCGCGTTCGCCGTGCCGTTGGCGATGCTCGCGTTCACCGGGCTCGAGACGGTCGCCAACCTGTCCGAGGAGGCGCGCCGGCCCGGCGTCGACCTGCCCCGCTCCCTGTTCCTCGCGATCGGCACCGTCGTCACCGTCTACGTGGGCATCGCCGTCGTCGCGCTCTCGGCGTTCCCGGGCCCGCGAACGGAGCTCGGCACCCGCTGGCTCCGCTCGCCCCTGGTGGGCGTCGCCGAGCAGATCCGCCTGCAGGTGCCGACGGCGCTCGGGGACACGATCCGCTTCTTCGTCGGCGCAAGCGGGGCTCTCATCCTGCTCGCGTCGGTGACGACGT
This sequence comes from uncultured Actinomycetes bacterium, assembly GCA_963789585.1. Taxonomy (GTDB): domain Bacteria; phylum Actinomycetota; class Thermoleophilia; order Gaiellales; family Gaiellaceae; genus PALSA-600. Next base: position 375,609 of record CAWBLB010000007.1, on the reverse strand, counting down.
CGATCTCCGGGTTCACGCGGCTCGCGCACTCGCTCGGCGAGCACGGTCAGCTGCCCCGGGTGTTCGGGCGCCTCCACCGCCGGACGCTCGTCTCGCCGCAGGCGATCGTCAGCGCGGCCCTGATCTCGAGCGGGATCGTGGTCGGGTCCGCGTTCATCGGGCCGGACGTCGCGTTCCTGGCGAGCGTCTTCTCGTTCGGGGTGCTGCTCGCGTTCACCGCCACACAGGTCGCCGTGATCAAGCTGCGGATCACCGAGCCGGACCTGCCGAGGCCGTACCGGACGCCGTTCAACGTCACGATCCGCGGGGCGGACATCCCGATCCCGGCGGTCGTCGGCGCCGTCCTCACGTTTGCGGTGTGGGTCGTCGCGATCGCAACACATCAGGGCGCGCGCTACGCGGGCCCGGTCTGGCTGGCGGTCGGGCTGGTCGTCTTCGTCGCCGTCCGGCGCTCGCACGGAGAGGGTTTGACCCAGCGCGTGACCGCACCGGACCTGCAGCGGTTCGAAGACGTCCCACGATTCCGGCGGATCCTCGTTCCGATGAAGCTCGGGGTGATCGGTGAGGAGATGGCGGCGACGGCCGTCAAGCTCGCCTCCGAGCACGGTGCCGCAGTCGAGGCGCTGCACGTGGTGCTCGTCTCGCTCGACCAGCCGCTTGACGCGCCGCTGGTCGGAGCCGAGCAGCGCGCCGAGGCCTCGCTCGCCGAGGCGCGCGCACTCGGCGAGGAGCTCGGCGTGGAGGTGCAGTCGTCAACCGTGAGGGCACGCGCGATCGGCCGGGCGATCGTCGACCGGGCGGTTGCCACCGGCGCAGACGTGATCGTGCTGGGCTCGTCGCCTCGCTGGCGACGGCAGTCCCGCTTCTTCTCGCCGACGGTCGACTTCGTCCTCCGCCAGGCCCCCTGCGAGGTGCTGATCGTCGCCTTTCCGCAGCGCGTGATCGACGAGGAAGAGAGCGGAGGCTGACGAGCGGCCGATCCGGCTGAGATACGCTGACCGGCATGAAGGTGCTCGTGATCGGATGTGGCCGTGTCGGCAGCGCCGTCGCTACCGAACTGCGCAGCGTCGGCTGGGAGGTGAGCGTGATCGATGAGCGCGAGGACGCCCTGGGCCGACTCGGGGACGACTGGACCGGCGAGTACCACGTCGGTCACGGGATGGACATCCAGTTGCTTCGCGATGCGGGCATCGAGGATGCGGACGCCGTCGTGGTCACCACCGACGGCGACAACTCGAACATCGTCATCGGCCAGATGGCACAGAAGCAGTTCGACGTCCGCTCTGTCGTCGTCCGGATCCTCGACCCGGCCCGGGCGGAGTTCTTCAAGACCCGCGGCCTGAACGTCGTCTGCCCCACGCAGAGCGCGATCGAGACGCTGACCGACGCCGTCCGGGCCTACGAAGGCGCCCTCTCCTAGTGGCCGCCCGATGTACCTCCTGATCGCGGGCGGCGGCAAGGTCGGGTCGAACCTTGCGCGTGGACTGATCCGGAAGGGCTACGAGGTGACGCTGATCGAGCAGCGACCGGCGCGGTTCGACCAGCTCGAGGGCGAATTCGAACATCAGGTGCACCGCGGCGACGCGACCGAGCTGTTCGTGCTCGAGCGGGCCGGGATCCGACGGCCGCCCGACGTCGTCGTGGCCGTCACGGGCGACGACGAGGACAACATCGTCATCTGCCAGCTCGCACGCGACCATTACGGCGTCGAGACCACGATCGCCCGGGTGAACGACCCTCGAAACCAGCCGTACTTCGACCTGCTCGGGATCTCGCCGACGGTGTCGGCGACGGCCTCGATCATGGGGCTGATCGAGCACGAGGTGCCCGAGCACGGGTTGATCCATCTGCTCGAGCTGCGCAAGGAGAACCTGGAGATCGTCGAGATCACGGTCGACAAGGACGCCGCGTGCGCCGGCAAGATGATCCGGGAGGTGCCGATGCCGGCAGGCTCGCGGGTGATCTCGATCGTCCGCAACGGCAAGGCCGAGGCGCCCGACGGCTCGATGCAGCTCGAGGCCGGGGACGCACTGCTCGCGATCCTCGAGACCGGCAAGGAAGACGAGCTGCGCCGCGCGCTCGTGCGCGACTGACGGGCCCGAGCACCACCCCGACATCTACCCTTTGAGAGTGCGGCGGATCAAAGCTCCGGCGGTCGTCGCGCTCGCCGCCGCCCTCGTCGGCCTGATGGGCCTCTTCTCGTCTCTGACCCCCGAGACGGCTGCGCGCAGCCGTCTCGTCGCCGGGACGCTGCCCGCCGGCTGGCCTTCGGCGGCGCGGACGCTCACGATCGCGATCAGCCTGGCGCTGCTCTGGCTCGCGCGGGGCCTCGCGAGGCGGAAGCGGCGCGCCTGGCAGCTGGCGGTGGCGCTGGTCGTCGCGTCGGCCGTCACCCACCTGGCCAAGGGCCTCGACTTCGAGGAGGCCGGCGGATCCCTGCTCGGCCTGCTGCTCCTGTTCCGGACGCGGCGCCAGTTCGTCGCTCCGGGCGATCCGGAGTCGATCCGGCCTCTGATCCAGGTCATGCTTGCGCTCTCGGTCGTCGGCGTGATCGTGGCGCTTCATCTCGAGGGGACGGTCGCGTACTCGGAGCGCTTCGACGACGCTCTCGTGATCGTGGCCGGCGTGCTCGCGGCGCGAGCCCTCTTCCTCTGGCTGCGACCGATCGCGGAGCGGGCCGCGAACATCCCGGCCGACCGCGGGCGCGCAGAGGCGCTCGTGCGCGAGTACGGGAACGACAGCCTGGCCTACTTCGCCCTCCGCCGCGACAAGTCGATCTTCTTCTCCGCCACCCGCGGCTCGTTCCTCGCCTACCGGGTCGTTGCGGGAACGGCGATCGTGGCCGGTGACCCGATCGGCGACCCGTCCGAGCGGCGGGAGCTGCTCGCCGAGTTCAGCCGGGTCGCCCACGCGAGGGCCTGGCGGGTCGCGATCGCAGGCGCCAGCGCCGACGCCCTGCCCGACTACGCCGAGCTCGGCTTTCGCTCGATCTACCTCGGCGACGAGGCGTTCGTCCATCCCTCGGAGTTCTCACTCGAGGGCCGCCCGATCCGCAAGGTGCGCCAGTCGGTCACCCGGCTCGAGAAGGCGGGGTACAGGGTCGAGATCCTCACTCCGGACGAGGTCGACGAGGCCCGGCGTGACGAGCTCCGCTCCGTCTCGGAGGAATGGCGCGGGCGCTGGCCCGAGCGAGGGTTCACGATGGCGATGGACGCCGTCTTCGCCTACCCGGACGCGCTCCTCGCCCTCGCAATCGCGCCCGACGGCGCCCTCGGCGGCTTTCTCCAGCTCGTTCCTGCGCCCGCCAGCGGCGGCTATTCGCTCGCGTCGATGCGCCGGCGCCGCGACACGCCGAACGGGCTGATGGAATACCTGATCACGGAGACGATCGACTGGGCGCGCACGCGGGGGGTCACCGAGCTCTCGCTCAACTTCTCCGTCTTCGCCGACTATCTCGGCGGCGACCGCAGGCTCACCCGGACGCTGCTGCTGAAGGCCGACCGGCTGTTTCAGCTCGAGCGGTTGCACAGCTTCAACCGCAAGTTCTTCCCGGAGTGGCGCCGTCGCTACTTCTGCTTCGAGCGCTGGACCGACCTTCCGCTCGCCGCGCTCGCCTACCTGCACGCGGAGTCGCTGCTGACCCCGCCCGGCCCCTGGGCCTCGAAGACGCCGGACCTGACTGCGAGGTGAGCCTCCGAGCCGGCGTGACCCTCGGCGCGGTCTCGGCAACGGCAGCGCTGCTCTTCACGGGCCTCGCGGGAGGCGCCGGCGACGGGACCGACTGGACCCGGTTCGGCTTCGACGCGGCCCGGCACGACGCCGGACCGCCGTCGACGGGGATCACCGCAGCGAACGTCGGCCGGCTTCGTCGTCAGCGGGTGCGCCTCGACGGCACGGTCGACTCCTCGCCCGTCTACCTGCATGCGGTGGCGGTCGGGGGAATGACCCGGGACGTCCTCTTCGTCACGACCACGTACGGCAGGACGGAGGCGATCGACGCCGCCACCGGCAAAGTGCTCTGGCGCTTCACGCCGCCGGACTACGCGAGCTTTGCGGGCTCGGCGCAGATCACGACGATGTCACCTGTGGCCGATCCGGGCCGCCGGGCGATCTATGCGGGCGCACCGGATGGGCGGATCAGGAAGCTCTCGGTGGCAACGGGATCCGTGCTCTGGTCGACGCCGATCACGAGGGACCCGACACACGAGAAGCTGGCGTCGGCGCTCAACTTCTCGCGCGGGCGCGTGCTTGCCACGACGGGCGGCTATTACGGCGACGCCCCGCCCTACCAGGGGCATGTCGTCGCCCTGACGGGATCGACCGGGAAGGTCGTCGCCGTCTGGAACTCTCTCTGCGCGGGCCGGCATGTCCTGATCCAGCCCGCGAGCTGCGACGCGAGCGACTCCGCGATCTGGGCGCGCTCGGGCGCCGTGGTCGACCCGGACACCGGAGACCTGCTCGTGGCGACCGGGAACGGCCCCTGGAACGGGAGCACCAACTGGGGCGACAGCGTCCTCTCGCTCTCGCCCGACGCCTCGCGCCTGCTCGGCCACTGGACGCCCGCGAACCAGGCAGCCCTGAACGACAGCGACGCCGACCTTGGTTCGACGGCCCCCGCGCTCCTCGCCGGCCGGTTGTTCGTCCAGGGAGGCAAGGATGGCGAGCTGCGTCTGATCTCCCTCGACACGCTCGCCGGTGCGGGCCCGCGGACCGGGGGCGAGCTTCAGACGGTGGCGACGCCCGGCGGTGACGACCTGTTCTCGGCCCCGGCCGTCTGGCAGGGAAGCTGGGTCTTCGTGGCGACCGCCTCCGGGACGGCAGCCTGGCGGCTCGAGCACGGCCGGCTGACGCCGGTCTGGTCGAGCCCGCGCGGCGGCACGAGCCCGATCGTGGCCGGCGGGCTGCTCTACGTCGAGAGGAGCGGGGGCATCGCCGTCTACCTGCCGCGCACGGGCCGCGAGCTGAGCGTCCTCCGGCTCGGAGACGTCCACTGGCAGAGCCCGATCGTCGCCGACGGACGCGTCGTCGCCGCCGAGGGAGACGCGAACGACCACGCGACGAGCGGCATCCTGGAGATCTACCGGCTGCGCTGATCAGGTCAGCGCGAGCACGAGCACCGCGGCGCCCGTCCAGCAGACGACGCAGGCGAGGATGACGTGATCGGTGAGCAGCACCTGCTCCGGCTCCTCGCCCAGGTTCCGGCGGCGGATCAGGTACACGTACCGGCCGACACCGAAGAGGACGAACGGGACGGTCACGAGCAGCCAGTGCGTGTTCCGGGCCGTCAGTGCGTAGAGGGCATAGGCCACGCTGACGGCCGCCGCCGTCGCCGGGACCAGCAGGTCGAGCACCTTCAGCGAGTAGAGGCGGAGCACGGGCCGCCCCGGCGTCGCCTGGCCGGCGACGAGCACGAGCTCGGAGCGCCGCTTCGCGAGCCCCAGGAAGAGGGCGAGCAGCGCCGCGCAGACGAGGAGCCACCCGGAGATGTGGACGCCGACGGCGGAAGCGCCTGCCGCCGCCCGGAGGACGAACAGGCCGGCGATGGTGAGCACGTCCACGACCACGATCCGCTTGAGCAGGAGTGTGTAGCCGGCCTGTGCGGCTGCAAAGGCTGCCAGATAGGCGATCGAGGACGGGCCGATCGTGACTCCGATCGCCAGGCCCGCGGCGAGCAGGGTGGCCGCTCCTGCGAGCGCGGCCCGCGGGGGCAGCTCGCCGCTCGCAATGGGGCGCAGGCGCTTGGTCGGATGGCGGCGGTCGTGCTCCAGGTCGCGAACGTCGTTGATCAGGTAGGCGCTACTCGAGACGGCGCAGTAGGCGCAGAAGATCGCGATCGCCGCGGCCCACGATCCGGTCTCGTCGAACCGCCTGGCGAAGATCAGCCCGGCGAACAGGATCAGGTTCTTCGTCCACTGGCGCGGACGCAGGGCGGAGAACGCGGCCGCGGCGGCGCCCCGATGCAGCGCGACGGGATCGGGGCCGCTCGCGGGCCTGGCGCGGACGAGCGTCAACGGAGCGGCACCTCCCCGCTTCGCCCGGGGACCCGCCGGTAGACCGCGAAGAAGTCGCGGTCGTCGGGTGACAGGTATCGGGAGGGCGACTGCTGGGCGTTCGGGACGACCTTGATCGGGGACCGTCCGCCCGACTGTCCGTAGGCGTTGAAGGAGGGCCATTCGGCGTTGATGTCGAGCTCCATCGCCCGGACGGCCCCGGCGCGAATCAGGATCGAGGCGAGGTCGGACACCGTCTGGTAGTCGGCCGCCGCATAGATCAGGTTGCCGTGCCGGTCGATTCCGACGCCGGACCGCCAGACCCGGATTGCGTTCCCGAGGGTCGCGCCCCAGGCTGGTCCGTCGCTCAGGTTCGGGTTCTCTCTCGCGTGATCGACGATCAGGGGCAGGTTCTGGCGCGCGAACGCGACCTTGGGCCCCGGAGTCGGCCCTCCTCGCCACGAGACGACGTCGACCCGGCCGCTGCGGTAGCCGACGAGGGTTGCGAGGCCGCTCTGGAGCGGCTCGTACGAGTGGCCGTCGAGCGCGGAGCCGCCGTGCCCGTCCTTGTAGGTGAAGCCGCTGTTGAACGTGGCCAGGAGCCGCCACCGCTGACCGTAGGGGACCTCCATCGGGCCGCGCGGCGAGGCGGAAGGCGGCTCGTAGCGTCCCGGGTAGTAACCGAGGTTCGTGCGGGTGTGGTCGATCCAGGCGACGTAGGCGACGATGCGCGGGTAATCCGTGCTGGAGCGGAACGCCGTCACCATCACCGGCGGGCCGCCGTCGACCTGCGGCCCGGTCGGTAGCCAGAGGCCCTCGCGCGCCAGTGCGGGGAGGATCGCGGGCGTGACGCGGCGCGGGCGGTAGAGCGAGCCTCCTGCAGGCTTCGTGGCGGCACGGGGGGCCTTCGCCGGGGTCGAGGAGACGACGGTCGGGAGCGTCGTCAGCGTCGGGCCGCCGGGCTTCGGCGCCGTCCACCGGTAGTACCAGCGCTCGACGTCGTTGACGAGCCACGCACCGCCGTTGGCCCGCAGCCACTCGACCGATCGGACGCCGAGAGGCAGGCTCGACGGCTTCAGCATCGTGGTCGTGTACGAGTAGACGACCGGTGAGAGCAGGAGGGCGAGCACGACCAGCGCGACCCGGCGGCGCCGGCGGCGCTTCCAGGGCGGCCGTGCGGGGCGGTTACGCGCTTTGCGGTCGGTGGCCCGCGCTGCGGGGCCTCGAGTCGCTCGATTGGGTGTGCGCTCGATCTCGGTGCTCAGGGAGGCCTCCGCCGGACGTTCAACCCAGGCTAGCCTCGGCTTTCTGAGAGGAAAGTGAGTCGTGCGCCGGGGTCGCCTCAGAGCCGTGAGATCAGCCGGCCCGGTAGGAGGCGCAGCAGCAAGCCGACCGGGCGCATCGCGCGCGGCACCCAGACCACGGAGTCGCCGTTTCGTAGGCCGCCGACGATTGCCGCGGCGACGTCCTCCGCGGCGACGGCGAGTGGCTGCGCCGGGAGGCCACGGGTCATCTTCGTCCTGACGAAGCCCGGCCTGACGATCAGCAGCTCGACGCCGGTGCCGGGGAGCCGCTGCTGGATTCCCTGCGCGAAGCTGTCGAGGCCGGCCTTCGCAGACCCGTAGACGTAGTTCGAGCGGCGCGCCCGAACGGCTGCGACCGACGAGAGCACGACGACGGTGCCGTGACCCTGGGCGATCAGCCGCTCGACGATCGGGGTCAGGAGCGAGACCGCCGCGGTGAAGTTGGTCTGCACGATTGCGATGGCCGCGCCGGCGTCGCGTTCGGCCTCCTCCTGGGAGCCCAGTAGCCCGAAGGTGAAGAGCACCAGGTCGATGTCTCCGTCACGCTCGAACAGGTCATCGACGAGCGCGCCGTGCGTGTCGAGCGCCAGCGCGTCGAAGCGGACCCGCTCGACCTCGGCTCCGGCCGACTCGAGGTACGAGGTCTCGAGCTGCTGCGGGTCGCGTGCGCACAGCACCGCTGCGAACGGCCCGTCGCGGAGGAGCTCCCGCAGCGTCGCCGAGGCGATGTCCGAGCCGGCGCCGAGGACGACGACGGTCTGGTACCTGCCGACGGCGTCTTTCATCTGGCTCGGGCCGCCGTACGCCGGGTCACGCCGAGCCGGCGCGCGAGATCGCTCTGCATGCGCCCGCCGGGGTCGAGCGCCGCCCGGATCTCGCGCCACTCCGAGAGCTGCGGGTACATCTCGTCGAGCCTGCCGGCGCGGAGCCGGGAGTCCTTGGCGAGGTAGACGCGCCCGCCGCTTGCGGCGACGACCTCGTCGGCGATGTCGAGCAGGGGGCCGAGCCCGGGCGCGGGGAGGGGGATGTCGAGCGCGACCGTCCAGCCGGGCTGCGGAAACGAGAGCAAGCCGTCGGAGGCCCCGAATCGCTTCAGCACGACCAGTGAGGGCGACCTCGGGCCCGCCCCGATCATGCGGACCAGCTCGAGCAGGGCCTCCTCTGCGCCGAACGGAACGACGAACTGGTACTGGAGGAACCCGGATCGCCCGTAGACCCGGTTCCAGTCGTGGATCGCGTCGAGCGGGAAGAAGAACTTCTCGAGTGCCTGCGTCGCACCGTCTCCCTCGCGCGCGGCGCGATAGTACAGCTCGTTGAACGCGGCGACGGTCGAGCTGCGGATGAGCGGGGCGAACGATGCCCAGGCGGGGATGCCGAGCCCGCGACCTCGGGGCGCGCGTGTGACCCCGCCGAGACCGGGCGGCGGCAGGTCGTCCCGGCCCGCATGGTCGCCGCGCAGGAGCAGCGACCGGCCGAAGCTCCGTCCGCGGCCGGCGCAGTCGACCCAGGCGACCGAGTAGCGGTGGAGGTGGTCGGTCGCGTCGAGACGCTCGAGCGTGCTCTCGAGGCTCGGCGAGCGCTCGGTGGTCACGCGCATCGATCCCGTCTCGACGCGGATCAGCTGGATGGTGGCTTCGAGGATCACGCCGGTCAGTCCCAGCCCACCGACGGTTGCCCGGAACTCCTCGGGGCTCCGCTCCGGATCCAGCTCCCGCAGCTCCCCTGCAGGCGTGAGCAGGGTCAACGAGAGCACATGCCGGGAGAAGGAGCCGTCGCGATGATGGTTCTTGCCGTGCACGTCGCATGCGATCGCTCCGCCGACGGTGATGTGGCGCGTCCCCGGGACGACGGGCAGGAACCAGCCGACCGGAAGGCAGAGCGTGATGATGTCGGCGAGCGAGCAGCCGGCCTCGCAGGTGAGGATTCCCGTGTCCGTGTCGAAGCGGCTGATCGCGTTGAGGCCGGTCAGGTCGAGCACGAGGCCGCCCGAGTTCTGGGCCACGTCCCCGTAGCTCCGCCCGAGCCCGCGCGCGATCGCGCCACGGCTCGTGGCCTCGAGAAGCTCGCCTGCGACATCTCCGGCAGCGCGGGGCCGGCGGACGAGCGCGGCGCTCGGCGCGGTGCGTCCCCAGCCCGAGAGCAGACGCCGGCGAGGGGCCGTCGCGTCGGGGGACTGCCTCCCGCGGCCTTCGGCCATCAGCCGGTCCGGCGGCGGCGGATCTGCGGGCCTTGCTGACCGAGGGCGGCGTAGGCCAGGGCCTGGAGCGACTCGTTCAGGTTACGGAGCTCGTGCGCGATCACGGTCAGGTCTTCGCGCGCCTCCTGGCGGCGGTTCAGGCGGGCGAGCTCCTCGACCAGCCGGTCGAGGCGCTGCAGCAGCGCTTCCAGCTGACGGTCGGTGAGCTCGCGACCTTCCATGGTCTCAGTCTAGATCCGCGAGGGTGCGTGCCACCCGGGCCCCGGGCCCCAGCTGTTCGAGCAGTCGCTCCAGCGCGCCCGGTCCCGCCTCGAGTGCCTCGATCCGCCGTGCGGCGCCGAGGTGCGCGACCGCGGTGCGTGCCAGCTCCTCGGGTGCGGAGGTGTACACGCCGATGCGCACGCCGGCGGCCTGGAGCCTGCGCAGCGCCGCGGTCGCCGGTGCGCTCGGCCGCAGGTAGACGGGGGCGTGATCTTCGGCGAACCGTTCGAGCAGCGACCGCCAGTTCGGCAGCTCTTCGTCGAGGCGCGACGGATCGACGTGGGCGCGGCGCGAGACGTCGACGAGCCAGGCTTCCCAGAGCGGGCCCGTGTCACCGAGCACACCGTCGAGGTCGATCGCGACGGCCTTCACGGCGGCGATGCTAGTGGTTTGACCGGCAACGTTGCCCCGTTTCTGGGTCGCGGGCCCGAGACCCGGCGAACGTTGCCGGTCAGACCACTCGATGCTGCCGTCGCAAGGGGATCACTGCGAGCGAGCCGCCCTCTCCGACAACCCTCACCTCCGCGCCGTAGTGCCGACCGACCAGCTCGGCGGTGACGATCTCGTCCGGAGGGCCCGCCGCCACCAGCCGTCCGGCCGAGAGCAGGAGCAGCCGGTCGGCGTACTGCGCCGCCAGGGTCAGGTCGTGCATGGCGCAGACCACGGTCAGATCGCCGTGCTCGCGGAGCGCTGCGACGAGCTCGAGCGCCTGCTGCTGGCGGCCGATGTCGAGCGAGGTCGTCGGCTCGTCGAGCAGGAGCAGCGGCGCCTCCTGGGCGAGCGCCCGGCACAGAACCACCCGCTGCTGCTCGCCTCCGCTCAGGGTCGCAAGGCGCCGTTCGGCAAGCGAAGAGAGATCCAGACGCGCGAGCGCCCGTGCGGCAGCCTCGCGGTCTCTCGACCCCTCCCGGGCGAAGGCGCCCGCATGCGGTGTCCGGCCGAGCAGGACGTACTCCCCGACTTGCATCCCGGGCGGCAGCAGCGGCGCCTGCGGCACGAAGGCGAGGCGGCGGGCGACGCTCCGACGGGGAAGTCGCACGACCTCGTCGCCGTCAAGGGTGATCGAGCCCCGGTACGGCACGAGCCCGGCAATCGCGCGCAGGAGCGTGCTCTTCCCGGCGCCGTTCGGCCCGATCAACGCAATCCACTCGTTCGGTGCGACCTCGGCGCGGACGCCGGCAAGCACGGGCGCGACGCCGAGCTCGACCGAGACGGAGTCGATCACGACCGCGGTCATGTGAACGTCCGGCTGTTGCGCAGGACGACGGCGAAGAAGGGCGCGCCGAAGAACGCGGTCACCACACCGATCGGCAGCTCCGCGGGTGAGATCACGGTCCGGGCGATCACGTCGGCGAGCACGAGGAAGCCGCCGCCGACGAGCAGCGAGAGCGGCAGGACGATCCGGTAGCTCGAGCCGATGCCGAGGCGGATCGCATGCGGGACGATGATCCCGACGAAGCCGATCAGCCCGCTGACGGCGACCGCCGCCGCGGTCCCGATCGTTGCGAACACGACGATCGTCAGCCGGACGCGCCGCACGTTCAGTCCGAGAGTCGCCGCCTCCTCATCGCCGACCGCGAGCACGTCGAGCAGCCTCCGGTGCATCAGGATCACCGCGGAGCTGACGAGGACGTAGGGGGCGACGAGCAGGACGTCGTGCCAGCCTGCGGTGTCGAGCCGCCCGAGGATCCAGCTGTAGACCTGCTGGAGCGACTGCGTGTGCTGCTGCTGGATGAACGTCTGGATCGCAGTCAGGAACGATACGACGGTCACGCCGGCGAGGACGAGCGCCGCCGGGCTGCGTCCCCCGCCGGCGGAGGCGCCGAGGAGGTAGGCGAGCGCGACGCCGAGCGCCGCGCCGAGAAACGCCGCCAGCGGGAGCAGGTCGTACGACTCGACCGCACCGCCGGCGTAGGCGATCGCGATCGTCGCACCGAGCCCGGCGCCCGCGGCCACGCCCAGCAGGTACGGGTCGACCAGCGGGTTCCGGAAGACACCCTGGTAGGACCCGCCCGCGAGCGCGAGCATCCCACCGACGAGCAGCCCGAGCACGACGCGAGGCGCCCGTAGCTGCCAGACGATCGCCGAATCGGTGGCCGACAGATGGGAGTGGACGCCCAGCAGCGGCACGTGCGAGAGCGCCGAGCGGAGGATCGCGCCGACGCCGATGTCCACCGGCCCGACGAAGAAGCCAGTCAGGAGCGCGCCGGCGACGAAGGCGACGGCGCCGAGCACCGGCCAGAGGGCGCGGGGCGGGGAGGGGGCGCTGGTGGCGCCCCCCTCCCTGACCCGGCCGCGTGCGGCGAGGCTCACTTCGGGGCCAGCTCCTTCAGCTTCGCGGCGACGATCCGGACGAAGTCGACGATCCGCGGCCCCCAGCGCGAGGCGAGGTCATCGTTCACGGCCAGCACGCCGCCGTCCTTCACCGCCGAGATCGTCCCCCAGCCCGCGCGCCGGTCGAGCTTCGCGACCGTCTGGCCGCAGCAGATGGTGTCGGCGAGGACGATCAGCCGCGGGTCGGCCGCGACGACATACTCCTGCGAGAGTTGCGGATACCCCGAGCTGGTCTTGTCGGCGGCGTCGGCGATGTCCTTCAGGCCGAGCATCGTGTAGATGCGGCCGATGAACGTCTTGGAGGTCGCCGAGTAGAGATCCGGCTCGAGCTCGTGGTAAACGGTGATCGGCGTCGCCGGGCGCGGCACCGAGGCGACGATCGACGCGATCTGCCTCTTCATCCCGGCAACGACCCTCGCCGCCCGGGAGACGTGGCCGGTCGCCTGACCGAGTTGCCGGAGCTGCCCGTAGGCCTGCGCGAGCGTCGAGGCGGTCGGCTGCACGAGAACCGGGACGTTCAGCTTGCCGAGCGCCTCGACGATGTGGTTGGCGTCGAACGAGACGATCACCAGGTCAGGCCGGTAGGCGGCGACCGCCTCGGCGTTCGGCGTGTACCCGGAGAGCTTGCTGCGCGGCGCGCCCCTCGGGTAATCGGACTGGTTGTCGACCGCGACGACCTGGTTGCCCGCCCCGATCGCGAACAGATCCTCGGTTGCTGTCGGCGAGAGCGAGACGATCCTCGCGGGTCTGGCGGTACGGGGCGAGGCTGCGGCCGTTGCCGCGAGAGCGAGCGCTGTCAGGGCGAGGGCTGCCGCTGTAAGTGCCGGGGCGTACCTTCGTGTGACCATAAAGAACCTCCGCGTGAAGCGGAGGGAGGTGGCTCGGCGGCGGTACCGCGCGAACCGCCCTTCCTCCGAGGGCTGAGTTCGTCGGCATGACCCAGGCGACCTGGCTCGTCCCCCGATCCTGCCGGGGCAGGGAGGGGCATCGCAGTTGCGGGACAGCGCCGGGTTCGCACCGGCTTCGCTGACTCACACCGGCCGGGGATATGTGCCCGGCCCGGCGAGGATAGCGCATGCCGGGGCCGGCTCCCGGAGGCCCGGTCGACGCTGCCCCCGATCGCGCATACTGGTGCGATGCGGGCCGCCATCCTCACGATCGGCAACGAGGTCGTCTCCGGCGACGTCACGAACACGAACGCCGCCTGGCTCGCCCAGCGGCTCGAGTCGCTCGGCGTGCGCGTCCTCGTCGCCGCGTCCGTGCCGGACGAGATCGAGCAGATCGCCGACTTCATCAACCGGGAGCGGCCCCGCGTCGACCACGTGATCGTCACCGGCGGGCTCGGCGGCACGCCCGACGACCTGACCCGCGAGGCGCTCGCGGCGACCTTCGGGGTCGGGCAGGTCGAGGTGCCCGAGCTCGCCGCCGAGCTGCGCGAGCGGTTCCCGCGCCACCCCGACTATGCCGCGCGCTGGGCGCTGCTCCCGGCGGGGAGCCGGTCGCTGCGGAACCCGAAAGGGGGCGCCCCCGGGTTCGTGCTCGAGAACGTCTGGATGCTCCCCGGACTGCCGTCCGAGATGGAGGCGATGTTCGACGCCTACGCCGACGAGTTCCGCGGCGAGCAGCCGATCGCCTCCTGGCGCCGCACGTTCCCGACCCGCGAGAGCGACATCGTCCATCTGCTGACGGGTGCGACCGTTCGCTGGCCCCAGGTCGGCATCGGCTCCTACCCCCGCTTCGAGCCCGGCGGCCCGGAGGTCGAGATCGTGCTCAAATCGAAGGACGCGAAAGCGCTCGCCGAGGCCGTCGCCTGGCTCGAGCCGGAGCTCGCGGCGATCGAGGTCTAGACCTTCCGGGTGTCCTGCCGGTAGGCGCGCCGGGCGAGTGCGGTGGCCGCCACCGCCCAGGCCGCGACCACGATCCAGCCGGTCCGGTCCCAGCCGTGGCCGCCGAGGCCGACATGCCCGGCCTGGACGAGCCAGTAGGACGGCAGCGCCTCGGCGATCTTCTGCATCACGCCGCCCGTGATCGGAAACCAGGTGCCGCCGAGGAACGCGAGGAGCGCGGTCGTCCCGCCCATCACCGGCCCGATCGAGTCGGGTGTGAGCAGGTGGCCGAACACGATCCCGAGCGCCGCGAACGGGATCAGCCCGACCAGGATCAGCAGCGTCATCCGCACCCACTCGACCCCGGAGAGATGCACGCCGAGCACGATCCCGGCGCCGTACAGGGCGGCGAGGGTCAGCGAGGCCATCAGGTACCCGGTGACGACCTTGGCGCGGAAGTACGCGCGCGTGGTGAGCGGTGTGATCCGGAGCTGGCGGTTCCAGCCGACCGCCCGCTCGCCGGCGATTCGCGCGCCGGCCGCGAGCATCGCATTCATCGTCCCGAACGCCGCCAGCCCGACCATGAAGTAGAGGGGCGCCGAGAGGCCGCTGTGGCCCAGGTTGAGCTTGTGCCGGTTCGGGCCGGCGATCAGGAAGTACAGCACGAGCGGGAAGCCGAGCGAGAAGATGAAGAACCGCCGGTTGCGGAAGGTGCGGAGGAGCTCGAAGCGGAGGTAGGAGCCGCTCACGACCCGCCGTCCCCGTCCTCGTCGCCCGTCAGCTGCAGGAAGGCCTGCTCGAGCCCGGCGCCGCTGATCTCGATGTCGCGGGCGCCCGGGAAGGAGGCAAGGAGCTCTCGGATGGCCGCGTCGGAGTCGGTGCAGCTGAGCATGACGGACTCGCCCCGCCGCTCCGCATGCGTCACGCCGGGCAGCGCCTCGAGCGCCTCGAGGGGCGCATCGGGCAGCGTCGCCCGGATCACGCGGGTGCCGACCATCGCCTTGATCTCGGTCGGCGGCCCGTCGGCGACGATCCTGCCGCGCGCCATCAGCACCGCCCGGTCGGCGTAGCTGTCGGCCTCCTCGAGGTAGTGGGTGGCGAAGAGGACGGTCTTCCCCCCGGCCGCGAAGGCCCGCATCGCGGTCCAGAACGCGTGCCGGCTCTCGACGTCCATCGCGACGGTCGGCTCGTCGAGGACGAGCAGGTCGGGGTTGCTGACGAGCGCGACCGCGAACCGGACCCGCTGCGTCTGCCCGCCGGAGAGCTTCTGCGTGCGCCGGGCTGCGATGTCGGCGATGCCGGCCAGCTCGAGGACCTCGTCCACGGCGAGCGGGGCCGGGTAGAGCGAGGCCATCATCGCGATCAGCTCCCGCACCGTCAGGTCGCGGATCAGCGCCCCGGTCTGCAGCATGGCTCCGACGGAGCCGGCGTCGATCGCAGCGCGCGGCGGCGCCCCGAAGACCGAGATCGTGCCGCCGTCCTGCTCCAGCAACCCGAGCAGCATGTCGATCGTCGTCGACTTGCCGGCGCCGTTCGGCCCGAGCAGCGCCACCGTCTCGCCGGCCGTGACCGTGACGTCGATCCCGCGCACCGCGGGCACGACCCCTTCGCTCGTCCGGTACGACTTCGCGAGTGCGTTCAGCTCGATCCCCGTCGTTCTCACAGCCGCACTCTGCCACGGGCCCTGCCCCCGGGAACGGGGCATCCCAGCCGGGTCGGCGAGCCCGGCCAATCGTTCTCCCTCGCGGTCCCGGGTCCCCACGCCCCGAGCATGCCCCGTCGACGCCGGCTCCCGGATACGGTTACCGGGAGGTCCTCGATCGGGTTAACCGAACGTCTGCGCGCATCCTCCGCGAGTTGGCGGCGAGTCTTCACCGGGGCGAGGCGGCTCCGAGCCGGGATGGCGGAAGGGGGCGCTAGCCTGAAGGCTGATGTCCCTCGTCCAGCCCGAGACCTACCTCGCCGACCTGAACGACTCCCAACGCGAGGCGGTGACCACGACCGAAGGCCCGCTGCTCGTGATCGCCGGAGCCGGCTCCGGCAAGACACGCGTCCTCACCTATCGCGTCGCCCATCTGCTCGCCGCGGTCGGCGTCCAGCCGAACGAGATCCTCGCGATCACCTTCACGAACAAGGCGGCGGGGGAGATGCGCTCCAGGATCGAGGCCGCGGTCGGCCCGCGCGCCAGGGCGATCTGGATCCTCACCTTCCATGCCGCCTGCGGCCGCATCCTGCGCCGCGAGGCCGAGCGGCTCGGCTACAAGTCGAACTTCACGATCTACGACCAGGCCGATCAGGTGCGGCTCGTCCGGCAGTGCCTGGAGGAGCTCGAGCGCGACCCCAAGCGCTTCACCCCGCGGGGCATCCACTCGCAGATCTCGAACGCGAAGAATCAGCTGATCGGCCCCGACGAGTACGCAGCCCGCGTCGACAGCTTCTACGACCAGACGGTCGCCGACGTCTACGGCCTCTACCAGAGGCGGCTGTTCGGCCAGAACGCGGTCGACTTCGACGACATGCTGATGCTGACGGTCGACATCTTCGAGCGCTTCCCCGAGGCGCGCGAGCGCTGGGCAAAGGCGTTCCGCTACGTGCTCGTCGACGAGTACCAGGACACGAACCACGCCCAGTACACGCTGCTGAAGCAGCTCGCGGGCGTGCATCGAAACCTGATGGTCGTGGGAGACCCGGACCAGTCGATCTACTCGTTCCGGTCGGCTGACATCCGCAACATCCTCGAGTTCGAGCAGGACTTCCCCGGGACGCAGGTGATCCCGCTCGAGCAGAACTACCGCTCGACGAACGCGATCCTGAACGCCGCGAACGTGTTGATCGAGCACAACCGAGAGCGTAAGGAGAAGCGACTCTGGTCTGAGCTCGGCGAAGGCGAGCCGGTGCGGGTGATCGAGGTGGAGGACGAGCACGCCGAGGCGCGTTTCGTCGCGGCCGAGATGGCCGGGCTGGTCGACGGCGGCACGAGCCTGGGGGAGATCGCGGTCGTCTACCGGACGAACGCCCAGAGCCGCGTGCTCGAGGACGTGCTCGTACGGCAGGGGGTCGCCTACCAGGTGATCGGCGGGCCCCGCTTCTACGAGCGAGCAGAGATCAAGGACGCGATCGCCTACCTGCAGGCGATCGACAACCCGGCGGACGCCGTCTCGCTCCAGCGGATCGCCAACAAGCCGAGACGGGGCGTGGGGGACACCTCGCTCGCGCGGCTGCGGGCGCTTGCCGAGGGCGAGGGTATCTCGCTCTGGGAGGCGATCGGCCGCGCCGAGGAGGCGGGCCTCGCGACCGCCTCGCTGCGTGCCGTCCAGGCCTGGCGGGGGCTGCTCCAGTCGCTGATGGCCCAGGCGCTCGAGCTCTCGATCCCGGAGCTCCTCGAGCGCGTGATCGAGCGCACCGGCTACCCGGAGTTCCTGCTCCAGACGCTGCCGAAGTGGGAGGCAGAAGGGAAGATCGAGAACCTGGAGGAGCTCGTCGGCGTGGCGCGCGAGTACGAGGCGGCCACGCCCGACGCGTCGCTCTCGGCCTTCCTGCAGGAGGTCTCGCTCTACTCCGACCAGGATGCATTGCGCGACGACGAGGGCGGCCAGGTGACGCTGATGACCTTGCACAATGCCAAGGGTCTCGAGTTCCGCGTGGTCTACGTCCTGGGACTGGAGGAGGGCATCTTCCCGCACTCGCGCTCGCTCGAGGAGAACTCGCTCGAGGAGGAGCGCCGCCTCTGCTATGTCGGCATGACCCGGGCGAAGGAGCGGCTGGCGATGCTGCATGCGACGCGCCGCTCTCTCTACGGGCGGAGCGAGGCCAACCTGCCGTCGCGGTTCCTCGACGAGCTCCCCGACGAGGGTGTCGAGCGCGAGCGGCTGCGCCCGGCGTCGTGGTCGGGCTACGGCGCGCCGGCGCAGCGACGCAGCGCGCCGAGCCACGAGATCCCGTCGCTCTCGACCGGCGACAGCGTCCGGCACGAGACCCTCGGCTCCGGCATCGTCACGCGGATCGAGCCGGACGGCGTCGTCACCGTTCGCTTTGAAGACGGTGCCGAGCGCCGGTTGATGCTCGAGTATGCGCCGCTCGAGCGGCTGGCATAGTCGTAAAGTCCTAGCTTGCGGCAGACAGCGCACGTTCAGACGGAGGTGAAGAATGGCTGAAGGACTTGCAGGCAGTCTCGGCCGGCTCGGGACGGAGACGGCGTTCGAGGTGCTCGCCAGGGCGAAAGCGCTCGAGGCTCAGGGGCGGCGGATCATCCACCTGGAGATCGGCGAGCCCGACTTCTCGACGCCGCGCCACATCGTCGAGGCCGGGGCGAAGGCGCTCCGGGACGGTCACACGCACTACTGCCCCGCGCCGGGCCTGCCGGTGCTCCGTGAAGCCTGCGCCGCCCATCTCTCGCGTCATCGCAGCCTCGAGATCGACCCGGCCCGCGTCCTGGTGGCCCCGGGGGCGAAGCCGTTCATCTTCTTCGGCGTGCTCGCGACCTGCGACCCGGGAGACGAGGTGATCTACCCGAACCCCGGCTTCCCGATCTACGAGTCGGTGATCCGGTGGGCGGGAGCGACGCCGGTGCCCCTGCCGATCACCGAGGAGAGCGGGTTCGCGTTCTCGGCCGCCGATCTGGCCGAGCGTCTGACGCCGCGGACGAAGCTCGTGATCCTCAACTCTCCCGCGAACCCCACCGGCGGGATCGTCGACCCAGGGCTGAACGCGGAGATCGCGCGGATCCTCGCCGGCCACCGGTGCTGGATCCTCTCCGACGAGGTCTACTCCGAGATGCTCTACGAGGGCGTGCACGACACCGTCGCCTCGCACGAGGGGCTGCTGGAACGGACGATCCTGCTCGACGGCTTCTCGAAGACCTTCGCGATGACGGGATGGCGGCTGGGCTATGCGGCCGTCCCGGAGGCGCTCGTCGAGCCGATCACGCGCCTGATGATCAACTCGGTCTCCTGCACGGCCCCCGCGGTCCAGCTCGCCGGGGTTGCGGCGCTCGAGGGCCCCCGGGACGAGGTGGAGTCGATGCTCGCCGAGTTCCGGAGGCGGAGGGACGCGGTCGTGGCCGGCCTGAATGCGATCGAGGGGATCTCGTGCCTGTCTCCGAGCGGGGCGTTCTACGTCTTCCCGAACATCTCCGCGACCGGGCTGTCCGCGGCGGCTCTCGCCGAGCGGCTCCTCGACGAGGCCGGCGTCGCCGTGCTGGCCGGGACGGCGTTCGGGTCGCACGGCGAGGGCTTTCTGAGGCTCTCCTACGCGAACTCGCTCGAGAACCTCGAGCTGGCACTGACGGCGATCGCCGGACTGCTCGACCGGGTCGCGGCGGCGTGACGGCATCTCCCCGGATCGTCGTCACCCGGCGAATCCCCGGGCCCGCGCTCGATGTGCTGCGGGCTGCCGGCGAGACCTGGGTCTCGCCGGACGACCGCCCGCTCTCGGCCGCGGAGCTGCACGACGCGGTCGCCGGCGCGGCGGCGGTGGTGACCCTCCTGCACGACCGGGTCGACGAGGCGTTCCTCGATGCCTCCGGGCCGGCTCTGCGCATCGTCGCCAACGTCGCGGTCGGCTTCGACAACATCGACGTCGCGGCCACGGCCGCGCGGAACGTGATCGTGACGAACACCCCCGGTGTGCTCACCGACGCGACCGCCGACATCGCGATCGCGCTCGTGCTGATGGCCACGCGCCGGCTCGGCGAGGGCGAGCGGCTGATCAGATCGGGCACGCCCTGGGCGTTCGATCTCTTCTTCCACCTCGGCTCCGGGGTCCAGGGCAAGACGCTCGGGATCGTCGGCCTGGGCCAGATCGGGCAGGCGACGGCCCGCCGCGCGAGGGTGCTCGGGATGGAGATCGTCTACACGGCTCCGCGACCGGCTCCCACGGGGGTCGAGGCCGAGCTCGGGGCGCGCCGGCTCCCGTTCGAGGAGCTGCTCGAGCGCGCGGACGTCGTCAGCCTCCACTGCCCGCTCCGGCCCGACACTCGTCATCTGGTCGACGCGGCGGCTCTTGCCCGCATGCGGCCCGGGGCATTCCTGATCAACACAACGCGTGGGCCCGTCGTCGACGAGGAGGCGCTGGTCGAGGCCCTCCGGCTCGGAACGATCGCAGGTGCCGGGCTCGACGTCTACGAGCGGGAGCCCGCGGTCCATCCCGGGCTGCTCGCGCTCGAGAACGTCGTCCTGATCCCACACCTCGGCTCGGCGACCGTCGAGACCCGGACGGCGATGGCCCTGCTGGCGGCGAGGAACGTGGCAGCCGTTCTCGCCGGGGAGGATGCGCTGACGCCGGTCGGCCCACCCACCTGATCCCGCGGTCAACCCGCGGCTCCGTCCGGGAACGTGGGCCGAGCTCAGCCGCGCGGGAGCGGAAGACTCACGAGCTCCCCGTGCGGGCCGGGGCCCGTCGACGGCGACGCTCCGTCATTCGAGATGAAGATCGACTTCGCTCCGACGGCGAGCCCGGTGGGCGAGATCAGCCCGGCCGAGGCGATGACAGCCCGGGCACCGTTCGGAGAGACTCGGATCAGCGCGCCGGGTGAGGTGGGATCGAGGAGGCCTCTGGTCGCGAGCTCGAGCACGAGGAGATCGTGTCCGGCGAAGGCGAGGTCGGAGATGTTCGTGAACCCCGAGGCGTACACGGTCGGGGCCTTACCCGGAACGACCCGCCAGACCCGGGCGCTGCCGACCCTGTAGGGCCAGCCGGTGAACGCGCCGACGTAGAGCGCTCCGTCGGGCCCGACCGCGACGCAGCTCGGCACCGCCTGCACGGGCAGCACGGCGGGGGCGGCGGGGCGGAAGAACCGCCGCTCCGCCGCCGTCAGTCGCACGTTGTCCACCGGGAAGACCGCAAGCACGGAGATCGCCCCGTCCGGCTTCACCCACAGGAGGTCGTTGCCGGCCGCGTCGACGACGGCGAAACCGCCCCTGTACGACACGAAGGCGTACGGATCGCTGTCGATCGGCGGCTGCCCGAACCTCGGCCCGGGGCCGGCGCCGTGGTCCGGATTGTGGGCCGCCTCGAACGAGGCGAGCTTCGCGATCGTCCGTCCCTTGACCGTGCCGGCGCCCGCTGTGAACAGCTCGCCGGCATGCAGGAGCCCGATCTTGTTCACGCCGTGCGAGTCGATCTGCATGTCCTGCATCAGGACGAGGTAGCGCGAGCCCTGGAGCGCAACCGCGACCGGGCCCTCGGCGTCCTGCCCGCCCGGGAGCGCAAACGAGCCGAGGCCCGTGACGACGGGCGTCACCTTGCCGCCGGCGACACGAACGACCGAGCCGGTGCGGCCCACGCACGATCTCAGGCACCTCGTAGTCTTGCCGTTCGCGCCCCTGCCCGCCTCGACGACGTAGACGGAGCCCTCGGGCGCGACGACGAGCTTGCGCGGGTTGTCGAGCCCCGTCGCGACGACGTGGAGATGCACCGCGGGCGCGCCCCACGCGGTGAGCACGGTCGCGGCCGGCGTCGCGACGCCGCAGACGAGAGCGCAGAGCGCGATCCGCCGGCCCTTGCCGGCCGGGATCACGTCGACGGGGCGCCGGCTACCGGGACGCCGTTGACGCACGAGCTCGGGTTGGCCGCGCACCACATGCCGGGGTTCGCGCCGGCCGGCGGGGTGGAGCTCGTCGTCGTGGTCGATCCCGCTCCGGTGCCTGCACCGGAGCTCGCGCCCGTTCCGGAGCCCATTGTCGATCCGGAGCCGCCCATCGACGTCGAGGCGGCGGCGCTCGCCGGGTGCGCGGTCACCACCGCTCCCGACGGAGCGACCGCGTGCCAGCGGCCGCCCAGCCCCTCACCCTTGACCTGTCCCGGCTTGCTGTCGCCCGAGAAGAAGTAGAGCGGCAGTCCACCGTAGGTGACCTGCATCCGGCCGTCGGGACGCCTGACGGTGCCGAGGAGCGCGGTTCTGACGCCGGCGCCTGCGACCGGTCGGGCGCTCGCCGAGACGACGAGCGGGGGCCATCTGACCGCGCACGAAGCCGTGCAGGTGACGACATTCTTCTGCTCGGCGGAGGTGTGGTAGAGCGTGCGGCCGCTGCTGACGACGATCTTGCCGAGCGTGGTGATCCGCGTGGTCACCACGGTGCGTCCGTGCGCACCCGAAGCAGCGGGGATGACCGTCGCCACGCTCAGCAGAGCCGCCGCCGCGATCAGGTTCCTGAGCTGGATCGGACCCCCTCCTCCTATTACGATCGCCATGAGCGCAGCACCATCGTGCCCGAGAATTCGCGACGCCGCCACCTTGCCATGAGCGGTACTCTTACCGGCGACTATGCGCACGTCGGTACTCAGCGCACTGATCGGCCGTCGGGGGACACGGGTAGGGCGCATGGCCGTGGTGTACGTGCTGTGCAGTGCAGCTCTCGGCATCGTGCCGTCCGCTCTCGGAGGAAGATCGGTCGACCTCTCGCTGTACGTCAGCTTCTTCCCCACCGGCGTGATCAGCCTCGCGACTCCGGACGGCTCGGCGATTGGGACGGTCTCGGGGCCGCCGACGGTGATCCCCGCCGGCTACTACACGCTCGTCTTCTCGGGCCCCGGGGGTTGCATTGCCTTGCCCAACTTCCACCTTTCGGGCCCGGGCGTGCACCTGATCTCGAACATGACCGAGGCGCAGGGACAGAAGAACCCGAGCGGGGTCGTCCTCGAGCCGAGCTCGACCTACACCTGGTTCGATGACGCGATCCCGGCGGTCGTCCACACCTTCACGACGTCCGCGCAGGTCGAAGGCTCACCGCCGAGCCCCGGCGTCTCCGGCGGCGCCACATCGATAGCAGGCGGCACGCCCGTCACCTCGCAGGACATCGTGGGGTCGGCGATCGCGCCTTCCCGCGGCACGCTCTCGGTCGCGCTGACCGCGACGGGAAAGGTCAGGGTCGTGTATCACGGGAAGATCGTCGCGACTCTCAAGGCCGGGAAGTACAAGCTCGCCGTCACCGACAGGAGCTCGAAGAGCGGGCTCGTCCTGGAGAAGCTTCCGCACACGACCCGTGTCGTGACCGCGCCGGCGTTCACCGGCAAGCATTCGGCGACGGTCACGCTGACGGCCGGAAAGTGGCTCTTCAGCAATGGCGCGGCCAAGACGGCGCGCACCCTCGTCGTCCACTGACGGGAAAGGAGAAGGGCCCGTTTCCGGGCCCTTCTCCTTTCCCTGGTGCTTCCCCGACGCGGTTACGCCGTGCCGGCTGCCTTGAACGCGGCCCGAACCCTGGCCGCGGTCAGCGGTGCCTGCCTGATCCGGACGCCGGTTGCGTCGAACAGTGCGTTGGCGACCGCAGCGGCAATCGGTGCGGTCGGCGGCTCGCCGGATCCGGTCGCGAGCGCCCCGTCCGCGGCGACGGTGCCGCTGTCGACCGCGGGGATGTCCGTCCGCTGGATGATCGAGAACGTGATCGGCGGCGCATCCTTGAAACGAAGGATCGGGTAGCCGACCCAGTCGAGGCTCGTCACGTTGCTCTTGTTGAACAGGAGCTGTTCGTAGAGAGCGCGGCTCAGGCCCTGCGTCATGCTCCCGACGGCCTGGTTGTCGACGCCGCCCCGGTAGACGCTGAGACCGGTGTCCTGCGCCCCGTAGAGGTGCGTCGCCGTGATCTTTCCGGTCGTCTTGTTCACCTGGATGTCGGCGACGATCCCCGACATCGTCCCCGCAAAGCCGCCGAGGGCGACGCCGCGGCCGGTGACGACGTTCCCGCTCTGCAGGTTGGACGCCGCCACCTTTCCCTGCCAGTTCGAGATCTTCGCCACCTCGGTGAGGACGTTCTTCCACCGATCCCACGTGAGCGCGAGCTTGTTCTGGCCCTCGAAGGAGTTGTTGGCGATGTTCTGGAGCCGGAACGCGACCGGGTCCATGTTCGCCGCATGAGCGAGTTCGTCCATCATCTGCTCGTAGGCGAACACGGAGCCCGGGGCGAGCGGCGCCCGCATGAACGAGACGCTGAAGTACTGGTCGATCAGCGGGAGCTGCTTCAGGGTCACCCGCTGGTTCGGGATCTTGTACTGGGCGCCCATGTTCGTCGCATCGATGAAGTTGAACCCGAGCGGCCCTGCCTGGGCGCCGAGGTCCTGCTGGTTGGCCTCGACGCCGTAGAACGGGATCGTGAAGTGGGTGAAGTCGGTCGCGACGACGTTGCCGCTCGCATCCACTCCTCCACGGACGTCCATCAGCTGTGCCGGGGCGTAGTGATCCCAGCCATGCTCGTCCCAGCGCATGAACTGGAGCCGGACGGGCGCACCGGCCAGGTACGACATCACGGAGGCCGACTGGATGCCGTCGTCGTACGGGCTCGTTCCGTAGACGCTCGAGCCCTCGACGTAGGAGACGCGGATCTTGTTCGCCGGCAGGGCCAGCCCGGCGAGCTTGAGGGCCGACTGGATTCCGCCGCGGGTGTTGTAGCAGTCCTGCGAGTTGCAGAAGATCCGTGCGCCGCCCGAGGTGACGTCGGCGACGGCGCAGGTCGGCCCGATCGGCAAGTGCCCGTTGTACTCCATCGAGTACGTCTGGGCGACCGTGTGGGCCGCTCCCGAAATGGCGCCGTCGACGTTGCCGATGCCGCTGTAGGGGATGAGCTTCGTCTGACCGCTCGAGTCCTGGGTGCGCATCTGGTTCCACAGGTTCCCGACGCCCGGCAGCGGCGGCATGGGCGCCCAGGTCACCTTCAGCTGCGCGGCCGCCTGGATCGCGTCGTACTCCTTCTCGGCGACGACGCCGACGAAGTTGTCCTTCTGCACGACCTTGGCGCCCGGAATGTGGCTGATCGACGCAGCGTCGACGGACAGCACCTGCGGGCTCGTCCCGCTGCCGTAGGCTCCCTGGCCGCGCGGCCGCACGATTCGGCCGTGCAGCATTCCCGGGATGCGGATGTTGTGCACGTAGGTGTAGGTGCCCAGCACCTTCGCGGGGATGTCGATCCGCGGCGGCCCCGGGTTCGTCCCGACGATGGTGTACGAGCCGATCGACTTGGTGCCGGGCGCGCCCGGGTCGAGGCCGGGTCCCGCGCTCGCGGGGCCGCCGAAGAAGGACGGCACGGGCGCGAGGTTGTAACTCGCGGGGATGGCGACGTTGAACAGCTTGTCGCCGATCAGGTCCCCGTAGGTGACCGTCTTGCCGCCGCCGGAGACGACGCCCTTGCTGACGCTGAGGCTCCCGACGGGAACCCCGAGCTGCGTCGAGGCCATCCCCAGGAGCGTCTGGTAGGCGGCGGCCGCCGCGGCACGCGTCTGCTTGCCCCCGACGTGGACCGCCTGGCTCCCGTACGTGCCGCCCTGGTTCGGGGTCACGTTCGTGTCGTTGGCGATCATCTTCATCTGGCTCATGTCGGTGTTCAGCTCTTCGGCCGCGATCATCAGGAGGCCGGTGGTGGAGCCCTGTCCGAGCTCGATCATCCCGAGCTTCACGGACACCGTGTTGTCCGCGTGAACCGCGAGCCACGAGTCGATCTGCTGTGAGTCGTACGGGCCGTAGCTGTCGAACTCGCCGCCGCCCGCTGCCGAGGCAGCCTGCGAGCCGAGCACGGCTCCGACGGTCGAGAACGCGACGATCAGGGCGCCGCCGCGCTTGACGAAGGTGTTGCGGCTGAACTCCCGTTCGTGCATCAGTCCTGTCATGTCTATGCACCACCCTTCGCCATCACGGCCGCGGCCTTCTGGATCGCGGTCAGGATTCTCGGATACGTTCCGCAGCGGCAGAGGTGCCCGTTCATCGCGGTGCGGATCTGGTCCTCGGACGGGTTCTTCGTCGTCGCGAGCAGGTCGGCGGCCTGGATCATCATGCCGTTCTGGCAGTACCCACAATGCGGCACCTGCACATCGATCCACGCCTGCTGGAGCGGGTGCAGCGCCGGCGCAGCCGCGGTCGTTCCGCGCTGGGCCGCCCACATCGCGGGCAGGCCCTCCAGGGTGGTGATGCTCTTGCCGCTCACCGACGCCACCGGCGTCACACAGGAGCGGATCTCCTTGCCGTCCAGCAGCACCGAGCAGGCGCCACACTGCGCCAGGCCGCAACCGAAGCGCGGGCCGTGCAGGTGGAGCTCGTTGTGCAGGACATAGAGGAGGGGTGTGTCAAGGCTTGCGCTCACGCCGTGCGTGAGCCCGTTCACCTTGATCTTGAGGCTGTTCGCCATTGATCCTCCAATCGACCCTTCATTGAACCCTCGGCATAGTGAAAAACCGAGGTATGTGCGTCCGTACTCTATACCTAACGCTTGCGCGCACAGCAATCGTTCGGAGGTGACTAATCGGCGGGCCGCCGCCGGGCTCCGGGGATCAGCCGGTGGCGTACTCGGACTCGATCACGTCGAGCTGCCAGACCTCGCTCTCGGCCGAGACGGGTCCTCGCTCGGCGTGCTGCCGGTGGGCCGACGAGAACTGTGCCGACTTCATCCAGGCGGTGAAATCCGCCTCCGTGGCCCAGCGCGTGTAGACGAGGTACCGACCGCCCTCGGTCTGTCTGAGCAGCTCGAAGGCCTCGAACCCCGGCGCCTTCGACACCTGGCCCGCACGCGCGGCAAATCGCTCTTCGAAGTCGGCCCGCCCCTGCTCGGGGACCGTCACTGCGTTGATCACGACGATCGACATCTCACACCTCCGGCTCGCTCGGTACCCACACCCTAGACACCTGCAGCACATGTCTCGGCCCCGGGTTCCCATCACCAGAGCCACGAACACACGACCGCGGAGCGGCCGCAAGCGTGCCTCCAGCCACGTCCGTTTCGGGTCGAACGTTGCGAGAGGCCGCGCTAGAAGGCTTCGAGCGCGGCGACGAGGTACCAGCCCCCGAACGCGAGCGCCACCGAGCCGAGCACGGGGATCGCACGGGCGAAGCGTCGGCGGGCGTCGGCGGCGCCCAGAGCCCGGCCGACTAGCGCGGACATCAGCGTCATCGACACCGCGCAGCCCGCCACGAGCAGGACGAGGGCGACACAGGCGAGGGCCGTGCTGGGAATCGCGGCGATCAGCAGCACCGCCACGCCGCCGCTGCCCGCCATGCCGTGCACCAGCCCGATCGAGAACGCCTGCCTGGGCGTGCGGACGGCGTGGACGTGGGCGTGCTCGGGCTCACGCTCGTGCGAGTGCACGTGCGCGTGGCGGCGGCCGTCGTGGGCATGCAGGTGCATGTGGTAGGCGCCCTGCCGCCACCGTACGAGCAGGCGTCCGGCGAGCACGACGATGATCACGCCGATCGACGCCTCGGCCGCCTGCTCGACCACGTGCGGCAGGTAGGCGCGGACGAGGAGCACCGGCAGGCCGAAGGCGAGCAGCGTCGTCGCGTGGCCGAGGCCCCACGCGGCACCGAGCCGGGCCGCGGCGCGAACGGCACGGTCGCGCGTGTCCGCGACCAGCGTCGAGACGGCGACGAGGTGATCGGGGTCGGAGGCATGGCGCAGGCCGAGCGCGAAGGCGATCAGCAGCACGACGATCGCACCGTGGCCCCCGGCGTAATCGCTGATCAACCTATCGACCTCTGAAAATGGACTATCCATTAGACCTAGGCTAGGATAGCCGCGCAGTGGGCGAGGCACAACTCGGATCGTGGCAGTCCTCCGACTACGTCGACCGGTGGGCCGGCGAGGACGTCGTCGGACGCCTCCTCGAGCTGCCGCGCCGCATCTCGACGGCGCTTCTCCTCGACGCCGGCGTCGAGGTGACGCATATCGTCGACATCGGCTCGGGCGAGGGCCCCTACCTGGCGGAGCTGCTTCGGACCTTCGAGGCGGCACGGGGCACCTGGCTCGACTCGTCGGGCCCGATGCTCGAGCGGGCACGCGTGACGCTCGCCGAGTTCGGCGACCGCGTGACGTTCGTGCCGGCGCGGGCGGAGGAGCTCTCCGGCGCCGGGATCGCCCCGGCGGATGTCGTGGTCAGCTCCCGGGCGCTCCACCATCTGACCCCCGAGGCGCTCGCGCGCGCGTACCGCGAGGTGCATGAGCTGCTGCTGCCGGGCGGTTGGTTCTTCAACCTGGATCACGTCGGGGCCGACGGAGACTGGACGCGGCGCTACAGGAGGATTCGCGACCAGTTCACCGGCTCGCGGAAGCGGGCCCTGAATCCGCACCGCGAGGACGAGCCGCTGGCGCCCGCGCAGGATCACCTGGGATGGCTCGAGGAAGCCGGGTTCGCCGCCGTCGACATGCCGTGGCGGACCCTGTACACCGCGCTGCTCGCGGCACGCGCCTAGCGCGGCGTCTTGCGACGTTTCACCTGAAACTCGGCTTCCGCGACGCCGTACTCACCGGCCACTCCGCGGCCGGGATGGTCTTTGGGCTTCGCCGGACTTCCGCCGGTAGCACACGTCTCGACCGCCCGCGCCCGCCCCGGACTCCCATCACCAAAGCCACAAACACACGGCCGCGGAGCGGCCGCAAGTGCGGCCTCCAGCCACGTGCGTCTCGGGTCGAACGTTACGAGAGGCCGCACTGATCAACTCGGCATCGGGCTCGGCCCGTCACCCTCGGCGCGGGCCGAGACGCGTCGCGCCGGGACCGCCAGCGCGAGGTAGAGCACGAGAAAGCCGATCGGGACGACCCGGAACATCGTGGCGAGCCCGAATGCACCGGCGACGACGCCGCCGATCACCGGCCCCGCGATCTTGCCGAGGTCGAGCCCGCCGTAGAGGAGGGCGGCCGTGACGCCGTGGCGGCGCTCGTCCTCGCCGGACCCCTCGAACGCATCTGCCGAGCCGCTGACCCGGAGCAGGCCGCGTGACAGTCCGGCGATCAGGAACAGCGGGATCTGGAGCACGAACGACGAAACCACGCTCGGAATCGCCGAGGTCGCGAGCGAGCCGGCGACGACGAGCGGCAGGGTCAGCCTCGCCGGGTCGAAGCGCGAGAAGAGCGGGCCCGAGCCGAACCGCGACGACGAGGACGACCAGGAGCGGATGCTGGAGAGCGCGCCGATCTGGGTCAGCGAGAGGCCGGCAGCCAGCGCGAGCACGGGCTGGAAGGTGTTCGTGAGCGAGTTCAGGCCGTTGATGAAGAACATCACGAGCACGCCGGCCCAGACGGCGAGCGGCAACCCGGTGAGCGAGCGGCGCAGCGGGGCCCTCGGGGCCGGTTCGCTCAGGGCCTGCTGCTCGGCGAAGGCGGAGGTCGCGCTGCGCGCCATCAGCAGCGCGCCCAGGAGCGGTGTCGCCGCAAGCACGTAGAAGGTCGGCCGGAGGCCGATCAGGTCGGCGATGCCGCCGCCCATCACGCCGGCCGCCACGTTCCCGAGCGCGGTCGCGCCCGAGAACCAGCCCATCGCCTCGGCCGTCGAGACGCCCGCCGGCCGGCGTGCCACGAGCAGGGCGAGCTGTGCGGTCGTCGCGATCGACCAGCCGACGCCGTTGAGAGCGGAGAGCGCGCCGAGCGCGATCGCGGAGGTGGTGAACGGAATCGCCGCGAACGCGATCGCGGAGCAGGCACCGCCGGCGAGCAGGAATCCGCCGCCCCGCCGAACCGAGTAGGCGAGCCCTGCAGGCAGCCTGGCCGAGAGCGACGCGACGGCGAACGCGCCGACGACGAGGCCGATCGCCGTCGGTCCCAGCTTCGCGTCGCGTGCGAGGTACACGGGCAGCACGACGGTGAGCGCGCTGCCGCCTGCCGCGAACAGGATGACCGAGAGATAGGTGGGGAGGAGGGCGACGAACGCCCGCCTCCGGTGACCGCTAGCCACCGCCCGGGATGAGGGTGAAGGCCTCCTGGTTGAAGACGAGCGTCACGTCGGTCCCGGGCGGGATCGAGATCGTGGAGTTGCAGCGCACCCTGATCTCGCTGCCGCCCACGGCGACGACGTGGTCGACGACCTCGCCGAGGAAGGAACGCACGACGACCCGGCCGGACCAGCGGTTCGGCCCCGCGCCGTTGGCCTCTGCCGTCAGCGAGATGTGCTCCGGGCGGGCCGACACCACGACGGCGTCGCCGGTCGAGTGGCTCGCGCCGGACTCGACTTCGAGCTCGCCCTGTTCGGCGCGGATCCGGTAGCCGCCGGGCCGCGTCTCCTCGACGACCCCGTCGATGAAGTTCGAGGTGCCGATGAAGTCGGCGACGAAGCGGGTCCGCGGCGACTCGTAGATCTCGCGCGGATGGCCGATCTGCTCGACCTTGCCGTCGCGCATCACCGCGACGTGGTTCGACATGGCGAGCGCCTCGGTCTGATCGTGGGTCACGTACACACAGGTGATGTGGAGTTCCCGCTGGAGGCGCTTCAGCTCGAAGCGCATGTCCTCGCGCAGCTTCGCGTCGAGGTTCGAGAGCGGCTCGTCGAGGAGGAGGAGCGCCGGCTCCATCACGAGCGCGCGTGCGAGGGCGAGTCGCTGCTGCTGCCCACCGGAGAGCGCCGTCGCGTCGCGCGAGGCGAGGTGGTCGAGCTTGACGACCGTGAGCACCCGCTCCACCTTGTCGCGAACCTCGGAGCGGCTCGGCCGGCGATTGCGCGGGAGCACCTTGAGCGGGAAGGCGACGTTCTCGAGCACGTTCATGTGGGGCCAGATCGCGTACGACTGGAACACCATCCCGAGGCCGCGCTCGTTCGCCGGCACGCGGGTGCGGGCCTCCGACGAGAAGAGCACGCGGTCGTTGACGACGATCGTCCCCCGGTCGGGTGTCTCGAGGCCTGCGATCGAGCGCAGCGTCGTCGTCTTGCCGCAGCCGGACGGGCCCAGCAGGGTGAAGAGCTCTCCCTCACCCACCTCGAACGAGACGTCGTCGACCGCGAGGACGCGCCCGTGTTTCTCGCCGCGCGCGCCGCGGAACGTCTTGACCAGCCCGGTGACGGCAAGGAGCGTCATTGCGTGTCGTCCTTGACGCCGATCTGGGCGCCGAGCTTGTAGGCCACGGCAACGAGCACCACGAGCCCGCCGATCAGCATCACCCCGAGGGCGGAAAGCTCCGTCAGCAGGCCGTCGCGCCACTGCTCCCAGATCACGATCGACAGCACCTCCTTGCCGGGCGAGTAGAGGAGGACGGACGAGCCGAGCTCGCGGAACGAGACGATCACGATGTAGATCCAGCCCGCGATCAGTCCCGGCGCGAGCAGCGGGAGGACGATGCGGCGGAACGTCTGCCACCACCCGGCGCCGCTCATCAGCGCCGATTCCTCGAGCTCGCGGCCGATCTGGAACATCGAGGTCGACGCGTAGCGCATCCCGTAGGGCATGTACCGGGTCATGTAGGCGACGAAGATGATCCAGAGCGTCCCGTAGATCCCGATCGGGATGCGCAGGTAGATCGTCAGCAGCGCGACGCCGAGCACGAGGCCGGGGATCGTGAGCGGCACGAACGCCAGGTTGTCGATTAGCCAGCGGCCGGGCAGCCGCGTCCGCACGACCACCCAGGAGGCGATCGCGGCCAGGAGCATGACCGCCGTCGCCGCGCCCACGCCCACGTAGAGCGAGTTCAGGACGGCATGGCGTGTCACCGGATCCCGCCACTCTCCCGGGTAGTTGGCCAGCGACATGTGCGAGAGCGTCTGATGCGACGGCGGTGAGTAGAACCGCTGGGTCGACGCGTAGACGAGGATCAGCACCGGCAGCACGACGGAGATCAGGAAGTAGAGGGCGATCAGCGCCGTTGCCGGTGCGCGCCAGGCGCCGAGCCTGACCGGATGCGGGCGGAACCCCTTGCCGGTGATCGTCTGGAACGCGCGGCCGCGCTTCGAGAGGCGCGTCTGCATGAGCACCCCGACCGTGGTCAGCACGAGCAGCGACATCGCATACGCGCCCGCCTGGCCGTAGTTCGGGACAGCATCGTTCAGCGCCTGCCAGATGCGCGACGTGAACACCCAGATGTGGTTGCGCAACCCCACGACGGCGGGCACCTCGAACGACTCGAGGCCGCGCACGACCATGATCAGGATCGCCGCATAGAGGGCCGGTCGCACGAGCGGCAGGGTGATCTTGCGGAAGACCGTCGGCAGCGACGCCCCGCTCATGATCGCCGACTCCTCGAGCGACGGGTCCATCGAGCGGAAGGCCGCGACCATGAATAGGAAGACGAGCGGCGCGAGGTGCAGCCCCTCGATTGCGATCATCCCGGGGACGCTGTAGACGTTGAACGGATGGCCGCCGTCGAGCGGCTTGATCACCCACTGGTTCGCCACGCCGATGTTCGGGTCGAGCACGAAGATCCAGGCGATCGTGTGCAGGATGCCGGGGATGATCAGCGGGACGAGCGACGCCGCGTACATCAGCGGCTTGCCGGGCACGTCTGTGCGCACGATCAGGTACGCGAGCACGCTGCCGATCGTGATCGAGACGGCGCTCGAGCCGAACGCGAACGCGAGCGAGTTGCCGACCATCGTTCCGATCCCGACCGAGGTGTAGGCGCCGTGGAAGTTGACGAGCGTGAGGTGCCCGCCCTTGACGAACGTCTGCCAGAGCAGGAACCCGACCGGGACGGCGCCCAGGTACGCGACCACCGCGACCACGGCGACAACGATCAGGTTGCGGGCAGAGAGCAGCCTGCGGACGCTGCCCCCCCTGCCGGGAACGAGCCGACGAAGATCCGCGGCCGCCGAGGCCACTCCTGGGGTCCTAGTCGCCCGGGTCGGCGAGTGCGTCCTCGCCCGTTGCCGGCACTGCGTTGACGGCGTAGTCGAGGCCCTCGCCGATTCTCAGCTGCGTCGGGTGACGCTCGATCTGGTGGAAGCGCATGTGGCGGACGAGGCCGGTGTCCTGGATCGCGAGGTAGCGGGCAGGCTCATCCGGGTCCGAGTTGAAGTGCTGGTGCCACGCCCAGACCGGAGGCGAGAAGAGAAAGCCCTCCTGCCAGTCGATGCGCTCCTCGGGCTGGCCTTCGTAGTTGACGATCGAGTAGCCGCGGCCCGCGACGATGTAGATGATCGCCTCGGTGGTGTGGCGGTGGCGGACGGAGTTCCCGCCGGGCGCCAGCTCGGCCAGGTGGGTGGAGAGGACGCGGTTCTCGGCCAGCTCGAACCAGAGGCCCTTGTTGTTGCGCCACGGCCGCTTGACGAGGTCGATCGTGCGCAGGTCCTCCTGCACCGAGAGGCCGCGAATCGGCGGGTTGTTGCGGTTGAACTCGTCCCGCGCGGCGATCTCCGAAGCGTCGCGGTTGTCGGCGATGAACACCTGCTCCGGGACTTCCAGATCGAGATCTTCGGGCCATTCGCCCATGCGCTCCTCCTCAGATCGCCTGCGGTCGTGGCCGAGGATAGCAGGTTGGACTAACCATTAGCCCTAATGGCGACGGGTTGTGCCATCATTGCGGGAACCCGACGGGGACGAGCATGTCGCGCATCGCAATCACAGCCGATCACAACGGAGTCTCGCTCAAGACGCGGCTCGTCGCCTGGCTCGAGAGCCGGGGGCACCAGGTCGACGATCGCGCGGCCCACGTCGGCGAGGAGGTGGTGGACTACCCGCCGCTCTGCGAGGACGTCTGCCGCCGGGTGCTGGCCGGCGACGCGGACTACGCGATCGTGATCGGAGGTAGTGGCTCGGGCGAGCAGATCGCGTGCAACAAGATCCGCGGGATCCGCGCGGGTCTCTGCCACGACCTGTTCACGGCCGAGATCGCACGAGCCCACAACGACGCCAACGTGCTCGTCGTGGGCGCAAAGGTGGTCGGCCCGGAGCTCGCCGAGGAGATCGTCGCGACCTGGCTTGCCGCCTCCTTCAAGGGCGAGCGTCACCAGAGGCGCCTGGATCAGATCGCCGCGCTGGAGCGCGGCGAGTCGCTGCTCTGAATCGGTGGATCCAGGCCGGGCAGGGCCGCCGCTCAGCGCGGGCGGGCTTCGGCGGCGTCCAGGAACCGGAGCACCCTGGCCGGCGCGGTCTGCTCGGTCTGCTCGTCGACCGGGACGTCCCAGTACTCGGCCAGTGAGAGGCATTCCTCGAGGTACCTCGCCGCCGAGGTCGCGTGCGAGGCGTCGTGGCCGGGGACGATCAGAGCGGGAAGCTCGAGTTGGAGCAGGTCCTCGGGCTCGGCCCCGGGCACTGTGTCGCGATCGAACAGCAGGCGGGCCATGGAGCCGACCTGGAGGAGGTACCGGTCCGGGTCGAGCTTCCGGTAGGCGTCGGCGAACGAGGGGTCGCTGCGGATCACGCTCGCCCACGGGCCGACGCGGGGATCCTGGGAGAACGTCTTGTCGCCGCCCGTTGCCAGCGTCACCACCTGTCCGGTGCCGTGCTCGCCGACGTAGGTCAGGTGCTGCGCGAAGCGGGCCTGCTGGGTCAGCCGGTACCTGGGCCCGCCGGCGGGGGAGTAGAGCACCATGCTCGAGACCCGCTCCGGATGGGAGACCGCGAGGGCGACGGCCGAGGAGCAGCCGATGCAGCCGCCGATCAGGTGCGCCTGCTCGATCTCCAGGTGATCGAGCAGGCCGCGTCCCTGCGCGGCGTAGTCCGCCCAGGTGACGCGCTCGACGCGACCGCCCGAACCGCCGGACTCGCGGCGATCGAAGGTGATGCAGGTGTAGCTCCCGGTCAGGCGCTCCAGCAGGTTGAGCTCCCGGTAGATCCCGAACGAGACCCAGTTCTCGAGCGTCGCGTTGAAGCCGCCCGGGGAGAACATCAGCAGAGGCGGCCCCGAGCCGGCCACTTCGTAGCGTGTGGTGATGCCGTCGATGATCTCGTTGGGCACGTGCCTCTCCGTTTCGGTCGGCCGTCGCTGCCGGCCTACGACAGTGGGATACCACCTTTGATCTGCCGGTCGGCGCGCACGTCCTCGGCGTAGGCGTTGATCGCGTCGTAGGCGATCTGCGCCACGTTCGCGTACGTATCGGGAGGGTCGTCCAATCCCGACGCCGCATAGCCGATCGCCGCATGCGCCATTCGCATCCGTCCGTCGAGCCAGGGGCCGCCGCCGAACCCGCCGATCACGGGGATCGAGACGGCCCGGGCGACCTCGGCCCCGACGATCGGGCCGGAGTTGGTGAAGTCGAGCAGGGAGGCACCGGCCTCCTCCAGCCGCTTCGCCTCGTCGACGAGCTCGGCCTTCAGGGCCTCGGGCACCTGGCCGCCGGCCGACGGCGTCCCCACGTACGCGACGCCGTAGCGCAACGCCGTCTGGGGCGTGATCCCGAACTGGGCGAAGACGGGGATGCCCGCGCGGTCGATGGCGCTGACCGCCTCGGGGCAGTCGGAGGCCCCGTCGAGCTTGACGAGGTCGGCGCCCGCCTCCTTGACCAGGCGGATCGCGGCGCGCACCGCGCTGCCGGGGCCCTCTTGCAACGGCCCGAACGGGAAGTCGCAGCTCACGAGCGCACGCGTCACGCCGCGGCGAACGGCCTGGCAGACGACGATCATCTGATCCATCGTCACCTCGAGCGGGTTCGACTGCCCCCACAGGTTCACCCCGACCGTGTCCCCGACCGAGACGAGGTCGACACCGGCCCGGTCGGCGATCCGCGCCATCTGGTAGTCCCAGGCGACCACGCCGACGATCTTCTTCCCCTCGCGCTTCATCGACTGGAGCGCGGGCACGGTGACCTTCTCGCTCACGTTCGCCCTCCTCTCGTGGCCGGCGGCCCGATCGAACCATGCAGGCTGTGCCGTCGACGGTCAACCATGCGCCGGCGGTGCACTATGCCCTGAGCGCCGTCAGCACCTCGGACACGTCGTGCTCGTCGTCGGTCGCCATCAGCACCCGCGCGTACGGCCTCAGGGCGGCGAGAGCCGGGCCGACCTCGGGCGTCGCACCGAGGATCAGGCCGGCAGTCATGATCCCGAGCCGGGCGCAGGCCTGCGCGATCGCCGACGCGGCCTCGGCACCGTCCCCGGTGGTCGCGATCATGATCACGACGTCGGCCTCCGCCAGCTGATCGACCAGCCGGGAGCTCGACCCGTCGGGGGCACGGAGGACGAGGCCTGCGGGAGGCTCGCCGCCGCCGTTCTGGCGGGCGGCCGCGCCCGGCTCCTCGCAGGTGAAGAAGCGGGCGCCCCACCACGGCTGCCCGGCAACGCGCAGGACGACGCCGGCCGCCCCGTCGTCGAGTGCCACGACGCGTGCCGACCTGCCCGCGATCGGCCTGTCGATCCGGTAACGGGCCTCGGCGGCGGTCGCCGCCCTGGCGCAGCTGTTCAGCAGTATCGGGTGCATCGCAGCGGTCACACCGAAGTGTGCGCCACACCGGGTCGGGCCGCAACGGCCTCGCGGCTCGACTCGATGAACGACTCCTCGTGCGGCAGCACGATCGCCGCGGAGCGCACCTGGTGATGCTCCGGGTCGACACCGGGAGGCGTCACCTGCTCGTCGCGCAGCGCCACGATCGCCTTGCGCAGCTTCTGGCGGGCCTTGATGATGCCCGTGTCGGACGAGACGAGCCGTTCCTTCGTCCGGTCGACGATCGGGCCCATGCTCTCCTGCAACGACGCGTCCTGCTGGGCGATCCCGCGGACGCCGGAGAACGCCTCGCCGCGCTTCTGCGCATCGCGGTCGATCAGGTAGTCGTTGTCCTTGTTCTCCTGCGGCCGGTACGTCCCGGGGATGTTCCGGCTGTGCACCCCGTAGCCGTCCTTCATCGCCTGACGCTCGGCCTCGGTGAGCGCGCGGCTCGGGTGGTAGTCGAAGGTGTAGACCCAGCAGTTCTCGTCGTCGATCGGAACCCAGAAATGGCCGTGGACGGGGTGGTCGCCGCGCGGCGGGACGAGCGTGAAGCTCGGCATCACCCATGGCGTGATGCGCCAGTAGTACTTGCCCTCCTCGGCGTTGCGGCGGGCGCCGATGAACAGCCCTCCCTCGGCTTCCGCGACCTCGAAGTACGGCCTGAGGTCGTTCAGGTTGTACTCGTTGCCCTTCGCCCCCTGGAAGAGCGGATCGCTCTTCAGGCCGCCGGAGTGCAGCCACGAGACGTGGCTCGAGTCGATGCCGCCCTCGAGTGCCTGCAGCCAGTTGCTCTCCTGCCAGCGCTTCGAGGTGAACGTCTGCTCCGGCGGGACGTGCACGAACTCGAACTCCGGCAGCGCGGGACGCTGCGCCGGATCGCCCAGGTGGGTCCAGAGGATGTCGCCGACCTGCACGAGCGGGTACGCCGTCAGCGCCACCTTGCTGCAGAAGTTGCTGTTCTCGGGCTCGGACGGCACCTCGACGCACTGACCCGTGACGTCGTACTTCCAGCCGTGGTAGGCGCAGCGGAGGCCCGACTCCTCGACGCGGCCGAACCAGAGCGACGCGCCCCGGTGGGCGCAGAACTCGTCGATCAGCCCGTACCGGCCGTCGCTGTCCCGGAACGCGATGAGTCGCTCGGAGAGGATCTTGACGCGGACGGGCGGGCAGTCGTTCTCGGGGAGCTCCTCCACGAGGAGGGCCGGAATCCAGTATTGACGGAACAGGTCACCCGCGGGTGCCCCGGGCCCGGTCTGCGTCAGGAGGTCGTTGGTCTCCGTGTTGAGCATCTACCGTCTCCTCTCCTCTGCGGGCCGTGCTTCCCGGCCAAACGGTTATACCATTGTGCCAAGAGCCCGTCCATGCGGCGGGCGGTGCGAGCCGGGTGTCACTTCCCCGCCGCGGCGAGCTGTGCGTCGAGGCGAGGGTAGACGCGGCGGGCGTTCAGCTCGAAGATCTTCCGCCTGTGCTCGTCGGAGATCGAGAGCGCGTCGACGTATCGCTTCGTGTCGTCCCAGTGGAAGCCCGTCTCGGGGTCGATCCCGCGCACGGCGCCGAGCAGCTCGGAGGCGAAGAGGATGTTGTCGACGTCGATCACGCGCTCGAGCAGGTCGATGCCCGCCTGGTGGTAGACGCAGGTGTCGAAGAAGACGTTCTTCATCACGTGCTCGTCGAGCGGGGGGCGCGAGAGCCGGTCGGCGAGCCCCCGATACCGACCCCAGTGGTACGGCACCGCCCCGCCGCCGTGGGGGATGACGAACCGTAGGCCCGGGAAGCGCTCGAAGAGATCGCCCTCGATGAATTGCATGAACGCCGTCGTGTCGGCATTGATGTAATGCGCGCCCAGCGCGTGGAAGTTTGCGTTGCACGAGGCGGAGACGTGGACCATCGCCGGGACGTCGAGCTCCACCAGCGCTTCGTAGAGGGGGTACCAGTACTCGTCGGTTAGCGGGCGGGACGTCCAGTGCCCCCCGGACGGGTCGGGGTTCAGGTTGCACCCGACGAAGCCGAGCTCCTCGACGCAGCGCCGGAGCTCCGCGACCGAGTCGTCCAGGGAGCCGCCCGGCGTCTGTGGCAGCTGGCAGGCGGCTGCGAACCGCCGGGGGAACAGGTGGGTGACGCGGGCGACGAGGTCGTTGCACGCCTGCGCCCAGGCCCGCGCCGTGGCCGGGTCGGGGACGTGATGCTCCATCGCGGAGGCCTGGGGCGAGAAGATCATCAGGTCGACGCCGCGCTCGCGCATGAGCCTCAGCTGGTTGGCCTCGATCGACTCGCGGATCTCGTCGTCGGTGATCTCGGCGGGAGCGGGGTCGGGCAGGCTCGGGTCGGCCAGCCGGGCGAGCTGAGCCTCCCGGAATCGCCGGTGGTCCGGCGGCGTCGTCGTGTAGTGGCCGTGGCAGTCGATCACCATTGATGTCTGCCTCAGCTCTCCGGCGGCTGGTCCACGTACGTGAGGCCCTTGCGAGCGAGCTGCTCGCGCATCCCGTGCACGTCGAGGCTCAGCTCACCGGTGAGGTAGCGCTCGCGCGACAGCGCCTCCTTCTGCTCCCGCTCGACGCAGGCCTCGAGCACGGCAGCCGCGGTCCGGCGCGGGACGACGACGACGCCGTCGTCGTCCGCCGCGACCACGTCGCCCGGCTCGACCCACTGGCCGGCGCACACGACACCGACGTTGACGCTACCGAGCGTCTCCTTGACCGTGCCGAACGCGGACACGCACTTCGACCAGACCGGGAAGCCCATTTGCGTGAGCTCCGCCACGTCGCGGCAGCCGGCGTCGATGACGAGCCCCCTGACGCCGCGCCCATGGAGCGCCGTCGCGAGCAGCTCGCCGAAGTATCCCGCCGTGGAGGGGGCGGTCGGGGCCACGACGAGCACGTCGCCGTCCCGGCACTGCTCGACCGCGACGTGGATCATCCAGTTGTCGGCCGGAGGCACGCTGACGGTGACGGCCGTTCCCGCGATCCGGGCGCCTGTGTAGATCGGCGAGATGGACGCGGCGAGCAGGCCCGTGCGCCCCTGCGCCTCGTGGATGGTCGCGACGCCGTGCTGCGCGAGCGCATGGACGACCGGCTTCTCGGCGCGCCGGACGTTCTGGACGACGACTCCCATCTCGCTTCTGCTCACGATCCTATGAGCTCTGCGTGGCCGCCGGGCCTGCGGCGCCGTTGCCCTCGGCGCCGTCCCGCCACGGCAGCAGCGAGACGTGGATGACGTCCTCGCCGACCTCGCCGCCGACGGCCCTGAGCGCCCGGTCGACGTCCGCCAGGCCGAACGCGTGCGTGCTCAGGAGCTCGAGCGGGAACCGCCCGGACGCGAGCTGTTCGAGAGCGAGCTCGACGGCACGGTAGCTGTGACCGCGGGCGCTCTTGATCGTGATCGCCTTCTCGGTCAGCTTCTTGAGCGGGAAGTCGGGGAAGGCGGCAAGCTCGCCCTGGACGAGCAGCGTGCCCGCGCGGCGCTTGAGGGCGGCGATGCCGAGCAGGACCGGCGTGACGCCGGCGCCCGCCGTGCAGTCGAGCACGACGTCGACACCCTTCCCGCCGGTGATCTCCATGATGCGCGCGAGGGCGTCTTCCTGCTCGACGTCGATCACGTGGTCCGCGCCGAGCGTCCTCGCGAGCTCGAGCCGTGCCGCATCCCGGGTCGTGCCGGTCACGACGACGAGCGACGCTCCCGCCTGCCTGCAGGCGACCACCTGGGAGAGCCCCTGCTGGCCGGGGCCCTGGATCACGACGCTCGACATGAAGCCGACACCCGCGTCGTAGAGCGCCCATTCGATCCCGTTCGAGAGCGGGGTGACGATGCCGGCCAGCTCGGCCGAAACCACGTCGGGCACCCGGTGGACGACGGCGTTCCAGGGGAGGTACATGTACTGCGCGAAGCCGCCCCAGAGGTGGTAGGGCTTGTCGCACGAGGTGTAGCCGTACCGGCGGGCGTCGGGATTCGTGCGCCAGTCGGTGGCCTCGCAGTGCCGGTACTCGCCGAGGCGGCACCACTCGCACCGGTAGCAGGCGACGTAGTGCTCGACGAAGACGCGGTCGCCCTCGCCGAGGCCGTGGCGCTCGACGAACTGGCGGCCCGCCTTCGCGATCACGCCGACGTTCTCGTGCCCCATGATCACGGGGGCCTCGATCACGGGCTGCGCGTACATCTTCACGTCGGTTCCGCAGATCCCGGCGACCTCGACCTTCAGCAGCGCGCCGTCCGCGGGGATCTCCGGCATCGGGAACTCGCGCAACTCGGTCGTACTCGGGGCGGTCCTCACGGCCGCAAGCACCGCTTCTCCCATTCGTCCAGGCTAGCCGAAGCTCTGAGGCCGTCGGTTCACGCCTCGTCTAATGTCCAGCACGCGAGGCCCATGCCCGAGCCCCACCTGAAGACCGTCACACGCACGCAGGGAAACAACGCCGCGCTCAAGGACGGCTCGGTCGCGCCGCGGGGTTTCGTGCTCGACTTCGAGGAGGTGCCGGTCCTGATCCAGGCGTTCCGTCGGATGGTCCGGGAGCTCGAGTTCGACGTGTGCGAGCTCGCGTTCACCACCTACCTCTGCGCGAAGGAGCACGGCAAGCGCTTCACCGCCCTGCCGATCTTCCTCGTGCGCGGGTTCCACCACGGCGCGATCGTCTGCAACACCAGCGCCGGCATTCGCGAGCCGAGGGATCTCGAGGGCCGGAAGGTCGGCGTCAACCGCGGCTACACGGTCACGACGGGCGTCTGGGCGCGGGGCATCCTCGCCGACGAGTACGGGGTCGACCTCGACCGGGTGACGTGGGTCCTCTCCGGCGACGAGCACGTGGCCGAGTACCGGCCCCCCGCGAACGTCGTCCCGATCGACCCGGGGGACGATCTCGCCGAGCTGCTCGTCTCGGGTGAGCTCGCCGCCGCGATCGGCCTCGAGATCGACCACCCCGATGTCGCTCCACTGATCCCGGACGCGGCCGAGGCGGGATTCGAGGCGCTGCGCCGGAACGGCCACTACCCGATCAACCACCTGGTGGTCGTGAAGGACGAGCTCCTCGAGGCGCACCCGGAGCTGGCGGGCGCCGTGTTCCGCGCCTTCGTGGAGGCGAAGAGCTCCTACGTCGACCGCCTCCGCGCGGGCGCGATCGAGGATCCGACTCCGGCGGACGTCATGTACGCGCGCGTGCTGCAGATCACGGGCGCCGACCCGCTCCCGTACGGGGTGGCGCCGAACCGGGCGACGATCGAGGCACTGATCGGGCACGCCGTGAGCCAGAAGATCCTTGCCCGCCGGCCCGAGGTCGAGGAGCTCTTCGACGAGAGCACGCTCGACCTGACGGGCTGATCAGTCGTACTGGCAGACGATGTCGACGAGAGCCGGACGCCCCTCGTTGACGACGACGTCGGCGGCGCGCCGGACCGCGGCCTGGACCGCGTCAGGATCGTCGATCGGCCCCTCCGCGAAGCAGCCGAGCGCGCGTGCGGCGGTTGCGAAGTCGGGGGCCGGCTTGTCGATCTCCATGCCGATGTAAGCGCGGCTCTCGTCGGTGCCGCGCGCCCGCGCGATCCGCTCCTGGTGCTCCCAGTCGTTGTAGTAGGCCCGGTTGTTGAACATCACCATCAGCAGCGGGATGCGGTGGTAGGCGGCGATCCAGAGTGCGCCGAGGTCGAACATCAGGTCGCCGTCTGGCTGCAGGTCGACGACCAGCCGGCCGCTCCCCTTGTGCGCCAGCGCGACGCCGATCGAGATCCCGATCTGGGTCGCGGTCCCGAGGCTGGCGCCCGGATGGCGGTACTCGCGGTCGAAGTCCCAGACCTTGGGCGCCCAGCCGCTGGCGGTGCCCGCGGTCAGCACCCAGTCGTGCTCGCGCACGACCTCCCAGACCTCCGTCGCCAGCCGCGAGGTCGAGACCGGCGACTGCCCCGTCTCGGCCTGGGCCTGCCTCGCCCACGCGCGCCAGGTTTCGTCGTGGTGCTCGGCGAGACGCCGGCGCCAGCCGTCGCGGGTGTCGTGGTCGAGCTCCCTGCACAGCTCGAGCAGGAGCGGCAGCGCGACGGCCGTGTCGGCGGTGACCTGGACGTCGGTCTCGTGCAGCTGGGCATGGTCGTGCGACCAGGCGCCGATCCCGAGGTCGTTGAAGCCGATGTCGAGGACCGTCGCGCCCGGGGGGATCAGCGACTCGATCCGACGGGTCGTGCGGTCGAGGCGCTGCGTCCACTTGCCCATGTCTTTGACGTCGACGAAGAGGACGCAGTCGGACTCGGCGATCAGGTCCATCGTCACCGCATGCGGATGGCGGTTCGGGAAGTTGAGGCGCCAGCCCGTGTCGACCACTCCGGCCCCGAGCAGGTCGGAGAGCTCGGTCAGCTGGGCGAAGGCGTTCGCGTCCCGGCCCGCATAGCTCGTGACGACGACCGCCCGCTCCGCGGCGCAGAGCCGTTCGGCGAGTCGCCGCAGCGCGGCCGGGTCGGGCCCGGGCGGCGACGGCGTGCGGAGGCGGTCCCAGTTCGGCAGAGGCACGTCCCCGGCCAGTTCGTCTTCCTGGAGGCCGGCGTCGAGTGCCACGTACACCGGCCCCTGGGGCTGCGCGGTCGCGATCCGGTAGGCGCGCATCACGCTCTCGGGCACCGAGGCGATCGAGGCCGGCTGGTCGTCCCATTTGGTGTAGTCGCGGACGACGTTCCCCTGGATGTTCGCGGTGTGGATCCAGTCGATGTTAGGGCGCCGGCGGTCGTAGGCCATCGGGCCCGCGCCGCCGAAGACGA
The DNA here is from genome assembly GCA_963789585.1 of uncultured Actinomycetes bacterium. Classification (GTDB taxonomy): domain Bacteria; phylum Actinomycetota; class Thermoleophilia; order Gaiellales; family Gaiellaceae; genus PALSA-600. The sequence goes on along the minus strand of CAWBLB010000007.1, from coordinate 332,937 downwards.
CCACCGGCGCGCGATCGATCCACGCGTAGTAGACGCCCATCGTCCCCTGGAGCAGGCCGACGATGTCGTGCAGGATGCAGGCCATCGGCTCGCGCGCCGCCTTGGCGTAGCCGTGCGCGATCCCGACGGCGAGCTTCTCGTGGTTGCAGGTGATGATCTCGGGGTCGTTGCCGCCGTAGTTGACGAGCGAGTCGTGGAGGCCGCGGTAGGAGCTGCCCGGATTGAGCGAGACGTACTTGAACCCGCACGCCTTGATCGCGTCGACCATCACGTCGGAGCCGTAGCGCTTCATGCGCTCTCCTCTCTGCGCGCCGTGGCGCGGGTTGACGGCCGGCGGAGGCCAGACGTGTCGGTGAGGGGCATCATCGGGCGTCGTAGTCTATGGTCTGACCATTGAAGTCACGCGTTGAACGTGTCGGGCTCCTCGGGTGCGGCCGCATGGGCGCTGCGATGGGCGGCCACCTGCTCGATGCGGGAACGCCGCTCGCCGTCTACGACCCGGACGTCGCGGCGTGCGCCGATCTGGCGGCGCGCGGCGCCGTCCGGTGCGCGGGCCCCGGCGAGGTCGCCGGGCGGTCGGACCTGGTGCTGATCGTCGTGGTCGACGACGATCAGGTGCGTGACGCGGTGACGGCCTGCCTCGAGGAGGCATCGCCGGGGACGGTGCTCGCGATCTGCGCGTCGGTCCGGCCCGACACGTGCCGCGAGCTCGCCGGGGCGGGCGCCGGGCTCGGGGTCGACGTGATCGACATGGCGCTCGTGCGCGGGGAGCGCGGCGCCGAGGAGGGACGGCTCGCGCTCTTCTGCGGCGGGCCCGCCGAGGTGGTCGACCGGATCCGTGCGCCGGTCGCGCCGTTCGCCGCTGATGTCGTCCGCGTCGGCGACGTCGGCGCGGGCCAGGTCGCGAAGACGGCGAACAACATCCTCCTGTGGGCGTGCCTCCGGGCAGACGTCGAGGCGCTGCGGCTGGGGCGCGCGCTCGGAGTCGAGCCGGCCGTGCTGCGCGAGGCGATGGCGCTCGGCAGCGGCGCGAACCGCCCGCTCGCGGAGTGGGGCAAGCATCGCCTGCGCTGGCCGCACAAGGATCTCGAGGTCGCGCTCGCGCTTGCGGCGGAGGCGGGCGTCGAGATGCCGCTCGTCGAGGCGCTGCCGGCGCTGATGCGCGAACTTTCGGTCGACGACCTGTCCGAGCTCGTGTGAACGGGCTCGACCGCCGCGGTCGCGCCGACTCGGAGGTCGTGTCCGGTACGAAGTTCGTATCACGTTGCACGCACGAACCTCGATTGGTATAACAGTTGTTCCGTTTGACCAGTCCCAACAAGCTGGAGGTCTTCATGCAACTTCCGTTCTCGAAGAGGTCCGCGGTCTTGTTGGCGGTCCTTGTCACGGCGCTCGCCGCATTCGTCGGCGCGTCGGTCGGGTCGGCAGCGCCGAGCAAGGTGGTTCTCCCGCCGAACCCGATCAAGCCGATCCTCTCGCAGGTCGCGGGCCTGAAGATCAAGGGCGGCATGCCCGGCAACCCGCGCGACACCAAGCTGCACCAGCTCGCGATCGCCGAGGGCGGTGAGGTCAACGTCTATTCGTCGTTGAGCTCGTTCATCTCGAAGCCCCTTCAGGCGGCATGGGCACAGACGTTCCCCGACATCAAGCTCAACTTCTACCGCGCCTCGAGCGAGGACGTCTCGGCGCGCTTCCTCTCGGAGAGCGCCGCCAACACGAAGGGCGCGGACGTCGTCGAGACGAACGGCACCACGATGCTGATCTTCCAGCACAAGAAGAACGTGCTCGTGCCGTACCGTGGCTCGCCGTACGCCGTCCAGATCCCGAAGGCCTACCGGTTCGACACCTTCACGGCCGACCGGCTCGAGAAGTTCGTGATCGCCTGGAACACCAACCTCGTCAAGACCCCGCCGACCAGCTTCGCGTCGCTGACCGACCCGGGCTGGAAGGGCAAGCTGGCGATGGAGCCGACCGACAGCGACTGGTTCGCGGCGCTCTACAACTACTTCACGACGAGCGCGAAGCCGACGATGACCGGAGCTCAGGTCGACGCGATGTTCAAGAAGATCGCAGCCAACTCGCAGCTGATCCCGGGCCACTCGGCCGAGGCCTCCGCGCTCGCCGCGGGCCAGGTGTCGGTCGTCGTGACGGGGCATGCCCAGTCGATGGAGCAGCTTCAGGCGAAGGGCGCCCCGATCGCCTTCAGCCCGTTCGCAACGCCCGTGATCGAGCGGCCGCAGGGGATGGGGATCTCGTACCTGGCTCCGCATCCGGCGGCCGCGCTGCTCTTCTACGACTGGCTGCTCAGCCCCGTCGGGCAGAAGATGCTGCAGCAGAACGGCGTCGAGCCCGCGAACCCCTACTTCCCGGACAACGCGTTCGCGAGCGACCCGTTCACGGTCAAGGTCGACATCCGCCCGATCGTCTCGCACTGGGCGGCCTGGAACACGCACTACCAGGGGATCATCCAGCCGTAACGCGCGATTCCCCGCACCTGCACTCGACGGAGGGCCGGCCTGAGCCGGCCCTCCGTTTCCGTTGCCCTCTATGCTCCGCCCGGTGAGCGAAGAGCTTCGCAGCCAGGTCGCGCTCGGCTGCCGGATCCTCGCCCTGGAGGATCAGGGCGACTTCGTCTGGGGTCACGTCTCGGCGCGCGACCCGGACGGGCGCGGCATCTGGATGAAGGCGTCGACCTACGGCTTCGAGGAGATCGGCCCGGAGCAGGTGATCCTCGTCTCGTGGGACGGGAAGGTGCTCGAGGGTTCCGGGCGGCGCCACATCGAGTACCCGATTCACAGCGAGCTGATGCGTGCGCGCGAGGACGTGAACTGCGTCGTGCACACGCACGCGCCGTGGGCGGTCGCGTTCGCCTCGACACACGAGCCGCTGCGGCCAATCTCGCACGAGGCGACGCTGTTCGTCCCGCCCGGGCTCGCGCGCTTCACGAAGACCGGCGACCTGATCGACACGCTCGAGCTCGGCTCCGACGTCGCCTCCGCCGTCGGCGACCGGAACGCGGCTTTGATGCTTCATCACGGGATTGTCACGTGCGGCGCCGACGTCGTCTCGGGGGTGATGACGGCGGTGCTCCTCGAGCGCGCCTGCCGGACGAACATCCGCGCGCTCGCCGGAGGGGGCCCGAAGTCGTGGTCGAGCGACGAGGAGGCGCTGTCGAAGCGGGGCCACTGCTGGCCGGCGCCGCTCCTGCAGCAGGCCTGGGACTACCTGGCGCGCCGGCTCGACGGCTGAGCAACGCGTACGTCGCGGGCGCGCCACCATTCGAGCAGCGAGGCGGAGTGCTGCTCGAGGGTGGTGCCGCGCATCAGATGGTCGGCCATCTCGCGCCGGGCGGCGCCGCCGTCACGTCGCTCGAGCGCCTCGACGATGCGCATGTGCTCGTCGACGGTCAATGAGTGCGCTCTCGAGCCTTCGCGGACGCGCAGCGGGTGCATGGAGAGGGTGCTGCGGAACGATTGTGAGAGCCCGCCGACGGCGAGGTTGTGCGCGGCGTCGGCGAGTCGGGCGTGGAAGTTCCAGGACATGTCGCGGATGTAGGTGCCCGCGGCGAGCGCGTCGCGACCGTGTTCACACAGCTCCCGGAGCTGGGCGATGTCCTCGTCGGTCGCCCGTGCGCATGCGAGCGTGACGGTGCCGAGCTCGACGATCAGGCGCGCCTCGACGATGTCCTCCGGGGTCGTCGCGGACATCATCATCATGTCGGACATCGTCTGGGCGACCTTGGAGCCGGTCGGGGCCGTGACGAAGGCGCCGCCGCGTGCCCCGACCTTGACCTCGATCAGCCCCATCGCCTCGAGGGAACGGAGGGCGTCGCGCACGGTGACGCGGCTGACGCCGAATTGCTCGGCGAGCTCGCGCTCGGGCGAGAGCCTGTCGCCGGCCTTGATGCGTCCCGAGATGATGGCGTTGCGGATCTGCTCCGCGATCGCAGACGATGCGCGCGCGACGGCGACCCGGGCGAAGATGTTGCCCTCGGCTTCTGGCGCGGCCACGTCAGGACAGCCTAGTGCTACGGGCGGGCGTCACCCGTGCCGCCGACCTCGCCGACGGGTGGGAGCAGTGCGGGTCATGGGCTAATGGTAGGACATTTCTGCTAGTCTCGCCGCGGTCGCCCCTCGTTGGATGCGATGCTGGAGGCGATCGTCGTCACGCCCGAAGGGCGTACAGAGGTCGATTCGAGGCGAGAGTTCCGGAGCGAGAGGAGTCGGGAGATGGCAAAGGGAGGCCGCGTTTTCCTGCGCGGGATGAGCTCTGACCAGTACGGGCTGAAGGAGTTTCGCGAGGCCCAGTTGGCGGCGCCGCGCGTCCGCAACGACGAGGTCGTCGTCGACGACGCGAAGGTCGGCCACTCGGGCGACTCGAAGGATTCGCGCACGTGGTGGCGCATCGGCCCCGGCGACGAGCCGTTCCTGACCCAGAACATCCAGGTTCACTTCGTCGAGATCCCGCCTGGCAAGTCGAACCACGGGCACGGCCATCAGAACGAGGCGGCCTTCTTCATCCTCCAGGGCAAGGGGTACGAGATCCACGACGACCGCCGCTACGACTGGGAGGCGGGCGACCTCGTGATCGTCCACACGGACTCGGTGCACCGTCATTTCAACGACGGCGACGAGACCGCGAAGGCGCTCGTGGTGAAGGCGAAGTCGACGTGGATGTACTTCGGCCTGATCCAGCAGGGACGCAGCGCGGAGATCGAGAACGAGGACGCGTTCGGCCCGCGCGAGGACTGGGGGCAGATCTGGACGGAGGGCGTCGGCGAGCGCAAGAAGGTGGTCAAGCCGGCCGACACGGTCTGGGAGACGACCCGCGACGGCAAGGTGCGCGTGCTCTGCTCGAAGGACACGCCCGACGTCCGTGTCTTCAGCGTCGACGTCTACGAGCAGGAGATCCAGCCCGGCAGCCGCTCGGCGAAGCACTGGCACATGGCCGACGAGGTCGCGTACGTGATCTCGGGCGAGGGCTACTCGGAGCAGTGGGAGGTCGAGGCGGAGATCGCCGAGCGCTACTACGCCCGCATCGCGAAGGAGCCGACCCGGTACGACTTCAAGGCCGACGACACGGTCTACGTGCCGCAGAACCACGTGCACCGCTACGTCTCGACGGGCGACGAGCCGTTACGCCTGATCGTCGCTCAGAACCGGCTGATCAAGTTCCTCGGCTACGACATGGTGCGCTACCTCGAGGACGCGCCGGAGTACGCGGGCGCCGAGCTGAAGACCGCAGCCGCAAGCTCGTAGCCGGGCCAGGCGGCTCTACCGGGAGGGCGTTTCCGAGGATCGTCGGCTCCGCGTGGTCGCGGCCGTCGCGGCGCAGCGAGCCGTCGCCACCATGCCGCTGTGCGAGGCTGCCTGAGCTAGACTCCCTCGGCTAGGGCGGTTAGCTCAGTTGGGAGAGCACCAGCTCGACAAGCTGGGGGTCACTGGTTCGAGCCCAGTACCGCCCATATTTCCCGCTGCATATGGCGTTTTCCGTTGCCGAGGCTGGCGACGGATTCCGTTAGTCACGTTTTGGTCACGCCGACGGGGCGGACGGGTGGCCCGTCGGAGGCGCTCCGTAGAGTGGCGTCGTGGCGGGGATGCAGGCGGTCTACTACCGGGCGGCGGACGGGTCGGAGCCGGTAGACGCGTTCATCGCGGCGCTCAGAGATCCGAACAAGCAGGCGGCGCTCGACAACCAGATCGAGCGCCTGAACCTGCTCCGCCCGAACGACCCGCCGCTCCCGTTTCCGTGGAGCTCGCAGCTCGAGGGCGAGCTGCGCGAGCTTCGCTGCCACTACGGCTCCGAGCTCTACCGGGTGCTCTACCGCCGCTCGGGGAATCTGTTCGTGCTGCTGCACATGTTCCGCAAAGACACCGGCAAGGTCCCCGAGGCGGAGCTGCGGGTCGCGCGGGAGCGCTGGGACGATTTCAAGGCGCGGATGGACGCGCAGCGGCGCCGGCCGCCGCGGGCCGCTGGCCACGACGCCCCGTGAACGGGTTTACACGCTTATCAATTTTGGTAAGATACGGTCGATCACCGAAGCAGACGATGGGAGGCACGTGGCGCAGTCGAAGAGCAAGAGCGTGAGCCCGGTCGGCTCGACCGCCGCGGAGGCGGCCGGTTGGCGGGCGCGCCGCAGCCCCGGTTATCGGGAGGCGCGCGCGCGGCTGGCGCCGTACGAGCAGCTGGCCCGGATCGTGATCCGCCGGCGGATGGAGCTCGGGCTCACCCAGGAGCAGCTGGCCGAGCGGATGGGGACGAGCCACTCGGCGATCTCGCGGATCGAGAGCGGCCAGCACGGCACCTCGGTGCAGACGCTGCAGCGGCTGGCCGGCGCGCTGGAGATGCGCTTCGTGATGGGATTCGAGCACGGCCCGGCCGACAAGCCGGTCCGCGAGCTCGTCCCCGCGTAGCCGCCCCGACGATCTCCCGGCGCGAAAGTGGCGCACGCACGACCGGCTCGACAGTGCGCGCGAGCAGGTTGGCGAAATCGCTCCGGGCGAGCTCGGCGCGGACATCGGCGCCGTGGCGGGCCGCTTCGAACATGTGCGTGTAGGTGTCGAGGGTCATGCTCGTGCGGGCGTGGCCGAGGATGCGGCTGACCTGGACGACGTCGAGGCGGATGTCGATGATCAGGTGGCTGGCGAAGGTGTGACGCAGATCGTGGAAGCGCACCCGCCGGCCATCGCGATCGAGCCCCGAGTCGACAGCGGCGCGGCGAAGCACGCGCTGGGAGACGTTGTGGTGGAGAAACGGTGTGCCGTTTGCCGTCGCGAACACGTAATCGGAACCGGCCGTGAAGCGGCAGCTGCGCTTGTGCGCGCGAAGGACCGCGGCGAGCTGGGGGGGAACGACCGATCTGCAGGCCCGACACGAGTTTTGGCACTCCACAGCGTTACCGGGTCCGTCGCTGAATCGCAGGCGGGTCTCCTGGCGGCTCAGTGTTGGCATCCACCCCGACTCCATGGGCGGTGACGCCGAGCCGAACGGATCGGGTCGAGGAAGATCGGCTCACGTATCGGGGTGGAGCCGATGAGACTGGTCGAGACTACGTGCGCACGCCTGCTCGTAGAGCGTCATGTATCCCCTTCGAGCCTTCTCAACGGCCGCGCGGGCGTACGAGCCCGGTCTCGTATGCGAAGACCACTGCCTGTACGCGGTCGCGTAGCCCGAGTTTCGAGAGCACTCGGGTGACGTGCGTCTTGACGGTTGTCTCGCCGAGGATCAGCTGCTTTGCGATCTCCCCGTTGCTCATGCCGCCGGCGATCAGGCGGAGGACTTCCCGCTCGCGCTCGGTCAGTGCTTCGACCGACTGCGGCGCGGCGCCCGGTTGCGGGCCGGACGCGAACTCCTCGATCAGCCGTCGTGTGATCGCGGGCGCGAGCAGGGCGTCGCCGCGGTGGACGGTGCGGACGGCTCCGACCAGATCCTCTGGCGGAACGTCCTTGAGCAGGAAGCCGCTGGCGCCGGCGTTCATCGCCTGCCAGACGAAGTCGTCTTCGCCGAACGTGGTCAGCATCAGCACCCGCGTCGACGGCGAACCGATCACGACGCGGCGGGTCGCCTCGAGCCCGTCGAGTATCGGCATCCGGATGTCCATCAGGATGATGTCCGGCGTCGTTTCCCGGCAGAGGTCGACGGCTGCCCGCCCGTCGGCGGCCTCGCCGACGACCTCGAAATCCGCCTGTGCGGCGAGGATCATCCGGAAGCCGCCGCGGACGAGCGCCTGGTCGTCGGCGATCGCGATCCGGATCATTCCGCCGCCAGTGGCAGCCGCGCGCGGACGCGAAACCCGCCGCCTTCGCGTGGGCCCGTTTCGATCTCGCCGCCGTACAGCTCGACGCGCTCGCGCATGCCGATCAGGCCGTGCCCGCCGTTGCCGTTCGACGCCCGGCCGCGCCCGTCGTCCTCGACCTCGAGCTCGACCTCTGTCGGGCCGAATCGGAGCCGCACGCTCGCGGACGAGGCGTTTGCGTGCTTGACGATGTTCGTCAGCGCCTCCTGGAGGATGCGGTACGCGGACAGGTCGACGCCCGGCCCCAGCGGCCGCGGCGACCCCTCGATGTCGAGGGCCACGGCCAAGCCCGTCGCCCTGATCTGGTCGACGAGGACGTGGGCAGCGTCGAGGCTAGGTTGCGGCAGCAACTCGGCGTCGCGCTGGTCGCGCCGCAGGATTCCGAGCAGGCGGCGCATCTCTTCGAGCGCTTGCCTGCCGGACCGCTCGACGGCGAGCAGCGCCGCTCGCGCGGCCTCGGTGTCGTCCGTAAGTAGCGTCCGTGCGGCGCCGGCCTGCACGACCATGACGGAGACGGAGTGTGCGATCACGTCGTGTAGCTCGCGTGCGATTCGCGCTCGTTCCTCTTCGAGCACGCGCTCGCTTGCCGCGGCGAGCGTCGCTGCCTGCGCCTCGGCTGTGTGGGTGCGCTGGTCGCGCGCGCGCAGGTAGCGGCCGAGCGCCCAGGCGAGGACGATGATCGGGCCGCTGAACGGCAGCTCGTTCGTCATTTCCAGGTCGGGTGCGATCGCGATGATCGCGACGAGCCCGCCGAGCGCCCACACCACCGCGGCGAGCGACCAGCGGCGCGGCGCGCGCATCGCCGCCGAGGACACGAGCAGAACGACCGGGACGAAGCCGCTGAAGAACGCGCTCGCCTCACCGTGTGCCGTCTGGACGATCCCGACCGGCAGCATCAGCGCGAGTGCGACGAGCGGCGCGCGCCGGCGGAAGACGAGGAGGCCGTCGAAGAGCAGGGCGAGCGCCGCGTTGACGGGATGACTCCCCTGGAACGTGCTGCCGCCGTCGGCGACGACACCCCACGCGGCGAACTGGCCGACGACGACGAAGGGGAGTGCGACGAGAACGTCGAGCAGCACTCCGCGGATCCGTCTCATCGCCGTGAACGTAGCGGGTGTCACGCGATTCGTCGTCCTCCGGTGGTCTCGAACGGATCGTCCTCGAGGAGGAGACACGACCGACAGCCGCACGATGTGCGCGCGGAGGCGCGTTCCTAGGGTCGAAAGAGTCATCGACTGAAGGAGCGAGATGTTCAAGCCAGCAGTTGCCGCCGCCGCAGTGCTCGCAGTCGGCTGCGTCTCCTACGGCGCCCAGGCAGCCACGAGCACGAACCGGACGATGCACGTCGTCGCGACCCAGCACGACTTCCACGAGATCGGGATGGGCAAGAAGGGTCCGGTGCCCGGCTCGGTTTTCGTCTTCTCGGAGCGGCTCGCGCAGGGCGACAGGGCGATCGGCAGCGACCACATCGTCTGCACGTTCACCGGGCCCTGGCCTGCCGAGACCGACTTCTGCCGCGCGCTGTTCACGTTGCCCGGCGGCATGATCGTCGCCGAGGGCGCCAGCGCGCGCGGCCCGTTCACGGTTGCGATTACGGGCGGGACCGGGCGCTACGCCGGCGCCCGCGGCGTCGTGCACGCGACCCCGACCAAGAAGGGCGAGACGCTCGCCTTCGTCCTCGGCGCCTAGCCGTCGCGGCCGGGTAGGGATCGACCTCGGTTCCTCCCCGGCCGCCACCGGCTGCGCTCTTCCACGTTGCGTCAGTCGCGTCGGCCGCGGGCGCCGGCCTGGACGAGTCCGTTTTCGTAGGCGTAGATGACGGCCTGGACGCGGTCGCGGAGGTCGAGCTTGGCGAGGATTCGCGCGACGTGCGTCTTGGCGGTGCCCCTCGGTGATGTAGAGCGTCTGGGCGATCTCGGCGTTGGAGAGGCCGCGGGTGAGCTGCTCGAGCACCTCGCGCTCGCGGGCGGTCAGCTCTGCGAGCGCTCCTGCGGGAGGCGCGGTGGGGGGTGCAGTCCCGAGGTAGTGGTCGATCAGGCGGCGGGTGATGTCGGGGGCGAGCAGCGCTTCGCCGGCGGCGACGACGCGGACGCCTTCGACGAGCCGCTCGGGCGGGTCGGTCTTGAGCAGGAACCCCGCGGCGCCCGCTCGGAGTGCTTCATAGACGTATTCGTCGAGGCCGTAGGTGGTGAGGACGAGGACTCGGGCGTCGGTTCCCCGTGCGGCGAGCTGCCGGGTCGCCTCGATGCCGTCGAGGACGGGCATGCGGATGTTCATCAGCACGACGTCGGGATCGAGCGCTCGGGTGAGCGCGACGGCCTCCGAGCCGTCGGCTGCCTCGCCGATCACCTCGATGTCGCCCTGCGCCTCGAGGATCAGCCTCAGGCCGCCGCGGACGACCGCCTGGTCGTCGACGAGGAGGACGCGGATCACGACGGCAGCGGCAGGCTGGCGCGCAGCGCCCATCCGCCTTGCGGCTGCGGCCCTGCCTCGAAGTGGCCGCCGAAGACGGCGACTCGTTCACCGATGCCCGAGAGGCCGCGGCGGCTGCCGTGGCCGTTCGCGGCGCCGGCGCCGTCGTCGCTGACCTCGAGCTCCAGCTCGCGGTCGTGGTAGCGCAGGCTGACGCAGGCCTGAGTGCCGCCCGAGTGCTTGAGCGCGTTGGTCAGGCCTTCCTGCACGATCCGGTAGGCCGATAGCTCGAGCGGCACTGCCAGCTCGCGACGCCGGCCGGCGATCTCGAGCTCGACCGGTAGCCCGGCCTCGCGCGTCGTCGCGAGCAGCCGTTCGAGGTCGGCGAGCGTCGGTTGCGGCTGTCGCGAGCGTTCTGGCTCGCTGCCGACGAGCGTGAGCAGCGTCGCGATCTCGCCGATCGCCTCCTGGCCGGTGGCGCGGATCGACTGCAGCACCTCCCGCGCGCGAGCAGGATCTCGCTCCAGGACCTGCTCGGCTGCCCCGGCTTGGAGGACGAGCACGCCGAGGCTGTGCGAGACGATGTCGTGCAGCTCCCGCGCGATCCGCTGCCGCTCCTCCTCGGCGGCCGCAAGCGACAGCTGCTCCTGCTCGCGCTCGAGCTGCTCGGTCCGCGCGGTCCGCGCGTGGATGGTGCGACCGGCGATCCAGGCTCCGACGAGGAAGATCAGCGCGAAGACGAAGTTGCCGATCCCCTTGTGCTGGCTCGCCGTCTGCACGGCGACCGCGGTCACCGCGATCGCAGCGCCGGCGGCTGCACGCTCGCGCGGCGCGTGCGTGACGAGCGAGTAGACCGCGAGCACGAAGGCGAGCAGCGGCACGACCGGCTCCTGCAGCGGCACTCGTGCGACCGCCTCGGCCGTCGCCGCCGCGGCGACAACCGTCAGGGTCGCGAGCGGGAAGCGCCGCCGCCAGGCGAGCGCGGCCCCGAGCACGAGCTCGCTCGCCGCCGCCGCCGGCTTCGGCTCGATCTGCGCGTTCGCCCACACCTCGAGCTGGCCGAGCGCGACGACGGCTGCCGCCAGCATCGCATCTGCCGTCGGTGCCGAGACCTGTCGCACCCGAAGGGCGAAGCTCATGGGCTCCACGCTACAAGCGCGCGACGCGGACGGCATCTGCCGGAAGGCAGATCCCCGGATCCGCCTTCCGGCAGAGACAAGATCCGGCGGACGGCAGACGACGCCGCCTCTGTGTCGGCCTAGCGTCGGCACGGTCAACCGAAAGGGCCGGATCATGAAGGTATCGCTCTACCGTCTGCTCGCCGTCACGGTCGCCGTCGACGTCGTCGCGGTCGTCGTGGCGTTCGCGCTCAGGCACGCCAAGCATGGCGCCGCCGAGACCGTCGGCGCGATCGGCTGGTTCACGCTGCTCGCCGACACGCTGATCGTGCTCGCCCTCACCTCCGCAGTCCTCGTACGCGCGCTTCGTGGCCGCCAGGCCGCTCGGCCCGCCATCCGCTGACCAGATCGACGAAGGAGACTCGAATGACACGCCCCCACGTTCTCCGTCCCGCCGCGTTTCTCGCCCTCGCCCTCGCGCTCGCGGCGGCGACCGTCGCTAGTACCGCGGCGGCAAGCGGCGCCGCACAGCGAAGCTCGCGCCGCAGCAGTTCACGCTCTTCAGCGCCAACGTTCGCGGCAAGGACGTCCCGATGGCGGTCGAGGCCGCGGGGCGGATCAACGGCATCGGCACCGAGACCCAAACCGACAAGGACACGCGGGGCGGCCAGACCAACTACGCCACGCTCCACTTCGCCCGCGGCAGCGTGCGCCTGCGCGCCCCCGAACAGTTCGAGTGGAAGGCGAACCTACGAACCTGCACCGCAACCGCCTCCGGCGGCGGGACGTTCACGATCACGGGCGGTACCGGCGCCTACCGCGGCGCCGCCGGCAAAGGCAGCTTCACCGCTCACGGCGTCCTGATCGGCGCGCGCAGCAAGAGCGGCAAGTGCCTCGGCGAGAACGCACCGCCCGCCGCCAACTACGTCACCGTCAAGGCCGTCGGAACCATCTCGCTCCCCGGCTGACCGGCAGGCGACAGACTGCCCGGCGAGACGCACCTGACGCGCCTCGCCGGGCAACTCGGTTCGTCTATCGCAGGGTCACGACAAGCTATGGATCACCCGCGCCACGGGCACCCCCCGCTCGTTGCGCTCGTTGTGCGCCAACTGCAGGTAGCGCACCGTCTCGCCCCGCCTCGTCCGGCTCGTCGTCGTCCGCAGATACACGGTGCCTACATGATCACACCTATATCGGACAACACCAGCCGAAACAACGGCTGCTGTCTGTGCCTACAGAATCTCAGCCACCACCAAACCAAAACCGCTCAACAAAGCCAAAACCACCGGCGAAGACCACCGAATCCGCCTACGTCATGCGGAACTCGGGTCAGACCGATGGGCTGAATGCCCTGTTCATGCGGGTTGCAGCGCTGGGACGACCGGTAAACCACGCTGGGGGTCATTCCGGCCCTCGAGAACGCAAGAAGCTAGGACCTCGCCCTCGGCCAGGAAGGCCTCTCCAGAGGCGGTGGACCGCGTCGACACCTCCTTACCATGGGGGTGTTGAGGTGGCACTGACGTACACACGCGGTCCTCGAGGACCACGTTTGTCCTGCAAACGGGCAACAGAGCCGGTGCCTGCAGCGCCCGCGTGTGACCGCACGTGCTCAGGTTCGCGTACCCGCCTCGTACCCGTGCGCTGTTGTCAATTTGCGAAACATGCAACGGACACCCTACCGCGCGACTCAGGGGCTCAGGTCAGGCGTGTCCGAGCTGGCGCTCGGCGACGACGACCCCGGCATGCCAGCCGGGCGCGCGACCACCGGCCGGCAATCGAATCGTCGACGCGTCGAGACCACTCCGCACAAGTAGCCACGAGATGAACGAGTTTGAGTTCCACATCTCGCCGGTGCCAAGTTCGTCGCGGCCCCATACGGGCGTCGGCATCTCCGGCACCAGCTCGAGCAGTCGCCGCGCGCGTTCTTCCTTATCGCTCAGGTGCTGTGGGCTCTCGACCGCCTCGGCGGCATCGGGGATGACGCCGTCGCGCCAGCGCCGGACCTCGTGGCGGAAGAGCCGGAAGCGGCCGGCTGCGCGGATGCCGACCGGCCCCTTCGGCGACGACGCCTCGCTCGCCGCTGGTGCCCCATGCCGGCGCCTGCTCGATCACGAATCGCCCCTCGGGCACGTGGACTTCGAGTGCCGAGTGGTAGAGGTCAGGCGCGGTCGCGCTGCTGCAGCCGGGCTGCGATCACCTCGAAGACCAGCAGGGGATGGTTTGAAGAGCTGCTCGATCGCCTCGACGGGAAGGGGTCCTGCGAAGTAGTGCCCTTGGCCGAGGTCGCACTGTTCGAGCTGGAGTGTGTGGAGCTGGGTGGTGTCTTCGACGCCTTCTCCGAGCGTTTTGAGGCCGAGCGTCTTGCCGAGCTGGACAAGGGTGTGGATGAGTGCGGTTGACCCTTTGGAGTCGGCGGTGCCGGAGATGAAGGACCGGTCGATCTTCAGGACGTCGACGGGGAACTGGCGCAGGTAGGCGAGCGAGCTGTAGCCGGTGCCGAAGTCGTCGATCGCAATTCGCACTCCCAGACCCTTGAGGGCGTTGAGGCGCTCGGCGGCGAGGCCCATGTCATGCATGAGGACCGTCTCGGTGATCTCGAGCGTGAGGGCCTGGGGGTCGAGCCGGCTGGCGGCGAGCGCGTCGGCTACCTCGTCGACGAACTCGTCGCGGTCGAGTTGGCGGGCCGAGACGTTGACGGAGATGCCGAGCGGGTGCCCTCGATCGTGCCAGACGGCTGCCTGGCGGCAGGCCTGGTCGAGCACCCAGCGGCCGATCGGCACGATCGTCCCGTTCTGTTCGGCGATCGGGATGAACAGGTCGGGCGGGAGCACCCCGCGGCTCGGGTGGCACCAGCGGAGCAGCGCCTCAACCCCGGTCATCGTGTGGCGGCGGAGGTCGAAGATCGGCTGGTAGAGCAGGAAGAGCTGCTGCTGTTCGAGCGCCTCGCGAAGGTCGAGCTCGAACAGGACGCGGTGGTTGATCGTTGCGTGCATGCTCGGCTCGAACAGCTGGTAGCGGTCTCTGCCTGATTCCTTGGCTCGGTAGAGGGCGATGTCGGCGTCCCGAAGCAGCTCGTCGGCGCTCGAGCGCTGGCCGACAGCGATCCCGACGCTCGCGGTGATCGAGACCGGCCGTATCCCGGCTGCGTTGAGTTCGATCGGCTGGCGCAGGACGTCGAGGATCCGCTGCGCGACGAGGACGGGATTCGTGGCGGGCGGGTCCGAGTCGAGCAGGACGATGAACTCGTCGCCGCTCATCCGTCCGACCGTGTCGCCGTCGCGCACTGCGCTCGCAAGGCGCGCCGCGACCTCCTTGAGCAGCGCGTCGCCTGCGGCGTGTCCGAAGGTGTCGTTGACGTCCTTGAGGCCGTCGATGTCGAGATAGAGGACGGCGACCGGGGAGAGCTGGCGGCGCGCCCGCGCGAGCATCTGCTCGGCGCGGTCGAGCACGAGCGCGCGGTTCGGCAGCTCGGTGAGCGTGTCGTGGAAGGCCTGGTGGCGAAGCTGCTCCTGGAGCGCGTTGCGCTCGGTGACATCACGGACGATCCCCTGCAGGTAAACAGGAACACCGTTCTCTACGACTATTCGACCCGAGACCTCGACTGCAACACGGTGCCCGTCCTTGCAGACGAGCCCGAGCTCGACGAGGCGATCTTCGGGGCCACCGGCGAGTCTCTCCGCGAGAATCCCGGCCGCTCTGTCCGCGTCCTCGGGGACGATCAGATCGAAGAAGCCCAGCCGCGTCGCTTCCTCGCTCGTATAGCCGATCAACCGCTCGGCTGCAGGGTTGATCGAGATGAAGTTCCCCTCGAGGTCGGCGTTGAAGATCGCGTCGTACGCCTGCTCGAAGAGATGCTGGTAGCGCTCCTCGCTGCGCAGCGCGTGCTCGATCGGCATGGCCGGGGGGCGCCCGATCGGAACGACGTCCGCGCCCCTGAGTTGGGGAAACCCGCGGTCGACAAAGCCAAACCCCACCGGCGCGGTCGCGAGCAGCGTCTCTAGCAGCGCCAGCGATTCCGCCGTCTCGCGCTCCGCCTTGCGCAGTCTCTCCTCGAGCCGTCGCCGCTCCTCGATATCGGCGACGGTCCCGATCCACTTGATGACCCGGCCGCCTGCATCCCGCACGGGCATGGCGCGGCACTCGTTCCAGCGATACTCGCCATCGTCGCGGCGGAGTCTGTACTCGATCGCGTACGGAGCCTCGCGTTCGACCGCCTCGCGCCACGAGCGCTCAGCTCGGTCACGGTCATCGGTATGGATCAGCTGGAGCCAGCCCCGGCCAATGTTCGCCTCGCGCGGCATCGCGGTGTACTGCGTTCCCCGCTCGTTGAGGTATTCCATCGCGCCATTGGGTGCGGCCATCCACACGATCTGCGGGATCGACTCGGCGATCAGCTCAAAGTCGACGTCGCTCACCGGACGAGTGCCCCGGTCAGTGAGATCGCCAGATCAGCCTGCGCCGGCGCGGAGAGTGGCATCGAGCCCGGCACGCTGACTCTGCATCCTGGACGAGGACGCCGCGCACGAGGTTGCGCACGGTCTCGTGCGCGATCCCGAGGCTCCCGGCGATCTGATCGGTCGAGTACCCGCGCGCGAACAAGCGAAGGGTCGACCTTGAGCTCGTCGAGCGGGAACGTCCGCAGGCGCGCGAGGGACGAGTAACCGGTGCCAAAGTCGTCCAGCGAGACGCGGACGCCGATGGCGCGGAGCTCGCCCAGCACACCGGCGGCCTCGGGTCCTTGAAGCGTGATCGCGCTCTCCGTTGTCTCCAGCTTGAGGAGATGCGGAGAGAGATCGTGGCGACGCAACGCGGCATTGACGGCAGCCACCAGCAGCCCGCCGAGAAGCATCGGTGCCGCGATGTTGACGGCTACGGGAAGGTCAGGGCCGTCGCGATACCAAGTTGCGCAATCGTGCACGGCGCGGTCGAGGGTGGCTCTCGTGACGCCCGCCAGAAGCTCCGGATCTCGCTCCGCGTGCTCTGGGAACTCCGTGGGACCGAGGAAGCCTCGACGTGGGTGCTCCCAGCGAGCGAGCGCCTCCACGCCAACCGGCACCCCGGTTTCGATATCGACCTTTGGGCTGGTAATGGACGCGTAGCTCGTGGTGCTCGAGCGCGCGTAGAAGATCCGCGCGCTTGACAGCCTCCTCGATGTTGCACTCGGCGTTTCCCATCGCTACGGGAAAGGGTGCGCGAGAAGAGCTGCGATCGCATCAGGGTGTCCCTAGTCGAAGCCCGAGTCCTCCTCGCGGTCGAGCACGCCGGCAAGTTGATGGCGCGAGCCGATCCGGAGCTTTG
The DNA here is from genome assembly GCA_963789585.1 of uncultured Actinomycetes bacterium. Taxonomy (GTDB): domain Bacteria; phylum Actinomycetota; class Thermoleophilia; order Gaiellales; family Gaiellaceae; genus PALSA-600. The sequence continues at coordinate 316,314 of CAWBLB010000007.1, read as the reverse complement.
CGAAGACCTTGTGGAGGTGATACTCCACGGTGCGCGGGCTGATGAAGAGCCGCGCGCCGATCTCGGGGTTGGACAGGCCGTTGCGAGCGAGGCGCGCGACCTGGGCCTCCTGCGCCGTGAGGTCGTCGCGCGTTTCAGGAACGCGCTTGCGAGCACGGCCGCCGGTCGCCACCAACTCGCGCTCCGCGCGTTGCGCAAATGCCTCGATGCCCATGCTCGCGAACATCGTGTGCGCGTGGCGCAGCTCTTCGCGCGCGTCGCGTCGCCGACGCTCGCGGCGCAGCCACTCGCCGTAGAGCAGGTGCGCGCGAGCCAGCTCGGCGCGCACCCGTGTGCGCCCGAGCCGGTCGATCGCCTCGCGGTACAAACCCTCCGCGACCGCATCCTCTCTCAGTAGGGCGCGCGAGCGCGCCTCGATCCCGAGCGCCCAGTCGCTGCCGCTCGCGCGGGTGATGTCCGAAAGCCGCTCGAGCGCATTGACCGCCAGCTCGCGCTTGCCGGCGCGGACCGCGGCCACGATCGACTCAGCCAGGCCCCAGTTGTAGAACCACAGATCCTCGCTGTGCTCGCTGGCTCGCGCCGCAGCAGCGAGCGCGTCCTCGTAGCGTCCAAGGCCGTTGTAGAGCAGTGCGCGCGCCCATGCGACGGACGAGAGCGCGTATGCCTCGCCGCGGGTCTGCGCCTCGTTCGTCGTGGTGTCGATCAGCCCGGCCGCCTCCGCCTCTCGGCCGCGCCAGGCGGCAAGAATCAGCGCACCATACGGCGGGACACGGTTCCCGGTCGCTTCGGTTACTGCTTGCACCTCCTCGACCAGCGCCGCAGCCGCCGTCAACTCGCCGGCGAAGGCGTGTGCGGCAATGCGCCCGTTGAGCGCTACCGGGAGCACCGTGAGCACGCCGGTATCGCGGGCAAGCTGAACCCAACGGGCCGCTGCCGATTCCCACTCTTCGTCGTCCCACAGAATCACGGCGGCCTGCACGGCAGCCCAGAGCCAGGGGAGCGCCTCCTCGCTCGTGATCTCCTCGCCCGGAAAAGCCGCCAGCGCGCGCTTCAGCATCGGCGCGCTTCGCGCGTACCCACCGACGAACCGCGTCGCCAAACCGTCGAGGAGCAGATCGGAGACGTGCGGGCGGCGCGGCCTCGGCGCAGCCAGCGCGGCCTGCGCCACCTCCACGAGCCTATCCCTTCTGGCCACACGGCCGAGGTAGAACGCCGCCGTCAGCGCCTCCAGATAGCTCGCCCGCGCGAGACGGACGTCGAGCGGCTCGAGGCGTTTGGCGGCCCGGAGCAGCAGCGACGGAGCCTCGTTGCCGCGATTCTGGGTGTACGCCACCTGGGCCCGCAGCATGTCCACCCGGGCTAGCCCGAGGTCATCGAGTGGTCCCGCCTCAGCCAGGAGCAGCAATCCGAGCGCCGCATCAGGCGCACCGGCCAGGTGCTTGGCCTGCGCCGCAGCCAGCGCGCGCTGTGCGCGCCGCGCCGGGTCGTCCGTCAACTCGACCGACCGCTCGAGGAAGGCCGCGGATGCGGCCACGCCGCCCCGCGCCTGCGCCCGGTCGGCCGATCGCTCGAGCTCCGCCGCGATCTCCTCATCCGGGCGTGGCGCCGCCCGGGCACGGTGCCACGCGCGGCGATCCGGATCCGTGTCCGCATCGGTAGCCTGGGCTAAGGCGAGGTGGACTCTGCGCCGATCGCTGAGCGACGCCGCCTGATAAGCGGCGGAGCGCACAAGCGGATGGCGGAAGCGGACCTGAACGTCAACCTCGACCAGCCCCGCCGTTCGTGCCGGGTCCAACGCCGCGTCGCGAATTCCGAGGTTTTCAGCCGCACGCCACAGAAGGGCGGGATCGCCGAGCGGTTCGGCGGCCGCGGTGACCACCAACAGCCGGGTCGCTTTCGGCAGTGCCGCGAATCGCCGCTGAAAGCTCTCTTCGATCCGGCCCGACAGCGGCAGCGCAGGGGGTAGCCCGAATCCAACTGCTAGCTCGGCTACCGACACCTCACGTGGGAGCTCCAGCAGGGCGAGTGGATTGCCGCGCGTCTCGGCGACGAACCGGTCGCGCGCACGCTTGTCAACCGGGCCGCGGACTACCGAGGCAAAGAGCGCGCGGGCGTCCTCGTCTGGAAGTCCCTCAACGACGATCTCAGGCAATCCCGTGAATACGTCGCTCGGTTCGCGTGTTGCCACCACGAGAGCGACGGACTCCGCGAACATGCGCCGCGCGACGAACGCGAGCACTTGGGAGGAGCCGCGATCCGCCCATTGGGCATCATCAAGCACGCACAGGAGCGGGCTTTGCTCGGCCACCTCAGACCACAGGCTCAACACCGCCAATCCGACTAGGAGTCGATCGGGAGCAGGTCCGGCGTGCAGGCCGAACGCTGTGGACAGCGCCTCGCGCTGGGGGCCTGGGATCGCTTCGATGTGCTCGAGCATCGGCGCGCACAACTGGTGGAGCGTGGCAAAAGCGAGCTCCATCTCCGATTCCACGCCAACGGCTCGCACGACGCGGAGTTCCCCTACCAACCCGATCGCGTAATCGAGCAACGCCGACTTGCCGATGCCGGCCTCCCCGCGCAGGACGATCACACCGCTCCGGCCGCTCCGGGCCGCTTCGAGCAGGCGATCCAGCACCACTCGTTCGCTGTGCCGTCCCTGCAACATCGGTTGAGGACGCCCTATCCCGGTGGGACATTGTGATCCAGGGTGCCTTCCCTGCGAAATGCTAACAGCAACACCTCTGACTCCTGCCGGCTCCGGGCAAGGAGCGGGGAGGCGGGCCTGACGACCGGCGAGATCGCTGCCCACCTCGCCGACGTCTACGGCGCCGAGGTGTCGAAGGACGCGATCAGCCGGATCAGGTGGATGAGCTGAGCGCGTGGCAGTCGCGGCCGCTCGGCGCGGTCTACCCCGTGGTCTTCATCGACGCGAGCCACGTCAAGATCCGCGACGGCAAGGTCGTCAATAGCCCGGCCTACACCGTCGTCGGCGTCAGCGTCGCTGGCGAGCGCGACATCCTCGGGCTCTGGGTCGGCGACGGCGGCGAGGAGCCGAAGTCTGGCATCAGGTCCTCTCGGAGATCTTGAACCGGGTCACGGTCGACGTCGGCGATCATCCGGCTCTGGCAGAACGCCTGTGCCGAGTTCGTGCCCTTCTCTCCTACAGCCCGGAGATCCGGAGGGTCATCTACTCGACGAACGCGATCGAGAGCATGCACGCCCGCTTCCGCCGCGCCGTCCGCGTCCGCGGCCACTTCCCCAACGAGCAGGCCGCAATGAAATGCTTGTACCTCACCATCCGCAGCCTCGACCCGACCGGCCGAGACCGCCAACGCTGACGAATCGAGATCAACGACCAACAAACAAGACAACAGGACTTGCACCGAAGATCTGACAGACCCCGCTCGCCGGCCTCGATCGCAAGCGATTCCGATGTGGTCGATCGCGGCACCAAGCGCGGCTTCAAGAGCGTGTGCACCTCGATGTGCCTGCGTGAGTAGATCTGCCCTGTGTAGCAGCGAGCACGCGAGCGCGTCAGCGTCCTGCTAAAAGGCGAAAACTCGACACAGGGAGGCGGGCGATGAAGGCGATCGTGGTGACGGACCAGGCTGCGGGAACGGCCGGGATGGCGCTGGTGGAGCGGCCCGAACCGCAGGCAGCGATAAACGATGTCGTCGTTCGGATTCATGCGTCGGGATTCGTCCCGACTGAGATGGCGTGGCCCTCGACCTGGACCGATCGCCTCGACCGTGACCGAACACCGTCGATCCCTGGCCACGAGCTGGCCGGAGTGGTTACCGCCCTCGGCTATGGCACGACGGGACTCTCGGTGGGACAGCGGGTGTTCGGCCTCACCGACTGGACTCGCGACGGCACCCTGGCCGAGTACGCGGCCGTCGAGGCACGCAACCTCGCGCCCTTGCCCGGCGACGTCGACTTCACGGTGGGGGCGAGCCTGCCGATCTCGGGCCTGACTGCGTGGCAGGGCCTGTTCCAGCACGGCCGCCTTCAGGCGGGGCAAAGCGTCCTCGCGCACGGCGCGGCCGGCGCAGTCGGGTCAATGGTGACGCAGCTCGCACGTGAGGCCGGCGCCTACGTCATCGGCACCGGACGCGCCGCCGACCGTCAGACGGCGCTCGATTTCGGCGCACAGGAGTTCGTCGACCTCGAGAACGACGCCCTGGAGGACGTCGGCGGCGTCGACCTGGTTTTCGATGTCATCGGCGGCGACATCGGGAAGCGGTCCGCGGCTCTGATCCGGGGCGGAGGAACAGTGGTGTCCGTCGTCGGACCGCCGGAGACGCGGCCCGCTGACAGTCTGGCGATCGACTTCGTTGTCGAGTCCGATCGTGTCCAACTGGGTGAGGTTGTCCAGCGGGTGCGGGACGGACGACTGCGGACGAACATCGGCAACGTCGCGACCCTCGACGAGGCCGTCGCAGCCCTCAACCCGACCGACCGGGTCACAGGAAAGACGATCATCCGCATTCGCCCGTAAGGACTCGTTGACGGATGACTCCGAACTCTCGTGGCTTCGGCGGGCGCCGCCGCGACGGCATCGATCCGTCGCGGATCCCGCCGGGTCAGTGCGTGGCAACAATGGCAACGCTTGACGTTCACTCGGGTTCGCTCGAGCGTTCGGTCGCGAGACCGATTTCGCTTAACCATGCCCTCTGAGCGAACCTCAGGGAACACGAGCGAACGGTCGCCCCGAGTCGACAAGCTGGGGGTCACTGGTTCGAGCCCAGTACCGCCCATAACTTCGCCTCCATATGACGTTTTCCGTTGTCGGTTGTGACGACGGAATGCGTTAGTCAAGTTTTGTCAAGTAGCGGAGGGTGTCCGCGGAGCGCAGCGGCGGCGCACCGGAACCGCGTTCCGACGAGGTCGCACGGCCGCTGCGCGCGTCGAGCGCAGGTGCTCGCCGGCGAGGAACTGCGGCTCGAGCTGCTTGTTGAGCAGGCTCGTGCGCGCGGCGGGCCGGCGAGCCAGGCTCTACTGGCGCCTAGGGCTGCTTTTCCCTTGCCCGGCCGTGTTTTCGAGGAAGTGGATCAGCTCTCGGAGGGTTCGGTGTCGGTGGCTGGGGTGCCGGAGCGCGAGATCCTCGCGGATCTCGTAGTGGTTCCTGCGCCCGTTGCGCGTCTTCGTGAGGTAGCCGGCTCGTTCCAGTTCCCCGACGATCTGGGCGGCCGTGCGCTCGGTGATCCCCGCCCCGGTGGCGATGTCGCGAAGGCGGATGGTGGGATCGGCCGCGATTGCCTGCAGCACGCGGGCGTGGTTCGTGAGGAACGACCATCCTTGCGAATTATTACTAGAACTTGACTTCATGAATTAAATGTAGTCTAATCGGCTTTCACATAGGCGCGCGCTCGGCACCGTCCGGTGCCAGGTAGCCGTCGAGGGGAGTCACCATGGAAGGTCGGAGCACCCGGACTCTCTCGGCGCTGCCGTCGAGTCCCACAGACGATGCTGCGCGGCGTTCGGGTCGCCTGGAGCGCCTTGGCCATCTCACCGCTCGATACCGCTGGCCGGTGATCGCCGTGTGGATCGTGCTGACCGTGGCCGGCGTCGTTGCCGCCGGCAAGCTCTCGACGCGCTGGTACCAGAGCACGGCCATCCCCGGCAAGCCCGCATACGAGACGGGACAGCGGGTTCTTAAGGTGTTCGGCGCCGGCGTGCGCACTCCCAACGTGGTCGTCTTCCACTCGAGCGGTGACGTGACGAAGAGCGCTGCGGTGCGAGCGGCGATCGGACGTGTCGACAAGGCAAATCCGGGCGCACTGACGAGCTCCTACTTTTCGACTCACAGCCTCGCGTACGTATCGCGCGACCGACACACGACCTTCCAAGAGGTCTACCTGCCCGGCCGCGCCGGGGTCGACCGGAAGAGCGGCGCAGTGAAGATGCGCGCCGTTGCGGCCAACGGTTTGCCCGCCGGGGTCACCGTCAACGTGACCGGGCGGGATGCGCTCGACGAGGCGAACAACCACGCCTCGAGCGGGAACTCGAGCGCGCTGATCGAGACGTTGATCGGCGGCCTCGGCGCGCTGATCATCCTCCTCTTCGTCTTCGGGACGCTTCCGGCGGTGTTGATGCCGCTCGTCGTCGCCGTCGCGGCGATCCTCAACACCTTCACCCTCGTCTGGATGCTGACCTACGTCACGAACGTCTCGGTGATCGTGAAGTTCTTGATCGCCCTCGTGGGGCTCGGCGTAGCGATCGACTACTCGCTCTTGCTGATCTTCCGTTTCCGCGACGAACTGCGGGAAGGGAACGACGTTGAATCGGCGCTCGTCGAGACGATGACCCACGCCGGTCGCTCGGTGATCGTCTCCGGTTCGACGGTCGGCGTCGGTCTGCTGGCGATGATCGCCCTGCCGTTGCCGCTCCTGCGCGGAATGGGCATCGGCGGCATGCTGATTCCCTTCGTCTCGGTTCTCGCGTCGCTGACGCTGCTGCCGGCGCTGCTCTCCGTCCTCGGTACGCGGATCAACAGCGTCCGTGTGATGCCGCAGCGGTTCACCGATCGCGGCCATCCGGAAGACGGCGCCTGGGGGCGCTGGGCGCGCTTCGTGCTCCGCCGTCCGGTCGCAATCGCCGCAGTCGGTCTGATCGTCGTGGTCGCGTTCGCCGGTCTCGGCACACGCCTGAACGCCAACGAAGCGCAGCTCAAGTACTTCCCCGGCACCGGAACCGCGATTGCCGGACGCGACCAGCTCGCCGCCGCGGCGATCAGCCCCGGCGTGATGAAGCCGCTCGATGTGCTCGTTGCGAACGGCGGCAACCCGCAGCAGGTCGCGGCGAAACTGCGTGCCGTTCCCGGAGTCGTCGGCGCAACCGCGCCGCCCGGCTGGCAGCGCGGGTCGAACTCGCTCGTCGAGGCCTTCCCGGCGATCGACGGGGCGGCTCCCGGCATCCAGGGCATCGTCGACCGCGTCAATGCGTCGCTCAAGGGAACGAACGGCTCGCTCACCGGCGTCACCGCCACCGACCGCGACTTCCTGCACGCGCTCTTCGGCAGCTTCCCCTACGCTTTGGCGGCCGTCCTCCTACTGACGCTGATCCTCCTCACGCGAGCGTTCCGCTCAGTGGTGCTGGCGGTCAAGGCGGTGATCCTCAACCTGCTCTCGCTCGCGTCCGCGTTCGGGATCATCGTCTTCATCTTCCAGCAGGGGCACGGATCCTCGCTGTGGGGGGTGCCGGCGACCCACTCGATCACCGCCTACATCCCGGTGATGATCTTCGCCTTCCTGTTCGGCCTCTCGATGGACTACGAGGTGTTCATGCTCGGCCGCATGCGCGAGGCCTACGACGAGACCGGCTCAACCGACAAAGCGATCGAGCTCGGCCTGGCCCGCACCGGCAAGCTCGTAACCAGTGGTGCGTTGATCCTGGCGCTCGCTTTCCTGGTGTTGTCGTCGACACCGGGCTACGAGGTCAAGTCGCTCGCGATCGGGCTGGCAGCGGGGATCATCTTCGACGCCACCATCATCCGCGCCCTGCTCGTGCCGGCACTGATGAAACTCTTCGGTGCCTGGAACTGGTGGATGCCCAGGTGGACGGGGACCGTCCTTCGCATCCCGCACCGTGAGCCGGCGCCGGAGCTCCCGGCGGCACTGCCGGAACCCGTCGCCTGATCGGCGAAAGAGAGGACCGCAATGGAAACGACCACATCCCCCTATCCGCTCCAGCTCACCGGCGAGCTCTCGCCGCGACTCAGCCGCGGCCTCTGGCTCGTCAAGTGGCTGCTCGCGATCCCGCACTTCATCGCGCTGCTCTTCCTCTGGATCGCGTTCGCCGCCGTGTCCGTGATCGCCTTCTTCGCCATCCTCTTCACCGGCCGCTACCCGCGAGGACTGTTCGACTTCAACGTCGGCGTCCTTCGCTGGACCTGGCGCGTCGGCTTCTACAGCTACAGCGCCCTGGCCACCGACCAATACCCACCGTTCACGCTCAAGGACGTCCCCGACTATCCAGCCCGGCTCGAGGTCGCATACCCCGAGTCGCTCTCGCGCGGGCTCGTGCTCGTCAAATGGTGGCTGCTCGCAATCCCCCACTACCTCGTCATCGCGGTGTTCGTCGGCGGCGCGTGGGCAGGAGCCGGCATCGACCGGCTCTACGGCGGCGGTGGCCTGGTCGGCCTGCTCGTCATCTTCGCCGGCATCATGCTGCTCTTCACCAGCCGCTACCCGAAGCCCCTCTTCGACTTCGTGCTCGGGATGAACCGGTGGGCCTTCCGCGTCGCCGCCTACGCAACCCTGATGACCGACGCCTACCCGCCGTTCCGGCTCGACATGGGCGGAAGTGAACCGCCGATGGGCACCGCTGATGACTCGATCGTTCCGACGCCGGTGCCAGCATGACACCCACTTGAGGGCCGCGTCCCGTCAAGTGGTGTACGAGGCTGACTGCGTCATCCGGCGGCGGATCTCCTTGTTCAAGCGCTCGAGCGAGTTGTTGCTCCATAGCTGCCGCCAATGTTCTTTCGGGAAGCCGGTGAAGGCGAGCAGGTCGGGCCTAGCCTCCTCGAGCAGCGCAGCCGCTTCAGGGAAGCGGGTGGCGAGCTGATCGACGATCCGCGCGTGCTGCTCGTGCACGGTCGCCGCGTCGGGCTGGGCGAAGATCGTGCGGACCATGGTCGCGACGAAGCCCTGCGCGCTCTTGGGCACCCGGGTGAGCAGGTTGCGCATGACGTGCGTCCGGCAACGCTGCCATGAAGCGCCGGCGAGGGTCGCGGCGATCGCGTCGACGAGGCCGGGATGCGCGTCCGAGCTGACCAGCTTGACACCGACGAGACCGCGAGCGACCAGGCCACGGACGTAGGCGAGCCAGGCAGCGTCGTCCTCGGCGGTGACGACGTCGAGGCCGAGCGACTCACGGAAGCCGTCCTTGTTGACGCCGACGGCGTGGACGACGCAGACGTTTGACGGTGCGGCCGCCCTCGCGACACTTCACCTGGAGCGCGTCCAGGGTGACGTAGGCGTAGGGCGCTCCGTCGAGCGGACGGGTGCGGAAGTCCTCGACGATCTGGTCGAGGCTCTTCGCGAGCCTCGAGACCTGGCTCTTGCTCATCCGTTCGCCCCGAGCTGCTGCACGAGCGTCTCGACCCGACGGGTCGAGACGCCGGCGAGGTAGGCGTCACGCCCCGACGATCGAGAACCCGACGTTCGGCTGGCCGTACTCGTCGTAGGGCTGGATGATGCAGGGGAAGGCCGACGGGGAGGCTCCGGAGGAAGCGCACAACGGCTTGCCCTGGTACGGGACGCTGTAGTGGACCCTGACCCTGAACCGGTAGTTGAACGTCGTCCCGACCCTCGTCGGGGCTTGACGACGACGGCTGTGCCGTTGAACTTCTGCGCCTGCTTCGGGAAGGCCGACGGATGGAACATGCAGTTGGGATGCGGGTTCATGTGCGGCGCCGAGGGCGAGTAGGTGACTGGATGCTCGCGGGGGTTGGTTCCAAGCGATCCGAAACCACTCGCGCGATCCTCGATTCCCTGGTGCGCCCGCACGATGCGTGCGATTGCGCCCGATCGCGACGATCTCGACGGCAGGGTTTCGCGTGCCTGTCAAGAAATACCGCCGAGTCGCCGATGAGAACCAGGATGGAGCGCCGCACCACCAGACTGCGTGTCCTGCTCGCGCCGGCGCTCGCCGCGATTGCACTCGCGTCGGCGCCCGGGGCCGCGTCGCGAAGCGCTCTCCCGGCAGACAACCCCCAGTTCTCGTGCGGCTTGAAGCACGGCTCGACGTGGCACACGTCCGGCGCGACCGGCAGCGACTGGTACGTCGGGGGGCTCTCGACGAACTCCGAGTGCAAGAACGCGGCCAACTGGGCCGTCGTGCTCAGCAAGAAGGTCGTCGCAACCACCGGCCCGAGCGTGCAGGCCTACCGCTCCGGCGCGTACGGTTGCGTCGTCAGCCGTGGACAGTTGGAGGCGACCTGCTACGTCGGCAACGGCGGCGCCGGCGCCGTCGGGGTGCTCGTCGCCGGCGACCCGCTCCACAACACCCTGATTCCGGCTTCGATCCGGACGAACCTCCATTCTGGCGGTGGGTCGCTGCCGCCGCCGGTCCGCCAGGAGGACAACGCCGGTGTGCCCGAGCCCTGGCAATGGGACACGCACTACAACCAGCCCACCTGCGGGGCCGGCACGAGCGACACGCGGTACTCCGGCGGGCCCGCCTGGACGATGAAGCTCTCCGACGGCAGCCGCGTGCGCGGGACGGACTGGCAGGTGCAGGCGTTCCGTTTCTTCAGCGACGGGACGTGCAGCACGATCCGGCCGCTGATCCCGATGCTCGTCGGCGCCCACCCGTCCTCCAACGCCAGCGGCATCTGGTCGTGGCACGGCTGGACCTGCCTGACGACGACCCGTCCGGCGGCCGGCGACATCGTCCCGATGAGCGGCTGCGTCCGCGTCGTCTTCCCGCACGGGACGTCGCTCGGCGGCGGCTCGCCCTCGCTCGCGCCGGCGCTCGAGCAGGTGATCGAGTTCCCGGACGTTCGCAATGCGACCACCCCGGCCGCGCACTACGGCATCGTCAGCGTTGCCGACCAGAGCACGCTGCTTCGCCCGACGACAGCTCAGAGCAGCCTCTTCCTGCCGCAGCTCCGCCAGGTCGAGCAGACGGTCCGCGACTATGGCGTCGGCTTGCTCGTCGCCAACTGGGTGACGATGACCGACCTGAACTTCCACGACGTCAACTCCTCGCGCAGATCGATCACAACCGACCCGATCTCGACCGCGTGCGGCGGCACCCTCGACAGCCGCTGGCGTGGCAGCGCCGTTCCCTCGGCCCGCTGGAGCTCGGGCGGCGGGCACGGCACCTCGTGGACGCTCGTCTCCGCCGGCGGGTACCCGTGCGGCCTGGCCGACCCGATCTTCCGGGTGTTCCTCGCGAACCTCGCTGCGAGCCCCGACACTCCCCAGCTCGTCAGCAGCTCGCGGCGCTACTCGACGCCGCTTCAGCGCTACGGCTGGATCTGCGATCCCGACCAGCCGCACCTGGTCGTGGTGTGCCGCTTCGCGCCGTCCTCCTGGGGCTCGCTCGAGACCGCGCTCGGCCACCCGGCCCCGCGGACCCTCCGTGTGGCCATCTCGGCGTCCGGCGTGCCGGGGCTCGCCGCCGACCGGGCGAAGACGGCGATCGACGCGACCAGCTGACGCGTCGGACGCGCGACGAGCTACGCGATTGCTGAGGCCCGCGACGTCCGAGGATGTCGTTCCGCCCGTGATGCGAGCCGGTACCGATCGAGTGCATGCCGACGCGCGTGGCAACAACGGCAACGGTTTCTGTTCGTTCCTCACATCGGCCTGGTTGTGCCCTTCGCCGGGCTCCTCACCGTCCTCAGTCTGGAGTTGACCCGGCCGACGACGGCGGGCGTGTTTGCCACGTCGTCCCTGAAGTGCGAAACTCCCACTTGAGAGTGGCACGCTCCGTCCGAGAGGAGGAAGCGCAGTGAGATCCCTGGGTGCGGCGGTCGTCGCCGGAGTGGCTCTGACGGCGGTGTGTGCGTCCACGGCGGCCGCGGCCAAGCCAACCTCATGTGCGCCGCTGACGATCCCTGGAGCCGGCGGTGGCCACTTCAGAAACATCTCAGTCAGCGGGGTGAGCTGTGCCTATGTGCGTGGGGTGTTCATTCCGGCGGTGTTCGCGCTGAAGTTCCCCAAGGGCTGGGCCGCTCGGGTCACCCATCCGTCGGCGAGCGTCGCCCACGACGTGTGGGTCGACGGGTCGAAACGCGTCGTCTTCAACCTGACGATCATCACGTAGAGCACAACCCGGCCGCAACGCGGTCCGCGGCGTGCTGCCGAACGTACCGTCCGGCAGCTGTGCTTGCGGGATGAATCTGGCTCCTTGCGACCGTCAAACTGATTATGAGGTCGGTCATCCCGGCCTATCAGCAGATCACCGGACACCCGATGCGGGCCGGCGGCGGCCGGGACGCCTTCGCACCCGACCCAGGCGCTGAACAACCCCACTACGCCGACGACATGGCAAAGCGCCAAACGGTCTCCCGGGGTCGCGTGGCGATGATGGGGACTCCAGCCACCTTTGCGCGTACGTGCAGCCGGCGGCTTGAAGGCCGACGACGCGAAGCTGCTGAAGCTACGGCCGGGCTCGCCGTATGGTGCCGTCCGTATCGACCTAACGGCCCGTGGCGGGTCCGAGCGTTACGAGCACATACCCCGTGAAGCGCTCCATGCGCAGAGCGTGGTGGGCGCCGGCGACGGGCCTCACGTAGAGGAGATCCTTGTCCGCGAGCGTCCCACGCGCGACGGCGACCCTGAACGTTGCACTCGCGCCGGGACCCGCGAGGACGACGTCGCCGTAGTAGATGCTCGCGCCGGCCCGGAGGGCGCTCGGCGTTCCGCCCGCCTTGCGCTGGACGGACAGGTGACCGCCCGAGGCCGTCACCACGGTTGCGACGACGGTTCCGCCGGCCCCGGCTCCTCCGGCGGACAGTGCCGGGCCAGCCGTCACGACGAGTACCGCCGCCGTGAGGGTTGCAAGGGCGACTACCGATAGGCGCAGTCCGCTCACTAGCCCCTGATCCCGATGATTCCGCCGTTTGTCTGGATCTCGATCGGCTCCTTCGATTTTCCGCACTTCGCCCACATGTCTCCGCTCGTGAGTTGCAAGCGGTCTCCCTTTTCGGTGTTCACGATGTTCCGCTCACCTGCCAGCTCGACCTTGGAGCCCGAGTTGATGCCGACACGCCCACCAAGCGAGAGATCGAGGGCGATCACGGTGTTCGCGTATGTCCTGATCACGTCGCCCTTCTGCACCTCCGTGCCGAGGCCGAGCGGCTGGAACGCACCTTTGCTGCCGCGCTGGATGAACGCCCTCGGAGTGCCCCCCGGGAGAGTCGACTTGATCTCCGCGACCGTCGCCAGGGTCGGGCCTCCGTCCTTCGCCTTCGGTGTGGGCGGTGGCGAGGGGGGCGGGGGCTTGACCTTGAAGTCACCCGTCACGTAGACGGAGACCGAGCCGCCGTTGTCGCCGTACCCTGCCGGCGCGGAGCAATCGTTGTAGACCAGGTAGAGCTCGCCGGGCCCCGACGCCGTCGCGCCCGACGGGACCGCGAACGGCTTGCCATTCGCGCCCACCTTCCCGGCGAGGACGCCGTAAGGAATCGCATCGCCGGCCGGGCCCGGCGGCACGTTCCCCACGACCGGGTTGTCACTGCACGTGTAGCCGGCAGATTTTCCGACCGGGCAGTCCGAGGCCGACGGCGTGTGGCAGGTGGCGTCACTGGAGCTGATATGGATGCTTGCCGAGGCACCGTCTTTGATCAGGAGGCCGGTATCGCGCCATTGCGAGCGCAAGGCGGAGATCACGAACTTCCGGATGGTCGAGGATTTCGCGGGGGCAGCGGCGCTCGAAACGAACGCCGCCGTCACAGAAACCAGTAGCAGCGCCATTCCGACAGGTGCCCGCACGTCTGATTCCTACCAGCTTTTGACGCCTATGGGAAGGTCGCGGAGAACACTGCGAAGGTGACGCGCGTGCTCCGCCAGGGACTCTCTCAGAGCAGGAAGCCTTGAAGAGCGCCGAGTCAGGCCAATACACGGGTTAGGCCAATAGGTGCAGATTCGACAATGTGGTATGAGACCCCCACAGCGGTCTGTACGTGGCGAGGATTCCGGCGCGGCATGGCACGATTCGCAGGTGACGAGCACACCCGCCGCGGCGCAGCACCTGCGCGACCTCGTGCGGCTCCGGCGCGTCCGCGACCGGATCGACCGGGAGTACGCCCGTCCCCTCGACGTCGAGGAGCTCGCCCGCGGTGCGCACATGTCGGCCGGGCACTTCAGCCGCGAGTTCCGGCTCGCCTACGGCGAGTCGCCGTACAGCTACCTGATGACGCGGCGCATCGAGCGCGCGATGGCGCTGCTGCGCCGTGGCGACCTCAACGTCACCGAGGTCTGCTTCGCGGTCGGATGCGCGTCGCCGGGCACGTTCAGCACTCGCTTCACCGAGCTGGTCGGCATGCCGCCGACCACCTACCGCCGCAACGCGGCCGGCGCGACGTTGGGGATGCCGCCGTGCGTGGCGATACAGGTGACCAGACCGATCAGGAATCGAGAAGCGCCCGTCACGAGCTACACCTAGCATGACCCCATGGACATCACCATTCATGCGAGCTTCCTCCCGCACGACGATCCGGACGCATCCCTGGCCTTCTATCGCGACACCCTCGGCTTCGCTGTCCGCAACGACGTCGAATACGGCGGGATGCACTGGATCACGGTCGGCCCTTCCGACCAGCCCGGCACGTCCATCGTCCTCTACCCGCCGGTCGCTACCCCCGGCATCACCGACGACGAGCGCCGCACCATCGCCGAGATGATGGCCAAGGGAACCTACGCCAGCATCAACCTGGCCACCGCCGACCTCGACGGCACCTTCGAGCGGCTGCAGGCCGGCGACGCCGAGGTCGTCCAGGAGCCGACCGAGCAGCCATACGGGGTTCGCGACTGCGCCTTCCGCGATCCCGCGGGCAACCTGATCCGCATCCAGGAGCTGCGCTGAGCAGTCCGGCCGCCGACGAGAAAAGGATCGCCGCGCTCGTGAAGAAAGCGGTGAGTTGATGACCACGGGCGGCGGGGTCGGCGCCCCCTTTCAGTCGAGTCGGCCCGGCCCGGCGTCCGCCCAGGCGCCGGTGGAGATCGGTCGACAGGGCTCGAGGGCAGGAGAGGTCGCCGAGCGAGAGCGAGACGACGGCGCGGTCTCGATGACGAGTGGACTGACCGGCAACGTTCACAGGTTCCTGGCCCCGCCATCACGCGGCGCCAGAGACCGCCTCGTTCTTGAGAGGGACCAGCCGTCCCTGCGAACGATGACGAACTCTGGCTTGGTGCTGACGACCCAGGAACCCGCAAACGTGCCGGTCAGTCCACTAGGCTGCCGGAGGGCGAATGGCAGAGCCGGTGAGGGTGACGTTGTACAACGACGCGGGCTGCCCGTGGGGGTATTCCGCGAACCCCGCCTTCCGCGTGCTCGAGTGGCGCTACGGCGCGCAGCTCGAGTGGAGGCTCGTGCTGATCGGGCTCACGAACGTGGCGCAGGAGTACCTCGACCGGGGCTATACCCCGCTGCGCTCGGCCGAGGGGTATGCGCGGCGCTTCCGCCGGTTCGGCATGCCCCTGGCGCCGAGCCCGCGGGCCCGGATCGTCGGTACAGGTCGCTCCTGCCGTGCGATCGTGGCAGTGCGCCTGCAGGCACCGGGGCGCGAGTGGGCGGCCTTCCGGGCGCTGCAGCTCGCGTTCTTCACGACGACGCTGCTCCTCGACGAGGACGAGAGCATCGCAGCCGTGTTGGGAGGGGTGGAGGGAATCGACGTCGACGCCGCGATCGCCGCGATCGACACGCCGGGGGTGGAGCAGGCCTACCAGCGTGATCGGGCCGAGGCCCGCAGCGCCGCCGGCTCGCCCACGCAGCTGCAGGACAAGCACGCGACCACCGACGGCCCTGTTCGGTACACGGCTCCGTCGCTCGTTTTCGAGCACGCCGGCCGGCGCCTCGAGGCCGGTGGCTGGCAGACGATCGAGGCCTACGACGTGGTCGTCGCGAACCTGATCCCGCACGGCGAGCGCCGGGGAGTCCCGGACGACTCGCGCGAGCTGCTCGGCGCGTTCCCCGGCGGGCTCACGACCCAGGAGGTGGCACAGCTCCTCACGCGCGGTAACGATGCCCCGGACCGGCTCGAGGCCGAAGTGACAATGCTGCGGCTGGTCGCAGAGGGAGCGGCGACCCGCGCACCGCTCGGCGACGACGCTCTCTGGAAGCCGGCATAGTCCCGCCGAGGGACCGGCGCACCGTGCCCGGCTCGCCTGCGTCAGACGTCGGCGTGCCCGTCACGGGTTCAATCGACCGCCTGGAGCCCGGAGCCCGGCGCGTCCTCGAAGATCGATGTGGTATGAGAGGGATGTCGTGAAGGAGAGCGCTCCGCAGAACCCCGGGACCCCGTCCGAGTTGATCGACGAGAGGATCAGGGAGCTGGGCGACTGGCGGGGTGAGATGCTCTCCCGGCTCCGTGCTCTCGTCAAGCAAGCCGATCCCGAGGTGGTCGAGGAGTGGAAGTGGCGAGGGACTCCCGTCTGGTCTCACGATGGGATCATCTGCACGGGCGAGACCTACAAGAACGTGGTGAAGATGACCTTTGCCAAGGGCGCGTCGCTGAAAGATCCCTCGGGCCTGTTCAACTCGAGCCTCGAAGGCAACGTCAGGCGTGCCGTCGATTTTCGCGAGGGCGACACGGTCGACGAGAAGGCCCTCGAGGCTCTCGTTTGCTCCGCCGTTGCCCTGAACACCTCACGCAACGCCTAGACGTCCACGTGCCGACGCGTGCATGCTGCCCGTGATCGGCGGATGTGACCTAGCGGCTGATCGTGACCGGCACGCCAGCGCCGATCCTGGCGGCCAGCCAGCGCGCGTTCTCGTTCGCGACACGGATGCAACCGTGCGAGACGGCGGTGCCCGGAACGCCGCCGACGTTTTCGAGCCCGTGTATCGCAATCTGGCCGGGGCCGCCGTCGAACTCCTGCAGGACGTTCGACCGTGCGGAGAGCGCGAGGGCGAACGGCCCGCCGCTTTCCGTCGATCCGAGCGCCACGGGCTCCTCGACGAAGAACTGCCCGCCGGGGCTGGGTGTCGAAGGCTTCCCGACGACGGCCTTGAACACCTTGACGGCGCGGCCGCCCCAGTCAACGGTGACGGTTCTCGTGTCAGTACTGACGAAGATGTGCCAGTAGGTGACTGAACGCGATGTTTTCGTCGCTTGGATCCAGCCTGCACGCCCGTTCGGGCGACCCGGCAGCCTGACCAGCAGCCAGCCGCCTCTCGAATCGAGCACGGGAAGCGTTGTCTTCGCCTCTGTGATGGGCGTCAACGCCGGAAGCACCGCGAACGCCGCCGCCCGTGACGACGATTGGACGTGGACGCGATGCGAGGCAAGTAAGGTCACGAGCTGCTGCGACCTGCTCGTGGCGCCGGTTGGGGTGGCCGCCGAGGAAGTTGCGCTCGTCGCCCCGAGCGCGAGCAGAGAGCAGGCGATCGCGAGCGGACCGCGCCACCCGCTCGTGATCGCCTCGTTCACCGCTAGCCCGTGATTCCGAAGGCGTGAACAGGCGGCCTCGGACGGAGCGTGTGCGATGCCTTCTTCACCGGAGGCACCTTGACGACCGGCGCCTTCACGACCAACTTCTTCGCGACGGCGCTGGCTGCGAGCTTCTTGGCTGCCAGGTTCTCGGCTGCGAGCTTCTTGGCTGCGAGGTTCGTGGCTGCGAGCTTTTTGGCTGCGAGCTTCTTGGCTGCGAGCTTCTTGGCTGCGAGCTTCTTGGCGGCGAGGCTTCGTGGCTGCGAGCTTCGTGGCTGCGAGCTTCGTGGCTGCGAGGTTCTCGGCTGCGAGGTTCGTGGCTGCGAGGTTCTCGGCTGCGAGCTTCTCGGCTGCGAGCTTCGTGGCTGTGGCCGTCTTCGCTGCGGCGACCTTCGCCGCGACGAGTTGCGCAGGGGTCGGTTGAGTGGGCACGGCAGGTGTGGCGACGGTTGTCGTCTGAGTGGTCGCGGCAGGTGGAGCGACCGTCGTCGTCGTCGTTTCCGTCGTCGTTTCCGTCGTCGTTGTCGTCGTGCCGGTGGTGCACGCCGGCTTTGTGATCGTGTTCGTGTCGAGAGTGACCGCACCGTTACGTGCGAGTACGCGTCCCTCGACCGTTGCTCCCGTCGTGAGCGTGATGCTGGTGAGCGCGATGATGGTGCCACGGAAGCTCGACCCGGTACCGAGCGTCGCGGAGCTGCCGACCTGCCAGAAGACGTTGCAGGCCTGGGCCGCGTTCTCCAGCGTGATCGAGCTCGCGGAAGCGGTCGTGAGCGTCGACCCGGCCTGGAAGACGAACACGGCGTTGGGATCGCCCCCCGCGTTGAGCGTGAGATTCCCCGTGAGGCCGAGCGCGGAGGCGGAGTTGTAGACCCCGGGGGTCAGTGTCTGGCCGGCCAGGTCGGCGGAGACCGGAATGGTCGGCCCCTCACCGGCGGCGATGTTGTAGGCGGTGACGAGGTCGCTCTTCGCCTGCTGGGTGACCGCGTCACCACCGTGATTCGTACCGGTGATGGTGAGGGATCCTGCTCCCGAGACCGAGGTTGTCGGGAAGGTGCCGATGTCGCCGTTGAGCGTCGTCGGCCCGGTGTTCGTGATCCCGGCCCCGGCCAAAACGGCAAAGCTGTCGGTTGTTGCCAACGGGACCGGGGTTGACGCGGCGGCCGCACTTCCCACGAGCGACAACACGATCCCGATCGCGAACAGCGCGAGCGACATCGACCAAACCGGCTGTGCTGCGCCCGAGCCGGAGCCCGTCACGGGCAATCCGTACCTGGAGAGCTTCATGGAGATCCTTTCCTCAGCCAGGTCAACGTGGCTCCGACCGAACCTGCAGAGGGCGGATGCTCGCGGTGCAGATGACTGTGGCCCGCGAGGTTGATGCGATCGAACAGGCCCTAGAAGGCCTCGCAACATTGTTGATCGGCATCGACGACCTTCGGCGAGAGCCCCCAGCAGGGGGAGTTGAGTACACGGAGTGGCATCACCGAGTCTCAGCCAAGGGCGGCCGAACGTCCGGGCAGCAGCGGGAACGACCGGTTCGGCCGCGGCGGAACGATGTAGTTCGCGCGCTTGAGCACGAAGATGAACTCGTTGATGCCGTTGTTGACGGTGTCCGTGATCGCCGGATTGAGGTAGGGGGCGTTCGCGGCGTTCATCGCCTTTCGTGTCTCGACGAAGTCGGAGATCGAGCGCTGGATCGCGACGAAATGGAGGCCGGCCACGCCGCCGTCCGTGGTGTTGAAGTCGCGCCGCAGGATCCTCGGTCGTCCGTTGCGCCGCGCGCGAGCCGACGTCTGGGAGTGACCGACGACGCCGTAGCGGCCCGCGTCCCGCGCATAGCGATCCGGGTGGCTCGGTGCGTCGTCGGTGAGACGGCTCACCTCGGCCGGGGTCATCTCCGGCGCGTACATGCGCGCGACGCGTTCCTTCTCGTCGAGGATTCGGTACCAGCTGTCGAGCCGCAGCCGCATGTAGCTGACATGCATGGTCGTCCCGCCCGCGAACGGCCCGTCGGGGATCGTGACCGCGTCCTCGCTCGCCTGGTTCTTCCTGAACCCTGACTTGAAGCCCATGTAGAGCGGGGCCGCTGCGGGAACGTGGTGACCCGGTGGGATGCCTCCGACCGCCTGGTGCCGGGCAGGCAGGCCGGCCCCGACGAAGCCCGTCCGAGTCTCCCTCCAGCGCAGGGTGCCGCGGAGGTCGAGCGACCCGGCAGCGGGGACGGCCCCGCCGTGGACGAGCGCCGCTTCGAGCGCGACGAGCCGCTGCTCGTCGTCGCTTGCGAGGTGGAGGCACGCATCGTAGTCGTCGAAGGTCGGGACCTCGAAGTCCGAGAGCTCCGTCGGCCGCGGGATCGGCGAGGGCCTGTGGACGACGTGCTCGAAGTAGTGCGGCCCCCAGCTGAGCGTGAAGAGGAGGCCGCGGTGGTCCCAGGGGTAGAGCCGCTCGAGCCCGCGCAGGGACGCCTCGAGCTGTCGCACGCTGTCCACTGTGGGGCGAGCGGCGACGTCGAAGAAGAGCAGCCGGTCGAAGCGGGGCGCAACAGTGTTGCCGTGGACGTCCGTCGCGAGACCGGAGGCCCAGGCATGCTGGCGGAGCGGCAGGCCGGCGGGTTGCCCGCCCAGGGCTCTCGGCCTGCCGGCGACCGCGGACGCCGCGTCGGTGCCACCGCCCGCGATGACACCGGCGGCGGCACCGAGGAACCCGAGACGGGTGAGTCTCGGGGCGCTCAAGAGGCAGGCTTGAAGTTGAAGGTGAAGCCCACCTTGTGCGGCTTCAACCAACGGTTGTCGTACTCCATGTGCCGGGCAACCGCCGGTGGGCTGATGACCAGGCTCATGTGATAGGTGCCCGCGGCCGGGATGGGGACGTTGATGCCGTAGTGCACGCCCATCACCTCGGAGATCATCGGCCAGAGGCGTTCGTCGAACACGGGCTTCCCCGTGCCCATGTCTCCCTTCGTGACGGTCGCCCAGACCGACGAGTAGGGAATCGGCGCTCCCGACTTCGCGTCGCTCAGCAGCACCATCAGGTGGAAGCTGTCCTTCGCGGTCGGCTTGACCATCTTCTGCTTTCCCGACTCGAGGAGGATGAAGGTCGAGGGAGCCATTGCCCGCACCTCGATCTTCATTCCCTGCCAGCTTGCCTTTCCGATCGGTGTGATCGCCATCGCCGTCGGCATGCCGGTGGGGGACATCGGCTTCATTCCGACGACGGTCGGCGCGCCGGCCGAGCTCGTCGACGTGCTGCTCATGGACATCCCGGGCATGCTCGCGGTGTTCGTGGTCGTGGCGGCGTCCGCCGCGTCGGCGCTTCCGGGAAGCCCGTCGACGGTGAGGATCCCGCCGGCGACGGCAACGCAGATCGAGCAGAAGATCAACGCGGCCCTGCGGTATGAGCGATTCATGTTTCTCCTCTCGGTGGAAGTTCTCTCGGTCACCGCTCGAAGTCGCGCAGTGACACGGGAAGCGGACGCTTCCCAGGTGTCTGCTCGATCGAGCGCTCGCCCATCCGCGCTCGTCCCGCACGGCGACCATGGATCGAACCGAGGGAGCCCCGGAGGGTGCGGCTAGCGTGGAGCGGCGGACACAGCTGGAACGAGCCTGCCCGGAGGGCCTCGCTCGCCATAGCCGACGGCGAGCGACGAAATGCGAGGAAGAGTGACCGCCGCGAGTTGCTCGAGCACCTGGAGGACGAGCGCAGGCAGAGGAGCCGGGCGCCGCCCGAGCAGGAACACGCGGAGCCGGTCGGCCCCCCGCAGCAGGCAGCGCGCGACCAGGAACGCTGCGAGCGCAAACGGCAGCTGGAACAGCAGGCCGGGCAGGAACGCCGGCGTCAGTACACCCGCGAGCGGCCATGTCGTCACCGTCAACCTCTCCCCGCACTCCTGGAGCACGAACGCCGACGGCGAAAGCAGCAGGAATGGAGTCAGGGAGACCACGTCGGTGCGCCGTGGTCCTTCGCCCGTCCGGAACAGACGTCCTCCGAATCCGCAAAGAGCTACGGCACCCGCGAGCGAGAAGAACAGTGGCGTGTAGCTCAGGTAGTGATGACCTGACCCGGCGAGCTCCTGAGCCCGTAGATACGGGTCGGGATAGACGAGCCGGTAGGCCAGCCAGTGCCCTGCCTCGACCCCGGCAACCATCAAGGGGACCGAGAGAAGCCAGGCGAGGGCGCGGCGACTCACCCGATCGATACTAGACGACTCGTACGCGAGCGGGCGGGCGGGAGGCCGGCCGACGGCCTCATGGACAGAAGTCTCGAGCGAAGCTCGAGCAGCTATGCGTTTCATTGGTCTTGTGATTGCGCTCGCGATACTCCACATCCATCGAAGCCAACGCCCAGACCTTGGCGCCGATGCACGGCGGGGGTGCGAACCTGATCGTCGTCGAACGACTGACATAGTCTCGCGATGAAGCCGGAGCGGATGAATGCCTTCACCGACGGCGTGATCGCGATCCTGATCACCATCCTCGTCCTCGAGCTGCGCCCGCCGGCAGGACATCACCTCTCCGACATCCTGGACGAGAAGGGCAAGCTGCTCGCCTACCTGCTCAGCTTCGTGTTCGTTGCCATCTACTGGGTTAATCACCACCATCTGATGCAGGTCGTGCACCGGATCGACGGTCGGACGCTGTGGGCGAACATCCACCTCCTGCTCTGGTTGTCGCTGACGCCGATCGCGACCGCCTGGCTCGGTGAGGCCGGTGCGGAGCCAGGGCCGGTCGCCACGTACGCGATCGTGCTTCTCGGCTGCGCGGTTGCCTACACGCTGCTGACACTGGCGCTGCTCGCCCTGCACGAGTCGAGCTCCCAGCTGGCGCGGGCGATCGGCAACGACCGCAAGGGCAAGGTCTCGCTCGCCGTGTACATCGTTGCGCTCGCCTGCTCCTTCCTCGTCCCCTGGATCTCGGTCACGCTCTTCGTCGTCGTCACGATCATCTGGGTCATCCCCGACCGCCGCGTCGAACGGGTCGTCCGCGACAGGTTGTCGTAGGCCGTGCGCCTCGCCTCGCGACGAAGCTCAGCCGCCGCCGCACGACGGCGCCGGCCCGGCCACCCGGTAGAGGACGACGCCACCGACGCTCTGCGGCTCTGCCAGGGGGTTGAGCGCCCCGGCGAAGAAGTCGATCTCGTTCGCGTCGACGACCACCGTCGTCACGTGCTTCTCGGCGATGAAGGAGCGCACGATCCCGGTCTGGGCCGCCTCCAGGTGGTAGCCGACGCTGATGTAGCGGTTGCCGCCCGGCTCGAGGAATGACGTCGGGATGTACGGCCCGTCGTACCCGCCGGCGAGGTTGAACCGGAAGCCGCTCACGGCCTGCCAGAGCATCGCCTCGCCCTGTCCGATCGGGAGCGGAAGGATCGTCTCGCCGGAGTCGAGGCAGGTGCGGTAGGTGGCGTCCGTGAAGAACGGCTGCACCGTGTAGGTCGTCGCCCAGAGGGAGTCGTGCAGGCTGGGGACGATCGCCAGGACGGCGAGCCCCGGGAGGACGACCCGGAGCCGGCCGGCCCGGCACGTCGAGATCCACAGCGCGACGGCGACCGCCGCCACGAGCGTGATGTAGGCGGCAAACCGCACCGGCAGCACGTTGTCGAAGGCCGGGAGCTGCTGGAGCCATGCCCAGGGCAACTCGACGATCCGGTGCCCGGCGACGGTGAGGTGCGCACCCATCGCCGCGACGATCGCGGCGCCGAGCGACGCGACCAGGAACCGACCGGACGCGGTCCGGAGTCGCTGCCGGGCGAAGAGGCCCAGGATGAGCAGCGTCGGCAGGCCGACGTACGCATCGCCCTGGAGGACGTAACCGGCCGTCAGCGGCGTCGAGCGACCGCCGATCAACGTCTGCTGGGCCGGAACGACGAAGTTGAGCAGGTCGGCGACGTAGGCGTTGGGGTCGAAGTAACCGGTGCTTCGAAACCCTGCGATCACGAAGTACAGGAAGGGTGAGGCCAGCAGCGCCGCGAACGCGCCGGCCCCGACCAGGTAGGGCAGCACTGCGAGCAGCTGCCGCCGACGGGCGGGGACGAGCAGGAAGCACAGCACGAGAGCGACGGCGAGCGAGAGCACCAGGGTGAGCGAGACCTCCGTCGAGAAGAGCAGCTGGAGCGCGCCCAGCGGCCCGAGGCGCACGACGAGCCCGCGGCCGGTCAGCTCGCCGTCGAGAAAGCGAAGGACGACCAACGCGACGAGCGGCAGCAGGACGACGGCGGCGAGATGGAGCTGCCCGCTTCCCGAGCGTCCCACGAGGTAGCTCGAGAAGCCGAACAGATAGCCGCCGACGAACGACGCCCAGATGTCACCGGTGAGACGGCGGCAAAGGAGGAACGCCGTCCAGGCCGCCGCCGCCGGCAGCAGAACGGCCGCCGTGTTGAAGGCGGCGACGGGCCCGGCGATCAGCGTCAGCGGCGCGAACAGCAGGGCCAGGCCGGGAACCGACGTGACCCACGTCAGATTGACCCCGTCCGGCGCCCAGACAGCGTGGGTGACGAACGGGTTCTCCCCGTGCAGGATCGCGTGCGGCCACCAGGCGAACGCCCAGATGAAGATCTCCGGATCGGGGCGCGGCCCGATGAACTGCGATCCGGGCTCGAGCACCAGCCGCAGGCCGAGGAAACAGAACGCCACGAGCGCGTAGCCTGTGAACACGCCCAGGGAAACCCAGCCCGGGCGGACAAGCACAAGCGACGCGCGCCCCGGCCTCACCGGTCACGATCCTACTCCGAGACTCGCGGCGGGGCATGGGCGCGGCTCTGTTGCAAAGCAACGCTCCAACCGGCCTCCAGCACTGCTACAACGACCTCGATGGTTGACAGCTCCGGCAGGCGGTTGGGCCGCCTCTTCGCCGTCGGCGCCCTCCTGGTGCTCTGCGGGGCCGCACTCGGCGTCACCGCCGGATCGGTCGGTGTCGGGGGCGCCCGGGCGGCGGGCCCGACGCTCACGATCGCCTACATCACGCCGACCTCGCTGCAGCTGAAGCTCGGCGACGGGACGATCGTCAGGTCGGGAGGGGTCGTTCCGGCAGGCTCCTACATGGTGCTCGTCTACGACGACGGCGAGGATCTCAACCCGAACCTCACGATCACCGGACCCGGCGTCGCGCTCACCAGCGACCTGAACAGCACCGGGATGGGCATCGATGCGCCCTCGACCCTGGGCCCCTTCACCTTCCAGACGAGCTCGAGCTACCGGATCCAGGACACGAACCTCGGCGCGTCGTCCCTCCTCACCTTCACCACCACCGCCACGGTGAGCGCATCGAGCGGGTCGACCTCGACCGGGTCGTCGATCACGACTGGAAGCAGCCAGACGAGCGGCGGCGGCACGTCGACGGCGGCCTCTTCCACCTCGTCTCCGGCGTCCACGCCCGTGCGGATGCTGGGGACGCTCAGGGGGTCGGTCAGCGCCTCCGGGAAGGCGACGCTGAGCTTCGGCGGGGCCTCGATCAAGAGACTGAAGGCTGGCCTCTACCGGATCGTGACCCGGGACCACTCGAAGTCGGCCGGCCTGATCGTCCGTCAGGGCTCGAAGCGTGCGATCACGCTCAGCGGCATCGCCGCCGTCGGGACGAGCAACCGGACCATGACCCTCAGCGCCGGCAAGTGGCTCTTCGAGCCCACCGCGCACGGCCCGAAGACCTCCTTCAGCGTCGGCAAGTAGGCGCGGCTCGCGGCAAGCCCGGGCCTTGTGGCTAGAGCTGCAGCTCCGCCCGGCCGTCCTTGAGCACGACGCGGTCCTCGCCGTTTCTCGCCTCGAAGCCGTACACGCCGTCTGCGAGCTGCCAGACGGACGTGGTCAACGAGTCTCCCGGGAAGACCGGCGCCGAGAACCGCACCGCAAGCCGCCGCACAGCCGCAGGGTCGGTCACCCCGGTCGCGGCGCAGACCGCGCGGGCCGTGAACGCGAGCGTGCAGAAGCCGTGCACGATCCGGCCGGGAAGGCCGACGCGCTTTGCGGCCTCGTCGTCGAGATGGATCTCGAAGTGGTCGCCGGATGCCTCGGCATAACGATTCGTCTGATCCTGGGCGATCGAGTAGGTGAGCTCCGCCTGCGGCTCGGTCTCCCGCACCTCGTCCGGGAGGCGATGATCGGCCTGCACGTCGCCGCGGCTCTCGCCGGCGTCGATGCCGCGGAAGAACTCCGTCACGTACTGCTCGTTGACGAGCTCGCCGCCCTCCGTCCGTGTCTCGGTGCGGATCACGAGCGACGAGCCGTTCGGGCGCGCAAGCAGGGCCGCCGGGGACGCCGTCGAGACGAGCTTCATACCCGCCTCGATCGGCCGGTGAAGGACCATGTCCTGCTGGTAGTGGACGACCCGCTTCCGCGCCTCGTCGCTGGCAACGGCCCGTGAGGCGGGAGCGATCGCCGCCCAGACAGGCACGATCGCGAAGACGGGTGTCGCGACGAGCCCCTCGAGCGCGGCTGGAGTCGGATCGTCGGTCGCCTCGGCGTAGGCACGGATCGCGGCGGCCGTCACCTCGTACCTGACCTCGCTGCCGGTGCTTCCGAGGGCATCGATCGCGAGCAGCTCGGCTGCCGCGCTCATCAGGTCATCCCCGTGGTCTGGCCGCCGCTGGCGGTGATCACCTGGCCGTGGACGAAGTTCGACCACGGCGAGCAGAGGAAGAAGATCGGCCCCGCGGCCTCCGCCGGGGTCGCCGGACGGCCGAGCGGGATGATCGTCGAGGCGAGTGCGCGCATCCGCTCCGGGATCCCGAGCGGAATCTCCACGTCGTCGTGGCGAAACGTCCCGGCGTCCTCGGGCGCAGCGGTGAGCCGCGTCTCGACGAATCCGAAGGCGACGGCGTTCACGTTGATCTTGAACGGCCCCCATTCGCGGGCCAGCGTCTTCGTCAGCCCGACCAGGCCGGCCTTCGCCGCCGAGTAGTTCGCCTGGCCGACGTTGCCCTGGGTGCCCGAGATCGAGGTGACGTTGACCACCTTGCGAAAGACCTCGCGCCCCTCTTCTGCCTCCTGCTTGGCCGGGTCGCGGAGGTGTGGCGCCGCCGCCCTGAGCACGCGGAACGGGACGACGGTGTGGATCTCGAGCATCGCCCGGAACTGCTCGTCACTCATCTTGTGGGCGATGCCGTCCCAGGTGTAGCCCGCGTTGTTGACGACGATGTCCAGCCGGCCGAACCGGTCGACGGCGGTCTCGACGAGCGTCTCGCAGACGCCCTCCCTGGTCAGGTCGCCGCCGAACGCCTCGGTTTGCCCGCCGATCTCGCCGCTCGTCTCGCGCACGACGTCCTCGTCGAGATCCGCGAGCAGGACGCGCGCCCCGTGCTCGACGAGCAGCTCGGCCGTTGCCCGCCCGATCCCGCGGGCCGAGCCCGTCACGATCGCAGCCTTTCCCTCGAGCACCTTCATGTTTGCACCCACCTTTTCTCCGAGCGCGCCGTAATGGCGCGTCAGGCTACCTGATAATCAATGCTCGGGAAAGCCCGCATGAAGCGAGCGCACCGCGGCGACGAGCGACCGGTAGAAGGAGGCGCGCGCCTTGGGGTCCAGGTCGCGGAGCATCTCCTCCTCCATCTCCGCGACCGCCTCCTCGCAGGCCTCCAGCACCTTGACTCCGGTGGCCGTCAGCGCGGCCGGGAAGACCCGCCGGTGGTTCGGATGCTGGCTCCGGCTGATCAAGCCCTTCTTCTCCAGGGCCTCGATCACCTCGCTCATGGATTGAGGCGTCATATAGGAACGGCGGGCGAGTTGCGCGTTCGACAGCTCTCCACGGCGCCCGAGCACGCTCAGCGTCGTGTACTGCAACGTCGTCAGGCCGTACGGCCGCACGCGAAGCGCGATCGCCTGCCGGACCGCGCGCTCGAGCCGGGCGATCACGTAGCTCATTCTCGGCTCGGCGATCTCGTCGTGCGTCTCGACGGCGACAGGCTGGCTCATGGCGTGGATCGTCTCACAGGAGTGGGAAAGGAGCTCGCGTGGATCGACCGCCATAGTGTCAGATAACCTGCGATCGACTCGACCGACGTGACCGCGAACCTCGCAGATGTTCTCTCCGGCTCGTTTGCCGGGCCCGCCGCGGCGGCGCTCCGATACGAGGGCGGCATCGTGACGTACGCGGATCTGGGCGACCGTGCGCGCGGGGTCGCAGCGCTGCTCGCCGGGCGCGGCGTCGGGCCCGGCGACCGGGTCGCGCTGGTGCTCCCGAACGCCCCGTCGTTCGTCGCCGCCTACAAGTATCCGCGGCACGTCGTGGTCGTAGCGGACCTGCCCAATGGCCCGACCGGGAAGATCGCCAAGCGCGCCATCGACCGGCAGGCGCTTGCCCGCTCGCTGCGGGGCTAGTGCACGGTCAGTACTGCATCCCGTCGGAGTCGGGCGGGCCAAGCCTCGGGCCGTAGGGAGCGGCATCGAGCCAGCGCCCTGCCGAGGCGACGCGCGGCGCTGAGAGCGCTCCGGCCCGCCTCCGCAACCGTGCGACCGGCGAGGTCGGAGCGAGATGGGCGAGAGCCGTGCTCGAGGCGGCGCGGTTCCGGACTGCGGCCAGGCGCCTCGATTCGGCGAAGTGCTCGACGGCGGCGCGGGCGTCGCCGCGCGACCCGGCGTCGAGGGCGCTCCGGATCGCACGGGCCGCGACGATCGCGTCCGGGATCCCCGAGTTGAGCCCGCGGGCGCCGAACGGCGCGAACAGGTGCGCCGCCTCTCCGACCAGGAGCACCCTGCGGCGCGGGTCGGCGAACTCGCGGGCGAGCACCTGGAGGAAGACGTACGTCGACACCCAGGTGACGCGGTCCGCGTACCTGGGATCGATCACGTCCGGCAGCCAGCTCTTGACACCGTCGGTGCCGCTGAACGCGTCCGCGTCGTCATCGGGCCTGCACTGGAGGTCGACGCGCCAGTGACCCGAGAACGGGACGAAGAGGACGTTCCGCCGGCCGACCGCGGGATGCTCGTAGTGGAAGATGCGCTCGACGGGAAGCGGATCGTCCGGGTCCTCGGCGGCGTCGACGATCACGAACGCGTTCTCCGTGCGGGGGCCCTCGAGCGGGATCTCGAGCGATGTCCTGACGTTCGAGCGGGCCCCGTCGGCAGCAACCACGTAGTCGGCGTCCAGGCGACCGCCCGCCTCGGTCAGGACCGAGACGCCATGCTCGCCCGGCTCGACGCCTGCCACCGGGGTCTCCCACACGAAGTCGATCCCCGCCTCGACGGCGGCGCGGTGGAGGACCTGCTCGGTGACGAGCTGCGGAAGGCTCGTCGCCGCCGGCAGGACATCGGGGCTCGGCGCTCGGTACGTCCTGGCATAGAGCTCGCGGCCCCGGTAGAGCGTCCGTTTCGTCAGCCAGATCAACCCGTGCCCGTTCAGCTCCCACCCGAGGCCGGGGCGGATCTGCTCGAGCAACCGGAGCGAGGCGCCGTGGATGAAGATCGCCCGGCTCCCGGGCCGGACGCGGTCCTGCGCGCCCGCCTCCACCACGGTCACCGGGACGCCTTCGGCGTGCAGGGCGAGCGCCGCGGTCAGCCCGACGGGGCCCGCGCCGACCACGATCGTGCGGCCCGCCGTCACGCGGGCACCGTCATGCGGGCACCACCAGGGCGTCGAGGGCGAGCAGGCCCGCCGTCGTGACGCGAAGCGGGTTGACCTCGAGCTCGGCGATGTCGTCGCGGGCGGCGAGCAGGGCGCCGAGGGCGACGATCGCCTCGACCAGCTCGCCGTCGTCGACCGCGGGCGCACCACGCGCCCCGCGGAACCTGCGCGACCCGGCGAGCTCGTCGAGCATCCCGGCCGCCGCTGCTCGAGACACCGGTGCGAGCCTGACGGCGACGTCGTCGGCCGACTCCGCTGCCGTGCCGCCCGATCCGAGCGCGACGAGGGGGCCGAAGACCGGATCGCGGCGGGCGCCGAGTAGGAGCTCCGGGCCGTCGGGCGCGGTCTCCTCGAGCAGGTAGCGGGCCCCTTCGGTGCGGTCGATCGCCGTGAGCGCCCGCTCGAGCGAGCCCTGGTCCGAGACGCCGAGATGCACGCCGCCGATGTCCGACTTGTGGGTGACCAGCGGGTGGAGCAGCTTGACCACGACCGGCTTGGCGAGGCGCTCGAATGCGCTGTGTGCTTCCTCATGCGTGTCGCAGACGGCTCGCGCGGGCGTCGCCAGCCCCGCGGCCTCGACGAGGCGCTTGGCGGAATCCTCGTCCCAGTCCGCGCGGTCCGGCCGCACGGCCGGAACGGCGCGATCGTCATCCGGGCCGGCGGCGGCGCGCCGGGCTCGCTGCTCCGCATCCCGGGCGACCGCGGCGAGCGCGTGCGCCGAGCGCTCCGGCGTCGAGAGAACGGCAACGTGCGCGGGCCGCAGCGCGTCGCGGGCCGTCGCCAGCGCCGCGGGCGGCGCGGTGAGCGCGAGGACGGCCGGGCAGTCGAGCTCGCTGAGCAGCAGCACCGGATCGACCGCGTCCGGCTCGTGGAGCAGGTAGACGCCGAGCAGCTCGATCTCCGGCGCAGCGGCCACCGTCTCGAGGACGGCGGCGAACGTGTCGCCCGGCCGGCCGGTGTCGACGGGGTTCCGCTGGAAGGTGATCGGTGGCAGCAGCCCGGCGAGCGTCTCCTGCGAGGAGCCCGGTAGCTCCGGCACGGAGACGCCGTGAACGCCGAGTTCGTCGGCGAGGAGCAGCCCGGGCCCGGCCTGGCCGGTGACGATGCCGACGCCGACCCGATCCACCGGCTCGAGGCGGATCAGGAGCAGGGCCTGGGCAGCGTCGACGAGCTCGGTCAGGTCGTCCACGACGACCGCGCCCGCCTGGGCGAGCGCCGAGCGGGTCGTCCGCCAGCTTCCGGTGAGCGCACCCGTGTGCGAGCGCGAGAACGCGTCGACGTCGGTGCGCCCGGTCTTGAGCGCGATCACCGGCACGCGGTCGGTCAGCCACTCGACGGACTCCACGAGCCGCCTGCCGTCGGAGACGCCCTCGATCGCGAGCGCGACGGCGCCGACCAGCTCGTCGGCCGCAAGGTGGTCGAGCACGTCGGCCAACCCGACGTCGACGCTGTTTCCGAGCCCGACGCCGAGCCGGATCCCGAGCCCTTCGCCGTCGGCGAGGAACGCGAGCGCGTGGTTGACGCCGCCGCTCTGGGCGACGATCGCCAGACCGCCCGGCCGCAGGTCGGCCGCCGGCCTGACGAAGCTCGCGCAGAGGCCCGCCGGCGGGTTGAAGAAGCCCGAGGTGTTCGGGCCCAGGATGCACAGCCCTGTCTCGCGTGCAAGCGAGGCGAGTTCGGCCTGCATCGCCTCGCCCTCCGCGCCCGCCTCGGCCCAGCCGCCGGAATGGACGACCGCGGCGCGCACGCCGGCCGTGCTGCAGTCGCGCAGCACGGCTGCGACGGCCGGCGGCGGCACGGCCAGCAGCGCCAGGTCGACCCGTGCGGGAATCTCCGAGACGCGCTCGTGGCCTTCCCTCCCCGCGACCGCCTCACCGCGGGGATTGACGGCGTACGCCGGCCCGGGGAACGACGCGAGGCTGTGCACGAGGGCGTTGCCGGCCTTGCCCGGCGTCGCCGAGGCGCCGACGACCGCAACGACGCCCGGGTCGAAGAGCGGGGCGAGCGAGCGGGTGCCGTGCGAGACGGTGCCCAACGCCGTCGTCTACGAAGGCTCTTCGAGGGCGCGCCGGACCTCGTCGGGCTCGGCGCTCCGCGGCCGTCGGAGCTCGAAGCGGTCGCGTGTGCGCACCCAATCGTCTCCGCCCATGCGCCCGACGAGCCTGAGCACGTCGGGCAAGGGGCGGAGATCGGCGTCGAGGGCGTCGTCGTCGACGTGGATCCGAACGACCCGCGCGACCACGAGGGCGTTGGCGAGCGCATCCGCCGCGCCCAGCTCGACGATCTGGTGTACGCGGCACTCGAACGCCACCGGTGACTCGCCGACCCGCGGCGGCGCGACGACGGTCGAGGGAACGGGCGTCACTCCCGCGACCTCCCACTCGTCGATCTCCGGGCCGAACTCGGCACTCGAGGCGTTCGCACGCTCCGCGAGCTCCTCGGTGACCACGCTGATCGTCAGCTCCAGGGTCTCCTTGATGTTCCGGAGCGAGTCCTTGTTGACGCCGCTCCGGCTTCCCGGCCCGACCCCGACCGTCGGCAGCGGCGAGAACGAGAAGGCGTTGAAGAACGAGAACGGGGCCAGGTTCCGGGTCCCGCCGGCTCCGATCGTCGAGACCCAGGCAATCGGGCGCGGCGCGACGAGGCCGTTGATCAGGCCGTTCAGGACGCCCCGCTCGAGCGTGCCGGGGTCGAGGATCACGAGGTGGCCGTGAACGCGGTGCGCAGCGTTCCGACACCGTCGACCGACACCTCGACGACGTCGCGGGACCGGAGGTAGACCGGCGGGTCCAGCGCGTGGCCGACGCCGCCGGGCGTCCCGGTGGCGATCAGGTCGCCCGGTTCGAGCTCGATGATCCTCGAGAGGTCGGCGACCAACTCCGGGATGCCGAAGACGAGATCGCCGATCGTCGCCCGCTGCCGCTCCTCGCCGTTGACCGTCGTGGTCAGCACCCGTTCCTCGAGGTCGTCCAGCTCGTCGAGCGTGACGAGGTCCGGGCCGACCGGCGTCGACGCGCGCCACGACTTTCCGGCGAACCACTGGAGCGACCGGGTCTGGAAGTCGCGCATCGAGACGTCGTTCATCAGCGTCACGCCGGCGACGAAGGCCAGCGCGTCGCCCGCCGGGATGTCCCGACCGCGGGCGCCGATCACCGCGACGAGCTCCCCTTCGTAGTCGACGCAGTCGGATGCCGCCGGCAGGGCGACGTCCGCGCTCGGGTCGGTCAGGGCCTGGGGCAGCTTGGTGAACAGGGTCGGGCTGGTGGGCCGGTCGCGCCCCATCTCGCGGATGTGCGCGTCGTAGTTGATGCCCACGCAGACGATCGCCGCGGGGCTCAGCACCGGCCGCAGGAGTGGGTAGTCGCCGGCGACGGGCTCGGAGCGCCCGGCCGCCGAGCTCAGGTCATCGCCGCTCCGGAGCAGCGCGCCGAGGTCCGGATACCGCTGCCCCTGCTCGTCGAGCAGAGCCCTGAGCTCTCCGCCCGCGCGCACGGCAGCGGCGGGACCCTCCGGCGTCGAGAGTGTTACGAGCCGCATCGCCGAACGACCAGATCGCCTTTCATGTGACAGAACACTAGACGCCGGTCGAAAGAACTGTCAATAATCATGGGAGGGCAGTTCACTCCCCGAGGAGGCCGAAGATGAAGATCGAGGACGTCTGCATTCCGGTGGCTGCGTCGTGGTCGAGCCCGTTCGTGCGCTGGCAGGGGCCGGTCGCCGACCTGAACAGCCTCGAGCTGGCGCGCCAGGTCACCGCCGACGGGCTGGCGCGTACAGGAGTCGAGTGGCCCTTTCGGGAGCTCGTGCTCGGCATCACCGTCCCGCAGAAGGAGGCGTTCTACGGCGGCCCGACGCTCGCCGCCCGCCTCGGGCTCGGCCATCTGAGCGGCCCGATGCTCGCGCAGGCGTGCGCGACGTCGGTCGCCTGCATCCACTGGGCGGCGGCGAACCAGCAGGGAAGCGGCGAGGGCGCGCGCCTCGTCGTCACGACCGACCGCACGAGCAACGGGCCCCACCTCGTCTATCCGAGCACCGTCGCGCCGGGCGGGACCCCGGACGCCGAGAACTGGGTGCTCGACAACTTCGGGCGCGATCCGGTCACGGGGAAGGCGATGCTCGCCACCGCCGAGAGGGTGGCAGCGGACGGAAAGATCACGAAGGAGGAGCTCGACGAGCTCGCCGTCCGGCGATATGAGCAGTACCTCGATGCGCTCGCCGACGATCGCTCCTTCCAGCGGGACTGGATGATCCCGATTGTCGCAGGCAGCCGGCGCAAGCCCGTCTCGATCGAGGAGGACTGGGGCGTCCGGCCGGTCGTGCTCGAGGAGCTTCGCGGCCTCTCGCCGGTCGAGGAGGGCGGGGTCGTGAGCTACGGGACGCAGACCCATCCGGCCGACGGCTCCGCCGGGATGGTGGTGACGAGCCCCGGGGTGGTCGCGGAGCTCGGGCTCCACGGGCCGGTCGCCCACCTCCGCGCCACCGGTTTCGCGCGCGTGGAGCCGGGCACGATGCCGAAGGCGCCCGTCCCGGCCGCCCGTGCCGCCCTGGCGGACGCCGGGATCGAGATCGGCGGGGTGGACGTGATCAAGACCCACAACCCGTTCGCGGTCAACGACGTGTGGTTCGCGCGCGAGCTCGGAGTCGACGCCGGTGAGCTGAATCCCTTCGGGTCAAGCCTCATCTACGGGCATCCTCAGGCACCCACCGGCGCGCGCGGGGTCGTCGAGCTGCTGCACGCGCTCGTCCGGCGCGGCGGCGGGATCGGCCTCTTCACCGGGTGCGCCGCCGGCGACACGGGCGCCGCGCTCGTCGTCGAAGTCGACGGTTGACCCGGGTGGCCCGGAGCGTCGCCGGCCCTGTGCCGCCCGCAGGCCCGAGCGGCGCCCTCCGGCGCCGGAGCGTCGGCCCGCCGGCGGCGCGCTCCGTCCTGCTCACCGTCCTCGGCGAGTACGCGATGCCGCTCGGCGGCAGCGTCTGGCAGGAGACCCTGGTCGCGGGCCTCGTCGCGCTGGGACACAGCGAGCAGACCGCCCGTCAGGGTGTCGCGCGCAGCACCCGCGACGGCTGGCTGCTCGGCGAGCGGTTCGGCCGCCGCACCCGGATGACGGTCACGGCCGAGACGATGCAGATGCTTGCCGAGGGACGGGAGCGGATCTTCGGCTTCGGCTCCGACGCACCCTGGGACGGCCGCTGGCTCGTGGTCGTGCTCCGCGTGCCCGAGGAGCGCCGCCGCGTCCGCCACCACGTGCGGACCCGGCTTGCCAGGGTCGGCATGGGCTCGCTCGGGGGAGGGGTCTGGATCGGCCCCCACGTCGACCGGGAGCCCGTCGTCACCGAGGCCCTGCGCGCTGCGGGCGCCGATCTCGAGGCGGTCTCGTTCCGCGCCGACGCCGGTGCGATCGGTGGGCCGGCCGCCTTGGTCGGAGCGTGGGACCTCGGCGAGCTCGAGGCTGAGTACGCGGCGTTCCTCGATCGGTTCGGGCGGCTCCGGCCCCGTGCTCCCTCTGCCGTCTACCGCGTGCAGACCGAGCTCGTCCACGCCTGGCGGCGCTTCGCGTTCCTCGATCCGGACCTGCCTGGCGAGCTGCTCCCGCGAGACTGGCCGCGCAGGCGTGCGTACGAGCTGTTCCGCCGCTGCCACGAGACCTGGCACGAGGGCGCTCAGGCCTTCTTCGGCCGACTCGAGGACGCCGCGGTCCGGTGACTCCCCGCGGGTTAGACGAGGCTCGTCAGCGCATCCAGGACGGGCGTGGAGATGCCCTGGGCAAG
Source organism: uncultured Actinomycetes bacterium (assembly GCA_963789585.1). GTDB lineage: Bacteria > Actinomycetota > Thermoleophilia > Gaiellales > Gaiellaceae > PALSA-600. Next base: position 281,892 of record CAWBLB010000007.1, on the reverse strand, counting down.
CCGGATTCGCTCGATCAGCGTGGCCAGAGCAGCGACGCCCAGCGTGCTGATCACCGTTCGCCCCAGATGCACCGCGGCGAGCCCCATCGCCCGCGTCTCGTCGAGCGCCCGCGCCGCCTCGTAGAGGGCGGCGTGCTCGGCGAGGCCGCCGGGCCGGGACGAACGCGTGAGGACTCGAAAGCGAAGGGACTGGGTTGCGAGCTGTGTCGTGATCCGCAGGAGCGACGCCGAGCCGCACGCCGAGAGGAGCGCTTGATGGAACGCCGTATGGGCCGGCTCGAGGTCGAGCGGGCTCGTCGGGCCGAGCCCCTGTGCACGTTTGAGGCCGCCCCACGCGGCGTCGATCAGGTCGCGCCACGCCTCATCGGCCCGCTCGAGCGAGAGCCGCAGGACGTAGGGCTCGAGCAGCATGCGGGTCGCGTAGACATCTTCCATTTCGGCCGCCGAGACCTCGGCCACACGGGCTCCGCGCTGCGGGCTGAGCGTGATCAGGCCCTCCCCGGCCAGCGTTCGCAGCGCCTCTCGCACCGGCGTCGGGCTGACGTCCCATTGCACGGCGAGATCTTCGACACGCACGCGCGCCCCCGGCGCGAGCTCCCCCGAGACGATCGTCGAGCGCAGGCGCCCCTCGGCCCACTGGGTCAGGGACGGCGCCTCGAGCGCCTCGTCCGGGCGCGAGGTCACGGGTCGACCCCCGTCGGGGGCTGCGGATCGTCCACCACGGCGGACCCGTCTTACCAGATCGCCTCAGGGGGCGGTCGATGACCGCGCTGCGGGCGAAGCTCGCCGGGCGCCCGCCGGGGTACCAGCTCACGCTCGGCCGGGTACTGGCGATCTACGCCGGGCTGATGCTCGTCACCGTCCTGGCGGCGCTCGACCAGACGATCGTCGCGACCGCCACGCCCACGATCGTCACCGACATCGGCGGGTTGAGCGTCTACTCGTGGGTCTTCACCGCCTACATGCTCGCGGGCGTCGCCACCATTCCGCTCTACGGCAAGCTGGGCGACCTCTACGGGCGGCGGCGCGTCCTGGTCGTCGCGGTCTCGATCTTCCTGATCGGATCGGCGCTCTGCGCGGCGGCGCCATCGATGCCGTTCCTGATCGCGTTCCGGGTGGTGCAGGGAGTCGGAGCCGGCGGGCTGATCCCGATGTCGATGGCGACGATCGCCGCCATCGTGCCGTTGCGCGAGCGCGGCAAGTTCGACGGGTTCATCGGCGCCGGGTACGCGCTGGGCTCGATCGCCGGGCCGCTCGTCGGCGGCCTGATCGTCGACCACGCCAGCTGGCGCTGGATCTTCTCGGTCAACCTCCCGATCGGCGCGGTCGCCCTCGCCGTCATCCTCGCCACAGCGCCCGGCCTAAGCGAGCGCCGGCGCCATTCGCTGGACTGGCGCGGCGCCGCGATCCTGGCGGTCGCATCGTCCTCGCTGCTGCTCGGGCTCGTCCGCGCGGGCCGCGACTACGGGTGGGGAGACCCGAACGTGCTGATCCCGCTCGCCGTGGCGGCTGCAGCCGCCGGGGGGTTCGTGCTCATCGAGCGGCGGGCGTCCGAGCCGATCGTGCCGCTCGGGCTGGTGCGGACGAGGACGATCGCGACCAGCCTCGTCTGCATCGCCTTCAGCGGGCTGGCGATGTTCGGGGCGATCGCCTACCTGCCGCTGTTCGTGCAGGGAGCGATGGGCGTGTCGGCGACGCTCTCGGGACTCGCGCTGATCCCGATGATGCTCGGGCATTCCTCGGCGAGCGTGATCTCAGGATTCTGGATCTCCCGCACCGGGCGGCTCCGTCCCAACGCGCTCGCCGGGCCCGTCGTCCTCGCGATCGGCACGGCGCTGCTCTGGCGGCTCACCGTGCATAGCTCGATCGGCGAGGCCGCCCGCGACATGGTGATCGCCGGGATCGGGATCGGCCTGATGAACCAGGTCTTCCTGCTCAGCATCCAGAACACCGTGCCGCACCGGCTGCTCGGGACGGCGTCCGCGCTGGTCCAGTTCTTCCGGGTGATCGGCGGTAGCGTCGGGGTGGCGGCGCTCGGGACGATCGTGAACCGCGGCCTTCCGGCCGGCAGCCGCATCGCGAGCTCGCCTCTCCCGGGCGGCGGCACGACGGCGGCGGAGCGCCTGATCCTCGCTCGCGCCGTCCATCCCGTCTTTCTCGCGATCACCTGTGCCGCGCTCGTGGTGCTCGTCACCGCAGCGTGGGGGATCCGCGAGATGCCGCTGCGCCGGTCGGTCGAGGAGGAGCCCGCGCTCGCGCTCGGCGGCGCGGGCCCGCCGGAGGCGCCCGGCTAGCCGCCCGAGAGAATCTGTAGATTTTGCCGCGTCGCGGTCGTTCCGGCGGCGCGGTGCCGCCCGAACCACTGACAGGAGGAGCGTATGAGCATCGACGTCAGCAGCGCCCAGACCGTCGAGGTCGGCTACGACGAGTTCTGCGGCGCGCTCGCCGCGCACGACCTACAGGCCCTCTGGAGCCTGCAGCGCAAGATCATGCCGGACGTCCCGATCCCGAGCACGTTGCCGTGGCTCTGGAAGTGGGACACCGTGTTCCCGCTCGCGAAGCGCGCCGGCGAGATCATCACGATCGAGCGGGGCGGTGACCGGCGCGTGCTCGCGCTTGCGAACCCCGGCCTGAACGGCCTGCCCTTCACGAGCACCACACTCTGGGGCGCCGTCCAGTACCTCGGGCCGGGAGAGAGCGCACCCGCCCACCGGCACACCCCGTCGGCGATCCGCTTCGTGATGACCGGCTCGGGCGTCTACACGACCGTCGACGGCGACGCCTGCGAGATGGAGCCGGGCGACCTGATCCTGACGCCGAACTGGAAATGGCACGACCACAACAACTACGGCGACGAGCCGATGGTCTGGTTCGACGGCCTCGACCTGCCGCTGATGGTGACGCTGGAGTCGATCTTCTTCGAGAACCACCCCGACCTGAACCAGCCGGTCGTCGGCCACAACCTCTCCGAGCAGCTCCACACCGGCCCCGGCCTCGCGCCGGCGGGCGCGCCGAGCGACCCGCTCAACTCGCCCCTCCTGCGGTACAGCCGCACCAACACCGAGCGGCAGCTCGAGGCGCTCCACGCCTCACAGGGCGGGCACCAGGTGACGGTCGAGTATCTCAACCCGGCGACCGGCGGGCCGGCGATCCGGACGTTCGCCAGCGAGATGACGAGGCTCTTCCCGGGCGCCCGGACGCCGACGAAGCGGACGACCGGCAGCTCGGTCCACGTCGTCTTCAGCGGCTCCGGCCGGTCGGTGATCAACGGCGTCCTGTTCGAGTGGGGCCCGGGCGACGTCTTCGTCATCCCTTCGTGGGCGGCTGCCGACCACGAGGCGGCCGAGCAGGCCGATCTGTTCGTGCTCAGCGACCGGCCCGTCCTGGAGGCGTTTCGCCTCTTCCGGCAGGAGGAGCTGCCGAAGCACCAGGACGTGGGCGACACCTTCGAGCCCCGGTGACGCGGCCGGCCGGGCCGACCCCCGTCGAGCGTCTCGCCGACTGGGATCCCTACAGCGCCGATGCGCTCGCCGATCCGGCCGCGTCCTGGGCGGGCCTCCGCGAGGGCTGCCCGGTCGCGTGGGTCGAGCTGATGGGAGGCTTCTGGGCCGTCTCCCGCTACGACGACGTGATCGAGATCGCCCGGGCTCCCAACCGGTTCAACAACTCCGGGGGGCCCCAGTTCGGCACCCGCAGGCCCCCGCTCGAGGTCGACCGGCCCGAGCACACGTTCTACCGCGATGTGCTGCAGCCCTACTTCGCCCGCGAGCGGGTCGCGCAGCTCGAGCCGGGCGTGCGCGGTTTCGTCAGCGAGATGCTCGCGCCGCTGCTCGACGCGGGCGGGGGAGACCTTGCCGAGGCCCTCACCTGCAATTCGATCCTGCGCGTCGCGGCCGACGCCGGGATCCAGCGGCGGCTCCGGGCCGAGCCCGGGCTGATCCCGTCGGCGATCGAGGAGTTCCTCCGTCTCGAGACGCCGGTCCAGTCGATGCCGAGGTGGGCGAACGAGGACACCGAGCTGCACGGGCGCAGGATCGCCGCGGGCGAGCAGATCATGCTTTTCTGGGCTGCTGCCAACCGTGACCCCGAGCTGTTCCCCGACCCGGACAGCTGCCTGCTCGACCGCAGCTCCAACGAGCACATCACCTTCGGGCGCGGCATCCATCGCTGCATCGGGATGGATTTGGCGCGGCTCGAGATCCGCGTCGCGCTCGAGGAGCTCCTCGGCGCGACGGGCTGGATCGAGCTTGCCGGCGAGCCGGTACGGACGACGTACATCCGCCAGGGCGTGGCGCACCTGCCGATCAGGATCCGGAGCGAGGAGGGAGCGTGACGATCGCCGTCGACCGCGACGTTTGCAGCCTGAACGCGGAGTGCGTCTACTCGGCGCCCGACATCTTCAGGATCGTCGACGGCGAGCTCGTTTCCGAGGCCGAGCCGGGCACCGAGCACGCGAGGGCCGTCCAGGAGGCGGTCAACGCCCGCCCAAACCTCGCGATCAGCATCGTCGAGGGCGAATGAGCGCCGCCGCGCCCGACCGGGAGCACCCGCACCCGGACTTCGACCCCCTCGCTCCCGAGACGTTCGCGACCTTCCACACGGAGTTCACCGAGCTCCGGCGGGAGTGCCCCGTGGCCCGTAGCGAGGCGTGGAACGGGTTCTGGGCGCTGCTGCGCTACGAGGACGTCGTCGCGGCTGCGCGGGACCCGGCGCTGTTCACGACCGGCGTGCAGAACGTCGTCCCCAAGCTGGCCTTCACGGGTCGGCGCCCGCCTCTCCATCTCGACCCGCCCGAGCACACGCCCTACCGGCGCGCCCTGAACCCCTACTTCACGCCGGAGAAGATGACCCGGATCGAGCCGGCCGTGCGCAGCATCGTCGGCGACCTGCTCCAGCCGTTCGTCGACGCGGGGGGCGGCGACATCTGCGCCGAGTTCACACACCGGCTGCCGGGATACGTGTTCGCGGAGTTCTTCAACCTCACCCCCGAGCTCGGGATGGCGATCCGCGAGGCGACCCGCGACTTCGTCGCCGCCGTGCAGAAGTTCGACCAGGAGGGCGTCCAGCGGACGAGCCTCGCGCTCTACGAGATCGCGCGCACGATGATCGAGATGAGGAAGGCCGAGCCGCTCGACCCCGCCGACGATCCGACCTCCGGCCTGCTCGCGACGCGTGTGGACGGCGAGCCGCTGCCCGAGGACATGCTGCTCGGAACGCTGCGGCAATTCATTGTCGTCGGGATGGTCGCCCCCTGCGTCTTCATCGGCAGCATGGCCGTCCACCTCGCCGAGAACCGCGAGCTTCAGGATCGGCTCCGCCGCGACCCGGGCCTGACCCCGGCCGCCGTCGAGGAGTACCTCAGGCTCCTGACGCCGTACCGGGGATTCGCGCGGACGCCGACGCGTGACGTCGAGATCGGCGGCCGGCTGATCCGCAAGGACGAGCCCGTCGCGGTCGTCTACGCCTCGGCGAACCGTGACGAGTCCGTGTTTCCGGAGCCGGAGCAGTTCATCCTCGACCGGCCGAACATCGGCAAGCACGTCGCGTTCGGCGTCGGGCCTCACCGCTGCGCGGGGTCGCCGCTCGCAACGCTCCTGCTCAGGGTCACGCTCGACGAGCTGCTCGGCCGCACCTCGGCGATCGAGCTCGCCGGCGAGCCGACGATGACCGGTTGGCCCGAGTGGGGCACGCTCTCGGCGCCCGTCCGTTTGACGCCGGCGTCGGGCTGACGATGGCAGGCGCCCTCGAACCGGCTGCCGACTTCGACCCGCTCGCCGAGGAGTTCGTCCGCGACCCGCACGCGACCTGGGCGCGGCTGCGGGCCGAATGCCCGGTGGCCCGCGGCGGGCGCTGGGGCTTCTGGGCGCTGACCCGCTACGACGACATCGTCGCGGCGAGCTCGCGGCCGGCCGACTTCACGAGCTCGCAGGGCATCGTCGTCCCGAAGAACCCCGTCTCGGGCCGCCGGGCGCCGCTCCACTTCGACCCGCCAGAGCATCCGCGCTACCGGCGCCCGCTCAACGCCGTCCTCGCCGACGAACGCGTGCTGGCGCTCGAACCGGTCATGCGCGAGCTCGCGGCCGAGCTGATCGACCCGTTCGTCTCGGCGGGTGGGGGCGAGTTCGTCGCCACGGTCAGCTCGCCCTACGCGGGGCTCGTTTTCGCGGAGATCCTGCGGTTGCCGCGCGACCTCGCCCGCGAGCTGAACGCGAGCGGCGAGCGGTTCGAGCACGCGCAGGCGCACTTCGACACGGAGACGGCCGAGCGCGAGAACCAGCACCTCTACGCCGAGTGCCGGAAGATCGTCGCCGCCCGCAGGGCGGCGCCCCTCGATCCGGGCGAGGACATCGTCAGTGCGCTCCTCGCAGTTCGCGTCGAGGGTCAGCCGCTCGACGACGAGTTCGTCGCCGGGAGCCTGCGGCAGCTGCTGATCGCGGCCCACGTCGCGCCCACCGCGCTGCTTGCCAGCGCGGTCGACCATCTCGCCAGGAATCCCGAGCTGCAGGGGCGCCTCAGGGCCGATCGGAGCCTGATCCCGGCCGCGCTCGAAGAGCTCCTGCGCCTGTACGCGCCGAATCAGGGCTTCGCCCGAACCGCCACCCGCGACGTCGAGGTACGCGGGCGCACGGTCCGGGCGGGGGAGATGGCGGCGCTCGTGCTTCCGTCCGCCAACCGCGACCCCGACGTGTTCCCGGACCCCGAGACGTTCGTCCTCGGCCGGACGCCGAACCCGCACCTCGCGTTCGGTCACGGGCCCCACAAATGTGCCGGCGTCGCTGCCGCCCGCGCGGAGCTTCGGATCGCGCTCGAGGAGCTCCTGGAGCGAACGGCTACGTTCGAGCGGGCGGGAGAGCCGGAGATGCTCGGCTGGCCGGTCTACGGGCCGGAGACGCTGCCGCTGCGCTGCGTGCCCGCCTGACGGGCGCCCAGCGGGTGCGGCGCCGCCCGAATCGGCAATGTCCGCGAGGGCCATGTCCCGGTGTCGGACACCGCCGCGGGGAGACGGCGGCGCGCCCCGGAGTCGCCGGCAAATGGCTTGCCGGTGCGCTCGACCACCTGCCCCCACGAGCCATGTCCCGGTGTCCGACACCGGGACATGCGCCACGGGGACAAGGCTCGCGGGGGCATGTCCGTCAGGGGGCGACGCGGACCCGGTCGCCGTCCCAGGCGAAGCGGGTGACGAAGCCCGCGCCGGCGGTGATCCGCTCGACGTAGGCGGTCACCTCCTCGCCGCCCTCGGTGCGTGCGACGGGGACCGGGCGGCCGCGGTCGTCGATCCAGCAGGGGACGAAGCCCGCGTCGAGGGCGCCGTCGGCCGAGATGCGGCAGTCGGCGACGATCGTGTTGCGGCTCTCCGGGTGGAACGGGTAGAAGGGCATCGCGGGATCCGGCTCGAACCCGAACAGCTCCTTGCGGCGCTTTGTCCAGGCGGCGAGCTCGGGGCCGCTCGCACCGCTCGGCGTCAGCGCGCGCGTGACCGCGACGAAGTTGCCGAGACCGTGGAAGATCGGCTTCCCGCGGTAGAGCTCGATCCCCCGCAGGATGTGGGCGTGGTGTCCGACGACGACGTCCGCGCCTGCGTCGATCGCCACCTTGCCGAGCTCGGACTCGTAGGCGGAAACCTGGACGGGCACGTGGCCGATCCCCTTGTGGAAGGCGACCGCCACGCTGTCGACCGCCGGGCGAAGCGCCGCGATGTCGGCGCGGAGCAGTTCCAGCCCCGCGGGAGTCGTGAAGGTGTAGACCGCCGGCGGCCCCCCCGGGGCGGCGTAGTCGAGCTCGTAGTGGGTGAGCACGTCGATCGAGGCGCAGCCGGCCTTCGCCGACGTCGCCCGGGACTCGCGCGGCCCGACGCAGTTGTAGCTCAGCACACCGACCCGGATGCCCCGCGCCTCGACGACCGCCGGCCGGCGTGCCTCGTCGAGGTTCATCCCGGCCCCTGCCGTCGCGATCCCGAGCTCGTGCAGCGTCGCGATCGTGTCCTCGATGCCGGCAGGCCCCGAATCGGCGATGTGGTTCCCGGCGAGGGTCGCGACCCCGATCCCGGCGGCCGGGAGCGCCCCCAGGTGCGCGGGGTCGGCGGGCGGGGCGGGGACGTCCACGCTGCTCGGCACGCCTCGGAGCGTGTGGGGAACCTCGACCTGGCCGACGACCACGTCGCCCGAGCGCAGCAGGGGCGTGCTCGGCTCGAAGAACGAGTCGGGGTCGGGCTCGTCGAGGATCAGGTCGCCGACGAACAGGAGCCGGACAGGCGCGCTCACCGCCGCTCCGCCGCCGCCGGCTCGACGCGCGTCTCGATGAACTCGGAGAGCGAGGACACGAAGCCCTGCTCGTCCCATTCGCGAGCGTCGGCGTTGTCCGCGTCGATCTCCAGCACCGGGATGCCCGCCTGCTCGAGCGCCCGGGTGACGAAGTAGCTGCTCCTGGAGTCCTGCACCACGAGGTGGACGACGCCGTCGACGCCGTGCAGTTGCGCCTCCTTCAGGTACCACCCGTCCGCCCAACCGGGCATCCCGATCAGGTCGGTGAACGCCGCGAACCGCGCTGCCAGCGAGCGTGACGGGTCGCCGCCGTACCGGGGGTACCCGTCGGCCGCGATCGCGAGATACATCGACCAGACGAAGACCGCGCCGTACCGCTCCTGGAAGTGCTGGTAGAAGCCGAGGTTGAACCACAGCCCGCGGCCGATCCACATCAGCCGCAGACGCTCGTCCGGGCAGGCGGCGGCGCCGCTCTCGACCAGCCCGGCCACCTCCTCGTGGAAAGCACGGGCGGCGTCCCTCGCCCACTCGGTGCCGCGATGCCACTGCGGCAGCATCACCGCCGGGATGCTGTCGACGATGTCGAACGGCGCCGGCGCGGTCGCGGCCACGAGGTCCCGGGTCCGCCGGCTCCACTCCTGCTGCTCGTTCGCGAGCGCCAGCACCTGCTCGAAGCGCTCCTGGTCGAACCGCCGGCCGGTTGCCTCCTCGAGGAAGGCGATCAGCCGTCCGAGCTCCGCGGTCATCAGGTCGATCCGTGCCGTCCCGACCACCTCTTCCCAGTCATGGGAGATCCGCTCCCACCATCGTTCGGGGAGCGACCGGTCGACGGCCTTCTCGAGTGCGAAGAAGGGCACGCCGCGCTCGCGCTCCCACGCCTCGGCGATCCGGAGGTGCGAGTCGGTCCAGACCTGCGTCACGAACATGCTCACCGGGGGCAGCCCACCCCACGGCGCCTCGCCGGGGTCGCCCTCGAAGGTCGAGCCGAGGGCGATCGCGCTGTACTGCTCGAGATAGTCGGGGTAGCCGCGTTCGCGCAGCAGCCGGAGGTAATGGGGAGCCCGCTGCTTGGCCGAGCAGATCGAGGCCCACCACTGGTTCACGACATACGGGATCTCCATCGCGCGCAGGATCTCGTGCGGGACGTCCGCGTCGACGAGGGCGAGCGGCTCGCCGCCGGCGACGCGCTCGTGGAGGTCGGCGAACCACCCGCGCTGGTAGCGCGAGGCGGCGGTTGACGCTTCGAGCCGCTTCGTTCCACGCGTGCCGCGGAAGTCGTTCATGCGAGCGCTGCCTCGAGCTCGGCCGGGTCGTCCGGCAGCCGCTGCGGGCGGTGGTCGAGGACGACGAGAGACAGGCCGCGCTCGGTCAGCAGGCGACGCTGCTCCGGCACGTCCCAGGCATGTGCGTCGTCGCCTGACCGGATCCAGGCGAGGACGACCTCCGCTCCGGCGGCCTCGGCCTCCCGCGCGGTGAAGGCGGCCCGCTCGTTCGACCCGTGCCTCCGGCCGAGCGCCGAGCCGGTCTGGTAGCGGCGCGCGAGCGCCGGCAGCGGCTCGGCCTCCTCGTCGACGAGCCCGTCGGCAAGCGCCTCGCCCCAGTCGTGGTCCTCGCCGACGACGACTCCGCCTCGTTCCTCGATCGCCAGGTAGACCTCCGGCGAGCCGTGGCCGCTGCCGGTCAGGTACACGCGCTTGCCCGGCCGGGGAGGGGCGCCGCGCAGGTCGTCGACCAGCGCTGCGAGCAGCGGATTGACCTCGCGAGGCGGGAGGGACGTCGCGGCCCCGATCGCGGCGAGCGCCTCGGCGCCGCCGAGGAGCGGCGGCACCACCCGCCGAAACGCCTGCAGGCGCGCGATCAGCCGGCGGGTCTCGTTTGCCTCCGCGATCGCGGTGCGCAGGTCGCTCTCGGAGATGCTCCGGCCGGCCCAGCGCTCGAGTGCCGCCCGGAGATCGGCCAGCCGGGTGAGGTTGTAGCGGGCGGTCGACTCGGTCGGCAGGTGCAGGAGATCGAGGAAGTAGGTCTCGGGAAGCACGATGCCGCCGTCGAGGACGCGCAGAGAGGTGTAGAGGCGCACGGTGCTGTCCGAGTCGTGACAGAGGAGCAGGACGTCGAGCGGCTGCCGGCCTCGATCGAGGAGGTCGGCCAGGATGAGGCGCGCTGCCGGATCGACCCCGGGGCCGAGGATCCGCTCGGCGAGGTCGGAGCGCGGCCCCGTGCCGTGGAGACGGAGGGGGAAGAGGCCCGCCGCCGAGATCAGCTCGACCGGGACGTCGGCCCCGACGTAGCCGGCCACCTTGACCCCGTCCGGCCGTCGCCCCGCGGCCGCGGCGCCGCGGTCGGCGTAATGCCGGAGCAGGGCCGCGAGCGCGGTCAAAGATCCCCGAGGAACGCCAGCACGGCCCGCGTGAACTCGGTGGGCTGCTCGCAGTGGACGAGGTGACCCGCGCCGGAGATCGTCACGAGCCGGATGTTCGGGTTCAGCTCGGTCATCCGCTCGGCGACCTCGACCCTGAAGAGCGGCGACTCGCCGCCGCGCACGACCAACGTCGGTGAGCGCATCGCCTCGACATACGGCCACAGGCCGGGGATCAGCGGCTCGCCGCCCTCGGCCGACCAGCGGACCCGGCCTGGGATGTCGCTCCGCCAGGTGAGGCTCCCGTCGTCGAGCCGCCTGAAGCGGGCCTCGGGGACCCAGTCGGGCACACCGCGGGGCAACATCACGCCGAGCGCCGCCAGCGCGTGGGCGTCCGAGCCGAACACGATCGTCGGGTTCTCGAGCGACGACGGCCGGGTGTGGTCGGCGGGCCCTCCGTCCTCCATCACGCAGGCCGACACCCGCTCGGCGTTGCGGGCCGTGTAGGTGCAGGCCGCGACGGCGCCGAGCGAGTGCCCGACCAGGACGAACCGCTCCAGCTCGAGGTGGTCGAGCAACTCGTCGACGTCGACGAGCATCTGCTCGACGCCGTAGCCGGCGTCGGGGTCCCAGTCGCTCTCGCCGCAGCCGCGGAGGTCGGGCGCGGTGACGTGGTAGCCCGCGGCGGCGAGCGCGGGCGCGACCTCGCACCAGTCGTTTGCCGCAAGCCCTCCCCCGTGGAGCAGCACGAGCTCGGGATCGGCCGGGCTGCCCCACCGCAGATACGAGAGGGCGAGGCCGCCCGAGAGCGTGAAGCTCGAACGCCGCTCGTCGAGCGCGCTCATCGAGTTCGCCCGGTCAGTGCGAGCGGGAGGGAGGTGACGCCGAGCCGCGGCCAGGCCGGACCGGTCACGGGACCGGCGAGCTCGAAGGACACCGTCCGGGCGAGGAGCTCCTCGAGCGCGACCCGCACCTCGAGCCGGGCCAGGGGTGCTCCGACGCAGAGGTGGATGCCGCGTCCGAACTCGACGTGTCGGTTCGGCGACCGGTCGATGTCGACCTCGGTCGGGCGCTCGAAGGTCTTCGGGTCGAGATTGGCCGAGCCGAAGACGAGCCAGACGCAGTCCCCTGCTGCGATGTGACGGCCGCCGAGCTCCGTGTCGCGACGGGCAACGCGGCGCATCGCCTGCGGCGGCGATAGAACGTGTGCTCGGGCGGGTCGGCCTCGAGCGGCGGCCGGCGCGTGCCGAAGAACGGGACGACGTTGCCGAACGTGTCGGTCGCGAGCGCCGCCTTCACCAGCAGGTCGTGGTCGAGCACGGCCCAGAAGCCTCCGAGCGCCTCGTCCACGCCGGCCACCGGGCAGCGATCCCTGGCCGGGGCGTAGGCGGGCCCGGCGTCCTCGACTCGGTGCGCCTGGACGTCGAGCCAGGCTGCGTTGGGATCCCAGTCGCCCGTCGCTCCTCCCGCGCGGCAGAGTATCAGGTTACTTGAGAGTAGAACGGGAGCCGGGCTCAACCCAGGAGCAGCGCCCGTGTCCGGTCGTCGATCGGCGCAGGCCGACCGTCGTCGTCGACCTGCACGACCGTGTGGGCACCGCTGATCGCGAGCTCGCCGTCGTGCACGACCTCCCAGACGAAGCGGACGGACGTTCTCCCCACCGATTCGACCCGGAGTGTGATCTCGACCTCGTCGTCGAACACGAGCACCCGCAGGTAGTCGGCCTCGACATGCCGGCGCGGATAGTCCCCACGGCCCTCCTGGATCAGGTCGAGCTTCCGGTAGAGGCCGGTCTCGGCCATCTCCGCCCAGCGGAACGCGACCGTGAAGTGGATCCGCCCGCCCGCGTCGGTGTCGATCCAACCGACGCGCATGCGCTCGCTGTGCCCGGCCATGGCGGGAACCCTATGCGCCGTTCCCGTTCGCCGGCAACCCGAGCTTCGATCGATCGACTTGCGCTGCGGCGGCTCCAGCTAACGTGCGGCGGTGACGTCCGCCGAGCTTCCGCGCCCGCTCGAGGGGATCACGGTGATCGACCTGACGATCGCGCTCGCCGGTCCATACGCGACCCAGCTCCTCGGCGCGCTCGGCGCGACCGTGATCAAGGTCGAGAACCCGGCCGGGGGCGATCCGGCCCGCAACAACGCCCCGTACGTGGGCGAGACGGGTCTGCACCTGGCGCGGGAGGGCGACCAGGACATGTCGCTTTCGATGCTCGAGCGCGGCCGGAACAAGCTCAGCGTGACGCTGAACCTCAAGCGGCCCGAGGCGCGGGAGGTGTTCGCCGACCTGCTCCGGCAGGCGGACGTCGTCGTCGAGAACTACAGCTCGGGCACGGCAGATCGAATCGGCGTCGGCTACGGCTCGGCCTCCGAGGTCAATCCGCGGATCGTCTATACCTCGATCAGCGGCTTCGGTGCAGGGCAGCCGGGAAAGGGCATGGACACGATCTTCCAGGCGATGAGCGGCCTGATGACCACGGCGGGAAGCTACGGCGACGACCCGGTCCGCAGCGGCGTGCCCTTCGGCGACCTGGTCGGCCCCCTGTTCGCCGTGATCGGCACCGTCTCGGCGCTCTTCATGCGCGAGCGAACCGGGCGCGGCCAGCACGTCGACGTGTCGCTGCTGGGAGCGCTGACCGCACTCGTCGCGACCGAGCCGTGGGACACGATGGAGCGCGCCGGGATCGCCATGCGCACGGGCAGGACCGTTCCGCGGCTGGCGCCGTTCGGGATCTTCGCCACCCGGGACGGCCACGTCGCCCTCTGCGCTCCGACCGATGCGTTCGCCCGCGGCGTGTTCGCCGCGCTGGGGCGGCCCGAGCTCGAGGCGGACGAGCGGTTCGCGACGAGGGACCGGCGCGTCGCGAACGCGGCCGAGCTGCACCGGCTCCTCGACGGCTGGGCGGCCCGGCTGACGACGGCCGAGGCGATGTCGGCGCTCGAGACGAACGGCGTCCCGACCGCCGAGGTCAGGAGCACGGCCGAGGCTGTCCGCGATCCACGCGCGCTCGAGCGGGGCGAGACGATGCAGCTCTCCCACCGCACGGTCGGGCCCGTCGACGAGCTCTACGGGAGCGGGTTGCCGATCCGCTTCTCGGCGGCGCGCGCCGGCTACGAGCGGCCCTCGCCCGCGCTCGGCGAGCACAACGAGTTCATCTACGGAGGCCTCCTCGGCTACGGGCCCGAGCAGATCGAATCGCTCCGCGAGCTCGGCGTCCTCTAACAACCCCGCACCGGCCGCGTCGTATCTGCCCGAGAGTCGAGGCAGGCAGCCGGAGAATCCGCTCGCGAGGAGCGACGGGATGCCGGGCGCCGAGTATCAGGCTACTTGACAATCAACCCCGACTCGGTTAAAAGCGGGGGTCACCATCCGGTCACATCCGTGGGAGGAATGCGGATGGTCAATCGAACATTTCCTAGGAGGCGCTCAAATGTCGGCTCGTAGAGTTCTTCGCGGTTCAATCAAGAGTCGTCGGCTCGCGGTGGCAGGGCTCGCCGTCATGGTCGTGACGGGCGCCTTGGCGGCCACCGCGTTCTCGGCTCGCAAAGCAGCACTCAAGCCGTACACGATCGGCTGGGTCACCGGCTTCACCGGAACCCAGGCGACCAATGCGGCTTCCGCTACCCAGGGCCTCCAGGCCGCCCTGGCCTACGTCAACAAGCACAATCTTGCCGGACGCGTGATCAAGGTCTACTACGCCGACGATGCGGCTGATCCGCAGACGGCCGGCAACGTCTGCAACCGGCTCGTCAACTCGAACCACGTCGATGCGATTCTCGGCTTCGAGTCGACCCCGGCGACCGCCGCGTGCGACACCTACCTGACGCCCGCCAACATCCCGTACCTCCTGGCGCAGACCTCGACCTCGGGCTCGCTCTGCCTGCCGAACTACTTCTCGCTCGCGAACGTGGGCAACCAGCAGGTCAACCCGCTCGTCAAGTACCTGACCAAGACCGGGACGAAGAAGATCTACGTGGTCGCGAGCGACTTCTCGTCCGGCCATGTCGGGGCGGCCGCGGTCGCAGCGCAGGCCGCCGCGAACGGCGCCACCATTGTCGGGACGTCGTACGAGCCGCTCGGGACGAGCGACTTCAGCAGCGACATCTCGAAGATCGCATCGGCCGGCCCGGACACCGTGATCGACATCCTCGTCGGCGGCGACGAGACGGCGTTCTACAAGCAGTTCAAGACCGATCCGCGCTCGAAGGGGATCAGGACCGCGAGCTTCCTGATGGACGACGGGATCGCGGCCGCGATCGGCGGCCAGCTCCTGCAGGGCACGATCGTGTCGACCGGCTACTTCAAGACCAACCCGGGCAAGGGGAACCAGCAGTTCATCGCCGCGCTCAACAAGAAGTACGGCAGCAAGGCGGCGATCTCCGGTGCCGCGGCTGCGGCCTGGGATGGTGTCTTCATGCTCGCCCATGCGCTGAATAGCGCCAAGTCGACCTCCGGACCCGATGTGATCAGCTCGCTGATGACCGCGAAGACATCGGGCCCGCGCGGCGACCTCGCGTTCAAGAACCGTCACTACGTCAGCCTCACGGGGTACGTCGTGATCGAGCAGAAGGACGGAACCGCGAAGCTGGTCGCGAAGGCGCAGCGGATCACGCCGATTCCGGCCAACCCGACCTGCTAGCCGCTGCCGATTCGGAACAGTCTGGAATGACCACGATCTGAGGGAAGAGGCCCGTGAGCTTGACGCTGGACCTGCTCGTCGCGATCGCGACGCTGGTGCTCGTCGTCTCGGGCCTCTTCCTCATCTTCGGCCTGCTCCACGTGATCAACCTGGCTCACACCGGGCTGATGGCGATCGGCGTCTACGCGGAGGTGAGCTTCCGGGGTCACGGCGTCCCGTTCTGGCCCAGCATCGTGCTTGCGGCCCTCGCCACCGGCGTCGTCGGGGCGGTGATCGAGTTCGTCGTGATCAGGCGGCTCTATGCCCGCCCGCTCGACACGATCCTCGCCACGTGGGGCATCTCGCTGGTCGTGATCCAGGGGATCGTCGAGATCTACGGCGCGCAGCAGCGGTTCGTCGATCTGCCGACGATCTCTGCGACGACCGTGCTCGGGACCGCGTATTCGACCTACCGGCTCCTGCTGGTCGTGCTCGCTGTCGGCCTGCTGATCGCCCTCGGTGTGATCGTCCGCTTCAGCACGGTCGGGCTGACGATTCGCTCGGTGATGACGAACGAGCCGCTGGCGCGAAGCCACGGGATCAACACGGTTCGCGTACGGCAGTTGACGTTCATCGCGGGCGCGGCGCTGGCCGGCTTCGCCGGCGGCGTGCTCGGCCCGATCCAGGGGGTCGATCCGAATTTCGGCACGACGCTCGTCGCGTCCGGCTTCCTCGCCGTGCTGCTCTCGGGTAGGACGCTGCCCGGCCTGGTGTTGTCCTGTGTGCTGCTCGCGTCGACCCAGACCCTGTTCGCCCGGTACGCCAACGGGATCTGGGCGAACGCCGTCGTGATCGGCGTCGCCGTGGTCATCCTGCGCTTCCGCCCGCAGGGGCTCGTCTTCAGGCGGGCGTGAGCGGGCGCCGGGCCGGCTGGGCGGCCGGGGCTGTGCTGCTCGTCGCCGCGACGCTGGCGATGCCGCAGCTGCTCGACACCTACTACCTGAGCCTGCTCACCCAGTCGCTGCTCTACGGCATCGTCGCACTCAGCCTCGACCTCGTCTGGGGGTATACGGGCGTCCCCGACCTGGGCCACGCGCTCTGGTTCGGCACCGGGGCGCTCTCGGTCGGGATGATGACGACGAAGCTCGACCCGAGCGGCCTCGTGCTCGGCAACTACGGCGGGCTCGGGCGCCATCTCGCCGGGATCGGGATCGGCATCGCGGTCGCCGCCGCGGTCGCGACCCTGGTTGCCCTGCTCTCGTTCTCCCAGGGTGAGGCCGACCCGTTCTACATCGCGATCGTGACGCTTGCGCTGACCGTCGTCGCCGCGACCATCTACGGGCAGACGAGCAGCTGGACCGGCGGCGACAACGGCCTCTTCGGGTTCGCCTACCGGAAATTCTCCGGGACGACCTGGTACTTCATCTCGGCGGTGCTGCTCGCGCTCGTGACGGCCGGGGCGCTCGTCCTCGTGCGCAGCGACTTCGGCCTCGTGCTGCGGGCGATCCGCGACAACGAGCGGCGGGTCCGCTTCTTCGGCACCAACGTCGAGGCCGTGAAGATGGGGATCTTCGTCCTCGGCGCGGCCCTGGCCGCGGGTGCCGGGGGCCTCTACGCGATGATCGTCGGCTTCGTCTCGGCGCCGCTGTTCGGCTTCCTGTTCTCCACCCAGATCCTGATCTGGGTCGCCGTCGGCGGGCGCGCCACGATCGTCGGGCCGGTGATCGGAGCGATCGGCCTCAGCTTCATCACCTCCAAGCTGAGCGCGTCCTACCCGACCGAGTGGTCGCTCTTCCTCGGCCTGCTCTTCGTCTCGGTCGTCGTGTTCGTCCCGGACGGCGTCCTGCCCCCTGCCGTCCGCCGGGTCCGGGCGCTCGTCTTCAGACGGCGGCGGCCCGGAGCCGGCCGCACACTCGTGCCCTCGCCGCCGTCCCGGCCCGACCTGCGACCGGCCGGCGAGCCGATCGCCGTCGTCTCCGAGGTGCAGTTCTCCTACGGCGCGCTCGATGTCCTCCGCGGAGTCGACTTCGAGATCCGGGCAGGCGAGCTCCTCTGCATCGTCGGCCCGAACGGCGCCGGGAAGTCGACGCTCCTGAACGTGCTCACGGACGGCAAGCTGACCGCCCCCGGCTCGATCGCCTACTTCGTGCACCACGGCGAGGTGCGCCGGAAGGGAAAGCCGATCCATCGGATCGCCCGCTCCGGGGTCGCCCGCAAGTTCCAGATCCCGCACCTCTTCGACAGCCTGACCGTTGCGGAGACAATCCTGCTCGCCTCGCGGAAGGGGCGAATCCCGTCGTTGTGGCGGCGGACGAAGGAGGTCGCGGTCGGCAGGTCGGTGCTCGAGATCGTCGAGGCGACCGCGCTCGCGGGCAGGGAGGACGAGCTTTCGCCGGCGCTCGCACACGGGCTGAAGCAAGGCCTGGAGCTGGCGGCCGCGGTGTCGGTGCGGCCGGAGCTGCTCCTGCTCGACGAGCCGACGGCCGGGCTGACGAGCAACGAGCGGCACGTGATCGGCGACGTCTTCCGCCGTCTCGTCGGGGCCGGGATGACCATCGTCCTGATCGAGCACGACCTCGACTTCGTTGCCCGGGTCGCCGATCGCGTCATCGTCCTGCATGGGGGGAAGGTCGTGGAATCCGGCACGCCCGCCGAGGTCTCGGCCTCGGCCGTCGTCCGCGAGGCGTACGTCGGGACGGCCGTCACATGAGGCTCGAGATCGGCGACCTGCGCGCCGGATACGGCTCCGCGGTGATCGTGGACGGAGTCAGCCTGGAGGTGCCGGAGCACGGTGCGCTCGCCGTCGTCGGCCGGAACGGGATGGGCAAGTCGACCCTGCTCAAGGCGGTGATGGGGTACCTGAAGCCCTCCCACGGGCACGTCACCCTCGCCGGGCAGAACATCACCGGCTGGTCGACGTACCGCATCGCGCGGCGCGGAGTCTCCTACGCCGCACAGGAGCAGTCGCTGTTCGGCGAGCTCTCGGTCGACGACAACCTCACGGTCGGCCGGGGACGGAAGTGCCCCCCTGCGATCCGCGAGGAGATGCTCGGGTACTTCCCCGTGCTCGCCCAGCGCCTGCGCCAGCGCGCCGGCACGCTCAGCGGCGGCGAGCAGAAGATGCTCACGCTCGTCAAGGCGCTGGTCGCGATGCCCGACGTGCTCGTGCTCGACGAGGTCAGCGACGGTCTCGGCCCGGGTGTCGTCTCGGCGGTCGGGGTCGCCCTCAAGGGCCTGCGCGAGCGCCACGGCTGCACCATCCTGATGGTCGAGCAGAACCTCGATCTGAGCCTGGGGATCGCCGATCGGGTCGCCGTGCTGAAGCTCGGCAAGCTGATCTTCGAGAAGCCGACCGGCGAGCAGGGGCTGCGGGACGAACTCGTCACCCAGTTGGCCCCATAGCGCCGCGACGTCCACGAGCCGGCGGCCGTGAGCGCCGCGCGCGTTCGGCAGACGACTCCTTCGTCTTCGTGATCCAATGCCCAGGGCAATGGCCGGGAAGGACGAGGTGAAGAGGGAAGCGACACCGAATGCCGTCTGATGCCGTGAAGACGATCCTGATCGTCGGCGCCGGGCGGTACCAGCGCGCCGTGATCCGCCGGGCGAAGGCGCTCGGGCTGCGGGTCATCGCGGCCGATCGCAATCCGGATGCTCCCGGGTTCGCGGAGGCGGACGCCGCCTGCGTGGTCGACTTCGCCGACCCGGACAAGCTCGAGGCGGCGGTGCGCGACCTCGAGATCGACGGTGTCACCACGGTCCAGGCAGAGCGGGCGGTGCCGATCATCGCGCGGCTCGCCGAGGCGCTCGGCGTGTACGGGATCGGCGTCGAGACGGCGCATGCGATGACGAACAAGCACGCGATGCGGCGCCGGCTCGAAGAGGCCGGCGTGCCGCAGCCTCGCTTCACGCCCCTCCGAGTCGCCGCGGATGTGGCCGGGGCGGCGGCGAGCGTCGGGTTCCCGGCCGTCGTGAAGCCGGTCGACTCCAGCGGCCAGTACGGCGTCTCCCGCGTCGAGTCGGTCGAGGACGTGGTGGCGCGGCTCCCGGAGGCGCTCGCCGTCTCGCCGACGGGCGACGCGCTGCTCGAGGAGTTCATCGAGGGGACCGAGATGAACGGGATCGTGATCGTCCGCAACGGCGAGGTGCTCTCCGTGACCCTGTGCGATCGCCTGCGCCCCGAGGGCGCGAGCTTCGGGGTCAGCTGGATCCACCTCTACCCGCCGAGTGTGGAAGGAAGTCGGCTCGCCGAGGCCGAGCGCGTCGCGGCGGACGCGGTGCGGGCGCTCGGGCTCGAGACGGGGATCGGGTTCCCGCAGCTGATCGCAGCCCCTGACGGCCGCATCGTGGTCGTGGAATGCGCCGCCCGGATCGGCGGGCTGATGGCGGAGCACGTCCTCCATGCCCGCGGCATCGACCTGCTCGAGATCCAGCTTCGCATCGCCCTCGGTGAAGAGCTGCCGGACGAGCTGGTGGAGGCGCGCTTCGATCGGCCGGTCGCGGTTCGCTTCCTGACCGCCGAGCCGGGCCCGCTCACCGCCGGGCGGGTGACCCGGGTCGGCTCGCTCGAGCACGTGCTCGCCGCACCCGGAGTCGTCGAGGCGGCGGTGTACGCGGAGCCGGGTGAGACCATCCGGCCGGTGATGGTCATCTCCGACCGGCGGGGCTGGGTGATCGCTGTCGGTGACACGCGGGAGCAGGCGCTGGAGCGAGCCGACGCGGCCGCCGGCCTGGTCGAGATCGAGGTGGAGGGCACCTAGTGCATCCGTCCGTAAGTTCGGTCTGGTATCCGGTGAGTGGCTCGGCGTTCGTGGCAAGGACGCAGGGAGCCCCGATAGCTGTAGCTATCGGGGCGACTGAGGACGCAGCCACGGGCGGCGAGACGCCGCCGGGAGCGGGCCGTAATTGCGGACGGGTGCACTAGTGCGGCCTGTCGTGACGTTCGACCCGGAACGTCCGTGGCTGGAGGCCGCACTTGCGACCGATCATCCCGGCCTCGGAGCGGCCGGTGAGTGCGGCATCGCGGGAGGCGAGCTTCAGGTGAAACGTTGCGAGACGCCGCACTAGTGCACCCGGCTGTACCGGTTCCCGACGAGGGGGGGTGCCCGTTCTCGCTCGAGCACTACCGCGTGCTGCTCGAGGCGGCGAAGACCGGCGGCTACCGGTTTGCCGGCTTCGACCGGCTGCCGGAGCCCGGCGACCTGGTCCTCCGCCACGATGTCGACCTGTCGCTCGAGGCGGCGGTCCGGATGGCGGAGATCGAGGCGGAGGCGGGGGTCTGGTCGACCTGGTGCTTGATGACGCGGTCAGTCTTCTACAACCTCGCCTCGAGCGAGGGCGAGCGGGCGCTCGCCAGGCTCAGGGAGCTCGGTGGACGAATCGCCCACCACGCCGTCTGGCCCAACATCGATCTGGACGACCGGTTCGAGCCGATCGTCGCCTGGCACAACCCCGACCTCGAGTACCTGAGGACGCCGATCGAAGGCGTGGTCAACGTGATGAGCGCGTCGTGGTCGGACCCGTCGCACTTCCGGTCGGACTCCAACCAGAACTGGGGCTATCGCGATCGGCCCGGTCGATGCCCGCACCGGGAGCTCGCGGGCGGCGAGCTCGACTGGCTCCATCTGCTCGTCCATCCCGAGATCTGGGCCTACGACGGCGAGACGATGAGGGAGACGATGGAGTCGTTTCTCGCCGCAGAGCAGGCGGGGCGATACGACCTGCTTCGCGCGGACCGGATCGACCTGGGCTGAGCCTGGATCCACGAAAGCGCCGGACAACCGGCATGAAAGAAGGGAATGGAAGAGTCCTACATCGAAGATCTAGCGAATCGCGATGGCCCCGACCATGCGTTGGCGACCCGTGAGGGCGCAGCGAAGCGTTGGACGCGGGGTGCGCGCAGGCCGGTTATGCAGCCTCGAAATAGGCAACACCGGGGTGCCGACGTGCTGTGGATCAGCGGAAGGCAACATCGTTGGCGGCGTTTTCGCGAGCCGTCGGCGGACCCCGCGGGGTCGAAGAACCCGAGCATGCGCGTGATCTCTTCATGCTGAGAACCGGGAGATCTCACGATCACCCGCCTGTCGTGATGGAGGGGCGGGTCGTGCGGGGAAGGCCAAGGCCGTAATCCCGTGATGCACGATCGTGAGAAGTCGGACGGTCTGGTAGTACCTGAGAAGCTGCTGAACAACGCCCAAGGTGGGGCGGCGGAAGCGGTGGAGGGAAGCGGGCCGGCCAAGGGGAACACGGCCAGCGAAACGCGCTCCGGACTCAGTGCCGGGCAAGGCGCGCCGAGCGAGCTTGGTCGTGTGCGCAGAGTGGCAGTAACGGACAAGGAAGCGCGGTTCACCGCGCTCCTGCATCACGTTGACGTCGATCGTCTGCGGGCGGCGTATCGGGCGCTGAGGCCCAAGGCCGCGCCGGGGGTGGACGGTGTGACGTGGGAGGACTACGGCGTGGATCTCGAGGAGAACCTTCGGGATCTTCACGCTCGAGTTCACAGGGGCGCGTACCGGGCAAGACCGTCGCGGAGGGTGTTCATCCCGAAACCGGACGGGCGGCAGCGGCCGCTCGGAGTTGCCGCGTTGGAGGACAAGATCCTTCAGCGGGCGCTGGTCGAGGTGCTGAACGCGATCTATGAGACGGACTTTCTCGGTTTCTCCTACGGGTTCCGGCCGGGGCGCAGCCCGCATCACGCGTTGGATGCGTTCGCTGCCGGGATCGTCGGGAAGAAGGTGAACTGGGTGCTTGACGCTGATTTCAGCGATTACTTCTCTAGCCTCGACCATCAATGGCTGATGAAGTTCTTGGAGCACCGGATCGCGGATAAGAGGGTCCTGCGGCTGATTCAGAAGTGGCTGGCCGCGGGGGTCATTGAGAATGGGTCCTGGACGGCGTTCGAGGAGGGCGTTCCGCAAGGAGCATCGGTTTCTCCGCTGCTCGCGAACGTCTACGCGCACTACGTCCTTGATCTGTGGGCTCACCAGTGGAGGACTCGGAACGCGCACGGTGACGTTGTGATCGTGCGCTTCGCTGATGACTTCGTGGTGGGGTTTGAGCATCGGGAGGACGCCGAGCGGTTCTCGATCGAGCTTCGGGACAGGCTCTCGAAATTCGGTTTGGAGCTGAACGCCGAGAAGACACGGCTGATCGAGTTCGGACGGCACGCCGCCCGAGATCGTGCAGCGCGTGGGCTCGGCAAGCCTGAGACGTTCCGGTTTCTCGGCTTCACGCACATCTGCGGGAAGACGCGGAAGTCCGGACGGTTCAAGCTCACACGGCACACCGACTCAAAGCGGATGCGTCGCAAACTACTCGCGGTCAAACGCGAGATGGCAAAGCGGATGCATCTGCCCATCCCAGAGCAGGGTCGCTGGCTCGCCCGCGTCCTGCACGGGCACTACAACTACTACGCGGTGCCCGACAACATCGAGGCGCTCGCCGCCTTCCGCAAAGGGATCATCCGGCACTGGCTCAAGACGCTTCGGCGGCGCAGCCAGCTCCACCGGTTGACCTGGAAACGGATGGGGCGCCTCGCTGACCAATGGCTACCTCAACCGCGGATCCTGCACCCCTGGCCCGAACAGCGATTCGCCGCCATCACCCAAGGCAGGAGCCCAGTGCGGTAGTCCCGCACGCTGGGATCTGCGCGGGGGGCGGTCAGCAACGGCCGTCCCTACCGCAACCGATCTGCGCGGGCGGTGCGCCCGTCTGGACCCGCCGGGCCGCTCTCCGTCCGAGTTCCGGCCCCGGACAGGGCCTGCACCCGGCCGGTGCGCTCCGGGTCACGGCGTGAACGGTCGGGCCCCGGCCCGCCCGTCCCCACCGCGCCCCGTCTCGGCGGCCCAGCCGAACGCCCCGCGATCACGCATTTCGGTGGATCCAGGCTGAGAAGCCGTGCCGTCGCCCCGGCCGCCCCGTCCCGGCGGCCCTGCGCGTCAGGAGAGGTCGCCCTTGACGACCTTCCCCATCGCGTTGCGCGGGAGCGAATCGACGAAGTGGACCTCCCGCGGGCGCTTGTGCGGCGCCAGAGACGAGGCGACGTGTGCCGTGAGCTCCTCGGCGGAGGTCGTCATGCCGTCCGTGCAGACGATCCACACCGCCACCCGCTCGCCGAGATCGTCGTCTGCCCGGCCGGCGACCGCGGCCTCCTCGACGGCGGGGTGCTCGAGCAGCGCCGCCTCGATCTCGCCGGCGCCGATCTTGAAGCCGCCGCTCTTGATCAGGTCGGTCGAACGGCGGCCGACGATCCGGAAGGAGCCGTTCGGGGCACGGGTGGCGAGATCGCCCGTCCGGAACCAGGTGCCGTCGAAGGCCTCGCGGGTCGCCGCCTCGTCGTTCAGGTAGCCGGAGAAGAGGTTCGGCCCGCGAACCTGGATCTCGCCGATCATCTCGTCGTCCGCCGCGCTCATCGGCGTCCCGTCGTCGTCGACGAGTCGGAGCTCGACCCCGGGCAGGGGAGGCCCGACGTACCCCGGAGAGCCGTCGAAGTCGAGCGGCAGGGAGGTGTTGATCAGCGTCTCGGTCATTCCGTAACGCTGGACGATGCGCTTGCCGGTGAGCTCTTCGATTCGCCGGTGGTCGGACGGCGCCAGGGCGGCCGAGCCCGACACCAGCAGCCGCGCAGCGGAGAACGCCCGTGCGACTCGCTCGTCGTGCCCGGCCTCGACCGCGATCCTGCGGGCCATCGTCGGCACCAGGAACGCCATCGTCGCGCCTCGTTCCAGCGCGGCGGCGAGCGTCTCGGGCGAGAAGGGGCCGACATGCTCGACGCTGCCACCCAGGCGGAGCGGTCCGAGGATCCCGAGCACGAGGCCGTGAACGTGGAACAGCGGCAAGGCGTGCGCGAGTCGGTCGGCCGCCGTCCACGTCCATGCCCGTGAGAGGGCGTCGAGGTTCGACTCGATCGCCCGGCGGGGGATCTCCGCGCCTTTCGGACGCCCCGTCGTGCCCGAGGTGTAGAGGACGATCGCGGTCTGCTCGGGCTCGAGGGCGTCGTGCAACCGGCCTACTCCGTCGATCTCGACGTCGACGCGCTCGATTCCCGCGAACACCCCGGGCAGGCTCGTGCCCCGGGCCGCGAGCACGAGGCTGGGCCTGCTGTCGGCGATGATGTGTCCGAGCTCGCGCGGGCCGGCCCGAGGGTTGAGCGGGACGACCGCCGTGCCCGCAGCCAGCCCGGCGACGACGGCGACGACTGTCTCGCGGCGGGCCTCCGCCCAGACGGCCACGCGCCGGGCGCGCTGAAGACGGTCTGCGAGCTCCGCAGCCGCGCCCGCGAGCGAGCGGTAGCTGAGAGCGCCGTCGGGAAAGATGATCGCGTCGGCGTCGCCCGGGTCGGAGAGCGCAGGGAAGAGCGGCGTGCCGATGCGCGCAACGTACCCGTTGCGTTGCAATCCACGGACGGCGCTCGTACACTCGGTCGGCGTGGTGCGTCCGGCTCGATGCGCCCTGCGATCGCCACGAGAGGAGCATGACTGCGGTGTCGAGCCGTCCTTCTGGGCCGAACGGCCCCGGCGAGTTCCACCACCGCCCTCCGGAGGAGGTCGTCCGCAGCGTCACGGAGCTCGGGGTCGACCTCGCGTTCGAGCGCAAGGTGCTCCAGGAGTCGATCCGCCACGACTACTCGACGAGCGACACCGGACTCGTTCCGCTCGACCGGCGCCGACCGCTGTGGCACTTCGCGGCGCTCTGGACGTCGTTCGCGACAGGGTTCGGGTTCCTCTTCGTCGGGACGGAGCTCTACGCGGGCGGCAACGACCTCGGCACGACCGCCGCGATCACCGGCATCGGCATCGGCATCTACGTCGCGTACGCGATGTTCGGCGCCTATCTCGGGTCTCGCACCGGCCAGACGCACGCCCTCCTGACACGGTCGATCTTCGGCGTGTCGGGCTCGTGGCTCGTCTCACTCTTCATCATCGTCGGCGCGACGGGCTGGATCGGCTTCCAGGCCGGGCTGATGGTCCAGATCTGGTCCGGTCTCTACGGCTGGGGGCACCTCGAGCTGCTGACGATCGTCTTCGCCGGCCTGATGGTTGTGAAC
Source organism: uncultured Actinomycetes bacterium (assembly GCA_963789585.1). Classification (GTDB taxonomy): domain Bacteria; phylum Actinomycetota; class Thermoleophilia; order Gaiellales; family Gaiellaceae; genus PALSA-600. Next base: position 256,612 of record CAWBLB010000007.1, on the reverse strand, counting down.
AACCTGTTCGGGGTCACCGGGATCACCGTCTTCGCCCGTTACCTCGTGACGCCCCTGGTCGTCGCCTGGATCCTCTACCTCGTGATCAAGGTCCTGACGACCGACTCCGCCATTCTCGGCGACCATCCGGCCGGACGCGGCGGCGGGCTCTCCTTCCTCTCCGGGATCGCCGTGGTGATCGGTTTTGCGACGTGGGGCAACGAGCCGGACATCTTCCGCTACGGCCGGCCGCGCTTCTGGTGGCCTCTCCCCGCGTACGGGTTCGCGCTCGTCTTCGGGTTTCTGCTCTTCACGGTCGGCGGCTGGATGATGGCCGACCTCGCACACACGGCGGACTTCGGGCCGGTCGTTCGCACGTCGACCGGGTACTCGCTGTTCGGAGCCCTGTGGCTCGCGTTCCTCCTCGGCACGATCAGTCAGTACGCGCTTAACGACGGCAACTACTACGAGGCGATCAACGGCGGCCAGAACATCATCGGCGGCTGGTCCCGCTGGCGCCGCCCGTACACGTGCCTGATCCTCGCCGCCGGAGCGGCGCTGGCCGGCTGGCTGGTGAACTACCAGGTCACGAACGGCTTCTTCAAGGTCGGCGCCTTCCTGGCGATCACGGTCCCGACTGCGACCGTGATCATGGCCATCGACCACTTCGTGCTTCCACGCCTGTTCGGGATCTCGCGGCCGCTGATGAAGATCCCGGCCTGGTCCGAGACCGCGTGGTTCAACTGGCCGGCCCTGGTCGCGCTCTGCGGGGCGGCCTTCTTCGGCGCCTGGGCGAGCGGAATCTTTCCCGGTGAGAACCCGAACCGTCTCTGGGGGGTCCCCCCGCTCGAGGCGTGGGCGCTCGGCGGGGCGATGTACATCGCCGGCGTCGCAATCGCGCGCGCCCTGGCACCCGACCGGATCAAGAAGGCGCTCGGCTTCAGCCGGATCGTCCGGGACGAGGAGGTGCGCCGCGGGGCCGTGATCGACATCGCGAGCGTTGGCGTGGACGGCTTCTGACGGGCCCGTCGGGCCGACCTCGAACCCGGTCTCGAAGACGGCCTAGAGCGACCGGAGTGGCACCGGCCGGATCCGGTCGATCCGGTCGCCGGACGCCAGGCCGGCGATGTCCCGCTCGGGGTGCCCGACATGGGGCCCCTGGAGCAGGTCGCAACCGAGGGCTTCGAGCTGCCGCGTCGCCTCGCCCGACTCCACTCCGTCGGCGATGACCTGGAGGCCGAGACTGTGCCCGAGCTCGATCGCGGCCTTGACGAGGTCGGCTGTGCCGCCCTCGACCATTCCGTGGACGAATGACTTGTCGATCTTGAGCAAGCTGATCGGGAGGCTCCGAAGGTGGGCGAGGGATGCGAGTGCGCTGCCGAACTCGTCCATTGCGAGATCGATGCCGAGCCCGCGGAGGCGGCCGAGGACGGCTCTCCGCTCGGGGGAGTCGACCATGATCGCCTGCTCCGTGATCTCGAGCGTGAGGTTGGCGGGATCGACGTCCCATTTCGCCAGGAGGCCGGCGACCTCGTCGGGAAATTCGGAGTCGGCGAGCTCGCTGCCGGTGATGTTCACGGAGACGGACAGGTCGAGGCCTTGCGCGCGCCACTCGCTGCACCGGCGAAGCGCCGCGTCGAGGACATGCCGCGTCAGCGAGCGGATCAACCCGCTCTCCTCTGCCAGTGGGAGGAACTGATCGGGGGAGAGCAGGCCGTGCTTCGGGTGCTGCCAGCGCACGAGCGCTTCGACCCTCCTCACGCGCCCGGTCGCCACGTCGGTCTGCGGTTGGAAGTCAACGACGAGCTCGCCGTCGCCGAGAGCCTTCCGCAGCTCGGAGAGGAGCTCGAGCCGTGCGATCACGGCGCCGTCGTATCCGTCCTTGTAGACGACCGGGCTGTGCGTTGTCTTGCCGACGTACATCGCCGCGTCGGCGCGACGGACAAGCGTCTCGCCGTCGGCTCCGTGCTCGGGGTAGAGCGCGATCCCGACGCTTGCCTCGATCTTGAGCTCGAGATCGCCGACCAGCAGTGAGGTGCCGACCGCGAGTCGGAGCTTCTCGGCGAGCGCGCATGCGCTTTTCGGATCGGCCAGGCCCGGCGCGAGAATCGCAAACTCGTCTCCGCCGAAGCGCGCGACGGTGTCCACCTCTCGCAACGCGGCGCTCGCCCTGGTTCCGACGTCGACGAGGAGCTGGTCGCCGGCCGAATGCCCGAGGGTGTCGTTGACCTCCTTGAAGCGGTCGAGATCCAGCATCATCACTGCGAGCCCGGTGCCGTTACGCGACGCGTCTCGAATCGCCTGCTCGGCCCGGTCGGCGAAGAGCGACCGGTTCGGCAGGCCGGTGAGCGAGTCGTGGAGCGCCTGATACTCGACTCGCTCGATCTGCTCGCGTAGCCGCGCGTCGACCTCGCGCAGAGCGGCCTCGTTCCGCTTGCGCTCGCTGATGTCGGTCATGTAGCCCTGCGCGTACCGCAGATGTCCTGCGTCGTCCCGCACGCCGACGGCCGCATCGTGGATCCACACGGTCCGCCCGTCGCGAGCCAGTAGCCGGTACTCGCGCTCGACTGGATCGCCGGTCTTGTGCAACTCGGCGAAGGCAGCGAGCACGTCGTCGCGGTCGTCGGGGTGGAGAACACGGCCGAAGAAGTCCTTGTCGGCGGTCCATTCCGCCGGGGTGTAGCCGACGAGGTCGAAGATCTGGCCGCTGATGTACGCCGCGCTCGCTTCGCCGAGTTGCTCGACGTAGGTCGCCATCGGCAAGAGCTCGACAAAGGCGCGATAGCGCATTCCGGCGTCGTACAGCTCGGGGAGAGCGGCCGGATCCACGCTCCGGCCGGTTTTCCGGTCGGCTTCCGGCAGGTCGGCTCTCGGCCGCGGCTCTCGGCGGTGGCGGCGGCGGTCAAGAATCCGGCCAGGGGTTGTGCGGATGCCGCCCATCTACCGCACTATCGGACGGGCCGGGTCTCGGCACCATCCTGCAAATGGACGCGGGCTGTCTGTTGCCGGCCCCGCGATAATCACATTTCCGGAGGCCGCAACTCAAGCCGCAGCTTCTGTCAGTCTGGCTCGTTCGAGCGACCCGGGCGCGGGTCGAAGATCGCCACCAGGTCGCCGTTGCCTCGCCGATCCAGGCTGGCCTCGACGCTCATGAGGTGGTGCTTGTCGCGGAATTCGTCGAAGGCGAGCTGAACCTCGGCTGGGTTCAACTCTGGGCCCGTGATCACGGTCGAACGGCCCTCCTTGCAGCATCGTGCCACCGCGTCGAACACGAGCACCCTGGCGCGGCGGAGGCTCTCTCGCGAACGATCCGCGGGCGGGTCACGACGCATCTTGCGGAGCTTCTGCGCGGACTGCACAGCCACGACTACCTCACTCCCTCGGCTGACGCAATGCAGGATACGCGCGTTCCGGCGATCCTGCAATCGGGGAATCCCGTACCGAGGTCGCGAGGTTCCCGCAGCCGACGTCCGGAGCGCGGCTCGGGCATCCGGGCGGCGTCGGCGCCGTGCGGCCGTCGTCAGCCGTCGCCGCCGTCCCCCTCCGGCGGACCGTACCCGCCGCCTCCGGGCGTCTCGACCGTGATCACGTCACCGGCCGCGAGGGCGAGCGTGACCTTGGCGGGCAGCTCCTCGCCGTTCCGGAGGTTCCGGCCGGGAAGGCCCGGGGCTCCGCCGGCCGCCCCCTGCGGAGCCCGCGCCCGGCGCTCCGTCAGCAGCGAGCAGCGGCAGTCCTCGAGCACCCGGACCGAGCGGACGATCCCGTCGCCGCCGCGCCGCCTGCCGGCCCCGCCGGAGCCCTCCCTGAGCGCGTACCGCTCGATCCGCAGCGGGTAGGCGAGCTCGAGCGCCTCGACCGGCGTGTTGAGCGTGTTCGAGATCGCGACGTGGATCGCCGAGGGGCCGTCGGCATCGCGGCAGGCGCCCTGGCCGCCCCCGACCGTCTCGTAGTAGGTGAAGCCCCGGTTCCCGAACGCCATGTTGTTGACCGTCCCCTGGCCCTGTGCCGGAACGTCCACCCCCCCGGCGAAGGCGGCGAAGACGACGTCGACGATCCGGCCGGACGTCTCGACGTTCCCCGCCACGACCGCCGCCGGGGCGACCGCGTTCACGAGGCAGCCGGCCGGTGCCAGGACGGTGACCGGAGCGAACGCGCCGCCGGAGGCCGGCACATCGGGGTCGGTGAGGCAGCGGACGACGAAGTAGCACGCAGATCGCGTCACCGAGATCGGGCAGTTGAGATTGCCTTCGTGCTGGGGCGCCGTCCCCGCGAAATCGATCTCGATCCCGTCGCCGTCGATCGTGACCGCCACCCGCAGCTCGAGCTCTCCGTCGAGGCCCTCGAGCACGTCTACCGCCTCGTGGCGCCCGTCCGGCAGCAGCGCGATCGCGTCCCTGACCAGCCGTTCCGAGTACGCGTACAGCTCGTCCATCGCGGCCCGCACCAGGTCCGGGCTGCGGCGGGCGACCAGCTCCGTGAGCCGCCGCTCGGCGAGACGGTGTGCGGCGATCTGGGCTCGGAGGTCGCCCAGCCTCTCGTCGGGATTCCGTGCGTTCGCGAGGAAGACCCGGACGATGTCGTCGGTCAGCTCGACCGGTGGGAGGACGAGGCCCTCCTGGTAGATCTCGCGGGAGAGCGCGGGCATCCCGGCCGGCTCCATGCCGCCGATGTCTGCGTGATGGGCTCGGCTGACCGCGAAGCCGACCGGCGTGCGCGACACGAGCGTGATGTCGGGAAGATGCGAACCGCCCGCGAACGGGTCGTTGAGGATGTAGATCGACTCGCGCTTCGGCTCGCGTGCCAGCACCGCTGCGACGGACTCCGGCATCGCTCCGAGGTGGATCGGGATCTGCTCGGCCTGGGCGATCATCCGCCCCCGCTCGTCGAACAGCGCGGTCGAGCAGTCGCGCCGCTCCTTGATGTTCGGCGAGAACGCGGCGCGGACGAGCGCCGCTCCCATCTCCTCCGCCACCGCCCGGAGGGCGCTGCCCAGCACCTGCAGCTCGATGTTCACGCCTGCTCCAGGATCAGCGTGCCGTACCGGTCGGTGTGGCCGTGCCAGCCGGCCGGCACCCAGCAGGTCGCGCCCGGCAGTTCGACGACCGAGGGCCCGGCTGCGTCGTGCGATCCGTGCCGCTCGAGATCGAGTCGCGGGCCCGGGCGGACCTCGGCCGTGCGCACGGCCACGAGCTCGATCGGCCGGTTGCGGTCGGCGTAGCCGTACCGGTCGTCATGGGCCGCGTGGAATCGCTCGGCGAGGTCGAGGCCGAGCGGCACGGCCAGCTCGAACGACTGACCGCGGTAGCGAAGGTCGACCTCGCCCTCGGCAGGCAGCTCTCCGGCCTCGGCAAGCGGGGCGAGCACCGAGCGGACGTGGTCGCGGCGCTCCTCGCCGGCAACGAGCCCGAGCGCGGAGAGCACCCCCGCGAGCTCCGGGACGAGCACCTTCTCCACTCCGAGCTCCTCGGCGAGCGCGCAGGCGTGGAGCGGCCCGGCTCCGCCGAATGCGACGAGGGCGAAGTCGCGCGGATCGTGGCCGCGCTCGACCGAAACGACGCGCACCGCACGCAGCATCTCGGCGTTGACGACGTCGATCACCGCCGCCGGGTCGATGCCGTCGAGTGCGCGCTCGGCGGCGGCGCGGTCGAGCACCAGCCCGCCCGCGAGCTGCTCCGGAAGGCGCCCGAGCAGCAGGTTCGCATCCGTCACCGTCGGCTGCGTGCCGCCGCGCCCGTAGCAGGCGGGGCCGGGATCGGCGCCGGCGCTCTGCGGGCCGACCCTGAGCGCCCCGCCGCGATCGAGCCGGGCGAGCGAGCCGCCCCCGGCGCCGACCGTGTGGAGGTCGACCATCGGCAGGCGCACCGGCAGCCCTCCGACCGATCGCTCGTGCGAGCGGTCGACCTTGCCGCCGGCGATCAGGCAGACGTCGGTCGAGGTGCCGCCCATGTCGAACGAGATCGCGTTGTCGACCCCGGCCAGCGCAGCGATCCTCGCTGCACCCACGGCTCCGCCCGCGGGGCCCGAAGCGAGGATCAGGGCAGCGTGCGCCGCCGCCTCATCGAGGGTCACCACGCCCCCCGACGACCGCATCACGAGCGGCTCCGGGAGGCCGGCCGCCCGGCAATCGTTCCCGAGCGAGCGGAGGTAGCGGGCGGTGAGCGGTCCGAGGTAGGCGTCGGCGGCGGTTGTCGAGGCTCGCTCGAACTCGCGGAACTCGGCTGCGACTTCGTGCGAGGCGACCACATGAGCCTCCGGATGCCGCCTGCGCAGCTCCTCGGTGACGGCGCGCTCGTGGCTCTCGTCGCGGAAGGAGAAGAGTAGGCAGACCGCGATCGCGTCCGCGTCGACCGCCGGCACGGAGCCCAGGTCGAGTGGAACGACGACGCCCTCGGGGTCGATCCGCTCGGTCACCCCGTAGCAGCGCTCGAGCGGGACCAGCGGCTCCGGCTGCGGAGCGCAAGGGCGGTAGAGCTCCGCCCGCGTCTGGCGGCGGAGATGGAGCAAGTGCTCGAAGCCGGCCGTCGTGACGAAGGCCGTCCGGGCGCCCTTGCGCTCGAGCAGTGCGTTCGTCGCCACCGTCGTCCCGTGGGTGAACCGTTCGACGGCCGTCGCACCGAGGGCCCGGGCGGCTGCAAGCACCGACTCCTCCTGATGCGCCGCCGTCGGCACCTTGACCGTCGAGACGCGTCCATCCTCGACCAGCACGGCGTCAGTGAATGTCCCGCCGACGTCGATGCCGAGCAGTGCCCCCACCGCGACGAGTCTAGTGCGGCCTCTCGCAACGTTCGATCCGAAACGACGGTGGCTGGAGGCCGCACGGCGTCTCGGCACGCGAGTTTCAGGTTGAACGTTCGGAGACGCCGCTGCGAAGATGTCGTCGACCAGCCCGGCCCCGAGCGCTCGGGGCGACGACGAGAGGGGAGACGAGATGTGCGACCTTCACCACGACCACTCACTGCCGAACCTCGACGCGGACGAATACCTGCTCGACACGCCGTTCCTGCGCGGGTTCGTCGCAGACGTTCGCGCCCGGATCGCGACCGCCGGTACGCCGGTCGAGGCCTGCGAGGCGATCGAGCCGCTGTTCACCGGCCTGATGACCCGCCGCGACTGGCTTCCGGCGGCCTACCAGGTCGACGCGCCCGTCAGCGGCATGGGCGGCGGGATCGGACAGTGGCTGCTCTTTCGTGCCGCCGACCGCTCGCTCTCCCTGTTCAGCCTCGTCGTACCTCCGGGATCGATGACCCCGGTTCACGACCATCTCGCCTGGGGCCTGATCGGGCTCTATCGCGGCAACCAGGACGAGGAGTTTTACCGGCCCGCCCCGGACGGGCTCGAGCTCGTGCGGCAGCGCCCGCTGGAGCCCGGCGACCTCTACCGGCTGCTCCCGCCGAGGGACGACGTCCACCGGGTCAGGACGACGTCGGAGGTGACGTCGGTCTCCATCCACCTGCTCGCGAGCGACACCGGCTGCATCCTGCGGCACACCTACGACGAGGCGACGGGCGAGGCGAAGCCGTTCCGCTCGGGCTACGTCAACGCGGAGTGCGAGGAGCCGCCGCTCACGCCGGCCGCGGTCGCCTGCGACTAATGCACCGTCGGCAATTACAGCCCGTTCCCGGCGGCGTCTCGCCGCCCGATGCGCTGGCGGTGGCTACGAGGCCGCCGGCGTGCTCGTCTCCCCGAAACGGGGAGGGCGCTTCTCGAGGAATGCGACGAGCCCTTCCTTCGTGTCCGCGCCGCCGAACAACCGGCCGAATCGCTCAGCCTCGTGGCGCAGATTGGCCGAGTGGTCGCCCTGAAGGGCAGCGTTGCAGAGCTCCTTCGCGGCCTGCACCGCCGCCGCGCTCCTCGAGGCGACGAGCCGGGCCGTCTCGACCGCCTGGTCGAGCACGGGGTCGAAGATCCCGTCGATCAGGCCGCGGCGCAGCGCTTCGTCGGCGTCGACCGACCGGCCGGTGAGGATCAGGTCCTTGGCAAAGCCCATCGAGGTCGCGCGCGCAAGCCGCTGGGTCCCGCCCCAGCCCGGGATGATCCCGATGTTGACCTCGGGCTGGCCGATCCGCGCCTGCGCCGACCCGTAGCGAAGGTCGCACGCGAGCGCGATCTCGCAGCCGCCGCCGAGGGCTAGGCCGTTGATCGCCGCGATCGAGACCTTCGGCATCGTCTCGAGCAGCCGTCCCACCTCATGACCGAGCTCGCCCCAGGCCACTCCCTGCGCCGTGTCGAGCCCGCTCATGTACTTGATGTCGGCACCGGCGCTGAAGGCCCGCTCGCCGGCGCCGGTGACGATCACCGCCCGGACGGCCTCGTCGGCGGCGAGCGCCAGGAGGTGGTCGCGGAGCTCGGCCAGCGTCGACAGGTCGAGCACGTTCAGCCCGTTGCCGCTGTCGATGGTCAGCACCGCGACCCCGCCGTCGATCGTCGCCTCGACGCTCACCGGCTCAGAATACGGCTGTCTCGCGCCACGTGCCCCAGACATCGCGCAGCGCGTCGCACATCTCGCCCATTGTCGCGTCGGCTTTCGCCGCTTCGATGATAGGGAGCATCAGGTTGCGACCCTCGACGGCCGCGTCCTCCCGGAGGCGCGCGAGCGCCGCCTCGACGCCCACGGTGTCGCGGCGCGCTCGCAGCGCGCGAACGCTCTCGACCTGTGTGCTCTCAATCGCCGGGTCGATGCGGAGGATCTCGGGGGCGGTCTCGCCGTCCAGCTGAAAGCGGTTGACGCCCACGATCACGCGCTCGCCTCGTTCGACCTCGTTCTGGTAGCGGAACGAGGCCTCTGCGATCTCGCGCTGGAAGAAGTTCTGCTCGATCGCGGCGACGACGCCGCCGAGGGCGTCGATCCGGAGGAAGTAGTCGTACGCCTGACGTTCCAGCTCGTTCGTGAGGTGCTCGACGTAGTACGAGCCGCCGAGAGGGTCGACCGTGTTGATGACGCCTGTCTCGTGGGCGATCACCTGCTGCGTCCTCAGCGCGATGCGGACCGCGTCTTCGGTCGGCAGGGCGAGCGCCTCGTCGAACGAGTTCGTGTGGAGGGACTGCGTGCCGCCGAGCACGGCCGCCAGGGCCTCGATCGCCGTGCGGACGATGTTCACCTCGGGCTGCTGGGCGGTCAGCGAGACCCCCGCGGTCTGGGTGTGGAATCGCATCAGCCACGAGCGCGGCTCCCGGGCGCCGAAGCGGTCCCGCAGCTCGCGCGCCCAGATCCGCCGGGCGGCGCGGTACTTCGCGATCTCCTCGAAGAAGTCGAGATGCGCGTTGAAGAAGAAGCTGAGCCGTGGAGCGAAGTCGTCGACGTCGATGCCGCGCGCCAGCGCCCACTCGACGTAGGCGAAGCCATCGGCGAGCGTGAACGCGAGCTCCTGCGCGGCCGTCGAGCCCGCCTCCCGGATGTGGTAGCCGGAGATCGAGATCGGGTGCCAGAGCGGCATCTCGCGGGCGCAGTACTCGACCATGTCGGTGACGAGCCGCATCGACGGCTCGGGTGGGAAGATCCATTCCTTCTGGGCGATGTACTCCTTGAGGATGTCGGTCTGCGCCGTCCCGCGGAGCCGATCGGCCGGGACTCCCTGCCGCTCGCCGACGCAGACGTAGAAGGCGAGCAGGATCGCCGCGGCCGAATTGATCGTCAACGAGGTGGAGACCTCGTCGAGCGGAATCCCGGCGAACAGCTGCTCCATGTCGGCCAGCGAGTCGATCGCCACGCCCTCGCGGCCCACCTCTCCGAGTGACCGTGGGTGATCCGAGTCGAGCCCCATCAACGTCGGCATGTCGAACGCGGTGGAGAGCCCGGTCTGACCCTGCTCCAGGAGGTAGCGGAAGCGCTCGTTCGTGTCCCGCGCCGATCCGAAGCCGGCGAACTGGCGCATCGTCCAGAGCCGGCCCCGGTACATCGACGGGTAGACGCCCCGGGTGAACGGGTACTCGCCCGGGGCGCCGAGATCGCGCTCGTAGCCGATCTCCACGTCCCGGTCGGTGTAGAGCGGCGCCACCTCGAGCCCGCTGATCGTCGAGAACAGCGGCATCGTCGAGAACGGTGGCTCGGTGTGCCCGGGTGTTCCTGCCGGCGCCTCGATCTTCGTCACCTCGGTCGACGGGTTGCTCCTCGACTACCCGGCACACGATAGTCGGACTTGCTCAGCAGGCGGGCCCGGAGCGACGCCTGCCGGGTCAGCCGCAGTCATTGGATCCAAGACTGGCCGCCATGAAACCAATCTCGCGCCGGAGCGAATTTGGACACTTGGGGCTTGACGCCCCGGATCCATGCGTAATAATAAGGCGCAGATCGATCAGATCGGGTCGTCCGCGAACTCCGTTCTTGGATCCGACCATACGTGAGCTTGTATACAAAATCGACCGAGAGGCCTGAGCGATGAGTTCGATCGAACCCGATTGCGAGACGCGCCCCCGCCACGTCAAGGTGTCGGGGAGGATCCCGATGTTCGGCTACGAGCGCTGCGAGGACGACGGTTGCGTGGTGGGTCTCGACGGCGTCGCGTCCTCGTGCGGCCGCACCGCCTGCCCCGAGTGCGGCTCCGGCGGCGCGAACCTGACGGCCGTCTCGACCGGCGGCGGCAAGGCGGCCGCGGTGCTGCTCGAGTGCACGTGCGGGAACTCCTGGGCTGCCCCCGGGTCGATCACGCCGTTCAGCCTGCCTGCGCTGGTCCACGCCTCGCACGACCGGCGTGTGGAGCACGTGTCATGGCTGTGACGCCGGGCTTCGACAGCGCAGAGGAGCTGGCGCGCCGCTGGGCGAGCGATACGCGGTGGGCCGGGGTCGAGCGGCCGTACGAGGCCGGTGACGTCGTGCGCCTGCAGGGCCGGGTCCGGATCGACCACACGCTCGCCCGGCTCGGCGCAGAGCGTCTCTGGCACCTGCTGGCGACCAGGGACGCTGTTCCGGCGCTCGGGGCCGTCACGGGCGGCCAGGCGGTCCAGATGGTGAAGGCGGGGCTCGAGGCGATCTACCTCTCCGGCTGGCAGGTCGCCGCCGAGGCGAACTCGGCGGGGCAGACCTACCCCGACCAGAGCCTCTATCCGGTCAACAGCGTGCCGGCGCTCGTACGGCGGCTCAACAACGCCCTCCAGCGGGCCGATCAGATCGACTGGCTCGAAGGGCGAGACGACGTCCACTGGCTCGCGCCGATCCTGGCGGACGCCGAGGCCGGATTCGGCGGCGTCTTGAACGGGTTCGAGCTGATGAAGGCCATGATCGAGGCGGGCGCAGCCGGCGTGCACTTCGAGGATCAGCTGGCCGCCGAGAAGAAGTGCGGCCACCTGGGCGGGAAGGTCCTCATCCCGACCAGCCAGTTCATCCGCACGCTGGTCGCGGCCAGGCTCGCCGCCGACGTCCTCGACGTGCCGAGCGTGCTGGTTGCGCGCACCGACGCGCACAGCGCAAGCCTGCTCACGGCCGACATCGACCCCGTCGACCAGGCCTTCCTGACAGGCGACCGCACTCCTGAAGGGTTCTTCCGCGTCCGGGAGGGGATCGAGCCGTCGATCGCCCGAGGGCTCGCCTATGCGCCCTACGCCGACATGCTCTGGTTCGAGACCTCGTCGCCCGACATCGGGGAGGCACGCGAGTTCGCCGCGGCGATCAACGAGCGGTTCCCGGGGAAGCTGATGGCATACAACTGCTCACCCTCGTTTAACTGGAAGCGCAACCTCGCCGACGACGAGATCGCGTCGTTCCGGGAGACGCTGGCCGGGCTCGGATACCGGTTCCAGTTCATCACGCTCGCCGGGTTCCATTCGCTGAACCTCGGCATGTTCGAGCTCGCCCGTGGATATGTTTCCGAGGGAATGACTGCGTATGTGCGCCTGCAGCAGGACGAGTTCGCGATGGAAGAGCACGGGTACACCGCGAGCCGGCACCAGCGCGAGGTCGGCGCCGGCTACTTCGACCGGGTCGCCGAGGTCGTGAGCGGCGGCGCCTCGTCGACGCTCGCGCTCAAGGGCTCGACCGAAGAGGCGCAGTTCGAGAGCGCCGTCGCATGACATGAGCGGCACGACGATCGAGGTTCGCGCCGCCGCGGACGAAGACGTGCTGACCCCGGGCGCGCTCGAGTTCGTCGCGCGGCTCCACGACGAGCTCGAGCCGACGCGCCGCGAGCTGCTGGCCAGGCGCCACGCGCTCCAGGCCGAGTTCGACCGCGGCCTGCGACCGTCGTTCCCGGCCGACACCGGCGCGATCCGCGACGGCGACTGGAACGTGGCGCCGGCGCCGGCCGACCTCCGCGACCGCCGGTGCGAGATCACCGGGCCGGCCGAGCGGAAGATGATGATCAACGCGCTCAACTCCGGGGCACGCGTGTTCATGTGCGACTTCGAGGACGCGTTCTCGCCGACCTGGGAGAACGTGATCGCAGGCCAGCTGAACGTCAGCGACGCCGTCCGCCGGACGATCTCGCTCGAGACGCCCGACAAGCGGTACTCGCTCAACGCCGAGACGGCGACGCTGATGATCCGTCCGCGCGGCTGGCACCTCGAGGAGCGCCATGTCGCCGTTCGAGACGAGCCGGCGTCGGCCAGCCTGTTCGACTTCGGGCTAACCGCCTACCACAACGCCGCGGAGCTGCTCGAGCGCGGCAGCGGGCCGTACTTCTACCTCCCCAAGCTCGAGAGCCATCTGGAGGCGAGGCTGTGGGCGAGCGCGTTCACGCTCGCGGAGGAGCTGCTCGGGCTCCCGCGCGGCTCGTTCCGCTGCACCGTCCTGATCGAGACGATCCTGGCGGCGTTCGAGACGGAGGAGATCCTCTACGAGCTGCGCGACTACGGCTGCTCGCTCAACGCGGGACGGTGGGACTACATCTTCAGCGCGATCAAGAAGCTCGGCGCGCAGCTGCCGGACCGCTCGCAGGTGACGATGACGGTGCCGTTCATGCGTGCCTATACCGACCTGCTCGTCCGCTCGTGCCACCGCCGCGACGCGCACGCGATCGGCGGCATGGCTGCATTCATCCCCTCGCGACGGGACCCGGAGGTGAACGAGCGCGCGCTCGCAAAGGTGCGGGAGGACAAGGAGCGCGAGTCGGGCGACGGCTTCGACGGGACGTGGGTCGCCCACCCGGACCTGGTGCCCGTCGCGACAGAGGTGTTCGACGGCGTGCTCGGCGCACGCCCGAACCAGGTCGAGCGCAAGAGGGACGACGTGACCGTCTCCGCCGCTCAGCTGACGGACTTCGACGTCCCCGGCGGCACGGTCACCGACGAGGGGCTGCGCGCGAACGTCTCGGTCGGCGCCCGCTATCTGGACGCGTGGCTGCACGGCACCGGAGCCGCGGCAATTGACAACCTGATGGAGGACGTCGCCACCGCCGAGATCGCCCGCGCCCAGGTGTGGAGCTGGGTTCGCGCCGGGGAGTTCGACGCCGGCCGCGTCCACGCCGAGCTGGCGGAGGTCGACGCCGGCGATGAGGCGAAGGCGCTCTTCGCCGAGGTCGCGCTGGGCGACGAGCTGGTCGAGTTCCTGACGCTTCCGGCCTACCCGCTCCTTCCCTAGTGCGGCCTCTCGTAACCTCGACCTGAAACGTGGGCGTGCGAGGCCGCACTTGCGGCCGCTTCGCGGTCGTTCTTCCTTGTACGGGGCCAGCGCCGGCGCAGGCGGTCGGGCAGCACCCGGTCGCAGCACAACCGCCGCCCTCCCCCGAAACCGAAGGCGCAAACCCAAGACCGAGCTACTTCCCCCGAACAGCGGCTACGAGCTGCCGACCACGTGTATCCGGGGGAAGTGGCTAGGGCACGACCGTGACGAGGGTGCCGATCGGGGTGTACGGCCAGATCTTCGCGGCGGTCTCGATCGGCGCCTCGACGCAGCCGACGCTCTGTGGGAACCCGTAGGAGGCGCGGTTGAAGCCGTGGATCGCCTCGCCGCCGTAGAAGTAGCTGATCCAGCGGATCCCGGGGTCGACGTAGTGACTGCCGTCGGGGTTGGTCCCCCGCATCGTCCCGGACTCGATGTGCAGGAAGACCGCGTGGGTGCCGTACGGCGTCGGCGCGGCGGGGACGCCGGTGTTGACCCGCGCGTCCAGGACCGTCTTTCCGTCGTGCCAGAGCACGAGGGTTTGCGGGACGTTCCGGTGGACGAGCACGTAGCTGTAGGAGACGGCCTCTGTCCCGGGTTGGAGCGTCGCGGCGATCAGGGCGTGCCAGACGTGGGGCCCCGGGATGCCGTCAACCGTCAGTCCCTGGTCGTGCTGGAAGGCCATCACCGCGCCCTGGGTCATCCGTGTCCAGCCGCCCGGCTTCCAGAGCGCCTGGAGGGACGGCGGCGTGTTCGGGTAGCGCCATGTGAACGACCCGTCCGGGGGGCTGACGGCGGCCTCGGCCTGCGCCCAGGATGTCCTCGGCACGTCACCGTGCGCCGGCTTCCAGGCAAGCGGTAGGTAGCCGAGCTCGCTCAGGAGCTGCTCGAGCCGGAGCGTCGAACCGGCCGGCACTTGCCAGGCAAGGCTCGAAAGCGTGCGCGCCCGTCCGCCGACGACGACGTCCGTCGGCACGGGGAGGGTGAGGCTGATGTGCTTGCCCAGGGCGAAGCCTTCGCCGGCGGGCCTGAACGTCAGCTTGTTGACGCTGGTCTGCGCCCAGGTCCCGGGGGTGGGCGGGTCGAGCGTCGGCCGGGCCGATCCGAGCGTGTCGGCGATCGGCTGCGAGAAGGTGAGCGTGATCGGCGCCGTCGGCGCAATCGACGTGTTCGGTGCGGGACGGACGAGCGCCTGCAGCCGTGTTCCGGCCGTGAACCAGCTCAGCTGAACGGGCGGCGAGAGCTTCTCCCAGGGTCGGGCGGCGGAGGTGACGGTGATCGTCCCGAAGGAGTCACGGCCGGCAGCCCGATACCCCGTCTGGACGATCGGCCGGGGGTGCCGGATGACCAGCCGCTGCTTCGCCGTCCCGTGCCCCGAGAAGGTGACGACGCCCACCGGGGCGTCGAACCGCAGCGCGACGGGCTCACCGGCGCGCGGGCGGAGGATCGTGGTCTCGAGTCGCGCGACCGGAGTCCGCACGACCGCGTCGACGTGCTCGGTGCGGCCGACGAGCCAGGAGACCCAGCCCGAGCGGCGCACCGTCACCCGCACCCGGAGGGTCTCTCCCGCGGGGATCTTCCCGGTCGGCCAGAGGCTGCCCGAGCGCAGGTGGACGGCGACCGGTCGTTCGCGCCCGTCGAGCACCTCGACGCCGGTGACGTGCTCGCCCGCCGGCGCGAGCTTCACCCCGGCAAGCGCCAGTGGATCGGCGGAAATCCGGGCCGCGGGCCAGAGGAGCGAGAGCGCGAGCGCCCCGCCCCCGGCGACCAGGATCAGCACGGCAAGGAGGAGGAGCGGGCGGACGAGCCTGGACCTCCGGCGCCGCTGCCGCCGACCGGAGAGCCGTTCGGGCGTATACGCCTGGTATGCCATGCCACAAAGGGTGCCATTCGGTCAGGCTGCCCCGCCTGGGCACGACGGGTGCCTGGCACGACGGGTATACCGTCCCGGGGATGACCGTGCTCGCTTCACACGTCGATCCGGGCTCCGACGAGTTCCTGCGCAGGAGCGCGTCCAACCGGGCGCTCGTCGAGGAGCTGCGCGAGCGGACGGCGCTGGTCGCGGCGGGGGGCGGGGCGGAGGCGACGGCGCGGCATCGCGGCCGCGGCAAGCTGCCCGCGCGCGAGCGCGTCGAGCGTCTGCTCGACCCGGGCACCGCCTTCCTCGAGCTGAACGCGCTCGCTGCCTGGGATTGCTACGAGGGGCAGGCGCCGTCGGCCGGGATCGTGACGGGGATCGGCATCGTCGAGGGGCGGCAGTGCGTGATCGTCGCGAACGACGCGACCGTCAAGGGCGGGTCGTACTTCCCGCTCACTGTCAAGAAGCACCTACGGGCCCAGGAGGTCGCCGAGCAGAACCGGCTCCCCTGCATCTATCTCGCCGACTCCGGCGGCGCGTACCTGCCGCTCCAGGACGAGGTGTTCCCGGACCGGGATCACTTCGGCCGCGTCTTCTACAACCAGGCACGGATGTCGGCCAAGAACATTCCCCAGATCGCGGTCGTGATGGGCTTCTGCACCGCGGGTGGGGCCTACGTGCCGGCGATGAGCGACGAGACCGTGATCGTGGCCGGCACCGGGACGATCTTCATCGGCGGCCCGGCGCTCGTGAAGGCGGCGACGGGGCAGGACGTGACCAACGAGGAGCTCGGCGGGGCCGATGTCCACGCGCGCCGCTCCGGCGTCGCCGACCATCTGGCCTCCTCCGACGAGCATGCGCTCGCGATCGCCCGTGGGATCGTGCGCAATCTCGACCATCCCCGTTCGAGCCCGCCGTGGGAGGTCGCCGAGCCGGAGCCTCCCGCGTACGACCCGGCGGAGCTGTACGGGTTAATCCCCGCCGACCATCGCACCCAGGTCGACCCGCGGGAGCTGATCGCGCGCATCGTCGACGCATCACGCCTCGACGAGTTCAAGGAGCTCCACGGCGAGACGCTCGTCTGCGGCTGGGCGCGCATCGAGGGCTACCCGGTCGGGATCCTCGCGAACAACGGCGTCCTCTTCGGCGAGACGGCGCGGAAGGGGGCGCACTTCATCGAGCTCGCCTGTGCGCGGCGCGTGCCGCTCCTGTTCCTGCAGAACATCACGGGGTTCATGGTCGGCAAGGAGTACGAGGCGGCCGGGATCGCCCGGGACGGGGCGAAGCTCGTGACGGCGGTCGCCTGCGCCGAGGTGCCGAAGTTCACGGTGGTCGTCGGGGGGTCGTTCGGGGCCGGCAACTACGGCATGTGTGGGCGCGCCTACGGGCCGCGGCAGCTCTGGATGTGGCCGAACTCGAGGATCTCGGTGATGGGCGGCGAGCAGGCGGCGACGGTGCTGAGCATGATCGGCGACGCCGACCCGGACGAGATCCGCGCCAAGTACGAGACCGAAGGAAGCCCCTACTACTCGACCGCGCGCCTCTGGGACGACGGCATCCTCGATCCGGTCGACACCCGGCGGGTGCTCGCGCTCGGGCTGGCAGCGGCGCTCGAGGCGCCGATCCCGGAGACGCGATTCGGCGTCTTCCGCATGTGAACGGCGGTTCCGGCTTCGGGAAGCTGCTCGTCGCCAATCGCGGCGAGATCGCCGTGCGCGTGTTCCGGACGTGCCGGGCGCTCGGCGTCGGCACGGTCGCCGTGGCCGAGCCGGCCGACACCGGGAGCCTCCACGCCCGCAGCGCCGGCGAGACGGTGGCGATCGAGAGCTACCTCGACCCCGAGGAGCACATCCGGGCGGCGAGGCAGGCTGGAGCCGACGCCGTCCACCCCGGCTACGGCTTCCTGGCCGAGGACCCGTCGTTCGCCGAGGCGGTCGAAGCGGCCGGCCTCGTCTGGGTCGGGCCGCCGCCCGAGGCGATGCGGGCGGGTGGGGACAAGCTCGCCGCCAAGCGAATCGCCCACGAGGCGGGCGTCCCGGTGCTCGAGACGGGCGGTGCCGGCGAGCTCGGGTTCCCGCTGCTCGTCAAGGCCGCCGCGGGCGGCGGCGGCCGCGGCATGCGCGTCGTGCGGTCGGCGGCGGAGCTCGATGCGGCACTCGAAGCCGCGCGGCGCGAGGCGGACGCCGCCTTCGGGCAGGGCGATGTCTTCTGCGAGCGCTTCCTCGAGAACGGGCGCCACGTCGAGATCCAGCTGCTCGCCGATCGCCACGGCTCGGTCGTCGCACTCGGCGAGCGCGACTGCTCGATTCAGCGCCGCCACCAGAAGGTGCTGGAGGAGTCGCCGTCGCCGGCGCTCGACGGCGTCCTGCGCGAGGCCATGGGCGAGGCGGCGGTGCGCTTCGCCCGTGCGATCGGGTACCGCAACGCCGGCACGGCCGAGTTCCTCGTCGCGGACAGCGAGTTCTTCTTCCTCGAGCTCAACGCGCGGATCCAGGTCGAGCATCCGGTGACCGAGGCGGTCACGGGTCGCGACCTGATCGCCGACCAGATCGCGATCGCCGCGGGCGAGCGGCTCGAGCCGCCGGGCCGACCCCCTCAGGGCCACGCGGTCGAGGTCCGGTTGTACGCGGAGGACCCGCGGACGTTCCTGCCCCAGATCGGACGGATCCGGCGGCTGCGGCTCCCCGCCGGTGTCCGGGTCGACGCGGGAGTCGAGGAGGGAGACGAGGTCGGGCGCCGCTACGACCCCCTGATCGCGAAGCTGATCGCGCACGCGCCGACCCGCGAGGAGGCGCTGGCGCGGCTTCGTGAGGCGCTTGCGGAGACGGAGGTCGTCGGAGTCACCACCAACCTCCCCTTTCTTCGCTGGCTGACTGCTCATCCGGTCGTGCGTGCCGGCGAGGCGACCACCTCGTTCCTGGCCCGTTACCCGCCGCTCTCCGCCCCGCCGGCGGCGGCGGCGCCCCGGCCCTGGCGCACCCCGTTCAGACTCAACCTTCCGCCCGGCACGTCGGAATCGCCGCCTGACGTGGACGACCCGGCCCACCGGCACGGCGGCAGGTTCGGGGCCGAGGAGATCGTCGCGCCGATGCCGGGAACGGTGATCCGGGTCTACGTCTCTCCCGGCGATGAGGTCGAGGCGCACACACCGCTCGTCGCGATCGAGGCGATGAAGCTGGAGCTACCGCTCGTTGCGCCACTGGCCGCCACGGTCAAGGCCGTCCATGTCGTCGAGGGCGAGGCGGTCGAGGCCGGCGCTGTGCTCGTCGAGCTGGAGGAGTAGACGCCGTGCCGTCGCTCGACGTCCGCCGGGAGGGGCCGCTCCTGCGGGTCACGATCACGCGCGCCGAGAGGCGCAACGCCTTCGACGGGGAGCTCGTCGCCGCCCTCGCCGCGGCCTTCGGAGGCGCCGGCGACGCCCGTGCCGTCGTGCTCCGGGGAGCAGGGCCGTCGTTCTCGGCCGGCGCCGACCTCGAGTGGATGCGGGCCTCACTCGACCTGACCGCCGAGCAGAACCTGGCCGAGGCCCTCGAGCTGCGCGGGCTGCTCGAGGCCGTCGACGGGTGCGAGGCCCCCGTCGTGGCCGGGGTGCAGGGACATGCCCTCGGCGGCGCCTGCGGGCTGCTCGCCTGCTGTGACGTCGTCGTCGCGGCCCGGGCGGCGACGTTCGGCTTCAGCGAGGTCAAGCTCGGGCTCGCCCCGGCCGTGATCTCGCCCTTCGTCGTCGAGCGGATCGGCTCCGGCGCCGCCCGCCGCCTCTTCGTCACGGGCGAGCGCTTCGACGCCGAGACGGCGCTGCGCGTCGGCCTCGTCCACGAGGTCGCCGACGACCTCGACGCGGCGGTCGACCGCCTGCTCGCCGAGGTGCTCGCTGCGGCGCCGGAAGCTGTTCGCAGCGCCAAGCGGATCGCGAAGGGCGGGCTCTCGGCGGTGGAGTCGGCCGAGCTGATCGCCGGGCTGCGCGCCGGAGAGGAGGGCCAGGAGGGGTTGCGGGCCTTCCTCGAGCGGCGTCTGCCGTCGTGGCGCGACCCCCACGAGTGACCGCGGCCGGCGCGGTCTGAGCCGCGCGGCGTTCGGGTACGGTTCTCCCGTGGTCTTCGATCTCCCCGAAGAGCACGAGGCGCTCCGTTCGACCGTCCGCGAGTTCGCCGAGCGGGAGGTCGCACCGCAGGCCGAGGAGCTCGATCGCACGAAGGCGTTCCCGTACGAGATCGTCCGCAAGCTCGGCGAGCTCGGCTGGATGGGGATCCCGTTCCCGGAGGAGGTCGGCGGCGCGGGCGCCGACACGCTCGCCTACGCCCTGGCGGTGGAGGAGCTTGCGCGGGTGGACTCGTCGGTCGCGATCACCCTCTGCGCCCACACCTCGCTCGGGACCCAGCCGATCTACCTGTTTGGAAGCGACGCGCAGAAGCGGGAATGGCTGCCGCGGCTGACCGCCGGCGAGCTGCTCGGCGCGTTCGGCCTGACCGAGGCCGAGGCGGGGTCGGATGCCGGCAACACCCGGACCCGCGCCCGGCTCGAGGACGGCGGCTGGGTGATCGACGGGTCGAAGCAGTTCATCACCAACGCGGGCACCTCGATCTCGGGCGTGGTCGCGATCACCGCCGTCACGGGCGAGCGGGACGGCGAACGGGAGATCTCGAACCTGCTCGTCCCGAACGGGACGCCCGGCTTCGAGCCCGGCGAGCCCTATCGCAAGATGGGCTGGAACGCCTCGGACACGCGTCCGCTCGCCTTCACCGGATGCCGCGTCCCGGAGGAGAATCTGCTCGGTGAGCGGGGCGCCGGCCTCAAGCAGTTCCTCGAGGTGCTCGACATCGGCCGGATCGGGGTCGCAGCGATGGCGGTCGGCCTCGCGCAGGGCGCCTTCGACCAGGCGCTCGCCTACGCGAAGCAGCGCCAGGCCTTCGGGCGGCCGATCTCCCGCTTCCAGGCGATCCAGGGAAAGCTGGCCGACATGTCGATGGAGATCGAGGCGGCAAGGCTTCTGACCTACAAGGCCGCCCGCCTGAAGGACGGCGGCCGCCCGTTCGTGCTGGCGGCCGCGCAGGCGAAGCTGAAGTCGGGGCTCGTCGCGCTCCAGGCGGTGGATGAGGCCGTTCAGATCCACGGCGGCTACGGCTACATCGAGGAGTACCCGGTCTGCCGCTTCTACCGGGACGCGAAGATCCTGACGATCGGCGAGGGCACCGACGAGATCCAGCGCCTGGTGATCGCGCGCGAGCTCGGGGCCTGACTGCCTCCGTCGCCCTCGCGGGCCGAGTCAGACGCGGGCCGGCCTGCGCGGATCCGGGGCCGGCGACGCGGCCGGGGGAGCGGGCATGACGGTGGGCGCCTCCGGCGCGACACGTGGGAGCCAGTCGAGCCAGGACGGCAGGTACCAGTTCCAGTCGCCCAGCACCTTCATGGTCGCCGGCAGCAGCACCGCGCGCACGATCGTTGCGTCGAGGAGCACGGCAACGGCCAGCCCGACCCCCATCATCTTGAAGTCGATCATCCCGAGCGTGGCGAAGATCGCGAACACTCCGACCATCACGATCGCCGCGCTCGTGACGACGCTCGCCGTGGCGCGAATGCCGTGATCGACCGCCTGCTCGGTCGGCATGCCGGCGTCATGAGCCTCGCGGACGCGACTCAGGATCAGCACGTGGTAGTCCATCGAGAGCCCGAAGAGGATCACGAACAGGAAGAGCGGCAGCCAGGACGTCACCCCGCCGATCGACTGGAAGCCGAGCAGTGACTCGAACCGGCCGTCCTGGAACACGAGCACGAGCACGCCGTAGGAGGCGCCGACCGAGAGCAGGTTGAGGACGATCGCCTTGAGCGGGATCACGATCGAGCGGAACGTGACCAGCAGCAAGACGAATGCCAGCCCGAGGACGAACGCGAACACGAGCGGGGCATGTGACTTCATCGAGGCGTTGAAGTCGTGCGACTGCGCGGTCAGCCCGGTCGTGTGCACCTGCACGCCGGGCACGCGGCCGATGGTGGTGGGGATGATGGTGCTGCGGAGCAGCCCGAGCGCCCGGTTCGAGGTTCCGTCCGTGCCCTTCCCCGCCAGGGCGATCCGGACGCGGGCCGCCCGGTGCGAGGCGCTGACGTCGATGCTGATCGGCTCCTTCATCTGGCCGGTCGCCAGTGCCGCTTGCGTCATCGCGTCGATCCCGGCCGTGACGTCGCGAACGGTCACGTCGGGAGCCGCGACGACGACGATCGCCGGCAGCGGGCCGCCCGGGAAAGCCTTCTGCGCGCGGCCGTAGACCTGCATCACCGGTAGGTCGCGCGGGAGCCCCTGAACGCCCGAATTGACGGTATGGAGACGGAACGCCGGGATCGCGAGCGCCACCAGGAGCGCCGCTGCGAGGCCGCCCCAGAGGAGCGGGCGGCGCAGCACGCGGCCGATGATCGCCGACCACAGACGCGATCCGCCGGTCCGCCTGCCGGGGCGGCCGAGGAAGGGAATGCGCCCCCGGTCGACGCGGTCGCCGAGCTTCGAGAGCACCGCCGGCAGCACCGTCAGCGAGCCGACGATCGAGATCGCGACGACCAGCACGGTGCCGACGCCGAACGATTCGAACACGCGGGAGCCCATCAGGAACATGCCAGCCATCGCGGCCATGACCGTGAGCCCTGAGACGAGCACTGCCCGGCCGGACGTTGCGGCGGCGATCTGCAGGGCGGCGGCGGGCGAGTGCCCGCGCGCCCGCTCCTCACGCTCGCGACGCAGGTAGAAGAGCGAGTAGTCGACCCCCACCGCGAGGCCGATCAGCAGGATCACGGAGTTGATCGACTGGTCGACGTGGAGCAGGTGGCTGAAGAGCGCGGTCAGCCCCAGCGCAGCACCCACCGCGGTCATCCCGAGCAGCAGCGGGATGCCCGCAGCCACGAGGGCGCCGAAGGCGATCACCAGGATCGCGAGGGTGACCGGCAGCGACGTGAATTCGGCCCGCTGGAAGTCGGCGGCGACGCGATTGTTGATCGCCTTCGCGGCGCTCCCGTCGCCGAACTCGCCGATCAGCAGAGCGGGATGAGCCTGCTGCACCGCTGCGGTCGCGGCAAGGGCGGGGCCGACACGGTCCTGGGCGGTCTCGGGATCGCCGGTGATCTCGAAGGTCACCATCGCCGAGCGTCCGTCTGCCGAGATCTGACCCGAGCCGGCTGCGTCGAGCGGCGACTTGATCGCCGCAATTGCCCGCACGTGCGAGAGGCGGGCAACCAGGTCGTCGACCGCTGCCGCGAGCTCGGGCCGCGCCAGACGGTCGCCACGGCTCTGGATCAGCACCCACTCGACCGCGCGCTCGCTCGGGAACTCCTGCGCCAGCAGGCGGTCGGCCGCGCGGGAGTCGCCGTTCCCCGCCTCGTCGGCCCTCATCGTCACGACGCCCACCGCGGACCCGATCGCGAACGTGACGGCCACGAACAGCAGCCATCCCAGCACCGCCGTCCTCCGATGTGCGGCGCTCCAGCGGGCGGCCCGAGCGGTCAGGTTGTCGCGAGGCATCACGACCACCGTAGGAACGCGCGAGCCGGGGCGCATCGGTAGACGCGCCGACTGTGGGGATCGGAGACTCCGCAGAGCTCGACCGGACATTCCTGCAGCCGCCCGCGGCTTTCCCCGAGCGGGCGGCCGACCTCTCGGCCCGGAGGTGCGTCCGCCGGCCGCCCTAGCATCGGTGTCGTGGAGTCGGGAACCGAGGTCGAGAGGCCGGCTGCGACCGCCGACCCGCTTCGCTTCCTGAAGCGCGGAAAGCACGACCGCGCCGCCGGCGCGTTCGGCACCGGTGGCTTCGGAGCGGCCGCAGAGACCGCGGCGCGCTTCTTCGGGACGCCCGGCTACATCATCGGGCAGACGTTCCTCGTCGCGCTATGGATTGCGGCCAACACCGCCGCGCTGCTGAACCTCGTCCATTTCGACCGGTATCCCTTCATCCTGCTCAACCTGGCCTTCTCACTCCAGGCCGCATACGCGGCGCCGCTGATCCTGCTCGCGCAGACACGCCAGGCCGACCGCGACAAGATCCACGCCGAGGCCGACGCCCGGCATCGCGAGGAGCTCGCGACGCATTCCCTCGAGCGTGCGTCCGAGCTCGAGCAGCTGCTCGACCAGAACACGGAGCTGACGAGGAAGGTCGACAGGCTGACGGCGGAGATCCACAAGGCGGTCTGCGGCCCCCGGCCCGGGGGGTGATCCGCGGCCGCGTAGGCCGCTCGGACAGATGCACTAGCGCACGAGGCGGGTCGTTCGTGCGGGAGACGCGCCGATTCCGCAGGCAAGCTCGTAGGTGATTGTGCCCGCGGCCGCCGCGTGCTCCTCGGCGAGCAGGCCGTCACCGATCAGGGTGACCGGAGTGCCCGGGTCGACGGGGCCGTCGAGCCCGACCGCGAACGAGTCCATCGAGATCGTCCCGAGCACGGGGCGGCGGACGCCTGCGACGAGGACGCTCGTGCCGGTCAGGTCGCGGCGGAAGCCGTCCGCGTACCCCACCGGGACCAGCCCGATCCAGGTCGGGTCGGCGGCCGTGAAGCGCCGGCCGTAGCCGGTGCTCTGGCCCGGCGCGAGCAGCTTCACCTGTGCGACGTGGCTTCGCCATCCGAGCACGGGGCTCAGGCCGTCGGCTACCGGATCCTCCCCGAACGGCGAAAGCCCGTAGAGAGCGATCCCGGCCCGCCCCGCGTCGAACCGCGCCGCCGGCCGGCGCAGGATCGCCGCGCTGTTGGCGAGGTGCCTGGTCAGGCCCGGATACGCCGCGGTGATCTCGGCGAAGCGCTCGATCTGGAGCTCGGTGAAGGCGGGATCGTGGTCGGCCGAGGCCAGGTGGCTCATCAGCCCGACCACGTCCGGGCTCGGGCTCGGGAGGTCGGCGAACCCCCAGCGGCCCATGCCGGTGTCGACCTTCAGGTGGAGCGGGATCCCCCGGGGCAGCGCGCCGGCGCCGACGACGAGCTCGAGCCGCGCCGCGCGCACCTCGCGATGATCTTCCTCCGCCGCGGGCCCGAGCACGATGATCCGCGCTACCGCCAGCTCGCGACGGAGCGCCAGGGCTTCCCCGACGGTCGCCACACAGAGCGCCGTCGCCCCCTCCTCGAGCGCGGTCGCCCCGACGGTGGCGGCGCCGTGGCCGTAGCCGTTCGCCTTCACGACCGCCCACAACTCTGCGCCCGCGAGCGCTTCCCGAAGGCGACGCACGTTCGCGCGCACGGCCGCGCTGTCGATCGTGATCTCCGAACGCGCTCCGATCGGGGCAGTGTAATCCCGCCCGCTCGTGACCCGGCCTAGGTCGTCGGGTGCTCGAGCTCCGGCGAGTAGGCGCCGGAGCGCGCGGCCCCGTTCATCCTGGCGCGGTGCAGGTAGGCGGCCTGCGCCGAGGCGACGTTGGCCGGGTCGCCGCGCCACGCCGACTGCGGGGCGGCCTGGAGGGCACGGCCGTAGGAGAACGAGAGCTCCCACGGCTTCGGGCCGGGCGCCGTGTTGAGCGCGTTCAGGTGGACGGTGGCGTCCACGTCGCTCTGCCCGCCCGAGAGGAAGACGATCCCTGGCACGGCCGCCGGTACCTCCTCGCGGAGGCATCTCAGCGTCGCCTCCGCCGCCTCCTCGACGCCCGCCTGCTGCGGGCAGTCGTAGCCGGAGAGAACCATGTTCGGCTTCAGCAGCATCCCCTCGAGCTCGACGTGCTGGTCGGCGAGCTCGGTGAAGACCGCGCGTTGGATGCCGGCTGTCACCTCGTACGACCGCTCGATCGTGTGCTCGCCGTCCATCAGCACCTCCGGCTCGACGATGGGGACAAGCCCGGCTTCCTGCGCGAGCGCCGCGTAGCGCGCGAGCGCGTGTGCATTGGCGTGAAGGCAGGCCTCGGTCGGAATCCCTTCGCCGATGGCGATCACCGCCCGCCACTTGGCGAAGCGCGCGCCGAGCTCCCGGTACTCCGCGAAGCGCTCCCGCAGCCCGTCGAGCCCCTCGGTGACCTTCTCCCCCGGGGAGAGCGCAAGCGGCTTCGCACCCCGGTCGACCTTGATCCCCGGGATGATCCCCTGCCGCTCGAGCACCTCGGGGAACGGCGTCCCGTCGGCCGCCTGCTGGCGGATGGTCTCGTCGAACAGGATCACGCCGCTGATGAACTCCGCCCCGCCCTCGGCGGTGAAGAGGAGCTCACGGTAGGCGCGGCGGCTCTCCTCGGTCGACTCGACGCCGATCGCGTCGAACCGCTTCGCGATCGTGCCGCCGCTCTCGTCGGCGGCCAGGATGCCCTTGCCGGTGGCGACCAGCGCTCTCGCGGTTGTCTGGAGGTCGCTCACGATCGCCTCTCCGCGAGGGTAGCCGAACCGGACGGCGAGGCCACCTGCGGCCGTTGCCGCGACCGGCATGCGCTGAGGAAGGTGAACATGTGACTCCTTTCGCTGCCGTCGAAGGGCGTTTTGCCGCCCCGTTCACCTCGAGCATGCGATCCCGGCCACAGCCGGGCATCGGGGCATTCGCTGATCGGACCCGCCGCGAACTACGGGACGATCGCGAGAGCCCCGCGCACGTCGCCGGCGCGGAGCTTGGCGAGTGCCTCGTTCGCGCGTTCGAGCGGGAACGCCTCGACCTCTGTCCTGACCGGCACGCGAGGAGCGAGCGCGAGTAGTTCCTCGCCGTCACGCCTGGTCAGGTTGGCGACCGAGCGGATGATCCGCTCGCCCCAGAGGATCTCGTAGGGGAACGAGGGGATGTCGGACATGTGGATGCCTGCGCAGACGACCGAGCCGCCCTTCCCGACCGCGCGCAGAGCGGCGGGGACGAGCTCGCCGGCCGGCGCGAAGATGATCGCCGAGTCCAGCTCCTCGGGCGGAGGCCCGGCGCCTGCCCACTCGGCGCCGAGCGAGCGGGCAAACGACTGCGCCGCCTCGTCGCCCGCGCGGGTGACAGCGAACACCCGCCGGCCCTCCCAGCGCGCGACCTGGGCGACGATGTGCGCGGCGGCGCCGAAGCCGTAGAGGCCGAGCCGGGCCGGGTCGCCCGCGAGCCGGAGCGACCGGTAGCCGATCAGTCCCGCGCAGAGGAGCGGCGCGGCCTCCAGGTCGTCGAAGCCGTCCGGAAGCGGGAAGCAGAAGCGTTCGTCGGCGACCGTCCACTCGGCGTAGCCGCCGTCGAGGTCGTACCCGGTGAAGAGCGCGCCGTCGCAGAGGTTCTCGCGCCCACTCGTGCAGTAGCGGCAGGTCCCGCACGTCCAGCCGAGCCATGGCACGCCGAGTCGGGTGCCGTTCTCGGTCTCGCCGACGATCTGATGGCCGGGGATCAACGGCAGCTTCGGATGGGTGAGCTCGCCGTCGACGACGTGCAGGTCGGTGCGGCACACCCCGCACGCGCGCACCCGGAGCAGGATCTGGCCGGGGCCCGGCTCGGGTGGCGCGACCTCGGCGAGCTCGAGCGGCTCGCCGGCCCGCTCGAGCACCATTGCCCTCATCCGGTCGGGTCGGCGGCCCGGGTGGCCGCCGTGACGACGTTGCGGAGCAGGACGGCGGTCGTCACCGGCCCGACCCCGCCCGGGACGGGGGTCACGCCGGCCGCGACCGCCTCGACGGCCGCCGTGTCGACGTCGCCGACGAGGCTGCCGTCGTCGGTCGCATTCGTGCCGACGTCGATAACGACCGCGCCCTCCTTGACGTGCTCGCGGCCGATCAGGTGGGCCTGGCCGGCCGCGGCCACGAGCACGTCGGCGCGGCTCGTCACGGCCGGGAGGTCGCGCGTCCGGGAATGGCAGACGGTCACGGTGGCGTGCTCGGCGAGCAGGAGCAGGGCCAGCGGCTTCCCCACGACCATGGAGCGCCCGACGACGACGATCTCGGCGCCTTGCAGGGGCGTCCCCCGATCGCGCAGGATCTCCATCACCGCCTGTGCCGTGGCCGGCGCGAAAGCGGCCAACCCCGCCGCGAGGCGGCCGAAGCTGAACGGGTTGGCGCCGTCGACATCCTTGGCGGGGGCGATGTGCTCGCCCGCCTCGGGCAGCGTCAGCCCCTCCGGGAGCGGTGACAGGCAGATGATCCCGTGGACGTTCGGATGGTGGCTCGAGAGCTCGTCGAGCCGGTCGGCGACCATACGCGGGTCGGCCGGATCGAGCGTCACCTCTCCCAGCAGGATGCCGAGCTGCTGTGCAGCCTTCCCGATCGAGCGCACGTACCACTCGGTCGCCGGGTCGGCTGTCGCGACGACCGCTGCGAGCTGCGGCGCCACGTTGCCGCGGCCGAGCTCTTCGACGGCCGCCGCCGTCTGCTCCCGGATCGCGGTGGCGAGAGGCTTCCCGTCGATCAGCGTCATCCCGCAAGCCGTTCCCGCACCGCCGCGACGATCGCGTCGGCACGCACGAGCTCCCGCTCGATCTCCCGGACCGACCGGGCGAGGGACTCCTTCAGCTCCGGGTCGCTGATCGAGCCGCTGTTGATCTCGATGTTGACGAGGGCTGTCTGGAGCGCCGCCCGGGCCGACGCGGCGCCGGCGGCGGCGTCCGAGACGACGTTGACGTTCGAGCCGGGCACGATCGACTCGGCGAGGTCGAGGATCTCGGCGGCCGCGGCGGCTGTCCGGCGCGGCACGTCGGCGGCGCCGGCCAGGGCGAGCTGGATCTGTGCGTCGCGCTCGGCTCGCTCGGCCTCGGTCTCCTTCGGCAGCCTGTAGGCGGCGATCACCGCACGGAACACCGCCGCGTCCTCCTCGACCAGCCCGAGCGCCTCCGCCCGCCGGATGCCCGCCCGGTTGCGGGCGTCGATCATCGTCGGCTCGTGCTCGGCGTAGGCCGGCTTGCCGATCGTCAGGTTGCAGACCATCTCGACGAGTGCGGCCGCCATCGCCGTCTCGAGCGCGGCGGCCCCGCCGCCGCCGGGCGCAGGCGCCGACGAGGCGAGCTCGTCCAGCCAGCCGCCGATCGATTCTTCCGGCACCTCAAGTCCTCCTTCCCGAGATCGCGGAGGTGACCAGCGTACGGACTTTCCGAAGCCGCAGCAGGCGCCTTCGCCGCTCCCGTGCCCGCCGGCATGGCAGAGTCTTTTCCCATGGAGCCCACGGCCGCTCTCGAGCTCCGGTCGGTTGCCGAGCTCGCCTCGTCGCTCGGGCTCGAGCCCGGTGAGGTCCAGCCGTACGGATCGGGCGCGGCGAAGATCGACCTGAGCGCGATCGATCGTCTCTCGACGGCGCCTGACGGGCGGATCGTCTCCGTCACGGCGATGACGCCGACCCGCTTCGGCGAGGGGAAGACCACCACCGCCATCTCGCTCGTGCAGGGGCTCGGCCTGATCGGGAAGCGCCCGGTGCTCTGCCTGCGGGAGCCGTCGCTCGGCCCCGTGTTCGGGATCAAGGGCGGCGGCACCGGCGGCGGCCGCGCGCAGGTCGTGCCGATGGAGCAGATCAACCTCCATTTCACGGGGGACATCCACGCGATCGGCGCCGCCAACAACCTGCTCGCCGCCATGATCGACGCCCACCTGATGCAGGGCAATCAGCTCGGCCTCGATCCGCATTCGATCGGCTGGCGTCGCTGCCTCGACATGGACGACCGGGTGCTGCGGGAGATCGTTGTCGGGCTCGGGCCCCGGGTGAACGGGAATCCGCGCGAGACGGGCTTCGACATCACGGCCGCGTCGGAGGTGATGGCGATCGTCGCGGTCGCGCGCGATCTCGCCGACCTGCGTCAGCGGCTCGGGGAGATCACGGTGGGGCAGACGTTCGACGGCGCGCCCGTGACCGCGGAGCAGATCGGCGCGGCCGGATCGATGACCGTCCTGCTCAGGGACGCGCTCAAGCCGAACCTCGCCCAGACCTCCGAGGGGCAGCCGGCACTCGTGCACTGCGGGCCGTTCGCCAACATCGCGCACGGGAACAATTCGATCGTGGCCGACCTGCTCGGGCTCAAGCTCGGCGACTGGATGGTCACCGAGAGTGGCTTCGGCGCCGACATGGGCTTCGAGAAGTTCGTGGACATCGTCTGTCGCAGGGCGGGCATCGCCCCGAGCGTCGTCGTTCTCGTGGCCACGATCCAGGCGCTCAAGCACCACGGCGGCGGCGTCGAGGGCGGCCTCGGAGCGCTCGAGCGCGGAGTCGACAACCTGCGCGCGAACCTCCGGCTGGTTCGCAGCTGCGGCCTGCCGTGCGTGATCGCAGTCAACCGCTTCCCCGGCGACTCGGCGGGAGACATCGACGCCGCGCGGCGTCTGGTGGGCGAGCTCGACGCGGCCGGAGTCGCGGTCAACTCCGGCTTCGAGGAGGGCGGCGTCGGCGGGGTCGAGCTCGCAGAGGCGGTGCTCGACGCGTCGTCGACGGCCGCGGAGCTGTCGTTCCTGTACGCGTTGGATGCGTCGATCGAGGAGAAGATCGAGTCGATCGCGACCCGTGCCTACGGAGCGGCCGGCGCCGAGCTCACGCCCGTCGCCCGCGTCCAGGCTGCGGCCTTCGAGCAGGCAGGCCTCGGGCGGCTTCCGATCTGCATGGCGAAGACGCACCTCTCGCTCTCGCACGACCCGGCGCTGATCGGCGCGCCGGCCGGCTTCACCCTGCCGGTGCGCGAGTTGCGCGCCTACACGGGGGCAGGCTGGATCGTGGCGATGTGCGGCGACATGCAGACGATGCCCGGCCTGCCTGCCGACTCGGCTGCGAAGCGGATCGACGTCGACACAGGCGGGAACACGGTCGGGCTGCGCTGAGCGCCTGCCACGGAGGTGCTCTAGCCTTTTGTCACGATCACTCGGGCGGGGGAGCGCGCCTCGCGCCGCTGCTACCGATAGCCCCTTCGACGGATACCGAGAGGAGCACGATGATGGCCGAGCAGTACCAGGTGCGTCAGCTCCCGTACGCGGGCGCGTCAGGTAGACCGTCGAAGGACGAGGGTGACCCGTTCTCACCAGGCGGGCCGCCCTGTCCCTGGTTTCGGCGGCCGCGAGCCCCGGCAGGCCGCGGAAGGATTACGGGGTGGCGGGGCGAATGCCCCGCCACCCCGATCATGATCTCAGTGACCCCACGGAAGGTCGCCGAGGAGTGCAGCGAGGGTACCTGCCGCACTGAGCAGCATAAATAGGCGAAACTTCATTCCGGACCACCCTTTCGTCGGTTTTCACAGGACGGTCCGGGCCCGGACAAGTCAGGAGTATAGGTGCTGAAAAAACAAAAGACACCACACGTCGACAGTCCGGACGCGGTCGGTCGGCGCCTGCGGGAGGCGCGTCTGCGCGCAGGTCTCAGCCAGCGCGCCCTCGCGGGCGACTCCTGCACGGGTGCCTACGTCTCCCGGCTCGAGCTCGGCGAGCGGGTCCCGTCGATCCAGCTCCTCCGCCGGCTCGGGGCGCGGCTCGGCGTCAGCGCCGACTTCCTGGCCACCGGAGAGGCGACGGTGGACGGCAGGGATCTCGCGCTGGTCGACGCCGAGATTGCCCTCCGGCTCGACGATCCGGCAACGGCGAGGCGCCTGTACGAGGAGGTGCTTCCAGACGCCGGCGCGCCGGCCCGCTTCGAGGCGCTCGCGGGCCTTGGCCGGCTCGCCCTCCGTGAGGGCGAGTATCGTGAGGCGATCGACCTGCTCTCGCAGGCCGTCGAGGCGAGCGGTGTCGATGCCGTCGAGCTGCCGGGCATCGCCGAGAGCCTGGCGCGGGCGTACGGCGCCGCGGGTGAGCTCAGTCCGTCGCTGGCGCTGCTCGAGCGATGCGTCGAGCGATACGCAGCTTCCGACGACATCCTCCAGTACATCCGATTCGCCTCGCTGTTCGGCTACGCTCTCACCGACAACGGCGATCTCGAGGCCGCCGAACGGGTGGTCGGACGAGCCCTCGCCCGCGGTCACGACGTCTCCGATCCGTACGCGCGGGCCCGCCTGTACTGGTCGCAGTCGCGACTGCTCGCCGAGCAGGCGCAGCCTGTCGCCGCCGAGCACTACGCACGGAAGACACTCGAGACCCTGAGGGTGACCGAAGACACCTACGCGGTCGCCCACGCGACCGAGACGCTCGCGCATATCTGCCTCGAGCTCGGCCGCGCGCGCGAGGCGCTCGACCTCCTCGACGAAGGCGAACCGCTGATCCGGGCGACCGGGGGCCCGTCCGAGATCGCACACTACGAGCTCGAACGTGCGCGCGCTCTGGCCGCGCTCGGCGAGCACGATGAGGCGGCGTCGCTTGCGATGCGGCTTGCAGGCAGTCTCGGGGAGGTCCAGCCGCTGGCACGGGGGCGGGCATACCTCCTGCTCGCCGGGCTCTTCGGTGACCTCGGCGATCGGCACCGGGCGCAGGAGCTCTACGAGCTCGCAGTCGAGTGCCTTGAAGGCCGGGCGCCCGGCAAGCACCTCGTTGCCGCCTACCGTGGGCTCGCGGAGCTGCTGAAGGCACAGGGCCGCCGGGACGAGGCGCTCGAGCTGCTCGAGCGCGCGCTCGCGACCCAGGCGCAGGCGGGGTTTGTGCTCGGCCGCGCGAGCGCCTAGCGCGGCCTCTCGCAACGTTCGACCCAAAACGACGGTGGCTGGAGGCCGCACTTGCGGTCGCTTCGCGGCCGTTTCCGTATCTGGTTGGTGTCGGCGGTGGCGGTGCAGGCGTGGTAGTTCAGGTGTGCTCGGAGCCTTCGCAGCTCGAGGCGAAAGATCGATCCGGCCGCGAAGCGGCCGGTAGTGCGGCGTCTCGGCACGCGAGTTTTCTGGTGAAAGGTTCGGAGACGCCGCACTAGCGCTCCTCGCGCGTGTAGGCGACGCCGAGCGCGGCCGGGGCGCCAAGGCGGCGTTTCGCGTTGCTGGCCGAGACGACGACGAGCACGACGACAGTCGCGACGTACGGGATCGAGTTCGTCCAGAGCACGGTCGGGCCGAGGCTGATCTGGCGGGCCTGCAGCTCGGGGGCGAGATCGAGCAGGGCGCCGAAGAAGTACGCGCCGACGAGGCAGAGCTCCGGGCGCCAGAAGGCGAAAATGACGAGGGCGATCGCGATCCAGCCGGCCCCGCCCGTGATGCCGTCGACCCATTGAGGGGTGATCGCGAGCGTGAACGTCGCCCCGCCGATCCCCGCGAGCGCGCCGCCCGCGATCGTGTGTGCATAGCGGTACCGGGTCACGTTGATCCCCATCGCATCGGCCGCGGACGGCGACTCGCCGACGGCGCGCACGTTGAGGCCCAGCCGGGTGCGGTTGAGATAGAAGATCAGCGCGAGCACGAGCAGCCAGGATGCGTAGACGAGCGCCGTCTGCCCGAACAGGATCGGCCCGACGATCCGCCAGCTGCGGACGCCGGCCGGGAAGACGGGGTCGAACGTGTGCGCGGCCGGCTGGTCGGCGAGGTTGAGGTCGTTCCCGAGGTAGGACGAGAGCCCGGCCGCGCCGGCGAAGATCGTCAGCGCGAGCCCCGAGACGATCTGACTCGCCCTCAGCGTGACCACCAGGAAGGCGTGGACCGAAGCCATCGCCGCCCCGGCCAGCGCCGCGACGCCGATCGCCGCGGCGAGCGAGAGGCCCGCGTCGGCGTGCAGCCGCTGCACGGCCCAGAACCCCATCACCGCGCCGACGAGCATCATCCCCTCGACGCCGAGGTTGAGCACCCCCGAGCGCTCCGCGAGCAGCTCGCCCAGTGCGGCGTAGAGGAGCGGGGTGCCGTAGGTGATGCCCGAGGCGACGAGGACGACGAGGAGCGAGTGATTGCTGATGCTCATAGGGCAACCCTCAGTTGCCCTATGAGTTCCCGCTCTCGACGCCGGCCAAGCCGGCGTCTCCGCTCAATCGTGAGCTCCGTCAAGCCTCCGCTCATGCGGGCTCCGCGGCGGTCGAGCCCGACGCCTTGTGGAGGCGCTGAAGGCGGATGCGGTAGCGGACGAGCAACTCGCCGCCGAGCGCGGAGAAGAGGATGATCCCCTGGATCACGCCGACGAGGCCGGCCGGGAAATTGGCGCCCTGGAGCGTGTTCCCGGCATTTTCGAGGCCTCCGATCAGGAAAGCGACCACGACGACCGCGAACGGGTTGTACCGGGCGAGCGCGGCGACCACGATCCCGGTGTAGCCGTAGCCGAGCTTCTGGAGCCCGTTCGGGTCGCCGTCGAGCGCATGACGAAAGTCCCCGTCCTGGCTCGCCCCGCCGAGGCCCGCGATCGCTCCGGAGATCGCCATCACCGCCAGGATCTTCCGGCGGACCCTGACGCCGCCGTAGCGGGCGGCGCGCTCCGAGTCGCTCAGTACCTGCACCTCGAAGCCGAACCGCGTGCGCTGGTACAGGGCCCAGAGCCCGGCCGCGACGAGCACCGCGAAGCCGAGCCCGAGCGGCAGCGGGAGGCCGCCCTGGATGTGGATCGTCCAGTTCGGCCAGATCGCCGACGACGGCAGGGGCTTGCCCGTCGGGAAGACCGTCGCGTTGAATCCCTTCGTCTCGCGCCAGTACGACTGGCTCTGGAAGATCAAGTAGGTGAGGAGGAAGCCGGCGACGTAGTTCAGCATCAGCGAGGTGATGATCTCGTTGGTGCGGAAGAAGGCCCGCAGCAGGCCCGGGATCAGCGCCCAGAGCGCGCCGCCGACGCACCCGCAGGCGACGGTCGCGGCGATCGCGAACGCCGACGGGCCGCCGCTGCCGCCCAGGTAGAGGCCGGCCGCACCGCCGGTGATCGCTCCGACGTAGAGCTGACCCTCGGCGCCGATGTTGAAGAGGCGCATCCGGAACGCCGCCGCGGCGGCGAGGCCGGTGAACATCAACGGCGTCGCGGTGATCAGTGTCTGCCCGAGCGCGCCGGTCTGGATGAAGCCCGCATCGAAGAGGTTCCGGTACTCGGAGATCGGGTTGTGGCCTGTCGCGAGCAGCACGATCGCGGCTGCGGCGAACGCGAAAACGAGCGACCCGGCCGGGACCGCGACCTTGAGCCAGCGCGGCTGGTTCAGGCGGCGCTCGATGCGGATGTGCATCGTCGGCGTCCGCGTCGTGGTCGAGGTTGCCGCGCTCGCGGGCGAACGCCCCGCCGGCCGGGAGTGGCTGTGCGCCTCACGGCGCTGACTGTATTCGACGGCTCCCGGTGGCGCTCGCCAACGGTGCGCGGCGGGGACGGGAGGAGGCGCTCCGCTAGCCTTGATCGCCAGTTGTCCGTGGTGGATCTTCCCAGGCGCCTTGCGGTTGCCCGCGGCGACGAGCCGGCGGACCTCGTCGTTCGCGGCGGCCGTGTCCTCGACGTCTTCACGCGCGAGTGGCTCGACACGGATGTTGCGATCGTCGACGGCTCGGTCGCCGGTCTCGGCGCCTACGATGGGCTGGAGACGATCGACGCGACCGGCCGCTTCCTCGTCCCCGGGCTGATCGACCCGCATCTGCACATCGAGTCGTCAAAGCTGCTGATCGACGAATTCGCCGGGCTGGTGCTCCCGCTCGGCACGACCGCGGTGGTCGCCGACCCGCACGAGATCGCGAACGTCCTTGGCAGTGACGGCGTGCACTGGCTCCTCGACGCCGCCGAGCATCTGCCGCTCGAGATCTACTTCATGGCCTCCTCGTGTGTGCCGGCGTCGGCGTTCGAGTCGGCCCGGCGGGAGTTGACGATCGGCGACCTCGAAGGGCTCCTGCGCCGTTCGCGGGTGCTCGGGCTGGCCGAGATGATGAACTTCCCGGGAGTCGCCTCTGGCTCCGAGCTGGAGCTCGCCAAGGTCCGCCTCGCCCGCCACGTCGACGGCCATGCGCCCGGGCTCACCGGCAAGCTGCTGAACGCCTATGCGGCCGCCGGGATCGGCTCCGACCACGAAGCGGCGACGCTCGAGGAGGGCCGCGAACGGCTTCGTGCCGGCATGTGGCTGCTGATCCGCGAGGGGTCGAGCGCGCGCAACCTGCAGGAGCTTCTGCCGCTTGCGCTCCAGTACGGGCCGCACCGGATGGCGTTCTGCACCGACGACCGAGAGCCCGAGCACGTGGCCGACGACGGGCACGTCAACGCGATCGTTCGCGATGCCGTCGCGCTCGGTCTTCCCCCCGAGGATGCAGTCGTGATGGCGTCTCTCAATCCCGCCACCTACCACGGCCTCTCCCACCTCGGCGCGATCGCGCCCGGCCGCCAGGCCGACATCCTCGTTCTGGGCGACCTGGTGTCGTTCGTTCCGGAGCTCGTGCTCAAGCGAGGGCGGCCGGTCGAGCAGATTCCGCCGGTGACGGTGCCCGAATGGGTGAAGAGGTCGGTCCACGTGGCCCGGATCGAGGCCGAGGACTTCGAGATCCCCTGGGACGGCGGCCCGGCACGGGTGATCGGGCTGGTGCCGGATCAGATCATCACCACCTCGCTCGTCGACGAGCCGGCCACGGTCGACGGTTGCGCGGTCGCCGACCCGGCCCGGGACCTGGCGAAGGTCGTCGTGTTCGAACGCCACCTCCAGACCGGCCGGGTCGGCCGCGGCTTCGTGCGCGGTTTCGGCTTCGAGCGCGGCGCGATCGGCTCGACGGTGGCTCACGACGGCCATAATCTGATCGTCGTCGGCGTCGACGACGCCGCCATGCGGCTCGCGGCCGTCCGCCTGCGCGAGCTCGGCGGGGGCATCGTCGTCGTCGGCGACGGGGCGGTGCTGGCGGAGCTGCCGCTGCCCGTCGCGGGCCTGCTCTCGGACCGGCCGCTGGCCCAGGTGCTGGACGCGAGCCGGGAGATCTCCGCCGCGGCGCGGAACCTTGGCGTGACCTTCCCGCAGCCGATCCAGATGCTCGCGTTCCTCTCGCTGTCGGTGATCCCGGCGCTGAAGATCACCGACCGCGGCCTCGTCGACGTCGACCGCTTCGAGCTCGTCCCGCTCTCGACGCGGACGGATCCGCCTCGGGGCTCGCCCGGGGGATGACGGTTTCGTTTCGGGGCCGTCCGGCGCGTAGATTGCACCTGTGAGCTTCACCGTCCCGGCGGATGCGTACGACCGTTTCATGGGCAGGTATTCGATCCCGCTCTCGCCGGGGCTTGCCGACCTCGCCGGGGTGCGGCGCGGGCAGCGGGTGCTCGACGTGGGTTGCGGTCCCGGTGCGCTCACGGCCGTGCTGGTCGACCGGGTCGGGTCCGAGTCGGTATCGGCGGTCGATCCCTCCGAGCCGTTCGTCCAGGCCGCTCGGGCCCGTCATCCGGCGGTCGACATCCGGCACGCATCGGCCGAGCAGCTGCCCTTTCCCGACCGCGCATTCGACGCGTGCCTCGCGCAGCTCGTCGTGCACTTCATGGCCGACCCGGGCGCAGGGCTCGCGGAGATGAGGCGTGTGACCCGGCACGATGGAGTCGTCGCCGCCTGCGTCTGGGACCACGGTGGCGGCCAGGGCCCGCTCAGCCCGTTCTGGGAGGCAGCCCGCGAGCTCGACCCCGAGGTCGCGGACGAGTCGCTGCTCGCGGGCTCCTGCGACGGCGACCTGGCGCGGCTGTTCGCGGACGCCGGGCTCCGAGAGGTCGACGAGACGGCTCTGTCCGTCAGCGTCGAGCACCCGACCTTCGAGGAGTGGTGGGAGCCGTTCGCATTCGGCGTCGGCCCCGCAGGCTCCTACGCCGCCGGGCTCGACGAGGAACGACGAGGGCACCTGCGCGAGGCCTGCGCCAGATTGCTTCCAGAGCCGCCGTTCGTGCTCACGGCATGCGCCTGGACCGCCCGCGGCCTCGTGTGATGCCGCACGCTCGTTTGGCCTTGATCTTGCGCGCCCGAGGCGTCAGATGAGACGATCGCCGGGACAGGGCAATCGATCCGTCGAGGAGGGCGCGAAATGACGTGGGTCCAGATTCAGAAGGCTGAAGTGGCGACCTGGGACGACTACGAGCGTGTGTCGGCGGCGCTCGGCGCGGACGACAATCCGCCCGAGGGGCTGATCCTGCACGCCGCCGGCGAGGAAGGCGGCAGGTGGCGTTCGGTCGAGGTCTGGGAGTCGGAGGCCGCATACCGGCGCTTCCGTGACGAGCGGCTGATGCCGGCGGTGGTGGAGGCCCTTGGCGACGCGATGGCGTCGGCGGGCCCGCCGCCCGAGGAGTCGTTCGAGGTCAAGCACCTGATCAAGCCTTAGGAAGCTCGCGCACGATGAAGCCTTGAGTCGCCCGGCAGTAGCAGGGCGCAAGTGTTGCAAGGCGCAAACGGCCGGGTGCCGGGTCTTGCGTTGCAACAACGCAGTAGGTGACCGCATGACCGACACCCGGGCCCGCGGCAACCAGCCACGCGCAAGCGGGGCAAGAGCCGAGCTCGGCCGCTTGTGACTTGCACCACAAGCTTGGTTCAACGCCCGCCCGGACGGCGCCGCTCGCTTGCGCGCCGGCTCCGGCGTGAGAGTCTGCTCCTGGGCGGGTAACGTGGCGCCGTGGAACCGCTTCGTCTCTACTGGCGTCCGGGAACGGCCTCGATGGCGCCACACGCCGCCCTGGCCGAGATCGGCATCGAGTACGAGCTCGTCCGGATCGAACGCGACGAGGCGCAAACGGACGCCGGGTACCTGGCACTCAATCCGCTCGGGGTCGTGCCGACGCTGGTCGACGGCGACCTCGTCGTCACCGAGTCGGCTGCGATCCTGCTCCATCTCGCCGACCGCTATCCGCAGGCACGTCTCGCGCCGCCTGACCGCGCCCACTTCTACCGCTGGTTGATCTTCATGACCAACACACTTCAGACCGGCCTGCTCCGTGTGTTCTATCCGGAGCGTTACGGTGGCGACGGCGTCCGCGGGCTCGCGACGGCGGAGGTGGAGAGCCACTTCGACCTCGTCGAGCTCAACCTCGACGGCCGCGAATGGCTCGTCGGCGACCACCGCACGGCGGCGGATCTCTTCCTGTTCATGCTCACCCGCTGGGGGCGCCGCCTGGAGCCGACCGCCTGGAGCCGGCCGGGGATCCGCGCCCACTTCCTCCGGACACTCGCGCTGCCCGGCGTCGGGCGCATGGTCGAGGAACAAGGGCTCGAGCTCCCCGAGTGGGCCGCTTCAGCGGCCGCCGAACCGTAGGCGCGGCGCTCTCCGCCGCATGTGCGCTACCCGGCGAGCTCGAGCTCGATCTCCTCGAGCACGACCGACTGGGCGTCCGCGGCGGTCGGCTCGCCGGCAACTTCCGCGTCGACCTCGGCGCCCTCGGCGACCGTTCCGCAGGCGGCCGCGTCAAAGTGCTCGCGGAAGTGCTCCTCCGTGAGGTGGGACAGAGCGCCCAGTCGGACCCGGACGCGGACCACGCGACTCGCGCCCTCGGCCTGCGCGGTCTTCTCGATCTTGCGGATCAGGTCGTTCATCAGCGCCTGCTCGTGCATGCGGACACCTCCTCCGCGACCCGCCTCGCCACCTCGGCGACCGCCGCCTCCACCGCGGGCGTCAGCGTGTCGCCGGGAGCGAAGCTCTCGCCCTCGATCCCGAAGACGACCACCTCCGCGGGCAGCTGCCCGAGCGCGCGGCCGAGCTCGATCGCCTCGCCCAGCCCCAGATGGTGGGTCGACGTCCGAAAGAGCTCGGCGGGCAGCCCTCGGGCGCCTGCCTCGAGGCGATGGATCGTCCCCGGCACGGCGCCGGACGAGACCGCATCGACCAGCCAGATCGCGTCGGTGCCCTCGAACGCGTCGAGCAGGCCGGTGGGCTCGCCGCTCTCCTCCAGTACTTCCACGCCGGCGGGCATGGCGCCCTGGAGGGCCCAGACGGCGCGCAGTCCGGCCGCGTCGTCGCTTCGCCACGGGTTCCCGACCCCGACCACTCTGACCGTCAAGAGCGCTCGACCTCGAGGTCGAGGAAGTGGGTCGCGCAGGAGATGCAGGGGTCGTAGTTCCGGATCGTCTGCTCGCAGAGCAGCGAGAGCTTCTCGTCCGGGAGGTCGAGAGAGCGCTCGACGACGCCGCGGAGATCGTCCTCGATCGTCCGCTGGTTCTGCGAGGTCGGCGGCACGATCTTGGCGTCGAGGATCGTGCCGTCGCCGTCGAGCCGGTAACGGTGGTAGCAGAGGCCACGCGGAGCCTCGCTGGCCCCGTAGCCGACCCCGGCGCGCGGCTCGACCTCGACCGCCGGCGCGTCCGGCTGCTCGTACGCTGCGATCAGGCGGAGCGCCTCGTCGGCCGCGTAGACGAGCTCGACCGCGCGGATGACGATGCTGCGGAACGGGTTGCGCTCCGAGGCGTCGATCCCGGCCGCGGCGGCCGCCTCGCGCGCGAGCGGCGAGAGTCGGTCGAACGCGAGCGCGAAGCGGGCCATCGGCCCGCAGAGGTACGCGCCGCGCCCGACCACGCGGGAATGGAGCGCGGTCGACCACTCGACGTGCTCCTCGACGAAGTGCTCGTCGTAGTCGGAGACCGGGATGTCGAGGCCGCGGTTGGAGACCACCCGCCCGAGGTCGATCGGGTACAGCTCGGGGTCGGCGAGCGCGACGAGCTCGTAGTCCTGCTCGTAGTCGGGGAAGTCGAACCCCGAGACGAGCCGCACGGTCTCGAGCGCGATCTCGCGGGCCCGCTCGAGCGGGCCGACGAGCTCTGCGAGCTCACGCGGTGCCGGGACGCGGTAGAAGCCGCCCACACGCACGTTGATCGGATGCACTTCCCGTCCGCCGATCACCGTCATCACGCGGTTGCCCGTCTTCTTCAGCACGAGCGCCTGCTGGACGATCTCGGGCTGATCGCGGGCGAGCTCGATTGCGCTCGGGTAGCCGAGGAAATCGGGCGCGTGGAGCATGAAGACGTGCAAGGCGTGGCTCTCGAGCCACTCGCCGCAGTACAGCAGCCGCCGCAGCGCCCGGATCTGTCCGCCGACCTCGACGCCGCACGCGTCCTCCATCGCGAGCACCGAGCTCGTCTGGTAGGCGACCGGGCAGATGCCGCAGATCCGGGCGGTGATGTCGGGCGCCTCGGCGAAGCCGCGGCCGCGCAGGAACGCCTCGAAGAAGCGGGGTGGCTCGTAGATCTTCAGCTTCACCTCGGTGACCCGGCCGTCCTTGATCTTCACGCGCATCGCGCCCTCGCCCTCGACGCGGGCCAGGTAGTCGGTCTTGATCGTCTTCGTCCGCCGCTCAGCCATCGTTGCGGGCCTCCTCGAACGGTGCCACGTTGAACGTTCGGAAGACGCGGTCGACGTCCCGGTCGTCCATTCCGAGCCGGCGCAGCTCGCGCGTCAGGGAAGCGGT
The DNA here is from genome assembly GCA_963789585.1 of uncultured Actinomycetes bacterium. Classification (GTDB taxonomy): domain Bacteria; phylum Actinomycetota; class Thermoleophilia; order Gaiellales; family Gaiellaceae; genus PALSA-600. The sequence continues at coordinate 216,221 of CAWBLB010000007.1, read as the reverse complement.
GTTCGGCGTCTCCTTGGGCCCGAAGCAGCCGTAGCAGCCCCTGTTGTAGGCAGGACAGATAGCGCCGCAGCCGGCGTGGGTGACCGGCCCGAGGCACGGCGTCCCGTGCGCGACCATCACGCATACCGTGCCGCGCAGCTTGCACTCGGTGCAGACGCTCGTCGACGGGATGTTGGGCTTGCGGCCGGCAAGGAACGCCGTGATCAGCTCGAGCAGCTGGCGCTTGTCGATCGGGCACCCGCGCAGCTCGAAGTCGACCGGCACGTGGGCCGAGATCGCGGTCGACGTCTCGAGCGTGCTCACGTACTCGGGCGAGGCGTAGACCGCCGAGATGAACTCGTTCACGTCGGCGAAGTTCTTCAGCGCCTGGATTCCCCCGGCGGTCGCACAGGCGCCGATCGTGACGAGGTGGCGCGACAGGCGGCGCACCCGCTTGATCCGCTCCACGTCCTCGGCCGTCGTCACCGATCCTTCCACGATCGACAGGTCATACGGCCCCTTCACGACCGCGCTGGTCGCCTCGAGGAAGTAGGCGATCTCGACGCCGTCCGCCAGCGCGAGGAGCTCGTCCTCGCAGTCGAGCAGCGAGAGCTGGCACCCGTCGCAGGAAGAGAACTTCCAGACTGCGAGCTTCGGCTTCCGGGCCGCTCTCACAGGGCCCTCACCGCGGTCAGCTGCTCGGCCACGTCGTAGGGATACACGGGCCCGTCACGGCAGATCATCGTCGGGCCGAGCTGGCAGTGGCCGCAATGGCCGACCGCGCACCGCATGTTCCTCTCCAGCGAGACGAAGATCCGCCCGGCGGGGACGCCGCGCTCGAGGAGCGCGAGGGCCGTGTAGCGCATCATCAACTCGGGCCCGCAGAGGAGGCAGACCGCCGAGGCCGGGTCGAACCGGGCCGTGCCGGCCAGCTTCCCCACGACCCCGACCCGGCCGCCCCAGCCGGGCGGGGAGCTGTCGACGGTCACGTCGACCTGGAGCCCCTTGTCGCGCCAGCGCTGGAACTCCCGGGCAAAGAGCAGGTCGCCCGGCGTCCGGCTGCCGTAGAGCACCGCGACCTCCGCGAAGTCGCCGCGCCGACCGATCGCCGTGTAGACGGCGCCGCGCAGCGGGGCCAGTCCAATGCCCCCGCCGACGATCACGAGGTCGGCACCGGCAGCCTCGGCCAGCGGCCAGGCGTTGCCGAACGGGCCGCGCACGCCGAGCATGCCGCCCGGCCGGGTCGCGCAGATCGCCTCGCTGACGGCGCCCACGGCCCGCACGGTGTGGACGAGCAGGCCGCCGCCCGGGCCGGAGATCGAGATCGGCGCTTCGCCCACCCCGAACGCGTAGAGCATGGTGAACTGCCCGGGGAGCGCGTCGACCGGCTCGCCTGCGACGGGCTCCAGCTCCAACGTCCAGGTGTCGCGCGTCTCCCGTCGGCGCCGGACGACCCGGAACGGCCGCGGAGTCATCGGGCCGCGGGCGGCCGTCTGCTCAGGCGCCGCGGCCGTCACCGTAGACATCCAGGAGCCTCAGCCGCGTCCACTGCAGGCGCTCCACCAGGACCTGCGCGAAGCGCGACATCAGCTCGTAGCCGAGGTCGGCGTCGTCGTCGCACTTCCCGCGCAGGCAGGCGCCGTCGAAGCCGGTGGCGCGGACGTCCGTCAGCGCGCGCGCGTCGAAGTGCCACCGGTACGGAGCGAAGAGCCACGACCAGCCGACGACGTCGCCCGGCTCGACCGTCTCGATCGTGATCGCTCCACGCGCGGGAACGAACGTCTCGATCGCGATGCTGCCGTGTCGGATCACGAAGAACGTGTCGGCGGGGTCCCCCTCGCGGAAGAGGGTCTGCCCCTCACGGAAATGAACGTTGCCCGCGCAGCCCGCCAGCAGGCTGCGCTGATCGTCGGTCAGCCCTTCGAACAGCGGCACGTCGCGGAGGACGAGATCAAGCGTGCGCATCGACTGCCCCTTCCGTCTCGCGGATCGCGGTCAGCTCCTCGGTGACGTCGATCCCGGGCGGGCACCAGGTGATGCACCGACCGCAGCCGACGCAGCCGGAGCTGCCGAACTGGTCGTGCCAGGTCCCGAACTTGTGCGTCAGCCACTGCCGGTAGCGCGAGCGGTCGCTCGGCCTGATGCTGCCGCCGTGGATGTAGGCGTGATCGACCGAGAAGCAGCTGTCCCAGACCCGCGTGCGCTCGGCCGCACCCTCGGTCAGGTCGGTTGCGTCCTCGACGCTCGAGCAGAAGCAGGTCGGGCAGACGAGCGTGCAGTTGCCGCACGTGACGCAGCGCTTGGCGACATCGTCCCAGCGCGGATGCTCCAGGTTCCCGGCGAGCAGGCTTCGAAGATCGGTCGTATCGAGCTCGCGGCCCATCCGGGCGGCGGCCCCGTCGACGGCGGCCTGCGCAGCGGCGACGTCGGCGCGTGCCGCCGGCCGCCGTGGCAGCTCCGCCAGCACCTCGGCGCCGCGCTCGGTGCCCGCCTCGACGAGCAGGCGATGCTCGCCGTCGAGGATCTCGGTCAATGTGAGGTCGTACCCGGACTCGACCTTTGGGCCCGTGCCCATCGAGACGCAGAAGCAGGTTCCGCCGGGCTCGAAGCAGTTCACGGCGACCACGAACGCGTCCTCGCGACGCGCCTCGTAGTCGGGGTCGACGAACCGTCCCTCGAGGAACACCCGATCCTGGATTGCGATCGCGTGCAACTCGCAGGAGCGGACGCCGAAGAGCGCGAGCCGCGGCCGGTCGTGCGGCTCCTCCTCGAGCTCGAGCACCTCCCCGTGCCGGCGCGCCCGCCAGAGGCGGATCCGCGGCGGGAAGAGAAACTGCTTCCAAGAGTGCGGGCCGACCGCGTAGCCGAAACGTGCGTCGTCGTCGCGGCGGGCCAGCCGATACCGGCCGGGCTCCTGTTCGTCGGTCCAGCCGACGGGCAGGTCGGCTGCCGAGCGGAGGTCGTCGTAGACGATCGCCCCGTCACGCACGGTCGGCCCGAGCACGCGATAGCCGCGGGCAACGAGCGCGCCGACCAGGGGCTCCAGTGCCTCCGGCTCGATCACGGATCTGGTGTCGACCTCCATCCGTGCCTCCTCTGCAAGGTTCACTCCCGACACTACATCGGCACGGTCGCACATCGGCGTCGTGGAATTCACGGATCTCCGCCGGACTGCGGCGCTCGGGGAGAGCGTACTCGGCGGGCGGGCTCGCTCAGCTCATCGGCACCCGGCGCAGGAGCCGCGGCTCGATCCGGTCGAGGATCTCGTCGAGGCTGTCGCCGGTCGCGGTGATGCCGTGGTTCTTGAGACCGATCACGGCGTGATCGGGATCGGGCTCCAGTGCGATCAGCGCGGCGACGCTCGCGGCCAGCTCGGCCGTGCCGCAGGGGAAGTTGATCTCGGTCGCGGGAATCCCGTCGATCCAGGCGTGGACGTGCAGGATCGCGCCGACGCCCGGATGCTCGCGGTAGATCGTCCAGTGCTCGATCGCGTCGACCGAGACCCGCCGCGGTGCCGCCTCGGGCGGCACGCTGAGCACCATCCGCTCGTGCTCCGCGTCGAACCCCGAGACGAGCAGGATGTCCCGGCCGGGCTCGGACAGCATGCTCTTGTCGACGCCGCTCGCGCTCATCCAGAACCGCTGCTCGTCCTTCCGCATCGAGAGGTTTCCGTAGGAGAGCCCGCCGATCCCGTAGAGGCGGCCGATATGGCGCAGGTCGCGCTCGTCCAGGAGCTCCTCGATCGGGAAGGGCGCCGGCAGCAGCCCGAGTGCGTCGAGGCGCCGGCCCGCGGCGGCGATCTGCGCCGTGCAGTCGTCGCCCTGCCACAGCTCGGGCTCGAGGTCGCGGCGAAACTCGTTCTCGATCACGAGGCGGGCGCGTGCGAGCGGGGCGAGCCGCTCGCCGACCGCACGGGCGAGCGATGCGTCGCCGTCGCCGGAGACGAGATAGTGGCCTCGCTCCATCGTCGTGAAGAAGACGCCTCGCGCGGGGACGTAGCAGAGCACGATGTTGGCGAGCGCCCGCACGAGCAGCGGGTAGGTCTCGCGGAGGGTGTCGGCCGGCTCGTCGGGCAGCACCGCGAGCGCGGCGACGAAGGTGCCGCGTGACTTGCGGCGGAACGGGCGAGGCCGGGCGGGGTCGATCGCGTTGACGACGACGTCGGCATCGGCCGGCCGCTCGGCGTGGACGAACCCCTCCGCCCCGAGCGCGACGGCGAGCTGCTCGAGGAACGGCGCCGGGACCGTGTCGGTCGCTCCCACGACGGCGAAGCTCGGGGCAGCGGCGGTACGAGTTGCGGTCGCGGGCCCGCCCGCCGAGGCCTCGGGGCGGGGGTCGGTCAGTGTGCTCGGTTTGGCCATCTTGCTGTCAGCTCTCGCAGATGTCGGCGATCACCGCGTCGCCGAGGCGCACGATGTCCTTGGTCTTCAGCCGCAGCGATTCCTCATGCGAGCCTGCCTCGAGCACGACCGAGGTGCGGTCGGCAAGCTGCCGGTCGAGGATCGTGCGATCGCCCGTCGGGCCTCCGAACGGAGGCACGGCGCCCAGCTCGAACATCGGGTAGGCGCCCGCCAGCTCCTCCTCGGTGGCGAGGCGTGTGCCCTTCGCGCCGCCGAGCACGCCGCGCACCTTGCGCAGGTCGAGGCGCTCCGACGCGGGCAGGACGGCGCGGACGAAGCCTCCTTGGGTCGCCAGGACGATCGTCTTCGCGACCTCGGAGAGGCCGACCTCGAGCGCCTCCTCGCGGGCGGTCTCGGTGTGGCGGTGCTTGATCACCTCGTAGTCGACCCGTTCACGGATCAGCTCTCGTGTGAAGTCGGCGGTAATCACGGCTCCTCCTTTCGAGTCGTCTGCCGGGGGCGGATGGTCGAGTCGCTCGAAGGGTAGAAGATCGATTCGTGACCATCCTCCCAGAGGACGCGGAGATGTGGATGCCCGGCCTCGCCGAGCACCTCCACGATCTCTCCCAGCCGCCGGGCCTCGTGGACACGGTGTCCACCGACCTCGACGACGTCTCCGATCTCGGCCTGATACGTCTGCTCTGTCGTCATTGCGGGTCATCCTTTCCCGGGGACTCAATCGTCCGGGCCGCGGCTGCGACCGGCATCCGAGCATGCCCTGATCCGGGCCGCGGTTTATCCGCGGGACGGGCGGACGGCGTCCTCAGCCCGGGTCGGGGCCGTCGGCGGTCTCGAGGAGGCCGTTCCGGAGCGCGTACTGGACGAGCTCTGCGCGGTTGGCGACGCGGAGCTTCTGCATCACGTGCGCACGGTGAGTCTCCGCGGTGCGGACCGAGATGAACAGGCGCTTGGCGATCTCGCGATTCGAATGCCCGAGCGCGAGCAGCGCGAGCACCTCGCGCTCTCTGTCCGAGAGCGGGTTCTCCGCCTCCTTGCGCTGCGCCTCCGCTTCCGCCGAGATCAGCCGGGCTCCCAGCTCCGGGTGAACGTAGCGCCCGCCGCGCGCGACCTCCCGGATCGCCGCGACGAGCTCGTCGCCCGCAGCGTCCTTGAGCACGTAGCCGCTCGCCCCTGCGGCGAAGGCCTCGCGGACGTACCGGGGGTCGTCCTGCATCGAGAGGACCAGGATCTTGACGTCCGGATGCTCCTTGAGCAGCTTGGGTACGCCCTCGATCCCGCTCTCACCGGGCATCGTGACGTCGGTGAGGATCACGTCCGGGTTGGTCGTGCGGCCCTCGAAGATCGCATCGCGGACGCTGCCGGCCTCGCCGGCGACCTCGAGATCGTCCTCGGCGTTGATCAGCATCCGCAACCCGGACCGGACGACACCGTGATCGTCGACGATCAGGACCCGGATCACGCCGGGCAAGGTCCGGTTGTGACGTTCATCCCCGTCTGGATCTTGCCAGCCGGGTCGGCGGGCCACAAGCGCCGCGCCGCGCAGTTGCGCCCGGGTCGCGGCGCTCGACGCGCCTACGCCATCGCAGGTGCGCGCCCGTACACCGTCGCCACGGGGATGTCGAACAGGTCCCGTGCCCGTGCCTCGAAGTCATCGTCGAGCCAGCTGCGCGCCGGCTCGAGCGTGCCGACCAGGAGGATCTCGTCGGCCCGGAAGCCCGCCAGGGCGTCGGCGGTCGCCTGGAGCGGGTCGTCGGTACCGAGCATTCCCCGGGCTTCGATCCCGGCCGCCGCGAGTGCGCGCTGCGCCTTCTCGAGGCGACGGTTCGTTGCGGCGCGCTCGTGTTCCTCGTCGTCGGTGAAGAAATGGAACGCGGAGGGAACGACCGGGGCGACGAGATGGACTTCGGCGTCCCGCTCGAGTAGCCGAAGCCGGACGGCCGACACGAGCTCGGCGGGTTCGACGTCGGTGTCGGCGACCACGAGCAGGCGGTACAGGGGCCCTGGGTGCGGGTGGGTGCGCACGGAGTTCGTCCGCGTGCGCGCGAAGAGCCGCAGGGCTGCGGCCCCGGCGAGCAGCCCGATTGCCGACGCGGCGCCAAGGCCCACCCAGCCGAGTGCGGGCGGGTGCGTGACCAGGGCCGCGATCAGGATCATCGTGAGGAGATAGACGCCGATCGGGACGAAGACGAGAAGTGCGAGAGAGCGCTTGCCCATCATGTTCACCGCCTTCCGGCTCGCTGGTGTGAGACTCCATCATCCCGTGCGCCGCCGCGGCCGGCATCGGCGGATCGCACATCCCACCTGCGGGTATTCCGCAAGATCGCCGGGCCGTTCGGGTCGATGCGCGCCGCTCCGGTCGTATAGTTGCGGGTTGAGTCAACCCTGGAGGCAGCGGATGGCTGTGGCAGAGCATCGGATCCCCCCCGGAGCGGCAGGCGTCGCAGACGGTGGGCGCGCGGTGCCGGAGATCGTGCCCCTGAAGGGGCTGCCGATCATCGGGTTGGTGATCGTCGGGCTGGTCGTCTCGATCCAGGGAAACTGGACCTGGGCGCTGACCTTCTACCATGTCGTCGGCGGCGGGCTCTGGACCGGGATCGACCTGTTCATGGGGTTCGTAGTCGGCCCGACGATCGGGCGACTCTCGGTCCCGGCGCGGATCGAGCTGACCGAGCGCCTGATGCCCAAGCTGCTGGTGATCATCCCGACGCTCGTCACGATGACCCTCGCCGCGGGGTTCCAGCTCGCGAGGGCCAACGGGATGCTCGCCGGGGGCTACGGGCGGCATGCCTGGGTCGTGGCGTCGATGATCGTCGTCGCGGTGATGGCGGTCGCCGCGCTCGGGTTGCTCGAGCCGGCGAATCTCGCCGTCCTCTTCGAGCTGCGCAAGCAGCAGCCGAACCCGGCGGTCATCGCGAAGCTCATGCGTCGTTTCATCTACCTCTCGGGCCTCACCGGAGCGATGCAGATCGCGACCCTGATCATCATGACGAGGCTGGCGAGCTGATGGACGCAGCCGGCAACGCGCCAGCCGACGAGTTTCCGGCGCCCAGAGTGACCGAGCTGGGCATGCTTTCGATCGCGCTCGTGGCCGCAGGCGTCATCTACCTGGCGGCCTACCTCCCACGGAAGGCGCCGCTCGGGCCGGCCGCGGGCCTGCTCGCCGCGGCGGCGGCGGTGCTGCTCCTGAACGTGGTGCTGCTCGCGCGCCAGCAGGGCTTCGCCTGGAAGCGGTTCGCGCAGGTCGCCCGCTGGATGCTGCTCGTCTACGCCGTGATCGCCGGGACGATCGAGTACGCCTTCGTCTACGACCACACACGCGGCGCGGTGCTCGTCGTGATGACGCTCCTCCTCGCGGTCTTCGCGCTCAACGTTCCCCTGATCGCGGCCTTCACCGTGGCGCGCTTCGAACGGCCTCCCGGCTAGTGCGGCGTCTCCCAACGTTCCACTCGAAACCCGCCTTCGTGACGCCGCACTTACCTGGCCGCTGCGCGGCCGGGATGATCTTTCAGCTCTAGGTGCCCTCCGGCCCGCACCTCAGGCTTCCGACCGCCTGCGCCGGCCTCGGTCCCCTCGAAGAAGAACCGGCCGCGAAGCGGCCGCAAGTGCGGCCTCGGACGCCCACGTTTCAGGTCAAAGGTTACGAGAGGCCGCACTAGCAGCCGTTCTCGAGGCACCGGGCCGCCCTCGTCGTCAGGAGGTCAGCGCTACCGCGTTCTTGCGCGGCACGCCGGCCGCGATGAGGAACGCGCGCATCTTCGGGTTCAGCCGGGCGACCGCACCGCCTGCCGACGACGAGCCGCTCGCGAACAGCTTCGCGATCAGCGCCGGGTCGACGCCCAGCACGCGCCGGATATCGGCGGGGCTCGAGGTCTTCGTCAGCATCACCGTTGCGACCGCACAGAGGTCGACCTTCTTGCCGTGGCTGTCGAACTGGAGGATCAGCGCGAAGTTCTTCCGCTGCGCGGTCAGCCACTGGCGGAACAGCGGCGCGTGCGGATGCATCCGGGCGATCGTCGCCTTCAGATCGGTCAGCCGCGGCTTGTACTCCGAGACCAGCTCGACAAGGAGCGCCGGCAGGATGGCGAAGATTGCGGCGAACGCGTCTTTCGGATGCTTCTTCAGGTAGGCGCAATGGTCGAGGGATTGCGTGGACGTGCCGCCGCTCGTCTGCGCGGCGATCGCGCGAAAGGTCGCCACCTTGGCGTCGAGGCGGGCGGCAAGCGCGCGATCGTATGCGTCCGGCCTCGGCGTCGCAGCGATGGCGGCTGCGGACGCGGTGAGCATCACCGCGGCGGAGGCGAGGACGACGGCAGGCATCGCAACGGCCAGGCGGGCCGCAACGGGAACACGAAGCCGGCGCCCGGGCACACCGGGATTCTCCCCCATTCCCCGGACGTGCCGCTAAGCAGCGGGCGGTGCGGTCGGGCTCGTCGCCGTCGGAGTCGTCGGCTCCAGCGTGGTCGAGCTCCCGCCCCGGATCAAGGTCTGGCAAACCTCGACCGCGTTCTCGAACGCCTGGCGGGCGCCGGACCCGCCCCGGCCGAACCGGCCCACGCCGCTCCCCCCGCCGCCGGGAAGGTCGGCGGTCGCGTTGCGCACGCAGTCGTTGAACTGCTCCTGCTCCGTGCTCTGGGCCCCGAAGCTGCCGACATGGGTTCCGGGCGGAAGCCGGGCGGCGCAGGCCTGCACCGCCTGTCTCGCCGCTGTGCTCCCGGCGTCGGCCGGCGAGTAGCCGCGCGTCCTCAGGCAGGCGTCGAAGGCGGCGATCGACTGCGTCGAGGCGCCCGGCGACTTGCTCGAGTGCTGCGTCAGGACGAAGAACGCGCCCGCGATCAGTGCGGCTCCGGGCACGAGCGTCCCGAAGACGATCTTGGCGGCCGAGATGGGCTTCGGCGGCTTCGGCGGGGGCTTGGGCCACCACGCCGGATCGGAGAATTGCGACGCCATCCCCTTCGATTGTGTCACTTCTCCTGGCCGCGCCCGAGCGGCGCGCCTCGCCTTCCCTCGACAGAGAGTGCTCCCGGCGTGGAGAATGATGGGATGCGTCGGCTCTCCGCTCTCGTCTGCGCCGTGGTCGCGTCCGTGTCGTTCGCGGCCGGAGCGGTCGCCGGGAGCACGCTCCGCTTCACGGTGAAGACGGTGCAGGGGCCGACGGCCGCGCACCCTCATCCGCCGGCGGGCGGCGTGGGCGACACGTACGTCTCGAGCCTGAAGCTCGTCAACGCCGGCATCGCCCAGCTCGGCAAGGGAGCGCGGGCGAAGGTGGGGACGATGCAGTTCACCTACACGATCCGTAAGCAATGCACCTCGTTCACCCGAACATGCGTGGCGACGGCTGACTTCAACACGGTTACGACGCTGCCCGGCGGGAAGGTGGTCGCGAACGGCAAGGCGATCTCGATCGCGAACCCGACGATCACGATTCCGGTGGTCGGCGGCACGGGTCACTTCGCCGGTGCACGGGGAACGGTCACGATCAGCCCGACCTCGACCAAGCTCAGCACCTACAAGCTGACCCTCCGGTAGCGGCCGGGCTTCCCCGACCGGAGCGACCCTGGCCTCGCCGGATTCGCGGCGCCGGAGGCGGGCTGTTGGTACCGTCTCGTGAGGTCGGTGGTCAGGTCGGGCTCGCATTCAGGTCGTACCCGCAGGCGGCCGAGAGACGCCCGGGCTCCGCTCCTGCTCGTGGTCGGGACACCGGGGACGGGCAAGCGTCCTGTTGCGCAGGCGCTGGGGCAGCAGCACGGCTTCGTCCATCTGGACTTCGAGCGCGAGGAGGTCCGGGAGCGCTTCCTCGCGTCGAAGGCCGCGCTCCTGCGCGAGGAGATCGCGGCGCTCGCCGCGGCAGGGCGCGGCCTCGTGATCACGTGGGCGGCCGGGCCTCCAGGCCAGCTCCGGGAGATCCGGCGCCTGCGCTTGCTCGGCCTCGAGCCGATCTGGTTCGACAGCGACAGGGGATCGGCCGGCCCGGCTCATTTCGCCGCCGGCCCGTGGCGGGCCGCGAGGTTCCACTTCGTCGATTCGTTCGAAAGGGACGGGACCTTCCGGCCGGTCGAGGCGGTCGCCGCCGAGCTCCTCGAGGTGCGCCCGCGCCTGCGTCCGAGGCCCCTCCGCGATCGTGTCGCGGCAGCGCTCCAGGCTGTGCCCCGGCCGACAGTCGTTCCCGCGCGGCGGCTCGGGGCAGGGCTCCGCTGGCGGGTCGCCGGTGGTCTTGCGCTCGCCGCGGGCGTGGTGGGTGCCGCCGCCGGCCTCGTTGTCAACCCGCAGGGCGGCTCGGTGCAGCGCGGTCCGGTGGCGATCGCAGCGCACACCGCACACGCGCGCGTGGCGGCGCTTCCGCGCAAAGGCGTCCTGGTCAGCGGCCGGAGCCTCGCCGGCGTCAAGCTCGGCGACACGAAGGCGCAGGTTCGCGCGCTCTGGGGGCCCGGGCAGCACCTCGCCCGCTGCGAGGGCTGCAGGCCGGCGATCTGGTACTACTCGTACCCGACCGGCGACCCCGTGGGTGCCGGCGTCCAGTTCAGCAACGGGCGGGTGGTGGCGGTGTTCACCCTCGGCAGCCCGGCCGGCTGGCACACCGAGACCGGGATCAAGGTCGGCCAGGTGCTCGACAACCCGCTCGGCGACTCGAGCGACAGGAGCGTCTGGAAGACCTGCGCCGGCTTCAGCGCCAAGTCGACCCGGACGACGCCCGATGCCGTCACCTCGATCCTGACCCAGGGCGCCGCGGTCTACGGGTTCGCGCTGACGCGCCCCTCGGTCTCGCCCTGCCAGTAGGGCCTCACGACTCGATCACCACGAGGCGCTCCTCCGTCATCTCCCGGACCGCCCAGGCCGGTCCCTCCTTGGTGTTGCCGGACTCCTTGACGCCGCCGTAGGGCATCTGGTCGGCACGGAAGGTCGGCGCCTGGTTGACGACGACTCCGCCGAACTCGAGCTCGCGGGCCGCGCGCAGCGCCGTCCGGAGGTCGGGTGTGAAGATGCCGGCCTGGAGCCCGTACCGGGTCGCGTTCGCCCGCGCGATCGCCTCGTCGATCGACGTGACCGGCGAGACGGTGCACACCGGCCCGAACACCTCGTCGCATTCCACCTTCGCGTCGCGCGCCGGTCTCGCGATCACGGTCGGGAGCAGGAGACCGTCGCCGGTCAGCTCGCCGCCGGTGACCACGTCGCCGCCCGAGTCGCGCACCCACTCGAGCACCCGGTCGCGCTCGCCGGCGTCGATCAGCGGACCGACGTCGGTCTCGGGGTCGGCCGGGTCGCCGACCTTCAGAGCTTCGACCCGCTCCAGCAGGACGGCAAGGAGCGCGTCGTGGATCCCCGCAAGTGCGTAGACGCGCTGGATCGAGATGCAGCTCTGCCCCGCGAACGAGAAGGCGTTCGAGGCGATCGCCGCCGCGACCGCTCCGAGATCGGCGCCCTCGTCGACGATCAGCGGCGTCGCATTGCCGAGCTCCAGCTTTACGCGCTTCCGGGGAGCTCGTGCCGCGATGCCCCAGCCGACCTCGGCCGAGCCGGTGAAGGTGATGAGCCTGACGCGGTCGTCCCCGGTGATGACGTTGCCGATCTCGGCGGCCGGGCCGGCGACCACGTTCAGCCATCCGGGCGGCAGTCCCGCTTCCTGCTCCAGGTCGGCCAGGAACAACGCCGAGAGCGGAGTGGCGGTCGCCGGCTTGAGCACGACCGGGCAACCGGCGGCGAGCGCCGGCGCGATCTTGTGCGCGACGAGATTGAGCGGAAAGTTGAACGGGCTGATCGCCGCGACGATCCCGATCGGGACGCGAAGCGTGAACGCCAGCTTCCCCTCACCGGCCGGTGAGGCGTCCATCGGCACCATCTCGCCGGCGAGCCGGCGGGCTTCGAGGGCGGCGAACCGGAAGGTCGAGGCTGCACGGTCGGCCTCGACGCGGGCCGCCTTGAGAGGCTTGCCGGCCTCGGCGCAGATCAACCCGGCCGCCTCGTCGCGCCGCGCCTCGAGCAGGCCGGCGACCTCGTCGAGGATCGCCGCCCGCCGGTGGGCCGGAAGCGGTTCCGCGAGCGCGGCCGCAGCGGCGTCGAGCGCCCGGCCGGCCTCGGCTGCCCCGCCTTTCGCGACCCGGCCGACCGGAGCGCCCGAGTACGGCGAGGTGACGTCGATCCACGTGCCGGTCGTGACGTGCTCGCCGCCGATCAACAGCGCCCGGTCGTCGAAAGGGGGCACAGGCAGACGCTACCTGCCGAGCTGGGCATACCAGCGCTCGGCCAGCGTCCGTGTCGCCGCCTCGCACCCGGTCGAGGCATGCGCGACGAACGGCGCCCAGCAGAACACGTCGGCGACGTAGCGCCCGGCGACGAACTGCAGCTCGTAGTTGTCGAGCTGGAGACGGAACGCGGACAGGCTCCCGGTCGATCCCGCGTCGAGCGCGTCCGCGGGGTGCCGTCGAACGCCTGCAGCGAAGGGCGCGAACCAGCTCCGGGCCGCTCCGGTGCTCCGGAACGAGAACAGCGCGACCTCGATCACCTCGGTGCTCGAGCCGCGTCGCAGGTACCGCCGGAACGGGATGGTGGCGTTCCCGCTCCGCACGAGGCCGTCACGGATCGTTCGTGGCGCCCCCTTGTGCACGACCGTCGCCCAGGCCTCGGCCGGGACCATCGTCGTGCCGAGCAGCGGGCCGGGTGCGGCGGAAGCGGGGGGCAGGCGTGAGACCTGGAGGGCGGGAACCGCCGGCGCGCGCAGCCTCCCGGCGAGTAGCTCCTGAATGCGCTGGTCGATCGGGCGCCCCAGCCTGGCCATGCGGTCACGGCTCCAGGTCGCGCCGTCGACCTGGATCTCGACCCCGATTCGGTCGCGGATGAAGAACAGCCGCGTCGACGGCGTCCCGTCCGCGAGGGTCGTGACGAAGTAGAAGCGCTGGTCGCCGACGGCGGGGTTCTCCTGGTCGATCCGCTCGACCACGATCGCGTTCGACTGAAGGAACTCGAGGCTGATCTCGGCGTTCGCGTAGGCATACAGATGGGTCGCGATCTGCGACGTCCCGCCGACCTGGTCGTAGGTCTGGCTGACGGCCGTGCGGGGCTGCGGGTCATCCTGCTCGACGATCGAATTGAACCCTGGCAGCTCGGGCCAGAAGCTCTTGCCCGCGACCGCCTGCACCGTCGGCCAGGGCACGTCGGCGGCGAGCAGCGCCTCCGGGGCGATGCGCACCACCCCGGCGGGCTCGGCCGAAGCGCCCGCCGCATCCAGCGTCAGGGCGAGCATCGCCAGAGCCAGCAATCTTCCCGTCAACGTTCTCCTTCTCGCTCAGCGTGGTGCGACGATCGCGCGCAACGTCTGCCTGAGGGACTTCGTCGCGGCGAGTACCGCTGTCGGCTCGTAGCCGCAATGGGCCATGCAATTGTCGCAGCGCGGGTCGTTTCCGCGCCCGTACTTCGACCAGTCCGTCGTTTCGATCAACTCTTTGTAGCTGACCGTGTAGCCGTCGGCCATCAGGTAGCACGGCCGCTGCCATCCGAAGAGCGAGTAGCTCGGGATCCCCCAGGGCGTGCACTGGAAGTCGACTCTGCCCTCGAGGAAGTCGAGGAAGAGCGGTGTGTGGTTGAGCCGCCAGTGCTTGCGGCGGCCCCCGGAGAAGGCCTCGCTGAAGAGCCGCCGGGCCTGGGCGACGCCCGGGAAGTGCTCCTGGTCGGGGGCCTTCTCGTAGGCGTAGGCCGGGGAGAGCATCATCTGGTCGACCTTCAGCTCGTCGTTCAGGAAGTCGAGCACGTCCCGGACCGTTTTCGGGGTGTCGGTGGTGAGGAAGGTCGTGTTCGTGTTCACCCGGAACCCCCGCTGCTGCGCCTCGCGGATCGCGTCGACCGCCTTGTCGAACGTTCCCTCGCGCTCGACGAACTGATCGTGGCGCTCCTTCATGCCGTCCAGGTGCACGACCCAGGCGAAGTACGGAGACGGCTCGAACAGGTCGAGCTTCTTCTTCATCAGGATGCCGTTGGTGCAGAGGTAGACGAACTTCTTCCGCGCGATCAGCTCCTTCGTGATCACGTGCACCTCGGGGTGGACGAGCGGCTCGCCGCCGGCGATCGAGACCATCGGGGCGCCGCACTCCTCGATTGCAGCGAGCGCCTGCTCGACCGGCATCCGCTTCTTGAGGATGTGCTCCGGATACTGGATCTTTCCGCAGAACGAGCAGGCCAGGTTGCACTGAAAGAGCGGCTCGAGCTCGACGAGCAGCGGGAACTTGTCGTTCTTGCGGAGCCGCTGCCGCATCAGGTACCGGCCGACCGTCAGGGACTGCCTGAGAGGCACGCTCATCGAGCCAGCTCCTTCGGCAGCCTGAAGCGGAGCGATTCGGTGGTCGTCGTCCGTTCCTCGATGTCGACCGGCCCGAGCGTGGCCAACGCGCCGGCGAGGCGCCGCGCGATCCGCTCGGGCGCCGAGGCGCCCGCGGTGATTCCGACGGTGGCGGCGTCCTTCAGCCAGGCGACGTCGACGCCGGTCTCGTCGTCGACGAGGTAGGCGCGCGCGCCCTCGCGCTCGGCGACCTCGACCAGCCGCTTCGAGTTGGACGAGGTCTCGCTGCCCGCGACGAGCACGACGTCGGACTCGCGTGCGACGGCGCGAACGGCCTCCTGGCGATTTGCGGTCGCGTAGCAGATGTCTTCCGACGCCGGCCCGCGCAGCGCTGGGAAGCGCGCCCGTAGCCTGGCGACGATCTCGTCCGTCTCGTCGACGGCGAGCGTCGTCTGGGTGAGGTAGGCGACGTTGTCCGGGTCCGGTGCCTCGACCTGCCCGACGGCGCCGATGTCCTCGACGAGCCGGATCGCGTCGGGCGCCTCGCCGAACGTGCCCTCGACCTCCTCGTGCCCCTCGTGACCGATCAGGAAGATCGTCTTTCCCTCGGCGGCGAACCGGCGCGCCTCGACGTGCACCTTGGCGACGAGCGGGCAGGTCGCATCGATCACGTCGAGCGTCCGCGAACCGGCGCTTCGACGGACCGCCGGGGAGACGCCGTGCGCCGAGAAGACGACCGTGGCGCCGTCCGGCACCTGGTCGAGCTCGTCAACGAACACGGCGCCGCGCCGCTCGAGGTCGGCGACGACATGCTCGTTGTGGACGATCTGCTTTCGCACGTAAACCGGGGCACCGCGTTGGAGGAGCGCAAGCTCGACAATATCGATAGCACGTTCCACGCCCGCGCAGAACGAGCGCGGCCCGGCGAGCAGCAGCTTGCGCGGGCCGACCGCGGCGCCCCACTCAGACAGGGCCCCACTCACGCGACGCAGGCTCCGCAGCGCGCGCGGGCCGGCGATCGCCATGCGCGGATCGGCGAGGTGGCGGCCCGCGACATCGGCGACGACGCGGGCGACGGCGAGTGGGCGGCCGGCGGCGCCGGCGGCGAGCCAGGCCGACTCCATGTCGACGGCGAGCGCCCCGTCGTCGCGGCCGCGACGCTCGGCGGGGCCGAGAATCCGGTCGCACGAGAGAAGCGGGCCGACGTGGACGCGCAGGCCGCGGCGTCTGAGCGCGGCGGCGAGCAGCGAGCTGCCCGGAACGGCGATCCGGTCGCCGTCCTCGCGGACGAGCTCGGTCGCGCAGAGCACGTCGCCGGCGGAGAGCTCCGGCGAGATGCCGGCGCACAGCCCCGCGACCGCGAGCGCCGGGGCGGCGTCGGCGAGCGCGCGGGCCGCGGCGATCCGGGCGCGATCGGGCCCCATGCCCGTGCGCAGCACACGTGAGCCGAGTCGCTCGCCGAGCGCGAGCTGCTCGATCCGCAGCGGTGCCAGCACGAGCAGCATGCCGTCCCGGCCGTGTGTCACCGCTCGGCTCCGACGATCCGAGCGAGGGCCATCACCGGGAACACGTCGCGGTAGAGGTGGTAGTTGAGGTAGAAGTCGCGCGGGAATCCGGTGCCCGTGTAGTAGGGCTCGTCCCAGCCGCCATCCGGTCGCTGGGTCTCCACGAGCCAGCGCACCGCGCGAGCCGCAACGGCGCCGCCGCCCTCGCCGACGGCGTGCAGGCCGATGAGGGCCCATGCCGTTTGCGAAGCCGTTGACACGCCGCGCCCGCTCCAGGAGAGGTCGCGGTACGAGCGCAGATCTTCGCCGAACCCACCACCTGGATTCTGCACGCTTTCGAGCCAGCTCACCGCGGCCCGCACGCTCGGGTGGTCGTTCAGGCCGCAGGCGGCGAGCGCCGGGAGGACGGCACCCGTCCCGTAGACGTAGTTCGCGCCCCAGCGGCCGAACCACGAGCCGTCGGCCTCCTGCTGGCGAAGCAGCCAGTCGAGGCCACGTGTCGCCGGGCGCTCCCCGGCCCGGCCTTCATATGCGAGCGCCTCGAGGACGTGGGCGGTCACGTCGGAGCTCGGCGGGTCGGTGACCGCCCCGAAGTCGCAGAAGGCCACCTTCGCGCACAGGCGGCTCGTGTTGTCGACGTCGAAGGCGCCCCAGCCGCCCGAGCGGCTCTGCATCCCGAGCATCCAGTCGATTCCCCGGTCGGCGGCTCCTCCGTCGTCGCGCCCCGCACGGCGCAGCGCGAGCACCACGACCGCGGTGTCGTCGACGTCGGGGTAGTTGTCGTTCGCGAACTCGAACGGGAACCCGCCCGGAGCCAGCTTCGGCCTCCTGACCGCCCAGTCGCCGCGCGTGCGGACCTCCTGAGCCGCAAGCCAGTCGGCGGCGCGCACGATCGCAGGCTCGTCCGGTGCGAGGCCGGCGTCGAGCAGCGCCAGCACGGCGAGGGCGGTGTCCCAGACGGGCGACTGGCAGGCCTCGACCCGCCGGCCCTGCTCGTCGTCGATCGTGAACGTGTCGAGCCCGGCGAGCGCCCGTGCGACGACCGGATGATCGAGCGAGTAGCCGAGCGCGGTCAGGGCGACGATCGACCAGACCCAGGGCGGCTGGATCCCACCCCACGACCCGTCGCGCTCCTGACGATCGACGATCCAGCGCTCGGCCGTGCGCAGCGCCCGCCGCCGAACCGCCCGGATCGGGTGGCGCCCGTAGATGTGAGCCAGCCGGTCGAGCGTGACGAAGATACGTCCCCAGAAGTCGTTCGGCGCTGCCGGCGGCGTCACACCCGTGCGTAGCTCGTCGATCCCGAACGAGACCTCGGTCGACGGGCCGAGGGCGGTGACGACAGACAGGGCGACGATCGTCTGGCGGGCCCAGCAGCCGAACGAGTACACCGAGAGCAGGGCCCACGGCGGGAAGAGGATCTGCTCGGGGGGAAGCGTCGGCACGTCGGCCCACGACCACAGCGAGAGAAGGGCAAGCCACATGCGCGTGAAGACGCGGCTCCCCTCGACGCCGCCGGCCTCGCGGATGAACGCGGCACCGCGGCTCATGTGGCCCGCGTCGGGTGGATCTCCGGCGATGCGCAGCGCGACGTACGCCTCGACCGAGGTCGAGAGATCGCCGGGGCCGCCGTGATAGGCGGCCCAGGACCCGTCGGCGCGTTGATGGTCGCGAATCCAGCGGGCCGTGCTGCTCGTCGTCTCGGGGCTCGCGATGCCGAGGTAGTGGCGCAGGAAGATGTCCTCGGCGTCGATCGTCACGTTCGTCTCGAGCTCGCCCTTCCACCATCCGTCCGGGTGCTGGAGTGAGAGCAGGTGCGCGGTCGCGCGCGAGAGCGCCTCGTGGGCCGCGTCGACTGCCCGGTCGGTGGTGACCGTCATCCACCCCGCCCTTCGAGCGAGGCGTGTTCCAGCGAGCTCTGCGGCTGTGACTCGAGCTCGGAGAGCGCGGCGCGCGCCGCGGAGACGCCGCTGCGGACGGCGCCCTCCATCGTCGGCGGCCAGCCGGTGTCTGTCCAGGCTCCGGCGAGGTAGAGCCCGGGCACCGGCGTGCGGGCACCCGGCCGCAGTTCACGCGTGCCGGGCGCGACCCGGAACGTGGCGCGGGGCTCGTGCGTGACCGCGAAGTCGAGCACCTCCGCCCCGGCGGCCGCAGGCAGCAGCCGCTCGAGCGCGGGCAGGTAGCGGCCGCGCAGGTCGGCGACCGACGCGCCGATCTCCTCGACGGCATGCGAGAGCGAGACGGCGACGAGCTGCCCCTCCCCGGCGCCGGCGGCCTCGGTGCGATCGAAGATCCACTGGACGGGCGAGTCGATCGCCGCGGCGAGCGGCCCGGCGAGCACCGGCCGGTCGAACTGGACGTGCAGGTTGACGATCGGGCTCGTCCCGAGAGCCGCAAGCGCCGAGGCGTCGACCGTCCCGGCGGGGACGATCGGTGCGACGGCCTCGTGGGGAACGGCGACGATCACCGCGTCCGCCTCGTCGGCGCCGTCGTCGATCAGGAGACGGAGGTCGGCGGTGACGGAGCGGACGGCGGTGCCGGTGTGAACACTGCCTCCGGCCCGCGTCAATGCAGCCGCGGCCGGGTCGGCGTGGAGGCGCTGGAACGGGACGGTCGGGATTCCGATGTCGCACGCGTCGGCGGAGTCGAGCAGGCCGGTCCGGAACACCTTCACGGCGGCCGCGAGCGAGGCCTCGCCGGCGGGGAGGTTGAGGGTCGGGAGCGCGATCAGGTTCCAGAGCGCCTCGATCGCGCTCGCCGACTGGCCGTGCCGGGTGAGCCAGGAGCCGAACGTCTCGTCGTCGATGCCGCTTGCCTCGGGGTCGATCCTCTGCAGGGCCGTCGCCGCCCTGACGGCCGCGAGCCGCTCGCGGAGGCTGAGCGGCGCATAGCGGAGCAGCGTCCCGGCGAGATGGAGCGGCGCCGGCAGCGATGTCCGCGAGAGGAGCGCCGGCCGCTTCCCCTCGCGCAGCACCGGCACGTGCAAGCGCCGCTGGAGCGGCAGGAGGTGGTCGACGCCGAGCCGGCGCAGGAAGGCGAGGTACGCCGTGCAGCAGCGCAGCGCGACGTGCTGGCCGTTGTCGAGCCAGAGGCCGTTCCGCTCGAACGAGAAGGTCGCTCCGCCGAGCCTCGACCGGGACTCGTAGAGCGTCACCGCCGCCCCGGCGTCGGCGCATTCGATCGCCGCCGCCAGCCCGGCGAGCCCGCCGCCGACGACCGCGACCCTGTTCATGCGCCCGCTCCCGTCAGGCTGCGCGCCAGGACGAGGCCCTTCTCCCAGCGTCGGAGTGAGAGCCGGCCGCGCAGCACCAGCGACGGGTCGGCGGCGATCCGCTCGAGCAGACGGCGGTACTTGCCGGCCATCGCGAGCACGCAGGAGGCGCTGCGCCGGTCGATCAGCGGCACGAGCTCCAGCCCGTGCCTGAGCCGGCCGAGCCCGCGCTCGGCCTCGAAGGCGATCACGAGCTCGAGCGGGCCGCTGAAGTCGCCGGCGTGCGCCTCGCAGCCGAACCGCTCCAGGTCCTCTCGCGGCAGATAGACACGGCCGTTCCGGGCGTCCTCGCTGACGTCGCGGAGGATGTTGCCGATCTGGAGCGCGATCCCGAGCTCGTCGGCGAGCACGCTTCCGGCGACGCGGTCGGAGCAGTCGAAGACGCCAAGCGCGAGCCTGCCGATCGAGCCGGCGACACAGCGGCAGTAGAGCTCGAGCTCGTCGAAGCTCTCGTACCCGTCCCCGCGCACGTCCATCTCGGCGCCGTCGAGAAGCTCGCTGAACGCCTCGAGGGGAATCGGAAAACGGCGCGCGGCGTCGGCGACCGCGACCAGCACGAGGTCGTCACTGCAATCGACGAGCCCCAGCCGCTCACGGGCCAGGGTGAGCTCGGCCAGCTTCTCGGCCGCCGTCGCGTCTCCGTCGGCGATGTCGTCGATCTGCCGGGCGAGCGCGTAGATCGCGAACAGGGCGGCTCGCCGGTCGGGTGGCAATAGGCGCATCCCGGTGTAGAAGCTCGAGCCGGCCTCGCGGGCGACGCGCCGGCAGTGCTCGTAGGCGAGATCGACCGGCGGAGCGTTCACGATCCCCTCCGGTAGGTGTCAAGCGTCGCCCAGAGACGCCGGCGGCGGCCGGCTCTGGGTGCGCCTGCGAGGACGTCGTGCTCTGCCGCGTCGATCGCAGCCAGGGCGGCCCTGCCGCCGCCGACGTAGCCGGCGACCGCCAGGCGGGCCCGGCCGCGGAGCGTCCCCACGAGCGGCGCCCCGTCGTCCAGCAGCATCCGCGCACGTGCGACCTCGAACGCGATCAGGTCACGGAGCGGAGCGCTCGTCGCGTCCGCGCCCAGATCGGAGACGCCGACCTCGAAGCGTTCGAGATCCTCTCGGGGCAGGTACACGCGGCCGGCCGCGTGGTCCTCGGCGACGTCTTGCCAGTGCTCTGCGAGCTGCAGTGCCGTGCAGATCCGGTCCGAGAGCACGATCCGGTCCGGCGTGGCCACCCCGAACACGTGCAGCACGAGCTCGCCGACGGGGTTCGCCGAGAGCTCGCAGTAGCCGAGGAGCTCCTTGAACGTCCGGTAGGCCGTCGTCTCCTGATCGCGGCGGTTCGCCTCGATCAGGCGCTGGAACGGCCCGCGTGGAAGGTCGAGCGTGCGCACGGTCGGCGCGAGCCGCCGAAGCAACGGGTGGCTTGGCTCTGCGCCGCGCCCGAAGACCCGCGACAGGTCGTCCTCGAAGTCGTCGAGGCGCGCGAGGCGGTCGCCGGCCACATCGTCGCCGATCTGGTCGACGAGTCGTGCAAAACCGTAGATCGCAAGCAGGTGTGCGCGCGCCGTGCGGCCGAGTACGAGCGAGGCGACCGAGAAGTTCTCGCCGGCCGCGCGGTCGAGGACCTCGCGCTCGCCGGGCAGCCGCACGGGTGCCAGCTGCTCCCCCGATCCGCTCGCCTTGCCGGTGACGGCTGGGCCCATCCCCGTATTCTCGCGGTTGCGGCCAGGCCGTGCCATGCCTGCCGCCCGGAGACGAAGCCAAACCATCGGCTAACCCGACGTCAACACTGCGGTCTCTAACGTCCGGCCGGTGAAGGGCCTACTGCGAGTTGCCGGCGCCGGGATCGCCGTGGTCGCCGTCTGGGGCGCGCTCCAGCTCTGGCCCGAGGCGGGCCGGCACGTGGTCGCGGGTGCCAACGCCGCCGGCGTCAGCGGGATTCACAAGATCAGGCACGTGGTGATCATCATGCAGGAGAACCGCTCGTTCGACTCCTTCTTCGGCACCTTCCCCGGGGCCGACGGGATCCCGATGCGCAACGGCGTCCCGACCGTATGCGTGCCCGATCCGTACCGGCACCGCTGCGTCCGTCCGTATCACACCTCCGCCGATCGCAACGCCGGCGGCCCCCACGACCACATCGATGCGATCAGGGACATCAACGGCGGCAAGATGAACGGCTTCATCATCCAGGCCCATCAGGGCCGCCTGCTCGCCTGCGCGACGCAGTTCGACGCTCCGGGCTGCTCGTACTCGAAGAAGACTCCGGCGACCGTGATGGGGTACCACGACCAGCGAGAGCTCCCCAACTACTGGGCGTGGGCGAAGGCGTTCGTGCTCCAGGATCACATGTTCCAATCCGATACGTCGTGGAGCCTGCCGGCGCACCTGTACATGCTCTCCGGCTGGTCGGCGAAATGCACGAGGAAGGGCGATCCGATGAGTTGCCACGGGGTGCTGCAGTCGCCCGGATCGCCGCCGGGGGAGCCCCAGAATCCGACCGGCGCGATCCCCGACTACGCGTGGACCGACCTCACCTATCTGCTGCACAAGCACCATGTCAGCTGGGGCTACTACGTCTTCAAGGGCAGCCAGCCCGACTGCGGTAACAACGCGATGTTCTGCAAGTCCGTCCCGCAGAATGCGACGACGCCCGGGATCTGGAACCCGCTGCCGTACTTCGACACGGTCAGGCAGGACCACCAGCTCAACAACATCCAGCCGTTGCGCAAGTTCCTCACGGCCGCGAAGAAGGGGACGCTCCCGTCGGTCTCCTGGGTCACGCCCACCGAGAAGGTGAGCGACCATCCGCCGGCGCTGATCAGCAACGGGCAGACCTACGTCACCGGGCTGATCGACGCCCTCATGCGTAGCCCCGACTGGGGCTCGACCGCGATCTTCCTCGCGTGGGACGACTGGGGTGGCTTCTACGACCACGTCAAGCCGCCGAAGGTCGACTACCAGGGCTACGGCCTGCGGGTCCCCGGCCTGCTGATCAGCCCGTATGCCCGGCAGGGCTACATCGACCATCAGACCCTCAGCTTCGACGCCTATCTCAAGTTCATCGAGGACGACTTCCTCGGCGGCGCCAGGCTCAACCCCCGTACCGACGGCCGCCCCGACCCACGCCCGAACGTGCGCGAGAACGCGAAGATCCTCGGCAATCTCCTCTCGGAGTTCGACTTCGGCCAGCAGCCCCGCAAGCCGATGATCCTCCCGCTCCACCCGCCGTACAGCTGAGCCTCGATCCAGCGATCTGCGCGGGCGATGCGCCCGTCTGGACTCGCCGGGCCGCTCCGGAACGCCCCGCGATCACGCAGTTCGGTGAATGGATCCAGGCTGAGCGGATCCGGCCGGCGGTGACCGGCTGCCTCCTGCCGCGATCAGCCCGTATTGCGCAGGGCCGCCGCGATTCCCGCGATCGAGCGGCCCAGGGGAAGGCGGGCCGTCTCGTCGCCGCTGCGATAGCGGCGGAGCAGCTCGACCTGGATCGCGTTCATCGGATCGACGTAGGGGTTGCGGATCCCGATCGAGCGCCGGACCACGGGGCTGCGCTCGAGCAGGCGCTCCTCACCGACGATCTCCAGCACGGCGCTGACGGTACGCTCGTGCTCGGCCGCGATCTCGCCGAAGAAGCGTCCGGGTTGGAGGGCCTCGGGAACGAGCTCGAGGTACTCCTCCGCCACGTCGAGGCTCGACTTGGCGAGGGTCATCTCGAGGTTGTCGACGAGTGAGGTGAAGAAGGGGAGCTCGCGGTAGAGGTCGCGCAGCGCGAGCAGGCCGGCGTCCGCGAATGCGCGGCCGCAGCCGTACCAGGCCGGGAGCAGGGTGCGGTTCTGCGTCCAGCCGAAGACCCAGGGGATGGCTCGGAGCGAGCCCAGGTAGTCCGCGCCGGCCGGCCGCAGAGACGGGCGCGAGCCGATCGAGAGCAGCGCCAGCTCGTCGACGGGCGTGAACGCGCGAAAGAAGTCGACGAAGCCCGGGCTCTCCCAGACGAGCGAGCGGTAGGAGCTCTCGGCCAGGGCAGCGAGCTCGTCGAGCAGCGCGCGCTCGACCGTGCCCGGCGTGCGGCCTGTGATTTCCGGGAACGCGCTCAGGATCGTGCCCGCAAGCGCCGCCTCGAGGTTCCGGTAGGCGATCCCGGGCAGGCCGTACTTGAACGAGATCGTCTCGCCCTGCTCGGTCAGCTTGAGCCGGCCCGGGGGCTGACCGGGCGCCTGTGCGAGGATCGCCGCGTGCGTTGGGCCGCCGCCACGGCCGGCGCTTCCGCCGCGGCCGTGGAAGATCGTCAACTCGATCCCGGTCTCGCGCGCCACCTGGGCGAGTGCCTCCTGCGTCCGGTAGATCGCCCACTGTGCCGCCAGGTAGCCGCCGTCCTTGCCCGAGTCGGAGTAGCCGACCATCACCTCGAGCCGGTGACCTCGCTCGGCGACACGGCGCGCGAACCGCTCGTCGGCCAGCAGCGATCTGACCGTCGCAGGAGCCTGCCGAAGGTCGCGAACCGTCTCGAACAGGGGCACGACCGCGATCGGCTCGTTCGTCAGCTCGAGCACCGCCAGGACGTCTTCGGGGCTCGCGGTGGCCGAGACGATCACGGTGTCGAGAGCGCGGGCGCCGTGCCGGGCCCGCGCCGCCGCCACGGCGGAGAGCACGCTGCGGACCCGCTCTCCCGACGCGCGGACGTCGCCCGCGTGCAGCCGCACGTCGAGCTTCGCCAGGTGGAAGCCGAAGAGCTCCACCCGCCGCTCGAGCGCCGCGAGCCGGCCCTCGGCGATCCGGCGGCCGCCGTTCGCTTCGAGGCTCCGGCGGATCACACCGAGGTCGGCCAGTAGCTCTGCCGGAGTCGCATAGCCGCCGGACCCGAGCCGCCACCACATGAACGCGAGCTTCCGGCGGTAGGACTCGCCGGCGTGCACCGGGCCGAGCTCACCCGCATGGTCGGCGTAGTCCGCCTCGTCCCGGGCGATCGAGTCGATCAGCTCGACGGAGACCGGGACCAGCGATCGGCTGGACGAGATCGCGATCCACAGCTCACGGACGTCCGCCCGGTAGCGGGCGATCGCGGACTCACGGGCCCGTTCGAGGGCGAGCGCGATCGTCTCGCCTCCCACTGCCGGGTTGCCGTCCAGGTCGCCTCCGATCCAGCTTCCGAACGAGAACGGCGGCCGCGCGCCCGGCACCCGCTGTCGGTAGTCGCGGAGCATGCGCTCGCCGGCGTCGAACAGGCTCTCCTCGAAGAACCAGTGGCCGTGCCTGATCTCGTCGGCGACCTGGGGGCGCTCGTCGCGTACCTCGTCGGTCTGCCAGAGCGTCGTGATCTCCTCGACGAGATCGGCTTCGAGCTCGCCGCGTTCGGCCGGCGTCAGATCGGCATCGTCGTGCCGGGTCAGCAGCTCTTCGATCCGAACGTGGGCGCGCAGCAGCGTCCGTCGTGTCGACTCCGTCGGGTGCGCCGTCAGCACGAGCTCGAGCGAGACATCCTCGAGCCGGCGCTGGAGCTCGTCCTCCGGGACGGCCGCAAGGCGTCCGAAGGCCTCGCCGAGCGACTCGCGGGGCGGCCGGTCGTCCTGGGCATAGGCCCGGCGTCGGCGCAACCGGTGATGCTGCTCCGCGGTGTTCGCGAGCTGAAAATAGAGAGCGAAAGCGCGCAGCATGGTCGCTTGCTCGTCGGGGGAGAGTGCGCGGACGGCTTCGCGGACGATCGTGGGGTCGCCGACCTCGCGTGCCCGGCGGGCGCTGGCGCGGACACGCTCCTCGGAGGCGAGAAACCCGTCGCTCTCCTGTTCGACGAGCACCCGCCCGAGCAACGATCCGAGCAGCCGGACATCGCGGCGCAGCGGGCCGTACGGCTCCTGGTGCCGATCCGTGTCTCGCATGGCAGTCATCTTCGCGGCAACGCAGCGCTCATCGTCGGTTAACCGAACTATGCTTGGCTTCGCGCAGCCCGCTCGTGGACCAGGTGGGTGCCTGTCCCGTCATGACCGACTCGAGCACTCAACAGCCACCAGCTGCCGGCGGCACCGATCCGCGAACGTCGGCTCTCCGGCGGCGCGGTGTCCGGCGGCTGGCCGTCTCCGTCGCGCTCTGGCTGTTCGTCCTCGGCAACCTCGCGGGCATCCTCTACATCGTCGGCGGCGGCGGCGGCGACGGTGTCGGCTACCACTGGAACAACCTCACCAACGTCCTGCTCGGGCTGGGTCGGCTGACGGCCTTTCTCGCCGGCTATCTGGCGCTGATCGAGGTCGTCCTGCTCGCCCGGCTGCCGTTCCTCGAGCGGCTCGCCGGCTTCGACCGGCTGACCATCTGGCACCGGTGGAACGGCCACGCCGTCCTCGACCTCGCGCTCGCTCACGTCGTCTTCTCGGTCTGGGGCTACGCCAGGCAGGACCAGCACGGGCCGTTCCGGGAGTACTGGAACTGGCTGACGTTGCCGCAGCCGAAGAGCCCGACCTCGATCGGCGCCTCGGGCACGCTGCCGCCGGTGCTCAGCATCAGCGGCACCTCGACCTCGCCGTATCCCGGCATCATCACCGCGACCGTCGGTACGGCCCTGCTGCTCGTCGTTCTCGTCACCTCGCTCGTGGTCGTTCGTCGGAAGCTCTCGTACGAGTGGTGGTACGCGGTTCACTTCACCGCGTACGCGGGCATCGCCCTCGCCTGGTTCCACATGATCCCGGACGGGAACGAGCTCGTGATCGACAGGATCGCCGCCGACTACTGGCGGAGCCTCTACGCCTTCGCGCTCGCCCTGGTCGTGTACTTCCGGCTCGTGATCCCGATCGTGAACACCTTCCGCTTCGGCCTGCGGGTGACCGAGGTCGTCCAGGAGGGGCCCGGCGTCGTCTCGCTCCGGATCAGCGGGCGGCGCCTCGACCGGCTCGGGACGCGTGCAGGTCAGTTCTTCTTCTGGCGCTTCTTCGCGAGCGGCTTCTGGTACACGCAGCACCCGTTCTCGATCTCGGAGGCGCCGAACGGCGACTCCTTCCGGATCACGGTCAAGAACCTCGGCGACCACAGCGCGAGGTTCGCCGACATCCCCATCGGCACCCGTGTGTTCGCCGAAGGGCCGTTCGGTGTCTTCACCGACCAGAGCCGGATCGAGCGCAAGGCGCTGCTGATCGCAGGCGGGATCGGCATCACGCCGGTACGCGCGCTGCTCGAGCAGATGGACGGCGACCTGATTGCGCTCTACCGCGTCGTTTCGTCGGATGACATCGTCTTCTCCGAGGAGCTCGACCGGATCGCCGAGACGCGCGGCGCAAGGGTCAACTACGTCGTCGGCGACCACGCGAGCGAGGAGGGGAGGGATCTGCTCTCGCCGCGGCACCTGAGAGAGCTCGTTCCCGACATCGCCGAGCGCGACGTTTTCATCTGTGGGCCTGTCGCGATGATCGACAGCATCGTCCCGAATCTCCGGCGGGCAAATGTTTCGCGCAGGCATCTTCACGTCGAGCGGTTTGCCCTGTAACCTGAAAGTCAGCTGTGCTGCGCAAGTCCCTCATGTACGCGTTCTGCGCTGCTGCGCTGTTCGTCCAGGCCGGGAGCGCCTGGGCTGTTGCGCGCAGCCCCAAGGCGCCGACCTCGCTCAAGAAGAAGGTCGTCACCGCCGCGACCGTGAACGGGACGGTCGTGAAGTGCCACCAGTGGGGCTTCATGGAGGTGCAGCTGAAGGTGATCAAGACCGTCACGACGACCGGCAAGGGCGCGCCGAAGGTCTCGATCAAGATCACGGGCATCAGCTGGCCGATCTATCCGGACCACACGCCGAAGTCCAAGTACATCAACGCTCAGGCGCTGCCGCTGCTCCAGCAGGAAACGATGGCGTTCCAGGCCGCCTCGGGCAAGAAGCTCCAGAACATCTCCGGGGCAACGCACACGACCGTCTCCTGGCGCCTCTCGCTCCAGGCCGCGCTCGCCAAGGCCGAAAAGCCCTGACGCGAGCGTGAGCCGGCTGCCGGGCCTCCGGCGCGTCGAGCAGATCATGGGAATGCCGATCGTGGTCGACGTCCGCGACGACGGCGCGGGGCAGCTCGTGGACGAGGTCTTCGACTGGTTCCGGGTCGTCGACGACCGCTTCAGCACCTACAAGGCCGACAGCGAGATCAGCCGCGTCAACCGCGGTGAGCTCCTCGTCCGCGACTGTCACCCGGACGTGCGCTGGGTGCTCGCGCGCTGCGACGAGCTGCGCGAAGAGACGTGGGGCTATTTCGACGCCCGCTACCTGGCCTTCGACACGGTCGACCCGTCCGGGCTCGTCAAGGGATGGTCGGTCGATCGGGGCGGTGAGCTGCTCGAGGCAGGCGGCGTCCGCAACTACTCGATCAACGCGGGCGGTGACATCCGGCTGCGCGGGCGGGCGGTGCCCGAGCCGCACTGGCGGACAGGGATCGAGCATCCTCGATTGCCCGACCGTATCGCCGCGGTCGTCGAGTCGGGCGATCTCGCGCTTGCGACCTCGGGTGCCTACGTCCGAGGCGAGCACGTCCTCGACCCGCACAGCGGCCGCCCTCCGGTGGGAATCCTGTCCGTGACGATCGCCGGGGACGACCTCGGCACGGCCGACGCCTATGCCACCGCGGCGTTCGCGATGGGCGACCAGGCGGCCGGCTGGGCGGCGACCCTGCACCCGTACGAGGCGTTCCTGATCTTCGCCGACGACACCGCCTTCTCGACGGCAGGCTTCCCCCTGGCCGACGTCGCCGAGCAGGGCGAATCCGGCGCGTCCTGAGCTACTTCCCCCGGATAGACGTGGTCGGCAGGTCGTGAACACTGTTCGAGGGAAGTAGCTCGACTTTGACTTTGCTCTTGAAACTCGTGTGTCCATGCAGGGTTGCGCCCCTTCAAAAGACAAGTCCAAACCCCAGCTACTTCCCCCACACACCCACCCGGCCACCATCGGCGTTTATCCGGGGGAAGTAGCTACCCGCGTTCGCGCCTGAGGCTCTTGGCGCGGTACATCGCGCGGTCGGCCGCAGCGAGCAGATCTTCCTCGTTCTCGTCGCCGAGGTCGTCGATCGCGATCACGCCGATGCTGGCCGCGACCTCGAGCGTGATGTCGCCGGCGGTCACGGTCAGGGAGCGCAGAGCCTCGGTCGTCTCGTCGGCGATCTCGCTCGCCTGACGTGGAGTGACGTTGAGGACGAGCGCCGCGAACTCGTCGCCCCCGAGCCGGCCGACGATGTCCGTCGCGCGCAGCCGCCGGCGGAGCACGTCCGCGGTGGTGCGGAGGACCTGGTCCCCGGCCGGATGCCCGGCGGTGTCGTTCACGAGCTTGAAGTTGTCGAGGTCGAGCAGGAGCAGCGCGCCGTACTCGCCCTTGCGTTCCATCCGGCGAAGCTCTCTCCGCATCCCCTCCATGAATCCGCGCCGGTTGAGGAGCCCCGTCAGCGAGTCGTGGTCGGCGAGCCGCCGCAACTCGCGCTCCGTCTGCTTGCGGTCGCCGATGTCCTCGATCTGGATCACGTAGTAGAGCGGCTCCTGCTTCGGGCCGCGGACGAGCGTGCTACTCGTGGCCACCCAGAGCGCCGTTCCGTCGGAGCGCCGGTAGCGGGTCTCGCTGCGTGTCTCGTCGGCCTGGTCGACCTGCACGGTCGCGTCGCCGGGAACCGTCAGATCCGCCAGGTTGAGCGTCAGCAGCTCCTCCTCCGGATAGCCGAGCAACCTGCAGAAGGCGGCGTTGATCTGGAGCCATTCGCCCTCCGGAGTGACGAGGCCCATGCCGATCGGCGCGTTGTCGAAGGCCGCGCGGAAACGCTCGCTCGCTGCGACCACGGCTTCCTCCGCCGCCTTGCGCGCCGTCAGGTCCAGGCACGTCCCGACCCATCCGGTCACCAGGTCGCCGGCGTCGCGGAGTGCGGTCGCGTGGCTCTCGATCCACGAGACCGAGCCGTCGGGGCGCAGGAAGCGGTACTCGCAGACGGAGTCGCGCGCTTCCGCGACCGCCGCGGCCCAGGTCGCGGTGACACGCTCGGCGTCCTCGGGATGGAGCGCCCCTGTCCAGCCGTCGCCGAGCGCCTGCTCGTAGTCCAGCCTGGTCAGATCGCACCAGCGCCGATTCACGTAGTCGTACCTGCCGTCGCTCGTCGCAACGAAGATGCCCACGGGCGCCTGCGCCGACAGCACGCGGAAGACGTCTTCCGACCAGCTGAGCGCCTCGACTGCGGAGTGCGACGGCACCGGGCGGAGGTGGGGGACGGGGTTCGTGCTCACGTCAGGACGGCACCGGGCGCCGGAATGGGCCCGAGCGGCATGCGCTCTCTCGACATCGACTGCATCAGTGACCGTATTTCGGCAAGAATCCGCTCGACCTGAAGAGTCTGTCGCGCCTCCCGCGGCGGGAAGGAAGCCGCGAAGCTGAGCGTTTCCACCCGTCGAGTGTGTCCGACAGCGACGAAAGCGAGGACCCAGCGTGCCCGACTACCGGTATCTGATCGTGGGCGGAGGGATGACCGCCGACGCGGCCTGCAGAGGCATTCGCGACCACGACTCCGACGGCTCGATCGGCCTCGTCGGGGAGGAGGAGGAGCCGCCCTACAGCAGGCCGCCCCTCTCGAAGGCGCTCTGGCAGGGAAAGGACGAAGCGACGATCTGGCGCGGAACCGCGGACCTCGGGGTCGAGCTGCACCTCGGCCGGCGCGTCGTCACCCTCGACCGTGTCGCACGCCGCGCGACCGACGACCGCGGCGGCACCTACGGCTACGAGCGGCTGCTGCTTGCGACCGGCGGCCGTCCCCGTCGGCTCCCCGGCGACGACGGGGACGAGATCGTCTACTTTCGCACGCTCGGCGACTACCGCCGCCTCCGTGCCCTCGCCGACCGTGGGGCGCACTTCGTCGTCCTGGGCGGCGGCTTCATCGGCTCCGAGATCGCCGCAGCACTCCGCTCGATCGGGCGCGACGTCACGCTCGCCTTCCCCGAGAGTGGGATCGGGGCAAGGCTCTTCCCGCCCGACCTGGCCGGGTCGGTCACGGAGCTCTACCGCGGGCATGGAGTCGAGGTTCTTCCCGGCGAACTCGTCAAGGGAGTCGAACGTGAAGGCGAGCGTCTCGTCGTCCGGCTCGAGAGCGGGAGGGCTCTCGCGGGCGACGCGGTCGTCGCGGGCTTCGGGATCGAGCCGGTGACCGAGCCGGCTGCATCCGCGGGCCTGGAGGTGAGCGACGGGATCGTCGTCGACGAGTACGGCCGGGCGGGGGAGACGGGGGACGTCTACGCCGCGGGCGACGTGGCGCGGTTCCCGGCCGCGGCCCTCGGGACCGATCTGCGGGTGGAGCACGAGGACCACGCGAACAGCCACGGCCGCGCCGTCGGCGCGAACATGGCCGGTGCCGGCGTGCCCTACCGGCACCTGCCGTTCTTCTATTCCGACCTCTTCGAGCTGGGGTACGAGGCAGTGGGTGAGGTCGACTCGCGGCACGAGACCGTGGCGGAATGGACGGAGCCGTACCGCAAAGGGGTCGTCGCGTACCTCGACGGCGAGCACAGGCCGAGAGGCTTCCTGCTCTGGGACGTCTGGGGCAAGGTCGGGGCCGCAACCGAACTGATCGCGGCGGCTCAGCCGCTCGAGGAAGGGGCGCTGCGCGCGCTGGTCGGCTGACGCGGCCGGCGACGCTTCCGCCGGCGGTCCGGCGCCTCAGCCGGTGAATTTCTCTTTTGCCGATTCGACGGCGGTCTCGGCACGGTCGGCGAGCAACCCGCCGAGCGACCGGAACAGGCCGCCGCGCGAATAGCGACGATGCTCCACCGGCGTCGGAGCGACCGATGTGGCCGGCGTCGAGTCGAGGCCGGCGGACGGCGTGTAGGACTCGCGACGGTAGTCCGGCACCTCGGTCTCGCAGGTCGCGCAGATCGCCGGCGGCGAGTCGGGGTACAGAGGCTCGGCGGGCAGAACCACGAGCGTCCCGCAACCCGGACAGACGGCCGTCGCCGGAAGTGTGTAGCCGTGTGCACCGCTCATCCTGTCTCCCTCCCTTCCCGATCGATCCCCGCGCTCGCTCGGCTCGCGGCCATGGGTTGACGCGCGGGTTCCTCGTGGCAGCTTCACATCAAAAATAGCACTCCCTCAGGAGGCGGCTCCGGCCGTGGAAGGCTCCTGCTCCCGCTCGTTTCCGAGGTACGGTCTTGAGGGGATCGCCGCCAGCCGCTAAGCTGCGTGTCACCACTCCGGGAGGCCCAGCCGTGATCAGCCCAGCCGTGATCAACAGACTGCTCGCCGTTTCCGCCGTAGCCCTGACGTTCGTCTCCGGTGCGCTCGCGGCGCGAACGACGCATGCGGCGCAGGCCCTGCCGGCGCGGGGCGTGCTCACCCCCGGAGTCAGCCTCGGCGGTCTCCACATCGGCGACACGATGGCTGTGGTCGTCAAGCGCTGGGGCCACCAGTACCGTGTCTGCCCGAAGAACCAGTGCAAGGGCAGCGACACCGTCTGGTACTTCATCTACGGGCGTGGCGAGCCGCTCGGCGCGGCCGTGCGGTTCAACAAGAAAGGGCGCGTCACCGCGGTCTTCACGCTCGGCTCGCCGGCCGGATGGCGAACGGCAGACGGCCTCCTGATCGGCCAGGCCGTCGACGACGCGACCAGGATCTACGGTCAGAACCTGAGCTGGTCGGTGTGCATCGGCTACGGGGCGATGAGCATGCGCAACTCGAAGGCCGTGACGTCGATTTACACGACGGGTGAGGCGGTCTACGGCTTCGCGATCACCGCGCCGGGCACGCCGATCTGTCAGTAGCGCACATGGAAATCCTAGATTTCCGCGCGCAGGCTTGCTGCTGAAGGGTTGCGCGCGAGCGCGGGCAGAGCCCGCGCTCGCCGACCTTTGGCGGCTTCCGGCTTCTGCGGTGAAAGCGGAAGTGGGCGGAAGGGTGGCGCCGGGACCCCGTTTGAAGATCGGCCGCTTCGGCGGCCGATCTTCAACCTTGCGGTCGATCTCCGTACTCGAGATCGGAGCGACGCTATGCGGTCGGGATCGAGATCTTGCGGGACACGAGCAGCGCCAGGGCGTGCTCGAAGTTCGCGGGGGGCGGCGACTGGAACGAGCTGATCGTGACCTCGCTCACCGTCTGGCCCGAGCCGACGAGGATGACGTCGAAGTAGGTCGTGAGCTTCTGCTTGGCCGACGTCAGAGTGGCGACGACCCGGTAGGCGGCACTCATCGACCCCGCCTTGGCGAGCTTCAGCGGCCCTTGCGAGTTGATCTTGACCTTGATCCCTCGTGACGTGACGGTCTCGAGGGTCTGGGCGACGCAGGTGATCAAGCCCGGTTTGACGGCACGGTTCCAGAAGGCGCTCGCCTGCCCGGCACTCGCGTAGACGCTCGTCAGCTGCACGATGAAGGGGCCCGTCGTCCCGCCCGTGAAGTTCGCCGACGCGGCGGCGCCCGTCTCGACGATGCCCTTCATGCTCGGCTGGTACCCGGTGCAGGTTGCCTGGAGGCCCCCAGGCCCCGCTTTCGTCGCCGTCCAGCCCTTACCGAGGATCTTGAGCGTCAGGAGGGAAGCGCGGGCGGCGGAGGTGCCGGCGCTCGTGTGACGCTTCACCGGAACGTTCGCGGCGGTCGCGGTCGCGGCCGACACGCATGCGCCCGCAACCGCGAATGCGACCAACAGCTTCATTCGCGGCCATGGTAGCCGCTTGTGACCTCTACTCTAGGGACGTGACATCGACCGAAGGCTCGACCGGATTCGTCGCTCTCGGCAGTCCCGGGTCCGCCGGCTATGTGGGGCTCGAGACGTTCCCGAACCCCGGTGTCGCAGGAGTCGAGCTGGTGAGCGACGAGCTCACGGCCGTCTGCCCCATCACCGGACAGCCCGACCTGTACCGGCTGACGATCGAGTACACCCCCGGGGCGCTGTGCCTCGAGTCGAAGTCGCTCAAGCTGTACTTGAACGAGTTTCGCGACCAGGGTGCTTTCTGCGAGGCGCTCGCGGTGCGTGTCCGCGACGAGATTGCCTCTGCGCTCGAGCTCGCGCCCGACCGGGTGCGCGTCTCACTCGAACAGAAGGCGCGCGGCGGTATCACGATCACCGCGCGCGTCTGATGGGCGTTCGCCTGGACGGCTCGACGGGGGTGCCGCCCGACCTGTCGCCGTTCGACGACCTCTCGCTCGACCTGCTCCGGTCGCGTCTGAGCGCGAAGTGGACGAAGTACCCGCCCGACGTCCTTCCGGCCTGGGTCGCGGAGACGGACTTCCCGCTCGCTCCGGCGATCGGCGAGGCGCTGCGGGCGGCCGTCCAGCGCGACGACACCGGGTACGCCTCCGCCGAGCGGCTGCCGGGAGCCTATGCGCGCTTCGCCGCCGCACGGTTCGGCTGGCAGGTCGATCCGGGCCGCGTCTGGCTTACCGCAGACGTGATGTCCGGTGTCGCGGAGCTCCTGCGCGCCCTGACCGAGCCCGGCGACGCGGTGGTCGTCAATCCGCCGGTGTACCCACCCTTCTTCAACGTGACCGGCGAGATCGGCCGTCGCGTCGTCGACGTCCCGCTCGCGCGGGAGCCCGGAGGCTGGGTGCTCGACCTGGAGGCGCTCGAGCGGGCGTTCGCGGGTGGAGCCCGGGCCTACCTGCTCTGCCACCCGCACAACCCGACCGGGACATCGTTCCCGGCCGACACACTGGCCGCGATTGCAGCGCTGGCAGCCCGCCACGA
The DNA here is from genome assembly GCA_963789585.1 of uncultured Actinomycetes bacterium. Lineage (GTDB taxonomy): Bacteria > Actinomycetota > Thermoleophilia > Gaiellales > Gaiellaceae > PALSA-600. The sequence continues at coordinate 182,213 of CAWBLB010000007.1, read as the reverse complement.
CGTGCTCGTCATCTCGGACGAGATCCACTCCCCGATGACGATGCCCGGCGCGACGCACACGCCCTACCTGACCGTGAGCGCCGACGCGGCCGAGCGAGGCCTGGCGCTCGTCGGGGCGTCGAAGGCCTGGAACATCGCCGGGTTGAAGTGCGCGCTGATCGTCACCGGCTCGCCCCGGATGCAGGACGCGCTGGCGGCCAGACTGCCCAGGCACGTCCCCTTTCACGTCGGGCACCTCGGTGTGCTCGCGTCGATCGCCGCTTTCGAAGGCGCCCGCGACTGGCTCGACGCGCTCGTCGCCCAGCTCGACCGGAACCGGCGCCGTCTCGGGGAGCTGCTCGGCGAGCATCTGCCCGAGGTCGGCTACGAGCCGCCGCAGGCGGGTTACCTTGCCTGGCTGGACTGCCGCTCGCTCGCGCTCGGCGACGACCCCGCGGCGGCGTTCCTCGAGCGCGGTCGGGTCGCTCTCAGCCCGGGACCCACCTTCGGTGTCCAGGGAAGCGGCTTCGCCCGCCTCAACTTCGCCACCTCGGGAGCGCTCCTCGAAGAGGCCGTCCGCCGGATGGCAGCGTCGGTGCCGCCACCCGGCGGAGACCCCGCCGCGATCTAGTGGTTTGACCGGCAACGTTGCCCGGTTTCTGGGTCGCGAGCACCAAGTCAGAGTCCGGGGAGCCGCGGGTGGGCGCTGGCGGTCGAGACATGTGCAACGGGCGGCAGACCGGCGACCCAAAGATCATCCCGGCCGCGGAGCGGCCGGCGAGTGCGGCGTCGCGGGAGGCGAGTTTCAGGTGGAACGTTGCGAGACGCCGCACTAGCAGGCTCCCTGCGGCGCGCTTCCGTCCGGCTACCCGGCGCCCGCCACTTCGGGACGGATCTCCTCCGGCCGCCCTTCGGCCGCGAGCGAGACGAGCGCCCCGACGAGCAGGACGGTGGCGGCGACGACCAGGCCAACGTGAAGGCCGTGCCCGAACGCCGCCTCTGCGGCATCGAGGATCTTGCCGAGCACGCCGGGATGAGCGGCTACGACCGGGTTCGTCGCGATCGCCAGCGCGGCGTTCGCGGGCAGGCCTCCGTGCGTGACGGCGTTCACCACGATCGACTGGAGGTCGGACGGGACGCCGAGCCCGGCCAGCTTGTTGGTCAGCTCGCCGACGAGGCGTGCGTTGATGACTGCGCCGAGGATCGCGACCGCGAGAACGCCGCCGAGCTGACGGCTCGTGTTCACCGTCGAGGCGGCCATTCCCGAACGCTCCGCCGGCACGACCGAGAGAACGGCTGCGGTTACCGCGACGAGCGCGAGCCCGAGCCCGAAGCCGACCACGGCGAGCGCCGCCGCGAGCGTCCCGATCGACACGTGCGGCTCGAGCAGCCCGTCCACGGCGAACATGCCGCCCCCGGAGAGAAGGCATCCTGACACCATCGGCATCCGAGGCCCGCGTGCGGCCGTCCAGGCGCCGGCCGTCAGCCCGGCGCCGACCATCGTCACTGCCATCGGCACGAACACGAGCGCGACCCGCCAGCCCGAGAAGTGAGCAACCACCTGGAGGTAGAGCGCGGTGAAGAAGAAGACCGCGAACAGTCCGAAGCTGGTCGCGAAAGCGACCGCCGTCGCGCTGCTGAACGCCGGCCTCCGGAAGAACTCCAGCCGCAGGACCGGGTCCCGGCTGCGGCGCTCGATCAGGACGAAGGCGGCGGCGGCGACCGCCGCGGCGGCGAACAGGCCGTCGATCCACCACGTCAGGAAGCCCGCGCTCTCACCCTCGATCACCGCGAAGGTGAGGGCAGTGATCGCGGCGGCTCCGGTGACGAGGCCGGGCAGGTCGAGCGACCGTCCCTCCGGGTCGGAGCTCTCGGGCAGCGTCGCTGCCGCCGCCGCGAGCGCGAGCAGGCCGAACCCGAGGTTGAACCAGAAGATCCCGCGCCACCCGGCCAGCCCGACGAGCAGCCCCCCGATCACGGGGCCGGCTGCGAGAGAGATCCCCGAGACCGACGTCCAGACTCCGAGCGCCCGGGCACGCTCCCGATGGCCCGGGTAGATCTGCCGGATCAGCGACAGCGTCCCGGGCTCGCACGCCGCCGCTCCGACACCCATCAGGATGCGTCCTGCGATCAGCGTCTTCGAGTCCTGGGCGAGGGCGCCGACGAGCGAGCCGGCACAGAAGAGGAGCACGCCGCCGAGCAGGATCTTCTTCCGGCCGAGCAGGTCACCGAGGGTGCCGCCCGTGAGCATCAACCCCGCAAACGCGAGCATGTATCCGTCGACGATCCACTGGAGGCTCGAGACACCGCTTCGCAGAGACGTCTGCATGTCGGCAAGCGCGACGCTGACGATCGTGTTGTCGAGAAAGGTCAACGACAGCACGGCGCAGAGCGCGGCCAGCGCGAACCGGGGTGCCGAGGGCAGACGGCCGAAGGCCACGTCGTGACGATAAACGAGTCGCCGCGCCGTAGCGACATGCCCCTGGACGGTGGCGCCAAGAAGCTCTCACAAAATGAAGCCTTGAGTCGCCCGGCCGCGCTGGACGGCTCGATTCTGCGTCCTCAGTCGCCTCGATGGCGCTGCTATCGAGGCTCCCTGCCCGCGTTCAACCGGTCGTCGCACCCGGTCGATGAAGCGTCATTCTGTGAGAGCTTCTACGTGATCGGAGGTGTCGCGGCGGTGAGGGCGGTCTGCGTGACCTTACGGGCTCTTGCAGTCACGGCGACGACGAGCGTGTGTCCCTTGTCGGCGGCGGTCAGCAGGTACGACTTCGAGGTTGCGCCCGGGATCGCTGTGCAACGCCGGCCGCTCACGCTGCAGCGAAACCACGCATACCCGTACCCGGTCGGCGTGGTCGACCAGAGGCCGGAGATCGCGCTCAACGTGCCACCGGTGGTTGCCGTGCCCGAGATCGTCGGAGGCGTCGTCACGGCCAGTGGGGAGTCCGTCGCCGCAACCGGACCGACCAGGCTGGAATAGGCAACGGTTGCGCCTGTCGAGTCGATCGCCCGTAGCGTGAGCGCGATCGTACGTCCGACGTCTCTTGCTCCGAGCTTGTAGGTCGAGCGAGTCACGCCGTGGACCGATGAGCAGTGGGACCCCGTCGTGTCGCACCGGTACCAGTGGAACGCGAACGCGACGGGGCCGACGCCCTTCCAGATCCCGGTGCCGGCGGACAGCTGCCCGCCCTGGGTCGTCTCCCCGCCGACAGTCGGGCCGGCGAGCATGATCGGGCCCTTGACCGAGTCGTCGACCACGGCCGGGGTTGCGGTGCTGAAGGCGTTCTGGATCGAGGGGCCGTTCGTCGCCTGGACGATCGCGAGCAGGGAGTGGCCGAGGTCCTGCGCGCCGATCGCGTACGTGTTGCCGGTCTGGTTGGGGATTGCAGCACAGTTGCGACCGTTCGGGCTGCAGCGCTCCCAGGCGTAGGTGATCTTCGCGGGCACCGGGCTCCACGTCCCGCTCGACACCTGGACCGTCTTGCCCACCACCGGTGGGCCGGCGACGACCGGCTGCGCGGTCGACTCCAGCAGCGGCCGGCTCGGGGCGATCGGGCCGACCAGGCTCGAATACGCCGAAGACGTCCCGCTCGAGTCGGTCGCGAAGACGGTCAGGCCGATCGTCTTGCCGACGTCCCGGGCCGCGAGCGCGTAGCTCGGCGCGGTTGCGCCGTGGATCGACAGGCACTGCCCTCCCGCCGCGTTACACCGGTACCACTGGAAGCGGTAGCCGATGCTGCCGTAGGCTGCCCAGGTTCCGCTCAGCCCTGTCAGGCGCTTCCCGGCGACCGCGGTCCCGATCACCGTCGGGCCGGCGGTCATCGCGGGCCCGGCCGAGTTCCTCCCGGTTGCGGCCCCGGCGGTGACGAGCAGGGCTGCCGCCGCCAGCACGGTGACAGATCCGGATCCCCTTCTACAAGCCACCCCCTAAGGATACGGTGCTTGCCGGAAGCAACTCCTCGAGCGCGGCCGGCGCGGGAGTCTCGGCCCTGACGCCGTCGGCAACCGGGATGCGCCTGCCGCCTGGATACGGGCGCCCGCGCGGGTAGCGCCGGGACGGAACGGGCAGCTCGTGCTCCAGACAGAGCGATCCGAGCGTGAGAGTCGTGCAGCCGGGGTGATCGCAGATCCGAAGCGTCATGTCTTCTTCCCCCAAGTTCGGTCGGAATTCACATCTGCGGGAGTCTGGAACGTCGACCTTAGAACAACTTTAGAGTTCAGGGCGCCGCGTACCCGCCCGGCAGGCCGCGTGCCGCTCCTCACGATATGGGATTTCTTAGGCACTTCTGAGGCCCGTCAAAGCGGATTCCAAGGTCGCCGGTGTTGAACGATCTCCGACAAGGCCTGGCGCGCGACGGCCGTGCAGCTGTCTACGTTCGGCGGCCGCGGGCCGGGCGGCTTCGGACGCTTCGCGCCCGAGGGGGCGCCGGCGGAAGCGCTGCCCTCGGCGCTCCGCAACCAGGGCAGCGCGTTCGCAGTCGCCTGGCGGAGCACCGGGCACAGACGGCCCCGGGGTACGGGTACGGGTACTGACCCGGGGCGGCAATGTCCCCGCGTCGAGGCCGGTCTCCCCGACCGACCCCGCCGACGGCGGCGTCCGGCTGCCGATTATTCCGCTCGCTGCGGGATTTCGCTCCGAGTGTCCCTTGGCGGAGGCCTGGCGAGCCACTAGTGTGCTCCTTGCACCGAGCACGGAGCGCGAGTAGGTCGAAGCTGCTTCTGAGGGCTCTACGCGGAAGGCCGCAAGGCCGGAGGGCGGAAGGTCAGTGGAAGCGGTGGACGAAAGCGCAACCGGCTCGGTGAATCCTTTTAATACGGATTTCACAGGCGTGGCTAATGGGGATCTCATCTCTCCCCGTCACCCTGTGAATCATGTCTGACCATCTGATCTCGCGGGACGCGCCCAGGATGCGAGACGCGGGCCTCCACCGCCTTCGAAGCCTCACTCGCGCTGCACTCGCTCTCGCTGCTGCCGCTCTCGGAGCGCTCGCCGCACTCGCGGCATCCTCCAACCACGGGCATGCCGCGGTCGGGGCGGCGACGAGCTCGACCTCTGCGGCCCCCGCCTCGTCGGCCGCGACCGTCCCCGCGCCGGCTGCCACCGTCCCGGTCGACGGGGCCGCCTCGGCCTCGCCCGCCGCCTCGGTCTCTGCGCCTGCGGCCGCTCAAGCGCCCCCGGTCGTGGTCTCGGGCGGCTCGTGACCCCTCGTACGACCATCTCCGTGCGGGCATTCGGCTCGATTGCAGTGCTCGTCACGACCGAACCCGGGGCGCTGCCGCTCGCGCGGAGGATCCTGGTCGGTGCTCTCCGCGCCCTCGACCTCGCCTGTAGCCGGTTCCGCCCCGATTCCGGGCTCGTCGCGCTCAACCAGGCCGCCGGGCGAGCGGTCCCGGTCGGCGACGTCCTCTGGGAGGCGCTCGAGGCCGCCCTTCGCGTGGCGCGGGCGACCGACGGCCTGGTCGATCCGACCGTTGGGCGAGCGCTCCGCGCGGTGGGCTACGACCGGACGTTCGCTCTGCTTCGGCTCCACGACGGTCATTTCGTTCCGACCTTCCGACAAGGTGGGGGGTGGCGCGAGGTCGAGCTCGATGCCCGTCGCCGGACCGTGCGGATCCCGGAAGGCGTCGAGTTGGATCTCGGCGCGACTGCGAAGGCCCACGCAGCCGACCGGATCGCCGAGGCCGTCGCGGCCCGCACGGGCGCCGGCACCCTGGTCTCGCTCGGAGGAGACATCGCCGTCGCTGGCAACTCGCCCGCCGGAGGCTGGAGCGTCGGGATCGCGGATGATCACCGGGCCGGCCTCGACCAGTCCGGCCCCGTCGTCTCGGTCGTCCGGGGTGGTCTTGCGACATCGAGCACGCGGGTACGGAGATGGCGAAGCGCCGCCGGCGAGCTCCATCACATTCTCGACCCGCCGAGCGGGCGTCCCGCGAGGACACCGTGGACGACGGTCAGCGTCGCCGCGGACAGCTGCCTCGATGCGAACGCTGCGAGCACGGCCTCGATCGTGCTCGGTGAGCGCGCACCCGAGTGGCTCTCGACACGGTTTCTCCCCGCGAGGCTCGCGCGGGCCGACGGCTCTGTCGTCTGCGTCGGGGGTTGGCCCGCCGAGGCGGAGGCGGCATGATCGCGGCTGCCGGCTCCTCTCCCAGCCCGCTCTGGTACCTGACGCGGGGCTCCGGAGTGGTCACGCTCGTCCTGCTGACCCTGACGATCTGCCTGGGGATCGCGACCTCGGTCCGCTGGCGGACTCACCGGCTCCCGCGGTTCGTCGTCGCCGGCCTCCATCGCAACCTGACGCTGCTCGCCGTGGCCTTCCTGGCCGTCCATGTCGTGACGACCGTGGCCGACAGCTACACCCCGATCGGCCTGAAGGACGCCTTCGTGCCCTTCGTCTCCGCCTACCGGCCGCTCTGGCTGGGCCTCGGTGCGCTCGCCTGCGACCTGCTGCTCGCGCTCGTGATCACGAGCCTCCTGAGGGCGCGGTTCGGCTTCCGGGCCTGGCGTCTCGTGCACTGGCTCGCATATGCGGCCTGGCCGGTCGCCCTCGTGCACGCGCTCGGCACCGGCAGCGATTCCCGCTTCGGCTGGATGGAAACGATCGGGGCTGCGTGTATCGCCGCCGTCGGCCTCGCCCTCGTCGTCAGGGCCGCCGCCGCCGGCTGGCGGCCCAGAGACATGGGAGCCGTGGCCTCCGCCGCGGTGGTCGCGCTGGCGATCGGGTTGTGGTATCGCTCCGGGCCCGCCCAGCACGGTTGGGCTCTTCGCGCGGGGACGCCGAAGACGATCCTCCTCTCGGCGCCGGCATCGTCGTCGAATGCTCGCTCGACCTCCGCGTCCAAGGCCCTGCCGCAGACGTTCGCCGGGCCGCTGTCCGGCCGCCTGAGCCAGTCGACGCCTGACGGGAGCGGGCTGATCACGGTCAACATCGACGCCCGGCTGACCGGTCGGGTCAAGGGTGAGCTGAAGCTGGCGCTTCGCGGCTTCCCGACGGACGGTGGCGGCGTCTCGATGACGTCGAGCGGTGTCGCGTTCCAGGGCGCCGGACCGACGCCGCTCTACGAGGGAAGCATCGTCGCGCTGAACGGGACGAGCGTCTCCGCCGACCTGGCCTCGCCTTCGGCCGGCGCGATCCGGCTCGCACTGGTGTTCCGGATCGATCCGCAGAGCGGCGTGGTCACGGGCTCGCTCCAGGGTGTCCGCACATGACTCTTCGTCGCCGCCCGATCTTCCGCGCGCCGGCAGAGGCCGCCCGGTGAGCTCCGCCGCTGTGCGCGCCGACTCCCTGACCGGCGGCCTCCCCCGGCTGCTGGCCGGGATTCATGCGGGCCGACCCGTCTCGCTCGGCGAGCATCTCGGCCGCAACGGGCCGATCCCCCGACCCTCGTCGCGGGACGCGAGGTGGCTGATCGAGCTCGTCGAGGCGAGCGGACTGCGGGGCCGCGGCGGCTCGGGCTTCCCGACCGCGAAGAAGCTGGGCGCGGTGGCCGCGCAGGGAGGGCGCCCGGTTGTCGTCGTCAACGGCACCGAGGGCGAGCCGGTAAGTGGGAAGGACCGGGTGCTCCTGCGGCATGCGCCGCAGCTCGTCCTGGACGGGGCCATGATCGCGGCCTCCGCTCTCGGCGCCCGCAGGGTCGTTGTCGCGGTCTCGGACCGCGCGCGTGAGGAGCTCGGGGTCGTGGGCGAGGCGATCGCGTCACGTGCGCGTGCATCGACCGACGGGCGGATCGTCGTCGAGCTCGTCGCCGTGCCGGCGGGCTTCGTCTCCGGCGAGGAGACCGCGCTCGTGCGGTTCCTGAACGGAGGCCCTGCGCTGCCGACCACCAAGCCGCCACTGCCGTTCGAGCGGGGTGTCGGTGGTGCTCCGACGCTCGTGCAGAACGCCGAGACGCTCGCCCACCTGGCGCTTCTCGCCCGCTTCGGGGCCGACTGGTTTCGGGCGGTCGGCACTGCGGCCGAGCCGGGCTCCATGCTCGCGACCGTCTCAGGTGCGGTCCGGCGCCCCGGCGTCCACGAGGTGGCGTTCGGGACTCCTTTCGACGAGCTGATCGCGCTCTCGGGCGGGTTCTCCGAGCCGCCGCGCGCCCTGCTGATCGGCGGGTACTTCGGAACATGGGTCTCGGCCGCGGACGCGGCGACCCTCACGCTCGCTGAAGCTGATCTCGGCGGGCGGGGCGCTCACATCGGTGCGGGCGCGGTCACCGTCCTGCCCGCCTCGTCCTGCGGTGTCGTCGAGACCGCACGTGTCGTCCGCTACCTCGCCGGGGAGAGCGCGGGCCAGTGCGGGCCGTGCGTTCACGGTCTCGCAGCCGTTGCGGATTCGCTTGCGGCTCTCGCCGGCCCCGAGCCGGTCGACGAGCGCGACAGGCAGAGGCTCACGACGAGGTTGACGCACGTGACGGGTCGCGGCGCCTGCCGCCATCCCGACGGGGCCGCGCGCCTCGTCGGCTCGGCGCTCGCTGTCTTCGCCGACGAAGTCGGGCGGCACCTGAGGGGTCGTCACTGCGGCGCTGCTGCGCGCGAGCTCCTCCCGGTGCCCGGGAGGCGACGATAGCCCGGCACCCTCACCTCGTCGTCGACCCGATCGCCTGCGAGGGGCACGGCCTTTGCGCCGAGTTGCTTCCCGAGCTGGTCGGGCTCGACGAGTGGGGGTACCCGATCGTCGACCCGAAGCCCGTGAGCCAGAAGCTCGAGCCGCATGCTCGCCGGGCGGTTGCTGCCTGCCCCACGATGGCGCTCCGGCTTGCCCGCGCCGCTTCCGCGGAGGGTCGAGCCGCGGTCGAGTCGAAGAACTCGTTTCATCCTGAAACGAGTTCTAAGGGTGGCGGACGCCGAAGTCGGTCGTGATCACGGTGACGCCGTGGCCGGCGTATGCCCCGGGTGCATGCCGAGAACTGATCGCGGCGACGCCGATCTGGCGCCAGGCGGGATTGAGGATGTTGGCGCGATGCTCGGGGCTCGCCATCCAGGCCCTGAGGCTGGCGGACGCGTTGATCGGGCCTGACGACCAGAAGAGGTTCTCGCCGACCGACCAGTAGCCGTAGCCCCTGTCGGCGTAGAAGCTCCGGATCCGCTTCCAGAAGGGCGCGCCGTTCGCCGAGTTGTGCGCGAAGTAGCCGTTCGCGACCATGTCGCGGGAGTGCTGGTCGGCGGCCTCGCTCAGCGAGACGCTCAGCGTGAGCGGGGCGAGGCCGTGGGCCAGGCGAATCTGGTTGAGCTGGGTGAGGACGCCCGAGTCGAGCGAGGCGGCCCGGGTCGCTCCGTTGGCGACGGCGGTTCCCGGCATCAGCGCGGATGCACCGGCGGTTGCGACGAGGACGAAGACCAGGGATGCGAGGTTGCGGGCCACACCAACAGGATCGGCGGCCCGCGACGACGAAAGATCACTCGAACAAGTGACCGGGGCTCCCCGATCGGTGCAGCGCTGCGGCGAGGCGCTCGACGCCGGCATGGATCCTCTCGGCGGGAACCGCGCTGTAGGAAAGGCGCAGCAGGTTGGAGGTGACCCCGAACTCGGTGCCGGCCACCGCGGTCACCCCCTCCGCGCGCTCGAGCACGGCTCGACCGTCGATTCCCGCCGGGAGCTCGAGCCAGACGAAGTAGCCGCCCTCGGGCCGTGACCACCTCGCCTCGGGCAGATGTCCTTCCAGCGCCGCAAGAAGCGTGTCGCGCCGCTCCCTCAGGGTCGCTCTGAGCGTCTGGAGATGGGGCTCGAAGCGACCACGACGGATGAACTCGTAGACGGCCGCCTGGTTGTACAGCGCCGGGGAGATGTAGGTCGAGCTCGCTGCCTCGGTCACCTTCCGTGCGAGCTCGTCAGGAAGGATCAGCCAGCCGACGCGAAGACCCGGTGCGATCGTCGCGGAGAACGACGAGCTGTACATCGTCTGCTTCCGGGAGAGGTCGAACAGCGCCGGCAGGCGCTCGCCCTCGAACCGGGTCAGCCCGTAGGTGTCGTCCTCGAGCAGGAGGATGTGCTCGGTCCGGAGTCGGTTGTGCGTCTCGAGCAATTCGATCAGGTGACGGCGCCGCTCGAGCGACATCGTCCGGCCGGTCGGGTTCTGGAAGCTCGGGACGGTGAAGATCAGCCGCGGCTGGACGTACTGGATCAGCTGCGCCTCGAGGTCGCTCGTGTCGAGCCCGTTCTCGTCCGTGACGATGTAGATCAGCGACGCCTCGCCGCCGAGCAGGGCCTGCACGGTGCGCCCGCCGGTCGGGTTCTCGACGACTGCGCTGCCGCCGCGGACGAGGTCCCGGATCAGGAGCACGAACCCCTGCAGCCACCCGTTGGTAAGCACGACGCGATACGGATGGACCTCGAACCAGGCGGCGATCAGCTCCCGGAGCGGGGTGTAGCCGGCGCCGGAGCCGTAGGAGAGGATCGCCTTCCCGTCGTGCTCGAGCGCAGTGGCCGCGCAGTCGGCCAGCTCCTCGAGCGGCAAGAGCTCCGGGCCGGGCTCGTCGTTCGCGAACTCGATCGTGTCCACGCGGTGAGTCTAGGGGGGCCGGGTCGCAGGTCGAGAAACCGCTCGGGCCCGTTTCCGGGCCCGAGCGGTCGTGCGAGAGGTCAGGCGGAGTGGCTAGGCGACTCCGGCTGCCTTCAGCGTTGCGCGAACGCGTGCCGCTGTCATCGGCGCTTCGGTGATGCGCACGCCGGTTGCGTCGAAGAACGCGTTCCCGATCGCGGCAGCGACCGGAGCAGTCGGCGGCTCGCCCGAGCCGGTCGGCTGGATGTCCGTTCGCTGGACCACGACCGTGGTGACGGCCGGGTGATCCTTGAACCGCATCAGCGGGTAGCTGACCCAGTCGAGGCTCGTGACACGTCCCTGGTCGAACGTGACCTCCTCGTAGAGGGCACGGCTCGTGCCCATCGTCAGCGAGCCGACGCTCTGATTGTCGACGAGCGACGGGGCGACCGTCAGGCCGGCGACCTGGGCGACGTACATGTGCTTCGCCACGATCTTGCCGGTCTTCATGTTCACCTCGATCTCCGCCACGACCGCCGCCTGCGAGCTCGCGAAGCCGCCGATCGCGATGCCGCGGCCCGTGCGCACGCCGCCGGTCTGCTTGACCGAGTTCGCCACCCGCGGCTGCCAGTTCGCAGCCTTGCCGACGCCGACGAGCGCGTCGCGCCACTGCCACTGCCCGGGGCTCTGGTTGGCCGCCGTGACGCCGTTCGTGCCGGTGCCAAGTGGCGCCGAGCTGATGTTGTTGAGCCTGAACTGGTAGGGGTCCATGTTGGCCAGGTACGCCAGGTGGTCGATCAGCTGCTCGTTGGCGAAGAGCGTCTGCGGCGCGTTCGGCGCCCGCAGCGTCGACACCTTGAAGTAGTGGTTCAGGACAGGCACCGTCTTGCCGATCACCCGCCGGTTCGGGATGTCGTACTGCGTTCCCGAGTAGTTGGTATCGGCAGGGCCGTTGCCGGACCCGGTCGGAAGCGCGAGGCCGGTGACCGAGGAGGTCATCGACTCCGCGGGAGTGACGGAGTAGGACGCTGGGCCGAAGCTCGTCGCGTCGAGGGCGACGATCTTGCCGTTCGCGTCGATCCCGCCCCTGACGTCCCACATCGTCGCGGGCCCGTAGTTGTCCCAGCCGTGCTCGTCCCAGCGCATGTACTGGAGGCGGACCGGGGCGCCGACGGCCTGTGACATGATCGCCGCGGACTCGCCCGTGTCGACGTGCTGCGCACCGCCGCCGAACGAGCTCGAGCCCTTGTAGTAGATGATCCGGACGTTGTTGATCGGCATCTTCAGCACCGCGGCGATCTTCGGCCGGGTGGTGCCGTAGCCATCCTTGACGTGTGTGTAGATGATCGCATTGGTCGCCGTCACGTCCGCGAGTGCGACGTTCGGGCCGATCGGAGCGTGCATCTGGTAGTGGTGCTTGAACGTGTTCGAGTACGTCTTGGCCGCGGTCTGCATCGCGGCGTCGACGTTCCCACTCTGGAACGCGATCCTGGCCGGCGCCTGGCCGGCGCCGTCGAGGTCGCGCATCCCCTTCCAGAGGTTGCCCGTCGCGGAGATCGTCGGCGGGGTCGACCACGTGACCTTCAGCTGGGCGGCCGCCTGGATCGCGTCGTACTCCTTGGGCGCGACGACGCCGAGGAAGTTCCCGACGTGGACGATCTGGACGTTCGGGATGCTCTTGATCGACGACTCGTCGACGTTCAGCGGCACCGGGTTGGTGCCGTCGCCGTAGGCGCCCTGGCCGCGTGGCCGCACGATCCGGCCGTGCAGCATCCCGGGCACCCTGACGTTGGCGCAGTAGGTGCAGGTGCCGTTGACGATCTCCGGGATGTCGTACCGGGGCAGGGCGAGCGTTCCGACCTGCGTGTACTGGCTCACAGGCTTGGCGGGAGCCTGCCCGGCCAGCAGCGTCGTTCCCGTATACGTGACGTTGAACAGCTTGTCGCCGATCAGCTCACCGTAGGTGACCGTCTTGCCGCCGCCCGTGACGACGCCCTTGCTCACGCTCAGGCTCCCGACCGGGACGCCGAGGTTCGCCGCCGCCATGCCGAGCAGGGCCTGGTAGGCGGAGACAGCAGCCATCCGGACGAGTGGCCCGCCCGTGGTGATCGACGAGCTGCCGCCGGTGTTGCCGGTGTTCGGCGACGGGGTCGGCCCGCCGGTGTCGAAGGCGATGTGCTTGAGCTGCGTCGAATCCATGTTCAGCTCTTCGGCCGCGATGGTCATCAGGGCCGTCGTCGATCCCTGGCCGAGCTCGATCCGCCCGGAGCGGAGCGTTGCCGTGTTGTCGGAATGGATGATCAGGAACGAGTCGACCGAGTTCGGGTTTCCCGGGCCCGGGCTTGCGAACGGATCGAAGGACGAGGCTTGCGCCTTGCCGGCCACGCCGGCGCCGAGCACGCTGAGCCCGACGATCATCGCGCCGCCGCCCTTGACGAAGCTCTTGCGCGAGAACTCTCTCTCATGCATCAGACCTGTCATCTCTATGCACCACCCTTCGCCATCACGGCCGCGGCCTTCTGGATCGCCGTCAGGATCCGCGGATAGGTCCCGCAACGGCACAGGTGCCCGTTCATCGCCGTCCGGATCTGGTCCTCGGACGGGTTCTTCGTCGTCGCGAGCAGATCGGCGGCCTGGATCATCATCCCGTTTTGGCAATAGCCGCAGTGGGGAACCTGCACGTCGATCCACGCCTGCTGCAACGGATGCAACGCCGGCGCAGCCGCCGTCGTCCCCCGCTGGGCCGCCCACATCGCCGGCAACCCTTCCAGGGTGGTGATGCTCTTCCCGCTCACCGACGCCACCGGCGTCACGCACGAGCGGATCTCCTTCCCGTCCAGCAACACCGAGCAGGCGCCACACTGCGCGAGGCCGCAACCAAACCGCGGGCCGTGCAGGTGGAGCTCGTTATGCAGGACGTACAGGAGCGGTGTATCGAGGCTCGCGCTCACGCCGTGTGTGAGCCCGTTCACCTTGATCTTCGAAATTCCCAGCCATGTGTCCTCCGGTGATTAGGAAACCATCGGCGGCGCGGACGCCACCGCTCCGCGCAGGCCCAAAGTTCGTGCACCTGCGACGAGCGTCTTCGAGCCTATGACGCCGCCCTTCCGGGTGCAATAGGTACGCACAGAACTACGTAAGAACTACGTAACTAGCGATCGTCTCTCCCCCGGTTCTTCGCGGCCGGTGCGGGACGATCCGGGCTCTCGGCGGGTGCCGGCTTCGCCGGTGCCCCGACCGCGTCCGTGGAGACCGAGCCCGCGTGCGGAAATCTAGGTTTTCCGTGCATGCGAGCGGCCGCCGAGTGGCCAGGCCGCAACCCGCTCGAAGCGAGCTACGAGACCACGATGAAGTAGGTCTTCTTGCCGACGAACGTGGCGTAGTAGAGCCACTGACCCGCCGTGAGATTCACCGTCGACGAGCGCTTGCCGACGAACGAGACGCCGGTCACGGTGGTCGCTCCTTTGCGGACCTTCTGGACGATGAAGCCGCCTGTCCGGTTCGAGTCGGTGACGGTGAACCGGTAGCGCCCCGACTTGAGCCTGGAGACGGCCCTTCCCTTGGTCGTCAGGGTCAGCTTGCCCGTCCTGCCGACGGCGCCGACGAGCGTGCCGCGGAAGGGAATGATCGCCGAGCCGACGATGTTGTTGTCGGTCGGCTTCGGGCTCGGGCCGGGGCCGACTGATCCGCTACTCGACGGGCCGCCGCTCGGCCCCGACGGGACGGTCGTGCTCGTTGCCCCGGAGCCCGGGGTTCCGAACACCTCATGCAGTGTGGTCGGGTTGAGGTCGTCCTGATAGACGTAGGTCGAGCCGGGCTGGAAGGTCGCGGTCCAGGTTGCCTGGACGGCCGAGCCGGCGGACAGGTTCACGCCGGGGCCGAACAGGTGGTACTCGTGCGGGTCGGCGAGGTCGTCCAGACTGTTGTTGTTGAGGTCGATCGTGTAGGTGCCCGCCGGGATGACGGTGCCGGGCGGTGTGGGCGCCCCGATCGTCGTGCCGTCCGCGAAGGTCAGCCTGATGTTCCCGTCGGCGTCGAACCCGGCGTAGAGCGTCTGCGAGACAGCGGATCTCGCGGCTCTTGCGCCTCCTCCGGAGCAGACCGCGCACGCCAGGGCGAGCAGCGCGGCTGCGACCGAGACGAGCCCGGCGCGATATGACACGGAACTCCACCTCCTACGCTCAGGCCAGAGCGAGCTTGCCTGGCCGACTATACGGGCGCAGGCGCGGAGCGGTTTCGACTTGCGGCCGGGAGGGGCGCTTGCCGGGCAATTTGGAGGTGCCGCGCCGATGTGAGAGACTCGCGGGATTGCAGGTGGCACACGTCGAAGGAGGGACCGAGATGCAGGGTCGGTGGTGGGTGGTACCGAGGTTCGTGGTGGCGCTGGTTGCTCTGACGGGCACCGCCCTGCTGGTCGCGGGGTTGGCGGGCAGCGCCCGGAGCGCTGCGGGAGTGTCCGGATCCCAGACGTTCACGGTGAACGTCGACGGTCATAATCCGAAAGCGAACGAGGCGTTCCTCGCCTACTACCCGCGGGTCGTCAGGGTGCATGCCGGCGACACCGTCGTCTTCCACATGGTGGGGAACGGCGAGCCGCACACGGTCACTCTCGGCTCCGTGCCCGGCGCTGCCGTCTCTGCGTTCGAGAGCCTGACGCCCGCCCAGCAGAACAACCCGCCGGCCTCCGCGATCGCGGCCGACGCGGCGGTGCCGCAGCTTCTGCCCCAGGGCCCGGGCGATGCGATCCAGTCCGCAGCGAACCCCTGCTTCGTGCAGAGCGGCGGTCCGGGCACCAACATCTGCCCGAACAGCCAGCATATTCAACCCGACTTCAACGGGTCACAGACCTTCTACAACAGCGGGTGGCTCAACGCCAACCAGAAGTTCACGGTGCACCTCTCGAGCGCCACACCCGCAGGGTCGTACGGGTTCATGTGCCTGCTCCATCGCGAGTTCATGTCCGGGAAGCTCGTCGTTGAGCCCTCGAGCACGACCGTTGCGAGCCCGGGCGCCCAGTACGCGGCGGGTCAGAAGCAGCTCGCGAAGGTCGAGGCCCTGCTCGACCCGGCGGTCACCGCGGAGCGTCAGGGAAACCCGCCGATCCCCGGGTTGAGTCTTCCCGCCAACAGCGTCCTCGCCGGGTCGGGCTCGCCGGCGCCGGCCGCCGCCGCCGCGTCGATCACCGAGTTCGGGTCGAAGACCGTCAAGATCCCGGTCGGCGGCTCGGTCACCTGGTGGCTGATCGGCCCGCACACGATCAGCTTCGGCACCGACAGGAGCAACAACGACATCCGTGGTGTCGCGCCCGACGGCTCGGTCCACATCAATCCGGCGGCGGTCGTTCCTGCAGGCGGGCCGGGTGAGCCGCCCAGGCCGCCCAGCGGCGGCTCGCAGAACCATCCCAAGTTCAAGGTCGTCGCGTCCTCGACCTGGAACGGCCACGGACTCCACAGCTCCGGCCTCTTCGCCAACTCGTTCGGCCCGCCTGCGATCGAGGGCTACAAGCTCACCTTCACGCGCGCCGGCACCTACAAGTACATCTGCACGGTGCACGACAACATGAAGGGCACCGTCGTCGTCGGAGGCGGCTAGTGGTCTGACCGGCAACGTTCGTCGGTCTCCGGCCCGCGATCACGCTGCGCCATAGCCCGCCCTCGTCCTTGTCAAGGCAACCAGCCTTGCCTACGGACGAGGACGGACTCTGACTTGGTGCTCGCGACCCAGGAACCGGCAACGCTGCCGGTCAAACCACCAGGACCCCCACGAGGCGGTTCAGAGGCGTGCAATGATGCCGCAGTGAACCGGCTCCAGGGGATATCCGGGCTTGCGGGAGGCGCGCTGCTCGGCGCGCTCTTCCTCGCCCTGAGCGGCTGCGGCGGCGCCGCGCGGCACACTCCGCCACCGCCGGCTGCCCCTGTGTCGGCCCAGGACTCGATTCAGCTCGCCGGGCTCGTGCCGGAGCCGCTCCCGCAGAAGCCCGCGTTCACGCTCCTGGATACCTCCGGCCGGCCTTACCGGTTTGCGCAGGCGACTCGCGGGAAGCTGACCTATCTCTTCTTCGGCTACACGCATTGCCCCGATGCCTGCCCGGCGACGATGAGCGAGCTCTCCTACGCCCTGCGCCTGCAGCCCGCAGCTGTCCGCAGGCAGATCGACGTCGTCTTCGTGACCGTCGATCCCCGCCGGGACACGGGCGCCGTGATTCGCGGCTGGCTGGACCACTACAGCAGCTCGTTCGTGGGGCTGACTGGGAGCATGGAGCAGATCGCAGCGGCGGAGCGCGAGGCGGGCGTTCCGCCGGCGCCGAAGGCGGCGGCGGGCGGAAAGAAGAACTACGGAGTCGCCCACAGCAGTATCCTCTTTGCCTACAGCCCGGACGGCCGCTCGCACGTGGTCTACGCCCAGGGATTCAAGCCGGCCGACTACGCGCACGACATGCCGCTGCTGCTCCGCTTCCGGAGCTGAGCCAGGACCCACCGATCCGGGCCACCGATCTGGGCCACCGATCTGGGCCACCGACTTGGGCCGAGGTCAGATCTCCTCGGGCTCCATCACGATCGCGCCGCACGGGCATTCGGCGACGCAGATCCCGCAGCCCTTGCAGAAGTCGTAGTCGATCGCGTACCGCTCGCCCGGCTCCCCGAGCTTGATCACGGCGTTGTCGGGGCAGACGCCGTAGCAGTTGTCGCAGGAGAAGCAGTTGCCGCAGGAAAGGCAGCGCCGAGCCTCGAAGAGGGCATTCGACTCGTCGAGCCCGCCGACGACCTCCTCGAAGGTCGACTGACGCCGGGCGAGCTCGAGCTCGGGCTGAACGGTGCGCGGCGCGTCCGAGTAGTACCAGGTGTTGAGCAGGTCGAACGAGGCCAGCTCGTGCTTTGGCGCCGGGTCGTAGGCGCCGCCGCGGAGCCAGGCGTCGATCTCACGGGCCGCCCGCTTACCGTGGCCGATCGCAACCGTTGCGGTGCGCTCCGCGGGCACCATGTCGCCGCCGGCGAAGAGGCCGGGATGGCCGGTCATCATGTTCGGCCCGACCTTGACGACACCGTCTTCGACCTCGAGCCCCGGCACTCCGTCGAGCAGTGAGAGGTCGGTGTCCTGGCCGAGTGCGAGCACGAGCGAGTCGGCCTCGAGCTCCTCGATCTCCCCGGTCGGCTGGGGGAAGCCACTCTCGTCGAGCTCCATCCGCTCAAGCACGAGCTTGCCCTCGTCGGCCTGCTTGATCGTCGAGAGCCACTTCATCAGCACGCCCTCCTTCTCGGCCTCCTCGACCTCGAAGTCGTGTGCCGGCATGCGCTCGCGGGTGCGGCGGTAGACGACGATCGCCTCGGATGCCCCGAGCCGCTTGGCGGTCCGGGCGGCGTCGATCGCGGTGTTGCCGCCTCCGTAGATGACGACCTTCCGCCCGAGCATTGCCCGGTCCTCACCCTCCATGCTCCGGAGCAGCGAGACGGCGTCGAGCATGTGCGCCGCCGAGCCGGCCGGAATATAGGCGCGCTTGCCGATCTGCGCGCCGACGGCGAGGAAGGCCGCGTCGAACGACCCTTCCTGCATCGTCTCGAGGATTTCGGTCACCTTGGCGTTCAGGCGGAGCGTCACGCCGAGCGCCAGGATCCGCTCGACCTCTGCGTCCAGGATCTCGCGGGGAAGCCGGTACTTGGGGATCCCGAAGCGCATCATCCCGCCGCTCAATGGGCCGGCGTCGTGGATCGTCACGTCGTGCCCGAGGCGCGCGAGATGGTAGGCCGCCGAGAGGCCCGAGGGGCCTGCGCCGACGACCAGCACGCGCTTCCCCGAGGGTGGAGCCGTCTCGACCGTCCAGCCGCGCCGGATCGCCTCGTCGCCAAGGAACCGCTCGACGGAGTTGATCCCGACGGCCTCGTCGAGCTGTGCGCGGTTGCAAGCCGTCTCGCACGGGTGGTAGCAGATGCGTCCCATCACCGCCGGAAACGGGTTGTCCTCCATGATCTTCCGCCAGGCACGCTCGTAGCCGGTCGAGCCTTCCTCACCCTCGTAGAGCCAGCCCTGGATGTTCTCCCCCGCCGGGCAGGCATTGCTGCACGGCGGCAGCCGATCGAGGTAGACCGGGCGCTCCGTGCGCCAGTTGCCGGTCTTGTTGGCGAGGCTCGAGCCGACGTCGAGGGTGATGGCGAACGGCTTCTCCATCATGTCGCTGCTCCTTCCTCGAGCAGCCCGAAGCGGTGGATGTTCCGGTCGGCTCGCGCCTGGATCTGGGCGATCACGTCGGCGCGGGGCGGGTTGCCGAACAGGTGCGCGTAGCGGCGCTGGAGCCGGAGGTAGTCCTCGACCGGCACCTGCCGGCGGATCTTCGAGACGCTCACGATCTCGCCGTGCTCGGCCTCGAAGACCGGAAAGATTCCCGTCTCCTTGACCAGGCGGGCCAGGCGAACGGTGTCGCATGCGGCGGAACCCCAGCCGAGCGGGCAGGGGACGAAGACGTGGAGGTAGCGTGGCCCGTGAATCTCCATCGCGCGCTCGACCTTGTACTCGAGGTCACGCAGGTCGGCGACGGTCGCGGTCGCGACGTACGGGATCTCGTGTGCCATCGCGATCAGCGGCGCGCTCTTGCCCTGGCCGAACGGGTTCCCCGCCTCGTCGCCGACGGGCTTCGTGTTCGCGGTCCGTGCGGCGGGCGGTGTCGCGCTCGAGCGCTGCACGCCGGTGTTCATGTAGGCCTCGTTGTCGTAACAGATGTAGAGCACGTCGTCGCCGCGCTCGAACATCCCGGAGAGGCATGCGAAGCCGATGTCCATCGTGCCGCCGTCCCCTCCCTGGCCGATCACCCGGACGTCGGTCTTTCCCTTCGCCTTGAGCGCGGCTGCGATCCCGCTCGCGACCGCGGGTGCGTTGCCGAACAGCGAGTGCAGCCAGGGGAGCTGCCACGACGTCTCCGGGTAGGGCGTCGAGAAGACCTCGAGGCAGCCGGTCGCGTTGGCGGCGATCAGCCGCCCGCCGGTCGCGCGCATGGCCGCGTCGAGGGCATAGCGTGCGCCGAGCGCCTCGCCACAGCCCTGGCAGGCCCGGTGGCCGGACGTGAGCGTGTTCGAGCGCTCCATCCGCGCCTGCACCGAGCGCTGCTCGGGGTCGAGCAGCCGGTTCCCGACCACGAAGGAGCCCGCCTGGTAGAACTTGATCTGCTGTTCCGGCACGTGGTGTCCTTTCAGTGGGGGCGGGCTGCGACGATGCCGAGGTCGCGCAGCATGTTCTCGGCGTGCGGCCCGGAGCGGCGTGCCTGGCGGGTCCGTTGCAGCTCCCGCTCGACGAGGGCGATGTCCAGGTCGAGGAAGGTGAGGCGGCCCGGCTCGAGTCGGTCGCCGAGGACGTCTGCGAGCAGAGCGTGCAGCGAGCGCTTCGTGATCGGTCTCCCGCCGAGGCCCGCGACCACGTCGTAGACCAGGGCCGGGTGACCGGCGTTCGCCAGCCTCACGTTCTGGCTGACGATCCCGCCGAGGCCGACGGCGAAGGCCTTCTCGATCACCACGACCCGTTTCGCGTGGCTCAGGGCAGCCCGGATCTCCTCGACCGGGTAGGGCCGGAAGCACTTGATGCCGAGCGCGCCGATCCTCACGTCCTGCTCGCGCAGTTCGTCGACGACCTCCTCGATCGTGCCGAGCACCGAGCCGAGTGCGATCACGATCGTCTCCGCGTCCGAGCTCCGGTAGTGGCGGATCAGGCCGCCCGAACTGCGGCCGAAGGCCTGGGAGAACTCGCCGGCGATCTCCGGGATCGTGTCGAGTGCCTGCATCTGCTTCGCATGCATCAGGTACCGGACCTCGGTGAAGGCCTCGGGCCCGACCATCGCTCCGATCGTGATCGGCTCCTCCGGATCGAGGACCTGCCTCGGCTCGAACGGCGGCAGGAACGCGTCGACCTGCTCCTGGGAGGGGAGGTCGACCTCCTCGTAGGCGTGAGTGAGGATGAACCCGTCCATGCAGACCATCACGGGGAGTGACAGCTCCTCGGCGAGCCTGAAGGCCTGGATGTGGAGGTCGACGGCCTCCTGGTTCGTCTCCGCGTAGAGCTGGAGCCAGCCGGAGTCGCGTTGCGACATCGAGTCGCTGTGGTCGTTCCAGATATTGATCGGCGCTCCGATGGCGCGGTTCGCGACCGTCATCACGATCGGCAGGCCGAGGCCGGAGGCGTTGTAGAGCGCCTCGACCATGTAGAGGAGGCCCTGGCTCGCCGTCGCCGTGTAGGCGCGCGCGCCGGTGGCCGACGCCCCGATCGCGGCCGACATCGCGGCGAACTCGGACTCGACCATCAGGTACTCGCAGGGCGCGAGCTCGCCGGTCCGGACGAAGTCGGAGAGGGCCTCGACGATGTGCGTCTGGGGCGAGATCGGATACGCGCTGATCACCTCGGGGCGGCAGAGCGCGACCGCCCGGGCAACCGCCTGCGATCCCTCCATCTGCCTACGCGACACTCGGCTCCTCCGTCCTGGCCGGCACCAGCTCGAAGGCCTCTGCGGCGGCCTCGGCGTTGCGATCGCCGACCGCGCCCGCGAACCGGTCACGGATCGCGGCCTGAACCGACGCGAGCGAGACGACGCCGGTGAGTGCCGCGAAAGCGCCGAGCAGTGCTGCGTTCGGCAGCGGCCGTCCCAGCCGCTCGCGGGCGATCTCGGTGGCCGGAACGGTGATGACCCGTTCCGGTCGGAGTGTTGCCACGAGCTCGCCCAGGCCCAGCTCACCGAATGTCCGGCCAGTGTTGATGATCAGGTAGCCGTCAGCGGCGAGGCCTGCGAAGAGGTCGACCTGCTGGAGCAGCGTCGGATCCTGGACGATCAGCGCTTCGGGCTCTCCGATCGGCTCGCGGAGCCGGATCTGCCGGTCGTCGATGCGGCAGAACGAGACCACGGGCGCGCCAGTTCTCTCGGAGCCGAACGTCGGGAACGCCTGTGCATGGCGTCCCTCGCCGAAGGCCGCGATCGAGAGCAGCTCGGCGGCCGTCACGACGCCTTGCCCGCCGCGTCCGTGGATGCGTACCTGGAACACGGCTCCATCGTTGCCGCGTCCGGCTGTGACGCCGTCGGGGAGAGCCCGCGCACCGACTCCGTGATTTCCCGCAGCGGTTCGGTCAGCCGACCCGGGTCTTTCAGCCGACCCGGGTTTCGGCCGACCGCTCTTCAGCCGACAGGGATCGGCAGCCCGAGAACGCCGGGGAGGGTGTGAGCCCAACTTCGGATCGCGTCGCGGTCGAGGAGGTCGAGCGTTGCGACCGGCGGGTCGGGGGAGGGGGGCTGCTCCTCGACCGCCATGCTGAAGACCTCAACGGCCTGAGGATGGAGCCACGGCATGTGCGTGAGCGCGTGCAGGAGGTGAGCCCGGGCGGCTGTCCTCTGCGTCTCGTCGAGAGCCGTGGCTTCGAGGCCGAAGACCGCCACGGGCAGTGACTGTTGCACCTCGGGCTCGATCCAGATCAGCTTGGGCGGGTGGAGCGCCGCGTCGTGGTCGCGCGGCGTGCCGAGCACGAGCGCGGCGTAGCCGGACACGTCGGTGATGCTGTTGTCGGCGGCGACGTCCGTGGTCACGGCGACGTCGGCGAGGCCCTCGGCGATCGCCTCGGCGACCGGCTCGGCGGACCGGGTTCCGGAGGGGTACGCGATCAGGACCCTGGTGTTCATCTCGACTCCTTCCGTCTTCTCCCCGAAGCCAAGCGCACATCGCCGGAGCGGTCATCGGGGCGATACCCGCTCTGTGCTGCGGGAAAACGCGGAACGGCGCGAACACCTGCTCGCGCGGAATGCCGCTGCGGGCGAGCGCAGCTCCGACCCCGCTCTCGTTGCGGTAGAAGGTCGCAGTGTCGACGTGTCGGTAGCCGGCCTCGAGGGCCCACTCGACTGCCTGCTCGGTCTCGCGCCCGTCGGGGACCCGCCAGACCCCGAGCCCGAGCACCGGCATCAGGACTCCGTCCCCGATCTCCTTCACCGGGCCGCCGGCGCCTCCGGCCATCATGGAAGTCCGCCCCGCTACTCGCCGACGGCAAAGGTCTGGAGCGCCGTCACGACCCTGCTCAGCCGGCGGCCCCGCTCGGTCAGGCGGTATTCGACCAGTGGCGGTCGCGCGTCGATCACGGCCCGCTCGAGCACTCCGGCTCGCTCGAGCTCGGCGAGGCGGCAAGCGAGCGTCGCCGGCGGGACGCGGCCGAGCATCTGTGTGAACTCGTTGAAGCGCACCGCGCCCTCGTGCGAGGCGACGAGGATCGACACCGTCCAGCGACGCTCGAGGAGGTCCGCCGCGCGGCGGACCTCCTCGGAAAGCGGGGTGCAGCTACGACATCGCATGCGCGGCCCGTGGCTCGAGCGCGAGCTCGAGCACCTCGTTGAGGCTCATCACCGGGTGGAACGCCAGCTCGCGCCGGACGTCCTCCGGAATGTCGTCGAGGTCGGCCCGGTTCCGCTCCGGGATGATCACGTCGGTCAAGCCGGCGGCGTGAGCCGCAAGCGCCTTCTGCTTCAGCCCGCCGATCGGGAGCACGCGGCCCTGGAGGGTGACCTCGCCCGTCATCCCTACCGTGTGCTTCACCGGTCGCCCGGTCAGGAGCGAGGCGAGCGCCGTCGTCATCGTGATCCCGGCGCTCGGGCCGTCCTTCGGGATCGCGCCGGCGGGGACGTGCACGTGGAAGCTCGCGTTGTCGAACGCGTCCTCATCGAGGCCGAGCTCGCCGGCATGCGAGTGCACGTACGACAGCGCGATCCGCGCCGACTCCTTCATCACGTCTCCGAGCTGGCCGGTGAGGACGAGCCCGTCGCTCCCCTGCATCCGGGTCGCCTCGACGAACAGGACGTCGCCGCCGGTGCCGGTGACGGCGAGGCCGGTGGCGACGCCGGGCACGGCGGTGCGCTCGGCCGCCTCCTGGAAGAACCTCTGCCGTCCGAGTGCGTCGCGCAGCGCCGCCTCGTCGATCTCGACCGGCGCGTCGACGGCGCCCGTGGCGAGCTTCGTCGCGGTCTTCCGCAGGAGCTTGCCGAGCTCGCGCTCGAGCTGCCGGACCCCGGCCTCGCGCGAGTACTGCGAGACGATCAACTCGAGGACGCCGTTGCCGATCGAGACCTCGTCCTCGAGCAGTCCGGCGCGGTCACGCTGACGCGGCCAGAGGTAGTCGCGGGCGATTGCGACCTTCTCGTCGACCGTGTAGCCGTCGAAGCGGATCACCTCCATCCGGTCGAGCAGCGGCCCGGGGATCGTCTCGGCGACGTTCGCGGTCGCGAGGAACACGACCTCCGAGAGGTCGAGCTCCACGTCGAGGTAGTGGTCGCGGAACGAGTGGTTCTGGGCCGGGTCGAGCACCTCGAGCAGTGCCGACGAGGGATCGCCGCGCCAGTCGGCGCCGACCTTGTCGACCTCGTCGAGCAGGATCACCGGATTCATCGTTCCAGCGTCCCGCAACGCGCGCACCAACCGGCCCGGCAGCGCGCCGATGTAGGTGCGGCGGTGCCCGCGGATCTCGGCCTCGTCACGGATGCCCCCGAGCGACATGCGCACGAATTCGCGGTTGAGGGCGCGGGCGATCGATTCGCCGACCGACGTCTTGCCGGTCCCGGGCGGACCGATCAGGGTGAGGATGGCGCCCGAGCGCCTGTCCTCGGCGACGCCGCGCTCCTGGCGTAGCTTGCGCACCGCCAGGTACTCGACGATCCGATCCTTGACGTCCTCGAGGCCCGCGTGGTCGGTGTCGAGCACCTCGCGCGCGTTGGCGGGGTCGAGCCGCTCTTCGGAGCGCTTGCCCCACGGGATCGCGAGCAGCCAGTCGAGATAGTTGCGGATCATCGACGACTCACCGTTCTGGTCGCCGATCCGCTCGAGACGTGCAGCCTCGCGCTCGGCCTGCTCGCGGACCTTCTCCGGCATCTCCGACTCGGCGATCTTCTGCCGGTAGTCCTCCGACGCCGATGCGTCGTCTTCGCCGAGCTCCTTGCGGATCGACTCGAGCTGCTTGCGCAGAACGTACTCGCGCTGCTGCTTGGCCGCGCCCTCCTCGACGTCGTCCCGGATCCGGCGGCGCACCTGGAGCTCCGCGAGCCTCTCCTTCTGCAGGTTCAATGCGATCTTCAGCCGCTCGACCACGTCGATCGCCTCGAGCAGCTCGATCTTCTCGTCGAACCCGATCTCGGGCGCGTAGGCCGCGGTGTCGGCGAGCGTGCCCGTCTCACGGATCGCGCGCACGAAGGCGGAGATGCGGCCGTCGTCGCCGCGCAACTCGAGGATCTCCTCGACGGTTGCGCGGTACTCCCGCTCGAGCTCCCGGGTCTTGACGCCAGGCGGCGCCTCGTCGGGGCGCTCCAGCACCTCGACGCGCAGCTTTCCCTGCGGGTCGGTGTGCGCCGCACCGAGCTCGGCGCGGTGGAGGCCGACGAGGGTGACTGCCCGCCCGCCGCCGGGCATGCGGACGCCGTCGCCGACCTCGGCCACCGTGCCCACCTTGGCGTACTCGCCGTCGTGGCGGGGCACGAGCAGCACGCGCTCCTCGTCGCCCACGTCGACGGCGATCGTCACGTTCATATCGGGGAAGACGACGAGGTCGTCCAGGGGTACGAGCAGCAAGGACGTCACGATTACGATCACCTTTCCTGTTGAGCTAACCATATTCATAGTAGCTTCAACTATTGAAGTGATGACGGGTATTCCACCGCCGAGGCGGACGCGGTGGTCAGGACCGGGTCGCGCCCCGGCGTGGGGCTCGGGCATAGCGGCGCTCGAAGCGCTCGATCCTGCTGCCGGACGCAGTCGCCCGTGTCCTGCCCGTATAGGCGGGATGGCACGCCGAGCAAATCTCCACGACGAGGTCGCCCGCATCCGAACGAATCTCGAACGTGTTTCCGCACGACGAGCAGACGACAGTTGCCGGTACGGGGCCGGGGTGAATTCCGGACTTCATGCTGCACCATCCTCCAAGTAGTTGCTCAATCAAGTAAACCTGATCAAGTAAACGTCGGGCCGGCGCCGGTATTCCTGGGAGATCTCCGCCCGGACACGGGAGCGGATCGACGGCGAGGGGAGGCGGACCGTGGAATAGGCATGCTCGAACGCGAGACGCTCGACGAAGCCGACGCGTATGCCGCAGCCGGCGTCGAGCATCAACCGGGCGAGGACGCGCGCGTTCTCGTGGCAACAGCGGCCGTCGCCGCGGCGCCTGGTGGCCGAGCGTCAGTTCGCGGTCAGCGAGTAGCCCTCTCCCCGGATCGTGATCAGCCGCTCGGGCGCCGTCGGGTCGCGCTCGATCTTGCGGCGGAGCGCGGAGACATGGACCTCGCAGGTGTGCTCGTCGCCGATGTGGGTGCTGCCCCAGAGATGCTCCATGATCTGCCTGCGCGAGAAGATCGAGTCGGGAGCCGATGCGAGCAGGCAGAGGATCTTGAACTCCGACGGAGTCAGGCCCACCGGCTCGCCGTCGACTGTCACCTTGTCCGCGAGGAGGTCGACGGTGACCCCGCCGACGACCAGGTTCACGTTGCCGCTCGCAAGCCTGTCGATCTTGCGGCGACGGAGCAGGGCGGAGATCCGGCTCAGTAGCTCCGCGGCCGAGAAGGGCTTCGTCACGTAGTCGTCCGCGCCGACCTCGAGCCCGTTGACGAGATCGCGCTCGGAGTCGCGGGCCGTGAGCATGATGATCGGCACGTCGCTCCCGGCCCGGATGCGGCGGCATGCCTCGGTTCCGGAAAGCTTCGGGAGCATCAGATCGAGGATGATCAGGTCGAGGTTGTGCGAGAGCGCGGCCTCAACCGCCGACTCCCCGTCGGTTGCGACCTCGACATCGAAGCCGTCGCGCTCGAGTGCATAACTGAGACCGCGGACGAGTGAGGGCTCGTCGTCGACAAGCAGGATGCGAGGGCTCACGGGCTGTCTCCTTGGATTGGAAGGACAATGCGAACGGTAGTTCCAACAGAGGGCTCGGAGTCGAGGCCGATCTCGCCACCGAGGGCGGTGACCGCCTCGCGGGCAATCGACAGGCCGAGACCGAAACCTCCCACCCTGCCGCCTGCACGGTAGAACCGCTCGAACAGACGCGAGAGCTCGGGCTCTGCGATCCCGGCTCCCGTGTCTGCGACCTCGATCACCACCGACCCGTTGTCGCGCCGGCCCCGCAGGATCACGCTTCCGGCCGAGGTGTGCTGAATCGCGTTGGCCGCAACGCTCGAGACGGCCTGCTCGAGCAGATCGGCATCGCCGTTGATCGCCATCGCCGGCGGGCAGTCGACGGATACCGCCACACCGTCGCGGCGAGGCAGGGAGGCCGCGACCTGCTCGAGAAGCGGTGCGACCGGGACCGGCGTGAAGCGGGGAAGCTCGTCGCGGAGATCGGCGCGTGCGAGGATCAGGAGCGCTCGCGTGAGTCGGGTGAGCCGATCGGCTTCACGGGCGATCACGTCGAGGAACTCGTCGCGGGCGGGCGGGTCGTCCTTGGCGCCGGTCTGGAGCATCTCGACGGCCGTGACGATCGAGGCGAGCGGGGTGCGCAGCTCATGAGCGGCGTTGGTTGCGAACTCACGCTGGGTACGCTCGTTGCGCTCGCGCTGAGACTCGTCGAGCACGACGACGATCGCGCTGTCACCTCCCGCGCCCGGCGGGATGCCGGAGACGAGCAGCGTCTGGTCGCCGTTCGCCACCCGAAGGTGTCCGGGCAGGCCGAGCTCGAACAGGTCCCCGGCGAGACGCCGGATCGCGGCGGCGGAGTCTTCCTCCAGGGCGTCCATCTCCGTCAGGCTGTCGCGTACCGCGAGCAGCTCGCGGGCGTGGTCGTTCGCGAACTCGATGTTCAGCTCGCGGTCGATCAGCACCACGCCTTCGCCGAGCCGGTCCAGCAGGCGCTCGAGGCGGTCACGATCCCCTTCGAGGACGCGGAACAGGTCCTGCAACCGGGTCCGCATCTGCTCGATCGAGAGCGCGAGGCTGCCGACCTCGTCCGGGAAAGCCGAGGTGACGGTGATGTCGAAGTTCCCGGCGCCGATCTCGCTCGCGGCGCCGGCGATCCGTGCGAGGCGCCACCCGGTCAGGGTTGCGATCAGCAGGCCGAGCGCCGCGCCGACTCCGAAGGCGATCAGCGCCGCCTGCAGGTACTCGTTGCGCACGATGCCGAGCTGGTCGCGGAGCTCGGGCCTGAGCGAGTACGCAACGAGCGCCGAACCCGCACCGCGATGAATCGGCAATCCGATCGTGTAGGCGGAGCCGTCGCGGCGTCCCTTGATGTAGCGGAAGCTCGTGAGTGCCGTCGAGAGTGCCTCGGGCCCGTTCGGCACCTGGCTCCAGTTCAGTCCGAAGGACGTGGAGGACGACAGCCGCCTGCCCTGGCGGTCGAAGACGAAGATCGCGAGGTGCTGATGCTCGGCTATCGACTTCGCGTGCAGTGCGACACCCGTCTTCGTCGAGTCTGCCTTGAGAGCCTCCGCCGCAGAGACGCTGTTGCCGAGGGCGAACTCCGCTCCGTAGCGGCGGAACGCCTGTTGTGACCGGGCGCTGAGGAGCGCGACCACGGCGATCGCCGTGAGGGCCGCGACACCCGCGAACGCGAGGCCGAGCCACCAGCGCATTCCGACAAAGCGAGGGAGAATTCGCCGCATCTCCGCAAGTCTTGCGGAAGACGCCGGCGCGCGTGCGAAAAAGAGGCCCGGCTCGAGGTGACACGACCGTCGGTTCCGACCTCCGGACCGGCGAGCCCGAGCTCGGATTTGCTCAAGGTTCGTGGCGGCGAGTACGGGCCGGAGAGCGACCGTTGCCCCTATTCATCGGTTCATTGGTCAGTTCGTGGCGAGAACGCAGCTTTCAAGCTTTCTTGCAAGACGGTTTAGGCCGGATTTTGCCCGCGTATGTTTGACGGCATATCGGGGGCCGCCGGAGCACATGACGGACCGTACTGGCGAGCGGTCCGAAGAGGCGTTTTGCCGGAGTGCGCCCCTGAGACATACCCCTGAGAACAGAGGGAGGATGGAATGGCGAACAGCATCAGGATCAAGGTGAACGGGCTCACGCATGGTGTGAGCGCGAGCCTCGATACGCCGTTGTTGTACGTCTTGCACAACGAGCTTCACTTGCATGGGCCGCGGTTTGGTTGTGGTCTGGCGCAGTGTGGTGCGTGCTCGGTGCTGCTGGACGGCAAGGAGATCCGTTCGTGTGTGACGCCGGTGGCGTCGGTGAGCGGGAAGAGCATTACGACGTTGGAGGGTTTGCCGGCTGTGTGGGCGGCTCAGCGGGGCACGGCAGCAGCCGCGCCGGCGTTGCATCCGTTGCAGCAGGCGTGGATCGATGTGCAGGTGCCGCATTGTGGGTACTGCCAGAACGGCATGATGATCCAGGCTGCTGATCTGCTCGCGACGACGAAGAACCCGTCCGAGGATCAGATCCGGACGGCGATGAACGGGCATCTGTGCCGTTGCGGGACCTATCCGCGGATCCTGACGGCGATCCAGAAGGCCGCGGCCGTGATGGCGAAGGGTGGTGCATAGGCATGACCGGTTTGATGCATGAGCGCGAGTTCTCGCGCAAGAGCTTCGTCAAGGGCGGCGGCGCGCTCGTCGTCGGCTTCAGCGTTCTCGGCGCGGGTGTGGCCGGCAAGGCGAGCGCGGCCGGCGTCGACCCGTTCGCCTCGAACGGGCCGTTCGACCAGGTGTCGGTCGACTCGTGGTTGACGATCCACGCCGACAACACGGCGAGCCTGAAGATCGGGAAGGTCGAGATGGGTCAGGGCACGCCGACGGCGCTGCTGATGATCGCGGCCGAAGAGTTGACGATGGACTTCGGTCAGATGAAGATGATCACCCACGACACCAACGTGACGCCCAACCAGGGCGCGAGCGTCGGCAGCCAGGGCGTCCAGCGCGGCGGCCAGCAGACCCGTGCCGCGGCTGCGGCTGCGGCGACGGCGCTGCTGAAGATGGCCTCGACGAGCCTCGGCGTCCCGGTCGGGAGCCTGTCGGTCAAGTCGGGCGTCGTCTCGGGTGGCGGCAAGTCGGTCACCTACGGCGCGTTGATCGGCGACAAGCTGTTCAACGTCGAGATCGCCGGCTTCAGCACGAAGGGCAGCGCGACCTCGCCTGCTCAGGCGGTTGCGGGCTCGCCGGGCACCAAGCCGGTGGGCGCCTACACGCTGGTCGGCACCTCGCCGCCGCGGGTCGACATCCCGGACAAGGTCACCGGCAAGTACGTCTACGTGCACGGGGTCCGTGTTCCGGGGATGCTGCACGGCCGGGTCGTCCGTCCCCGCGGGCAGGGCGCCTACGGCGACGGCACCGCCCCGAAGATCCTCTCGGTCGACAAGGGCTCGATCGCGAGCATCCCGAACGTGCAGATCGTGCAGTCGGGGAACTTCCTGGGCGTCGTCGCACCGAAGGAGTACGACGCGATCCAGGCCGCCGCGCAGCTCAAGGTGACCTGGGCGCCGATGCCGCCGATTCCGGGCGTCGGCAACCTGTTCGGGCAGATGCGCCAGCAGGACAGCGCAGGCCAGGCCCCGGCGAGGGTCGTGTACAACCGCGGCAACTTCGAGAGTGCGTTCGCCTCGGCGGCCCACACGGTGACGCAGAGCTACCGCTACAACTACACGGGCCATCTCCCGATCGGTCCGTCCTGCTGTGTCGCAGACGTCACGCCGAACGGCGCGCTGATCTTCTCGAACACGCAGGACGCGTACGGGACGCGGCAGAACATCAAGGACGCGCTCGATCTGGTCATGGGCGACAAGACGCTGCCGCTGAACCGGATCCGTGTCACCTACGTCGAGGGCTCGAGCGTGTACGGCTCGGCGCCGTACCGGGACGCCAACCAGTCCGCCGCGATCCTGTCGGCGCTCGTCGGCAAGCCGGTGCGTCTCCAGTTCATGCGCTGGGACGAGCACGGCTGGGACAACTACGGCCCGGCCCAGATGACCGACATCCGCGCAGGCGTCGACGGCAAGGGGAACATCACCGCGTTCGAGTACACGGACTTCGGGATCCCCTACTGGACGACGCAGCCGCCGGAGCAGCAGATCAACGGCAAGGCCGTGTTTTCCTCGACGGGGAAGGCCGAGACGACGATCAGCGGCTCGCAGTACTCGATCCCGAATCGTCGGGTGATCGGGAAGAGCCTGCCACTCGAGAACAACTACTTCAAGGTGACGTACCTGCGGGCGCCGAACGCGCCGCAGTCGGCGTTCGCCGCGGAGCAGGCAGTCGACGAGCTCGCGTACATGGCCGGGATGGACCCGGTCGCGTTCCGGCTCCAGAACGTCGCCAACCTGACCGACGACCCGCCGCAGCGCTGGAAGAACGTGCTCACCAACGCTGCCAAGGACACGAACTGGCAGCCGAAGGTCGCAGCCTCGAACCTGTCGAGCTCGAACATCGCGACCGGTCGCGGGATCGCGTTCGGCTTCTACTCGAACACGATGTCCTGCTGTGTCGCGGACATCGAGGTCAACAAGAAGACGGGCAAGATCCTGGCAAAGACGCTGCACGTCGCGGGCGACGCCGGGCTGATCGTCTACCCGGGCGGCAGCGAGAACAACGAGGAAGGGGCCGCGATGCAGGGCCTCAGCCGGGCCTTGTACGAGCAGGTCGTGTTCAACAAGAGCCAGGTGACGAGCCTCGACTGGGTGACCTACCCGATGGTGCGGTTCAAGGACGCGCCGAAGGTGTACATCCACGGGCTCACACGCACCGACGTC
The DNA here is from genome assembly GCA_963789585.1 of uncultured Actinomycetes bacterium. Lineage (GTDB taxonomy): Bacteria > Actinomycetota > Thermoleophilia > Gaiellales > Gaiellaceae > PALSA-600. Next base: position 151,112 of record CAWBLB010000007.1, on the reverse strand, counting down.
CCCGACCCGAGCGGGCCCGGCTCCCGCACCACGGGCTCGGGCGAGCCCGCGCTGGCACCGGTCGGCGCAGCGGTCGCGAACGCGTTCTTCGACGCAACGGGTGCACGCATCCGTGAGGCGCCGATGTCGCCGGGTCGCGTCCGTGCCGTGCTCAAGGCCGCAGGCGTGGCCTGAGAAGAGACGAGAGGGGAGTGGGGGTCGGTACGGCGGGCTCTCACTCCCCTCGGATCATGCGATGACCGACTCGAACGCCAAGCAGCAGGACGGGCCGTTGCCGGCCGCCGAGGACGCCGGCTGGGCACTGCCGTGGGACGATCCGGGCTGGTTCCGCGACCTCGACGCCGTCGAGGACCGGTGCCGGGGCTACCTGGAGAACCTGCGCTGGCCCGAGGGAATCACCTGCCCGCGATGCGGCTCGGGTGAGAGCGGGCGGCTGGAGACACGTAAGCGCTTCTGGTGCCGCGACTGCAAGTACCAGTTCAGCGTCACCGCCGGGACGATCCTGCACAACTCGCACGCGCCGATCTGGAAATGGTTCCTCGCGGTGCAGCTCCTGGTGGAGTCCGACGGCGGCCTGCCGGCGAATCAGCTCGTGCGGCAGCTCGGCGGAAGCTACAAGACAGCGTGGTTCATCGAGCACCGCGTCAGGGCCGCGCTCAAGGAGGCACAACCCCAGGTTCGTGCGGCGCTCCCGGACGGAGCCGGCGAGGCCTCCGAAAGCGGACGGGTGTACGACCGCGCCGTTGTCGGCCCTTATCACCAGCAGAGCATCGACTACCTGGAGGCATATCGGGCCGAAAGCGAATGGCGGCTGCGGAACGCAGACAACCCACACCGTTTCCGCGACACGGTGCTCGCACTGCTGCAGACCGAGCCGCTGCCCTACTCCGAGCTCGTCCAGGGAGCGCGGATGTCCGGGCGCGATCGTCGGGCGTCCTCGGACGTCGCGGTCAACCCGCGCTAGCCCTCGAGCCGTTTTCGACATTCAAGGTTTCTTGCGATTGGAAGTCTCGTTGCAGCAAAGGGCCTATGGTCGGAAGTGCAGGTTCGCGCTCGATACCCGACCGAGTGTTCCGCATCCGGCAGGCCCCGTCTCGCGTGATCTCGACATCGACCCATACCAACGAGCACGATCCCCCGGCGCAGCCGGGTGTGTTCACGCAGGGAATCCCCTGGGACGACCCTGCGTGGTTCGCCGATCTCGAGCGGACCGAGGCACAGTGCCGCGACTACCTCGAGGCGCTACGGTGGCCCGAGGGAGTCACCTGTCCGCGGTGCGACTCGACCGAGACCGCGCGGCTCGAGGCACGTAAGCGCTTCTGGTGCCGCGAGTGCAAGTACCAGTTCAGCGTCACCTCCGGGACGCTGTTCCACAATTCGCACGCGCCCGTCTGGAAGTGGTTCCTTGCTGTCCAGCTCCTCGTCGAGTCCGACGGGGGCTTGCCGGCGAACCAGCTCGTCCAGCAGCTCGGCGGGAGCTACAAGACCGCCTGGTTCATCGAGCACCGCGTGCGGGCCGCCCTCGGCGAGTCACGGCGTGGGGGTGTCGTCCGGTCGCTGTCGGCAGTCGGCGTTGTCGACGGCGATCGCGTCTACGACCGCGCCCTTGTCGGGCGGTATCACCAGCACGGTGTCAAGCACCTCGATGCGTATCGCGCCGAGAGCGAGTGGCTCGAGCGGAATGCAGGGAACCCGAATCGATTCCGCGACACGGTGGCTGCGCTCCTGCGCGGCGATCCGCTGCCCTACGCAGAGCTGATTCGCGGATCCGCTTCGCGTACGAGTGTTGCAGCGCCGCCGATCTCCTGATCGCCGGAGCGTCTCGCCTGGCTGCCCGCCCGCCGCATGCCCGAGGCGATGACCCGACGGGCAGGGAGCGAACAGTCGTTTCTCAAGAATCTTTGTTGGTGAAATACAGCCGCTCGATTTATCCTGACTTCTTGAGGTTGTGCGTGTCCACGAGCTTTGCTCCACGTTGGCGCACACACGTTTCGTTTCTCGATCCTCGAGGAGGATGGAATGGCGGGTAATTTACGGATCAAGGTGAACGGGCTCACGCATGGTGTGAGTGCGAGTCTGGATACGCCGTTGTTGTACGTCTTGCACAACGAGCTCCATCTGCATGGCCCGCGGTTTGGTTGCGGTCTTGCGCAGTGTGGCGCCTGCTCGGTGTTGCTGGACGGGAAGGAGATCCGCTCCTGTGTGACGCCGGTGGCGTCGGTGAGCGGCAAGAGCATCACGACGCTGGAAGGGCTGCCGGCGATGTGGGCGGCTCAGCGGGGGACGACGGCGGCTGCGCCGGCGTTGCATCCGTTGCAGCAGGCGTGGATCGATGTGCAGGTGCCGCATTGTGGGTACTGCCAGAACGGCATGATGATCCAGGCTGCCGATCTGCTCGCGACGACGAAGAACCCGTCCGAGGATCAGATCCGGACGGCGATGAACGGGCACCTGTGCCGTTGCGGGACGTATCCGCGGATCCTGACGGCGATCCAGAAGGCCGCGGCCGTGATGGCGAAAGGCGGTGCGTGATGACCGGTTTGCTGCATGAGCGCGAGTTCTCGCGCAAGAGCTTCGTCAAGGGCGGCGGCGCGCTGATCGTCGGGTTCAGCGTCCTCGGGACCGCGTTCGGCGCCGGTCCGGCCGCCGCGGCGTACGAGCCGGACAAGAGCCAGGTCGACTCCTGGCTGACGGTGAACCCGGACAACACGGTGACCTTCAAGACGAGCCACGTCGAGCTCGGCAACGGTCTGATCACCGGGCTTGCCATGGTCGTCGCCGAGGAACTCGACCTGCCCGTCGCGCAGGTCATGCACAGTGTCTGGGACAGCGACATCCTCGTCGACAGCGGTAGGAACGGTGGGAGCAGCGGCATTCAGCGGACGGTGGGGCCACCGCTCCGGGCTGCCGCCGCGACGGCGAAGCAGGCGCTTCTCTCGTTGGCTTCCGCGAGCCTCAGTGTTCCGGTCGCGAGCCTGAGCGTGTCGAACGGCACGGTCTCGGGTGCCGGGAAGACCGTCACCTACGGTCAACTCGTCGGGGGCAAGCTGCTGAAGACGTCGGTCGTGGCGGCCACCCTCGACCCCGGACAGTCGCCGGCGAAGCCGGTGAGCAAGTACGCCGTCGTGAGCACCCGGGTGCCGCGGGTCGATATCCCGCCCAAGGTTCTCGGTAGCTACACGTACGTGCACAACGTCAGGGTGCCGGGGATGATGCACGGCCGGGTCGTCCGGCCCCGCGGACAGGGCCCATACGCGACCGGTGCGCCGATCGTGTCGGTCGATGCGGGTTCGATCGGCAACATCCCGAACGTCCAGATCGTGCGCAAGGGCGACTTCCTCGGCGTCGTCGCGCCGAAGGAGTACGACGCAATCCAGGCTGCGGCCCAGCTGAAGGTGGTCTGGAAGTCGAGCCCGACGTTTCCGGGCACCGGAAACCTCTGGAAGCAGATGCGCTCCCAGGACTCCGCAGGGCTCGCGCATCAGGCCTACCAGCAGAACGTCGGCAACGTCGACGCCGGGCTGAAATCGGCCGCGAAGACCGTGGCCGCCACGTACATGTTCGCCTACAACGGTCGCATGCCGATCGGGCCATGTTGTGCGATCGCGGACGTGACCCCGACCAGGGTGACGATCTTCAGCAACACACAGGGAGTCGAGAACACGGTGCCGGCGATCGCGGACGAGCTCGGTGTCGACCAGTCGATGGTGCGGTCGATCTTCTACGAGGGCGCGAGCTCGTTCGGGGCGACCCAGTCGCTCGACGTCTCGCGTGCCGCGGCGGTCATGTCGCAGTCGATCGGGAAGCCGGTGCGCGTCCAGTTGATGCGCTGGGACGAGCACGGCTGGGACAACTACGGCCAGGCGCACATGATCGACATGCGCGGCGGGGTGGATGCCGGAGGCAAGATCGTCGCCTACGACCACATCGCTTTCGGTCAGCCCAGCTGCGCCAACTTCAACGGGCCGGGCCCCAACCCCGACCTGACGACCGAGCTGCGGACGACGCCGTACCCGTATCCGACGCCGGGCTCGTTCAACTCGAACTCGCCCAATGCAGGCCCGATGTACGACATCCCCAACAAGCGCGTCGGCAGCAAGACTCTGCCGCTGCACAGCGGGTACCTGCGGGTGGGCGCCCTGCGCGATCCACAGGGGCCGCAGACGTCGTTCGCGTCGGAACAGTTGATCGACGAGCTCGCATATGCGGCCGGGATGGACCCGATCGCCTTCCGCCGGAACAACATCACCGACGAGCGGTGGTTGACGGCGACGAACGCGGCGGTTACGGCGGCCAACTGGCAGCCGCGGGTCGCGAACTCGATCAAGCAGGCCGGCCCCGTCGTGACCGGTCGCGGCTTCGGGTTCGGTCGGCATGGCACTGCCGCGTACGCGGCAGCCGTCGTCGACGTCGAGGTGAACCTGAAGACCGGCCGGATCACGGCGACCCACATGTATCTCGGCATGGATGCCGGGCTCGCGGTCAACCCGGGGCTGGTCGAGAATCAGATGAGCGGTGCCGCGATCCAGGGCCTCTCCCGTGCGCTCTCCGAGCAGGTGACGTTCTCGAAGAGCAACGTGACGAGCCTCGACTGGGTCTCGTACCCGATCCTTCGCTTCAAGGATCACCCGACCGTGACGCTCGCGCTCGTTCAGCGGACCGATCAGTTGCCGCTCGGAACCGGCGAGCCGATGACGACGCCGATCGCGCCGGCAGTCGCGAACGCGTTCTTCGACGCGACCGGCGTGCGCATCCGGGAGGCGCCGATGACTCCCGGCCGGGTCAGGGCCGTCCTCGGGGCCGCCGGGGTTGCCTGAACCGCTCAGGAAGTGACGACGGCGGTGGGCCCGGCTCGTCCGGGCCCACCGCCGGAGATCCGCGGCCCTCTGCTCCCCGCGCAAGAACGATGCGCGCAGCGCGCGTGGCGGCCGGAGTCGCCCAGCCGAAAACGGTCAGGCGGGGATGACCTCGGCGCCGACGGGCTCTCTCCATCCTTGTCTCAGGTTGGCCAAGGAATACGGCCGATTTTTCCCTGAGGTTCGACTCAAGATCTCTTGCGGATTCTTCCGCCGAACTGCCCTCGCCCTATTCTGAAGGCGCCGCGCGGCTCAAGGAAACTGGCGATTCCGTGGTCGCGTGCGCTGTGGTTGAGATTCCACAAACAAGAAGGGGAGTGAGCATGGCGAGTAGTCTGAGGATCAAGGTGAACGGGCTCACGCACGGTGTGAGTGCGAGCCTTGACACACCTCTCCTCTACGTTCTGCACAACGAGCTCCATCTGCATGGGCCGCGGTTTGGTTGTGGTCTGGCGCAGTGTGGTGCGTGCTCGGTGTTGCTGGATGGGAAGGAGATCCGCTCCTGTGTGACGCCGGTGGCGTCGGTGAGCGGCAAGAGCATCACCACCCTGGAGGGCCTGCCCGCGATGTGGGCGGCCCAGCGGGGGACGACGGCGGCGGCGCCGGCGTTGCATCCGTTGCAGCAGGCGTGGATCGATGTGCAGGTTCCCCATTGTGGGTACTGCCAGAACGGCATGATGATTCAGGCTGCGGATCTGCTTGCGACGACGAAGAATCCGTCGGAGGATCAGATCCGGACGGCGATGAATGGGCATTTGTGCCGTTGCGGGACGTATCCGCGGATCCTGACGGCGATCCAGAAGGCCGCGGCCGTGATGGCGAAGGGTGGTGCGTAGGGATGACTGGTTTGCTGCATGAGCGCGAGTTTTCGCGTAGGTCGTTTGTGAAGGGTGGCGGCGCGTTGGTGGTCGGGTTCAGCCTGGCGGGTTCGGCGTTGGCGGGGAAGGCTGCGGCGGGGCCGCCTGTTGGTGTTGTTCCGTCTCCGGCGACCTATAACCCGGATGCGACGAAGGTGGATTCGTTCTTGCGGATCAATCCTGACAACACGGTCAATGTGTTGACGAGTCAGGTGGAGATCGGGAACGGGATCACGACCGGGTTCAACATGATCGTGGCTGAAGAGCTCGACATGGATATGAGCCAGGTGATCTACGGGTCGTCGGTGCGGGATGCGTCGGGGACGGAGATCGCGACGGTCACCGACGGCTGGGTCGCGGTGAACACCGGCGGTCACGGCGGCAGCCGGGCGATCCAGAGCGTCGGCCCGCGCCTCCGCGCGGCGGCCGCCTCGGCGAGGCAGGCGCTGAACAGCCTCGCGGCCACTCATCTCGGTGTGCCGGTGGCGAGTCTGAGCGTGAGCAAGGGCGTCGTCTCGGGTGGCGGGAAGACGGTCAGCTACGGCGAGTTGGTCGGCGGCAAGCTGCTGAACGTGTCGCTGAGCCCGCTGACCCTCGACCCGGGCGTGGCACCGGCGAAGCCGATCGAGAACTACTCGCTGGTGACGAAGGTGCAGGTGCCGCGGATCGATATCCCGGCGAAGGTGGCGGGCACGTATGTGTATGTGCATGCGATCAGGCTGCCGGGGATGTTGCATGCACGCTGGGTGCGCCCGCGCGGTCAGGGGCCGTGGCTGACGGATGGGTTCGCGACTCCGACGGCCGTTGATGCGAGCTCGATCGCGCATATCCCGAACGCGAAGGTCGTGCAGATCAAGAACTTCCTGGCGGTGGTCGCGCCGAAGGAGTACGACGCGATCCAGGCGGCGGCGCAGTTGAAGGTGACCTGGGCCGAGACGCCGATCATGGGTGAGGGCGGCGGCGCCAACATCTGGTCGAACTACCGCAAGTGGGACTCGCAGGGCCTGACCCCGGCGAGGATCACGGCCAACACCGGCAACGTCGACAAGGCGTTCGCGTCGGCGGCGAAGGTCGTCTCGGGCTCGTTTGCCTACCCGCACAACGGCCACAACCCGATCGGCCCGGCCTGCGCGCTGGCCGACGTTCGGGCGACGTCGGCGACGGTGTACTGCAACACGCAGAACGTGCCGAGCCTGACGACCGATATGGCGACCGTGCTGGGCATGCAGCCCCAGAACGTGCGGATCATCTGGCACGAGGGCTCGAGCACCTTCGGGAACGGCTACCACGCGTTCGACATCGCCGAGTCGGCGGCGTTGATCTCGCAGGCGGTGCAGGCCCCGGTTCGGCTCCAGCTGATGCGCTGGGACGAGCAGGGCTGGACGCGCTACGGCGAGGCGACGATCACCGACATGAAGGTCGGGATCGACGCGAGCGGGAACATGGTCGCCTACCAGGCGACCCAGACCCATCAGTCGAGCACCTCGCTCGCGGCCGCGCAGGCGCTGGCCGGGATCGCGGTGCCCGGCGCACCGGGAGTGGCCGGCACCAATGGCGAGAACCTTGCTCCGTTCTACAAGGTCTCGCAGACCAACTTCCGCACGATCGCGAAGACGATCCCGCAGTCGCGGGGGATGTTCCAGTCGTCCACCCTGCGGGCGCCGGCGGCCGTGCAGACGGCCTTCGCGACCGAGCAGATCGTCGATATGGCGGCTGTGGCGGCGAACATGGACCCGTTCACGTTCAGGGCCCAGAACATGCAGACCGACGCTCAGAACCAGCGCTGGACGGCAGTGCTGCAGGCCGCGGTCGCCGCGTCGCCCTACAAGGCGCACGTGGCCGGCACGAACCTCAGCAGCGCCAACGTCGTCGAGGGCTGGGGCATGGCGATCGGAACCCACGGAGCCTCGCGTGCGGCCACGGTCGCCCACATCTCGGTCAACAAGAAGACCGGCAAGATCTCGGTCATCCACCTCTACGCGGCGCAGGACTCCGGTCTGGCCGTCAACCAGGCGCTGATCGAGAACCAGATGTCGGGCAACCTGATGCAGGGAACCGGGAAGGTTCTGCACGAGGAGCTCCAGTTCTCGAAGAACCGCGTCACCAGCACCGACTGGATCACCTACCCGATGCTGCGCTTCAAGGACCACCCGCCCGTGACGACCGTCGTCGTCCAGCGGCTCGACGAGCTCCCCACGGGCTCGGGTGAGCCGCCGCAGGTCCCGGTCGGCCCCGCGATCGCGAACGCGTTCTTCGACGCGACCGGCGTCCGCCTCTTCCAGGCGCCGCTCACGCCGCCCCGCGTCCGCGGAGCACTCGCAGGGAACGCCCCCGGCTTCTAGGCCGACACCCCGCAAACCGGAAGGAGAGATCGGGCCCGGAAACGGGCCCGATCCTCATCTCAATCTCGGGTTGTCAGAGCTCCGTCGAACGTCGACCTGAGCAGTTCGAGAGCTGCTGCCAGTGAGACTCGATCCTTGCGGAGCGCCTCGAATCCGCGCCGGAGCCGCTTCTTCCCCTCCGTGGTGACGGTGACGAGCACGACCCGCCGGTCGACGGTCGATTGCGTCCGCGTGACCAGACCGGCCTCTTCGGTTCGCTTGACGAGCTCGGTCACCGCGGTCTGCTGCATCTGAAGGTGCGAGCAGAGCTCGTTGATCGTGGCCTCGCCGCCTGCTGCCTCGATCGCGAGCAGGAGGTCGTAGCGCTGGGGGGTCAGCCCCGCCTCGGTCGTCGTCGTCTCGGTCCGGCGGAGGAAGCGCCGGAGCTCGGCTCGAAAGGCGGCCGCCTGCTCGAACTCGGCGCGTCCTGAGGGGGATGCGGACGAGCGCCGCCGCGGGCTGCTGCTCGTGGATTGGCCGGAATGCTGTGAGTGCATCAGCCAATGATAGACAGGTTCGCCGGCAATCTCCAAGCTGTGCCCCCTGCCGATCGAAGGCCCATATCCATCGCCGAGGATCCGAGGCCCATCAGGTTATGGTATAAGAATAAACCATACCGTGATGGATATGTTCGGGCGATGGCGTCGCCTCACGTCTGTCGGGCGAAACATGAGTCGACCTTCAGACCGTGTCGGGCGCATCGCTCGGCGACTGCCAGATTGGAGGAATCGATGGCGAGTGGCCTGAGGATCAAGGTGAACGGGCTCACGCACGGCGTGAGCGCGAGCCTCGATACACCGCTTCTGTACGTTCTGCACAACGAGCTCCATCTGCATGGGCCGCGGTTTGGTTGTGGCCTTGCGCAGTGTGGTGCCTGCTCGGTGTTGCTGGATGGGAAGGAGATCCGCTCCTGTGTGACGCCGGTGGCGTCGGTGAGCGGCAAGAGCATCACGACCCTGGAAGGGCTGCCGGCGATGTGGGCGGCTCAGCGCGGGACGACGGCGGCGGCGCCGGCGTTGCATCCGTTGCAGCAGGCGTGGATCGATGTGCAGGTGCCGCATTGTGGGTACTGCCAGAACGGCATGATGATCCAGGCCGCTGATCTGCTCGCGACGACGAAGAACCCGTCCGAGGACCAGATCCGGACGGCGATGAACGGGCATCTGTGCCGTTGCGGGACCTATCCGCGGATCCTGACCGCGATCCAGAAGGCCGCGGCCGTGATGGCGAAAGGCGGTGCCTGATGACCGGTTTCCTGCATGAGCGCGAGTTCTCGCGCAAGAGCTTCGTCAAGGGCGGCGGCGCCCTGATCGTCGGCTTCTCGATGCTGGGTACCGGGCTCGGCCGCAACGCGAGAGCCGCCGGCGTCGACCCGTTCGACAGCAACGGGCCGTATGACCCGCAGCGGATCGACTCGTGGTTGATCATCCACAACGACAACACAGCTTCGGTCAAGCTTGGGAAGATCGAGCTCGGCCAGGGAGCCACGACCGGTCTGCTCATGATCGCCGGGGAGGAGCTCGATCTCGGCATGAGCCAGCTCAAGCTGGTCTCCGCGAACACGAACGTGACACCCGACCAGGGCATCACGGCCGGCAGCTCCTCGATCCGGGGCGGCGGGCCGCAGGTTCGAGCGGCGGCGGCCGCCGCCAGGAAGGCGCTGCTCGGTCTCGCCTCCAAGCAGCTCGGTGTGCCCGCCGGGAGCCTGAGCGTGAAGGCGGGTGTCGTCTCGGGCGGCGGGAAGACCGTGACCTACGGCCAGTTGCTCGGCGACAAGATGTTCAACGTCGAGATGGCGTCGAGCTACAAGATGGCCGAGACGCACGGTGGTCTCAACGGCACCGCCGGCATCGGGCTCGCGCCGGGAGCTCCGGGAACGAAGCCGGCCTCGCAATACTCGCTCGTGATGACGAGCCCGCCGCGGATCGACATCCCGGCCAAGGTCACCGGCAGCTACACGTACGTTCACAACGTCCGCGTGCCCGGCATGCTGCACGGCCGCATCGTGCGGCCGCGCGGCCAGGGGGCATACCCGTCGGGCGCCCCGCTGGTCTCGGTCGACCAGAGCTCGATCAGCCACATCCCAGGGGCGCGCGTTCTGCGTCGCGGTGACTTCGTCGGCGTGGTTGCGGCAAAGGAGTACGACGCGATCCAGGCCGCGGCCCAACTCAAGGCGACGTGGGCGGATCCGCCCCCGCTGCCGGGTGTCGGCAACCTCTGGAATCAGATGCGCGAGCAGGACAGCGCCGGCAAGGTGGCCGCGTCGTTCAACGTTGACATGGGCAACGTCGACAGCGCGATCGCTTCGGCTGCGCACGTCGTGACAGGGACATACGCCTACCACTACAACGGACATCTGCCGATCGGCCCGAGCTGCTGCGTGGCGGACGTCACCAAGAACGGCGCCGTCATCTACTCGAATACCCAGAACGTCTACGGGACACGCTCCTCGGTCCAGGCGGCGCTCGATCCGCAGCTGCCGCTGAACAAGATCGACGTGCTCTATTACGAGGGATCGAGTGTCTACGGCTCGTCTCCGTACAACGACGCGGCCGAGGCGGCGGCGATCATGTCGCAGCTCGCGGGTGCGCCCGTGCGGCTGCAGTTCATGCGCTGGGACGAGCACGGCTGGGACAACTACGGCCCGGCGCAGCTGATGGACGTCCGCGGCGCGGTCGACGCGAAGGGCAATCTCGTCGCTACCGACTACACCGGGTTCGAGATCCCGTACTACTCGACCGACGTGACGCTCCAGCTGGTCGGGACCAAGCCCGCCGTCTCCTCACGGGCGGGCGCCGATACGACCAACAGCGGAACGCAGTACAGCATCCCGAACCGGAGGGTCACGACCAAGCAGCTGCCGCTCGAGAACAACTACTTCAAGTCGATCTACCTGCGGGCGCCGCTGGCCCCGCAGTCGCTGTTCGCCTACGAGCAGCTGATCGACGAGCTCGCGCACGCAGCGAACATGGACCCGTACCAGTTCCGGCTCCAGAACATCACGAGCAACCAGGTCGAGGCCAGCCGGCACCTGTCGCTCACCTGGAACCGCTGGAAGAACGTCCTGACCGAGGTCGCCAAGCTCGCGCACTGGCAGCCGAAGGTGGCTGCCTCCAACCTCGCGGGCGGCAACATCGTGACGGGCCGCGGGATCGCGCTCGGCAGCTTCGCCGGGACAATGGCCGGCATCGTGGCAGACGTCCAGGTGAACAAGAAGACCGGCAAGCTGACCGCAACGCACCTCTACGGGGCCCAGGACACCGGTCTCTCGGTCTACCCGGGAGGCGTCGAAGGCCAGGCGGTCGGCAGCATGACCCAGGGCCTGAGCCGGGCGCTGTTCGAGGAGGTCCGGTTCGACAAGAGCCGGGTCACGAGCTTCGACTGGGTCACCTACCCGATCCTGCGCTTCAAGGATGCACCCAAGGTGACGTTCAGCATCGTCCAGCGCACGGACATCCCGGCGGTCGACAGCGGCTCGGTCGCTGCCGACGGTCTCCTTGCGACCGGCTCCGGCGAGCCGCCGACGGCCCCGATCGCGGCCGCGGTCGCGAATGCGTTCTTTGACGCGACGGGCGCCCGGATGCGGGAAGCGCCGATGACGGCCGGCCGCGTACGGGCCGTTCTCCGCGCCGCCGGAGCCGCGTGACCCGCTAGGTCGGTGACGAGCGGCGGAAGAACGAGGCGGGAGGGACGCTCATGGGCGTCCCTTCCGCTCAGCTCCGTGGCGTTCCGGCTCGGGGAACCCGTCAGCCGGGTCTGGCGGGGAGGCTCGAGACGAGCTCGACCAGCTGGTCGCGTTCCTCTGCAAGCTCGGTGACGGCCCGGCCGAGCCGTCGCTCGCCTTCCTCGGTCAGCACGAGGTACCGGATCCGCGCGTCGCGTTCGGAGAGCTCGCGGCGGACGAGGCGGAGGTTCTCGGCTCTCCGAACGAGCTGGGTGACGGTGCTCTTGGCCAGATGGAGTGCGGTCGCGAGGTCGCCGACCGTTGCCCGGCCTCCCCTGTCGACGGTGAGCCTGATCAGCAGCAGCAGTTGATAGCGCTCGGCGGTGAGCCCGTGCTTGCGCACGATGAGCTCACTGCGGCGAAGGAACTCCTGCAGGGCAAGGCGGAGGGACGCTGCCGTCTCGTACTCCGCCGCGGTTGGGCTGTGCTCGCCCCTGTTCGTCTTCGACGTCTTCACCACGGTGCTCCTCTGGACTCCGTTCGCCCCGGCCGCGTGCGCGGGAGGGAGCCCGGTTGACACGATTAGCATACGACACTTTTACAACGTACACAAATAATACAGGGTAGGGTGAAAAGAAAATGTAATACACTCTAATCTGGGAGGTCGACGACATGGACAAGCACGTGACAGGCGGTCTCGCGAGGCCGCCGGCGCTGCGGAGAGCGATCCGCGCGATCCTCTTGCTGGCCTTCTCCGGTATGGCGGTATTCGTGCCGGTTGCCCTGGCCGACAGCGCTCCCTCGAACAGTTCGCTTCCGACGATCACCGGCACGCCTCAGCAGGGAAGCACGCTGACGGCCCAGAGTGGTGGCTGGACGGGCACGAATCCGATCGTGTTCACCTACAAGTGGCGGAAGTGCGACGGGGCTGGAGCCGCCTGCACCGACATCGCCGGGGCCACCGGCCAGACCTACACGATCGCCGCCTCTGCCGTCCCCGTCGGATCGACGCTGCGCGTCTCGGTTTCCGCAACCAACGGAACCGGCACGGGCACGGCGTTGAGCGATTCGAGCGCCGCGGTGACTGCGGCGAACGCGCCGCAGAACACGTCTTTGCCCTCGATCTCGGGTACCGCCCAGGAAGGCTCGACGCTTACCGCCGGCAACGGATCTTGGAGTGGTGCACAACCGATCGCCTACAGCTATCAGTGGTTCCACTGTGACGGTGGCGGCGGCAACTGCTCTGCGATTGGCGGCGCGACGCATCAGACCTACATGCCGACCGCGTCGGACGTCCACAACACGGTGCGCGCCGAGGTGATCGCCTCGAACTCGAGCGGCTCCACGCCGGCTCTGTCCGGCTCGTCGTCGGTGATCGCATCGGCCGGCAGTTCGCCCGCGAACACGAGCATCCCCAGCCTCTCCGGCACCGTCATGGAGGGATCGACCCTGACTGTGAGTCAGGGCAGCTGGCAGGGCGCATCGCCGATCTCGTACGCCTCCGGTTGGCAGCGCTGCGATGCGAGCGGAAACAACTGTGCCACGATCTCGGGCGCGAACGATGCATCGTACAAGCTAGCCCGCGCCGACGTCGGCAACCGGGTGCGCGGGGCCGTCACCGCTTCGAACGGCGTCGGAACGACCACCGCGTACACGTCGCTCAGCGCGATCGTCGGCTCGCAGTTGGAGCCCGTGAACACGTCGCCGCCCACGATCAGCGGGGCTGCCGCAGTCGGCCAGACCCTGCGTGGGAGCGTCGGAGCGTGGTCGGGCAAGGCGCCGATCCAGTTCTTCTACCAGTGGGCGCGGAGCAACTCCAAGGGCGGCTTCGATCCGATCTCCCAGGCGACGAACCAGTCGTACAAGCTGACCTCGGCCGATCTCGGGCACAAGCTGTTCGTCCAGGTCAAGGCGCAGAACAGCTACGGGCCGGCCTGGGTCGATTCGACTCCGACCGCGACGGTGACCGTGACCGTCCCCGGCGTGGCCGCCGTCCCGGTCTCCTCGATCGCGCTGCCCGACCGGCTCGTGATCTCGAAGGTCAAGTTCACGCCGTCGGTGCTGCGGACGCAGGGCGCCTTCCGGGGCCGTTTCGAAGTCACCGACAGTGCCGGTAAGCCGGTCCAGGGAGCCCTCGTCTACGTGCTGGGGCTGCCGCGCGGCTGGCTCAGGGGCACACCCGAGCAGCAGACCGGTGCGGACGGCTCGGTGACGTTCACGATCCTGCCGACGACGAAGCTGCCGATCGGGCACCCCGGCGCGATCGTCATGTTCGTTCGTGCCCGCAAGCCGGGCGGGAGCGTCCTCGGCGGTGTCTCGACCCGCCGGCTCGTTCAGGCGCGGATCCGCTAGCGCGGCGAGGTTCCAGTCTCCGAGGCCGGGGAGGGGGTGCGCGAGCACCGCATTTCCCGGCCTCGGAGCACGCGTCCCGGCCGGCCGGGAGGGAGGCGTCGGCGGCGTTCCGCAGAACCTGAGGGGAGCTCATGGCAGGCCTCTCCGCCAGATCTCGCCGCTGGGCTGCTCGCGCCGGCCAGCTCGTGTTCCCGACCGGAGCCCGCTCGGGGCTCCCGGAGGCGGAGCGCGCGAAGATCGAGGGCGAGCTGTACAGCGACGTCGCGGGTGAGCTCCGGCCGTACATCTATCGCGTCGTCACCCTGACGGCGCTCTCGTCGCTGATCGCGTCGTTCGGGCTGCTCGAGAACTCCTCGGCGGTCGTGATCGGGGCGATGCTCGTGTCGCCGCTGATGCAGCCGATCATCGGCCTGGCGGCGGCGATCGTGGGTGCCCACGGGAGGCGTCAGCTCATCTCGATCACGGTGATCCTGGTCGCCACCGTGGAGTCGGTGGGGCTGGCAGCACTCACCGCGTGGTTCGTTCCGGTCTTCCGGGCCGTCACGATCACGCCGGAGATCCAGCTGCGGACCTCGCCGGGCATTCTCGATCTCGGAATCGCCTGCGCCGCCGGGGCGGCGGGCGCCTACGTCACCGTCCGCCGGAGGGCCGCCGTCGCCCTGCCTGGCGCGGCGATCGCGGTCGCCCTGATGCCTCCGCTGGCCGCTCTCGGAATCCTGCTCGAGCGCGGGAACGGCCACCTCGCCGGCGGCGCCTTCCTGCTCTTCACGACGAACCTGTTCGGAATCGTCCTGGCGTCGGCGCTCGTCCTCTCGTTCACCCGGCTGAGCATCCATCGCACCCTCACGTGGCGCGGTCGGATCGCGGTGCTCGTGCCGCTCGCAGTTGCGCTCGGCGTCGCCTACCCGCTCGTCCAGCACACGACGACCGCCTACGGCGAGGCCAAGGACGAGGCGATCGTTCGCTCGGTGCTGGTCCCACCCCTCAGGGACCAGAATCTCGGCATCCAGGACATCTCGGTCGTCGAGGGCCACGGCCAGTTCGTCGCGAGCGTCGACATCACCGGCCCCGCGCCGGCGCAGGGGACGGCCGGCCTCTCGCGGGATCTGGCCGACCGGCTGCACCGAGAGGTCACGCTGATCCTTCGCTGGACGAAACGGACCGAGGTCTCGGCGCTCGCGGGCCCCCGCATCGGCTGACCTCGCCGGTTGCCGGGCCAGAGCTCGTTCTACGGCCGGCTGAACGTGCTCTGCGCGAAGGACGCCACCGGCTTCGGGTTCCCGACCAGGATGTTGCGGTCGAGCTCGGCCTCGGCGTAGAAGTTCGCCTCGATCCCGACGCCCGCCTGGGCGAAGTTGCCGGTGTGGTCCGAGCGGGTGCCGACGACGACGTTCCGGTTTACGTCGCACATCGAATGGTCGCCGCAGTAGACGCCGACGCCGACCGCGCCGGAGACGTTGTTCTTCGCCACCTCTCCCATCGACATCTCGCTCACCGTGATCCCGCGCATGCTCGTCCCGTGCACCCGGTTGCCGGTGACCATGATGTTCGAGGCGTGGACGACGATGCCCTCGCTGCCGCCCGAGACGTCGCAGCCCTCGACCGAGCCCATGCCCTGGAAGCCCGAGTAGGAGATGTCGATTCCCTGCGCATACGGGCCGGCGACGGTGACGGCGCAGTCGCGGATCATCACCTGCGAGAAGCGGACGTGGATGCCGTCCATCTTCGCGCCGAACACCCGCACGCCGTCGAGCATCACCCTGCGGGACCGTTCGACGTCGATCCCGTTCTCGCCGCCGACGACGGTCACGTTCCGGATCACGACCCCGGAGGCGCGGACGACGATCCCGCCCTGGACGATCGCGCCGTTCTTGCCAACCAGGTTCTCCTGCCGGGTGATCACGAGCGGCCCCTTCGTCACCCCCTGCAGCGTCACTGTCGGCGGGCGCGTCGCGAAGGCGACCCCGCTCGCCGCGAGCAGGATCGTGCCCGCTGCCGCTCCCGCGGTCGTCCCCGGGCGGCCGAGCTCGCCGCCGTCCTCCGCGTACGAGAGCCGCAGCCACGGATAGACCGCGTGCCCGAGCACCTGGGCAAGCAGCCACGCGCCCGCAAAGTAGGCGATCGCTGCTCCGAGCGGTGCCTGGATGCCCACGGGGCCGGCCAGAGCCATCACGGCCCCCAGTTCGAGCGCCCCGAGCGGAAGGGCTGCCCAGCCCGGCTGGTAGTCGAACAGGCGGTCGTAGAGCAGGACGTCGAGCGCGACGCCGACGCCGACCATCAGGGCCGCGATCTCGACGGGCCACCAGCGGTGGAGCCCCAGGGCGAGCGCGCCGGCGACCGCGAGCGGCCCGACCGCCGCGAGCAGGCGCGAGTCGATCCGCCCCCTCAGCGTGTACGACATGCCCTCACCCTACGCAGGAAGCCGTGGGCGGCGTACTTCGCGCCGACGAGCGTATCTGCAGCTGGATACGCCCACTGGGACGCGATCCCCGAGAGCGCGAGCGTGCGGTCGGCGCCGGTGAGCGAGGGCACGGTGCAGTCGGGCGCGAGCATAATCCAGTCGTCGTGGGTGTCGAGGCCGTTCGTTTCGACGAGCTGTGCGAGCAGCGGGTGGGCGCGGAAGCTGTGCCGGAACCCGGTCGCGCAGATGATCTGGGCCGCCCCGTTCACCTCGCCGGCGACGCGAAAGCGTCTGCCGGCGCGTTCCAGCGGCTCGTCCCACGCCCGCCCGGGCGGGAACGAGGGGACGAGCAGCGTCTTCAGCAGCGCGGCGCGTTCGAGCGGGCCGGTGGCCTGGAACGCGGACAGCCCGCGGCGTGAGAACAGCGGCCGAGGTACGTTCAGCGGGCGCCGGATCGGCTCCCGCCGCCGCACAGAGGTTACCCGTGCGCCGGCGGCGAGAGCGTTCAGCCACTCCGTCGCCGCGGCCATGCCCGCCCCGACCACGGCGATGTCGTCGGCGTAGTCGTGCGGCTCGTAGGCGTGGACCGTGCGAGCGTCCCCGGAGAGCTCCTCCGGCACGTTCAGCCCGGGATGGCCCGGGGCCACCAGCAGGTGGCGGAAGGTGCCGGCGCTGTCGAGCCCGGGGCGGTCGAGCGCAAACCCGCCCTCGACCGCCCGGATGCCCTCGACCCGCTCCGGGACGACCGCGGCGTCCCAGCCGATCCGCTCGCGCACGCTCTCGACGTGGTCGAGGAACTCGCCGACGGTCGGGTGGTAGCGGTCGCAGAGGCTCTCGACGAGCGGCCGGACGCTGAGCCGGCGGCACGCCGAGCGGACCGCGAGCCCGGGAAACGAGGTGGGCAGGCAATGTCCGTCGCTCTCGGAGCGCATGCGCCGCTGGCGGATCGCCGTGGCACGGCGCCGCCAGGTCGCGGCCGGGTCGGTGCCGGTCGCGTCGAAGACGGTGATCTCCTCGGGCGGCACCCCGCCCCGGATGAGTGTCGCGTACGCGACGAAGCCCGCGAGCCCGCCCCCGACGAGAGCGCACTCCGAGCCGGCCGAGCTCATTTCACCGAGCCCGCGAGCAGGCCCTGGACGAAGTAGCGCTGGAAGGCGAAGAAGACGGCCAGCGGGACGATCAGGGAGAGGAAGGAGGCCGGCGCGATCAGGTCGATGTTCGCGCCGAACTGGCGGAGGTTCGAGAAGATCGCCACCGTGATCGGCTGGACGTTCTGCCCGAAGGTGAGGGCGACGATCAGATCGTTCCAGGTCCAGAGGAACTGGAAGATCCCGAGCGAGGCGATCGCCGGGAGTCCGAGCGGGAGGATCAGCTTGACGAAGATCCTCAGCTCGGAGGCGCCGTCGATGCGCGCCGACTCCATGATGTCCTTCGGGATCCCGACAAAGAAGTTGCGCAGCAGGAAGATCGCGAACGGCAGCCCGAAGGCGGCGTGGAAGAGCGAGATCGAGAGGACGGTGTCGTAGATCCCGACGTGGTCGTAGAACGAGAACATCGGGATCAGCGCCATCTGGAGCGGCACGACGAGCAACGCGATCACGCCGACGAAGATCCAGTCGCGTCCCGGGAACTCGAGCCATGCGAACGCGTAGCCGGCGAGCGCCCCGACGATGATCACGATCGCGGTGTTCGAGACGGCGATCTCCGCCGTCACGATCAGCGAGTGGGTGATGGCGTGATTGTGCACGACCTGGGTGTAGTTCGACCACGTGGCGACGCTCGGCTTGGAGAAGATCTGCCACCACCCCTTCACCGTGTACGCCTGGGCGGGCAGGATCGAGGTCAGGAAGAGCCCGAGGGTCGGCACCAGCCAGAGCAGCCCGAGCGCGGCCAGGATCAGGTTCACCGGCCCCCGCGTGAGCACGCGGACGATCTTGGCGGCGACGGTGTCCCGCTCCGACAGCTTGGGTCTGGGGACGATCACCTCGCCGGCGGCGACCGCCATCTAGACCTCCCTCCGGAAGCGCTTGATGTTCAGCAGCAGCACCGGGACGACGAGGACGAACAGGAAGACGGCGACGGCCGAGCCGACGCCGAAGTCGTTGACGCCGCCGAAGGCGGTGCGCCACATCGCCAGCGCGATCACGCTGGCGGCGTTCTGCGACGAGCCGGGGGCGAGCGTGATCACGAGGTCGAATACCTTCAGGACGTTGATGATCATCGTGATGAAGACCACCGAGAGCACCGGGGCGAGCAGGGGCACGGTCACGCGCCGGAACACCTGCCACTCGCTCGCGCCATCGGTCCGTGCCGCCTCGAGCACCTCGCGGGGCATCGCCGACAGGCCGGCGGCGATCACCACCATCGCGAAGCCTGCCCAGATCCAGATGTAGGCGATGATCAGCGCGGGGGTGATCAGCTTCGTGCCGAGCCAGGCGAAGCCGCCCCAGGGCTTGGCGAACGTTCCGGGCGAGACGCCCGCGTGGTAAGCGGCCTGCGGCGTGACCACGCCGAAGTCGAAGTCGCCGTTGGCGCCCGCGGTGGCGGTCTTGACCACCTTGTTCGAGGAGTCACGCAGCTGCACCTTGACGCCGGGCAGCCCCAGCTCGCCCTTCTCCACCTTGCCCGGGACGCCCCCGCCGGGCTTGAAGTCGCGCCAGACGACCCCGACGATGTGCCCCGGCACGGGCGCCGGCGCCGCTGCCTGCGTCGCGCTCGCCGGCAGGTCATGGTCGGGGATCCCTGTCAGCCCGAGGACGGCGACGCCGCCGCCATGCAGCGGGGCCTTCAGCACGATTCCGGACTCGGGAGTGCCGGCCAGGCCCGACGTGGACGGGAACGCGGTCGAGAGGGCCCCGGTGGTCTGGAAGATGTCGGAGACCGACTTCCCGAGGGCGTTCACCGCGCCCAGGTTCGGGTCCTGGACGTACATGATCCGCCAGGTGACGCCGGTCGCGAACGCCGAGATCGCCATCGGCAGGAAGACGACCGTCTTGAACGCGACCGCCCAGCGCACCCGCTCGGTCAGGACGGCGAAGATGAGCCCGAGCGCGGTGACGAGGGCGGGAACGACGGCGACCCAGACGAGGTTGTTCTTGATCGCCGTCGTCAGCGTCGCGGTTGTGAAGAGCGTCTTGTAGTTGTCGATACCGACGAAGTCGCCGAAGCCCGACCGGCCGAAGAAGCTGCGGGCGATCGTGTACGCCGTCGGGTAGGCGATCCACACCCCGAGCAGGACGAACGCGGGCAACAGGAAGACCGTGCCCGTCACGTAGCGGCGCAGGCCTGGTCCTGACTCGGGGGTGGGGCCGCCTCGGACGGCGGCCCCACCGCGATGCTGCCCGAGCTCAAATGCCTACTTCCCGCTCTTGTAGGCGGCCGCGGCCGACTTCTCGAGCTGCTGCTGGATGCCGCTGACGTTCTTCGGGTTGCGCAGGAAGTCCTGGAACAGACCCCATTCGCCCTGGCCGACCGTGGCGCCGAACGACGCCGGCTGCTGGTCGGACATGTCGAACCCGACGCTCTTGGCCTTCGCGATGGCGCCTGCGGTCAGGCGTGTGATCGCATCCGGGTAGACCTTCGCCGACATGTGCCGGTTGCCGGTCGCGAAGCCGCCTCTCCGCGCCCAGACCGCAGCCGCGCCGGGGGTTGCCAGGAACCTGACGAACGCCTCGATCGCCGGCGTGTCGTTGAATGCGACGATCGTGTCGCCGCCGATCACGACCGCCGGCGGCGAGCCTCCGATCGACGGGAACGCAAACTCGCCGTAGTCCGTGCCGGCCGTGGCCTTCACAGTCGTGACGCCCGGGACGAAGTCACCCTCCATCACCATCGCCGCCTTCGGCGGGTTCTGGAAGACGTTGTTGACGGAGGTCGGGAAGTCCGTCTGCACGGCGCCCGACGTGCCGCCCGCCATGCTGGCCGAGTTGCCGAACACCTGGCCCATCGTCGTCAGCGCCGCCCTCACCGACCTGTCTGTCCACTTGATCTTGTGGGCCGAGAGCGCGGCGTACTTCGCCGGTCCCGCCTGGCGGATGTAGATGTTCTCGAACAGGTCGGTCAACGTCCAGCCGTCGGCTCCGCCGATCGAGTAGGGCGGAACGCCCGACGCGAGGATGGTCCGGGCCACGTTCACGAGTTGCGGCCACGTGGCCGGGGGCTTCACGCCGGCGCTCTTGAACGCGTGGGCGTTGTACCAGACGGTCGACTTGTTGCTCGCCTTGAAGACGAGGCCGTAGATCTTCTTGTTGAAGCTGCTGAGCGCGAGCCAGCCCGGAGCGAAGTTCGCCCTGAAGGCCTTGGCTGCGTAGGTCATCGGTTTCAGGGCGCCCTTGTCGACGAATTGTTTGACGAGGCCGGGCTGGGCGATGTCGGCCATGTCCGGCGGCTTGCCGCCTGCGACCGCCGTCGAGAGCACCGTCGGCAGGTTGTCGCCCACCGGCTTGTAGTTGACCTTTACGTTCGGGTAGACGGCGTTGAAGGCCTTGATCACGGCGCCGAACGCCTTGGCCTCCGCCCCCGTCCAGACTCCGTCGAAGCTGATGCTCCCTGACACAGCTCTCGGAGACGTCGGCGCACCGGATCCGGTGGAGGACGTGGCGAGGACGGCGATCGGGACCAGGGCCGCCAGCAGGGCTGCCCTCCGGGTCAAGCGCATTCTCACGATGTTGCTCCTTTCCCTTTGTCCTGCTGATAGATGCCGAGACCCGTCTCAGGGTCGAAGAACTGCAGTGCGCTCGTGTCGACGCACACCTCGAGCGGTTGGCCTTCCGCGACGTGCGCTCGTGCCTCGAAGCGGCCGACGAACAGCGCGCCCACGCCTCCGTGCTCGAGCTCCGCGCCGGTCTCACGGGCGAGCTCCTTGGTCTCCTCGGTCTGCGCCGGACGTGAGCCCTCGACCGTGAAGTGGACGACCAGCTCCGAGCCGAGCGCCTCGCGGAGCTCGACCTTGCCGTGGAGGCGCCGGTCGGCCGGCGTGTCCTGCGCGAGCGACGCCTCCTCGAGATGCTCAGGCCTGATCCCGACGATGATCGACGTGCCCGCATAGGAGCGAAGCGCGGGGTGGACGGCGAGGCAGGCCGGGTCGACCGCCAGCTTCTGCCCCCCGAGGTCGACTGCGGTGCCGTCGGAGTCGACCGTCGCCTCGACGAGGTTCATCGCCGGTGAGCCGATGAAGCCGGCGACGAAGATGTTGACGGGCCGGTCGTACAGCGTCTGCGGGTCGTCGACCTGCTGCAGCTCGCCCTTCCTGATCACGGCGACCCGGTCGCCCATCGTCATCGCCTCGACCTGGTCGTGGGTGACGTAGAGCGTCGTCACGCCGAGGTCGCGCTGAAGCCGCGAGATCTCGGCTCGCATCTGCACGCGGAGCTTTGCGTCGAGGTTCGAGAGCGGCTCGTCCATCAGGAACGCTTCCGGCTCGCGGACGATCGCGCGGCCCATCGCGACCCGCTGCCGCTGCCCACCTGAGAGATTCCGAGGCTTGCGCGGCAGGAGCTCCTCGAGGCCGAGCGTGCGCGCGGCCTTCTGGACGCGGTCGTCGATCTCCCGTTTCGGCAGCTTCTTCAGCCGCAGCCCGAACGCGATGTTCTCGTACACCGACAGGTGGGGGTAGAGCGCGTAGCTCTGGAAGACCATCGCGATGTCCCGGTCCCGTGACGGGACATGGTTGACGACCCGGTCGCCGATTCGCACCGATCCCTCGGAGATCTCCTCGAGCCCGGCGACCATGCGAAGCGCGGTCGTCTTGCCGCAGCCGGACGGACCGACGAGCACCATGAACTCCCCGTCGACGATTCCGAGGTCGAGGGAGTTGACGGCCCGCGTCCCGTCGGCGTAGACCTTGCTCACTCGCTCAAGCGTGACTCCGGCCATGTCACCTCCCCGATCCTGGACGCTCCAAGCGTCAATCGTCGGCTAAATATGTTGCCCCTCGAAGCTATATCAGATGGTGATCGGCGCGGCCACGTCGGCGGGCCGCGCGGTGGGGAGACGTCATCGGCGCGGCGGATTGACCACAATGTCCGGGTGATGGCTTGTTCGCGATCCGTCGACGGATTCGACCGGTAGGCGTCGCTCGATGCTGGGGCTCCCTGATCCGACGCGCGCGTGCCTGTTCGATCTCGACGGCGTGCTGACCCGAACCGCGAAGGTGCACGCTGCGGCGTGGAAGGAGATGTTCGACGAATTCCTGAAGGGGCGCGCTGCGCGAACCGGCAAACCGTTGGTCGCCTTCGACTCCGGGCACGACTACGACGCCTACGTCGACGGCAAGCCCCGCTACGACGGGGTGCGCTCGTTCCTCGAGTCCCGCGGCATCGAGCTCCCCGAGGGAGTCGCGGGCGACCCTCCGGGCGCCGAGACGATCTGCGGCCTCGGGAACCGCAAGAACGAGGTCGTCCTGGGCCTGATCGATCGGGACGGTGTCGAGCCGTATCCGGGCTCGGTTCGGTACGTCAGGGCGGCGCGCGAGGCGGGCCTTCGCTGCGCCGTCGTCTCGTCGAGCGCCAACTGCGCTGCCGTTCTCGAAGCGGCAGGCATTCGCGATCTCTTCGACGAGCGCGTCGACGCCATCGTCAGTCAACGAGAAGGCCTGAAGGGCAAGCCGGCACCGGACACGTTCCTGTTCGCGGCGCGCGCGCTCGGCTTCGAGCCGGTGGAGGCGGCCGTCTTCGAGGACGCGCTCGCAGGAGTCGAGGCGGGCCGGGCCGGGAAGTTCGGCCTTGTCGTCGGAGTTGATCGCGTCGGGCAGGCGGACGAGCTGCGCAAGCACGGCGCAGACGTGGTCGTCGCCGACCTGGCCGAGTTGATCGAGGCGGCCTGATGGCCGCGGCAACGTTCGTCGTCGACCCGTGGGCTGTGCGCGAGAGCGAGCTCGATCTCGACGTGCTCGCGCAGACCGAGTCCGTCTTCGCGCTCGCGAACGGGCACATCGGGCTGCGCGGCAACCTGGACGAGGGCGAGCCGAACGGGCTGCCCGGCACGTATCTCAACTCCTTCTACGAGCTGCGGCCTCTGCCATACGCCGAGACCGGCTTCGGGTACCCGGAGTCCGGCCAGACGCTCGTCAACGTCACCGACGGCAAGATCTTCCGCCTGCTCGTCGACGACGAGCCGTTCGACGTTCGCTACGGACAGCTGATTTCCCACGAGCGGGTGCTCGACCTGCGTGCCGGTGTGCTCGAACGAACCGTCGAATGGACCTCGCCGACGGGGGTGTCCGTCCGCGTCCGCTCGACGAGGCTCGTCTCGTTCGTCCAGCGTGCCGTCGCGGCGATCCTCTACGAGGTCGAGCCCGTCGGGACGCCCCTGCGCGTCGTCGTCCAGTCGGAGCTCCTTGCGAACGAGCCGGGTGCGGCGCGCCCGATGGCCGACCCGCGCGCCGCCGCCGTGCTCGAGGCGCCGCTTCGCTCGGACGACCACTTCCACCGCGCGGCCGGGGCCGTGCTGCTCCACTCGACGAAGCGCAGCGACCTGCGGATGGGAGCAGGCATGGATCATGTGATCGAGGGGCCGGAAGGTACCGGCATCGAGGCCGAGAGCGCCCCCGACGTCGGGCGCGTCACGGTCACGGCCGACCTGGCGGTGGGAACACGTCTGCGGATGGTGAAGTTCCTCTCCTACGGTTGGTCGAGCCAGCGCTCGGTGCCGGCGATCCGGGACCAGGTGGTCGGCGCGCTCTCGGAAGCACGGCACACCGGCTGGGGCGGCCTGCTCAGAGCGCAGCGCGCCTACCTCGACGAGTTCTGGGAGCGCGCCGACGTGGAGCTCGAGGGCGACATCGACCTGCAGCAGGCCGTCCGTTTCGCGCTCTTCCACACGTTGCAGGCCGGAGCGCGTGCCGAGCAGCGCGCGATCGGAGCCAAGGGGTTGACCGGCCCGGGCTACGACGGGCACACCTTCTGGGACACGGAGCGCTACGTCCTCCCGGTCCTGACCTACACCGCGCCCGACGCGGCCGCCGATGCGCTTCGCTGGCGGCACGACACGCTCGACCTCGCGCGCGAGCGGGCCGCGCAGCTCGGGCTCGCGGGCGCGGCGTTCCCGTGGCGCACGATTCGCGGCCAGGAATGCTCCGGCTACTGGCCCGCAGGGACGGCCGCCTTTCATATCGGGGCGGACATCGCCGACGCCGTCGTCCGCTACCAGGCGGCGACGGAGGACGACGCGTTCGAGCGCGAGGTCGGGCTCGAGCTCCTCGTCGAGACGGCCCGTCTCTGGCGGTCTCTCGGCCACCACGACCATCAGGGCCGCTTCCGCATCGACGGCGTCACGGGGCCCGACGAGTACAGCGCGATCGCCGACAACAATGTCTACACGAACCTGCTCGCGCAGCTGAACCTCCGCGCAGCTGCTGATGCCGTCGCGCGTCACCCTCGCCATGCGGCTGAGCTCGACGCCGACCTCGAGGAGGCGGCCGACTGGCGGGATGCGGCACGCGACATGGTCGTCCCCTGGGACGAGGCGCTGGGCGTGCACCCCCAGTCGGAGGGCTTCACGAGTCACCAGGTCTGGGACTTCGAAGGCACCTCGCCGGATCAGTACCCGCTGCTGTTCCACTTCCCCTACTTCGACCTCTATCGCAAGCAGGTGATCAAGCAGGCAGACCTGGTGCTCGCGCTGCACGTGCGCGGCGACGCCTTCACCGACGAGGAGAAGCGGAGGGACTTCGAGTACTACGAGGCGCTGACCGTTCGCGACTCATCCCTCTCGGCCTGCACCCAGTCGGTGATCGCCGCGGAGGTGGGGCATCTCGAGCTCGCCTACGACTACTTCGCCGAGGCCGCGCTCACCGACCTGCGGGACCTGCACCGCAATACGCGCGACGGAGTCCACATCGCCTCGCTGGCAGGCGCCTGGACGGCAGCGGTGTCGGGCTTCGGCGGCATGCGCGATCACGACGGCAGGCTCACGTTCGCACCGCGCCTCCCGGGCCGGCTGGAGCGGCTCGCGTTCCGCCTGGTGTTTCGCGGGCGGCGCCTGGCGGTCGAGGTCGGCAAGCAGGAGGCCGCCTACAGGCTGCTGGACGGCCCCCCGCTCGAGGTCGCCCATCACGGCACGACGATCGTGGTCTCGCGCGAGGAGCCGCTGACCCTGGCGATCCCGCCCCTCGAGCAGCGGCCGGCTCCCCGTCAGCCGCCGGGTCGCGAGCCCGTGCGGCACGTGCACGGGTAGCGCCCGCCGCGGGCGCTCACTCCGCCGGGGGGCTCTCGCCCCGTCCGCCTGCTTCAGCCTCGCGCGTCCAGAGCCCGCGTAGGAGCCGCGTCGCGCGCAGCCGGAGGGGGGTCTCGGTGCTCGCCCGGGGCTGTGCGGCGATCGCCTGCGCTCGGGGCCACTCCGAGATCGCCTCGGCCCCGAGCAGGAAGACCGTCGAGCTGAGCTGAACGAAGACCATGAAGGCGATCACGGCGCCCAGCGAGCCGTAGACGGCGTTGTAGTTCGCGAAGTGGCGCACATAGAGGGCGAACAGGCTCTGTGTGGCGAGCAGCGCGACGGAGACGAGGGCGGCGACCGGCCACGCGTGACGGAGAGGCACGCTGCAGTCGGGAACGACGACGTAGACGAACAGCGTGCCCGCGAACGCAAGCAGGAGCGGGAGGACAACGCCTGCGAGCCAGGCGGCCCATGCGCCGACCGCGTGGAGACCGGCCGACACAAGCCACGAGTCGAGGAACCGGGACGCCACCGTCAGGGCCAGCGAGAGGAGCGCGATCAGGGCGACCGCTCCGACCAGCCCTACGTCGACGAGCTTTCCGCGTAGGAACGGGCGCGGCTGCGCCACGTCCCACGCCCGGGCGAGGGCGCTTCGGATCGCCGACATCATCCCGCTTGCCCCGTAGACGACGCCGACGAGCCCGAGCAAGCCGAGCGCGGACAGGTCGCCGGTGGCCCCCTCGAGGAGGCGGCGGAGCTCGTCGCTCCCCGAGCCCGTGAGGGGGGCCTGCCGTACGATCGCGTCGATCACGTTCGCCTGCGTGCCCGTCAACCGGACGACGAGCCCGAACAGGCCGGCCAGAACGACCGCGAGCGGAAAGATCGAGAAGAGCGCGTGGTAGGAGATCGCAGCAGCCAGCGGGCCGCAGCCGTCAACTCGAAACTCCGTGACGGAGCGGCGCGCCAGGGTGATCGCGAACCGGCCACGCGCACGCACCGGTTCATGGTTGCATGCGGCCTCCCGCCACGTGCGTTTCGGGTCGAACGTTGCCGGTCAGACCACTAGACCGGGTGCGGCATCGAGCCGCCCTCGCGGGCGGGCGCCAACTCGTGCGGCCGGACGAAGATCACGAGCACGCTCAGGCCCTCGTACCCGGTGAACCGGTGATCCGCGCCGGCCGGTACGAATGCCGACTGCCCGGGGGCCAGGGAGATCGTCTCGCCCTCGATCGTCAGCTCGCCGCGTCCGTCGAGGACGACGTACAGCTCGTCGTCGTCGTGGGCGGTCTGATGATCCGGCTCGGGCGCGACGAGGACGTAGACCCCGACCTCCAGCCCCGGCGAGGTGTGGACGATCTCGTAGCCGCCGTTCGCGGCCTCCAGGCGCCTCCTGACGCCCTCGATGTCGAGCGCAGCCATCGCCGCGAGCTTAGCCTGAATCCACGAAAGCGCCGGACAACCGGCATGAAAGAAGGGAATGGAAGAGTCCTACATCGAAGATCTAGCGAATCGCGATGGCCCCGACCATGCGTTGGCGACCCGTGAGGGCGCAGCGAAGCGTTGGACGCGGGGTGCGCGCAGGCCGGTTATGCAGCCTCGAAATAGGCAACACCGGGGTGCCGACGTGCTGTGGATCAGCGGAAGGCAACATCGTTGGCGGCGTTTTCGCGAGCCGTCGGCGGACCCCGCGGGGTCGAAGAACCCGAGCATGCGCGTGATCTCTTCATGCTGAGAACCGGGAGATCTCACGATCACCCGCCTGTCGTGATGGAGGGGCGGGTCGTGCGGGGAAGGCCAAGGCCGTAATCCCGTGATGCACGATCGTGAGAAGTCGGACGGTCTGGTAGTACCTGAGAAGCTGCTGAACAACGCCCAAGGTGGGGCGGCGGAAGCGGTGGAGGGAAGCGGGCCGGCCAAGGGGAACACGGCCAGCGAAACGCGCTCCGGACTCAGTGCCGGGCAAGGCGCGCCGAGCGAGCTTGGTCGTGTGCGCAGAGTGGCAGTAACGGACAAGGAAGCGCGGTTCACCGCGCTCCTGCATCACGTTGACGTCGATCGTCTGCGGGCGGCGTATCGGGCGCTGAGGCCCAAGGCCGCGCCGGGGGTGGACGGTGTGACGTGGGAGGACTACGGCGTGGATCTCGAGGAGAACCTTCGGGATCTTCACGCTCGAGTTCACAGGGGCGCGTACCGGGCAAGACCGTCGCGGAGGGTGTTCATCCCGAAACCGGACGGGCGGCAGCGGCCGCTCGGAGTTGCCGCGTTGGAGGACAAGATCCTTCAGCGGGCGCTGGTCGAGGTGCTGAACGCGATCTATGAGACGGACTTTCTCGGTTTCTCCTACGGGTTCCGGCCGGGGCGCAGCCCGCATCACGCGTTGGATGCGTTCGCTGCCGGGATCGTCGGGAAGAAGGTGAACTGGGTGCTTGACGCTGATTTCAGCGATTACTTCTCTAGCCTCGACCATCAATGGCTGATGAAGTTCTTGGAGCACCGGATCGCGGATAAGAGGGTCCTGCGGCTGATTCAGAAGTGGCTGGCCGCGGGGGTCATTGAGAATGGGTCCTGGACGGCGTTCGAGGAGGGCGTTCCGCAAGGAGCATCGGTTTCTCCGCTGCTCGCGAACGTCTACGCGCACTACGTCCTTGATCTGTGGGCTCACCAGTGGAGGACTCGGAACGCGCACGGTGACGTTGTGATCGTGCGCTTCGCTGATGACTTCGTGGTGGGGTTTGAGCATCGGGAGGACGCCGAGCGGTTCTCGATCGAGCTTCGGGACAGGCTCTCGAAATTCGGTTTGGAGCTGAACGCCGAGAAGACACGGCTGATCGAGTTCGGACGGCACGCCGCCCGAGATCGTGCAGCGCGTGGGCTCGGCAAGCCTGAGACGTTCCGGTTTCTCGGCTTCACGCACATCTGCGGGAAGACGCGGAAGTCCGGACGGTTCAAGCTCACACGGCACACCGACTCAAAGCGGATGCGTCGCAAACTACTCGCGGTCAAACGCGAGATGGCAAAGCGGATGCATCTGCCCATCCCAGAGCAGGGTCGCTGGCTCGCCCGCGTCCTGCACGGGCACTACAACTACTACGCGGTGCCCGACAACAT
Organism: uncultured Actinomycetes bacterium; assembly: GCA_963789585.1. GTDB lineage: Bacteria > Actinomycetota > Thermoleophilia > Gaiellales > Gaiellaceae > PALSA-600. The sequence continues at coordinate 122,340 of CAWBLB010000007.1, read as the reverse complement.
CGAGGCGCTCGCCGCCTTCCGCAAAGGGATCATCCGGCACTGGCTCAAGACGCTTCGGCGGCGCAGCCAGCTCCACCGGTTGACCTGGAAACGGATGGGGCGCCTCGCTGACCAATGGCTACCTCAACCGCGGATCCTGCACCCCTGGCCCGAACAGCGATTCGCCGCCATCACCCAAGGCAGGAGCCCAGTGCGGTAGTCCCGCACGCTGGGATCTGCGCGGGGGGCGGTCAGCAACGGCCGTCCCTACCGCAACCGAGATGCGTGATCGCGGGGCGTTCGGCTGGGCTGCCGGAACGGGGCGCGGCCCGGCGAGTCCAGACGGGGACACCGCCCGCGCAGATCGGTGGATCCACGGTCAGGTGCATCCGGCCGCGGCGCCGGGTCAGCGTGGGGCGAGGGCGCGGCGGACATCGTGAGCGATCTGGATGTCCTCTCGCGCCCGGATGACGAAGGTTCGCACCGCGGCGCCCGTGGCGCTTACGTCCGCATCGGGCTCGGCCGCGGCATTCAGGGCCTCATCGAGCTCGACGCCGAGGAAGCCGGCGCCGGCCGCCGCTCTGGCGCGGATCTCGGCCGAATTCTCGCCGGTGCCGCCGGTGAATACGAGAACGTCGAGGCCGCCCATCGCGGCGGCCATCGTCGCGATTCCGCCGCGCAGGCGGTGGAGGTAGACGCCGACTGCGAGTGCGGCCTCCTCGTCGCCGCCTGCCTCCGCGGCCAGGATCGTTTCCAGCTCGGCGCTGCCGGTCAGCCCGAGCAGGCCCGAGCGATACTCGAGCGTGGCGGCGAGCTCCGAGGGCGGCATGCCGACGTGCTCCTCGAGCCAGAGGATCAGCCCCGGGTCGATCGAGCCGGAGCGCGTCGCCATCACGAGCCCCTCGAGTGGCGTGAAGCCCATCGTCGTGTCGACGGAGACGCCGCGCTCGACGGCCGCGAGCGACGCCCCCGCGCCGAGGTGGCAGGTGACGATCCTGAGCCGATCGAGGGCCTCGCCGGACAACTCGGCGGCCCGGCGGGAGGCATAGCCGTGCGAGAGGCCGTGAAAGCCGAAGCGGCGCAGATCCCAGCGTTTGCGCCACTCGGAAGGCAGGGCGTAGGTGTGCGCGGCAGCCGGGATCCGTGCGTGGAAGGCGGTGTCGAAGCAGCCGACCTGCGGGACGTCGGGAAGCGCCTTGCCGACGAGGTCGAGGGCGCGGAGCGACTTCGGCTGGTGGAGCGGAGCGAGATCGACGAGGGCGTCCAGTTGCCGTCGCACCCGCTCGTCGATCAGGGTCGGCTCGACGAGCTCGCTGCCGCCGTGGACGATGCGGTGGCCGACCGCATCGATCCGGCCGGCCGGATCGAGCTCGGCCTTCAACGCCGCCTCGTCGATCCGGCCACGGGGGGAGGGGAGGTTGCTCGAAAGCAGGAGCCGGTCGTGCTCGTCGAGCAGCGACAGCTTGAGGCTGCTCGAGCCGGCGTTGACCACGAGGATGCGCACGTGCCCTACGCGTGCGTCCAGGTCCAGTTGCGGATCTCGGGGGGATCCTCGCCCTCTGTCCGCGTGTGCTGGCGGCAGCGGAGCCGCTCGTCGACCATCCGCTGGCGCAGCTCCGCGGCGTGCGAGCCGAGGCCCCGGACGCGGTCGATCACGTCGATGACCAGGTGGAAGCGGTCGAGGTCGTTGAGCATGACCATGTCGAACGGCGTCGTCGTCGTGCCTTCCTCCTTGTAGCCGCGTACGTGGATGTTCGCGTGGTTCGTACGCCGGTAGGTGAGCCGGTGGATCAGCCAGGGGTAGCCGTGGTAGGCGAACACGACCGGCCGGTCACTCGTGAAGAGGGTGTCGAACTCGCGGTCGGAGAGCCCGTGCGGATGCTCGCTGTCGGGCTGGAGTCGCATCAGGTCGACGACGTTCACGACCCGTACCTTCAGATCCGGCAGCTCCCGCCGGATCAGGTCGACGGCCGCGAGCGTCTCGAGGGTGGGAACGTCGCCGCAGCAGCCGAGCACGACGTCGGGGTCGCCGCCGTCGTTGGAGGCCCAGTCCCAGATGCCGAGCCCGCGCGTGCAGTGGAGGATCGCGTCGTCGATCGAGAGGAAGTTGAGCCCCGGCTGCTTCCCGGCCACGATCACGTTGACGTAGTGGCGCGACCGGAGGCAGTGGTCGGCCACCGAGAGCAGGCAGTTGGCGTCCGGCGGCAGGTACACGCGGACGACCTCCGCCTTCTTGTTGGCCACGTGGTCGATGAAACCGGGGTCCTGATGCGAGAAGCCGTTGTGGTCCTGGCGCCAGACGTGCGAACTGAGGAGGTAGTTGAGGGAGGCGACCGGGCGCCGCCAGGGGATGTCGCGCGTCACCTTCAGCCACTTCGCATGCTGGTTGAACATCGAGTCGATGATGTGAATGAACGCCTCGTAGCAGTTGAAGAGGCCGTGCCGGCCCGTGAGCAGGTAGCCCTCGAGCCAACCCTGGCACTGATGCTCGGACAGCACCTCCATCACGCGCCCGTCCGGCGCGAGGTGGTCGTCGCCGGCGACGATCTCGGCGTCCCAGGCACGGTCGGTCGCCTCGAAGACGGCGCCGAGCCTGTTCGAGGCCGTCTCGTCCGGCCCGAACAGCCGGAAGTTGGCCGGGTTGCGCGCGATCACGTCGCGTAGGAACGATCCGAGCACGCGCGTCGCCTCGCTGAAGGTCGCGGCGGGTGTCGCCACCTCGACTGCGTAGTCGCGGAAGTCGGGCAGCGTCAGCTCCTCGAGCAGCAGGCCGCCGTTCGCGTGCGGATTGGCGCTCATCCGCCGGTAGCTCTTGGGTGGCAGCGCCGCCAGCTCCGGCACGAGGCGACCCTCCTCGTCGAACAGCTCCTCCGGCCGGTAGCTGTGCAGCCAGGTTTCGAGCTGGGCGAGGTGCTCCGGGTTCGTCCGTACCTCGGCCAGCGGCACCTGATGTGAGCGCCAGCTCCCTTCGGCCGGCAGGCCGTCGACCGTCTTCGGGCCGGTCCAGCCCTTGGGGGTGCGCAGGACGATCATCGGCCAGCGCGGGCGCTCGCTTCGCCCCTCGACCCGGGCCGCCCGCTGGAGAGACGTGATCTCCTCGACGACCTGCTCGAGCACGGTTGCCATCCGCTGATGCATCACCTCCGGCTCGCTGCCGTCGACCCAGTGCACCGTGTGGCCGTAGCCCTCCAGCAGGGAGGTCAGTTCGTCGTCGCCGATCCGGGCGAGCACCGTCGGGTTGGCGATCTTGTACCCGTTCAGGTGCAGGATCGGCAGCACCGCCCCGTCGGTGGCCGGGTTCAGGAACTTGTTCGAGTGCCAGCCGGTTGCAAGCGGCCCCGTCTCCGCCTCGCCGTCGCCGACGATGCAGCAGACGAGCAGATCCGGATTGTCGAACGCGGCACCGTAGGCATGCGCCAGCGAATAGCCGAGCTCGCCGCCTTCGTGGATCGAGCCCGGCGTCTCGGGCGCCACGTGCGAGGGAATCCCGCCCGGGAACGAGAACTGCCGGAACAGCTCCCGCAGTCCCGCCTCGTCCCGGGTCACGCCAGGGTAGAGCTCGCTGTAGGTGCCCTCGAGGTAGGCGTTCGCGACGGCGGCGGGGCCGCCGTGCCCCGGGCCGATCACGTAGATCGCGCTGAGATCCCAGTTCCGGATCACCCGGTTCATGTGCGCGTAGACGAAGTTGAGGCCCGGCGTCGTGCCCCAGTGGCCCAGGAGTCGCGGCTTCACCTGCTCTGCCTGGAGCGGCCCGCGCACGAGCGGGTTGTCGAGCAGGTAGATCTGGCCGACCGACAGATAGTTGGCGGCGCGCCAGTACGAGTCGATCAGCCGCAGGTCATCCGGGCTCAGCGGCCCAGCGGGATCGACGGGTGCACCGCGATCGGTTGACGTCTGTTGCACCAACTCACCTCCCGACTCTAATCTCGCGCACACCGGACTCCCGCAGACTGCCGGCGTCCCGGTCTCGACGAATCGGTGAAACCACCGACCTTCGCTTTCGGAAAGTCACGTGTGAGCCCAGGGGCTCGTCTCGGAATGACGCTTCGACTCAAGGCTTCATTTTGAAACGAGTTCTAAGGCGCCGGCGTCCCGGGGCGCGCGCTCGAGCGCCGGAGCAGGAAGACCGCTGCGGCCGCGGGGATGAGCGGCAGCCAGAGGTTGAAGAGCCGGTACACGAACACGGTGATCACGGCGGTCGCGAGCGCGGTCCCGGTCCAGGTGAGCGCGAGTGGAAGCAGCGCCTCGACGGCGCCGGCGCCCGCGAGGGGCAGCGCGCGGCGGGTCAGCGCGTACCCGGTCGCGTAGCCGAGGACGAGCTCGGCGATCCCGGGCGGCCCGGCCGGGGAGAAGATCGCGAGGCAGGCCCAGAGGACGAAGATGTCGGCGGCCCAGTAGACGGCCATGCCGGTGAACGCGAACAGCCCGCGACCCGGCTGCCGCCAGAGGCGGATCGTCTGCGCGATCGCGTCGAGCCCGGGAGCGAAACCGCCCCGCCAGCCGCCCGCACGGGCGAGCGCGGCACGGTGACGCACGAGCAGGAGCGCGATCGCCGCCCCGACGGGAACGCCGACCGCCCAGGAAAGGCGCACGCCGAGGTCGTCGGGCCAACCGTGGACGAGCAGCAGCACGGCGACGACGAACGTGGCCGGTGCGAGGACGGCGTACTCGAGCGTGCCGAGGGTGAGTGTCCGGACCCTCGCTTCCATGGGGGAGACGCCGGCGAGCTTGAGGGCGTCGAGGTCGAGGGCGAACCCGCCGCGCGGAATGAAGAGACCGAACCCCCCGGCCACAAGTGCACCGATGCGCCGGAGGGAGGGTTGCGGGCCGTGCTCGGCGTAGGCGGTTTCGCGGTAGGCGACGATGTAGCCCAGGTAGCTTGCTCCTGTCGCCCCGAGCGCCAACGGGAGCCATTGCCAGTGTGGGTGCACGAGCCGGTGGAGGACCCGGTCGGGCCCGGCCACGCTCGCCAGCCCGAACAGCGCGCCGACTGCCAGCGCGGCCGCGATCAGGACGAACATCACCGTGTCGACCGGCGCCTGTTCCAGATACGACGACCCGATGGCCCGACGGAGCCTGCGTGAACTGAACCGGCCCATCCGCTTCGACCATCAGGGTAGCGTCAGCGCTCGAAACCGCCTCGGCGATTGGGACTGCCAGGGTGAGCCGGATGCGTCCAACTCCTGCCGAACGCCGGCCCGCCGAGGCCTCGAGGGCGAGAACGCTATCCCGGAAACGGTGGAATCGGCCGGCGGCTCAGTGATGCTCGGCGGCTCAGTGGTGCTCGGCGGCTCAGTGGTGCTCGGCGGCGTAGATGAAGGCCGCCACGTCCTGGATCTGCGTCGTGGTGAGAACGCCCTTGAACGCCGTCATCGTGCCGAGCGATCCGCTCTTGCCGTTCGTGACCACGCTGACGATCGTCGCGTAGGCGAGCTTGACCTGGTCGAAGTTGGTGCCGACGTTCCCCTGGGCACCGGCGGCTGCCAGGGTGTGGCAGGCGTTGCAGCCGTTGGTCAGGAACACGGTCTTTCCGGCCGCCGCATTTCCGGGTGTCGCCGACACCGGCGCCGTCGCCTTGGGCGCCGTCACCTTGAAGGCGCCCTTCAGGCCCTTCTTCACATCTCCGGCGAGTGTCGACCGGTACGCGTAATTGCCGGCCTTCTTGAACGTGACCACCAGCTTGGCCACCTTCCTCGGCGCCAGGATCGGCGTCCTCTTCCCACCGATCAGGAAGTTGTGCTTGAGCTTGCCGGCGTTCTTGACGACGAACGTGACCTTCCCGGCCACCCCCGCCTTCTTCGAGAGAGCGATGCTCGAGTCGCGGAGGATCACCCTGATCGTCACGGCGTCCGACCCCTTGGCGGTGCCGGCCCGGGTTACCGAGCCGGACTGGGTCGCCGATCCCGACTGGGCCGCGGAGATGCCGCTGAAACCGAGCGCCGTCAGCGCCAGCAGCCCGATCCCGGCAAGCAGCCTGACGCGGGGAAGTTTCCGTGCGCGACTCACGACCCCATTGTTACACGCGCCGTTCAAGTCAGGCCGCAGTGACCCACGAGGCGGCCCCGGGTTCCTTTGCCTCCGCGGGCTCCGCCGGAGCCTCGACGGCCGAGCCGACTGTCTCGTCCGCGAGCACGGCGACCGCCTCCCCGGGCGCATGGTCCCGGAAGGCGCGGCGCTGCCTGCCCGCGCCGCCGCCTTCCAGGACGATCCTGCCGATCCCGAGCAGCTCGCGGTCTCCGCCGAGCGCGGTGGCAGAAGGGAGCAACCGTTCCGCAAGAATGTGGAGGCGCTCGGCCGTCGAGACTCGCCCGCCGGTCTCGAGGTCGATCAGGGAGCCGTCGACACCGTCGCGCGTCGCAAGCCACGCGTTCTCGGCGATCCGCTCGTCGCGGGCGGCGGGCGGCAGTTCGCCGGCGTCGTAGCGTTCGGCCAGCTCGAAGACCAGGCTCTGGATCAGCGCGGTGATCGTGACCGCATCCTCGACCCGCGTCTGTGCGTCGGCCGCCCGAACCTCGATCGTCCCGAATCGGGGGCGCAGGCGGAGATCCCACCACTGGTAGGTCTCGTCGGGGAAGGCGTTACCGCTGCTCGCCCAGAGAGTGAACTCCGCGACCTCGCGCCACGAGGAGAACGCGGGCGGCACGCCCGCACGCGGCCAGAACTGGTTCAGCTTCGGCCGTACCGTCGCAAGCCCGGAGTCCTCGCCGTGGAGCCAGGGAGCATTGGCTCCAAGGGCGACGATCTCGGGGAGGTAGCTGCGAAGGGCGTTGTAGACCGCGAGTGTCCGCTCGGCCCCACCGACCGAGACGTGAACGTGCAGGCCGCACGTCAGCGTATGCCGCGCAGCCCAGGGGTGGGCGGCTGCGAGCTGCTGGTAGCGCGGCCGGCACGTCACGGCACCCGGCTCGATGGAGAGCGGGTGCGTTCCCGATGCGAGCAGCGAGGCCGTTCCATCGAGCCGGGCGGCGAGAAGCCGCCTGATCGAGGACAGCTCCCGCTCGATGTCGCCGACCGAAACGCAGATCGGCGTGATCGCCTCGAGCTGCGATGCGCGCAGCTCGTGCGCGACACGGCGGTCACCCTCGGTCAGCGCGAGAGCGAGCTCCGCTGCTTCGAGCAGCTCGAGCGTCTCGGGATCGACGAGCAGCAACTCCTCCTCCGCCCCGATCGTGAACGGCGCGACCTGGTCGAACGCCCGGCGGATCTGCCGCTCGACGGCCCCTGGGTCGAATGCGGCGATCGGGCCGGCCGGTTCACCTGTCGGCTTGTCCGAACGATCCTGCGCGGCTTTGGCAAGGAGGTGCAGGCGCGTCATTTCCGTCACCGTAGGCGGGCGGGCTGAGGAATGCGACACGCGGGGTGTGGGTCAGGTCAGCATTCTGTGAAGATCTGCTCACGCAGCGTCTCGGGGATCCAGACGGGCAAGATACTGGCAGGGTGCCGATCGTCCGGATAGGCATGCGCTGGTGGCTTTCGGGCGTCTTCGTGGCGATCGCGATCGTGACGGCGGCTCTGATCGCGAGCGTCTCGTCGCGTCAGGCCGAGCGCGATCTCGGGTCGAATGCCGAGAGCATCGCGGTCGGCGAGACCGTCTCGGCGGGGTTCGCGGTCGAGCAGGCGATCGCGAACGGCGACCTCGGCCGCGAGCTCGTCTCGATCGGCGGCCAGCACGGCCTCGCGCTCTTCGTCTTCAGCGCCGACCGGCAGCTCTATGCGCAATACGGGCTGCGGAGCGTGCGCTGGCAAGACGTGCCCGAGCGGTCGGTGGCGCTCTCCGCGGCGCTGAAGGATCATCGATTCGTCGAGACGTTCAACGGCGGGAAGGCCACCGTGGTGGGGCTGCCGCTGCACCGCAGCGCCACGGCCGCGGCACTCGTCACGTACGCCCCGCGGCCCCCGGCCGTGGGCGCGGCGAACGCGATCTTCCGGAACGAGGTCATCCGGGCGGCGATCTGGGCCGTGCTCGCGGCCGCCGCAACCGGGCTCGTCGCCGCCTCGCTGATTGCACGGCGCCTGCGGCGGATCGCCGAGGCTGCGACGGCGATCGAACAGGGTGACTTCCGGCGGGAGCTCGTGCCGCGCTTCCGTGACGAGGCCGGGCAGCTCGCATCGACGATCAACGGCATGCGCGTCCGCCTGGGGGACGCGTTCGACCGTCTGAGCGCGGAACGGAACCGCCTGGTCGTGCTGCTCGAGCAGCTCCAGGAGGGTGTGCTGGCGGTCGACCGGGACCTGAAGATCAGCTTCGCCAACTCGAATGTGCGCTCGATTCTCGTGGGTGCGTCGCTCGAGCAGGATGCGCCGTTGCCCGCATCGTTCGGAGAGCTGCCGCTCAGACGCCTGGCCGAAGGCCTGTTCGTCGTGGGGGCGCCGATTGCCGAGGCGCGCTGCCGGCGGGCCGACGGAGCGACGATCTCGGTCGTCGGCGTTCCTGCCGGGGCATCGGACATCGCCGTGCTGGTCGTCGCCGACGTCACCGAACGCGAGCGGCGCCGCCAGGCCGAGCGGGAATTCGTCACGAACGCCTCGCACGAGCTGCGGACGCCGGTCACCGCGATCACGAGCGCCGTCGAGGCGCTCCAGGCCGGCGCCAAGGATCAACCCGAGAGCCGGGAGCGCTTCATCGATCTGATCGGCCGACAGGCCGACCGCCTGACCAGGCTCACCAATTCGCTCCTCGTGCTCGCCCGGGCGCAGACCCTGCAGGAGCCGATCACCCTCGAGCCGGTCGAGCTGCGGTCGCTGCTGGCGGAGGTGGCGGCGAGCGCCCCGGTGAACGGCGTCGGGGTTCGCGTCGAGTGCGCATCCTCGCTCGTCGGGGTGGGAAGGCGGGACGTGCTCGAACAGGTGCTGTCGAACCTCGTCGGGAACGCTCTCAAGCACAGCGAGGCGCGGGAGATCGTCCTGAGCGCGAAGCGCAACGGGTCGACGGCGGTGATCGAGGTCTCCGACACCGGGCCCGGCATTCCGGTTGCCGCGCAGGGCCGCATCTTCGACCGTTTCTACCGCAGCGGCCGGCCCGACGGCTTCGGGCTCGGGCTCGCGATCGCCCGCGAGTCGGCCGAGGCGATCGGGGCAACCCTGACGATCGAATCGACGCCGGGGCACGGCACCACCGCACGCGTCAGCCTGCCGGGAGCGGGGCAGTGAGCGCCCGCATCCTGCTCGCAGACGACGAGCGCGACATCCTCGAGCCGGTCTCCTACGCGCTCGAGCAGAACGGATTCCAGGTGACGTGCGTCGAGGACGGCGACGCCGCGATCGCCGAGGCGAGAAGCGGCGGGTACGACCTCCTGGTCTGCGACGTCCTGATGCCGGGCACGCTCGGGACGGACGTTTGCCGGATCCTGCGGGCCGAGGGCGACCTGCCGATCATCCTCCTCACGGCACGTGACGCCGAGGTCGATCGCGTGCTCGGGCTGGAGCTCGGCGCCGACGACTACGTCACGAAGCCCTTCTCCTCCTCGGAGCTCGTGAGCCGCGTGCGAGCACTGCTGCGGCGGCGCGACCTCGACCGCGCAGGCTCGAAGGCGGCCACCCGTGAGATCGGTGGGCTGCGCATCGACTTCGCCCGCCACACCGTCGAGGTCGACGGCCGCAGCGTCACCCTCACCCCGTCGGAGTTCAACCTGCTCGACCTGCTGACCGGGGAGCCCGAGCGGGTCTTCGGCCGCGCCCAGATCATGGAGCACCTGTGGCAGACTCCGCACGTCGGCGATCCGCGGGCCTGCGACGTGCACATCTCGAACCTCCGGCGCAAGGTCGAGCGAGATCCCGGCCATCCGGTGAGGATCGTCACCGTGCGTGAGGTCGGCTACAAATTCGCGGCCGTTTGAGCTTCTGTTCACGGATCGCTCACAACTCGCTCACCCCGGACGGAGCGATTCTCACGTCGGTGCCCTAGGGTGCACCGAGATGAATCGATCTGCAAGCACGTCACGCACGGCGAGCATCCTGGCCTGCTGCCACGGCTTCACCGTGAGGGCGGTCGATCGTCCGATCGGGACCGTCGAGACGCCGGTCTTCTCCGGTACGGGCCTCGAGCCCGATTCGCTGCTCGTCCGTGCAGCCGGCTCGCCGCCGGGCTCGTCCGAGACGATCGCCGTCGCGCTCGTCGCCGGGGTCGACCTCGAGCTGGAAGAGGTCGTGCTGTCGGTGGGCGCCGACGAGGCGATCAGCTCACCCGGGTGCTGACCTGACGCGATACCGTCGGCGTCGGCGTCGTCGCGGGCGCGGCCGCGAACCGGCCGCGGGTTTCTATACCATGTTCTGATATAGAAGGGGAAGGGCCACTATTCGGGCGCGCCGGGAGCCGCGGGGCTCGGGCGACGCTGTGAGCAGCCGCGTCGACGGAATCGACGGGCTCGCCACGCTCATCCGGGTGCCGGTGCTGCGATCTGCCCGCCGCGCCGGGAACTGGCTTCGCGGGAGCCCGAGCGGCCTGGTCGCCCTCGCGCTCGCGGTCGGTGCCGGAGCAGGGGTCGGAGCGGTCGTCTTCCGCTACCTGATCCTCGGCTTCACGCTCGCCTTCACCGGTCAGCACGACTACAGCGCCGCAGGGCATGCCTCCTACGGCGCGATCGCCGTTGGGTTCTGGTTCGTAGCTCTCGTCCCGGTTGTCGGCGGGCTGCTGTACGGCCCGCTGATCCACGTGTTCGCCCGCGAGGCACGCGGTCACGGCGTGCCGGAGGTGATGATGGCGGTCGCCGATCGCGGCGGCCGGATCCGGCCGCGTGTGGCGGTCGTCAAGTCTCTCGCCTCGGCACTCTGCATCGGCTCCGGGGGCTCCGTCGGGCGCGAGGGGCCGATCGTGCAGATCGGGTCCGCCTTCGGCTCGACGATCGGCCAGGTGACGCGCGTGTCCGAGCACCGCCTGCGCATCCTGGTTGCCTGCGGCGCCGCCGGCGGTGTCTCGGCAACCTTCAACGCCCCGATCGCGGGGGTCTTCTTCGCTCTCGAGCTGATCCTGCGCGATTTCGAGGCGGACTCCTTCGGCGTCGTCGTGCTGGCGTCGTTGGTCGCCGACATCATCGGCCGTGCCGCCTTCGGATCGCATCCATTCCTTTCACTTCCCGGCTTCCACCTGCGATCGCCGATCGAATACCCGCTCTACGCCGGGCTGGGGCTCGTCGCCGCAGTCGCAGGCGTGATCTTCATCCGCGTCCTCTACGAGGCGGAGGATCTCGCCGACAGGCTCTGGCGCGGTCGACCCGAGTGGCTGCGCCCGGCTGCCGGGGGAGTGTTACTGGGGCTCCTCCTGCTCGCGTTGCCCCAGCTCTACGGCGTCGGCTACCCACCGCTCGAGCGGGCGATCCGGGGCAACGATGCCGTGCTCTTGCTGCTCGCCCTGCTCGGCGGGAAGATCCTCGCCACGAGCCTGACGATCGCGATGGGCGGGTCGGGTGGGGTGTTCGCACCGTCCCTCTTCATGGGTGCGATGCTGGGCAGCGCGTACGGGGCGGGAGTGCATCACTTCCTGCCCGGCTCGACGGCCGCCGCCGGTGCGTACGGGCTCGTCGGCATGGGGGCGGTGTTCGCGGCCGCCGCCCGTGCTCCGATCACCGCTGTGATCATCGTCTTCGAGCTGACGGGCGATTACCGGATCGTGTTGCCCCTGATGTTCGCGATCGCCCTCGCTGCGGGCGTGTCGAACCGACTCAGCCGGGACACGATCTACACGCTGAAGCTCCGCCGTCGCGGGATCGACGTGATGCGGGGTCGCGCGCCGAACCCGATGCAGCTGCTGACGGTCGCCCAGGCGATGCAGCCTGTCCCCGATCCGATTCCGGCCGGCATGCCTGTGCGCGAGGTGATCGATCGGCTCGCCGCAGAAGGCGCAGACGGGTTGCCAGTGATCGAGGAGGGCGGCGCCTACCGCGGCTCGGTCACGACGCTCGACGTCGAGCGGGCGATGCGGGAGGACGCCCTCGACGCGGTGGCCGGCGACCTGGCCCGGGAGGATCGCACGCTCGGCCCGCAGGAGAGCCTCGAGGAGGCGCTCGGCACGTTGCTGCGCGTCGGCTCGGGCATGCTCGTCGTCGACCCCGCCACCGGCCGTCCGGTCGGCTGGCTCACCCATCTCGGGTTGCTCCGCGCCTACAACACCCGGCTCGAACGGCGGCTCGCGGCCTCTCGCCGTCCGAGAGCCGGTCCAATGGGAGGGGCAGCGCGCGACCCGGCAGACCACGCCGGTCCCGTCGGGTTGCCGTCGGACGCGCCGGCGACGTTCGGGCGGCTGCCGTGAGGCGAAGGCCGGACCGAAGCGTCCTCCCGAGACGAGCTCTCAGCCGGCGTCGCCCGATGCGCCGGTGCCGACCGAGGATCGCCGCTTCGAGCGGGTCACGATCGAGCGGGCGAAGCTCCGCTGGGCCTGGTCGTCGACGTAGGTCACGATCGGGCCGAGGACGAGCAGCCCCTCGGCCGCCCGCTCCCTGAGCAGCGTCGGCAGGAAGTCCTCGACGAGCCACTCGCGTCCGACCGCGACGGCGCAGTGCCCGGTGATGCGGTAGAGGTCGTCGTCGAGCTGCTCGGACTCGACCAGCGTCGGGCGCTGGACGAAGCGCGTCATCCCGACCGGGACGATGTTCGAAATGCGCTCGACGAGTGCCCGGCCGGGCTCGAGCTCACTCGTGAAGAACTCGAACTCGACGTCCCGGTACCCGCGCGGGATCAGGCGGAGTGCCGTCACCTGCGAGTTCGGCACGTGCAGGATCTCGCCCGTGATGCTGCGGATCGTCATCGAACGCAGCGAAACCGCCTCGACGACCCCCTGCACCTTGAGGGAGTCGACCGCGATCGTGTCCCCGATCCGGAACCACCCTTCGAAGAACATCAACAATCCCGCGATCACGTCCATCAGGAAGCGCTGCGCGGAGAACCCGATCACGATCGCGAGGAACGACGCCCCGACCACCGTCTGCAGCCGCTGCGCCCCCGCGATCGTCGCCAGCCCGAGCACGAAGGCGAACGCGAACGCGAGGTAGCGGATGCTCGTCTGGATCAGCGCGATCGCCGTCTCCCGCTGGCGGATGCCGGCGATCACGCCCGTGTCCGACACCTTCTCGCCCGAGCGGCGACGTTCGCTGCGGTCGACGAAGAAAGCGGCCAGACCGGAGGCGGCCCGGCTCACGAGCCAGGCGAGCACGAACAGGCCGGCGACGATGATCAGGACGGCAACGGGCCGCCCGACCGGGGTGTGCCCATCAAGCAGGTCGACGAGACTCTTCAGTCCAGTGCCTCCGGTTGCTCACGATCGGAAGCCGGCGCTCCGTCGCGACGGCTCTCCGCCGCCAACGGTAGACGATCGGCTTCCAGTGCGGCCCCCTCGTGACGTTCGTCCCGAAACGGACGTGGTTGGTGGCTGCACTTGCGGCTTCGCGGCCAGTGCGATTTGTGGCTTTGGTGATGGGAGCCAGGGGTGGGCACGGGCGGTCGAGACGTGTGCCACGGATGGAAGGTCGGCGACGCCGAAGATCATCCGGCCGCGGAGCGGCCGGCGAGTGCGGCGTCGCGGAAGGCGAGTCTCAGGTGCAACCTTGCGGGGCGCCGCACTAGTACCGGCGCCGGCGCCGCCGGCCGGCCGTCGCGGCCGGGCGTGCGGGGCGGGCCCGTGTCATGCCGGACCCGTCGAACGCGTCGGTGTGCCCCAGGTGCACGGCGAGCTGCCCGACGTCGTGCTGCTGCTCGGGAAGCACGAGCGTGACGCCGGTGCCGCTGCGCCCGGCACGGCCCGTGCGCCCGACGCGGTGGACGTAGTCGTCGGCCGCCCGCGGCGGGTCGAAGTTGATCACGTGCGTGATGTCGTCGACGTCGAGGCCGCGCGCGGCGACGTCCGTTGCGACCAGCGTCGAGACACGGCCGGACTGGAACTGCGCGAGGGCGCGCTCGCGCGCGTTCTGGGACATGTTCCCGTGCATGGCCGCCGCCGGGACGTCGTGCTGGCGGACCAGCTTCCGCGCCAGCTTGTCGGCGCCGTGCTTGGTGCGCACGAACACGAGCGCCAGGCCGCGCTCGCGGTTGAGCTCCGCGACCAGGCGCGCGAGCTTGTCCTCACCGGTGACGGCGAGGAAGGTGTGCTCGATCGTGCCGCTGCGCGCCGATTGCGGCGCGGCGGCCTGGAAGCGCTGCGGATCGGTCGTGTACGCACGGGCGAGCCCGGCGACCGCGTCGCCGATCGTCGCCGAGAACAGCATCGTCTGGCGCTTCGCCGGCACTTCCCGGAGGATCCTGTCGACCTGCGGACGGAAGCCCATGTCGAGCATCCGGTCGGCCTCGTCGAGCACCAGCACGCGGACGCCGCCGAGCGCGAGTGCGCGGCGTGCGAGCAGGTCGTTGAGGCGGCCGGGAGTGGCGACGAGGATGTGCGCGGCCTTGGCCCGTTTGATCTGCGCCGGGATCGGGGTGCCGCCGTAGACGGCTGCGATCCGCAGGCCGCGCAGGGCTGCCAGCGGGGCGAGCTCCTCGACCACCTGCGAGGCCAGCTCGCGGGTCGGGACGAGGATCAGCGCGGAGACACCGGCCGGAGCGGGCGTCGTCCGCTGGATCAGGGGCAGGCCGAAGGCGAGCGTCTTGCCGGAGCCCGTCGGGGCCTCGGCGAGGATGTCCTTGCCGGCCAGCGCGTCCGGAAGGACGAGGCCCTGCACGGCGAACGGCGTGTGGATGTCGCGTGCGGCGAGCGCCTTGACGAGCGGCGGGCTGACGCCGAGCGCGGAAAAAGAGGTTGTCATTCGGTGTTCGACTCCTTGTTCGGGTGCGTGAACGCACGCACTCGGGTTTCGAGGATGCAAGAGACTCGAAACGCCTGAAAAGGAGGACCGAGAAGCTGAATCCCAACGGCGCCCGATTGGCGCCGACGGAGGCACCGTAGCACAGCTTCCGGCGCCGGCCCGGCCCGGGAGCCCGGCCGGGTGGAGCCCGGGTGCTACCGTGACTGGACACACGAGCGAGTATCGGTTGCGCGTCCTGCGCCTCTTCTGCCCGTTCTCGAAGGCTGGAGGCACTGGTATGTCAACTGGAATCGTCAAGTGGTTCAACGACGCGAAGGGGTACGGTTTCATCACCCCGGACGAAGGCGGCAAGGACCTGTTCGTCCATCACAGCGCGATCTCGGGTGACGGCTTCAAGTCGCTCGCCGAGGGCGCGAAGGTCGAGTTCGAAGGCGCCGAGGGCGCGAAGGGCCCCGAGGCCC
This sequence comes from uncultured Actinomycetes bacterium, assembly GCA_963789585.1. Lineage (GTDB taxonomy): Bacteria > Actinomycetota > Thermoleophilia > Gaiellales > Gaiellaceae > PALSA-600. Next base: position 107,174 of record CAWBLB010000007.1, on the reverse strand, counting down.
AGAACGTCCAGGTCGTCGCCTAGCCGCGACGCTCGAGGAGGCTGGATGGCCGACAAGGAAGAGAAGATCGAGTTCGAGGGAGAGGTGCTCGAGGCGTTCCGGGCGGGCATGTACCGCATCGGGCTCGACAACGGCCACGAGACGCTCGGGTACACCTCCGGGAAGATGCGCCGGTACCGGATTCGCATCAACCCGGGCGACCGCGTCAAGGTCGAGCTCTCGCCCTACGACCTCGACCGCGGCCGGATCGTCTACCGCAACCGGTAGGGCCGGTTACCCCCTCGCCGTCTCGAGCGCACGCCGGCTCGGGACGGCGTTGAGCCCTGCCGCGTCGAGCACGAGCGAGGCGCGATGGAGGGCGAGCGTCGATTCGGCCCCCTGGTTGTCGTTCGTGGTCTCGTCGCCGAGGCCGTCGCTGCAGCCGCCCGTCGCGAAGTCGTAGAGCGGTCGCTCGAGCCGGTTCCGGCCGAGAAACCAGTCGAAGGATCGCTGGGCGCGTAGGCTGTGCTCGGGGTCGCCGGTGACCGAGTGCGCGGCCAGTTCGGCCTCGACGAACGCGGACGCATCGAGCGGCTGCTCGTCACCGCCGCCGGGGGCCGGCTCGTCCCGATGACGTCCGTGGTGCCCGGTCAGCCGGAGCATCCCGTCCGCGAGCCCGGACTGGTCGCCGAGCCAGCGAAGTGCCTCGAGCCCCGTCTCGACGAGGTCATCACGGCCGAGCGCCGTTCCGCCTGCGATCAGCGCATGCGGAAGGCGGGCGTTGTCGTAGGTGAGCCGGTCCTCGAACCAGAGCCAGGAGGCGGACGCGCAGGCGCGGAAGCCGGCCTCGAGCCTGCCGACCGAGCGCTCGAGCAGCTCCCGGAGGTGTGGCGCGAGCCGGTCGGCATCGAGACGCGCGAGCCCGAGCGTGGCATAGGCGCCGGTGCGGAGGGACGACTCCGCGGCGAGTGTCCCGGCCACCGAGTCGAGCAGCCGGCTGGCCGGGCCGACGACGGCCGGCACCCAAGCGGTCGAGAGGATCTCGCCGAGCGTCCAGACGGTGCGCCCGACGTGATCCCCGAGATGCGGCTCGTCCAGCCAGCACCGGTCGTACCCCATGAAATTGCGCATGCCCGCGTTCGGGTCGGTTGCGTCATGCAGGAACGCAAGCGAGCGGTGGACAGTCGTCGTCCAGAGCTGCTCGTCGCCTCGCCGGGCAAGCTCCAGCGCCACCACGGCGAGCCGGGCGACGTCGTCGACGCAGTACCCGCTGGCGCGGTTCGGGATCACGCCGTTCGCATGCTGGACGATGCCCGCGTCGTCGACGAGCGTGCGGAGATGATCGGTGCGGATGCTGACGAGCTGAGGGTCGACGGCCGGGGCCGCCCGCCGGCGCGGCGTCCGCTCGGCGGCCTCGCGCAACACCGCTTCGGTCGCCTCCGCGACGGAAGGCCAGCCAAGCCTGGCGCCGATCCGGCGTGCCTCGGCCCGGGCGTCGGCGAGCCGTTCCGGCTCCTCGATGTAGCGGCAGACGGCCTCGGCAAGCGCGTCCGGATTCGCGAACGGCACGATCTCGCCGGCGCCCGACGAGAGCAGATCTTGCGCGTACCAGTACGGAGTCGAGACGACGGCGCAGCCAGCCGCGATCCCGAAGCTGAGCGCGCCCGAGGAGATCTGCTCCTTCTCCCGGTACGGCGTCACGAACAGGTCCGTCTCGGCGAGCAGGTCTGCGATCGCGTCGACCGGAAGGTAACGATCGTCGAACTCGACGTGGCCGTCGAGATCGAGGTCGACCACGGCGCGCTCGAGCGTCAATCGGTACTGCTCGCCTTCGCGCTTCTCCACGTCAGGATGCGTCCGGCCCGCGACCACGTAGATCGCCTCGGGGTGACGCGCGAGAATCGCCGGCATCGCGGCGATCGCCGTCTCGATCCCCTTTCCGGCCGAGAGCAGGCCGAACGTCGAGAGCTGGAAGCGCCCGTCTCCGTGCTCGGCCGGATCCGCCTCGCCGGAGCTCGCCGCGGCTGCATGCTCGGCCGCGCGCCGCGCGAGAATCGTCGGTGCGCCGTGCGGCACGATCCGGACCTTCTCCTCGGCGCACGCGCCGCTCTCGACCAGCAGCCTCATCGCCGTCTCCGTCATCACGATCACCAGCTCCGCGTGACCGCAGAGCGCCGCCAGCACGTCGGCCTGGTGGGGTGAGGGCGAGGAGAGCACCGTGTGGAGGGTCACGACGAGGGGCTGTGACAGAGCCTCGGCGAGCGACAGCACGTAGTCGCCGTCCTCGCCGCCGAAGATCCCGTACTCGTGCTGGAGGAGCACGACCTCGACGTCCAGGCGGCCGAGGATTCTCGCCGCCCGCACGTAGTCGCCGCGCACACCCTGGGTGACGGTTACCAGCAGGCCCGGCCGCTGCGGCCGTGACGGCTCGTCGACGACGACGACCTGCTCGACCCGTTCGACCCCGTCGAGCCCCAGCAGCGCGGCGCGCACATCCGCGGCGAACGCGCCGATGCCACAGGCGCGTGGCGGATACGTCGACACGATCGCCGTGTGCAGAGCCTTCCGCGGGCTCTTCCGATCGGTGGTCGGGCGTCCCGTCAACGCCGTAAAGCCCTCAGAGTCGCGGCACCGGGAGCACGGCCGCTACCTGCCATCGGACATCCTCCCCGTCTCGTCGCCCTTCGGGCTCCTCCTCCCGGTGCGGCCCGGTTCCCCGAGCGTCTTCGGTCGTCGTCGCATCCCGGTCCTCCCGTTCGTGGCGATCGTACTCGTCGGTGATCGGCATGAACGCGGGCAGGTACGTGACGTCGGTGAATCCGTGGTCCGTCTCGCCCGCGACCGCGACCGACGTTTCTGCGGCGGCCGGGTCCGGCATGGGAACGAGGCGGAGATGCCTGTGGCTGCGGGTGCCGGACCACCGCGGGTCGAACGGGCCACGCTTGCGCGGCGGCTCGATCATGATCAGGCCTGGACGGCCGTCTCGGCGACCGTAGCCACGACCACGTCTCCGGCTGTGAGCGCCGGCGCGTTCGGGATCGCGGAGATCAGATCCTGCTCGCGGATCCATCTCGCCGCCACCCGGGTCGACTCGTGCGCCTGATTTGCGTGATCGAAGAGCCCGATCGAGGCGATCACTCCTTCGCCGCAGTCGATCAGGGAGTACCCCGCGAACCCGGGCAACGCGCGCAGGCTCGGCAGCAGGCTCTCGCCGACCCTGGCCGCGATCTCGTCCGAGCGCGCGGTGTCGACGCCCTCGTACCGGCGAATGGTCACGTACATCGGATCGTCCTCTCCTCGACTTCGACGACGGCGCCGACGGCCCGTCCGGTGAACTCAACGGTCCGGGTAAGTCGGAGAGGAAGAGTCCGAGCCTCAACGGCTTTCGCGTAGCCTCCGCGCGCCCCTCGAGTGTAGCTCGCCGACCCGGGGCGGGAGCCGGCGGCTCCGCCTTCGCCGGCCGCTTCCGACCTGCCTGTGGGTGTCGGTCGCGCCGGGTCGCCCGCCGCCGCTGCCTCACCAGCTCTTGAGGCGCCGCTCGGGGGTGCGTGCACGGACGCGAACCCGGGCATCGACCGCAACGCATCCGTCGGGGCCGGCGAGCACCGGGTTCAGGTCGAGCTCGGCGACTTCGGGCACTTCGTCGGCCAGGCGGCCGAGCCGGAGAATCAGGTCGACGAGGGCGTCGCGATCGGCCGGCGGCGCGCCTCTGAACCCGGCGACGAGTCGTCCTGCCTTGCCGCCGAGCGCGAGCTCGGCGGCGTCGACCGCCGTCAGCGGCGCGAGGCGGAAGCCGGCTTCGCCGATCAGCTCCGCGTAGGCGCCTCCCGGCCCGAAGGCGACGAGCGGGCCGAAGACCGGGTCCTGGAATGCGCCTGCGAGGAGCTCGGTTCCGCCGCGCAGAAACGGCTGGACGATCACGGGCGGCCCGATCTGCTCGACCGCAGCTCGAACCTGTCCCTCGTCGCGGAGATCGAGAGCGACCCCGCCGATCTCGGTCTTGTGCGCACCGGGCTCGGCCGTCTTCACGACGGCGGGGAAGCCGAGCTCCGCCGCCGCGGCAACCGCCTCATCCGCCGTGGCGGCCTGCCGCTCGGCGACGAGCGGGATGCCGTAGGCGTCGAGCAGCTCTCGTACCGCAGCCGGCGTGAGCCAGGCATCGGCCGACTCCGTCAGCGACCTCTCGATCACGCTGCGGGCCGCAGCCGCGTCGATCCCGCCGATCGCCGGAACCGGGCCCGGCGCCTGCTGCAGCCACCTGGAGCGCGCGGCGGCGAACGCGAGCGCGCGGGCGGCGGACTCGGGATAGGGGAGCGCGACGACCGGCGACCCCGGACCGCGCAGGTCGGCGGGCGTTCCCTCTGCGCTGACGACGACGGCGATCACCGGCTTCGCCCGCTCGAGCGGCTCCACTGCGCGCCGGATCGCGGCCGCGACCTCGTCGGCGCCGGCAACGACCGGCGGCACGAAGATCACGATCAGCGCGTCGATGTTCGGATCGGCCAGCACGTGCGGGATCACCGCCTCGTAGGTCGGGCCGGTCGCCGAGCCGAGCAGATCGACGGGATTGGTGAGGCTGGCCTCGCCCGGGACCGCCGCGGCCAGGGTCGACCTGGTCTGCTCGGTCAGCTCGGGCAGCTCGAGGCCTGCGGTCTCGCAGGCATCGGCGCAGAGGATCCCGAGCCCGCCCGCGTTGGTGATCACGCCGACGCGGGGCCCCGCCGGCAACGGCTGGCTCGACAGGAGCGCCGCCGCGTCGACGAGCTCCTCGAGCGTTCTCGCGCGCAGCACGCCGGCCTGGTGGAAGAGGGCGTCGACCGCCGTGTCCGAGCTCGCCAGGGCCGCCGTGTGGGAGCTCGCGGCCCGCGATCCCGCCGAGGTCGAGCCCGCTTTCAGCGCGAGAATCGGTTTCCGGCGGGCCACTCGCCGCGCAACCCGGGCGAACGCGCGCGGATTGCCGAAGGACTCGAGGTAGAGGAGCGCGAGATCCGTGCCGTCGTCGTCCAGCCACCATTCGAGCAGGTCGTTCGACGAGACGTCCGCCTTGTTGCCGATCGAGACGAACGACGAGAAGCCGAGCGAGCGCTCCGCCGCCTTCTCGAGCAGCGCGAGGCCGAGCGCTCCGCTCTGGGAGGAGAAGCCGATCCGGCCGGCCGGCAGCGCTCGTGGTGCGAAGGTCGCGTTGAGCCCGCACCCGGGAACCGCGATGCCGAGGCAGTTCGGCCCGACGAGCCGGGCGCCGTGGGCGCGAACGAGCGCGAGCAGGCGCTCCTGGCGTGCGCTTCCTTCGACGCCGGTCTCGGCGAATCCGGCCGAGATCACGCAGAGCGCCCGTACTCCGGTGCGAAGCGCGGCCGAAGCCGCCTCGAAGACCTGCTCCGCGGGCAGGCAGATCACGGCCAGGTCGACGGGGTCCGGGATCTCGTCGAGGGAGCGGTAGGCGCGGACGCCGGCGACCGCCTCGCCCTTCAGGTTGACGGGATAGCTCGCTCCTGTGAAATCCGCCGTGAGGATGTTGCGGAAGAGCTCGCCGCCGATCGAGCCGCGCCGGCGCGACGCGCCGATCACCGCGACTGCGGCCGGCTCGAAGAACGGGCGCAGGGAGGCGACGACCGCGTTGTGATCGCGTTCCTCCACGCGGGCATCGAACGTGCCGGTCGGCGCGAGGGGGAAGCGGAGCTCGATCTCGCCACCTTCGAGCTCACGCGCGAGCTCGAACCCGGCACCGCCGAAGACGGAGAGCGCGGCGGCGTTCGAGGCCATCACCTCCGCCACGAACTGCGAGATGTCGGCCTCACGGGCCCGGCCGGCGAGCTGCTCGAGCAGGCGTGTGCCGATCCCTCGACCCTGCTCCGCGTCCGCGACCGCGAACGCCATCTCGGCGCTGTGGCCCCGGCCGAGCCGGGCATAGCTCGCAATCGCGACGATGCGCTCCTCCTCGCCCGGGTCGGCGAGGCCGCCGACGAGTGCGCCGCGCTCGGTCCAGTCGGGGCGCAGGAACGGCTCGACCAGGTCACGGTCGACCGGGCGAAAGCCGTGGAAGCGCAGGAACAGGCTCTGATCCGACAGCTCGGTGAAGAACGCGACGAGCCCGTCGGCGTCCGCCTCGGTCGGCGGACGAAGCCGCAGCGTCCCTCCGTCCCTCAGGATCACGTCGACCGCTCCTCCGCCGGGCCCGGCGGCGGGCTCGCTCGGCCCGTCGAGCTTCTCGTTCATGGTGCGACCTCCGGGTGGCTTCGCGACGAGTCTCTGTCCGCCGAGGGTAATCGGAATCGGCGGCCGTACGGACGGGAGATGCGGTTTTTCCGCAACGGCCTGCATCGTCTCGACGATGAAGCTCTCTGCGGGCCCCCGGGGCCGGCATCCCGCCCGGTTGTGCATCCCGTCCGGTTACCCTGGCCTCGTCAGCCGGGAGGCGAGGCGGCATGCCGATGGTGCAGAGCGCGGATGAGGGTCGTCCAACGCCGGGATGAGCGAGCGGCCGGTTTCGGGTGAGCATGGCAAGCGGGTGACCTTCTGCGACGAGAGCCGGGGCGGTTTCGGCTGGATCTCCGCCGAGCCCGCCTGGATGGGCCGCACCTCCCACGCGCTCGTGACCGATCGGGGTGTCTGGCTCGTCGATCCGGTCGATTTCCCCGGGCTGGACGAGCGTGTCCGCTCAGTCGGGAAGCCGTGCGGGGTGCTGCAGCTGCTCGACCGGCACGTGCGCGACTGCACCGCGGTCGCGGCGCGCCTCGCCGTTCCGCATCTGATCACGCCCGAGCGTGTTCCCGGCTCGCCGTTCGCAGCGGTCAGGGTGCCCGGCCCGCTCGGCTGGAGCGAGACCGCGCTCTGGTGGCAGGACCGGCGAACCCTGATCGTCGGCGAGGCGGTGGGAACCGTGCGGTACTACTGCGCTCCGGGTCGCGCGCTCGGAGTGAACCCCGTGCTGCGCGTCTTCCGTCCGCCGGTGGCCCTCCTCCGGTTCGAGCCTGAGCACATCCTCTGCGGGCACGGTGCGGGTGTGCACGAAGGCGCGGCAGATTGCCTCCGCGACGCGGTGCGTCGCGCCCGGCGCGACCTGCCCGCGGTCGTCCCGCGCCTCGCCGCAGCGCGGCGGCACTCTGTCGTCTAGTGCGGCGTCTCGCAACGTTTCACCTGAAACTCGCCTCCCGCGACGCCGCACTCACCGGCCGCGGCGCGGCCGGGATGATCTTCAGGCTTCGCCGGCCTTCCACCCGTGGCACACGTCTCGACTTCCCCCGGAAAAAGTCGGCCGGAAGCTCGAAACCGCGACGAGTTGCCGACCACGTTTATCCGGGGGAAAGGAGTCAGTACTGGTCCCGGCTTGCGGCGGGCTCGTCGAGTGCGGTGGCCCAGGGGGAGGGCGCCCCCGAGCCGGGCAGGCAGCAATTGTTCGGGCAGACGTCCGGGTTCGGGCCGAAGCGTCCGCTCACCCGCTTCGCGACGGCGGGGTCGAGGCGCTCCTGGATCAGCTCCCGGATCATCGACACGAACGCCGCGTGGGTGCCTGCGGTGCCGGCGCGCACGATCTCGAGACCGATCTCGCGGCCCACCTCGACCGCCTCGACGTCCAGGTCGTAGAGCACCTCGACGTGATCCGAGACGAAGCCGACCGGCGAGACGACGACGTCGTTGACGCCTCGTGCGCGGAGCTCGCGCAGATGGTCGCAGACGTCAGGCTCGAGCCAGGGAACGTGGGGTGAGCCGCTGCGGCTCTGGTAGACGATCGAGTACGACGCCGCGCCGGCGGCCTCGGCGACGAGCCGCGAGGTCTCGGCGAGCTGGTCGGCATAACGGCATTGCTCCGCCATCGCAGTCGGGATGCTGTGTGCCGTGAACACGACCGGTGTCGAGGCGCGGCGCTCCGCCGGCACCCGCGCGAGTGCCTCTCGCACCCGGTCGGCGTTGGCCTCGACGAAGCCGGGGTGGTTGTAGAAGGTGCGCAGCTTCAGCACCTCGGGCGCGTCCGGCCCGACCGCGAGCTGGGCCTCGTGGATGTTCTCGCGGTACTGGCGGCAGCCCGAGTACGAGCTGAACGCCGAGGTGAAGAACGCAAGTGCCCGCCGGCTGCCCGCGGCCCGCATCTCGGCCAGGGTGTCTGCGAGGTACGGCTCCCAGTTGCGGTTTCCGAAGTAGACCGGCAGGTCGATCCCGTGCGCTGCGAGCTCGACCTCGAGCGCCGCGACCAGCTCGCGGTTCTGCCGGTTGATCGGGCTGACGCCGCCGAACAGCGCGTAGTGATGGCCGACCTCCTCGAGCCGCTCACGGGGGATGTTGCGTCCGCGGGTCACGTTCTCGAGGAACGGGATGACGTCGTCCATGCCTTCGGGGCCGCCGAACGAGACGACGATCAGCGCGTCGTAGTCTCGGTTGTCGAGCCGCGGATCCACGCCGTCGGCGGGCTGCTTGCGCGTCGTCGCTCCGGCCATCGAAGTCACCCTAGCCACTTCCCCCGGATCAACGTTGTCGGCAGGTCGTAGCCGCTGTTCGGGGGAAGTAGCTCGACTTTGACTCTGCTCTTGGAACTCGTGTATCCATGCGGGCTCGTGGTCATTCGAAAGACAAAGTCCAAACCCCAGCTACTTCCCCCGGCTACACGGTTCCGTCTCTCAGAGAGCGTTTATCCGGGGGAAGTAGCCAGACGAGCCGCCCAGCCGGCCCGGGTCCCGCGCCGGCGCGCCGTTCCAGCGACCGGCAGCGGGAGGCGTTGCTTTTTTCCCGCATGTGCCACATATAATGAGCATGGGGATAGGTCCAGGGATCGTCGTCGTTCGTGCGGCTCTGACCGAAACACTCGAGGAGAGGGCGGGGTTGTGATGTTCGTGGGAGCCAGAGTGCGCATCCGGATCGCTGCGTTCACGTCTGTGCTCGCGACCGCGCTTGCGCTGACGGCGTCCGGCGGGGCGGCGCCGAGCGCGACGCTCACGGTCCAGCTCGTGCCGGGCGCGGTCTCCGCCGGGCAGCCGGCGCTGGCGGTCGTCTCGTTCAAGAACACCGGCGCCTCCACGCTCACGAACGTTGTTGTCACGCTCAGGTTTCCATCCACCCTGACCGACATCAAGGCGCCGGCCTGCCCGGGCTCCAGGAAGTCGGCGAACGTGGTCGCCTGCTCGTTCGGCGACGTCGGCAGCGGCGGGACGGCCAGGGCACTGGTGTCGGTGATGGTCGTTCGGCACCTCACGAGCGCACGGAAGATCAACGTCGCGTTCTCGCTCCGCGTCGGCAACGGCCGGCCGCAGCCCATCTTCACGTCGGCCTCGGCGAAGGTGCTCGCCTCGAACGACCACGCGTGGAGGGGAAGCTGCCGGAAGCTCCCGCAGACGCTGGTCGCGACGCTGGACGCCCAGACGACCGAGCTGCCGTCTCCGCCGGTCGCCGACCCGTCGCTGAGGCTGCCGTGCACGCCGCTCTCGGTCAGCGTCGCACCCAAGCCCGCCAGCGGCGGCTACCACACGAACTACGCGAGCGTCGACCTGCCGAAGCTCAAGAGGCCCGCGATCGTCAAGCTGACGTTCGCGAACGAGACCCTTCCCGACGAGGCCATGATCGACAACCTGCCGCCGAATGCGAGGCCGAGTTTCGACAACCCGAATCCACTCTGGCGGGTGGATCTGAAGGATCCGAGCAAGAAGTACGTGGTTCCGCGTTGCAAGCCCGGTCCGACGTTCCCGCAAGGTTGGCGGTCGTGCATCATCAGCGTCGTGGCATCCGATACCAACGGGGACTTCGACCAGGGGACGATCACGCTGCTCGTCCAGGGCGCAGGGTTCGGCGATCCCCGCTATATCGGCTGACGGGCGCGCTCTTCACCTGACCCGGGCCGCGTTTGCGTCCCACCGGTGGGCCGGGCGAGCTCCGCGTCGACGCGGGCGAGGCCGACGAGATGCCGCTTCCGCTCGTAGAGGGATCGGGCCTCCTCGAGCGCCGCGCGCCGTTCTCCGTCGCTGTCGTCCAGCACCCTCGACACGTCGACGAGTGTGTCGGCACGCAGAACCGGGGCGTCGGTGTCGCGGATCAGGTCGAGCGCCTCGCGTGCGAGCCCGTGTGCTTCTGCGCCCCGTCCGCGCGCCGCGAGCAGGCGCGCCTGCACCGAGCGAAGCAGGGCCTGGGCCTCGACGTCGTCCGGGCTCGCGATCGCCGCCGCCGCGGCGGCAACCTCCTCGGCCTCGTCCGCCCTCTCGAGCTCGTAGAGGGTCTTGGCGAGGAGCGCGGTGATGTTGGGGAGGAAGTACCGCTCGTCCATCGCCGTGAGCGCCTCGTAATCGGCACGTAACTTCGCCTCGGCTGTCCGGGGGTCGCCCGCCATCAGCTCGATCCGCGACGAGACATCCGAGGTGCGCGAGGCGAGGACGGTGGCGCCCAGATCGCGCAGGAGCTCGCCGCTGCGGGCGGTGAGCTCCCGCGCCCGGTCGAAGTCCCCGGACATCGCGTGCAGCGGCGCCAGCGCCAGCAGTGCGATCGCCTCGGCCTGCCGGTCGACCAGGCCGTAGCCCAGCACCTCCTCCGCGCGCTCGATCGCCTCGGGCGCGGGAGTCGGCCCCTCGCTCAGCGCCATCACGTACGACGCCGAGAGGCGTGCGAGCTGCCGGACGTCCCCGGCGACCCGGGCGCTGCCGATCGCGCGCTCGAGCGCGTTGGCGGTGTCCTCCCAGCGGCAGACGGTGCCGTGGACGAAGGCGACCATGCGCCACGCCTTGGCGAGGACCGAGGCTGCGCCTTCGTCTCCGAGCAGCGGGATCAGGCGGTCGGCCTCCCGCTGCACATCGGCCCGCCAGACGTCGAGATCGTCGACCGAATAGTGGGCGACGAGAAGCCGCGTCAGGGTCGCGTCCGCCTCCAGCGTCGTGTCGCCGAGCGCCGCGGCGCCCCTCACAGCCTCGTCGAGGCGGCTCTGCGCTTGCGTGAAGTCGCCGCTCTCCATGAGAGCCTCGCCGAGCTCGGGGAGCAGCTCGAGCCGTTTCCGCGACCCTTCCGGAAGCAGCATGACCGCGCGCCCGAGCAGATTGGCGGCCGCCGACATGTCGCTGCGCCCGAAGGCTCGCCGGCCGGCCGGTGCGAGCTGGGCGGCGGCGCGCCGCCCGAGCTCCCTGCCCTCGTCGTCGAGCGGCGCCAGCTCGGCGAGGTAGCGCTGCGCCTGCTCGAGGTGGTAGCCGACGATCTCCTGGAACTCGAGCTCGCGGTCGCGCTCCCGGTTGACGCGCTCGGCCCAGTCGGCAAAGCGCGCGTGCAGGCCGGACCGGGTGCGCTTCGGCAGCCGGTTGTAGGCCGAGTCACGGATCAGGATGTGGTGGAAGCGGAACGTCTCCGTGTCGTACTCGTCGTCGTCCGTGCGCCGCACGAGCTGCTTCGCCTCGAGCGTGGCGAGCTGCTCTGCGACCGCCGTGGCGGGGACGAGCTCCTCGACCGGCTCCCGTGCGAAGACGAGCCCGATCACGGATGCCGACTCGACGACGACCAGTTCGGTGGGGGGAGGAGGTCGAGCCGTGCGGCCAGGAGCGCCTCGATCGACGCGGGCACGCCGACTCCGGCCGAGAAGTCCCGGCCTGCGACCCACGCTTCCCCTTCGCGCCGCAGGGCGCCCTCCTCGACGAACATCGAGACGAGCTGCTCGACGAACAGCGGGTTGCCCTCCGACGCGCGGCCGATCTCTGCGAGGACGTCCCCGGGGAGCGCACCGCCGAGGAGGTGCTCAACGAGGCGGTCGACGTCGCCGGCCTCGAGCGGGCCGAGCGGAAGCTCGGAGGCGCCCGCGACGGCCGGCCACTCGGGCTGCCGCTCGCGAAGCTCGTGCCGGGCGGCGCAGAGCACGAGCAGTGGAGCGCCGGCGGCGGTCGAGCCGAGGTTGGAAAGGAGGTCGAGGAGGGCGCTCTCGGCCCAGTGGACATCCTCGAAGACCGCGACCAGGGGCTGCCGGCGCGCGAGGCTCTCGAACAGCTTGCGCGTTGCCCAGAAGAGCTCGTCGAGTGAGAAGTCCGCGTTCGACAGGCCGACGGCAGCGGCGATGCGCTCGACGACCTCGCCGTCGTCGACAAGCGTCGCGATCTTCGTGCAGGCGACATCGGCGGAGTCGTCCTGTGCGATCCCCGCAGCCTGTCCGACCATCTCGACAAGCGGCCAGAACGTGATCCCGCTGCCGTACGGGAGGCATCTCCCGCGCAGGGCGAGGCCGCCTCGATCGGCTGCGACGGCCATCACCTCCTCGATCAGCCGCGACTTGCCGGTGCCGGCTTCGGCAAGGAGCGTCACGAACCGGCAGGAAGGGCCCGCAATCGCCGACTCCAGCGCCCCGGTGAGCACGCCGAGCTCACGCGCGCGTCCCACGAGCGGCAGGTCGTGGCGTCTCGGCGGGCTGCCGATCTCGGAGGCCCCGAGCAGCCGGTAGGCGGGCACGCGCTCGGACTTTCCCTTCAGCTCGAGCGGCTCGACCGCCTCGACCTCGACCGATTCCCGCACGAGCCTGTAGGTCGCCTCCCCGATCAGCACCTCGTATTCCGGCGCCGCCTGCTCGAGCCGGGCCGCGACGTTGACCGTGTCTCCGGTGACGATCTGCTGCCGGGCGTTGGCGTCGGCCGAGGCGATCACCGGTCCCGTGTTCACGCCGGTCCGGTTGGCGAGCGTGACGCCCCAGTGCGCTTCGAGCTCGACGTTCAGCACCTCCAGGCGGGCCTTCATCTCGAGTGCGGCCCGCACCGCGCGAAGCGCGTCGTCCTCGTGGGCCACCGGCATGCCGAACACGGCCATGATCGCGTCGCCGATGTACTTCTCCACGGTGCCGCCGTGGAGCTCGAGCGCGCCGCTCATCTCCTTGAAGTAGCGGGCCATGACCTCGCGCAGGGACTCGGAGTCGAGACGCTCGCCGAGGCTCGTCGAGCCTTTCAGGTCGGAGAAGACGATCGTCACCGACCGGCGTGTCTCGCGCGGCGGGGGAGCCGGCTCGGCCGGGGCGAGCGGGCCTCCGCAGGAGCCGCAGAACTTGAATTGTGGCGGGTTCTCGCCTCCGCACGCCGGGCAAGAGATCACAGGGAGAGTCTAGTGCGGTCTCTCGTAACCTTTGACCTGAGATACGGGCGTGCGAGGCCGCACTTGCGGCCGCTTCGCGGCCGTTCTTCTTGTCTGGGGCCGAGGCCGGCGCAGGCGGTCGGAAGCCTGAGGTGCGGGCTGGAGGGCGCCGAGAGCCGAAAGATCATCCCGACCGCGTGCGTTTCGGGCCGCCAGCCGGGCCACCCACTGCAGGTCTCCGAACCCGGCCTGCATCGACTTCGATCTACGAGGTCCACCAGACCAGAACGCAGCCCCCGAGCCGGCGTTCCCGTGGTTCGGGCTCGCTCCCGGTCGCGCAACTGCGACGATGGTGCGATGAGGCTCACCGTCGTCGGCTGCTCCCCGGCGTGGCCCAACCCGGGTGGTGCCCAGTCGGGGTACCTGGTAGAGAACGGCAGTGGGGCGGTGCTGCTCGATTGCGGGCCCGGCGTGCTGGCACGGCTGCGGACCGCGAACGGCTGGCCGGACCCCGACGCGGTCGTGATCACCCATTTCCATCTCGATCACTGGGGCGATCTCGTCCCGTGGGTCTGGGGCGCCCTCTACCTCGCGGGGACGGGCGAGGCGCTCCGCAAGCCGGAGCTCTGGGTGCCGCCCGGCGGCGAGGCGCGACTGGAGCATTTCGGCAGCCTGCTCGGCTTTCCCGACATGTTCGAGCGGGTCTTCGAGCTGCACGAGTACGCGCCGGGCGTCGTCTTCGCCGCCGGCGGGTTCGGCATCACCGCGACCGTGGTACCGCACTACCGGCTCGACGCGCATGCGCTCCGGGTGACGGAAGCGGGACGCACCCTCGCCTACTCGGGGGACTCGGGCCCGGCCGCGGCTCTCGTCTCGGTCGCCGCCGGCGCCGATCTCTTCCTCTGCGAGGCGACCCTTCTCTCCGGCGAGCTCGACGGTGAGCCGCGCGGCCATCTGTCGCTCGACGAGGCCCGCCAGGCGTGCGCGGCGTCGGGTGCGAAGGACCTTCTGATCACCCACAGGCCGGTCGAGCTCGAGGCGCCGGGCGATCTGGCGTACGCTCGCGACGGGCTTGTACGCACCGTCTGAGAGCTCGCCTCAGAACGACTCAAGGCTTCATCTTGGGACGAGCTCCAAAGGAGTATGCTCTCGCGCGTGGCGACAGCGCCGATCGAGTTGATCCAGGGCATCCCCCTCTTCTCCGGCCTCGACAAGCGTGAGCTCAAGGCGGTGGCGGACTCGCTCAAGGACCGGCTGTTCGACGCCGGCAGCACCGTCGTGCAGGAGGGGAAGGCAGGCGTCGGCTTCTTCGTGATCGAGTCGGGCACCGCAATGGTCGCCGTCGGCGGTCGAGAGGTGAGGACGCTCGGGCCGCGCGACCACTTCGGCGAGATTGCCCTGATCGCCGACGCCCCGCGCACGGCCACGATCACGGCCACCACCGATCTCCTCTGTTACGGCATGACGGTCTGGGACTTCCACGCGATCGTCGAGGCGAATGCCTCGATCGCCTGGAAGCTGCTGCAGACGCTCGCCCGGCAGCTGGCCGAGGCCGAGCGCCGCGCCGGCTGAGCGCCGTCTCTGGTGGTCTGACCGGCAACGTTCGCCGGGTCTCCGGCCCGCGACCCAGAAACCGGGCAACGTTGCCGGTCAAACCATTAGGCGGCCGCGGCGACGATGGCGCTGACCGCCGCTTCGGTGGTCAGCCTGTCGGTGTTGAGCACGAGGTCGTACTGGGTGGGCAGCTCGTGCGCGATCCCGTAGAAGTGTTTCAGGTACGCGGCCCGGCCCTTGTCGGACTCCTTGAGCACCTTTGCTGCCGCCTTCTCGTCGCTGTCGTCCGTCCCGGCGATCCGCCCGATGCGGGTGTCGGTCGAGGCGATCACGAGCACCCGCAGCACCCCCTCGCGATCGGAGAGCGCGTACGAGGCTGCGTGGGCGACGATCACCGCGTTTCCCTCGTCGGCGGTCGTCGAGACGGCCTCGCGGATCAGCTCGCGCAGCGTCTCGGTGCGCTCGAAGCGGTTGAAGTCGACCTCGAGCCGGCGGCCCGCCCCGCGCGACTCGGCCAGGGAGACCGCCTCGGGGTAGAGCCCCTGTGCGCGCGCCGCCGCGACGACGATCCCGTCGTCCACGTAGCGGCGACCGGTGCGCTCGGCGAGCAGCCGTCCGATCTCCTGCCCGCCCGCTCCTTCGGCGTGGGAGATGCAGATCACGGGCGCGGGCATCGCGGCCATGCTAGTGCATCCGTCCGGAATTGTGGCCTGCGCCCGGCGGCGTTCCGCCGCCCGTGCTTGCGTCCTGAGTCGCCCCGATAGCGTCGGCTCTCCGGGCTCCCTGCGACCTTGCCACGAACGCGGAGCCACTCGCCGGACGGCAGACCGAACGTCCGGACGGATGCGCTCGTGGTCGGAGCACCGGCGCATCGCACCGTCGTCGAGCCGGTGGGCGGCGAGCAGGCTCGTGGCCTCTCGATGGTGGGCGAGCTACGATCCCGGTCTCGACCCTGGAGGCGCGTGTGGCGATCAAGCTGAGTAGCTGTCTCAAGCGCGACGTCGTCACGATCGACGAGGGTCGTAACCTGGGCAGGCCGACGGACATCCTGATCGACCCGGAGCGCCACGTCGCCTCGCTCGTCGTGCTGGCCCGCGGGCACGTGCCCGATTCGACGCTGTTCGCCCCCGCTTCGGCCGTGCGGTCGTTCGACACCGATACCCTCGCGATTGATTCCGTCGACTCACTGCGGATCGCCGCCACCGACGAGCAGGCACTCGCCCTGCTCGTCAAGGGGCTCCACTTCCGGGGCCATCCGCTGATCGATTCGCAGGGGCGGAAGCTGGGCAAGGTGGTGCAGATCCGCCTCGACGAGCACGGCAACGTCGTGCAGTACCGCGCACGGCGGGGGCTGCTCGGCTGGATCACGCCGAGAGCGAAGATCAGCCCCGAGCAGCTCGGGACGGCCGGGGGCGAGATGGGCGTCGTGCGGAAGGCCGAGGGCGCCGCAACGTTGCAGCTGCCCGCACCCGAGGACGGCCATCCCGGGCCGGCGGACGACACGTAGCACTCGAGCCGGTCTTGCGACATCTGACTGGGCTCCGAGGCGCAGGAGCAGGGTGGAGGAACCTCACCCCCACACCTCGTCGGCGACCTCGACGATCAGCCGCAGCTTCGCCGTCTGGTCGTCCTGGCTGAGCAGGTTGCCCTCGACCGTCGAGGAGAACCCGCATTGCGGCGAGAGGCAGAGCTGGTCGACGTCGACGAACCGGCTCGCCTCCTCGATCCGCCGCTTCAGCTCCTCGCGGCTCTCGAGCGCGCCGTGCTTCGTCGTGACCAGGCCGAGGACGACCTGCTTGCCCGGGGGGACGAAGCGGAGGGGCTCGAAGCTCCCCGAGCGCTCGTCGTCCCACTCGAGGAAGAAGCCGTCCACATCGAGCTCGTTGAACAGCGCCTCCGCGACGAAGTCGTAGCCTCCCGAGGCGGCCCAGGAGGAGCGGAAGTTGCCCCGGCAGAGGTGCGTCGTCGCCGCCATGCCCGGCGGGCGCCCGGCCAGCGCCTCGTTCATGTGGCGGATGTACTCGACGTGCTGGCGGTCGGGGTCGCCCCCGATCGACGCGACGTACTCTCGCTGATGCGGGTCGTTGAGGTAGGCGAGGCTGGTGTCGTCGAACTGGAGGTAGGTGCAGCCGAGCTCGCCGAGCCGTCGCACCTCCTCTGCGTAGGCGGCGGTCAGGTCGGCCCAGAAGGCATCGAGCTCGGGATAGACGGCGGGGTCGATCGATGCGCGTCCGCCCCGGTAGTGGACCATGCTCGGCGACGGGATCGTCAACTTGGGCGTCGCGGACCTGACCGTCTCGGCGAGGAAGCGAAAGTCGTCGCCGAAGATCGTGCTCGACAGGCCGAGCCTGCCGTCGACGTGGATCGCCGCCGGGGTGAACTCGATCTTCCCGTCCTCGTTGAAGAACTCGACGGTGATCTCACCCGGCGCCTTGCTGATTCCGTCGAGGGCGTAGATGAAGTCCATGTGCCAGGAGCTGCGGCGCAGCTCGCCGTCGGTCGCCGATCTCAGGCCCACGTCCTCCTGCATCCGGACGAGCTCGCGGACGGCATCGTCCTCGACCGCGCGCAGGGCCGCGGCGTCGATGCGGCCCTCCGCGAGCTCTGCCCGCGCCCGGAGCAGGGCGGGAGGTCGCAGCAGGCTGCCGACGTGGTCGGCGCGGAAGGGTGGGCTCGTACGCTGGGCCAAGCACGGGATTCTCGCACGTCGACGGGTGGGCCCCCGGGTGACCGATCAGGCGCGGTAGCCGCTTCGCGCCGAGATCTCGGCCGCCGTCCGGAGCAGCGGGGGCGCGAGGCGCGCGACGAGATCCGCGAGCGAGACCATCGAGCGATGGACGGCGATGTTGATCGCCGCGACCGGCTCACCCATCTGCGAGCGCACGGGAGCGGCGATCGACCGCAGCCCGTACGCGAGCTCCTCGTCGTTGACGGCAAACCCTGCGGCTCGCACCCGCGCGAGCTCGGCGACGAGCGCCGCCTTCCCCGTCAGCGTGTTCGGGCCCCGCTGGGTGAACTCCACTCCCGCGAGCGCCGCGTCCCGCTCGGCGTCCGGCAGGAACGCGAGCAGCGCCTTCCCCATCGACGTGCAGTAGGCAGGCAGCCGGGAGCCGACGTGAAGATTGAGGTCGATCTCGCGCTGGCCTGCGCCAGCGCTGCGGCAGCGCTCGATATAGACGATGTCGCTGCCGTCCAACACTGCCATGTTCACCGTCTGGCCGGTCTGGTCGGACAGCCCCTGGAGGTGAGGCACGGAGATCTCGCGCAGCTCCATCGAGTTGATCGCCGAGAAGCCGAGATCGAGGACGCGCGGCCCGAGGCGGTACTTCCGCGTCGCAGAGTCCTTCTGGAGATAGCCGAGCGAGGCGAGCGTGGCGATGTACCGGTGCGTCGTCGAGCGAGTCAGCCCGATCTCGCGGGCCAGGTCGCTGACGCCGAGCAGCGGCTGGGTCGACCGGAACGCCGAGAGGATGGCCAGGCCGCGCTCGAGCGAGCGTGAGAAACTCCCGCTGCGGGTTGCGTGATCGAGCTCCACGTGTTCAAAATATTAGAACAATGTCTTGACAAGTCGAAACGGCGGTTCTAGCGTCGCGCACGAGAGGAGGACAGGGCAGCCGTGAGCGGATGTTCCATTGATCAGGACAGCGGGTCGAACATGCGGGATGTGGACGTCGTCGCGGCGGCCGGTCGGTCGCACCGCGGAGGCGGGGCGCAACGAGGCGCTTGCTGCGCGAACGGGCGCGTCCCTCCGACGGCTTCGACTCGAAGGGGGCCAACCTGACGAGACCCTGATCGGAGGGGCACAGCGGCTTCTGCCGCGCCGACCGCCTCGTGGCTCAACCTACGAATCCACGGAACCAGAGGAGAGATCAATGAGATCGAGGAAGATCAAGATCGGCGGCGGACTCGCAGGCGTCTGCCTTGTGACAGTGGCGCTGGCTGCGCTCGCAGCGAGCGCACGCCAGGCCCAGGGGGCCGGGCCGGTGGGATCGGGTGTCGCCTCGGCGCACAAGAGCGTCTGCGGCCTGGGCACCGGCAAGAAGGCAACGGGCACCCCGATCAAGCTCGGCGGCATCGACATGCTGATCCCGGGCGTCGACTTCACGACGATCGGCAAGACCGCCGCTGCGTACTTCAAGTGCGTCAACGACAACGGCGGCATTCACGGCCGCCCGATCAGCTACACGCTCTACAACGAGCAGCTCAACCCGGCTCAGGAGGCCTCGCTCGCACGGAAGCTCGTCCAGAGCGACAAGGTCGTCGGGATCGTCGGCAACACGAGCTTCGCCGAGTGCGGGACGAACGCGAAGTACTACGCAAGCAAGGGCTTCGTCGTCATCGGCGCGGGCGTGCAGGCCGAGTGCTACAGCACGCGGTCATTCGTCGAGGTGAACTCGGGCCCGCGCTACAGCAACGTCGGCGCCGCGCAGGCGCTCATCAAGGCCGGCGCGAAGAGGCTCGCAATCGCCTCGCCGGACACGATCTCGGCGTATGCGGACGGCGGGCCTGCTCTGGTCGCCAAGGCGGCCGGCATTCCGGTCAAGGTCTTCCCGACCCACCTGCCGGTCACCGACGCGACCTCTCAGCTGATCCAGATGTACCAGTTCGCCGGCAAGGGCGGCGGCATCCTCCTCGACTTCACCCCGGATACGGCTCCGGCGTTCATGAAGGCCGCCGAGGCGCAGGGCATCGTTGGCGACGTGTTGTGGGGCTCGTCGACCCCGATCGCGAACACGTTCATGTCCAGTCAGTTCTCGCCGGCGTTCGACGGTCATCTCTGGATCGACAACGAGTTCAGCAACGTCGACCCGAAGGTCGGGCCGGACTCGGCGCTGATGTTCCAGGTCCTGAAGAAGTACGCCTCGTCGATCGCCCCGCAGGCGTTCGCGCAGATGGGCTACCTCGACGGGAAGTTCGCCGTCAACGCGCTCCTCAGCATCACGGGGCCGATCACCGTCAAGTCGTACAACGCGGCGGTCGTCGCACTGAAGAACCAGAAGACGGACATGCTCTGCAAACCGTGGTACGTCGGGAACCTCCCGTACCACATCCCGAACAACGCGAACATCATCGTGGACTACAAGAACAAGAACGTCGTCGTGAGGACCGGCTGCACGGCCTTCGCGCCGGTCGACAAGTCGATCTCGCAGACGCGCATCTGGGAGACGAAGTACGGCCTGAATACCGGCAAGTAGGCAACGGAGAACCAACGGAAACATGACGATCAGGGCGCCCGGAGGCTTCGATGAATGACCTGCTCGCGCTGAGCGTGTTCGGCGTGGACTGGCTGTTCCTCAAGCCGTTCATCGTGATCGGCCTGGCCTTCGGAGGCGTGTACGCGCTCTCCGGTGTCGGGCTGGTCGTGCTGTACCGGGCCACCGGGGTGCTGAACCTCGCGTTCGGCGCAATCGGGGCCGCGGGCGCCCTGATCGCCTACTACCTGCTCAACCACACGGGCTGTCCCGAGTGGCTTGCTTTCACAACCTGCGTTGCGTTCGGCGGGGTCGTCAACCTTGCCTACGGCATGGTGTTCGGCCCCGCCTTCGCACGGCGCGACCCGCTCGTGAAGATGATGGGCACACTCGGGCTCGCCCTCATCCTGCTCGGCCTGATGGCCTGGCGCGCCCCGGCCGGCGGCGCGTTCGCGCGCTTCCTGCCGTTGCCGAGCACACAGCACCATTACGAGATCCTCAAGACGAGCGTGAACCTGACGCAGATCATCTCGATCGTGCTCGCGATCGCAATCACCGCAGGGGTCAGCATCTTCCTGCGGGTGACCAAGCTCGGCACCGCAATGCGGGCGCTCGCGAATGACCGCGAGGTGACTGCGACGCTCGGCGTGCCGGTGCGCCGGGTCGAGGCAGCAGCCTGGTTCGGCTCGGGGCTCGCATGCGGCGCGGCCGGATTGCTCCTGCCGGACCTGCTCACGTCGCTCGATTACTCCGCGTTGACGTTCCTCGTCATCTCGTCACTCGCCGCGGCGCTGATCGGCCGGTTGCGCTCGCTCTGGGTGACGATGTTCGGCGGCCTCGCGGTCGGTCTCGCACAGTCGATTCTGAGCCCGTACGACCGCGTGTCCGCCTACCGCTCGGCAGCGCCGTTCGTCCTCGCCATCCTCGCGCTCCTCTACCTCTCACGGCGGCGCGTCGTCTCGGTCTCGCGATCGGCGACCTGAGCCGCCGGTGAGCGCAACACCGTCGTCCCGCGATCGAGGCGCGCTCTGGCGCACCGTTCCGGACGTCGAGCGGGGAACTTTCGTTCGCGGAGCGATCATCACCGGCTTGCTCATCCTCGCGATCTTCGGCCTGCCCGCTGTCTCGGGCGCCGACTGGATCACCACCTTCACGAGCGTCGCGATCTACGCGATCGTCGCGCTCGGCTTCGGGATCCTCTACGGCCGGGTCGGGATGATCTCGCTCGGGCAGGTGGCGCTGCTCACGGTGGGCTGCTGGGTGGGCGCGCGGCTCGCATACGGGACAGGGCTTCCCTTCCCGCTGCTGCTCCTCGCCGCCGGTGCGGTGACGTGCGTGCTCGGCACGCTCGTCGGGCTGCCGGCACTCCGTCTCTCGGGTCTCTACCTCGCGCTGGTCACGCTGATGTTCGCGGGTGCGACGACCATCGTGCTGTCCGCGATCGACTTCCCGAATGGTGGCGGTGGCTTCAAGGGCCGGTTCGGAACCGGGGCGCTCACGACGACGACGCCCGAGGTGCGCAGGCCGTCGTGGGCGCACGCGGACGTTGCCTACTACCGCTACACGGTGATCGTCTGCGGGCTGATGTTCCTGCTCGCCCTGCTGCACGTCGCGGGCAAGCCGGGCCGTGCCTGGGCGTCGATCCGCGAGAGCGAGCCCGCAGCGCTCGCGGCCGGCGTGAACATCACGCTCTACAAGCTGTGGGCCTTCGCGCTCGCGTCGTTCATGACCGGGGTCGCCGGGTGCCTGCTCGCGGCGCAGGTCGGCTCGCCGCGCGCGATCACGTTCCAGACCCAGGACTCGCTGACGCTGGCTGCGACGGCTCTGATCGGCGGCATCTTCAGCATCTGGGGCGCGCTTGTCGCCGGCATCTTCAGCCAGCTCCTGCCGTTCCTCTTCCAGGCGCAGTGGGGCCTCGACCCGAGCTTCCTGCTGATCATCTTCGGCGCCGGCCTCCTGCAGGTGCTGCTGACGGCCCCGGGCGGGCTTGCGCAGCAGCTCCCGAAGGATCTGGCCAACCTCGGCCGGCTGGCGGCCCGCCGTGCGCGCGCTCTCGCAAGCGGAGACAAACCCCCGACGTGATCCAGGTCGAGAACCTCACCGTCCGCTTCGCGGGTGTCACTCCGATCGACGATGTGAGCGTCGTCTTCCCCGGAGGGACCTGCGGCCTGATCGGTCCGAACGGAGCCGGCAAGACGACCTTCTTCAACGTCCTCAGCGGGTTCGTCAAGCCTGCCGCCGGGTCGATCTCCGCGTTCGGCGAGAACCTGCTGCGCATGGCCGACTACCGGCGTGCTCGTTGGGGGCTCCGGCGCACCTTCCAGACCGAGATGGCGATCGAGCAGCTGTCGGTGTTCGAGAACGTGGCGATGATCCACGAGCACTCGCGGGCCAGACGAGCCTCACGGCGGGCCGACGTGCTGGCCGCGATCGACTTCGTCGGCCTCGAGGCGCCGCCGAGGTCGAAGGTCGGCGCCCTCGGCGCACGCGAGCGGCGACTGGTGGAGATCGCCCGCGCGGTCGTCGGCGCTCCGCGCGTGGTGTTGCTCGACGAGCCCGCCGCCGGGCTCCCCGAGGAGGAGACCGCCGATCTTTCCACCGTGATCCAGAAGATCCCGGAGCAGTTCGGGGCGCTCGTCATTCTCGTCGACCACGACATGACCCTCGTCTCCGCCTGCTGCCAGACGACCGCTGTGCTCGACTTCGGCAAGCTGATCGCGACCGGCCCGACGGCGGACGTCCTGCGGAACGAGCACGTGATGCGGGCCTATCTCGGGACGGAGACGGAGCTGTGACAGAAGCGCCTGCTGCGGGCCCGGCGCTCCGGCTGGAAGGCCTGACGGTGGCGCGTGGAGGACGCCCGGTCGTTCGCGACGTCACGCTGGAGATCCCGGCAGGGCAGGTGACCGCCCTGCTCGGCGCCAACGGCGCCGGCAAGTCCACGCTCGTGCTCGCGGTCGCAGGCCTGCTGCGCACGAGTGGAGGCACGGTGCGGCTCGGCGACCGCGACCTGACCGGCCTGCGGCCGGAGCGGGTGCGGACAGCCGGGGTCGCCGTCGTCCCGGAGGGGAGGCGCCTGCTGCCGGAGCTGACCGTGCACGAGAACCTGCGTGTTGCGACCTACGCGCTCGACCGCGAGCAGGCCGCGAGCGGGATCGCCTACGCGCTGGAGCTCTTCCCGGAGCTCGAGAAGCGCTGGCACGCCGCCGCCCGGCTGCTCTCGGGCGGAGAGCAGCAAATGGTCGTGCTCGCCCAGGCGCTCGTCTCGCGGCCCAAGATCGTGCTCGTCGACGAGCTCTCGCTGGGGCTCGCCCCCGTCGTCGTCAAGCGGCTCGTCCCGACGCTCGAGTCCGTCGCGGCGAACGGCGCGGGCGTGCTCCTGATCGAGCAGTTCGCGCATGTCGCCCTCGGGCTCGCCGAGACCGCCTACGTCCTCGAGGCCGGCCGGATCCACTACGAGGGCACGGCGCAGAGGCTGAAGGACGAGCCCGACATCCTCCACTCGGCCTATCTCCTCGGCCAGCGGAACGCGACCGGCGCAGCCGGCGCCTAGCCTGGGCCCTAGCCCGGGACGAGCACGGCGCGGCCGGTGACCTCGCCCTCGCGGAGCTTGGCCAGGACGTCGTTGACCGCGTCGAGGGGGTGCGTCTCGGTCTTGAGCGTGACGCGGCCCGCGGCGTGGAGCTGGAGCAGCTCCCAGAGATCGATCCAGCTCCCGACGAGGTTTCCGACGACGGCATGCTCGTCGACGACGAGCGCCGCCGACGGGATCGCGATCGTCCCGCCGTACCCGACGACCGAATACGTCCCGGCCCGGGCGAGCATCGCCGCCGAGTCCCGGTGGGTCTCGTCCGTGCCGACGAAGTCGAAGACCAGATCGGCTCCGCGCCCGCCGGTCAGGTCGCGCACGGCGTCGACGGCCTCGCTTCCCTCGACGGCGTGATCGGCGCCGAGCTCCGCTGCCAGGCGTCGGCGCCGGGCGTCGGTGTCGACGGCGATCACCGAGCTCGAGCCGAGCTCTCGCAGGAGCTGGAGGGCGATGTGCCCGACGCCGCCGACGCCGATCACGGCCGCGGCCGTTCCCGGCGTCGCCAGATGCGCGAGGCGCCGTACCGCGTGGTATGCGGTCAGGCCCGCGTCGGCGTGCGGCGCCACGGCTGCAGGCTCGACACCGTCGGGCAGCCGCAGGAGCGATCGCTCGGAGACGAGCACGAAGTCGGCGAAGCCGCCGTCGACGGACAGGCCCGTGAACTGGTGCCGGATGCAGTGCATGTCGTTGCCGCGACGGCAGGGAACGCAAAGACCGCAGCTGAACGGCGGGTAGACGAGCACCGGGTCGCCCCTGCTGACGGTGGTGACGCCCGCTCCGATCTCCTCGACCCAGCCGGCGTTCTCGTGCCCGAGGACACGCGGCAGCGTCACGCCGGCGGGCTCCATCAATCCTTCGATCGCATGCAGATCGGTCGCGCAGACTCCGGCTCCGCCGACCCGGACGAGCACGTCGCCTGTCCCGGAGATCTCCGGGGCCGGCCGCTCGACGAGCTCGAGCGGCCGGTGGTACTCGCGCATCAGCGCTGCCCTCATCTCTCTCCCTTCATGGCCGGCGTGGGGGCGGCGTCGAGTGGGTCGACGAGCTCCCGCAGGTACTCGAGGTGCCTCCGCATCGCGCGCTCGGCCGCGGCCGGACGGCGCAACCGGATCGCCCGCAGGATCTCCCGGTGCTGGTGCAGGATCGCCTCACCGTCGATCGAGGCGCCGATGGTGTCGATCAGCCGGGGCTGAAGCACGTCGAGCGTCCAGCTCGTGAACGCCCGGAGGAGCTCGTTGCGCGCGGCGGAGGCGATCGCGCGGTGGAACCGGGCGTCCGCGAGGCGGAACTCCTCCGAGGCCGGATGGTTCCCCTCGGCCTCGCCGATCGCCTCGAGGAGCTCGGCGACGGTCGCCCCGGACGCGTTCGCCGCAGCGAGGCCCGCGAGCGGCACCTCGAGCTGGATGCGCGCCTCGACCAGCTCGGTCAAGGACACGCTGTCGGTCTCGAGCATCGCCGCGATCGACTCGCTGACGTTGCGGCTCATCCCCTCGTTCTGCGTGCTCTCGACGAAGATGCCGCCGCCGGGCCCCTGCGAGGCCCGGATCAGGTGCGAGCTCGCGAGCAGCCGAAGCCCCTCGCGGAGGGTGGGCCGGCTGACCCCGAACTCGGCGGCGAGCTCCTGCTCGGTCCCGAGGCGCTCTCCCGGCAGCAGGTTCCGCGCCGAGAGGTACCGCCGGATCTCGAACGCGACCTGCTCGCTCGCGTTCCTGCCTGGCCTGAACCGCGCTTCCGCCGTGCCGGCCCGTGCTCCCATTCCTGCTTCGACCCGTCCGGTCACGGCGCGAACGCCCCGTCCGGGGCGACGGCGAACTCCAGCAGGAGGGGCTCGTCGCGGCTCGCGGCGCCGGGGAGCACCCGGTCGAGCGTCTCCAGTAGCTCGGCGTGCTCGCGCACGGTCTGCGCCGGGCAGCCGAACGAACGGGCGAGGCCGGCGACGTCGACGCCGAACGCCGGCCACGGCCCCGAGCCGCCCTCCTGCTCGACGAGCCGGTCCATGATCGCGTAGCCGCCGTTCGAGAGGATCACGAACACGGCGCCGGCGCCGTAGTGAGCGGCACTCCAGAGGGCCTGGATGGAGTAGAGCGACGAGCCGTCGCCGACGATCGCGACGACCGGCCGGTCGGGCCGTGCGAGCCGCAGCCCCGTCGCGGCGGGAAGCGCGAACCCGAGCCCGCCCATGGCCGGGCTCAGGGAGCCGAGCGGCTCCCGCGCGGGCAGGCGCTCCAGGAGCTCGCGCCGGCTCGACGGAGACTCCTCGATCACGATCGTGTTGCGAGGGAGGCGCTCCGAGATGGCGGCGAGAACATGGCCGGCACGGAGGGGCTCGCCGCCGGCCGGCGGGGCAGGCGCCGGCGGCCGTGGAAACGGCCCGGGCGGCGCCCCGTCCCGCGCGGGCACGATCCGCGCCAGTTCGGTGCACACCGGCGCCGGATCGGCCAGCACCGCGAGGTCGGCGTCGCTTCGATGCACCTCGGCGGGGTCCCGGCTGATCATGGCGACCTGCGTCCCCTGCTCGAGGAACGGCCCGGGCTGGTACGGGTACTGCCGGAACACCGGTGCGCCGACGACGAGCACGACGTCGTGCGGTGCGAGAGCCTCGCGCAGGTGCGGCCGGTCGGCCGGGAGATGACCGGCGAAGTGGGAATGATCCTGGGGAAAGCCGGCTCGGGCACTGAAGGGCTCCTGCCAGACCGGGCAGCCGAGCCGCTCGGCCAGCGTCACGAGCGCTGCCCAGGTTTCGGCGTCGTCGGCGCCGGCTCCGACCACCAGCGCCGGGCTTGCCGCACCGGTGAGGAGCGCGGCGAGCTCCGTCACGGCGCCCTCGTCCGCTGCGCGAGCGCGGAGGACGCGGCCCGGCGCGGCGCGGCTGTCCGCCCCGCCCGCCTCGGCGGACCAGTCGTCCATCGGCACGATCACCAGCGCGGGCCCGCTCGCGGTGACCGCCTCGTGACACGCGCGCGCGACCGCGCCGGGCACGTCCTGGGGGCGCACGGGCTCGTCGACCCAGACCGGATACTCGCCGGCGAGCCCGCGGAGCTTCCCGGCGAGAAACGGCTCGGCGGCGAGGTGGCGCCGGTCCTGCTGGCCGACGACGACGACCAGCGGGGCTCGATTGACGCGGGCGGTGGCGAGGGCGCCGACCGCGTTGCCGAGGCCCGCCGTCGTGTGCAGGATCGCGAGCGCCGGCTCGCCCCGCCCGATCGCCCAGCCGGTGGCCATGCCGACGACGGAGCTCTCGTGGAGCCCGAGGAGGAAACGGAGGTCGCCCGGGAGGTCGGCGAGCAGGGAGATCTCGGTCGAGCCCGGGTTCGCGAACATGGTCGTGAGCCCGTACTCGCGGAAGACGGCGAACGTTGCGTCGCGGACGGACGGCACGGCCACACGATCAGCTTACACGCAAATGATTTGATTTTTTCGTTGGCAACCTGGACGATGTCCGCCATGAAGGTGGTGATCGTCGGGGGTGCGGGCGGTGTCGGCGCGTCCGCCGCCTTCAATCTCACGCTGATGCGGGGCCGGCACGAGCTCGTCCTGGTCGACAGGCGCCCCGAGATGATCGCCTCGCACGTGCTCGACCTCGAGCAGGTGCTCGAGCTGTCACCGGGCTGCGGCGTCCGCGGCGGCGATGCGGCCGACGTCGAGGACGCGGATGCCGTCGTGCTGGTCTCGGCGACGCCGCTCACCGTGGGGAGGTCGCGGCTCGAGTACCTGGCGAGGAACGCGTCGATCGCCGACGAGTTGGCCGACGTGCTCGCGACCGATTGGGGCGGTGTCCTCGTCGTCGTCACGAACCCGGTCGACCCGCTCGTGACACGGTTGCAGCGACGCACCGGCATCGATCGGCGCCGGGTGATCGGCTACACGCTCAACGACAGCCTCCGGTTGAGGACAGGCCTCGCCGGAGCGCTCGGCGTCTCGCCCGGAAGCGTCGAGGCGTGGGTGATCGGCGAGCATGGGGACGGGAGCGTTCCCCTGTTCGACCGGGTCAGGGTGGGCGGAGAGGTGGTCGTCCCGACGGCCGCTCAGGCGGAGGCTGCGGAGGAGTTCCTGCGCACGTGGTACGTGCGGCACGTCGCCCTCGACTCGGGGCGGTCGTCGACCTGGACGTCCGGGCTCGGCGTGGCGCGCATGATCTCTGCGCTCGACGGCGACGGTGAGCTCTGGCCCGCGTCGGTCGTCCTCGCCGGCGAGTACGGCATCGAGGGCGTCGCGGTGACCGTGCCGGTCACCATCGGTCGCGGAGGGGCCGGGCAAATCCACGAGTGGGAGCTCGCTGCCCGGGATCTCGAAGCGCTGCGCGCAGCGGCGGAGCTCGTCCGCGCCGCCGCCGACAGCGTCGACGGCGGCGCGGGCTCGAGAGACATCTCAGCCTAATGGTCTGACCGGCAACGTTGACCGGTTTCCGGGTCGCGGCCAGAGACCCGGGCAACGTTGCCGGTCAAAC
This sequence comes from uncultured Actinomycetes bacterium, assembly GCA_963789585.1. Classification (GTDB taxonomy): domain Bacteria; phylum Actinomycetota; class Thermoleophilia; order Gaiellales; family Gaiellaceae; genus PALSA-600. The sequence continues at coordinate 79,411 of CAWBLB010000007.1, read as the reverse complement.
CACTAGAAGGGGAACGGCTCGGCCTTCTCCCTGGAGGTCAGCCACTGCCACTCGGTCCAGAGCTCGAGCTGGCCGACGCCGCCGAAATGGCCGCCGTTGCTCGAGCACTTGAAGCCGCCGAACGGAGCGGGCGGCTCCTCGTTGATCGTCTGGTCGTTCACGTGGACCATGCCGGCGTCGAGGCGGGCCGCGACCGCAGCCGCGCGCTCCGCGCTGCCGGACTGGACGGCGGCGGAGAGGCCGTACTCGGTCTGGTTCGCGAGCTCTGCGGCCTCCTCGTCGGTGCTGAAGGTGGTGATCGCCGCGACGGGCCCGAAGATCTCCTCGTCGAACGCCGCCATCCCCGGCCGCACGCCGCTCAGGACGGTCGGAGGGAAGAACAGCCCGTCGCGGGTTCCGCCGACGACGACCGTGGCGCCGGCCGCGACCGTCTCGTCGACGATTCGCTGGACCCGCTCGGCCTGCTTCTCGTTGATCAGCGGGCCGAGGGCGACCTGGCCCGTCGCGGGGTTCCCCACGGGGAGATGGCCCGCGCGGGCGGCCAGGGCGGAGACGTAGTCGTCGACGATCGACTCGTGGACGAGGTGGCGGCTTACCGCCAGGCAGATCTGGCCCTGATGCAGGAACGAGCCCCAGGCGCCGGCCGAGGAAGCCGCCTCGATGTCGGCGTCCTCGAGCACGATCAGCGGGCAGTTGCCGCCGAGCTCGAGCACCGTTCGCTTGAGAGTGCGGCCGGCGGTCTCGCCGACGATGCGGCCCGTCTTCGTCGACCCGGTGAACGAGATCATCCGGATGTTCGGGTCCTCGACGAGCGCCTGCCCGACCTCGGGGCCGCCCGGGAGCACGTGCAGGACGCCGGACGGCAGTCCCGCTTCCTCGAAGATCCGCGCGATCACGACGCCGCCGCTGACGGGGGTGTTCAGGTCTCCCTTGAGCACGACCGCGTTCCCGAGTGCGAGCGCCGGGCCGATCGACCGCATCGCGAGCACGATCGGGAAGTTCCAGGGGGTGATCACGCCGACGACGCCGATCGGCACCCGTCGGGCCGTCGACGTCCGACCCGGGATCGGCGAGGCGAGCTCCTGCTCGAGCTGGTCCGGGGTGAGGGATGCGGCCTGCTCCAGCTGGCCGATCGACGCGCCGATCTCGTGCGCGACCTTGCCGTCGATCGCCCCGGACTCGCGGATCATCCAGCCGCTGATCTCGGCGCGATGACGTTCCAGCAGCTCTCCGGCGCGGCGCACGATCGCGATGCGCTCCGCCATCGGTGTCGCCGCCCACGCTCGCTGGGCGCGCGCCGCCGACTTCGCGGCGACGGCGACAGAGGCTGCGTCGGCGATGCCTACCCTTCCGAGCACCTCGCCCGTGGCGGGCTCGATCGTGTCGATCGACTCGGGTGCGTCGACCCACCCGTCGCTGAAGATCTTGCCGGTCCAGTCCTGCTCGTCGAGGAGATCCTCGACGGCCTGCTCAGTGGTGGTCATCAGACGCTCTCCTTCGGGTCGGTGGTGTCGGGGCCGCGCCCGCTGATCAGGTCCGCGGCCTTCTCGGCGATCATGATCGTCGCGGCGTTCGTGTTCGCTCGCGTAATGGTCGGCATGACCGATGCGTCGACCACCCGGAGGCCCTCGACGCCGTAGACGCGAAGCTGCGGGTCGACGACCGACCCGATCGCGCACGTCGAGGTCGGGTGGTAGACGGTCTGCCCGGCGCGCCTGACGAACTCCAGGATGTCGGCGTCCGAGTCGCTCGCCGGCACGCTGAAGGGCCTGCGCGCCGCCTGTTGCAGGGGAGGCTGCGCCGCGATCTCGAGCGCCATCCGGATGCCCGCGATCGCGCTTCGACGGTCATCCTCGGTCTCCAGGAAGTTGCACAGCACCCGGGGCTTTGAGTCCGGCAGCGGGGTGCGCAGCTTCACCCAGCCCCGGCTCGACGGCTTGACCACGACGGGGCCGAAGCAGTACCCGCTGTCGTGCGGCGCGGTCAGCCCCTCGTCGTAGAACATCGACGGCGCGTAGTGGAACTCGATGTCGGGCGCCTCCAGCTCGGGCCTGGTGCGGAAGAAGCCGCCCGCCTCGGGGATGTTCGACGTCAGCGGCCCGCGGCCGTCGGTCTCGAGCCGCTCGAAGTTCTCGGGCGTGAAGACGCCGAAGAGCGACGGCTCGTCGGTCTCGTAGTTGAGCTGCGCCATCAGGTGATCCTGGAGGTTCCTGCCGACCGGCAGGCTCTCGCGAACCGCCAGGCCGAACGGCTCGAGGTCCTCCGCCGGGCCGATGCCCGAGATCATCAGCAGCACCGGCGACTGGTAGGAGCCTGCGGACAGGATCACCTCCCGGGTCGCCCGAATCTCCTCGATCTTGCCGCCCCGGGTGACCTCGACGCCCACGGCGCGTGCGCCGTCGAACAGGATCCGCAGCGCCATGGCGTCGGTGATGATCTCGAGGTTCGGGCGCCCTGCGGCCGGGTGGAGGAAGGCCGCTGCGGTCGAGCAGCGTCGTCCGTCGCGCTGCGTCAGTTGGAAGCGCCCGACGCCCTCCTGCCGGGCGCCGTTGAAGTCGGGGTTGTGCTCGTGGCCGGCAAGCACGCTCGCCTCGATCATCGTCTCGATCAACGGGCTCATGGCCCGGCTGTCCGAGATGCCCATCGGTCCTCCGGTCCCGTGGAAGTCGTCCGCGCCGCGCTCGTTGTCCTCGGAGCGCTTGAAGTAGGGCAGAACCTCGTCGTAGCTCCAGCCCTCGGCGCCGTCTGCCGCCCAGCCGTCGTAGTCGGCGCGGTTTCCGCGGACGTAGATCATCGCGTTGATCGACCCCGACCCGCCGATCACCTTGCCGCGCGGCAAGAACAGCCGGCGCCCGCCGAGGCCGGGCTCCTCCTCGCCGAGCAGGTCCCAGTCGACACTCGACTTGAGCAGCATCGGAAACGCAAGCGGCATCGCGATCTCGGGGCGGTCATCCGGCCCGCCCGCCTCGAGCAGCGCGACCTTGACGTCCGGGTCCTCGCTCAGGCGCGCAGCGAGCACGCAGCCTGCCGATCCTGCGCCGACGATCACGTAGTCGTACACGGTGCCTCCTATCGAGGTCAGGTCGCCTGATAGTACGTACGGGCGGACGGGGTGATCAAGCACCTGGACGTGGGCTCCAGTCGGGGTCCAGCAGCTCGGGGAAGGAGGAGACGTCGGGGAGGACGACGGTCGGCGGGTGCCTCGCGACCCGCGCGTCGGCGTCCGACGAGATGCCGGTGAGCACGAGCGCCGTCGGGCTGCCGAGGCGGCTCGCCATCGCGAGCTCGAGGTCGAGGTCGTCACCGATCACCGCCGTTCGGGCGGGTGGGACGCCGAGCACGCTGCACATCTCCCGCAGCGCGATCGGCGAGGGCTTGCCGAGCGTGATCGCCCGCGCCCCGGTCGTCTGGCGGATCCCGGCGACGACCGCGCCCGACCAGCCCGGGGCCGCCCCGCCGTCGACCGAGAACACGCTGGCCGTGGACGTTGCGAGGAGCGGAGCTCCCGCCCACACCGACTCGCAGGCCGCCCGCAGCTGCGCGTAGGTGAGCGTCTCGTCCCACCCGACGAGCACCAGGTCGGCGATGGGAGCGTCGGGCGCCTCGAGCACGGGGATCCCTCGGTCCAGCAGCGGTGCGACCACGCCGTCGCCGCCGAGCACGAGCACGGTCCGGCCCGGGTGCTTCCGGGCGATCCAGCGCGCCGCGACGACCGCGGGGTTCAGGTACTCGTCGTCTGCGAGCGCGAACCCCACCGACCGGAGGTCCGCCGCGGCCTGCGCGGGCGGTCGACCCGTGCCGTTCGTGAAGAAGAGGATCGGCCGGCCGCTCGCACGCACGCGCTCGACGGCGTCGACGGCGCCGGGAATCGGCCGCGCGCCTCTCGCGCCGCTCGGGTCGTTCGCGTGGATCAGCGTGCCGTCGACGTCGAAGACGACGGCCTCGACCCGGGCTAGGCTGCTCGTCACCGGTGGCTCCGCGCGCTCACGCGCAGGTCGCGCGCGCGGATCTCGACCTGCGCCAGATCTCGCTCGACCAGGCCCGCAACCAGTGTCCGCAGCGGGTGTCGCGCCGGCGGGCGGCGGGCGGGGGACGGTGCGAGCATCGCCTCGACGTGTTCCTCCGGGAGCATTATCCGGAGCAGCAAGAGCTCGTCGCTGATCGTCTCGCCGAACCGCTCGCGGGCCGCGTCGAGCCCGAGGCCGTGCTGCTCGCGGGCCAGGGTCTCGGCGCGTCCCGAGGCGAGGATCCTCGCCTTCAGGCCCGGCTCGATCTCCCCGGCCGGCGGGCCGTACTGCCCGAGGACGTACCGGACGACTTCGTCGGGGAGCTGCGACCAGCGCTTGCCCGTGGTCACGTTCAGGACTGCCTGGACGCCGACGAACTGCGACAGCGGCGTCACCATGATCGGCCAGCCGAGCTCCTCGCGCACGCGTGGCAGCTCCTCGAGCACGTCCTGCCAGCGATGCTCCATCCCGATCTCGGCAAGCTGGCGGCGAAGCGTGGAGGTCATGCCGCCCGGCAGCTGGTGGGTGTAGACGGAGACGTCGTATTCGAGCGGCGTTCCGACCTGTCTTCCGAGCCGCTCCGCCAGCGACGAGAAGTAGGCGGACACCTCGGCCAGCACCGCGTCGTCGATGCCGACCGTCCAGCCCTGCTCGCGGAGATTCGCGGCCGTCTGCTCGGTGGAGGGCTGCGACGTCCCGTTCGCGAGCGGGCGGGCGGCGGTGCACAGGAACGAGGCCCCGAGCTTCGCGGCCTCGAGGTAGGCGGCGGCGCCCATGGTCGCCGTCATGTGCGAGTGCACCTCGAGTGGGATGTCCGGGGCGGCGGCGCGCAGGGCGGGCACCAGCGTGCGGACGCGCTCGGGCGTCAGCAGCCCGCCGGGGTCCTTGAGGTTGAGCACGTCGACGTGGGCGCTCCGCGCGATCGCCCGCGCCCGTTCGGCGTAGTACTCGTCGGTGTGCACCGGGCTGATCGAGTAGACGAGGCCGACCACGACCTCCTCCGCGCCCACCCGCTTCGAGATCTCGGCGATCTGCAGGTCGACCTCGACGTCGTTCATCGACTCGGCGACCCAGATGCGACGGATCCCGTTCCGGATCACGCACCGCAGCGCGAGCTCCATCACCTCGGCCGGCGCCCGCCACCAGCCCATGAACCGCATCCCGGGGGTGATGAACCCGAGCGGCGTGTCGGGCATCAGGTCGCGGACGACCCTGATGCGCTCCCAGGGGCTCTCCCGGTGCCAGCGTACGGCCATCGCCATGTGCGTCGAGCTGGTGAAGTCGATTGCGTGGAAGCCGACCCGATCCAGCGCCGGCGCGATCTCGGCGATCATCGAGGTCGAGAGCGCGTTCGCGCTCCACAGGCTCTGGTGCCCGTCGCGGACCGTCGTGTCGACGAGGTGGATCTCACGCATCGGCACGGATCCGCAGGAGGACGTCCCCGTAGCCGACCGGGGCGCCGTTCTGGAGGCAGATCTCGGCCACCTCTCCGCTCACCTCGGCGGTGACCGTGTTCATCAGCTTCATCACCTCGATGATGCACAGCCTCGTTCCCACCTCGACGCGGGCGCCGACGTCGACGAACGGCGGCTCGCCGGGCGCGCTGCCGAGGTAGAGCGTCCCGACCAGAGGTGAGGTGACGTCGACCAGGCCGCTCTCTCCCGTGGAGCCGGCCTCTCCCCCCGTGCCGGCGGGCGCCTCGCCAGGCGCCCGGCTGAAGCGCACGCTGAAGCGCGGCGTCTCGAGCTCGAATTCGTCGAATCGCGACTCGTCGATCAGGCGGAGGATCTCCTTGACGTCGTCCGGCGTCAGATCCGGGCCGTCGCTCATCGGCTCTGCTTCGCCACGCGGCCCAGGTACGTCGCGGCGATCGCGGCGACGGGGCTTCCGGCGATCGCGGGCCTCGGCGCCCGCTTCCGGCTCCAGACGGTCTCGGCACGGCTCTGGAGGAGGAGAAGCTCGCCGCTGCTCTGCTCGATCGCCCACTCGAGATCCTGCGCGCAGCCGTAGTGGCGCTCGACCGCTCGCCCGAGCTCGGCAAGCCGGAGCACCTCGTCGGGCTCGAGCGAGGGCCGCCGGCGCCGATCCTGGTCGACATCGCGAACGACGGTGCTGCCGAGCCCGGTGTCGGCGACGCACTCCACGGCCTTCTCGCCGATCACGCTGCGGGTGATCTCGCGCGTCACCTTCGAGACGAGAAAGCTGTCGGGCGTCACGTCGCCGCTCACGACCGTGACGCCGAGCCCGTAGCTCGCGTCGATCGCGATGCTGGACGGGTCGCCGCTGACCGGGTTGAGCGTGAACATGACGCCGGCGACGCGGGCATCGACCATCAACTGCACCGCCACGCTCATGCCGGGCGCGGTGCCCGAGTGGCCCGCGCGGTACGCGACCGCCTCGTCGTTGTAGTAGCTCGCCCAGCAGCGGCGGACGGCGTCCGTCACCGCGCCGGCCCCGCGGATCCAGAGATAGGTGTCCTGCACCCCGGCGAAGCTCGCCTCGGCGCCGTCCTCGGCGATCGCGCTCGAGCGCACCGCGACAGGGAGGTCGTCGCCGAGCCGCGCGTAGGCGGAGGCGATCGACTCCTCCACCTCCTCCGGGACCGGCCGCGCCGTGATCAGCCGCCTCGCCTCGCCGGGCCCGACGCCCGCCGGGACACCGCTCTGGTCGAATGCGTGGGTCGTCACCGCGAATCCCGGCGGCACCGGAAAGCCCGCCCGGCGGAGGTCGCCGAGGTGGGCGCTCTTGCCGCCGACGAGCTCGATCTGATCGAGGCCGATCTCGTCGAACGGGATCGTGGTGCGAGCCTCGCTCATCCGCCGAGGATCGTCACGGTCCCGGTGTCGCCGTCGACCCGCACACGGTCGCCCGTCTTGATCACCGACGTCGCGTTGCCCGTTCCCACGACGGCGGGCAGGCCGTACTCGCGGGCGACGATCGCGGCGTGGGACATCATCCCGCCGATGTCCGAGACCGCCGCGGCGATCTTCGGGAACACCGGGCCCCAGCTCGGCGCGGTCACGGAGCAGACGAGCACCTCACCGGCCTTCACCGTTCCGATCTCGTCGATCGTGCGCACGACGCGCGCGGCACCCTCGACGACGCCGGGTGACGCCGGGTAGCCGTTGACGGCATCGCCGCCGCCGGTCGCCCACGCACGCAAACGGTCCGACGTGACGCCCCAGAGGAGCTGCATGGTCGGATCGTTGATCACCTCGGGCACCGATCCGAGGGCGGGCGGCGGCGTCCACTCGCCCAGCCTGGCGAGGATCTCCTTGCGCCTCGCCACCTTCGGCCGCCAGTAGACGGTGCCGCGACCGGGGGCGCCGCCCGACCAGGCCAGCGCGACGTCGGAAAGCGCCTCGTGCACCTCGTGGATGTTCAGGTAGAAGATGTCGTCGCCGCTGTCGAAGAATCCCTCGTCGGCGAAGACGGACCCGATCTCGCGCATCTTGTTGAAGAAGAGCGCCGTGCCCCAGTGCTCGATGAAGAACTTGTGGCCCTCCGCGTGCGGGAACACGTGCCGGCAGAGACCGACCATCTGCTCGAACTGAGTCCGCTCCTCGTCGGAGGAGAGAAGCTCCGCGTACTCGCGGGCGATTCGCTCCCGCTCGGCGAGGATCTGCTGCTGGGGGCGCTCGAGCTCGCCGCCGGCGCCGAGGTGGGCGATGTAGCCGCCGATCGCCGCGAACGGGAGGCGGAGGTCGTCTGCCCAGGCGCGGTGGTGGTGGTAGAAGCCGTCGCCGGTCGACATGTAGAACCACGGGTGCTTCCGCGACTCGAGATCCTCGAGCCAGGCGCGCCCGGCCGCCGTCTCGCGCAGCTCGGCCTGGATCTCGTCGTGTGGGCGTCCCTCGACGAACGCGGAGACGACGCCGTGCCGGATGGCCGAGCGCGCGAGCGCCTTCAGCTCGTCGTCGGGGCGGAACATCGTCGTGTCGTCGCCGCCGATCATCTGCGTCATCGTCTGCAGGCCCATGTCGGGGAAGGCCTGGCCGCAGAACTGGAAGAGCGTCAGGTAGGCGCCGTAGGCCAGCAGCAGCAGCTCGAAGTGGAGCTGGTTCAGCTCGTTGTAGAGCTGCAGGCAGCGGTCGTAGGACGCCATCAGCCGGTAGTTCGGGCCGAGCCTGTGCCGGTGGATCGCCTCGTCCTCGTCCTCGATCTCGGGCAGGCGGGGAACCTCGAGTGCGCCGAGCTCCGCGATCCGCTTGTCGACCTCCGTCTGCCAGCGCGCGACGAGCGAGTCCCAGTTCTCGTAGTAGAAGCCGATGCGCGGCAGGAACGTCTCGAGGCGCTTCTCGATCGCCGCCGGGTCGGTCACCTCGTTCGAGGTGATGTAGACGTAGCCGTTGACGACGCGGTGCTCGATGCCGAGGACCGTCGGGATCGAGAAGACCCGCCCCTGGTAACGGCCGATCGAGAGGTAGCACGACTCCGCCGTGATCATGTCGAACGGCGGCATCGGCTCCGGGAAGTGCATGCCGTTGTAGAACCAGAACCGCCGGTCGTCCTCGTCGCGGCGCGCGGGGTCGAAGAGCAGGTAGTAGGGGTACATCTCCTCCCAGCCCTCGGCCCCTTCCGGTGTGGGGACGTCGAAGGGACTGGCGAACGTGACCGCAGGAGGTGCTTCAGCCATTCGGACTCCTCTCTGGAGGCGAGCAACCAGGACCGAGCTCGGACAGGGGCTCGAGCAACCTTAGTTCCGGAACCGGGAATTGTCCGCCCCGAGGAGCCTCTCCTGACGGGGCCACTACGCGAACATCCCTCTCGCCGCCGCAACGATCTCCTCGGCGCCGGGCAGGTAGGCGTCCTCGAGGGGCGCGCTGAACGGGACCGGGGCGAAGGGCGAGCCGACCCGGGCGACCGGCGCGTCGAGGTGGTCGAAGGCCGCCTGCTGCACCTGCGCCGCGATCTCCGCGCCGAAGCCGCCGTGCTCGACCGCCTCGTGCGCGACGACGAGGCGGCCGCTGCGCTCGACGGACGAGACGATCGCCTCTAGGTCGAGCGGGACGAGCGTGCGCGGGTCGATCACCTCTGCCTCGATGCCGTCCTCGGCGGCGAGCCGGTCCGCCGCCGCCAGGGCCTCGTCGACCAGCCGCGAGAGAGCGACGATGGTGACGTCCCCGCCCCGGCGGAGGGTCGCAGCCCTGCCGATCGGCACCGGCGGGGCCGGATCGGGCACCTCCCCCTTCCGGAAGTACAGCCGCTTGTTCTCGATGAACACGACGGGGTTCGGATCGGCGATCGCGCCCGCGAGCAGCCCCGCGGCATCGCCCGGGCTGCTGGGCATCACGACCTTGAGGCCCGGCACATGGGTGAGCCAGCTCTCCAGGCTCTGCGAGTGCTGCGCGCCGCCGCGCTCGCCGGCGCCGCCCTGGGTGCGCAGCACCAGCGGCACCGTCAGCTGGCCGCCGGACATGAAGTGCGCCTTCGCGGCTCCGTTGACGAGCTGGTCGAGCGCCAGCGTGATGAAGTCGATGAACATGATCTCGAGCACCGGGCGCATGCCCGACTGCGCCGCCCCGATCGCGACGCCGGTGATGGCGGCCTCGCTGATGGGCGTGTTGATCACGCGGGCGGCGCCGAACTCCTCGACCAGGCCCGCGGTCGCGGTGTAGGGGCCGCCCTCGGCGACGTCCTCCCCGAGCACGAACACACGCTCGTCGGCGCGCATGGCCGTGGTGAGCGCCGAGGTGATCGCCCGGATGAAGGTCGTCTCAGCCATCCGCGTAGACCATCTCCTCGATCAGGGAGACCGGGGGGAACGAGCTCCCGCGTGCGAGGCGCACCGCCTCGTCGACCGCCTCGGCCGCGTCCGCCTCGATCGCGGGCGGCACGTCGGCGCCGAACCAGCCGTTCGCGACCCCGTGCCGCTGGAGCCGCAGGATCGGATCCTGCTCCTGCCAGTCGGAAGCTGCGAGCGCCTCGCGGTACTTGCCGGGATCGCCTTCGTAGTGGCCGCGCAGGCGATGGGTGAGGCATTCGAGGAGGAACGGGCCGCGGCCTGCGCGCGCGCCGTCGAGGAAGCGCGCGAAGGCCTCCCGGGTCGCCACCGTGTCGTTGCCGTCGACCGTGTTCCGCTTCACCTCGTAGGGCGCGACCACGTCGGCCACCCGCTCGACGATCGTGTGAGCCGAGCGCGGCGTGAACTCCGCGAAGCCGTTGTTCTCGCACACGAGGACGAGCGGCAGCCTCCAGAGCGCCGCCAGGTTGACCGTCTCGTTGAAGTGACCGGCCTGGACCGCGCCGTCGCCGAAGAAGACCACCGCGACCGTGTCGTCGCCCCGCAACCGCGCCGCCAGCGCGCTCCCGAGGGCGAGGGGGATGTTGCCGCCGACCACGCCTGTCGCCCCCATGAAGCCGTGCTCCACGTCGACCAGGTGCATCGACCCGCCGAGGCCCCGGCACAGCCCGGCGTCGCGTCCCATCAGCTCGGCCATGACGCGCTCGAGCGGGGCGCCCTTCGCGATCGCGTGCCCGTGCGCGCGGTGCCCCGAGTAGACCGGGTCGTCGTCGCGCAGCTGCGAGCAGACCGCCGCGGCGACGCCCTCCTGCCCGACGCTCAGATGGATCAGCCCCTGGATCTCGCCGGCGCGGGCGAGCGCGCCCACGCGCTCCTCGAACAGCCGGATCCGCCACATCGTCCCGAGCAGGCCCAACGCCTGCTCGGCCGAGAGCGGAGGCCGGTGCACTAGGCCGTCGCGGGCGCCGCCCCGAGCACCCGCTGCACGGCCGAGACGATCTTGTCCTCGTCCGGCAGCACCCACGCCTCGAGCGGCTCGCTGTAGGGAATCGTCGCGTCGAGCGCCGTCACCTGGACGATCGGCGCCCGCAGCGACGAGAATCCGTGCTCGGCCACCTCGCCGGCGATCACCGTCGAGGCGGACGCGTGCCGCGTCGCCTGGTCGACGAGCACCAGCCGGCCGGTCTTCTCGACCGACTCCAGGATCGTCCCGGTGTCGAGCGGCGCGAGCGTGCGGGGGTCGATCACCTCGGCCTCGATGCCCTCCGAGGCGAGCTTCCCGGCAGCGCCGAGCGCCCGGTCGACCGTCCAGCCGGTGGCGACGATCGTCACGTCGCCGCCGCTGCGCCGGATCGCCGCCTGGCCGAAGGGGACGAGGTATTCGCCGTCGGGCACCTCGCCGTGCTCGAGCGTGAGCAGGTAGTGGTGCAGGTAGACGACCGGGTTGTCGTCCCGGATCGCGGTCGCCATCAGCCCCTTGGCGTCGGCGGCGGTCGACGGGACCGCGACCTTGAGGCCGGGCACGCCCATGAAGAGCGCGCCGATCGTGCCGGTATGCTGGCCGGCCCAGCCGGCGGTGAACCCGTAGCCGGCCTTGAGCACCATCGGAACCTTCACCTGCCCGCCGCTCATCGCCCGGAACCGGTTCCCCTCGTTGATCACCTGGTCCATCGCAACGAGCATGAACTCGGCCATGTAGAGCTCGACGACCGGGCGGAACCCGGCCAGCGCGGCGCCGATCGCCATCCCGATCTCGGCCGTCTCGGAGATCGGGGTGACCCGGACGCGGTCCGAGCCGAAGGCATCGACGTACGGCTCGTTCTCGGTGGTGGCCATGTTCTGGCCGAAGTAGAGGACGGTGTCGTCGCGGGCCATCTCGAGCTTGATCGCCTCGTCGATGGCGGCGATGTAGGGAAGTTCGTGTGCCATGTATCGATCGCCTCCCTAGGCGTAGACGTACTCGAGGGCTGATTCGACGTCGGGGAACGGGCTGTCGAGGCCGAAGCTCACGGCGGCCTGCATCTCGTCGCGGACGGCTCCGGCGATCCGGTCGGCCTCCTCCGCCGAGAGCGTGCCGTCGGCGACGAGCCGGCCGCGGAACGCCGGCACCGGGTCGCCCTGCTTGGCGGCCTCGTACTCCTCCGGGGCGCCGAACTTCTCGATCGCCTCGTGCTCGGGGAAATGGAGCGGCACGCCGGGTGGGGCGATGATGTTGCCGTGCGCCGACAGGCGGTACATCAGCGACTCGACCAGTGTCGGCCCGTCGCCTCCGCGGGCACGCCCGACCGCTGCGCCGACGGTCTCGTACACCGCGATCGGGTCGCGGCCGTCGATCGTGATGCCGGGCATGCTGAAGGCCTTCGCCTTGACGGACAGGTCGTCGCCGTGAGCGCGGTTCGCGTCCTCCTGCTCGGTGCGCGTGTGCACGTTGTAGCCGTTGTTCTCCATCACGTAGACGATCGGGAGCTTCCACAGCGAGGCGATGTTCAGCGACTCCGAGAACACGCCTTGCTTGGATGCGCCGTCGCCGAAGAAGCAGAGGACGACCTGGCCCTGCTTGCGGATCTGGGCCGCCCAGGCCGCTCCCGTCGCATGCGGGATGCCCGCTGCGACGATCCCCGAGGTGCCGAGGAAGCCCGTGGCGGGGTCGGCGAGGTGCATCGAGCCGCCGATGCCCTTGCAGAGCCCGTCCCGGCGGCCGTAGATCTCGGCCATCATCGCCTTCGGGTCGGTCCCGCGGGCGAGCGGGTAGCCGTGGCAGCGGTAGGTCGCGAAGAACTGGTCGTCCGGGCCCAGGGTGGCGATCGATCCGACGATCGAGGCCTCGGCGCCGTCGGCGAGGTGCGTGTGACCGCGGATCACGCCCGGCTGCTCGACGAATGTCCGCTTGACCCGCTCCTCGAACTCGCGGATCCGCAGCATCTGCTCGTACATCCAGATCAGCCGGTCGCGGTCGAGCTCTCTCACTCCTTCCGGTGCGCTCACGCTGGGCTCCTCTCTGGTCCGAATTGGGCGGCGGTCGTCTCGTAGGCCCGCCGGAAGATCACGTCGATCGGGTTGTTGCGCAGCCGCTCGGAGAGCACCTCGACACCCCAGGGCCCGGGGTAGCCGCGGTCACGGCAGGCCTCGACGTAGGCGCGGAGGTCGAACTCGCCCTCGCCGGGCAGCTCGCGGTGGTTGACGGTCTCGTCGACCAGGTCGGGCATGCTCTCGCGCCGGCCGTCGCTGAGCTCGACCCACGACAGGTACTCGAGCGGGATGCGGCCCAGGTCGGCGGGCTCGATCCCGAGCTTGGCCATGTGCCAGGTGTCGATTGCGAGACCGCCGTTGGCGGCCGCGGCGCCGCCGACCACCTCGAGCGCGGCGTCGAGGGTGTTGACGTTCGCGTCGAACGGCATGAGCTCGTAGACGATCTTCGCGTCCGTCCGGCTTGCGGCGTCGGCGCAGAGCTCCGCGAAGCGTTCGGTCAGCTGCGGCAGCTCTGCGGGCGTGCCCGGGATGTTGCCGACCTTGATGTGGTGGGCGCCGAGCACGCCAGCCGCGTCGAAGAGCAGCTCGCGGGTTCGGTCCGAGTCGCGGCGGCGCTCGTCGCCCGGGTCGAGGAACCAGTCCATCAGGAACTCGAGCTCGAGCCGGCTCAGCCCGTTGTCGTCGAAGATCGCCTTCAGCTCGCCGAGGCTTCGTGTCTCGAGCAGATGCCGGAGGTCGGCGTGCCAGATGCCGAGCCCGCGGAACCCGACCTTGCGCGCCTCGGCGCAGCGGTCGGGCCAGTCGAACAGGCTCCACTCCCGTCCGACGTGCACCTCGACCGGCCCCGAGACCGTCCAGTAGAGGCCGAGCAGCTCGACGTCGTCGCTCACGCCCGCCTCTCGCGCGCGAGGCGGCCGAGGACAGGGGCAGCGCTGCGGGCCCCGCCGACCGAGCGCACTAGCTCGGCCGGTAGGAGGCGCGGACGACCTCGGCGTACGGGACCGGCGAGACGATCGCACGGATCTCGGTCTGCACGTGGCGCTCGACCACGGGCTTCGCCGAGCCGCCGCCCTCCTCGCCCCAGACCAGCACGACCTCGGTGCCCGGCTCGCTCTGGTCGACGTCGACGACGGCGAGCGAGAGCATCGTGCTCTCGTTGGAGCTGTAGCCCGAGAAGGTCGACACCCCGACCATCCGGCCGTCCTTCAGCACCTTGTCGTTCGGCCAGGTGGAGTAGTTGGAGAGGGGGAGGTCGATGTACTTCGCCCGGCCCTCGCTCTGGAACATCGTCCCCATCGCGCGCGTGACGTCGTCGGCGTTCCACGCGAGCGTGACCTTGGTGCGGCTCGGGCTCGCCGCCATCTTCTCGAGGGCGGCCCGTCCGACGAAATCGTGGTCGAACTTGACGATCTGCCCGTAGCCGAGGTCGTAGGGCGTGAGGTAGTAGTCCGTGATGTCGTCCGAGTAGTAGCTGCCGCCGAGCGAGCCGGTTCCCTCGTAACCGTTGGCGGGCAGCCATTCCCGATATGCCTTCAGCTCGTCGCCGGTGAAGATGGCCGGCAGGGGGCAGGGGATCCATCCGGATTCGAGCGTGTTCGTCGCGTACACCCTCGAGCCGACCTGCCGGAGCCCGAGCTCCGCGCCGGCCTCGACGATCGCGGACTTGACCGCGTCGCCCTCGGCCCAGGGGCCGAACAGCTCGAGCCCCGGCACCCCGGACATCCCGTGGTGCAGCGCGCGGACCGAGTGGCCGGCGATGGTGATCCGGCCCATGTTGAAGAACTTGATCTCCGGCAGCGGCCCCCCGGTCACCTTCTCCAGCACCTCCATCGCGTTCGGGCCCTGGATCTGGTAGCGGTAGAGCTTCCGGGTGCCCGGGTTCACGGCGGAGCGCTCGTCCCGCTCCACCGACGCGTCGTACCCGCCGGTCTCGCAGTGGTACTGCACCCAGTTGTGGGCCGAGGGCCGCCCGACGAGGCTGAAGAGGTTCTCGTCCAGGTAGAAGAGAATCGCGTCCCCGATCACGTAACCGTCGTGGTTGCAGGCAACGAACTGCTTGGCCTTGTCGACGGCGAAGGTCTCGAAGCTGTTGACGCCGAGAGCCGAGAGCAATTTCAGGGCATCGGGGCCCTTGATGTACAGGTCGGTCATGTGGTGCGACTGGTCGAACAGGCAGGACGTCTCCCGCCAGGCGTGCTGCTCGTCGCGCCAGTTCGAGAACTCGCTCGGGACCTTCGGATACACGTAGGGGCCGATCTGCGAGTTACGCGCGATCTCCACCGGATTGCCGGCGGTCTGTAGCAACTCCTCCAGGCTCTTGGAACTCATGGCTGCGGCAACTCCTCGTCTCGACAAGGCTCTTGGCGATCGCGGCGCCGGTCCTTCGCCGGGGCTGCGCACCCGATCCCGGTCGCACCGGCATCTGCCGGAGCCGGCGATCGGGCCGACTCTCTCAAGGCCCTGCCCGTTTGTCAAGACGCCGTTCCAATTAATGGGATCAGACGCTAGGATCGGCCGATGCCGTCCTCGGTCGGGAGCGCGAACACCTCGCAATCGCTCGAGCGCGGTCTCGCCATCCTCGCCTCGTTCAAGACGGAGCGTCCGCTGATCGGTGTCAGCGACCTCTCCCGGGAGCTCTCCCTGACACGGAGCACGGCGCACCGATACATCGCGACGCTCGCCCGCCTCGGCTACCTGCAGCAGGATGCCGACTCGAAGCGCTACCGCCTGGGCCCGAGGGTGCTCGATCTCGGCTTCTCGGCGATCAACTCGATGGATCTGCGTGCCGTCTCCGCGCCGTACCTGCGGCAGCTCAGCGACGAGACGCAGCGCACGGTCAACCTGGCGATCCTCGACGGCATCGAGGTGATCTATATCGAGCGCTGCCGCACGAGCTGGCCGGGTCAGCAGGAGATCGACCTCGACCTCCACGTGGGCGCGCGACTCCCCGCCTACTGCACGGCGATGGGAAAGGCGATCCTCGCGTTCGTCCCCGACGAGCTGCTCGAGAAGATCGTCGAGCACACCGACTTCACGCAGCGCGGGCCCAACACGATCACCGACCGTGCCGCGTTCGGGGAGGAGCTGGACCGGATCCGCGCCGCCGGGATCGCCGTGAACGACGAGGAGCTCGCCTACGGGCTGCGGTCGATCGCAGCCCCGATCCACTCTCACGCGGGCGAGGTGCTCGGGGCGATCAACCTCGCGGTGCACCGCACGATGGTGTCGATCGACGAGCTGATCGCGCGCTACGGCCCCGCGGTCACCCAGGCGGCGCGCGACATCTCGGTCGGCATGGGCCACAGGTCGGGGCCCCGCTGATGGGCTTGCGAGGCCTCGACGGCGCCGGTGTCCTGTGGACGCCGCCGCCGGACGTCCTCGAGACGACCGAGGTCGGGCGCTACCTCGCCTGGCTCGAGCGCGAGCGCGGGCTCGGCTTCTCCGGCTACGACGAGCTGTGGCGCTGGTCGGTCGACGACCTCCCGGGGTTCTGGTCGTCGATCTGGGAGTTCTTCGAGGTCAAGTCGCATGCCCCTTACAGCACGGTGCTCGCCTCCGACGCGATGCCGGGCGCCACGTGGTTCCCGGGCGCGAGGCTGAACTTCGCCGAGCACCTGATCGGCTCGGACGACGACGGCGGCCGCGTTGCGATCGTCTCGCGCTCCCAGACGCGCGACCCGGTCGAGCTCACCTTCGCGGCCTTCCGGGAGCAGGTGGCGCGCGCCCGTGCCGGGCTCGCCCGGATCGGGGTCGGCCCGGGCGACCGCGTCGTCGGCTACCTGCCGAACATCCCGGAGACCCTTGTCGCGTTCGCGGCGACGGCGAGCCTCGGAGCGGTCTGGGCGAGCTGCGCTCCCGAGCTCGGCCCGCGCAGCGTCGTCGACCGTCTCGCTCAGCTCGAGCCGGTGGTGCTGCTGACGGTCGGGGGGTACGGGTTCCGCGACCGCTCCGTCGACCGTCGCGACGAGGTGGCGGCGGTCCGCGCCGCCCTTCCGACCCTGCGCCACGTCGTGCACGTCCCCTACGGCGACCACGTGGTCCCGGATGCGCTCGAGTGGGGCGACCTGCTCGCGGTGCCCGGGCCGCTCGAGTTCCTGCCGGTCGCCTTCGACCACCCGCTTCATGTCCTGTTCTCGTCGGGGACGACCGGCCGCCCGAAGGCGATCGTGCACGGCCACGGCGGCATCCTGCTGGAGAACCTGAAGGCGCACGCCATGAGCTGGGACCTGAAGCCGGGCGGACGCCTCCTCTGGTTCACCACGACCTCGTGGATGATGTGGAACGCGCTCGTCTCGGCGCTCCTCACCCGGTCGTCGATCGTCATGCTCGACGGTGACCCGACCTGGCCGGACGTCGACTGGCAGTGGCAGGTCGCGGAGGAGACGCGCCCGACCTTCATGGGCGTCAGCCCGACCTTCCTGATGGCCTGCCGCAAGGCGGGCCTCGAGCCCGGACGCACGCACGATCTTGGCTCGATCCGGGTCTTCGGCACGGCCGGCTCGCCGCTCCCGGGCGAGGGCTATCGCTACGTGTACGAGCAGCTCGGTCCCGACGTGCTGCTCGTGAACGGCAGCGGCGGCACCGATATCTGCGGTGGGATCGTCGGCGGCTCTCCGCTCCTGCCGGTGTACGAGGGCGAGATCTCCGGCCGCCTCCTCGGCGTCGCCACCGACGCGTTCGACGTGAACGGCAGGCCGGTCGTCGGAGAGCTGGGCGAGCTCGTGATCACGAGGCCGCTGCCGTCGATGCCCGTCGAGCTGTGGGGAGACACGGACGGGTCCCTCTACCACGACTCGTACTTCGCCCTCTACCCGGGGATCTGGCGGCAGGGCGACTGGATCAGCTTCTCCGAGCGCGGGAGCTGCGTCGTCACCGGCCGCTCGGACGCCACCCTCAACCGGGGCGGGGTTCGCCTCGGGACGGGCGAGTTCTACGGCGTGATCGAGGAGATGCCGGAGATCGTCGACAGCCTCGTCGTCCATCTCGAGGACGGCGACGGCGGCCCCGGCGAGCTGATGCTGTTCGTCGTGCTCGCCGGCGGCACGGTGCTCGACGACGAGCTGCGTGCGAGCATCGGGCGGAGGCTGCGCTCGCAGCTCTCGCCGCGGCACGTGCCCGACACGATCCTCGCCGTGCCCGCGATCCCGCGCACCCTGACCGGGAAGAAGCTCGAGGCTCCCGTCAAGCGCATCCTCCGCGGAGCCCCGGTCGAGACTGTCGCGAGCCGGGACGCGCTGCTCGACCCCTCGGCTCTGGACGTGTTCGCGGCGCTCGCGGACCGCGAAGCGGCCGTGGGCGCAGGGCGCTCCGATCCGGAGCGGTCGGCGTGACCGGGAGCACGCGCCTCACGCTCGCGGACGCCGTCGCGATCGACATGCACGTCCACGTCGAGATGTCGCAGGCAGGGGGCGACTCCCTCCCCGGTGAGCTGCGGGAGGCGGCGGTGCGCCACTTCCGCGGCCAGTCGGCCCGACCGACGGCCCTCGAGCTCGCGGAGCACTACCGCGAACGCAGGATGATGGCGGTCGTGTTCACGGTCGACTCGGAGGCGCTCACCGGGCAGACGCGGGTCCCGAACGAGGAGATCGCCGAGGTGGCAAGGGAGCATTCCGACGTCCTGATCCCGTTCGCGAGCATCGACCCGCACAAGGGCCGGCGCGGCGTCGACGAGGCGAGGCGCCTGATCGCCGAGCACGGCGTCCGCGGCTTCAAGTTCCACCCGAACGTGCAGGGTTTCTTCCCCGACGACCGTATGGCCTACCCGCTCTACGAGGTGATCGAGGAGGCCGGGCTGCCGGCGCTCTTCCACACGGGCCATTCGGGCGTCGGCTCGGGTCTCCCGGGCGGCGGCGGCATCCGGCTCAAGTACTCGAACCCGATCCATGTCGACGACGTCGCCGTCGACTTCCCCGACCTGAAGATCGTCCTCGCACACCCCTCGTTCCCCTGGCAGGACGAGGCGATCTCGATCGCGATGCACAAGCCGCAGGTGTACATCGACCTGTCGGGCTGGTCGCCGAAGTACTTCCCCCCGCAGCTCGTCCACTATGCGAACACCCTGCTTCGCAACCAGGTGCTGTTCGGCAGCGACTACCCGTTCATCACGCCCGACCGCTGGCTCGCGGACTTCGACGCGCTCGAGATCAGGCCGGAGGTGCGGCCGCTGATCCTCAAGGAGAACGCCGTCCGCCTGCTCGGGCTCGAACACCCGACACCCACTCATCCTGTCCAGGAGGCAACGTGAGCGATAAGCGTCCCGTCGTCGTCTACGGCGCGAGCGGTTTCTCCGCCCGGCTGATCATCGAGTTCCTGCGCGAGTACGGCGTCCCGTTCGTCGCCGCGGGCCGCGACCCCGAGAAGATCGAGGCGGTTCTCGGCGGGGTCCCCGGCATCGACACCGCCGACTTCGAGATCGTCCAGGTCGACCACGACGTCGACGCCCTCGCCTCCCTGCTCGACGGCGCCAGGGTCGTCTGCAATACGGTCGGCCCCTGTATCTACTACGGCGCGACGGTGGCCGAGGCGGCTCTCAAGGCAGGCTGCCACTACATCGACACCGGTGGCGAGACTCCGTGGGTCCGGCTCGCGAGCGAGGAGTGGGGCGCGAAGTTCGCCGAGGCCGGGCTGCTGCTCGCCCCGGCGACGGCGTACATGTCGGCAGTGGCCGAAGCGTGCGCACGGATCGCGATCGAGCGTGCGCCGGGGATCGATTCGCTCGAGATCCTGACCATGTTCAGGGGCTTCCCCACCTACGGGTCGACCCAGACCATCTTCGGGCAGCTCCAGTGGGAGTCGCTCTACCTCGAGCAGAACGAGTACAGGGAGTGGCCGCCCGTGACCACGCTCGAGGTGACGATCCCGAGCGCGATCACGACCCAGCTGGCGTTGCCGTGGGGCGGCTTCCCGCACCCTGTCTGGTTCAAGGACCACCCCCAGATCGCGAACGTGCGCGCCTTCGGCGGCCTGCTCGAC
This sequence comes from uncultured Actinomycetes bacterium, assembly GCA_963789585.1. Classification (GTDB taxonomy): domain Bacteria; phylum Actinomycetota; class Thermoleophilia; order Gaiellales; family Gaiellaceae; genus PALSA-600. The sequence continues at coordinate 59,719 of CAWBLB010000007.1, read as the reverse complement.
CGCTCGATCATGGAGGGCATCGTCGCCGGTCAGCGGAGCTACCAGGAGAACATCAAGGGCCTGCCGCCGGAGGAGCAGCGGCGGGTGCTGGCCGAGATCGCCGACTCGATGCAGTCGGGCCTGCCGCCGCGGGAGAACCGGCGCGAGCAGCGCACGGTCGACGTCGTCGTCGGGCGCGGCGCCCTGGAGACGGTGCGGGTATCCGCGCACGGCCAGGGGGCCTACCTCCAGACGGGGCTGATCCAGGCGTTCGCCGCGCACCACCTGGCCCATCAGGCGCCGCGCAAGGTCGGCTTCGCCTCGCCGGGCGAGGCCTTCGGCCACCGGGAGCTGCTGGCGGCGCTCGAGGCCTACGGATTCGTTCGGGTCGAGGTCGGCCAGGCGTAGTTCGATTCAGGCGCGAGCGTCACATCTCCGGCCCTTGACTCTTCGGGGCCGGGTGGCTCGACAGTTGAGGAGACGGCCGAAACGGCCGATAGCCTTGGGCTGGGTAGGCTGTCTCTTCGTTAAGCCTGCTAACCCAAAGTGGTATCCTCGTTGTCAGAGGCATAGGCAAGGGAGAACATGATGATCAACATCAGACAGGCTCGACCATCCCCGCCGCCTCCGGTGGAGATTCGTGGCGGCCCCCCTGGTACGGGGCGCTAGCCACCGGCTGTCTCGCTTTCTGCGAGCCGTTTCATTTCTTTAGCAAGGCTCTCGAACGCGACGTATGTTTCGCGTCCCTTGACGCCTGGACGCGCTCGTTCGAGTCTGCTCCACATGGCGTAGACGAACTCTGCCGAAACACACTTCTCCGACCATAGAACCCCGATCATGTCGATAAGGGATGGCCAGAGGTTGAGACTGTAGTGGAGGTCGAGGTCCGCCTTCAGTTCCGAGAACTCCCGCTCTACGTGGAGTGATGGGTCAGGGTAGAGACGATCGTGGAGTTCGTTCACGCCTCTGGCCTGATATTGCGTGTAGAGCTTGATCGAGTCGGAGACTTCGTCCCATCTGCGGGCCAAGTCGATGGCTAGCTGGCCGTGCCGGGTCTTCTCGGCGTCCCGAACGCCCTCAAGTGCTGCTCTCGCCGCTCGATAGGCGTAGACGGCCGTTATCGCAAGCGCAGCGAAGGTGAGGGCAGTCGCGCAGGCTGTGACCCAGAGAGCCCACTCGGTGCCATCAATCGTTGGTCACCAGTGCCAGGCAGCAAGCGCGGTAAGAATGCCAGCAAGCGCCGCGGCTGCGACGCCGGCCGCAAGGGCTACCTTGAGATCGTCGGTGTCCAAAGTCAACGGAGACTATGGCACGGAAGAGCGAAGTGCAGCGCGACTCCGCGGCGTTCGGCTTTAGAGCGCCCGTCGGCCTTCGACGAGCCCGCGGAGCCCCTGCAGGTCGTAGGAGAGCTCGCCGGCCGCGTAGCGGTCGCGCAGCGCCCGCTCCTTCTCGTCCCGCTCGAGCGCGGAGGCAAGCACTCCTTCGAGCCCTTCGCGCGGGAGAGCGAGCGCGCCGTCGCAGTCCATGACGACGAGGTCTCCCGGCCCGATCCCGGTGCCGCCGACGACGACCGGCACGTCGAGCTTTCCCGCTCCGTCTTTCGCCGCACCCTGCGCGCGCACGAAGCGCGCCCAGATCGGCAGGCCGAGAGCTGCGAGCTCGTCGAGGTCGCGCACTGCGCCGTCCACCAGGATCCCGGCGACGCCCTGCGACCGTGCCTGGGTCGCGAGCAGCTCGCCGATGAGCGCGACCGGCGCCGGCTCGCTGGTCGTCAGGACGAGGATGTCGCCCGGGCGGGCGTGCGCGATCGCGGCATGGGACATCGTGTTGTCGCCTCGGCCGCAGAGAGCCGTCCGTGCGGGGCCCGCGACGCGGGACCCGGGCACGACCTGGGTCAGCGGAAGCTCGAGGATGCCGATCCTGCCGGCTGCCTCGTGGACGGTGGCGACGCCGAGGCGGGCGAGGGCCGCGTAGTCGATCACGACGCGGCCCGGAGCTCGTACAGGCCCTTTGGGTCGGCTGCCGACATCACCGCGACGTTACCTGCCTGACGCCGCCTGCCTCAGCGGCCGGCGGCGGCGAGCAGCGCCTCCTCCTCGGGGACCGGCGGCGTTCCCTTGATGTGGAAGCCCGGCACCGTCTGCATCCCCCAGGCCTGCCCCTTCGCACGCTCGGCCTGTGACCAGACGACCGGCTCGTGGTCGGGCGCGAAGACGAGGAAGCCCCCGGAGCAGACCTCGACCCGGTTCCCGCCCGGCTCCCAGGTGTAGAGGAAGAACGTCTGCTGGATGGCGTGCTTGTGGGGGCCCGACTCGATTGCGATCCCGTGCTCGAGGAAGATGTCGGCGGCGCGCAGCACGTCCTCGCGCTGGTCGACGAAGAAGGCGATGTGGTGGAGCCGGCCGCGCGTCTTCGTCAGGTCGCGCGTGTAGGTGACGTCGTACGACTTCTGGCCGCTCGCCAGCCAGACGCCCGCCTCGGTGCCGTCGTCGAGGACGATCTGCTCGGTCAGCCGCAGGCCGAGGCTCTGCTCGCAGAAGACGCGGTTCTCGGCCGGGTCGACGGCGAGGAAGTTGACGTGGTCGAGGTGGCGGACCCCGGCGCCGCGGCCCGGGTAGCGCTGCGGCTGGTTCTTCAGCGCCGGCCGGAGCGCCGGCGGAGCCTGGTAGCGCTCGGTCTCGTAGAACAGCTCGTAGCGATGGCCGTCGGGATCGAGGAAGCCGTACGCGCGGCCGTGGCCGAGGTCGCCGTCGAGCCACTCACCCCGCGTCCCGGACGCCTCCAGCGCGTCGACCCTGCGCGCGAGCGCCTCGGCGCTGTGGGTGCGGTAGGCGATGTGCCCGACTCCCGACTGCTTCGCCGCCGTCAGCTTCAGCGACGCCCGCTCGTAGTCGCCGAAGCAGCGGAGGTACACGGAGTCCCCGCTCTCGCCCGAGACCTCCATGCCGAGGGTCTCCCGGAAGTAGGCGAGGCTCTCCTCGGGCTTCGGCGTCAGCAGCTCGACGTGTGAGAGGTGCGCGAGGTCGCGGATCGGCTCCGTCAAGACAGGTAGCCGTGCGGGTCGGCGTGGAGGTGGCTCGCCAGGCGGTCGGCGAGCGCCATGATCGTGAGGGAGGGGTTGACCGAGAGCGTGCGCGGGACGAGCGATCCGTCTCCGACGTAGAGGCGGGCGACGTCCCACGACTGCCCGTCCGCGTCGACCACCGAGCGCTCACGGTCGCTGCCCATGCGGCACGTCCCCTGCACGTGTGTCGTCAGCAGCCCGGTCCAGCGGACGCTGGAAGCGCCTGCCTCGACGAGCACCTCGCGGGCGAAGGCGAAGGCTCCGTCGATCCGTCCACGCTCGCGCTCGTTGAACGCCGCCTCGAACGACTCCTGCCCGTTCTCGTCGGCGTGGACGCTGCCGTTGTTCTCGTCGTTCGCCATCACGAGCAGGCCGGCCCAGCGGCGAAAGGCCTTCAGTGTCTCGACGAGGGGTGCACCCCAGAGCGGGCCGTTCTCGTCCTCGACTGTCGTTGCGAAGGCCATCGGGTCCATGATCGTCGTCGCCTCGACCACGAAGCCGCCGTCCTCGTCGTGCTGATGGCTCATCGCGTGCGCCGTGATCGGGTAGACCATGTGCGCGTCCTGCGGCTCGTCGAACAGGCCGTAGACGAGCCGGGACGGGTGGAAGCCGAGGTTCTTGCCGATCAGCCGGCTGCTCGCGCTGTCGGGAATGCCCGACCCGAGGAGAAGCTGGGGTGTGTTGAGCGTGCCTGCGGCGACGACGACGGCGCCCGCGTCGACGCGCCTGACGGCTCCGTCGGCGTCGACGTACTCGATGCCCTTCGCCTCGCCGTCCTCGATCACGACCCGCTCGACGCGTGCGTCGGCGCGCAGCTCGAGCCGGCCCGCGGCCCAGGCGTCGTGGATGTAGGTGTTGAGCGTGGATTTGCCCGCGTTCGTCGGGCAGCCCTGGAGGCACGAGCCGCAGCTCATGCAGTTTCCGTCGGTGTAGGACCGAACCGGCTCGAGAGGCGAGCCGAGCGCCCGGAAGGCCGGCTCGACGGTGCGCACGCTCTTTCGCCAGTCGGTCCGCTCGCGGACGCCGAGCCGCCGCTCCACCCGGTCGTAGTGGGGATCGAGGTCGGCCGCCCCGAACGGCGCCCCGGACGGTCCGGCGATCCCGCTCGCCGCGTGCCATTTCGCGTAGTCGTTGGCGTGGGCGCGCAGCGCGACCTTCGTGTTGATCGTGGTCGAGCCGCCGACGCAGCGGCCGGCGATCAGGCCGACGGCGCCGCCGGCGCCGCCGTCGATCAGCGCAAACCGGATCGGCCACCAGAGATCGTGTGCGGCCTTCGCCTCCCAGCGTGTGAAGTCGGCCGCGGTCCGGTGGGAGCCGAGCTCGAGCAGCAGCACGTGGCGGCCGCGATCGGCGAGCTCGCCCGCCACGACGCCGCCGCCCGCACCGGAGCCGACGACGACAACGTCGAACCGCTCGCTCATCGGATCCCCAGGTACGACCAGTCCTTCGCCAGTCGCGTCGCGAGCGGAGTGTTGAAGTCGATCTCGGCCCAGGCCCCTTCGGCGTCGACGCCGGGCGCGACGAAGTCGCTGTAGAACGCCTCGATCGCGAGTGCCCGGACGGCGAGGAAGTCCGGCGTCCCGGCCAGCTCCTCGATCCGGCCGGCCGCGAGCAGCTCGAACCGGGCGAGCGCTGCCGCCCGCTGCGCTGCGTCCATCGCGGCCAGCACCGCGTCGATGTAGACCGCCGGGCCGACGCGGGCGGAGCCGGGAACGATTGCGTCGCACACCGTCTCGACCATCCGGGCGGTGTCGGCGTCGAGCACCTGCAGGTCGGTCATTCACGCGATGATAAATCAGGCAGACTGACAACCGGAAATGCAGCGTCTCCGGCGATGATCTCCCTTCGCGAACAGCTCGCAGGCCCCGGGGCATTCGTGGTCGCCGCAGAGCTGGTCACGAGCCGCGGGCTGATCACCGCGGACAGCAGCCGCAAGGCGCTCGAGACGGCCCGGGAGCTGGCGGCCGACCCGCGGATCGGCGTGCTCTCGATCACCGACAACCCCGGCGGGAACGCGATGCTCGCGCCGGACACGCTCGGGACCGACCTGATCTCGCGCGGCCAGGAGGTGATCATCCACCTCTCGTGCAAGGACTGGAACCGCAACGCCCTCGAGAGCCGCGGCTGGAAGCTCGGCTCGGAGGGGTTCGAGAACGTCCTCGCGCTCTCGGGCGACTATCCCGTCACCGGGCACAAGGGGCTTGCGGCGCCGGTGTTCGACATCGACTCGGTGGGGCTGCTCAGCCTCTACGCGGAGATGAACGGCGGGCTGCGGGACGCCCAGGGGCAGGATGGTCAGCTGGGCCGGACGGACTTCTACCTCGGCTGCGTCGTGACCAACCACAAGCGGCGCGAGCGCGAGGTGATGCCCCAGTACTTCAAGCTCCGGAAGAAGGTCGAGGCGGGGGCACGCTTCGTGATCAACCAGATCGGCTGGAACACGCGCAAGGACGACGAGCTGCTGCGCTGGATCAGGCGCGAGGAGCTGCCGGTCTCGGTGCTCGCGAACGTCTATCTCCTCTCGCCCTCTGCGGCCCGGGCCTTCCACCGGGGCAAGATCCCGGGGGTCGTCGTCACCGACGAGCTGCTCGCGCTGGCCGAGCGCCACGGTGCGAGCCCGGACCGGGGGCGTGCGTTCTTCGTCGAGCAGGCGGCGAGACGCGTCGCGGTCGCGCGCGGCCTCGGTTTCGACGGCGTCTACCTCGGCGGCCACATGCCGGCGTCGACATTCCTGGAGATCCTCGATCGGGCCGGCACGTTCGCGGAGGACGACTGGCGCGAGTTCGCCCCGGAGATCCAGTACGGGTTCGCGGACGAGTTCTACTTCTTCGAGCACGACGCGGAGACGAAGCTCTCCACGGACGAGGTGAGCGCGTCGTACCTCGACTCGAAGCGCCGGCGCAAGACCGAGCTGCGCGTCCCGGGCCGGTACCGCTTCAGCCGGCGCCTCCATGCGGCCGTGTTCGAGCCGGACGCGCCGCTCTTCCCGGCCGGCCGTGCGTTCTACCGGGCGGTCGAGAAGGTCTCACCGGCGAGGAAGCTCGCGCATGCCGCGGAGCAGGCCGTCAAGGTGCCGCTCTTCGGCTGCCGTGACTGCGGCGACTGCTCGCTGCCGGAGATCGCCTACGTCTGCCCCGAGTCGCAATGCGCGAAGAATCAGCGCAACGGCCCCTGCGGCGGCACCCGCGAGGGCCTGTGCGAGGTCTACGACACGGAGTGCATCTGGTCGCAGGCCTACGAGCGACTCAAGGCGTACGGCGAGGAGGAGTCGATGCTGGACGGCCCGGTCGTGTTCAAGGACAACGCGCTCGATCACACGAGTGCCTGGGCGAACAGCTTCCTCGGCCGCGACCACAAGGCGAGGGAGCTGGAGCCGTGACGGCGGACACGGGCCCTCCGGTCGATTACGCTCTCCCGTTGGGGGCGGTTCTCCGTCGACGGACTCACGGCCCTCCACGACTTCGATGAGATCGAGCAGGCGGTGCACGACACCGACATCGGGCGGATGACCAAAGCAGCCCTCCGCATTCCCTGACGAAAGGAGACCTCGATGGTCACCATGCCAGAGGCAATTCGCGAAGCACAGCAGTTCATCGGCGGCGAGTGGGTGGGCGCCGCCGGAGGGGAGACCTTCGACGTGCTCGATCCCTTCACAGGCGATGTCGTGGCCCGCGTGCCTGCAGGCTCCCGGGCCGACGCGGCGCGGGCCGTCGAGGCTGCCTCGGCCGCGTTCGCGGAGTGGTCGCAGAGCGCACCGGCTCAGCGGCAGGCGATCTTCCTGAAGGCCGCCGACATCCTCGAGAGCCGCCTGGACGAGGTGGTCGCCCTGCTCGCGAGCGAGACGGGGGCCACGTTCGGCTTCGGCATGTTCCAGATGCACTTCGTGCCGGGCCTCCTGCGGCAGGCGGCGGCGCTCGGCTACGCGCCCGCCGGCCAGATCATCCCCTCCGACAGCCCGGGGAACCTGGCCATGGGCCTGCGGCGCCCGGTCGGCGTCGTCGGCGCGATCGCCCCGTGGAACGCTGCGCTGATCCTCTCGGCCCGTTCGATCGCGGCGCCGCTCGCGCTCGGCAACACGGTCGTCCTCAAGCCGTCGGAGTGGTCGCCGATCGTGGGCGGCCTGCTCTGGGGCGAGGTCTTCGCCGAGGCCGGGCTGCCGGCAGGCGTCCTGAACATCGTCACCCATGCACCGGGCCAGGCGGCTCCGATCGGCGACGAGCTGGTCGAGAACCCCGCGGTTCGCAGGATCAACTTCACGGGCTCGACGGCGACCGGCCGGAAGCTCGCCGAGGCGGCCGGCCGCCAGCTGAAGCGGGTCCTGCTCGAGCTGGGCGGCTCGAACCCGCTGCTCGTGCTGGCCGACGCCGACGTCGAGTACGCCGTCAACGCCGCCGCGTTCGGCGCCTACCTGCACCAGGGGCAGATCTGCATGTCGACGAGGCGGATCATCGTCGAGCGGCCCGTCGCCGACGAGTTCGTCTCGCGGCTCGCCGCCAAGGCCGGCGGGTTGAAAGCCGGCGACCCGCGCGAGCACGACACGATCATCGGCCCGCTGATCAACGGCCAGGCACTCGAGAGCGTCCGCAGCCGCGTCCAGGACGCCGTGGCGAAGGGCGCGAAGCTGCTGGCCGGCGGAGACGCCGTCGGCCCGTGCTTCCAGGCGACCCTGATCAGCGACGTGCCGGCGGACTCCGACCTCGCGCTGCACGAGACGTTCGGCCCCGTCGCGGCGATCGAGATCGTCGACAGCGCCGACGAGGCCGTGGAGCGCGCCAACGCGACGGCGTACGGCCTCAGCTCGGGGATCATCACCTCGAACGCGGACCGCGGCTTCCAGCTCGCGCAGCGCATCCAGTGCGGGATCGTCCACGTCAACGACCAGTCGGTCAGCGACGAGCCGCAGATGCCGTTCGGCGGCGTCAAGGACTCGGGCTTCGGCCGGTTCGGAGGCGAGGCCGTGATCGACGAGTTCACCGACCTCCACTGGGTGACCGTGCAGAGCGGCAGCCACCCCTACCCGTTCTAGGCCGAGAGGCCGGGGCCATGGCAGAGATCGTGACGCTGAGCGAGGCGGTGAGCGAGCTCGTCCACGACGGGGATGTCGTCGCCGTCGAGGGCTTCACGCATCTCATCCCGAACGCGGCGGGTCACGAGTTGATCCGCCGCCGCCGCCGGGACCTGACCCTCGTCAGGATGACTCCGGACGTCGTCTACGACCAGCTGATCGGGATGGGCGCCGCCCGGAAGCTCGTGTTCTCGTGGGGCGGGAACCCCGGAGTCGGCTCGCTGCACCGGTTCCGCGACGCGGTCGAGCACGGGTGGCCGGTCGCGCTCGAGTTGGAGGAGCACTCGCACGGCGGCATGGCCGCGGCGTACGCAGCCGGCGCCGCGAACCTGCCCTTCGGGGTCCTGCGCAGCTATACCGGCACCGATCTGTCGGCGTGGACGCGGGTCGGGCGCGTGACCTGCCCGTTCACGGGCGAGGAGCTCGCCGCGGTGCCGGCGCACCGCCCGGACGTCGGGATCGTCCACGCCCAGCAGGCCGATCGGCAGGGCAACGTGCAGATGTGGGGGATCGTCGGCGTGCAGAAGGAGGTGGTGCTGGCGTCGGCGCGTTCGCTCGTCACCGTCGAGGAGGTGGTCGACGAGCTGAGCTTGCAGCCGGGAGGTGTCGTGATCCCCGGCTGGGCGATCGACCTGATCGCCGTCGTGCCGGGCGGCGCGCACCCCTCGTACGCGCACGGCTATTACGAGCGCGACAACGCGTTCTACGTCGGGTGGGACGAGATCAGCCGCGACCGTGAGCGGTTCACCGCGTGGATCGAGCGCCACGTGCTCGGCACGGCGGATGTCGACGAGTACCGCCGGAGCATCGCCGCGTCGGGAGTGAGCGCGTGACGGCGTCGGCGACGGTCACCTGGACGAAAGACGAGATGATGGCCGTCGAAGCGGCGCGGCGGCTCCATGACGGCACCGTCTGCTTCGTCGGGATCGGCCTGCCCAGCCTGGCGGCGAACCTGGCCCGCCGGACGCACGCCCCGGGCTGCGTCCTCGTCTACGAGAGCGGCACGATCGGTGCGAAGCCGACGGTGCTGCCTCTCTCGATCGGCGACGGCGACCTCGCCGAGACGGCCGACGCCGTGGTCTCGGTGCCGGAGATGTTCGCCTACTGGCTCCAGGGTGGCCGCATCGATGTCGGCTTCCTCGGTGCGGCGCAGGTCGACCGGCACGGGAACCTCAACAGCACCGTGATCGGCGATTACGCCGCACCGGCCGTGCGTCTTCCCGGAGGAGGAGGCGCGCCCGAGATCGCGGCCGGCGTCAAGGATGTGTTCGTGCTGCTCCGCCAGACCACCCGCACGTTCGTCGACCGGCTCGACTTCGTCACGAGCCCGGGGGACCGGGTACGGGTCGTCGTCACCGACCTCGGCATCCTCGAGCCGGTCGACGGCGAGCTGACGCTCGTCCGCGTCCACCACGGGGTGAGCGCCGACGACGCACGCGCCGCCACCGGCTGGCCGCTTCGGGTCGCCGCCGATCTCGCGGTGACCGAGCCCCCGACGGCGGCGGAGCTCTCGGTTCTGCGAGCCCTGAAGACGAGAGGAGACGAGTGACCGACGAGGCCTCGCCGATCGTCCTGCCCGACGACCCCACCTTCGGCCCCGAGGTGCAGGTCGACTACCCCGGATACCGCTCGACGCGCTACCGCGCGCCGGCGCGCCCCCTCGTGACGCTGCCGGAGGAGTTCCACGCCCTGGCCGGGCCGGTGTACGGCGAGGACGCGATCACCGCGAACGACCACGATCTGACGCGCCAGCACGAGGGAGAGCCGCTGGGCGAGCGGATCATCGTCTCGGGCCGGGTGCTCGACACCGCGGGCCGCCCGATCCGCAATGCGCTGATCGAGGTGTGGCAGGCGAACGCGGGCGGCCGCTACCGCCATCAGGTCGACCAGCATCCGGCGCCGCTCGACCCGAACTTCTCGGGCGCGGGCCGCTGCCTGACCGGCGACGACGGCAGCTACCGCTTCGTCACCGTCAAGCCCGGTGCGTACCCCTGGCGAAACCACGACAACGCCTGGCGCCCGGCGCACATCCATTTCTCGGTCTTCGGCCGGGCGTTCACGGAGCGGCTGGTCACCCAGATGTACTTTCCCGGCGACCCGCTGTTCCCGTTCGACCCGATCTTCAACTCGGTGCGGGACCCGAAGTCGCGCGCGCGCCTCGTCTCGCGCTTCGGCCTCGAGACGACCGAGCCCGACTGGGCGCTCGGCTTCACCTGGGACATCGTCCTCGGCCGGGGCGACGGAACGACGCCGGCGGAGGAGGGCCGATGAGCCTGCCGCGCACGCCGTCCCAGACGGTCGGCCCCTACTACTCGATCGGCCTTTCCAGGCGCGAGGAGAACGTGCTCGCCGCCTCCGACGGGCCCGGAGTGCTTCACCTCGCCGGCACGCTGCTCGACGGTGCGGGACAGCCGATCGAGGACGGGATGATCGAGGTGTGGTCGGCGACCGCCGGAGCCTGGGGCCGCTGCGGCACGGACGCGGGCGGGACCTTCCGGTTCGTGCTGGAGAAGCCGCCGGCCGGGGCGGGGGAGGCGCCGCGATACGACGTGTTCGTCTTCGCCCGCGGCCTCCTGCGTCACCAGCTGACCCGTGTCTACTTCCCCGACGAGGCCGAGGCGAACGCCGGGGACGCGGTCCTCGCGGCGCTCGGGCCGGACGAGCGCTCCACGCTCGTCGCCGAGGTCGACGACGGCGGCCTGCGCTTCGACATCCGCCTCCAGGGCGACCGGCAGACGGTGTTCTTCGCGCATTGACGACGTTCGCGGCCATCTTCGTGCCGGATGCGATCCGCGGCGCGGTCTCCGATCGTGGCTGGCTCGACGCGATGGTCGCGGCCGAGCGGGCGCTGGCAGCGGCCGAGTCGCTCGCGGGCGTCATCCCCGGCGATGCCGCGACTGCGATCGTCCAGGCGTGCGACCCGGAGCTGTACGACCCGCTCGAACTGGCCGAACAGGGACGCGCCGCCGGGAATCCGGTCGAGCCGCTCGTGCGGGCCATCCGGGTGCGGGTCGGAGGCGACGCGGCGCGGTTCGTGCACTTCGGGGCCACGAGCCAGGACATCGTCGACACCGCAGCGATGCTCGTCTCCCGTCGAGCGCTCACGCTGATCGGGGAGGAGCTGAAGGCCGTCGAGGAGCTGTGTGCGGGCCTGGCACGCCGGCACCGCGACACGCCGATGGCGGCGCGGACGCTGCTCCAGCAGGCGGTCCCGACGACGTTCGGCTACAAGGCCGCGGGGTGGCTCGTGGCGGTGCACACGGCCAGGGTGAGGCTCGCACGGTCGGCGGCGGAGCTTCCGGCCCAGCTCGGCGGTGCCGCCGGGACGCTCGCCCCGCTCGGCGACAGCGCGCTCGAGGTGCTCGACCTGTTCGCTCGGGAGCTCGACCTGGCAGAGCCGGTGCTGCCCTGGCACACCGGCCGGCTGGTTGTCGCCGAGCTCGGCAGCTCGCTCGCCGCCGCCGCAGGGGCGGCCGCGAAGATCGGGCTCGACGTCGCGCTCCTGGCGCAGACGGAGGTGGGCGAGCTCGCCGAGGCGAAGGGGGGCGGATCGTCGACGCTGCCGCAGAAGCGGAATCCGGTCGCGGCCGTGCTCGCGGGGGCCTGCGAGCGCCACGCCCGCGCCTGCGCGGCTGTCCTGGCCGAGAGTGTCGTGGCCGAGCACGAGCGGGCGATCGGCGCCTGGCACGCGGAGTGGGGCGCGCTGACCGGGGCGCTTGCCGCGGCGGGCGGCGCCGTCGCCGCGATCCGGCGCTCCCTGGACGGGATCCACGTCGACGAGCAGCGGATGGGCACGAACCTCGAGCTGACGGGCGGCCTGATCGTCGCCGAGCGGCTTGCGTTCGCCCTTGCCGGGAGCATCGGGCTCGAGGAGGCGCGCGAGCGGCTCGCCGCGGCAGCCGCGAGCGGGCGGCCGCTCGCGGACGAGCTCCAGGGGCTTCTACCCCCCGACCAGCTCGAGGCGGCGCTCGACCCGGCCGGCTACCTCGGCTCGGCCGGGGCGTTCGTCGACCGCGCCCTCGCCCTGGCCGCCGAAGGTCTTGAACCCGCGAAAGGAGTCGCTGGATGACAGAGGACGAACGGCGAGAACGCGGCTTCGAGGTTCGCCGCGCCGTGCTCGGCGACGAGCACGTCGACCGCGCGATCGCGGGCACCACCGAGTTCACGGCCGATTTCCAGGATCTGATCACACGCTACGCCTGGGGAGAGATCTGGACCCGTCCGGGCCTCGACCGGAAGACGCGGAGCTGCATCACGCTGACGGCGCTGACGGCTCTCAACCACCACGAAGAGCTCGGGATGCACGTTCGGGCGGCGCTCGGGAACGGCCTCACGCCAGACGAGATCAAGGAGGTCTTGCTGCACGCGGCTGTCTACTGCGGCGTGCCCGCCGCCAACCGGGCGTTCGCGATCGCCCAGCGCGTGCTGGACGCGGAGGGGGAGGCGTGACGCGTGCGGTGATCCTGTCCGCCGTGCGGACGCCGGTCGGCCGCTACGGCGGCGGGCTCGCGGGGACTCGCCCCGACGATCTTGCCGCGCTGGCGGTGAAGGCCGCCGTCGAGCGGGCCGGGGTCGACCCGGCCGAGATCGAGGACGTCTGGCTCGGCTGCGCGAATCAGGCGGGCGAGGACAACCGCAACGTCGCCCGGATGGCCGTGCTGCTGGCGGGGCTGCCGGACTCGGTCGCGGGCGTCACGGTCAACCGCCTCTGCGCGTCGGGGCTGGCGGCGATCGTCGGAGCGTGCCACGCGGTCGTTGCGGGCGACGGCGACCTCTTCGTCGCGGGCGGGGTCGAGTCCATGTCGCGCGCGCCGCTCGTGACGGCGAAGCCCGAGCGGGCGTTTCCGCGCGGCGACCGGACGCTGTACGACAGCACGCTCGGCTGGCGGTTCCCCAATCCCCGGCTCGAGCAGCGGTTCCCGCTCGAGTCGATGGGGGAGACCGGCGAGAACGTCGCCGAGCGCTGGGCGGTCTCCCGGGCCGACCAGGATGCGTTCGCGCTCCGCTCGCAGCAGCGCTGGGCCGCGGCGGTGGAAGCCGGCCGGTTCGACGACGAGCTGATCCCGGTCGGTGAGGTTGCCCGTGACGAGCACCCGCGCCCCGACACCTCGGCCGGCCGGCTCGCGGAGCTGGCGCCGGCGTTCCGCGAGGGCGGGTCGGTCACGGCCGGGAACTCGTCCGGGCTGAACGACGGCGCGGCCGCCCTCGTGATCGCCTCCGAGGAGAAGGCGGCGGCGCTCGGGCTCGAGCCCCTCGGCGCGTTCGCCGGGTCGGCAGTCGCGGGCGTCGATCCGCGTGTGATGGGGATCGGCCCGGTGCCCGCGGTCCGGAAGCTCCTCGAGCGCACCGGTGTTCAGGTCGAGGAGCTCGACCTGATCGAGCTGAACGAGGCGTTTGCGTCGCAGTCGCTCGCAGTCGTGCGCGAGCTCGGCCTCGACGAGGCCAGGGTCAACGTGAACGGCGGCGCGATCGCGATCGGCCACCCGCTCGGGATGAGTGGGGCGAGGCTCACCGTGACACTCCTGCACGAGCTGCGCCGCCGCGGCGGGCGGTACGGGATCGCGACGATGTGCGTCGGCGTCGGGCAGGGCCAGGCGGCGCTCTTCGAGCGCCTCCCGTGAGATCCGAGCGCACCCAGGTGGCAATCGTCGGCGCCGGCCCGGCCGGGCTGACGCTCGCGCTGCTGCTGCACAACGCCGGCATCGAATCGGTCGTGCTCGAGAACCGCAGCCGCGACTACGTCGAGCAGCGGATCCGGGCCGGCGTGATCGAGCAGCGCATCGCGAACCTCCTACGCGACGCCGGCGCGGGCGAGCGGATGGACCGGGAGGGGATCGTCCACCACGGGATCCACCTCCAGTTCGACGGCGAGCGCCATCACATCCCCCTCAGCGAGCTCGCGGACGGGCGGAGCATCGTGGTCTACGGCCAGACCGAGGTGGTCAAGGACCTGATCCGGCTCCGGCTCGCCGCGGGGCTGCCGCTGCTGTTCGAGGTCGGCGACGTCGGCGTGCACGGCTTCGACGGCGACACGCCGTCTGTCGAGTTCGAGCACGAGGGCGGGCGACGGCGGCTCGAATGCGACGTGATCGCCGGCTGCGACGGCTTCCACGGGATCTGCCGGCCTGCGATCGAGGACGTGCTCACGACGTTCTCGCGCGACTACCCGTTCGGCTGGCTCGGGATCCTGGCGGAGGTCGCCCCGTCCAGCGAAGAGCTGGTCTACGCCCATCACGAGCGCGGGTTCGCGCTCCTCAGCCTCCGCTCGCCGACCCTGAGCCGCCTCTACGTCCAGTGCCGGCCCGACGAGGACCTCGACGCCTGGACCGACGATCGGATCTGGGAGGAGCTGGAGCTCCGCACCGCGCTCGACGGCTGGACGCTCGCCCGCGGCCCCGTGGTCGAACGTGGGGTCACCCCGATGCGGAGCTTCGTGGCCGAGCCGATGCAGCACGGGCGGCTCTACCTCGCCGGCGACGCGGCGCACATCGTGCCGCCGACCGGTGCAAAAGGCCTCAACCTCGCGCTCGCCGACGTCGCCGTGCTGGCCGAGGCCCTCGTCGCCTGGTACGCGGGCGGCGACGAGCGGACCCTGGCGGCGTATTCGGATCGCTGCCTGCACCGCGTGTGGCGGGCCGAGCACTTCTCGTGGTGGATGACCTCGATGCTCCATTCGCTCGGCGGCGACCCCTTCGACCACAAGCTCCAGCTCTCCCAGCTCCGCTACGTCGTCGGCTCCGCCGCCGCCGCGCGCTCGCTGGCCGAGAACTACGTCGGGTTCGAGACCATCTGAGCGCCGCGCCCGCGGGCGGGGCCGCTGCGTGCTCCGTCAGCCGGGCGGTGATCCTCCGCCGTCGGAGCCTTTCAGCTCGACGTTCAGGAGGCGGATCTCCGAGCCGCCGACGTTCTCGACCGTATGTGGAGCCATCGCCTCCGTCCAGAAGGCGGTGCCGGGCTCCGGGAGCGCCCCGGCCGGGCGGGAGTCGGAGAGGAGTCGTCCCTCGTCGTCGCGACGGACGAAATGGGCGCTCGCGAGCACGTAGAGGACGGCCGGCCAGCGATGCGTGTGCAGGGGAACGGTCTCCCCGGGCTCGATCCTCGTGTCGAGGACGCGCACCTCGTCGTTCTCGAACAGGAGCGTGTGGAACCCGGGCGCTGCCGTCAGCGCGTCGAGCGGATCGGGTCGATCGCGGGTTTCGGCGTCGCCTCCGATGGCTCCCCGAGCCTATCCGAGTCCCGGCGGCGCACGCCCGGGCGGCGTGCGGCCGCCGCCCGTTTGACGGGGAGGCGGTTCCGTGTCAGCGTGGCCCGTATCGTGAGCCTGCTCGAGCCGATCCGGGCCGACCCCGGGATCCCGTTCCGTCGTCCCGTCCGGAGGGCGCTTTGCGGGCCGCGCTGACGCGAGCGCGGGGCGTGATGGAGGTCGTCGACGTGCCCGAGCCGGGTGCCGCACGCTCGGGCGAGCTCGTGGTCAGGCCGGAGGCGGTCGGGCTCTGCGGCTCCGACTTCCACTACTTCCACGGCGACATCGGGCTGACCGACGATCCGGACGACCTGTACCCGCGCATCCAGGGGCACGAGTTCTCGGCGATCGTCGAGGACGTCGGCCCGGACTGCCCACCCGGACTGGCGGCCGGGCAGCGCGTCGCCGTCTGGCCGGTATCGGCCTGCGGGCGCTGCCGCTGCTGCCGGATCGGACGCGAGAACGCGTGCGAGAACATCAGCCTGATCGGGATCCATGCAGATGGCGCGCTCCAGGGGCTGCTCCGGGTGCCCGTGCACCAGGCCTACCCGGTCGCGGTGGCGGATCCTCGCCTGGCTGCGTTCGTCGAGCCGATGTCGATCGCAGTCCGGACCGTCGTGCGCGGCCGGGTCGCGCCCGGCGAGCACGTGCTCGTCCTCGGCGCGGGCCCGATCGGCCAGGCGGTCGCGATCGCGGCGCTCGACCGGGGTGCAGAGGTGTTGCTCGTCGACCGGGTCGAGAGCCGTCTCGGGCGGAGCGCGTCCGGTGCGGAGCTCGCGGTCGCCGGCGAGGGCGAGGATCTGGCGGCGCGGGCACGACGATGGACGGGGGGCGAGCTGCCCGAGGTCGTGGTCGAGGCGACCGGCGCGAAGGAGCCGATGCGGCTGGCACTCGACCTGGTCGCGTCCGCCGGCCGCGTCGTCGTCGTCGGCCTCTCGAGCCACGAGGTGCCCCTCCGCGTCGGCGCGCTCCCGTTTCGCGAGCTCGACGTGCTGGGCGTGAGCTGTTGCCTGGGCGACGAGTTCGCCGCCGCCGCCGAGCTGGTTGCGCGTCACGGCGACGCGATCGCGCCGCTCCTCACGCACGAGTTCTCGCTCGAGGAGGCACCCGAGGCGATCACGTTCGCGAGCGAGCATCCGTCCGAGGTGATGAAGGCCGTCGTGCACGTCTCGTGAGCGCGGCGGCGCCGCCGTCGGCGCCGCGCTCGGTCGCTCGTGGTCTGACCGGCAACGTTCGCCGGGTCTCCGGCCCGCGATCATCACTAGACTCCGGGCCGTTCGAGCCAACGTGCCCTTGAGTCGGGCCCGATCCTTCAGCCCAGGGAGGCAAGCATGGGAGTGGCCACGTCGGGCACCCTGCATCACACCTGCTTCGTCGTGCACGACGTCGAGCAGACGGCCGCGACGCTCGCCGAGTCCCTCGGCATCGGGCCGTGGGGCATCTGGACGATCGAGCCGGCCTCGAGCACCGTTCGCGGGAGCGACGTCCCGTTCTCCTTCCGGATCGCGATCGCGCCGATCGGGGACTCGAGCTACGAGCTGCTCGCGCCGCTCACCGGTGAGAGCATCTACGTCGAGCATCTGGAGAAGCACGGCGAGGGGTTCCACCACACCTGCTTCGCCTACGCGAGCCACGACGCGTTGCGCGAGGCGAAGGCCGAGCTGACGCGCCAGGGTCGAGTGCTGGTCCAGAGCGGCGACCTCGGCGAGCTCGGCGAGTTCTGCTACTTCGAGATCGCCGAGACCGGCGCGCTGCTCGAGCTGCTCTACCTGAAGGAGCTGCCGCCGCCCGAGCGGACGATCGGCTAGTGCGGTCTCTCGTGACGTTCGACGGCGAGTTTCAGGTGAGACGTTGCGAGACGCCGCACTGACCGATCCGGCCGATCTGGGCGTGCTCGAGGCTGCGTCACTCCTCGCGCGGCGCGCGCTCTCCGCCCGCGAGCTCACGGAGGCCTGCCTCGAGCGCATCGAGGCGCGCGACGGAGCCCATAGTCACGACGGCGACGAAGAATCGGTCAACGCCTGGGTGCGCGTCTACCCGGACGACGCGCTCGCCGCCGCCGACCGGGCCGACGAGCGGCTTGCTGCGGGCGACGCGCCGATCCTCTGCGGGATCCCGATCGGCCTCAAGGACCTGTACGCCGTCGCGGGGAAGCCGCTGACCGCGTCGAGCCGGGTGCTCGACGACGTGCCGGCCCGCGACTGCGACGTCTGGGCGCGCCTCGCGGCCGAGGGGATGGTGCTGCTCGGGCATCTGCACACCCACGAGTTCGCCGCCGGCGGCACGACCGATCAGGTCGGCAACCCCTGGGCGCTCGACCGTTCTGCCGGAGGCTCGAGCGGCGGCTCGGCCGCCGCCCTCGCCGCGCGTATGACCCCGGCGGCAACCGGCACCGACACGGCCGGGTCGCTGCGGATCCCGTCTGCGCTCTCCGGCACTTCGGCGATCAAGCCGACGCACGGGCTGGTGCCGCTTCGCGGCCTCGTCCCGCTCGGCCCGACGCTCGACCACGCCGGGCCGATGGCCCGCACGGTGCTCGATTGCGAGCCGCTGCTCGCGGCGATGGCGGCGACGGCTGCGCCCGCCGAGCGCCGTCGGCTCAGTCGTGTCGCAGTGTCCCCGCGTGTCCCGCTCGTCGAGCTCGATCCCGACGTCGCCGACGGGTTCGAGGCGGCCTGCAGGGCGCTCGGCGCCGAGCTCGTCGAGCCGCCGCCCGTGGAGCTCGACCTCGGCCTCGCGCTGCTCGACGTCGTCTGTGCCGGCATGCTCGCCTATCACCGTCGCTTCGACGACCGGCGGAGCGAGTACCGGCCGTCGATCCGGGGGTTCCTCGAATACGGCGAGCGGCGCTCGCTCACCGCCGAGGAGTACGTCGCCCTCCAGGAGCAGCGGGCGGAGACGACCGCCGTCTGGCTCGACTGGTTCGCCGAGCACCGGATCGACGCGCTGCTCGAGCCGACCGTGCCGATCGTGGCGCGACCGCGGGGCGCCGGGTACGAGGAGGCGTTCACCGATGTCGCCGAGATCTCGCTCACGCACTACTGGAACTGGACCGGCTTCCCGGTCGTCGCGCTGCCGTCGGGCGTCGGTGCGCGGAGTGGGCTGCCCGTG
Organism: uncultured Actinomycetes bacterium; assembly: GCA_963789585.1. Taxonomy (GTDB): domain Bacteria; phylum Actinomycetota; class Thermoleophilia; order Gaiellales; family Gaiellaceae; genus PALSA-600. Next base: position 41,257 of record CAWBLB010000007.1, on the reverse strand, counting down.
GGCGTGTCCCTGATCGGGCCCTCGCACACGGACTGGGATCTCCTCGCCGCCGGCGCCGCGTTGCAGGCCGAGCTCGGTACGTTCGCTCCCTGACCCGCGGCTGCGCGTGCCCGTCGAGGTTCGAACGCCGCCGGCGCCTGCGGGGCTCGTACGCGGCCTGCGACGGGCTCCTGCGGCTCCAGGCCCGCGCCGCCGGCTCGCTCAAGGGGCCGGGAGCCGGCTCAGTGGGAGACCGCCGCGGCCGCGAGCTCGGAGACGGGCGTGTCGGAATGGAAGCGCTCGAGCGCGAACGGGGCGATCAGCTCGGGCGTCCTGCCGGTGGCCGCGAGCTCGGCGAGCGTCCAGCCGACGATCGGCGCCGCCTTGAAGCCGTAGGTCCCCCAGCCGGCCGAGACGTGGAAGTTGTCGAGCTCGGTCTTGCCGAGGATGGGGCTGTAGTCGGGGGAGAGGTCGCAGAGCCCGGTCCAGGTGCGGAGCACCCGGAGCCGCTCGAGCTGCGGGAACAGCTCCAGCGAGTGCCGCGCGGAGTATTCGAGGAACGGGAACGTGCCGACCGGGTTGTAGGTCGTGTACGGCTCGATCTCGGCGCCGATCAGGAACTCGCCCCGGTCGGTCTGGGAGACGTAGACGTGCATCTGCGCCGACACGATGATCACGTCGAGGAACGGCTTCGTCGGCTCGGTGACGAAGGCCTGCAGGATGTGCGTCGTGATCGGGAGCCGCACGCCCGCCAGCCCGCAGACGAGCGTCGACCAGCCCGCCGTCGCGCTGATCACGACGTCCGCCTCGACGCGGCCGCGGTTGGTCTCGACGGCCGTGACGCGGCCGTGGGCCGTCTCGAGCCCGGTCACCTGCGTTCCCTGGTGGATCTCGACGCCGCCGCGGTCGGCGCCGCGCGCGAAGCCCCAGACGACGGCGTCGTGGCGGATGATCCCGCCCGGGGCGTGGTAGAGGGCGCCCTGGATCGGCCAGGTCTGATGGGGGCCGAGGTTGAGCTGCGGGCAGAGCTTCGCGATCTCGGCGGGCGAGACGACCTCGGAGTCGATCCCGAGCAGCTTGTTCACCTCGGCCCGCTCGTGCATGACGCTGAGCGCGCGGTCGGAGTGGGCGAGCGTCAGATGCCCGTGCTGGGAGAACATCACGTTGAAGTCCAGCTCGGCCGAGAGCCCCTCGTACAGCTCGACGCTGCGCTGGTAGAAGGCGGCGCCCTCGGGGGTGCGGTAATTCGACCTGATGATCGTCGTGTTCCGCCCGGCGGCGCCGGAGCCGATGTACGACTGCTCGAGCACGGCCACGTCGCGCACACCGTGGTTCTTCGCCAGGTAGTGGGCGGTCGCGAGCCCGTGCGAGCCGCCGCCGACGATCACGACGTCGTAATGCCGTTTCAGCTCGCTGCGGGGGCGCCACATGCGCCGGGTGCGGAAGATGTCCTTCACCGGCCGAGCCCTCGGAGCGTGTCGGAGACGACCTCGACCACCGAACGGCCGAGCTCCTGCGGCACGAACAGCCTGAACGAGGTCTCGCCGCGGCGCTCGATCACGGCCGGGATCCCCCGGGCGACCGACCCGATCGCCGGCAGGCGCTCGAGGTCGAGCTCCGTCAGGCGGCGCAGCAGGTCCTCGCCCTCGACCTCGAATGCGGCCAGCGCGGCCGTCACGTCGTAGGCCCGGACGCCGCCTCCGTGCAGCCGCTCGAGGGCGGCCCGCGGCGAGGCTCCGGTCACGAGCAGGGCGCGGCCGGGACCGAGACGGAGCAGCTCCTCGTCCGGCTCCGCCCGGACGGCGTCGAGCGAGCCGCGCAGCTCCACCTTGCCCAGCCCGGAGACGTCGACGATGCCCTCGGTGATCGCTCCCGCGAGCGGCGAGGCGATCGCCACTCCCGGTGCCGCGTTCGCGGGGGAGAGGAAGGCGAGGCGCGTCACGACCGCAGCCTCTCGCCGCGGGGGTCGTAGAAGGGGGCCAGGGTCACCGTCGCCGACACGTCTGCGCCGTCGACCCGGATCGCGATCTCCGCGCCCTCCTCGGCCAGCTCGGGCCCGACCCAGGCCAGCCCGATCGTGTGACCGAGCCGTTCGCTCAGGCGGGCGCTCGTGACGCGCCCCGACGGGCGCGAGGCGCTGACCACCTGCGCTCCCTCGGGGGGCACCGTCGTGCCGCCGACGGCAAATCCGACGAGCCGCTCGCTGACACCGCGTGCCTGGACGAGCTCGGCCGCCGCGCGCCCGACGAAGTCGTCCTTGTCGAGCTTGAGCAGCCACGGCATCCCCGCGGAGAGCAGGTTCGACTCCGAGTCGGTGTCCTGCCCGACGATCACGTGTGCCTTCTCGAGCCGCAGGACCCGCTGCGCCTCGAGCCCGAACGGCGTCGCGCCCGCGGCGACGAGCGCGTCCCAGAGGTGCTCCGCCGTGCTCGCCGGGCAGTGGAGCTCGTAGCCGAGCTCGCCGACGAAGCCGATCCTGAGCGCCAGGCACGGCACACCGGCGACCGTCAGCTCGCGGGCGTCGAGGTAGCCGAGCGCCTCGTTCGAGACGTCGCTGCCGGTGAGCGACCCGAGCGCGCTCCGCGCCTGTGGCCCCGCCAGGTTCAGCGCCGCGAGCCCGCCCGTCACGTTGAGGATCTGAGCCTCGTACCCCCATACGGTGTTCCACCACTCGAACCACTCGCACACCGCGTCGGAGCCCGTGGAGGTCGTCGTGACGTAGAACAGGTCGGTCGCGAGCCGGGCGACCGTGCCGTCGTCCATGATCCGCCCGCCGTCGGTCGTCAGGACGCCGTAGCGGATCCGGCCGACCGCGAGGTCGGAATAGCGGTTCGGGTACAGCCGGTCGAGCAGCTCGCCGGCCTCCGGCCCCTCGACGAGGATCTTCCCGAGCGTCGAGACGTCGATCACGCCGAGGCTCTCGTGCACAGCGCGCACCTCGGTCGCGACGTCCCCGTAGGCGAACGGTCGCTGCCAGGCGCCGGTCCAGATCATCGTCCCGCTCGCCTGCTCGTGACGGGTGTGCAGCGGGGAGCGGCGCATCGGCTCGTGATGGCGCCCGGCCAGCAGGCCGAGCTCGGCCGGCGCCCACGGCGGCCGGGCGGTGGTCGTGCCGATCGCAGCCTCGTCGAGCCCGAGCTCGCGGGCGAGCAGCCGGATCGACGGGAGCTGGCACAGCTTTCCCTGGCAGGGGCCCATCGTCACGGTCGTGTAGCGCTTTGCGAGCTCGAGCGAGTCGAACCCCTCCGCGAGCGCGCGCCCGACGTCCTTCTCGGTCACGTCCTCGCAGACGCAGACGAAGCACTTGTCGCCGTGGCCGCCGTTGTAGCTCGGCGCAGGAACTCCGGCCGGCTCCGCGTTGCCGGTGACCGAGCCGACCGCCTCGATCCCGGGCGGCAGGGTTTCGGGAACGAAGATGCCGCGGCCGGGCTCGTAGCGGACACGCGCGCCCGCCTGCGCGAGCAGCGAGTAGGCGGGCTGGCGGCCGCCCGAGGCGACCAGCAGGTCGCAGTCGACGGCTTCGCCGTCGATCAGGACCTTCCTGAGGAGGCCGTGCCTCCCAGACGCGGCGAGTGTCGCGGGAGGGGTGATGCGGAGATCGACGATGCGGGCGACTTCGGTTCCGACGCTCGCGAGATCCGCCGCCACCGCCAGTCCGGCGGCATCGGCACCCACGACGACGGCGCGCGTCCCGGGCTTGATGGAGAAATCTCCAGCCAAACGCCGAACGGCGTTTGGCAGCATCACGCCGACCAGATCGTTGCCGGGGAAGACGAGCGGCTGCTCGAGCGAGCCGGTAGCGACGACGATCCGGCCTGCACGGACCCGGTACAGCATCGTTCCCGCGTCCACCGGCACCAGCCCGCCTTCGTAGATCCCGATCGCCCGTGCGGGCGCCAGCAGCTCGTAGCCGTCGGGCTCGAAGCCGCCGCGCTCGTCGACGATGAGCACCTGCTCGCCGCGGGCGGCGGCGCCGGCGGCCGCGGCACGGCCGGAGCGGCCCCCGCCGATCACGAGCACGTCGACGCGGAGGTGCTCGGTGTCGTAGCGCCTGGGCGCGCCGTCGGCGGGCACGCGCCCGAGCCCCGCGACGCTGCGCAGGAACCGCTCGTACAGCGGCCAGGCGCGCCGCGGGCGGATCATCGTCCGGTAGTAGAAGCCGACCGGCGTGAACGGCCCGCCGAAGCGGTCGACGACGTTCAGGAAGTCGCGGTCGAGGGAGCCGAGCACGTTCTGTGCGCGGACCTCCGCCCCCTCGCGGGCGGGCTCGACGCAGACCCGGACGTTCGGCACGCCGTCGACGGTCATCATGCAGTTCGCGCAGTGGCCGGAGCAGCAGAGGAGCCCGCGCGGCCGGTGGTACTTGAAGCTGCGCGAGAAGGTGCGGCGTCCGGCGGCGAAGAGCGCCGAGCCGATCGTGTCGCCGCGGAACGCCGTCACCGGGCGGCCGTCGTAGCGGAACGTGACCGGGAAGTCGCGGTCGATGCGCTCGTGCGGCTGCGGGGGGAGTCTCAAACGGTGAGCCTCATCCGGCGGGCCGGAGGATTGGCGCCGGGATCTCGGTGCTCAGCACCTCGTTCGTGCGCGTGTCGCGCTCGGCGATGAACCACAGCCCGCAACCGGTGCGGTGGTACCACCATTCCCGCTGGACCCCCGCGACGTTGTCCCGGAAGTAGACGTAGTCGGAGAGCTCGCGCTGGGTCGGCTTGCCCGTCGGGCGCCTGGTCACCTCGCCCTGGTACCTGAACTCGTAGACGTCGCGAAGCCCGCAGCCGGGGCATTCGAGCAGGAATGTCATCTGAACGGGTTCGTCCTGGTGCCTGAGTTATTGCGTTGGGCGCAATAGCATCGTGTACCATGGAATACTACTGCGATGGCGCGAACCGGTCAACCGTCACGGGAGCGGGTCGCCTCGTCGGAGCGGGCGTTCGCGATCCTCGACCTGCTCGCCGCGGAGGGGCCGCTCGGCACGAACGAGATCGCCCGCCGGCTCGGTGCGACGCCGAGCACGGTCTCGCGCCAGCTCGGCACGGTGGTCGGCTCCGGCTACGTGGAGCACATCCCCGAGACCGGCCGGTACCAGCTCGGCGTCCGCTTCGTCGAGATCGCCAACATCGTGCTGATGCGGCTCGATGTCCGGACGGTGGCGCGCCCGCATCTCGAGACGCTGTCCGACGAGACGGGGGAGACCGCGACGCTGTCCGTTCCGGGCGTCCCCGATGCCGTCACGATCGACTTCGTCCCGGCGCGCCACGCGATCCAGGGCGTGACGCAGCTCGGCCGCCCCTCGGTCGCGCACGCGACCGCCGCGGGCAAGGTGATGCTCGCGTTCACCGGGCGCCGGCCGGAGCAGCCGCTGCGCGCGTACACGCCCCGCACGATCGTCGATCCGGCGGCGCTCGAGGACGAGCTGGCGCAGGTGCTCCGCCGTGGCTGGGCCGACGCCTTCGAGGAGCGCGAGCCGGAGCTGAACGCGATCGCGGCCCCGGCCGTCGGGGGCGACGGAGCGCTTGCTGGCATCGTCGCGCTCCAGGGGCCCGTGTCGCGCTTCGGGCGATCGCCGGCCCGGAAGGCGCTGCCTCTGCTGCTCGAGCGCGCGGAGGCGATCTCCCGGGCGCTTGGCGCGGCGGTTGTCGAGCGCCCGACGGGGCGGTGAGACCCGGAATCCAGCTCGTGCCGGCGAGCGGCACGCGCGCCATCGCCGCCGCCTCGACGGTGAGTGCGACGAGATCCTCCGGCTCGAGGTTGTGCACGTGCGACTTTCCGCAGGCGCGGGCGAGGGTCTGGGTCTCGAGCGTCAGCACGCGCAGGTAGTTGGCGACCCTCCGGCCTCCGACCACGGGGTCGAGCCGGGCGGCCAGCTCCTCGTCCTGCGTCGAGATGCCCGCAGGGTCGAGGCCCGCCTGCCAGTCGTCGTAGAAGCCCGCGGCGCTGCCGAGGCGGCGGTACTCGTCGTCGTGCTCGGGGCTGTTGTCGCCGAGCGCGATCAGGGCCGCCGTGCCGATCGAGACTGCGTCGGCGCCGAGCGCGAGGGCCTTCGCCACGTCCGCGCCGCTGCGGATGCCGCCGGACACGATCAGCTGCACCTGCCTGTGCATGCCGAGATCCTGGAGCGCGTCGACCGCCAGCCGCACGGCCGGCAGCGTGGGGATGCCGACGTGCTCGATGAAGACGTCCTGGGTCGCCGCCGTCCCGCCCTGCATCCCGTCGACGACGATCACGTCGGCGCCCGCCTTGACGGCGAGCTGCACGTCGTAGAACGTCCGCGTCGCTCCCACCTTGACGAAGATCGGCTTCTCCCAGTCGGTGATCTCGCGCAGCTCGAGCAGCTTGATCTCGAGATCGTCGGGCCCGGTCCAGTCCGGGTGCCGCGAGGCGCTCCGCTGGTCGATCCCCTTCGGCAGGTCGCGCATCGCCGCGACCCGATCGGAGATCTTGTGCCCGAGCAGCATCCCGCCGCCCCCCGGCTTCGCTCCCTGCCCCACGACCACCTCGATCGCGTCGGCGCGGCGAAGGTCGTCGGGATTCATCCCGTAGCGGGAGGGGAGGAGCTGGTACACGAGCGTCTTCGAGCTCTCGCGCTCCTCGTCGGTCATGCCGCCGTCGCCTGTCGTGGTCGAGGTGCCGAGCTCGGTGGCGGCGCGCCCGAGCGCCTCCTTGGCCGGCGCCGAGAGCGCGCCGAAGCTCATGCCGGCGATCGTGATCGGGATCTTCAGCTCGAGCGGCTTGCGGGCGAAGCGCGTGCCGAGCACGATCTCGGTGCCGCAGCGCTCGCGATAGCCCTCGAGCGGGTAGCGCGAGATGCTCGCGCCGAGCAGCAGCAGGTCGTCGAAGTGCGGCACGCTGCGCTTGGCGCCGAAGCCGCGGATGTCGTAGATGCCCTCGCGGGCGGCGCGCTGGATCTCCGCGATCACGTTCCGGTCGAAGAGATGCGACTCGCGCAGTCCCGGCTGCCGGTCGCCGGGGCGACCGGGATCGTCACCGGACGGCATCAGTACGCTCCCGCGTTGTCGATGTCGAAGTTGTAGAGGCGCCTCGCCGAGCCGTAGCGCCGGAACTCGGCCGGGTCGGCGTCGTCGAACCCGGCGCGCTCGAGCAGCGCCGCGAGCTCGGCGAGGTGGTGCTCGCGCAGCTCCTTCTCGACGCAGTCGGCGCCGAGCGAGCCGACCCGGCCACGGACGTAGATGTGCGTCTCGTAGATCGAGTCTCCGAGGGCGTCCCCGGCATCGCCGCAGACGGCGAGGCAGCCGCGCTGGGCCATGAACGCGCTCATGTGGCCGATCGATCCCCGGACCGCGATGTCGACGCCCTTCATCGAGATGCCGCAGCGCGCGCCCGCGTCGCCGTGGACGACGAGCAGGCCGCCCCGGCCGGTGGCGCCCGCCGACTGGCTCGCGTTGCCGTCGACCACGACCGTGCCCGACATGATGTTCTCGGCCACTCCGGTGCCGGCGTTGCCGTGCACGTGCACGGTCGCCAGCTGGTTCATGCCGGCGCAGTAGTAGCCGACGTGGCCCATGACCTCCACCTCGACCGGCGCGTTCAGGCCGCAGGCAACCGCATGGGCGCCGTTCGGGCTCAGGATGCGCCAGCGGCGCGGCTCCGGGTCGGCGCCGGCGAGGTCGTGCAGCCGCTGGTTCAGGTCCCGGAGCGACGTCGATGCGAGGTCGACGACGCCGGCGTCGGTGACGGCGCCCGTCATCCGACGAGCGCCTTCTCCCAGGCGTAGACGATCGAGGGCTCGGGCTCCCAGATCTGCGCGTCGGCGGCTCCCGGGAGGACGGCGATCGCGCGGTACTCGGATGCCATCGCGACCCAGTCGTCGGTCTCGGCGAGCACGGCCGGCTTGCAGGCGATCGGGTCGCGGAGCACGGCGAACCCGTCCGCCGTTCCGACGAGGAAGGTGTAGAAGCCGTCGAGTGCGCCGAGGCAGCTGTCGAGCGCGGTCTCGAGCGTGTCGCCCTCGCGGAGGCGCCAGGCGACGTAGGCCGCGGCGACCTCGGTGTCGTTCTCGGTCCGGAAGACGAGCCCCTCCGACCGCAGGCGCTCCCGCAGCCGGTTGTGATTGGAGAGCGACCCGTTGTGCACGAGGCAGAGGTCGAGACCGGTGGAGAACGGGTGCGACCCCTCGTCGGTGACCCGGCTCTCCGTCGCCATCCGCGTGTGCCCGAGCCCGTGCGTTCCCTGCATCTCGCTCAGCCGGAAGCGCTCGGCGAGGACGCGCGGCAGCCCGACCTCCTTGTAGATCTCGATCGCCCGGCCGGCGCTCCTGACGCGCACGTCGGGGAAGCGGGCGAGCAGCGATGCCTCGGCCTCCGCCACGTCGCCCTCGACGAGCACGACGGCGTGACCGGCGCGCAGCTCGCGCACCTCGAGCCCGAGCGCGTCCCAGTCGAAGCCCGGGTCGGCCGAGTAGAGCGTGAGCTTCAGCCGGCCCTCGGGCGCAGGATCCCGGTAGACGGCCACCCCGGCACTGTCGGGCCCGCGGTCGTTCATCTGGACGAGCATTGCCGACAGGTGCGCGCCGAGGCTTTCCTCGAGCGCGGTCGACTTGCAGAAGAGTCCGACGATTCCACACATGGGCTCAGCCGGTTCGACCTAGAACCGGGTCAGGTACTCCTTGATCTCCCAGTCGGTGACCTGCTCGTGGTAGCGATTCCACTCCTCCCGCTTCACCGCGGCGTAGTAGTCGACGTAGTCCTCGCCGCGGCCGCGGCCGAGCGCTGCACGGAGGACGTCGTCGCGCTCCAGCTCGCCGATCGCCTCGAGCAGGTTCGCGGGCAGGCTGCGCAGCCCGCGCGCGGTCAGCTCGTCGTAGGAGTGCGCGTAGAGGTTCTCGGCGTTCGGGTCGCCCGCGTCGAGCCCCTTCTCGACCCCGTCCAGCCCCGAGGCCAGCACGGCCGCCGCGGCCAGGTACGGATTCGCCGACCCGTCGATCGTGCGGTCCTCGATCCGGCCGGGGGCCGGGATCCGCAACATCTGCGTCCGGTTGTTGTAGCCGTACGAGATCCAGACCGGGGACCAGGTCGCGCCGCTCGCCGTCGAGCCGTGCTTGAGGCGCTTGTAGGAGTTGACGGTCGGCGCGGTGATGCCGCTGTAGGCGCGGGCATGGTGCTTGAGGCCGCCGATGAAGGCGTAGGCGGTGTCGGAGAGGCCGAGCCCTCGCGGGTCGCCCTCGTCCAGGAAGACGTTCCTGCCGTCCTGCCAGAGCGAGAGGTGGAAGTGGCACCCGTTGCCCGTCAGGTGCGTGAACGGCTTCGGCATGAAGGTCGCGATCATCCCGTTCTGCTCGGCGAGCGTGTGCACCATGTAGCGGAAGAAGATCGCCCGGTCGCAGCTGACGAGCGCGTCGTCGTAGGTGAAGTTCTGCTCGAACTGGCCGTTCGCGTCCTCGTGGTCGTTCGCGTAGTTGCCCCAGCCGAGCTCGTTGCAGTACCGCGACACCGAGGTCAGGAAGTCGTACTGCCGCGTGATCCCACCGATGTCGTAGCACGGCTTCTCGAGCGTGTCGTGGGGGTCGGCGATCACGATCGACCCGTCCTCGCCCCGGCGGAGCAGGAAGTACTCGAGCTCGATTCCGAGCTTGAAGTCGTACCCGAGCGTCTTCGCCCGTGCGAGGGCGTTGCGCAGGATCGTTCGCGGGCAGTAGGGCCACGGCTCGCCCTCGACGGTGATGTCGCAGGCGAAGCGACCGAGGTTCGGCTGCCACGGGACCGGGGTGAAGCTGGCGAGGTCGGGGATCGCCGCGATGTCGGGGTCGGACGGAGCCTGCCCGATCTCACCGGCGGCGAAGCCGGCGAAGCCCGCGCCCTCGCTGACGAGATCGTCGAGCTTCCCCGCCGGGACGAGCTTCGCGCTCGGCCGGCCGTAGAGGTCGACGAACTGCGCGAACAGGAACTCGATCCCGCGGTCCTTCGTGATCGTCCGGATCTGCTCGAGGCGGTTGTCTGCGGCGGTCATCGGCTGGTCCCTCGGTTGCGGAGCCATGGTTGTACCACCGCCCGGCCGGTGGGCGGCAGGCCAGGTGGCCGGATCGTGGGCCGCGTGCCCGCCGGCCGTTCCGCGTCGCCTCCGCCGGAGCACGCGGCCCGGCTGCCCTGCTCACCCGCTCAGGGCCTCGGGCGATTCCCACCCGAGCTGCTTCTCGAACCAGTGCTGCGCGTAGGGCTCGTCGTTGAACGCCTCGACCTCCCGGTACCCGGCCGAGCGGTAGAGGCCGATCGCCTCGCCGAGGGAGCTGTTCGTGTCGAGCCTGACCGCGCATGCTCCTGCCGCCGCGGCCAGGCTCTCGAGCTCGGACACGAGGAGGCGGCCGATCCCGAGGCCGCGTGCCGCCCCGGCCACCCAGAGGCGCTTGAGCTCGGCCGGCCCGGCGCCGTGGAGCTTCAGGCCGCCGCAGCCGACCGGCTCACCGTGCAGCACGGCAACGAGGAACAACCCGGCCGGGTGGCGGAGGTCGGCGGGCTCGAGCGGGAGGCCCTGCGCGGGGTCGAAGCCGGTGGCGAAGCGACGGTCGAGCTCGGCGGCGTACTCGCCGAGGCAGAATCGTGCATCCCGTTCGGCCGGGTCGACCACCTCGAGCTCGACCAGTCCCACGGTCAGGAGCCGCTCGACCTCGGCCATCGCGGCGACGAGGCGCTCGCGCCGGGACGGGCTGAGGGGCGCGAGAAACGAGCGGGCCAGGTCGGTGCTGCGCCGGTCGAGCAGCGCGCGCTCCGCGAGGCCGTCCGGGGTGAGCTGCGCCGTGCGGACACGCCGGTCGTCCGGGTTCTGCTCGACACGGACGAGCCCGGCGGCCTCGAGCGAGCGAAGGAGGCGGCTGAGGTAGCCCGAGTCGAGGCCGAGGCGGGCGCGCAGCTCCCGGACGTCGCAGCCCCGGCGGCCGATCTCCCAGAGAACGCGCGCTTCTCCGAGCGGCCTGTCCCGCGCGAGGTAGGCGTCGTTGAGGGCGCCCACGCGCCGGGTGACGAGCCGGTTGAAGCTGCGAACCCGATCGACGGCCGCCTCGCTCATTGTCTGATCTTAGTCAGGGAATGACCGGGGATGCTCGCCGGCGGGTGGTTTCGCGGGCCACCAGTTCCAGCGGCCGAGGATCGCCATCAGCGACGGCACGAGGAGCGCCCGGACGATCGAGGCGTCGATCGCGACCGCTGTGGCGATCCCGAGCCCGACCTCCTTGATCAGGATGATCCGGGAGGTGGCGAATGCGCCGACGGCGATGCAGAAGAGCAGCGCGGCGGCGGTGACGATGCGGCCGGTGCGCTCGAGCCCGATCGCGACCGCCTCGCGGTTCGCCGCCCCGCCGTCCCGTGCCTCCTTGATCCGGGTCAGCAGGAAGACGCCGTAGTCGGTTGCGAGCCCGAACGAGATCGCGAACAGGATCACCGGCTGGCTGAGCTGAAGCGCGCCCTCGCTCTGATAGCCGAGCAGGCCCTGCAGCCGTCCGTCCTGGAAGACGAACACGAGGATCCCGAGGGTGGCTCCGAGCGTGAGCGCGTTCATGACGAGGGCTTTCAGCGGCAACACGAGCGACCGGGTCGCGGCGAGGAGGAGCAGGAACGTCGCCGCGCAGATCAGTGCGATCGCGAGCGGCAGCTGCGCGCCGATTGCGTGTTTCTGATCGAGGAACTGCGCGGTCGAGCCGCCGACGAGGGCGTCGCCCGGAAGCGCCCGCATCGCGTGGACGAGCCGCTGGGAGCTGTCCGCCAGGAAGGCCGCCCCCGTGGAGCCCTCGATCTCCCAGAGCCCACCTGCCAGCTGCCGTGGGGGCGGCACCACGGCCGCGTCCGGCAGTGCGCGAACGGCGGCCGCGTAGCGCTGCGCCCGGGCGCTCGAGCCGTGGAACGCGGCGTAGGCGGGCGAGGCGAGCGCGGCGGGGAAGTCGGCGTGGAGGGCGGTGTCGACGACGTGTGAGCTGACGTTCGGCGGGAGCGTCGAGGCGCTGATCCCGGTGAATCGGAGCGACAGTGCGGGGACGGAGAGGACGGCGAGCAGCAGGGTGGCGAAGACCGCGACCGGCACCGGCCGCCGCATCAGTGCCGTGGCGAGCCGGTACCAGGCGCCGTGCGAGCCGCGTGCCGTGCGTTCGCCTGCCTCGCGCCAGCGACCCGGCGCGAGCGCGTTCACCCGGTCGCCGAGCAGGAAGAAGAGGGCGGGGAGGACGGTCAGCGCGATCAGCCCGGCCAGCGGCCCGACGAGCGCGCCCGCAATCCCCATCGAGCGCAGGAACCCGAGCGGGAACACCGAGAGCGTCGCGATCGCGGCTCCGACGGTGACCGAGCTGTACGCGACCGTCCGGCCCGCGGTCAGCAGGGTCGCACGCACTGCCTCCGGGCCCGGGCCGCGCCGCTGGAGCTCCTCGCGGTAGCGGGAGACGAGCAGCAGGCTGTAGTCGATGCCGAGGCCGAGCCCGGCGCCCGTGACGATGTTGAGCGCGTAGGTCGAGATCGGCGTCAGCGTGTCGAGCCCGCGCAGGAGGAGCAACGAGCCCAGGATCGTCAACGCTCCCGTGACGAGCGGCAGCAGCGCAGCCACCACGCTGCGGAAGACGAGCAGCGCGAGGATGAAGAGCACCGGGAACGCGAGCTCCTCGGCGCGGGTCAGGTCGTGCCGCACCTGCCGGTTGACCTGCACGGTCGCGAGCGCGGCGCCGCCGACCGCCGTTCCGCGGACCGCGCTCAGCCGGTCGGCGAGCCGCGTGGCGGCGTCGCGCCAGAGTGACTGGGAGATGCCGCCGCGGGCGTAGGCGGCCACGAGCGCCTCGTGACCGTCGCGGGAGGTCGCCGTCGGCGCGAGCAGCGGGAACGTCGACTCGGACCGGACGAGCCGCGTGACGCGCGCGAGGCGCTGCGGTGTCGGCTCCCGGACGAGCACGAGCAGCTGCGGGGTGGCCGACAGGCCGGATGCCTGCTCGATCGCGCTCGCGGCGCGGACGCTCTCGCTGCCCGCTGCGGCGAAGTCGCTGGAGGCACGGCCGAGCAGCTTCGGCGCCTGGAGGCCGAGTGCGGCTGCGACGACGGCGAAGAGCGCCGCGCCCGCGAGCACCCGGCGCGGCGCCCGGACCGCCGGGTGCACGAAGACGTTCATCATCCGGGCGACGGATAGCACGTCGTGCGGCGCCCCGACGGGAGCACGGCGGCGGACGCCGCTCCGGCCGGGCCGGGGCCGTTGGCCCAGAGGAGCTGTGTTGGCCCAGAGGAGCTGTCTTGGACCAAAGGAATCGTGTTGGACCAAAGGAACACCGAGCCGGTGTCGCTTTCATCCGCCGTCTCCACTGACCGTCCGTCCTGGGCCTTGCGGCCTTCCGCGTCCGACCTCTGGAGGCGGCATCGATTTACTCGCGCCCCGTGCTCGGTGAGAGCCGCAGATTACGCATCGGGGGACGGCCGCACAAGGTCCCGGCGCGAGCAAAAGCTCGCAACGAGCACCAAGTTCCGTCGACGAGGCTCGCCGGCGCCGGGCCCCGGCCGTCTTTGCGTCGATTCCGGCGAGTTCATCGACCAGGGCGACGGCGTCGTCAGGGGCCGCTTCAGCGGCAAGAACAAGGGCGGCGCCGTGCTCGACACCGGGTTCGAGCACGCGGCTGCCACGGGGAACGGCAAAGTCGTCCGCTTCGGGAACAGGCCCGACGCCGCCGCGGCGTGGATCGCCGGCTGGACGCGCTGACACCGGTGGCGGGAAGGGACTCTCAGAGAATGACGCTTCGGCGACCGGGCGCGACGGGCGGTTCAAGGTCAGTCAAGGACGCAGGGGCCTCGTTCGCAGCGCTCGAAGAGCTCGAGGCGATGCCGGCTCGTTATTCGACCGTGCTGACCGACGTCGCGGTGATGTTTGTCAGGGAGAGGTAGGTGATCCCCAAGATTGAGATCTTCACCGGGTAGGTCGCGGTCACGGTCACCGTGTCGCCGCTCATCACCGTGCCGGTGCTTCCACCACATTTGTGCGGAGGAGACCCACCCGGGGCGTAGGTGACGGTCGGCTCTGTATGGGTTCCCAGTGCGGGGTCGGCGATCGCGTTGAAAGCGGTGTTGATCGCGGTCGTGGCGGCGGTGTCGCTCGAGGCAAAGCGACAGACGGAGGCGGCCCTCGCTGCGGCGCGCGTGGCAGCGTTGAGTGCGAGATCATGGTTCCAGGCGGGCGCGAACTGGGTGATCCCAACCACGACCAGCAGGAACACCGGGATTACCAGAGCGAACTCGACGAGCGCCTGTCCACGCTGATCTTTCATGTGGTGAGTGAGATCGACCCGAGGCCGAAGAACTTGCCGGCATCCGGAGGGCCTGATGGGGCCAGACCGAGCGACTGGACGAACGTGACGGTGATTGTCGTATCGGAGTAGTCGGTGCCGACCTGGAGCTCGGCGAACCCGACGATCAATGCGGTCTGGTAGTCATAAATCGCGGCGTAGACCGTCTTGTTCGGGGTAGCTATGTACGTTCCCCAGTCGTCCATAACGTTCTTCCAGTTGTTTCCGCTATCAAACTTCAGATCGTCACCGACGGTCGGCTCCGGCGAGCAGGTCTGGCCGCACCCACCGTTCTTGAAGCAGGTCTTCACGCCGCGCACTCCCTGACACCCGAAGTTGTTCTTCAGAAGCGTGAAGTCGTTTCCGGTGATTCCCTTATCCTTGACGAAGGTCAGCGTCAGTTGCGTGTCATCGGCCCAATGGCTCGCCGAGATGTCGCTGACCCCGACCGGGACGACGTTTTCCATTGAGCCTGGCCCGTAGATGCTGGCCGCCGAGGTTGCCGTAGTCGACGGATTGACACCGAGGAAATTGCGCGCGATGAAGTTCGGTGGGGAGGTGTTGTGTGCATCGACCTCGACCGCATCCGATCCACCCACTCCCGTCACGATCAAGGGCGAGGCAGCCGCAAGCGGCATGTTGTTGAGCGCTGCGACGTGAGCCGCACAAGCCGTCGCCCGGTCATTGATCCTGTTGGGATCGATCGCACCGGGATCGAGACCGACACACGGCCCGTTCGCGTTGTTGTCGCCGTAGACGTAGAAGACGGCTCCGGCGATCGAAGCTGCATCGGCCCCCTTCTGGAGCTTCGAGATGTCGGTGTACCAGCCGCCCGAGTCCACCACCAACCCGAAGAACAGAATCATCCCGACCAGCGCCACGGCAGCGACCGCGACGATCTGCCCCGACTCGTCGCGACAGAGATGACGCCAACCCCTTACACCCAAAACGTCCCCTTCCCCCAACGTCCTTCTTGCTCGTTTGCTCATTGTGCAGTACGGAAGGCCCGGTTACCAGCCTCAAGGTAGCGCGAATCGTTCAGGCGAGCCGCTGCGCCGCCTGTCTCTTGATTCGCTTCGGTTGAGGTTTCTCGAGGGTTTCAGCTCTCGCCTCATGGCGGTCGACGCGCCCGCGCGAACGCGGCGCAGCTAGCGTTGTGGCCGTGTCGAGCGGCGCCGGCTGCGAGCCCCGCGTGGTCGTCTCGGGCGAGCCGGCCCCGGGCTGCCTCGGGTCGCCGGGTCGGCGGGGCGGCTGATGGTGACCTCGGAGGACATCGGCCGCGTCGAGGTGTTCGCCGACCTCGAGCCGGCCGAGCTCGACCGGCTCTCCCGTGTGGCGGCGGACATCGCGCTCGTGCCCGGCGAGTACGCCGTGCACGAGGGCGACGAGCGGGCGCTCTTCGGCGTGATCGAAGGGCGGATCGAGGTGGTCAGGCTCGTCGACGGCGTGGAGCGCGTGATCGGCGAACGGCGGCCCGGTGAGGTCTTCGGCGAGGTGTCGATCACGCTTCGGCACGCCCCAGCCCGCGGGGCTCCGGGCGGCGGAGGCGTCGCGCGTCTTCCGGATCGAGCCGCACGACTACTACGCCCTCGCCGCCGTCGAGCCCGAGGTCGCGAAGCGGGTCGGCCTGCTGGCGAGCAACCGGCTCAGCGGGGCCAGGGGCCTGCAGGCCGTCGTGTCTGCGCCCGCTGCCTTCCGGGCGATCGTCCTCGGCCATCGGTGGGACGCCTCCTGCGCCGAGCTGAGGCGCTTCCTCGACCGAAACCAGATCCGGTTCAGATGGCTCCAGCCGGACGTGCCCGCCGATGCGGAGCAGTGGTGGGGTGCGCTGCCGGCCGAGGGCGACTATCCGGTCGTCCGCGTCGTCAACGGCAAGACCGTCGTGCGACCGCAGCTGCGCCGGGTGGCCGAGCTGCTCGAGATCGCGACCGAGCCGGCGGCCGCGGAGTACGACGCGGTGATTGTCGGCGCGGGGCCGGCCGGGCTTGCAGCCGCCGTGTACGGCGCCTCCGAGGGGCTCCGGACGATCGTGGTCGAGCGCGAGGCGCCCGGGGGCCAGGCGGGAACGTCCTCCAGGATCGAGAACTACCTCGGCTTCCCGTCGGGCGTGTCGGGCGACGAGCTGTCGAGCCGGGCGCTGCAGCAGGCGCGCAGGCTCGGTGCCGAGATCCTCGTCACGCGGGCGATCACGCGCATCGACGCCGCGACCCGTCAGGTGCATCTCGACGGCGGCGACGTCCTGCGGGCGCGGTCGATCATCCTCGCCTGCGGCGTCAGCTGGCGCCACCTGGCGGCCGAGGGTTTCGACCGCCTCGCCGGGAAGGGCGTCTTCTACGGCGCGGCGCGCAGCGAGGCGGCGAACACCCACGGCCTCGACATCCACATCGTCGGTGCGGGCAACTCGGCCGGCCAGGCGGCGATGTTCTTCTCGTCCCACGCACGGAGCGTGACCATCCTCTATCGCGGCGAGACGCTCGAGAAGAGCATGTCGCACTACCTCGTCGACCAGCTCGCGACCCGGGGGAACATCCACGTGCTCTACCACGCGGAGGCGGTCGCCGCGTACGGAGACGCCTCGCTCGAGGCGATCGACGTCCGCGACACCGCGACCGGCGAGACGTCCCGGCTCGAGTCGGGCGGGCTGTTCATCTTCATCGGCGCGGACGCCGAGACCGCGTGGCTGCCGCCGGAGATCGCGCTCGACGCGGCGAGGCTACGTGCTCACCGGCACCGATGTGCGCGCGGCGGGCAGGTGGGAGCTCGACCGGGACCCGTACCTGCTCGAGACGAGCGTCCCGGGCATCTTCGCCTGCGGCGACGTCCGATTCAGTCCCGTCAAGCGGGTCGCGGCGGCGGTCGGCGAGGGCAGCATGGCGATCGCATTCGTGCACCAGTACCTCGCGGACACCGCGACACGCGTCGAGCCCGCCCGGGCACCCGCGTAGGCGGCGAGGGCACGTCGTCGGGCCGGGCCCCGCCCCGCACGACCTGGTTCGACCGTCTCACCTGCCGTCGAGCAGCTCGATGTTCGCGAGCTCGTCGTCGTCGGGTGCCGGCACCTCGAGGAACGACCTGGCGCACTCGACGGCAACATCGGGAGCCGTGCGCTTCAGGCTCATGGTCAGGACGTTCGCGTCGTTCCAGCGGCGGGCACCGGCTGCGATCCAGGGCTCCCACGCCTGCGCGGCGCGCACACCCGGCACCTTGTTCGCGGCGATCGCCGTCCCGGTCCCGGTCCAGCACATCAACACGCCGTAGTCGACGGTGCCGGCCGCCACGGCTGCGCCGACGGCCGCTGCGATCTCGGGCCAGCGCTCGCTCGGCTCGAGAACCGTCACGGACGCGACCGACTCGAGGTAGTCGAGGACTGCGCCGACCGCCTCGTTCCGGTCGTCGGCGCCGAAGGCGATCCGCAGCGGCCCCGATCCGCCGTCCCCACCGGGGCCGGGAGTGGGTTTGGTGCGGGCCACGTGGCGCGAACCCTAGCGATCGCGACCCGCGATCCTCTCGCTCCCGGCGAGCTCGAATCGATCGAGGTTCATGACCTTGTCCCATGCGGCGACGAAGTCGCGCACGAATTTCCGGCTCGAGTCGTCCGACGCGTAGACCTCCGCGATCGCGCGGAGCTGGGAGTTCGAGCCGAGGACGAGGTCGACGCGGCTGGCGGTCCACCTCGGCTCGCCCGTTCGGCGGTCGCGGCCCACGAACGTCTCCTCGGTTTCGGAGGTCGGTTCCCAGGTCGTGCCCGGGTCGAGCAGGTTGACGAAGAAGTCGTTGGTCAACGTCTCGGGCCGCTCGGTGAGGACGCCGAGCTCGGAGCGATCGAAGTTCGCACGCAGGACGCGCAGGCCGCCCACGAGGACGGTCGCCTCGGGCGCCGTCAGCGTCAGCAGGTTCGCTCGGTCGACCAGCATGTGCTCCGCCGGCCGCGGGCATCCCTTCCCGAGGTAGTTGCGGAATCCGTCCGCCGACGGCTCGAGCACGGCGAACGACTCCACGTCGGTCTGCTCCTGCGAGGTATCCGTGCGTCCCGGCGTGAAGGGAACCGGGATGTCATGCCCGGCGTTCTTCGCGGCCAGCTCGACGGCCGCGCAGCCCCCCAGCACGATCAGGTCGGCGAGCGAGACCTGCTTGTTCCCGCCGGCCTGCGCGGTGTTGAAGCCCTGCTGGATCGTCTCGAGGGTCGCCACGACCGCCGCCAGGGCGGCAGGGTTGTTGACCTCCCAGTCCTTCTGCGGCGCGAGGCGGATCCGTGCGCCGTTGGCGCCACCGCGCTTGTCGGTGCCGCGGAACGTCGCCGCGGAGGCCCACGCGGTCGAGACCAGCTGGGAGATCGACAGGCCGGAGGCGAGGATCTCGCCCTTGAGTGCCGCGATCTCCTCTGCTCCGACCGGCTCGCCCGTGGCTGCGGGGACCGGGTCCTGCCATAGCTGCGGCTCGGCGGGGACGAGCGGGCCGAGGTACCGCGAGATCGGTCCCATGTCGCGGTGTGTCAGCTTGAACCACGCCCTCGCGAAGGCGTCGGCGAGCTCCTCCGGGTGCTCGTGGAAGCGCCGGGAGATCGGCTCGTAGATCGGGTCCACCCTCAGCGCGAGATCCGTCGTGAGCATCACCGTGGGGTGCTTCTTCGACGGGTCGTGAGCGTCTACGACGAGACCCGTCGCAGCGGCATCCTTCGGAGTCCACTGCGCCGCGCCCGCGGGGCTCTTCACCTGCTCCCACTCGTGCCCGAGCAGGGTCTCGAAGAAGCTCGAGTCCCACGTCACAGGGGTCGGTGTCCAGGCTCCCTCGAGGCCGCTGGTGATCGCGTCGTCGCCGCTGCCGGTGCCGAAGCTGTTCTTCCAGCCGAGTCCCATCTCCTGAAGCGGGGCGGCCTCGGGCTCGGGGCCGACGTACCGGCTGGGATCGGCCGCACCATGGGTCTTGCCGAACGTGTGGCCGCCTGCGATCAGCGCGACCGTCTCCTCGTCGTTCATCGCCATGCGGGCGAACGTCTCCCGGATGTCCGTGGCTGCGGCAAGCGGGTCCGGGTTGCCGTTCGGCCCCTCCGGGTTGACGTAGATGAGGCCCATCTGGACGGCGGCGAGAGGATTCGCGAGGTCCCGGTCGCCGCTGTAGCGCTCATCTCCGAGCCACGTGTCCTCGGTTCCCCAGTCGACCTTCTCCGGCTCCCAGACGTCTTCGCGCCCGCCGCCGAAGCCGAACGTCTTGAAGCCCATCGACTCGAGGGCGCAGTTGCCGGCGAGGACGATCAGGTCGGCCCACGAGATCTTCCGGCCGTATTTCTGCTTGACCGGCCAGAGCAGCCGGCGCGCCTTGTCGAGGTTCGCGTTGTCCGGCCAGCTGTTGAGGGGTGCGAAACGCTGCTCGCCGGACCCCGCACCGCCGCGGCCGTCGCTGATGCGGTAGGTGCCGGCGCTGTGCCACGCCATCCGGATGAAGAGCGGCCCGTAGTGGCCGTAGTCGGCCGGCCACCAGTCCTGCGACGTCGTCATCAACGTCTCGATGTCCTTCTTGACGGCATCCAGGTCGAGCGTCTCGAACTCCTCGGCGTAGTCGTAGTCCTCGCCCATGGGGTCGGCCTGGGGAGGGTTCTGGTGGAGCACCGTCAGGTCGAGCTGATTCGGCCACCAGTCCCGGTTCGACCTGCCGTCGGTCGGGCGCCGATGGTTTCCGCCCGTCACCGGGCTCCTGCTCTCGTCGTCCATGCTGTTCTCTCCTCCGGTTGCTGCGCGGTTCCCGGGCGCGGGATCGCCCTCGACGCGGGTTGACTGGGTGGTCGAATTGATCGGGTGGTCGAAGCTCGAGCCGTGCGGGCATCCGCCGGCCTCGTTGGAAGTGCGGCCGTGGCTCGGCGCCGGGTCACGTTTCGACCCGGGACAGGCACTCCGGACAGCGACCCCAGTAGATGACCTCGGCCTCGTCGATCTCGTAGCCCTTGTCGTCGACGGCCGTCAGGCAGGGCGCGGAGCCGGCTGCGCAGTCGACATCGGCCATGCCGCCGCAGATGCGGCAGATCACGTGGTGGTGATTGTCTCTGACCCGGGCCTCGAAACGGGCCGGTGATCGGGCGGGCTGGATCCGCCGGACCATGTCCGCGCCGGCCAGGGCACCGAGCACGTCGTACACCGCCTGGAGCGAGATGGAGCCGATCTCGGCCCGGACGGTCTCGGCCACTGCATCGGCGGTCACGTGGGGCTCGGCCGAGACCGCCCGCAGAACGGCCAGGCGCTGGGCCGTAACCCGAAGACCGCGCTGACGAAGGAGGTCTGCCGAGTCGGCGGGCATCGCCGTACCCTAACCGAAGGCTGGAGAGGCTCAAACAAGAGCCTCTCTACAGACTCTTGCTCCGGTTCCCGGCGTGGCCTCCGGCGTCGCCGGCTCGAACGGGCGGCCGTACGGTCGCCGTCTATCGGTGGGCGACCGCGTCCCGGTATCGCTCGGCCTGCCTCGTGTAGATCTTCACCTCGGGTGCGTCGCCCCAGCCCGGTCCACCCTCGGGGAACGGCACGTTGATCCGGAGCGCCGCCCCGCCGCCGCGCTGTTCCTCGAGGCTGACGTCCGCAACCGAGAATGCGTACGTCGGATAGCCGTTGTCGAGTCGGAACTTCTCCTTGTAGGCCGCATACCCGCTCCCCGCGACGGGCTGCCCCGGGGACGTGTAGTCGAGGATGATCAGGATCACGAACTTGTGCTTGCCCTCGGGGCCGCCGGAGACAACGAGGATGCGCCTGTCGGTCAGCACCACTCGCACCCGATGGGTGACTGTCCCGCCACCGAAAGCCGCCGTCTGACGGTACTTGTGGAAGATCTTCAAGCCCTCCTCCTCGAGGAGGATGTGCTCGTCGGGATCGATCGGAAGACGCTCGACGATGCCCCGCTTCTGCGCGGAGCGCACGAAGAGCACCGCGACGACGACGAAGACGACCGCGACGATTGCGAAGAGCACGCCTGACATCAGCAGCTCGGGATGGTACTGCGGAGCTCACCGGGCGCCGTGACGGCGAACCGAGCCGCGAGCTCGTCGGCCGAGGGGCTTTCGGATCTCGTGAGGCGTAGGATCCGGCGCGGCACTACGTTTCCGCTTGCTCAGAGCCCAACATCGATGACCGGAGGATGTCATGCGTGACCGTCTGCCCTTGATTCTGTCGGTGACCGCGCTGCTCGTGGCTGTGTTCGGCTCCACACCTCTTGGGGAGGCCGCCTACAACGCGGTCGTGCCGAAGAACAGCGTCGGCGCAGCGCAACTCAAGCAGGGAGCAGTGACGACCGGGAAGTTGCACCGCAACGCCGTGACGGGCGCCAAAGTGAAGAACGGGTCGTTGCTGGCGGCCGATTTCAAGGCCGGTCAGATCCCCGGCGGGCCTGCCGGCCCGGCA
The DNA here is from genome assembly GCA_963789585.1 of uncultured Actinomycetes bacterium. GTDB lineage: Bacteria > Actinomycetota > Thermoleophilia > Gaiellales > Gaiellaceae > PALSA-600. Next base: position 19,654 of record CAWBLB010000007.1, on the reverse strand, counting down.
GGCGCGACGGGTAGCACAGGCGCTCCAGGGGCTGCAGGCGCGCCGGGGGCGCCAGGAGCTCCAGGGGCTCCAGGGCTCAGCGGATACGAGATTGTCAGGCAGTCGGAACCCGTCCCGAAAGGCAGCACGGTCACAGCAGAGGCGTTTTGCCCGAGCGGCAAGCGCGTGATTGGAGGGGGCGGCTACGACGGGGGCGCTCCGGGGGGCGTCTTCCTCCACACGAATCCGTCCCCCGGCTACTACGAAGTAACCGCAGTGAACACCTCGGGCTTCGCCCAATCTGTGACCGCGGTTGCGATCTGTGCGACGGTTGCCTCGTAGCCGATGGGGTCGGTCGATGGGGCGGCTGCGCGGGGCATTCGCGCGGCCGCCCCGCGCTCGGCGCTGTCGTTCTCCCCGACCTCGACCTTCTTGCGCCGACCTCTCCTCGTCTCGGTGCCGGGTGATTCCAGGCGGATGAGACCGGCGGCGACACCGACGCAAAGGCTCTTGTCGCGCGTCTCAGTCGGTCTTGGCCCGAGCGGCTCGGTCGAGGACGATGTCGTTCTCGACCGACGAGTTCGTACGTCTGTTCGAGAGCCTCGTGGCCCGACATCTCGAGCTCATGTGCGCGGCCGGCTGCCGCAGCGCCACCATCTACGTGGTCGTCGACGACCCGGACAAGGCGGTCGAGATCAGCGAATGGGAGTCAGCCGAGGCGCGCGAGAGGATGATGCAGAGCGAGGCGATGGGCACAGTTGCGCCTCTGTTCGAGTTGCTGGCCGCTCCCCCCAGCGCGACGGGGGTCGAGTAGTCGCACTCGATGGTTGAAACCTGGCCGCGAGGTCGGTGAATATGGCGTCGAGCGGCCGCATGTGGCCTGGCTGGGCAGGCTGGACGGCCGCGTGAAACCGGACGTAGGGTCGGCAGGTGCTTGACCGGGAGCCGCCATTCGTTTATTTATACTGGACAGTGCCCAGTGCCCGCCTCCAGCGACCCTCGTCCAGCTGTGGGCCTCATCGGTCTTGGCAACATGGGAACGGCGATGGCAGAGCGCCTGCTCGACGCCGGATACGAGCTGGTGGTCTACAACCGCACACCGGAGAAGGCCGGTCCGCTTGCCGGGCGAGGCGCCGCCGTCGTCGAGACGGTGGGGGAGGTCGTCGAGCAGGTCGACGTGGTCCTCACGTCGCTCGCGAACGACGAGGCGTTCGAGCAAGTCGCGGCGGGAGTTGTTGCCGCCGCCCGCCCGGGCACCGTCCTCGTCGACACGAGCACCGTCTCACCGGCTGTCTCGGCGGGTGTCGCTTCGCTCGCCCGGGCGGCGTCAATGCCGTACCTGCGCGCGCCCGTCAGCGGCAACCCGACCGTCGTTCGGGCGGGCAACCTGAGCTTCATCGTCTCCGGAGAGCGCGAGACGCTGGCGCGCGTCGAACCGGTGTTGCTGGCGATCGGCCCGACCATCCATCATGTCGGGGAGGCAGAGCAAGCCCGCGTCGTCAAGCTCGCGATCAACCTGATGATCGCGGGTCTGGCGGAGCTCATGTCGGAGGCCCTGGTGCTCGGAGAGGCGGCCGGCGTCTCGCGCGCCTCCCTCCTCGAGGTGATGGGAAGCTCGGCGGCAGGCGCGCCGTTCGTCAGGTACAAGACCGAGCCGCTGCTGCGCGACGACTTCTCGGCGACGTTCACGACGGCACTGATGGAGAAGGACGTCGACCTCGTCCTTGCTGCCGCCGAGGAGGCCGGCGTCGAGCTGCCGCTCGCCGGTGAGCTGAAGGCGCTTCTCCGCGCCGCGATCGAGGCCGGGTATGCGGACGACGACTTCATCTCTCTCTTCGTCCACTTGCGGAGCAGATCAGGGCGCGTCGCAGCGACTCTGCCGTCTTCGCGCGTAGGCGATCACCCCGAGCAGGAGGTCTTGCGGTGAGCATGCGAAGCAGAACTGTCGGCTCGCCCGACGCGACGCGGGCTGTTGACTGGGAGCAGCGGATCGACTTCCCGCGCCTCCGCAGCGACCGCCTCGAGCGTGCGAAGGCGGCGCTCGAGGCATCGGACCTCGGCGCGCTGCTCCTCTTCGACCCGAACAACATCCGCTACGTCACGAGCACGCACATCGGCGAATGGGCGCGCGACAAGAACGCCCGCTACGTGCTGCTACCACGAGGAGGCGACCCGATCCTCTGGGACTTCGGCTCGGCCGCCCGCCACCACCAGCTCTTCGCGCCCTGGCTGCCGCCGGAGAACTTTCGCGCCGGCGTCGCGCCGATGCGTGGCGCGATGCCGGTCGAGACAGGCGTCCCCGACCGCCTCGGCGCGCGGATCGCGCACGAGCTGCGCGAATTCGGGGTCGCCGGCGAGCCTCTCGGCATCGACATGGCCGACCTCGTCACGATCGAGGCGCTGCAGCGCGCGGGCGTCCACGTGACCGACGGCTCGCGCGTCATGCTCCAGGCTCGGAAGATCAAGACACCCGAGGAGATCGCGCTCCTCGACCAGTCCGCCGGGCTCGTCGACGCCGTGTACGAGGAGATCTACCGGATGCTACGGCCCGGGGTGTACGAGCACCAGATCGTCGGGCACGCGCACCGACTGCTCTTCGAGATGGGCTCGGAGTACGTGGAGGCGGTCAACGCCGTCTCGGGCGACCGCTGCAACCCGCACCCGCATGTCTTCTCCGACCGGTTGCTGCGCCCCGGCGACCAGGCGTTCTTCGACATCATCCACTCCTTCATGGGCTACCGGACGTGCTACTACCGCACGTTCAACGTCGGCGGGGTGAGCCCCGCCCAGCTCGACGCCTATGCGCGGTGCCGCGAGTGGCTCGATGCCGCGATCGCCCTCGTCCGCCCCGGAATGACCACGGACAGGATCGCCGAGGTCTGGCCGACCGCGCAGGAGCTCGGCTTCTCCGACGAGGAGACGTGCTTCGGCCTCCAGTTCGGCCACGGCATCGGCGTCGGCCTGTACGAGCCGCCGATGATCTCGCGCGTGCACTCGCTGGACCACCCGGTGGAGATCGAGGAGGGGATGGTCTTCGCGCTCGAGACGTACTGCGCCGCGACCGACGGCCGCTCGGCGGCGCGGATCGAGGAGGAGGTCGTCGTGACGGCGACCGGCTGCGACGTGATCACGCGTTTCCCCGCGGACGAGCTGCTGGTCGCCGGGAAGGTCTACGTCCGCGGCGCCGACCTGCTCCGCGAAGGGGATGCCGGGCGGGACGGAGCCGCCGCTGCGGTGGCCGCCACGGCCGTCGTGGACGGGGCGAGGGCATGAGCTCCGAGACCGGAACGCGTCGTCTGGCAGATGGGATGCCGTCGTACCGGCTCGTCCGGCGGGAGGACGCGAAGCTCGCCGAGGCGCTGCCCGGGCGGGCGCGCGGCCTCGAGAGCTGCCGGCTCGTCGACGGCTCGCTCGGCTCGACGCACATGGCGGTCACGCTCGTCTCGCTCCTGGCAGGAGACGTCGAGAGCCACGTGCACTCGTACGAGACGGGGTTCTACGTGCTCGAGGGGGAGCCCGTCCTCTTCCTCGACGGGCGCGGCGTGCGCCTCGCGCCGGGCGCCTGCGGCGTCGTACCGGTCGGCGCGCCGCATGCGTTCCGCTCCGCCGGGCGCGCTCTCTGGATCGAGATGGTCGCGCCGCGGCCCCGGACGGACGGGAGCGACACGTTCTTCCTCGGCCCGGCGCCGGACACGCAGCCGGAGCCGCTCGACGTCCGCGATCCGCGCAACCGCAACCTGTTCCTCCTCGGCGACGGCCAGATGGACCTCGACGTCCTCAGGCACGGCGCCGCGGTCGGCGCGCCGACCGTCTCCGCGAGCATGGCGACCGCCGTGCTCGCCTATAGCGGCATCGCCGTCAAGATGCTCGTCGACCAGCGTCTCGACGCGCAGCTGCACACGATGTTCATGGTCGACTACCAGCCCGGCGCGATCGCGCATCCGCACGACCACCCCTTCGAGGAGTCGTACTACATGTTCGAGGGAGAGGTCGACGTCGTCGCCGACGGCGACCGCCACACGTTGCGGCCGGGCGACTTCTTCTGGACCGCGACCGGCTGCGTCCACGCGTTCTACGAGGTGCAGGGAGGGCGCGTGCGCTGGCTCGAGACGTCCGCGCCCGGGCCGCCGTCGCGGCACTCGTACCGGTTCGAGCGCGACTGGGACTACCTCGCGGCGCAGCTCGGCGCGGCGGGTGCTGCGTGAGCCGCGCGAGCGCGCCCGTGCTCGATGACCTCGAGCTGTACACGCGGATCTACCGCAAGATGCTCCTGATCCGGGGCTTCGAGGATCTCGTGCAGGCGCTCTTCCTGAAGAGTGAGGTGTACGGCACGACGCACCTGTACTCGGGGCAGGAGGCGGTGGCGACCGGCGTCGCGAGCCTCCTCGAGGACCGGGACCGCGTCGCGGCAACCTATCGCGGGCACGGTCACGCGCTCGCACTCGGCGTCGACCCGCAGGCGCTCCTCGACGAGATGCTCGGGCGTGCGACCGGCGTGAACGGCGGCCGCGCCGGCTCGATGAACGTGACCTCGCCGGCCGATGGGCTCATCGGCTCGTTCGGGATCGTCGGCGGCAGCATCGCCGCCGCCACCGGCGCCGCGCTCGCGCTCTCGCGGACCACCGGCGGCGTCGCGGTCGCGTACTTCGGCGACGGCGCGATGAATCAGGGCTACGTCTTCGAGTGCCTCAACTTCGCGCAGGTGCAGAGGCTGCCGCTCGTGCTGGTGTGCGAGAACAACGGGTACGGCGAGTACACGCCGTTCCGCTCGGTCACGGCCGGCGAAATTCGCGCCCGCGCCGAAGCGATGGAGGTGCCTGCCGAGACGATCGACGGCATGAGCGTATGGACCGTCCGCGAGGCCGCGGCGCGCGCGCTGGCGCATGCGCGGGCGGGCGACGGCCCGGCGTTCCTCGAAGCCCTCACGTACCGCTTCGTCGGGCATTCGCGCAGCGATCCCGGCGCCTACCGCCCCGAGGGCGAGCTCGACGACTGGCGGGCGCGCGACCCGATCGCCGTTCTGCGTGCGCAGCTCGAGGCCGACGGCGCGGCGTCTGCTGCGCTCGACGAGCTCGAGCACGGGGTGGGCGGCGAGCTCGAGCGCATGCGTGAGCACGGCCTCGCCGCTCCGTTCCCGACCGATCTCGCCACGAGCGAGTTCAAGGACTGATCGCGCCGTGGCCGCCGAGCTAGCCATGCCCAGGCTGTCCGACTCCGTGGCGGACGCCGTCATCGTCCGCTGGCTGAAGGCGCCCGGCGAGGAGTTCCGGCGCGGCGAGGGGCTGATGGAGGTCGAGACGGACAAGGCGACCGTCGTCTACGAGGCCGAGGAGGACGGCACGCTCGAGGCGATCCTCGTCTTCGAGGGAGAGACGGCGGCCGTCGGGCAGCCCGTCGCCAGGCTCGCCGGCCGCGGAGCGGCGGCGGCGGAGCAGTTGCCCGCACCCGCCCCGGCGAACGACGCGGCTGCTGCGGACGCGCACCCCAACGCGACCCCGGTGGCGCGGCGGACGGCGGTCGAGCTCGGGCTCTCCCTCCACGACGTGGTCGGCAGCGGCCCCGGCGGCAGGATCACGCGCGAGGACGTGCAGCGGGCGGCGGGGACGGCCGCGCTTGCATCGGCGCGGACGGCGGACGCTCGCGGGGACATCCGCGTCGTCGAGCTGACGCCGACGCAAGCGACCATCGCGCGCCGCATGTCGGAGTCGGCCGCGGAGATCCCGAGCTTCACCGTGTCCGCCGACGCCGACGTGTCCGAGGTCGTCGCGCTCCGCCGCGGCGCGCGCAAGGAGTCGGACCAGACTCCCTCCCTCAACGACTTCGTCGTCAAGGCGGCCGCCCTCACGCTGCGCGAGTTCCCGCGCTTCAACGCCTCGTACCTCGACGCCAGGATCGAGTGCCACTCCCGTGTCAACGTCGGCATCGCGGTCGCCACCGCCGATGCGCTGCTCGTGCCTGTCGTGGTGGACGCGGACCATCAGGACCCTCGCCGAGATTGCAGTCGAGACGCGGCGGCTGGCCGACGGCGCCCGCAGGCGCTCGCTTCGGCCCGACGAGCTGCAGGGTGGCACGTTCACCGTCTCGAACCTCGGCATGTTCGGCGTGCGCTCGTTCACCGCGATCATCGACCGGCAGCAGAGCGCGATCCTCGCCGCCGGCACCGTGCGTCGCGCACCCGTCGAGGAGGGCGGTGGCGTCGTCTTCCGCGACGTGATGACGCTCACGCTCACCTGCGACCACCGGGTCGTCTACGGCGCCGACGGCGCCCGCTTCCTGTCCCGTCTCTGCGAGCTGCTCGAGCGGCCGCTCGTCCTCGCCCTCTGATGCCGCCGATTGCCTTCCGCACCGCGATCCGGGACGCGCTCGACGAGGAGCTCGCGGCCGACGAGCGCGTGATGCTGTTCGGGGAGGACGTCGCCGTCGCCGGCGGCGTCTTCGCCGCGACGCCCGGCCTCTACGAGAAGTACGGCCCGAAGCGCGTCTTCGATACGCCGATCTCGGAGCTCGCGCTCGCGGGTGCCGCCTTCGGCTCCGCAGTGAACGGGATGCGCCCCGTCGTCGAGATCATGTTCGGCGACTTCCTCACGCTTGCCATGGACATGCTCGTCAACCAGGCGACGAAGTACTGGTTCCTGACCCAGGAGCAAGTGAGCGTGCCGCTCGTCATCCGCTCGGTCGTCGGAGCAGGCGGCCGCTTCGGCGCGATCCACTCGCAGATGCCGGCCTCCTGGTTCATGGGTGTCCCCGGCCTGAAGATCGTGACGCCCTCGACTCCTGCGGACGCGAAGGCGCTTCTCAAGGCCGCGATCCGCGACGACAATCCCGTGCTCTTCCTCGAGCACAAGCGCCTGTACACGCTCGAGGGAGACGTGGACGGCACGGTCGCGAAGCTCGGCGAAGCCGCTGTCGTGCGTGAGGGCAGCGACGTCACGCTCGTCACCGCGATGAAGAGCGTCCACGACGCACTCGAGGCGGCGGAGCGGCTCGAGCGCGACGGCGTGTCGGTCGAGGTGATCGACCTGCGCACGCTGCGCCCGATCGACGTCGACACCGTGCTCGCCTCGGTGCGGAAGACGAATCGCGTCGTCGTGGTCGAGGAGGGCCCGCTCACCGGCGGATGGGCGGGCGAGGTCATCGCCTGCGTCACCGAGCAGGCGCTGGGGCACCTCGACGACGCGTGGCGGATCGCGACTCCGAACACGCCGATCCCGTACAGCCCTCCGCTCGAGGATGCGTTCTTGCCAGGGGCGGATCGCATCGTGGCCGAGATCCAGCGTCGGTTACGGTAACGACGTGGCTGCGACCGATCGCAGTTTTGAGTCGTCGAAGGTCGGCAGCCGGCTCCGCGAGGAGCGGAAGCGGCGAGGGATCAGCCTGCGCGAGCTGGCGCGACGCGTCGGGGTCTCGCCGAGCCTCGTCTCGCAGATCGAGCTCGACCGTGTCAACCCGTCGGTGAGCACGCTGTACGCGCTCGCCACGGAGCTCGGGATGACGATGAGCGACGTGTTCAGCGATGACTCCCGGGAGTCGGAGTCCCGCACCCTCCGCTCGCGCCTCGACAGCGACGGTATCGTCACCGATCCCGACACGCGCCGCGTGATCAACCTCGCCTCGGGCGTGCGCTGGGAGCGCCTCACACCGCACAGCGACCCCAACATCGAGTTCCTCTACGTCGTGTACCCGGTCGGCGCGGAGTCGTGCCCGGAGGACGCGCTCGTCACCCACGGCGGCCGCGAGTACGGCTACGTGACGAGCGGGACGCTCGGCGTCCGGGTCGGTTTCGAGGAGTACGAGCTCGGCCCCAGCACGTCGATCGCCTTCGACTCCTCCTCGCCGCACCGGCTCTGGGCGATCGGGAGCGAGCCCGTGCATGCGGTCTGGGTCGTGGTCGGCCGCGCGGCCGACCTGCGCGCCGATCCAGGCTGAGCCTGGATTGAGGGCTACGCCGCGGGCGCGGCGCGGTCGAGTCGCTGCCGCGCGGCCCGGAAGCGCTCGATCATCTCGGGAGCCTGGTAGAGCACGAGCGCGAGCAGGATCAGGGCGCCGATGGTCATCTCGGCGTACTCGGTCGGCTGCTGGAAGAGCGGGAGGACATTGTGGATCTCGGTGAGGAAGAGCGCCGCGAGCATCGTCCCGAAGAACGACCCCTTCCCGCCGGCAAGGCTCGCGCCGCCGAGGACGGCCGCTGCGATGCTCTCGAGCGCCTGGTTGCCGATGATCGGCGAGCCGACCTGCACCTCGGCCGCGAGAAAGAAGCCGGCGATCGACGCCATCACCGAGCACACGACGAACGCGAGCAGGACGGTGCGTCCGGTCGACATCCCGAGCCGGCGCGACGACGTGGCGTCCAGGCCGACTGCGCGGAGCCCGAGGCCGGTCCGCGTCCGGTACAGCCAGAGGTCGGCGAGCGTGGCGAGAACGACGACGCCGACGAATGCGAGCGGAACGAAGCCGACCGTGGTGGTGAGGGCGCTGGTCGCGTCGGTGTTGATCGCGCCCTGTGGGTAGCTGCGAAGCAGCAGTGATGCACCCTCGAGGACGCTGAGCGTCCCGAGCGTCGCGACGATCGAGGGCAGGCGCAGCACCCGGATGAGAAGCGTGTTGAAGACGCCGGTGGCGAGGCCGACGCCGACGAGCGCGAGTGCGCCGAGAACCAGCGCGGGGCCCGACGAGCTGGGCGTCATCGTGAACGACGCCGTGACGACGCACATCGTCATCAGCGCCGCGACCGAGATGTCGAAACCGCCGACGAGGAGCGCAGTCGCCTGACCCATCGAGACGAGGATGAGGGGCATCGCCTCGGTCAGCAGGTTGGTGAGGTTCGCCTTGCCCAGGAACACGGACTGATGCACCTCCGTGTACGCGCCGAGGGCGAGGATCAGCGTGGTCATCAGCGCGAGTGGCAGCCAGTTCCGCTTCACGGGTGCGCTCCTTCGCCGGCGCGGGCGGGCACCGTGACGCCCGCGCGGGAGCCGACGATCGCCTCGACGATCCGCCGCTCCCCGAGCTCGTGCCGGGGGATCTCCTGCACGATGCGCCCGCGCGACATGACGACGACGCGGTCGCACAGGCCGGCGAGCTCGAGGGGGTCGCTCGACTTGACGATGGCAGCGAGGCCTTCGCCTGCCTTCGCGCGCAGCGCCTCGTAGATGTCGAAGCGGGACCCGACGTCAACGCCCTGCGTCGGCTCCTCGGCGAGGATCACCTGGACGTTTCCACGCAGGAACGGTCGGGTGAGCGACACCTTCTGCTGATTGCCACCGGAGAGCGATTGGACGGGCTGCTCCGTCGACGCCATGCGGATGCGCAGGCGCTGGACGAGCTCGGCGATCGCGTTTCGCTCGCGGCCGCGCCCGACGAGGCCCCAGCGCGCGAGCTTCCCCACCACCTGGACGGTCGCGTTGGCGCGCACGCTGAGGACGGGGAAGAGGGCCTCGCCGCGACGGTCGCCGCTGAGCAGGACGACGCCGGCGCGCAGCGGCCCGAGCGGCGAGTGCATGTCGTACGCCACGCCGTTGCACGACGCCCTGCCGACGGCGCGCTCGACGCCCGCCAGCGCGCGCAGGAACTGCACCTGTCCGTTGCCCTCGGCGCCCGCGATCCCGAGGATCTCCCCCTTCCGCACGACGAGGTCGATCGGGCCGAAGCGATCGCCGTGCAGCCCGGACACCGCGAGCACGACCTCGGTCTCCTCGGAAACCGCGCGCCGCTCCGGGAAGGCGACCTTCAGCGGCCGGCCGATCATCAGGGCGACGAGCTCCTCCTCCGAGACGGACGCGGCGTCGAACGTCCCCTGGGCAACGCCGTCGCGGAGCACCGTGACGCGGTCGGTGATCGCCAGCACCTCGGGCAGGCGGTGGCTCACGTACACGATGCCGACGCCGTTCCGCGCGTGCTCGAGCACGAGCGTATGGAACTGCTCGACCGCCTCCGGCCCGAGCGCGGTCGTCGGTTCGTCGAGGAGCAACACTTTCGGCCGTGTCAGGAGGGACTTTGCGACCTCGAGCAGCTGCCGCTCGGCGAGGGAGAGCGAGCCCGTGACCGCGGTGACGGAGATGTCGAGGTTGAACGCTGCCAGCGTCTCCTCCGCCCAGCTCTGCATGCGCCCGTACGCCGGCCTGGCGTCGGCCGGCGCGGCGAGAAAGACGTTCTCGGCCACCGACAGGCCGAGCACGTGCGAGTAGTCCTGGTAGGCGATGCCGAGCCCGAGCCGCCGGGCCGCGGCGGGGGAGTGGCGCTGGAGGCGGCTCCCCGCGATCTCCACGGTTCCCTCGTCCGGTGCGAGGAAGCCGCTCGCGATCCCGAGCAAGGTCGATTTCCCGGACCCGTTCTCCCCGACGAGGGCGTGGATCTCGCCGGCGCGGCAGTCGACGCTGACGTCACGGAGCGCTTGCACCGCTCCGAACGCCTTCGACACCCCGCGAACCGAGAGCACGCCGGGGTGAACGGGACCGGGAATCGACATTGCAGGAATCGGCTTCTGGCTCTGGATCCTCCTACGGATACATCTGCTTGAGCAGGCTCAGCGGGATGAGCGAGGTCGGGGATGCCGTGTCTGGATACCCCTTCGTGCACATGGACCGCCTGGCCTGGTTCTGGAGCTGGATCGGAAGGACGATCTCCGGCGGGATCTTCGCCCCGGCGAGCTTCATCATGTCCGCCGTCAGGGCCTCGCGGATCTGCGAGTTGCCTGCCGTGTAGTAGAAGACCTTGAGCTTCGGGTCCTTCAGCTTGTCGGCGAGGCAGCCCATTCCGGACTCGTCCGTGCGGTACGTGAACACGCCCTCGTAGGGGATGCCTGCGGCCTGGTACGCCGCGTAGCCGCCCTGCGACATGAACAGCGCGTCCTCGTAGCTCAGGCCGCTGAGGTCGGGGTACTTCGCGAGGATGCCCGCGACGATGCCCTGGACCTTCGAGGGATCCCAGTTCGTCGGATCGTTCGCCACGACCTTGATGTTCGGGGAGAGCGCCTTCTGCTCGCAGGTCTGCCAGCCGAGCGACAGCGGGTTGCCCGGGAAGCCGCCGAGGAAGGCGATGTTGCCGGACTTGACCTGCGTGTTCATCAGGAACGCGAACACCTTGCCGAGCTTGCACGTGTCCTCACCGACCACGGTCGTGTAGTTCGTGCCGGGCCCGGACACGTAGCCCCAGGCATACGTGGAGACCGGAATGCCGGCCTTCGTCGCCTCCTGGAACACCGGGATCATCGCGTCGCCGAAGTCGGGGTAGGTGACGATCGCGCTGACGTGCTGCGCGATCATCGACTTGAAGTCCGCGATCGCCTGATTCAGGTCGGAGTGCGCGCTCCTGTAGATGATCTTCCCGATCTGGGGATACGTGAGCGCCTGGAGGATGAACTCCATCTTCGACATCTGGCGGAAGGTGTTCTCGCCGAAGCCTTCGACGTAGGCGACGGTGAGCTTGCCGTTCGTGCCGGTGCTACAGCCGTTGTTCTTCCAGCACGAGAGCGCGAGCGCGTAGTTGACCTTCTTCGTCGAACGCCCGAGGGCGGCCAGCGTGATGTTGCGCGCCGTCTTGTCCGCCGGAAGCAGTTTCGCGTGGAAGAGCGTGTGCGCGAGGGTGGTGACCGGCGCCGTGTAGCTCTCGCCGTAGCCTCCGCCGCTTCCCATCATCTTGCCTACCTTCCCCACGTAGCCCGAGGGGCCGGACACTGCAGCGTGCGTGCGGCTTGCGGCGCCGCTCGTGGCCGCGACCAGACCGATCGCCGTCGCAGCCACGACCATCATCACCGTGAAGGACCGGCGATTCCGTCTCATCTGTTCCTCCTTACGTCGGTGCGTCATTTAACCTTCTTCGAGCAACACTTCTGCGTTCGTGCCTGCCCTCACCCGCCGGCGCCCGCTGCCCGTGGAGGCGGCTTGGCCGGTCGCAGCCCGCGGCCGAGCATGGCGGCGACGCGGTCGCCTGACACGACCATCCCCGCGATGATCGCCGCGCCGAAGACGATGTACTGCATCGCCGTCGACAAACCCATGATCACGAGCATCTGCGTCAGGAGCGTGAGCGCGAGCGCAGCAAGCCACGTCGACGTCGCGCTCGCGAGCCCGCCCGAGAGCGACGCGCCGGCGATCACCACCGCCGCGATCGGCGCGAGCAGGTACGACGAGCCGAAGGCGGGATCGATGCCGATGCTCACGCCCGCGAGCAGGACGGCGGCGGCAGCGTAGAGCGTGCCCGCCGCGGTGTAGGCGAGCACGACGTGCCTGCGGACGTGCAGTCCCGCCATCCACGCCGCTCTCGGGTTCGCGCCCACCGCCTGGAAGCGCCGCCCGACCGCCGTGTAGCGCAGGACGAGCGCGACCGCGAGCGTGATCCCGGCGCCTGTCCAGAAGACGCTGCTGATCCCGAGCGGCTTGGCCGTTGCCCAGGACGACAGCCCGCCGGGCACGTTCGGCTGGTTCGTGACCACGTCGCGCGAGTACTTGCTGCTCCACGCGAGGACGATCTGGCCGACGGCAAGCGTGACGAGGAGCGGGTTCAGCCGCAGCACGCCGACCAGCACGCCGTTGACGAATCCCACGAGGACGCCGACGCCGAGGCAGGCGAGGATCGCCATGGGGAGCTTGTGGTCCGAGCCCGCTCCGACGCCTGCGATCAGGTTGCCGCCGAAGGAGATCACTCCGGGGGTCGAGAGGTCGATGCCCGCGTGCATGACCACGAGCATCTGGCCGAGCGCCGCGATCGCGAGGACGGTCGCCAGCGGGAGGACGTACGACCACGAGGTGCTCTGCAGCGCCGCGGGCGCAGTGATCGCGGCGGTCACGACGAGCGCGCAGGTGGCGAGCCACACGGGGAGGAAGCGGGCCGCGGCGACGGTGCTCGCGACGAACGCTCGACCGAACGCGGTCAACGGACCCTCCCTTCGGGGCAGGGCGAAGGTGATGGGCTCGCCGCGACCAGGGGCCTATTCTGTGCAGGTGCGGCAGGCAGTGTCAACAGTGACCGTACGGAGCTCGCGGATCGCGCGTTTTGTAAACCCCAGCTGAACGCGCGCCTGGGCAACGTCGCCCTCGAAAATCAGCCCTGACGCTGTCATATGGAGGGATGTTTGACGCTTCGAGACCGAGTCGTTTATGCTCGCTGGACAGTAGGACAGTGCGAAATGCCGTCGCGACGCCTCGCTCTGTCCGCCGCCCAGGTCGTTCCCCCGCGGGCTCGGGCCCACGCGTCCGGCTGACCGAACCCGTCATGAGCTCTGCGCGAAAGGAGAAAGCGAATGGCAACAGGGAGTGTCCTGATCGTCGGCGGCACGCAGGGGCTCGGCCGCGAGCTCGCGCAGTCCTACGCCGACGCCGGCCGCGACGTGGTCGTGACAGGAAGAGACCTCGGCCGGGCCGAGGTGGCCGCGAGCGAGATCGGCGGCCGCACCCGCGGCATCGCGTTCGACCTTGCCGAGCCACACACGATCGCGGATCGCCTGGCGGACCTGGGAGCAGTCGATTACATCGTGCTCGCTGCGATCGAGCGTGACGCGAACTCGGTGCGCGAGTACGACATCGACAGCGCTCTGCGGCTTGTCACGCTCAAGCTCGTCGGCTACACCGAGGTGATCCACACACTGATCCCGCGGCTTGGCGACGACGCGGCAATCCTCATCTACGGCGGTCTCGCGCGAGATCGCCCCTATCCCGGCTCGACGACGGTCACCACCGTGAACGGCGGCGTGACGAGCCTGGTGCGCACACTCGTGACCGAGCTCGCGCCCATCCGGGTCAACGCGCTGCACCCGGCCATCGTCGGCGACAGCCCGCAGTGGCGCGACATGCCCGCGGAGCGTCTGCAGGCGCTTGTCCAGCGGACGCCGATCGGGCGCCTCGTGACGATGGCGGAGGTCGTGGCTGCGTCGCGCTTTCTGCTCGAAAACGAGGCGATCAACGGCATCAACCTGGTCGTGGACGGCGGTTGGACGTGCGTTTGACGGGATTATCGGCCCGAACATCGGGATTTGCGGAGGTGTTCGAGGGATGACCCGCCGGCCGGCCCGACGGCATCGTCGGGCCGCCGGCGGTGACCTCGGTCGCTCACTCTTCAGAAGCGATTCAGCCGATCGTGTTCACGATGACGCTCACGATTGCGCTTTCACCTTCGCGGTTCCCTTGGTGTACTTGTACGGATTCTCGATCTCGGCCTCGGGCTCGAGCACCGGGTGCATGCCCTCCTCCCAGGCCTGCTCGCCGATCTGCGAGCGGACGTACTCGACCGACTTCGCCACGGCATCCCGCGCCGGCGCGATGTCGAGGTCGATGCGGGTACCGTCGTACTTGAGCACCCGGCCGTTGACGATGACGGTGTGCACATCGGCCGTGCCTGCCTGGTACGCCACATGGGCGTAGGGGTGGAGGATCGGCGTCATCGCGGGCGACTGGTCGTTCTTGATCAGCAGCAGGTCGGCCTTCTTGCCGGGAGCGATCGAGCCGATGGTGTCCTCCATGCCGAGCGACTTCGCGCCGCCCATGGTCGCCATCCAGACGACGTCTTCGGCGCGGAGCCGGTTGGCCGTGACCGTCTCGTTCTTGGCGTGAGCCTCGAGGTGGTCGCGTGAGCGGTCGGCGCTCAGCGTGGCGCGCATGGCCGAGAAGAAGTCCGCGCTCCACCACACACTGGTGTCCATCGACAGCGAGGCCGGGATGCCGTGCTTGCGCAGCTCCCAGGTCGACGGATACCCCTGACCTGCGCTCTGCTCGCTCTCGCATGCCACCGACACGGTGCCTCCGGTCGCGGCGATCTTCTGGTAGCTCTCGGGCTTGAGGGTGGCAGCGTGCACGTAGGTGATCTCGGGCGTCATGAAACCGGCGTCGTACATCTGGTCGATGCCGATGTCGGTCGTCGCGCCCCACACCCCCGCGTGGGTCGTGACGCGCAGCCCCATGTCCCGAGCCTTCTGGAAGGCCGCCTTCTCGGGAAAGTCCTCGGCGCCGGTCACGTCGAAGGCGATCTGCAGGCCGAGCATGTCGGTCGGGCTCGAGAAGTGCTGAGCGACGAAGCGATCGAACTCGGGGGTGTTCATCCAGTCCCAGGCGCCTCCGAGGTAGTTGCCGTAACCGAGCACGAAACGGCCCGGGATCTCGCCGAAGGCCTGCAACGCCGCCTCGGCGTAGTCCGGCGTTCGCAGCGCGTGCGACCAGTCGAGCGTCGTCGTGACGCCCGTGTCGACCGACTCGAGTGCGCTGAGCAGGTTGCCCGCGTAGATGTCCTCGGGGCGGAAGACATGCCCGTGCTGCAGGTAGTAGAAGACGAAGTACTGGCTGAGCGCCCAGTCCCCGCCGTAGCCTCGCAGAGCGGTCTGCCACATGTGGCGGTGCGTGTCGACCATGCCGGGCATCAGGATGCCGGCGCTCGCGTCGATCTCGACCGTGCCGTCCGGCACCGGCAGGGCCTTGCCCACTGCGGTGATGGTGTCGCCCGTGATCAGCACGTCGCCGCCGAGGATCACGCCGGAAGTGTCGACGGTGATCACGATGCCGTTGCGGAACACGATCGGACGGCCAGGAGCGAAGTCCTCGGCGTGGGGACTTGTGTCGGTCATCTTGCATCCTCCTCGGAGAGAATTTCAGCGTTGACGGAGACGGGCGGGTGTGATCTCGCTCTCCAGCAGATCGAAGGTCGATCCCGACGCTGCTAGCCACTCGCGCTCCTTTCGGTTGCGGCCGAACACTACGCGGTCGTGCTGTGTGCAGAAGCGAGCTCGGTGGTGCAGCAGATGATGGACGCTGAGGGGTCCGAGCTCGCAACGCGTCAAGCAGCCATGAGCCTGGACGGTGGAGGAACGTCACCTGCCGGGCACGAGCGGTTGCTTCGTGGGGTCGAGGCGAAATCGAGCGTCGGGTCAGCCAAGGGCCGCTCGTTCGCTGAGCTACGTGTTCGCGATCTCAGGGTTCACCCTGATGCGCGAGTTGCGTTTCGCTGAGATACTGGTTTCAGCGCGTAGGACTTGTGCGGAAGCCGCCGAGGCTCTGAGGGGAATTTCCTCTTCGACTGTCACATCGGCTCGGCGCGCAGCAGGGGGTTCGTTTGAGCTCTCCTGTCCTGTGAGATGAGCAGAAGGAGCATCACATGTATGCGACCATTCGTCGGTACGACGGAGTGGACCAGAATCGCGTGTCCGAGCTGACCCGCAAGGTCAACGAGACGCTTGTCCCGAAGCTGAACAAGCTTCCGGGGTTCTCGGGCTACTACCTGATCGAGGGCGGCAACGGTGTCTTCAGCGCGCTCGGTCTCTTCGAGACTTCCGAGCAGAGCGAAGAGTCGATGAAGGTCGTCTCCTCGTGGATTCACGACGAGCACTTCGAGACGCTGCTGCCCAACGCGCCCAAGATCACGAGCGGCAATGTTGTCGCTTACGACAAGAGCGTGACGAAGGTCTAGTGGTCTGACCACTAGCTCGACCGAGCGGTTTCCACCGAGAGGGCTCGGCTTGCCGGGCTCTCTCCTGTTTGCGGCTTCAGGAGCAGTCGGTCTCGCGACCAGCCTTGTCAGATCCCGCACGGTGTCTCGGCTCACCGGGCGCCGTGAGGGCGACCGAGCGGCGAGCTCGTCGGCCGAACTGGTCCCCGAACCCGTGCACAGACGGTGAGGCACTACAATCGCCACCGTCGACACCGAGGGAGGACAGATGGATCATGCGTCCACGATGAGGCGCCTGTACGAGTTGATCAACGCGGGAGATATCGACGGGTTCGGCGATCTCCTGGCGGAGGACTTCGTCGAGCACGAGCAAACGCCGGGGCTCGAACCGAACAAGGAAGGGGTGAAGCAGTTCTTTCGCGCCTACCGGGAGGCGTTTCCCGATCTGCGAATGGAGGCACAGGACGTCCTCGTGAGCGATGAAAGGGTCGTCGCGCGCGTCCGTGCGACGGGAACTCACCAGGGCGAGTTCATGGGCATGCCGGCCACCGGCAAGAAGGTCGATGTCCAGCTGATCGACATCATCCGGTTCGGTGACGACGGCCTTGCCCGGGAGCACTGGGGCGTGGTCGACGCACTCGCGATGATGCAGCAGCTCGGAGCTATCCCGGGGCCGCCACCGGCGTAGACGCCGGTGGCAGGCGACCTCGAGATCAGCGGCCGAGCGTCTCGTACTCCGGGTTCGGCTCCCAGCCGAGCCCCGAGGCCATCCGGTTCGAGAAGTTGAACATCCCGGTCACCTCGGCGATGTCCATCACGTCGTCGTCCGAGAACCCGGCGGTGCGCAGGGTGGCCACGTCCAATTCGGTCATCTCGGTCGGATGCAGGGTCAGCTTGAGCGCATAGTCGAGCATCGCCCGCACGCGCGGCTCGATGGGGGCGGTCGTGTGGTCGGCTGCGATCGCGTCGGCGAGCGCAGGGTCCCTCGTGAGCTTCCTGAGCGCGGCGGAGTGGGCGGCGATGCAGTACCGGCAGCTGTTGGCGATCGAGACGACGACCGCGATCATCTCCCGCTCGGCCTTCGACAGCCCCGAGTCCCCCTTCATCAGCTCCTCGTAATGCTCGTTCCAGCGAACGAGGTGCGACGGCCGCAAGGCATAGAGGCGGAGCACGTTCGGGACGAAGCCGAGCTTCTCCCGGGGAGCCTCGTAGAGCGCCGTGACCTCCCCGGGCAGATCGGCCTCCTCCGGCACGCGGAGCCACGCAAGGCGCTCGTCGGCCACGGCTCGAGTCTACGCGGAGCGCATGGTCGCCCGCGCCTGGCATCTGCTCGTCAAGGGCCACGTTGCCGACCAGGCGAGCGAGGTCGTCCGCGGCGCGATGACACACGGGCATGCATCGCGGCTGCCAGGATCGAGCGCGAAGGAACGATGCACCTCGACCCGCCGACCAAGGTGTGGAGGCCGTGATTCAAGCCGCCGAGTTGGAGGCGCTCCTCATCGCCCACCTGTACGTGAGGGTGGAACGTCCGCCTGTCTTGTGGGGTGTGAGCGCCGACCTCGAGGCGTTCGTCCGTTGCCTCGGCGAGATGATCGCGGCGGGCCTCGCGCGGAACGGAGGCCGGCTGGGGGAGGTGACACTCAACGTCTCGAACGTGACCGTCGAGACTCGGGTGGCCGAACCGATCCCGGCCGGTGACTTCGTCGCGCTCACAATCCGGGCCCAGGGCGACTGGAGCCCCGAGGCGGCGTGGGACCCGAGGGCGCCAGGCGCGCCGCCGCTCCTCAATTCCGACCTCGGCGCCGCAGCCGCCAAGGCGGGTGCCGCTTACGGTTACAGCCGGATCCTGGGAGACGGAGGCGGCTCGGTGACGCTCCTCTTCGAGCGGGCCGGAGGCGTTCGCGAGCGCTGAGCGGGGTCGACGCCGCTGCTGTGCGCGAGCGGGATTACACGTCACGGCCGTTGGTGGAAACCGTGCTGGGAAGCTCGTTGCCGCGATCAGGAGGAGAGACTTGTGTTTGTCCAACACGACAGAGTGGACGCCCCAAGCACGACACCTCGCCAATCGGATCACGCAGCGGTAGCCGGGGTTCAGCTCTGGATGGTTGCCGACTGTGCGAGAGTTCTCCCGCCGTGGTCGAGGGCGACGACGGCGACGTAGCGGGCCCCGTCGGGCACTGGTATCGCTGTCTCGAATCCCTGTTTCGGGGTCGTCGAGAGCGAGCTGAGGGCTCCGCTGCTCGTGCCAGTGAGGAGGTGCCAGCTCACGACGTCGGTGGCACCGTTCCAGCTCGCGTAGACGTGGTGGTCGGAGCTGTCGGTCGAGGCCGCGAGGCGTGGCGGCTCGGTCGGTGCGCCGACCCAGGGAAACCTGAGTGTCCTGTAGTTCTGACCCCCACGCGGCAGCGTCGCGTCGAAGAGGACCGTACCGTCGGCCAGGTACTCGGTGAACGCAGGTTCTGTCCCGAATCCGACGAGGACGTTCCCGTTCGGCTGCACCTGCGTGCTGCCGAGGGCATGCGCGAGCTGCGGAGGGTTGTGGAGGTACTGCTGCCTGCGCGTCGCGCGCATATTCTTCAGGTCGAGGTCGATCGAGAGCCCGCGTGATTGCGATTGTGACTTCACGCCGAGCACGGATCCGTTGTCGAAGATGGTGATGTTCGTGTCGTTCTGGTGCATGCGCGCGTCGTGCTGCCAGGCGTAGTCGGTGCCGGGCCCCATCGAGAAGTCGCTCTTCTTGCCTCCGAGGCGCCAGATGACCTTCCCGGAGCCGCGGTCGATCTTGTAGACGGTCCAGGTGTTGCGGGCCGAGACGATCAGGTTGCCATCGACATCCTGGTCGATAGAGTTGACGTGGAAGTAGTCGAGTGTTCTGCCGCGAGGTTGGTAGGTCTCGCCCAGCGGGACGTGGTCGAGGCTGCGCCACTCGAAGATGACGCGTGCGGTCGGGATCTCGAGTTCCTGCACGACGCCCTCGATCACGGCGCCGCGGTTGCTCCCGACGCTCGACCGGTCGACCGTCTGGATGTCGTACGCGGTGACAAGCGCCGTCCCCGCCGGCGTGACGATCAGCTCGTGCAGGTCGACGCCGAGTCTGTTCCCTGCCGGGAAGCGCGCGATCTCTTTGTAGGACTGGTCGACGATCACGTGCTCGCCGACGCCGAGGCCGTGCACGGACTTCCCCTCCCACCAGGTGAGGACCGGCTTGCCCTTGTAGACGGCCGCGCGGAAGTTCATCACGGTGTGCGGTTTCGTCGGGTGGAACCAGACGAGCTCGCCATGATCGTCGATGATCATCGCTCCGCGCTGG
>CAWBLB010000006.1:0-818085 GCA_963789585.1 uncultured Actinomycetes bacterium | reverse complement strand
CCCCGGTGGGGGCCCTCCCGCTCGATTGCCTGGTTCGGGCCGTGAGGCCCGGTCTGGCTAGGCGGCGCCGGCGGCTTTGAGGGTGCCGCGGACGGTTGCGGGGTTCATCGGTGCCTGGCGGATGCGGACACCCGTGGCATCGAAGAACGCGTTCGCGACCGCGGAGCCGACCGCCGTGCTGGGCGGCTCGCCCGAGCCGCTGGCGGCCCAGCCCGCCGCGTCGGCGGCGGTGTTGCCCTTGCTGACGTCGACGTTCAACCCGCCTGCAGCGAGGTCGGGGTTGACGGTGACGTACTCGCCGGGGTGCACGTTGACGAGCGTCACCTTCGGAGAGTCGGCGAAGCGCAGGATCGGGTAGCTGACCCAGTCCAGGCTCGTGATCCGCTCCGTCGTCCAGGTCGGCCGCTCGAGCAACGCACGCGAGAGGCCCTGGATCGCCGCACCGCTCATCTGGTTCGCGACCAGCTGCGGGCCGATCGTGATCCCGTTGTTCTGGGCGATGTAGAGGTGCTGCGTGAGGATCCTGCCGGACTTCTTGTTCACCTGTACGTCGGCGACGATCCCGACCTGGCTCCCGGCGAAGGTGCCGAAGCCGAAGCCGCGACCGGTCACGATGTTCCCGTTCTGCAGGTTCGAAGCAGCGACCTTCGGCGTCCAACCGGCCGCCTGCGTCGCCCCGTCGAGCACCGCCAGCCAGCGCTGGCCCGCGACGTCCGACCCATCGATGTTCAACCGGCGGAACGCGATCGGATCCATGTTCATCGCATGCGCGAGCTCGTCGACGACCTGCTCGCTGGCGAAGTACGACTGCGGCGCATTCGGAGCCCGCAGATAGTTGGCTTTCAACGAGCCGCCGTAGAGCGGCTGGCTCTTCGCCAGCACGCGCCTGTTCGCGGAGTAGCTCGTGTACACCGCCGAGTCCGACGGAGTGATCCCGCCCGCCCCCGGCGTCGCCGGCCACGTGGCCGTGCCCAGCGCCCGCTTCGTCTCGTCGATGTTGGCCTGCTGCTGACCGTAGGTCTGCCAATCAGCCGCGACGATCTTGCCGCTCGCGTCGGCGCCCATCGTGACGTCGAACATGTTCGCCATCCCGTAGTGCTCCCAGCCGTGCTGGTCCCAGCGCATCCACTGCACCCGCACCGGCTTGCCGATCTTCTGCGAGATGATCGCCGCCTGCTCGGCCACCTCGGCCTGCTGACCGCCGCCGAACGAGCTCGCTCCCTCGTACCAGATCACCCTGATGTTCTCCGCCGGGATCCCCAACATCCCCGACAGATTCGGCGGGATACCCTGAAGCGACTGCCCCTGCGAGAAGATCGTGGCGCTGTTCGCCTGAACATCCGCAACCGCACAATGCGGGCCGATCGGCATGAACGAGTTGTAGTGGTACTTGTAGGTCGCCGACACCGTCTTCGAAGCACCCGCCAGCGCGCTACCGACCGTCGAGCTGTTCGCCGTGTACCGAGCCGGGGTCTCCGTGTTCGTGTCACCCGCCTGCCGCAACCACGACCAGAAGTTCCCCGACGGCTGCGGGAACCCCTGCTTCGTATCCCAGACCACCTTCAACTGCGCAGCCGCCTGGATCGCGTCGTACTCCTTCGGAGCAACAACCGCAATGAAGTCGTTGATCTGCACGACCTCGGCACCCGGGATATGACTGATCGAGCTCGCATCCACGCTCAACGGCGTGCTGTTCTCGACCGTGTTCGCCCCCGCACCACGCGGACGCACCGTCCGCGCATGCACCATCCCCGGAACACGAACATTCTGGATATACGTGTACGTGCCCATCACCTTGCCCGGAATATCAATCCGCGCAAACGACTTCCCAACCACCGAATACTCCGAAACCGGCTTCGCGTTCCCCTGACCGGGGACCGCCTTCGCCGTCGCGGCGGGCATCGTGTAGTTGAACATCTTGCCGCCCATCAGAGCGCCGTAGGTGACGGTCTTGCCGCCGCCCGAGACGACGCCGTCGGTGACGGTCAGGCTGGCAACGGGAACGCCGAGCTGCGTCGACGCCATCCCCAGCAGCAGCTGCTTGGCATACGCCGCCGCGGCCCGGGTCTGAGTCGAGCGGCTTCGGATGCCGCCGCTGCCGCCGCCGCCGCCGGTCGCGTTCAGCCACGTCTCCGGATGCGCATAGACCATCTGGTCCATGCTCGCGTTCAACTCCTCCGCGACGAGCATCAGGATCCCCGTCGGGGTGCCGTGGCCCATCTCCGTCTCGCCGTGGGTGACGATCACCTTGTTGTCCGCCGTGATCGCAACCCACGAGTCGACCGCATTCAGGTCGGGCAGGAAGTCCTGCGGCCCACGCTGGTTGAACGGCGTGTTCCCGGTCGCAGCCTGAGCCTTGCCGGCCGCCGCGCCGAGGGCGCTGAAGCCGACGATCAGCGCGCCGCCGCCCTTGACGAAGTTCTTGCGCGAGAACTCGCGCTCATGCATCAGACCGGTCATCATGCACCGCCTTTCGCCATCACGGCTGCGGCCTTCTGGATCGCCGTCAGGATCCGCGGATAGGTCCCGCAGCGGCAGAGGTGCCCGTTCATCGCCGTCCGGATCTGGTCCTCGGACGGGTTCTTCGTCGTCGCGAGCAGATCGGCAGCCTGGATCATCATGCCGTTCTGGCAGTAGCCACAATGCGGCACCTGCACATCGATCCACGCCTGCTGCAACGGATGCAGCGCCGGCGCCGCCGCCGTCGTCCCGCGCTGAGCCGCCCACACAGCCGGCAAACCCTCCAACGTCGTAATGCTCTTCCCGCTCACCGACGCCACCGGCGTCACACAGGAGCGGATCTCCTTCCCGTCCAGCAACACCGAGCAGGCACCACACTGCGCCAGACCACAACCAAACCGCGGCCCATGCAGGTGAAGCTCGTTGTGCAAGACATACAACAACGGCGTATCGAGGCTCGCGCTCACACCATGCGTGAGCCCGTTCACCTTGATCCTGATGCTGTTCGCCATTCCATCCTCCATCTGAAGGTTCAGGGATATGCACCCGGCATCCCGACGAGAACACTCAGGTATTTCACGGGCACCGAATGCCCGATGAGCATAGAACGGCATTCCGTAAACCACACATCTTCTTCAAGGGATCTTGAACAAGTTTTCTTGAAGTATTTCTCAAGAGATCTTGAACAACCAAGGTCACCTGCCCTGCGCGGCTCGTCGCAGGTCGAAAAAGCGGAGGGCCCCGGTGGGGGCCCTCCCGCTCGATTGCCTGGTTCGGGCCGTGAGGCCCGGTCTGGCTAGGCGGCGCCGGCGGCTTTGAGGGTGCCGCGGACGGTTGCGGGGTTCATCGGTGCCTGGCGGATGCGGACACCCGTGGCATCGAAGAACGCGTTCGCGACCGCGGAGCCGACCGCCGTGCTGGGCGGCTCGCCCGAGCCGCTGGCGGCCCAGCCCGCCGCGTCGGCGGCGGTGTTGCCCTTGCTGACGTCGACGTTCAACCCGCCTGCAGCGAGGTCGGGGTTGACGGTGACGTACTCGCCGGGGTGCACGTTGACGAGCGTCACCTTCGGAGAGTCGGCGAAGCGCAGGATCGGGTAGCTGACCCAGTCCAGGCTCGTGATCCGCTCCGTCGTCCAGGTCGGCCGCTCGAGCAACGCACGCGAGAGGCCCTGGATCGCCGCACCGCTCATCTGGTTCGCGACCAGCTGCGGGCCGATCGTGATCCCGTTGTTCTGGGCGATGTAGAGGTGCTGCGTGAGGATCCTGCCGGACTTCTTGTTCACCTGTACGTCGGCGACGATCCCGACCTGGCTCCCGGCGAAGGTGCCGAAGCCGAAGCCGCGACCGGTCACGATGTTCCCGTTCTGCAGGTTCGAAGCAGCGACCTTCGGCGTCCAACCGGCCGCCTGCGTCGCCCCGTCGAGCACCGCCAGCCAGCGCTGGCCCGCGACGTCCGACCCATCGATGTTCAACCGGCGGAACGCGATCGGATCCATGTTCATCGCATGCGCGAGCTCGTCGACGACCTGCTCGCTGGCGAAGTACGACTGCGGCGCATTCGGAGCCCGCAGATAGTTGGCTTTCAACGAGCCGCCGTAGAGCGGCTGGCTCTTCGCCAGCACGCGCCTGTTCGCGGAGTAGCTCGTGTACACCGCCGAGTCCGACGGAGTGATCCCGCCCGCCCCCGGCGTCGCCGGCCACGTGGCCGTGCCCAGCGCCCGCTTCGTCTCGTCGATGTTGGCCTGCTGCTGACCGTAGGTCTGCCAATCAGCCGCGACGATCTTGCCGCTCGCGTCGGCGCCCATCGTGACGTCGAACATGTTCGCCATCCCGTAGTGCTCCCAGCCGTGCTGGTCCCAGCGCATCCACTGCACCCGCACCGGCTTGCCGATCTTCTGCGAGATGATCGCCGCCTGCTCGGCCACCTCGGCCTGCTGACCGCCGCCGAACGAGCTCGCTCCCTCGTACCAGATCACCCTGATGTTCTCCGCCGGGATCCCCAACATCCCCGACAGATTCGGCGGGATACCCTGAAGCGACTGCCCCTGCGAGAAGATCGTGGCGCTGTTCGCCTGAACATCCGCAACCGCACAATGCGGGCCGATCGGCATGAACGAGTTGTAGTGGTACTTGTAGGTCGCCGACACCGTCTTCGAAGCACCCGCCAGCGCGCTACCGACCGTCGAGCTGTTCGCCGTGTACCGAGCCGGGGTCTCCGTGTTCGTGTCACCCGCCTGCCGCAACCACGACCAGAAGTTCCCCGACGGCTGCGGGAACCCCTGCTTCGTATCCCAGACCACCTTCAACTGCGCAGCCGCCTGGATCGCGTCGTACTCCTTCGGAGCAACAACCGCAATGAAGTCGTTGATCTGCACGACCTCGGCACCCGGGATATGACTGATCGAGCTCGCATCCACGCTCAACGGCGTGCTGTTCTCGACCGTGTTCGCCCCCGCACCACGCGGACGCACCGTCCGCGCATGCACCATCCCCGGAACACGAACATTCTGGATATACGTGTACGTGCCCATCACCTTGCCCGGAATATCAATCCGCGCAAACGACTTCCCAACCACCGAATACTCCGAAACCGGCTTCACGATCGTGCCGGGCTGGCCTGGGTCCGTTCCGAAGGGCGCAGCCGAGCGGCCGGTTGTCGGCCCCTCCGGGGCGTCGGCCGAGGTCATCTTGATGTTGAACATCTTGCCGCCGATCAAGTCACCGTAGGTGACGGTCTTGCCGCCGCCCGAGACGACGCCGGCAGTCACCGAGAGGCTCCCGACGGGGACGCCGAGATTGGACGCCGCCATGTTCAGCAGCGTCTTCTTCGCGAGCGCCGCGGCCGTGCGGACCTGCTTCGAGCGGCTGCGGATGCCGCCGCTGCCGCCGCCGCCGCCGGTCGCGTTCAGCCACGTCTCCGGATGCGCATAGACCATCTGGTCCATGCTCGCGTTCAACTCCTCCGCGACGAGCATCAGGATCCCCGTCGGGGTGCCGTGGCCCATCTCCGTTTCGCCGTGGGTGACGATCACCTTGTTGTCCGCCGTGATCGCAATCCACGAGTCGACGGCGGTCAGGTCGGGCAGGAAGTCCTGCGGCCCACGCTGGTTGAACGGCGTGTTCCCGGTCGCAGCCTGAGCCTTGCCGGCCGCCGCGCCGAGGGCGCTGAAGCCGACGATCAGCGCGCCGCCGCCCTTGACGAAGTTCTTGCGCGAGAACTCGCGCTCATGCATCAGACCGGTCATCATGCACCGCCTTTCGCCATCACGGCTGCGGCCTTCTGGATCGCCGTCAGGATCCGCGGATAGGTCCCGCAACGGCACAGATGCCCGTTCATCGCCGTCCGGATCTGATCCTCGGACGGGTTCTTCGTCGTCGCGAGCAGATCAGCAGCCTGGATCATCATGCCGTTCTGGCAGTAGCCACAATGCGGCACCTGCACATCGATCCACGCCTGCTGGAGCGGGTGCAGCGCCGGCGCAGCCGCCGTCGTCCCCCGCTGAGCCGCCCACACAGCCGGCAAACCCTCCAACGTCGTAATGCTCTTCCCGCTCACCGACGCCACCGGCGTCACACAGGAGCGGATCTCCTTCCCGTCCAGCAACACCGAGCAGGCACCACACTGCGCCAGACCACAACCAAACCGCGGCCCATGCAGGTGAAGCTCGTTGTGCAAGACATACAACAACGGCGTATCGAGGCTCGCGCTCACACCATGCGTGAGCCCGTTCACCTTGATCCTGATGCTGTTCGCCATTCCATCCTCCATCTGAAGGTTCAGGGATGCGCACGTGTCCCGCCGGACGAAGTGCCGGAAGACCTTCGGGCCACGACGCCTCAGGATCATAAAATGAGGAGCTAAAAATGCGTTAGCAGTTGCAAGGCATCTTGAAAACTGCCTCCGTAAATGACGCCGGCGGTGACATCACCGATTACACAAGAGATCTTGAGTAGGTTCGGTTGA
The DNA here is from genome assembly GCA_963789585.1 of uncultured Actinomycetes bacterium. Lineage (GTDB taxonomy): Bacteria > Actinomycetota > Thermoleophilia > Gaiellales > Gaiellaceae > PALSA-600. The sequence goes on along the minus strand of CAWBLB010000006.1, from coordinate 811,662 downwards.
TTTTCAATTGGTCTTGAGGATCGACCCCTGCGTCCCTGCCTCGCCTCGTGACTGCCCTCGAGGCTGCCGTCCCCGAGACTGCCGTCTTCGGGACTGCGGCAGTCCACTCCTGGATTTAAGAACTTCGTAAGGACTCGGCAACCAGCGCGCAATCCGCCGCCGCGATGCTCGGTGTCGTCTCTCGAACAAGGAGGATCGATGCAGGGGAAGGCAATCTTCGTGGCGGTTGCAGTAGCCACGATCGCACTGGGCGCCGGGGTCGCCCGCGCCGCCATGATGCACCCGGTTCTCGGCGCCAAGCTCAGCGGGATGGGAGAGCATGGAGTCGTGAACTTGCACTCGTACGCCACCAAGGGAAAGCTGTGCTGGACGTTCAACCTGACCACGAAGGGCATCACGGGCGCGTCGATCAGGGACGGCGCCGGCATGCTCGTCGCAACGCTCGGTAAGAGCTACAAGGCGAAGAGCTGCGCGCCGGTCGCTTCGAAGGCACTCAACCTGATCGAGGCGAAACCCGCCAAGTACCGTGTCTGGATCGACACGAAGGGCCATCCGGGTGACCTGCGCGGCAAGCTGTTTGCGGGCATGGCGCACATGGCGAAGATGTAGGGAGATGGCGATGAGCGAGACGCACGCCGAAGACCAGAAGCCGAGGCGGGTCGGGCGCGGCCTGTTCCTGGGGACGCTCTTCGGCGGCGTCTCCTCGCTTTACTGGGGGAAGAGCGTCTGGAGCCGCGTCTCGAGCGTGGTCTCACCGCTCGAGGCGCAGATCCCGCTCGTCCCCTCGGGCGGGTGGCGGATCTACACCGTGGCCGACAGGATGCCGAGCTTCGACGAGTCGAGCTGGCGGCTGTCGGTCGGCGGGCAGGTGTCCAAGCCCATCTCCCTCGACTACAAGGGGCTGCTCTCACTGCCGAAGGTCGAGCAGACCTCGACGTTCCACTGCGTCACCGGCTGGACCGTCAACAATGTCCGCTGGGGCGGTGTGCGGCTCGGCGACGTGCTGGCTCTCGCAACGCCGGCGCCCGAGGCCCACGCGCTCGAGTTCGTCTCCGCCGAGCACCCGTACACCGACTCACTGACGCTTGGGCAGGCCGGGCTGCACGACGTGATGCTCGCCTACGAGATGGATGGCAAGCCGCTGCCGCGCGTCCACGGCGCCCCGCTCAGGCTCGTGATCCCGGAGATGTACGGCTACAAGAACGTCAAGTGGGTGGAGCAGATCAACCTCGTCCCGAAGCCGCGGCCGGGCTACTGGGAGGAGCTCGGCTACGACGAGGACGCCTGGGTCGGCCGCTCGAACGGATACGGGACGTGAAGAGCGGCTACCGCCGCCGGTTCTCCCGCACCGAGCGGACGCTGCACTGGGCGAATGCGATCGGCTTCTTCCTCCTGCTCGCGACCGGGCTGATCCTCTACCTGCCGAGCCTCGCGGTGGTGGTGGGACGGCGGCCGCTGATGCAGAGCCTGCATTTCTGGTCCGGGGTCGGGTGGATCGCGGTGCTGGTGGCGATCGTGCTGGCCGGCGACCGGCGCGGGATCATCCGCACGGCGCGGGAGATCGACGGCTTCGACCGCGACGACCTGCGCTGGCTGCTCCTGAGGCGGCCCGCACCTCAGGGGCGCTTCAACGCGGGGCAGAAGATCAACGCCACCCTGACAGTGGGATTTGCCCTCCTGTTCCTGATCTCGGGCCTGCTCCTCTGGTTCGGCGAGCGCGACACGCGCTACCGTTTCGCGAGCACGGTCCTGCTCCACGACGGCCTGATGTACGTCTCGCTCGTGCTCCTCGTCGGCCATCTGTACCTGGCGCTGATCCATCCGACGACGAGGCACGCGCTCCGCGGGGTGACGCTCGGAACGGTGAGCGAGGACTGGGCGGAGCGGCACCACCCCAAGTGGAAGCCGGAATAGTGCATCCGTCCGTACGTTCGGTCTGGTATCCGGCGTGTGGGTCGGCGTTCGTGGCAAGGAGGCAAGGAGCCCCGCTAGCTGGAGATATCGGGGCGACTGGGGACGCAGCCACGGGCGGCGAGACGCCGCCGGGAGCGGGCCGTAATTGCGGACGGGTGCACTAGGGTCATGCCGACGGTGCTGGTCGTCGACGACGAGCCGATCGTGCGTGACGTCATCGTCCGTTACCTGCAGCGCGACGGCTTCGCGACGCTCGAAGCGGGCGACGGCGACCGAGCCCGCGAGCTGATCGAGGCAGGCGATCTCAGCCTGGTCGTCCTCGACGTGATGCTGCCCGGCCCCGACGGGCTCGAGCTCTGCCGCTGGATTCGCGGCCGCTCCGACCTGCCGGTGATCATGCTGACCGCTCGCGGTGAAGAGGCCGACCGGATCGTCGGCCTCGAGCTCGGCGCCGACGACTACGTGACGAAGCCGTTCTCTCCGCGCGAGCTGGCGACCCGGGTGCGGACGGTGTTGCGGCGCTCGAGCGGCGCAACGGGACATGCCGAGCAGCTCGAGTTCGACGACGTCAGCCTCGACGGCGCGAGCCGCGAGGTGACGAAGTCGGGACGGCCGGTGGCGCTGACGGCCCGGGAGTTCGACCTCCTCTGGTTCCTTGCCTCCAACCCGCGGCGCGTCTTTTCCCGCAGCCACCTGATGGACCGGGTCTGGGGCCATGCACCGGCGCTCGACACCGGCACCGTCACGGTTCACATCCGCCGTCTGCGGGAGAAGCTCGAGTCCGATCCCGCCAAGCCCTCGCACCTGCAGACGGTGTGGGGCGTCGGCTACCGCTTCGACCCATGATCGGGCTTGCCCTCGCCGTCGCCGGTGCGAGCCTTGCGATCGGCCTCGCGGTCGCCTATGCGCTGCGGAGAGCCCCGACCGTCTGGTTGCAACTCGCCGGGCTCGCCTTCCTCTCGGTCTGCGTCCCGCTCGGCGCGGTCCTCGCCTCCGGTTGGGTGATGTTCCACATGGGCGCCGACGTGAAGATCCTGGCGGTCGCCGCCGGCTCCGCCACGGCCGCCGCCGGAGCAGGCCTGCTGCTCGCTCGCTGGATCGCCCGGTCGATCAGCATGGTCGGCGACGCCTCCGCCGAGCTCGCTGCCGGCGACCTCGCCGCCCGCGCTCCGACGGGCGGCGCCCGGGAGATCTCCCGACTCGCGGACTCCTTCAACACGATGGCGGCGAGCATCGAGCAGCTCTTCGACGCCCGGCGCGAGCTGGTCGCCTGGGCGAGTCACGACCTGCGCACGCCGCTCGCCTCGATGCAGGCGATGATCGAGGCGCTCGAGGACGGCCTCGCCGCCCCCGAGGACTACCTACCGACGCTACGCGACCAGGTGCGGACGCTCACCCTCCTCGTCGACGACCTGTTCGAGCTGGCCCGGATCGACGCCGGGGTCCTCACACTCGAGCTCAGCCAGACGCCCGTCTCGGGACTGGTCGAGTCCGCGCTGCGCCTGCTCGGCCCGGAGGCCGCAGTCCGCAAGGTCGACCTCGTCGCCCATCTCGACGGTGGGGCGACCGCCGCGGTCGCCGCCGACAAGATCGAGCGGGTGCTCTTCAACCTGCTCACGAACGCCCTCCGCCATACCCCCTCCGACGGCTCCGTCGCGGTGCACGTCGAGCAGCAGGCCGGCGACGTCCTCGTCCGGGTCGAGGACACCGGCGAGGGCCTCGAGCCCGAGGCGCTCGGTCGCATGTTCGAGCGCTTCTGGCGGGCCGACCGGGCCCGCACGAGCGCCGGAACGGGCCTCGGCCTCGCGATCGCGCGCGGCCTCGTCGAGGCCCACGGCGGCCGCATCTGGGCCGAAAACCGTCCTCAGGGCGGGGCGAGCGTCTCGTTCACGCTGCCGGCGTCGGTCCAGTTGCCGCACCCGGCGCAGCCGGTTCCACGCTGATCCCCTCCAGCCGGAGCCCGGCGCCGGCACGCGGCCTGAACGAAGCCCTAACGGACGTTTTACATCCATCCCGAGCCGGGCGAGCACGTGGCGAGTACTTTTCCCCTGTGAGAGGCCACTCGCTCGCGATCGTCGTCGTGCTCGGCACGGCACTCCTGGCCGCCGGGGTCTCGTCGGCAGGTCGCCCGATGGTGCGCCCGACGCTGAAGGGCTCCTGCACCGCCCTGAACAGGCTGGACTCGAACGGAGTGATCCTCTCGAGCACCGTCGTCTGCAAGTCGACGGGGAGCTGCAACTGCGGCCGCAAGATGCAGCTCGTCTACACCTCGACCTGGAGATCGCCCGGAACCGGCGCGCCCGGGCCCGAGCGCGGGACGCTCACGGCAAGCGCCAGGAACCTGACCGTGACCCTCAAGCTCGCCGGGACGAAGTACGGAAGCGGCCAGAGCAGCGGCAGATGGGTGCTCGGCAAGGTCTCCGGCGCGCCGAGAAGCAGTTTCCGGTCACGCGGCACCTACACGGCACTGGACAGCACGATGGGCTCGGATCTCGGGCCCACCACGGCCGTCCGGATCAGCACCAGGATCGCCTGCTGGAGCTGTTGAGCGGCGGCGGCCCGGGCCGCACCTGCGCTACCTTCGCCGTGTGGAGAAGGCGGCCCGCTCGCTCGCGATCGGCGCCGCCCCACTTGCGGGGCGCTTCTTCGTGGCGGTGCTCGCCGCGGGTGCCCTCTCGGCCTGCGGTGGGACGGCGGCGGTCGTCGTCCCACCGGCGCACTCGGTGGCCGAGCGGCAATGGCTGGCCAACGCGCGCCAGCTGATCGCGACCCTCGACTCCGACGTGCTGCTGAGCGCGGCCGGCGGCGCCAACCTCGCCACCGCCCGCCGCGCGCTCGGTGACCAGTCGGACGTCTACACGATGGTCGTCGCCTACACGCTCTTCGGGGACTGCACCCACGCGCTCGCCAACGTCGGCACGCCCGGCGCCCGGGAGGCGGAAGTGTCGGCGACGCTGATCACCGCCTGTCGCCGGCTCGAGCGCGCTTCCGGCCTCTTCGAGCAGGCGATGAGCCGCCGCGACGCCCGCAGGCTGCTCGCAGCCACCCGCGCCGTCCTCGAGACGGCGCCGATCCTCGACCGCGCGAAGACCCAACTCACGGCGCTCCACCCGTAGTTGCAGCGGGCACAACCGCCGGGCGGCCGCGATACTCCCGCGGTGGCGCAGCAGGCCGGGAGCCAGGGGGGATGAGGGACGTGACCGCTGCGATCGATCGGCCGACCGCCCGGGGCCCCGTCTCGCCCTCGCGCGAACGACTCGTCCGCCTCGCGGCCGGCGCATGCCTCTGGGGTTTCGTCCTCGGCAACGGCGCGGCGATCGTCTGGATCTGGGTCGCGAACGAGAACCTGCCGTTCCACAGGACCGCCGACGGCGTCAGCCGTGTCGGCGGGCTGACGGGCCTACTCGCCGCCTACCTGGCGCTGATCCAGGTCCTGCTGCTCGCCCGCGTGCCCATCCTCGAGCGGGCCGCCGGCTTCGACCGGCTGACCGTCTGGCACCACTGGAACGGCTTCGCCGTGCTCGCCCTCGTGATCGCGCACACTGTCCTCGCGATCTACGGCTATGCGCTCGGCAACCACACGACGTTCCTCGACGAGTTCTGGACGATGGTCGGACGCGGCGCGTTTCCGGGGATGGTGACCGCGACGATCGGGACCGTCCTGTTCGTCGGCGTCGCCGGGATCTCGGTCGTGATCGTCAAGCGGCGGCTCGCCTACGAGGCCTGGTACGCCGTGCACCTGAGCGCGTACGCCGCGATCGCGCTCGCCTGGTTCCACGAGATCCCGGTGGGCGGAGACATCACCCCGGTCTTCCACCCGGTGGTGACCGACTACTGGCGCGCGCTCTTCTTCGGGGCGGTGGCGCTGCTCGCGTTCCGCGTCCTCAGCCCCGTCTACCGAACGTTCCGCTACCGGCTGCGGGTCGTCGAGGTGATCGCCGAGACCCCCGGCGTCACCTCCATCCGGATCGGCGGCCGCGGCCTCGACCGGCTGCATGCGCGCTCGGGTCAGTTCTTCATCTGGCGCTTCCTGGCGAGGGGCCACTGGTGGAGCGCACATCCGTTCTCGCTCTCGGCCGCCCCCGACGGCCGGTCGTTCCGGATCAGCGCCAAGGCGGTCGGCGACCACTCCGGCCGGATGAGATCGATCCCGGTCGGGACGCGCGTCGTCGCCGAGGGGCCGTTCGGTGCCTTCACCGAAGCCTCCCGCCGATGCGACAAGGTACTGCTGATCGCAGGCGGCATCGGGATCACGCCCGTCCGCGCGCTCGCCGAGACGGTGGACGGCGACGTCGTCGTCGTCCACCGGGTCGTCTCCGAGGACGACGTCGTCTTCGCCGATGAGCTCGCCGCGCTGGCCGCCCGCAGTGGCCTGGCCGTGCACTACGTCGTCGGCGACCACGCGAGCGCGGAGGGCAGGGAGCTGCTCTCCAGCGCGCATCTCCGGGAGCTCGTGCCCGACATCGCCGAACGCGACGTCTATCTCTGCGGCCCACCCGCGATGATCGCCGCCATCCGGCAGAACGTCCGCCGCGCAGGAGTATCCCGGCGGCGCCTCCATGTCGAGCGCTTCGCCCTGTAGTGCGGCCTCTCGCAACGTTCGACCCGAAACGACGGTGGCGTGCGGCGTCTCGGCACGCGAGTTTCAGGTGAAAGGTTCGGAGACGCCGCACCAGGAACGAGCGCTACAGCGACCTTCGGCGCCGGTGCGGAGAAGTACGGATCTCGGTGGACGCTCGCCCCGGGAGCATCTACAGTCTTCTCCAGGTATGACGTCGCGGTTCACCTGGGGCCTCGTTGCCCTCGTCGCCATCGCCTCCTTCTCGCTCGCCGTTCCGTTCGCGCTCGGCTCGACGAAGCCGAAGCCCGTGCCCATGCCCGGCAACGTGACCTCCGGGAAGCACGTCTTCGTCCAGTTCTGCGGGAAGTGCCACATGATGCGCGCCGCCGGCTCGCGGGGCACGCTCGGGCCCAACCTCGACCAGGACACGGCCGGCGTCAATTACAGCCGCGTCGTCACGGCCGTCAGAGAAGGGATCGGGGGCATCCAGGCCGAGTACACGTTCGCCAACAAGTGCTCGCCGACGTCATCCCGCTGCCTGACCTGGAGCCAGCTCCACGACGTCGCCAAGTTCGTCATCACCAAGCGCCCGGGCGGCGCCCGCGCGTACTGACCAACGGGGTGAGCGCCTTCGCGGACGCCCGCGAGATCGGGCCCCAGCAGATCTGGGACGGCGTCGTTGGGCGAGCTGTCCACGGTGATCGGGTGACCCTCGCCCTGCTCGAGCTCGAGCCCGGCGCCGAGGTGCCGGAGCATCGCCACGAGAACGAGCAGGTGGGGATCCTGATCGAGGGCTCGCTGACGTTCCGGGTCGGCGACGAGACGCGGGACCTCGGCCCGGGCGGCACCTGGCGGATCCTCGCGCACGTGCCGCACGCGGTCACCGCCGGCCCCGACGGGTCGGTTCTGGTGGAGGTCTTCTCGCCACCGCGGCACGACTGGCACGCGCTCGAGACACGCGAGCCCGGCCCCGGCCGTTGGCCGTAGGCGAAAGACACGAGCTCCTGGCACGGGCGAAATCCCGGCTCGACCGGCTCTCGCTCTATCCGCGTCCAGTCCTGATCGACCGCGTGCACATCATCGTCGCTCCGGCACTCTTCGGGCTGCCCTGGTTCCGCCGCTTCGACGGCTACGCCGCCTGGGCGACGATCTTCCTGCGGGAGCAGCCGCGGCCCGAGCACGACGACCTGGTGTGCCACGAGCTCTGCCACGTCTGGCAGATGCAGCATCACCCGATCGCGATGCCGCTGTCCTACCTCCGCACGGGCTACGCGAGCAACCCGTACGAAGCCGAGGCGCGGCGGGCCGTCGAGGACACGCGCTGAGCGACCTGATCCGGCTGGTGACGGGCGCCCACCTCCGGATCACCAACCCCGGCCGTGAGCGCATGGTCGTCTGTGTCGACGGCGGGCAGGGACGCGAGCTGCCCGGCACCTGGAGCACGTCGCTCGAATGGCTCGTCAAACGGCTCGCCCCGCAGTTCCCGCAACTCGGCTTCGGTGAGGTCAGGTACCGGGTCAAGTCCTGGCGGGTGCTCGACCTCTGCATCGAGGACGCGCGCGCTGCGGTCGAGGCCGCCGGCGGCAAGCGAACGCTGCTGATCGGCTTCTCGATGGGCGGGGCGGTCTCGATCTCCGCCGCCGACGAGCCTCGCGTCGGCGGGGTCCTCGGCCTGGCGCCCTGGATCCCCGACCGGCTCGACCTCGCTCCGCTCGCCGGCAAGCGCCTGGATGTCCTGCACGGCTCCCTCGACCGGTGGCTCCCGGGAGTCCCGGGCGTCTCCTCCTCGCTCTCGCGCCGCGGCTTCGAGCGGGCCCGGGCGCTCGGCGTCCCCGGCAGCTACACGCTGATCCGCGGCGGAGTGCACGGCCTCGCGGTCCGAACGCCGCTGGAGCTGCTGATCCCGCTGCCCCGCGCCGCAGCGTGGGCGCGGCTCGTCGCCGCTCAGCTCGACAGGTTCGAGGCCTGAAGACGGCGGCGGCGCATCTGGGACTCGTCGGGCACGCGAACGTTCCACGCGAGCCGCGTCTTCTCGAGCGCCCGGATCACCAGCCACGACAGGTCGACCTGGAAGCGGTGGAGGCCGTGACGGGCAGAGCCAGGAAACGCGTGATGGTTGTTGTGCCAGCCTTCGCCGAAGACCAGCACCGCGACGATCCAGTTGTTCCGGGACTCGTCGCGCGAGCGGTAGTCACGGCGCCCGAACATGTGGCAGATCGAGTTCACGCTGAAGGTCGCATGCTGGTAAAGGAAGATCCGGACGAGCCCGCCCCAGAGCAGACCCTCGACACCCCGCTCCCAGCCGCCGAACGCGTAGCCGATCGCGAAGGGGATTCCCAGCGTCGCCGCCACCCAGAGGAGGTAGAGCCGGTCGATCGACCGGACGAGCCGATCCTCGTACAGGTCCTTGCCGTAGAGGCGCCCCTGCTCCATGCCCAGGCTGCTGAACATCCAGCCGACATGCGCGTGCACGAAGCCCTTGAGCGTGCCGACGACGCCGTCCGCCTGGCCGGCATGCGGTGAGTGCGGATCGCCCTCCTGGTCGGAGAGCGCGTGGTGCTTGCGGTGGTCGGTCACCCACTGGGTCAGCGGGCCCTGCATGGTCATGCAGCCGAGGATGGCGAGAGCCGCCTTGATCGGGGCGCTCGTCTCGAAGGCCTTGTGCGTGAAATAGCGGTGGAAGCCGATCGTGATCCCGAACGCGCAGAGAACGTACATCCCGCCCATGAGCGCAAGATCGCCGGCGTGGAAGGCGACGTTCCAGAGCAACCCGACCGCGGCGGCGAGCCCGAGCGGCGGCACCACGACCGCGACCAGCGTCACGACCTGGCTGATCCGGCTCGTGCGCTCGCGCACCGTCGCAAGCGGGACCGGACTCTGAAGGGACGGGATGGGGACGGAAGCGTCGCTCAAGGTCATCCAATCTTGCACGCGCCGTCGAACGACCGTCGCGGGGTTGCAGTCGCCCGCCGGGAATCGCCGGGCCGGAGACAGCGTACGTGCTTGCGCACGCACGAGGCGGAATCGTTGCGCGCGCCCGGCACCGCGCCGGTGGCGGCACCAGCCCGACGCCGGCACACCGGCGTTCACTACTCTTTAGCTGTCGGGCGTGCGTGCGCAGGGTTCCCTGTCGAGTGCCTCCGAGACAACGACCTGACTCGCCCTGCGCCCACGACCGATGAAGCGACCGCCGCTCTACACCCTCCTCGAGTGGACGGGGTTCCGCGTCTGGTTCGGGCGCCTCTACCGGGTCGAGGTGCGCAACCCCGAACGGATCCCGGCGCGGGGGCCCGTGATCCTGGTCGCGAATCACGAGTCGCTGATCGACCCGTGGCTGCTCGGCCTCGCCACACGCCGGCCGATCCGCTACATGGCAAAGGCCGAGCTCTGGGGCTACCCGGTGCTGCGCACGATCATGGAGTGGTTCGGGACGTTCCCGGTCGCGCGTGGAGTCGGAGACCGCGAGGCCGTCGGCCATGCCTCGGGCCTGCTGGCCGACGCCCAGGTGCTCGGCATGTTCCCGCAGGGCACGTGCCTTCCCTACCGCCGGCGGCCCTGGCTGCGCGGAGCCGCCCGGCTCGCCCTCTCGACCGGAACGCCGATCGTTCCCGTCTGCATCATCGGCAGCGAGCGGGCGCTCAGGCCGGGCAAGTTCAAGCTGGGGCTGCCGCGCATCCACGTGATCGTCGGCCACCCGATCGAGGTCGCGCAGATGCGGCCGACGGTCGCAGCCTCGAAGGCGCTGACAGCGCAGGTGGAGCGCGCGATCGAGGACGCGCGCGCGCCCTACGGGCCTCCTGCCCACGCGTGGTTCCCGGAGGAGAAGGTCGCGTGATCCGGGGCCGGCCGGCGGCCGGCCTACCCGCCACCGGCAACTAGTGGTCTGACCGGCAACGTTCGAACGTTGCCGGTCAGACCACTAGCAGGGAAGGCACCCCCGCGGAGACATCGGCGCCGGTCCGTATGCTGTTTGCGTGGCGAAGAAGAAGTCGCGGGCGCCCATGCCGCCACGGACCGTGCAGGCACCCAAACGGCGGGATGCGAAGGCTCCATCGAACCCGCTCGCGGAAGTGCCTCGCTGGGTCTGGTTCGTAAGCCTCGGCGTGATCGCCGGGGCGGCCGTCGCGATCGCCGCCGTGACCGGCCTCTCCGGCAAGAAGACCGACGTCAAGACGGCGATGCTGGCGGCCGGCTGCACCTACAGAGACGTGGCTCCGTTCCCGCCGAAGAAGGATCCGACGAACTACCACGCCGACGTCCCGACGCTGACCACGCCGACCAAGGGCCTCTGGAGCACCTCGCCGCCGTCCGGCGGCGCGCACTACGGGGTCTGGGCGGTCTGGGGCTTCTACACCTCGGCGGTCAACCCGCGTCAGGTCGTCCACGACGAGGAGCACGGCGCCGTCGTGATCTGGTGGGGGCCGAAAGTGCCCGCCGCGACCGTCAAGCAGCTGCAGGACTTCTACAACCAGCAGCCGAACGGGATGTTCGGCACCCCCTACGCCTCGCTCGGCGACAAGATCGCGCTCACGGCCTGGACGGGCGATCCGACCCGCTACTACCAGAACCACTACTACGGCATGGGCCACATCGCGACCTGCTCCCACTTCGACCAGAAGGCGTTCGCCGCCTTCCGCTCCGCCTACCGCGGCCACGGGCCCGAGGGGATCCCACTCTCGAACGACGAGCCCGGCATGGGCCCGGGCTAGTGGTCTGACCGGCAACGTTGCCCGGTTTCTGGGTCGCGAGCACCAAGTCAGAGTCCGTCATCGTCCGTAGGCAAGGCTGGTTGCCTTGACAAGGACGAGGGCGGGCTATGGCGCAGCGTGATCGCGGGCCGGAGACCCGGCGAACGTTGCCGGTCAGACCACCAGTAGCGGTCCCCCCGTGGGCCTCGAGGGGAGGCTCCATGCCCGCGCGCACGCGCTCCGGGCCGCCGCGGCAACGCTCCCCAGACCGCCGTCGCCGCCGGAGTCGCCTGCGGGAGCGCGGGGGCGTCCGCATCGCCGGCGCTCGAGGAGCCGCGCGGGTTCGCAATCGACGTCGTCGTCGGTCAGGCGCGCTCGCCCGCCACCGACCTGCTGCAGGCTCTCGGCCTGACCAGACGGCCGCGATCGAGCAGATACGGGCCGCGGCGGGGGAGCGCACGGGCCTCGACCCGCGCTCCCCCGCCGACCCGCCCTAGCCCGTTGCGCCCGGGTACTGGTCGAGCGTGAGCTGCACCGTGCTCGTCGCCCCGGACTGGCTCCGGAGCTTGATCGTCACCTTCTGACCGGGCTTCAGCCCGGCGAGGGCGGTGCCGAGCTCGCTCGAGGTCGGAGTGGGCGTCCCGTTGAGCGCGGTGATCAGCTGCCCGACCTTCAACCCGGACTTGGCGGCCGCCGTCCCGGCGAGGACCTGGGTGATGTAGACGCCGTTGGCGTTGCCGGTGTCGGCGATCTTGACGCCGAGGTAGGCGCGGTTCGAGTTGACCACCTTGCCGTACTTGACGAGCTGGTCGGCGATGTTCGTGACCACGTTGCTCGGGATCGCGAACCCGATCCCCGCAGCTGCGCCGCCCAGCTGGGGATCCGTGGCGGCGAGCGTGGGAATGCCGATCACGCGGCCCCCGATGTCGACCAGGGCGCCGCCCGAATTGCCCGGGTTGATCGCGGCGCTCGTCTGGATCGCGCTCGGGAGTACGACGCCGTTGCCTTCCGGCTCGGAGCGGTTGAGCGCGCTGACGATGCCCTCGGTCACGCTCGAGCTGAGGCCGAGCGGGTTGCCGATCGCGATCGCGATGTCGCCGACGCGAACCTTGTCGGAGTTCGCGAACGTCGCGGGCCTGAGACCTGCGCTGTTCACCTTGATCACGGCGAGGTCGTCCTCGGGGAAGGTGCCGACGAGCGTGCCTCTAAGCTGCTTGCCCGTCCCTGCGCTGGTGGTGACCGTGAAGGTCGTCGCGTTGCCGACGACGTGGTAGTTCGTGACGATGTCGCCCTTGCCGTCGAAGACGATCCCGGAGCCGAGCCCCGCGCTCGTCTCGATCTGGACGACCGACGGCGAGACCTTCTTGTAGACGCCGACGAAGGTGTTCTGGAGCGCCGCTCCGACCGACAGCGACGAGGCACTCGTCGCGGAGCCGCTCGAGGCGAAACCGACGCCGACGGCCACCGCGGCCGAGACGGCGAGAATTGCGAGTGGAAGTGGGAATTTCGATCGAGTCATGTCTCCGTTCTACCCGACCCGGTCACAGCCAACCCTAAGAATTCCGCCTGAACGGCCAGCCGGAGGGCCCACGGACTGGTGCGCCAGTGCGGCGTCCCCAACATTCCAGTCGAAACCACGCCTTTGAGACGCCGCCCTATCCCGGCCGCTACGCGGCCGGGATGATCTTTCGGCTCTCGGCGCCCTCCGGCCCGCACCTCAGGCTTCCGACCGCTCCCTCCAAGGAAGAACGGCCGCGAAGCGGCCGCAAGTGCGGCCTCGCACGCCCCGTTTCAGGTCAAAGGTTACGAGAGGCCGCGCTAGACAGGGGCGGAGACGACGAACGGGGCGCTCGTCGGCTGGGCCGAGCCGCCCGCAGGCTCGATCGTGACGGCAACCTTCGCCCCGCTCGGAACCCGGCGGGAGAGCTTCACGTAGGTCGTCGGTGCGCCACCGCGGAAGGTTCCCGCCGGAGCGGCCACCTCACCCCGGATCACCCACGCCTCGTACGTCTTGCCCGCGGGCGCTGCGGGGAGGGCGGAGAGGACGATCGCCCCGGAGCCGCCGGACGAGACGATCACCGAGCCCGAATGGCCGCTGACCGGCACGCTGCGGATCGCCTCCGTGTGCGCGGTGCTCAGCTGCTGGTGGAGCGAGACGTTCCAGACACCGAGCGCGATCGCCGCACAGGCGGCGACGACCGCGGCCGCCGCGACGGGATTCGCCCAGCGCGGCCGGAGCGGGACGACGTTCGGCCGCTCGGCGCGAGCCGCGTCGAGAATCCGGGCGCGCAGCAGCGGCGGCGGCGCGGCCGGCGCGGCGGCGTAGGCGAGCGAGGCGGCCGCGGCGGCAAGCTCCGCAACCTCGTCGCGGCAGCGCTCGCACCCTGCCAGGTGCGCCTCGAACGCCTGGCGCTCGTCGGGGTCGAGCGCGTCGAGCGCGTAGGCGGCGGTCAGCTCGTGGAGTGTCTCGGCGTCCATGTCTCTCCGTCCCGTGGATTGTCGAGCAGCTCGCGCAGCCGCGCGAGGCCCGCGAACATCCGGCTCTTGATCGTCCCGAGCGGCTCGCCGAGTCGCTCGGCGAGCTCCGACTGCGTGAAACCACCGTAGTAGGCGAGCTCGATCGCCTCGCGCTGCTGATCCGGAAGCTTGCTCAGCGCCGCCTGGACCCGCTCCCGCTCGAGCCGCAGCCAGGCGCTGTCCTCCGCGGAGGGGCTGCCGGCGCCGGTCTCCTCCTCGGGCAGCCGGTCGGCCCGGCGGCGCTGCTCTCGGCGGACGAGATCGACCGCACGCCGGTGAACGAGGGTCAGGATCCAGGTGCTCGCCTTCGCGCGCTCGGGGATGAACCGCGAGGCGCCGCGCCAGATGGCGAGGAACGCCTCCTGGACTGCGTCCTCGGCCAGGGACTCGTCCCGCACCACCCGCAGCGCGAGCCCGTATGCGGTCCGCCCGTAGCGGTCGTAGAGCTCGGCGAGCGCCACCTCGTCCGACCTCGCGGTCAACGCGACCACGGCTTCATCGGAGAGGTGGGCCAGATCGCGGCGCGACATCGTCCCGCTCCCTGCGGAGCGCGTCGGGGACCCTAGCAAGCGATGCGCGCCGTCCATCTCGCCCCTGATTCGCCGGTGAGCCGCCGGCGGTTCACCCCGGAGGGCCCGTCACGACCCGGCGGTACGGAGCGGGGGCGATCGGTCCGAACCGCTCTTCTGCCCCGGGCGAATGAGGGTCACGCTCGCACCAGAAGCGGGCACCGACCAAGGAGGATCAGCTATGAGCAGTACGACTCGGGCCCAGTTCCTGACACGCGGCGCCAAGGGCGGGCTTGCACTCGTCGCCGGCGGGGCAGTCTTCGGCCTCGTCGAGGGCACGGCCCTCGGAGCGGCCACGGCCATCACCGATGCCGACATCGCGAAGCTCGCCGCCACCGCGGAGCTGCTCGCGATCGACTTCTACTCCCACGCGATCAAGTCGAAGCACCTGAAGGGCAGCGAGCTCGCCTACCTCGCAGGAGCGAGGAGCAACGAGGTCGCCCACTACAACGCCCTCAAGGGCGTCCTCAAGTCGGCCACACCCTCGGGCCTCAAGTTCACCTACCCCACCGGTGCCTTCTCGTCGCGCAAGAGCATCGGGATGCTCGGCGAGGCGCTCGAGACTGCCTTCGTCGGCGCGTACATGGGCGCCGTCGGATCGCTCAAGAGCGACGCCCTGAAGAGCGTCGCCGCCGAGATCGGGGCCTGCGAGTCCCGCCACCTCAGCGTGCTGACCAACATCGCCGCCGGCTCGATCGTCCCGGCCCCCGACCTGCCGAAGGTGCTGACTGCAGCTCAGGCGACCGCCGCCGTCAGGCCGTTCCTGATGTAGCGACGGAAGCATCGAGGGGCGCCCGCCTTCCGGCGGGCGCCCCTCCGTCCCCAGCCTGTGTCCCCACCCGCGGTCAATGTGAGAGAGACGTAAATTGTCGACGCGATCCCGGCCCGACCCTCTACGATCATCTCGATGGTGATCCGTTCCGCAGTCATCGTGCTCGTCGCAGCCGGGGCGTTCGTGCTCACTGCGACGGCCCTCGCGTACACCCCGGCCCAGAACGCCGCATTCGCGAAAAACCTCGCGACGAAGATCAAGCCGGTCTTCAGGAAGCAGGCTCCGAAGCTCGTGCTCCGCAAGGTGACCTGCGTGCTGCCCAAGAACGGCACGGTCGTCCGCTGCAAGGCCCGCTTCAGCTACCCATCCGCGAAAGCCAACATCGTCTACGGGATCAAGGCGACGCTGCAGCAGACCGGGAGCATCAAGTGGACGACGACGACACACACCTGCACGAACGCGAAGACCGGCAAGAAGCTCGCTTGCTGAGATCGAGCGCGGTCGCGGTCGCGATTGCCGCCGCCACTCTCGCCGTGGGCGCTCCGGCGGGCGCCGCAACCCCCGCAACGATGCTGGCGAAGACGTTGAAGGGGTCGATGCAGAAGTACTACGGCAAGACGGTCCCGGGGCTCAGGATCACGAGCGTGACCTGCAAGATCGCCGCGGCCAGGACCTCCGCGCTCTGCCGGGCGCACTTCACGGTCGAGTCGGAACGGGCAGTCGGCGTCTTCAAGGTGAGCGCGCTGATCGATCGGTCGACGGGCGGCGTTCGCACGAAGACGCTCTCGGCCGCGTGCTACGACTCGAAGACCGGCGCGAAACTCACCTGTTGAAGCTGCAGCCCAGCCAACGGATGTCAGCGGTTCGTGCGACATTCGCGCGGGTGCAGCGCATCTCGACGGTCACTGTCGTGCTGCTCGTCCTGTCGGCTCTCGTGGCGAGAACGGCTCCAGCCGGAGCGACAGCCGGGGATGCCGGGCGCCCGAGCGTCGCCGTCCGCGCGCTGCCGAACTGGCCCTGCCCGGGCTGCCTCGTAGTGCTTCCGACGGGGTACCGACCTGCGCGACCGGCGGCGCTCCTGGTCGTGCTACACGGAGACGAAGGCACCCCCGGGCAGATCGCCGACACGATGTCGCCGGAAACGTCCCGCCGGAACGTGATCCTGTTCGCACCCCAGTGCCCGACCGCCCTCGGCTGCCGATTCCCAGACGGGACAGGCTTCACAAACAGCTGGTGGGGCTGGCTCCAGTACTCGCCGCGGTACGACGACGGCTGGCTCGGCCGCGAGATCGACCGAGTGGAGTCGAGATACGCGGTCGACCCCAAACGCGTGTATGCGCTTGGTTGGTCGGGCGGCGCGGACTACCTCGGCTGGTATGCGCTCCGGGACGGGGCACGTTTCGCCGGCGTAGCGTTCGTGGCAGGCGGCGTGCCGTACGTGCAGTCCTGCCCGACCACCCATCTGGCCGCGTTCTTCCTGGTCGGAGGCGCCGATCCCCGCTACCTGTCCGGACAGCCTTCGGCGGTGAGATCCGTGCTCGAGCGCTGCGGCGACCAGACCGGGCAGGTCGTGCTACGAGGAGCCGACCATACCGCGACGATTCTCGCCCTCGAGACCCGGGGCTTCGCCGGGACGATTCTCGGCTGGCTCCTTCGACATCGTCGGCCGTGATCGCCGGAGGTCCGACGCGTAGCGGCCTGACCCGGCGACTTGGCCCCGATCCATCCCCGAACTGTCAGCCGCTCGCTGCGAGGCGCGAAGCCCGGCCGGTGGGGAGGCCCGCCGCGGGACGTGGCCACCGGTGAGCGCGGCAAGCACCGGCTCGGGGGTCACCTCGAGCGACACGACGGCCTGGGCCAGCACGTGAATGCTTTGGCGGCTCGATCGGGCGGCGTACCGGAGGAGCACGAACGCCTCGTCGATCGGAAGATGGTACCGCTCGGCCAGGACACCCTTGGCCTGCTCGACCGTGATGCGTGACTGCAGCGCGAACTGAAGCTGCTGGTTGAGGTTCCTCAACTCGGCCAACTTCTCATCGGAGTCGGTGTGGTTCTCGTCTGTGCGCATCCCCCGTTACCCCTTCGAAAGATTATCCCCCGTTACCCGTTCGAAAGACTGCGGGAGGGGTGCTGCGAACGCACCCCTCCCGCCCACTCTGCCAGGGAGCTACTTGAGCCGGTTGATCTCCCTGATGAGGGTCACCTTGCTCTTGTTGAGCACGATGATCCTCTTCGCCAGAGCGTGCTCACGGACGTGCGCACGCTTCAGCAGTGCACGCTCGTGTGCGAGCGCCTTTCCGGCGACAGCGTGCTTCTTGATCGCCAGCGTGTACTTCCTGACGAGCGCTGCTGCTGCCTTCTTGTGCAGGGCGAGCTTCTTCAGCGTCGTCTTGGTCGTGGCGAGCTTCTTCTCGAGCGTCGACAGCTTGAGCGCCTTCTGCAGCGCGGCTGTCGATGTGCCGGCCGTGCTCACGCTGGAGGTCTTGCCCAGCGAGAGGCCCGTGCCGACGGACGCCGGAGCCGTGGTCGGTGCCGTCGAGGCACTGCTGGTCACGGGCGAGCTGCTGCTCGAACTCCCGCTGCCACTGCTCCCGCTACTGCTGCCGCCACTCGAGCCGCTACCGCCGCTCGAGCCGCTACCGCCACTCGAGCCGCTACCGCCACTCGAGCCGCCACCGCCACTCGAGCCGCCACCGCCGGTGGTCGGCGGCGGGTCGACGTTCACGAAGTGCACCTCGCTGATGTTCCCCTCACCGATCGTGACCGACGCCGAACGCGCGGCCAGATTGATGTTGGAGAGCACCGGCTGGATCGTGTTCGTCGCGACGCCACCCTCGAGCACGACCACAGTGGTCGGAACCGAGGTGATCGACGACACCGTCACGTTCGTCGCGGCCGACTCGACAACCGACAAAGTCAGGTCGAACGCGTAGTTCCCGACGACCGCGCACGACCCTGCCGCGACATTAACCGTCGCAGCCGACCCGTACCCGGCAGGCGGAGTAACCGTGAACGTGAACACCTGACCCGTGGGGACAGCCGGCGTCGACGTGCCGATGTCCTTGCAGATCTTCAGCGTCCCCGTCACAGCCGGGATGTCCTCGTAGGTCACGACGGTCTCACCGGGACCCAGAACGACGGTCACGGCACGGTTGGGCAAGCTCAACGAGCTCGGAACAACCGTCGTCGTGCCGTACCCATCGGTCGCCACGCCGTTGTTCACGGCGATCGAGCCGACCTTCGTGCCCGGCATGATCCCCTCGTTGATCGTCACCGTCGTCCCGGCACGATACGTGCCGACCACGGTGCAGACCGCGTTCGCGGACCCGAGACCGGCCGACAGGCTGACCGGGCTGATCGGGCCCGCAGGACCCGAGTTCCCCGTCACCGTCGGGAACGAGAACGTGTACGGACCCGTGTTCGTCAAGCCCTGATCGACGTACTTGCAGAGCTTCAAGCGAACACTGTCGTTCGTCATCGTCACGAGCGTCTGCTTCGACGCATCACCGGCGGTCACAGTCGCGACAACCGTTCCCGTCGGCACGTTCACCGACGTGATCGCGTTGTTGCCCTGCGCCGTCTGCGTCGCCGTGATCGCGGTCACGTTCTCGGACGCATCCCCGGTCTCGTGCACCTTCACGAGCCCTGCAGGAACCGTCACCGGATCACTGCAGTTCCCGGAAGGCACAGTCACGGTCTGGCTGAACCCGTTCAGGCCCGAGATCGCGAACTGCCACGACCCCGTCAACCCCGAACCGGTGACGATGCTCTTGCACACCTCGACCACACCCGTCACGAGCTGATCGTTGTAGGTCACCGTCACGACTCCCGACGGCGACGCGCTCGGCGGAACAGTCCCGGTCCAGGTGAACCCGGTACCACCCGGAAGCGGCCCCGACTGCCCAACAGCAGTCGACGTCGCCGACAGGAACGACGTCTGCGGAACCGACGTCGACGCACCCGTACCGTCGAAGTTCCCGGTCACGCTCCCGTTCTCGACCACCTTGACGGTGCCCGGATACACGGCGATCGGCGCCGTACACGTCCCCAGCCCGATCGACACCGTCTGAACGGCATTGTTCGTACTCGCCGAATTGAACGAGTCGTAGATCGTGAACTGGAACTGCCCATTCAGCGTCGAATTCGCGGCCTTACACACCTCGACATAGCCGCCATGCGGATCCGAGTAGACGGTTGCGAACGCCGCATTAGCGAACACTCCAGCGGCCAGCAACCCAAGAAGGACAATAAATGCCCTCTTCTTCATATGTATTCCCCCTAACCCGTCAGACTTTGTGAGGCCATCTTGCGTCGGAAGCTCGGTACGTCAAGCATCGTCGCAACACGACCACTTCGACACAACGTTTGCAAAGCAGTTGCCTGACCTACGCCGAGCACCTCCTTGTCCTTGTCGATCTCTGGCAACCGCGCGGGGTCTGGGGGCGGTGGACCACTCACTCGTTCGAGTGATCGTCTGAGATGCTCGCACAGAGAAGAGGCGCAGTCAATCCGCAAGCACACCGACGTAACAGGACATTCACAGCGTCGTCTTGGTCGTGGCGACCTTCTGATCGAGCGTCGACAGCTTGAGCGCCTTCTGCAGCGCCGCTGTCGATGTGCCGGCCGTGCTCACGCTGGAGGTCTTGCCCAGCGAGAGGCCCGTGCCGACGGACGCCGGAGCCGTGGTCGGTGCCGACGAGGCACTGCTGGTCGCGGGCCAGCTGCTGCTCGAACTCCCGCTGCCACTGCTCCCGCTACTCCTGCCGCCACTCGAGCCGCTGCCGCCGGCGGTCGGCGGCGGATCGACGTTCACGAAGTGCGCCTCGGTGATGTTCCCCTCACCGATCGTGACCGACGCCGAACGCGCGGCCCGCCAAGGAGCCTCGCCCCTAGACGCCGATCTCGGCGACGGCACGCGGGCCGAAGGTGTCGGCATCGCGGGCCGCCAGGGCGGCGAACCGGCCGCCGAGCGCGATCAGCTCGCCGTAGGTGCCCGTCTCGACGACCCGGCCGCCGTCGAGGACGACGATCTGGTCGGCGTCGCGGACGGTCGAGAGGCGATGGGCGATCGCGATCGTCGTCCGGCCCTCGACGAGGCGCGCGAGCGCCTCCTGCACCGCCCGCTCGGTCTGCGTGTCCAGCGCCGAGGTGGCCTCGTCGAGGACGAGGATCGGCGGGTTGCGCAGGACCGCCCGCGCGATCGCCATCCGCTGCTTCTCCCCTCCCGAGAAGCGGTAGCCGCGCTCGCCGACGACGGTCTCGTAGCCCTCGGGCAGGGACGAGATCAGGCCGTGAATCTGGGCCGCGCGCGCAGCTTCCTCCACCTCCTCGTCGGTCGCGCCGGGCTTCGCGAAGCGAAGGTTCTCGCGCACCGTCGCGTGGAAGAGGTAGGTCTCCTGCGAGACGACGCCGACCGTCGCCGCGAGCGACTCGAAGGTCAGCTCGCGGATGTCGACGCCGTCGATCGTCAGCGCGCCGCCGCTCACGTCGTAGAGCCGTGAGACCAGGTAGCCGAGCGTCGTCTTGCCCGCCCCGGTCTCGCCGACGACGGCTGTGGTCGTCCCGGCCGGGATGGTCAGGTCAATCCCCTCGAGCGCCCACGGGGCCTTGGGGCCGTAGCGGAACGAGACGTCCTCGAAGCGGACGTCGCCGTGGACGCGGCCCAACTCGCGCGTCCCGGGCCGGATGTCGACATCGAGATCGAGGTACTCGAAGATCCGGTCGAAGAGCGCCAGCGAGCTCTGCACGTCGACCGAGATGCTGAGCAGGCTCCCGATCGGCGCGAACAGGCGCGTCTGGAGGGTCGTGAACGAGACGAGCGTGCCGACGATCGCGAAGGACGAGGCTCCGTGCGCGCGCTGCACCTCGAGCCCGCCGAACCAGTAGATCGCCGCCGGCATGATCGCGAAGGTCATCTGAATCGACTGCATCAGCCAGCGGCCGGTCATCCTGCTCCGCACCTCGAGATCGGCCAGGCGGTGCGACTCGCCCTGGAACCGCTCTGCGAGCTCGGCCGAGCGGCCCATCGTCTTCCCCAGCAGGATGCCCGAGACCGAGAGCGACTCCTGGACGAGCGAGGCGATGTCGGCCATCGACTCCTGACGCGTGGTCGCGATCTTGCGGCGCGCCGCACCGACCTTCCGCGTGATCAGCACGAAGATCGGCATCAGCGCGAGCGCGACCACGGCCAGCCGCCACTCGAGCAGGAACATCGCGATCACGGTCGCGATCACCGTGGTCACGGTCGACATGACCGAGGTGGCAGTCGAGGTGAGCACGTTGTCGACACCGCCGATGTCGTTTGCGATCCGGCTCTGCACCTCACCGCTGCGCGTCTTCGTGAAGAAGGCGAGCGACAGGCGCTGGAGATGGCGGTAGACGGAGGTGCGCAGGTCGTGCATCACGCTCTGCCCGACCTGTGTCGAGAGGTACGACTGGATCACCCCGAAGACGCCGGTGACGAGCGAGATCGCGATCATCCCGAGCACGAGCTCGGTCAGCAGCCGGAAGTCGACGACGACGTGGTGGTTCGCCGCGGGCTTGAACGCCGACGAGATCACGGCCCGCAGCAGGAACGCGGGGATCACACCGAGCCCGGAGGCGATCAGGATCAGAAAGGTGACAACGCCAAGCTTGGCCCAGTACGGACGGAAGAGCCTGCCGATCCGGCGCAGGTTGGCACGGCGCACCGCCCTGTCGGCCGTGCGCACGGGCTTCTCGCGCGGCATGAAGCCGCCTCCACGTCCTCCCGGCATCCCCTCAACGGTACCGGGCGGCCGAGCCACCAAGTCCCCGCCGGCACGAGCGGGCGCCTCTACCGGCCGAGCGCCTTCAGGATCTGCTGCCGGAGCAGCGCGTCCGGCTGCTCGCCGGCCGACCGCCAGGCGATCCGGCCCTGCGGACCGATCACGTAGAAGGTCGGGTAGAACCCGACCCGGTACGCCGTCGAGACCTTCCCCCGCCCGCCCGGCGAGCGGAAGCTTCCCGCCCGGCCGCCCGGGTCGAGCAGCGCCGGGAACGGCATTCCGAAGTAGATGTGGTAGGCGAGAACGCTCGCAGCGTCCTCCCCGTCGGCGTTGACCGAGACGAACGCGACCTTCGCGCGGGGCAGAGACGTGGAGAGGGCATTCAGATGCGGAGCCTCTGCGGCGCAGTGCGGGCACCACGTGGCGAAGAACTCGAGCAGCACCACCTTTCCGCGCAGACCCGACAGGCTGACCGGGACGCCTTCGGGCGTGCGGAGCGTGAACGCGGGGGCGCGCGAGCCTGCGGCGAGCAGGCCTGACGTCGAGGTGGGCTGCAAAGCCGTCAGTGGGCCGCTCTCGATCTGCCCGACCCCCGGCGCGACGTTCGGATGGAAGCCGACGGCCGCGGCCGCCCGCAGCAGCGCGGGCGAGGCGAAGCGGTCTGCGGCGGGGATCGTGACGGCGCGACCCGGCACGCCTGCCGATCCGGAGGCGAGCAGGATGCTGACCACGATCACGATCGCGAGGGCGAGCGTGAGGACGATCAGGAGGACGAGCCGGGTCTGCTTCGAGAACGGCCCCCGGCCCGGCCCGAGCCCCCACGGCACCCCGACCCGCTCGGCGCGGTCGAGATTCAGGAGGTGACCCTCCGGCGCCGCAACCCGAAGCGGACGCCGAGGGCGAGCAGCGCTGCCGCGAGCACCCCGGCGGCGATCTTGATCCGGTCGGAGGTCGCCGAGCTCGATCCGGAGGCCGTCACGGCGGTGAGGGTGATCCCGTGCCGGGCGGCGACCGCCTGGACGGCCTTCTGGGCGGCAATCACCAGGGTGGTGCCGTCCGCCGACGCCGGCTTCGGCAACGCCGCGATCGCCGCCTTGTCCGCGGGCGGGAGGTCCTTCGCCTTGGAGATCC
The DNA here is from genome assembly GCA_963789585.1 of uncultured Actinomycetes bacterium. Classification (GTDB taxonomy): domain Bacteria; phylum Actinomycetota; class Thermoleophilia; order Gaiellales; family Gaiellaceae; genus PALSA-600. The sequence continues at coordinate 788,764 of CAWBLB010000006.1, read as the reverse complement.
CGTAGCCGTTCGGCATGACCACGATCAACTCGTCCTTCCAGTAGTAGAAATCCTCCTGGCCGAGGAACTTCGCGTAGGTCTGCGGCTTGCCGAAGAGGACGGGCACCGAGCCGAGGTCGTAGCGCGTGACGATCACCGCGACCTTGAGCGGGAGGCCCTTCTCCTTCGCCTGCGCGATCATCGCGACGAGCCGCGTCGCCTCGGCCTTCGCGACGTGCCCGTCGAACGGCGACAGGAAGGTCGACTGGGAGAGCAGGAAGTCACTCGCGGGATCGCCGTCGGCGCGCGCAGGGGACGCTGCGCCCGCGAGCGCCGCGACCAGCGCTCCGAGCACCACGAGCTGACGGCTAGCCGAGCGCACTCTTCACCAACAGGATGACGATCACGACCGCTGTCGCGCCGGCGGCAAGCGCCACGACCGACGCGAGCAGGCGGGTACCGGGGCGGCCGGTCATCCCCCCGGCCTGTCGACGATCAGGGCGGTGAACAGGGTGCCGCCCCTGGGAGTGACGTCGAACGCGAGCGCCCAGTGCCCGACCATCACGAGCGCGGGCGCGGGCCGCGAGTACACGCCCGGCCCGGTCTCCTTCAGTGCGTACTGCTGCGTCCCCATCTCCATGTCCAGCATGGCGAACCCGAGCGTGACCGTGGCGCCGCGAACAGGGGAGCCGTCCTTCGTCAGCTTCAGGGCGAAGGTGTTCGGGGCAGCCGCCTTGTTGGGCGCGATCAGCACCTGCAGCGTGTAGCCGGCCTGATGGACGGTCGCGGCGACCCGGCCCGGCCCGACCTTCGCAAGCGCCGATCCCTCCTCGGCGAGCGCCTTGGCAGGCGGCGCGAGGCTCGAGAGAACCGCGGCCGCGAAGACCGCGCAGACGAGCAGCCCGGCCTCGGTCGCGACCGTGCGCCGCAGGAGCAGCGTCGCCGACCGGGCGAGCGCGGGGTTCGCGCGCGCCGCGGCGAGGCGCGGCTTCGTGCGTACGAGGTTGACCGCGCCGAGCAGCATCGCCGCGGCGAGCAGGCCCGCCTTGACCAAGATCGCCACGCCGTACTGGGTCTGCCAGAGCGCCGCCAGGATCGGCAGGTGCAGCACGGATGCCCAGACCCCGGAGCCGAGCAGCACCATCACCGAGACGAACGCGACGTTCGAGAACCGCGGCACGCAGATCGCGAGCGCGGAGGCCCGCCGGGCTCGCGGAAGGCCGAGCCAGAGGACGAGCAGGCCGAGCAGGCCGCCGAGCCAGATCGAGCCTGCTGCGAAGTGGAGCGCATCGAGCGCGAGGGCGATTCCGCGCGGAGCCGTCTGGGCCGCGTGGCCCGCGGCGCCGGGAACGACCGCAACGGCGGCAGCGGCGATGCCGGCGCCGGTCAGGGCGACGATCTCCGCGATCGAGCGATGCTCCCGCTCGGGCCGGTCGACCCAGAGCGAGATCCAGGCGGCTGCCGTGAAGAGCGCGAGGCACAGCTCGAGATCGACGTACCCGCGGCCGAAGGCGGTCGTCCGGAAGAGCGGCATGAGCGCGCCGACGTCGAAGAAGGATCGCAGGGAGTCGATCGCGGTCGACTCCTCGAGGAAGACCGGCACTGCCAGCAGCCCGAGCGACGAGGCGACGCCGAAGGCGACGGTGATCGCGCGCAGGCTCGTGCCCGGGAGGCGCCTCGCGGCGGGCCGGGCGATCGCGACGCGCATGAAGAACAGCCCGAGCGACGCCATCACGGTGATGAACACGGCCCAGCGGGCGACGAGCAGCGGCGTGGTCGTGGCCGTCTGCGAGATGTGCGGGATCACGAACTGCGGCGACGGCCCCGGATTCGGGCCGACCGCGAAGGTGAAGGCGCCCTCGACGGGATGGCCGTCGACCGAGATCGCGCGCCAGTAGACCAGGTACCAGCCCTCGGCCAGGTGCGCCCGCAACGGGACGATCAACGTGTCCGGATTGGACGCTGCCCGGCTCGCCGGACCGGTGGCCTCCTGGTTGGCGTCCTTGTCGGTGACCGAGATGATCGCGAAGCGAGGCTCGACCGCCTCGTCGAAGGTCAGGGCGACCGTTCGCGGCGCGATGTTCAGCACGACGCTGGCGTCCGGCACGGTCTTGGTCAGGTAGGCATGCGCCGAGGCTGCGACCGGCAGCGCGAGCGCCACCAGGGTCACGGCGGCGACCGCGACTACCCGCCCCCGGCGCGACGCGCCGGGGGAAGCCGGAGCCTCCCCCCGGCGCCCGCAGGACGACGGCGGGTCGGATGAAACGCGCGGCTCAAGCCAGCTGCCGCTTCCCGCCTCCGCCGGCGACCAGCGCGATCCCGGCGAGGAGCACGCCGAGCGCCCCGACGACGAGCGCGACGATCGTCAGCAGCGACGAGCCGCCGCCGCCGAGCGAGCTCTTCGCCTCGATCGCCGCCCCGGGGTTCTCGCCGCTCTCGGGGCCGCTCCAGGTGACGATCGAGCCGTCCGAGTAGGTCTGCTGGATGGTGAAGTCATAGGTCCCGTTCGAGGCCGGCTCACCGAGGAACTGGAAGAGCGAGTCCTCTCCCGTGGGGACGCTCCCACCGGTCCAGGTGACCTTCTGGATCACCGCGCTCTCACCCGAGCCGGTCTGCTGGAGCACCCGGTGCCAGCCGGGGCTCGGAACGAACGAGTCGATCGAGAAGCCCTGCGGGACGGTCAGAACGACCTTGGTGGTCGACGCATTCTCCTTCTCGGTCGGGACGGCGAGGCTGTAGAGCTGGAGCTCCTTCGAGAGCGACACGGGCGGGCTGATCCGGGCGTGCGCGGCGGCCGTGGACGCCGCGATCAGCGCGACCAGCGCCGTGCAGGCAAGGATTGGCGGCAGGCGGCGCCTGCCTGTGTGTTGGCCGTTCACCTTCTTCGGTCTCCTCTCAGGAAGATGGGACAGAGACGAGGACGGCTCGGGCCGGCGGGCCGCGGGCACCGTTCGCAGAGGCTGCGCCGGCGGGGTGCGGGAGCGCCAACCGGGGCGCGACCGGCGAGGCTCCGCGAAGAACGGGCAGCCGGGCGGCAAGTTGCGCGACGAGGCGGCGGGCCCAGGCGAGCAGGTGCTCGATCGCGCCGTGAACGGCGACGGCGACGAGCGAGAGCGCCGCCAGGATCGGGATCGCGTCGCGGTGGACCGGCCCGACGAGGCAGTGGAGACCGTGCCAGCCGAGCCCCTCGCGCCAGTGGATGTACGACTCGGTCATCGCGAAGACGAAGGAGGCGGTCAGGAAGAGCCCGGCCATGCGGCCCGCGAGCAGCAAAGGGCGCAGACGCGGTGTCTCGACCAGCCTCCGGCCCTCCAGGGCGAGCCGCTCCCGCACCGCGACGACTGCGAGCCAGAGGGCGGCGATCGCGACCCCGGCCCCCAGGAGCGCGAACGCGATCAGCGCCCCGGCGACCTGCGGGCCGCCCTCGCCGCGCACGAGCGCTGCGAGCAGAACGGACTGCGGCGCGAGCGCGTAGGCGATCGTGCGGGTGGCGAGCACGACCAGCGCGACCACGATGACCCAGACGGCGAGGCGCCGCTTCACGAGTCGGCTCCCGCGAACAGGAAGAAGGGATGAGGCGGCACGTACCCGCCGAGCTCGAGCACGATCTCGGCGTGCGGGGTCAGCGGGACGGAGCGGGCGGGGCCGCGGACGAGCTTCCCGTCGACGTACACGCGCACCGGCGCCGACGACCGGAACGAGGCGACCTGATAAGGCCCGAGAGGCTGGCCCCAGATGCGGAAGAGGTCCGACAGACGCAGACCCGCTCGTCGCGCAACCTCGACGATGCCGGTGGGCGTCAGGGTCCGCAGCGGATAGGAGCACCCGCGCGCGACGACGGCGCCGCCGACCCTTGACGAGGGCGGTGCGACGCCGATCCCCGCGGGCAGGACGACGACGCGCCGGTTTGCGAAGACCTCGACATGCACTCGCATCGTGGGCCCGGGCGCCGCGCAGCGGAGCCGCCCCACCGGCTTCCCGGCCAGGACGGCCGCCGGCGCGGCCGGAGGGACGTAGCGCGGCCCGGGCCCGATCGGCCGAGGCTGCACGGACGGATGGCCGAGCAGCCCGAGCGCCAGCAGGAAGGCAGTCACCGGCGCACCGCCCTCACCGGCTCGTCGAACTCGCGCAGGAAGCTGAGCGCGGCGGCACCGACTCCCCCGACGAGCGCGAAGCCGCAGACGGCTCGTGCAAGCACCGGTGAGAGGGCCGAGATGACGACCCCGTGCCAGAAGATCGACAGCGAACTCAGGCTGACCGCCACGGCGACCGCGCCGACGACCCCGGCGGCATGCACCCGAGCCCGCCCGCGCAGGCGCACGAGCAGAACGGCGACCACGGCCGCGATCCCGATTCCGGTCCCGACCTGCAGCCAGGCGACCCCGCCGGTCGGTGCATCGCGGGCGGCGAACGTCGTCACCTCGGCGAGCGCCGCGAGCCCCGCCGTCAACCCGAGCCCGATCGTGAGCACCGGCCGGAGGCGCCGGCGGCGCACGACAACCGCGATCCCGGCGGCCAGCGCGGCCGCTCCCGCGAGCCACGGCCAGAGCGCCGGCCTGGAGACGCGGAAGAAGGTGCCTGCGATCGTCTCGCGGCGGCCGTTGACGTCGACAGGGATCGCGAACCGTCCCACCGGTCCGACCCGGCTCGCCGGCGGCGGGGCGAGCCGGTGGTCGTGCCATGCGATCGAGTCGCCGCCGCCGACGCGGACCCAACCGGTCTTCCCGGTTGCGACGACCCGGTCGGCGGTCGCGGTCGGTGAGCTCGCGTTGGCCCACACGCCGTTCGCGTCGATCCGCAGGAACGGCTCGTGCAACGCCCCCAGGACGACCACGTCGACACCGGGGTCGGCCCGAACCTCGAAGTCCCGGTCGCCGTCGAGAATGCGCGCGTGGACGCCCGAGAGCGTCAGCGACGCACGGTCGAGCACGAGCCGGTAGTCGAGCGCGATCGTCGCGGTGCGCCCGTGGGCGGCCGCCCGGCCTGGCAGAACGAGCGCGAGCAGCGCAGCAACGGCAACGACAGCGCCTGCAGCGAGGCGGATGGGAGACTCCTTTCGGATCGTGGTCGGAGCGCCTGGAGAGCGCAGTCGCGCTACGCGACGGCTGCGCGCCACGACCCGGGCGGCGCCCGGCCGGCGGAGGCGCCGGCGAGTGGAGAGCGGCGATGCGCGACGAAACCCGGGCCGGGCCGGCGCGCACACGGCTCCGCCGAGAGCGCGAGCCTCCTCGACACACGGGGCGCCGCTGCACGCACCGCCGCCGCCGAGGCTCGAAGGACGGCCGCGACGACGAGGGCCGCGACCGCTGCGAGCAGGATCGCCCACGAGCCGCCGTGACCGAAAACGCCCGCGATCCCGCCCGGATGCCCGGCCGCGAAGACCGCCTCGAGGAGCTCCTGGATCACGTAGATCGCCACCAGGCTGACCCAGGCGAGCAGCGCCAGCCCGGAGAAGCTCCTGCCCGTCTCGGCCTCCCCGCGGCCGGCCGCACGCCGCGCGACCCGAGCGAGGAACGCACCGAACGCGAGCGCCAGGAGCGAGGCGACCCACGGCGCGAGCGAGTCGAGGTAGCCGTGGCCCTGAGCTGCAAGCGCCTGCGCGGCCTGCGATCCGTACCCGAGCCGGTACCGGCCTTCGTGGACGGCATACGCCGCGGCGGGGAGGAGCATGAAGCCCCGGCCGGCAAGTACGCTCCGCAGGCTGCGGTGCGTCATCCCCGGAGCTTAGCTTAGCTCCCGGGCGGCGAGGGATCAGGCCTGACCCGCCTCGTCTGTCACCGAGGGCGCGAGGCTCACGACCCTGGGGCGCCCGTCGACGGTGAAGACGACGTCGATCGTGTCATTCCTGCGGTAGGTGCCGGCGACGCCGAAGAACATGCGCGCCCACCGCCAGAAACCGAGCGGTCCCTCGTGCACCAGAGCCCGGTCGAAGACCAGGCTCGACCCGACTTTCTCGAAGTCGGATCCCTCGGTCTGCGGCACGCCGTTGACGAAAACCTCGAAGGGCGCCGTCACAGATGAAGGCAGGTCAACCCGCGATCGATTCTCCACCGACTATACGATGCCAGCCGGCGTGCGACAGAGAGCCCTGGTACTCGTGATCGCGCTCGCAGCGGCGCTCGCGATCGTCGGCAGCGCCCTTGCCGGCAGCGGCGGCCTCCTTCCGGTAGCGCCCCATTCACCCAACGCGCACCGGATCAGGGAGGCCTACATCTTCGTGCTCGTGTTCGCAGCGATCGTCTTCGTCGGGGTCGAAGGAGTGCTGATCGCCTTCGTCGTCCGCTACCGACGGGGGAAGCGCGCACGGACCGCGGAGGGCCCCCAGATCCACGGGTCGACCAGGCTCGAGATCCTCTGGACGGTCGTGCCGGTGCTGATCCTCGCCGCGATCGGCTCGTTCATCTTCGTCGAGCTTCCCGGGATCGCCAACGCCCCTGCCGCCGCCGCCGACAACGAGACGACGATCACCGTCGAGGGCCACCAGTTCTACTGGCTGTTCCGCTACCCGAACGGCGCGATCTCGGTCGGGAAGATGATCGCGCCCGCCGGCGACGTCGTCCACGAGAACGTCACCGCTCCCGCCGCGGAGGTCCTCCACAGCTGGTGGGTACCGGCACTTGGGGGCAAGATCGACGCGATCCCGGGCCGGGTCAACCACACCTGGTTCCGGGCGCCCGCCGGAGACTATGCAGCGCGCTGCTCGGACCTCTGCGGCATCCAGCACGCGAAGATGACGGCGCTCGTGCAGGTCGTCCCGCGCGCCGAGTACGAGAAGTTCATCGTCGAGCGTGCGGCACAGCCGACCGGGGTCGCGCTCGGCAAGGAGGAGTTCCAGCATTCCTGCGCCACCTGCCACCGGCTCGACAGTACCTACATCGGCCCTTCGCTCGGCAGCAACCCGCTCCTGCGCGACGCCAAGGGCCTGCGGACGATCCTGCGCCAGGGCGTCGGCAAGATGCCCGCGGTCGGCACCAACTGGACGAACGACCAGATCGACGCGCTCGTCGCCTACACGAAGACCCTGAAGGGCACGCCGTGACCGCCGGCACCGAGACTCCCGTCGCCCCCTACCGCGCCGACTGGCGCACGGGCCGCGTCACTTCGTGGCTGACGACCGTCGACCACAAGCGCATCGGCATCCTCTACATCGGCACCGCGCTCGGCTTCTTCGCCGCCGGCGGAGTGCTCGCACTGCTGATCCGCACCCAGCTCGCGACGCCGAACGAGAGCATCCTGACCCGGGGCTCCTACAACCAGGCCGTCACGATCCACGGGACGACGATGATCTTCCTCGTCATCGTCCCGATCCTGGCCGGCTTCGGGAACTTCCTCGTCCCGCTGATGATCGGCGCACGCGACATGGCGTTCCCGCGCCTGAACGCGCTCTCCTACTGGCTCTACCTCCTCGGCGGGTGCATCCTCCTGCTCAGCTTCGAGGCCAAGGGCGGCGCGGCCGAGGCCGGCTGGACGTCCTACGCGCCGCTCTCGACGCTGCACTCACCGGGCCGCGGCCAGGATCTGTGGATCCTTTCGCTGCACGTGTTAACGCTGTCGTCGATCGCGGGCGCGTTCAACTTCATCGTCACGATCACCAACATGCGGGCCCGCGGCATGACCTGGACGAGGATCCCCCTCTTCATCTGGACGATGCTCACCTACGCGTGGCTGCTGATGCTGGCGCTGCCGACCCTCTCGGCGGGCCTGACGATGATGCTGCTCGACCGCCACTTCGGCACGCACTTCTTCGATCCCGCGCACGGCGGCAGCCCGATCCTCTACCAGCACGTGTTCTGGTTCTTCGGGCACCCCGAGGTCTACATCATGGTGCTGCCCGCGATGGGGATCATCTCGGAGATCATCCCGGTGTTCGCGCGCAAGCCGATCTTCGGGTACAAGGCGGTCGCGGTCTCGACGGTGTCGATCGCGTTCCTCGGCTTCCTCGTCTGGGGCCACCACATGTTCGCGGTCGGGCTGCCGACGCGGCTCGACTCGTTCTTCATGGTCGCGTCAATGGTGATCGCGGTCCCGACGGGGGTGAAGATCTTCAACTGGCTCGCGACGCTCTGGCGCGGGAACATCTCGTTCGACACGCCGATGCTGTGGGCGATCGGCTTCATCGCGCTGTTCACAATCGGCGGGCTGTCGGGGATCTTCCTCGCCGCCTTCCCGGTCGACTGGCAGCTGACGCAGACCTACTACGTCGTCGCTCACATCCACTACGTGCTCTTCGGAGGCTCGATGTTCGGGATCTTCGGCGGGCTCTACTACTGGTGGCCCAAGATGTTCGGGCGGGTGCTCGACGAGAAGCTCGGCAAGCTCCACTTCTGGCTCGTCTTCGTCGGCTTCAACCTCACCTTCATGCCCCAGCACTTCCTCGGGCTGCTGGGCATGCCGCGACGGGTCTACACGTACTCTTCCGGAGGTCTCTGGGAGGTCTACAACTTGATCTCGACGATCGGATCGTTCACGATGGCCCTTGGCATGATGTTTTTCGTCGCAAACGTGATCAAGACGTCGAGGACGGGGCGTCGGGCGGTCAACGACCCCTGGCTCGCCGACACGCTCGAGTGGTATGCGACCTCGCCGCCGCCGCCGTGGAACTTCGACCGCATCCCGTACATCATCAGCGCCCGCCCGCTGCGCGACCTGCGGCGCCGCCTCACCGAGGAGGGACGCCTGTGACGGCCGGGCCCTGGGCGCGCCTGCTGGCGGCGGCGGCTGTGGCCGCGACCGGCCTCGCGGTCGTCTCGGGCGCGGCCGGCTGGAACACGGCACACCGGCTGCTCGCCGCCCTGGCGCTGCCGCCGCTCGTCGGACTGCTCGTGCTCGCCTGGCTCTCGGCCAGGCGGCTGCTGCCGGCCGCGACGGTCTCGATCGTCCTGTTCGGCCTCGCCGCGCTCCTGACCCGGCCGGGAATCCACCTCACGGTCGCGGCGTTTGCCTTCGCCTCCGCCTCGCTCCTCTGCGTGCAGGCCTTCCGCGGGGAGGGCGCACTCACCGGCAGCGCGAGGGACTACTTCACGCTCACCAAGCCGCGCGTGATGTCGCTCCTGCTGCTCACAGGAGGCGCGGCGGTGTTCGTCGGCGCCTCCGGGGTCCCCGCCTGGGGCACGTTCGCGGTGACGATGATCGGGCTCGCGCTCGCCTGCGGCGGCGCCGGGACGCTCAATCACTACCTCGACCGCGACATCGACAAGCTGATGGGCTCGCGCACCGCCGGACGGCCGGTCGCCTCCGGCCGGGTCGCGCCGCAGCGGGCGCTCGAGTTCGGGATCGCGCTCTCGGCGCTCTCGTTCGTCCTGCTCGACTCGCTCGTCAACCTCCCGACCGCGCTGCTCGCGCTCGCCGGCAACCTCTTCTACGTGTTCGTGTACACGAAGTGGCTGAAGCGCTCGACGCCGCAGAACATCGTCATCGGCGGCGCCGCGGGCGCCGTGCCGCCCCTGGTCGGCTATGCGAGCGCCTCGGGGCACCTCGGCTGGGCCGCGCTGGTGATGTTCGGGATCGTCTTCCTCTGGACGCCGCCGCATTTCTGGGCGCTAGCGCTGATGATCCGGGAGCACTACGCCAACGCGAGCGTGCCGATGCTGCCCGTCGTGCGCGGCGAGCGCGAGACGGCACGCCAGATCGCCTGGTACACGGTCGCGCTCGTCGCCGGGACGCTGCTTCCCGTCGCCTTCGGGGTCTTCGGGCTGATCTACGGCGCGGCGGCGCTGGCGCTCGGAGCCGTGCTTTCCTGGATGGCCTTCCAGCTCTGGCGGGAGACCACCCGCCCGCACGCGGTCAAGCTCTTCCACTACTCGATGATCTACCTCGCGCTGCTGTTCGTCGCGATGGCGCTCGACGTCGCTGTCTGATGTCCGAGCCGGCCGCCACCCGCTCCCACCCTCCCGGACCTGATGCACGACGCCGTCGGCCCGAGCCCCGAGCTCTCGCGGCGCAACATGCGCCTCACCTGGGGCCTCGTCGGGATCTTCCTGCTCCTCTTCGGCGGAACGTTCGGGGTCGGGCTCGTCTACCTCTGGCTTTCCTGAACGTGGGTGGAAACCTCCGGTTTCCCCCCACGAGCCCCCCTTACGACATCTTTCCGCCATGGCGGGCGAGCACGGGCAAAGCCCGCACTCGCCGACGTCTGAACCCGTCCGCCGACTCGCGCGAACAGAGACGATCCTGAGACATGGAGGGGATCTTCATCACCGCGTTGCAGGCTGGGCCGGGGATCAGGCTTGCGGTCAAGGATCTGTTCGACACCGCCGGGGTGCGGACGACCTACGGGTCGGCGATCTTCTCCGAGCACGTGCCGACCGAGACCGCGGAGTCGGTCCGCCGGCTCGAGGCGGGCGGGTACGTGAACGTCGGGAAGACGAACCTGCACGAGTTCGCCTACGGCGTGACCTCGCAGAATCTCCACTACGGGACGGTCCCGAACCCGGCGGCGCCGGGGCGGAGCTCGGGCGGCTCGAGCGGTGGGTCGGCGGCGGCGCTCGCCGCCGGGCTCGCGGACGCCGCGCTCGGAACCGACTCCGGCGGCTCGATCCGGATTCCCGCCGCCTGCTGCGGGGTCACGGGCTTCAAGCCGAGCTACGGGCTCGTGCCGGTCGACGGGATCTTCCCGCTCGCGCCCAGCTTCGACCACGCCGGCCCGATGGCCCGCGATGTGTCCGGTTGCGTCGACCTGATGCGCCTGCTCGTGCCCGGCTTCGCCCTCGAGGAGACGGCACTCGACGGGATCGCGGCGGGACTCGGCTGGTGCGAAACCGCCGATCCGCTGGTGCGGCAGCGCGTCGAGAGCGCCGCGTCGCTCTTTCCGAACAGCCGGCCGGTCGACCTGCCCGAGCCGGCGGGGACGCTCCCGCTCCTCTGGCGCGAGATCGCCGACGTGCACCGCGAGCTGTACGAGGAGCAGGGCGAGCTGTACGGCGAGAACATCAGCCGGAAGATCGAGCGGTGCCTGGCGGTCGGCGACGCCGAGGTCGCCGCGGGAGCCGCGCTGCGCGTCGACTACGACCGTCGCATGCGAGAGCTCTTCGACGGGCTCGACCTGCTGCTGACACCCACGCTCGGGTTCGTCGCGCCACCAGCCGACGTCGACGAGATCGCAATGCGGGACCGGTTCACGTGTTTCACCTACCCGTTCAACCTGCTCGGCTGGCCCGCCCTCGCGCTTCCCTGCGGAGCCGCCGAAGACGGCCTGCCCGCGTCGATCCAGCTGGTCGGGAGGCCCGGAGCCGACGGGCTCGTTCTCGCCGCGGGCCTCGCCCTCGAGCGGGCGCTCGGCAGCCGACCCAGCGCCGCGGCGGAGTAGCGGAGGCAGCTCCGGCCCCGGCAGGGCCGTGGCGCGGTAGCTTCACGGGTCTTGGGCCCGGATCTCCGTTTCGCGCACGAGCTCGCCGACGCCGCCGATGCGATCACGCTGGCCCGCTTCCGAGCGGATGACCTGCAGGTCGAGACCAAGCCCGACCTGACGCCGGTGACGGAGGCCGACCGGGCGGCCGAGGAGGCCGTGCGCAGCCTGGTCGCGGCCAACAGGCCCGGGGAAGGCGTCTTCGGCGAGGAACTGGGAGACGAGGGCGGCGCGGTGCGCTGGATCGTCGATCCGATCGACGGGACGAGAAACTACGTGCGCGGCGTACCGGTGTGGGCGACGCTGCTCGCCCTCGAACGCGACGGCCGGGTCGACGTCGCGCTGGTCTCCGCGCCCGCGCTCGGCCGCCGCTGGTGGGCGGCCCGCGACGAGGGCGCCTGGGCGGGTGGCGACCCCTGCCGCGTCTCGCGCGTGGAGCGGGTCGAAGACGCCACGGTCTCGACGACCTCGGCGCGGAGCATGCCGCCCGGCTGGACGGAGCTCGAGCGCCGTTCCTGGTCCGGTCGCGCGTTCGGGGACTTCTGGCAGCACTGCCTGGTCGCCGAGGGCGCGCTCGACGTCGCCACCGACTCGGTGCTCGAGCTGTGGGACTACGCGGCGGTGCGGCTCCTGGTCGAGGAGGCGGGCGGCCGCTGCTCGACCTTCGCAGGTGACCCGCCGACCCCGGGCGAGTCATTCCTGGCGACGAACGGTTTCCTCCACGACGCGGCGCTGGCGCTCCTGGCGGGGTCGGAGACGGGTTAGAACAGCCGACCGTGCCCGGCGCGGACGGTCAGGCAGCGATCGCGACGACCGCCTCCTCGTAGATCCGGTCACGGGTGAAGCGGTCGAGCTCCGCGCTCAGAAGGTCGCTGGGGGAGAGCGGCGGCTCGCTCGGCGGGGGAAGCTCTTCGCCGTCGAGGCGAACTCCGAGCTCGCCGGCCGGCTCGACCGCGGCAACCTTGCGCTCGAGGCGGGCGCTCAACCAGCCGCGCAGGAGCGAGGCCTCGGCACGCGGGCCGCGGATCGCGATCTCCTGATCGCGAATCGCGGGCCAGCAGGAGGCGAGCCTCACCCGCCAGGGGGCCGTCCGCGCCCAGGCGATGTCCGAGACCGCTGCGATCGGGAACACCTCCGCCAGCTCACCGAAGCGAAGCTCGTCCCATTCGGATGAGTCGACGATCACACGATCGGCGAGGTCGACCAGCTGCTGCCACTGGGAGCCGTCGAACGACGGCTCCCCGCGCCAGCGGACGAACACGGGCAGATCGGAGATCGCGAGGGGAAGCACGAGCGAGGCCGGCGCGAGTGCTCGGTTGCCGCGCAGGTGCAGCTCGATCACCTCACCGCAGATCGGACGATCCCCGGCCGCGAAGCACCGCACCGAGAGCTCGGCATCGAGTCCCCCTTCGTCGCCGGGCCGCGGCACGAGGATCACGGTGCGGGACGGGTGCCGTTCCGCCATCCCGTCGAGCGTCCGCTCGGCGGCGTCGAGCCACTCCGGCGGAACCCAGGCAACGTGCGTCATCACACTCGTCCGCTGCTGAGGGTGGCCGTCGTCGCGCATCGAGAGGTTACGCAGCCGAGCAAGCTCCGACTCGATCTCCGCGACCGAGACGTCCACGCCCGACCAGTCCTCGATCAGCGGCACGGTCATGTCAATGGCGCCGCCACGAGCGGCCGTCGCGATGGAGCAGGTCGTCGGCGGAGGGCGGCCCCCAGGTCCCGGCAGGGTAGTTCGGGAAGGCGGGCCGGTCCCGCTGCCAGGCGGCGACGATCGCGTCGACGAGCGCCCACTGCTCCTCGATCTCGTCGGAGCGGGTGAACAGCGTCGCGTCGCCGAGCATCGCGTCGAGGATCAGCCGCTCGTACGCCTCCGGCAGACCGTCCCGGAACGTGCTGCCGTAGAGGAAGTCCATGTGGACGGTCTGGATCGACATCCCCTGCCCGGGCATCTTGGCGCCGATCGCGAGCGACATCCCCTCGTTCGGCTGCACGTGGATCAGGAGCACGTTCGGGCGGAGCGCCTCGACCGCCATCTCCTCGAAGGGCGGATGCGGCGCCCGCTTGAACTGGATCGCGATCGTCGTCTCGCGGCGCGGCAGGCGCTTCCCCATCCTGACGTAGAACGGCGTGTCGGCCCAGCGCCAGTTGTCGACGAAGAGCTTCGCAGCCACATACGTCTCGGTCATCGAACCGTGAGCGGCGCCCTCCTCCTCGCGGTATCCCGGCACCTCCACCCCTTCGATGAACCCGCGGCCGTACTGCCCGCGGACGACCGATTTCGGCCCCGGGGTGTGCAGCGAGTGCAGCACCTTCACCTTCTCGTTGCGCACGGAGTCCGCGGTGAAGTCGCTCGGCGGCTCCATCGCCGTGATCGCGAGGAGCTGCAGCAGATGGTTCTGGAAGACGTCACGAATTGCGCCGGCCTGCTCGTAGAAGGCGGCCCGCCCCTCGATCCCGATCGACTCCGCGACCGTGATCTGGACGTGATCGACGAACTGCCTGTTCCAGATGGGCTCGAAGATGCCGTTCGCAAATCGCAGCGCCAGCAGGTTCTGCACCGTCTCCTTCCCCAGATAGTGGTCGATCCGGAAGACCTCGCTCTCCTGGAAGTGCTCGCCGATCAGCACGTTCAGCTCGCGGGCCGAGGCGAGGTCGTGGCCGAACGGCTTCTCGACGATCAGCCGCCGCCATCCGTTCGCGGGCCAGCCGGCGACCTCCCGCACGAGCGAGGCGATCGCGCCGGGCGGCACCGCGAAGTAATACACCCGGTTGCCGCGCGTGCCGCGCTCCTCGTCCAGCTCGGCGAGGAGGTCGACGAGGGCATCGCTTCCGAGGGTCGCGAAGCGCATCCCCGCCGCCAGCTCGCCCCAGACATCGTGGTTGAACTCATCGCGGGCGTGCTGCTGTACCGCTTCCTTCATCTTTTCGCGAAACTCGTCGTCCGTCTCGCTGGTCCGTCCGGCGCCGACGACCGCGAACCGCTCCGGCAGCAGCCGTCGCACCGCGAGCGCGTAGAGCGCCGGCATCAGCTTCCGCTGGGCGAGATCGCCGGAGGCGCCGAAGATCACGAGCACGCACGCATCCGGCCGGCGACGCAGGTGCAGCCCGTCGAGCAGCGGGTTGTGCTCGGTCACGACGCTCATAGGGCAACCTTCAGTTGCCCTATGAGTTCCCGCTCTCGACGCCGGCCAAGCCGGCGTCTCCGCTCAATCGTGAGCTCCGTCAAGCCTACGCTCATGCGCGGAGGAGCAGGGTCGAGGTCGGGTAACTCACTTCGCTTCGTCCGCGGAGCGAACGGCATGGCCGCCGAACTGGTTGCGCAGCGCTGCGTTCACCTTCGCCGCGAACGACTCGTCCTGGCGCGAGGCGAAGCGCGCGAACAGGGCCGCCGTGATCACGGGCACGGGGACGTCCTCGGCGATCGCCTCAGCGATCGTCCAGCGGCCCTCGCCGGAGTCCTCGACGTAGCCCTTGATCTGCTCGAGCTTCCCGCCCTCCTGCTCGAACGCCGCATGGAGCAGGTCGAGCAGCCACGAGCGCACGACCGAGCCGTACCGCCAGATGCCGGCGATCTCATGGAGGTCGAGGTCGAACTCGGACTTCTCGAGCACCTCGAAACCCTCGGCGTACGCCTGCATCAACCCGTACTCGATCCCGTTGTGGACCATCTTCACGAAGTGCCCCGCTCCGGCCGGCCCGACGTACGCGTAGCCGTCCTCGGGCGCCAGTGCCGTGAAGATCGGCTCGAGCCGCGCGGCGGCCTCCCGCTCCCCTCCGGCCATCAGGCAGTAACCGGCCTCGAGCCCCCAGACACCGCCCGAGACGCCGACGTCGAGGAACGAGACGCCGCGCCCGGCGGCCTCGGCGTGCCGCCGTTGCGAGTCGTGGAAGTTCGAGTTCCCGCCGTCGACGATCGTGTCGCCCGGAGCGGCCAGCGGAAGGAGCTCCTGGAACGTCGACTCGGTGATCTTGCCGGACGGCACCATCATCCAGAACGCGCGCGGCGCGTCGAGCTGGTCGCGGAGCTCCGCGAGCGTCGCGGCCGTCGACTCGACGCCCGGGTCGTAGGTCATCACCTCGTGGCCGGCGTTGCCGAGCCGCTTCGTCATGTTGCCGCCCATGCGGCCGAGACCGATCATGCCGAGTTGCATCAGACCTCCTCCAGCCGGACCCGGGCGACGCGTCGCCCCCGCTCTCGCAACGACTCGAAGTCACCGGCGGCCTGGGCGCGGATCAGCCGGGCGAAGCCGAACGACCGGCCCGGGATCGCAAGCTCGCGGCCGTAATCCTCGACCACCTGGAGGAACAGCCCGGTGTTCGGCCCTCCCTTGTGCAGCTGCCCCGTCGAGTGCAGGTAGCGGGGGCCGAAGCCGCGGGTGACGACACAGCCGGTCACCGCCCGCGCGCGTGCCGCGAGCTCGACCAGCCTCCGCTCGCTTTCAGGGGTCGGATTGACAAAGGCCTGGATGCAGACGTAGTCGCCGGGCTCGGCGAGGGCGAGGAGCTCCTCCATGGACGATTCCGGCTCGAGCTCGACGTCGCCGGCGGCGAGCACCTCGTTGGTGCGGTCCTTCGCCGCCTGCACGTCCGGCTGGTCGAACGGGTTGATCGCGAGCATCGACCCCGCCACGGCGGTCGCGAACTCCCAGCGGAAGAACTCCTGGCCGAGCTCGTACGGATCCGACAGCCGCACCTCCTGCGCCTGCCGATCGGGGCCCTCGGCGGATTCGCCCGGCGCCGGGATCAGCCCCTTGCCCTCCTTGCCGGTCGACTCGGCCAGCAGCTGCTCGACCCAGAGGCCGAAGCCGCCCGCGTCGGGCACGCACACCTTGTCGCGACCCGCGAGCCAACCCTGGCCGAGCGAGAGCCCGAGCTCGAGACCGGGGTTGCCTTCGTCGAGCCGGCAGGCGTCGGCCATCTCGACGGCCCGGTCGAGGAACTTCGCCACGTCCACCCCGAGGAGGGCAGCCGGAAGGAGGCCGAAGGGCGAGAGGGCCGAGTAGCGTCCGCCGATCGTCGGCTCCCCGGGCGCGATGGCGCTGAAGCCGCGCTGGCGGGCGAGGGAGGCGAGCTCGGAGCCTGGGTCGGTGATCGTGACCCACTGCTCGCCGCGCGGTGCGAGCTTCCAGAAGTAGTCGGTGTGGGATCGCGTCTCGAGCGTCCCGCCCGACTTGGAGGCGGAGATGAACAGCGTCCGGGTGAGATCGAGCCGGTCTTGCAGGTCGCGGATGGCCTGCGGATGCGTGGTGTCGAGTACATGGAAGCTCGCGCTGCCGAAGGAGCGGCGGAGCACCTCGGGAGCGAGGGACGAACCGCCCATCCCGAGCAGCACCACCGCGTCGGCGTCCTCCGCGACGTCGGCCGCGAGCCGCAGCAGCGGCTCGACGTCCTCGCGCATCCGGGACGGCTCGTCGAGCCAGCCGAGCCAGCGTGCCTCGTCCTTCCCCGTCCACACGGTCGGGTCGCGCGACCAGATCCTTGCGACGAGCTCACGCCGTTCGGTGGTCAAGTCGCCGCCAGCTCGCCCCGCCTGGCCTCGATCCCGGCGATCAGCTCGTCGAAGGCATCCGCGAACTTCTGCACGCCCTCGACCTCGAGCGTGGCGACGATGTCGTCGTAGTCGACCCCGGCCCCGGCCAGGTCGCGGAGCAGCTGCTCCGCCTCGTCGAGCCCCTCGAGCACAGTGTCGCCGCGCACCTCGCCGTGATCCTGGAAGGCCGCCACCGTCTCCGGCGGCATCGTGTTCACCGTCTCCGGGCCGATCAGCTCCTCGACGTACATGACATCCCGGTACGCCGGGTTCTTGGTCGAGGTCGAAGCCCAGAGCGGGCGCTGCCTGCGCGCGCCGGCGCCGGCCAGCCGGTCCCAGATCGGGCCGGAGAACGCCTCCCGGAAGTGCCTGTACGCAAGCTTCGCGTTGGCGATCCCGAGCTTGCCCTGCAGCTCCGCGTTTCCCCGCTCCTCGAGCCGGCGGTCGGCGTCGGTGTCGAGCCGCGAGACGAAGAACGAGGCGACCGAGCTGACCCTGGAGGGGTCGCCGCCGTCGGCCACCAGCCGTGCGAGGCCGCGCAGGTACGCGGCGACCACGTCCCGGTAGCGGTTCAGCGAGAAGATCAGCGTGACGTTGATCGAGACGCCGCGGGCGATGCAGTCCTCGATCGCCGGTAGGCCCTCGGGCGTCGCCGGGATCTTGATGTAGAGATTCGCGCGCTCCACCCGGCGGTGCAGGTCGACCGCCTGGTGGAAGGTCGCGCCGGTGTCGGCGGCCAGGCCGGGGTCGACCTCGAGCGAGACATAGCCGTCGACGCCGTCCGTTGCCTCCCAGACCGGCCGGAGGACGTCGCAGGCGTCCCGCACGTCGGCGATCGCCAGCTCGAAGAAGATCTTGCGCGGATCGTCGGTCCGCTCGAGCGACTCGGCGATCTGCCCGTCGTAGTCGGAGCCTCCCGCGATCGCCTTCTGGAAGATCGACGGGTTCGAGGTGAGGCCCGTGACCGCGTCCTCGTCGATCATCCGCCGAAGCTCACCGGAGTGGACGAGCTCGCGCGAGAGGAGGTCGATCCAGACCGACTGCCCTCGGGCAGCCACCTGATGCAACCGGGACTCAGCCATCCTTCATCCTCCTTTCCATCGCGGCAACCTTTTCCAGCCGGGCCACGTACCGCTCGCCACCGTCGAACCGCGCCCCGACGAAGACGCCCACGAGCTCTCGCGCCACCGAGGCGCCCACGACCTCGGAGCCGAGGCAGAGCACGTTCATGTCGTCGTGCTCGACGGCCTGGTGGGCGCTGTAGAGATCGTGGCAGATCGCGGCGCGGATCCCGGCCAGCTTGCAGGCGGCGATCGCAGCCCCGGCACCCGAGCCGCAGACGATCACGCCCCGCTCCGCCTCGCCCGAGATGATCGCTTCGCCGACCTCGCGGGCCTTGTCCGGGTAGTCGATGCGGACCTCGCTCGTGTGCGTGCCGAGATCGAGCAGCTCGTGCCCGGCGAGCCCCTCGACGACCGCCTCCCGCAGGGCGACGCCCCGGTGGTCGAATGCAACGGCAACTCTCATTCTCCGAAACCCTCCTCGTGGCGGCACCGATCCCGGGTGTGAAACCTTGACGCCGGCAATCAGATCATGCCACCCGACCGCCGGGACCCGCATCTCCACTTGAATACGGCCGGGATGGCAATCGTGATCGCCGCAAACCTCCGCAAGGAGCTCTCGGGCACGCCGCTCTTCGACGGCGTCTCGTTCAAGGTCGAGCGGCGCGACCGGCTCGCGCTCGCCGGCGCGAACGGCACGGGCAAGACGACGCTCCTGCGCGCGCTCGCCGGGGAGATCTCGCTCGAGGGCGGTGAGCTCGCCTGGGAGAAGGGAGCGCGGGTCGCCCTCCACGACCAGCGACCGCCCGCAACGAGCACCCGGCCGCTCCGCGACTACGTGCTCGGCGGCACGACGGACCTCGCCGCGGTCGAGCGCGAACTGCGGGAGCTCGAGCAGCTCATGGCAGTCGGCGACCACGAGCCGCGTACGCTCGCCCGGTACTCGGCAGCCCAGCACCGGCTCGAGCACGCGGGCGGCTACGACTGGCGCGACCGCGCGGCAGCGGTCGTCCGCGGGCTCGGGTTCACCGACGCCGATCTCGACCGGCCGCTCTCCTCGTTCTCGGGCGGCGAGCTGACACGCGCGTCGCTCGCACGAGCGCTCGCCGCCCAGCCGGACCTGCTTCTGCTCGACGAGCCCACCAACCACCTCGACATCGAGACGATCGAGTGGCTCGAGGAGCTGCTCCGCACGATCGACGCAGGCGTGATTCTCGTCGCCCACGACCGCTGGTTCCTGGAGGCGGTGACGACCGCGGTGCTCGAGCTCGACCGGGGCCGGTCCGTCTACTTCCCGGGGCAATGGCACGTCTGGCGTCGTGAGCAGGCGGCCCGCGCCCAGCACGCGGCGCGCAGCGCCGAGCGCGACGCGGAGGAGATCGCCCGCCTCGAGCGGTTCGTCGAGCGGTTCGGCGCCAAGGCGACCAAGGCCAGGCAGGCGAAGTCGAAGCAGAGGCAGATCGACCGGCTGAAAGCGAACATCGTCGAGACCGGCCCGGCGCCCGGGCCGAGGCTCGGCTTCGAGTTCCTGAAGCCGAAGCGCTCCGGGCGGGTCGTGATCGAGGCGGAGGGGCTGCTCGTCCGGGCGGGCGACAAGGAGCTGCTCCGCGACGCCTCGTTTCACGTCGAGCGGGGCGAGCACATCTCGCTCGTCGGCCCGAACGGGTCGGGGAAGACGACCCTGCTGGAGACGATCCTCGGACGGCGAGCCCCGGACGGCGGCCGCGTCAAGCTGGGGCACGACGTCCAGCCGGCCTACTTCTCCCAGCACGAGGCCGAGCTGGACGAGCGCGGCTCCGTGCTCGATGCGACCGTGGCGGCGACCGGCCTGCGCCGCCCCGACGCCCAGAAGCTCCTCGGGCGGTTCCTGTTCTCGGGCTGGGAGGAGCACGAAAAGCCGGTGACGGCGCTCTCCGGCGGAGAGCGTCGCCGGCTCACGCTCGCGCTCGTCGTCGCGAGCGGCGCGAACCTGCTCGTGCTGGACGAGCCGACCAACCACCTCGACCTCTCGAGCCGCGAGGCGCTCGAAGCGGCGCTCGAGGCGTTCCCCGGCACGGTCGTGCTCGTCAGCCACGACCGCGCGCTGCTCGACGCGGTCTCCGGCCGCCTGCTCGCGATCGAGGCAGGACGTCTCGTCTCCTACGCCGGCGGCTGGGCCGAGTACCTCCGCCGGCGCGAGCCCGAGCCGGAGCCGGACGCTCCGCCGCGCCCGCCCCGAGAGAAGCCGAAGCGGGAGCGCCCACCCGGGCCGACGCCGCTCGAGCTCGTCGAGCGTGAGATCGCCCGCTCCGAGGAGCGCGTCGCCGAGCTCGAACGGCAACTCGCCGACGACTGGACGAACGTCGACCTCGTCGCCGCGCACCGCACCGCCCGCGGGGAGCTCGCGAGGTTGCTTGCGCGGTGGGAAGAGCTCTTCGAAGAGACGCAGCAGGTATAGCGCGCTCGCAGTCGAGCGCGCGCATGGAAGTCCTAGATTTCCGCACGCCCGAGATATCTCGATCTCGGTGAGCGAGCACGGGCAGAGCCAGCGCTCACGGCCCCTGGACGTCTCAGACGCCTGGACCAGAAAAGACCGGCTTCGCCGACCTAGTGGTCTGACCGGCAACGTTGACCGGTTTCCGGGTCGTGAGCACCAAGTCAGAGTCCGTCATCGTCCGTAGGCAAGGCTGGTTGCCTTGACAAGGACGAGGGCGGGCTAGGGCGCAGCGTGATCGCGGGCCGGAGACCCGGCGAACGTTGCCGGTCAGACCACGAGATGCGGGAGCGCGCCGGGAGGCTCGGGCTGCCGGCGGGCGCGGGCTCTGCCCGTGCTCGCCCACGACGGCCTGCGCAGGCTCGGGCGTGCGGAAATCTAGGATTTCCATGCACGCGCTTCACTGCGCCGCCCAGAAGGACTCGAAGGCGCTCGGGTCCGTTGGGAGGGCGAGGATCTCCTGCCAGCGGCCGTCGCGGAGGGTGATCAGCAGTACCTGGTCGATGTCCAGCTCGCGTCCGAGACGCTTGCCGCGGGCACGATAGACCGCAACTCCCTGCTGCCCGTCGGCGAGCGCCCAGCGGAGCTCGCTCGAGTAGGTGCCTTCGGTGAGGCGCCGCGTCTCCCGGAAGAGCTCGAGGATCACGTCTCGCCCGCGGTAGTCGCCCGAGACCGGGGCGTTTCCCGGCACCCGCCAGACCGCATCCTCGGCGATCACCTCGAGCAGCGCGCCCGGATCTCCCCCGGCGAACGCCGCGAACACGCGGTGGATGTCGTCGAGCGGAGCTATCGCTCGAGCGGGGCCATCGTCAGCCCGTAGCCCTCGAGCTGGGAGTGGTAGAGCTCGGCCAGCTCGCGGTGGCCCGACCAGACGATCGCCTGACCCGACTCGTGGATCCTGGTCGCGAGCCGCATGCCCTTGTCGTGATCGATCCCCGGGATCGTCTGGGCGAGCGCGAACGCGACGCCCTCGAACGTGTTGTGGCTGTCGTTCAGGACGATCACGCGCCACGCGTCCCCGGTGCCCGAGCCCGTGCCTCGGCGCGTCCGCTCACGCGGCGGTGTGACGGTGGTGGTCATTCCGCCTCAAAGGTAGCGATCACCGCCTCGGCGATCACGACCAGCGGCCGGCCGGAGACCTGGCTGGCCTTGCGCAGGCGCGCGAATGCGTCGGCCTCCGACAGCTTCTCCTTCGTCATCAGCAGCCCCTTGGCCCGCTCGATCGCCTTGCGGGCGATCAGGGCCTCGGAGAGCGAGTCGGCCTCGGCCCGCGCCGCGACCAGCTCCTCGTGGCGCGCCCTGGCCGTCTCGATCGCCGGGACGACGTCCTGCTCCCGAAACGGCTTGACGAGATAGCCGTAGACGCCTGCCTCCGCCGCACGGTCGACGAGCTCGCGCTGCCCGAACGCCGTCAGCATCACGATCGGAATCGGGCGCTCCTCGAGTATCATCCGCGCCGCGTCGATGCCGTCCAGACGAGGCATCTTCACGTCCATCACGGCCAGATCCGGCTCGTGCTTCCGCGCCAGCGCCACCGCCTCCTCGCCGTCGCGCGCCTCGGCGACCACGTCGTAGCCCGCCCGTTCCAGCAGTCCCCGCAGGTCGAGGCGGATGATCGTCTCGTCTTCGGCAACCAGGATGCGCACCGGATGAGTCTAGTGACCGGACGGATCCGCCTTGCCCAAACGAATGCTCCCCCTCCGCCGCGCTCGGGACACGACGATTCGTTCGGAGCGGCGATCCGGCGCCCCGGCAGCCGGCTATCCGGGAAAACGAACTGTCGCACGGGTGCCTCCGGCGGTGCCGTTGAGCTCGAGCGTGCCGCGCAGCTCGTCACGGACCAGGGCGCGGACGATCGAGAGGCCCGTCCCCTTCTTCGGCTCCTCGGCGATTCCCCGGCCGTCGTCGGCGATCTCGAGCACGACCTCGCCGTCGTCGGCACGCAACCGGACCTGCACATGCTTCCCGCCGTGCTCGAGCGCGTTCCCGAGCAGCTCCGAGAAGACGAGCGCGAGCGCCGTCGCTCGCTGCCCGGCCAGCGAGACGGGCTCCAGCTCTGCGGTCACCTCGCGACCGGCGCCGACCCCCTGGACGAGCATCGCACGGAGCCGGCCGAGCAGCTCGGCCAGATCGATCTCCTCGTCGCGCTGCTCCGTCAGCACCTCATGCACCGCGGCGATCGCCAGGATGCGGCTGACCGAGTCCTCGAGCGCCTTCCGCGGGTCGACGTTCTCGGCGTCGCGCGCCTGCAGGCGTAGCAGCGACGCCACCGTCTGCAGGTTGTTCTTGACGCGGTGGTGGATCTCCTGGGCGAGCACTCCCCGCATGACGGCGCGCCCGTGCTCGAGCGCGACGGCCGCCTGCTGTGCGATCGACGCGAGCAGCTCGCGATCGTGCTGGGTGAACGGCGAGGCACGATCGGCGACGAGCTCCCCGATCTGGCGGCCGCGCCAGCGCAGCGGCTGGCGGATCGCGTGCGCGTCCGCACGCCCTTCCGGCCACGCGATCGCGCCGTCCTCGAGCACGAGCGCGGCGCCGGTGGCAGAGAGCGCGTCCATCGTCGTCTTGACGATCGCCTCGAGCGACTCCTCGAGGTACAGCGACTCCGAGACCGCCTCGGAGATCCGCGCGAGCGCCTCGAGCTCGTGCACCCGGCGCTGCGCCTCCTCGTACAGCTTCGCGTGCTCGATCGACTGCGCCACCTGAGCCGCGATCACGAGCAGAAGGTCGATCTCGTCCTCGGGGAAGTCACGCGGCCGGCGCGTGCGGATGTTGAGGGCACCCTCGAGCCGCTCGCCCCGCGCGAGAATCGGCACCGCCAGGATCGACTCGTACTCGTCCTCGGCCAGGTTCGGGAAGTTCTTGAAGCGCGGGTCGAGATGAGCCTGCGACGGGATCATCACAGGCGCCCGCGCTTCGGCCGCCGAGCCCGTGATCCCCTCGCCGGGCCGCATCCGCGGCCGCTGGGTCATCCGCTCGACATCGGTGCCGTGGGTGGCGCGGAGCACCAGCTCGCCGGACCGCTCGTCGAAGAGATAGACGAAGCAGGCGTCGGCGTGCAGCGCATCCGCGACCTTCGTCGCCACCTGCGACAACACCTCTTCGAGGTCGAGCGTGGAGTTGACCGCCTCGATCGTCTCGGTCAGCAACTTGAGATGACGTTCGCGCCGATCCATCCGCCGCAGAGCGTACGCTCGCTCGATGCTTTACAGACTTCTTACCTTCAGCGTGGGAATTCGAAGATCTCCGTCGAATAGCTTCACCACATGAGCGCGCTCGCCCTCGATCTTCGCGAGACCGCCGGCTTTCTCGTCGCGGACGCTCGGGGCCGGGTCGTCGGCCGGGTCGAGTGCCCGATGTACGGCAGCTCCCCCGAGACGCCCGATGCCCTCTCGGTGCGTTCGGGCTTCCTCGCGCGCCGCCGCCGCCTCGTGCCCGCCGACTCGATCGAGCAGATCGACGGCGGCAGCCGGGTGATCGGCCTCCGGATCGACCGCGACTCGATCCGGACCTTCCTCTAGCGCGACCTCTCGCAACGTCCGATCCGAAGCGACGGTGGCTGGAGGCCGCACTTGCGGCCGCTTCGCGGCCGTTCTTCTTTGTAGGGGACCGAGGCCGGCGCAGCGGTCGAAAGCCCGAGGTGCGGGCCGGAAGGCCCCGAGAGCCGAAAGATCATCCCGGCCGCGCAGCGGCCGGGCAAGTGCGGCGTCACGAAGGCGGGTTCGAGTGAAACGTTGGGAGACGCCGCACTACAGCACCGACAGGTAGCGGTCGTGCTCCCAGGGCGTGAGCTGAACGCGGTACTCGTCCCACTCCTTGCGCTTGAGCTGGACGTAGTTTTCGAAGATGTGGTCGCCGAAGGCGCGCCGCATCAACTCGGAGCCCGCGAACTCGTCGATCGCCTCGCCGAGCGTCTCGGGAAGCGAGACGATCCCGCGCTCGTGCCGTTGCTCCGGCGAGAGGTGGTAGAGGTTGGTCTCCATCGGCGAGGCCAGCTCGTAGCCACGCGCGATTCCCTCCAGCCCGGCATGCAGGAGCGCCGCGAAGGTCAGGTAGGGGTTGCAGGCCGGATCGGGGCACCGGATCTCGGCGCGCGTCCCCTGCTCGGAGCCCGGCTTGTAGAGCGGGATGCGGACGAGAGCCGACCGGTTGCGCTGCGACCACGCGACGTAGACGGGCGCCTCGAAGCCCGGCACGAGCCGCTTGTAGGAGTTCACCCACTGCGCGAAGACGGCCGAGATCTCGCGCGCGTGGTGCAGGAGCCCGGCGATGAAGTGCTTGGCCGCCGGCGAGAGGTGATACGACTCGTCCGCGGCGAAGAACTGGTTGCGGCCGTCCTTGAACAGCGACATGTGCGTGTGCATCCCCGACCCGTTCTGGCCGAACAGCGGCTTCGGCATGAAGGTCGCATAGACGCCGTGCTTGGCGGCGATCTCCTTCACGATCAGGCGGTACGTGACGGTCGAGTCGGCCATCTCGAGCGCCGAGGCGTAGCGCATGTCGATCTCGTGCTGGGACGGCGCGACCTCGTGATGGTGGTACTCGATCGGGATCCCGACCGTCTCGAGCGCCTTGATCGTCTCGTAGCGCAGGTCGGTCGCAGCGTCGAGCGCCGTCATCGCGAAGTAGCCGCCCTCGTCGAGCGTCTCCGTTCCGGTGCTGTCCTTGAAGAGGAAGTACTCGAGCTCGGGCCCGACGTTGAAGGTGTCGAACCCCATCTGGCGCATGCGCTCGAGCGCGCGCCGGAGCACGTGGCGGGGATCGCCCTCGTACGGCTCCCCGTCGGGCTTGACGACGTCGCAGATCATCCGTCCGACCCTCGGCTCGCCGTCCCCGGCCGGCAGGATCTGGAAGGTCCCCGGGTCGGGGATCGCGATCATGTCCGACTCCTCGATCGCGTTGAACCCCGTCACCGACGAGCCGTCGAAGCCCATTCCGTCATCCAGCGCACCTGCCAGCTCACTGAGCGTGATCGCGAAGCTCTTCAGGTGCCCTTCGAGGTCCGTGAACCAGAGAAGGATGTACTCGACCTTCTCCGCCTCGACCCGCCGCAGCACCTCCTGGCGCGCTTCCAGGTCGGACGTCGCCCGCGCCCTGCTCTCGATCATGCCCATGGTCCACCTCCCGCTGGATAAACCACGACTCTAGATGATCCATGCTCCGATCCGGCACGCGGTTGCGCTCGGGCCAGCGGGCAGCTAACGTCTTCCGGCGCGGCGCGTCGAGGACGGCCGTGGAGGCAACGAGGCCTCACGACCTGGGAGTCGTGGGGCTTTTTTCATGGTCCAGACCGCGGGAGGAACGGAATGTCGGAAGAAAAGCACTACGTGTCGGCCGGCGCCGAGGTGACACCGGCACCCGCCGAGACGCTCGAGTGGGGGCGCAGCACCCAGGCCAAGATGGTCGACCTCAAGTTCACCGACCTGCTCGGGGCGTGGCAGCACATGACGCTGCCGCTATCGGCGTTCGACGAGGACGCCTTCGAGGAGGGCCTCGGCTTCGACGGCTCGTCGATCCGCGGCTGGCAGGGGATCTCCGAGAGCGACATGCTCCTCTTCCCTCAGGCCGATACCGCGATCCTCGACCCCTTCACCGAGACGCCGACGATCTCGATCCTGTGCGAGATCGTCGACCCGGTCACCCGCGAGCCCTACGCCAAGGACCCGCGTCGGGTCGCCCGCCGCGCCGAGGAGTACCTGCGCTCCACCGGGGTCGCGGACACCTGCTACATCGGCCCGGAGAGCGAGTTCTTCGTCTTCGACTCCGTCTCGTACGACCTGACCGTCAACAGCTCTCACTACGAGGTCGACTCGGCCGAGGGGCACTGGAACTCGGGAACGCCCGGCCTCGGATACACGGTGCGGCCGAAGGAGGGCTACTTCCCGCCGGCGCCGCACGACTCGCTCCACGACATGCGCACCGAGATGGTGCTGACTCTCGAACAGCTCGGGATCCCGTGCGAGTTCCACCACCACGAGGTCGCGACCGGCGGCCAGTGCGAGATCGACATGCGCTTCGGAACGCTGACCCGCATGGCCGACCAGGTGATGACGTACAAGTACATCGTCAAGAACATCGCCCGACGTCACGGCAAGACCGCGACCTTCATGCCGAAGCCGCTCTTCGGCGACAACGGCTCGGGCATGCACTGCCATCAGTCGCTCTGGAAAGAGGGCAACACCCTGATGGCCGATCCGTCCGGCTACGCGGGCCTCTCCCAGCTCGCCCGCAACTACGTCGGGGGCATCCTCGCCCACGCGCCGGCACTGCTCGCGTTCTGCGCCCCGACCACCAACTCCTACCGGCGCCTGGTGCCGGGTTACGAGGCGCCGGTCAACCTCGTCTACTCCCAGCGCAACCGCTCCGCGTGCATCCGCATCCCGATGTACTCGCAGTCGCCGAAGGCGAAGCGAATCGAGTTCCGCTGCCCCGACCCGACCGCGAATCCGTACCTCGCGTTCTCGGCGATGCTGATGGCGGGCCTCGACGGGATCGAGCGCGGGCTCGACCCGGGCGCTCCGTCGGACTACGACCTGTTCGAGGAGTCGCACGGCGAGGTGCCGCAGGTCCCGGGCTCCCTCGACGAGGCGCTCTCCGCGCTGGAGTCGGACCATGCCTTCCTGACCAAGGGCGGCGTGTTCAGCGAGAGCCTGATCGGAACGTGGATCGACTGGAAGCGCGAGCACGAGGTCGACCCGGTCCGGCTCCGGCCACACCCGCTCGAGTTCTCGCTGTATTACGACGCTTGAAGGGCATGGGGGAAACCAGGTTTCCCCCATGGACCCCCTTCTTCCCGGTTGCGGTTGGCGGCGCTCGGAGATGGTTCGGTCGCGGTCCGGGTGCGGCCGCCTGCCGTAGCGGTGACGCCGGCGAAGCCGGCATCACCGCCTGAGGCCGTACGGGCGCAGTCGCGGGCTGTGCTCCTTGGAGGTGGCAGGTTTGGTCGGGACGGACGGCCCGGTCGCTAGCTCGGCTTTCGCCTCGCTAGCTCCGCGGAGGGACACGGGGGAAACCAGGTTTCCCCCGTGCGCCCCCTTCTTCCTGGTTGCGGTTGGCGGCGCTCGGAGGTGGTTCGATCACGCTCCGGGTGCGCCGGCCTGCCGTAGCGGTGATGCCGGCTGAGCCGGCATCACCGCCCGAGGCGCCGTACGGGCGCCGTTGTGGGCTGCTTCCCTGGGGGTGGCAGGTTTGGTCGGGACGGAAGGCCTGGTCGCTAGCTCGGCTTTCGCCTCGCTAGCTCCGCGAACGGGATGGGGGAACGATGTTCCCCCCGATGGGTCGCTTCGTATCGAGGTGGCTGAACAGACAGACTGTTGGACGTGCGGTATCTGTTCGTCGACTGTCGCTGGGCTCTGGACGATCCCTCCTCGGGGCGGGCGGCTTATCTGGCCGGGCATGTTCCCGGAGCGGTGTTCCTCGATGTGGAGCGGGACCTTTCCGGGCCTTCCGGGGCGGAGGGACGGCATCCACTGCCCGGGGCTGAGAGCTTCGCTCGTGCCCTGGGGGCGGTCGGGGTCGATTCGGAGTGCTTCGTCGTCGCCTACGGATCGCTGGGCGGCGCAGAGCGGCTCTGGTGGCTGCTGCGTCACTTCGGGCACGACGCCTGTGGTGTGATCGACCTCGACTCGTGGCACGGGCCCCTCTCGGCCGGGGATGAGCCTGTCGAGCCGGCGACCTTCTCGCCTCGCGCGCGGCCGGACGACACGATCGAACTGCCCGAGCTCGCCGAGCGGCTCGGGGAGCTCGTGATCGTCGACTCACGGCTGCCCGCACGCTGGCGGGGCGAGCCCAACCCGATCGACCGCGTCCCCGGCCGGATCCCCGGCGCGCTCAACGCGCCCTGGAGCGCGCCGCTGCCGGAGCTGCCTCCCGGGGAGCTCGTCGCCTACTGTGGCTCCGGCGTGACCGCCTGCGCGACGTTGCACCGGCTCCACCTTGCCGGGCGCAACGCACGGCTCTACCCGGGCTCGTGGTCGGAATGGGAGCAGCGCGGCGAGCTGCCGCGCGAGCAAGGTCAGGCGGCGGCCGGTGCGATCGCAGCCGAGTAGGCTGCGAGGTACTGCTCCCAGCGCTGCGGGATCTTCGGCGCCGCCAGGCGGATGAACAGGACCGGGGCAGGCGGACGCGGCGCCTGCGGCAACTCCATCTGCACCTCGTGTGGCAGCCGGTTGCCCTTCCGCAGGTTGCACGGGGCGCACGAGGTGACGACGTTCTCCCACACCGAATCGCCGCCCCGTGAGCGCGGGATCACGTGGTCGAGGGTCAGCCGCCCGCTCGAGGTGCCGCAGTAGACGCAGCGCCAGCCGTCACGCGCGAACAACGCCCGCCGCGAGATCTTCCGCTGCACGATCCGCGGAACGCGCACGTAGCTGAGAAGCCGGATGACGTGTGGCCACGGAAACCGCGCCGTGGCCGAGCAAAGTGGTCGGTCGAGCTCTTCGACCACCTCTGCCTTGCCCTTGTAGACGAGCACGTGAGCACGGCGCAGCGAACACACATTGAGCGGCTCGAAGCTGGCGTTCAAGACCAGAACCTGCTGCACGGTGCCCGAAAAGTACCGGAACGAGCCCCCAACGCCCACTCGAGCTTCTCACCCCTCGTAGCCCGGAGCCCCCGCCGCACCGATCACCATTCCCCTCCCCGGAGCTAGCGAGGCGAAAGCCGAGCTAGCGACCGGGCCCTCCGTCCCGACCAAACCTGCCACCTCCAAGGAGCAACAGTCCGCGACTGCGCCCGTACGGCCTCAGGCGGTGATGCCGGCTTCGCCGGCGTCACCGCTACGGCAGACGGCCGCACCCGGAGCGCGATCGAACCATCTCCGAGCGCTGCCAACCACAACCAGGAAGAAGGGGGTCCATGGGGGAAACCTGGTTTCCCCCGTGCTCAGGTTTCCCCCGTGCTTAACGCCCCATCGCTCGTTCGACGGCTTGCTGCTCCTCCGGGGAGAGGGCGACCGACGGCTTGCCACGGTCGATCTCCTTCAGGTAGATGCGGGCGTAGTCGCGGCCCTGGATCGCCGTCAGGACGACGCCCGTGCGGGCGGCGTCGAGCAGCGCGAGCGAGGCGGACTGGTGGCCGCCCGTATCCTCGTAGGCGTCGTACCGGACGATCGCGGTGTTCGCGACCGTCTCGTCGACGCGCCGATCGACCCGGGCGAGGCCGGAAGCGACCTCGTCGACGGCCCGGTGGAGGTCGTCGATCCTCGCCTGCAGGGAGACGGCGAACTCGACCAGGTCCTTGCGCCCGCCCCCGATCAGGGCCCTCTGCGCGTCGCGCACGCGCCGGACACGCACCCAGGCGGCGACGGCGACCGCGATCCCGGCCCCGCCGAGCACGATCCCGACAACGGCGACGATCGCGGCGACGTTGCCCGAGACGTGCACGGCTACTTCCCCCGGAGAAGCGTTGCCGGGAGGGCGTTACGCCGTCGGAACAAACCACTTCTCCCGGAGGAGTGCTCTGTCTTTGTCATCGACGTTCCTCCGGGGAAAGCGGCTAGGAGGGCAGCGAGAAGATCACGTTGTACTCGGCGGTGTTGTTCGCCACGTTCGTCTCGCCGGGCACCTTGCCGACATCGACCCGGACGGTCGTCTGCGATGCAAACGGCACCTGCCCGAGATCGCTGAACACCACGGACGCGTTGCCACCGGGATCGATCAGCTGCACCTTCTCGGTCTTCGTGATCGGGCCACCTTGGGACTGCGGCCGGCCGATCGTCAGCGTGATCGGGATCTGCACCTCCTGGAAATCACCCCCGTCGGTGATCGTCACCTGGAAGACCAGGCTCGAGCTCGTCGTGACCGTGTTCAGCGTCCCCGGCGTCAACACCTGCGAGGTGCCCCCGGCCCCGTTCGGAAGCGCGGCGACGGAGTCGATGTTCGTCCCGTGCAGACCGCTCGGTGTCGTCCCTGTCCCAGTGCCGGTGCCGGTCGTCCCGCCGATCCGCTGGACGAGAAGCAGCATCGCGTGCTGCGTGATGATCAGGTCCGGGCTGGCGAGGAAGTGCGAATCCGGCGGCACGACATCGCGAATGCCGTCGCTGGCGAGCTGGTCGGCGGCGGGTTTCTCGAACAGGTCGGCCCAGACCACGTCGCTGGCGAGCAGGCGATAGGCCTGCTCGGAGAGCGCGTCCGCCTGGTCGGAGGCCTTCGCCTTCGAGCCGATCATGCTCTGGAAGGCCGCCGCCAGACCGCTGACACCGCTGACGCGCAGCTGCAGCGCCTCGATCAGGTTCGCGTCCTCGCTGCGGAGGCGCCCCGGGGAGGCGAGGCTCTGGGCAGCGTCGACGTTCTGCTGCTCCTGGCTGGCGATGCCTCTCAGCTTCGCGACGATCTGCGGCACGGAGAGCCCCTGCGTCGTCAACGCCGTCACGGTGTGCTTGCCGTCGAGTGTCGACTGCTGCGCGATCGTGCTCACCTTGTCGATGTAGCCGGCGTAGACGGAATGCCTCGACTTGCCGGCGCACGACTGGATCAGGAGGCCGAAGACGAGCACCAGGAAGACGACGAAGAAAACCAGCAGGATCAGCCGCACGAGCGGCGCACCCGCATGAGCCGGCCCGATCGGGCCGCGCGGGCGACGTGGCCGGCGCTGGGGCAGGCGGACGCGCGATGTCTGCGCCGACTCGGCCGTCACCGGCTCCTCGTCGAAGAAGTCGAACTGGATGTCGTCGTCAGACGGGTCCATGCCTAGCCGAATCTACCGCGTCCGTTGGTCGGACAAAGGACTTCTCCTGGGCGCGAAGTAGAAGCGGACGTGACCTCGTCTGCACTTGCACACGAGCTCATCCTCGGACGTTACCGACCTCTACGCCCCCTCGGCTCCGGTGGGATGGGTCATGTCTGGCTCGCCCGGGACGAGCGTAGCGGCCTCGACGTCGCCCTGAAAATGGTCTCGCGGGAGGGGAAAGTCGCGGAGCGGGCCGAGCGGGAGGCCCGCGCCGCGGCCGCTCTGCGCCACCCCCGCTGCCAGCGCATCTACGCCCTGGCTCGCGATCCGACCCATATCTACATCGCCTACGAGTACGTCCCCGGACGCACGATTCGCCAGGCGTTGGGCGCGCGGGAGCTCGACGACCGCGGCGCGGTCGAGGTCGCGGCACAGGTGCTCGATGCGCTGGCTCATGCACACGGGCGCGGCATCGTCCACCGCGACGTCAAGCCCTCGAACGTCCTGCTCGCCGAGGCCGAGACGATCGACGTCAGGCTGCTCGACTTCGGACTGGCTCAGATGGAGGAGTTCGACACCCTCACCGCGATCGGAGACGTCCCCGGGACACTGGCGTACGTCTCGCCGGAGCGCCTGCGGGGGGAGACGGCGACGGCCGCCGCCGACATCTGGGCGGTCGGGGTGATGCTCTGGGAGGCGCTCGCCGGCCGCCACCCGTTCCGGAGCACGAGCGCAGAGGGAACGTCGAGGCGGATCAAAGCCGGGGCACCTCCGATCGAGACGCTGCGGCCCGACCTACCGACGCGACTTCGCGATTCGCTCGCCCGGGCGCTCGAGCTCGATCCCGAGCGCCGGCCGAGTGCGGCCGCGCTCGCAGCCGAGCTGCGCGCGGAGCCGCGCAAGCGCCGGCGGGGGCCAGAGGAGCCGCGCCGGCGCGCCGCACCGGCGGTTCCCGCTCCTGCCCAGCTCCTGCGCACGGCGAGCACACGGCTGCTACCGGGCGCGTCGGCGGCGATCTGGACCGGGTGGGTCACCTCGACGCTCGCCTTCTATCCGGCGGGCTGGCCGCTCGGGCTGACGATCGCCGCGGCCGCGGTCGGGGTTGCCTTTCCACCCGCCGCGCTCGGGTTTGCATTCGCGGCGACGTTCTTCCCGCTGGCGAACATCTCGCTCGGGCTCGCTCTGCTCTTCGCTGCGCTCGCGGTGGCGTGGACCGCATTCACCTGGGCCGATCCACGCGGCAACGCGACGCTGCTGGCAGGACCCCTGCTCGGGCCCGCCGCCGCTCTCGCGCTGATTCCGCTGATCGCCCAGCTGGCCCGCGGCAGCGTCCGGCGGGGTGTGCAGGCGGCAGCGGCGATCGTGCTCGCCGTCGTCGTCGCCGGCCTCCGCCATCAGCACCTCCCGTTCGACGGTTCGCTGCCGCCGCTCGGCCTCGGCATCGACGGCAGCAACAGCCCGACCGCCGTCGCCTACGCGCTCTGGCGCGTGCTCGTCCGGCACCCGGTCGTGCTCGCCGAGGCGGGCACCCTGGCGGTCGCCGCGGTCGCCCTGCCCTATCTCCGAGCTCGCGGTCCGTGGGCCGGGGCCTTCTCCGGCGCGGGCCTGCTCACGGCGACTGCGCTCCTCGCGCCCGGCTCCGCCCTCGCGCCCCTGATCGCCGCCGCCTGGCTCACGGCGGCGGTCGTCGCCGTCGCGGCGTCGCGCTGAACATCCTCGACGATCGTTTCGACGAGCGCGCGGTCCGGCCCGACCAGGAAGAGATGCTCGCGGTTCCGGAGCCGCGAGACGCGGCCGACCTTCTCCCCCGCCGGGCTGTAGATGCCGATCTGGGCGCCCACATAGCGCTTCGCGTCCACATCGATGCGGCCGACGTGGCCGTGCCCGGTGAGGAGATCGTCCAGCTGCCCGGCCTCGTGGAACCCCTCGTCGTTGACCGAGACGAGCAGCCAAGGCGCGCGCAACTCTCCGATGAGCTCGGCGAGCACGGTCGGCGCGGCGCGCTTCGAGTTGTAGCGGCTCTTCCGCTCGCGGCAGTCGACCCGCTTGTTCGCCACCCCGTAGGTTGCCGGCGAATCCCAGCGGACGAGCGTCTCCCAGACGTGATAGTTCGAGAAGTACGAGTGCTGGTTGTACGGCGGGTCGACGTACACGAGGTCGACGTCGAGCCGAGAGGCGAGCAGGTTCGCGTCGAGCCGCGTCACCGTGCCGCCCGGACCCGGGACCGGTGCAGGCAGTCGCAGCTCGAGCTCGCCGTACGACCGCGGCGACCACGACTTCAGATAGGCCATCTGCAGGCCGGTCGTGCTGTCGACGCGGTCGGCGGCCTCGAGCAGCGACGTGAGGACAACCCCGCGCTCGACCTCGTTCAGGCCGTAGCCGTCGACGGCGGCGCGGATCGCGTCGATCCGGCGGCCGTTGTGCGGCTGGAAGTAGCGCGCCTCCCGGCAGAAGGCCTCCGTCGCGTAGCCGTCACGGCCCTCGAGAGCCGCCAGCTCGCCGAGGACCTCGGCGAGACGGGCTCGGTCGAGCGTCTCGTCGGCCACGATGTACGCCAGCCCGAGCGCCTCCGAGTAGGTGGCGAGATCGTTGGAGTGGACGACGAGCCCGAGGCTCCGAAGCGCCTGTCCGACCCTGGTCGTGCCTGCAAAGAGGTCGCAGGCGGTTCTCACCGGCAACCGGGCGGCGATGCTCCTGATCAGGGGCACGAGCGTGCGCTTCGAGCCGATGTACTTGATCATGGCACGCCTCCAACGGAGCGTAGCCTTGGCCGCAGACGGTGCCTCTAGACTGAGCCGCGGCGAAAGGCCCCCGAGATGAGCGTCCTGCGAAGCATCGAGTCGAAGCTCGAATCCCTGTTCGAGGGAGTGTTCGGCCGCGCGTTCAGGTCGAACGTGCAGCCGGTCGAGCTCGCACGGAAGCTCGTCAAGGAGATGGACGACCACCGCAGCGTCTCCGTCTCGCGCGTCTACGTCCCGAACGAGTACACCCTGTACCTGTCGCCGGCCGACCGGGAGCAGTTCGTCGACTACGAGGACCAGCTGCGCGAGGAGCTCCAGGACTACCTGGCCGAGCACGCACGCCGGGAGCGCTACGTGCTGCTGACGCCGCCGGTCGTGAAGCTCGACACAGACGCGGACCTCGATCTCGGCGTCTTCGGGATCGCCACGCGGCTCGTTCGCGGCGCGCGCGCACCGGCGGATGCGCCGGCCGCGCAGCCGGCCCCCGGGGAGACGATGGTCTACCGGCCGGTCGTGCCGGCCCAGGCGGAGGAGGCGCCGCCGGAGCCGGCAGCCCTCGTGATCGCCGGCGAGCGGCACGAGCTGGCGGGCCGCACCCTCGTCCTCGGGCGCTCCAAGGACGCCGACATCCAGATCTCCGACGCGAACGTCTCGCGCCGCCACGCCGAGATCCGCCACGACGGAGCCGGGTACACCCTGGTCGACCTCGACTCGACGAACGGGATCGAGGTCGGGGGAAAGCGCGTCAAGGAGCTCGCGCTCACCGACGGAACGCAGTTCAAGCTCGGCTCGACCGAGGTCGTCTTCTCGCAGGAGGCGCTCTAGTGCGGCGTCTCGCAACGTTTCACCTGAAACTCGCCTCCCACGACGCCGCATGCGGCCTCAAGCCACGTGCGTTTCACGGCGAACGGTGCGAGAGGCCGCACCGGGTACCCGTCCACACCTCCTTCCGGCACCCTCTGCTGGAGGAGCGCTAGACCCGTGCCCCTGGCGTCGGTTCAGGTCGAGACCACCCTCCTTGTCCTCAAGATCGCATTCCTCGTCCTGCTCTACCTGTTCATCTGGCGGATCGTCCGCTCGGCGGCGCGCGACCTTCGGCTCCCGCAGGAGTCGATGATCATCTCGCCTCAGCAGGCCTCCTCGCTGCTCGCGCAGCCGGTGGCCCGTGAGCTCGGCCGGCTCGTGGTCGTCAGGAGCCGCGTGCTCGGCGAGGGGGACGTCTACACGATCGACTCGTCGGCGCTGACGGTGGGCCGCGGCGGCGAGAACGACCTGACGATCGACGGCGACGAGTACGCGTCCGCGCGCCACGCCCGCTTCGATCCTCGCCGGGACGGCGTCTACGTCTCGGACGCCGGCTCGACGAACGGCACGTTCGTGAACGGGATCCGGGTCACCGCCGACCCGCGGCGGCTCGTACCGGGCGACGTCGTCCGGATCGGAGAGACCGACCTGAGGTTCGAGAAATGAGGATCTCAGGATCCGGGGCCGAGTCCAACGTCGGGCGGAAGCGGCGCCACAACGAGGACTCGTTCGTCCATGCGCCGCCGATGTTCGCCGTCGCCGACGGGATGGGCGGCGCCCAGGCCGGCGAGGTCGCCTCGTCGCTCGCCGCCGCCGCGCTGGTCGAGGAGAGCATCGATCCGCGCGCCACCGGAGAGGAGGCGATCGTGGAGCTCGTCCGGGTGGCGAACCGCCGGGTGCACCAGCGGGCAATCGACGACTCGGCCGCCGCCGGAATGGGCACGACGATGACGGTCGCGGTCTTCCATCCGGACGGCACGGTCGTGATCGGGCACGTCGGCGACTCACGCGCCTACCGGCTCCGTGACGGAGAGCTCGAGCAACTCACCAACGACCATTCGCTCGTAGCGGAGCTGGTGCGCCGCGGCGAGCTGACGCCCGCCGAGGCGGAAGTGCACCCGCAGCGCTCGGTGATCACCCGCGCCCTCGGCACCGACTTCGACGTGGACGTCGACGCGTTCACCGTCCAGTCCCGGGACGGCGACGTGTTCCTGCTCTGCTCGGACGGTCTGACGACGATGGTCGACGCGGAGACGATCGCCGACATCGTCCAGCGCGGCAAGGACACCCTGGAGGCGGCGGCGCACGCGCTGATCAGGGCGGCGAACGACCGGGGCGGTGACGACAACATCACGGCCGTCCTGTTCGCAGTCACAGCGGGCGGGCCCGACGCGGCTGCCCGGACGGCTTCGATCACGCTCCCGCCCCCGACCGACCCCGACGACGAGGACACGCTGCATCCCGAGGACGGCGTCAGGCTGCCCGAGCTCGACCCGCCTCCGGCGGACGTGACCATGGTGGTGTCGGCCCGGGAGATCCAGGACGCGCTTGCCGCGACGCGTGACGGCGTGCCGCAGGACGGCGTGCGGCAGGACCGTGCGCAGCAGGAGACCGCGCCGGACGACAGCGCGCCGGAGGGGCCCGCGGATCACGGCTCGCCCAAGGCCTCGCCTGCCCGTGTCGCGCTCGCGCTGGTCGTGATCGTTCTGCTCGCCGGGCTGATCCTGCTGCTCGTGTTGAAGGAGCTGCCGCGTTGAGCGTGAGAAACCGGGAACTCGCGTATCTCGTCGCCGTCGGCGCGCTGACCGGTCTCGGGTTTGCGAGCGTGTACATCGCACGGCAGGCCGTCATCTCCTGGGGGTCGTTGACCTACGCCGCGTTCTTCATGGGCCTCTATCTGGTCGCGCACCTGGTCGCGCGGGCGACGGTCCCGAACGCCGATCCGTACCTGCTCCCGATGGCGGGCCTGTTGACGGCCGTCGGCCTGACGGAGATCTACCGGCTCGGGCCGAGCGACGCGTTCAAGCAGGGCCTCTGGATCGTGATCGGGGTCGCCCTGTTCGCCGCCGCGCTGATCCGCTTCCGCCTCGACTACCGGTTGCTCGAGTCGTACAAGTACCTGTTCGGGGTCGGGGCGATCGTGCTCCTGTTCCTGCCCCGGCTACCGGTGATCGGCACGACCGTGAACGGCGCCCGGCTGTGGGTGGACATCGGCAGCTTCCGCTTCCAGCCCGGCGAGCTCGCGAAGATCTCCCTGATCGTCTTCCTGGCCGCCTACCTGCGCGAGAAGCGTGAGGTGCTCGCCCAGGGCCGTCTCAAGGACCTCGGGCCGTTGCTCGTGATCTGGGCGGGGGCGATGCTCGTCCTCGTCGCCACGAACGACCTCGGCTCCGCGCTCCTCTACTTCGGGATCTTCATCGCCATGCTGTACGTCGCCACGGCGCGGCTCTCGTTCGTGGCGGTCGGCTGCGGGCTCTTCGTCGCAGGCGGCTACGCGGCCGACCGGAAGATCCCACACGTGGCCGAGCGGATCACGATCTGGCTCCATCCCTGGACGACCGGAAAGGTCTACTGCCCGTCGACCGGGACGATGGCGCTCCGGCAGGACTGTCAGAGCTACCAGCTCGTGAAGTCACTCTACTCGATCGCCAACGGCGGCTTCGGCGGGACGGGGCTCGGCAAGGGGACGTTCACGACCACGGGAGGGACGCCGCTGATCCCCGACGTGAACACCGACTTCATCTACTCGGCCCTCGCGCAGGAGCTCGGGCTGATCGGCACCTCCGCACTGCTGCTCGTGTTCATGGTCTTCGTGGCCCGGGGGATGAAGATCGCGCTGCAGGTCGACGACGGCTTCTCGAAGCTGCTCGCGACCGGGCTGACGTTCGGCTTCGCACTGCAGACGTTCGTGATCGTCGGGGGGATCCTCAGGCTGATCCCACTCACCGGGATCACGCTACCGTTCGTCTCGTACGGCGGCTCCTCGATCGTCGCGAACTTCCTTCTGCTCGCGGGCCTGCTGCTCGTCTCCCATCGTGCCAATTCGACCTCGTGAACAGTCAGATCTCACGTGTCGCGCTCGTCGCGCTGGGCCTCCTCGCCGCATTGATCGTCGCGACGACCTACTGGCAGACCTGGGCGACCGCGGGCCTGTCGGCGCGGGAGGACAATGAGATCCAGCGGGTCGCCCAGTTCGAGATCAAGCGTGGGATCATCTACGCCGCGAACGGGACGACCGTGCTCGCCGCGAACGTCAGCAAGAAGAGCGCGACGGGCCAGACGCTCTACTTCCGCACCTATCCGGCCCGCGGCCTCGCGTCCCAGACGGTCGGCTACTCGACCCAGAGCCGCTCGCGCACCGGGCTCGAGCGCTCGGAGAACAGCTACCTGACCGCGTCGAACGGTGACCTCGGCACGCTCCTGGACACCTTCGGAAGCCGGCTGACCGGGACGACGGTCGAGGGCAACTCGCTTGTCCTGACGATCCGCTCCAGGGCCCAGCGGCTCGCCGAGAACCTGCTCCAGGGGACATGTGGCGCAGCGGTGGCGCTGAACCCGAAGACGGGGGCGGTCGAGGTGATGGCTTCGACCCCCGGCTTCAACCCGAACCTGATCGAGCAGCCCACCGGCTACGCGAAGATCCAGGCGACGAAGAGCCCCTGCCCGCCGGAGCCGGCGGCGCCATTGCTCAACCGCGCGACGCAGGGCCTGTATCCGCCGGGATCGATCTTCAAGACGATCACGGCCGCGGCTGCGCTCGACGACGGCGTCTACACCCCGAGCTCGACCTTCACCGACCCCGGCTACTGCACCGAGTACGGGAAGAAGATCTCGAACGCGCTCGACCAGAGCGGCCCCGAGACGTTCGGCGTGGTGAACCTGGTCGAGGCCTACCAGCACTCGATCAACGCGGTCTTCTGCAACATCGGCGAGAAGCTCGGGGCGCAGAGGATCCTCGACGAGGCCCGCAAGTTCGGCTTCTACTCGGTGCCGCCGCTGGAGACGCCGTCCGATGCCCGCTCGGCGTCCGGAACCTACATCGGGAGCAAGCTGTTCAACCCGTCGACGGCGGCCCAGTATTCGCAGATCGACCCGGGACGGCTCGCGTTCGGCCAGGCGACGATGCTGACGACGCCCCTGCAGATGGCAATGGTCGCGGCCGCGGTCGCGAACGGCGGCGTCGAGATGAGGCCGACGCTGATCAAGCAGATCCTCTCGCCGGGCGGATCGGTGATCCAGCGGCTCCACCCGCATGTGCTCCGCCAGGCGACGAAGCCGACGACCGCTGCCGAGCTCCGGAACATGATGGTCGAGGTCGTCCAGGCCGGCACGGGGACAGCGGCCCAGATCCCGGGAGTCGTCGTGGCCGGTAAGACGGGCACCGCCGAGACGTGCTCCTGCAACACGGTCTACGACGCCTGGTTCATCTTCTTCGCCCCTGCCAACGACCCCGTCGTCGCCGGCGCCGTCGTCGTCGAGCTGCAGCCGAACGGCTTCGGTGGGTCGATCGCCGCCCCGATCGCAAAGCAGCTGATGCAGGCGATCCTGCCGGCGCCGTCGAACTCGACCTCCCAGAGCAATGGCCACTGACCCCGACAACCGTCTGATCGGAACGCTGTTCGACAGCCGCTACCGGATCATCCGCAAGCTCGGAGCGGGTGGGATGGCGGAGGTCTACCTGGCCGACGACGAGGAGCTCGGGCGCAAGGTCGCGCTGAAGATGCTGAACGAGCGCCACGCGCGCGACGAGCAGTTCGTCGAGCGATTCAAGCGCGAGGCGCGGAATGCCGCCGGCCTGAACCACCCGCGCATCGTCCGGAT
The DNA here is from genome assembly GCA_963789585.1 of uncultured Actinomycetes bacterium. Lineage (GTDB taxonomy): Bacteria > Actinomycetota > Thermoleophilia > Gaiellales > Gaiellaceae > PALSA-600. Next base: position 749,337 of record CAWBLB010000006.1, on the reverse strand, counting down.
CTACGACCGCGGGCAGGCCGAGGGCACCTACTACATCGCGATGGAGTACCTGGACGGGCCGACGCTCAAGGAGCTGCTCGTCCGCAAGGGGCCGACCCCGCCGCTGACGGCGATCAAGTTCGCCCGGGAGATCCTGAGCGCGCTCGCCGAGGCGCACAAGCACGACATCGTCCACCGGGACATCAAGCCGCACAACGTGATCGTCGGCCCGGACTGGAACGTCAAGGTGACGGACTTCGGGATCGCCCGCTCTGGCGCATCGCAGATGACCGAGGCCGGCTCGATCGTCGGCACGGCCCAGTACCTCTCCCCGGAGCAAGCACGCGGGAAGCCCGTCGATCAGCGCTCAGACCTCTACTCGCTCGGAATCGTCCTCTACGAGCTGTTGACCGGAACGGTGCCGTTCACCGGTGACGCTGCGGTCGAGATCGCGATGAAGCACCTCTCGGCGATTCCGGACCCGCCGTCGAAGCTCCGACCCGAGGTCTCGCACGACCTGGACGCGGTCGTGATGCGGGCCCTCGCCAAGGACCCCGACCAGCGGTACGCCTCCGCGGAGGAGATGGACGCGGACCTGGCGCGGGTCGCCCGCGGCGCCGCCGTCTCGTCGAAGACCGAGGAGGCGATGACGCAGGTGCTCTCCGGCACCGGGATCACCGCCGCCGGGACGATGATCGCCCCGCCCCCGCCCGGTGCGGCGCCGCCGCCGCCCGCCTACCGGCCGCCGTCCTACTATGACGACGCTCCGCGGCGACGCTCGGTCTGGCCGATGCTGCTCGGCTTCCTGGCGCTCGCGATCGCCGCGGGCGGCGGCTACCTCATCTACCACAAGGTCTCGACGACGATCGACCAGAACAAGCCGATCGCCGTCCAGGACGTCCGGAACGTCGCGATCAAGAACGCCGAGCTCCTGATCCGCGCCCAGGGCCTGCAAGTACGGTCGGTGAAGGCCGCGAGTGACACGGTGCCGCAGTACCTCGTGATCGCGCAGAACCCGGGGCCCGGCGACAAGGTCGCGAGGGACACCACGGTGACGCTGACCGTCTCGAGCGGCAAGCCGAAGACGACCGTCCCCTCGGTGACGGGATTCACCCAGGAGCAGGCGATCTCCCTGCTCGAGAACGCGGGACTGACAGGCAAGGTCCGTCCGATCCACTCGCCGACGGTGGCGACGGGGACGGTCACCGCCTCCGACCCGGCAGGCGGAACCCAGGTGCTGAGGGGGTCGTCCGTGACGATCAACGTGTCGCAGGGGCCGAAGGAGGTCGCCGTCCCCACCGTCGTTGGGATGCCCTACGCGAACGCCGAGAGCGCGATCAAGGGCGCCGGCCTCGTGCCGGTGCGCAAGGACGCGAGCAATGCGGCGCCGATCGACGAGGTGACCGCGGTCGATCCCTCGGCCGGCACACCCGTGCCGATCGGGTCGAAGGTGTCGGTGACCGTCTCGACCGGCCCGAAGACCGTGGCCGTGCCGAACGTCCTCGGCGACGACGAGGTCACCGCCACCCAGCTCCTCCTGCAGAAGGGGCTCAATCCGACGGTGATCCAGCAGGACGTGACCGACCCGACCCAGGACGGGCTCGTGCTCAACCAGAGCCCGACCGGCGGCGGCACGCTCGAGCAGGGCGCCTCGGTGACGATCACCGTGGGTCACCTGGTGGCGCCGGTGACGACTCCGTCCACGACGACCACGCCGCCCGCGACGACCACGCCGCCCGCGACGACCACGGCGCCGCCGACGACCTCGACCACCACCACCGACACGACCACGACCACGACCACGCCGACCACCCCGACCACGACCCCCACGACCACCCCGACCACGACCCCCACGACCACCCCGACCACGGCAACGACGACGACCCCGCCGCCCCCATGAGCCGGCGCCGCATCGCGGTGCTGGCGGGCGGTCGCTCGAGCGAGCACGAGGTGTCGCTCGCGTCGGCCGCAAGCGTCGCCGCCGCACTCGGAGGGCTCGGAGCGGAGGTGGTGACGATCGCAGTTGACCGGGACGGGAGATGGGAGCTCGCGCCTGCTGCGCCCGAGGCCGTCACGGCAGGCTCCGAGCTCGAGCCGCGACTGCCGGACCGTGCCGTCGCGGCGGCGCTCACCGGGGTCGACGTCGTGTTCCCGGTGTTGCACGGGCCGTTCGGAGAGGACGGGACCGTCCAGGGCCTGCTCGAGCTGGCGGGCGTCCCGTATGTCGGCGCGGGCGTGCTCGCCTCTGCCGTCGCGATGGACAAGGACGTGTGCAAGTCCGTGCTCCGCGACCATCGGATCCCGGTCACGCGCAACATCACGCTGCGGCTCGGCGAGAAGGCGCAGAACCCGTTCGGCTATCCCGTCTTCGTCAAGCCGGCACGCCTCGGCTCCTCCGTCGGGATCACGAAAGCCGCGGACGACGCCGAGCTGGAAGCTGCCGTCGCGCTCGCGTTCCGGCATGACGAGAAGGTGCTCGTCGAGCAGTTCGTCGAGGGGATCGAGATCGAGGTGGGCGTGCTCGGCAACGGCCGCCCGATCGCGTCGGTGGCAGGGGAGATCGTGGTCACGCACAGCGAGTGGTACGACTACGACGCCAAGTACGAGCCGGGCGAGATGGAGCTCGTCGTCCCCGCTCGCATCTCACCCGAGCAGACGGAGCGCGCACAGGAGCTCGCGGTGCGCGCATTCGTCGCGACCGACTGCGAGGGCATGGCCCGGGTCGACATGTTCGTGCGCGGCTCCGACGGCGAGGTGCTCGTGAACGAGCTGAACACGATCCCAGGCTTCACCGAGACGAGCGTCTACGCAACACTGTTCGAAGCATCCGGCGTCCCCTACCCGGCGCTGCTCGAGCGGCTGATCGAGCTCGCAATCGAGCGCCACGACCGGCGTCGCTCTCTCCAGTTCTAGTGCGGCCTCTCGGAACAATCGACCCGAAACTGCAGCCCGGGGAGGCCACCTGTGGTCTGACCGGCAACGTTTGCCGGGTCTCTGGCCCGCGACCCGGAAACCGGTCAACGTTGCCGGTCAGACCACTAGCTTGCGGTGACCTCGTCGATCTTGACGGCGGACGCCTTGCCGCGGTTGGTGATCCAGACGAGGTAGTAGCGGTGCACTCCGCCCGTCAGCGCGAACGTCGTGCTCCTGCCGGCCGTTCGCGGCTGCGAGACGACCGCGAAGGGACCCGTCGCGCTGTCTCCGGCCTCGATCTCCGCGGTGAAGCCCGGCGTCGTCGAGGTCACGGTCAGCTTGTGGAGCTGCACCGGGGCGGAGGTCGCAAGGACGAGGCCGACCCCTGCCTTGCCGAGGCTGCCGTCGGGGTAGCGGTAGATCTCGGTCGACCAGGCGGTCGCCGGGTCGCCGTCGGTGGCGTTGCCGACGAGCTGCGCGTTCTCGGTGTGGTTGTTGCCGTACGGGTCGTAGGATGCCACCCCTTGGACCGGGATCGACGCGCCGGTTCCGCCGGCGCCACCGCCGGGCGAGCTGCCACGGGTGAGCGCAAGGACCAGCGCGACGCAGCCGGCCGCAACGGCGACGGCGGCCCCGACGAGCAGCGGCGCCTTCCCCCGCCGGCGTGAGGTGCGGGGCTTCGCGACCGCCGGGAGGATCCCCGTCGCCGAGGTGTCGTCTCCGGATCGAACCTCCTCGAGGCACACCTCGAGCTCGTCGCAGACCGCCGACATCGTCGCGAAGCGCTGTTCGGGGTCCTTGGCCAGCGCCGTCTCGACCACCGCCTCGACCCTCGCCGGGACCTCGGGCCGGAGCAGAGTCACGGGCGGGGGCGGGGCGTTGATGTGCTGCATCGCCACCGCAACGAAATTGTCGCCGCCGAACGGCACCTTCCCCGTCAGCAGCTCGTAGAGGACGACTCCGAGCGAGTAGACGTCGGAGTGCTCGTCGACTCTCCTTCCCTGCGCCTGCTCGGGGGCGATGTAGTCACAGGTGCCGAGGATCGTCCCGGTCTGCGTCTCTCCCTCCTGGACGCTGAGCGCGCGGGCGATCCCGAAGTCGGTCACCTTCGCCTCGCCGTCGCCGTTCAGGAGCACGTTCTGCGGCTTGACGTCGCGGTGGACGAAACCCTTCTCGTGGGCGAAGGCGAGACCGCGGGCAACCTGGATCGCGAGCTCGAGGGCCCGCTCGACGGGAAGCGGGCCGGTGCGACCGACGAGCTGCTTCAGGTTCTCGCCGGCGATGTACTCGAAGACGATGAAAGGGCGGCTCTCGTGCTCGCCGCGGTCGATCACCGCGACGATGTTGTGGTGCGAGAGCCCGGCCACGAGCTTGGCCTCCCGCCGAAACCGCTCGACGACGTCGCCCTGGGCGACGAGCCGCTCATGCAGGACCTTGAGCGCAACCGTTCGCTCGAGGACCCGGTCGTGGGCCCGGAACACGCTCGACATGCCTCCGGCGCCGACGAGCTGTTCGAGCTCGTAGCGACCTGCGAGGACCTCGCCGACCATCAATGCGGCACGGCCTCCGACGCGCCCGGCCGCGGGCCCGGTGCGTTCTTCGACGGACCGGTCAACGTGGGGGCGGGCTCACGAGTGGTCTGACCGGCACCGTTGACCGGTTTCCGGGTCGCGAGCACCAAGTCAGAGTCCGTCATCGTCCGGAGGCAAGGCTGGTTGCCTTGACAAGGACGAGGGCGGGCTATGGCGCAGCGTGATCGCGGGCCAGAGACCCGGCGAACGTTGCCGGTCAGACCACTAGTGCGGCCTCTCGTAACGTTCGACCCGAAACGCACGTGGCTGGAGGCCGCACTTGCGGCCGCTCCGCGGCCGTGTGTTTGTGGCTTTGGTAACGGCAGGCCGGGGCGGGCGCGGGAGGTCGAGACGTGTGTAAGGATGGGCGGCTGGCGAAGCCCGAAGATCATCCCGGCCGCGGAGCGGCCGGTGAGTGCGGCGTCGCGGAAGGCGAGTTCAAGGTGAAACGTTGCGAGACGCCCCACTAGAGGACCGCTTCGAGCGCCTCTTCCCAGGCGACGAGCGCTTCTTCGAGCTCCGCGTCCGTGATCACGAGCGGCGCGAGAACACGGATGCAGTTGCCGTAGATACCGCAGGTGATCAGGAGCAGCCCCCTCTGCAGGGCCGCCTCGGTCACGCCGTGCGCGAGCTCCTTCGAAGGCTTCGCGGTCGCCGCGTCGGCGACGAGCTCGATCGCGAGCATCGAGCCGAGCCCGCGGACGTCGCCGATCGAAGGCCACCGCTCCTGCCAGGCGAGCATGCGCGCCCGGATCGTCTCGCCCGTCGCGGCCGACCGCTCGAGCAGGTCCTCGTCGTCAATCACGTCGAGCACCGCCAGCGCCGCCGCCTGCGCGACCGGGTTGCCGACGTAGGTCCCGCCGACCCCTCCGACCACCGGGGCGTCCATGATCTCGGCGCGGCCGAGCACACCGGAGAGCGGGAGGCCGTTCGCGATCGACTTGGCGACGCAGATCAGGTCGGGCTCGACCCCGGAATGCTCGATGCCGAAGAAGCGGCCGGTACGGCCGAACCCGGTCTGCACCTCGTCGACCACGAAGACGATGCCGTGCCTGTCGCAGAGCCGGCGCACACCCTGGACAAAATCCGGTGGCGCAACGATGAAGCCGCCCTCGCCTTGTACCGGCTCGAGGATGATCGCAGCCACGGTCTCGGGCGCGACGTGGGTCGTGAACGCCCGCTCGAGCGCCGCCAGCGCGTCCTCGACGCCGACGCCCCGGTAGGCGTTCGGGAACGGCGCACGGTAGATCTCGGGCGCGAACGGGCCGAGCCCGGCCTTGTACGGCGCCACCTTCGAGGTGAGCGAGAGCGCGAGCAGCGTTCGCCCGTGGAAGGCCCCCTCGAAGGCGATCACCGCGGGCCGCTTCGTGAACGCCCGGGCAAACTTGATCGCGTTCTCGACCGCCTCGGCGCCGGCGTTGAAGAAGGCCGCCTTGAGCGGCCCCGAGATCGGCGTTCGCTCGATCAGCCGTTCGGCGAGCGCGACATACGGCTCGTAGGGGACGATCGTGAAGTCGGTGTGGCTGAAGCGCTCGAGCTGCTCCTGGGCGGCCGCGACGACGTCGGGGTGGCTGTGCCCGACGTTGAGGCAGCCGACCCCGCCGGTGAAGTCGATGAACGTGTTGCCGTCGATGTCGGTCAGCGTCGCGCCGCGGGCGGACTCGGCGACGATCGGGAAGGTGACGGCGAGCGGTGCGGCGATCGAGCGGGCGATCCGCTCCCCGGTCGCGCGAGAGCGAGGCCCTGGAATCTCCGTCTTCAACTCGATCGTGCGCGTGGCAGCCACCGAACCAGCCTAGCGAACGCGGTTGCGTGCGAGAATCGCGCGGTGGTTCTCTCCGACCGCACGATCGCCCGCCTGCTCGCTCAGGGACGGATCGAGATCGACCCCTACGACGCGGCTCTGCTCCAGCCGTCGAGCGTCGACGTCCGCGTCGACCGCTACTTCCGTGTCTTCCGCAACAACCTCTACCCCTTCATCGACGTGAAGCAGGAGCAGGAGCAGCTGACGGAGCTGGTCGAGATCGCCGATGAGCCGTTCATCCTGCACCCCGGTGAGTTCGTGCTCGGCTCGACGCTCGAGCGGGTCCGGCTGCCCGACGATCTGGTCGCCCGTCTGGAGGGCAAGAGCTCGCTTGGCCGCCTCGGCCTGCTGATCCACTCGACCGCCGGCTTCATCGATCCGGGCTGGAACGGGCACGTGACGCTCGAGCTCTCGAACGTCGCGAGCCTCCCGATCACGATCTACCGCGGGATGAGGATCGGCCAGCTCTCGTTCATGGAGCTGACCGAGCCGGCCGAGAACCCCTACGGCGCCGGCGCGATCGGCTCCAAGTACCAGGGACAGAAGGGCCCGACGCCGAGCCGGTACTGGCAGAATTTTCCGCCTTCAGCGGAAAATTCTGCTGAGTAGATCGTTGCACTTCGCCTCAGATAAACGAGAAGGGCCGCTTTCGCGGCCCTTCTCGTTGGTTACTAGCTTGGATTTCGTAGGGGCGCTTCCGGCCGACCGGATGTCGGCGGCGCGCTGGCGCGAAATCCCCCACGCTGGCTAGACGATTCCCCTTCAGGTCCCGGGGACACGCCCCTACGAGCTAGTACCTCCACTGCCCGTACTGGAAATCTCCATCTACCGGACCACCTCCTTTCCGCGGTTAGCCCGATAGTAGCTGCTTCCCCCGGACAAACGAACTCGGAGAGTCGGGCGGGTGGAGTCGGGCGGGTGGAGTCGGGAAGCAGCTTGGATTTGAGCCTCGCCTTCGTGGAGCAACGTCCGTTCGCAGTCCAGGCTTCCTCCGCCATTCGAAGGCGCAGCCCAAGACAGCTCCTTCCCCAGATCACGGTTACGAGCTGCCGCCCACGTTTCTCGGGGGAAGGAGCACGGAGGTCACCTCCAGCCCGCTGTCGAGCGGGATCGTGACGCTCACGAGGGCGGGGTCGGCCCGGCGTGCCGCCGAGTACGCCCCCAGCGTCTCCTCGTGCGAGAGCACGTTGTCGGCCACCAGCACCGCGCCCGGCCCCACCCGTGCGCGCGCGAGCCCGAACAGCCCCTCGTAGTCGTCCTTCCACGCGTCGAGGAAAACGAGGTCGTACGGGCCGTCGAGCCGGGCCAGGGTCTCGAAGGCATCGCCGGGGACCACGTCGACCCAGCCGTCGAGGCCCGCCTCGGCGATGTTGCGCGCCGACGCCTCCAGCTTTGCCGGGTTGGCCTCGAGCGAGGTGACGCGCCCCCCGTGCAGCCGGGCGGCCGCGCCCAGCCAGATCGTGGAATAGCCCTCGGAGCCCCCGATCTCGAGCACCCTGCACCCCGGCCGCCCCGCGCAGAGCGCGAAGAGGAGGGCCCCGCTCGTCGAGGCGATCTGCAGCGATCGCTCGTCCAGCGGGCGCCGCTCGGCCTCGCGACGCTCCTCCTGCTGCTCGAGCCGCGACAGCACGCGGCGGACCCGCTCGTCGAGCATCAGCGGGCACGCTCCCGCTCGACGTCCTCGCGCACCCAACAGCCGGCCAGATGGTCGTTCACGACACCGCATGCCTGCATGGCCGCGTACACGGTCGTCGGCCCGACGAACCGAAACCCTTCACGCCGGAGCCGCTGCGCGAGCGCCGTCGACTCCGGCGTCGCGGCAGGCCAGTCGGCCGGGGAGCGCGGAGCGGCCGCGGTCGGTGCGGTGAAAGCTGCGAACAGCTCGTGCAGCGGCTCGCCCGACGCGCGCAGCGCCACCGTCGCGCACGCGTTGCCGATCGCGGCCTCGATCTTGCCGCGGTGGCGGACGATCGAGGCGTCAGCAAGGAGCCGCTCGACATCAGCTTCCCCGAACGCCGAGACGCGGTCGGGATCGAAGCCCGCGAACGCCGCCCTGAACCCTTCGCGCTTGCGCAGGATCGTCAGCCAGGAGAGCCCCGACTGGAAGCCCTCGAGGCACAGCCGCTCGTAGATCCCCCGCTCGTCGCGGACGGGCCGGCCCCATTCCTCGTCGTGGTAGGCCACGTAGACCGGGTCGGCCGTCGCCCAGCAGCGGATGACCGCGTCAGGGGTCAACGTCGACGACGACGATCCCGTCGGCGACCCGCACCGGGAAGGTCCGGGCAGGCAGATACGCGGGCAGCGAGAGCGCCCGCCCCGTCTTCAGGTCGAAGCTCGCACCGTGCCGCGGGCAGACAACCGTGCACTCCTCGGAATCCCAGGCGCCGAGGCAGAGGGGCCCGTCGTCGTGGGTGCAGCGGTCCTCGATCGCGAGGAGCTCGCCCTCGCAGTTGTAGACGCCGATCCGGTCCGGCTCGCGCTCGATCAGCTTCATCGTCCCCGGCGGCAGCTCGGCCAGCGGAGCGACCGGGATCTCACTCAATCTCGAGTCCCTGCCACTCGTCGGGGAGCGGCGTCCCCTTCGCCCGGTTGAGCGCGACCTTGACGACCCCGAGGCCGAGGATCGCGCATTTCATCCGCACCGGTGTGAGCGGGATCCCGATCTCGTCGAGCAGCTCCTCCTTCGGCAGGGCCGCCACCTGAGTCGCGGTCTTCCCCAGCACGATGTCGGAGAGCATCGAGGTCGCGGCCTGCGAGATCGCGCAGCCGCGTCCTTCGAAGCCGACCTCCTCGATCGTCTCGCCGTCGGCGCCGAACCTGAGCGAGACCGTCACCTCGTCGCCGCAGAGCGGGTTCTGCCCCTCCGCCTGCGCGTCATGAGGCTCCAGCAGCCCGTAGTTGCGCGGATTCTTGTAATGGTCGAGGATGACTTCGCGATAGAGATCGTCGAACTCGCTCACCGGTCGCCCTCCCGCTGGACGGTCACGTCATCAGCTCTCTGGCCTTGCGGATGCCCGCCGCCAGCCGGTCGATCTCCTCGCGCACCGTGTAGAGGTAGAAGCTCGCGCGGTTCGTCGCGGCCACGCCGAGCTTGCGCATCAGCGGCTGGCAGCAGTGGTGGCCGGCACGGATCGCGATCCCGTCGAGATCGAGGATCTGGGCCATGTCGTGCGGGTGGACACCATCGACGTTGAACATCACGATCCCGGCGCGCCGGTCGGCAGGGGGGCCGTAGAGGGTGATTCCGGGGATCTCGCCGAGCAGGTCGAGCGCATACGCCGCCAGGGCGTGCTCGTGCGCCTCGATCGCCTCGAGACCGACCGCCTCGAGGTAGTCGATCGCGGCGCCGAGGCCGACCGCCTCCGCGACCGGCGACGTCCCCGCCTCGAACTTCGACGGCAGCTCGCCCCAGGTCGTCCTCTCGTCGCCGACGTTGCGGATCATGTGGCCGCCGAGCAGGAACGGCTCCATCTCGAGCAGGAGCTCGCTGCGGCCCCAGAGGAACCCGATCCCGCTCGGCCCCAGCATCTTGTGACCCGAGACGGCAATGAAGTCGGCCCCGAGCGCCTGCACGTCGAGCCCGACGTGCGGCGCGGCCTGCGCGGCGTCGCAGCAGAGGATCGAGCCGCGCTCGTGAGCCCAGGCGGCGAGCCGCTGCGTGTCGCCGATCGTGCCCAGCGAGTTCGAGACGACGTTGGCGGCGACGACCTTGACGTTCTCGATCCCGGAGACCTCGTCGAGCAGCAGGTCGCCCGCGTCGTCGATCGGGATAACCCTGAAGTCGGCGCCCGTGCGGTTGGCAACGTACTGCCACGGGACGAAGTTCGAGTGGTGCTCGAGCTGGGTCGCGAGCACGACATCGCCGGGGCCGAGCCGTGCGAGCCCGTAGGCGTAGGCGACGAGGTTGAGCGCCTCGGTCGCGTTGCGGACGAAGATGATCTCCCGCTCGGTGGGGGCGTTAACGAAGGCGCGCACCTTCTCGCGCGCCCCCTCGAGGCCGGCGGTCGCCCGCTCGCCGAGGGCATAAACACCGCGGTGGACGTTCGAGTACGACGTCTCGTAGAACTCCGTCATCGCATCGAGGACCTCGCGCGGCTTCTGCGAGGTCGCCGCCGAGTTCAGGTAGGCGAGCGGCTTCCCGTGGAAGGTCTGCTCGAAGATCGGGAAGTCTGCGCGGAGCTTTGCGGCGTCGAGCGCCGGGGGGACCTTGACGGCCATGCACCAACTGTACCCAGCCTCCTTCGCGGGCGGTCGGGCGGCCGCAGCCGACTATCGTGGGCCCGCGATGAGCGACTTCGTCTACTCGATGTACCGCGCAGACAAGTTCTACGGCCCGGACAGGCAGGTGCTGGGGAACATCTCGCTCTCGTTCTTCCACGGGGCGAAGATCGGGGTGCTCGGGCCGAACGGGGCCGGGAAGTCGACGCTGCTGCGGATCATGGCCGGCCGCGAGGAGACCTCGAGCGGCGAGGCACAGCTGGCGCCGGGCGCGACGGTCGGCCTGCTCGAGCAGGAGCCCGAGCTCGACCCCGCGCGGGACGTGCGCGGAAACGTCGAGGACGGCGTCCGCGAGCTGCGCGATTTGCTCGACCGGTTCAACGCGATCTCGGCCGCGTTCGCCGAGCCGGACGCCGACTACGACACCCTGCTCGGGCAGCAGGCGACCGTCCAGGACGAGATCGACCGGCGCGACGCCTGGTCGCTGGACGCGACACTCGACCGGGCAATGGACGCGCTCCGCCTGCCCGACGGCGACCGCGACGTGAGCACCCTCTCCGGTGGCGAGCGCCGACGGGTGGCGCTCTGCCGGCTGCTCCTCTCGGCCCCCGACCTGCTCCTCCTCGACGAGCCGACGAACCACCTCGACGCCGAGTCGGTCTACTGGCTCGAGCGCTTCCTCGCCGGCTACAAGGGAGCGGTGATCGCGGTCACCCACGACCGCTACTTCCTGGACAACGTCGCCGGCTGGATCCTCGAGCTCGACCGGGGCCGTGGCATCCCCTTCCAGGGCAACTACTCCTCCTGGCTCGAGCAGAAGCAGGCGAGGCTCGCGGTCGAGGAGAAGCAGGAGTCGGCCCGCAGGCGCACGCTCGCGCGCGAGCTCGAGTGGGTGCAGATGAGCCCCCGCGCGCGCCACGCCAAGTCGAAGGCGCGGCTCGGCGCCTATGAGAAACTGCTCGCCGAGGAGGAACGCGTCAAGCTCGACCGTGTCGAGATCCACATCCCGCCCGGCCCGCGCCTCGGCGACGTCGTGATCGAGGCAAACGGGCTGAGCAAAGGCTACGACGACCGCCTCCTGTTCGAGCACCTGACCTTCTCGCTGCCGCCGGCCGGGATCGTCGGCGTGATCGGGCCAAACGGCGCCGGCAAGACGACGCTCTTCCGGCTGATCACCGGCGAGGAGCAGCCCGATGCAGGCTCGGTCCGGCTCGGGGACACGGTGCAGCTCTCCTACGTCGATCAGTCGCGGGCCGCCCTCGACCCGAAGAAGACCGTCTGGCAGGAGATCAGCGCCGGCCACGACACGATCGAGCTGGGACGGCGCGAGGTCAACTCGCGCCAGTACGTCAGCTGGTTCAACTTCCGCGGCGGTGACCAGCAAAAGCCGGTCGCGCAGCTCTCCGGCGGAGAGCGCAACCGGGTCCATCTCGCCAAGCTGCTGCGGAGCGGCGGCAACGTGCTGCTGCTCGACGAGCCGACGAACGACCTCGACGTCGACACGCTGCGGGCGCTCGAGGAGGCGCTGCTCGACTTCGCCGGCTGCGCCGTCCTGATCACCCACGACCGCTGGTTCCTCGACCGGGTCGCGACCCACATCCTCGCCTTCGAGGGCGACTCGCAGGTGACGTGGTTCGAGGGCGGTTGGGGCGAGTACGTCGACTGGGTGACCGAGACGAGGGGCGCCGAGGCGCTCGAGCCTCACCGGATCAGGTACAAGCCGCTCGTCCGCGCATAGGATCGGCGCGTGTCGCGCCGAGCACGGACGAACACCCTCGTCCTCCTCGGCTACGTGGCGGTCGCCTTCGGATATTTCGGCTGGCGGCTCGTGCCCCACCCCGGGCGCTACATCCTCGGCTCGGGCCGCGACCCGCAGATCTTCATCTGGGCGTTCGCGTGGTGGCCGCATGCCGTCGAGACGTGGCAGAACCCGTTCTTCACGCATGCGGTCTACGCGCCGGACGGGGTCAACCTCGCCTGGACGACGACCGTTCCCGGCCTGGCGTTCGCGTTCTGGCCCCTGACGGCACTGTTCGGCCCGGTCGTCTCGTACAACGTCGCCGCGATGCTGGCGCCGGCGCTGACGGCGTGGACGGCGTACCTCCTCTGCCGGCACCTGACCGGCTCGCTCCGGTCCGGCCTCGTCGGCGGCTACCTGTTCGGGTTCTCGAGCTACGAGCTGGGCCAGGAGCTCGGGCACCTGCACATGACGGCGGTCTTCCTCGTGCCGCTCGTCGCGCTCGCCGTCATCCGCCGCGTCCAGGGCGAGATCGACGGGCGGGGGCTCGTGTGGCGGCTGGGAGTGCTGATCGGGCTCCAGGTGTGGATCTCGACCGAGGTCCTGTTCACGGTCACGCTCGCGCTGATCGGCGGGATCGCGCTGGCCTACGGGCTGGTCGCGAGCGCGCGTCCCCGCCTGCGCGGGCTCGTCCGGCCGCTTGCGGGCGCCTACGCGCTCGGCGCCGTGATCGCCGGCCCGCTCGCCGTCTTACGCGCTGCTCGGCTTCTCCGGCCAGTCGATCAACGACCCGGCCGACTTCGACGGCGACCTGCTCAACTTCGTCGTCCCGACGCACCTGATCGCACTCGGCGGCTCGGTACTCGGCGGCTCGTGGTTCGGCAGCATCTCGGTGCACTTCCGGGGCGGCGACGCCGAGCGCGGCGCCTATCTCGGCCTTCCAACCCTGGCGATCGTCGCCTGGCACGGGATCCGGACGTGGCGCTCGGCGACGACGCGGCTCCTGCTCGCCCTGCTGGGAACGGCGGCGCTCGTCACGCTCGGCACGGGCGTCGCGGTGAGGGGAAGGGTCCGCCTCTGGCTCCCGTGGAGCCTCGTCGCCCGCGCGCCGGTCTTCGACAACGTCCTGCCCGTGCGGATCGCGCTCTTCTGCTCGCTCGCGGCGGCGGTGATCGTGGCGATCTGGACGGCTTCGCGCCGCGGCTGGACGTCGTGGGCGCTGCCGCTCCTCGCCGTGGCGGCGCTCGTGCCGGCGGTGTGGCGCGCCGACTACCGGATGCATCCCGAGCGCTGGGCGTTCTTCACCGACGGCACCTACAAGACCGCGTGCATCCAGCGCAACGAGAACGTCGCGATCTTCCCGTTCGGCTTCTGGGGCAACTCGATGCTCTGGCAGGCCGAGACGGGGTTCTGGTTCCGGATGGCCGAGGGCTACCTCCTGCCGGACCCGCCGCCCGCGAACCTGGCAGACCCCCTCATTCGCAAGCTCACCTACACGACCGAGAACCCGACCGTCCCCGAGATCCTCGGCTTCGTCCGGCGCAAGCAGGTCGACCGCATCCTCTCGGTGGACATCTACACACACCCGAACGGCACCCAGATGCACCGCTTCGGGCAGGTCCAGGACGAGGGCGGCGTCCTGATCGCGCCCGCCTGCGGCTACCCGACGTTGCAGAAGGGCATCCACCCGACCCCGCCGCACCCCGCGGCGGCAACGGGCTGAGGGCCCCTCACGGCCCGGCTGGAAGCCGCTAGGCCTGGGGGATGCGCGCCTCGAGGGCGGCGCCGAGCGCATCCCGGACCGGCTCGAGCTCGATCCGGTCGAGGATATCCTGGAAGAAGCCGCGCACGATCAGGCGCTCGGCCTCGCCGCGCGAGAGCCCGCGCGCCATCGCGTAGAAGAGCTCTTCGCGATTGACCCGGCCGATCGTGGCGCCGTGGGTGCAGCGAACGTCGTTCGCCATGATCTCGAGGCCCGGGATCGAGTCGGCGTGCGCCGTGTCCGAGAGGAGCAGGTTGCGGTTCTCCTGGTAGGCATTCGTCTTCTGCGCGTCCTCCTCGACGCGGATCATGCCGCGCCAGACGGCGTGGGCCGAGCCGCGGAGGGCCCCCTTGAAGGCGAAGTCGGACTCGGTCGACGGCGCGATGTGTTCCTGGAAGGTGTCGTAGTCGAGGTGCTGCGTCCCGTCGGCGAAGTACGCGCCGGTGACGCGCGAGGTGGCGCCGGGGCCGTTGAGGTCGTTCTGGATCCGGATCTTCCCCTTCTTCGAGCCGAAGCCGCCCGCGACCCAGTCGAGCTCGGCGTCGCGCTCGACCCGGGCATGGTGCGTGGCGAAGTGCCACGTCTCCTGCGACAGGTTCTGGATCGAGACGTACTCGAGCTTCGCGGCCTGCTCGACGAACAGCTCCGCTGCGACGTTCGTGTAGGCGCGCACGTCGGGGGCGGCCGAGGCGTACTCCTCGATCAGCGTGAACCGCGACTGCTCCTCGGCCACGACGAGCAGACGCCAGAAGAGCGCCCCGCCCTCGACCGAGCTCGCGATCCGGACGTAGAGCGGCCGCTCGAGCACGACGCCCTTCGGAACGTGGACGAGCAGGCCGTGCTTCCAGACCGCCGCGTTGTGCGCGGCGAACTTCTCCTTCCACCCGACGAGCGAGTAGAGCCGCGGGTCGCTCTCGTCGAGCGCCTCGAAGCGAATCCCCTCCGGGGCGCGGGCGATCTCGATCCCCGTCTCGGAGACGACCGCCATCCCGGCGACATCGAGGTCGAGAAACCGCGATGCCTCCGTTTCCGACACCGAGGCGTCCGACCCGTGCGTGAATGCGTCCGGATCGAAGCCGCGCAGGTCGGTGAAGCGCCACGCCTCCTCGGTTGTGGTCGGAACCGGCAGCTCCGCGTAGCGGGCCGCCGCCTCGGCGTTAGCCAACAGCGTCCTTCTCAGCCAACGGAGCCCTCCATCTGGAGCTCGATCAGGCGGTTCATCTCGATCGAGTACTCGAGCGGGAGCTCCTTCGTAATCGGCTCGACGAAGCCCGAGACGACCATCGCGCTCGCCTGCGACTCGCTCAGGCCGCGCGACATCAGGTAGAAGAGCTGCTCCTCGCCGATCTTCGAGACGGTCGCCTCGTGCCCGATGTCGACCTCGTTCTCGTCGATGTCGATGTACGGGTAGGTGTCCGAGCGCGAGTCCTCGTCGAGGATCAGCGCGTCGCAGACGACCTTCGACCTCGAGCCCGTCGCGCCTTT
Source organism: uncultured Actinomycetes bacterium (assembly GCA_963789585.1). Taxonomy (GTDB): domain Bacteria; phylum Actinomycetota; class Thermoleophilia; order Gaiellales; family Gaiellaceae; genus PALSA-600. Next base: position 733,867 of record CAWBLB010000006.1, on the reverse strand, counting down.
CGCGACCTGGAGCAGGCCCCGGTAGCCGGCCCGGCCCCCGTTCTTCGAGATCGACTTCGACGTGATCACCGACGTCGTGTCCTTGCCGATGTGAACGCACTTGCCGCCGGCGTCCTGGTGCTGACCCGCGCCGGCGAACGCGATCGACAGCACCTCGCCGTGCGCCCGGTCGCCCATCAGCCAGATCGCCGGGTACTTCATCGTCAGCTTCGAGCCGAGGTTCCCGTCGACCCATTCCATCGTCGCGTCCTCGTGGGCTACGGCGCGCTTGGTGACGAGGTTGTAGACATTGTTCGACCAGTTCTGGATGGTCGTGTAGCGGCAGCGGCCGCCCTTGTTGACGACGATCTCGACGACCGCGCTGTGAAGCGAGTCGCTCGAGTAGATGGGCGCGGTGCAGCCCTCGACGTAGTGCACGTAGGCGCCCTCGTCGACGATGATCAGCGTGCGCTCGAACTGGCCCATGTTCTCGGCATTGATCCGGAAATAGGCCTGGAGCGGCAGCTCGATCTTGACCCCCGGCGGCACGTAGATGAAGGAGCCGCCCGACCAGACGGCGCTGTTCAGGGCCGCGAACTTGTTGTCGTTCTGCGGGATGATCGTCCCGAAGTAGCGCTTGACGATCTCCTCGTGCTCGCGCAGCCCCGAGTCCATGTCGAGGAAGAGCACCCCCTGCTTCGAGAGGTCCTCCTGGATCTTGTGGTAGACGACCTCGGACTCGTACTGCGCGCCGACCCCGGCGAGGTACTTCTTCTCCGCCTCGGGGATACCCAGCTTGTCCCAGGTGTCCTTGATGTCGGCCGGCAGGTCCTCCCAGGAGTCCGCCTGCTTCTCGGTCGGCTTGATGTAGTAGTAGATGTTCTCGAAGTCGATGCCCGAGACGTCGCCGCCCCAGCTCGGAAGCGGGCGCGCCAGGAAGTAGTCGAGCGACTTGTGCCGGAACTTGCGCATCCAGTCGGGCTCCTGCTTGTGCTCGGAGAGCATCTCGACCAGCTCGTGCGAGAGGCCGCGCCCGGACTTGAAGAAGTAGTCCTCGGGTGTGTCGGAGGTATGGAACCCGTACTTGTCCGCGTAGTCGGAACCGATCTCCTGGACGATCTCGTTCTCGGTCTGCGCCATCAGCTACTCACTCCCATCCTGGCTTGCATCCTGGCTTGCATGTCCGTTCGAGCCGTCGCCGGCTTGGGCGCCCCACTGCTCATACCCGAACTCCTCAAGTCTATCTGCGAGCTCCGGGCCCCCGGATTCGACGATCCTTCCATCGACGAATACGTGAACATGGTCCGGTTGGATGTAATTGAGGATCCGCTTGTAGTGCGTGATCACCAGTGCGCCCATGCCGGGCCCGACGAGCTCCTGGACGCCACCCGCGACGACCTTGAGCGCGTCGATGTCGAGGCCGGAATCCGTCTCGTCGAGGACGGCGATCCGCGGCTTCAGCATTGCCATCTGCAGGATCTCGACCCGTTTCTTCTCGCCCCCGGAGAAGCCGTCGTTGAGGTAGCGGGACGCGAGCTCGCGCGAGACCTTGAGCCGGTCCATCTGCTTGAACAGCTCGTCGCGGAACTCCCTCACCGGCACGGGATCGTCGACGCCTCCCGCCCTCGACTTGCGGGTCGAATTGATCGCCGTGCGCAGGAAGTCCGTCACCCGGACGCCCGGAATCGCGTGCGGATACTGGAACGCGAGGAACAGCCCCTTCTTGGCGCGCTCGTCGGCGGGCGCCTCGGTGATGTCCTCGGAGTCGAGCAGGATCTGACCCTCGGTGACCTGGTAGGCCGGATGACCGGCAATCGCGTACGAGAGCGTCGACTTTCCCGATCCGTTCGGGCCCATGATCGCGTGCACCTCGTTCGTGTCCACGGCGAGGTCGACGCCCTTGACGATCTCGGTGCCGTCTTCGAGCGCAACGTGCAGGTTCTTCAGTTCCAGTAAGGACAAGAGAGTCGCTCCTCCGAACAACGGCGGCGGGTACCCCACCCGACCGCAAGGAACACCCATGGTAACCGGGAGTCGCCGTCCGCGGGGCCCGCAGCCTCGATCGCAGCCTCGATCGCAGCCTCGATCGCAGCCTCGATCGCAGCCTCGATCGCAGCTCGACTCGCCGACGGCAGCCACGGCTCGGGCCGTGGTACGATCCTCTCCAGATGGGATCAGGGCTGCTGCAACCGACGCACGTGATCTTCCTGATGCTGCTGGCAGTGCTGCTCTTCGGGGCGAAGCGCCTGCCGGAGATCGGCCGGGGTCTGGGTCAGGGCATGCGCGAGTTCAAGGACTCCGTCAGCGGGCTGACGGAGGTCAAGGATGCGGTCAACGGCGTTCAGCAGGTCACGAGCGCCGCGACGCCGGCCAGCGTCGCCGGGGCGGTCGTGCCCGGCGTCAAGGACGTGCAGGAGTCGGTCGGCGCGGTCAAGGACCTGGCCGGCCCGGCTGCCGCCGCGCCCGAGAGCGCCGCCGAGGCGGCCCCGGAGACGAACCCCGCTCCCTGACGGATCGCCCTCCCGGGGGCCCGACGGGCCCGCGGTAAGGGTCTGGTACGATCATTTCCATGGGATCTGGACTACTCACACCAACTCATCTGATTTTCCTCCTGCTGCTCGCCTTGCTCCTGTTCGGAGCCAAGCGGCTTCCGGAGATCGGCCGTTCGCTCGGTGTCGGCATGCGTGAGTTCAAGGACTCCGTCACCGGCAACGACAACGACAAGGTCGAGACCCGGTCGGAGTTGCCGCCACCGGCACCGACGCCGGCAGCCTCTGCGCCTCCGGTTCAGGAGGAAGCTGCTTCGGCCGCGCCTTCCGAGCCCGAGCGCGAAACCGAGTCCGTCTCCTAACGGGCTCGGAGAGGGGCGAAGGGGTTGCGGCGGCTCAGGCTTCCGCGTCGCCTCGATCACGGCGAGGAGGCGTCGCTCGTCGAGCATCTCGAGGAGCTCCGCGGGCGGATCTTCGTCGTCATCGGAGCGATCTCGATCGGAGCGGTGATCGGGTTCGCGATCCATTCGCACCTGATCCGCTGGCTCGAAGCCGACCTCCCCAGGAAGTACCGGAACCTCTATTACCTGAGCCCGATCGAGGGCTTCACGACGACGCTGTGGATCGCCGTCTACTTCGGCTTCGCGCTAGCCCTCCCGATCGTCTTCTGGCAGGTCTGGTCGTTCTTCATCCCGGCTGTCGAGCAGTCGGCGGCACGTCTGATGCGCTGGCTCGTCGGTCTCGCCTGGGTGCTCGCGGTCGGCGGACTTGCGTTCGGGTACTTCGTCGTGCTGCCGGCCGCCCTGAAGTTCCTGACGAACTACAACTCGAAGCAGCTCCACTACCTCCCTCAGGCGAAGGCGTACCTCGGCTTCTGCGTGCACGTCCTGCTCGCGATGATGCTCGTCTTCGAGCTGCCGGTGTTCATGGTCGGGCTGACCAGGCTCGGGATCCTGACCACGGACAAGCTCCGGAAGAACCGGCGGGTCGGCTACTTCGCCTGCGGCGTGGTCGGGATGGCCGTGGCGCCGAGCGTCGACCCGGTGACGACGACGCTCCAGGCGGTGCCGCTGTTCGTCCTGTACGAAGGGTCGATCTGGCTCTGCGCGCTGCTCGACCGCCGGGCCCGCAGGCTCGGGGCCGCCGCGCTGGAGACGTGACCGACGCCATCTCCGCCGACTGGGTGCTCCCGGTCGACGGCCCGCCTCTGAAAGATGCGTTCGTCGCCTGGGACGACGGGCGGATCGTCGAGGTGGGAACGGGACGGGCCGAGCGGCACCACGACGGGGCGACCATCGTCCCCGGGATCGTCAACGCCCACTCTCACCTCGAGTACTCCGTCTACGCGGGCTTCGGCGACGGGCAGCCGTTCGGCGCCTGGCTCGCGACGCACATTGCCCGCAAGCAGGCGCTCGCCTACGACGAGATGGTTGCGATCGCGCGCCGCGGCGCGGCCGACTCGCTCGCAGCCGGGATCACCACGACGGCCGACTACAGCTTCTCGGCAGCCGCGGCTGCGGCCGCCAACGAGCTCGGCCTGCGGGCGATCGTCTACCTCGAGGTGTTCGGCTCCGACCCCGCCGCAGCCGCGGAGCGCTTCGCGGAGCTGCGCGCACGGGTCGAGGAGAGCGACCTCGTCCGGGTCGGCGTCTCGCCGCACGCGCCCTATACCTGCTCGCTCGAGGTCTACCGCTGGAGCCTCTCGCTCGGGATCCCCGTCGGGACGCATCTTGCCGAGAGCGCGAACGAAAACGAGTGGCTCGTGCACGGCACCGGCCCGCTCGCGGCCGGGCGCGGCATCCTGATCGAGCCGACCGGCGCCCGCAGCGTCGGAATGCTCGCCGACGTGCTCGGCCCGACGCTTCTCTGCGCCCACTGCGTCGACGTCGACGCCGGCGAGATCGCGCTGCTCGCGGCGCGAGACGTCCCGGTCGCCCACTGCCCGCGCTCCAACGCCCTGCTCGGCTGCGGGATCGCTCCGCTGACGGCCTTGCGGGCAGCCGGGGTGCGGGTCGGCCTCGGCACCGACTCGCCCGCCTCGACGCCGTCCTTCGACCCGTGGGACGAGCTGAGAGCCGCTGTCGCGGGCGCGCGAGCAAGGGAGCGGCGCCCGGACGTGCTCGACGCGGCGGATGCGCTCAGGCTCGCGACGCTCGATTCGGCCCGCGCGCTCGGCCTGGACGGGGAGCTCGGCAGCCTCACCCCGGGCAAGCGAGCCGACCTAACCGTCGTCACACCGGCGGGAAGCCCGTACGATCCCGTTGAAGACCCGTCCGTCGCCGCCGTTTTCGGCGGCTCGCCGGGCGGCGTTCTCGAGACGATCGTCGACGGCAAGACCCGCTACCGCCAAGGAGAGACCGCGTGGCCCGAGGTACGCAGCACCGCAAGCGCCGCCCGCCGGCGAATGCTCGCGTAACCCAGACGAACGCGAGCGCGAAGCGTCCCTCGCGCCCTCGCTGGGAGGAGCAGCTGTTCTTCGGACGGCTCCGCGCCCACGCCAAGTGGGTGTTCGTCCTTCTCGCCGCGGTGTTCGCGGTCAGCTTCGTGATCTTCGGCGTCGGCTCGGGCTCGACCGGGATCAGCGACGTCCTCCAGAACTTCTTCAGCGGCAGCTCGTCCACCGGCTCGTCCCTCTCGGCGCTCCAGAAGCAGACAGTCGAACATCCGAAGAGCGCGAAGGCCTGGCGCGACTACGCGACCAAGCTCGAGCAGCAGAACAAGGACGACGAGGCGATCGCCGCGCTCGACCAGTACACGACGCTCAAGCCGAAGGACGAGGGCGCCCTGCGCGAGCTCGCGGGCATCGACATCCGCCGCGCGACCGACTGGAACACCGTCTACCAGAACCTCCTCGCACGCGACCAGGCGCTTGCACCGGGCCCGCTGGTGGCACCCAAGTCGAGCTCCCCCCTCGCGAACGCGCTCGCGTCGGTCCCGAACCCGATCACGACCGCCGTCGCAGCCGAGACGAGCGGCAGCACGAACAACGCCTATTCGAAGGTGATCGGCTACCTGAACCAGCGGCTGGGCGTCTACAAGAAGCTCGTGGCGCTCAACCCGAAGGACGCGGTCACCCAGTACTCGCTCGCCCAGGCCGCACAGGACGCGGGCGACGCAGCGACCGCGATCACCGCGTACAAGGCGTTCCTCAAGCTCGCCCCGGCCGACTCGCAGGCACCCACCGCCAGGCAGACGCTGAAACAGCTCGAGGCGCAGCAGAAGGCAACCGCCGGGTCGGGGACGATCGGGAAGAAGTAGGCGCGGCGGGCGGTTCACGTCACGCGCCGAAGTGGCCGCGGCTAGACTCCCCCGGGTCGTGCTCGGTGCTCTCTCAGGCGTGCACGGCGTAGACCGGAGCGCCACGAAACCGCCAGACCGCCCCGAAACCGACTGCGAATCCGACAACTTCCGCCTCGACACTTGCGCGCAGCAATCGTGACAGCTCTCGCCGCGACTGCGGTCCTCGCCGCCGGGTGCGGCGCCGTCGGCCGGATCGATCCCAACTCGGGGAATCCCGCGGCCGGCAAGGCGCTGTTCGTCCAGAAGTGCGGCGCCTGCCACACGCTGGCCGACGCCAAGACCAGCGGCACCATCGGGCCGAACCTCGACGACGCATTCGGGCCCGACAAGCAGCAGGGGTTCCAGCTCTCGACGATCGCGGACGTCGTACGCGGGCAGATCGCCTACCCGACCACGAACACCGGCACGGGCAGCCCGGGCATGACCGCGAACCTCTTGCACGGCCAGCAGGCCCGCGACGTCTCGGTCTACGTCGCGAAGTGCGCCGCGAAGCCGGCCTGCGGCGTCACCGCAGCCGGCAGCTAGCGCGGCCTCTCGTAACCTTTGATCCGAAACGCGGGCGTGCGAGGCCGCTGCGGCCGCTTCGCGGCCGTTGTTCTTTGTCTGGGACAGAGGCCGGCGCAGGCGGTCGGAAGCCTGGGGTACGGGCCGGAGGGCGCCAGGAGGCGAAAGATCATCCCGGCCGCGCAGCGGCCGGGAAAGTGCGGCGTCACGAAGGCCGGTTTCGAGTGAAACGTTGGGAGACGCCGCACTAGCGCATCCCGGACGGCGCGCCGAGGTCGACGACCACATGTGTGACGGGGACGTCGAACCGTGCCTCCGCACCGGCCACGACACCGCGCTCGAGCCAGTTCGACCGGCCCTCGGGATGCGTCGAGATCACCAGCTCGTCCGGCACGAACGTCCGGAGCGCGTCTGCGATCGCCTGGAGCGGGTCGGCGTCGCCGATCTCGCCCCTGGCGTCGATGCCGGCCGCGCGCATCACGTCGAGCGAGGCCGCGAGCCGCTCGTTCGCGGCCGTACGCGCGCCGTCCTCGTCTGAGACCCAGTGGCGCAGCGGCGAGTTCAGCGCCGGCGTGACCACCAGCACCTCCGTCCCCTCACCCGATCCACGCCGCTTCAGCTCGGCGAGCAGCTCCGCGCCGCCGACGGTCTCGTTGGCAACGACGAGCAGCCGTCGCCCGCCGGGCGGATGCGAGCCGGACACCTGGCGGACCGGCTCTTCGCCCTCGCCCCGCGACGTCAGCCACCACGAGAGTAGGGCTCCCGTCTCGAGCAGGAACACGGCCAGGCCGGCCCAGCGGTTGATCAGCGCGCCGATCACGATCAGCGCGAAGTAGCCGATCGTCAGCCAGACGAGGCGAAATGCTGCTTCCTCGGTACGGAACGGGTTCCGCATCCTGCCGAAGGCAGTCTTACAGAATGTAGACCGTGACGTACACGACGATCCACATCACGTCGACGAAATGCCAGTAGATGCCGCCCACCTCGAGACCGTGGTGATGCTCGGGGGAGAAGTGCCCGCGGAACGACCGAACCGTCATCGCCAGCAAGATGGTCAGACCGACGAAGACGTGGACTCCATGCAGGCCGGTGAGACCGAAGAACGTCGCCGCAAACGACGAGTCGCCGGTGTTGAAGCCGATCCGATGGTACTCGATCACCTGCGTGAGCAGGAAGGTCGTGCCGAGCAGGAGGGTCAGCACCATCCCCGCGCAGAGCCCGGCACGGTTCCCCTTCTTGATCGACGTCGTCGCCCAGTGCATGCTGAAGCTCGAGGTGACGAGGATGCAGGTGTTGATCAGCGCGACGAACCACGGCCGCTCCCACTGCGTGTGCGTCCCCGGGATGTAGGGCGGCCACGGGCCCGGATGGGCGTGGCTGTTGACGACCCGGTCGAAGAAGTAGACGGTGAAGAACGAGCCGAAAAGCATGATCTCCGACCCGATGAAGAGGAAGATGCCGACGATCGCCGGGTTGATCCGGGAGCTGAAGTGGATCGGCGGCGGGTGCTCGTTCGCGTTCCCGTGATGGGCGTGGCCGCCGGGATGCGGCTCGGCGTGCGCGGTCATTCGCCCTCCTCCGAGACGATGTGCTCGACCGGGAGCCCGGACTCGCCGCGCAGGCGCTCGATCAGGTCGCGGCGCAGCCAGCCCGAGCGGGCGCTCGGAAAGGTCGAGACGATGATCTCGTCGATCCGCTCGTCGTAGGTCGCCTCCATGGCCGCGGTGAACGGGTCCGGATGGACGACCTGGCCGTGCGCGTCGATCCCCTCCGAGCGCAGCTCGAAGAGCGCGCGGCGCAGGCGGCGGTCGGCCTCGGGATGCTGGAGATCGTCGCTCTGCGGCGCCACGATCAGGAAGCTCGCCGGGCCTTCGGCCGACCGGGCCCGGACGCGGTCGAGCAGCTCCCTCGAGAGGACGGTCTCGTTCGCGACGACGAGCACGTTCTTCTCTGCGACGGCCGCGTCATCGGCAGCCATCACGTGCCGGACGGGAACGCCCCCGGCGGCGCGACCGATCTCCTCGACGACGTCCCGGCGAAGCCAGCTCGAGCGCTGCGGCCCATGCGTGGAGACGATGATCTCGTCCGGCGCCGGTTCGAGTTGCTCGAGCGCATCCTTCGCAGCCTGAACGGGGCTCGTCTCGACGACGAATCCCTGTGCGCGGACCGACGAGCCCCGGAGCAGCTCGAGGGTCTTCTCGAGCCGACGGCCCGCCGCCGCCCGTCGGGTGTCCTGGTAGACGACGTACCCGTGGCGTGGCTCGCTCACCGGGGCGATCACCGTCACGTGCACGTCGGCGCCCGCCGCCCGCTCGCGGAGCGCGTCGATCAATGCCGGCGAGGCCGCGGTTTCGTTTGCGATCACGAGAATGTGCGCCAAGTCACTAGCTGTCTGCCGTCACCGGTTCGGGTTTGCCGGCCGCGAGGATCGCATGACGAGCCCCCGGAACACCGTACTCGTACGGGCCGCCGACCACCTGCGGGATCTCGTCGAAGTTGAAGATCGGCGGCGGCGAGCTCACCTGCCATTCGAGCGTCAGCGCGCGCCACGGGTTCGCACCGGCGACCGGCCCGCGGGCCCACGACCAGATCATGTTGTAGAGGAAGATCACGGTCGAGAGACCCAGGCCGAACGAGGCGATCGAGATGAACAGGTTGATGTCCGCGAACCGCCCGGCGTAGTCGGCGACGCGGCGCGGCATCCCCTGCAGCCCGATGTAGTGCATCGGGAAGAACGTCAGGTTGAAGGCGATGAACGTCAGCCAGAAGTGGAGCTTGCCGAGCCGCTCGTTGTACATCCGCCCGGTCATCTTCGGGAACCAGTAGTAGATGCCGGCGAAGACCGTGAAGATCGAGCCGCCGAAGAGGACGTAGTGGAGGTGGGCGACGATGAAGTAGGTGTCGCTCGCATGGATGTCGATCGGCACCGAGCCGAGATAGATCCCGGAGAGGCCCCCGATCGTGAACATCGAGATGAAGCCGACAGCCCAGAGCATGGGCGTGTTGAAGTGGATCTTGCCGTCCCAGACCGTGGCGACCCACGAGAAGACCTTGATCCCGGTCGGAACCGCGATCAGCAGGGTGGTGACCATCATCGGGATGCGCAGCCAGGGAGCCATGCCGGCGACGAACATGTGGTGGGCCCAGACCGAGAAGCCGAGGATGAGGATGGCGAGCAGCGACAGCGCCATCAACCGGTAGCCGAAGATCGGTTTTCGAGACATCACCGACACCACCTCGGAGATGATCCCGAACCCGGGCAGCACCATGATGTAGACGGCCGGATGGGAGTAGAACCAGAAGACGTGCTGGTACCCGAGCACGTAGCCGCCCTGCGCCGTCTCGAAGAAGTTCGTGTGCATGACGCGGTCGAAGAGGACGAAGAACTGCGAGCCGGCGATGAACGGCGTCGCGAGCACGACCAGCGTCGAGGTGGCGAAGTTCGCCCACACGAGCAGCGGCATCCGCCAGAAGGTCATGCCGGGGGCACGCATCGTGATGATCGTCACGAGGAAATTCAGAGCGGTGAGGATGCTGCTTGCGCCCGCCCACTGGACGCCCATGTTGAAGAAGATCTGCCCGAGCGGCTGGTGCGAGCAGAGCGGGGCGTAGCACGTCCAGCCGGCCGAGGGCCCGCCGCCGGGCGTGATCATCCCGGACAGCATGACCACGCCGCCGATCGGGAGCAGCCAGTAGGAGAGCGCGTTCAGACGCGGGAAGGCCATGTCGGCCGAGCCGATCATGAGCGGGATGACGAAGTTGCCCAGGCCGGCGAAGACCGGCACGACGACCGCGAAGATCATCAGAGCGGCGTGCTCGGAGATGAGGACGTTGAAGGTCTGGGGGTTGAAGTACTGATCGCCCGGGCGGGCGAGCTCGGCACGGAACAGCATCGCCATGAACCCGCCGATGACGAAGAAGACCATCGTCGTGACGAGATACTGGACGCCGATCACCTTGTGGTCGGTGTTGGGCCGGAAGTAGTCGGACCACTTGCGCGCTCCGTGACCGGAGTGGTCATCCGGACGCGTCGGCCTGCCCGACACGTAGTAGGCCCAGTAGTCGAACGCGCCGATCCCGATCAGGAAGCCGATCGGGAACGTCACCGTCGCCACCGTGACGAGCGGCTGGCTCTTCCAGATCGGGTCCCAGTGCGCCGCCCAGCGGATCAGGCAGACGAGCCCGAGCCCGGCGAAGCCGACGAGCGGAGTCGTCCAGAAGGCTCTCAGCCAGCCCGACGCGGTCAGGCGTCGGAACCCGGTCGGGCTCGCGGGCGGGCCGTGGTGGGCGTGCGAGCCCTGGGGATCCGTGTGCTCGTGGGCGATGTCTGTCATCCGGTGCTTCCGATCAGTTCGTGTTGTCCGCGAGATACTGCACGAGCGCGTCCAGCTGGGCCTTGGTGAGCGTGCTGCCGAACGTCGGCGGCATCACGTTCGGCTGGTAGCCCGGAGCGATATAGGCGTTCGGGTCGGTGATCGACTTCTCGATGAAGGTGTTGAGCGGCTGGCCCGCCGTCTGGGCGGATTCCTTCAGCTTGTCGAGCGACGGCCCGATCGTGCCCTTGGCGGTCGCGATCGGCTTGAAGGTGTGGCAGGCGGCACAGCCCCCGGCGGCGAACACGGCCGGGCCGGCGCTCGACGAGCCGCCCGCGGCGGGCGGCGGAGCAGGCGCGTTCGTCCCGGCGTACCAGCTCGCGTAGTCGGCCGCCGTCTGGACGATCGCCTCGCTCCGCATCAGCGAATGGCCGAGCCCGCACAGCTCGGTGCAGATCACGGGATAGGTGCCGACGCGATCGGGTGTGATCACCAGGTCGTTCCACTGGCCGGGGACGGCGTCCTGCTTCTGGGCGAACTCGGGCACCCAGAAGGAGTGGATGACGTCCTTCGAGGTGATCCGCAGCTTCACGCCGCGGTCGACCGGGAGGTGAAGCGTCCCGAAGCTCTGCCCGTTCGGGTAGACGAACTGCCAGGCGAACTGCTCGCCGTACACCTTCACGACCAGAGGGTTCTTGCCGGCGTGGCTGTCCTTCGTGAGCACGATCGCGCTGACGATCGCGATCGCGATCACCAGGACGGTCGGGATCACGGTCCAGATGATCTCGATCGTCGTGTTTCCGTGAACGGGCGGGCCGTCGGAGAGGTCGCCCTCCTTGACCCGGAAATTGATCATCGCGTAGGCGAGGATCGCCACCACCATCGCGAAGATGACCAGCGAGATCACCGTCGCGAACCAGTAGACGAAGTCGATCCGGCCGGCTTCGCGGGAGGCCGGCGTCGGCAGCCACGGGATGAAGACGGCGACAGCCGTTGCGATCGCTCCCGCGACCACACCGATCAAAACCAGCTGGAAGATGGAGCCCCGACGCACCGCGGCGAACCCTACTGGATTGTCACAAACGGATTGGGTAGAACCCGCAAACCCTGCTCTTCCGTTGTCTCAAACGTCACGTAGTTCGCAGGGGGCCGGCGGCCGCCCGCTACGTGTCCCAGGTTCCGGCCGCCTCGTGCGAGCGGCGCCACTCGCGGGCGACGTCGAGGTGGTGGCCGAACCAGACGTCCGGGAAGCCCTTGATCCAGGTGATCAGCTCGTCGAGCATCGCGATCCGGGGGTAGCGGCCGATGCAGAACGGGTGGACGACGAGCAGGAAGCAACCTCCCGCCCGGTAGGAGCCCTCGAACTCCGACTTCCAGATCTCGAGCACCTGCGACGGAGTCGCCATGCCGGACATGTACGGGAAGAAGCTGAAGAGGAAGTAGGGGGCGTCGTCCAGCTCCCAGCTGACCGGTAGCTCGACGAAGTCGCGCTCGCGCCCGCCCACCGTCGGCACACGCGGCCGGTACGGCTCGTCGTGGCCGAAGAGGCTCGAGTCGTACTCGAAGCCGAGCTCCTCGAGCAGGTCGGCCGTGTTCGGGCCGAGCGCGAACGGCGGGGAGCGATTGCCACGGGGGGTCTCGCCGAAGGCCTGCTCGAGGATGTCGATGCCGCGCTTCATCAGGCCGCGCTCCTCCTCCACCGGGATGTCGAGGACGCTCTCGTGGAAGACGCCGTGGTAGCCGACCTCGTGCCGCCCGCGGACGACGATCTCCCGGCACGCGTCGGGATGCTCGAGGGCGACCTGGCCGGGCACCATGAACGTCGCCGGGATCTCGTGCCGGTCGAGCAGCTCGTGGATCCGGGGGAGGCCGGCACGGATGTCGTAGTCGCCGCGAGAGAGCGGGCTCGGCGTGTTCAGCTTGAACGTCCCGCTCCAGAGCGACTCGGCGTCGAAGTCGACCGAGATCGTGACGGCGCACTGGTATCGGTCGTGCCACCTCATCGAAGTTCGCTCTTCTACCCGACGGCACTGTAAGAATCAAGTCGGTGGGGGACCTGACGAAACTCGGGGCCGAGGATCTGCTCGGCGAATTTCGCGCGCGGCGCGTCTCGCCGGTCGAGTCGCTCGAGGCGATCGCGGCACGCATCGACGCGGTCGACTCGAGGGTCGGCGCCTTCGCAACCCTCTGCCTGGAACGGGCCCGCGGCGAGGCCGTCGCGGCGGAGGAGGCGTGGCGCCGGGGTGATGCGCGACCCCTGGAGGGAGTCCCGATCGGGGTGAAGGACCTGTTCGACTCCGAGGGTGTTCGCACGGCGTACGGCTCGCCGATGTTCGCCGGCCACGTGCCCGGGGCCGACGCGGAGGCTCTGCGCCGGGCGCGAGCCGCCGGCGCGATCCTCGTCGGCAAGACGCAGACGCACGAGTTCGCCTGGGGCATCAGTTCCGTCAACGAGCTGATGGGATCGACGCACAATCCCTGGGCGCTCGACCGCATCTCCGGCGGGTCGAGCGGCGGCTCGGCCGTCGCGCTCGCCGCGGGCGAGCTGCCGCTCGCGCTCGGCAGCGACACGGGGGGCTCGATCCGCGTCCCTTCCAGCCTCTGCGGCACCGTCGGGCTGAAGCCCACCTACGGCAGGGTCAGCCTCAGGGGCATCTGGCCGCTCGCCCCCACGCTCGACCACCCGGGCCCGATGGCACGGACTCCTGCGGACGCAGCGCTCCTCCTGACCGCGATCGCGGGCGTCGACGACGGCGACCCTTCGACTCGAGACGTCCCGCTCGGCGATCTCGCCGGGGAGCTGCGCCGCGGCTTTCCCGGCCTCAGGGTGGGGCTGTGCCCCGACTTGCTCCTCGTCGAGCTCGCCCCGGACGTGCGCGCCGCCTACGAGGCAGCGGTCCGGACCGTCGAGCACGGCGGCGCATCCGTCGTCGAGGTGTCGCTGCCCGAGGCGAAGCTGATCTACGCGAGCTTCGGCACGACCCAGCGCGCCGAGGCGCTCGACGCCCACCGCCGCGCCGGTATCTTTCCCGCACGCCGCTCCGAGTACGGCGCCGACGTGCTCGCCCGGGTCGACTCCGCGCTCGAGGTGACCGTGGAGCAGTACCTCGCAGCCGCTGCCGACCGGCAGCGCGCCCGCGCCGGTTTCGGCCGCGCCTTTCGCGGCTGCGACGTGCTGCTGACTCCTGTCGTCGCAGGACAGCCGTGGCCGGAGATGCGCGAGTCGGGCGAGCACCTCGGCCGCGAGATCACCTTCCGTGACCTGGTCATGCCCTATACCACCCCGCAGGACCTCTGCGGCCTGCCGGCATGCGCCCTCCGCGCCGGCTTCGATCCGGACGGCATCCCCGTCGGCGTGCAGTTCAGCGGGCCGCAGTGGAGTGAGGCGCTCGTGCTGCGAGCAGCGCAGGCGCTGTTCGACGCGACGCCCGAGATCCAGTCCCGCCGCCCCTCGCTCTGAGCTACGGGCCGGGAACGGCCGCGGGCGTGCGCGACAGGCGGTCGAGCAGCTTCGCGCACGCGTGCACGGTCTGGGCGCGGGGCACGGGGACGTCGAGCATCCCGGCCAGTTCGACGATCGCACCGGTCATGCAGTCCAGCTCGAGCGGCTTCCCGGCCTCGAGGTCCTGCAGCATCGACGTCTTGTGGTCGCCGACGGCGAAGCCCGCCTCGAGCCTTCGCTCGAGCGAGACCGGGAACTCGACGCCGAGCCGCTCCGCGACCGCCGAGCACTCGCCGAAGACACCCCGCAGCAGCTCGACCATCTCGGGCAGCTCGCCCAGCTCGCCCAGCGTCGCCCGGGTGAGCGCCGTGATCGGGTTGAAGGCGACGTTGCCGACCAGCTTGAGCCAGATCTGATCGCGCAGCCGTTCCACCACCGGCGCCTTCAGCCCCCCGGCGGAGAACGCCTCGGCGATGCGGGCGCAACGGTCGCTCGACGAGCCATCGGGCTCCCCGAGCGGGAAGCGCGTCCCCTCGAGGTGGCGGATCACACCGGGCTCGACGATCTCGGTCGAGCAGTAGACGACGGTCCCGATCACGCTCTCGCGCGGGATCGAACGCGAGATCGCGCCGCCGGGGTCGACGCTCTCGAGCACCGTCTCGCCGAGCGCGCCGGGATGCGACTGGAAGTACCACCACGGGATCCCGTTCTGCGCCCAGATCGTCGCCGCCCCCGGTGCGAGCGCCGCCCCGAGCCGGGGTGCGAGCTCGGGCAGGCTGTAGGCCTTGAGCGCGACGAAGACGACCTCGGCCTCGGAGACGGCGTCGAAGTCGTCGGTCGCAACGGGGTGCGCAGTGAAGTCACCGCGGGGCGACAGCACCTGCACGCCGCGCTCGCGCATGGCGGCGAGATGCGGGCCCCGCGCGATCAGCGTCACGTCGGCGCCGCCGCGGGCGAGCGCGGCGCCGACATACGCGCCGATCGCGCCTGCGCCGACGACGGCGAATCTCACTCCGCGAGCCCCTGCTCCTCGATGAACGCGGCCACGCGCCGGCGCTGGAGCTTGCCGGTGGGCGTGCGCGGGATCGCGTCGAGAATGTGGATCACGCGAGGCACCTTGAACGCCGCCAGGCGCTCGCGGCAATAGGCGACGAGCGAGGCCTCGTCGGCCTCGCCGGAGAGGGCCACCGCCGCCGCGACCTCCTCGCCGTACTTCTCGTCCTCGACGCCGAAGCAGACCGCGTCGGCGACGGCCGGATGCGAGAGCAGCACGTCTTCGATCTCGGCCGGCGAGATGTTCTCGCCGCCGCGCAGGATCATCTCCTTGAGCCTTCCGACGAGCCGCAGGTAGCCGTTCTCGATCACGCCGCGATCGCCGGTGCGGAACCAGCCGTCGAAGAACGAGTCCGCGTTCGCCTCCGGGTTGTTCAGGTAGCCGGGCGTCACGCCGGGGCCGCGGATGACGACCTCGCCCAGGCTCCCCTCGGGCAGGAGGTTGCGCTCACGATCGATGATCCCGATCTCCGTTCCGGTTGCGATGCCGACCGAGCCGGGGAGCCGCTCCGCCGGCGGCAGCGGGTTCGACGCCATCTGGTGGCTCGCCTCGGTCATGCCGTACGCCTCGAGCATCGGCGCGCCGTAGGCCTGCTCGGCACGCTCCATCAGCGCGGGTGAGAGCGCCGAGCTGCACGAGCGCACGAAGCGCAGCGTCGCCGGCGCACCCGGGCCGTCGACCTTCTCCAGGATCATCTGGTGGAGCGTCGGGCCGGCCGAGAACCACGTCACGCCGGCGTCGCGAGCCTGCTGCCAGAAGCGCCGCGGGCTGAATCGCCTCGGCACGACGACCGTGCCACCCGCGGCGAGGGCCGAGAAGGTCGACGCCACGAGACCGTGGATGTGGAACAGCGGCATGACGCAGAAGGACACGTCGTCGGGGCCGAGCCGGTAGTGGTCCGCGATCGTGCGCGCAGAGGCGACGAGGTTCCGCTGCAACAGCGGCACCTGCTTGGGCCGGCTGGTCGTCCCGCTCGTGTGCAGGAGCAGGGCGATGTCCTCCGGCTGCCCCGGCTCGGCGGGCTCCCCTGCGGCGACCTCGACACCTCCGACCGAGAGGCCCGGAAGCCGGCCGCCGGACGCGGCGACGTCGACGATCGTGATGCCCGCCGCGGCGGCGCGGGCGGCCGCCAGCTCGCCGGCCGGGAGCAGGAGCACCCGCGGCTGGACGTCGCCGAGGTAGAAGGCGTGCTCGTCCTCCGTGTACCCGGGATTGAGCGGCGCGGCGGCGGCGCCGAGCGACGTGATCGCGAACAGGAGCTCGACGATCTCCGGCCCGTTCGGAAGGACCAGCCCGACACGGTCGCCGCGGCGCACCCCCGCTCCTGCGAGCCGGCGGGCGAGCGCACCCACGCGCGTCGCGAGCTCTTCGTAGGACAGCGGCTTCCCGTCCTCGGGGGCGAGCAGCGCGGGACGTTGCGGCGCGGCGCTCTCGAGCAGCACTGCCAGCCGCTCGCCGTGGTCGCCGGTCGTGGGTGTCTCCATCGTTCCTCCTCAGTAGCCGGCTGCGTAGCCGTCCTTGCGCGGGTCGGACCCCCCGACGAGGGAATCGCCCTCGACGAGGATCGCCTGCCCGCCTCCGTAGCCGAAGGTGTCGGGGTCGCACACGACCCGATGCCCGGCCTGCTCGAGCTCCCCGGCCTGCGGCCAGAGCCCCTCCTCGATGCGAACGACCTCGCCGTCCACCCAGAACCGCGGCCGGTCGAGCGCAGCCTGCGGGTCGAGCTGGTCGTCGACGAGCGCCGAGACGAGCTGCATGTGGGCCTGCGCCTGGATGAAGCCGCCCATCACGCCGAACGGGCCGAGGAGCGCTCCGTCCCGAAGGAGCATCCCCGGAATGATCGTGTGGTAGGGACGGGCGCCCGGCTCGACCCGTCCCTGGACGGCAAAGCAGGCGCCGCGATTCTGGAGGGCGACGCCGGTGCCGGGCGCGACGATCCCCGAGCCGAAGCTCCCGTAGAGGCTCTGGATGAACGAGACCGCCGTCCGGTCTCGATCGACGACGCAGAGATAGACCGTCCCGCCGCCGACCTCGACCACGGGCCGGGGGATCTCGGCACGGCGCCTGGCGAGGTAGCCGGGGTCGAGCAGGCCGGCGACGTCGGCGCCGTCACGGACGTTGGCGCGGGCATCCTCGAGGGCGAGCCGCGCGACCGAGATCCGGTTCGAGAGGGTCGGTTCGAGCCCCTCGAGCAGGCCGAGCGCCTCGAGCGCGGCGACGCCCTGGGTGGGGGGCGGTAGCTCGATCACCTCGACTCCGCGATAGCGCAACCGCAGCGGCTCGACCCAGCGCGCCCGGTAGGACGAGAGGTCGCTCTCCTCGAGCCAACTGACGGAGCAGATGGCGCGGGCGGTCTCGCCCGTGTAGAAGGCGTCGGGCCCGTGCTCGGCGATTGCGCGCAGCGTCCGGGCGAGCTCCGGCAGCCTGACGATGCCGCCGGCGGTCGGCGCGGGCGCGAACTCGTCGGGAAGCTCGACCGACGCCCACGCTGCGCTGGACTCTCCGGGTTGCCAGGCGGCGGCCGTGCGCGAGCCGACGGCAAAGCCTCGCTCGGCGACATCGATGGCGTCGGCGAGGCAGGCGCCGAGACCGAGGCGGCCGTACCGCTCGGCCAGCGCCGACCAACCGGCGACCGCACCGGGGACGCTCACCGAGCGAGGCCCGCGCTGCTCGACCGGCTCGACGGGACTGGCTCCCCTCGGCGCCGGCCCGGCGGCGTCGAGCGCCTCGACGCGCCCGTCACGCCAGACGAGCGCGAACGCGTCGCCGCCGACCCCGGTCGACATCGGCTCGGTGACGCAGAGCACCGCTGCCGCCGCGAGCGCGGCGTCGGCCGCGTTCCCGCCGTGCTCGAGCGCGCGCAGGGCGGCACGGGTCGCGAGCGGCTGGCTCGTCGCAGCCATCGCCTCCGCGGCGACCGCCGGAGGCCGTCCAAATGCAAAGCGAAAGGACATCGACGACTGAAGGGTCTCACAAGCAACGAGGCCTCCCGGCCTCGAACGGCCTGATCCGACCTCTCAGTACCCTTCTGCCGCCCGCAGGAGGTTCGCGCGAACGTGCTCGAGGTGCGTCCGCATCGCCTCGAGCGCACGATCCGGCTCGCGCGCGCGGAGCGCCTCGACGATCGCCTCGTGCTCGCGCTGGTAGGCGGCGCGCCGCTCGTGGGTGTCGTTGCGCCGCTTCAACGTCCCCCAGACCTGACCGCCGCGGACGGCCTCGATCTCGGCGTAGAGCCGCACGAGCAGCGGATTGCGGCTCGCGGCGACGATCGCGTGGTGGAGCGCCACGTCCCACGCCTCGAACTCCTCCGGCGTCTCCGCTGCGGCGCCGCCGTCGAGGCAGCGCTCGAATTCGTCGAAGTCGCGACCCGTCGCGTGAGCGACGACGAGCGGGACGATCTGCGGCTCGAGCGCCTGGCGCGCCACCATCACGTCGGTCGGGCCCGCGTCGACCGGCGTGGAGTCTGCGGGCGGCGCCGGCGACGCGTCGTCGGCGATCTCGCACAGGAACGTTCCGCGGCCGATCTCCCGGGAGACGCGCCCGTCTGCCTCGAGCAGTCCCAGCGCCAGTCGCACCGCCGACCTGCCGACCCCGAGCTGTGCCGCGAACTCGCGCTCCGTCGGCAGCCGAGCGCCGACCGTGAGCCCGCTGCGCTCGCACTCCTCGAGTATCAGCTGCGCCAGCTCACGACCCCGTGCCGGCACCGGGTCGCGCAGCAGCATTGGTCTTGCCTCTGTCATCTTCTCCGCCCACCGATTCGAACCGATCGTATTCAGCTAGCCAACTCTCTCCTCGATCCACAGCCGACTTGACTGCCGCACCGGGATCATTATAGGCTCAACCAATCGGACTGATCGTTGTTCTTTTGATCAACCAATCTTAAGATTGAAACCAATCGGAGGAACCTCTTGAGACTTGCGACTGTCGTCACACCATCCGGCCCGCGTCTGCATGTTCACGTCGAGGCAGGTTACATTGACGCCGCGACCGCGACCGGAGACGAGCGCCTCTCGACGCTCGAGCAGGTGCTCGACACGGGCCCGGGTGCTCTCGAGGCGATCGGCGGCGCGATCGCCCGCGGCGGTGTCGAGCCGGTGGCCGTCGGCGAAGCCGACCTCGCCCCCGCCGTTCCCTCACCCCGCCGCATCCTCTGCCTCGGCCTCAACTACAGCGAGCACGCGCTCGAGGGCGGCCGGGAGGTGCCGAAGTGGCCCGAGTCGTTCGTCCGCGGAGCCGACTCCGTGACGGCGCCGTTCGGCGAGCTCGTGAAGCCGGCCCTCTCCCGGCACTTCGACTTCGAGGGCGAGCTCGGGATCGTGATCGGACGCGGCGGGCGGTACATCCCCGCAGCCGAGGCGCTCTCGGCGACGGCAGGCTACGTCGTCCTCAACGACGGCTCGGCACGCGAGTGGCAGCGGGCCGGCTCCCAGTGGACACCCGGCAAGAACTTCGACGGCACCATGCCGATCGGCCCCGAGGTCGTCACTCCCGACGAGGTCGATATCTCCGACCTCGCGATCACGACGCGCCTGAACGGCGAGGTGATGCAGTCCGCGCGGACGTCGCAGATGATCGTCGATGTTCCCAGCGCGATCGAGTACTTCTCCTCCTTCACCACGCTCCGCCCCGGCGACGTGATCGCGACGGGGACACCCGGCGGCGTGGGCTTCGCCCGCACCCCTCCCGTGTGGCTCGAGCCGGGGGACACGATCGAGGTCGAGATCGAGCAGATCGGGACGATCCGCAACCGGGTCGTCGCCGAGTCCAGAAACGGCGCAGGCTGGCGCTGGACGCCTTCAGTTCCGGAGACGGCCTCACTCTAGGCCGAAGAACACCCCATCGAAGTGACAGGAAGGAGCTCCATGTCCGACACTGAGATCAGCGGGGCGGCACGCGCCACTCTGCGCCGGGTCACGCTCGCCGCAGTCGCCCTGCTCGTGGCCGCACTCGCACTGGCCGCCGGGGGCGGCTCCGCGCGGGCGGCTCGCTCGGCCGGCTCGCTCGTCATCGCAGACGTCGCGCCGTTCACCGGTGCCGACGCCGCCCTCGGCCCGACATACCTCGTTGCCTGTACTGCCGCAACGGGTGCGATCGACAAGGCGGGCGGCGTCAACGGGCAGCAGTTGACCTGCAAGTCGGTCGACACGCGCGGTGACCCGGCAGACGCTGTCCCGGCCGTCCGGCAGATGTACGCGTCGACATCCAACCTCGTGCTCGCGATCGGCCTCACCTCGGACGAGGCGGCCGCGGTCGTGCCGGTGATCAACTCCAACAAGACCGTCGCCTTCGGGATGACGGGGCAGTCGGAGTTCGACCACGTCCACTACCCGTACTTCTATCGCCTCGTCCCGGCCGACCTGGCCGAGTCCTACGCGATGGTCGCGATCGCCCACTTCACCAAGCACTACAAGCGGGTGGCGCTCGCATTCGGCAACGACATCGGCTCGCAGACGTTCGTCCAGCCGGCGATCGACGCGATCAAGAAGACAGGCATGACGCTCGCCTCCAACCAGACACTCGACCTGAAGGCGACGACGTTCCGGACCGAAGCGGCCAAGATCGTCGCCTCGCACCCGGACGTCATCTTCACCGAGGCGCTCGGCCCGGCGGAGGCGTCGTTCCTGTCCGAGGTCAAGCAGCAGAACGGCGGCAAGATGATCCCGGTGATCGGGACCTCGGCCACGATCTCGCCCGACTGGTACAAGGCGGTCGCCGCCGCGGTCGGTGGATCGAACCTGGCGGGGAACTTCCTCGCCGACAACCTCGTGATCGACACGAGCGGGGCCACCTACACGCCCTTCAAGCACGCGATGCTCGCGGTCAAGGGCAAGGTCGGCAACACCGGCAACTTCGCCACCTACCTGACGGCGCCCGGCGGCGTGCACCTCTACGACGCGATCAACCTGTCCGCGCTCGCGATGGTGGCGGCAGGAAGCACCACCCCGTCCGTCTACCGGGCGTACCTCCAGAAGGTCGCGACGGGCAAGGTGATCGTCCACACGTTCGCGGCCGGCGTGGCGGCGCTCAAGAAGCACAAGACAATCGCCTACGTGGGCCCCGGCGGCCCGACCCGGTTCAACATGTTCAACGAGTCGAACGGGATCTTCCAGACCGACACCTACACGGCCTCCGGCAAGGTGAAGATCGTCGGGAACATCCCGAGCTCGGAGATCCAGGCGGTCCAGTAGCGTCGATGCAGGCGGCCCGACCGGGGGCGGCACCGAGGTGACTCGGGTCACCCCCGGCGGGTCCGTTTGTCGAGCCTCACCTCCCATGAACATCTTCCTCGCCTCGGTCGCGTTCGGGCTCGTATCGGCATCGGTCCTGGCGATCGCATCCGTCGGGTTCACGCTTCAGTTCGCGGTCACGAACGTCCTCAACCTCGCCTTCGCGTCGGTGATGACGGCGTCCGCCTACATCGCGTTCTACGTGAACGAGCAGGGGGTGACCATCTGGGTCGCGGCCCTGGTCGCGGCGGCGACCGGCGCCGTCCTCTCCATCCTTCTCAACCGCGTCATCTATACGCCGTTCCAGCGGCGGGGCACCTCCCCGATCGCGATCGTGATCGTCTCGCTCGGAATGGCCCTGATCATCGAGTACGGAACGCAGGCGATCGCGGGGGCGACGAACGTCTCCTACCGGATGAGCCAGGGGCCGACGCTCTCGGCCGGGTCCTTCCAGCTCACGACCGCTGAGGTGGCGATCATCTGCCTGAGCATCGTGCTGATGGGCCTGGTGCACGTGTTGATCCGCTTCACGCGGCTCGGCAAGGCGATGCGGGCGACGGCCGCGAACCGGAACCTCGCGCGAAACTCCGGCATCCGGACCGAGCGGATCGTGATGGTGACGTGGCTCCTGACCGGAGCTCTCTGCGGCCTTGCCGGCACGGTGTTCGCAATGGACGCCGGCACCTTCGGCGCCACCAGCACCGACCTCTTCCTCGTCCTCGTCCTGGCGGCGGTGTTCCTCGGCGGCCCGGGGGAGCCGTACGGGGCCATGGTCGGGGCGCTGGTGATCGGGCTCGGGACCGAGATCAGCGCCGCCTTCATCGTCTCCGACTACAAGGACGTGGTCGCGTTCGTGGTCCTGCTCTCGATGATGGCGCTGCGACCCGGCGGGCTGTTCGGGGCCAAGGTCTGAGAGCGGTCGATGGCGTACTACATCACGACCCTGCTTGTCTACGCCGGTGTCGACGCGATCGCGTGTCTCGCGCTCAGCCAGCAGTTCGGCGTCGCCGGCGTCACCAACTTCGGCTTCATCATCTTCCAGTCCGCCGGCGCCTATGCCGCCTCCGTCCTCTCGCTTCCTCCGGACAGCGCCAACGGCGGGTTCCAGAGCTACATCGGCGGGCTCCAGCTGCCGTTCCCGGTGCCCTGGATCGGCGCCGCGGTCGCGGGCGGGCTGCTGGCGGTGCCGTTCACGCTCCTGGTCGGCAAGCGGCTGCGCGGCGACTTCGCCGCGGTCGGCCTGCTCGTGACGGCGGTGATGGCGAACCTGCTCGTCACCAACTACCGGCCGTTCCTGAACGGCGACGCCGGCCTGGCGCTCGTGCCGGCGCCGCTGCAGAGTCATTTCGACCCACAGTCGCCCCGCTACCAGTGGGGCTACAGCGCCGTCGCGGTCGTGCTGGCCGCACTCACCTACCTCTTCCTGCAGCGGGTGACGAAGTCCCCGTACGGCCGCACCCTGCGGGCGATGCGGGACAACGATGTCGTCGCCGACTCGCTCGGCAAGAACCTGCGCTCGCTGCGAACCGCCACGCTCGTGCTCGGCGGGGCGATTGCGGGGCTCTCCGGCGGGGTCCTGGTGGGCTTCATCAACGTCTGGGACCCGGCTGCGTGGGGCTATGCCGAGTCGATCGTGCTCTTCGCAGCCGTGATCATCGGCGGCCTCGGAAACCACCGCGGCGCGATCCTCGGCGCGGTGCTCGTGCCCGTCGGCTTCCTGGAGGCGACGCGCTACCTGCCCGCGATCGGCCCTCCCGGCCTGGTCCCCGCGCTCGAATGGGTCACCGTCGGGCTGCTGATCGTCAGCTTCCTCTGGTTCCGGCCGCAGGGGATCCTGCCGGAGAGGCGGCGGCGAACCGCCCCCGCCGCACTGGACGAGGCGACCCTGCCCGCACCTCTGGGCAGGTCGAGAGAGCAGGCGGTGCCCGTGCGGCGGCCGGCGCGGACGCACACCGGCGGCCCGGTGCTCGAGGCGCGCGAGCTCACGCGCAGCTTCGACGGCGTCAAGGCGGTCGACGGCGTCTCGCTCGCGTTCGAGCAGGCCCGGCTGACGGGGCTGATCGGCCCGAACGGCGCCGGCAAGTCGACGACGCTGGCGATGCTGGCCGGGACGCTGCCGGCGACGAGCGGACAGATCCTCTTCCACGGCGAGGACATCACGCGCCTGCCCGCGTACCGGCGGGCGCGGCTCGGGATCGTGCGAACGTTCCAGCTCGCGAGCGAGTTCAAGCGGCTGACCGTGTACGAGAACCTCCTCTCGGCCGTCCCCGACCAGCGCGGCGACTCCTTCCGCGGAGCCGTGCTGGGCCGCCGCTACTGGGGGAGCGACGAGCGTGCGGCGATCGCGCGGGCCGAGGCGATGCTCGAGCAGTTCGGCCTCGAGGCGTACGGGGACACCTACGCCGGTGACCTGAGCGGCGGCCAGCGCCGTCTCGTCGAGATCATGCGGGCGCTGATGACGGAGCCGGAAGTACTGCTGCTGGACGAGCCGATGGCCGGCGTCCATCCGGTGCTCGCCCACCGGATCGGCGAGCTCCTCCTCGAGCTCCGCGCCGGCGACATGACGATCGTCATGGTCGAGCACGAGCTCGGGATCGTCGACGCGTTCGCCGACCCGGTGATCGTCATGGCCGAGGGTCGCGTGCTGGCGGAGGGCACGATGGCATCGCTCCGCTCCCAGACCGAAGTGATCGAGGCGTACCTTGTCGGCTGACGACGTCCGGGGCCTGCCGCTGCGAATCGAGGAGCTCGTCGCCGGGTACGGCGGGAGCCCCATCGTCCACGGCATCTCGATCGCCGTCGAGCCGGGACAGGTCGTCTCGATCGTCGGCCCGAACGGCTGCGGGAAGAGCACCCTGCTCAAGGCGGCGGTCGGCATCATCGACGTGATGGGCGGCCGCGTGCTGGTCGGAGACCGCGACGCGACCGGCTGGACCCCCGAGAACATCGCCCGGATCGGCGTCGGGTACGTCCCGCAGATCGACGACGTGTTCGCGCCGTTGACGGTCTCGGAGAACCTCGAGATGGGCGGCTACCTGCTGCCCCGTTCAGAGGTTGCGGGCCGGGTCGAGCACGTCCTGAGCGTCTTCCCCCATCTGAAGGTGATGCTGCGGCGCCGGGCCGGAAAGCTGAGCGGCGGCGAGCGGAAGATGCTCGCGATGGGCCGCGCGCTGATGCTCGAGCCCGCCGTCGTCATCCTCGACGAGCCGACCGCGAACCTCGCACCGGCGGTGGCCCGCGCGGTGCTGACGGAGCACGTGCGCTCCCTCGCGCTCACCGGGGCCTCCGTCCTGATCGTCGAGCAGCGCGCGAAGGCCGTGCTCGAGATCTCCGACCACACCTACGTCCTCGCCGGCGGCCACTTGCGGATGGAGGGAACACCGGCCGAGCTGGCGGAAAGCCCCGAGTTCATCGCGTCGTTCCTGGGGGGCGCCCACGCCGCCGCCGCGGCCCCGCCGCTCGAGGACACCGCTCCCCGAACGAGCTGACCCGTCAGAAGACGATCGCCTGACGCACGCCCTCGCCGGCGGCGAGCCGCTCGAATCCGGCGTTGACGTCGTCCAGCCCGATGCGGTGCGTGATCAGCCGGTCGACGGGAAGGCGGCCCGCAAGGTAGTGCTCGATCAGGCGCGGGATGTCGCGGTCGGGCACCGAGGAGCCGAGGTAGGAGCCCCGCAGCGTCCGCTCTTCGGCTGCGAGGCTGAGAGCCGGGATCGTGAGCATCCGGCTCGGGTCGGGGAGAGCGACGGTCACGGTCGTCCCACCCCGCCGCGTTGCCGCGTACGCCTGCGCCAGCACGCGATCGCCGCCGACCGTGTCGATGACGAGCTCGGCGCCGCCTTCGGTCAGCTCTCGAACGGCGGCGACCGGATCCGAGCCGGCGTCGACCGCCGAGGTCGCTCCCAGCTCGCGGGCCAGATCGAGCTTGCCGGGCACGAGGTCGACGCCGATCACCTCGCTCGCCCCGCCGAGGAGCGCGCCGAGCACGGCCGCGAGCCCCACCCCGCCGAGGCCGAACACCGCCACGCGGTCACCCCTGGCGATCCCGCCGGCGTTGAGGACGGCCCCCACTCCGGTCAGGACGGCGCACCCGAACAACGCGGCGACGTCGAAGGGGACGGCCGGATCGACGCGAACGACCGATGCCGACGAGACGACGATGCGCTCGGCGAAGCCGGAGACACCGAGATGGTGGTGCAGGGTCGAGGCTCCCTGATGCAGGCGGCGTGACCCGGAGAGCAGAGTTCCCTCCGCATTGGCGGCGGCGCCGGGCTCACAGAGCGCAGGCCGGCCGGCCCGGCAGGGCCCACAGTCCCGGCAGGCGGGCACGAACGTCAGGACGACGTGGTCGCCGAGCCTGAGGCTCTCGACGCCCGGGCCGACCTCTTCGACCTCCCCGGCCGCCTCGTGCCCGAGCACCATCGGCAGGGGCCGTAGCCGTGACCCGTCGATCACGGACAGGTCCGAGTGGCAGAGGCCGGCGGCACGCACCCGCACGAGGAGCTCGCCGGGCCCGGGCGGGTCGAGATCGACCTCGGCCACCTCGAGCGGACGAGACTGCTCGTAGGGACGCGGCAGCCCGGGCTCGCGCAGAACCGCGGCACGGACCTTCACGCGGAGGGCCCTTCCACGCCCAGCCGCTCGAGCGCCGCCCGGATCGGAGCCGGGATGGGAGTCGACCGGCGCGAGACGCGATCGATGAAGACGTGCACGAACCAGCCCGCCGCGACCGCCTCGGGGGTCCCTTCCCTGAAGATGCCGATCTCGTAGCGAACGCTCGAGCGCTTGAGCTCACCGACGCGAAGGCCCGCCTCCACCGTCTCGGGGAACGAGAAGCCCTCGCGATAGAGGCAGTGCGACTCGACGCACACGCCGATCACGCCCCCATGGTGGATGTCGAGCCCACCCTGGCCGATCAGCCACCGATTGATGACGGTGTCGAACAGCGCGTAGTAGACGACGTTGTTGACGTGGCCGTAGGTGTCGTTGTCCGACCAGCGCGTCGGAACAGGCTCGACGTGCGGGTAGTCGCGCCGCGTGTCCACCGTCGAATCATCCCAGGAATCGCATGGCGCCCTCACGGGGGCCGGCCGTCGTCCGCCCGCTGAACCTGGCTCAGGCGAGCGAGCGGTAGAAGACCGTGGTGTCGCACAGCCCGCCCCGAGGCCAGAGCGCATAGCCCGGGATCACGCCGACGCGCTGCCAGCCGAGGCGGGCGTACAGGCGCTCTGCGTCGCCGCCCGTAACGGTGTCCAGCACGAGCAGCGTGCGGCCGGCCGCGCGAGCGGAGTCCTCGGCGGCGCGCATCAGCTCTGCGCCGAGGCCCCGGCGGCGCGCGCTGCGGTGCACGAGCATCTTGGCGAGATCGCCGCGATGGGGCTGGTTGTCGGGCAGCTTCAGCACCACCTGCACCGTGCCCACGACCGTACCGGCGGCGTCCGACTCCGCCACCAGCAGGAGGCGCTCGCCGCGCTCGGCGCTCTCGAGCGACTCCTGCCAGAAGGCCAGCGCCCTGGCGCGCGGCAGCGGCCACATGAAGCTGACCGAGGCGCCGCCCTCGACGCAGTCGAGCAGCACGTCGGTCAACGCCTCCGCGTCACCTGCGCGGGCGGGGCGGATGCGAAAGCCCTCGCCGGTCACACGGCTCTCCGCGGCGAGGGCGCCTCGTGGGCGAGCGTGACCACGTACCGGGCACTCCGGCGCGTGGGATTGCTGTAGACGATGGGTCGATCGAGCTGCATGGCCAGGCAGTCCCCGGTCTCCAGGCGGTGCTGCTCGTCGCCCAGCGTGACGTCGATGCGCCCGTCGAGGACCCAGACCTGCTGGTGGATGCGCGTGTCGCGCGCCCCCGTCTCGTAGGCCACCCGCGCCCCCGGGGGAAACTCCACCTCGACGATCTGCAGCGGCGAGGGCCAGCTCGGCGGGGACACGTTGCGGCGCAGGTAGCCGGAGGCCGGGTCGCGCCACTGCAACTGCTGCGCCCGGCGCACGAGCGGGTCGGGAGCCGAGCCGGCGCGCGGCGCGTCGAACAGGCCGGCGAGCGACACCCCCAGGCCGGTCGCCAGCTTGTCGAGCACGACGGCGGTCGGGCTGGCCGCGCCGCGCTCGATCAGCGAGATCATCGAGCGGCTGACGCCCGAGCGCGCGCCGAGGGCGTCCAACGTGAGCGCCTGGGCGCTGCGCAGCTCGCGCACGCGCCGCGCGATCCGGGTGTTGATGTCCTGAACGACCGCCTCCTCGATAATGGACACCACTGTCCATTGTCTTGGATGGCCTGTCAAGTCGGCGGCCGGCGCTTTCGCCGGCGATCAGGCAGCCAGAGACAGCTCGCGGCGCAAGGCCGCGACCTCGGCGGGCCGGTTGGCGCCAAGAGCCGCGACGAGCCGGCCCTCGCGGTCGAGATAGCGGGCGACGAACGCCCCGGGCGCACCCTCGATCTGGACCGCCGCCTCGGCGGTGACCCGGCCGACGAGCTGGAGCCGGAGGCCGAACTGATCCGACCAGAAGAAGGCCGGTTGCGGCGGCTGTGGGGGCAGGCCGAGGATCCGCCGCGCCACGGTCACGCCCTCGGCGGCGGCGCTCGTCCAGTGGCCGACCCCACCGGTCACGTCGCCGCAGGGATAGATCGGCACTCCCTCCCGGTGGTGCGGCACGAGCTCGTCGGCCGGCTCGACCCCGATCCCGACGAGCGCCACGTCGGTGCGGACCTCGCTTCCGTCGCTGAGCTCGACGGCTCGAAGCGACCCGTCGGAGCCGGGACGGAAGCCGACGACGCCGGTGCGGACCCGCAGGTCGACTCCGCTCGAGCGGTAGCGATCGGCGAGCAGCCGCCCGAGCGCGGGGCCGAGCGCGCGCTCGAAGGGGGCCGCGAGGGCCTCGACCATCGTCACCTCGAGCCCGAGCGAGAGCGCGGTCGAGGCGACCTCCGCGCCGACGAACCCGCCTCCGATCACGACGAGCCGCGCGCCGGGGACGAACGCCTCGCGCAGCGCCCTCGCGTCGGCGATCGTGCGCAGCGTGTGCACGCCGGGTGGAGCCGGGAACGACAGTCGGCGTGGACGCGCGCCGGTGGCGAGCACGAGCGCGTCCCAGCCGAGCGTCTCGTCCGACGACGTCAGCGCCGTCCGGGAGCCGGGGTCGATCGAGACGACGCGCCTCCCGAGTCGCAGGTCGATCTGCTGCTCCTGCCACGAGGAGGGCGCTCGCAGCAGGAGCTCGTGCTCGGCTTTCGCCCCCGCGAGGTACTCCTTCGAGAGCGCCGGTCGCTCGTACGGGGCGAGCAACTCCTCGCCGACGACGACAAGCTCGCCGTCGTAGCCCTCGGCGCGAAGCGTCTCGGCGGTCCGGGTGCCGGCGAGACCGGCCCCGACCACGAGAACCGAGCGGGCAACCATCAGGCCGCCTCCTCCTCGAACACGGTGATCGCGGCCATCGGGCACGCGTCCGCGGCACGGAGCACCGCCGGGTCGGAGGTCGACCCGACCCGGATCGAGGCGATCCCGTCCCTGCCGACCTCGAGCACGTCGGGAGCGAGCTCGGCGCAGGCGCCGAAGCCACTGCACAACGAGCGGTCGATCTGGATTCTGTACATGAGTTGCTCCTTTCGGATGGACGCCGACCACGGTATGGCGGCCCCGGTTAGGCGCGGGCGAGGGCGCGGACGGGTTTGCACCGGAAAGCGCAAGGGTTCGGCAAAGGCGCCCGATCCCGGACGGCGACGGGAGGGCGCTCGCCCGCCCTGCCTCGGGCGGTCAGCCGCCGGCCGGGGTCGCCACTCGCGGAGCGCGGGCCACGCCGGCCCGCGGCATCAGCACCCGGGCGAGCCCGAGCCAGATCACGGGGCCCGCGGCAACCGCCGCGAGAATCGGCCCGCCGACCCCGCGTAGGTCCGTGCCGGTTGTGAGGGCATGGCCGAGCGCGAGGGCGAACGCCGCGAAGCTCGCGTAGTGGAGCCGCCGCCAGCCTCTCTGCCCGATCCGCTTGCGGAGACGGAACGACGAGGCCAGAACGAGCATCAGCCAACCGGCGACGACCCCGGCGGCGACGGCGGCCGGTCGCCAGGCGGACGCGAAAGGCGCGAGCACCGACGCGAGCCCGAAATGCAGGGTGGGGTCGAAGAGCAGGGCGCCCGCGTGCAGCACGAGCATCGAGAGCCCCGTCCAGGCGAGCGTCTGATGCCAGCCGAAGAGCGCCTTCTGCCGCCTGGGCCCGAGCAGCCGCGTGCTCATCGCGAGACCGAGCCAGACCGAGAGGGTCAGGACGCCGAAAGCGACGAGCCCCGCCGCGCGTGCCACGTACCAGGCGACCGGTGCCTGGGCGAGAAAGGCGCTCATCGCGCCACCCCGGCAAGCCCGGGTGCCGCGTCGAGGGGGAGGCGCCCGATCACGGTGGGCGCTCCACTCGTGGGGACGAACAGAGCGGCGAGGTCGAGCCGAGCGGCCAGGTGCGCCTGCGCCTCGGCGAGGGTCGAGATGGAGAGAGCTGTTGCGTAGCCCTCGGCCTCGGCCGCATCCAGAGCGACGACGGTGACGGCGATCGGCCCGTTCACGGCCGGAGCACCGGTCGCCGGGTCGATCAGGTGGTGGAGCGTGCCCGCTGGGCCGAAGCGCCTCGCGTTCCGGCCCGAGGTGGCAACGCCGCCCTCGCCGAGGTCGAGAACGCCCAGCGTGGTGCCGGGCCGCCGGGGATCGGCGACCGCGATCCGCCACGGGCCGCGGTCCGGGGGCATTCCCCAGACGGCGACGTCTCCGCCGAGGTCGATGATCGCGCCCGGCAGGCCGTCCCAGGCCTCGCGCAGCGCGAGGATCGCCCTCGACGCCGCAAACCCCTTGCCGATGCCGCCCAGGTCGACCCCGGCGCCGCGCTCGACTCTCGCGCGGCCGGGCTCAACCTCGACCTCGGCTGCGGCCTGCCAACCGGGTGCAGACCTGGGCGCGCGCTCCTCGAGCCGCTCGAAGCTCCGGTCGTACCCCGCGGCCACGAGCGCCTCGAGGATCGTCGGATCGAACCTCCCGCCCGTGGCGATGCGCGTCCGGAGCGCGAGACCGAGCGCGTCGACCAGACGCGGGTCGACTTCGACCCAGGTTCCCGCCTCCCGGTTGAGACGACAGAGGTCGCTCGCGGAGTCGAAGCGGCTGAGCGCACGCTCGCAGGCGTCGACCTCCTCCCGAGCCGACAGGAGAGCCCGACGGGCCCGGCGCCGGTCGGATTCCCTCGCGGTCACCGAGATGGTGCAGCTCGTTCCCATCGCTCTGAACGAGAGCTGGTGCAGGCGACCGATCATGGCACGGGAGGGGGAGAGGTCTGGGTCGTCGCGTGCGGCGCGGCGGCCGCAGTCGCTCCGACGACGACGAAGCGCTGGGTCCCGTTCTTGCCCTTGACGACGAGGGTCGTCGCGGCGGACTGGGCGAGCGGCCGCGGCGGCGGCTGGCGCGTCCAGGCGAGCACTCCGACGATCGCGAGCGTCGCCCAGACCGCAACCACGGTCGACCAGACGCGGCGCATCAGTCGTCCACCCACGAGGAGGCCGGTGCCGAGGGCGACGCGACCTGGACGGTCGGGGTCGGCATCGGGCCGGCGGTCGGCCGGTGCGAGATGCCGGCAACGGCGGCGACCGCGGTGAAGACGGTCACGGTCAGCGCGCCGGCAAGCGCGAACGCCTGACGACGGGTATGCATGGGAGTCCTTTCGTCGAGGGTTGTCATGCCTCCGTTCTACTCGGCGCTCGGTTAGGCCCGGGCCGGACCCGGGCCTTGATTCGGCCCGCCTCGGTAAAGGATGCGACGCGCTTCTAAGAGCTCGTCAGTCGTCCTGGTGCGTGCCGGAGCTTCCCTCGCCGTGCGGCTGGGTCGTCGTGACGAGCGGCGGCGCGGGAGTGGTCCGTGCCGGGAGCCTGACGAGCTCGGAGCGGGGGCTCAGCCTGCCGACGGGATCGTTCGAGCCGTTTGCGACCCCCAGGAGCGCGAGGTTCGCCGCGACCGCCACGGCGACCGCGAGCACGACGACGAGACCGATACGAAGGACGCTCACGACAGTCCGTCCATCATGCCTGGATCCTGGGCGCTCGAGCGACCGGCGGCACGAGGACGCGCCACGCAGTGGCGCCCACAACAGCGGCGATCGCAGCGAGATAGACGGAGAGCGCCCACGGCTGCGCCGAGTCGGTGCCGGCTGCGAGCCCGTGGGCGGTGGCGGCGGCGAAGATCGCGTAGGTCGCCCAGTGGAGGCGCCGCCAGTTCCGCATGCCGATCCTCTTGCGCAGCGAGAACGAGACGTAGACGAGGAGCATCAGCTCGGCAGCGAGCACGCCGATCCCGGTGGCGAGCGGCCGGTACGGAGAGAGCCCCGGGACGAGCAGCGCGAGCGGCCGCAGGTGGACAGTGGTGTCGAGCGTCAGCGCCGCGCCGTGCAGCGCAACCGTGCCGAGGGCGAGCAGCGCCAGGAAGCGATGTGTGTCGATCACGGCCGCTGGGCGGAGCGACCGGAGCGGCCTCGACTTGAGGACGAGCCCCGCGAGCACGGAGGCCGTGACGAGGATGTACGCGGTGAGCCCGGTGGTGCGGGCGAGCAGCCAGAAGGTCGGGTCCGTCTTCACGAGAGACCTCCCACGAGCATTGTCCGGCCGTCGGCGAGCGTGAGGACGGCGGGCGTGCCCTGCTCGTCGGCTTCGGACTCGGCCCGACCGGCCCCGGCCAGGTAGAGCGACTTCGCCAGCACCTCCGCTTCGACCGCGGTCGGGGCGACGACGGTCACCCGGAGCAGATCCGTCTCGGCGGGCGCCCCGGTGCCCGGATCGATCAGGTGGTGCGCCTCCCCTTCGGTCGTCCGCCAGCGGCGCCGGTCCGAGCCCGAGGTGGCAATCGCGCCGCTCGTCAGCTCGAGGGTGAGGTTCCCGTCCAGGGTCTCGACACCGACGGGCCAGGCGCCGCCGCGGACAGCGAGATCGCCGCCGGCGCTGACGAGACACGGACCATAGGGGGCGAGCAACTCGCAGGTGCGGTCGACCGCGTAGCCCTTGCCGATCCCGCCGAAGTCGAGCCTGACGCCGCGCCCGAGCACGATCTCGCCCGTCTCCGGCATAACGGCGACCGCGCCCCGGCAGCGAGCGGGGGGACGGATCCCAACAACCGTTCCTCCCGCCCCGAGCTTCTCGAAGGTCCGGTCGTAGCCGGCGGCGACGAGGGCATCGTGAACCGTCGGATCGAAGCGTCCGCCGGTGCGCTCCCTCGCAGCCAGCGCGAGCTCCGTGACGCGGAGGAGATCCGGGCCGGCCCGGAGCCGGCCCGCCCGGTTCAGGGTGGAAAGCTCCGACTCGGGCCTGAAGCGT
Organism: uncultured Actinomycetes bacterium; assembly: GCA_963789585.1. GTDB lineage: Bacteria > Actinomycetota > Thermoleophilia > Gaiellales > Gaiellaceae > PALSA-600. The sequence goes on along the minus strand of CAWBLB010000006.1, from coordinate 701,233 downwards.
GAGAGGAGCGCCTCGAGCCGTGCGAACTCCGCCCGCGCCGCGGCGACGGCACCCTCGCTCGATCTGCCCGGGGGGACGTCGAGCAGGACCTCGACCTCGGTGCCCATCGCCCTGAAGACCGCCGACTCGATCACGACGTCCTCGTGATCACGAGCGGAGGCAGGGTGACGACGCGCACGCTCGGCGCCGCGGCCTGAGCGACGGGCGCGACCGACGAGCTGGTCGCTGCGGCCCGGGTCTCGGCGACCAGGGACCGGCGTGTGGCGAGAGAGGCCCGGTAGGCGGCGAGGCGGCGGTCGACGACCTTCTGCACGAGTGCCGCGTCGGCGCGGAGCCGGTGCTCACGCTGGGCGAGAGCTGCGAGCCGCGGATCCCCGGCCGCCGTCGAGCCGGTCCACGGGTGAGCGGCGATCACGGCCCAGAGGACGAAGAACGAGAGTAGAGCCGCGGCGAGCGCGTAGAGACGGCCGGTGTGGCTAGTCATCGCCGCCGTCCCCTCCGCTTCCGGATCCCGATCCCTCGGTCTCGTGCTCCCCACCGGTGCGGTGCTTGTGGATGATGATCGGAGCCGGCCGCACGTACTTGACGAGCGGCGCGCTGGAGGCCGCGGTTGCAGGGGTGGCTGTGGCGGCGACCGAGACGAGCGGGGCTTTCGGCAGAGGCGGAGTCTTCTTCGCGAGCTGGGCCTTGAGCGACGCCTCGAACCTGTCGAGTTGTTTCGTCCGCTTCGTGACCAGCGCGTTGGACGCCTTGTGGGAAGCCTGCCCGAGGTGGATGGTGCGGGTGAGCGCCACCGCTCCGACGACGGCGTTGAACGCCAACAGGACAACGATGACGACGACATGCTTGCGAGACATCCCCTACTCCTTCCGGGTGAGTTGATCCCACCAAGGTAGGAGGCCCCGGGTGAAGCTCGGGCCAGGCGAAGGCAAGGATTCGGGTCGCTCTGCCCAAGAAGAGCGACTGGCAACCGAGGACGGCTACGTCGGCTCGGTGAGGTCGAGCAGGAGACCGCGGAGCTGGGCAAAGCGGCTCGAGCCGAGCTGTTGCGCCCAGCTCGTCTCCATCTCGCCGACCGCCTCGCGGATCACGCCGATCGCGGAGGCGCCGCGCGGGGTGAGGGCGACCCGCTTGGAGCGCCGGTCGTCGGGATCCGGTCGGCGCTCGAGGTAGCCGAGGCGCTCGAGCTCACCAAGCAGGTAGTTGAGTGCCTGTTTGCTGATCCGCAGGCGAGCGGCCAGCTCGGAGGGTCTCTCACCCTGCGGTCCGGGGTACTGGAAGACGTTCAGGTGCGCCGCGTCGAGGTCGTCGAAGCCGCGCTCGTGCAGCCGCTCGAGCATGCGCCGCTGCACGGCCTCCCAAGGCATGCGCAGGAGCGCACCGATCAGCGGCGGCCCGAACGGCTCTGCCCCTGCCACTCGTTTCGTAAAGCTACTTGACGAACTTCCCGTACTCACGTATCGTCAAGACACTTTACCATCCGGACGAGACGAGGAGCGACCATGACTACAACTACAGGCGAGGAGATCAGGGTCGGGGAGATGGCGATCCGCTTCCTGATCGAGGGAGAGCAGTCGGCGGGATCGGTCGCCGTGTTCGAATTCGACGTCCCTGCCGGCGCGAGGGTCGCGGCGGCGCACAGCCACAACGGGTACGAAGAGACGATCTACGGGCTCGCAGGCGTCCTGACCTGGACGGTCGAGGGCACGCCGACCGACGTCGGCCCCGGGGAGGCGCTCTGCATCCCCCGCGGCGCCGTCCACCAGTTCGACAACACCGGCGACGTCGATGCGAGTGCCCTCGCGATCGTCACCCCCGGCATCCTCGGTCCCGACTACTTCTCCGAGGTCGCCGCCGTCCTCGACGCCGCAGCCGGCGGCCCGCCCGACCTCGCCGCGATCGCAACGGTGATGCGCGGCCACGGCCTCACCCCTGCACCCTGACCTCTCTACGGGACGGCCTGGAGCGCGACCACCACGTCCAGGCCGCCGCCCTCGGCCTCGCGAAGCTCGATCGTGCCGCCGTCCGCAGTCACGAGGCGGTGCACGATCGCGAGGCCGAGACCGGTCCCACCGCCCGGGACGCCTGCGCGCCAGAACCGGTCGAGAGCACGCACGCGCTGCTCCGCGGTCATTCCCGGACCCTGGTCGCGTACGTGCAGCTCGACGACCTGGCCGGCGCGGTGCCCCTCGATCGTGATCGTGCTCCCCGGCTGCGAGACGGCCAGCGCGTTCGAGACAAGGTTGTCCAGGACCTGCTCGAGCGAGCCCGGCGTCGCCAGGGCCCGCACCGTCTCCGGCAGGCGAACGTCGGGGACGACGCCTCGTCCCGCCAGCTCCGCCGACCACGCGTCGACCCGCGCCAGCACGATCTCACCGACGTCGGCGGGCGACGGAGCGGCCCTGGAGGCGTCGGCCCGCGCGAGCGCCAGGAGCCCGTCGACGAGCCGCGCCAGCCGCGCCACCTCCGCCAGCGCGGCCGCGAGATCATCCTTCCCACCGTCTGCGACGTCGCGCTCGAGATTCTCGAGCCGCAGTCGCAGCGCCGCGAGGGGCGTCCTCAGCTGATGGGACGCGTCCGCGACGAATTCCTCCTGCGAGCGGAGGAGGGTGTCGAGCCGCGCAACCGTCTGGTTGAACTCGCGTGCGAGCGCCCGCACCTCGGGCGGGCCGCCGTCCACCGGTGCCCGCGCCTGCAGGTCGCCGCCGCCGACAGCGGCCGCCGTCCGCTCGAGAGCGGAGAGCGGCCCCGTCAGGGTGCGGGCGAAGCGGAGCCCGACGGCCGTCGCGACCGCAAGGACGACGCCGCCGATCGCGGCGAGCAGGAGCCAGTAACGCCGCACCCGCGAGTCGAGCGCCGAGGTCGGATAGGTGATGCGCACAGCGCCCCGGACGACCCCGCCGGAGGCCACGGGGACGGCGACGTAGATGAGATCGGTCCGTAGGGTGTTCGAGTGCCGCGTCCCCGTCGCGATGTTCCCTTTCAGGGCGGAGGCGAACTCCGGGCGGCTCGCGAACGAGCGGCGGCCCGGGAACGGCGGGTTCGTGTCGAGCAGCGACAGGCCGGCTCCGTCGACGATCACCACCCGTCCGCCCGGATCCTGCTGGTAGCCCTTGGCCACGCGCACGAGACCTTTCGGCGGAGTCTGAAGGCCTCGCTCGAGCGTGTCCTCCGCGAACGTCGCCATCGTCTGCGCGTCGCGCTCGATGCGCCCGGTGAGGTCGCGCTTCTCGCTTCGGCCGTACTGGATCCCGAGGGGGATCTCGAGCGAGACGAGCACGACGGCCGCAAGCGCGACGTAGGTGGCGAGGAACCGGCGATTCACGTCGGAACGTGCAGGCGAAGCCCGACGCCGCGCACCGTCTCGATCCACGACGCGTCGCCGAGCTTCTTGCGGAGAGCGGCCACGTGGACGTCGATCGTCTTCGCACCCCCGAACCAGGTCGTCTGCCAGACCTCCTCGAGGATCCGGGCGCGCGAGATGACGGCGCCCGGATCGCTCGCGAGCAGCGCCAGCAGGTCGAACTCCTTCGGAGTCAGGTCGAGCGCACGTCCCCCGAGCGAGACACGGCGGCTACGGGTGTCGAGCTCGAGGGCTCCGAGCACCACCGCATGCTGGGCCGGCCGATCACCCGTCCGCCTCGACACGGCCCGGATCCGCGCGATCAGCTCACGGAAGCCGAACGGCTTGACGATGTAGTCGTCCGCTCCGACCTCGAGACCGACGACGCGGTCGACCTCCTCCCCCTTCGCGGTCACCATGATGATCGGGACCGCCGAGCGGCTTCGGAGCTCGCGGCAGAGAGAGAAGCCGTCCGTGTCGGGAAGTCCGATGTCGAGCAGCACCAGGTCGGGCTCGGCGGCCTCCAGGGCCTCCTTCCCGGTGGACACGCGCTCGACCACGAACCCCTCGCGACGTAGACCCTCGACGAGCGGCTCGGCGATCGCGTCCTCATCCTCGACGAGCAGCAGTCTCACGGCTGGAGTCTTCCACGACAGCCGGCGCACCGCCTCGGGAGAAACCCGCACCCGCGCGGCGAACGGATCTCCGGATCCGCCCCGGCCGGCCGCACGGCTTTGCAAAGCTGCGACATGCCCGTGAACGAGCTTCCCACCGCGGCCGAGCCGCGCGTATCGATCGTGGTCGTGGTCTCGACCGCCGAGACACCCGTGCGACGCTGTCTCGAGAGCCTTGCCGGAGCCGGATCCACAGTCTCGTTCGAGACGGTCGTGGTGCTGAACGGCCTGCCGCCCGCGGCGGCATCCAGCCTGCGCCATGACCTCGCCGGCCCCCAGTTCGTGGAGTCGCCGGTCAACCTCGGCTTCGCGGGTGCCGTGAACCTTGGACGGGCGACGGCGAGTGGGGAATTCATCGTCTCCCTCCACGACGACGCCGAGGCGCAGCCGGGCTGGCTCGACGCTCTCGTGGAGGCTGCGGATGGCAGTCCCGGCGCCGGCGCCGTGGGCAGCCTGGTGCTCGGCACCGACCGGCGAGTTCAGGCAGCCGGCTTCGAGGTGCTCCCCGACGGGAGCACCCGTCCACCGTGGGACGGCGAGCCACCCCCAGCCGATACGTTTACGGAGAGACGGGCGGTCGACCAGTCGCCCGCGTGCTCGCTGCTCGTGCGCGCATCGACGTGGGATCGGATGGGCGGGGCGGACGAGCGGTTCTTCCCCCTCTACTACGTCGACGTCGACCTCTGCGTCGCGATCCGCGCCCGCGGAGAGCGCGTCATCCTCGAGCCCCGCTCGGTCGTCCTCCATCACCGCGGCGCCAGCACCGACCGGGACTTCGCGGCGTTTCTCGTCAGACGCAACAAGGCGCTGATGCTCGAGAAGTGGGGCGACCTGATCCGCTCCCATGTCCCCGGGTCGGGCGCGACGCTGTCGCTGCCGGCCGCGGCTCTTCCACCCCAGCACGCCGATCCCGATCTGTTTTCCCGGGCGCGGCACGCCTCCGCCGTCGCAGGTGCATACGAGGCCGACCTCCGCTCACGTCTCGAAGAGCTCGGCGCCGTGCTGGAGGAGCGAACCGCGCTCCTGGAGCGCCTGGCCGCAGAGCTCGAGACCACGCGCGGCACGCTGCTCGATCGCGAGCGGGACGACCAGCTCGCCCTCCGCGAATCGCACACCGCAGCGGAGCCCGCCGACGTGACGTGGCTTCGCGAGCGATCCGAGCTGCTGGCCCTGATCGAGCAGGGCGGCTGGTGGCGCCTTCGCGCGCGGGTGCTGCCCGTGCTGCGGATGGCGGCCGCAGCGCGCAGCCTCGCCGCCGCCGTGCGGCGCAAGCGCTGATCAGCCGCCCCTGATCGTCCAGTCGAAGTCGATCTTGGACCGATCGTACGGGTCGAGGCGATACTTGTCCGGGTTATCGTAGGAGTGCGGCTCGGTCGGGAAGTTGAGGAAGATCGAGTCGGTGTCGCCGTAGTTCTGGGACGCATGCCACACGCCCCGGGGGATCAGCAGCCAGCCGGGCGACTGGTCGCCGAAATGGAACTGCGCGATCTGCTCGTAGCTCGGCGAGTCGACCCGGCCGTCGTAGAGCACAACGCGCAGGCGCCCGCTGCCGACCACGTAGCGGTCGTCGCTCTCCATGTGCATCCCCCAACCCTTGATCATGCCCGCCGACGAGACGACCCACTCGACATGCACGATCGGGTCGCTCCAGAACGGGTGCCCGTGGCTCACCGCCTCGAACAGCGACCCGCGGTGGTCGACGTGACGCGGTGGGCGCTCGACCGCCACGCCGTCGATCCCTAGGCTCAGCAACCGCCCGTCCGGCGCCCGATGAGGCCGGTCCCGCGGCGCCTCCGGGGTGACCCGAACCGGACTGGGCCTCGCATCCATGCGATGATCCTAGTCGCCGCCCGGTGGGAACGCCCCTCACGATCGCGCGCGCAGGCCTTCGATCGCCGGCTTTCGGATCCGGGCCCGGTCGGGCATGCTCATCTGCATGGGAAGGATCGCGATCGGGCTGCTGGGTGGCTTCTCTGCGGCCGTCGACGGCGAGCCGGTCGGTGACACGGCGTGGCGGTTGAAGAAGGCGCGCGAGCTCGTGAAGCTGCTCGCGCTCGCCCCCGGGCACAGGTTGCACCGGGAGCAGGCGATGGACGTCCTGTAGCGAGATCGCGCGCCGGCGTCGGCTGCGAACAACCTCCACCAGGCGGTGCACGTTGCGCGTCGCGCGCTCGGAGCGGACGCGATCAGTGTCCGGGACGAGGTGCTCTCACTCGACGCCGAGGTCGACGTCGACCGGTTCGAGCTCGCGGCAGCCGAGGCGCGCCGCACGAGAACGCCGGGCGCGTATCGCCTCGCGCTCGCCGGCTACAACGGCGACCTCCTACCGGAGAATCGGTATGACGACTGGGCGATCGACCGGCGAGATCGCCTGGCCGGGCTGGTCTCCGAGCTCACGAAGGAGCTCGCCGCGCTCGGGCCGCCGGGCGCGGCGCGCGAGCTTCCGGCCGACGCGAGCTCGTTCGTCGGTCGTGGGCGCGAGCTCGGCGAGTTGGGCGAGCTGCTCCACCACACTCGCCTGCTGACCCTTTCCGGGCCAGGCGGCGTGGGCAAGACACGGCTTGCGCTCCAGCTTGCACGCGCATCGGAGGCCTCCTACGCGGGCGGTGTCGGCCTCGTCGAGCTCGCCACGTCAACCGATCCTCACCTCGTGGCCGACGCCGTCGCCGCCGCACTCGACGTACGTGGGCTTCCCGGCCAGGACGTGGTCTTCGTGGAGCGAGCCAGGGCGGCCGCACCCGGATTCGTGCTCGACGAGGAGAACGTCACGGACGTCGCGCGCATCTGCTTCCGACTCGACGGCCTGCCGCTGCCGCTGGCGCTGGAGCTCGCGGCCGGGCGGACCGGGGCGCTCAGCCCGGCGGCGATCGCCGAGCGGCTCGGCGATCGTTTCGGGCTGCTGCGATCGGGAAACCGGGCGGCGCCGACCCGGCAGCAGACGCTGGCGGCGACGCTCCACTGGAGCCACGACCTGCTCGAGCCCGACGAGCAGGCGCTCTTTCGCCGTCTGGTGGTCTTCGCCGGCGGCTTCGACCTGAACGCAGCCGAGATCGTCTGCGGCGGCAACGGCCTCGGCCTTGCGAGCAGCGCCGACGTGCTGGCACGGCTGGTCGAGAAATCACTCGTAGTCGCCGACGAGGGCGGGAGTGAGCGACGCTACACCCTGCTCGAGACGGTTCGCCTCTACGCCCGCGAGCGACTCGACGAGGCCGCCGAGACGCGCTTCAGGGCGACGCCGAACAGGCCGGGACGCTCTTCCTCGAGGCGCGGGAGCGCTACGCCTCGGCAAACGACGAGCAGGGTGTCGGCTTCGTCGAGGAACGGCTCCGGGCCGTCGCTAAGCCGCCGCTAAGGCCGGGCAAAGACGCCCGGGATAGGACTCCCCGTGCAATCACGACGAAAGGGAGAAAGACGTGAACCAGACCATCACACCCGTGCTCGGGGAAGCGACCATCCAGGAACTGCGCGAGGCGGTCCGCGGAGAGATCGTCACCCCGGCCGACACGAGCTACCAGGAGGCCTGCCGCGTCTGGAACGGTGCGCACGACGGCCGGCGCCCGATGCTCGTCGTCCGCTGCACCGGCCCCGCGGACGTGATCGCGGCGGTCGGATTCGCACGCAGCAACCACCTGACGATCGCCGTGCGCGGTGGCGGGCACAGCATCGCAGGCTTCTCGACCTGCGACGGCGGCATCGTGATCGATCTCTCGCAGATGAACGACGTGCGCGTCGACACGGCCGCGCGGCGCGCCACCGTCGGCGGCGGGGCGGTCTGGGCGGACGTCGACCACGAGACGCTGGCGCACGGGCTTGCGACAACCGGTGGCCTCGTGTCGTCAACGGGCGTCGCAGGGTTCACCCTCGGCGGCGGTATCGGCTGGCTGATGCGGAAGCACGGCCTTGCCTGCGACAATCTCGTCGGCGCGGACGTCGTCACCGCCGACGGCCGGCTCGTGCACGCCGGCGAGACCGAGAAACGCCGACCTACTGTGGGGGCTGCGCGGCGGCGGCGGCAACTTCGGCATCGTCACGCAGTTCGAATTCGACCTGCACCCGCTCGACCAGGTCATCTACGCGGGGCCGGTCTTCTACCGGCTGACGCCGACGCCGATCTCCTCCGCCTCTTCCGGGGCTGGGCGCCAAGCGCTCCTGACGACGTCACTGCCCTGGTCAACCTCACGACCGCGCCGCCGCTGCCGGTGATCCCGGAGGCGTGGCACGGAAAGAAGGTGGCCGTGTTCGTCGCAACATCGACGGGCCCGGCCGAGGATAGCGCCGCCGAGCTCGGCGGGTTCCACACCGTCGCGAAGCCGGTGGCCGACCTGCTCGGTCCGATGCCGTACGCGGTGATCCAGACGCTGCTCGACCCGCTCTGGCCGAAGGGCATCCACGCCTACTTCAAGGCCACGAACCTCGCGCGGCTCGACGACGAGCTGATCGACCGGCTCTGCGAGCTCCACCGCCGGGCTCCGGGGCCGCAGTGCGAGATCCACATCCATCAGATGGGCGGTGCGGTTGCCCGCGTCGGCGACGGTGACACGGCCTTCCCCGAGCGCTCGATGCCGTTCGTGCTCAACGCCGTGACCGGGTGGCACGACCCGGATGCGGCCGACGCCCACATCGAGTGGGCGAAGGCGGTGATCTCGGCCGCCGCCGACGCGTCGACCACAAGACAACCGGAGGGAGCTCGAGCGGAGCCTGCAGAGGCGCTCCCGCCTGCGGCCGAGCGTTTCCGCCCCGGCCCCTCCGGCCGACCCGGTGATGCTGCGTCTCTGCCGCGTCGAGGACGACGCCGCGCTCGATCGGCTCACGCAGCTCGAGGGTGTCCCGTCGCCGACGGGCCTGCACGTCCTGGCGGAGGTCGGCGGGACCGTGGTCGCAGCTGTTCCGATCGGGGGCGGATCGGCGATCGCGGATCCCTTCCGGCCCACGGCCCACCTGATCCCACTGCTCAGTCTCCGGGTGAAGCAAGTCGCCGGGGACGGGCGTCGACCCCGCTCCATCGGCCTCCGGCGCCTGGTCCGGAGCCTCAGCCGAGCCTGATCGACCGGCACGTGCAGCGGGACCACGACCCGACGGAGGTGACGGAGCTCGGCGCCAAGCACGGCTTCACGGTCGACGCGACCGAGGACTCCCGAGCGTTCAGGAGCCTGAGGCGAGCCTGGTCTTCACGACGCGCAGCCCGACCCCGGGCACCCTGACCTCGACACGAAGCCAGGCACGGTGGGTTGGGCGGAGGCGCTTGCGGCCGGCAGTGGTGAGCCGGACGCGAATCGCCAACTCCCGGGCGTATCTCGCGCGTGCCGTGCCTCGGGCGACGAGGTACCGTCCGAGGAAGATACGCACGGAGCAGGCCCCGTCGGCCGCGGCCACGCACGTGACGCGGAGGCTGCCGGTCCGGAGGAGGTCGGACAGCCGGGTCTTCGAGACAGCCGCCGCGGTCCGCGCGGCGACCGTCGCGCGGCCGGCCCGACCGAGCCGGTAGGAGGCGCTGAACGCCGCCACGTCGACCGATCCGCCGGTGCGAGCGTCAACCCCCCCGACCCGGAAGCTGCGGGCGCTCCCGCCGAGCACGACCGACCGGCGCCGGCCGTCGCCCAGGGAGACGTCGACCCGGTAGCCGTGAGCGCCGGCGACCGGCGACCAGCGTACGCGCACCGTCCGCCCGGCACGCACCGCGTGCACCCGCGGCGCTGAGAGGATCATCGGGCCGGGAGCCTCGAGCGTGGCCACGGTCTCGGTGCGCACCAACAGCCCCTCGCGACGGACGAGCGCGACGATCGTCCTCTTCCCTGCCGGGCCGTCGGCGAGGGTGAACGGAAGCGCGCCTCGGGCCTTCGCCGGGGTGCCGAGCTCGTGGTCGACCGCCTTGCCGCGCTCGATGAACGTGACGGTGTCACCGGCGACCTGCTCGACCCGGAAGTGGAGGACGCGCGCGCGGCCGCTTCCGCTCACGGTGCCGGTGGCGATCCGGGCCGGAAGCCCGTCGGCGACCTGAACCGAGGCGACCTGCGGCGAGCCGGGCAGCGCGGTGATCGTCCACCGCCCGGCGGCGGGCCTCTTCACCGCCACGTACGTTGCCTGCTCGCGCGGCACGGGGATCGCGAGCCAGCTCCGCTTGTCGGTGAACGGCTGCCCCTTGCCGCCCGGCGAGCTGAAGCTCACCCCGCCTGGGCCCTGGACGCGGACGTGCGGCGGCCCGCCGGTCCCGGCGATCTTGAAGAGCACGGCCGTCTGCCCGGACGCCACCGGCACGGTGACCTTCCGGGCCTCGCCGGTCCCGGCAGCCGCCACCTTTCGCGTCGAGTAGGTCGCATGGCCCTTCAGGTCCCCGAACGAGCACCCCCAGTAGAGGCCGAACCCGCCGTTCCAGTGGACGTAGGCGCCGCCCTCGACGATCCAGAGGCTGACGCAGCCCGTCACGCCGGCGTCGCCGACGCCCACCGCGCCGCCCGCGCATTGGTTGCCGATGGGGCTGCCGAAGTCGACGCAGACGTCCGCGGTCCCGATCGCGAACCACGACCCGCTCGTCTCGAACTGGCCGGTCAGGTGCGCGTCGACGCTGAGGATCGAGAACGACTTGCTGAAGCCGCCGGTGAAGCCGAACGTGTACGGCAGGGCGAAGACGGAAGCGTTCCCGAGCGGGATGCCGACGATCTTGAACCCGCCCTTCGCCTCGAGGGAGAACGGGTCCCAGCCGATCGTCGCCGAGGTGTCGAGCGACGCGGCCGCGACTCCGCCGTATGACGGGCCCGCCGTCATCGTCACCCCCGCTTCGATCGAGTTCGGCTTCAGGTCGCCGGTGATCTTCGAGATGAAGACGCAGCACCAGATCGGGCCGAGGCCGGGGCTGTGCTCGAACGACAGGCTTGCCTCCTTGAGGACGCTGTTCTCGAAACGGAGGCTCCCACCCACGGTGACCGGCGGCACGGACACGCTCAGGCTTCCCGACCAGACGTTGTCGGACCCCTGATGCTCGTAGTCGAGGTGCGCCTGCGTGTTCAGGACGCTGCCGAGCACGCCGCCGAAGTCGGCGTGGAACTTCTCGAGCACCGGCCCGGCGGTGTTGTCGGTCGAGAGCGTCAGGCTGCCCGTCGCGCCAAGCGTCTCGAGCACGCCGAAGGGCAGCTTCGGCGTGACCGCGAGCTGCGCACCAGACGCGGCCGTCAGCCGAAGCGGCCCCTGCGCCGTGACGATATCGAGGCCGAGGAACCTGTCGCCGGTGCCGCTGCCGAAGGAGAGATCCGCGACAACGCTCGGCTTGGAGACGTCCCAGTCGAGCGGGAAGACGGCTGACGTGAGGTGGATCCAGCCGTTGCAGGCCGGACACGTGGCCGGCTGAACGCCGTCCACGAACGCCGTCGCCATGCCGCCGGCGAGCTTCGCATTCGCGGCGTCGACCACGTACACCCGCTTGCTCGTCGCGTCGAGGGCGAGGCTCCTGCCTGCCGCCGGGGATACGACGATCCCGTCGATCAGAGCGCCTCCCGGGGCGACGAAGAGCTGGTGCCCGTTCTTGCTCACCCGCTTGAAGCACGCGTCCGAGGGGGCGCCGCGCGGGGGGATCGCCTCCGCAACGCCCACGCTCACCGTAGTGGGGCACTGGAAGGTCTTGACCGCGGCCTGGAGGAGATCCTGCCGGGCGCAGCCTCCGATCACGACGTTGCTCGGCAGGCCGCCCGCCCCTGCCGGAGGCTTCGCCGTCTTGCCCGTGACGCGCAGCGTGCTCTTCGCTATGGTCTCGGCGCCGGCGCCGTACGCGACCTTGGCCGCGACCGTGTACGACCCGGGCTTCGTGTAGACCGCGTCGGCCTTCGCGCTCGGGCCGCAGTCGGTCTCGAAGCTCCCGTTGCCGTCAAGGTCGAAGCGGTAGTCGACGCCGCCGCCCCGGATCCCCGAAGCGTCGATGACGGCGACCCCGCCCCGGGGAACGGTGGAGGGGACCACAAGCGTCGTCTGCACCACGGGAGGCGATGCGGTCGTGGTGGGAACGGTGGCGGTCGAAGTGGTGGTGGTCGTCGTCGGCGGCGGGGTGGTCGTCGTGGTCGTCGTCGTGGTCGTCGTCGTCGTCGTCGTGGTCGTCGTCGTGGTGGTCGGCGTGGGCGCGACGACCGTCCACGACCGCGCGTCCGATCCGACGAAGCCGCCGCTCGAGTTGTAGGCGCGCACGAGGAACCGGTGCGGGCCGAGCGCGATCCCCGTGTAGCTGCGCGGCGAGGTGCAGGCCTGCTCGGCGGCGCCGTCGAACAGGCAGCGCGTCGCGGCGACCCCGCGCACGTTGACCGTCCAGCCGAAGGAGGCACCCGTGTCGGTCGTGTCGCCGGACGGTCCCGAGGTGATCGTGATCACGAGGTCGAGCGGCGCCGCCTTCCCGAAGGAGGTCGCAAACCAGGCGAGCGCGAGCGCGGCGAGCAGCGCCGTTGCAACCGAACCAATCCGGCGAGGGAGCCGCGCGTTCATCCGCCCGAAGCCCCCGGAGGCGGTCTCCAGGCCGACGGCGACGTCCAGCTTCCCGCATCGGCGCCCGTCGCGCCCGCGGCCGGACACGGGGAAGCCGACCGCGCCTTCTTCACTTCGACGGCACCACCGGTAGTCGCTGACGTCAGCTTCACGTGCCTCCTCACCCGATGCCCTCCCGAGGATCTCACGCACCCAGGACTCGCTCTCCGAGCCTAGAGGCGTTGTCGACCCGAGACTCCGAAAGTTGAGCCCTCGATCGAGCGTCGATCAAGGAGTCTTGAGCATCTGCGAGGAACGGCGCGCGGGACCGGCGCGCGTACCCACCGGAGGGGACGACGCGCTGCTCGCCGTGCCGAGATGGGCCGTGAAGGATTCGAACCTTCGACCTTGGGATTAAGAGTCCCCTGCTCTACCAACTGAGCTAACGGCCCGCAGGGGGCCGTAGTGTAGCGGCGATGCGCGTGCTCACGGTGGTGGGGAACCGACCCCAGTTCGTCAAGTCGGCGCCGCTCTCGGCCGCCCTGGCGGAGGCCGGGATCGACGAGGTCGTGCTCCACACCGGGCAGCACTACGACCCGGAGCTATCCCAGGTCTTCTTCGACGAGCTCGGGCTGGCGGAGCCCCGGTACCGGCTCGCGCGCGAGACCTCCGACCCGGCGGCGATGCTGCCGGGGATCCGGGCTGCGGTCGAGGCCGAGCGGCCCGACTGGGTGCTCGTCTACGGGGACACGAACTCGACCCTCGCCGGCGCCGAGGCCTCGGGGGACACGCCAGTCGCGCACGTGGAAGCCGGGTTACGGAGCTTCGACCTGACGATGCCGGAGGAGCGGAACCGGATCGCGGTCGACCGGATCGCCGCCCTTCTCCTCTGCCCCGACGAGCGCTCGGCGCGGCAGCTCGAGCTCGAGGGCGTCGCCGGCCGGCGCGAGGTGGTCGGCGACGTGATGGCCGACGCAAACAGGCTGTTCGGGCCGATCGCACGCGAGCGGTCGCACATCGTCGAGCGGCTCGGCGTCGAGCCGGGCCGCTTCCTGCTCGTCACCGTCCACCGGGAGGCGAACGTGCAGCCGGGCCGCCTGGCCCGGATCGCAGCCGGGCTCGACCGGCTGGACGAGCCGATCGTGTTCCCCGCCCACCCTCGCACCCGGGAGGCGCTCGCCCGGCTCGGGCCGCACGCGTTCGAGCTGCACGAGCCGGTCGGGTACCTCGACTTCACCGCCCTCGCCTCACAGGCTCGCGTGATCCTGACCGACTCCGGCGGCGTCCAGAAGGAGGCGTACTGGCACCGCGTGCCGTGCGTGACGCTGCGACCCGCCACCGAATGGGTCGACACGGTCGAGGCCGGCGCGAACGTGCTCGCCGACGACGACCCGGACGCGATCGTCCGCGCGGTCGCCGCGGCACGGTTTCCCGCCCACGCCCCGACCCTCTACGGCGACGGGCACGCGAGCGCTCGCATCGCGGCCGCTCTGTACGCTTCGCGCCCGTGACCGGGACCTGGGACGTGGCCATCGTGGGCGCGGGCTACGTCGGCCTGCCGCTCGCGCAGACCTTCGCCGACGCGGGGCAGCGCGTGCTGATCGTCGACGTCGTGCCCGAGCTCGTCGAGGCGATCAACGCGGGCGTCAGCCACATCGAGGACGTCTCCTCGGCAGAACTCGAGCCGCACGTCGTCTCGGGCCGGATCACGGCGACGCTCGACTACGAGCAGGTCAAGCAGGCTGGCGCCGTGCTGATTGCGCTGCCGACGCCGCTGACGAAGCAGCGCGAGCCCGACCTCGGGTACGTCGAGAGTGCTGCCAGGAGCATCGCCTCGGTGCTCCAGCCCGGTCAGCTGATCGTGCTCGAGTCGACCACCTACCCCGGGACGACGCGTGAGGTCGTGCTCCCGATCCTGGAGCAGGGAAGCGGGCTCGAAGCCGGCAAGGACTTCCACCTCGCGATGTCGCCGGAGCGCGTCGATCCCGGACGCACCGACTGGACGACGAAGACGACGCCGAAGGTCGTCGGCGGGCTCACCCCTGCCTGTACCGCGGCCGCCGCGGCGCTCTACCGCACCGCGATCGACACGGTGCACGAGGTCTCCGCGCCCGAGTCGGCCGAGCTGACCAAGCTGCTGGAGAACATCTACCGCTCGGTCAACATCGCGCTCGTCAACGAGCTGGCACAGCTCTGCGACCGGATGGAGATCGACGTCTGGGAGGTCGTCCAGGCCGCGGCCACCAAGCCGTTCGGCTTCCAGTCCTTCCAGCCCGGCCCCGGCCTCGGCGGGCACTGCATCCCGATAGACCCGTTCTACCTCTCCTGGAAGGCCCGCGAGTACGACTTCTCGACCCGCTTCATCGACCTCGCCGGTGAGGTCAACAACAACATGCCGTACTTCTGCCGATCGGTCATCTCACAGGCGATGAACCACGGGCTGCAGCGCTCGCTCTCCGGCTCGAGGATCCTCGTGCTTGGCGTCGCCTACAAGGCGGACATCGGCGACACGCGCGAGACACCCGCAGAGAAGCTGATCCAGCTCCTGCGAAACGCCGGCGCCGAGGTCGCCTACCACGACCCGCACGTCCCCGAGTTCGACGGGATGAGCTCGACGGCGCTCGAGCCAGAAGCCCACGACTGCGTCGCGATCGTCACCGCTCACACCGCGATCGACTACGGCAAGGTGGTCGAGCGGGCAAGGATCGTGGTCGACTTCCGCAACGCCACCCGGGGTCACGAGGCGAAGGGGAACGTATGGAAGCTCTAGCCGACGAGCCGGTCCGCGTCGCCCAGGTCGGGCTCGGGAACTGGGGCCAGAACCTCGTCCGCAACCTCGACGTGCTCGCCGACCTCACCTGGATCTGCGACGCATCGGAAGCACGCCGTGAGCAGTTCGCGAAGCGCTTCCCGGCCTCGCGCACGACCTCCTCCTTCGACGATGTGCTCGTCGACCCCGAGCTCGAGGCCGTGGTCATCGCAACACCGGTGCCGACCCATTACGCGCTTGCAAAGCAGGCGCTCGAGGCCGGAAAGCACGTCTTCGTCGAGAAGCCGCCCGCGATGCGGGCAGCCGAGATGGAAGAGCTCGTCACCCTCTCCGAGGAACACGGCAAGGTGCTGATGCCCGGGCACCTGCTGCTCTACCACCCCGGCGTCCGCAAGCTGAAGGAGCTCGTCGACTCCGGTGACCTCGGCGACGTCCTCTGCATCTACGGAAACCGGCAGAACCTCGGCGTGATCCGCAAGGACGAGAACGCGCTCTGGTCACTCGGGGTGCACGACCTCTCGGTGATCCTCCACCTGACCGGCGAGGAGCCGTCGGAGGCGTGGGCGCAGGGGAACGCGTTCCTCAACCCCGGCGTCGAGGACGTCGTCTTCTGCTTCCTGCGCTTCCCGAGCGGCAAGATCGCGCACCTCCACCTCTCCTGGCTCGACCCGCACAAGATGCGCAAGCTGACCGTCGTCGGGCGCGACAAGATGGCCGTCTTCGACGACATGGAGCTCGAGCGCAAGGTGACGATCTACGAGAAATGGCCGGAACAGCCCTCGCAGACCTTCGGGGAGTGGCAGACCCGCACGGGCGACATCCTCAGCCCGAAGATCCCGAGCGACGAGCCGCTCCGGCTCGAGCTGTCCCACTTCCTGCGCCTCGTCCGCGGGGGGTGGGACGGCGTCGAGGCCCGCGACGGGCTCGCCGTCGTCCGGGTGCTGGAACGCCTGCAGCATTCGCTCACCGCCGGCCCCGCATGAGCGGAGGCTTGACGGAGCTCACGATTGAGCGGAGGCGCCGGCTTGGCCGGCGTCGGGAGCGGGAACTCGCAGGGCAACTGAAAGTCGCCCCATGAGCGGAGGCTTGACGGAGCTCACGATTGAGCGGAGGCGCCGGCTTGGCCGGCGTCGGGAGCGGGAACTCGCAGGGCAACTGAAAGTCGCCCCATGAGCGTAGGCTTGACGGAGCTCACGATTGAGCGGAGGCGCCGGCTTGGCCGGCGTCGGGAGCGGGAACTCATGGTGCAACTGAAAGTTGCACCATGAGCGCCGAGATCCACGAGACCGCGATCGTCTACCCGGGAACCGTGCTCGGCGAGGGCGTCAAGATCCTCGAGGGCGCCGTCGTCGGCAAGCAGCCGACGCTGTCGCCCCGCTCGACGGCGAAGCGCGAGTCGCTGCCGCCGGCCGAGATCGGCGACGGAGCGATCGTCTCGACCGGCGCGGTCCTGTTCGCCGGGTCGAGGATCGGTGCGCGGGTGATCCTCGGCGACCAATCATGCGTCCGGGAGCGCGTCACGATCGGCGACGACGTCGTCGTCGGCCGCGGCGCCCTGGTCGAGAACGACACGACGATCGGCGCGATGACGAAGATCCAGGCGGGCGCGTACATCACCGCGTACTCGACGCTGGAGGAGCACGTCTTCATCGCCCCCTGCGTCGTCACCTCGAACGACAACTTCATGGGCCGCACCGAGCGGCGCCACGGCCTGATCGAGGGCCCCACCATCCGCCGCGGCGCACGGATCGGAGCCGCCGCCGTCCTGTGCCCAGCGGTCGAGATCGGCGAGGATGCGTTCGTCGGTGCGGGCGCGGTCGTGACGAAGGACGTCGCCGCGCGCACGGTCGTCGTCGGCAACCCGGCGCGGGTGCTGCGTGGTGTCGCCTCCGATGAGCTGCTCGCCGACTGACGCGCGATCTCTTAGTGCGGGTGCGGTGGTTCAGGTGTGCTCGGAGCCTTTGCAGCTCGAGGCGGAAGATCGATCCGGCCGCGAAGCGGCCGGTAGTGCGGCGTCTCGACACGCGAGTTTCAGGTGAAAGGTTCGGAGACGCCGCACTAGGTGCCGGCGCGGTGCAGCGCCACGGAGAGACGGTAGGCGTCCACCTGGCGCGAGGGGCTGTCGATCTTCACCTCGACGTAGTAGACGCCCGCGACGGGCGCGCGGTAGCTCAGCCGCTGCTGACCCCCAACGCCGCTCGACAGGGCCAGCCGGTCGGGCACGGTGCTCCTCGTGGTGCCGACGTGGATCGTCCCGGGCTTCCAGAGCACGAGCGAGTTCGAGGCGGCGGCGGTGCGCCCCAACCGGGCGAAGAGCTGCTCGCCCGCCGCGAGCCTGATCGAGTAGACGTCGACCGGATCGTCCCAGTAGTCGAGGGTCGCCCCGATCGTGCGGGCGGGGCCGAACGGGACGGCCATGCTGCCGGCGTCGTCGTTCGGCTCGTACGCGTCGGCGACCGGAACGCCCCCGGTCCTGCCGAGCGCGTCGAGCGCCGCAGCGACGTCGAGCGTTCCCCAGCCCGTGAGCGAGTCGCGCCCCGGCACGCACTTCGAGCATCCCGTGGACGGCCGCGAATCCACGGCGGTCCGCTCGAGCAGCCACTCGACCTGGTCCGGAGTCAGGGCCGGGTCCTGCCCGAGCAGAAGTGCCGCGGCCGCGACGACCTGCGGCGCGGCGAAGGAGGTGCCGATCCCGTCCTGGAACTCGGACGGGCCGCAATTCGAATACGGCACGCCGGCGCAGCCGGGAAGGGACTGGTCGATCAGGTTGCGGGGGATGGTCGAGAAGATCGGCCCGCCGGGGGCGGCGATATCGACGTAGGCCTTGTCCCGGTTCGAGTAGTCGGGAACCGCACCCGACTGGCGCACCGCCGAAACACCGAGCACGTGCGGCAGGGCCGCCGGGTAGTCCGCAAACGCCCACGGCGTCTTCGGGGCCTGCGTCCCGTTTCCGACCGCGGCGACGACGAGCACGCCCTTCGAATACGCGTACTCGACGGCGGCCTCCTCCGGCGCCGAGAAGGTATCGAGCTCGGAGTCGACCGGATCGCGCACCCCGCCGATGCTGAGATTGATCACGCGCGCCCCGTGCTTGACGGCCCACCGGATCCCGTCGATCTCGGCGACGGTGGAGACGTTGCAGTCCGCGTTGACCACCTTCACCACCAGGAGCTGGGCATTGAAGGCCATCCCGGCGATGCCGACGCTGTTGAAGGGATTGGCGGCTATCTCACCGGCGACGAACGTCCCGTGGCCGCAGGTGTCCTGCTTCCAGCTGCCGCCCACGTAGGAGACGCCGCCGACGATCCGGCCGGCGAGATCGGGATGCGAGTAGTCGATCCCGGAGTCGATCACGGCCACCCTGACCGGAGCCAGGTCGGGTGGCGCGGCCCAGTGATCCCATGCCAGGTCCTGGGTCAGGTACCACTGCTGGGAGGCGTCGGGCTCCGTGTTCGCGAAAGCGAGGCTGCGATCCCTCGCGGCGAGATTCACCACGTAGGCCGCACCGCGGACGTCGGGCCGCGCACCGCGGACGAGCAGCACGCGGCCCGGGACGAGCGTGGTTGCGCGGGGGAGCTGCGCGGCAAGCGGCCGGAGGCCGCCCGGCCCGGCCCCGACCGCCCACGAGCCGGCGAGCGCGTGGACCGGAAGCGCCAGCGCGGCGAGCAGGAGACAGATGGCGGTCTTCGTCACTGAGGTTCGTTGCTGGCGTGTGTTACTGGGCGGCGGTGAGGAGTGCGGAAAGGCCCGGAGCGAGCCCACGCCCCGGCGCACACCGCACACGGTACGCCCCCGGTGAAAGCGGCGCCGTGATCGTGAAGCCGCCGCCCTCCGTCGTGGCTCCCGTGGCCACGGTCGTCCAGTGCGACCCGTCCTGTCGTTGCAGCGCCACGGGGGCGCCCGTGAGCGCCGGGCGCACGGTCCCCGCGACTCCATCCTGCTGCAAGGCGGCGGTGACCCGCGGCACGACCGAGACCTTGATCAGAGCCGCGCGAACATCCCCGGTCGAAAGGCGGTACTGGGTCGTGGCCTGCGGATGGAGGGCGACGGAGAACGCACCCGTCCCGTCGGTCTTGACCGTCGCGACCATCTGCCAGCCCGTCGAGGGAGTCCTCGCCTCGAGCGAGACGCCCGTCAGTCCGCGTGCGGCCCCGGAGAGGGAGAACGCCCGGCCGAACGGGACCGGAGCCGGCGGAGGCGTCAGAGTCAGCCAGCCGACCTGGAACCAGCTCGAGCGGAGGCCCAGATCCTCCCTGACCTCGGCGCCGGAGAGGGTCAGCTGCCCCGTCGGGCCGACCACCGTCGCCGTCGCGACGTGGCCCGACGGGCCGACCACCGTCTGGATCGAGACGAGCGGCTCCTTGAGGCCGAGCTCGGCCCCGGCGGCAGCTGCGTTGAACAGCACCGGCCCCCAGTCATGGTAGGGCGAGAGCGTGTCGTAGGGGTCGGCCACGGAGACGAGGTAGGGGATCGGTGTGCCGAGCCAATCGGCGGCCGAGACCGTCCGGCCGCCCGAGCTGGCCGAGAAGTAGGTGGTGGCGATCTTGCCGTGATAGAGCACGACCTGGCCGGCCGTTGCCGCGACAGCTTCCGTCACCGCCGACGACTCGGCATCGATGCCGCCGTAGACCTGGCTTCGGGTGTCTGCAAAGAGGTCGTAGGGGCTCGCCGTGACCACCGTCTCGATCTGGGACAACGCATAGGTGCGCGCGGCGACCGCCTGAGCCTGGAGTGCCGCCTGCGGCCAGCTCTGCGGCACCTCGGCGCCGACCACGCCGTCGAGGTACGCGTCGATCCCGACCACGTCGATCACCTGCAGCCGGGCTCCGTTCGAGACGACGAGCAGGTTGCCGCGGTAGGGCACCTTCCCGACCTGAAGCGGGTCGGCGCCGGGCGTGAACGTCAGCGGCGAGACGAGCGCCTGTCCCGCGACGGTCAGCGAGGCAGGCAGGGTGAGCGTGCCTGCGGGGAGTGCGATCTTCGTCCCGTTCGCGTCGACGACCTGCCAGGCCGAGGCCGAGGCAAGGATGACGCTTCGCGTGCCGTCGGCGAGCAGCACCCGCACGTTCGTCTGCGGCCTCGTCCCAATCGTTGTCCCCGTGTAGTAGTGGTGCAGGATGCGAGCGGCGTCCCACCCGTGCTTCGCGTATCCGTACGCACCCCACTGGCTCAACCCGAGCCCGTGACCGTAGCCGTGGCCGGTGATCACGAGGGTGCTGGCGGACGCGCTGGTCGTCACGGCGGGCGCGGCCGGCGTCGACGACGGCTGCGCGGCCGGGGTGCAAGCCGGGGTCGTCGTGTAGTAGGTGGTCGTCGAGGTGGTGGTCGGAATCGTGGCGGTGGCGGCCGTGACCTCGGTCGTCGTGGTGATCCCGGTCGCCGTCGCGGTCGTCGTCGTCGTTGCGGGCATCGCCGCACAGGGAGCGGTGGTCGAGGTGCCGGCGATCATCCCCGCCGAGGCGGCTCCGGCCAGGGCGAGCGTCGCGAAGGCGATCGCCGCAAGAGCGGGCCGGGCCACGCGGGCCACGGTAGCAACCGGTTCGGGGATCACCTCTTAAGGGTTGGCGACCGGGGGCGGCCTTCCTACCCGCCGGCGGCGAGTCGCGCGGCGTACTGACGCTCGTAGTAGTCGCGGTAGCCGGCCGAGTGCTTGATCGGCTCCCACCAGGCACGGTTGTCGCGGTACCAGCCGACGGTCTCCGGCAGGCCGGAGTCGATCGTCCACCTCCTCGTCCAGCCGAGCGCCTCGAGCTTTCCGGTGTCGAGGGAGTAGCGGCGGTCGTGACCCGGGCGGTCGTCGACCCGGCGGATCAGCGACTCCGGCGCGCCCGTCAACTGGAGCACGCGGCGCGTGATCTCCCGGTTCTCGACCTCCTCGCCGCCGCCGACGTTGTAGACCTCGCCCGCTGCACCCTCGCGGAGCGCAAGCTCGATCCCGGCACAGTGATCCTCGACGTGGAGCCAGTCTCGTACCTGCCGGCCGTCGCCGTAGAGCGGCAGCGATTCGCCGTCGAGGGCGTTCGTCACGAACAGCGGCAGCACCTTCTCCGGGTACTGATTCGGGCCGTACGTGTTCGACCCACGGGTGATCAGGGCGTCGACGCCGTGCGTGCGGACATGGGCGAGCACGAAGAGATCGCCACTCGCCTTGGCCGCCGAGTACGGGCTCGACGGACGCAGCGGGTCTTCCTCGCGTGAAGAGGAGCCGGACGGCAGGTCGCCGTACACCTCGTCGGTCGAGACCTGCAGGTGCCTGATCCCCGCCTCGCGCGCCGCCTCGAGGAGAACGTTCGTGCCGTTGACGTTCGTTCGGAGGAAGTCTGCGCCGTCGAGGATCGAGCGGTCGACGTGCGACTCGGCGGCGAAGTTGACGATCGCCTCGCAACCCGCCGCCGCCGCCGCGACCGCCGCCGGGTCCGCGACATCCCCCTGGTGGAACTCGTGCGGGACTCCGGCGAGGTTCTCACGGTTGCCGGCATAGGTCAGCTTGTCGAGCACCACGACCTCATCGCGGGCCGCGACGAGACGCCTGACGAAGTGGGAGCCGATAAACCCGGCACCGCCGGTGACGAGGATGCGCATCGGAGCGAACGCTAGACGATCAGCGCGGCGTCGCCCCGCAGCGCGCGACGACGACACTCGGCCCGCCACCCGGGTGCGCGCCCCCCGGCCGTCGGGTGCACGACCCGGGCGGCGAGGCCGCTGCGCACGATCGATCAGGAGATGACCGCTTGATCGTCAGCCCGACGCGACCTTGATCGCGGCCAGACACTCCGACAGCCCGTCGCGCCAGTGTGGCAGCTCGGGCGCTCCCTTCTCCGAGCGGAGCACCGAGTAGGCCGGCCTCGGAGCCTTCGCGCCGAAGGCAGCGGCGGCGATCCGGCGCACGCGGCACGAGAGCCCCGCCTCCGCGAAGATCGCCTCCGCGAAGTCGGCCCAGGTACAGTCGCCGCCCCCGGCCACGTGGTAGACCCCGAACGGCAGGTCGACCACGTCCGCCACCGCCGCGGCGAGGTGGGCGGTGTAGGTCGGGCAACCACGCTGGTCGTCGACGACGGCGACCTCGTCGCGTTCCGCGCCGAGCCGCAGCATCGTGTGCACGAAGTTGCGGCCGGTCGGGCCGAAGAGCCACGAGGAGCGGACGACCCACGCCTCGGAGCCGGCGGCCGCCTCACCGAGCAGCTTGGTGCGCCCGTAGGCCCCGAGCGGGCTCGGCGAGTCCGACTCGAGGTACGGCGTTCGCTTGCTCCCGGAGAAGACGTAGTCGGTCGAGAAGGAGACGAGCGGCACCCCGAGCTCGACCGCGTGCTGGGTGCCGCCGACGTTCACCGCAGCGGCGCCCTGCGGGTCGTCCTCGGCACCGTCGACGTCCGTCCAGGCAGCGGCGTGGAGAACGAGCTCCAGCCCGCCGGGCCGTTCCGGCTCGGGGAACGGGAACGTCACGTCCCACCGTTCGCGTGGGACCCGGATCGCCTCCGGGTACGCCTCTGCGAGCGAGGTGCCGAGCTGGCCGCCTGCGCCGCTGATCAGGACGCCGCGGCCCTGTCCCGGTCGGAGAGAAGCGGCGATCGCGTGCTCCAGAGGTGGGCGACGCGCACGTCGTCCCAGGGGATGGCGTGCTCGTCGGGGTCGTCGGGGTCGTACTCCTCGCTCACGAGGTAGCTGAAGAGACAGTCCGTGAGCGCCTCATAGCCGTGCGCGTGGTGCCCGGGGACGTGGATGGCGACCGGATTCTCGTCTCCGATGTCCTCGACGAACGTCTCGCCCGACTCGCGGTCGAGGACGACGACCCGGACCATCCCCTGCAGGCAGACGAACAGGTCGTCCTGGCCCCGCTCGTGGAAATGGAGGCCGCGGATCACGCCCCGGCGCGACCAGGCGAGGTTGGCCTGCCGGATCGGCTTCGGCAGCTCGCTCACGCGGGCGAGCTCGGCAAACCAGCCCCGTGCGTCCTCGCGCCGTTGCAGCTCGAAGCGCTCGACGATCACTTGTTCACGCCGCTCTGCTCGATCTGGCGGCCGATGTCGGCGAGATCGCCCCAGTGCTTGCCTCCGTCGTGCCACCAGCCCTCGACCCGGCGCACCTGGAGCGCGCCCCGCCGGGCGTACTCGCGGTTGACATCCGTGATCTCGAGCTCTCCCCGCGCCGACGGCTCCAGCGAGTCGATGATCTCGAACACGTCGGGCGGGTAGCAGTAGAGGCCGACCACGGCGTCATTCGACGGGGGCGTGCTGTAGCGCGTGTCGACCACGCCCGCCTTCTCGACGATGTCGGTGACGCTCCCGTCGTCGCCGTAGGCGACGACGCCGAAGCTGGCCGGATCGTTCACCTCCTTGACGAACACGAGCGCACCCTCGCTCCAGGAGGCGATTTCCTCGGCCTGGGCATGCTCGAAAATGTTGTCGCCGAGACAGACGACGAGTCGCTCGGAGCACGCGAAGTCGCGCGCCATCCCGACCACCTCCGCGATCCCGCCGGGCTCGACCTGGACCTTGTAACTGAGATCGAGCTCGAACAACGGCTCCCCGGTCGAGCGAGAGCTCACCCTCCCGTCGCCGAGCAGGTCGATGAAGTCGCCCGCGTGCTGCTGGCCGGTCACGAGCAGCACCTCCCGCACGCCGACCCGCTGGAGGAGCTGCAGCGGGTAGTAGACCATCGGCCAGCGGCCGACCGGGAGCAGGTGCTTGTTGGTGACGCGGGTCAACTCCTCGAGCCGCGTCGCCGTCCCTCCTGCACAGATCAGACCCTTCATGGCGGCAGCGATGCTATCGCCGCGGCGACCCACGCTCCGAGTGGAGGATCAGTGCGGGAGAACGAGGACGACCGTGGTGAGCGTCGCGAAGAAGGCGGCGAGGTAGCGCATGGGGCCAATGCTCGCACCCGTTGATCAAGATTCCCTTGGAAAGGTGTTGGGATTTCGTCAACGAGCGCGGGATGCGATCGCAGGCGCCGGTTGCGGCTCGAGCGGCGAGGGCTCGACCCTGATCGCCCGCGCGAACGACGCCGGCAGCCACCAGTTCCAGCGGCCGAGGATCGCCATCAGGGCGGGCACGAGCAGGCACCGTACGACGGTCGCGTCGACGAAGATCGCCACGGCGAGGCCGAGCCCGAATTCCTGCAGGCCGACGATCCGGCCGGCGACGAAGCCCGAGAACGCCGCGCACATGATGATCGCCGCGGCCGTGATGATCCGGCCGGTGCGCTCGAGCCCGTGCGCGACCGCGCTCACGTTGTCCGCGCCGCCGTCCCACGCCTCGCGCATGCGCGTGACGAGGAAGACCTCGTAGTCCATCGAGAGACCGAACAGCATCGCGAACAGGAAGATCGGGATCCAGCCCTCGACCTGACCGAACTGGTAGAGGCCGAAGAGCCTGTGTCCCACGCCCCACTTGAAGAAGACGACGAGCATCCCGTAGCTCGCCCCGACCGAGAGCAGGTTCAGGAGCACGGCCTTGACGGGCAGCAGCACGGAACGGAAGGCCCGCATCAGCAGCAGGTAGGTCAGGACGAGCACACCGGCGATCAACGGCACGAAAGAGGTGTAGGCCTGATGCAGGAAGTCGACACCCTGCGCCGCGCCCCCGCCGACGAGGACGCTCGTCGAGGCCGGGAAGCGCGCGTTCGGGATGAGCGTGCCCCTGAGACGCCGCACGAATGCCTGCGCCTGTGGGAAGCCGTAGTCGTGCCGCCCGGCGACCACCACCTGTTCGTACCGGCCGCTCGGATCGACGAAGTGCGACGTCGATCCCGTGTAGACCTTTGCAACCTCGGGATCGCTCTGCAGCTCGACCACCAGCCGCTTGACGGCCGCCCGGGTCGGAGCCGAGCGCACCGCCCCGGAGGCGCCGGCGTCGACGAGCACCTGCAACGGTGTGACGGCGCCGGGGCCGACCGCGCGGCGCAGAAGGTCGAATCCCTGGACGGACTGGGAGGTGCGGGGAATCCCGAAGGTCGACCCGGGCGTCACCTGGATCGAGAAGGCGGGTACGGCCGCAGCGACGAGCACAGCGACGCCGCCCGTCAGGTACGCCCACGGCCTGGCCATGATCGAGCGTGCCAGCCTCGCCCACAGGCCGGAGTCGGGCTCGGTCGGCCGACCCGGGAGGATCCGCTTCCGGGCCGTCCCGCGGCGGCCGTAGTAGGAGAGCAGCACCGGCTGGAGAGAGGCGGCGGCGAGAATCGAGACGACCGGGATCAGGAACCCGGCGATCCCGAGCATGCGCATGAACGGGAGCGGCATCGCGACCAGCAGCGCAAGCCCGAGCGCGACCGCGATCCCCGAGAAGATCACGGCGCGACCGGCCGTCTGCATCGTGCGCACCACGGCATCGTCGGCGGAGAGACCCGCCCCGAGCTCCTCGCGGAAGCGGTAGACGATCAGCAGCGAGTAGTCGACGGCGATCCCGAGCCCGATCAGCTGGACGAGGTTCGTCGCGTAGGTCGGGGTGGCCGCGAGATGGGCCACCCCGTAGACGATTCCGAGGGTGCCCTCGATCGTGCAGGCGGCGAAGACGAGCGGGATCGTCACCGCCCACGAGATGCCGAACACCGCCAGCAGAACGAGCAGCGCGATCGGGAGCGCGATCATCAGCTCGCCGTGCCGGAGGTCGGCGTTGAAGACCGGGTCGAGGTCGTGCTGGATGGCCGCCGCGCCGGTGACGTAGACACGTTCGACCCCGGCCGGCCTGCCGAGGGCGTGTAGGACCCGGTCGGTGTACCCCTTTGCCTGCGCGATGTTCAGCGTCGAGACGACGTCGCCGTAGACGACCGCGGTTCCGGCGGGAGTGACGGCGGCGTTGAACGGAGCCGGCTTCCCGCCCGGGAGGGTGGCGGCGGCGTGCTTGACGGCCGCTGTCAGCCGCTGCCGGAGCGGTGAGGCTCCGAGCCCGGCGACCGAGCCCTTCGGAAGCTCGAACACAACCGTGAACACTCCGTCCGTCCGGTCGCCGAAGTGCGTCTGCAGGACCTGCCTGACGTGCTCGGAGCCCGTGCCTGGGACGGCGAACGTATTCGAGAGCAGCGCCGAGAGCCTGGAGCTCGCAAAACCGCCCGCGAGGAGGACGGCGATCCAGAGGGCGAGGAAGCTGCGGCGGTGCCGCAGGACGAATCTCGTCCAGCCGGCCATCGCGCGAACGCTACCGGCCCCGGTACCGTTCTCTTTCGATGACCCGCCGCGACCGCCTGCAGGACGAGATCGAGGAGCTCTTCGCCGACCTCTGGCACGTCCCGCGCTTCTCGGGGCCCCGCCGGGCGTTCCGCCCGAACGTCGACAGCTACCACACGGTCGAGCCGCATGAGCTGACCGTGGTGGTCGAGGTGCCCGGCATCGACCCGCAGAGCCTGACGATCGCCGTCAGCGAGCGCACCCTGCTGATCTCCGGCGAGCGAACGCGCGAGAAGGCGGACGGGCGCGTCTACCAGCAGATGGAGATCGAGTACGGCCCCTTCCAGCGGCGGGTGCGGCTGGCCGAGGACGTCGACCCGGACCGGGCGCGCGCCCACTACGAGCACGGCATCGTGACCGTCTCGCTGCCGGTCAGCGACCGGCCTGCGCTCGCCGGCAAACACACGATCTCGGTGGAGCGGCAATGACCGACATCACCTTCGAGATCCCCGAGGAGACCGAGACCGACCTCGAGCTGCCGGCCGCTCTACCGGTGCTGCCGTTGAAGGAGACGGTCGTCTTCCCACAGTCGATGACGCCACTCGCGATCGGGCAGGAGCGCTCGATCCGGCTGATCGACGACGTGGTCGCCGGCGACCGGCTCGTCGCGCTCGTGACGGCCCGCGACGCGTCGGTCGATGCTCCCGACTGGGTCGACATCTACGACGTCGGCACCGTCGCCGTGATCCACAAGATGATCAAGATCCCCGACGGGACGCTCCGCGTCCTCGTCGGCGGCCTGCAGCGGATCCACCTCACCGAGCCGATCTCGACCGACCCCTACCTGGTCGGCGAGTTCGAGGCGCTTCCCGACGTGAACGCCCAGACCCCGGAGGTCGAGGCGCTGACGCGGAACGTCCAGGGCCTGTTCGCGCAGATCATCGGCCTCGCCCCGTACCTGCCGGCCGAGCTCCAGCTCGCGGCGACGAACGTCGACGATCCGAGCGCGCTCGCCCATCTCGTCGCTTCGACGCTGCGGACGATCCCGACCGAGGAGCGCCAGCAGATCCTGGAAACACTCGACGTGGAGCAGCGGCTCCGGCGCATCTCGGCGATCCTCTCGCGCGAGGTCGAGGTCTTCGAGCTGGGCTCGAAGATCCAGTCGCAGGTCCAGTCGGAGATGGACAAGGGCCAGCGGGAGTACTTCCTGCGTCAGCAGCTGAAGGCGATCCAGCAGGAGCTCGGCGAGGGCGACCCCGACCAGGCCGAGGTCGAGGAGCTTCGGGAGCGGCTGTCGCAGTTGACGCTTCCCGCGGACGTCCAGAAGGCCGCCGACCGGGAGCTCGGGCGTCTTGAGCGCCTCCCGAGCGCGGCCGCCGAGTACGGCGTCATCCGCACCTATCTGGAATGGATCCTGACGCTCCCGTGGGACACGTCGACCGAGGACAACCTCGATCTCGACAACGCCCGCGCGGTGCTCGATCGCGACCACTTCGACCTGGAGAAGGTGAAGGAGCGTATCGTCGAGCATCTGGCGGTCGCGAAGCTGCGTAACGAGGTCTCCGGCCAGATCCTCTGCTTCGTCGGGCCTCCCGGCGTCGGCAAGACCTCTCTCGGCCAGTCGATCGCGAAGGCGCTCGGCCGCAAGTTCGTCCGCATGTCGGTCGGCGGCGTCCGGGACGAGGCCGAGATTCGCGGCCACCGGCGGACCTACATCGGCGCATTGCCGGGCACGATCGTCCGGTCGCTCCGCGACGCCGAATCGCGCAACCCGGTGATCCTGATCGACGAGATCGACAAGCTCGGCTCCGACTACCGCGGCGACCCGTCGAGCGCGATGCTCGAGGTGCTCGACCCCGAGCAGAACAGGAGCTTCCGCGACCACTATCTCGACCTTCCCTTCGACCTTTCGAAGGTGCTCTTCATCTGCACGGCGAACACGCTGGACACGATCCCGGGAGCGCTACTCGACCGGATGGACACGATCTCGCTCTCCGGCTACACCGAGGTGGAGAAGCTCGCGATCGCCAAGCGTTACCTGCTCCCGAAGCAGCTCGCGGCGGCCGGGCTCAAGCGGTCGCAGCTGACGCTCTCGGACACGGTGCTGCGCACGATCATCCGCGAGTACACGCGCGAGGCGGGCGTGCGCAACCTCGAACGGCGGCTGGCGGACGTGTGCCGGAAGGCGGCGACGCAGGTGGCGAAGGGGAAAACGCAGAAGACCCGCGTCGACGACAAGCGCCTGCGTGAATGGCTCGGCGCCCGCCGGTTCTCGGGCGAGGTCAGGCGGCGAACCTCGGATGCCGGTGTCGCGACCGGGCTCGCCTACACGGCGGCGGGCGGTGACGTCCTCTTCATCGAGGCTGCCGCGTACCCCGGCAAGGGTCACCTGACCGTCACCGGGCAGCTCGGCGACGTGATGCAGGAGTCGGCCCGCGCGGCCCTCTCGTGGGTGCGCTCGCATGCCGGGCAGCTCGGGCTGTCCGAGCACTGGTTCGAGGAGCACGACGTGCACATCCACGTCCCCGCAGGCGCCGTGCCAAAGGACGGGCCCTCGGCCGGAGTGACGATCGCGACCGCCCTCGTCTCGCTGGTACGGGACGAGCCCGTCGCCGACGACGTCGGCATGACGGGAGAGATCACGCTGACGGGCCAGGTCCTGCCGATCGGCGGGATCCGCGAGAAGTCGCTCGCGGCGCAGCGGGCGGGGCTGAAGCGGGTGATCATCCCCCGCGAGAACGAGAGCGACCTCGCCGACCTCCCACCCGAGGCCCGGGCCGCACTGGAGTTCGTCCCGGCCGACACGATCGAGGACGTGTTCGCCGCCGCGTTCGACGGCAAACGCCGGTCGCGCTCGCATCGCGGCGGCACCACGGTCGAGCGCCAGGCCGCCCGGCCCGTCTGAGCGGTCGACCTCAGGCGAGCGCGAAGCTCCCGAAAAACGCCTGACAGCCCGCGTCCGGCTCGGAGGCCGGGCGGCGGCAGAGGAGCTCGTACTCGGTCTGGCCCTCGAGCACGAACGCGATCTCCTGGAGGCGCCCCGGCCCGTACTCGACGTGGTACGAGCGTGCCCTCCGCCCAGCCAGCCGCACCGTCGTCCGGCTCGTGACACGCCCGGAAAGCTGAACGGCGATTCTCGAGACGACGGCGTCGAGCTCGTGCGAGACACGCTCGAACAGTGCCGTCCGGTACGGCTTCACGAGCCGGAACCGGAGCACTTCGACCCGGTCGACCGGGCCGCTCGAGGCGGCGACCGACGTCGTCTTCTGGGCCACCGTCCAGGCCGCGGGCGCCTGGAAGCGGAACCCCTCGCCGGTGACGGTCTGCAGATCGCTCTTCCCCGACCCCCCGCAGCCTGCAAGGATGATGAGGCCGAGCAACGGCACGGATGTGCCACACCAGACCCGGAGGTGCCCCTTCCGGGAACGCGAGGGAGAGGAGCGGGAGCTCATGCCGAAAGCAAAGGACACACTTTCCGACGCGGCCGAGACGATCAGGCCGTACGTGGAGCGGGCGATGACCGACGAGAAGCTACGCCAGGAGGTGCTGCATGCCTTCGGGACGGCGCGCAATCTGTACGCCGAGCTGGCGGGCGAGAAAAACCGCCCGATCACACTGGCGAGCCGCGTCGCAACCGACGACGACGTCCGCGACAAGCTCCGCGAGGCGATCGAGGACCTCCGACGCGCGAGCGATCGCCTGCAGGGAAAGCGAGAGCGGTCTTCGGGCCGGGGCTCGACCCTGCTGATCGCTGGGATCGCGCTCGGGATTCTCTTCAACCCGGTCACCGGCGCCGAGACGCGGCGGTTCATCCGGGACCTGCTTTCCCCGGGGAGCGACGGCCACGATCACCAGGCGAGCGACACGAACGGCCGCGGCTAGCGTCAGCCATGCGCTGACGGTGCCACCACACGCCGGAGGGAGGCCGGGTCGAGCCCGTCGGCCGAGGAGATGTCCAGGACCCCGATCGGGACGACGGCCGGCTCGGGTGGTTTGATCGTCCCTGGCACCGTGGGCGCCCAGCCGGAGCCGACGGTGAGCGAAAGGCTCGCGAGGCGCCGCCACGAGGCGAGGTACGGGGCCGGGTCGACGGCTCCGTCGGAGCCGAGGAAGAGCATCGACAGAGGGTGCACCTCGAAGTGGAGGTGCGACGGCAAGCCGCCGGGGTTGCCGGTGTCGCCCATGAACCCGATCACCTGACCGGCCTTGACGTGCGCCCCGTTCCGGACGAGCGCCGAGAACGCCGAGAGGTGAGCGTAGTAGAAGGTGTTCCCCTGCCGATCCCGGAGCCGGAGGCGGTTGCCGGCGGCGTGGTTCCAGCCGACCGAGAAGAGGGTGCCACCGGCCGCTGCAACGAGGGGCTGGCCGAGGGTGCCGAGGATGTCGACCCCGTGCTGGTAGGGGGCGTCGCCCTGCCAGGTGCCGTACGTGTCGCTCCAGTGAGACTGCCCGAAGACCGGAAAGACGTACGGCCCGGCATCGAGTGACGGCTGGACGAGCTGGGGCACGCCGATCAGCGGCCCGGTCGCAGGTGGCAGGAGCTGCGGCCGGTCGCCTGGGTGGGGGCCGGCGAGGCCGACCGGCACCGGTGGCGGCGCGGTCTGGACCACTGCCTGGGCGTAGCCGACCTGGATCTCGCTCCCGGCTGCAAGCCCTCCGTGGGCGGCGGTCAGATGGATGTCGAGCGCCACCACCGTGCCGTCGAACCCCTTCGTTCCCGCCGCCGCTGTCCTGTCGGTTACGTGCTGCGCTATCGTCAGATACCCCCAGTCCTCGAGCGCGACCCGCCCGTGGGCGTGGGGACGGCCGAACGCCTGAAGGTTGACGACCGCGGTTCCGGCGAAGCCCCCGCCCGCCGACGACCTGCCGGCGGCGGCGGCGGCTGAGGCGGCGGCCGAGTCCGCCGTGATCTCACCGTCGAAGATGGAGATGTTGGCGGCCGCGCTCGAGGACTTCGCCCGTCCCGTCCGGCCGGTCGACAGCGACGTCGCTGCCCTGGTCGAGCCGGTCACGATCACCGAGCCGTCCCGTGGGTACGAGAAGGCGGGCGACGAGCTCGCCCCGGCGGTCGTGACCTGCGAGGCGACCACTCTTCCGCCGGGCAGGACGATCCTGATCGCGGCCGCCTTGGTCGCGACGAGCGCCTCGCTCGAAGGCGTCACGGCCGCAGGAGCCGCTGGTCCGACCGCAGCCGCAGCCGCAAGCGCGAGCACCAACATGATCCTGGGCGGCACGACGAACCCATTATGGTCACCGCACCGGAGCAGGCCTGCCATGTCAGGCCGGGGGCGGGTTCTTACTTGAGCGGGTTCGTCCCCGCCATCCAGATGATCACGCGCGTGAACTTGCCCTCTGCGTCGACGTCGAAGAAGTTGCAGTTGTGCATGTCGTTCCTCGTCCCGTCCGTGAGCTCGCCGATGTAGCTCTGTTCCGTGGCGACCTTGCCGGTGCCGGGCTCGACGACGATGTTCTTGATCTCGTGGAAGATCGACTTGGAATTGGCGCAGAAGTCGGTGAACATCCTGCGAATCTCGTCCGCTCCGTCGAAGACCGCGTGGTCGGTCTGCACGATCATCGTCGCCTCGCCCGCGAAGTGCGACAGGATCGCGTCGACATCCTGGGCATCGACGGCCTTGAAGTAGCTGTCGGGAAGCGCTGCCAGCTGCTCGCGGGTCAGCGGCGCGGTCTGCGTGGCCATGGTTCTCCTTTCGGACGGAAACCGGACAAGGCTGATCCTACAGCGGCGCCGGCGCACCGCGGCTCACGCCCTCGCAGCTCGTAAAGGGGCCTGGAGCTCGTCTCCCCCAAAGGTCGACCGGCTAATCGTCGGGAAGGCGCTCGGCCACGGCCTTCAGTACCTTCAGCTGGAGTTGCGGCGTCTCACGCATCAGCCGGTTGAAGCTCCCTCGGGTGATGATCGCGACGCGTGCGGGCACGGTCGTCGTGACCGTGGCGGTCGTGAGGCGATCCGTGAGGAGGGCGATCTCGCCGAAGAAGTCACCGGCCCGGAGCGTGTTGACCTTGCGCCCGCGCCGCCGGACCTCTGCCTCTCCCTCGAGCAGGATGAAGAACTGGCTGCCGTGCTCGTTCTCGCGAATCAGCTCCTTCCCCGCCGCGACATCCAGCTCGTCCGCAATGCGTCCGACCCGGGTGAGGTCGCGCTTCGCGAAACCCGCGAAGAGCGGGACGTTCTTCAACGCCTGAAGCTTGCTGTCCTGACGCGCCCCGAGCAACGAACGGATCCTACGCCACCATGATCCTCGCCGCGAGCACGTAGACGTGACCTGCTCCACCGGGCCGCGACGCACCTCGAGCGCAAGTGGTGCAAGTCACGAACTCGAGCCCTTGCGGGCCGGGGCCGTGAGCCGGGGCCGTGTCCTGCAATGCAACAGATGGGTGATTGCAAGGCGTGGTCCCGGACCGTCCGCGTGAAAGCACGGCTGACTGCGCCAGCATCATCGCGCTCGGTGTTCGAACCGAACCTTCCGGACTAGAGCTTGTGCGCGCGCACCGCCGTTCCGTAGGCGCAGATCTCGGTCCAGGTGCTGCCCATCTCGGAGGTGTCGAACCGCATCGCGACGACTGCGTTCGCCCCCTTCGCCTCGGCCTCCTCGACCATCCGCGCGATCACCTCGGTCCGGCTCGTCGCGAGCGACTTGGTCATCCCCTTGAGCTCCCCGCCGACGAGTGACTTGAGCCCCGCCCCGAACTGCGAGCCGATGTTCCGTGAGCGTACGGTCAGCCCGAACACCTCGCCGTAGACCTCGTCGATCGTGTAGCCGGGAATGTCGTTCATGGTCGTGATCAGCACAGCTCCAACACCTCCTCCATCGACGACACACGCAACCCCTCCCACTCTTGCACTTCCGCCCAGCGCGGTGCGCCGGGCGCGAACAGGACCGGCGTCATCCCGACCCGTGCCGCGCCGGCGAGCTCGTCGTTCGCGCCGTCCCCGACGAACAGGCACCCCGCCGGGTCGACCCCGAGACCCCTCGCCGTTCGGAGGTAGATCTCGGGCTCGGGCTTCATCAGGCCGCAGTCCGACGAGAACGTCTCCACATCGAAGAGGCCGGCCAGCGGCGTGTCCGGCCACGCGGCCGGGACATCCTCGGAGCAGACCGAGAGCACCGCCAGCCGGTAGTCCAGCCGGCGGAGCGCGACGAGCGCGTCGACGGCGCCGGCGCGCGGCCGCAGCACACGCCTGGCGAAGTCGTGCCGGGCCGTGACGTGCTCCGCGACGTGCTCCTCGGGCACGCCGAGCGAACGGTAGACCTCGCCGAGCGGCCCGGTCTGCGAGGCCCGGTAGCTCTCCTGCCAGCGGCGCCCGAACTCTTCCGCGTCGACGGGCACCAGCTCGACCAGCCTGTCGAACAGCTTCGCCGCCTCCGCAGCAGGCCATTCGACGAGCGTGTCCCAGAGGTCGAAGATCACCGCGCCGACGCGCACAGCACCTCCCAGGCGACGCGAACGTCTTCTTCCCGCGTCCACGCATTCCCGATCGCGAGCCGGATCACGACCTCACCGCGCAGCTTCGTCGTCGAGACGAAGATCCTCCCGGTCGCGGTCGCGCGGCGGGCGATCTCCGCGTTGTCGACCGCGGTGTGCCGGAAGCAGACGGTCGAGAAGTGCCGGGGCGCGGAGACCTCCCAGCCGGGCTCGTCGCGCACCCAGCCCTCGAACAGCACCGCCAGCCGCACGTGCTCGCGGATCAGCTCCTGGAGCCCCTCACGGCCGTAGCAGCGCAGCACTGTCCAGAGCTTCAGCGCCCGGAAGCGGCGCCCGAGAGCGGGGCCGTGGTCGCGGAGGTCGACCGCGCCCTCCGTCGAGGCGAGGTAGTCGCCGTGAGCGGCGAACGCCGCTCGCAGCGCCTCGGGACGGCGCGTCCAGAGAGCCGAGCAATCCATCGGCGTGAACAGCCACTTGTGCGGGTTGACGACAATCGAGTCGGCCCGGTCGGCGCCCTCGAGACACCAGCGGTGCTCGGGACAAACCGCCGCCGCGCCCGCGTAGGCCGCATCGACATGGAGCCAGACGCCTGCCTCGTTGCACCGGTCGGCGAGCTGCGACACGGGGTCGACCGCGGTCGCCGAGGTCGTTCCGGCGGTCGCGACGACAGCCGTGGCGTCGTCCAGCGGGAAGTCGGGCAGCATGCGGAACT
The DNA here is from genome assembly GCA_963789585.1 of uncultured Actinomycetes bacterium. Classification (GTDB taxonomy): domain Bacteria; phylum Actinomycetota; class Thermoleophilia; order Gaiellales; family Gaiellaceae; genus PALSA-600. The sequence continues at coordinate 666,745 of CAWBLB010000006.1, read as the reverse complement.
CGCTGTCGACCGGAACCGTGCGTAGCTCGAGCCCGAGGATTCGCGCCGCCTTCTCGACGGAGAAGTGCGCCTGCTCCGAGGCGTACACGGCCCCACGGGGCCGCAGCATGCGGGCGGCCGCGAGCGCGGCGAGCGTCGAGGTCGAGGCGGTGTCCTCGATGTGGCCGTGCAGTCCCCGCGGCAGCCCGAGCAGCTGCGCCAGCCAGTCGAGCGTCACCTGCTCGAGCTCGGTTGCGGCCGGCGAGGTGACCCAGGCCATCGCGTTGACGTTCAACGTCGCCGTCAGCAGCTCGGCCAGGATGCCCGGCTCGGAGCCGGTATTCGCGAAGTACGCGAAGAAGCGCGGGTGATTCCACAGAGTGAGCCCCGGCACGATCAGCTCGTCGAGATCGCGCAGGACGTCGGCGAACGGCTCCGGCCGCTCGGGCGCCGACTGCGGCAGCCGAGCGCGGATCTCGCCGGGCCGAACGAATGCGACCACCGGCCGCTCACCCATCCCTTCGAGGTAGGAGGCCGCCCAGTCCGACGCCGCCGCCAGGTCGTCGCGGAAGCTCACCGTGCCGCACCGGGTAGGGGGCGCCGCTTCCGGAGCCGCTCGATCTGCTTCCACGTGTGCGTGTTGACGACGTCGTCCTTCGTCAGCCAGGCACGGCGGGCCTGGCCCACCCCGAGCTCGACGTAGTCCAGAGCCGCCGTCTGGTGCCCGTCGGAGTCGATCACGAGCTTCAGCCCGGCCTCGCGAGCCGCGCGAGCGTGGACATCGGAGAGGTCGAGCCGGTCGGGCTGCGAGTTGATCTCGATGAACGTACCCGTCTCGATCGCCTTCTCGAACACGCGCTCGAGGTCGATCGCCGCCGGCTCGCGCTTCCCGATCTTCCGGCCGGTCAGGTGGCCGATGCAGTCGACGTACGGATTCTCCATCGCGGCCAGGACGCGCTCGGTCGGCGCCGTGTCGAAGCTCGAGTGCACGGAGGCGACGACCCAGTCGAGGCCGGCGAGGTCGGCATCGGCGACGTCCAGGTCGCCGCCCGCCCGGATGTTCACCTCGATCCCCTTCAGGAGCCGGACCGGGACGCGCCCGTCCAGGCGGTCGATCGCCGCCGCCTGCTCCTCGAGCAGACCGTCGCGAAGCCGCTGTGAGTGGTCGCAGATCGCGTAGTACTCGTAGCCTCTGGCGATAGCCGCCGCGACCATCGCCTCGAGCGAGTCCTTCCCGTCCGACCAGGTCGTATGCGTGTGCAGGTCGCCGCGGAGGTCGCCGAGCGCGACCAGATCCGGGAGCTCGCCGGCGCGGGCGGCGTCGAGCTCACCCGAGTTCTCCCGCAGCTCGGGCGGGATCCAGTCATAGCCGAGGAACGCGTAGACCTCCTCCTCTGTCGCGAACGCATGCACCCGGCCGCTCTCGACCTCCGTGATCCCGTACTCGGACACCGACAGGGCGCGCTTCACCGCCGCCTCGCGCAGAGCGACGTTGTGATCCTTGGAGCCGGTGAAATGCTGGAGGAGGTTGCCGTATGACTCGGGAGGGACGACCCGCAGGTCGAAACGGAGCCCGTCCTGACCGATCACGGTCGCCTTCGTCGGGCCCTTCGCAGCGACGTCGACGACCCACGGGAGCGTGCAGAACGCCTCCACCAGCGCGGGCGCGTCGCTCGCCGTCGCGATCAGGTCGAGATCGCGAACGGTCTCGCGCATGCGCCGTGCCGACCCGGCGACGGAGACGCGGACAGCCGCGGGATGCGCGGCCAGCGCCTCGGCGACGGCGCGCAGCTTCGGTAGAGCCGACCCGAGCAGGGCGCGCTGCGGCCCTTCGACTGCGCGGGGCTTCCCGAGGGCCGCGAGGATCTTCTCCTCCGACTTCGGCCCCAGGCCCCCGAGGCCGCGGAGCTGGTGTGCCTCGGCCGCAGCGCGCAGCCCGTCGACGGTGGTGATCCCGAGCTCCCGCCAGAGGCGGCGTGCGGTCTTCGGCCCGAGCCCCGGTAGCCGGAGGAAGGTCGCGACCTCCTCGGGAACCTCGGCCTTGCGCTTGGCGAGGGCGTGGATCTCCCCGTCCTCGACCGCCTCGACGATCTTCTGCTCGATCGTCTTGCCGATTCCCTGCAGCTCTTTCGCCCGCCCGTCGAGCGCGAGCTGGGCGACCGAGCTGCCCGTCTCACGGATCCGGGCCGCCGCCCGCCTGTAGGCGGCGATGCGAAAGCTGTCCGAGCCGGCGATCTCCATCAGATCGGCGAGCAGATCGAACTGCCCCGCCAGCTCCGCGTTCCGCGGCAGAACGGCCCTCGTCGGCGGCGGCTCCGTCACTCCGCCGATCATACGCGCGCGGTTTTCCGCCAAACTTGTCCTCCGGCCGGATGCGCGCGACCGTTTGCCTCCCGACGTACAACGAGCTCGAGAACCTCGAGGCGATGGTGACCGCCCTCGGCCGGGTGCTCCGTGAGGGAGATCGGATCCTCGTGATCGACGACGCCTCACCCGACGGGACGGGTGAGCTCGCCGACCGGCTGGCGGCCGAGCTGCCGTTCGTCGGCGTCCTCCACCGGGAGCGGAAGGAGGGTCTCGGGCCCGCCTACATTGCCGGCTTCCGCCGCGCCCTCGCCGACGGGGCGGAGCTCGTGCTCGAGATGGACTGCGACTTCTCGCACGACCCGGCGGCTGTGCCGGGCCTGATCGCCGCAGCCGAGGACGGCGCCGATCTGGTGCTCGGGTCGCGCTACGTCCCCGGCGGGGCGATCCCGAACTGGGGCGCGCTCCGGCGCCTGATCTCGGTCGGGGGCAACATCTACGCGCAGATCATGCTCCAGAGCAGGCTGCGTGACCTGACGGGCGGGTTCAAGTGCTTCCGCGCACCGGTGCTCGAGACGATCGACCTCGACGCGATCGGCGCGCGCGGCTACGCCTTTCAGATCGAGACGACCTACCGCGTCATCCGCGCAGGCTTCCGCGTCGTCGAGGTGCCGATCTCGTTCTCGGATCGCGAGCTCGGGCATTCGAAGATGAGCAGGGCGATCGTCGCCGAGGCGATCTGGAAGGTGCCTCTGCTACGCCTTCGGGCGCTCGCAGGGCGCCTGTAACCTGGCCGGCATGCGCGACGTCACCGACGCGACCTTCGACCAGGAGGTCGTCCAGGCCGGCAAGGCGGTAGTGGTCGATTTCTGGGCGCCCTGGTGCGGTCCGTGCCACGCGATCACGCCGGTGCTCGAACAACTCGCGAGTGAGACCGACCGGGTCGAATTCGTCAAGCTCGACATCGACGACAACCCCGTCACCGCCTCGCGCTACGACGTGCTCTCGATCCCGACGGTCATCCTCTTCGAGGGCGGCCTGCCGAAGGAGACGGTCGTCGGGGCGCGCCCGGCGGCTCATTTCCGCCAGGCGCTCGGCGCGTACCTCTAGTGGTTTGACCGGTAACGTTGCCCGGTTTCCGGGTCGCGAGCACCAAGTCAGAGTCCGTCATCGTCCGTCGGCAAGGCTGGGTGCCTTGACAGGGACGAGGGCGGGCTATGGCGCAGTGTGATCGCGGGCCGGAGACCCTGCGAACGTTGCCGGTCAGACCACTAGTTCCGGCGCGGAAGCCGGCCGTGAGCCGGCCGCGGGCGGCCGCCGCGGAGTTGCTCCAAGCGGGCGTCCATCAGGATCTTCATCGTGGTCGGATCGGAAAGTGCGTACGTCATGGCGTCTCCCTTTCGAGCTGAAGAGTTTTGATGTCGAGATACTATCGCCGTGATATCTTGATGTCAAGAAGTTTTCTGTCAAGATATGAGGGTGGCGAAGATGGAACGCGATCACGTGGACGAGTGCCTTGACTCCTGCGAAGGAATCCCGAACCTCGATCTCGAGACCGAGGCGATCGTCGAGCGCATCCAGGGCCTCGAGAAGCGCTTCCGGCGCACGCTCGAGGAGACGCTCGACGAGCACGGGCTCAGCTACGGCGAGTGGCAGCTGCTGGGCGCGCTTCGCCGCGCGGAGGCACGTACATCTGCGCCGGGCGAGCTCTCCTCCCAGCTCGAGCTCTCGAGCGGCGCGATGACGAACCGTCTCGACCAGCTCGAGCGGGCGGGGCTCGTCCGCCGGCTGCCCGACCCGACCGACCGCCGGGGCGTCCGGGTCGAACTGACCGACAAAGGCGAGTTGACCTGGCTCGAGTCGGTCAGCACGCAGGCGATCAAGGAGTCCCTCGTGGCGGGCGCGCTGACCCGGCGGGAGCAGGGTCAGCTGAACGTGCTTCTGCGCAAGCTCATGCTCGCCTTCGACGGCGAGCGGGCACTTGCGACCACCGGCACCTCGGGGCCGGCGGCCGGCGGCGGTTGATCCGGGCGCTCAGCACCGGAAATGCTCCCAACCCGGGAGCGCACGCGCCCGGCCGGCCGATCTGAGCTCGACGCCCTCGCCGGCCTCGACGTGTCCGACGACCGGGAAGTCACCCGCGTCTTCGACCGCGGCCAGCAGCTCGAAATCCTCGCCGAACCCGAGGTCTTCGACCGTTGCTCCCTCCGCCAGCGGGACGCTGTCGAGGTCGACGACACAGCGGACGCCCGAGCGGCGGGCAAGGTGGCCGGCGTCGACAGCGATCCCGTCCGAGACGTCGAGCATCGCGTGAGCGCCCTCCGCGAGCCGCCTGCCCTCGTCGAGCCGAAGTGGAGGGCGAAGATACCGGCCCTCCCGGAAGGCCGCACCGGCACCGCCCAGCGGGCCCGTCACCACGAGCAGGTCGCCGGGGACGGCGCCCGTGCGTCCGGGCACCCGCACCGATCGACCGACAACCGTGACGCCGACCACAGCGACCGGAGCGGAGGTCGTGTCACCGCCGACGACGGGAACCCCGGCCTCCGCGATCCCCTCGTACAGCTCCAGCACATGCTCGGCCTCGGTCGACCCGGGCAGTGCGAGGGTGACGGCGAGCGCGGCCGGGTCGGCCCCGCTGGCGGCGAGATCGCTGAGGTTCACGGCCGCCGCGCGGAAACCGAGCTCGCGCCACCCGATCCAGTCGAGCCGGAAGTGCACGCCTTCGACGAGGGCGTCCTGGGTCAGGACGAGGCCACCGCCGAGATCGGCGGCGTCGTGCTCGACGCCGGAGATCAGGCCGCGGCGCTCGAGCTCGGCGAGGAGCCCGAGCTCACCGAGATCGGAGAGCCTCATCCACCGCCTTCCTGACCGCCGGATCGACGGCAGCGCGCACGGTTGCCACCCCGGCGGCGCCGGCCGAGATGCACGTGACGGCGTTGGCGGCGTCGATGCCGCCGATTGCGATCACCGGCACGGCGACGGCGGCGCAGACCCGGGCCAGCTCGTCGAGCCCGAGCGGCGGTGCGGCGTCTTCCTTCGACGGCGTCTCCCAGATCGGCCCGACGCCCAGATAATCGGCGTCCGCCCCGACGGCTTCCTCGAAGCACGTGGCTGAGCGCCCCAGGATGAGCCCCCGGCTGCGCGCGATCTCCGCTCCCTCGTCGCCCTGGCCGAGATGGACCCCGTCCGCGCCCAGCTCAAGCGCCGCGACGACGTCATCGTTGACGATGAAGGTCGTCCCGAGCGAACGGAAGCCCTGCCCGCGCGCAACCACCTCACCGGTCGGCGCCTTCACCCGCAGCTGGACGATCGTCGCCCCGGCCTCGATCGCCCGACGCGCGGCCGCCAGATCGGCGACGATCGCATGGACCCTCACGCGACCCTCGCCCTCGCGTCCAGCGTCGCCGGGTCGAGTGCGGCCAGTGCGTCGTAGAGGTTGGCGTGGAACGAGCCCGGGCCCTTTGCGTCGCGCGCGGCGTCCTCGCCGGCGACTCCGAAGGCGACGAGCGCGTCGACCGCCGCCTCGAAGGGCGTTGCGGCGGCTGCGAGGAAGCACCCCGTGATCGCAGTCGACATGCAGCCCGTGCCGGTGATCCTCGCGAGCATCGCGTCGCCGTTCGAGATCGCCGCTCCCCGCTCGCCGTCGGAGACGTGGTCGACCACCCCCGTCACGGACGCGACGACCCCGAGCGTCCGGGCGGCCTCGCCCGCGATCACCGCCGGCTCGGCGCCTGCGCCGATCGACTCGACCCCGCGCATCTCGGCCGCGACACCGACGAGGCTCGCGATCTCGCCCGCGTTCCCGCGCAGGACGGCGACGTCGACCTCGTCGAGGATCCGCTTCGCGGTCTCGGTTCGAAACCGCGTCGCCCCGGCCCCGACCGGGTCGAGCACGACCGGCACGCCCCGCTCGTTCGCGGCCCGGCCGGCGGCGAGCATCGACTCGACCCAGTGGGCCGAAAGCGTGCCGATGTTGAGCACCAGCGCGCCGGCGTGGCCGACCATCTCACCGACCTCCTCGGGCGCGTGCGCCATCACCGGCAGCGCACCGAGCGCCAGCGTCGCGTTGGCGGTCTCGTTCATCACCACGTAGTTGGTGATCTGGTGGATCAGCGGCTTCCGCTCCCGCAGCAGCCCCAGCGACTCTCCAGCGGTCATCGCGCTCCCTTTCCCTTCAGGTTGAGGACATCCACCGGCCCGTCGCCGGCTCCGATCTCGATCAGCCCGTTCCGCACCGCCTCGGCAGCTGCGGCCGCGGCCCCGCGCGCCGCCTCCTCGAGCGTGAAGTCACGCGCGAGCAGCGCGGCGAGGGTAGCCGAGTGCGTGCAGCCGGCGCCGTGCGTCGACGCAGCCTCGTGCCGGGGCACGGGGATCTCCACGTGCCGGCGGCCGTCGAAGAGATGGTCGACCGCGCTCTCGCCGTGCCCACCGGTGACGATCACGGCGGCCGCGCCGAGCTCGTGGAGCCGCTCGGCGAGCTCGCGGCGCGAGCCGCCGAAGCCGGCGAGCGCGATCGCCTCGGGCAGGTTCGGGGTCACGACGGTGGCGAGCGGGAAGAGCCTCCCGACCAGCGAGCCGACGGCGTCCGGCTCGAGCAGTCGCGCGCCGGAGCTCGCCATCATCACCGGGTCGACGACGAGTGGCACCGGGTGCTCCTCGAGGAAGCCGGCGACCGTCTCGATCAGCCGGCGCGAGAAGAGCATCCCCGTCTTGGCGCCGCCGACGCCGATGTCGGAGAAGACCGCGTCGAGCTGTGCGACCACGAACTCCGGTGGCAGCTCGTGGATCGCCGTCACCGCAGTCGTGTTCTGGGCCGTGAGCGCGACGATCGCCGACGTCCCGAACACCCCCGCCGCCGCGAACGCCTTCAGGTCTGCCTGCACGCCGGCACCGCCGCCGCTGTCGGAGGTCGCAATCGTCAGAGCTCTCGCTACTCCCAAGACCCACTCCCTTCGCCGGCATGACCCGGATCAGGTTCGACGGGTGTGATCTCAGCCCCGCAGGGGCACCCCGGTCGCCCAAGCCTAGCGCGCGCCGGGCACCAGTACGATCGATCGATGGCCCTCGGCCTCACATTCTCCCTTCCGCGAGACCTGCTCCAGGGGGAGGAGCTCGCCCACCTGAGCGAGGAGGAGCCCCGCGTGGCGCGCACCGCACCGCTCCCGGCCGCGCTCGACCGGCGCGTCCGGGAGGCGATCGGCGTCTCCGACCTCTACGCCCACCAGCTCGAAGCCTGGGAGGCGGCGGCGCGGGGGGAGCATCTCGTGGTCACGACCGGCACCGCATCCGGGAAGACGCTCGCCTTCAACCTGCCGGTGCTCGACGCGCTCGCGCGGACGCCGCGGAACCGCGTGCTCTACCTCTACCCGACCAAGGCGCTCGCCCAGGATCAGTTCCGGACGCTGAACGGCTACCGGATCCCGCGGCTGCGGCCGGCGATCTACGACGGCGACACGCCGACCGAGCAGCGCGGCCAGATCCGCAGGGGATCGAACGCGATCCTGACGAACCCCGACATGGTCCACATCGGCCTGCTCCCGAACCACGAGCGGTGGGGCGAGCTGCTCGCGAACCTCCGCTACGTGGTCGTCGACGAGGCGCACGTCTACCGCGGCGTGTTCGGCTCGCACGTCGGGAACGTCTTGCGGCGGCTGCGGCGGCTCGCGCGCATCTACGGCTCCGAGCCGCAGTTCCTGCTCGCCTCGGCCACGATCTCGAATCCGGGCGAGCTCGCGCGCGAGCTGCTCGGCGTGCCGGCGACGGTGATCGGCGACGACGCAGCGCCCCGCGCCGAGCGCACCGTCGTGCTCTGGAATCCGCCGCTCCTCGACGCCGAGCTCGGGTTGCGCGGCTCGGCGCTCGCGGAGGCGGCGAAGCTCCAGGCCGGCTTCGTCGAGCGGGGCCTGCGGACGCTGACGTTCGCGAAGAGCCGCAAGGCGGCAGAGCTCGTCCACCGGTTCACCGCCGAGCGGCTCGGGGACGACGCCCGGCTCTCGCCCTACCGCGCGGGCTACACCGCAGCGCAGCGGCGGGAGATCGAACGGCGCCTCGCCGGAGGCGAGCTGCTCGGCGTCTCGGCGACGAACGCGCTCGAGCTCGGCATCGACATCGGCCTCCTCGACGCGGTCATCTCGGTCGGGTTCCCGGGCACGGTCGCCTCGCTGCGTCAGCAGTGGGGCCGTGCCGGACGCCGCGGGCACGGCCTCGCCGTCCTCGTCGCCACCGAGGATGCCCTCGATCAGTACTTCATGCGGGAGCCCGACAAGCTGCTCGGCCGGCGTGTCGAGGCGGCGATTCTCGACCACGCGAACCCGCGTGTGCTCGCGGGCCACGTCCGCGCGGCGGCCTACGAGGCGCCGCTCGACGAGCGCGACGCCGAGATCCTGGGCGCGGAGGCGCTCGCGGCAGCAGCGGGCGACCCGGAGCTGAAGCGGACGCCGCGCGGCTACGTCTGGGCCGGCAAGGACAGCCCCTCGGCCCGCGTGCCGCTCCGTTCCGCCGACGGGGATTCGTTCGCGATCGTCGACGGCTCGACCGGCTCCGTCCTCGGCCTGGTGGAGCGCTCACGGGCGTACTCGACCGTCCATGCGGGAGCCGTCTACCTCCACCTCGGCGAGGCCTTCCTCGTCCGGGAGCTCGACGAGGCGGCGATGCGCGCCGTGGTCTCGCCCTTCGACGGGGACTGGTACACGCAGGCCAAGCGCGAGACCGACACGTCCGTGGTGCGGCCTCTGCAGGAGGGGCGCCGGCTCGGCCTCAACCTGACCTTCGGGGAGATCGAGGTGACCGAGCGGGTCGTCGGCTACGAGCGCAAGACGATCAGCTCCCAGGAGCGGATCGAGCTCGTGCAGCTCGATTGCCCCCCGTCGACGTTCGCGACCGAGGCGGTCTGGTTCTCCCCCGAGCCCGGGCAGCTGCGCGACCTGGACGCGATGCCGAGGCTGCTCGGGACGCTCCACGGCGTCGAGCACGGTCTGATCGCGATGCTCCCGCTCTGGGCGATGTGCGACCGCTGGGACATCGGCGGCCTCTCGACCAACCTCCACCCGGACACGGCGCGGCCCACGGTGTTCGTCTACGACGGCCACCCCGGAGGGATCGGGATCGCCGAGCGCGGCTTCGAGGAGTTCGAAGGCTGGGTGGCGGACACCGCTCGTATGATCGCCGCCTGCCCGTGCCATGACGGCTGCCCGTCGTGCGTCCAGAGCCCCAAGTGCGGCAACCTGAACGAGATGCTCGACAAGGCGGGGGCGCAGACGCTGCTCGGACGCCTGTCTGCCGCCGCCTGAGCCTGGATCCACCGAAATGCGTGACCGCGGGGCGTTCGGCCGGGCCGCCGGTACGAGCGCACCGCCTGCGCAGATCGGTGTAGGGTCGGCGGGAGGCGCCTGGGCTGTGCGGCTGTGTGAGCCCGACTGGCCTGGTTTCCTCCCGCCGCCGCTTCGAACCGGACGTTCGGTTCTCCCGAGTACGGCTCTCCGACATCCTTCACCTGGCCGCATGCGCGGACCGGTAGTAGCGGACGGTGCCCGTGAGGCGGTGGGGCATGAGGTCGGGCCGGCGGCCGAACAGAAGGCCGCGGCCTTGCCGGAGCGTGCGTCGTTTGTGCTGACGCGCGCCGAGCAGGCGGGCGACGCGAGCGAGCGCGTAGCGGTCGATCTTGTCGAACTGCCTGGTCGAGTTGCCGTAGCGGAAGTAGCCGCCCCAACCGATCAAGAAGCGGTTGAGGTTGGCTACCACCTCTTCCGGCGGCAATCGAAGCAGCCGCCGGTCGGTCAACTCCCGGATCCTCTGCCTTCCCGTCTGGGTGGCGCGTGCCGACGGCCAACGGGCCATGAAACGGAAGCCCGGCCTGCTGAGGCTGTCCACCATCCGGTGGTGGAAGCCCAGAAAGTCGAATCCCTCGCCCTCCTCATTGACGCAGACCAGGCGCGTCTTGTCGTCGGCCAGCTCGAGACCCAACTCTGCGAGCAACGCTCGCAGCTCGGTCAGAGCCGCCTCGGCCTGCGCCCGGGTGCGGCAGAGGATCACGAGGTCGTCCGCGTAGCGGACCAGCACCCCGAGCCGACCGTGCCTGTCCTCCCACGCCCGATCGAGCGCGTTCAGGTAGACGTTGGCCAAGAGCGGGGAGATCACCCCGCCCTGCGGCGTGCCGGTCTCGGGATGCATCAGGGTCGCCCCGTCAAGCACCCCAGCCCGTAACCATGCCCGCAGCAGCTTCAACACCCGCCGATCGGAGACCCGTTCGCAAACGAGTTGCATCAGGATCTCCTGGTCGAGCGTGTCGAAGAAGCCGCGGATGTCGGCGTCGATCACCCACCGGCTGCCGCGCATCACTTCGCGACGGATCACCTCCATCGCGTCGTGTGCCGACCGTTTGGGACGAAACCCGAACGACAGGCCGCGGAAGTCAGCCTCGAAGATCGGCTCGAGCACGATCTTGGCCGCCGTCTGCACCACCCTGTCTCTGACAGCGGGGATACCCAGCGGCCTCGTCTCCAAGCGGCCGGGCTTCGGGATCTGCACCCTCCGCACCGGCAACGGGCGGTAACGCTGCTCCCGCAGCTCAACCTCGAGCTCATCGAGGAACCCGTCAACGCCCGACTCTTCGATCTCGGCGATCGTGATGCGGTCAACCCCGGCCGAGCCGCGGTTGGCGCGCACCTGCGTCCACGCCCGCTCCAGCACATCCCTACGATGGATGCGATCCCAGAGCGCGTGGAACCGTCTGCCCGGCGACCGCTTGGCCGCCAGGTACAGCTTGACTCGAAGCTCTCGAACCCTGTCCTGCTCAGTGGCGTTGTCCCCGGAGGGCATGCACCGGTCCTTCCCTCGTCATCAAGCACAGATGAAGCAGGGCCCCTTCCCTCACCCAGGGTTGTGCTGTCCCACGGGCTCAAGCAGTACTACGGGCCCCTCCGCCACCCTCCCGGCCGGCACGCGACTTCACGGGATCACCGCTTATACGCGCCCATCGCTTCCCGACCACACCTCGCAGCGGCCGGGGCCGGGGAGGGCTTCCCCAGCTCCCGCATCCACCATGCGACCGTTCCGATCCCCATACCCCGGGAGGCTCTTGACCGCTGCGCTTCCAGGCTCTTCACGGCTTCCATGGCCTTCGCCCCAGATCCCCGGGCTCGGCTCCCCCTTGTCCCCCGAAGGGGCAAAGATCACGGGGCGGCAGGATTCGCTTCACGCTACGGACCGGCCGCTCGCACACCCCCAAGGAGCGCTTGACGCTGGGCTCCGACACCGGGCGTTTCCCCCCGACGCCGCCAGCCTGCTACCGGGCCTCCTGGCAGCTACCCGGACCGGACCTACCCCGGCAGGCGAATGCGAGCTTATGTCCAGATCAGGTCACAACAGGCACCACCTCCGAACTCTGGGCACACGGATCCAGGCTGAGACCGACCGGCACCGGCGTCAGACTTCTGTCACCTTGGCCGGGCACCGGACATGGCCGAATGAGACGTGACCGGGTACGACGCCGGCCGGTGAGGGCATGAGCTGGCGGGCGTTCGGCGAGACGTTCGTCACGCTCGTGGTGATCACCGATCCGCTCGGCAACATCCCCGTCTTCCTGGCGGTCACCCGGCGGCTCACGCCGCGCGAGCGGCAGCGGGCGGCGCTGCGGGCCGTGCTCTTCGCGGGGGTGCTGATTCTCGGCTTCGCGATCTTCGGCGAGATCGTGCTCCGCTATCTGAAGGTCTCGATCGGCAGTCTCTCGATCGCAGGTGGGCTGCTGCTCCTGATCGTGGCGCTGGAGATGCTCCGCGGCACCGACTTCCCGACCGGGGAGAGCGAGGACGTCGCGCTCGTCCCGCTCGCGACACCGCTCGTCGCCGGGCCCGGGGCAATCGCCACGGCGATGGTGCTGTGGCGCAGCCATCCGCACGCCGGCGGCCACCTGGCGGTCGTGCTCGGGATCCTCGCCGTGGTCGCGGTGGTCGGCGCTGCCCTGCTCGTCTCGGAGCGCGTCACCCGCTTCCTCGGCCCGACGCTCTTCTCGTTCCTGACCCGCGTCTTCGGCCTGCTGCTCTCGGCGATCGCCGTCCAGCTGGTCGTGAACGGCGTCCGCGCGCTCACCTGACCCGCGCCAGCGCCTTCGAGAGCGACTGCCGGGTGCAGAGGACGCCGGCGAACAGGTCGCCGTGGCGTTCGACCCGGTCGAGCACCGCAGCCATCGTGAACCTTGCCGGGTCGAGCCGGTCATCGACCTCGTCCCAGCGGAGCGGCGTCGAGACCGGCGCACCCGGATGCGGGCGGACCGAGTAGACCGAGGCGATCGTCTTCCCCTCGCCGTTCTGGTTCGCGTCGAGTAGCACGCCACGGCGCCGCGCCTTCGCCCACTGGGTCGTAGCGAGCTTCGGATGCGCGCCTGCGATCGTCCCGGCGACGAGCTCGGCGAACGCACGGGAGTCGGCGAAGGTCGAGCGGCGGTCGAGCGGGACGAGTACGTGGAAGCCCTTCCCCCCGGAGGTCTTCGGAAAGGAGGCGAGCCCGAGGCCGTCGAGCAGCTGCTTGACGAGCAGGGCCACCTCGACCGTCTGCGCCCACGGGACCTCCGGCGTCGGATCGAGGTCGAAGAGGACGAAGTCGGGCCGGTCGGGCCGGTCGATCCGCGAGTACCACGCGTTCATGTCGATGCAGCCCATGTTCGCCATCCAGAGCAATGCGAGCTCGTCGTTCACGAGCGGGAAATCGACCGGCTTCGTCCCCCCGCCCGAGCGGGTGGAGACGGCGGCGCGGTAGCGCCGGATCCATTCGGGCATGTGGGACGGCGCGTCCTTCTGGAAGAAGGCCTTGCCGGCCGCGCCGTCGGGGTAGCGGCGCATCGTGAACGGCCGGTTGCGCAGGTGCGGGACGAGCACCGGGGCGACCTCGCGGTAGTAGTCGATCAGGTCGCCCTTCGTGATCCCCTCCTCCGGCCAGAAGAGCTTGTCCATGTTCGAGAGCCGCAGCTCGCGCCGCCCCTTGCGGATGACCTCCTCTGCCGGCCGCTCGTGCCGCACCTCGGCTGCCGGCTTGTCGTCGCGCAACCCCTTGTAGGACGGCTGGCGAACATGCCCGTCGTGCGTCCACTCGGCGAACTCGACCTCGACGACGAGCTTCGGCTCGACCCAGGTCACGTCGCCGCGACGGACGCGCGGCATCTTCGGGACATCCGGAAACGGCGGATCCGGGCGCGCCAGCGGGCGCAGCAGGGCGAGGAGCCGCCTCAGCTCTCGATCGTCGAACCCGGTGCCGACGTTCCCCGCGTAGCGCAGCCCGCCGCCGTCGTGGACGGCGAGCACGAGCGAGCCGAACGTCCCCGACCGTGTCCCGGATCCGCGCGTGAACCCGGCGACCACGAACTCCTGACGGCCGTGCGTCTTCAGCTTCAGCCAGTCGCGCGTCCTGCGGCCCTGCGCATAGCGAGACCCTGGCCGCTTTGCCACGATCCCCTCGAGGCCCTGCTGCACGGCCGCCTCGAGCAGTCCCGCGCCGTCCTCGAAGGCCTCCGAGAGGAGCACGGTGCGGCTGCGCCCGTCGAGCAGCCGTGCGAGCCGCTGCCGCCGCTCCTCGAGCGGCAGGTCGATGAGCGGCTCGCCGGCCGCCTCGAGCAGATCGAAGGCATAGAACACGAGCCGCGACGAGCCCTGCTGCATCGCCGAGAAGCTCGGCCGCCCGCGATCGTCGAGGGCGCAGACCTCCCCGTCCAGGACGGCGTCGTCGACCTTGACCGCGCGGCCGATCGCCTCCGCGACACGCGTGAACCGGCCGGTGAGATCGTTGCCGTTGCGCGAGCGGAGCGTGCAGGCGCCGTCACGGACGTACGCGAGCGCACGGTAGCCGTCGAACTTGACCTCGTAGAGCCATGCGCCGCCCGGCAGCTCGGCGGTGAGCGTGGCCAGCATCGGGCTGTAGGCCGCCGGCGCCGGCGCCACTGCGTCCTCCGAGCGCCGGATCAGCAGCCAGTTCTGCTCCTTCCCGTCGAGATGGGCAGGGACGAGCGTCCAGACGCCCTTCAGCCGCCGCCCGGCGAGCCGGACGGTCAGCTGCCCGTCCGGCTTCTCCTCGAGCAGCTCGTACGTGCCGTCGTCCCAGATCTCGACCGTGCCGCCGCCATACTGCCCCTTCGGGATCTCACCGGCGAAGCGGGCGTACTCGAGCGGGTGGTCCTCGACGTGGACGGCGAGCGCCTTCCCGCCCGGTCGGAGCGGGACGCCCTTCGGGACGGCCCAGGAGGCGAGCACGCCGCCGCGCTCGAGCCGGAAGTCGTAGTGCAGGCTCCGTGCCTGGTGGCGCTGGACGACGAAGATCGGCCTTGCGCCGCTCGTGCCGCCGCCGAAGGGCTCGGGCGTCCTGGCCGGGTCGCGCTTGCGCTTGTAGGCCTCGAGCTTCGCCATCGCCCTGTGATCGTCCCGTTTCCACGCCTGTCGTCAACCGGTTGAAAACTCTGTGGATAGTGTGGAGAAAGTGCCGCTGAGCGGCGTGAATGTTAGGGACTCGTTGCGAGCACGCCCATGGCGCGGAACTTCGCGCGGCGGGCGCGGCGCAGCTCGGACGCGGGGATGCCGTCGAGGCCGTCCAGCTCCTCGACCAGCACCGCTTTCAGCGCCTCGGCCGCCGCGGCGGGGTCGTTCTGGGCGCCGCCGGCCGGCTCCGGGACGATCCCGTCGACGACACCGAGCTGGAGGCAGTGGTGAGCGTCCGGCTTGAAGGCGGCCGCGGCCTTCTTCGCCTCGCCGGCGTCGCGCCAGAGGATCGCCGCACAACCCTCCGGCGTGATCACCGAGTAGATCGCGTTCTCCTGCATCAGCACGCGATCCGAGACGCCGAGCGCGATCGCGCCGCCGGAGCCGCCCTCACCGATCACGCAGGCGACCGAGGGGACGCGCAGCGCGACCATCTTCGCCTGGGAGCGGGCGATCGCGCCCCCCTGCCCGTGCTGCTCCGCGGCCACGCCGGGATAGGCACCCGGGGTGTCGATCAACGAGACGACCGGGAAGCCGAAGCGCTCGGCGAGCTCCATCGTGCGCATCGCCTTGGCGTAGCCCTCCGGATGCGGCATCCCGTACTGGCGGCTGATCCGCTCCTTCAGGTCGCGGCCCTTCTGGTGACCGACGATCGCGACGGTGCGACCCTCGATCTTGCCGATCCCGGCGACGATCGCGCCGTCGTCGGCGCGGCCCCGGTCGCCGTGCAACTCGACCCAGTCGTCGACGATCCGCTCCACGTAGTCGAGGGTGTAGGGGCGGTCGGGATGGCGAGCGAGCTCGACGAACCCCCAGATCTCGTCCTCGGAGGCGTCCGCCCTGGACATCGACTCGAGCTGGCCCCTGAGGCGCTCCTCCTCGGCCGAAACGCCCGTGCGGTGCAGGAGCGGCAGCCCCCTGAGCCTGCTCAGGCGCTCCCGCAGCCTCCGCTCCCCCTCACCGGGCAAAGAGCCTCAGGAGCCTGGCCAGGTACAGCCGCTGCTCTGATCGGGGGAGGATCGCGTCGATCTGGCCGAAGCGAAGATTCTGCTCGGCGCTGCCGAAGTCGTCCGGAAGCTTCTCCTTGATGATCGACTGCACGACTCGCGGGCCCGTGAATGCGAGCAGCGCCTCGGGCTCGGCGATCGTGACGTCCCCGAGCGAGGCGAAGCTCGCCGTGGCGCCGCCGGTCGTCGGGTCGGTGAGAACGCAGAAGAGCGCCAGCCGGGACTCGTGGAGCTCGTCGATGGCCGAGATCACCTTGGGCAGCTGCATCAGCGAGAGGATGCCCTCCTGCATGCGTGCCCCGCCGGAGCTGGTCACGAGCAGAAGCGGCATGTCCGCGGCGATCGCGCCGTCGCAGGCGCGGACGAACTTCTCCCCGACGGCGCTTCCCATCGAGCCGCCCATGAACGAGAAGTCCATCACGGCGAGCTCGAGCGGGAGCCCGCCCAGCGTCGCAGCGCCGACGACGATCGCGTCGGAGAGGCCCGTGTTGAGCTCGGCCTCGGCGAGGCGCTCGCGGTAGGGCCGCAGGTCGAAGAACTCGAGCGGGTCGGCGGAGCGAACCTCGGCGGCTTCCTCGACGAAGGTGCCTGGGTCGGCGAGCCAGGCGATGCGAGCGCGCGCAGGCATCCGGAAGTGATGGCCGCAGTGCCCGCACACGTAGAGCGCAACGGCGAGCTCGTCGTCGCGGTAGTGGGAGCCGCAGCTCGGGCAGGTGTTCGGGTGCTGTTTCGCGGCCGGCGCTCTCTCCACCTGCTCGACCGTGACGTCGAATTTTGTCTCGGTCATGGCGAACCTGATCTTAGACCCCGCCTCGTCGCAGCCGGTTACAAGCGCGGCCCGGGTGCTCGCTTCAGCCCAGGAGCTCGTCGAGCGTGTCGGGTAGCCGGGTCAGGTCGGGCAGCTCGCGTGTCGGGGTCGCGACGGGATGCTCTTCGAGCCTGTTGATCCAGACGTTCGGGATGCGCAGCCGCGCGGCGGGCGCGATGTCGTGGTAACCGCTCGCGCCGACGTGCACGTGACGGCGCTTGTCGGCGAGCGTGCGGGCGTAGAACTCGATCCAGTGCAGCGGCGCGGGCTTGTAGGAGCGGATCTCGGCGGCGGCGACCGTCTCGTCGAAGGGCACGCCGATCAGCTCCTTCGACGCGGCGATCAGGTCGGGGTCGCTGTTGGAGAGGATGGCCAGCTTCCAGCCGCGCGCGCGCACCTCGGCAAGCGCTTCCCGCACCTCCGGGAAGGGCTCCCACTCAGGCAGCGAGTCGGCGAGCCCGCCTTCCTCGCCCTCGGGCGCACCCAGCCGCTGCATCGCCTCGGTCATCACCTCGCGGTAGCTGAGCGAGCCGTCCTTCTCGAGCTCTCGCTCGACCTCGTGGTAGCGCTCGAGCTTCTCGTCGGCCTCCTCCTCGCCGAACACCCGGACGAGCTCGGCCCGGATCCCCCCGTTCCAGTCGATCAGAGTCCCGTAACAGTCGAATGTCGCCCAGCGATCAGCAGTAGCCATGCGGCCGAAAACGATACTTACCAGCCGTCGCGCCACGCCGAGTCTGCGCAAAGCGCAGACGAGCGCCTTTCACGCACCTTCAGATGTCGCGGTGAGCCGGCGCGAGCGCGGGCTCAGCCCGTGCTCGCCCACCACCATCGGGAAGCCCCGGGCGTGCGGAAATCTAGGATTTCCATGCACGCGCGTAGCCGCGCGACCTCAACCCTGGAAGCGACGCAGCACTATGGACGCGTTATGCCCGCCGAACCCGAAGGAGTTCGAGAGGGCGACCTCGAGGCCCGGCACCTCGCGCGCCACGTTCGGGACGTAGTCGAGGTCGCAGTCGGGATCCGGGCTCTCCAGGTTGATCGTCGGCGGCACGACGCGGTCGACGATTGCCATGGTCGTGAAGATCGCCTCGATCGCGCCGGCCGCGCCGAAACAGTGGCCGGTCGCCCCCTTGGTCGACGAGATCGGCGTCCGGCGGGCGTGATCCTCGCCGAGCGCGACCTTGATCACCTTCGTCTCGGCGGAGTCGCCGAGCGGTGTGGAGGTCGCGTGGGCGTTGACGTACCCGACCTGGGTCAGGTCGATGCCGGCGGCGTCGATCGCCATCTTCATCGCGCGCGCCGGGCTCCGGCCGGTCGGGTCGGGCTCGGTCATGTGGGCCGCGTCGGCCGACATCCCGTAGCCGATCAGCTCGGCGTAGATCTTGGCTCCGCGCGCCTCGGCCCGTGACAGCTCCTCGAGGACGAGCGCGCCGGCGGCTTCGCCCATCACGAGCCCGTCGCGCTCCGCGTCGAACGGGCGCGACGCTCGCGTCGGGTCGTCGTTGCGACGCGAGAGCGCGCGCATCGCGTCGAACCCGGCGATCCCGACCTGCGTGATCGGCGCCTCGGTGCCGCCGGCGATCATCACGTCGGCGCGGCCCATCCGGATCGCGTCGGCGGCGTCACCGATTGCCATGTTCGACGCGGCGCAGGCCGTGCACTCGCTCATCAGTGGGCCCTTCGTGCCGAGCTCGATCGAGACCCAGCCGGCGGCCATGTTCGGGATGATGCTGGGAATCGAGAACGGGCTCACCCGGTCGGGCCCGCGATGGAGAAGGACGTCGTGACAGTCCTGGAACGAGCGGAGACCGCCGATGCCGGTCGCGATCGATGCCCCGAATCGCTCCGGGTCGGCGGCGATGTCGATGCCGGAGTCCCGCTCGGCCTGGCGGGCCGCGGCGAGCGCCATCTGCGCGAACCGGTCCATCCGCCGTGCCGACTTGTGGTCGACCCAGTCCGTCGGCTGGAAGTCCTTCAGCTCGCAGGCGAAGTGGACCGGATAGTCGGTGTGGTCGAACTGGGTGATCTCGGCCGCGCCGGACTCGCCCGCGAGCAGCCGCCGCCAGCTCGTCTCGACGTCGTTTCCGAGCGACGAGACCATCCCGACCCCTGTGATCACGACCCGCTTGAGCCCGCCGTTCTCGGTCACTACATCCCCAGTCCGCCGTCGACGAGCAGCACCTCGCCCGTGATGAACGAGGCCTCGTCCGAGCACAGGAACCGTACCGCTCCGGCGACGTCCTCCGGATCTCCGAGCCTCCCGAGAGGCGTGTTCTGCAGCATCGCCGCCTTGCCCTCGTCGGGGATGACCTCCGTCAACCGAGTCTTGACGTAGCCGGGCGCCACCACGTTCGCGCGCACGCCGCGTGAGCCGAGCTCGCGGGCGAGGGACTTCGTGAAGCCGATGATGCCCGCCTTCGAGGCGCCGTAGTTCGTCTGTCCCCAGTTTCCGTGCACGCCGACGATCGAGCTGACGTTGACGATCACCCCGGCCCGTCGCTTCATCATCGGCCGCGTCACTGCCCGGCAGGTGTAGAAGACCGAGCTGAGATTCGTCTCGATCACCTCGTGCCAGTCGTCGTCGGACATCCGCGCCAGCAGGCCGTCGCGGGTCAGCCCTGCGTTGTTGACGAGGATGTCTACGTCGCCGGCCTCCTCGACCAGGCGCTGTGCGTCCGCCGCCGAGGAGACGTCGGCCTGCACCGCCCGTCCGCCGACGTCGGCGGCGAGCGCGGCCGCCTCGTCGGCACCCGTCCGGTATCCGATCACGACCCGGGCGCCGGCGCGGGCGAGCTCGAGCACGATCGCGTGCCCGATTCCCCGCGAGCCGCCCGTTACGAGTGCCGTCCTCCCTTCGAGGGAGCAGAAGTCAGCCAAGTTCCCGGACGGCCGCGTTCAGCGACTTCAGGTCGTTGACCGAGATCGCCTTGACGGAGCTGTCGATCCTCTTCAGTAAACCGCTGAGCACGTTGCCGGGCCCGACCTCGACAAACGTGTTCGCGCCCTGCCCGATCAGCTCGCGCGCGGCCTGCGTGAACTTGACGGGCGCGGTCAGCTGCTCCACGAGCAAGCTCCGGAAGCGCTGGGCCTCTTCGAGCTTGGCAGTCACGGTCGAGACGAAGTGAGACGTGGGCGCCTTGAAGTCGATCCTGTCGAGCGTCGGCCGCAGCCGCTCGGCGGCGAGCTCGACGAGCGGCGAATGGAACGCGCCGGAGACCTTGAGCCGCACCGCGCGGCGGGCACCCTCGCGCTGAGCCTCGGAGCAGCACTCGTCGACCGCGTCCGTCTCGCCGGAGATGACGAGCTGGCCGGGGCAGTTGTAGTTGGCGGGCCACACGTTGTGGATCTTGCGGCAGAGCGTCTCGACCACCTCGTCTGCCAGGCCGAGGATCGCGGCCATCGAGCCGGGGCGCTCTCTTGCGGCCGCCGCCATCGCGAGCCCCCGCTCGCGGACGAGGCTGAGCGTCTGAGAGATGTCGAGCGCGTTTGCCGCGCCGAGCGCCGAGAACTCCCCCACCGAGTGCCCGACGACGTAGAGCGGCTCGATTCCGCGCGCACGTAGCGCGGCGTTGATCGCAAGGCTGGTGGCGACGAGGGCGGGCTGCTGCAGGTCGGTGCGGGTCAGCTCCTCGGCGGTTCCCGAGAAGCACAGCTCCTTCAGATCGAGACCCGAGGCGTCGCTGCCTTCCTCGTAGACGGCCATCGCGTCAGGCTCTGCCTCCGCGATGTCGCGGCCCATGCCGAGCTCGAAGGAGCCCTGGCCCGGAAACATGAAGGCAATCCTGGTCATACCGTCGCTCCGTTCGTCGAATTTGTCCATTCGATCAACGCCGAGCCCCATGTCAGGCCCGCCCCCATCCCGGTCATCAGGACAAGTGTCCCAGGTTGGAGCCGACCGGCGTCGGCCGCGTCCGCGAGCGCGAGCGGAATCGACCCGGACGACGTGTTCCCGTACTTCTCGACATTCACGACCACCTTCTCCTGCGGGAAGCCTAGTTTGCGTACAGCGTGGTCGATGATGCGGACGTTCGCCTGATGCGGAACGTAGACGTCGACGTCGCCGACCGTCTTGCCGCATTCGTCCAGGATCGCCTGAGCCGAGCTGACCATCACCCGCGTCGCGAACTTGAACACCTCGCGGCCGTTCATCTTCAGGAAGCTGGTGTCGTCGCCGAGCGCGCGCGAGCCGCTGCCCGGGAAGAACAGCTCGGGGCCGCCCGCACCGTCCGCACCGAGCTCGAAGCCGAGGAAGCCGCCCTGGTCGACGTGCTCGAGCACGACGGCGCCGACGCCGTCGCCGAAGAGCACGACCGTCGCACGGTCGCTCCAGTCGAGGATCTTCGACAGCACGTCCCCGCCGACGACGAGCACGCGGCGTGCGAGCCCGGCCGCGATCGTCGCGTGGCCCTGCGCGAGCGCGTACATGAAGCCCGTGCAGCCCGCCGAAAGGTCGTACGCGGCAGCGTCCGGGGCCCCGAGCTGGTCGGCGAGCAACGCCGCCGTCGCCGGGAAAGCCATGTCGGGAGTGACGGTGGCGACGATGATCAGGTCGACGTCACGGCCGCCGATGCCGGCCTGCTCGAGCGCCCGGCGTGCGGCGGGCAGCGCGACATCCGACATCGCCTCCCCGTCGGCCGCGATCCGGCGCTCGCGGATGCCCGTGCGGTCGCGGATCCACTCGTCCGACGTCTCCACGAGCTTCGCCAGGTCGTCGTTCGTGACGACCCGTTCGGGCACGTGGCACCCGAGACCTGTGATCGAGACCGGCCGGCCGCTGGTACGACTCTTCACCGCCGGCCGCTCCCGCGCCTCCCGGCGCCTCTGCGTCGTACCAAGGCCATCTAGTGCGGCCCCTCGTAACGTTTGACCCGAAACGCACGCGGCTGGAGGCCGCACTTGCGGCCGCTCCGCGGCCGTGTCTTTGTGGCTTTGGTGCTGGGACCGCGGGGCGGGCGCGGGCGGTCGAGACGTGTGCTACCGGTGGAAGTCCGGCGAAGCCCGAAGATCATCCCGGCCGCGGAGCGGCCGGTAGGTGCGGCGTCGCGGGACGCAAGCTTCAGGTGAAACGTTGCGAGACGCCGCACTAGGTCACCGCGAAGGTCAGAGTCCCGCGAACGGCAAGCTCGCCGTCGACCGAGGCGCGCACCTTGCCCTTGCCGACGGGACCGCGGACGGCTTCGACGTCGCAGACGAGGTCGAGCACCTCGCCGGGCCGGACGAGCCGCTTGAAGCGCAGGTCGTCGATGCCGGCGAAGAGGACGAGGCGGCCGCTGTTCCCGGGCTCGGAGAGCACCGCCACCGCGCCGCACTGGGCGAGCGCCTCGACCATCTTGACGCCGGGCATGATCGGGTTGCCGGGGAAGTGCCCGTCGCAGTCGGCGGCGGTCACGGTCTTCCGGGCGGCGACGTGGACGCCCGGCACGAGCTCGACCACCTCGTCGACGAGCAGAAAGGGCGCACGGTGCGGGATGATCTCCTCGATCTCGGCGCGGCCGAGCGGCAGCGTCATGCGGACAGGCGCTCGCGCAGCGAGGCTCGACCACGATGGGCGTAGCACTTGGCCGTTCCGACGGGAAGCCCGGTCGCGGACGAGATCTCCGCGAAGCCGACATCGAAGGCGTCCTTGAGCGCGACCACGGTCGCCTGGGCCTCGGGGAGCTCCGCCAGGCACCGTCCCAGCTCGCGACGTGTCTCGGACGCCGCCAGCGCCGCGACCGGGTCTCCGTCGCGGGCCGGACGGTCGTCCGCGAGCAGCGGCTCGGTACGCCTAGCCGCCCGGGCTTGCGCGAAGTCCTTGCAGGTGTTGACGACCAGCCGGTGCAGCCAGGTGGCGAATTGCGACTCGCCGCGGAACTGCCTGATGCGTACGACCAGTTTCGCGAGCGATTCCTGCGCGGCGTCGCGCGCGTCCTCGGGGTCCCGCAACAGGTGCAGCGCGAGCTTTTCGACCCGCGCCGCGTGGCGCTCGCACAGCGCGGCGAGCGCTCGACGGTCACCAGCCTTCGCCCGGGTCACGAGAATCGGGTCGGACAGCCGCTCGTAGGCGAGCTGCTCGTCGGGGCGGGCCTGCGTGAACAAGTCACCACGGGACAAGTCACCACGGGCGGTTGGACGACCCTGCAGGGAGCGCGGTTGCACGGCCAGCCAACTCTAGTGCGGTCGAGGTCGGCCGGGTCGCGCAACCGGAAGCAGCAAACGCCGGTATCGAGCATCCTGGTGGGATGGCGCTCACCCCGGGGCTGGTCCTGCCGCGTCTCCGCGGCGCGTTCGGCCGCAACTACCTGTACGCGGTCGAGACGAGGTCGACCCAGACGATGGCTCCCGCCGACGCGCCGCACGGCACCGTGGCGCTCGCCGAACACCAGACCGAGGGCCGCGGGCGCCTCGGCCGGGTCTGGCTGGACGAGCCCGGCGCCGGGCTCGCGCTCTCGGTCGTCTTGCGTCCACCGCAGCCCCTGGCGCGCTGGCCCGAACTGACGCTGGTCGCCGCCGGCGCCGTCGCCGGAGCCATCGGCGGGCCGGCAACGATCAAACACCCGAACGATGTGCTCGTCGAGGGTCGGAAGGTCGCCGGGGTCCTCGCGGAGGCAAGCGACCGGGTCGTGCTCGGGATCGGCGTCAACGTCGGCGCGACGCCGTGGCCCGGCGCCGGATCCATCGACGGTGACCGGCTCGAGCTGCTGGTCGAGATCCTCGACCGTCTCGAACGCGGCTACGACTTGTGGGTGGGGAGCCTCACGGACCGGTGAGCGGCGAGCTCACGTTCCCGGCCGCGTCCGTGGCCTGGAGCGTGAACGACGAGACCGGCCCGCCGGCAGAGGGAATGGCGAAGACGCCTGCGGGCTCGGAGACGACGGTCGTCTGGCCGTTGACGGTCGCGGTGACCGTCGCCGCCTCGTTGAGCTGGAACCGAAGCGAGGCGCCGCCGACGACGGTCAGCGACGGCGGCGTCGTGTCGATCGCGAACGGCGCCAGCAGCGAGACGGTCCCGTAGGCGTCGGTCGCGGTCACGACCGCTGCGTAGGCCCCGTCCGGGAGACGCGCGCCGCCACCGGTGCCGTCCCAGCTGATCGTCTGCGGCCCCGACCCGAGCTGAGCCGCGAGGACGGTCGCGACCTGGACGCCCGCCCGCTGGATCGTGACCTGCACCGGCGTCGGCTGCCCAAGCGTGAACCCGAGCGTGAGCGTGTCCGCGAACCCGTCGCCGTTCGGCGAGAATATCCCTGTGCCGACGGTCAGGGCGCTCAGCGTGCGGTCGACCACGAACGGCGCCGACTGCGTCACCGGCACACCGCTCGACGCGCGCGCGGTCACCGACAAGGTGTAGCGCCCGTTTGGCAGCGCCGCGATGCTCCACTGGAACGAGCTCTGGCCGGACGGGAGTTCGGCTGCCAGCAGGCTGAGCACCGGAACCGGCCCGTTCAGCACCTGCGCGGTCACGAATGCCGGAGCTCCGAGCGCGAAGCCGGCGCCGAGGGTCGAGCCCGTCCCGTCGGGGGCCGGGTTGAGGACCCGCGGGAACACCACGACCGACGGAAGCAGCGGGTCGGGCCTGTCGGGGGCCGGCGCGGGCAACGGGCCCGGAGGCATCCGCGGCGAGGCCGGCGGCGCGGGAGCCGGAGCGACCTCGGCGCGGAGCTTCCCCCCCGCCGGAAGCACCCCGGGCGCGCGGATCGCCCAGGTGAACCGTCCGGGCCCGGCCGCAGCGGGCGGGCTCCACGTCCAGTCGATCGCCGCTGACGTCCCTGACCGGCTCGCCACCACCGTCCCCGAGGCATTCGCCACCGTCACGGTCCAGGCAAGCGTCCTCGAGAGTTGCGCCCGGAACCGGACATCGCCGCCCCCCGTGGAGGTGGCTGCCGGCGCGTACAGCTTCGGCAGGCCGGTGGCGGCAACGCGGGCCGCGATCGAGCTCAGCAGGGTGGAGGCGCCGTTGCCGGGGCAGTCGGTCGGACCGGTGTCGCGGTGACCCGAGATCGCATGCAGCGAGACGATCGTGCCAGCCTTGAACTCCATGTTGCCTCCCGACCTGTAGTCGAGGGTCGAGAGCGGGTCGAGGTGGGCGACGTCGAGCCGCCACGCGAGCAGGCGCACGAGCGCGGCGCGCATCGCCGGAGGTGGCGCCGCCCGCGAGAAGCTGCCGATCAGCGCGATACCGGTGCTGCCGGCGTTGAAGCCCTCGGAATGGGCGCCGATCACGTTGCGGTCGACGCCGCCGCCACGGCCCTCGTAGACCGTGCCGAAGCGATCGATCAGGAAGTTGTAGCCGATGTCGTTCCACCCGTTCGCCTCGACGTGGTAGAGCTCGATCCCACGCACGATCGCCGGCGCCTGGGCTGCGGTGTAGTGGTTCGTCCCCGCCGTGTGATGGACGATCGCGAGCTTCAGCGCGGGCGCGTAGCGGGGCCGGACGCTGACGATCTTCTCGTCCGCCTGCCAGTCCGCACGCGGCACGATCGCGGGCGAGCCGGCGACGGAGAGGGTGCGCAGCGGCCGGCGCCCGACCTGCGACCAGAGGTAATAGGCGCGAAGACGTGTGACAACTCCGGTCGTGCGGTACTGGACGCCGTTCGACGCCGACGTCCAGACCAGGTTGCCGTCGCGCCACGGCGGCACCCGTTGCGCGGGTCTAGCGTTCAGGCCGCGGTTCGGGCCGCTGTCCGGGCCGGAGTCGGCGTCGGCCGTCGCCCAGGGCAGCCACCGGCCGGTCGTCGAGCGAGTCCGGTAGAGCACCGTTCCGGGGCCCTGCCAGTGCAAGCCGAGCATGTTGAAGCGGATCGGGGGTGTCACTGCCTCGAGCGTCCTGGCGGCGAGTGGGACGTCGCGTGTGACCATTGTCACGGGCCCGGCCTGCGAAGTCGCCGGGAACGCGGCGGCAAGCACCAGCACGAGCGCGACCGTCTTCATGCGGGAGCGCCTTCGCGCTCGGGGCCGCAGACCCTTTCGGGGATTACAATCCTTCCAGGCGTGAAGACTTCGCTTCTGCTGATGGCTCTCGTCGCGGCAATCGTCGCGCCGGGAGCGATCGCCGCACCCCGGGTGCTCGCGATCCACTTCACTGCGGACGTCAACCCGGTGACACAGGACTGGCTGAACAGTCAACTCGACCGTGCGCGGAACGACCACTTCGCGGCCGCCGTGATCGTCCTCGACACACCCGGCGGGCTCGAGGAGTCGATGCGGAAGATCGTCCAGAAGGAGCTCGAGCTGAGCCGGGCCGGAGTGCCCGTGATCGTCTACGTCTCGCCGGATGGAGCCCGGGCAGCCTCCGCCGGCGTCTGGATCTCCGAAGCGGCCGATCTGCTCGCGATGGCGCCCCAGACGAACATCGGTTCTTCGACGCCGATCGACTCGAGCGGTGGGAACATCGGCAGCGACCTGCGCCGGAAGGTGATCAACGACGCGGCCGCGTCGCTGCGCGGTCTCGCGAAGAGCCACGGCCGGAACGCCGAGTGGGCGGACTCGGCCGTGCGCGTCGCGTCGAACCTCACGAACGGCGAAGCGCTGAAGATGAAGGTGATCGACGTGGTCGCCCCCACCTTGCCGGCGCTGCTCGCCGAGATCGACGGCCGGACGACCCTTCCGTTGCACCTGACGCTGCACACGGCAGACGCCGGGATCGTGACCACGAGCCCGGGGTTCCTGACCCGGTTCCTCTCGACGCTGCTCGACCCGAACCTGATCTCACTGCTCTTCCTCGCGGGAATCGCAGGGATCGGCTTCGAGATCTTCCACCCCGGGATCGTGCTGCCGGGTGCGCTCGGCGCCGTCTCGATGCTGCTCGCGCTGTTCGGCTTCTCGATCCTGCCCCTCTCGTGGACGGGGCTCGCGCTCGTCCTGCTCGGGGTCTTCCTGCTCGTCGCCGACGCGCACGTGGCGAGCCACGGCGCCCTCACCGTCTCGGGCCTGATCGCGATGGGCTTCGGCTTCGCCACCCTGTTCCACAACTCCGGGCCGTACCACACCTCGATTCCCCTCGTGGTCACGTTCACGGTTGCGATCGGCGGGGCCTGGGCGATCGCGATCGGAAAGGCGGTCGCCGTCCGGCGCAATCCGGTGATCGTTGGCCCGCAGGAGATCGTCGGGATGCAGGGCGTCGTGCGGGAGGGCGGCCTGGTGTTCGTCCACGGCGAGCTCTGGCGGGTCCGGTCGCCCAAACCGCTCGTCACCGGCCAGCGGGTGGAGGTCGACGGGCTCGACGGCCTGACCCTGCGGGTTCACCCTGTCTAGCGTTTTTCCCCAACCGGGGGAGACCGCTTGTAGGATCGCTCCATGACCGTTCTCGCGATCGTCGTCGTCGTCGTCCTCTTCCTGGTCGTCCTGTTCCTGGTCAGCGCGCTCAAGGTGGCGCGGGAGTACGAGCGCGGCATCGTCTTCCGGCTCGGCCGCCTCTTCCCCGAGCCAAAAGGCCCCGGACTCTTCCTGCTGATCCCGATCGTCGACCGGATGGTCAAGATCGATCTGCGCACGATCACGCTGCAGATCCCGCCGCAGGAGGTGATCTCGAAGGACAACGTGCCCGTCCGGGTCAACGCGGTCGCCTACTTCCGGATCGTCGACCCGAAGGCGGCGATCGTGCAGATCGAGAACTACATGGTCGCCACCTCGCAGATCGCACAGACGACGCTCCGGTCGGTGCTCGGCCAGCATTCGCTCGACGAGCTGCTGTCGGAGCGGGAGAAGATCAACGCGATTTTGCAGGGCATCATCGACGAGCAGACGGCGCCCTGGGGGATCAAGGTCTCGATCGTCGAGGTGAAGGACGTCGAGATCCCACAGGGGATGCAGCGCGCGATGGCACGCCAGGCGGAGGCCGAGCGCGAGCGGCGTGCAAAGGTGATCAACGCCGAGGGCGAGTTCCAGGCCTCCGAGCGGCTGAAGGACGCGGCGCTCGTGATCGAGGAGCACCCGATCGCGCTCCAGCTCCGCTATCTGCAGACGCTGCTCGAGCTCGGCTCATCGCAGTCCACCACGATCGTGTTCCCGGCGCCGGTCGACATCATCTCGTCGTTCCTGCCGAAACCGAAGTAGCGACCGCGGGCGCTACGGGCTACGTCTCGACCCTCATCGGCTCAACCCTCTGCGCGTGGGCCTTGAACTCCTGCGCCGCCGCGATCGCGGCGGCAAGGTTCAGGCCCTTGTCCCTTCCCTGCTTGATCAGCAACACGGTCTCGATCGCATCCCGGTCGTAGATGCGCTGCTTCCTGCCCTTGGTCGGGATGTGGGCCTTGTTCGTCCAGTAGTCGAGCTGCATCCTCGAGATTCCGGCGAGCCGGCAAACCTGGCCGAGATAGAGCTCGACCTTGTCCAGGTGCTCCGCCAGATCGATCGGCTCCAGCTCGGCTTGCTCCGCGTAAGCCATCCTGCCGCCCCCTCTGTTCAAGCCCCCCGACCTCTCCGGTCACTTATATCCGCCCGGTTCGCAAAAGGGAAGAGGCCCCGGCGGCTACTCGGTCGAGGGGTCGTCCTCCTCGAAGACGCTCTCGTCGCTCGGATCGTCGTCGATCTCCGCGGTGGGCTCGATCCCCGGATCCGCTACTGCAACCGGCGAGCCGCCCTCGGTCTCGTCGTCACCGGCGTCGACCACGGGGGCCAGCGAGGAGACCGTCTCGCCGTCGCGGAGGCGCATCACGATCACTCCCTGCGTCGCACGGCCGAGCCGCTTGACGTCCTCGACGGGCATCTTGATCACGGTGCCTCCGTTGGAGATCAGCATCACCTGGTAGCCGTCTCGAACGACCCGGGCGCCGACCAGGTACCCGCGGGCCTCGGTCAGCTTCACCGTCTGGACGCCGAGCCCGCCGCGGCCCTTGCGCGGATATTCGGAGACGCGCGTCCGCTTGCCGAAGCCGTTCTCGGTCACGACGATCAGATCCGCATCGTCGCGTGCGATCTCGGCGGCGATCACCTCGTCGCCGGCTCGGAGCGCCATCCCCCGAACCCCCTCGGTCGCCCGCCCCATTGCCCGTGCATTCGCCTCGGAGAAGCGGATGGCCTGGCCCTTCCGCGAGACGAGCAGGATGTCGTCGCCGGGCGAGCAGTGCCGGACGGCGACGAGCTCGTCGCCGTCACGCATCTTGATCGCGATGATCCCGTCCGCTTTGAGCGGGGTGTTGTACTCGGCGAGCGCGGTCTTCTTGACGACACCGTTCTTGGTCGCACAGAGGAGGTACTTGGCCTCCTCGAAGTTGCGCGTCTGGATCACCGCGCGCACCTGCTCGCCCTGGCGGAACGGGAGCAGATTGACGATCGCCCGGCCCTTGGCCTGCCGCGAGCCGAGCGGGAGCTCGTGCACCTTCAGCCGGTAGACCTTGCCGACGGAGGTGAAGAAGAGGACGTAGTCGTGGGTCGAGGCGACGAACAGGTGCTCGATGTAGTCGTCGTCCTTCATGTCCATCCCCATCACGCCGATGCCGCCGCGGCGCTGCTCCTTGTACGCGGTCACCGGCAGGCGCTTGATGTACCCGGAGCGCGTGATCGCGATCACCATGTCCTCCTCGGCGATCATGTCCTCGAGCTCGAGCTCCTCCTCGGCGGCGATGATCTCCGTCCGGCGGTCGTCGTTCTTGCTGTAGATCTGTTTCAGCTCGAGCAGCTCCTGCCGGATCAGCGCGTCGATCTTCGCCTCGTCGGAGAGCAGCTCGCGCAGCTCGCCGATCCGCTCCTCGAGGTCGCGGTACTCGTCCTCGACCTCCTTGCGGGCGAGGCCGGTGAGCCGGGCGAGGCGCATCTCGAGGATCGCCGACGCCTGCAGCTCGGACAACCCGAACTGCTCCATCAGCCCGCTGCGCGCCTCCTCGGTGTCGGCGGCGGCCCGGATGAGCGCGATCACGGCGTCGAGGTTGTCGAGCGCGATCAGGTAGCCGCGCAGGATGTGCGCGCGCTTCTCGGCCTGGCGGAGCTCGTGCTGCGAGCGGCGGGTGACGATCTCACGCTGGAAGTTGAGGTAGTGCGTCAGCAGCTCGAGCAGCGACAGCGTCCGCGGGACCCCGTCGACGAGCGCGACCGCGTTGTAGCCGAACGAGGTCTGCAGCGCGGTGTGCTTGAAGAGCTTGTTGAGCGCCACCTGGGGGACCGCGTCGCGCTTGAGCTCGATCTGGATCCGCATCCCGGTGCGGTCGCTGTGATCGGCGAGGTCCGAGACCTCGGTGATCACCTTCTCGTGGACGAGGTCGGCGATCTTCTTGATCACGCCGTTGTCGCCGCCCTTGCGGACACCGTACGGGAGCTCGGTGACGATGATCGCGCTCTTACCGCCGCGCAGCTCCTCGATGTGCGCCCGCGCGCGCATGACGATCCGTCCCCGCCCGGTCCGGTAGGCGTCGCGGATCCCCGAGCGGCCGATCACGATGGCGCCGGTGGGGAAGTCGGGGCCCTTGATGTGCTTCATCAGGTCCTCGACGTTCGCGTCCGGCCTGTCGATCAGCGTCACGACGGCGTCGATGGTCTCGCCGAGGTGATGCGGGGGCATGTTGGTCGCCATCCCGACCGCGATCCCGGCGGACCCGTTGACGAGCAGGTTGGGGAAGCGTGCCGGCAGCACGAGCGGCTCGCGCTTCGACTCGTCGTAGTTCGGCCCGAAGTCGACCGTGTCCGAGTCGAGCTCCTGCAGCATCTCCTCGGCAAGGCGCTGCAACCGCGCCTCTGTGTACCTCATCGCCGCTGCCGGGTCGTCGTCGATCGAGCCGAAGTTGCCCTGACCGTCGACGAGCGGGTAGCGGAGCGAGAATGGCTGGGCGAGCCGGACGAGCGTGTCGTAGATCGCAGAGTCGCCGTGCGGGTGATGGTTGCCCATCACGTAGCCGACGATGTTCGCGCACTTGACGTAGGGTCGGCCGGGCCGGTTCCCGTTCGTCCACATCGAGTAGAGGACGCGGCGGTGGACGGGCTTCAACCCGTCGCGGGCATCGGGCAGCGCCCGAGCGACGATGACCGACATCGCGTAGTCGAGGAAGCTCGAGCGCATCTCCTGCTCGAGCTCACGCCCCTCGATGCGGCCGTGGCCGAGGCTGCCGGTCTCCACCTCAGACATCGAGGAACTTCACGTTCCGTGCGTTTTGCTCGATGAATGCACGCCGCGGCTCGACCTGATCGCCCATCAGCGTGGAGAAGAGCCGGTCGGCCGCGTGGGCGTCCTCGACGTCGACCCGGATCAGGAGCCGCTTCGCGGGGTCCATCGTCGTCTCCCAGAGCTGCTCGGCATTCATCTCGCCAAGGCCCTTGAAGCGCGAGATCTGGATCCCCTGCTTGGCCCCGTCCATCACCTTCGTCCGCAGCACGTCGAACGTCTCCGCGATCTCCGTCTCTTTGCCGACGACGACCGCGAACGGGGGCAGGCCCACGATCTCGGCCAGCCTCGCGTACGTCTTGCGGACGTGCCCGTAGATCGGCGAGCCGAGCAGCTCGGCCGGCACCGCGACCTTCTTCGACGTGCTCGTCTCCGTCTCGATGAGCCGGAGTCGGAAGGTCGTCTCATCCTGGTCGAGCAGCGACAGCTCGAAGCCGTTCGGTGCGATGTCGGAGATCGCGCGCCCGACGTCTCCGGGCGTCTCGATCTCGTGCTCGACCAACCGGTGCTGGACCATCAGCTCAGCCGCGGGGATCCCGAAGTCGGCGCGGAGGCGGGCCGAGTAGCCGTCGTACTGCACGAGCTCCTTCGAGAAACGTGCCCACTTCGCCTCGGTCAGCTTGACCTCGTTGCCACCCCGATCCCTCACCGCCACGTTGGGGATGCGCTCCCGCGCGAGCAGGTCCTCGAGCTGCGCGTCCTTCTCGAAGTAGAACTCCTGGGCGCCGAGCTTCACCTTGTACAGCGGCGCCGCGGCGATGTAGACGTGGCCGCGCTCGATCAGCTCGGGCATCTGCCGGTAGAGGAAGGTGAGGATCAGGGTGCGGATGTGCGAGCCGTCGACGTCGGCGTCCGTCATCACGATCACCCGGTGGTAGCGAAGCTTCGCAAGGTCGAACTCCTCACCGATGCCGGTGCCGATCGCGGTGATCATCGCCTGGATCTCGACGTTCGAGAGGACCTTGTTGATGCGGTTCTTCTCGCTGTTGATGATCTTCCCGCGCAGCGGCAGGATCGCCTGGAAGCCGCGGTCGCGGCCCTGCTTCGCGGAACCGCCTGCGGAGTCTCCCTCGACGATGAAGAGCTCGGCCGACTCGGGGTCGTTGATCGAGCAGTCGGCCAGCTTCCCCGGCAGCGACATGCTCTCGAGGGCCGACTTCCGCCGCGTCAGCTCTCGCGCCTTGCGGGCCGCCTGGCGGGCGCGCGACGCGGCGATCGCCTTGTTGACGAGCTGGCGCGCATCAGTCGGGTTCTCCTCCAGGAACTCGGCGAGCTTCGCGTTCAGCGTCGACTCGACGAGGCCGGCGATCGCGGGATTGCCGAGCTTCGCCTTCGTCTGACCCTCGAATTGCGGGTTCTGGAGCTTGACCGAGATCACCGCGGCGAGGCCCTCGCGGACATCCTCGCCTTCGAGGTTGTCCTCCTTCTCCTTCAGCAGGCTCTTCTCGCGGGCGTACTTGTTCAGCGTCCGGGTCAGCGCGGAGCGGAAGCCCTGCATGTGGGTGCCGCCCTCGATCGTGTGAATGTTGTTCGCGAAGGAGAAGACCGACTCCTGATACGACGTGTTCCACTGCATCGCGATCTCGGCGTGGCCTGCCTCCGTCTCGTTCTCGAAGTAGGCGATATGGCGGTGGACCGGGTCCTTGGACTCGTTGATGTAGGCCACGAAGTCCCTGATCCCGCCCTCGTAGCGAAACTCGACGCTCTCGCCGCCGGCCCGCTCGTCGGTGAGCGAGATCCGCAGGCCCCGCGTCAGGAAGGCCGTCTCGCGAAGCCGCTGCACGAGGGTCTCCGAGGCGAAGTCGATCTCCTCGAAGATCTCCGGGTCGGGCCTGAACGAGATCGTCGTCCCGGTCTCGTTCGACATCCCGACCGGCCTCATGTCACCCGTCGGGACTCCCCGCGCGAAGTCCTGCTCGTAGACCTTGCCGTCGCGCTCGACCCTGGCGACGAGCCACTCCGACAGCGCGTTCACGACCGAGACTCCGACACCGTGGAGGCCGCCGGAGACCTTGTAGCCCTCACCGCCGAACTTCCCGCCGGCGTGCAGCTTGGTCAGGACCACGGTCATCGCGGGCAGCCCGCTGTCCGGCATCACGTCGACCGGGATCCCGCGCCCACGGTCGCGCACGGTGATCGAGTTGTCCGGGTGGATGATCACGTCGACCGAGTCGTTATGACCCGCCATCGCCTCGTCGACCGCGTTGTCGACCACCTCGTAGACGAGGTGGTGCAGGCCGCGCTGGCCGGTCGAGCCGATGTACATCCCGGGCCTGAGCCGGACCGGCTCGAGACCCTCGAGGACAGTGATGTCCTTCGCGGAGTACGATGCGTTTGCAGCAGACTTTGGCATACAAAAAATGCCTGCAAAACAAGGGTTTTGCGGGCTCTCTAAAGTGTATCAGACCGGGCGGTCTGAGGCGGCTCGTGCGAGGCCCAGACTGACCGCTCTTTGGACACTTTCGCGCAGGCTCTCGTCCTCGATCCCGGCAGCTATCTCCGTGGCCACACGGACCTGCTCCGATGACGGTAATCGTACATCCAGCGGGGTTTCCGGCGGTTCGGAGCCCGCGAGTGGGCCCGGGGCGAAGCGGACCGCGCTCACGCCGAGGCGGGACGCGATCTCACCTCCCTTCTGGGCGAGCTCGAACGCCCAGATCGAGTCCGCGGTGTTGACCTGCAGCGTCCCGTCGCGCGAGATCCTGGCCGGCCACGCGTTGCGCGCGATCGACTCGCCGACAGCCGCGGGCCACCGCTCTGCGAGCTCGCCGAGCGCGCCCTGCGGTCCGAACCGCACCAGCTCACGGCGCACGGTCTCAGACAGCCTGTCCAGAGCTCACCTCCACGACCTGGCTCGGCTCGACGGGCAGGGCCGACCGCTGCGTCGCCGTGATCACGACCTGCTCGATCCCCGCGATTCCCGTCGCCAGTACGAGACGGCGGCGCGGGTCAAGCTCGGAGAGCACGTCGTCGAGGAGCAGCAGGGGCGCCGACGGCAGCAGCGCAGCTTCCGCCAGCAGCAGCGACAGCAGCGCGAGCCGCTGCTCCCCCTGGGAGCCGAAGCTCCGCAGGTCCCGCCCTGCGGCCTCGATCGTGACGTCGTGGAGGTGTGGCCCGAGCCCCGTGGTCCCGCGCGCTATGTCCACCTCGAGCCGGCTCTCGAGGTCGCCCACCGTCGGCGCCGCCGCGTCGTAGGCAAGAGCTCCGTCCGTAAGCCCGAGCTCGCGCAGCCGGTCGCGGAACCCGGGCTCGAGCAGCGCGACCGTCTCGCGTCTCGCTTCGACGAGCTGCGCGCCGAGACCGGCGATCCGGTCCGTCCAGGGCGCGAGCACGGTCCTGTCGGTGAGCCCGAGCTGGACTCTCCGCAGCGCGGCGTTGCGCTGCGCGAGCCCGGCCGTGTACTCCTGCGGCAGGCCGGCGCGGGCCGGCTGGAGCCTCGCGAGTGCACGGTCGAAGTAGGCTCGTCGCACGGCCGGGCCGCCCTTCACGACGGCAAGACGGTCGGGTGTGAAGACGAGCGCCGGCAGCTCGCGCCGGAGCGACTCCGCCGACGGGAGCCGCGAGCCGTCCAGCTCTGCGGTCTTCCCCACTCCGGCTGCGAGCTTCAGCCGCACCTCGTGCTCGACCCCGGCGCGGGCGAGGTGGAGCGACACCGCGGCCGCCGGCTCGCCGAACCGGATCATGCTCCCGTCGGATCGTGTGCGAGGTGAGAAGCCCTGCGTCCCCAGGTGCAGGGCCTCGAGGAGGTTCGTCTTGCCTGCACCGTTCTCGCCGACCACCAGCACGACACCGGGTGAGAGTGCGAGGTCGAGCGACGCATAGGAGCGGAAGTTGCGGAGCGTGACGCGGCTGACGATCAGCCGGCGAGACGGATCGGCATGATCAGGTACGTGTAGTCGGAGGTCTCCCCCTCGAGGACTGCCGGCCTGAGTGGGCTGATCAGCTTGACGCGAACGGTCGACGAGTCGATCGACTCGAGGCCGTCGCGGAGGAAGTCGGCGTTGAAGCCGATCTCCATCGCGTCCGCGGCATACGGCGCCGGCAGCGACTCTCGCGCCTCGCCGACGTCCTGGGTCTGCGCCGACACGGTGAGCTCGCCGGCGGCGAAGCGAAGGCGGAGCGGCGAGTTCCGCTGGGCGAGTAGACCGACGCGGCGAACCACGTCGAGCAGCTCCTCTCGCGGGAGCAGCAGCTCGTGCTCGAACTGCTCCGGAAGCAGCTGGCGATAATTCGGGAATTGCCCGTCGATGCGGCGACTCGTCAGCCAGACCCCGTCCGCGCCGAAGACGACGTGGTTCTCGTGGACCCCGAGTTGGATCTCACCCGCCGCCGAAGCGATTCGCGTCAACTCCTGGAGCGCACGGGCCGGGATGATCGCCTCGAGGTCGGGGAGCGGTCCGGTCGCCTCGGTCTCCTTGACCGCGAGCCGGTAGGAGTCCGTCGCAGCCATCACGAGCTTGCCGGGCTCGAACCGTACGAGTATTCCTGTCAGCACCGGGCGGCTCTCGTCCCGCGAGGCCGATTTGCTGACGCGGTTGATCGTCTCGAGCAGCGCCTCCCGGTCGACCGGCTGGAGGGCGAGCGAGCCGACGTCGAGCAGGTGCGGGAAGTCCTCGGCGGAGTAGGTATGGATGCGGTAGCTGGCGGAACCGGAGGTGATTGCGAGCACGGACTCCTCGGGAAGGTATTCGAGCGACACGTCGGCGTCGGGCAGCGACCGGGCGATGTCGAGGAGGAGCCGGCCCGGCACCACCACTTCGCCCGAGCCGGAGACGTCCGCGTCGAGCGTTGCGCGGAGCGACAGCTCCATGTCCGTTGCGGCGAGGTCGAGCCGTCCGTCGGCGGCGCGAAGGTGAATGCCGCCGAGGACCAGCACCGCGGTCCTGCTCGAGAGCCCGCGCGAGACGATGGCGAGGCGATCCGAGAACAGCTCGCGCGGGACGGAGACTTTCAACGCATCGATGACCATGGCTTCGGTTTCTGAGTCAATCATGAATTCAAAACCTTGCAGTAGTACGTAGAGCCTGTGAATTCGGGGGAACGTCGCGTGGACCGTGCGAGCAAGCCATTCTCGCTGTGGGACCGGACGGGGACGATCAGGGTTGGACCCACACCCCCACTCACCTAGCGGACCTGCTTGACGCGAGCTGTGAGTTCTTGCACGAGGTTGTACACAGATCTGTCCTCACGGATCAGCCGCGCGATCTTGCTGTTCGCGTGGATGACGGTCGTGTGATCCCGTCCCCCGAACTCCCGGCCGATCTTCGGCAGCGACGAGTCGGTGAGCTCGCGCGAGAGATACATGGCGACCTGGCGCGGGTAGACGATGTTCTGGGATCGGCGATCGCCGACGAGCTCGTCCAGGCTGACGCTGAAGCGGTCGCAGACGAGCTCCTGGATTCGCTCGATCGAGACCACCGCCGGCTCGCCTTGGGGAAAGACGTCGCGAAGGACGTCCTGGGCGAGCTCGACGTCCATGACCCGCCCCGTGAGGGAAGCAAAGGCGACCACCCGCGTCAGCGCCCCTTCGAGCTCCCTGATGTTCGTCGACACGCGATTCGCGATGAACGTGAGCACCTCGGGGTCGCCGACGTCGATCGCGTCGTACTTGACCTTGCGTCGGAGGATGGCGATGCGCGTCTCGAGGTCGGGCGGCTGGATGTCGGTGATCAGGCCCCACTCGAATCGCGACCGCAGCCGGTCCTCGAGGGTGTGGATGTCGCGGGGCGGCCGGTCCGAGCTCATCACGATCTGCCGGCCTGCCTCGTGCAGCGAGTTGAAGGTGTGGAAGAATTCTTCCTGGATCCGCTCCTTGTGCTCGAAGAACTGGACGTCGTCGATCAGGAGCACGTCGTAGGTGCGGTAGCGCTGCTTGAAGCCCTCGATCCGCTTGTCACGCAGCGAGTTGATGAAGTCGTTCATGAAGGTCTCGGAGGTGACGTAGCGCACGGTCATGTCCGAGGAGTGGAGGCCGATGTAGTTCGCGACCGCGTGGAGGAGGTGCGTCTTGCCGAGCCCTGTGTGGCCGTAGATGAAGAGCGGGTTGTAGGCCTGGGCGGGCG
This sequence comes from uncultured Actinomycetes bacterium, assembly GCA_963789585.1. Lineage (GTDB taxonomy): Bacteria > Actinomycetota > Thermoleophilia > Gaiellales > Gaiellaceae > PALSA-600. The sequence goes on along the minus strand of CAWBLB010000006.1, from coordinate 630,059 downwards.
CCTCGGCGATCGCGAGGGCCGCCGCGTGCGCGAACCGGTTTGACGAGCCGATCACGAAGGAGTCGAAGGTGTACTTGGGGTTGATCGTGCCGCCGTCCTGGCGCGGCGTCGGCGGGGGCGCGATCACGGTCGCAACGGCGGGCTGGACGACGAAGGCCAGGCGCCGCTCGGCGCCGGTCGCGTCCTTGACCGCTGCGCGGATCAACTCGGCGAAGCGGCCCTCGATCCATTCGCGCGTGAAGTCGTTCGGTACGGCGAGGAGGAAGGTCTCGTCGTCGATTCCGACAGCGCCGACCTCGCTGAACCAGTTGCGGAAGGTCTTCTCGTTGAGGGCGCCCCTCAATCGCGCCGAGACGTCGGTCCAGAGGGTCTCGGCGTTCAGTTCGTCAGGGCGCTCCACTGCCTCTAGCCTGCTCCTTGCTCGGGGGTCGGAGCGCGAGGATAGCACTGTCCTCGTCGGGGGTTCAACGAGTTCGCCGACGCTGGCCGGTCCGGCCAAAAGGCGCTCTTTGCAGGGAAAACACTATCCTCCACACGACTCTCCACAGGTGTGGAGAACCGTTTCCCGGACGATCGTTCCCTCGCTTTTTCCACGCCTTTTCGCGGTGCGGTCGCCTGTGGACAACGGCCGGCAATTCGGTCCGACTATACTGAGCTCCGGTTCGAGCGAAACTCCTCGCTCGCTGCGACCTAGAGACAGATGAAACGGACCTATCAGCCAAACGTGCGCCGGCGGAAGCGGAAGCATGGCTTCCGTGCGAGGATGGCGACCAGGGCCGGCCGCGCGATCCTCAAGCGCCGCCGGGCAAAGGGCCGCAAGCACCTGTCGGCCTAGTGCATCCGTCCGCAATTACGCCCCGCTACCGGCGGCGTCTCGCCGCCCGTGGCTGCGTCCTCCCTGCGTCCTTGCCACGTACGGCGAGCCATTCACCGGATAGCAGACCGAACGTACGGACGGACGCACGAGTGCCTGCGATCATCTAGGCGCGTGCAGCGCAAGAACCGCCTTTCCCGCTCCCGCGACTTCGACGCCGTCTACCGCCACGGCCGGTCGGCCTCGACGCGGTTCCTCGTTCTCTACTGGTTTGCCCGCGCCGACGAGCCCGGCGAGCCGCGGCTCGGCCTGGCAGTGCCCAGGGCCGCCGGCAACAGCGTCGTCCGCAACCGGATCAAGCGCCAGCTGCGCGAGATCTGGCGCTCGAAGCTCGATCGGCAGGCGATCGAGCCGCTGAACGACTACGTGCTCGTCGTCCGCCCGGGCCTGCCCGAAGCCGCCGAGGCCCGCGGGCACGACTGGCTGGTCGACTGCGTCGACGAGGTGCTGGGGAAGGTCGCGGCGTGACGCTCGCGCGCCTGCGCTCGGCGCCCGCGTGGATCGGCATCGCCGCGGTCTACGCCTACCGGTGGACGCTCGGCCTGCTCGTGCCGGCGGGGACGTGCAAGTACCACCCGAGCTGCTCGCAGTACGCCGTGGAGGCGCTACGGAAGCACGGACTGATCAAGGGCTCGGGCAGAACGGTCTGGCGCCTGCTGCGGTGCAACCCCTGGTCGCACGGAGGGGTCGACCACCCGTGAGCGCACCAGTCGTCTTCAGCGTCCTCCAGCCGCTCGAGAACGCGGTCCGCTGGCTGCTCGAGCGGTTCCACAACAACATCGGGCTGAGCTGGGCGTGGTCGATCGTCGCGACGACGCTCGTCGTCCGGATCGTGCTCGTGCCGCTGACCGTCCGGCAGATCCACTCGATGCAGTCGCTGCAGAAGCACGCGCCGGAGATGAAGGAGATCCAGCGGAAGTACAAGGGCGACCGCCAGAAGATGAACGAAGAGATGATGAAGTTCTACAAGGAGAACCACATCAATCCGGCGGCCTCCTGCCTGCCGATGATCGCCCAGCTCCCGATCTTCATCTCGCTCTACCTCGTCCTGAAGCACTTCTCCAGCAACATCGCCAAGGGCGCGGATCTCTCGTGGCTCCATTTCGTCCCCGACATCACCGCGCATGCCGACTCCCGCTGGTCGGGATTCGTGCTGCTCGCCGTCTACGCGCTCAGTCAGGCGTCCTCGACGTACTTCATGTCGGCGACGATGGACAAGCTGCAGCGGCGGCTGATGATGGCCCTGCCGCTCGTCTTCATCACGGTGATCGCCCATTTCCAGGTCGGGCTCGTCCTCTACTGGGTGACCACGAACCTGTGGACTGTCGGCCAGGGCCTGGTGACGCGCAGGCTCGTCCCCAAGACTCCCCCGGCCTCGGCCGGGGGCACGAAGCGCACGTCGCGGACGCCGCCGGCGGGCGACGACGCCGGGAACGACGACGCCGGGAACGGCGCCAAGACCGCGCCCGACGCGCCGAAGCAGCGCCCGCCTGCGCAGATGCAGCCCCGGCGCGTGAAGAGGAAGAAGGGCGGCTCGCGCCGGTGAGCGACGAGCTGACCGTGGAGGCGGGCGGGGAGACTGTCGGCGAGGCGAAAGGAAACGCCCTCCGCGAGCTCGAGCTGATCGCGCCCGGCCTCGACCGGGAGACGGTTCGCTTCCAGGTGCTGACGGAGGGTCGGCGCGGCCTCCTCGGCGTCGGCTTCGAGCCGGCCAGGGTGGTCGCGAAGGCAGCCGAGCGTCCCGGCGCGGCGTCGCGACTGCCCGAGAGCGCCGAGGCGCAGCGCCTGCGCGGCCTCCTCGAGCACGTCGCCGAGGCAGTGGGCGTGCGCTGCCGGATCGAGATCGGCGAGTCGGAGGGCACGCTGACGGGAAGCTTCATCGGCGACGATCTGGGGCTCCTGATCGGACGCCACGGCCTGACGATCGACGCCGTGCAGCTGCTCGCGCGGACGATCGTCGGCCGCGGCGGCGAAGAGCGGCGAGAGGTCGTCGTCGATGCCGCGGGCTATCGCGAGCGGCGCCGGCGGACGCTCGAGTCGCTGGCGCTGCACTCGGCGGAAGAGGCCGTCCGTGACGGCCGCCCGGTCGAGCTCGAGCCGATGACGGCCGCCGAGCGCAAGCTCGTCCACACCTACCTCGAGCCTCATGCCGACGTCACGACCTCGAGCGAAGGAACGGAGCCGAACCGGTTCGTCGTGGTCGCGCCGACGGCGCTGCCGGGCGAGTAGCGGGCTCACGGCGCGGGTGGGAGAACCACTCGAGGACTGGCTGCACGCCGTGGTCGAGGGGCCCGGGCTGACGTCGCTCGACATCGAGTCCGCCCGGCCGACGCTCCTCGAGGACTCACTGCGCGCCGCGGAGCTGCTCGCGGAGTGGGAGGGCGAGATCGTCGACGTCGGCTCGGGGAACGGGGCACCGGGAATCCCCCTTGCCCTCGCGTTTCCCGACCGCTGCTTCGTCCTGCTCGAGGCCGAGCGCCGGAAGTGCGAGTTCCTGGAGCGGTGGGCGCCGGCGAACGCCCGGGTGGTGTGGGGGCGCGCCGAGGAGCAGCTCACGGACTGGGCGGGGGTGACGCTTGCGAAGGCTCTTGCGCCGCCGCCCGTCGCGGTGGAATGGTGCCTGCCGCTCGTCCGGCCCGGCGGCGCCGCGATCCTCTGGGTCGGGGAGGGCGCCGATCTCGCTGCGGCGGCGTACGCGGCCGGCCGGCTCGGCGCCGAGCCGGTGGAGTCTCCGCCGGGCCTGCTCGTCCTCCGCAAGCTGATGCCGACGCCGGCCGGCTTTCCGCGTCGTACCGGCGTCGCGCGGAAGCGCCCGCTCGCCCCGTAGGGCGCCGCCGGAGAGCCGCCGAGCCGCCCCTACGCCGAGCGGACACGTCCGCGGGCCCGACTACCCTGCGACCATGGCCGGGCTTGTCTACGCGTTTGCAAACCAGAAGGGCGGCGTCGGCAAGACGACGACCGCGGTCAACCTCGCCGCCTGCCTGGCGGAGGCCGGCGAGCGGGCCCTGGTGATCGATCTGGACCCGCAGGCCAACGCCACCTCGGGGCTCGGCATGCGCGCGAACGGCACCTCGAGCTACGACCTGCTCGACGGCGCTCCCGTCGAGGAGCTCGCCAAGGCGACCGCCTTCCCGAATCTCTTCCTGATTCCGTCCCGGCCGGACCTCGCCGGCGCCGCCGTCGAGCTGTCCAGGCGCGACGACGGGGAGGGCTTTCTCGCGGCGTCGCTCTCCGGGATGAACGGGTTCGACTTCGTGCTGCTCGACTGCCCGCCGTCGCTCGGCCCGCTGACGGTGAACGCCCTGGCCGCGGCCGATCGAGTCGTGGTGCCGGTCCAGGCGGAGTACTACGCGCTCGAGGGCCTTGCCCAGCTGATGCAGTCGATCAACCTGATCAAGGCGCGCCTGAACGTGCGGCTCACGATCGCGGGCGTCCTGATCACGATGGTCGACGCGCGGACGAACCTCGCCGCGGATGTCGAGCGCGAGGTGCGCCGCCATTTCGGGAAGCTCGTCTTCGACACCGTGGTGCCTCGGTCGGTGCGGGTCGCCGAGGCGCCGAGTCACGGCCTGCCGATTACCCACTACGACCGGCGCTCCCGCGGCGCCGAGGCCTACTGGAAGGTGGCGATGGAGCTTGTCGAACGCCGTTAGCGGTCCCAGCCCTCGGCGCGGCCTGGGCCGCGGCTTCGAGGTCCTGATCGGCGGGGTGAGCACGCCCGAGCTCGCGCACGTGCCGATCGAGCAGATCCACCCGAACCCGCGCCAGCCGCGCCGCCGCTTCGACCATGAGGCGACCGCGGGCCTCGCCGACTCGATCCGGCATCAAGGGGTGGTACAGCCGGTCGTGCTCCGGCCGCGCCTCGAGGGCGGGTACGAGCTGATCGCTGGAGAGCGCCGCTGGCGTGCCGCGCGGGAGGCCGGCGTTCCGAGCGTGCCCGCAGTGATCCGCGAGGCCGACGACCGCAGCACCTTGCTCCTCGGTCTGGTCGAGAACGTCGCCCGCGAGAACCTCTCGCCGATCGAGGAGGCGCGCGCCTACGGCGTCCTCCTCGACGAGTTCGAGCTCACGCTCGGAGAGGTGTCGGAGCGGGTCGGCCGGTCGAAGCCCGCGATCTCGAACAAGCTCCGGCTGCTGGAGCTGTCCGACGACGTCCTGGCGATGGTCGAGCGCGGCGAGCTGTCGGAGGGCCACGCACGGGCGGTGCTGGCCGTCCCGGACCATGCCGAGCGGCGGAAGTTCGCCCGGAGGATCGTCGCCCAGGGCATGTCCGTGCGCGCGGCGGAGCGCGCGGCGCGCTGGTCCGGCGCCCGCACCAAGCCGAGGACGAAGACGCCGGTCGATCCCGCGCTGGCGCGGCGGGTCAAGCAGGGTCTCGAGCGCCTGACCGGCCTGGAGGCACGGGTCGCGGTCGGCAAGGTCGAGCTCGCCTACGCCGACGAGCACGACCTCGAGGAGCTCGCGGCCGCGCTCGAGCGCCTCGCCGGCTGATCGCCGCCCGAGGAGGTTGACGGGGGGCGCCCGTGTTCGTATCGTCGCCCGATGCTTCGCAGTGTGGCGGTGGCTCTCGTGCTGGCACTGGTGACGGTCGCGGCCGCGACTGCGGACGTGCAACCGGGCCTGACGGTCTTCTCGCCGGCGGACGGCGTGACCTACGGCGGCCCGTCGGCGACCGTACCGCTCGACTACCACGCGGATTGCACGAGCGACGGGACGAAGTACGTCGTGGCGTCCGCGTTCAACGACGCGGCGAAGCAGGTTCAGAGCACCGGCACGCTGTTCAAGCTCGACGGCCCGGTCTCCATGACCCTGACGATCGACAACGACAGCTTCCTCGAGGTGTTCACGATCAAGTTCTTCCTCAACTGCGGGAAGGACTACCTCCCGACGGGCGAGCGCACGGTGATGCTGATGGACGGCAAGCTCCAGGCCCGCCGCGCCCAGCAGGATTGGCAGGAGGACGTCGGCGGGATCGAGGAACGGATGAAGGGGCTCGGCTGCGCTCAGCCGTCACCGGAGACGAAGTACGCCTGCGGCGCCTACGCCTTCACGCTGATCGTCGCCGACAGGCAGGTCTCCTACTACCGCCAGATCGCCGACGACCCGCCCGACCCCCACTTCCGCGCGGTGGCGGCTCCGAAGGCGCTCCGCACACCGCACTTCACGGGTGCCGGCGCTGCGGCCGTCAACCGTCTCGACATCGTGCTCGCGACCGCGGAAGCGAACCTCGGCGCCCTCGTCACCTCGATCGATCGGGCGGGCGCCGCGAGGAAGGCGGGCGTCGCCGCGGCGTTCCGGATGCAGCGGGCGGCGGCGATCCGCTTCGCGCGCCGTGCCGCGGCGGCGCTGCGCTCCCTGCCCGCGCTCGCCCGCACGGCGCTCGACACGGGCCGGCGGGGGGGAGCCGCGCCCGCCCGCCAGGTCGCGCTGCACGGCCCGCTGTCCGCGCTCACGTCGGCGACGTTCAATGCGACGATCGAGGACAGCGGCACAGTCCTCGACGCGATCGCCGGCCGCTGAGCTTCCGGCGGGCCTACTCTGCGCGGTCGATGGGCGATCGTGGATTCGAACCACGGACCTCCGCCTTATCAGAGCGGCGCTCTAACCAACTGAGCTAATCGCCCGCGCGGAGGAGTGTAGCGGCGGCCGTGCGTGGTGGAGAGCGAGCGGGGTAAGCTTGGTGCGATGGTCGAGATGTCCATCTACGGGGTCTCGTTCGACCTGGTGGGGAAGCAGCCGATCGTGCTGCTGAAGACCGCCGAGGGGAACAGGTACCTGCCGATCTGGATCGGGCACCCGGAGGCCGCGGCGATCCTGATGAAGCTTCAGGGAGCGTCGGCGCCGAGGCCGCTCACGCACGATCTGCTCGTCAACATCCTCAACGAGCTCGATGTCGAGGTGCTGCGGGTGACCGTGACCGAGCTGCGGGAGAACACGTTTCATGCCTCGATCACCGTCCAGCACGGCGAGTCCGAGATCGAGATCGACTCGCGCTCGTCCGACGCGATCGCGGTCGCGGTCCGGGCCGAGGTGCCGATCTTCGCCGCCGACGAGGTCGTCGAGGAGTCGGCGATCGAGTTCGACGGCGAGGAGAACGAGGAGGATGTCGTCGACGAGTTCAAGCGCTTCCTCGACCGCGTCTCGGCGGAGGACTTCGCCGAGGCCGAGCTCGAGGACGACGACGACTGAGCCTGCCCGCGGCGTCAGCCGCCGCCGGTGTGGAAGAACACGACCGCGAGCGCGATGCTGTTGAAGGTGCCGTGCACGATCATGCCGGGGTAGACGCTGCCGGTTCGCCAGCGCAGCCACGCGAGGGCGGAGCCGAGCAGTGCGAGCTCCGGGAGTGCCTGGAAGAGGCCGTGGCTGGCCGCGAAGAGCAGGCCGATCGCGACGATCGCAGGCCATTTCCCGAATCGCTCCGCGACCAGCGAGTAGCCGACCCCGCGGAACGTGAGCTCCTCGACGAACGGCGCCACCACGGCGATCACGACCCAGTTCGCCGCGTAGGCACCGGCATGGCTCGCGTGCCACCGCCTCGGGATCAGCCCCTGCTCGCGACCGGCGTGGAGGAACGGATCGATCGCCTGGATCGCGATCTCCGCGCCGACGAAGACGAGCAGGGCGATTCCGAGCGCGCCGAGCCACGACGCCGGTCGGTTGAGCGCGAGCAGGTCGCGCCGGCCGCGGGCGATCCAGAGCACCACACCCAGCATCAATGCGTAGACGACCGCCGATCCGACCGCGGTCGAGTACCGATAGAGCACGTTCTGGTCCTTGCTGCCGACCGCATAGGTGCCGGCGTAGCCCTGTGCGACGAGGATCGCCACGAACGCGGACCAGCCTGCGAGCTTCCGGTTCACGCGCCCCGCTCGTACGAACCATCGCTACCCGCCGGCCGCCGCACGGGCCGGCCGCTTGGATGGGGCACGCGCACCGTGGCCGACCGCACGTTCACTCTCTCCGAGGCTAACAGCGCCCCCGATCGCTCGTGCCGCCGTTCGGCGGGCGCGTGCGGTCGTCGATCCGATCGGGCAGGAATCGCCTCCACGAGGAACTACAATCCAGCATGGCCCGCCGGAACGACCTCGACGCCTTTCTCGTCCTTCATCACAGCCGCAAGCGCAAGCGCGTCCAGCGGCAGCGCCGGCGTCGCCGGGCCGGCGTGGTCGTGGCGGTGTTCGCGGGCGGCCTGGCCGCGGTCGTTCTGCTCGCCGGGTTCGGGGCGGGAGCCGCGCTGTCCTCGTCCTGCAGCCTCTCGAGCCTGAAGCAGGTCGACATCGGCGCGAACTCGTTCGTCTATGCCGCAGACGGATCGCTCCTCGGCTCGATCCCCGCGCAGCGCAACCGCGTGCCGGTGCCGCTTCGCCGGATGAGCAAGTGGCTGCCGAAGGCGACGGTCGCGATCGAGGACAAGCGCTTCTACCAGCATGGCGGGATCGACTACGAGGGCATCGTCCGGGCGCTCTGGGCAGACATCGCCGCCGGGAAGGTCGTCGAGGGAGGCTCGACGATCACCCAGCAGCTCGTCGGAAATCTCTACACCGGCCGCGAGCAGACGTTCGCCCGCAAGCTCAAGGAGGCGTGCCTCGCGATCAAGCTGGCCGACCGCTGGTCGAAGAGCCGCATCCTCGCCACTTACATGAACACCATCTACTACGGGAATCACGCCTACGGCGTCGAGGCGGCGGCACAGACCTACTTCTCGCGGCACGCCGGCAATCTGACCCTTCCCCAGGCGGCGCTCCTGGCCGGGCTGCCGCAGGCCCCGTCGGTGTACGACCCGCTCCACAACCCACACGCCGCAATGCAGCGGCGGACCGAGGTGCTGGCGTCGATGCGTGCGAGCGGGTCGATCACGCAGGCCCAGTACCGCTGGGCGGTCCGCCAACCGCTGAAGCTCGACCCCGGCGCGATCTACACGCGGATCAAGCAGCCCTACTTCTTCTCGTACGTGATCGACGAGCTCGACCGCGTCTACGGCGCCAACGCCGTGCGCGAGGGCGGCCTCCGGGTCTACACGACGATCGAGCCACGGTTGCAGGCGGCCGCCAAGAAGGCGATCCACGACACGCTCAACGCCCACGACGACCCGGCCGCGGCGATCGTCTCGGTCGAGCCGGGAACAGGCGCGATCCGTGCGATGACCGCGATCGTGCCGGGGAACACCAAGAACCAGTTCAACCTCACCTCCCAGTCGGCGCGCCAGGCGGGGTCGACGTTCAAGCCCTTCGTCCTCGCCGCCGCGATCGAGGCGGGGATCGATCCCGACACGACCTACTACACCTCGGCGCCGTTCACGTGCACGACCGGTCCGTGGTGCGCCGGCGACTACGCCGCGGGCAAGCCCTGGACGGTCTCGACGTACTCCCACACCTACGCGGGCTCCATCTCGGTCACGAGCGCGACGCTGCGGTCGGACAACACCGTGTACGCGCAGCTCACGCTCGACGTCGGCCCCGACGTCGTCTGGCGGATGGCGAACCGCCTCGGGGTCCATCTGACCCAGAAGCCGGTCGCATCGATCGGACTGGGCTCGCTGTCGGTCTCACCGCTCGACATGGCCGCGGCGTACGCGACCTTCGCCTCCGGCGGCATCTACGCGAGGCCGACCGGGATCCGAAAGGTCGTCCTCCCGGGCGGCCGGGTGGATACGACCTCGGGCTGGGGCAAGCCGCAGACCCGGCGTGTGCTCGCCGAGGGGGTCGCGTGGAAGGTCAACCAGGTGCTTGGCGAGAACGCGCTCTACGGCACCGGTGCCGGCTCGGGAGACGGGGTCCACCCGAACGCGGGCAAGACGGGAACCACCGAGGATCACGCGGACGCCTGGTTCGTCGGCTACACGCGTGACTTCGCGACTGCGGTCTGGATGGGCTACCCGAAGGGTGAGATCCCGATGCTCGACGTCCACGGGCAGGCAGTCGCCGGAGCAACGTTCCCGGTCCCGATCTGGCATCTGTACATGCAAGCTGCCGAGGCGCGGCTTCCGGCGCGCCAGTTCCTCACCCCGGACGCACCGCCGACCTTCAAGTACTTCGCCCGCGGCTACTACGGCTATCTCGCGACCAGTACGACCACGACCACGACCACGACCACGACCGCACCGAAGCCCAAGCCGCTGACGCCGCTGCAGCAGGGGATGCTGCTCGTCCACTGATCCCGGGAGGGGACAGCATCGGCACGGGGGGCACGCCGGACGGAGGTCGTCTATTTTGGACCGGGTGGCGCCCGACCTGCTGACGATCGACGAGGCGCTCGCCCTCGTGCTGGAGCGGGTCACGCCGCTTGGCAGCGAGGAGGTCGGCCTCGACTCGGCCGCGGGACGGGTGCTCGCGGAGGCGGCGGTCGCGGCGGTCGACCTGCCCTCGTTCCCGGCGTCGGCCATGGATGGGTTCGCACTGCGATCGGCAGACGCCCCGGCGACGCTGCCCGTCGTGCAGCGGATCGCGGCGGGCCGCCCGGCGCACCAGCCGCTCGAGGCGGGCCAGGCGATGGCGATCGCGACGGGTGGGGTCGTGCCCGAGGGCGCCGACAGCGTCGTTCCGATCGAGGACGTCGAGGAGCGGGAGCACGAGGTCGTCATCCCGAATCCGGTTCAGAAGGGTGCGAACGTCCGGCTGCGCGGAGGCGACCTCGGGACGGGCGACCTCGTCGTTGCCGCCGGCGTGCGGCTCGGGCCGGTCCACCTGGGTGCGCTGGCTGCGGCCGGCGTGACCCGGGTCTGCTGCCACCGGGTGCCGCGGGTCGCCGTCGCGGTCACGGGAACGGAGCTCCGCTCGCCCGGCGAGCCCCTCCAGCGCGGTGAGATCTACGACGCCAACGGCGTCATCCTGGCCACCCAGATCCGCAGCACGGGTGCGCTCGTCGAGCGGTTTCCGCCGGTCAAGGACGACGCGTCGGCAACCCGGACGGCGATCGAGCAGGGCCTGGCCGCCGACGTGCTCGTCACGAGCGGCGGCGTCTCGGTCGGCGTCTACGACCTCGTGCGCGCGACCGAGGCAGAGCTCGGGGTCGAAGAGGTGTTCTGGCGCGTCGCGGTGCGTCCCGGGAAGCCGGTGGCCTTCGGAGTGCGTGGAGACACGCTCGTCTTCGGGCTCCCCGGCAATCCCGTCTCGTCTCTCGTCGGGTTCGAGCTCTTCGTCCGCCCGGCTCTGCTCGCGCTCCAGGGCTTGGCCGAGCCGAAGCCTGCATTTCGCCCCGGCCGGCTCGGCCGCGGCGCAAAGCTGGTTCCCGGCCGCGACTCGCTCCTGCGGGCACGCTCGCGCATCGACGGAGGAGAGATCGTGCTGGACCCCCTCTCCGGCCAGGAATCCCACATGATCGCGCGCGCCGCAACCGCGGACGCGCTGGTGCTGGTGCCGGCCGGGCTGGGCGAGCTCGCCGTCGGAAGCCGCGTCTCCTACCTGGCGCTGTAGGTCCGGCGCGTCCGCCGGCGCGAGCGGACACCGAGCACGATCGCGCGGACGAGCCCGCGAATCGGGCCGCGCGGGCCCCGGTCTCGTGCGTCGGGGTAAGGGGCATACCGACCTGCCGCCGCCGACGCGAGCTGGGCGGTCCCGGCCGCCCCGGCAAGCGCGATCGCGAAGGCGGCGGTCTTGATGTAGCCGACCCCGAGCAGCTCGAGCAGATACCAGGGCGCGTCGAAGCCGAGCCCGAACCGCCAGGCCAGCGACCAGAGGACGATCGCGGGTCCGGCAAGGCCCAGGGTGAAGAGCGCGACCCGGACGGGCGCGCGCGCGATCCGGATCTGGGGAAGCCAGAGCCAGATGTGGAGCGCCGGCAGGACGAGCACCAGCGCGAACGGGTTCGTGGCCACGACAAGCAACGCGACGAGCAGGAGCCCGACGAGTGCGACGGAGTAGCCGGCGAGCTCCTCCTCGGGGGTGACATGACGGCGGGCGGCGAGCCGCGGGCGGGTCACGACCCAGCCGCCGAGCGAGACGGCGATCAGGGCAATCAGGGCGGCGGCCGGCCAGTCGCCGGCGACCGCGGTGGCGGGGTTGGGCGGGCGTGCCGGACCGCTGGGCCACGCGCCGAGGAGGCGAAAACACGTGAAAACGAGACCCACGAAAAGCCAGTAGCCAAGCCGGCTGCGGAGTGCTCGGACCGCAGGGCCGAAGCTCACGTGATGACGCCGGCAGAGCGCGTAGAGATCGACGATCGCGGTCAGGAACGGAAGCAGCAGCGCGACGAGCAGGAGCTCGATCGCCCAGCCCGGCACGACCCGGCCGCCGAGCCAGACGTAGCTCGAAGAGCCGGCCGGCAGCGCGAGACCCTGGTTGAGCGAGCCGAGCAGCTGTTGCGCGGCACCGCCGAGCTGAGCCAGCCGGTTCGACTGGAGCAGATCGGCGCGGTCGCCGAACGCAGGCGGGGGCCTGTCGCCGCCGGTCGTGACCGTCACCGCCGGAATGCCGGCCGCGACGAACGGTCCCTGTTCGTAGAGGGTGAAGGGAAAAGCGAGGTCGAGCAGCTGCCCGGCGACGCTGACATGGAGAGGGGGTGTGCCCGTCTCCTCGCCGATCCGGGCGACCGCGGTCGCGAGCAGGGTCGCGTTCGGCGATCGTGCCCGGTCGCCCGTGAACTCGATCGACGGGCTGCCGGCTCCTGCGATTGCGTCGAGGTTGATGACCGCGAGGATGTGCTTGCGGTAGGGCGACGAGGCGACGAAGTGCTCTGCGCCCAGACCGCCGTACGACCCGGCGTCGGTCGAGAGGAAGACCAGGGTGTGCGCGGACTGGACGTGGGCCTGCGATTCGGTCTGCGGCTGTGCGTATGCCCGTGCCAGCTCGATCAGGGCGGCCGTGCCGCTCGCGTTGTCGTTCGCCCCCGCTCCCGTGCCGACGTCGTCGCGGTGGGCCATCACGACGATCACCTGGTGCGACTGTCCCGGTGCCACCGCGACCAGGTTTCGCAGACGGACGCGCCCGAGACCGGGGATGCGGGCAAGCCACGAGGCCGTCTTCGTCTGCAGCCCATACGGCTGCAGCTGCTCGGCGAACCAGGAAGCCGCTCCGTTCGACCCGGCCGTCCCGGGTGCGCGGTCGGGGTAGTCGTTCGAGAGCTCGCGGGCGGCGCTGAGAGCCGCGGCCGCATCAAACGCACCCGGCAGAATGGGTTTCGGCAGCGGCGCCGGTTTCGTGACGGTGAACGCGAGCAGGAGCAGCGGAAGCAGCACGAGCAGGAACGACGCCCGGTAGAGGCGACCGTCGACGGGCCGCTCGAGCGAGCCGCGCCGCGGCCGCCGCCGCCGCCGAACCGGGGGCTGGGAAGCCGCCATCGGGGGCTATAGTAGGAGCGGGGAAGGTAACCATCGCCCGACCCGGCGGCCCGGGCCCCCATGATGACCGACTCATCGACCATTTTGCTCGTCGACGACGACGAGGCGGTGCGCAGGTTGCTGAGCTTCCCACTCGAGCGCGACGGATACCGCGTCGTCCAGGCAGCTGACGGCGAGGAGGCGCTCAGCCGGTTCGACGAGCAGCCGGTCGACCTCGTCGTCCTGGACATCATGCTGCCGCGGCTCGACGGGCTCGAAGTGTGCAAGCAGCTGCGCGCGCGGGGCGCGGTGCCGATCATCATGCTGACCGCGCGCGACGACGAGCTCGACAAGGTGCTCGGGCTCGAGCTCGGCGCCGACGACTACATCACGAAACCCTTTTCGATCCGGGAGTTTCGCTCCCGGGTGCGGGCGCTCTTGCGGCGGGCGCGGACGCCCCGACACGACCCGGGCGGCGAGCCTGACGAGCAGCAGATCGTCGCCGGCGAACTCTGCATCGACCTGTCCCGCCGCTCGGTCGAGGTCGGCGGTCGGCCGGTCCAGCTCACGTTCGTCGAGTTCGAGCTGCTGGTAACGCTCGCCGCGCACCCCGGTCGCGTCTTCGGCCGGCGGATGCTGCTCGAGACGCTGTGGGGGAGCGCCGATTTCCGCGATCCGCGCACGATCGACGTCCACGTCCGGCATCTGCGCGAGAAGCTCGAGCAGGACTCGCGCAAGCCGGAGTACATCGTCACCGTGCGCAGCGTCGGATACCGCTTCCGGGACAGGTGAACCCGCTCCGGACGGTCGGGGGGCGGCTGGCGCTTGCGCTGGTGCTGGTGCTCGGGGGCGCCCTGGGGATCGTCTACCTGATCGTCGTTCCTTCGTATCGTCAGTCGCTCGTCAACACGCGGCTCGGCGACCTCCGGCACACGGTTCAGCAGGTCTCCGCGAAGCCGCGTCCCGGTCAGGGGGAGGTGTTTCCGAGCCAGCTCTGGGTCGAGGACGAGGCGGTGCCTGCCGCGCGCGGCGCGCGCGTCGTCCTGTTCAGCGCCCCGCCGCTGCTCGAGCCGGTCGGCGACTCGAACGGCGGCACCTCGCTCGACGTCGAGCACGATCCGATGGCACGACGTGCGGCGGGCAGCTCCGGGATCGTCAGCGGCGCGGTCACCCGCAACGGCGGCGTCTATGCCGAGGCCGCGCTGTCGCTCGGCCGCGGCCAGCCGATCCTGCTGCTCGCGACGCCGCTGCAGAACGACCTCGAGTCGGTCGAAGTGGTCCGTCAGCGAGTGATCCTCGCGGGCATCGTGGCGACGGCCTTCGCGATCGTGCTCGGCTACGCGCTGGCGACGCTCTTCGCGCGGCGGATCAGGCGCCTGGAGGCTGCCGCCGAGCGGATCGCCGGGGGGCGGTTCGACGAGGCGGTCGTCGACGCGGCGCCCGATGAGCTCGGCCAGCTTGCCCGCGCGTTCGAGCGCATGCGCCTACGGCTCGCCTCGCTCGATCGCGCGCGGGGAGAGTTCATCGCGAACGCCTCGCACGAGCTGCGCACGCCGCTGTTCTCGCTGGCCGGGTTCGTCGAGCTGCTCACCGGCGACGACGAGGTCGACCCCGAGACCCGAGAGGAGTTCCTGCTTGCCATGCGAGACCAGGTGTCGAGGCTCACCAAGCTCGCCACCGACCTGCTCGACCTCTCCCGCATCGACACCGGACGGCTGGCGCTGTCGAGCGAGAGCCTCGATCTGGGTGCCGTCGCGGGTGTGCTGGCGACCGAGTTCGGGCCTCGAGCCGCCGCGACCGGCCATCCACTCACGCTGGTCGCGTCCTCGGCTGCGCCGGCGATCGGCGACGAGGCCCGGGTGCTGCAGATCGGCCGTATCCTCCTCGACAACGCGATCGTACACACGCTTCCCGGCACCGAGGTCGAGATCGCGGTCGGCGCGATCGGTGGGCGGGCGACGCTCTCGGTCTCCGACCGCGGCTCGGGCATCCCGGCCGAGGGGCAGCGACCGATCTTCGAGCGGTTCTACCGGCTGGACGGGACGGTGGCGTCGGGGAGCGGACTCGGGCTGGCGATCGCGCGGGAGCTGGCCGACCTGATGGACGGACGGATCGAGCTCGAGTCGAATCCCGGCGCGACTCGCTTCACGCTTGCCCTTCCCGCGGAGGCCGCAAACCGGTTGTCCGCGCGCGTTCCTGCACAAAAGAGATGAATTCGGGGCCGGAACGTGATTACATCCGAAGTACGTGCGTCCGAGCATCGTTGCCTTTCTCTGCCTCGTAGCTGCGCTCGCCGGTGCCGGCGGCGTGCTCTTCGCGGCCGAGACGGGCGGCTGGATGGAAGGGGGAGCGCAGACGGTGCTCGTCCGGCAGCCGCTCGACCGGACGTCCATCCCCGCCACCGTCGTCGTCTCGAAGCCGGTGCTCGCGCACGGGTTCGAGCCGCAGCGGATCTTCGCGCGCCGCGCGCCCGGCGTGGTCACCATCTTCTCGTATTTCGGGAAGGGCGGCGCCTCGGCGCTGCAGGAGGGCTCGGGCTTCGTCGTCTCGCGCTCCGGGGTCGTGCTGACCGCGGCCCACGTGATCGTCTCGACCGCCGGCGCGACGGCGCTCCCGTCTCCGGCACGCGCGGTCTATGTGCAGTTCGCCGACGGCGACCGGGTCGCCGCTCAGATCGTGGGTTGGGACCCGTACGACGATGTCGGCGTGCTGCGAGTCGGCAAGACGTCCCATTCCCTCGTGCCGCTGCCGCTCGGGACCTCGGAGGATGTTCAGGTCGGCCAACCGGTCGCCGCGATCGGGTCGCCGTTCGGGGCGGAGACATCGCTCGCGGTCGGTGTCGTCTCCGGGACTCGCAGGACGATCCCGTCGCTGACCACCGCGTACGACCTGTTCGACGCGATCCAGACCGATGCGCCGATCAACCAGGGCAACTCGGGAGGTCCGCTGTTCGACGGGAGCGGGCGGGTGATCGGGATCAATGCGCAGATGCGCTCGAGCCTCGTCTCGGGGTTCGAGGGCGTCGGCTTCGCCGTTCCGATCGACTCGGCGAAACGATCGATGGCGCAGCTGCTCGCCACCGGCCATGTCGCCTACGCCTACATCGGGCTGCAGACGGAGGACCTGACGCCGGCGATCGCCAGGGCCTTCGGCTACCGGCCGGCCCGGGGCGCGCTCGTCGACTCCGTCACGAAGGGCGGGCCCGCCGCCCGTGCGGGCCTCAGGGCGGGCACGCGCACGGTGCTGTTCCAGAGCCAGCAGCTGACGATCGGGGGCGACGCGATCATCGCCGTCGACGGGACAGCCGTTGCCAATTCTGACGACATAGCCCGGCTGGTCGCCGAACGGATGGTGCCCGGCGAGGCTGCCTGGTTCACGGTGGTGCGGAAGGGTCGCACGCTGGTGATCCCGATCACGCTCGGCGCCCGCCCCCAGTAGGCGCAGCGGCTGGCCGCGGGTTAGAACTCGTTTCAAAATGAAGCCTTGTGTCGCTCGGCCGCGCTGGACGGCGCGATCCTGGGTGCTCCCTGCATCCTTGGCTCGCACTCGCCCATCGCACCCGATCGACGAAGCGTCATTCTGAAACGAGCTCTTGCTGGACGTACAATCGCGGGCATGACGGACCTTTCGCACGTCGACGAGTCCTCGGGCGCCGTCCAGATGGTCGATGTCGGCCACAAGCCGCCGATGCGCAGGCGTGCAGTCGCACGGGGAGCCGTGCTGATGGCGCCCGAGACAGCGCGGCGGCTCCACGATCTGCCGAAGGGGGACGCGCTCGCCACCGCCCAGCTTGCCGGGATCATGGGCGGCAAGCGCACGAGCGACCTGATCCCGCTCTGTCACCCGTTGCCGCTCTCCCACGTCGGAGTCGACCTTGAAGTCGGGGAGGCGCGGGTCGACATCACCGCCTCGGCCGAGACGACCGCGCAGACCGGCGTCGAGATGGAGGCGCTCACGGCGGTCGCGCTCGCCGCGTTGACCGTGTACGACATGGCGAAGGCGATCGACAAGCAGATGACGATCACCGAGATCACGCTGGTCGAGAAGACGAAAGACGAGGTGTGAAAGCCGCGATCCTGACCGTCTCCGACCGCGTCTCGCGCGGCGAGGCCGACGACGGGAGCGGCGACACCCTGGAGGCGCTCCTGCTCGCCGACGGGTTCGAGGTGATCCGGCGGCTCGTCGCGGACGAGGCCGATCAGATCGCGCAGGCGATCACGGATCTTGCTGCGGATGCACCGCTCGTGCTCACGACCGGCGGCACGGGGCTCGCGGTTCGTGACGTGACACCGGAGGCGACCCGGGCGGTGCTCGAGCGCGAGGCGCCCGGGATCTCGCAGGCGATCCGCGCCGACTCGATCGCAAAGACGCCGCACGGGCTCCTCTCCCGCGGTCTTGCGGGCACGATCGGGAGCTCGCTGGTGGTCAACCTGGCAGGATCGCCCGGCGCCTGCCGCGACGGATACGCGGTGCTGCGGCCGGCGTTGACGCACGCGTTGAAGCTGCTCGGCGACCAGAGGACCGCGACTGACCACATTCACACCTAGCGGCAGCCCGCCGGTTCGGCAGGCGACGCTGTTCGCCCGCCTGATCAAGGTCGAGCACACGGTGTTCGCGCTCCCGTTCGCGTATGTCGGCGCCTTTCTCGCCGTCGGCCGCGTGCCATCCGCGCACGACCTGCTCTGGATCACCGTCGCGATGGCCGGCGCCCGCTCGCTGGCCATGGCCCTGAACCGATTGATCGACGCCGGGATCGATGCGGCCAACCCGCGTACCGCGGCGCGCGAGCTTCCCTCGGGCGCGCTGACGATCGGGTCCGTGATCGGCTTCTGTCTCGCGTCGCTCGCCGTCTTTCTCGTCGCCGTCTGGCAGCTCGACCCGATCGTCCGGTGGCTCTGGCCGATCCCGGTCGTGGCCTTCGTCGTCTACCCGTACCTGAAGCGATTCACCTGGCTCTGCCACCTCTGGTTGGGCGCCGTCGACGGGCTCGCACCGGTGGGCGGTTGGGTGGCGATCCGCGGCAGCTTCCCGTGGCAGGCGTGGGCGCTCGGCGGGGCGGTCGCCGCGTGGGTGGCCGGGTTCGACCTCTTCTACTCGCTGTTCGACATCGAGGTCGACCGGGCGCAGGGGTTACATTCGTGGGCCGTCCGCTTCGGCGAGCGCGGGGTGTTCACAGGCGCCCGGGTGCTGCACCTGGCGGCGGTTGCATTGCTCGCCGCGGCGGGGCTCGGGCTTCCAGTCGGCGGGTGGTACTGGGCCGGCGTCGCTGCGGTCGCCGGACTGCTCGCGTACGAGCATTCGCTCGTGCGGCCAGGCGATCTGCACCGGCTCGACGCGGCCTTCTTCACCATGAACGGCGTGATCAGCGTCTCGTTCTTCGCCTTCGTCCTCGCGGACGTCCTCTAGTGCGGCGCCTCGCAACGTTTCAGCTGAAGCACTCCTCCCGCGACGCCGCAGTCACCGGCCGCTCCGCGGCCGGGATGATCTTCGGGCTTTGCCGGTCTTCCGCCCGTGCTTTCACCCGCAGCACACGCCTTGACCGCCCGCGCCCGCCCCGGGCTCCGATCACCAGGGCCTTGAACACACGGCCGCGGATCGGCCGCAAGCGCGGCCTCCAGCCACGTGGGTGTCGGGTCGAACGTCACGAGAGGCCGCACTGATCACCGCAACCAACCTCTCGAAGCGCTTCGGCGTCAAACGGGTCTTCGATCGCATCGACGTGCGGCTCGAGGCCGGAGGCTTTCTGCTCGTCACCGGGCCGAACGGCTCCGGCAAGACGACCCTCCTCCGGGTGCTGGCGGGCCTCGACGCCCCGACGAAGGGCGAGCTCGCACTGCCCGAGCGCGCGCTGGTCGGCTACCTGGGGCACGAGCCGCTCGTCTACCGCGAGCTGACCCCGCTCGAGAACCTGCACCTGTTCGGCCGGCTCTACCGTGTCCCCGACCGTGGTGAGCGGATCGGGATGCTGCTCGAGCGGTTCGGCCTCTGGGAGGTGCGCGGCGACCGGGTCTCGACGTTCTCGCGCGGGATGCGGCAGCGCCTCGGCCTCTGCCGCACCCTGCTGCACGAGCCGCGGCTCGTGATCCTGGACGAGCCGTTCAACGCTCTCGACGAGGCGGCGGCGGCGCTGCTCGACGCGACGCTCGACGAGCTCGCGGGACAGAGCGCCCTGATCGTCGCCACGCACGACCCGGTTCGCGTCGAGCGCCTTGCCACTCAGCGGCTGGCGTTCTCGTGATGCGTGCCGCAGCTCGTCACCACGCCGTCACCACGCCGGTCGCCGGGCCCGGCGGCCTCCGGGCCCGGATCGAGTCGGCATGACGTATCTCTCCGACGTCGCTGCCCTCACGCGCAAGGACCTCCTGCTCGAGCTGCGCGCCAAGGAGACCGTGCCCGCGATGATCTTGTTCGTCGTCGCGTCGCTGACGATCTTCCACTTCGCCGTGCCGTTCGCCTCCGATACCGCGACGGGCCCGAACCACAAGGTCGCGCTCGGGCTTCTCTGGACGGCGCTCCTCTTCACCGCGCTGCTCGGGCTCACGCGTGCGTTCGTTCCCGAGCGCGAGCAGGGGATGTTGGACGCGCTCGTCATGGCACCCTCGGATCGGAGCGCGATCTGGCTGGCGAAGGCGCTGTCGGTGCTCGCGTTCCTCGGCCTCGCCGAGGTGGTCGCCCTGCCGGCGTTCGAGATCTTCTTCCACGGGGTGGGACTGCGCACGGTCGTCGCCGTGCTGCTCGCGGACATCGGCATCTCGGCCGTCGGGACGCTCCTCGGCGCGATGGCGGTGGCGGGCCGCGCCCGCGAGCTGCTCCTGCCGCTGCTCTTCCTGCCGCTCTCGATTCCGATCATCGTTGGCGGGGTCGGCGCGAGCATCGCCTCCGGCGGGAAGTACCTCGAGTTTCTCGCGCTCTACGACGCCGTCTTCGTCCTGCTGTCCTGGGCCGCGTTCGAATACGTCGTCTCGGAGACCTGACTGGTCGCCCCCAGGGCACCTGACAGGTCCCGCCCGTCTACGATTCAAGCCGTGAGGCAACGACTCGCACACATCCCGCTTCCCGCCCTCGCCGGCCTGACCGCGGGCATGTTCGCGCTCTCGATTTCCCTGATCGCCTTCTACGCCCCCACCGACGGCAACCAGGGTCTCTCCCAGCGCATCTTCTACTTCCACGTCCCGATCGCGCTGACCGCGTACGCGGCCTTCGGGTGGGGCGCCTGGAAGGCGCTCCTCCACCTGTGGAAGCGGCGCGAGGGCACCGACCTCGAGAGCTACGTCGCAATCCACCAGGGCGTCATCTTCGGCTCGCTGACGCTCCTGACCGGCTCGATCTGGGCGCGGATCTCGTGGGGCGTCTGGTGGGTCTGGTCGGACGACGAGCTCGTCCTCTTCCTTGTCCTGTTCCTCTTCTACTGCGCCTACTTCATGTTGCGCTACTCGGTCGACCCCGGCCCCTCGCGCGAGAACATGTGCGCCGTGTACGCGCTCTTCGGGGTCGTTCTGATCCCGATCTCGTTCTTCGCGATCCGACTCTCGCGGAGCATCATCCATCCCCAGGTCTTCACGACGCACGGGCCGCAGATGACCCATGCACAGTTCCTGACGTTCTGCGTCTCCTGGGTCGCGATGCTCTTCCTCCTCGCAACGCTCTACCAGACCGAGCTCGCCGGCAAGCGGCTCGACTCCCGTCTCAGGGAGCTGCGGGAGCTGCTCGCATGACCCCGTCCGAGAAGTACACAGCCGCGGCGTATCTCGTCGTCTTCGTCGGTCTGCTGGCCTACGTCCTGATCATCGCGGCGAAGCTCCAGCGGCTCGAGCGGCAGCTCGGGGAGATCGTCGAGAAGCTGCGGGAGCGGGACCTCGACAGTGGCTGAGGCGCTTTTCTGGCCGGCGATCCTCGGCTACGGCGAGGCCGCGATCGCCTACTTCTCTCCCCGTTACTCGCGGCTCGGCACCTGGGGCGTGCGGCTCGGCTGGCTCGCCCAGACGGCGCTGCTCACGGTGCAGGCGGCACGGGTCGACGGATTTCCGTGGTCGACCTGGGCGGGGTCGCTCAACCTCTTCGTGTGGCTCGTCGTCGGCGCCTACCTGATCTGGGGCTGCCAGCCGCGCTATCGGCTCGTCGGCCTCACCGTGATGCCCCTGGCAGCACTTCTCTTCGTCGTCTCGCGCGTCGGCGGGGGCACGGCCGCGGGCGAGCGCTCGCACTACGGAAATCTCTTCCTCACCCTTCACGTCGGGTTCGTCCTGGCGGCGTTCGCGGGCTTCACGCTCGCCGCGGCGCTCGCGGGGCTCTATCTCCTCGAGGAGCGGCGCCTCCAGCGCCGGGCGCCGGACATCCTTCGCCTGAAGCTCCCTTCGCTGGTGGTGCTCGAGCGGCTGACGATCCGGACGATCGCCGTCTCGCTGCCGCTCCTGACCGTCGGGCTGGTCGCCGGCTTCATCCGGCTGCACGAGGAGAAGGGCCGGATCGACGCCCTGATGGGAGTCGCGATCGGCACGTGGCTCGTCTACGTGACCTTCCTCGGGCTGCGACCGACCGGCCGTCGGGGCGCGCATCTCGCGCTGATCGGGTTCGGGCTCGTGATCCTGGCGCGCATCGCTCTCGCGGGGACGCACTTCTGATGCTCTCGCTCGTCGGCATCTCGCATCACGTCGCACCGGTCGAGTTGCGCGAGCGGGTCGCGCTGCCGCTCGACCGCGCAGCTTCGCTCGCTCGCACGCTCGGTGACGCGGTCTGCCTTTCGACCTGCAACCGGACGGAGCTCTATCTCGCCGGGGACGACGGATCGCGGGCGCTGTCGACGCTGGAGGAGCTCGCCGGCGCTCCGCTCCGCTCGGTTGCCTACCGCATGCACGACGAGGCGGCCGCGATGCATCTCTTCCGGGTCTCCGCCGGGCTCGACTCGCTGATCCCGGGGGAGAGCGAGATCCTCGGGCAGGTGCGCGCCGCGTTCGACGCGGCATCCCCGGGGCCGCTGCTGGATCGGGTGTTCCGACAGGCGTTGCAACTCGGCAAGCGCGTCCGCACCGAGACGGCGATCGGCGAGAGCCCCGCCTCCGTCCCGGCCGCCGCGGCTGCTCTCGCGGCACAGGTCTTCGGCAACCTGGACGGTCGGAAGGTGCTGTTGATCGGCGCCGGCCGGATCGGTGAGCTCGCGGCGGGCAACCTCTCGGCTCGGGGCGCCTCGATCGCCTACGTCGCAAACCGGAGCGCCGACGCGGCGCGCTCGCTCGCCGACCGGTTCGGGGCGCTGCCCCTGACGCTCGACGAGGTGGCCGCCAAGCTCGCCGAGGTCGACGTCGTGCTCACCTCGACGAGTGCCCCTGGCCTGCTGGTCTCGGCCGCGGACATCCCCTCGCGCCGCCACCACCCGCTCTTCTTCATCGACATCGCCGTCCCTCGCGACGTCGATCCGGCCGTCCACCAGCTCGACGGCTGCTTCCTGTACGACATCGACGACCTCGAGGCGGTCGTCACCGAAACGCTCGCGGGCCGCCGCGTCGAAGCCGAGCACGCCGAGCGGCTCGTCGCCCTTGAGGCTGAGCGCTTCCGCGAGTGGCAGGCCTCCCTCGAGGTCGTCCCCGCGATCGCCTCGTTGCGCTCGCGCGCCGAGGCGATCCGCGCCGCCGAGCTCGCCAAGCTCGGAGGGCTGCCTGAGCACGAGCGCCGGACGATCGAGTCGGTGACGACGCAGATCCTGAACAAGTTCCTCCATCTGCCGACCGTGCGGATGAAGGAGGCGGCCGCGGCCGACGACGGCGCCGCCTATGCCGAGGCGATCCGGCACCTGTTCGGCCTCGAGGACAAGCAGTGAGCGAGCACGCACCGGGTCGGCTCGGGCGTGACACAGGGAGGCGTCTCGGTGCTGGTTCGTATCGGCTCCCGCGGCTCTAGGCTGGCGCTCACCCAGGCGGAGCTCGCCGGAGAGGTCGTGCGCCGCGCGGGCCATGAGATCGCGTACGTGCCGATCACGACCGCCGGCGATCGCGACCGCAAGAGCCCGTTCGGGCAGATCGGGGAGCGCGGCGTCTTCGTCAAGGAGATCGAGGAGGCGCTCCTCGCCGGGCGGATCGACGTCGCCGTCCACTCGGCGAAGGACATGACCTCGACCGACACGGAGGGGCTCGCCGTCGGGGCGTACCTCGAGCGCGACGACCCCCGTGACGCCCTTGTCGGCGCTGATCGGATCGAAGCGGGAATGCGGATCGGGACCGCGTCCGTCCGCCGGCGCGCCCAGCTCCTGGCGCTCGACTCCACCATCTCGGTTGAGCCGTTGCGCGGGAACATCGACACGAGGCTGCGCAAGGCGCGCGAGCGCGGGCTCGACGCGCTCGTCCTGGCCGCCTGCGGGCTCGACCGGCTCGGGCTGGCAGACGAGATCGGGCTTCGCCTTCCCGTCGAGCAAATGCTGCCGGAGGCGGCCCAGGGGGCGCTTGCGCTCCAGGTGCGGGCCGGGGAGCAGGAGCTCGTCGCGGGCGGCGACTCGCTCGAGACGCGCCGGCGGGTCGAGGCCGAGCGTGCGTGCGTCGCCCGGGTCGGTGCAGGGTGCCTGGCCCCGGTCGCGGCACACCACGACGGGGTGCGCCTTGCGGCGCTGATCGCGGACGAGGACGGAGCCTGGATCGAGCTACGGACCGGCGAGGATCCCGCAGCGGTGGCCACCGCCCTGCTGGAGGCGATCGCGGAGCGCGCCGCGTGAAGGTGATCGTCACGCGCCCCCGCGCCCAGGCCCAGCCTCTCGTCGGTCGGATCGAGCAGCTCGGGCACGAGGCGGTCGAGTGCCCGCTGATCGAGATCGTCCGCACCTCGGACGAGCCGATCGACTGCGCCGGCTACGACTGGGCCGTGGTCACGAGCCCGAACGGCGCCGACGAGGTTGCCCGGAGGGCCCAGAACCTGCCGCGGGTTGCCGCGGTCGGGCCCGGCACCGCCGAGACGCTCCGCAAGCACGGGATCGAGCCGGGATTCGTCGCCTCGGTGTCGACTGCCGACGGGCTTGCGGCAGAGTTTCCGAAGCCCGAGGGCCGCGTAATCTACCTTGCAGCGGAGAACTCGCGCCGGGCGCCGATCGACGCGCTCGAGGCTGATTTCGTCCCGCTCTACAGCACGGTCCTCCTGCAGCCCGACCCGCCCGAAGGAGACGTGGTCGTCCTCGCGTCCGGGTCGGCGGCGCGGGCGTACGCCTGGGTCGGCGGGACGGCGCCGGCGGTCTCGATCGGCCCCGAGACCACTCGTGTCGCGGAGTCGGTCGGTCTGTCAGTCGCCGTGGAGGCGAACACGCACGACCTCGACGGGCTGGTCGCAGCGGTTGCGGAATTCGCAAGGCTCCGGGCGTGACCGGCCGATGTACGACTACATCACGTTTCTCACCGACTTCGGGCTCAGCGACGACTTCGTCGGTGTCTGCCGCGGCGTGATGAAGCGAATCGCCCGCGACGCCGAGATCCTCGACGTCAGCCACGGGGTCGCGCCGCAGGCGGTCACGCAGGGGGCGCTCGTCCTCGCTCGCGCGATCCCGTACCTGCCGGCGGGTGTGCACCTGGCGGTCGTCGATCCCGGTGTCGGGGGGGACCGCCGTGCGCTCGCGATCCAGACGGGCGAGGGCCGCGTCTACGTCGGCCCGGACAACGGTCTGCTCATGCTCGCGGCCGACCGGGAGGCGATCGAGGGCGCCCGCGCGCTGACCAACCCGCGCTATCACCTTGAGCACGTCTCGCGGACCTTCCACGCGCGTGATCTGTTTGCGCCCGTCGCGGCCCACCTGGCGGCGGGCGTCCACTTCGACGACCTGGGCGACGAGGTCGATCCGGCGACGCTGATCCGGCTCGACCTGCCGGTCGCCGGCACCGCAGACGGTGAGCTGAGCGCCACGGTGCTCGACCGCGACCGTTTCGGCAACCTCGAGCTGAACGTCACCCGGGCAGACATCGAGGCGCTCGGCCTCGTTCCCGGCGTCCAGGTCGAGCTTCGCGTCACCCTGAACGCGTACTACGCGCTCGTCGCCGAGACCTACGCCGACGCGAGCCGCGGCGAGCTGATCCTCTACGAGGACTCCTACGGCGCGTTCGCGATCGCGATCAACGGCGGCAACGCCGCGGCGCTCCTGGAGGCCGGGGTGGGCGACGAGGTGGCGATCCGGCCGGTCTGAGCGCTCAGCGCGCGCGCTCGAGCACTGCCGGCACCAGCTCTTCGGCCGCCGAGGAGACGGTGATGTGGATCACGGTGCGCTCTCGCGTCCAGGCGATCAGGTCGAGCGCCTGCAGCCGGTCGAGCTCGTACTGGAACGCGGCCGCCTGGGCGGGCGATCCGTACCGCCGCCGGATGTCGAACGCATAGCCCGTCGTGTCGAGTGAGTAACCCCCCGGGGCGCCGCCTGGCAGGAGCTGCTCGTACGCCTCGTCGGTGACCGCGCCGGAGACCGTCAGCGGCTCGGCCGACCCGCTGATCCGTTCGACCTCCGAGGCGAGGTAGACGAGCAGCGCGAGCGCCTCGGGCCGGAGCGACCGGTAGAGGGAGGGGCTGCGGCCGAGCTCGTGGGCGGGCGCTCCGAGTTGCACGTCGATCCTGAAGTGCAGCGCGGACGGGTCGTCGGGGAGCGGTTGCAAGTCCCCCCGGCTCTGCGCCCGGGCAACGCCGGCCGGCGTCAGGAACCGGTGCGTCACCGGTTCCGGGTGCAAGACCTGCGCGGCGCCGCCCGCGCTCGTGTGCAGGTAGGCGAGCGCCTCCAGCTGCGTCGGGTCGCCGCGGTAGAGGCGCATGATCTGCTCGGCAGCCAGCACCCGCCAGTAGTAGGTCTTCGAGTCGTCGCCGAAGCCTGCCAGCAGGCGCCAGGCGGCGGGATGGCTGTCCGGTGAGGAGCCGAACGCGACCCGTGCCCAGGAGAGGTCGTCCCGCGCGACGAGGTCGGGGATCGGATCCCCGGCCGCCGCGCCCCCATAGCTCCGGAGGACGTTTTCCAGGTTGCCGATGCCCATGTGGTAGGAGACCACCGCCAGGTCGTCACGGCCGAGGGTGATCCGGGCAGTGGTCAGGTAGCGGATCGTCCCCGCGATCGCCTGCGCCGGCTCGAACCGGGCATCGATGCTGCGCCGTTTCGCGAGGAGTCGTACGACCGCCTTCCGGTCGCCGCGCTGTTCGGCGGCGGCGATCTTCGCCGTGAGCACGCGGCTCTGCGCGAGGTCGACCTGCATGCCGAGGAAGTTGCTGGCCGTCTCCGCCAGGATCTGCGTCAGCCCGGCCGCATTGGCGGCGTCGGAGCCGGCGATCACGTCGGGCCGGCCGCCGCTCTCGAGCATCACGATCGCCTCCACGATGTCGGGATCGATGCCGGTGCCCTTCGCCGCCCGCTCGATCAGCGGCCGGAAGGCAGCCGTCCGCGCCGCCGCGACGAGCACCCCACCCGGGCTCTTGTCGTAGATCACCTGGCTCAGCCCCTCTGCGGCGGCCCGCTCGAACGCAGCAGCCTGCCCCGGCGAGAATGCGAGCGGATCCGCCGCGATCGCCGGGCGAGGCACGAGCCGAACGGCCGCCGGGCCACCGGCGCTCAGCTCGAGGGCGGCAACCGTCAAACCCGCCACCAATGCAACCGCCGCCGCGAGCATGCCGGCGATCCGCGTGCGCCCCATTGCGCGAACGCTACAAGCCGGCTCGGGCTCGCAGGTCTGATAGGAAGGAGGCCTCAGACGGCGGTGGTCGCGACGGCAGAGCAGGTCGGCCGACCACTTGTCGGCTTCAAGCCCAAGCTGCGCGTGCCCTGGTTCGCGTGGTCGGAGTGCTGGACGAACCGCCACTTCCCGAGGAGAGAGCATGAAACACGAATCCTTCGAAAAGCCGCAGTCCCTCGATCGCCGCGAGCTCCTGCTCCGCGGCGGCGCCGCCGGCGCCGCGCTACTCGGGCTGCCGAGCGTCGCCAATGCAGGCGTCCGCGTGCTCGCCGGCGCCTCCGCTCGTGCGGCCGCCCCGGCATCACCGCTTGCGGCCCGGATCGCGAAGAACGAGAAGATCACGGTCGACACGAGCAAGTTCAAGAAGGCAGGCCCGTACACGATCGCTCTGATCACCCAGGGGCCGTTCAACGGCTGGGGAAAGATCTACGACGTCGCGGCCCAGTACGCGGCCACCAAGTCGGGGAAGGTGAAGAAGACGCTCGTCTTCGACTCGTTCGGCGACCCGACGAAGCAGATCAAGGCGATGCAGGACATGCTTGCGCAGAAGCCCGACATCATCCTGCTCACGCCGATGAGCAAGGCTGCTCTGTCCGCTCCCGTGACCCGTGAGATGCAGGCCGGCATTCCGATCGTGCTCTGCGGGAGCGGTGTCAACAGCGACGACTACGTGGCTGAGGTCGGCCGGAACCTGTACGAGCTCGCGTACACGAACGCCCTTGCGACGGCGAAGCGCATGAAAGGGACCGGCAACGTGGTCATGTTCAACGGCATCGCCGGCACCGACACCGCCGAGACCTGGCGCCAGGCCGCGAAGGATGCGTTCGGGCAGTACCCGAAGATCAAGATCGTCGCCGACCAGTACGCCAACTGGTCGATCGCCGACGCGAAGAAGGCTGCAACGGCGATCGTCTCCTCGCAGTCCAAGATCGACGCCGTCTGGACCGGCGGCTCGGAGATGTCGATCGGGACGATCCTGGCCTTCGCCGAGGCGAAGCGCTCGATGCCGCTCTTCGGGACGACGAACCCGCTGAACGGGTTCCTCCGCCTGGCGAAGCAGTACAAGCTCAAGTTCAGCGCCAACCCGTACCCGCCGGCGATGAGCTACTACGGCGTGCAGACCGCTCTCGCCGTTCTTGCGGGGAAGCCCGTGAAGAAGTACGCCGACGTCGCGAGCGTCATGCTCCACAACCAGACGACGTACACGGAGTCGTCGCTGGCCCGTCACTACCATCCGGAGTTCAACGACGACTACATCGATCCGACGCCGCTGCCGAAGTCGGTGCTGCTAAAGGCCGGCTTCGGCCGGTAGCCCGGCGACACCGGATCGATGACGGAACGTCCCGGCGAGCGCCAGGCGCTCCTGGAGGTGCGCTCGATCGTGAAGCGCTTCCCCGGAGTGCTGGCGCTCGCCGGCGTCTCGTTCGACTGCCGCGCCGGCGAGGTTCACGCCCTGGTGGGCGAGAACGGGGCAGGCAAGTCGAGTCTCGTGAAGATCCTCGCCGGCGTCTCCGAGCCGGACGAGGGCGAGATCGTGGTCGGCGGGGAGCGGCACAGCCGGCTTGCGCCGGAGGATGCCCAGCGCCTCGGCATCGCGGTGATCCACCAGGAGTTCAACCTCCTCCCCGAGCTCAGCGTGGCCGAGAACCTCTTCCTCGGCCGGCAGCCGACGAACCGGCTCGGACTGATCGACATGCGCGAGCTCCGCCGGCGGGCGGCCGAGCTGCTCGCGAGGCTCGGGGTCGAGGTCGACGTCGACCGCCCGATCGCCTCGCTGACGGTCGCTCAGCAGCAGGTGGTCGAGATCGCCAAGGCGCTCTCGGTCGACAGCCGGGTGATGGTGATGGACGAGCCGTCCGCCGTCATCGGCGGAGAAGAGCTCGAGCAGTTGTACTCGGTTGTCGAGTCCCTTCGCGCCCGTGGCCTCGGCGTCGTCTACATCTCGCACCGGCTCGCCGAGGTCGACCGGCTCGCCGACCGGGTCACGGTGCTCAAGGACGGCCACGTCGTCGCCACCAGGGATGTCTCCGATACGTCCCGCAACGAGCTCGTCAAGATGATGATCGGACGCTCGCTGGACGAGGAGTTCCCGCCCCGGAGGAGCGAGAGCGGAGAGGTCGTGCTCGATGTTCACGGCGTGACGATCCCGGGTGTCCTGGAGCAGGTGTCCTTCTCGGTCCACGCCGGCGAGATCCTGGGCGTGGCTGGGCTCGTCGGCAGCGGCCGGACCTCGCTCGGGCTTGTGCTCTACGGCGTGCGACGTGCCCGGGGGGAGATTCGCCTCGCGGGGCGGGTGGGCCAGCCCCGGGGGCCCCGCCAGGCAATTGAGCGTGGGGTCGTCCTAGCCCCGGAAGATCGCAAGGCGCAGGGCGTCCTGCTCGAGCAATCCGTGCGTTTCAACCTCAGCCTCCCGGTCCTTCGGCGCCTTCGCCGGTACGGCATCGTCGACAGGAAGGCGGAGCGAAGGCTCGCCGAGCAGGCCGTCGAGAATCTCTCGATTCGCCCTCCCGAGATCGAGCGGGCAGTTCAGTTCCTGAGCGGCGGCAACCAGCAGAAGGTCGTGCTCGGAAAGTGGCTTGCAACTCGGCCCAGGCTCCTGATCCTCGACGAGCCGACGCGCGGTGTAGACGTGGGGGGGAAGGTCGAGATCTACGGGCAGATGCGGCGCCTGACGGAGTCGGGCGTCGCGATCGTGATGATCTCGTCGGAGCTCCCCGAGATCATCGGGATGAGCGACCGGGTGCTCGTTTTGCACGAGGGGCGCTCGGCCGGGGTGCTCGATCGCGCCGAAGCGACCGAAGAGCGGATCATGCGGCTCGCGACCGGCCAGACGACACCGGTGGCGGCGTGAGCGCCGCCGGTTACCTGAGCGCCGTCCGTGCGCGCTGGCCGACGATGGGCTCGAGGGGGGCCACGGCCTTCGTCTACGTCCTCATCGCCGGGCTCGCCGCGTACGCGGCAACCGCCCAGCCGGCGTTCCGCACCACGCAGAACGTCACGAACATCCTGCAGCAGTCGATCATCCTCGGCCTGGTGGCGATCGGCGAGACGCTCGTGGTCGTCTCCGGCGGGATCGACTTCTCCGTCGGGGGGGTCGTCAAGCTGACGATGATGGTGGCGGCGATCGTGATGAACGGCCACTCGTCGATGATCGCGCCGGCTGTCCTTGCGGCGGTCGGCATCGGGGGCGGGATCGGCCTCGTCAACGGGCTCGTCGTCACGCGGCTCAACGCCGCCCCGTTCATCGCCACCTTCGGGACCGCGACGATCCTGCGCGGGGTCGCGCTCACCGTCTCGAC
This sequence comes from uncultured Actinomycetes bacterium, assembly GCA_963789585.1. Taxonomy (GTDB): domain Bacteria; phylum Actinomycetota; class Thermoleophilia; order Gaiellales; family Gaiellaceae; genus PALSA-600. The sequence goes on along the minus strand of CAWBLB010000006.1, from coordinate 599,969 downwards.
CGCGCCGGTGGGTCTCGCGGCCGACAGCTTCCTCCACCTCTACGACGGCTCACTGTCGATTCCGTCCTACGGCCTGCTGCCGTACTCCGTGATCGGCGCGGGAGCCCTCTGGGCGCTCGCCTGGATCCTGCTGGCGCGCACACGTTTCGGCCGCCGGATCTATGCGGTCGGAGGTGACGCCGAGGTTGCACGGGTCGCGGGCATCCACGCAGGGCGCGTCCGGATCGTCGCCTACACGATCAGCGGGCTGCTGGCCAGCACCGCCGGCCTCTACGCGCTCGCCACCAGCGGCATCGGTGACCCGAGCGCCGGTGACGGGCTCGAGTTCGACGCGGTGACGGCGGTCGCCCTCGGCGGCACGAGCCTCTACGGCGGCTCCGGCGGAATCGCCGGCACCCTCGGCGGCGTTCTCCTGCTCGCGCTCGTCGGCAACGTCTTCAACCTGCTTCAGATCAGCAGCTGGTACCAGGGGATGCTCGAAGGTGTGATCATCCTCGTCGCGGTCGCGCTCTACCGGCAGAGGCGCCGATGAACATCCATCCCGACGAAAGGAGCACCCGCCATGGCGAGTGAGTTCCCACTTGGCAAGGGACGCGGCATGACGACGGAGGAGTTGAACTCGTTCCTGACCGAGACGAAGATCTTCGTCAAGATCGCCACGCTCGGCGAGGACGGCTGGCCGAATGTCAGCCCTGCGTGGTACGAGTTCGACGGCCAGGCGTTCTGGCTGATCACGAAGGAGCTGACGAGTTTCTGCCGGAACATGCGACGCGATCCGAGGGTCACGCTCTGCATCGACAACCCCGAGCCGCCGTACAGGCGGGTGATGGTCCGTGGCCGCGCCGAGTTCGTCGACGCCGAGTGGGTCGAGATGGCCCGCCGGATGGTGCTGCGCTATCTCGGGCCGGAGGGGATGGGGTACTTCGAGGCCACGCTCGACCTGCCGCGCGTTCTCGTCCGCATCTGGCCCGAGCGTGTGTCGAGTTGGAACGGGGGCGGCGTCGACAGGACCTTCACGAAGCCGGCTGTCTGGCACGAGGTGAAGCACGGCCAGGCGCTCGAAGAGGCCGCCTCCTCATAGCCACGAGCGCATGAAGGCCCTTCGCAGCAGCCTCGCCTTCGGGAGCCGTTACGCAGCACACGTCGGCGTGCTGTTGTTGCTGCTCGTCGCCGCGACGTCTGTCCAGTCGTTCTTCCACAGCGCGAATCTGAGCGACGTCGCCAAGCAGGCATCGATCCTCGGCGTCATCGCCATCGGCCAGACGCTCGTCCTGCTGGTCCGCGGACTCGACCTCTCGGTCGGCGCGGTCGCCGGGCTCAGCGCGATCGTGGTCACCCAGGGCGGCGGGCACGGGAACGTTCACGTACTCGGCGCGGTCGGGCTGGCGCTGGGACTCGGGGTGGCCGTCGGGCTGGTCAACGCACTCCTCGTCACCAAGCGCGCCGTTCCTCCTTTCGTCGCCACGCTGGGCATGCTGATCTTCCTGCAGGGAGCCCAGCTCGCCTACACCCGCGGGGATGCCGCCGGCACGGTTCCGGGCACGGTGCGCAGGATCAGCGTCAACTCGCTGCTCGGAGTCCCGTATCCGGTCTGGATCTGGGTGGGGCTCAACGTTGTCTTCGGCATCCTCCTCTACCTGACCCCGTACGGCCGTCGCGTGTACGCCGCGGGGCTCAACCCCGTCGTGGCGCGGCTATCCGGCGTCCGCGTCGACCTGGTTGTCGCGTCGGCCTACGTCGCCTCGTCGCTCCTCTGCGTTATCGCCGGCATCCTGCTCGCCTCGTACGTCGGCTACGTCGACCAGTACGTGGGACAGAACTCGAACCTGGACTCGATCGCGGCGGCGCTGATCGGCGGCACGAGCTTTGCCGGAGGGCGCGGGACGCTCGGAGGTACGATCGCCGGCGTCTTGCTGATCACGATGATCCTGAACCTGATCACCGTCGCTGGGGTGACCGTCGAGCTGCAGTACGTGATCGAAGGCCTGGTTCTGGTCGCCGCTGTGGTGTTCCAGGGGATCCGGCCGTGGCTCTCGAAGCCTCCCTCAGCCGCCCCCTCGTGATCGTCGACCCTCACCTCCACGTCGACGACATCCCGGCGCTCGGCTGGCGGCTCGAGGCGGACGAGTGCGTGCGGCGGATGGACGAGGCCGGGATCGCGCGCGGCGTGGTGATGACGATCGTCGATGCGCCCGAGGTGAACCCGGACGCCCTCGAGTTGATCGCCGCGGCCTGCGCCGCTCACCCGGGACGGCTCGACGCGTTCGCGCGGATCCACCCGTGGTACGGGGACAGATCGGTCGCGTTGCTCGAGCGGGCCTTCGAGCTCGGCTTCAAGGGGTTGAAGCTGCACCCGGTGAGCACGATTGCGCATCCGGCCGGGGAGGACACGCTGCGGCTGATCCGGGTCGCCGCCGCCCATGATGCCCCGACACTCTTCCACTGCGGCGACGAGCCGATGACCACGCCGCTCGCCGTCGCGCGGGCGGCGCAGGCCTGTCCCGAGGCGACGATCATCCTCGGACACATGGGAGGCTACTTCCACGTCGACGAGGCGATCTCGGTCGGCGAGCAATACGAGAACGTCGTGCTGGAGACGTCGGCGATGCCGTATCCCGGCAAGATCCGGGAGGCCGTCGAGCGTGTCGGCGCCTCACGTGTCATGTATGCAAGCGACGGTCCCGCGTGTTCGCCGCGGATCGAGGTCGAGAAGGTCAGGCTCGCAGGGCTCGCGGGCGGGGCCGAGGAGCAGGTCTTTGCCGCAAACGCACTTCGGCTTCTGGACGCGGTGCGATGACGATCGACGGTCTCACCTTCCTCGGCGAGTCGATCTTCGGCGAGTCGGTCGGCGTGGCGGAGCTGCTCGCGACGCTCGACGGCGTCGGGTTCGGGCGCGCCGTGGTCTGTCCGCTCAAACCGCGGGAGTACCGGCTCGCGCCCGCCAACGATGTCGTCGCGGAGGCCGTGCGGTCCCATCCCGAGCGGTTGACCGGCCTGGTGCGGGTGGACCCTCTGCTCGGCGAGGAGGCCTGCGCGGAGGCTGAGCGGGGACTGGGCGAGCTCGGGCTCAGCGGGATTTTCCTCCACCCCTGGGAGGAGACGTTCCGGATCAATGATCCCTGCGTCGATGCCGTGATCGCGGTGGCGGGGAGACACGCCGCCCCCGTGATCGTCGCCGCAGGGTACCCGTGGCTCTCCGAGGGACTGCAAGTGGGCGACCTTGCGGGGCGGTTTCCGGACGTCACCTTCGTCGCCACGAACGGGATCCAGTTCAACATCTCCGGCCTCGGCCAGACGGACGCCGAGCTCGCGCTCGCAGACAACGACAACCTGCTCATGCAAACGTCGGGCGTCTACCGGGAGGACTTCATCGAAGGGGTCGTGCGCCGCTTCGGGCCGGCCCGGGTCATGTTCGCGAGCGCCTTCCCCCGGTTCGAGCCTGCGCTGGAGATCCGGCGGGTCGAGTGGGCCTCTTTCACCGACGCCGAGCGCGACGCGATCCTGCACGGCAACGCGACCCGCCTCTTCGGCCTGACGGCCGAGTGACGTCGTCTCCGCGCCCGCCGGTGCCGGCGAGAGTCGAGTTTCGACGGAACTTGTGGCGCGGCCAGCGCCGTCGGGATTCACATCGCTATGGCGAGGGCCGGACTTGAACCGGCGACACCACGGTTTTCAGCCGTGTGCTCTACCAACTGAGCTACCTCGCCGAGGGAGCAGGCCAGTCTAGCGGCCGCCGGCGCGCGCACTACTCGAAGTAGGTGTCGTCGTGGGAGTACGGCGGGACGCAGCAGCAGAGGAAACGGAGATCCGAGCCGGCCGTGATCTCGTGCCAGGCCCCCGCCGGGATCAGAGCGGCGTCGCCGGGCGAGACGTGTCGGCGCTCCCCGTCGATCTCGAGCTCCCCCTCGCCTTCGAGCACCAAGTAGATCTCCTCGGTCAGCCGGTGGTGGTGGCGTTGCGTCGAGCCTCCGGCGGGGATCGACGCCTCGGCCAGGCTCTGGAGCGTGGTGTGGTGGAGCTCGCGGATGGTCGAGCCGTCCTTGGTCGTGAACGGCTCCGTGGAGGCAAGGGATGTGATCTCCATCGCCACGACGTTAGCCTGTCCGGATGAGCGCCGACGAGACGGCAGGGCCGGTGGCGGTGATCGGAGCCGGGCTCGACCTCGGCGCCGGCCGGCGCGGCGTCGACATGGGCCCTTCCGCGATCCGGTATGCGGGGCTGCAGGAGCGGATCGGCGGCCTCGGCCGGGTCTGCCTCGACTGGGGCGACGTCGAGGCCGGCATCGCCGAGGCGACCGAGATCGGCGACCCCCGTGCCCGCTACCTCGGCGCGATCATGCGCTCCTGCGCACGGGTGGCGGAGCTCGTCTCGGACGCGTGCACGGCAGGGCTCCTACCGCTCGTCCTCGGCGGAGACCACTCGGTGGCGATGGGTTCTCTCGGCGGGATGGCAACAGGGCACGGCCCGGGCGGTGCGCTCTGGATCGACGCGCACGGCGACCTGAACCGCCCGGAGACCTCGCCCGGCGGCAATGTCCACGGCATGCCGCTCGCCGCAGCCTTCGGCGCCGCCGGCGCCGGATTCGAGACCGATGCATGGCCGACGCCCTCGATCGAGCGTGCAGCGCTGCTCGGGGTGCGGTCGCTCGACCCGGGTGAGCGGGATCTGATCGAGGAGCTGGACATCAGGGTCTTCACGATGAGCGAGATCGATCGGCTCGGCGTCGAGCGGGCAATGCGCGAAGCCCTCGCCTTCCTGGACGGAGTCGCCTTCCTGCACGTGAGCGTCGACCTCGACGCCGTCGACCCGATGTTCGCCCCGGGCGTCGGCACGCCCGTGCGCGGCGGGCTCTCCTACCGGGAGGCCCACCTTGCGCTCGAGCTCGTTGCGGAGTCGGGCCGGCTGGACTCGCTCGAGCTGGTCGAGGTGAACCCGATCCTCGACGAGGCGAACGAGACCGCGGCACTCGCGGTCGAGCTGGCCGCGAGTGCTCTCGGCGCGCGGATCCTCTAGTGCGGCCTCTCGTAACCTTTGACCTGAAACGAGGGCGTGCGAGGCCGCACTTGCGGCCGCTTCGCGGCCGTTCTTTGTAGGGGACCGGGGCCGGCGCAGGGGGTCGTAAGCCTGAGGTGCGGCCGGAGGGCGCCGAGAGCCGAAAGATCGTCCCAGCTGCGCAGCGGCGAGGCACGTGCGGCGTCACGAAGGCGTGGCTTTGAGCAATACGCCGGGAGACGCCGCACTAGCCGTCCCCGTAGGACGGCTCACGTCTCCTCGCCGTTGCCGGACGGCGTGTAATAGACGCGCCCCTTCAGCTCGTCGGGGAGGCAGTCGACCTCGAACCCGGCCGGGTCGTCGTGCGGGTAGCGGTAGCCCTCGCCGCGGCCGAGCTTCCGGGCGCCCGGGTACGACGCCGAGCGCAGGGCGTCGGGAGGCTGAAGGTGGCCGTGCTCGCGCACGTCGGCGATCGCGGCGACGAGGGCGCGGTAGGAGGCGTTCGACTTCGGGGCCCGGGCAAGGTAGACGGCGGCCTGAGCGAGGTTGAGGCGCGCCTCGGGCAGGCCGACGTGCTCGACTGCGTGGGCCGCGGCGACGGCGACGAGCAGCGCACGAGGGTCGGCGTTCCCGATGTCCTCCGACGCGAGCACGATCATCCGCCGGGCGATGAAGCGGGCGTCCTCGCCGCCCTCGAGCATCACCGCGAGGTAGTAGACCGACGCCTGCGCGTCGCCCGCGCGCGTCGCCTTGATCCAGGCCGAGATGGTGTCGTAGTGCGCGTCGCCGCCCTTGTCGTAGAGGAGCGGCCGCTTGCGGGCGGCATCCTCGACGTGGTGCACGTCAACCGCCCCGCCTTCGTCGGCGGCGGTCCGAACCGCGAGCTCGAGGATGCCGAGAGCCGTTCGCGCGTCGCCGCCCGCACGCCCCGCGATCAGCTCCTCGACCTCCGGCGGGACCGTCGCGCCGAGCTCGCCTGCGCCGTGCCGCACGACCTCCCGCAGCTGCTCGGTCGAGAGCGCCTCGAGCTCGTAGATCTGCATCCGCGAGAGCAGTGCCGAGTTCAGCTCGAAGTACGGGTTCTCGGTCGTCGCTCCGATCAGCGTCACGAGCCCGTTCTCGACCCCGGGCAGCAGCGCGTCCTGCTGGGCCTTGTTGAAGCGGTGGATCTCGTCGAGGAAGAGGATCGTCCGTCGCCCGGTCGCTCCGAGTCGTTCGCGCGCCGCCGCCAGCACCTCGCGCACGTTCCCGACCGTCGCCGAGACCGCCGACAGCTCGACGAACTCGGCGCCCGTGAGGCCGGCCACAATGCGCGCGAGCGTCGTCTTGCCCGTCCCGGGCGGCCCGAACAGGATCAGCGACGGGACGCGGTCGGCCTCGATCGCGAGCCGGAGCGCCCGCCCGGAGCCGACCACGTGCTCCTGGCCGACGAATCCGTCGAAGCCGGCCGGGCGCAGCCGCTGCGCGAGCGGTGCACCGGCCCGGAGCTGCCGTCCCGCAGCCTCGTCGAAGAGATCCGCCACAGGAGCAGTATGCTCCTGGAGATGCAGGGCCACCCGAGCTTCGAGGCCTGCTGATGGATCTCCGGGACGAGGAGATGGTCGAGCGCCTCGCTGCCGTGCTCGAGCCCGTCCACGACGAGCTCGTCGAGCGGCTTGCGCCCGGTCCGGGCGAACGATGGCTCGACGTCGGCGCCGGGACGGGCGCGACGGCGCTCCGCGCCGCCCGGGCGGGGGCGCAGGTGACTGCGATCGACGGCGCCGCACCGATGATCGAGAAGGCGCGGGAGGACGCGGCGGAGGCCGGCCTCTCGGTCAGGCTCGACGTCGGCAACGTCGAGTACCTGCCGTACGACGACGGCGAGTTCGACGTCGCTGCCTCGAACTTCGGCTTCGTCTTCGCCGCAGACCACGCCAACGTCGCAGGCGAGCTCGCGCGGGTCGTGCGCCCCGGCGGTCGGCTCGGCTTCACCGCCTGGAAGCCGAACCCGAAGCTGAGCGAGCTCTACCGGCGCTTCACCGAGGAGCCGCTCGAGGGGCGCGAGGCGACCGAATGGGGTCGCGAGGACCACGTCGAGGACATGCTCGGCGAGGATTTCGAGCTCGAGTTCAGCGACGGGACGCTCTGGGTCGACGCCGAGTCCGGCGAGGACGTCTGGGAGCTCTTCTCCAACTCCGCCCCGCCCGTGATGGCGCTGCTCGCAAAGCTCGACGGCGAGCGCGCCGAGGCCTTCCATCGCGCCTTCGTCGAGCTGTACGAGACCTACCGCGAGGGTGACGGGGTGCACGCCCCGCGCCGCTACCTGCTCACCCTCGGCACTCGGCGGTAGCCTCCGGCTCGTGCTCGAGGTGCACGAAGCCGAGGGTGCGTTCGAGAGGCTCGAGGAATATCTCGATCGCGAGGGATTCTGGGGCCGCCGAGGCGCCGTCGCCGATCTTTACCTCGGCTACGGCCTCTCGGCGCCGCTCAGGCGCTCGCAAGCGCCGGCCCCGCCGGAGCCCTGCCCCCTGCCGCTGCTCGCCTGCGCGATCCGCTCCCGCGGCGGGCAGGCCCCGCCCGGGCGCTACCGCCTCGGCGAGTGGGAGCGAAGCTGGAGCGACCGGGAGTACGGTTCAGCCGTCGACCAGGTCAGGGCGGCGATCGCGCGCGGGGACGTCTACCAGGTCAATCTCGTCCAGCACCTCGCGGCGCCCTTCTCCGGCGACCCGGCCGGGCTGGCGGGCCGGCTGGAGCCGCTCCGGCCGCTGGTGCCGCGCCCGTTCGTCGGGCCCGGCTGGGCGATCGTCTCCGCCTCGCCGGAGGTCTTCCTCACCCGGCGCGGCACGCGACTCGTGACGATGCCGATCAAGGGGACTCGCCCGGCGGGAGTCGACATCGACGACGAGAAGGACTCGGCGGAGCACATGATGATCGTCGATCTCGAGCGGAACGACCTCGCGCGTGTCTGCGAGCCGGGGTCGGTGACCTGGCCCGAGCTGATGGCTCAGCGTGAGCTCGCGGGCGTGACGCACCTCGTCTCGACCGTCGAGGGACGGGCACGGCCGGGCGTCCGTCTGGCCGATGTCCTCGCGGCGACGTTCCCGGGCGGGTCGGTGACGGGTGCACCGAAGATCGCGGCGATCGACGTGATCGCCTCACTCGAGCCCGTCGGGCGCGGCGCCTCGATGGGCGCGCTCGGGAGCCTCCGCCCGAACGGTGACTTCGACCTTGCGCTGACGATCCGGACGCTCGCCGTCGCCGAGGGGCGGGCACACCTGTGGGTCGGCGGCGGCATCGTCTGGGACTCCGTCGCCGCAGCCGAGATCGAGGAGTCGTGGGTGAAAGCCCGGCCCTTGCTCGCCGCTCTCGGTGGGCGCCGCGGCGGCGCATCCGCGCAGGCGAACCGGCGGGTCGAGCTCGCGGAGACCGGTGGTCGGTCCGGGTCGAGCTCGGCGAGGGTCGCGCCGTGAGCGCGCTGCTCGCCGTCGCCGTGGCGGGACGGGGTCTCGTCGACTCCTCGACGCCGGTCTTCTACGCCGACGACGAGGCGTTGCTGCGCGGCGCCGCCGCCTTCGAGACGGTGCGCCTTCGCGGCGGCTCCGCGGTGCTGCTCCGACGGCACGTCGACCGGCTGGAGCGCTCGTCGCTGTCGCTGCGCCTGCCGGCGCCGGACGGCGTCGAGGGGCTGGTGGCGGAGGCGATCGCCGCCGCAGGGGTCGAAGAGGGTGTCCTGCGCATCTTCCGCACCACCATGACGCTCGTCGCCACCGTCGGCCCGCTGCCGGCCGGCCTCGACGCGATGAGGCTGCGAGGGATCGCGGTCGTCACCGTGCGCTCGCACGACGCGGGTCTCCTGACCGGAGTCAAGGCAACGAGCTATGCGACAGCTCTCGCTGCGGTCGCGGACGCCGAGCGCCGCGGCGCGGAGGATGCGCTGTACCTCGGCGAGGGTGAGACTGTGCTCGAGGCGACGATGTCGAACATCTGGTGGCGGGACGGCGACGTCCTCTCGACACCGGCCCTGTCGACGGGTGTGCTGCCGGGCGTCACGCGCGGCGCCGTCATGGGTCTCGCCCGGCAGGCGGGCTACCGGATCCGAGAGGGGTCGTTCACCCTGCCGGCGCTCCTCGGCGCCGACGAGGCGTTCACCAGCTCGGCGGTCCGGGAGATCATGCCCGTGGTGGCCGTCGACGGGCGCGAGCTGCGTCGAGGCGAGGCGGCGGCCAGGCTCCAGGCGCTGCTCGAGCAGGTCACCGACTAGTGCCGCCTCTCTCGTAGCCTTTGACCCGAAACGCGGGCGTGCAAGGCCGCACTTGCGGCCGCTTCGCGGCGGAGTGAAACCTTGGGAGACACCGGACTAGTACGCTGGCCGGCATGACCGATGAAGGCGTGGCCGTCGGGGAGCCGACCGCGAAGCTCCGGCTGGGCGGCATGGCGTTGCCGAACGGTGTGCTCGTGCACGGGCCGACAACCTGGGCATGCGCGGTTAGGACAGCCGACGGGACGATCAAGGTGGTCGCCGAGCGCAAGCGCGTCGTCGGCTCACGGATTCAGAGGCCCTTCCTGCGCGGACCAGCACGGCTTGTGGAGGCGTTCGCGTTCCTGCCCCGGCTGAAGCGGGCGATCCCGGAGGCCAGGCTGCCGTTCGAGGGCCGCACCGTGTTCGGGTCGGTGGTCGGCGGTGCGGTCGTCATCCAGGCGGTCCGCCGGACCCGCCTGGGAGACGCCGCCAAGGAGCTCCTCGGGAGCGCCGTCGCAGTCGCCCCTGCCGTGCTCTCGCTCCGTGACGGCTCGCTCGCCGCATACCACGGTGCCGAGCACATCGCGATCGGGACCTACGAGCAGGGTGAGCCGCACGCCAAGGAGCACGAGCGCTGCGGCTCCCACCTCGTCGGCCCGATGCTCGCCGCGGGAACCGTGGGAAACCTGCTCGCCACCAGGGCGCCCGTCCGGCTCCGTCCCGCCGCGCGGCTCGCCGCCTCGGCCGCGGCGGTGGCCGCCGCGACGGAGATCTTCGGGTGGATGCAGCGCAACCCCGGCCGACTGCTCGCCCGCGCGCTCGCGCGGCCGGGACACGAGCTCCAGCGCCGTCTCTCAACGGCCGAGCCCACGCCCGATCAGCTCGAGGTCGCCGAAGCGGCGCTGCGGGCTTGCCTCGCGCTCGAAAGCGAATCAGGGCTCCAAGTCGTAGAGCTTTAGGCGGTGGGCCGCCTTGCCGATGATCGGAGCATGGCGTTGCTTGCCAGCTTCGGCTCGTCCGCGCAGAGCTTTGCCCTGACGTGGCTGCCGCTCATGTTCTTCGCGCTGATGTGCTTCGTCGTGCTGCTTCTCTGGCGCACCGTCAAGATGATGCCCCGGGTCCGCCCGACCGAGATCACTCCCGGCTCGGCCTCCTCGGTGACCTGGGACGAGGTTGCGGGGCTCGATGAGGCGAAGGCGGAGCTGCAGGAGGTGATCGACTTCCTGCGCGACCCCAAGCGATTCGAGCGCCTCGGCGCCCGCGTCCCGAAGGGGATCCTCTTCCACGGTCCTCCGGGAACCGGCAAGACGCTCGCCGCGAAGGCGGTTGCGAACGCCTCGGGTGCGCGCTTCTACGCGCAGAGCGCATCCGCGTTCGTCGAGATGTTCGCCGGCCTGGGCGCAGCCCGGATCCGCAAGCTCTTCGACGAGGCCCGCACGAACGCGCCCTCGATCGTCTTCATCGACGAGCTCGACGCCGTCGGCCGCGCTCGGAGCGGCCATTCGTTCAACCGCGAGCAGGATCAGACGCTCAACCAGCTCCTCGTCGAGCTCGACGGGTTCGGTCCGCGCGACCAGGTGGTCGTGATGGCGGCCTCGAACCGGCTGCAGGACCTCGACCCGGCGCTGCTCCGCCCGGGCCGCTTCGACCGCCAGATCCTGATCAACCCCCCCGACCTGAAAGGTCGCAACGACATCCTCGCGGTCCACACCCGCGGGAAGCCGCTCGCGGGGAACATCGAGCTCGAGACCGTCGCCCGCCACACGGCCGGCCTGACCGGCGCGGATCTCGCCAACATTTGCAACGAGGCGGCGATCTCGGCGGGCCGCCGGGACGACACGCTGATCCGCCAGGAGGACTTCGAGCATGCGATGGACCGCGTGATCTCGGGCCTGCAGCAGCGGCGCGTGATCACACCGAAAGAGCAGCAGATCCTGGCCTATCACGAGGGCGGCCATGCTCTGATGGCGCATCTGATGAGCGAGACCTCGCCGGTGCAGAAAGCGACCATCATCGCCCGCGGATCGGCGCTCGGCTACACGCTCAACCTGCCCGAGGAGGAGCGCTACCTGCACACAAAGGAGGAGCTCGTCGACTGGATGGTGGTCACGCTCGCCGGTCGCGCGGCCGAGCAGGTCGTCTTCGGCCGCGTCACGAACGGCGCCGCCAACGACCTCGAGAAGGTCACCGAGCTCGCCCGCTCGATGGTCTTCGAGTACGGGATGGGCGACGGCGCCGCGGCGCGCACGATGCGCGCCGACAACTACGCCCTCTCCGAGGAGACGAAGCGGATGCGCGACCAGGAGCAGGCCCGCCTCACCGACCAGGCCTACGCCGAGGCGCTGCGCCTGATCGCGAAGCACCGCGTGCTACTCGATCACGTCGCAGCCGCGCTGATCGACAGGGAGACGCTCGGTCGCGAGGAGCTACTCGAGATCTTCGGCGACGTCGCGCCCGAGTCGCGGGCCTCGGAGACCGTGGGCATCCCGCAGGTGGTTGCAACCCACCTGGGCCTCGCCGGGCCCTAGCACAGGCTAGCCGGAGGCGGTCAGCTTCGAGTAGTCGATCGCACCCTTCGGGGCGGTCAGCGTCTCCGGCTGATCCCAGTCCGTGAAGTCGATCGTGCCGGTGTTACCCGACCCGGCCTTCAGCTCGAGCGGGTACGCCTTTCCGGTCGTCGCCACGTAGAGTGTCCCGCCCTGCGTCGTATCGTCGATCGCGATCGCGGGCTGTCCGTTGATCGTGGTCTCGGCGCCCTTCGCGAGCTTCCCGTGCGAGGAGACGATGGCCTGGGTCAGCTGTGCGAGATCGGTCAGCGGCGTGAACGAGGCGAAGTCGCCGCTGTCGGCGGGCGCGACGAACCACTTGCCCTTGAAGAGCTGCGCCGCCACCGTCCCGCCGTAGTGCTTGAGGAACGCGGGGCCGCCCTTGAAGTACGCCTTCGAGCCGATCCGGATGATGTCGAAGCTGAGGCCGCTGAGCGTGATGTGGCCCTCGCCGCCCGTGCCCGCGACCAGGTGCAGGTCGAGCGAGAGCGGTGAGCCGCCGGTCGTTCCCGAGCCCGAGACGTGGACGGCGGTCGCGTCCTTCGTGGCGGCGAGCACGTCCACTGCGATCTGCGCCGGCGTCTTGGCGGCCTCGCCGTTCGACGGGGTGTGCTTCGAGCCGCACCCGGCGACGAGCACGGCGACAACGACGAGCACTGTGGCCGGCAGGAAACGCACCACCGCACCTTGACACGGTTTCGCACGGTTCTCAAGCCCATCGGTAGCATCGGTGCCCGTGAACGCGCGCGGAATTCACCACGTCGGCGTCGCCGTCGCCGACCTCGACGAGGCCGTCGACGCCTACATGCGCCTGTTCGGGGCAGAGCTCGAGCACCGCGAGACGGTCGCGGACCAGGGCGTGGAGGCCGCGTCGATGCGGATCGGCGACGGCCGGGTCGAGCTGCTCGCCTCGCTCGGGCCGGACACCCCGGTCGGGAAGTTCCTCGCCAAGCGCGGCCCGGGAATGCACCATGTCGCCTTCGAGGTCGACGACGTCGGACGGGAGCTCGCACGGCTCGCCGCCGGTGGGGCGGCGCTGATCGACGAGCGACCTCGCCACGGCATCTTCGGGCTCGAGGTGGCGTTCATCCATCCCGATGCCACCGACGGCGTCCTCGCGGAGATCGTGTCACGTGGCTGACGCCGAGCGGGTCAGGCTCGAGATCGCCTTCCGGAGCGGACAGACTCTGAGCGTCGGCGTCCCGGTCGCGACGGCGGACCAGCTCGACTCGGCGCTCGCGAAGGGCGACCCCGACTCGATCACGTTCGAGGCGGAGGACGGCCGTTACACGGTGGTCGTGAAGATGATCGCCTTCGTCAAGCGTCACGCCCGCGGGAGCCGCGTCGGCTTCGGCGCGGCCGGCTAGTCGACGACCGCCTCGTGGCACTCGAAGTCGGGATCGTCGGCCTCCCGGGGTCGGGGAAGACGACGCTCTTCACCGCACTGACGAAGACGGCCGGCGGCGAGTACGGGAAGACGCACGTCGGCATGGCGGCGATCGCCGACGAGCGCCTCGACGCTCTCGCCGTGCTCGTGGCCGCGAAGAAGGTCACTCCCGCCGCGATTCGCGTCCAGGACGTGCCCGGCACCGGCCCGGCGCTGCTCGGCAATCTGCGCCAGGTCGATGCGCTGCTCGTCGTGCTCGACGGCTTCTCCGACGGGGCCGACCCGGCCGGCGACCTGGAGACGCTTCGGCTCGAGCTGCTCGTCGCCGACCGCGACCATGTCGCGTCGCGACTCGAGCGGGTCGAGAAGCAGGCGAAGTCCGGCGACCCGAAGCTCCGGGCCGAGGTGGACGAGCTCGGCAAGGTGCTCGCCTCGGTCGACGCGGGCGGCCCGCTCTCGGACTACCCCGGCGAGCTGCCCGGCGAGCTCGACCCGCTGACGACGAAGCCCCTGATCGTGGTCGAGAACGGCCCGAACGGGATCGACCTGGCACTCGAGGCGGAGCTCGCCGAGCTCGACAATGAGGAGGCTGCCGCGTTCCGCGACGGCGGCGTCTCGGCGCTGGAGGAGATCACCCGCCGCCTCCGCGACTCGCTCGACCTGATCACCTTCTTCACCGCCGGGGAAAAGGAGACGCGAGCGTGGCCGCTGCGGCGCGGCGAGACGGCGCTCGACGCGGCCGCCGCGATCCATTCCGACATCGCCCGCGGCTTCATCCGTTGTGAGGTGATCGACTGGCACGATCTGGTCGAGGCCGGCTCGCACGCCGAGGCCGCCCGCGCCGGCCGGCAGCGGCTCGAGGGCAAGACCTACGTGATTCGCGACGGCGATGTCCTCAACGTTCGCTTCAACATCTAGTGCAGGGCGCGCTCCGCAGCGGTTCTGTCATTCCCGGTGTAGTCTCCAGCTCCAGCGGGCCGCTGCCTCGTTTGGCGCCGCGGCTGAACATCGCGACAGCGGAGGTGGACATGAGCAAAGACGCAGCGATCTCTTTCGCGGAGCGGCTGAAGACCGACGATGCGTTTCAGGCACGGCTGTCCGGTGCGGCAGACTCGTCGGAGCGGTTGGCGATCCTCCAGGCCGAAGGCTTCGACCTGAGCAAAGACGACGTCGCCGCGGTCAAGCAGGCGCTCGGCATCGAGGAGCTCTCCGACGAGGACCTCGAGCGCGTGGCCGGCGGAGCCGGCGAGACGACGGTCGCCACGATCTCAGCCGGCTATTGGAGCGCCAGCGTGGCCGTGGCTGCGGCGGCCCTCTGATCGGCGGAGACGATCCCCGGTCGGGGAGAGGTAGCGTTGAGGCGTACCTTCACCTGAAACGCGGGCGTGCGAAGCCGAACTTGTCGCTTCGCGGCCGTTCTTCTTTGGATGGGACAGAGGCCGGCGCAGGCGGTCGGAAGCCTGAGGTGCGGGCCGGAGGGCGCGTCACGAAGGCGGGTTTCGAGGGAAACGTTGGGAGACGCTGCACTAGACGGAGATCAGCGCGACGCCGGCCAGCGTGAGGACGACGCCGACCCTCTGCAGCAGGGCGATCCGCTCCTTCAGGACGATCGCCGCGAGGATCACCGTCACGATGGGGTAAAGGGAGGCGAGCACCGAGGTGAGGCTGACGAGCCCACCCCGGGCCGAGGCGGAGAAGAGGAAGTTCCCGAGCGTGTCGCCGAGGCCGACGCCGAGCACGACCAGGAGCTTCCAGCCGCCGAGTTGGAGCGCCGGACGGCGGGTCGCGGCCACTCCGGCCACGAGCATCAGGGCCACGACCCGGAAGATCAGCGACGCCCAGTAGGGGTCGGCTCGCCCGGCCGCGTGCATCGCCGGGAAGTAGAAGCCGAAGCCGACAGCGGCGAGGACGGCGAGGCCCGCGCCGGCGGCGAGCCGGCGCTCGCCTTCGGCCTGGTGCTCCTGCGAGGCGAGCACGACGCCCGCGAGTGCACAGCCGATCCCGGCGATCTGTACGGTCGAAGGACGGTCGCCGGTTGCGACTCCGAAGATGACGGGCACGATCGCCGCGGCGCCGGCGATCGGCGCCACGACGGCCATCGCTCCGATCGCCATTCCCCGGTAGTAGGCGAAGATGCCCAGCGTTCCCGACAGCGCCGCCGGGATCGCGAGCAGGACCGCGGGGCCCGGTACCGGGCGTGAGTGCACCGCGACGGCGGCGCCGACCGCGATCGCGCCGGCGAGCTGCCCCCAGAGCAGCACACGCAGCGCGCCGAGCGTGCGGCCCTGCCAGGGCCCCACGAAGTCGGCGACCCCCCATGCCAGGCTCGCGCCGAGCGCGAGCAGCAGCCCGTTCAATCCGGCGGTCGCGTCGTCTGGGTCGGTCGCGTCGCGGCGACCGCGTCGAGCTGATTTGCGTGGTAGAGGACGGCGGCCTCGGCCGTCCGGGCGGCCCGCGCCTCGTGGTGCGTCGCGACGCAGTGGAGCAGCTCGGCCTTCTGCGGGCCGGTGAGGCCGCCGGCGCGCTCGTCGATCGCCCGGAGCCCGAGATGGACGTGTCCGAGCAGCCGTCCCTCCTCGGTCGGCGTGAACGCCGGGCCGCGTGAGAGCTCGATCGTACGTCCGACGTCGTGGACGAGCGCCGCCGCGAGCAGCAGGTCGGGGCGCAGGCGCGGATGCAGCTGGGCCGTCTCGCGGCAGAGCGTCGCCACCCCGACGGTGTGTTCCAGCAGGCCGCCGGCATACGAGTGATGGTCGTCGGCGGTCGCCGGGAACGCGGCGAGGTCGTGGTCGGCGAGCACGGAGCGGACGGTCGCGGCGAGGCCCGGATGGGCGATCTCCTCGAGCAGGAACTCGAGGAAGCCCTGGAGCTCGGCCGCGTCACGGCGCATCGCGGGTGTGAGAGTCGTCGGGTCGACGTCGCTCGCCTCGAGCGTGCGCACGTCGAGTTGAAGCCGGTCACGGAACTTCTCGACCCGCCCGAGCACCCGGACGGCGTCGCCCTCTCCGAAGCGCCCGTCGAGCAGCTCGACGTCGTTCCACACCCGCGCGTCGATGCGGCCTGTCGGATCGACCAGCTCGAGGACGAGATACGGTGCGCCGCCCTTCGTCCGGAGTCGTCTCTTGGTCTTGACGGCGAAGATGCCTTCGACGACGCGGTCGGCCTCGAGGTCCGAGATCACACGACGAGTCTAGTGCCCATGCCTGCGATAGCCTTGCCGGCCGTGGCCACGGTCTCGCCCTTCCGCGCGCTCCGGTACGACGAGACCGTCGCCGGCGCGCCGCTCGCCGAGCTGATCGCTCCTCCGTACGACGTGCTGAACGAGGAGGGGCGCTACGCGTACGGAAGCCGGAGCCCGTACAACATCGTGCGTCTCACCCTTCCGGACGGCCCGGAGGAGGCTGGGAAGGCGCTCGCCGACTGGCGGGAGCGGGGCGTGCTGGTCGAGGAGGAGCCGGCGCTCTGGTGGATCGCGCAGGACTACGTCGGCCCCGACGGGGTCGCACGGACCCGCGAGGGCCTCGCCGGCTCGATCGAGGCGACGCCGTACTCGGAGGGCCGGGTGCTGCCGCACGAGCGGACACACGAGGGGCCGAAGGAGGGGCGCCTGCAGATCCTGCGGGCGACGCACACCCAGCTCGAGCCGATCTTCCTGCTCTACGACGCCGATCCGCCCGTCTCGCGGCCCGGCGGCGAGCCGGAGCTGGACGTACAGGACGGTTCCGAACGGACACGCGTCTGGCGCCTCCCGGCCGCGGAGATCGAGCTCGACGTGCCGCTGCTGATCGCCGACGGCCACCATCGATACGAGACGGCCGTCAACTTCCGCAAGGAGGACCCGGCCGCCACGCACACCTTCGCGGTGCTCGTCTCCTCGCGCGATCCCGGGGTCGAGATCTTCGCGACTCATCGTGTCGTCCAGGAGGTCGGGACGAATCCGGTCGGGATGATGACGTCGACCTGGGACATGAGCGCGCTGACGATGTACCGCAACGGGAACTTCTTCAGGCTCGACTCCGACGACGAGCTCGATGCACGCGAGATCGAGCAGTACGAGCTCACCGGCGTCGACTACACGCCCGACGTTGAGGAAGCCGTGAGCGCTGTCGATGCGGAGGCGGCCGAGCTTGCGTTCCTGCTGCGTGCGCCGACGGTTGCGCAGGTGTTCGAGTTCGCGCTGCGCGGCGAGACAATGCCGCAGAAGTCGACGTTCTTCTACCCCAAGCTCGTCTCCGGCCTGCTCCTCCACCCGGTCTGAGTTGAGTCCCTGGCTCGAGCTCTGCCGTGCCGCGGTCGCCGACGTGAAGGCCGTGCTCGCCGAGATGCCCACGCGCGCGGAGCGCGAGCGGCCGGTCGGCCGGGGCAAGGGCGGTGACATCACCGCCGCGATCGACGAGGCGGCCGAGCAGGCCGTGCTCGGCCACTTCGCCAGGGACGGGATCAGGATCGTCTCGGAGGAGATCGGGATCAGCGGCGAGGGGGCGATCACGGTGCTGGTCGACCCGATCGACGGCTCGCAGAACGCCGAGCGGGCGATCCCGTACTTCGCGCTGAGCGTGGCGGTCGCCGAGGGCGAGACGATGGACGACGTTGTCTTCGGGTTCGTCCACGACTTCGGCGCCGGCGAGGAGTGGACGGCCGTCCGCGGCGGAGGCGCATTCCTGAACGGCGCACCGCTGACCGGCCGTCCGAAGGACGTGATCGAGTTCCTCTCGATCGAGGCGACCCGCGCCGACCTCGTGCTCGACCGGCTCGAGAAGCTGGCGCCGCTGACCGACCGCGTGCGGATCATGGGCGCGCAGGCGATCACCTTCTGCCATCTCGCGGCCGGCCGCACCGATGCCGTCGCGTGCCTGAGGCCGTCCCGGCCGGTCGACTTCGCGGCCGCCCAGCTGCTCGTCCGCGAGCGGGGCTTCTCGATCGTGGCGATCGACGGGCCGTCGCTCGGCTCGATCCCGCTCGACCTCGAAGCGCGCTCGAGGATCTGCGCGGCGGGGAGCGACGAGCTGGCGTCGCGGCTCGCGTCGGCGGTACGCTCCTAGCTCCTTCCCGCGGATGAACGTCGTCGGCCGGTGGTGATCGCGCCGCGCGGGAAGGAGCTAGTGGTCTGACCGGCAACGTTCGCCGGGTCTCTGGCCCGCGATCACGCTGCGCCATAGCCCGCCCTCGTCCTTGTCAAGGCAACCAGCCTTGCCTACGGACGATGACGGACTCTGACTTGGTGCTCGCGACCCGGAAACCGGTCAACGTTGCCGGTCAGACCACTAGGACTTGAGGCTTCGCCTTTGGCTTCGGGTGGGGTTGTGGGTCCGTTTGCGGCTGAGCATGGTCCGGGAGGGCCGGACCTCGCATCTGAAACGCCGCTACGGGCTCCGGCGCGATAGCCTTGGAACGGTCAGGCCCCGACAAGAACCCGCATCTGGGGACAACCACGACTCCCAAGGCGGAGCCAACAATTCAAGCTACTTCCCCCCCAACTCCACCGTTCCGGCCTCCCGTGACCCGAGGGAAGTAGCTTTGGAGCCGTCCCGCGAGTCGATCCTCGGCGCATTGGCGAACGTGATCGACCCCGAGCTGCGCAAGCCGGTCACCGAGCTCGACATGGTCCGCGAGCTCGCGATCGAGGGTGGTGCCGTGACCGTCACGATCGCGCTCACCGTCGCGGGCTGCCCGCTGCGCAACTCGTTCCAGGAGCAGGTGGCGCGCGAGGTCGGCGCCGTCGAGGGCGTCACGTCGGTGCGGCTCGAATTCGACGTGATGAGCCCGGACGAGCGCGCCGCGCTGACGACGAAGCTGCGGGGCGGCAAGCCTGCCTCCGAGAAGACCATCCAGCTCGACCCGACGACGCGCGTGATCGCCGTCGCCTCGGGGAAGGGCGGCGTCGGCAAGTCGTCGGTGACGGTCAACCTCGCGGCGGCGTTCGCGGCGCAGGGCCGGCGGGTCGGGATCCTCGACGCGGACATCTACGGCCACTCGATCCCGCACATGCTCGGGATCAGCCAGAAGCCGGTCCTGGTCGACAGGTTGATGATCCCGCCGGTCAAGCACGACCTGAAGCTGATGTCGATCGGATTCTTCGTCGACGACAACAAGCCGCTGATGTGGCGCGGCCCGATGCTCCACCGCGCGCTCGAGCAGTTCCTGCAGGACGTCCACTGGGGCGAGCTCGACCTGCTCGTGGTCGACATGCCGCCGGGAACGGGGGATGTCTCCATCTCGCTCGGGCAGATGCTGCCCCGGGCCGAGGCGGTCGTCGTGACGACGCCGCAGGTGCTTGCCCAGGAGGTGGCGAGCCGCGCGGCCGAGATGGCGCGCACGACCGGGATGCAGCTCCTCGGCGTCGTCGAGAACATGACCTCGGAGGTCTTCGGCTCGGGCGGCGGCGAGCGGCTCTCGACCCAGTTGGGCGTCAAGCTGCTCGGGTGCGTTCCGCTGGACGCGCGCCTGCGCGAGGCCGGGGACGACGGCGTGCCGCTCGTGCTCTCGGAGCCCGACTCGGAGCCGGCGCAGGCGATCTTCGCGATCGCCCGCGCGATCGACGCGAGCCGCGGCGCCGGCTTCACCCGCACGCTCCCGCTCGTCTCCTGAGCCGGCCGGAGCGCCCCGTCCGCCGCGACTGTGTGGTGCACGCCACGAAGTCTCGAGCCGCTCGTGACATGCACCACTTGCCGGCCTGGTGCGGTGGGCCCGTAGAGTCGGGTTGATGGACGCGGAGCCGGAAGCCGGCCGGATGCGGGAGCGGCTTGCCGCGCTCGGGTTCGGCGACGCCGACGTCGAGGTGCTCGCGGCGCATTTCCTCGAGGCCGAGCGGACGGGGCGCGCTGGTCACGGGATGAGACGGATCGAGTGGCTCGAGACCTGGCCGGAGATCGAGACCGGCGCCCGGCCTGTGCAGGCCATACGCGAGGCCGGCTACGAGCGCTGGGACGGGAACGGCGCGCTCGGCTACCTGGTCCTGAACGCGATCGTCGAGGCCCAGCTCGCCGACCCGCCTGCCCAGGCCCGCGTCGTGGTGGCCGGGAGGACGTTCCCCACCGGGATGCTCGGGCACTGGACGCGGCGACTCGCCGAGCGTGGGCTCGTCGCGCTGCTGACGGCAACGTCGCCGCGACGGCTCGGCCCTCCCGGCGGCGGGCCGAAGCTGACCGGTACGAACCCGCTCTCGATCGCGATCCCGTCCTCGGACGGGAGCCCGCTCGTCGCGGATGTCTCGATGGGGAACCTGACCTACGGCGACGTGCTCGCCGGGCGGGCTTCCGAGGAGGAGCTCGAGCCGTTCGGGGAGCCTCACGCCCACAAGGCGTTTGCGCTCGCAGTCGGCCTCCAGCTCGTCGTCGACGCGCTGACACCGGACGACGGCTACGGCGCGGTGCTCCTGGTCGCACGGCCGGAGACCGACCCGGTGCCGGCGTTTCGCCGGCTTGCCGGAGGCGCTCGCCTTCCGGGCGACCGCTGAGCCCGATTGCGCATCTTCCCCGATCGGGGATGCGGGGAAATGCTGATGCCCGGCTCCGGGCTCGCGGCGACACTCGAAAAAAGCATTCGAAGGTGAACGATTCGGGTGCACCACGACAAGAGCTTCCAGGAGGACACGATGACACTCAGGAAAACGTTGGAGATCGGCGGGTTTATCGCCGGTGCGATCATGATCGCCTTCGGCGTGGCGGTGATCGCGCTCGGCCTCAGCGGCCGCTCGACCGTCAACAGCAATCTCAAGCAGCAGCAGATCGTCGGATCGTCCGACATGACGCCGGCCGCCATCAAGGACGCGGCCGCCAAGGCCGGCCTGACGGATGCGCAGGTCGGCAGCTTCCCGAGCTGCTCGGTCGCGGACGTCACGATCACGAGCGGCTCGCAGGCCCGCTGCTTCGCGCAGTACATGCAGATTCACGCGCTTGAGGCGTCGGGTGGGCTGTTCTACGCCCAGATGGGGCGGTTCGCCACGCCCGACGGGAAGCCCGCGGGCACGAACGACGCGACCAAGGCAGTCATGGCCGACGGCCAGCCCGTGGCAAACGCAGCCCGGAACACCTGGGTGACCGAGACCGCGCTCACGTCGGCGCTCAACATGAGCTACATGGCCGCCCAGCTCTCGCTCTTCAGCATCGTCGTCGGCATCGCGCTCCTGCTCTCCGGCGTCGGCTTCCTGATCCTCGACTGGGCGGCCCTGCATCGCCGCCGCGAGGCGACCGAGAAGACCGCACGCGAGGCGGCGGCTCTCCAGCCCGGAAAGCCGGCAGTCGCGTAGAGGCTCGGCACCTGGAAGCCGGGAAAGCGGTGGGGGCGAGGCGACTCGCCCCCACCGTCCTTTACGTCGGGAAGCCCGGCTCGCGGCGAATCGGATCGAAGTCCGGGTCGGTGCGAGCGCTCTCGGCGTATTTCCGGTCCTTGCGAACGGCCTCGCCCAGATGCGTGAGCGCGTCGAGTGGCCGGCCGGCGCGCGACTCGGCGCAGGCGAGGTTGTAGAGGAGCGCCGGATCGCCGGGGCGTTCACGGAGGCCTTCCGCGATCAGCTCGATCGCCTCCTCCCAGCGCTCGGCCCGGAACGCCGGGATCGCCGTGAAGTAGGCCTCCCAGGGAGACACCTCGTAGGCGCGGTCGGGCTCACCTCCGACCGCGAGCACGAGCGTTCCCTCCTGCTCGGCGATCGCGACGCGCCGGAGGGACGGATCCCGGATGAAGACCAGCGTCCCTGCCGGTGCGTCGAAGGTCTCGCCGTCGACCGTGAAGGTCGCCTGCCCCCGGAGCACGACGTACAGCTCCTCGTGGCCGCCCGCACCGCCGCCGGTCTCGTCGTGCTCCTCGACCACGTGGCGACCGGGCGCGTCGCTCGTGTAGGCATTGACGCCGAAGGCACGGATTCCGAGGCGGCGCCGGACGGGGTGCCAGACGAGCCCCTCGGCGATCGGGATCGCGTCGAGGTCGTCGAGGTGAACTGCCTCCCAGCCGCTCATGGGGCAACCTTCGGTTGCCCCATGAGTTCCCGCTCTCGACGCCGGCGGAGCCGGCGTCTCCGCTGCAATTGTGAGCTCCGTCAAGCCTACGCTCATGACCGGCGCAGCTGCTCGAGCACGAACGGGTCGATCCGCTGGATCCCGTCGGTCCGCTCTTCGAGGTTCTCGGTTCCGGCCCACGCCGCGAAGGCGGCCGCGAGCTCACCGGCGTAGCCGAGTCGGGCGAGCCGATCGGCCAACTCTGCTGCGAACGCATCGTCGACCTCCAGCCAGTCCTCCCGGGGGGTGCTGCCGAAGAGGCCCTGGTGGATGCCGTAGAGGCGGGAGAGCTCCTCGACGGGCGTCGGGTGGTCGTCGATGCGGAGGTCGACGGCGACGTCCGAGAGGCCGGCGTAGCCGCCGTCCCGCTCGACGACGAGGAGCGCGGCTGACTGCTGGCCGCGCCGGTCGCCGCCGGCGGCCTGGGCCGCGGCGAGGCAGGCGAGCAGTCGCTTCGCCAGCGGCCCGGTGGCTGCGGTGAAGGTGGTTGCGAGCTCGTCGACCGTGCCGCGGTCGACGAGGATGTTCCCCTGCGCCGCAAAGCACGGCCCGGCGACCCCGCCCGCCCAGTCCAGGCAGGCGGAGCCGGTGTAGGTGGCGCTGCCGCCCGAGCCGTCGACGACGCCGAGCTGCCGCTGGTCGCGCCCCTCGTCGGGCCCCGTCAGGCGGGCGACGACCTCCTCGGCGCCGAGGCCCTCCTCGAGCAGCCGCAGCCCGTCCGGGCCGTAGCGGGGATTGGCGTAGGCCTGGGTGGCGATCGCGCCGACCCGGGGCTTCGCCCACGGCACGACGGAGCCGACGGCCAGGAACTTCGACTGGGTCGCGACGGCCCACTGGCCGGCCTCCAGGTCGCAGGCGGCGATCGAGTACGTGGCGACGACCGGGGTCACTCGAGGTCGATCGTGTCGCCGGGCTGGATGTTGTGGATGTGCGCGTTCGGCGCCTTCTCGGCGAGCTGCTCCGGCGTCCCGGTGAGCATCGGGAAGGTTCCCCAGTGGCTCGGGATGCACGGGATGTTGCCGAGCAGCTCGAGCGCGACCGCGGCCTCGTGCGGGCCCATCGTGAACCAGTCCCCGATCGGGAGCACGACGTAGTCGGGCTCGTAGAGGCGGCGGATCAGCTGCATGTCGCCGAAGACGCAGGTGTCGCCGGTGAAGTAGACGGTGCGGCCGCCCTCGAGCCGGATCACGATTCCGCAGGCCTCGCCGAGGTACTCGCCGTCGTCCGAGCTCGACGAGTGGAAGGCGTTGACAAGGGTGAAGCGGATGCCGTCGATCTCGCAGGAGCCTCCCTTGTTCAGTCCGAGTGTCGAGCCGACGTTCGCGCCCTTGCCGCCGAGCCAGGTCTTGAGATCGAACTGGCAGACGATCTCGGCCTCCGGGAACGTCTGCGAGAGCGCGACGGTGTCGCCGACGTGGTCGCCGTGGCCGTGCGTGAGGGCGATGATGTCCACCCGCTCCGGCTGCCTCGCGTCGTCGGGCGTCCTCGGGTTGCCGGTCAGGAACGGGTCGACGTAGATCCGCTTGCCGCCGTCGCTCGAGATCATGAAGGCTGCGTGACCGAGCCAGGTGAGTGTTGCCATCCTTCGACTCCTTCCGTTTTCGAGGGGGTGAGCATAGAAGGATCGTCCGACCCGGGCGCGAAGCTCTAGCCCTATGCTCCTGGGACGCCGTCTGCTTCCGGCTCTTCTCGTCGGCCTCGCGGTCGTCGCCGACGCACAGGGCGCCCATGGTCTCGCGCGGAACGCACTGCTCGGAGCCGTCCCGTTTGCCGCGGTTGCCGCGCTTGTCAGCTTCGGCGACTACCTGGACTCCCGCGGCGAGGGTGTCAACGCGCTGCGGACGTTCCTCTCCGGCGGGGTGGTCGCCCTGCTGGTTCTCTCCTGCGCCGTTCGCAGCAGTGCCGTCCACGGTGTGCCACCGCTCGCCTTCTCGTCTCTCGTCGCCGCACTCGGCCTCCTCGCGATCAGAGGCGCGCTGGTCGCTGCACCGTACGCGCGCCGGCTCGCCGAGATCTGGCCCGCCAAGCCGTAGCGGCCCGGAACGCCCGGCTGCTCAGAAGGGAAGTGCCGACGCGGCCGACCGGGCGACGTCGATCAGCGGCTGCACGAAGATCAGCGAGCCGACCGAGACGGCGAGGCAGATCGCGACCGCAACCTGCAGCGCGAGCTCGCGCGGCGGTGAGCCGCCGGCGGGGGCCAGCTGGAGCTCGGCGCTGTCGCGGAGGAACATCGAGCGGATCACGGCCAGGTAGTACGCGGCGGAGATCATCGTCGCGGCGGCGCCGATCACGATCAGCCACCACCAGCCGTGGCGGTACGCGGCGGCGAAGGCGTAGAACTTGCCGACGAAGCCGCCGGCGACCGGGAAGCCGAGGAAGCCCAGCACGAAGACGCTCATCGAGACGCCGAGGAACGGCCGCTCCCAGCCGAACCCGGCCAGGTTGTCGAGCGTCACCGGCGCTCCGAGCTCGCGCTCGCGCGCGGCGATGACCGCGAAGGCGCCGAGCGACATCGCGCAGTACGGGATCAGGTAGTAGAGGACCGTTCGCGCGCCGAGCGCGCTCGCCGCGGCGACGGGGATCAGCATGAAGCCTGCGTGCGAGACCGACGAGTACGCGAGCAGCCGTTTCACGTTCCGCTGTGCGAGCGCCGCGATGTTCCCGACAAGCAGCGAGGCGATCGCGATCCCGGCGATCGCCCAGGTCCACAGGCGCTCGTTGCCCGGGAACGCGGTCACGAGCACGCGGTAGCTGACGACGAACGCGGCCACCTTCGTCGCGGACGACATGAACGCGGTCACCGGCGTCGGCGCGCCCTGGTAGGCGTCCGGCGTCCACATGTGGAACGGCGCCGCGGAGCTCTTGAAGGCGAGCCCGGCGACGATCATCGCCAGGCCGAGCACGAGCAACGAGTCGTGGGACTTGCCCGCTGCCGCGATCCTGTCGAAGGCGAGCTGGCCGGTCGCGCCGTAGACGAGCGCCGAGCCGAACAGGAGCGTCGCCGACCCGACCGCGCCGATGATCAGGTACTTGAGCCCCGCCTCGAGCGACCCGACGAGGTCGATGTCGATCGCGCAGAGCACGTAGAGCGCGATCGAGAACCACTCGAGCCCGAGGAACAGCGTCATCAGGTTCGACGCCTGGACGAAGAACATCATCCCGGCGCCCGCGGCGGCGAGCAGCGCGTAGTACTCGGCGATGTTCTCCTCCCGCATCCGCTCGCCGTAGGAGATCAGTACGGCGACGAAGCCGCAGCCGGCGAGGATCACCTGGGCCAGCGCCGCCCAGCGGTCGCGGAAGATCGAGTCCGCGACGATCGCCGCACCATGCGGGCTCCTGTCGTCGAGAACGATCGCGAAGACGAACGCGGCGGCGAAGCCGGCGGCGCAGACGATCGCCGCGAGCGCCCTCCGGGAGGCCTTCGGGGCGAAGACGGCAACCAGCATCAGCAGCGCAGTCGCGCCGAGCAGCGCGAGTGAGGGCGAGATCGCGAACCAGTCGACGTGCGGCTTGTGGATCACCTGTTCGTCACCGGGTGCGCTTCGAGCAGCGAGGCGGAATAGCCGCCGCGGTCGAACGAATGCCCCCCGATCGCGTTCGGCCAGGCCGACAGCGCGAGCAGGATCGCCACGAGCGGAACGACGATCGCAAGCTCGCCCCCGCGCAGGTCGAGCGCCGCGTCGCTGACCGCTGGCCCGACGTCGCGGTGGAGCACGGCCGAGATCAGCCGCAACATGTACATCGCCGCCAGCACGATCGCCCCCGCGCCGATCACCCCCCAGGCCCAGTGCTGCTGGAAGACGCCGGCCAGGATGAGGAACTCGCCCGCGAAGTTCGACGAGAGCGGCACCGCCAGCGCCATGATCCCGACCGTCATCAACACCGTCGCGAGCGCCGGTCGCCCGCGTGCCATGCCTCCGAGCAGGGAGAGCTCGCCGGTCGCGGTCCGGCGCTCGACCATCCCGGCGAGCAGGAACATCGTCATCGAGATCAGCCCGTGGTTGACCATCTGGAGCACGGCGCCGTCGAAGCCGAGGTCGTTGGCGGCGAAGAGCCCGAACGTGATCAGCCCCATCTGTGACAGGGACGAGTAGGCGATCACGCCGCGGATGTCGGGCGCCCGGAAGGCCAGGAGCGACCCGTAGACGAGCCCGATCGAGGCGAGCACGAGGATCGGCACCCGGAAGTCGTGCGTCGGTACGGGGAACTTGGCGATCGCGATCCGCAGGAAGCCGTAGGCGGCCACCTTCGAGACTACGCCCGAGAGCAGGCCGGACACCTCTGCGGGAGCCTCGCGGTAGGCGTCGGGCAGCCAGCCGTGGAACGGCCAGAGCGGGGCCTTGACCGCGAACGCGACGGTGAAGCCGAGGAAGAGCCAGTCGTTCGAGCTCGTCCCCATCCTGGTCAGGTCGAACGTGCCCTGCTGGAGCCCGTAGACGACGATCGCGGCAAGCATCAGGAGCGACCCGGCGACCGTGTAGACGACGAACTTCACCGTTGCCCCGAGCCGCCCGGCCCCGCCCCAGACCCCGATCAGGACGTAGAGCGGGATCAGCATCGCCTCGAAGAAGGCGTAGAAAAGCAGCAGGTCCTGTGCCGAGAAGACGCCGGCGACCGATCCGGTCAGGAAGAGCAGCAGGCCGAAGTACGCGCGCGGCCGCTCACGCCCGACCCACCAGGCGTATGCGCTCGCCGCGGCGCCGCAGACGACTGTCAGCCCGACCAGCCAGAGCGAGAAGCCGAACTGGCCGACGTGGTAGCTGACGCCGAGGTCGCGGAACCAGGTGTGCTGCTGCTCGAGCTGGAGGGCTCCGCTGCCGAAGTCGAATCGCTCGATCGCGAGGATCCAGATCCCGACCTCGATCAGCGCGACGAGCGTCGCCAGCGAGCCGACCCACGGGCGCGGCATCGGCACGAGCCAGACGATGAGCGCCGCCGCCATCGGCAGGAAGATCAGGACGGTCGTCAGCCAGCCGGTCATCGGGTGGAGAGGAAGACGACGGCGAGGACGGCGACGCCGCTCGCGATGGCCAGGGCATACGAGCGGACGAGCCCGTTCTGGAAGCGTCCCAGCTCACCCGATCCGAACCGGAACCCGCTCGTTACCTCGCGAATCGACCCGGCAATCACGGGTCGCTCGACGAAGCGGGCGAGAGCCGGCGCGAGGAGGGCGGCGGGCCGGTAGAAGATCGCGTCGTACAGCTCATCCCAGTAGAACTTGCGCTCGAAGAGCGCAAGTGGCTTTGGAATCTTGGTCGACTTTGCGCTGTACATTGCGTACGCGACCCAGATGCCTGCCAGCCCGAGCAGCACCGAGGCGACCGAGGCGACCGCCTCCTTGCCGCCGCTCGCCTCGGAGATCGGCGCCGCCACCGGCCCGAGCCAGGTCGTGAGTGGGTGCCAGACGTGCCCGAACTGGAGGAAGCCGCCGACGGCCGCGAGTACGGTCAGCACCATCACTGTCCAGACCATCGAGGGCGGCCCCTCGAGGGCCCCTTCGTGGTAATGCAGGTGCTCCTGCGCGAACTCGGACTTTTGCCCGCCGAAGACGACGAAGAAGAGCCGGAAAGTGTAGAGGCCCGTCAGGAAGGCGCCGGCGAGGCAGGCGGCAAAGAGGACATATCCAAATGCGCCGCGGTCCATGACCGCGGCGATGATCGCGTCCTTCGAGAAGAAGCCCGAGAACGGCGGCACGCCGACGAGCGCGAGCGACCCGACCAGGAACGCGGTGCGCGTCCCCGGCATAGCCTTGCCGATCCCGCCCATCCGGCGGATGTCCTGCTCGCCGCTCAACGCGTGGATGACGATCCCGGCGGCCAGGAAGAGGAGCGCCTTGAAGAACGCGTGCGTCATCAGGTGGAACATCGCGCTCGGGTACGCGCCCGCGCCCGCCCCGACGAACATGTAGCCGATCTGCGACATCGTCGAGTAGGCGATCACGCGCTTGATGTCGGTCTGGACGAGCGCGATCAGCCCCGCCATCAGGAGCGTGGCGGCGCCGAGCCCCGCGGCAAGATCGCCCACCTTGGGCGCGAACTCGAACAGGGGATGGGTGCGCGCGATCAGGTAGACGCCGGCGGTCACCATCGTCGCGGCGTGGATCAGGGCGCTGACGGGCGTGGGGCCCTCCATCGCATCGGGAAGCCAGGTGTGGAGCGGGATCTGCGCCGACTTGGCGACCGCTCCGCCGAGCAGGCCGAGCGCGATCAGGTTCGCGACCGTGCCGCCGTGCGGCGAGGCGGCGAACACGCCCGCGTAGTCGAGCCGTCCGGTGTGCTGGATCAGCAGAAAGAGCGCGAGCGCCATCGTGGCGTCGCCGAAGGCGTTCATCACGAACGCCTTCTTGGCAGCGGCGACTGCCGTGGGCCGGTCCTGGTGGAAGCCGATCAGCAGGTAGCTCGAGAGGCCGACCATTCCCCAGCCCGCGAGCAGCAGCAGCAGGTTCCCGCCCTGCACGAGCAGGAGCATCGAGAAGACGAACAGCGACATGTAGGCGAAGTAGCGGCGCTCCTCGTCCTCGCCTTCCATGTAGCCGACCGAGTAGGCGACGATCAGCGAGCCCACCCCGGCGACGATCAGCATCATCAGGACGCTCAGCTGGTCGGTCAGCAGCGTGAGCCCGAAGTGGTAACGGCCCGCGGAGAGCCAGGTCCACGAGGTGGTCGAGTGCGTGCGGGCCGCCGCCGACTCGCCGAGCATCGCGACGAAGGCGACGACCGCGGCACCGAACGCGGCGATCGTGGTCGCCGACGAGAGGTACCCTGCGCCGCGCCGCGAGATCCTTCCGCCCGCGCCGGCGATCGCGATCGCCGCGCCCAGCGGCAGCAGCAGACAGGCCCAGGCTGCGGCGTCGATGGCCCTCATCCGCGCAGGGTCCGCAGCTTGTCGACGTCGAGCTCGACGTGCCGCCGGCCCATCGCCACGATCAGGCCGAGGCCGACGACGACCTCGGAGGCTGCAACGGCCATCACCGCGATCGCGAAGATCTGGCCGTCCTCGTGCCCGTAGTGACGGGCGAAGGCGATCAGCGCGAGGTTCGCGCCGTTGAGCATGATCTCGACCGAGAGCAGGATGATCAGCGGGCTGCGGCGGACGAGCACGCCGAGCGCGCCCGTGACGAACAGCATCCCCGCGAGGACGATGTACCAGCCGACGTCAGGCCCGTGCATCGGCCTCCAGCTCCGCCCGGGTGCCGGTGAGCCCGGCGTCTCCGCCGTCGAGGGTCGACCCGGCCGGGCCATCGCCGCCGCCGAACGTGGTGGCGTGCGAGCCGAGCACGACACCGCCGACGGCGGCGACGAGCAGGACGATCGACGTGACCTCGAACGCGATCAGATGGTCGGTCAGGAAGAGCCGCCCGATCGATGCGGGCGAGCCAAACGAGCGTGCGATGTGGTGCGCGTGCGTCAGCGTCCCCCCGGTGGTCAGGCCGATCGCGACGATCACCTCGGTCAGGATCGAGCCGGCGGCGAGCACGGTCGCGACCGCCTGCCATGACGGCCCGCTCGCCCACGGCGCCTGGTCGGTCCTGTCGCCGAGGTAGGCGATCACGAACAGGAACATGACCATCACCGCGCCGCCGTAGACGAGCACCTGCCCCGCTGCGACGAACTCGCCGCCGAGCAGGAGGTACAGGACGGCGAGGGAGGCAAGGTTGCCGATCAGCGCGAGCGCCGAGAAGAACGGGTTGCGGAAGGTGACGACCGCGACGGCGCTCGCGAGGCAGCCGAAGGCGGCGCCGATCCACACGCACCAGACGAGGAAGTTCGCCATCAGCCGGGTGCTCCGGGAATGACCGATTGAAACAGGAAGGCCCCGCCGATCCTCTGAGGAGCAGTCGCGGCGCGGAGCGTCACGAGTGCTCCTTGTAGTAGGGGATCGGGGTGTCGTAGAGGCCGGGGTCTGCGACCGGCACCTGCTTGATCGGCGGGGCCAGCAGCATGTCCTTGGTGTAGATGAGGTCGTCGCGGTTGTACTCGGAGATCTCGAAGTCGTTGCCGAGCGTGATCGCGTCGAACGGGCAGGCGAGCTCGCAGTAGCCGCAGAAGATGCAGCGGCTCATGTTGATCTCGTAGATCCGGGCGTAGCGCTCCCCGGCCGAGACCCGGTTGTCGGCGGTGTTCTCGGCTGCGACGACACGGATGCAGTCGGCCGGGCAGGCGGCGGCGCAGAGCGAGCAGCCGACGCATTTCTCGAGCCCGTTCTCGTGCAGGTGCAGGCGGTGGCGGCCGCGGAAGCGCGGGTAGACGGCCCGCTTGAACTCAGGGTACTGCTGCGTGATCGGCTTCCTGAACACCTGCTTCAGCGTTACGCCGAACCCCTTGAATGTGTTGGGGACGAGTGCGCTCATCCGGGAATGTGCGTGCTAGGCGACTCGGAGAGGAACGTGCGACAAGACGCATCGGGTCGCCGGCGGAGCCGGGCTTTGCCCGGCGGGAGCACGGAAGGGCGTTGCGACGGCACGACCGGAAGAAGGGGGCAACATGGGGGAAACATGGTTTCCCCCACGCTCAATGTGTTGGGGACGAGCCCGCTCATCCGACCCACACGACGACGAGCGCAGTGACGACGGCGTTGACGGTCGCGACCGGGAGCAGCACCTTCCAGCCGAACCGCATCAGCTGGTCGTAGCGCAGGCGCGGCTGTGAGGCGCGCAGCCAGATGAAGGCGGTGACGAGTGCGCCGAGCTTGACGAGGAACCAGATCGGGCCGAAGCGGTCGAGTGAGTGCACCCAGGGGAAGTGCCAGCCGCCGAAGAAGAGCGTCACGCAGAGCGCCGAGAGGACGATCATGTTGATGTACTCGGCGGTCTGGAAGAGGCCCCACCGCATGCCCGAGTACTCGGTGTGGTAGCCGGCGACGAGCTCGGTGTCGGCCTCGGGCAGGTCGAACGGCGGCCGAGAGGTCTCCGCGATCCCGGCGAGCAGGAAGACGCAGAGGCCGACGAACTGAGGCAGGAAGAACCAGACGGTCGCCTGCTGTCGGTCGGCGATGTCGACGAGGTTGAGCGAGCGGCCCATCATCACGACCCCGAGGACGCTCAGCGCCAGGGAGACCTCGTACGAGACGAGCTGGGCGCAGGTGCGCATCGAGCCGAGCATCGAGTACTTCGAGTCGGAGGCCCAGCCGCCGACGATGAAGCCGTAGATCCCGACCGAGCCGAGCGCGAAGATCAGGATCAGCGAGATCGGGAGGGTCGAGACGGCTCCGGCGATGTAGGTGCCGTGCACGGTCCAGCCGCCCCCCCACGGGATCACGGCGAAGGCCGCCAGGGCGGTGAAGCACGAGACGACCGGCGCCAGGATGTAGGGCAGCTCGTGCGAGGAGGACGGGAAGAACGCCTCCTTGCGGACGAGCTTGACGAGGTCGGCGATCGGCTGCAGGAGCCCGAACGGGCCGGCGCGGTTCGGGCCGTAGCGGAGCTGCATGCGCGCGAGCACCTTCCGCTCGAGCCAGGTCGTGTAGGCGAACGCGCCCATGACGAGGTTGATGATCACGCCGACCTTGATCACCGACACCCACCAGGGCTCGTGCGGATGGATCACTTGTTCACCTCGACGAAGTCGTGCAGGCCGCCGGCTTCGGAGCGCGGCATGCGTACGGTTCCGGGCGGCAGGTCGCGGGCGATCCGGGCGCGCAGGCTCAGCGACGCGCCGTTGGAGCTCACGGTGACGATCTCGCCGGCGGCGATCTTCCTGGCCCGCGCGTCGGCGCGGGCGAGCTCGATCTCGCCGGCGGGTCGCTGGAAGGCGAGCTCGGGCGTCCGCTCGACCTCGGGCCCGGAGAAGAGTGGACGGTAGGTGAGGAGGCGCAGGCCCTTCCCCGTCGGGACCTGGTGCGCCGGCGGGTTCGGAACAGGCTGGACGGCCTCGGGCCGGGCGGGGAGCGTCGTCTGCAGGCCGATCTCGCCGAACGAGATGCCGCCGTAGCAGATGGCCGAGACCTCCTCGAAAACGGCCGAGGCGTGCGGCGAGAGCTCGACCTCGAAGCGCTCGGCGAGCTTCGCGATCCAGGCCAGCTCGTCGGGGCAGGGCGCGATCACGGCGCGGCGCTGGCGCTGGAGCCGGCCCTCGAGGTTGACGGTCGTCCCGTCGCGCTCGAGGTAGCTCGTCCCGGGGAGGACGAGGTCGCACCAGCCGCGGAAGGAGTCCTCGAACATGCCGATCCCGATCGTGACGGCTGTGCGCTCCGCGAGGGCGCGGACGCTCGGGTCGAGGGCCGCCTCGTCGCCTGACACGATCAGGAGCTTCGGCTCGACATCGTCGGGCTCGTCGTCGGCGGCGCAACTCCAGGCGTCGGTTGCGCCGCGGCCGTTCGGTGTGCGCGGCAGGTAGAAGGCCGCCGTCGCGTCGAGGTCGCGCGCGAACCAGGCGGCGTTCTCGGCGTCGTCGGTGATCAGGACGGCGTTCTCGACCTTCTCTTCGGGCACCTCGGTCAGGACCCGGGCGCCGTGCCGGCGGGCGGCCTTGATCCAGAGGTCGACGATCGGCGCCCGCTCGACGACGGGCTCGTCGCAGAGCACGACGACCACGTCCGCGTCGCGGATCGAGGAGAGCGGGGCCCGGAAGTGGTCGAGGCCGTCGGGGATCGTCTCGGGGAGGACTGCGCCGTGAGCCTCGAGGCCGCGGCGGAGGAGCTTGCCGAGCCCGTAGGCCTGCTCGATGGTCTCGGAGCCTGAGAGGGCGGTCACGATCGCGTTCCCGGCCGCGCGCAGCATCCGCTCGGCCTCGTCGAGCGCCTCGTTCCAGCCGAGCGGCTCGAACCGGCGCGCGCCGGCCCGGCGCAGCGGGTCCTCGATCCGGTCGCCGGCCTGCAGGTGGGAGAAGGCGAAGCGGCCCTTGTCGCAGAGCCAGCCCTCGTCGATCTCGGGGTGGTTGCGCGAGAGGATCCGCTTCACTTTGCCCTCGCGTGTGGTCGCCGTGACGTTGCAGCCGACCGGGCAGAGGCCGCAGACCGAGGGGACGTCCTGAATCTCCCACGGCCGTGCCTCGAAGCGGTACTGGGTCGAGGTCAGCGCGCCGACCGGGCAGAGCTCGACCACGTTGCCGGAGAACGGGGCGCGGTAGGGCTCGTCCTCGAACGTCGCGATCATCGACTGGGAGCCTCGGTTGACCGCGACCAGCTGGCCGTCCTCGGCGACGGTCTCCGAGAAGCGCGTGCAGCGGTAGCAGAGGATGCAGCGCTCCCGGTCGAGCGCGATCGTCGGCGAGATCGGGATCGGCTTCTCGAACGTGCGCTTCTCGAAGCTCATCCGCGTGTTCCCCGGCCCGTAGCGGAAGGTCAGGTCCTGGAGGGGGCACTCGCCGCCCTTGTCGCAGACCGGGCAGTCGAGCGGATGGTTGACGAGGATGAACTCGAGTGTTGCGTTCTGCGCCTCCGCCGCCAGCTCCGAGGTGGCCGCGGTCCTGACGTCCATCCCCTCCGCTGCGGTCAGCGTGCACGCCGCCTGCGGCTTCGGCGGCCCTGGCGTGATCTCGCAGAGGCACATGCGACAGGCGCCGACCGGAGGCCCGAGCCTCGGCTCGTAGCAGAACACCGGGATCTCGATCCCGGCCGCGAGCGCCGCCTCGACGAGCCCGGTTCCCTTCGGAACAGAGACCTCGCGGCCGTCGACCGTGAGCGTGACCAACTCGGCGCTCACCTGTCACTCCACGACGTGTGCCCGGCAGCCACGGCCGGGAGCGCCGTCATGCGTGCACCGCCTGCCGGAGGTGACGAGCGTGCTGCGCGACCGGCGACAGGAGGCCCTCGAGCGGCGAGTCCGGGAACGGGCAGCCTCCGCCGTCCAGGTGCGCGACGAACTCGGCGCGGAACTTCTCGACGTAGCTGGCGACCGCCATGGCGGCGGTGTCGCCGAGCGGGCAGAGGCACTTGCCGTTGATCCGGTCGCAGACCGAGAGCAGCAGATCGAGCTCGTCCTCGGAGGCGTCGCCCATTTCGAGCCGGCGCAGGATCGCAGTCATCCACCGCGTCCCCTCCCGGCAGGGGGTGCACTTCCCGCACGACTCGTCCTCGTAGAACTCCGAGATCCGGATCCCGAGCTGAACCATGCAGACTCGCTCGTCGAGCGCGATCACGCCGGCGGAGCCCATCGCGGTGCCCAGCTTCAGCAGCGAGTCGAAGTCGTAGCCGACCTCGATCTCGTCGGCCGTGAGGATCACCGTCGAGGAGCCGCCCGGAATCACCGCTTTCAGCTGATGCCCGCCGGGGACGCCGCCGCCGAGATCGGGGGCGTAGATCAGGTCGGACAGCGGGACGCCCGGCTCGATCTCGTAGTTGCCGGGGCGCGCCACGTGACCCGAGACGGAGACGACTCGAGTGCCGCGGGAGTTCTCGACGCCGAGCTTCGCGTACTCGGCGCCGCCCATGCCGAGCACGGCCGGCACGGTGGCGATCGTCTCGACGTTGTTGACGAGCGTCGGCGAGGCGTAGAGCCCTGCGACCGCAGGGAACGGCGGCTTGGTGCGCGGCTGGCCCCGCCTGCCCTCGAGCGAGTCGAGTAGAGCGGTCTCCTCGCCGCAGATGTAGGCGCCGGCGCCGCGGTGGACGACGATCGTGACCTCCCCGCGCAGGTCGGGTTGCCCGCGAAGCTCCTCGAGCGCCGCAACCAGGATCTCGTACGGGTCGAGGTACTCGCCGCGGATGTAGACGAAGACGCTCTCCGCCTCGATCGCGTGGGCGGTGATCAGGCACCCCTCGATGAGGCGATGCGGCACGCGCGAGAGGATCTCGTTGTCCTTGAAGCTCCCCGGCTCGGACTCGTCGGCGTTGACGACGAGGTAGTGCGGCTTCGGGTTCTGGTCGCGCTTCGGCACGAAGCTCCACTTGCGGCCGGTCGGGAAGAATGCGCCGCCGCGCCCGCGCAGCTCCGACGCGAGCAGCTCGTCGATCACCGCGGACGGCTCGAGCTTCCGCGCCGCGGCCAGGGCTTCGTACCCGCCGGCTGCCCGGTAGCCCGCAAGCGTCGTCAGGTCGTGCTCGTCCGCCCCGGCCAGGACGATCTGGGGACGAGGGCTCACGCGCGCAGCTCCGCGACGATGGCCGGCACCTCGTCAGGCTTGACCCGATGGCGGTAGTGGCCGTCGATCGCGACGATCGTCCCCCAGCCGCAGCCTCCGAGGCATTCGATCGTGGTCAGAGAGACGGCGCCGTCGGCGCTCGTGTTGCCGGCGCGGCAGCCGAGCTCCCCCTCGAACGCCTCGAGCACTGCCTGCGCGCCGTAGAGGGCGCACGAGACGTTCGTGCACACGTCGACCTCGTGCCGGCCGACGGGGGCGAAATGGAACTGCTCGTAGAACGAGGCCACCGACCGGCAGAAGGCGGGCGTGACCTCGAGCGCGTCGGCCACCTCGCGGATCGCGTCGGGCGAGAGCCAGCCGTACTCCTCCTGCGCGAGCCTGAGCGCGGGCAGGACGGCCGAGTCGTTGCCCTCCGGATAGCGCGCACGCATGTCCTGGATCCGGTCGAAGATCGCGCTCATCGGTCGACCTCGCCCATGACCGTGTCGAGAGAGCCGACGACCGCGATCATGTCGGCGACGAGCGCGTCGCCCATGCACGTTGCGGTCGCCTCGAGCGCGACGAACGACGGAGCCCGGAACTTCACCCGCCATGGCTTCGGGCCGCCGTCCGAGACGGCGTAGCAGCCGAGCTCGCCGCGGGGCGACTCGACCGTCACGTAGACCTCGCCCTCCGGGACGCGGTAGCCCTCCGTGACGATCTTGAAGTGATGGATCAGCGACTCCATCGAGGTGTGCAGCTCCTCGCGCGGCGGCAGCACGACCTTTCGGTTGTCGGCGATCCAGGGCTCGCCGACCATGTCCTCGAGCCGGTCGAGACATTGCGCGACGATCTTCGTCGACTCGCGCATCTCCTCCATGTGGACGCGGTAGCGGGCGTAGACGTCTCCCTCGGAACGGACCGGGACGCGGAAGTCGCAGTCGGCGTAGCTCAGGTAGGGCTGCACGCGGCGCAGGTCCCAGTCGACGCCCGAGGCGCGGAGCACCGGGCCCGACTGTCCGAGCGCGATCGCGTCGTCGGCCGACAGCAGGCCGAGCCCGACGGTTCGCTCGAGCCAGATCTTGTTCCGGTCGACGAGGCCCTCGTACTCGTCGACGGCCTTCGGCATCCACTCGACGAACCTGCGCGCCTCGGGGAAGAAGCCCGCCGGGATGTCCTCGGCGAGACCCCCGGCCTGGAAGTAGCGCGTGTGCATGCGCGTCCCGCAGACCATCTCGAACAGGTCGAGGATCTGCTCGCGCTCGCGGAAGCAGTACCAGAACATCGAGATCGCACCCAGCTCGAGCGCGGCGGTGGCGAGCCAGACGAGATGTGAGTGGATCCTGTTCAGTTCGCAAAGGCAGGTGCGCATCCACGAGGCCTTCGGCGGGGTCTCGAGGCCGAGCAGCTTCTCGATCGCGAGCACGAAGACGAGCTCGTTGTTCTGGAAGGAGAGGTAGTCGATCCGCTCGGGATAGGTGATCGCCTTCCACCACGTCTTCTGCTCCATGTTCTTCTCGAAGCCGGTGTGCAGATAGCCGATCACCGCTTCCAGCCCGACGACGTCCTCGCCGTAGAGGTCGACGATCAGCCGCAGCACCCCGTGGGTCGAGGGATGGTTCGGGCCGAAGTTGATCCTGAGGACATCGCCCGTCGCCCGCAGCTCGTCGGAGACGCGCAGCACGGTCGGGATCGGATGTGGAATCCGTGTGCCTTCGTAGACCGGCGCACGGGTCATCGCGGGTGCGACGGCCACTACTCGGCCTCCGAGAAGCGGACCGGCTCGCCGCCGATCGGGTAGTCCTTGCGCAGCGGGTGGCCCTCCCAGTCGTCGTCCGTGAGGATCCGCCTCAGGTTCGGGTGGCCCTCGAACCGGATCCCCATCAGGTCCCAGGCCTCGCGCTCGTGCCAGTCGGCCGTGGGCCAGATCTCGATCACGCTCGGCAGCGGCTCGCCCTCGTCGACCCAGGCCTGCACCCGCACCCGGCGCGGCTCGGCCGAGACCGACAGCAGGTGGTAGTTGACGGCGAAGCGCTTCGGCTTCGGCTCGGGCAGCTTCTGCAGCCCCTGCGTCATCGGCCGGTTCAGGTCGCGGCCCGCGGCCGTGCCGATGTAGCCGGAGACGCCGGCGCCGCCCCAGCCGAGGTAGTCGGCCGCGGCGATGTCGGAGAGGAAGTTGAAACCCTCGTCGTCGCGCAGGTAAGTGCAGGCCTCGACGAGCCGGGCCGGGTCGACGACGAGCGTCGTCTCGGCGTGCTCCTCCTTCGAGGAGACGAGCCCGGGGACCGCCTCCCAGCCCGAGGCTGTCAGGGCGCCACGCTCCGCAGCTCGTAGGCGGGCGGGATGCCGGCCTGGACGGCCTCGTGCAGGCGGATGATGCCCTCC
This sequence comes from uncultured Actinomycetes bacterium, assembly GCA_963789585.1. GTDB lineage: Bacteria > Actinomycetota > Thermoleophilia > Gaiellales > Gaiellaceae > PALSA-600. The sequence continues at coordinate 562,449 of CAWBLB010000006.1, read as the reverse complement.
ATCAGCTGCTCGGGCCGCGGTGGGCAGCCGGGGACGTAGATGTCGACGGCGACGATCTTGTCGACCGACTGGAGAATGGCGTAGTTGTTGAACATCCCGCCGGAGCTCGCGCAGGCCCCCATCGCGATCACCCACTTGGGCTCCAGCATCTGGTCGTAGATCTGGCGCAGCGGCGCGGCCATCTTGTGCGAGACTCGGCCCGAGACGATCAGCAGGTCGGCCTGGCGCGGCGAGGAGCGGAACGCCTCCATCCCGAAGCGCGCGATGTCGTAGCGGGCGCCGACGATCGACATCATCTCGATCGCGCAGCAGGCGAGCCCGAAGGTGTCGGGCCACATCGACTTCGTCTGCGCCCACGCGACGGCCTTCTCGATCGTCGTCAGCCCGACCTTCTGCTCGAGGTTGTCGATCTCCGTCTCGAACTTGCCGGGCGCCTTCGTCGGCCACAGCAGGCGCTCGGAGTGGAGCCCGTGGTCGCGGAGCCGCTTCTCTATCGCCATTCGAGCGCTCCCTTGCGCCAGATGTACACGTAGGCGAGCAGCAGGATCGCCAGGAAGACCAGGAACTCGAGGAACCCGAACCAGGCGAGCTGGTGCAGGATCACCGCGAGCGGGTAGAGGAAGACGATCTCGATGTCGAAGAGGATGAACAGCATCGCGGTCAGGTAGAAGCTGACCGTGAAGCGCTGCTTGCGCGGCGATCCGGTCGAGACGCCGGACTCGAACGGCAGTGTCCGCGCCGCCACGGCTCGCTTCGGGCGGGTCGCGAAGATGAAGCTCGCGACGATCATTGTCGAGGGTATGACGAGGGCCAGGAACCCGTAGATCGCGAATGGTAGCCAGTCGTTGAACAAGTGGTTCTCCTCCGCGCCGCTCCTGGTCTTGGACGCTACCACGGCTCTAGCCGTGGGTCCCCGGTACACTTTTGCCATGGCAACGATCGAGACGACCGAGACGGCGGCAGAGGCAGGGGCGACCCCGGTGACGCTGACCGAGCGCGCGGCCGACAAGGTGCGCGCCATGATGGAGCAGGAGCCCGCCGGCGAGGCCGAGGTGCTCCGGGTTGCGATCCAGGGTGGCGGCTGCGGCGGGTTCGAGTACGCGCTCGGCTTCGATCGCGGGCCGACCGCCGAGGATGCCCAGTACGAGTTCCACGGGGTCAAGGTCGTCGTCGACCCCGCGAGCGCCCAGTACCTGAAAGGCGCCACGGTCGATTTCGTCGAGTCGTTGAAGGAGTCCGGGTTCAAGGTCGACAACCCGAATGCCTCCGGCTCGTGCGGCTGCGGCCACAGCTTCCACGTCGCCGAAGAGGGCGACGAGCTCGAGCACTCGCACGGCGCCGGCTGCAGTCACTAGAACGCCGCGCGACCGAACGGCTGATTGACCGGCATGCGCGTTGCGGTGGTCGGATCCGGGCCGGCCGGCTTCTACGCTGCCGGCCCGTTGCTCGCGGCCGGTGCCGAGGTCGACCTGATCGAGCGGCTGCCGACGCCGTGGGGGCTCGTCCGTCTCGGCGTCGCGCCTGACCATCCCGAGATCAAGGCGGTCTCGCGGGTGTTCGAGAAGACGGCGGCGCAGCCGGGCTTCCGCTTCTTTGGCAACGTCGAGGTCGGGCGCGACGTGACCCAGGCGGAGCTCGCGCGCCTCTACGACGCCGTCGTCTACACGGTCGGCGCCCAGACCGACCGGCGGATGGGGATTCCCGGCGAGGATCTGCCGGGCTCGTGGCCGGCCACTGCGTTCGTCGCCTGGTACAACGGCCATCCCGACTTCCAGGATCTGGAGTTCGACCTGTCGGGCGAGCGGGCGATCGTGGTCGGGAACGGCAACGTCGCCGTCGACGTCGCCCGCATGCTCGCGCTCACGTGTGCGGAGATTGCCCCGACCGACGCGACCGACGCCTCGATCGACGCGATCGTCGGGTCGGGGATCCGCGAGATCGTGATGCTCGGGCGCCGCGGGCCCGTCCAGGCGGCGTTCACCAACCCGGAGCTGAAGGAGCTGGGCGAGCTCGCGGGCGCCGACGTGGTCGTCGATCCGGCCGACCTCGAGCTCGACGGCGCGAGCGAGGCGGCGCTCGCCGACGATCGCGCCACGGCACGCCGCAACTTCGATCTGCTGCGCGAGTACGCGGCCCGCGTCCCGGAGGGCAAGCCGAAGCGGCTCCTGCTCCGCTTCTGCGTCTCGCCGGTGGCGATCCTGGGCGAGGAGAGGGTCGAGGCGGTCGAGGTCGTCCGCAACCGCCTCGTCGCCGACGAGAGCGGCCGCATCGGCCCGGTCCCGACGGATGCGCGAGAGGTCATCCCCTGCGGGATCGTGCTCCGCAGCGTCGGCTACCGGGGGGTCGGGATTCCCGACGTGCCCTTCGACGAGATCGGCGGCGTGATCCCGAACAGCGGCGGTCGGGCGATCGACGGAAATGGTGCCCCGATCCGCGGCCTCTACGTCGCAGGCTGGATCAAGCGAGGCCCGAGCGGCGTGATCGGCACGAACAAGAAGGACGCCGCCGAGACGGTCGCGGCCCTGCTGGAGGACGCCGAGGCCGGCCTGCTCCAGGCCGGGGAGGGCGATCTCGCGGCACTGCTGAGCGAGCGCGGCGCCGGGTTCGTCGAGTACGCAGGCTGGGAGGAGATCGACCGGCAGGAGCGCGCGCTCGGTGAGACCCACGGCCGCCCACGCGTCAAGCACGCGACCTGGGGGGACCTGCTGGACGCCGCCCGCTCCGCGAGTGGCGGGCTAGACTCGAACCGATGACCGGGACCGAGCTCTGGGGCGGCGAGACCCGCAAGGCGATCGGCAACTTCCCCGTCTCGGGGGAGCCGATCCCGGCGCCGGTCGCACGTTGGCTCGGGCGGATCAAGGCGGCGGCCGCGCACGTCAACGCCGAGCTCGGCCTGCTCGATGCGGACAAGGCCGGGCGGATCGCCGCCGCCGGCGACCGGATCGCGAGCGGCGAGCTCGACGACCAGTTTCCGATCGATGTCTTCCAGACCGGCTCCGGCACCTCGTCGAACATGAACGCGAACGAGGTGATCGCGAGTCTCGCAGGCGACGACGTCCATGCCAACGACGACGTCAACATGGGGCAGTCCTCGAACGACGTCTTTCCCTCGGCCGTTCACCTCGCGGCCCTCGCCGAGCTGGTGTCCGACCTGCTCCCGGCGCTCCGGACGCTCGCCGCCGCGCTCGAGCAAAAGTCGGTCGAATTCGACGACGTCGTCAAGTCCGGCCGCACGCACTGGATGGATGCCGTCCCGGTCACGCTGGGGCAGGAGTTCGGCGGCTACGCGGCGCAGGTGCGCGAGGGGGTCGCCCGTGTCGAGGCGACGCTGGAGCGGGTCGGCAAGATCCCGCTCGGCGGCACCGCTGTCGGCACCGGACTGAACACCCATCCCGAGTTCGCGGCGCGCGTCCGCGCGCGGCTCGCCGACGAGACGGGCCTGACGATCGGCCCGCCGGCCGACCCGTTCGAATCCCAGGCGGCGCGCGACGGTCTCGTCGAGGCCTCGGGCGCGCTCAAGGTGGTCGCGGTCTCGCTGACCAAGATCGCGAACGACCTGCGCTACCTCGGCTCGGGCCCGCGGGCCGGCCTCGCGGAGATCTTCCTGCCCGAGCTGCAGAAGGGCTCCTCGATCATGCCCGGGAAGGTCAACCCGGTCATCCCCGAGGTCGTCACCCAGGTCGCCGCGCAGGTGATCGGGAACGACGCGGCGATCACGATCGGCGGGATGCAGGGGCACTTCGAGCTGAACGTCTTCATCCCGCTGATGGCGCGCAACCTGCTCGACTCGATCAAGCTGCTCGCCGCCGCCTCGCGCCTGCTCGCCGACAAGTGTGTCAGCGGGATCGAGGCGAACCGCGAGCGGTGCATGAGCTACGCGGAGTTGACGCTTTCGGCCGCGACGGCGCTGAACCCGCACATCGGCTACGACCGGGCGAGCGAGATCGTCAAGTCGGCCGCGGCCTCGGGCCGCTCGCTCCGCGAGGTCGCGCGCGAGGCGGGCGTTGACGACGCGATCCTCGACGAGGCGCTCGACTACCGCCGGATGGCCAAGCCGCACGGGTAGTCCAGCAGGCCGCTATCCGGCGAGTGCATGGGGCCGGCTCAGTAGGCGGCCGCTCCGCGTCCGGTCGCGGCGGCATGGCGCTGCTCGTCTGCCCGGTAGCTCGAGCGGACGAGCGGGCCCGAGAAGACCGAGCCGAAGCCGAGCGACTCTCCCTGCTCGCGCAGCCACCGGAACTCCTCGGGGTGCACCCAGCGGTCGATCTGCGCGTGCTTCGCGCTCGGCTGCAGGTACTGGCCGATCGTGACCACGTCGACGCGGTGCGCGCGCAGGTCGCGCATCGTCTCGACGACCTCGTCGTTCGTCTCCCCGAGCCCGACGATGATGCCGCTCTTGGTCAGCACCGGATAGTCGGCGAGCTCCTTCGCGCGGCGCAGGAGCGCCAGCGCGCCGTCGTAGCTCGCCTTCCCCCCGCGCATCCGCGCGTGCAGGCGCCGGACGGTCTCGATGTTGTGGTTGAAGACGTCGGGCCGCGCCCCGATCACGACGGTGAGCGCCTCCTCCTCGACGCCGAGAAAGTCGGGTGTCAGCACCTCGACGGTCGCGTCCGGCAGCTTGTGGTGCAAGGCACGAAGTGTCGCGGCGTAGTGCCCCGCGCCGCGGTCCGGGACGTCGTCGCGGTCGACCGAGGTGACGACGACGTGGCTCAGCCCCATCTCCTTCGCGGTCTGCGCGAGCCGAAGCGGCTCGAGCGGGTCGATGGGGTCGGTCGGTGTGCCCGAGTGCACGTAGCAGTAGCGGCAGGCGCGGGTGCAGGTGTCGCCCAGGATCTGGAAGGTCGCGGTGCCGCGCCCCCAGCACTCGGCGATGTTCGGGCAGCGTGCCTCCTCGCAGATGGTGTTCAGGCTCGCGCCGTGGAGCAGCTTCTTGACGTCGTAGTACCGGGTGCTCGCGCTCGGCGCGCGCACCTTCATCCACTCCGGCCGGCGAGGGCGTTCGGCGACGGGCAGCGATTCCTGCATCCCGGATCAGTCTAGAGCCGGGGAGTACCCTGGGCGGCGATGCTCGCGACCCTGCTCGCCTCGGCGCTGCTGCATGGAGCGGTCACGCTCGGCCCGGTGACGCCCGTCTGCCGGGTCGGGGTTCCCTGCTCGAAGCCGGCGGTGCGCGTCGTGCTCACGTTCACCCGGGGGACACACGCGGTCCGGGTGAGGACGGACGCTCACGGGAGGTACGCCGTCGCGCTCGTGCCGGGGACCTATGCCGTCAGGGCGTCGCTCGGGATGCGCATCACACCGTCGACGGTGACGGCGCGGGCCGGCCGGCACCTCCGCCGCTTCGCGATCGACACCGGCATCCGCTAGTGCGGCGTCACGAAGGGGGGTTGTTTCGAGTGAAACGTTGGGAGACGCAGCGCTAGGCGGATGCGAGCTGGGCATGCAGCGGCTGCGCCCAGAGGCCCGGCTCGCCGCCCGGCAGCTCGTCGAAGACGAGGTCGAACGCATCGGCGAGAGACTGGGCCGCCGTCTCGCGCAGATCGTCGACGGCGAGTGGTCGGCCGAGCTCCCGTGCGACCGAGGTGAACGCGGCGTCCTCGAGCCCGCAGGCGGTGATCCAGTCGGTGAACGGCGCCGGGTCGAGATCGACGTTGAGCGCGTAGCCGTGCGTTGTCACCCAGCGGCTGATGTGGACGCCGATCGATGCGATCTTGCGCGGCGGGGACTGCAGCCAGACGCCGGTGAGCCCCTCGATCCGTGTCCCTTCCAGGCCGATGGCCGAGAGTGTCCGGATCACCGCCTCCTCCAGGTTACGGCAGTAGAGCTTCACGTCCTTCCCGTGCCGCTTCAGGTCGAGGATCGGGTAGCAGACGAGCTGCCCGGGCCCGTGGAAGGTCGACTTGCCGCCCCGGTCGGTCTCGACGACGGCCACGTCGGCGCCGGGTGGGATGTGCAGCTCGCTCTCCTCAGTCCTCCGGCCGAGCGTCACGGTCGGCGGGTGCTCGAGGAAGAGCACGGTGTCGGGGATCGCCCCTTGCGAGACCGCCGCCGCGAGCGAGCGCTGGAGCTCCCAGGCCTCCAGGTAGTCGGTCGTGCCGAGGTTCATCAGGTACGCGCCGCGCGGCATCCTCCGAGGTCCTTCCCCGGGGCCGGAGGCCCCGCTGGTTCCCCGATCACCCTAGCGGGAGGCCGATACCATGCGCCGGCGCGCCATGTCGACAGACTCACCAGAGAGCCCGGCACGCCAGATCGTGACGGCCTGCCGCGTCCTCGAGGCGGTGGGCCAGGCCGACATGGTCTGGGGCCACGTCTCGATCCGACCACGAGAGCTTCGGCAAGGCCGACCGCTTCGCCCGGCGCAGTGCCCACCTCGACGAGGCGATCGCCCTCTGGCGGCATCTCTGGGGTTGGTGCGGCGGTTGCAGCGACCGCGCGATCCGGCGTGCGGCCGGACTCGGATACGGCTATCACGCGGCCCCAGTCGGGGCACGCCGACATCCGTGAGCGGGTGCCGAAGCTGCTCGCCGAGTCGGCGACGGGCGTACGGCTTCCGGTCACGATCTCGGTTCGCGTTCGACTCGATCTCGGCTGCTCGGCGTCTACGGTCTGCACGGCCGGCCGGACGGGCGGGAACGTGAGCGCGCCGTGAGCGAGCGCCTGGTCGTCGCCATCACCGGCGCCTCGGGCGCGGTCTACGGCGTCCGGCTCCTCGAGCGGCTGCGCGAGCTGCCGATCGAGACGCACCTCGTCGTCACCCGCTGGGCGCGCGTCACGATCGAGCACGAGACGCCGTACACCTTCGCGCAGGTGAAGAAGCTCGCGGACGTCGTCTACGGCGAAAGCGACCAGGCGGCGGCCGTGTCGAGCGGCTCCTACCTGACCCGCGGGATGGTGATCGCGCCGTGCAGCACGAAGACGCTCGCCGCGATTGCCAACGGCTTCGCCTACAACCTCGTCTGCCGGGCGGCCGACGTCGTGCTCAAGGAGCGGCGCCCGCTCGTGCTGGCCGTCCGGGAGACCCCGCTGAACAGCATCCACATCCGCAACATGTTGACGCTCGCCGAGATGGGGGCCACGATCATGCCCCCGACGCCTGCGTTCTACCACCGGCCGCAGGAGATCGCGGACATCGTCGACCACACCGTGCTCAGGATCCTCGACCAGTTCGACTTCGGGCTCGAGGCCTCGTCGCGGTGGGCCGGGCTGGCGCCGTTCGTCGAAGAGCCGGCCGACGAGTAGCTCGGCCCGCGAGCAGCTCAGCCGGCGAGCAGCGGCCGGAGCGCGTCGCCGGCCTGCTCGAGCACCGGCTTTCCGTGGGAGAGCAGGAGCAGCTCCGGAGCGAGCTCGAGGAGCGGGCGCACCGCGACACGGAGATCCTCCTGCGTGGTTCCCTCTGGCAGCCACTTCTCGGGGCACAGGACGGGGCGCCCGTCATCGCCGGCGAAGAGGACGTTGCCGACGACGAGGGCCCGCTGGGCGGGGAGCCAGAAGACCACCTCGCCGGCCTTGCCGGACGCGTGGGCGGACACTCCGCCGGGCAGCGTGTCCCCGGGCGCGAACGGGTCGGTGACGGCGACGCCGTGGCTCTCGACGGCGGCCGTCGCGTCCCGCGCCGCCCAGAGGCGGCCGCCGGGGTACCGCTCGAGCATCTCGCGCGCGTTGCGGGTGTGCGACGCAGCCGTGAGGAGGACGTGGACGTCGGCTTCGATCGGCACGACGTCCCGGTCGAGCGCGGCCCAGAAGCCCTCGGGATCCTCGGGCGGCAGGATCGGGTCGATCAGCACGATTTCCCGCCCGGCCAGAAGGTAGACCGAGGCGACGTCGCTGCCGATCTGCTCGAGCCTGCCGGTCCAGACCCAGAGGTCAGGCGCAACTTCGTAGGCTTCCACGGCTACGAGCCTAACTGCTTCGAGAATAACTGGGCGAGCCGGTCGCCACAGTTGTCAATAGTCCGATTCGCCCCAGGTCTGGAGGCGCACGGCGAGGTCGCGGAGGAACTGCGCCCCGTAGGCCCCGTCGACGAGGCGGTGGTCGTAGGTCAGCGTCAGGTTCATGATCGACCGGATCGCGATCGCGTCCCGGCCCTCGTCGTCGGCGACCACCCAGGGGCGCTTGACGACCGCGTAGGTGCCGAGGATCGCCGTCTGCGGCTGGTTGATGACGGGCGTGCCCATGAAGGTGCCGTAGCTGCCCGGGTTGGTGATCGTGAAGCTGCCGCCCTGGACGTCGTCGGGAAGCAGCCGTTTGGTGCGGGCGCGGTCGGCCAGGTCGGCGATCCCGCGCACCATCCCGAGCAGGTTGAGGCCTTCGGCGTGGCGCAGCACCGGCACGATCAGGCCCTTGCCCCCCTCGAGCGCCACCGCGAAGCCGAGGTTCACGTAGCTCTTGGCGACGATCGAGTCGCCGCGGATCTCGGCATTCACGAGCGGCCAGTCGCGCAGGGTGTCGACCGTTGCGCGGGCGACGAACGCGAGGTACGTCGGGTTGAGGCCGTAGGAGGACTGGAACTCGCGCTTCAGCTTCTCGCGGATGCCGGCGACCCTGGACATGTCGACTTCGATTGCGCTCGTCACGTGGGCGGCGGTGTCGAGGGAGCGGCGCATGTGCTCGGCGATGCCGCGCCTCATCGGGCTCATCGGCTCGGCGGTCTCACCCGGCGGGAGAGGCTCGAGCTCCCCGGCGGAAGGCGCAGGCGGCGCGGCGACGGGCTCGGGTGCCGGCGTGGGGGAGGCGGTGCTGCCTGGGCCGGCGGGGGCGTGGCCGTGGCCTGCTGCGGAGGCGGCGGGGCAGAGGGAGGCGGCGGGGCCGGAGGAGGCGGGGCGGCGGCCGGCTCGGGCTGCTCTGCGGCGTCTTCGTCGAGGAAGGCGAGGATGTCCTTCTTGGTGACCCGTCCGTCGCGGCCGGTGCCGTCGATCTTGCCGAGGTCGACGCCGTGCTCGGCTGCGATGCGCGCGACGACCGGTGAGACGAACGTGTGGCCGGAGGCTCCGTTTCCGCCCTGTGCCGGCGCCGCCGGCGGCTGCGCAGAGGGGGCCTCGGCCTCGACGCCGGCCTGCGGAGGCAGTGCCTCCTCGACGAGCGGTGTCTCTTCGACGACGGGTGTCTCCTCGACGACCGGAGGTGCAGCCTCGGGCTCGGACGTCGCTTCGGGCTCCGCTGCCGGTTCGCCTCCGATCCTGGCGAGCAGGGTCCCGACCGCGACGGTCTCGCCTTCGGGCACGAGGATCGCCTGGAGCACGCCGGAGCCGGGGCTCGGCACCTCCGTGTCGACCTTGTCGGTCGAGATCTCGAGCAGCGTCTCGTCGGTGCGGATCGTGTCCCCGACGTTCTTCAGCCACCTGGTGACCGTTCCCTCGGAGACGGACACGCCCATCTGGGGCATCACGACCTCGATTGCGGTTCCGGTCGTCATCGGATGGGGCCTCTCATCTCAGTACTCGGCGATCTCGCGGAGGCCTGCGACCACGTCCGCGACCTGCGGCAGGAACGCGGCCTCGAGAGCGGGGGCAAAGGGTACCGGCGTGTCCGGCGCCGTGATGCGCTTCGGCGGAGCGTCGAGGTCCTCGAAGGCCTCCTCGGCGATCGTCGCCGCGATCTCGGCCCCGAAGCCGCCGGTGCGCGTGTCCTCGTGCAGGACGATCACCTTGGATGTCTTGCGCACGGAGGCGAGTACCGCCGCCTTGTCCCACGGGAGCACCGAGCGCAGGTCGATGATCTCGACCGAGAGGTCGTCGAGCTGCGCGGCGGCCTCCTCGGCCGTATACAGCATCGCGCCCCAGGTGACGATCGTGACGTCGTCGCCCGCCCGGTGGATGCGGGCCTCGCCGATCGGGACCGTGTAGCGCTCGTCGGGGACATCGCCCTTGACGCGGCGGTAGAGGTGCTTGTGCTCGAAGAAGAGAACGGGGTTCGGGTCCTCGATCGCAGCGATGATCAGTCCCTTCGCGTCAGCGGGTGTCGCCGGGCAGACGCACTTCAGGCCGGGAATGTGCGCGAACGAGGACTCCGGGTTCTGGGAGTGGAACGGGCCGCCCGAGAAGCCGCCGCCCGATGGCAGCCGCACCGTGATCGGCACGGGCGAGCCGGCGCGCCAGTGTTGCTTGGAGGCGACCGTGACGAGATGGTCCCAGCCGCAGGAGATGAAGTCCGCGAACTGCATCTCGGCGACCGGACGTAGCCCCATCATCGCCGCGCCCGTCGCGCCCCCGAGGATCGCCGTCTCGGAGAGCGGCGCGTCGATCACGCGCCACGAACCGAATTCGTCCTGGAAGCCCTGCGTGACCTTGAACGCGCCGCCGTAGACGCCGATGTCCTCGCCGATCAGGAAGACGCGCTTGTCGTGCTGCATCTCCTGCCGGAGGCCGTCGCCGATCGCCTGGAGGTAGGTCTTCTCCGCCATCGCTACATGTGGTGCGGCGCGTCGAGCTCGGAGGGCTCGGCGTACACGCCGTCGAGCAGGTTGGCCGGATCGGGCTCGGGGGAGGCCTCGGCGCGCTCGAGCGCGTCGGTCAGGTGCTTCTTGACGTGGAGGATGATCTCGTCCTCCTCCCCCTCGGTGAACTGCGCGTGGTCGTGCAGCCAGGTGCGGTAGCGCTCGATCGGGTCACGGGCGGCCCACTCCTCGAACAGCTCCCTGGGGACATACGAGGCGTCGTCGTGGACGGCGTGCCCTTCCATCCGGAGGGTCACGCTCTCGATCAGCGTCGGGCCGCCTCCCTGGCGAGCCTTCTCGATTGCCCGCTTGGCCTCCCGGTAGACCGCGAGCGCGTCGGTGCCGTCGACGACCACGCCCTCGAAACCGTAGGCGGCCGCCCGGTCGGCGAGATGCTCCGACCCGTACTCGAGGTACGTCGGCGTCGAGTAGGCCCACTGGTTGTTGTCGCAGATGAAGACGACCGGCAGGTGCCGGACACCGGCAAAGTTCATCGCCTCGTGGGTGTCGCCGCGCGCGGAGGCGCCGTCGCCGAACCAGCCGACCGCGACGCGCTTCTCCTCGCGGATCCGGAACGCGAGCGCGCAGCCGACCGCGACCGGCAACATCGCCGGCAGGTGCGAGACCATCGCCACGAGACCGAGATGGGCGTCGGCCATGTGGACGTTCCCGTCCTTTCCCTTCGCGGGCCCGTCGGCCCGGCCCATGTAGTTGGCGAGGATCCGCCAGGGTTCGACGCCGCGGGTGATGTGGACCCCGATGTTGCGGTGGAGCGGCGTTCCCACGTCGTCGCGGCCCATCGCCGTCCCGATCGCGACGGCCGAGGCCTCGTTGCCGCGCCCGGTGTAGAACGAGCCGGGGATCTTCCCCTGCCGGTAGAGGATGTGTCCCCGCTCCTCGAGGCCGCGGGTAAGCAGGAGGTTGCGGTAGATGCCGAAGAGATCCTCCCGGTCGAGGCCCCACTCCTTCGCTTCCTGAAGCGAGCCGCTCGGCTCGGCCACGCGCGCGATCGACATTCCTGCCCCACTCTAACGCGCGCGCCCGGGGTGCCGTTCGGGGCTATCGTCCGGCCGTGGGCAAAGCCTCGGACTGGCTGAGAGAGGAGCGCCGCAAGGTGCTCGGAGACTGGACGGCTCTCTGCCTGCGCTGCGGTGCCGCGCGGCGGTGGTTCGAGGAGTTCGAGGCGGAGATCCCCTCCGAGTGCCCGTCGTGCGGCGGCGAGATGATTCATCGTTGCCCGTCGTGTGCGGCGCCGTTCTCGTCGACCTTCGCCGTCGACTGCGAGGAGTGCGGGGCCCGCCTGCGCGAGCCGGAGCTCTTCGGCGTCCCGATCCGCAAGCGCGGGACGTGAGCTCAGAGGATCGAGCCCGAGTTGTTCTTGATCGCGGAGAAGCGGATCACCGTGATCGTGTCGTCCTCGGTCACGTCACGGTTGTAGAGCTGACTGAGGAAGTGCGCCATCTCGTCGACGCGGCGTACCTCGGGGTTGTCGTGCTCGATCTCGCGGGGTGAGAGCTCGGAGAGGCGTTTGACCTCGACCTTGTCGATGACGGCGTCGAAGACGTGCTGCCTGGGGCCGAAGCGCGCACCCACGAGGACGGAGACGATCATCCCCTTCTGATACTTGCGTGACTTGTCGCCCAGCCGGATCGTCGCCGTCTTCCGGTGCGAGCGGAGCTGCGCCTCGACGACCGGCGAATAGAAGTTGAGCGCGAACGAGGGCACCGAGCCGCGATCATACGTCCTGCCCGGCGGTGGGCCCCGCCGGTCCTCTCGGGGCTTGCCGAGCGTCGCCGGATCTTCGCGTCCGCGACTTAGATCCCGTCCGCTATGCTACGGCGGCTGGCACTCGGGAGGTTAGAGTGCCAATCATTGTCACGAATCTGTCACAAAGACGCTGTCACAGCGAGTGGAGGTCGAAGGAATGAACTTGAAACCCCTGGGAGACCGCCTGATCGTCGAGCCCCTCGAAGAGGAGCAGACCACGATCGGCGGGATCGTTCTCCCTGATACCGCGGTCGAGAAGCCGCAGCGCGGCAACGTGATCGCTGCCGGTCCGGGTGGCCGCAACGCCGACACGGGCGACCGCATCCCGATGGATGTCGCCGAGGGAGACCTGATCGTGTTCTCCAAGTACGGCGGCACCGAGATCCGGGTTGAAGGTGTCGATTACCTGATCCTGAGGGAGAGCGACGTGCTCGCGAAGGTCGTCGGCGCCCCTGCAAAGGTCAAGGCCAAGGCCTAGGACAAGAGAGGAACAAGAGAAATGGCTCACAAGGAACTGAAGTTCAGCGAGGACGCCCGTCGCTCGCTCCAGCGCGGCGTGGACATCCTCGCCGACGCGGTCAAGGTCACCCTTGGCCCGAAGGGGCGCTACGTCGTCCTCGACAAGAAGTACGGCGCTCCGACGATCACGAACGACGGCGTCACCATCGCCCGCGAGATCGAGGTCGAGGATGCCTTCGAGAACCAGGGCGCCCAGCTCGTCCGCGAAGTGGCGACGGCGACGAACGACGTCGCCGGCGACGGCACGACCACCGCGACGGTGCTCGCCCAGGCGATCGTGCGCGAAGGCCTGAAGAACGTGTCGGCCGGTGCGAACCCGATCGCGCTCAAGCGCGGGATCGAGACGGCGGTCGACGCGGTCGTGAAGAACCTGGTCGACCAGTCGGTCGAGATCAGCGGCAAGGAGGACATCGCCCGCGTGGCGACGATCTCCTCGCGCGAGCGCGAGATCGGCGACGTGATCGCGGACGCGATCGAGAAGGTCGGCAAGGACGGCGTCGTGAACGTCGAGGAGGGGCAGACGTTCGGCCTCGAGCTCGAGTTCACGGAAGGCATGCAGTTCGACAAGGGCTACCTGTCGCCGTACATGGTCAACGACGCCGAGCGCATGGAGGCCGTGCTCGACGACCCGTACATCCTGATCGCGAACCAGAAGATCGGCGGCATCAAGGATCTGCTGCCGCTGCTCGAGCAGGTCATCCAGGCGGGCAAGCCGCTGCTGATCGTGGCCGAGGACGTCGAGGGCGAGTCGCTCGCGACGATCGTCGTCAACAAGCTGCGCGGCACCTTCCAGGCGGTCGCGGTCAAGGCCCCCGGCTTCGGCGACCGCCGCAAGCGGATGCTCGAGGACATCGCCGTCCTCTCCGGCGGAGAGGTGATCACCGAGGAGATGGGCCTCAAGCTCGAGAACACGAAGCTCTCGCAGCTCGGCCGGGCCCGCAAGGTCGTCGTCGACAAGGACTCGACCACGATCATCGACGGCGCCGGAGACAGCGATGCGATCAAGGCGCGGATCAAGCAGATCAAGGCCGAGATCGAGACCACCGATTCCGACTTCGACCGCGAGAAGCTCCAGGAGCGGCTTGCGAAGCTGTCGGGCGGTGTCGCGGTCGTCAAGGTCGGTGCTGCCACCGAGACCGAGATGAAGGAGAAGAAGCACCGCGTCGAGGACGCCCTCCAGGCGACCCGTGCGGCGCTCGAAGAGGGGATCGTGCCGGGTGGCGGCGTCGCGCTGCTGAACGCGGCCGACAAGGTCAAGGAGTCGCTGCTCGAAGGGCTCGAGGGCGACGAGAAGACCGGTGCCCAGATCATCCTGCGCTCGCTCGAGGAGCCGCTCCGGCAGCTCGCGACGAACGCGGGCCTCGAGGGCTCGGTCGTGATCCAGGCGGTTCGCACGGCGAAGCCCGGTCAGGGCCTGAACGTCGACACCGGCGAGGTCGAGGACCTCGTCAAGGCCGGCATCATCGATCCGACCATGGTCACCCGCTCGGCGCTCCAGAACGCCGCCTCGATCGGCAAGAACATCCTCACCACGGAGGCGATCGTCACGGACGCACCCGAGAAGGCAGGCGCCGGCGCCCCCGGCGGCGGCATGCCGGACATGTCCGGAATGATGTAAAGGGCATGGGGGAAACCAGGTTTCCCCCATGAGCCCCCTTGTTCCCGGTTGCGGTTGGCAGCCGGGAGAGGTGGTTCGGGTTCGATCCGAATTCCATTGTTCGGTTCAGTGGGGGCGCCGGCCAAGCCGGCGCCCCCGACTCTTTTCAGCTGCCGTCCGGGCGCAATCGCATGAGAGGCGGCGGGCCGGTTCAGGTTTGATCGGGGCGGAAGGCCGTCCTTAGCTGCCGGAGAGCCGTTAAACCTGGATCCACGAAAGCGCCGGACAACCGGCATGAAAGAAGGGAATGGAAGAGTCCTACATCGAAGATCTAGCGAATCGCGATGGCCCCGACCATGCGTTGGCGACCCGTGAGGGCGCAGCGAAGCGTTGGACGCGGGGTGCGCGCAGGCCGGTTATGCAGCCTCGAAATAGGCAACACCGGGGTGCCGACGTGCTGTGGATCAGCGGAAGGCAACATCGTTGGCGGCGTTTTCGCGAGCCGTCGGCGGACCCCGCGGGGTCGAAGAACCCGAGCATGCGCGTGATCTCTTCATGCTGAGAACCGGGAGATCTCACGATCACCCGCCTGTCGTGATGGAGGGGCGGGTCGTGCGGGGAAGGCCAAGGCCGTAATCCCGTGATGCACGATCGTGAGAAGTCGGACGGTCTGGTAGTACCTGAGAAGCTGCTGAACAACGCCCAAGGTGGGGCGGCGGAAGCGGTGGAGGGAAGCGGGCCGGCCAAGGGGAACACGGCCAGCGAAACGCGCTCCGGACTCAGTGCCGGGCAAGGCGCGCCGAGCGAGCTTGGTCGTGTGCGCAGAGTGGCAGTAACGGACAAGGAAGCGCGGTTCACCGCGCTCCTGCATCACGTTGACGTCGATCGTCTGCGGGCGGCGTATCGGGCGCTGAGGCCCAAGGCCGCGCCGGGGGTGGACGGTGTGACGTGGGAGGACTACGGCGTGGATCTCGAGGAGAACCTTCGGGATCTTCACGCTCGAGTTCACAGGGGCGCGTACCGGGCAAGACCGTCGCGGAGGGTGTTCATCCCGAAACCGGACGGGCGGCAGCGGCCGCTCGGAGTTGCCGCGTTGGAGGACAAGATCCTTCAGCGGGCGCTGGTCGAGGTGCTGAACGCGATCTATGAGACGGACTTTCTCGGTTTCTCCTACGGGTTCCGGCCGGGGCGCAGCCCGCATCACGCGTTGGATGCGTTCGCTGCCGGGATCGTCGGGAAGAAGGTGAACTGGGTGCTTGACGCTGATTTCAGCGATTACTTCTCTAGCCTCGACCATCAATGGCTGATGAAGTTCTTGGAGCACCGGATCGCGGATAAGAGGGTCCTGCGGCTGATTCAGAAGTGGCTGGCCGCGGGGGTCATTGAGAATGGGTCCTGGACGGCGTTCGAGGAGGGCGTTCCGCAAGGAGCATCGGTTTCTCCGCTGCTCGCGAACGTCTACGCGCACTACGTCCTTGATCTGTGGGCTCACCAGTGGAGGACTCGGAACGCGCACGGTGACGTTGTGATCGTGCGCTTCGCTGATGACTTCGTGGTGGGGTTTGAGCATCGGGAGGACGCCGAGCGGTTCTCGATCGAGCTTCGGGACAGGCTCTCGAAATTCGGTTTGGAGCTGAACGCCGAGAAGACACGGCTGATCGAGTTCGGACGGCACGCCGCCCGAGATCGTGCAGCGCGTGGGCTCGGCAAGCCTGAGACGTTCCGGTTTCTCGGCTTCACGCACATCTGCGGGAAGACGCGGAAGTCCGGACGGTTCAAGCTCACACGGCACACCGACTCAAAGCGGATGCGTCGCAAACTACTCGCGGTCAAACGCGAGATGGCAAAGCGGATGCATCTGCCCATCCCAGAGCAGGGTCGCTGGCTCGCCCGCGTCCTGCACGGGCACTACAACTACTACGCGGTGCCCGACAACATCGAGGCGCTCGCCGCCTTCCGCAAAGGGATCATCCGGCACTGGCTCAAGACGCTTCGGCGGCGCAGCCAGCTCCACCGGTTGACCTGGAAACGGATGGGGCGCCTCGCTGACCAATGGCTACCTCAACCGCGGATCCTGCACCCCTGGCCCGAACAGCGATTCGCCGCCATCACCCAAGGCAGGAGCCCAGTGCGGTAGTCCCGCACGCTGGGATCTGCGCGGGGGGCGGTCAGCAACGGCCGTCCCTACCGCAACCGATCTGCGCGGGCGGTGCGCCCGTCTGGACTCGCCGGGCCGCTCCCCGTCCGAGTTCCGGCCCCGGACAGGGCCTGCACCCGGCCGGTGCGCTCCGGGGCGCGGCGTGAACGGTCGGGCCCCGGCCCGCCCGTCCCCACCGCGCCCCGTCCCGGCGGCCCAGCCGAACGCCCCGCGATCACGCATTTCGGTGGATCCAGGTTAAAAGCAGAAGAGCCGGCGGGTATGTGGCCGGCTCTTCTGTTGATACGGACGGGTTGGGTTGCGTCGAGGAAGGAATCGGCGCGCGCCCGCCTGTTCGAGAGTCCCTTGATCGAGTGATCTTCAGTGACCGGTGCGATCGGCCTCGGTTCTTGGCTCAGAACGAGTAGCGCTCCTCCTGCCAGGGGTCGGCGTCGTTGTGGTAGCCGTAGCGTTCCCAGAAGCCGGGGCGGTCGACGGGCAGGAGCCGGATCCCCTTCAGCCATTTCGCGCTCTTCCAGAAGTACTTGTGGGGGACGATCAGGCGGAGCGGACCGCCGTGCTCGGCGGTGAGCGGGGCTCCGTCGGCGTGGGTCGCGAGCAGGGCGTCCCCGTCTTCGAGCGAGCCGATCGGCACGTTTGAGGTGAAGTCGTGCTCGGCCTCTGCGATCGCGAACCGCGCGGTCGTCAGGGGTCGGCAGAGTCTGGCGAGCTCGCGCCAGTGGACGCCCTCGAACTGTGCGTCGAAACGGCTCCAGCGGGTGACGCAGTGAATGTCCTGGACGCTGCTCGTGCGGGGAAGCTCGGTGAACTGCTCCCAGGTCAGCTCGAGCTCCTGCTCGACCTCGCCGCTGACGCGAAACCGCCAGGCGGCGAGGTCGATCTCCGGGATGCCGCCCGCGTGGAGAACGGGCCACTTCTCGGTCATGTGCTGCCCGGGCGGGAGCCGCGCCGGGTCGAAGCCCGCCTCGCGCACCTTCCTCTCGTCTCTCGAGCGGAACACCGCGGGCTACATTAGCCCGATGGGTTCGATCGCGACGAAGGCGTATATCCGGCCGCGCGCCTATGTCGGGGTGAAGGGACCGGATGCAGCCGACCTGCTTCAGCGGATCGTCTCGAACGACGTTCTCGCGTCACCCGCCTGCGAGGCGCTGATCCTCACCGGCAAGGGGCGGGTGATCGCGCCGCTCGTCGTCTGGCGGCGGGCCGAGGACGACTTCCTGCTCCTCACCGAGCCCGAGCTCGGCGAGGTCGTCCGGGCGCATCTCCTGCGCATGCGCGTCGCCTCCAAGTGCGAGATCGAGCCGGAGGAGCACGTGTCGGTGGTCGTGCTCGGCGGGTCCGAGGGGATCCCGACCCGGGACTACGGCATCCCGGCGGTCGAGGTCGTCGACGGCGCATACGAGAGCGAGCCGGCAGACGACGAGCTCGAGCGGCTCCGCATTCTCGCCCGCACGCCCCGCTGGGGTCGCGAGATCGACGACGGCATCCTTCCCGCCGAGGCCGGGCTCGACGAACGGGCAGTGTCCTTCACCAAGGGCTGCTACCCGGGCCAGGAGCCGCTTGCGCGGCTGCACAACCGCGGTCACGTCAACCGCACGCTCCGGGTGATCGAGCTCGACGGCGAGCCCGCCCGACAGGCGGACGAGGTGCGTCACGGCGATCGGGTCGTCGGCCGTGTCACGAGCGCGGTGCCGGGCACCGCACTCGCCTACGTCCGCCTCGATGTTCCCGCCGGCGCCGACGTCGACGTGGCAGGTCGTGCAGCGCGGATAGACTGACCTTCCCCCGCGCCCGTAGCTCAGGGGATAGAGCGCTGCCCTGCGGAGGCAGAGGCCGCAAGTTCGAATCTTGCCGGGCGCATCGTTTCCATCCGTGTACGCAAACTCGGGAGTCTGTGCGCACGGATGATCGTCAATGCCGGGGACTCCGGCCTTCGGAATTGCTCGAGGCGTTCGGCGAGGTTATGTGAGCAACAACCAGTAGACGGTGCTGTTCATCGTGACCACGTAGTCGAACTGCGAGACGGCGAGGCCGAAGCGAGCTCTCCCGGTGTCGGACGCGACGCAGAACCGTTGGAACAGGGGGCTCGCGACTCGCTCGGACCGACACAGTGAAGGGATGACCCGGTTGACCAGCCGGCCGAATCCGGGGTGGGTGTCGGCGACCGGCGGCGTCTGTCGAAGAACGAGGCCGCTTTGTACTCCCGGCGCCACCGCGCCGGCCCCGCCAACTGCAATCAATCCCGTAGCCGCTGTGAGTGTCGCTGCGGCCAGTGCCCTGATCATCTCGTGCCTCCCGTGCCCGCAGACGATGAGAACGATTCGTCCAGGGTCGGTCCGAGACTAACCGGTAGGAGCTCGAGCGGCGTCAGCGCAACCCCGGATTCCGGTTGCGGCTAAACCGGGGCGACGAGGTACGAGTGAGAACGTGCCGGGTCAGGTCACCGCCGGGGGATCCGCCAGACGTCGCCGTCGTTCGAGTCGGCGACCCACACGCTCCCGGCGGCCTGCGCGATCGCCACGGGACCGGCCCCGACCTTGCGCGTCTCCCGGACCGCGTTGGTCGCCGGGTCGACGATCGAGACGGTGTCGGCATCGATGTTCGGCACCCACAGCTCCCCGCCGATCCAGGCGGTGGCCAGCGGGTTCGCGCCCACCAGGATCCGGGCCGTCACGGTGTCGGTCGCCGGATCGAGGCGGACGACCGAGCCGTGCTCGCTGCTGATCCACAACGTTCCAGGAGAGGCCGTGATCCAGTCCGCCTTGGGGATCGACCAGTGCGCCGTCACCCGGCCGGTGGCGGGATCGATTCGCAGCAGCCGGCTGCCGCCGTAGTCGCCGACCCAGAGGGAGCCGAAGGCGAACAGAATGCCGTTCGGCTCCCGACCCGCTGGGAACGTTGCGACGACGCGGTTCGTCCGCGCGTCGATGCGGGAGACCGTGCCGTCGTCGGCGTTCGAGACCCAGACGCTGCCGGCGCCTGCCGTCAGGCCGTAGGGGCCGCCGCCGACTGCGATCCGTGCCACCACCCGGTTCGCGCCCGGGTCGATCCGCTGGACGCTGTCGCCGTAGAGGTTGGTGAGCCAGATGCTTCCTGCGGAGGAGATCACCGAGAACGGTCTGAGGCCCGTCTTCACGCGCGCCCGGATCCTCCCCGTGGCGGCGTCGATCCGGACCAGCCGGTTCAGCCGCTGGTCCGGCGCCCACACCGAGCCCGACGCGGTTGCGATCAGGCCGACCTGCGAGCCGATCGGGATCCGCACTGCCCCGTCTGCGCCGCCGGCGACGGCAGCTGCCGCGGCGGCAGCCATCGCCAGGAATCCACTGAGTCCACGAAGCTTCCGCACGAGCCCCTTTCGCGAGCGCCGTCTGGCAAAACTACCGCAAGGTTGCTCTAAACTACCATGACGGGCGCTGATGGCTGACACGGGCCCCGAGACGATCTTCTTCGATGTCTTCCTCACGCAGCAGAAGCGGAAGGAGATGATCGCGCACGCGCTGGCCGCGACGGACATGCTGCCCGAGGACTACCCGTTCTACGTCTTCGTCGGTGCCGAGGGGCCGTGGACGCCCACCGGGCTCGCCGGACGCCTGGGGATGCCGCTCTCGACCGTGCTGTTCCGCCTTCGGCGACTCGAGCGGCGCGGCCACGCCGAGCGCGCTGCGAATCCGCAGGACGGGCGGTCGTTCCTCATCCGGCTCACCGACGAGGGACAACGGCTCCTCGGCGAGGCGCGCCCGGCATTTCGCGCAGACGCCGAGGCGGTCGAAGCCGACCTCGGGCCCGAGCGGGTCGATCGCCTGCGAAAGGCCCTCGCGGGCCTCCGGGACGCGATCGACGGACGGATCGCATGAGCGGCGAGCGGAGCCTTGGCCCCGGCAGGGCCCGGGCCGGGTCTCAGCTTCGGTGCCCGACGAAGTAGTCGAGCGCGCACCGGTCTGCGAGCAGTCCGGGCTCGCCCGTCAGGATTCGCCTCACCGAGTAGGGGCTCGACCGGGGCGTTCGGAGCGGCACGCGACAGCGATGCCGTTCGGGGCGCCGATCCTACTCCTTGACGAAGATCGCCTCGAGCCAGAGCGGCCGCGTCATCCGGACGACGCAGCTCGGCAGGGAGCTTCGACACGCTCCGTGCCAGCGGCTGAAGAGCCAGCCGCTCCCAGACACCGCGACCGGCTTCACCACGGTTCCGGCGGGGAAACGCCTGCCGCCCGGTTTCTTGCTGATGCGGCCGTGTCCGACGACCCTGGTGAGCAGGGCGTACCGGGGGACGAAGATCGCGGTCACGGTCAACGACTTGACGTTGCTCGTGGCTGCGGCCGGGATGGTGCAGGTCCGGGCCCGGTTGCCGCCGGCGCACCTGACCCCCTTCCACCGGACGAACTTGCCGTACAGCGCCTTCCCGTGGACAGTCTTGCCGCTCCACGGATGGGCGGTCAGCGTGAGTTGCGAGCCGGCGACGTAGCGTCCGGCGGCTTCCAGCTTCGTGGTGTTGCCGTTCCCGATCAGCGCGATGTGGTACCCACCGGGTCCCTTCTTCACCACGTGGAACCTGAAGAGCCTCGGCCCGGCCGGCTTCGGGGCCGGCGGCTGGTACGGCACCGGCGTGATCGGCAGCGGCGTCGTCGGCACCGGCGGCGGAGCCGACAACGACCAGCTCGCAGAGTTGTCGGACGGGTCCGAGTCACCCGGCGACGAGCTGACCGAGACCCGCGCTGTCGCGGGGAGGGATGTCAGCGTCAGATTCACGATCGTTCTGGAGGTCGTCCCACCGGGGAAGAAATCCAGCGAGCAGCTGATCGTCGACCCGGAGCCCGAACAGCCGGGGCCGCGATCGACCTGCGCCGACCCGTATGCCACGCCTGCGAGATCGATCGCCAGGGTGGAGCTATCGGCGTTGCCGCCCTTGTTGATGACGTCGATCACCAACTGGACGCCGGAACCGACCGTACCCGACGACGGCCCGCTGACGGCGACGGCAAGGTTCGCGGAGCCGCCTCCGCCTCCGCCGCCTCCCCGGCCTCCACTACCGCCGCTCCATTGGGCGTAGAGGGTGGTGGAGGCGGTGAATGGGTAGGTGGCGCCGTCGGCGTAGCTGGTGGCGGTCCCGTTGGCGGCGGTGTTCCAGCCGGTGAAGGCGGAGCCGGACCGGGTGAAGCTGTTGCTGGTCAGCGCGGTCGGGACGTTCGCGGTTTGCGCGGCCATCGAGCCGGTGCCGCCGTTGGCGTTGAAGGTGACGGTGGAGCTGGTGTTGGCCGCCCATTGGGCGTAGAGGGTGGTGGAGGCGGTGAATGGGTAGGTGGCGCCGTCGGCGTAGCTGGTGGCGGTCCCGTTGGCGGCGGTGTTCCAGCCGGTGAAGGCGGAGCCGGACCGGGTGAAGCTGTTGCTGGTCAGCGCGGTCGGGACGTTCGCGGTTTGCGCGGCCATCGAGCCGGTGCCGCCGTTGGCGTTGAAGGTGACGGTGGAGCTGGTGTTGGCCGCCCATTGGGCGTAGAGGGTGGTGGAGGCGGTGAATGGGTAGGTGGCGCCGTCGGCGTAGCTGGTGGCGGTCCCGTTGGCGGCGGTGTTCCAGCCGGTGAAGGCGGAGCCGGACCGGGTGAAGCTGTTGCTGGTCAGCGCGGTCGGGACGTTCGCGGTTTGCGCGGCCATCGAGCCGGTGCCGCCGTTGGCGTTGAAGGTGACGGTGGAGCTGGTGTTGGCCGCCCATTGGGCGTAGAGGGTGGTGGAGGCGGTGAATGGGTAGGTGGCGCCGTCGGCGTAGCTGGTGCCGGTCCCGTTGGCGGCGGTGTTCCAGCCGGTGAAGGCGGAGCCGGACCGGGTGAAGCTGTTGCTGGTCAGCGCGGTCGGGACGTTCGCGGTTTGCGCGGCCATCGAGCCGGTGCCGCCGTTGGCGTTGAACGTGACGGTGGAGCTCGGGAGCGCCGACTGGACACAGGCGTTCGACGAGTGGGCTGCATAATTCTGGTTGCTGAACTCCTCCTGGATGAAGTAGTGATGTCCGTTGATGGTCTGGTTGTACTTCGCGCCCGCGGAGCCGCCGAACGTCGAGCTGTCGCCGTAGATGTAGGCGCAGTCGTCCCCGATCTCGTAGCCGACGCCGTCGTACCACGCGTTCCCGTTGGGATCGGTGATCGCCTCGTTGATCTCGTGGCTCGCGATGCCGATCAGGGTGTCTGCGTCGAGGTTGCCGTTGGGCGACTGGTTGCCGACGCTGCCACCGCCCTGGAGCTTTCCGCCGTCGGAGCTGCACGTGTGATTCCCGAGGTCCTCGACCGCGTACGGAAGGTCGGCATAGAGCGTCGAGCCGGCGTAGCTGTGGTAACCGCAGAATGCTCCGCCCTGCGGTGAAAGGGTGCACTCCCCTCCCTGGGTGTTGTCTTGCGTCTCGAAGCACGACTCCACTCCCTTCGGCAGGAGGAGCAGATAGAGATGCGCGCCGTCACTCGTGAGGCTGTGGGTGGCAAGCACCGAGGCGAGCTCGGTCTGGAGTTGGGCATCGGTGAGACAGGCCGAATAGCCGCTGGTGTCCGGGTAGACCTGACCCGAGTCGGGACTGCATCCGCCGCTCGTGGGATACGCAGTGGTGTCGTCGATCGCCGTGCCGGCGGTGAGGTCGTACAGGATGTGAGTGCCGCTGCCGTTCGTGTACTGCTCGAGGTTGGAGAACACGTTCGTGGACGTTCCGCTGTCGTGGGCGACGTCGGTCAGGAACTGGGTGATCAGGCTCTTGTACGTGGACGGGAAGCTGAACCCGGCCGGCGCCCAGAAGATGGGCGTCACGGTCACCGCCGCCGACGCCCCCATGACCGACCCGCCGGAGTGGTAGACGAGCGGCGGGGACCCGTTGGGGTCGTAGGGGCTCGCAGGAGGCGTCGTCCCCGAGGCGCCGGCCGGGGCCGGACACGCGCCGCCGCTCGAGCCCGGGCTCGCGACGGGTCGCACGATCCCGCTGATCTTTCCGACCCGGGCCGTCCCGAGGCTCCCGCAGGAGGTTGCCTTGACCGCGGCTCCGGCTGCCGACACCTGGGCGATGAGAGAGCCGAGCCCGAGAACCGACACGACTCCAAGCAGCACGAACGGTGCTCGAAGATCTCTCAACGTCTACCCCTTTCGCCGCCCCGTCGACCCACAGTAGGGGATCGTGCAGGGCGCCGCAACCAGTTTGGGCACGGCCGTTCCGGAGAGTGCTCGCCGGCGCCGGTGCCGCGCTTCAGGGACGGCGCAGCGAGGTGAAGTAGTCGAGGGCGTCGGGATTCGCGAGCGAGTCGAGGCTCGCGACCCGGTCGACGGGCTCCCCCATCAGGATTCGCTTCACCGGAACCTCCAGCAGCTTCCCGGAGAGCGTGCGGGGGATCTCGGGCACCTGGTGGATTTCGTCGGGCGCGTGGCGGGGCGAGCAATCCCTTCGAATTCGGCTGACGAGCTCGTCCGAAAGCTTCGCGTCGAACGTCGTGCCCGCGCGAAGGACGACGAAGAGCAGGAGCCGGGAGTTGCCGCCCGGCGTCGGGACGTCCACGGCGAGCGCGTCGACGACGGCGTCGGCAGCGAGCACGGCACGGTAGATCTCACTCGTTCCGATGCGTACCCCGTCCCGATTGATCGTCGCATCCGATCGCCCGGAGATGATCGCGGTGCCCCGGGAGGTGATCTCGATCCAGTCGCCGTGGCGCCAGACGCCCGGATAGGCCGAGAAGTAGCTCTCGCGGTAGCGCGCATCGCCCGGGTCGTTCCAGAACCGGAGCGGCATCGACGGGAGCGGAGCCGTCAGCACGAGCTCGCCGACAGCGCCGACGATCGAGCGGCCCTGCTCGTCGAAGGCCTCGACCTTCGCGCCCAGCGCGCGTCCCTGCAGCTCGCCTTCGTAGACCGGCAGCGTCGGGACGCCGCCGACGAAGGCGGTGCAGACCTCCGTGCCGCCGCTCATCGAGAAGAGCCACGTGTCCGGCCCGAGCATGTCCGAGACCCAGCGGAATCCCTCGGGAGAGAGAGGCGATCCGGTCGATCCGACCGCGCGCAGGCGAGAGAGGTCGCGGCCCCGTGCCGGCTCCACCCCCGCCTTGAGGCAGGCGTGGATGTAGGCGGCGCTGGTGCCGAGGCAGGTGATCCCGGCGGAGGCCGCGAGCGCCCAGAGCGCGTCGCCCTCCTGGCCGGCCGGGCTCCCGTCGTAGAGGACGATCGCCGCGTCCGTGAGCAGGCCGCTCACGAGCAGGTTCCACATCATCCACCCGGTCGTCGAGAACCAGAACAGCCGCTCCCCCGCGCGCGGGTCGACGTGGAAGTGGAGCTGCTTCAGGTGCTCGAGCAGGATGCCGCCCTGGCCGTGCACGATCGCCTTCGGCAGGCCCGTGGTGCCCGACGAGAAGAGGATCCACAGGGGGTGGTCGAACGGGAGCTGCTCGAACGAGAGCGGTCCCGGCGCGAGAAACGACGGCCAGGGCACGGCGCCCTCGATGCGGGCGCCCGGGTCGAGGTACGGGAGGAGCACCGTGTGCTCGAGCGCGGGGATCGCCTGCATCAGCTCGGCGACGACGTTCCGGCGGTCGAAGTCGCGACCGCCGTAGCGGTATCCATCGACCGTCAGGAGCACCTTCGGCTCGATCTGCACGAACCGCTCGGCGACGCTCCGCGCGCCGAACTCGGGCGAGCAGGACGACCACACCGCCCCGATCGACGCGCAGGCGAGGAATGCCGCCACCGCTTCCGGCACGTTCGGTAGATAGGCGGCGACCCGGTCGCCGGGCTCGACGCCGAGATCCCGGAGCCCGCCTGCGATCGACCCGGTGAGCTCCCGCAGTTCCCCCCAGGTCAGCTCGCCCAGTGGTCGCAGCTCCGAGCCGTGCACGATCGCGATCGTGTCCTCGTCCCTGTTGCGGAACAGGTGCGCCGGATAGGAGAGCATCGCTCCCGGAAACCACTCTGCTCCCGGCATCTCCCGCCGGCCGAGCACCCGCTCGGGTTGCCTCGAGGCCTCGACCTCGAAGTACTCCCAGACCGAGCTCCAGAACGCCTCGAGATCGAGCACCGACCATTCCCAGAGGGCGTCGTAGCCGGCGAAGGCGAGACCCCGCTCGAGCTGAAGCCAGCGCTCGTAGCGCGCCAGGCCGCTGTCCTGCGCCGACGGGCCGGGCCGCCAGATCGGCGCCCGGTCGACGTGATTGCCCGCCATCAGCGGAAGTCAACCGCATTCGCCGGATTCACCCGGGCCTGCATCTCCGGGCCGGCACGGCAACGCGTGCAATAGTCACGGCAGAAAGTCCGTGAACCCGACGCCGCAGGGAAGGAGGCCAGGCCATGACGACGCTCTATCTTCGCGAGGCCGAGGTCGCGGGGCTCCTCACCCCGGCCGACGCACTCGAAGCCGTGGAGGCATCGTTCCTGCGCCTCGCCGGGGCAGGGGTCGACAACCGTTCCCGCGAGCGTCTCCCGCTCGAGCACGGCCAGTTCGCCGTGATGGCCTGTGTCGACCGCGAGCTCGGGTACGCGGGGTTGAAGTCGTACGCGTGGACGACCATGGGGACGCCGTTCGTCGTCTTGCTGTTCTCGCTCGAGCACGGGAGCCTCGAGGCCGTGATCGAGGCGGACAAGCTCGGTCAGCTGCGGACAGGCGCCGCTTCGGGAGTGGCGGCGCGGCATCTCGCCAGGGAGGGCGCCGCCAGCCTCGGCGTGATCGGGTGCGGCTGGCAGGCCGAGTCCCAGATCGCGTGCATCCGGGCGGCCTTGCCCTCGATCGAGCGGGTCGTCGTCTACTGCCGCGACGCGGAGCGCCTCGCCGAGTTCTGCCGGGCGAACGACTGCGAGCCGGCGGAGTCGCACAGGGACGCGGCGGAGCACGACGTCGTCGTGACCGTGACGACCTCGAAGGATCCCGTCCTCCGGGGCGAATGGCTGCGGGAGGGGGCGCTCGTCTGTGCGGTCGGGGCGAACCATCCCTCGCGGCGCGAGCTCGACAACGCCGCGCTCGAACGCGCCGCGTTCGTCTGCTGCGACTCCCGCGAGCAGTCGAAGCTCGAGTCGGGCGATCTGATCGAGCCGGTCGAGCGCGGCGTCCTCGACTGGCTCGAGGTCCACGAGCTCCAGGAGGTCGTCGCGGGCGAGGTGCAGGGACGCGCCGCGGAGACGGACGTGGTGGTCTTCAAGTCGAACGGCCTCGCCGCCTGGGACCTCGCCGTCGGTGCCCGCGTCGTCGAGCTGGCGCGGGCCGGGGGGCTCGGCCTGGAGCTCTAGCTAGAGCTCGCTACGGTGCGCGGCGATCATGTCCTCGCCGATGGCATGAAGGATGTCGGGGCGGTCGAGGAGGCGCTTCACCTGCTCCGGTCGGAGCCGGTTCGTGATGTAGGCGTCCTTCAGGATCTCCGCGAGCGTGCGGCCGCTGTGGTGCTCCCGGATCACGTACTCGGCGACGATCTCCTCCTTCTGCGACCGGGAGGTGAGGAAGCCGAACGGCGTGCGAAGGATGTCGGAGACCCTGCCCATAATGATCGATTCTAGACGGACGGCGTCCGGAGCCCGCGATCGTCGCGTCGCGACGGGCTACGGGCCTACGAGCGCCACTTCAGATTCGCGTCGGGGATCGGGTCGCCGTGCGGGTCGTGCGTGGGATACCCGAGTGCCCGGTCGATCCGCTCCTCGAGCTCCTCGGAGATCGCGTGCTCGAGCCGGTCGGCCTCCTCGTGGACGTCGTCCACCGGCAGCCCGAGCGTCTGGGCCAGGTACAGCTCGAGGAGCCGGTGGTGCCGGATCACTTCGAGGGCGACCCGTTCGCCCGCACCGGTCAGCCGCGCACCACGGTAGGGCTCGTGGTCGAGCAGCTCGAGCGCGGCCAGCTTCTTCAGCATCGCGGAGGCGGACGCGGGTGAGACGCCCTGGTCGCGGGCAAGCGCGGTGACGGTCGCCTTGCCCCCCGCCTGCTGCAGCTTGTAGATCCCCTTCAGGTAGTCCTGGATCGCCTCTGAGAGCGGCGCTCGCGTCATCGCGTCCAGAGTAACGCCGTTGGTAGCGTGGCGGGCCGTGGGTATCCGTGTCGGACACAGCGCAGATCCCGACGACGCCTTCATGTTCTGGGCGCTCGACGCGGGTCGTGTCGACCGCCGGGGGCTCGAGTTCGAGCAGGTCGTCTCGGACATCCAGACGCTGAACGAGTGGGCGGTCGAGGGTCGACTCGAGGTGACCGCGATCTCCATGGGCGCCTATCCGAGCGTTGCGGAGCGGTACGTGCTCCTGCCGCACGGGGCGTCGATGGGGATCGGGTACGGCCCGATCGTCGTCGCGCGCGAGGAGATCGACGCCGGGGCGCTGCGGGAGCTCGAGATCGTCATTCCCGGGCGACTCACGACGGCCTACCTCGTGCTTCGACTCGCGCTCGGCGGCGAGGTGGCCGTGCGCGAGCTGCCCTTTGACGAGATTCTCGACGAGGTCGTCTCCGGACGCGCGGACGCCGGGCTCCTGATCCACGAGGGTCAGCTCACCTACGGGGCGTCCGGGCTGCACAAGGTTCTCGACCTCGGTGCCTGGTGGCACGACGAGACCGGCCTGCCGCTCCCGCTGGGCGTCAACGTCGCCCGCCGCGATCTCGGTGAGCGGCTGGGGAATGTGTCGGCCGTGCTCGGAGAGGCGATCAGGGTCGGACTCGAGAATCGCGAGGAGGCGCTCGCATACGCGGAGCGCTTCGGGCGGGGGATCGACCGGGAGACCGCCGACCGGTTCGTGGCGATGTATGTCAACGAGCTGACCTGCGACTACGGCGACGTGGGCCGCCGTGCGGTCGACGAGCTGCTCCGTCGTTCGGGCTCCGGCGTCGAGGCGGTGTTCGTCTAGCTCATGTCGCTCGAGCTGCGCCCCATGTGCGAGCGTTGCAACGCTGAGACGCCTCAGGACGGGGCCGCCTACATCTGCTCCTTCGAGTGCACGTTCTGTGTCGAGTGCGCCGACGAGCTCGAGGGAACATGCCCGAACTGCGGCGGTGAGCTCGTCCGCCGGCCGCGCCCTGCCGAGTCTCGGTGAGCAGAGCTCTCGACCGGCTCGACGAGCTCTACGCGCTCGGGGCGACGCGGGTCGGCGGTTCACCGGAGGAGGACGCCGCTCACGCGCTCGCTGCGCAGTGGCTGGCGTCGGCGGGACTGTCGGTCGAGGTCGACGCTGCCGGGAACACCTTTGGTCGGCGCGGCGAGGCTGCGGTGTGGGTCGGGTCGCATCTCGACTCGGTCCCGAACGGCGGTCGGTTCGACGGGGCGTTGGGAGTGGTCGCCGCGATCGAGGCCGCAGAGCGATCGAGTGCGCCGCTGGCGGTCGTCGCGTTCCGCGACGAGGAGCGCGGCTGCGCCGGGAGCCGCGCCTGCGTCGCGAGCGGGCTCCTGCCGCGGGCCTTCCTCGAGCTGCACATCGAGCAGGGGCCGGTGCTGGAACGGGCCGGGACACCGCTCGGGATCGTCACCAAGATCGTCGGCCAGGCGCAGGGAGAGCTCGTCTTCGAGGGCCGAGCCGACCACGCCGGGACGACGCCGATCGACCGTCGCGAGGATGCGCTCGTCGCCGCGGCGGAGTTCGTGCTGCGGGTCAGGCGGGCGGCGGGACCGGGCACGGTGGCGACCGTCGGGCGGCTCGAGGTCGAGCCCGGCGCCGCCAACGTCGTCCCTGCACGGGTGACCGTATCGATCGACGCGCGTGCGGCGACAACCGGGGAGCTGGATGCCCTCGTCGGCGCGATCGGCTTCGTCCCGGGCCGTCGCAGCGAGCCGGTCGAGATGAGCGGCGCGCCTCTCGCGGGACTGCGCGCGGCGGCGCCCGGCGCACCCGAGCTCGTCTCGGGGGCAGGCCACGACGCGGCGATCCTTGCCGCCGCCGGAGTGCCGGCGGGGATGCTCTTCGTCCGGAGCCTGAACGGGGGTGTCAGCCATTCGCCGGCGGAGCTCTCGAGCGAGGCCGACATCGAGCTCGGCATCTCCGTCCTGGGGGCGGCACTCGATAGCATCGCGCCGTGAGCGAGGATGCGCCGAGCGACCGCGAGGTGATGACGTGGGAGCATCTCGGCCAGGGTGCCCGGCGGCTCGCCGAGATCGTGCATCAGGACGGCTACCGGCCGGACATGGTCCTAGCGATCGCCCGAGGCGGGCTGCTCGTCGCCGGTGCGCTCGCGTACGCGCTCGACGTCAAGAACACGTTCACGATGAACGTCGAGTTCTACACCGGGATCGACGAGCGGCTGGAGATGCCGATGATCCTGCCGCCGGTCCCGGACCTGGTCGACTTCACCGAGACGCGTGTCCTGATCGCGGACGACGTCGCCGACACGGGCGCGACGCTGGCGCTCGTGAAGGGGTTCTGCGAGGGCAAGGTCGCGGAGGCCCGTTGTGCCGTGCTCTACGAGAAGCCGCGCTCGATCGTGCGGTGCGAGTACGTCTGGCGCCGGACCGAGCGCTGGATCGACTTCCCATGGAGCATCGAGCCCCCGGTCGCGGCAGCTCTCGCCCGGTAGCTCCACGGTCTAGCCGCGAAACGCGAAGTCGTGGGCGTAAGGCGTTGGCGCAAGCAGCACGCCTCACGCCTGCCGGCCTCCCTAGCTGAGTCTCGCGTCCTGTCGCTGGATGGCATCGTCCCATCGAAGCGGCAGGTCTTTACCGAGCACCTTGAACTGGACGAGCTCGGCGGGGACTTCAGCCGGGCCGGCCGCCCCAGCTGAAGGCGTGGTGCGACACGGCGGTTCGCGGGCCGACCTGGCAGCTTCCGGCGAGCAGCTTCCCGTTTGCGTCCGGGTTCGCGTAGCAGGTGTAGCCCTTGGGCCCGCCCGTAATCGGGTAGCTGTGCCCCGGAACCTTCCCGGCGAGCTTCGTGCTCGAGAGTTTGATCGCATACCGCGTCGCAACTGCGCAGCTGACGCCGTTTGCGGTGACGCCGTACTTGGTACCCGTGATCCTTCCCCCTGTCCCAGGGAAGACCCACTTGGCGCCGACGACGTTCCCACAGATCGAGATCCCCTCCGCTCGGTCGCCGGCGGCGAGCGCGGGTGAAGCGACGGCGGCCGAAATCGTGATGCACAGAACAACGAGCAGAGCTTTCATGTCTGACCCCTCCAGTCTGAGAACTCTCGCGGAGTACCTCGACTCGGATCTCGGAGTCGACCGAGACGAGGCTACATCCGAATCCGGAACGTCGCAAGCGATTCCTCGGGCAGCGGTGTCAGGTCTCGCAATCAGGCATGACCGCGTCGCAGTGCGGGACCTGACACCCCTTGGAGCGCGAAACGCTCATGGGGGCGCGCTTCCGCCCGGCACCGCAGGGCGCGGGCCACCTTGGGAAGCCCCACGTAGGATGAGACGGTGGGACGACAGACGGCCATCGCACTTTACGTGCTTACCCTGGTCGCCGTTGTGGTGGGCGTGGATGTCCAGTTCTTCAGGCACCACTTCTGGGAGCGACTGATGGCAAATGTCGGCATCGTTCTGGTGTTTGTGGCGTTCTATCTGCGGTTCCGGTCCGCATTCGGGGGTAAGTGAACGCCTCCGCTGCCCTACCTCAGTTCACCCGCAAGGGGCGGGGGTTACGACTGAGGCTTGAGTGCTTCCCTCCGGTTGTTGGAGCGAGCGATGGTGCGGTACCAGTAGCCACCTGCGGATCACGGACGAGGGGTCTCGGGGTGAGTCCCGGGATTGCCGTGTCGGTTCGGCGGGATTGACCAGCGCCGCCTACGATCACAACAACGAGCCGCGAATTGAAAAGGGGAAACTCGATGGCGATCATGCTCAAGATCCAGTGGGACATCAAGGAAGGCCGCGAAGCGGATTTCAGGGCGAACCAGAGAGAGTTGTGCGCCGTGATGTACGACCATCCCGGGGTCATCTGCTACCACGTCGACTATCCGTCCGACGACGTGAGCCAGTGGGTCGAGATCTACGCGAACGACGATGCGTTCCGAGCCCATCTCGGGAACGAGAAGGGCAAAGCACCGCTCGGCGCCGTGATCGACGCGAGCGCCAGGATCACCTGCCGGTGCTGGGGGAGCCCCGACGATGCATCCCGCGAGATCCTCGCAGGCTTCGGCGCCACCTACCACGACACCGCCGAGCCCTCGTTCGTGCTCAACCCGCTCGCGGACAGGGACTCGCCGGTCTAGCAGTCGGCCCGGGCAGCCGGTCGGACTGCTGCCTCGAACCATCTGACGCTGGCGCCCCGAACCATCGGACGGAGCGGGGCTCTCGGAGACCTTGTCGAGCTCTCGTCCACGCGAGCGTCGCGGGGCTCTTGCGCAGCGACCGGTCCGGAGTGATACTCCGCCGAGCGTTCAGCGCCGGGTAGGCGATTCCAACCCCGACCGGAGGAGCGAGCATGACCGAGAAGGTTCTTGTCAATCTTGCAACCGGGATGGAGGACGGCGAGCGGGTGATGGTTGCCTTCCTCGTCGCCACCGCGGCTCTCGCGCAGGGGAAACAGGTCGTGATCTGGACGACGAAAGATGCTGTTCGGCTGGGCCTCCCGGGAGAGGCCAAAGGGGTCATGTGCAAGGATTGTCCTCCGCTCGACCGGCTGTTCGAGCAGTTCGCCGAAGGTGGTGGGGAGCTCTGGCTCTGCCCGTTCTGTGTCAACTCTCGCGATCTCGCGGACGAGGAGAAGGTCGCCAACGCCAAGGTCGCGGGTGCGACGCCCGTGATGGAGTGGGCGAGCAGCGACACGATCGTGTTCAGCTACTGACGCCCACGCATTCCCCGGCGGCTTCGATGGATCGCACGACTGCGCGAAAGCGTCTAGTCGCGACCGGCCCCGATCTCATATAGTCGAATCGCCCTGGCATCCAGACGGTCTCGAGGAAGGAGCACCATGACGAGGAGGAGAGTTGCCTTCGCCGCGGCCGCAGTGGCGGCCCTGGCGGCGGCCCTGGCGGTTGTCAGCGTCGGCTCGGCGAAGCGGAGCGCGTCGCCGTTCAAGGTGGCCTGGATCTACGTCGGGCCGCACAACGACGGCGGCTGGTCGCAGGCGCACGACGACGGGCGGTTGTACGTGCAGAAGATGTTGGGAAGCAAGGTTCAGACGACGTACAAGGAGAACATCGCGGTCGGTGCGCAGTTCGAGCAGACGGTTTCGAGCCTGGTTGCGCAGGGGTACAAGATGATCTTCGCGACGTCGTACGGGTACCTGTCGAAGTCGTTCGCCGCGAAGTATCCGGACGTGTTGTTCGAGCAGGCGACCGGGACCGAGACGGGGCCCAACCTGTCGGAGTACTTCGGAGCGGCCGAGGACACGGTGTTCCTGTCGGGGATGGCCGCAGGGGCAGCCTCGAAGACAGGGAGCATCGGATATGTGGTTGCCTACCCGATCCCCGAGGTGATCCGGCACGCCGACGCGTTCGCGCTGGGCGCGCAGGTGACGCATCCGGGTGCGACGGTCAGGCTGGTCTGGACGAACAGCTGGTACAACCCGACCAAGGAGAAGCAGGCTGCCGAAAGCCTGGTCTCCGCGGGGGCGGACGTGCTGGGACAGAACGTCGACTCGACCGCGACGGGGCAGGTCGCCAAGGCGCACGGGATCCCGTGGGTCGGGTACGACTCGGACTCGTCGAGCTTCGCGCCGAAGTCCTGGCTGACCGCTTCCGTCTACAACTGGGGCCCGTACTACCTGAAGCGGGTGAAGCAGGCGATGGCCGGCACCTGGAAGCCCGGCTTCTACTACGGCTCGATCAAGGACGGGTTCACGAAGCTCGCCAAGTACGGGCCGGACGTGAGCGCGAAGACCAAGGCGCTGATCGCGGCGAAGCAGAAGCAGCTCGTCAAGGGAAGCTTCTACGAGTTCGCCGGCCCGATCCACGACCAGAACGGCAAGCTCGTCGTCCCCAAGGGGAAGCGTCCGAGCGTCAAGCAGCTCTATTCGGTCAGCTGGCTCGTCAAGGGCGTGATCGGCAGCCCGAAGGGCTGATGCCCGCGCGGCGCCCTCGACGCCCGCCGGCGAGTGATGCCTGAGGCGCAGGGAAACGACCCGCTCGACACCGCCGCCCCACCCGGGACGGCGGTGTCGATGCGTGGGATCACCAAACGCTTTCCGGGCGTCGTCGCGAACGACGCGGTTGATTTCGAGGCGGCTTCCGGCGAGGTGCACGCGTTGCTGGGGGAGAACGGGGCCGGCAAGAGCACGCTCTCGAACATCCTCACCGGGCTGTATCGCCCCGACGAGGGCGAGATCCTGCTGTACGGCCAGCCGGTCCGCTTCGAGACGCCCCGCGACGCCCTCGATGCGGGAATCGGGATGGTGCACCAGCATTTCCGTCTCGTGCAGCCGTTCACCGTCGCCGAGAACATCACGCTCGGAGATCACCGGGGCCGGGCGCGGTCGTTCATCATCGAGCCGCGAAAGATCGAGCGCCGGGTCGCGGAGCTGTCGGAGCGCTACGGGCTTGCCGTCGACCCGCGGGCGCGGATCTGGCAGCTGTCGCTCGGCGAGCAGCAGCGTGTCGAGATCCTGAAAGCGCTCTACCGCGACGCGCGTGTCCTGATCCTCGACGAGCCGACGGCGGTGCTGACCCCGCAGGAGGCAGAGGTGCTGTTCGTGACCCTGCGCCAGATGGCCGCGGACGGCAGGACGGTGATCTTCATCTCGCACAAGCTGAACGAGGTGACGGCGGTCTCGGACCGGGTGACCGTCCTCCGCGGCGGCCGCTCGATCGCGACCGTGTCGACGTCCGACTCGACGGTGCGCTCGCTCGCCTCGCTGATGGTCGGCCGGGAGTTCGGCGTGCCCGAGCGTCACGCGCTGCGGGAGACCGGCGAGTGCGTGCTCGAGCTCGACGACATCTGGGCCGGGGGGACACCGGGCACACCCGTGGTCAAGGGCGTCACGCTGGCCGTGCTCGCGGGCGAGATCGTCGCGGTCGCGGGGGTCGCCGGCAACGGTCAGCGCGAGCTCGCCGAGACGATTGCCGGGATGCGGGCTCCCCACCGGGGAACGGTTCGGGTCGACGGAGTGCGCGTCCGCGGAGGCAGCCCCCGCGCGGCGCGGAACGCCGGGATCGCGTTCGTGCCCGAGGACCGGATGGCCACCGGTGTCGCGCCGAGCCTCAGCATCGCGTCGAACCTCGTCCTCCGCTCCTACTACGAGCGCTCCGTGTCACGCGGGCCGCTGCTGCTGCTGCGGCGGATCCGGGAGCGGGCGGTCAGGCTGATCGCGGACTACCGGATCTCCGCTCCCGGCCCGTCGTCCTCGGCCCGGGTGCTTTCGGGCGGCAACCTCCAGAAGGTGGTGCTCGCACGAGAGTTCTCGGGCAGGCCGCGCGCGGTCGTCGCGGCATCGCCCACCCAGGGGCTCGACGTGGGGGCGACCGAGACGGTTCGCGCCTATCTGCATGGGGCCGCGGCGGACGGCACCGCCGTGCTGCTCTTCAGCGAGGACCTGGACGAGAGCCTCGAGGTGGCAGATCGGATCGTGGTCATGTACGAGGGGGAGGTCGTCGGCGAGATGCCCGCAGCGGGCGCCGACGTGGGCGAGATCGGGCTCCTGATGGCCGGCGGGACCGACGTCCCGCCGCCCGGCTAGGTCTCGCGGAACGAGATCGGCTGGGCGCCCTCCCAGAGGGTGAGGCGACCGAGCTCGGCGAGTCGCTCGCCGCCCTCGACGACCGTCGCGAAGTGATTGCCCGCGAGCGGGCCCGCCTTCGACCCGAACGCGCAGTGGCCGTAGGGGAAGAGCAGCTCGGTTTCGCTCGGGCCGCCCGGGTAGAGCAGGAGCTCGCCGGGTGCCGGGTAACAGGTCGCGTTCTCCGGCCCAACACCGAGCTCGCGCGCCCCCCAGGGGATCCAGTTCGACTCGCCGCTCCAGCGGCAGTGGATGATCCGGTCGTCGAACGGAAGGATCGTCCGGAACGCGGCGACGGTTGCGGGCGCGTCGCTCTCCTCGAAGCGGGCGCGGAACGTGAGGCCGGCGGCGACGATGTCGAGCACGCCTGGACGTTAGCTACTTCCCCCGCAGAGCGGTTTCGGGCTTCCGGCCGACCTTTTCCGGCGGAAGTAGCTACCGGGAGGCGAGCCAGCGCGCGAGCGCGTCGCGCTCGGTCTGGGTCATCCCGGTCGCGTTGCCGAGCGGCATCGCCTGTGAGTCGACCGCTGCGGATCCGATCAGAGCGGCGGCGTTCCTGATCTCGGTCGCGGTGTCGAAGGCGATGCCGGACGGCGCGGCGGCATACCCCGGCCGTGTGGGATGCACCGAGTGACACGGTGCACAACGGACGGACACGATCGCCTGGACGGTGGCGAACGGCGGCGGTGGCCCCGCCGAGTTGGACGGGCTTGCCGTGGGACGGATCAGCACGGCGAGGGCGGCGAGACCCGCGGCTGCGCTGAGGGGGATCCACCACACGTTGCGTCCGAGGTGCCACAGGTTGAAGTAGTGACGCAGCCACGCGCCGAGCGCCATCAGGGCGACGAGGATCAGCCAGGCGTGGCTGTGGCCGTACGTGATCGGGAAGTGGTTCGAGAGCATCGCGACCACGACGGGTAGCGTCAGGTAGTTGTTGTGGACCGAGCGCTGCTTGCCGCGTGCATTCCAGCGCGGATCGGGCTCGCGATCTGCCTCCTTTGCGCGGACGAGCTCCCGATGGGCCGGGATGATCACGAAGAGGACGTTTCCCGCCATGATCGTGCCGAGCATCGCCCCGACCTCGATGTAAGCGGCCCGGGGCGCGAACAGCTGCGAGGCGCCCCAGGAGGCGAGCACGACGAAGCCGAGCACCGTGGCCGCGAGCGCCGGGTCGTGGCGCCCGAGCAGTCGGCACACGAGGTCGTAGACGATCCAGGCGAGGATCAACCCGCCGACGGCGATCACGATCGCCAACCAGGTCGAGAGGTTCGCGACCGACCGGTCGACGAGGAACGTCGAGGCGTGTGCGAAGTAGACGACGACGAGGAGCGCCAGGCCGGAGAGCCAGGTCGTGTAGGCCTCCCATTTGAACCAGTGGAGCTTCTCGGGCAGCGTCCGAGGCGCGACCTGGAACTTCTCCACCCGGTAGAAGCCGCCGCCGTGGACCTCCCAGACCTCGCCGGCCACCCCGCGCGCGGCGTCGCGCTCGTCGGCCGGGGGGGCCAGGTGGTGGTCGAGCGCGATGAAGTAGAACGAGGAGCCGATCCAGGCGATGCCGGCGATCACGTGCAGCCAGCGGAAGACCAGGTCACCCCAGCTCCACCAGTAGTCGTTCGGCGCTAGGAACGCAGCCATCGATCCTCGGCGATCGAGACGAGCTCGTCCAGTGCGGTCGTGAGCTCCTCGTCGCGGCTCCGCTGGAGGCGGCGGCGAAGGATCGGGATCAGCTCCCTCTTCGGTCGCCGATCGACGAAGACGACGAAACGGAAGCCGAACCGCTCCTCGTAGGCCGAGTTGAGCTCGGCCAACTCGGCCAGCTCATCGGGGCTGGCCGCTCCCTGCCCGCCGGCGCCCTGCTCGGCCGCCGACCGCGCCGACAGTGTCGTCGCGCCGATCGCAGGATGGGCGTCGAGCACTTCCCGCTTCTCCTCGTCGCTCAGGCTCGCCGCAACCCGGCGTGCCTGCCCGAGGGGGTCGTCCAGCAGAGCGAGCCGCTCGACGAAGCGGGTCAGCCCTTCGAAGAGCTCGGCCAGCTCGCCGACGCTCAGCTGCCGCGGTAGCTCGCGCATGCATACGAGGAGAAGAGCAGCGGGATGTGGTGGTGGCCGTCGCCGAGCTCGACCTCGAGCTCGATCCGGCGGAAGAAGGGGGACGGAGGGTGAAAGACGATCCGGAAGGTGCCGCGGCCCGCGTCGCCGAGCTCCCGGATGCGGCCGTCCCCGTCGGTCTCGGCGGACCCCACCAGCTCGTCGCCGTGGAAGAGCTCGACGCGCACCCCGGCGACGGGCGCGCCGCGCTCGGTGTCGAGGACGTGAGTCGAGACGGTCATTTCCAGAGCCTCGCGGCCTGGATGCGCTGCTCACGCCCAATCTCCTCCTCCGCCGCATGGACGAGGCGGCCGCCGCGGACGACGTCGGCGCCGCCGACGAGCAGGCGCTCGACCCGGTGCGGGCCCGAGAGGACGAGGCCGCCGACCGGATCGGCGGCGCCGCCGAGCTCGAGCCCGTCCGTGCGCCAGATCGCGATGTCGGCCCGCTTCCCTGGCTCGAGCGAGCCGATGTCGTCGCGCCGCAAGACTGCTGCGCCCCCGCGCGTGGCGAGGCGCAGCGCCTCGCGCGCGCTCATCGCGGTGCCGCCGCCACGCCCGCGGGCGAGCAGCAACGCCAGCTTCACCTCGAAGAAGAGGTCGCTGCGCTCGTTCGAGGCGGAGCCGTCGACGCCGAGCCCGACGCGCACCCCGGCGTCCAGGAGCTCCCGGACCGGCGCGACCCCGGCGCCGAGGCGGAGGTTCGAGCTCGGACAGTGAGCGACCCCGACGCCACCTGCGGCGAACCGCTCGATCTCGGGTCGGGAGAGGTGGATGCAATGGGCGCACCAGACGTCCCCGGCCAGCCAGCCGACACGTTCGAGGTACTCGACGGGGGTGCAGCCGAAGGCCTCGCGGCAGTAGGCGTCTTCGTCGACCGTCTCTGCGAGATGCGTGTGCAGCACGAGGCCGAGCCGGCGGGCGAGCGCGGCCGACTCCTCCATCAGGCGGGTCGTGACCGAGAAGGGCGAGCAGGGCGCGACTGCTATCTGGATGAGCGCCCCGTCCGCGAGCGCGGCCAGCCGCTCGGTCTCGGCGAGCACGTCGTCGATCTCCTCGACGAGGTTGTCCGGCGGCAGCCCGCCGTCCGAGACGCCGAGGTCCATCGACCCCCGGGCGGCGACGATCCGCACGCCGAGCTCGCGGGCGGCCTGCAGCTCCGCCTCGATCAGTCCGGAGACACCGCGCGGGAAGACGTAGTGGTGGTCGAACACGGTCGTGGCCCCCCCGAGAGCGAGCTCCGCGAGGCCGGTGCGTGCGGCGGCGTAGAGCATCTCCGCGTCGATCCGCGCCCACACGGGATAGAGGGTGCGCAGCCAGGTGAAGAGATCGGCATCCTGCGCGCGGGCTCGCGTCAGCGTCTGGTAGAGGTGGTGATGGGTGTTGACGAGACCCGGCGTCGCGACCGCACCCGCGAGATCCTCCGCCGGCCCGGGAGGGTCGCCGGCACCCACCGCGGTCACCAGCCCGTCGTCGATCTGCAGCCAGCCCCGCTGGTGCTCGGTGCCGGCGTCGTCCATCGTCACCACCCAGGCGTTCGCGAGGATCACGTCGCACCCGGCCGGCGGGCGTCTGCCCGCGGGGGGTGGTGCGAAGACGGCAAGCCCACTGAATCGAACCGTACAGTTCCCCTGATGGACGTTCTGCGACCACGCTCGCTCGACGAGGCTCTCGAGTTGAAGTCCTCGTACCCCGGCGCACCGCCGATCCAGGGCGGCACCGACCTGATGGTGGCGCTCAACTTCGACCGCGTGCGCCCGGCCGCGCTGCTCGACCTGAACGAGGTGCTTGAGCTGCGCCGCTGGTCCCACAGCGACGGCATGGTGCGGCTCGGGTCCGGCCTCACGTATACAGAGGCGATGCAGGGGGAGCTCGCCGGACTGCTGCCGGCGCTCGCAGAGGCGTCGCGGACGGTCGGCTCGCCGCAGATCCGGAACCGCGGCACGATCGGCGGCAACCTGGCGACCGCGTCACCCGCCGGTGATGCGCTCCCGCCGCTCCTGGTCGAGGGGGCCGAGGTCGAGTGCGTCTCCGTCCGCGGCGCCCGCCGCGTGCCTCTCGGCGACTTCGTCACGGGTGTGAAGCAGAACGTGCTTGCAGCGGACGAGCTGATCACTGCGATCTGGCTGTCGCCGTCCCGGGTGCCGCAGACGTTCATGAAGGTCGGCCCGCGGAACGCCATGGTGATCGCGGTCGTCTCGTTGGCCCTCTCGGCGGGCGACGAGCTGCGGGCGTCGTTTGGCTCGGCGGG
This sequence comes from uncultured Actinomycetes bacterium, assembly GCA_963789585.1. Classification (GTDB taxonomy): domain Bacteria; phylum Actinomycetota; class Thermoleophilia; order Gaiellales; family Gaiellaceae; genus PALSA-600. The sequence continues at coordinate 523,093 of CAWBLB010000006.1, read as the reverse complement.
GCCTCGCCCGGTGCTCGTCACGTCCCCGCGGGACGAGGCTGACACGTTTGCCGAGCGCGTGGCCGCGGCGGCCTCACCGATCGACGACGTGCGCGGCAGCGCCGCGTACCGGCGGCACGCCCTGCGCGTCCTGACCGCGCGGGCGCTCGAACGGACATTGGCTGCATGAGGATCGAGCTTCGCGTGAACGGCGCGGAGGCCCAGGCCGACTGCTGGGAGGGCGAGTCCCTGTTGTTCGCGTTGAGGGAGAGACTCGGCTTTCCCGGGTCGAAAAACGCCTGCGAGCAGGGGGAATGCGGCTCGTGCTCGGTGTTGCTCGACGGCGTCCTCGTCTGCGCGTGCCTGGTGCTGGCCGCCCAGGCCGACGGCCACGAGGTGACGACCGTCGAGGGCCTGGCCGACGGTGGGCGTCTCCACCCGGTGCAGGAGGCCTTCGTGCAGGCGGGCGCCGTCCAGTGCGGCTTCTGCACGCCGGGCCTCGTGGTCGCAGCGGCCGATCTGCTCGGTCGTTCCCCGGATCCGTCCGACGACGAGATCCGCGAGGCCCTTTCGGGGAACCTGTGCCGCTGCACGGGCTACGAGAAGATCTTCGCTGCGGTCAGGCTGGCCGCAAAGGCGAGTTGGGGATGAGTTGTCACACAATTGTTGCGATGGCCGCTTGCGCGCGGCTTCGCTGCGGGCGACCATGAAGGTGGGTGGCGGGTGGTTCAACTCCCCACCCAGGGTGGGGGGCCGCGGGCGGGTGGCGGCCGTCTGCCTGGCCGCCGGGGGAGAACGCCGGTGACGACGACCGTGGCTCCGCGCAGGCTCGAGGTCGGGCGAATCGGCGACAGCCTCGTCCGGGTCGACGGCGTCGCCAAGGTTCGGGGCGAGTTCGCCTACTCGAGCGACCTCTCGGCTCCCGGGATGCTCTGGGGCCACACGGTCCGGAGCCCTCACGCGCACGCGCGGATCGTCGCGGTCGACATCGCCGAGGCGGTCGCGATGCCGGGCGTGCACGCGGTGCTCACGCACGCCGACATTCCGGGCGAGAAGCACTACGGGCTCGAGTTCCGAGACCAGCCGGTGCTCGCGATCGACCGCGTGCGGTACTTCGGCGAGCCGGTTGCCCTCGTCGCCGCGGAGCATCCCGAACAGGCGCGCAGGGCGGCCGAGAAGGTCCGGGTCGAATACGAGCTGCTCGAGCCGGTGGTCGACATGGAACGGGCGACCGGGCAGCCGGAGCTTCACCCCGACCGGCCGACACAGGGACACGGCTACCGCAACGATCCCCGCCCGAACGTCGTCCGCACGGTCGTGGTCAGGCACGGCGACCCGGGTACGGTGGGCGAGGTCTCGGTCGAGGGCGTCTACGAGACCGGCATCCAGGATCAGGCGTTCCTCGGGCCCGAGTCCGGGCTCGCCGTCCCCGACGGCGAGGGAGGGATCGACATCCACGTCGCGACGCAGTGGCTCCACAGCGACCGCGCCCAGATCGCGCCGTGCCTCGACCTCTCCGCCGAGCGCGTGCGGGTGCAGCTCGCCGGCGTCGGCGGCGCCTTCGGCGGTCGCGAGGACGTCTCGATGCAGATCCATGCGGCGCTGCTCGCGCTGCACACGAACCGGGCGGTCAAGATCGTCTACGGCCGCGAGGAGTCGTTTACCGGCCACGTTCACCGCCATCCGTCGCGTGTCTGGGCGACCCATACCGCCACTCGCGAGGGCCGGCTCGTCGGGGTCACCATGCGGATCCTCCTCGACGGTGGCGCCTACGCCTCCAGTTCGACCGCGGTGTGCGCGAACGCCGCCGCGTTCGCATGCGGGCCGTATGCGGTTCCGAACGCCCGGCTCGAGGCCACCGTCGTCTACACGAACAACCCGCCCTGCGGCGCCATGCGCGGGTTCGGGGCCGTCCAGACCTGCTTCGCGGCCGAGGCTCAGATGGACAAGCTCGCCGCGAGACTGGGGATCGACCCGGTCGAGTTGCGGCTTCTGAACGCGCTCGCCCCTGGTGACGTGCTGCCCACGGGCCAGCGGATCGAGGGCTCGCTCCCGACTGCCGAGGTGATCCGCCGGGCAGCCTCACTCGAGCCGCCGGCTCCGGAGCAGCTGCCGCGCGACCCGCTTCGCCTGCCGGGCGGTGCCGGGAACACGACGCGGGGGGAGGGCGTCCGGCGCGGCACCGGCTTCGCCGTCGGATTCAAGAACGTCTGTTTCTCCGAGGGGTTCGACGACTCCTGCGCCGCGCGTGTCCGTCTCCTCGCCGACGGCTCCGCCGTGGTCGACTGCGCTGCGGCCGAGGTCGGGCAGGGGGTCTCGAACGTGATCCTCCAGGTCGCCCGCACCGAGCTCGGCACCGACGACGTCCGGCTCGCCCCGAGCTCGACGGCGAGTGTCGGTTCGGCCGGGTCGACATCGGCCTCTCGTCAGACGTGGATGGTCTCCGGCGCCGTTCGCGATGCCTGCCGGGCGGCGCTCGCCGAGCGCGAGGCGCACGGAGGGGGAGAGGTCGAGGTCGAGCGTGTCTACCGGCACGAGCCCACCACGCCGCTCGATCCCGAGACCGGCCAGATCACCGGGCCCCGCGCCCACGTCGCTTTCGGGGTGGCCGCGATGCGGGTCGTGGTCGAGGTCGACGCCGAGCTGGGCCTGACCCGGGTCGTCTGGATCGGAGCCGCCCAGGAGATCGGCAGGGCCGTCGATCCGGAGGCGGTCGAGGGCCAGATCGAGGGCGGGATCGCCCAGGGACTCGGTCTCGCGCTGATGGAGGAGATTCAGACGCGCGACGGTCTGATCACGAACGCGAGCTTCACCGACTACCTGATCCCCACGACACTCGACATGCCGCCCGTCGAGACGGTGCTGATCGAGGATCCAGAGCCGGCGGCGCCGTATGGTGTCAAGGGCGTCGGCGAGCCGCCGACGGTCGTCTCGACCGCGGCCGTCGTCGCCGCGCTCCGCGATGCGACCGGCCTCGAGCTCCCACGTGCGCCGGTCCGGCCCGACCAGCTCGCCGGCCTGACCCGCCTGGCCTGACCTTGACCCTCCGTTCTAGCGGACGCCCTCCTCGGGAAGTGTCGCCGCGGGCGGCTCCCGGCGCACGACGGCGGCGACGCCGGAGACGACGACTGCTGCCCCGAGCAGGATTCGCGCCGACACGTGCTCGTGGCGAAAGAGGAGGCCGAGCACGATCGCCACGACGGGGTTGACGTAGGCGTAGGTCGAGACCATGCCGAGAGGCGCGTTCGCCAGTAGCCAGGTGTAGGCGGTGTAGCCGATCACCGAGCCGAAGGTGACCAGGTAGCACCAGGCCAGAACCGACGAGGCGGAAGGGGAGAACGAGCTGGTCGTCGCGATCCCGAACGGGAACATCACGACCCCGCCGGCAAGCATCTCCCACGAGGTCGCGGCGAAGGGGCTCGCCGGCATGGTCAGGCGGGCCGATGCGACGGAGCCGAGCGACCACATCACCGCGGAGAGCAGGCAGAGCAGGATCCCGGTCGTGGTTGCGCTTCCCTCGGGCCGCAGCAGCACCGCGACACCGACAAAGCCGACGCCCACACCGGCCAGCACAGCGACCGGCAGCCGTTCACGCAGCACGAGCCGGAGGACGACCACCCAGAGCGGCACCGACGCGATCAGGAGCGAAGCGAGCCCGGTCGGGACGTCGCGCTCGGCGTAGAAGAGCACGGCGTTGGCGCCCGGGAGCAGGCAGCCGATCAGGACGCACGAGGCGAACGCGCGCGGCGGCACGCGCATCGAGCCGCCGCGCACCACGACGACGGTTGCCATGATCGCTCCCGCCACGATGAAGCGCGACGAGACGGCAAGCAGCGGCGGCAGGGTCTCGACGGTGATCGCGATCGCGAGGTAGGTCGAGCCCCAGATGATGTAGACGGCCCAGAGGGCCGTCCACGCCTTCGCCCCTGGGCTCAACGTACGAGCGACAGCGCAGCGCCTGCACCGAGCAGCACGATCCCGACTGCCCGGGGCCACGAGATCGCGATCTGATCGACGCCGAAGAGCCCGAGCCGATCGATTACGGCTCCCATCGCCAACTGCCCGGCGATCAGGATCCCGATCGTCGCGGTCGCCCCGATGCGCGGCTGGGCGAACGTGATCGCGAACACGACGATCAGGCCCATCGCCCCGCCCGCCCACATCCAGAACGGCGCCCGGAACGCGTTCACGATTCCGCCCGTCCCCTGCCGGACGGCGAGCAGCACCGCCGCTGCCAGCACGAGCTGGATGCCGGTGGCGAAGGTGAGTGCCTCGACCGTCCCGACGCGACCTCCGAACCGTCCCATCACGGCAACCTGGATCGAGCCGGCCAGGCCCGCGAGGATCACGAGAGCCAATGCCGCCGCGGTCACGGGGCGACCGGAACGCCGCGGCGGAGGCCGCCGCGTTCGAGGTCCGAGTGCGCCAGCTTGCCCGACATCTGATGGAACCTCCTGTGTGGACGAGAGCGAAAGCGGTCGTACTGTATGCAGCGGGCGTCCGTCCCGGCGGGCTTCCGCGGCGCTCGATCGAGCCGACGGCAAGGGCGCCGTCCGCGCCCAGGACGGCGAGGGCGATTGTTCGTGCATATTGTCACGTTGAATTACCCTCGTGCATTTCGGCACGATTGGAAATGACTTGCAATAAATGCCACGTGTGGATTTGTGCTAAGAATCCACGACTCAAACCGGCGCATGACTGCGCCCGACCTTCCGAGGAGTGAACAATGAGCGCAGTCGCACCCGTTGAGAGTTCGTCTGTGAGCGTGGCCGTCCCTGTGCTGGAGGCCGTCGGCGCCGCGGCGCGGTCGACGCAGGAGATCGAGGCTGCCGAGCAGAAGCGCTGGATGATCTGGTTCGGCCTTCCGGCGCTGGTTGCCGCGATCTTCGTCGGCGCAGTCTTCGGCACCGGCCAGGAGTGGTTCATCGGCGCCGCGATCGTCGCGATCGTGGTCGACATCTTCATTCTGGTCTGGCTCGCGATGACATCGGACACGAACGGCCTGATCGGCGAGATCTCACACTAGTGCGGCCTCTCCTAACCTTTGACCCGAAACGCGGGCGTGCGAGGCCGCACGTGCGACCCCTTCGCGGCCGCTCTTCTTCGTAGGGAACCGGGGCCGACGCAGGCGGTCGGAAGCCCGAGGTGCGGGCCGGAGGCGCCGAGAGCCGAAAGATCATCCCGGCCGCGTAGCGGCCGGGCAAGTGCGGCGTCATGAAGGCGGGGTTTCGAGTGAAACGTTGGGAGACGCCGCATTAGAGCCTCTCGACCGGCCGGATCGGCGTCGCCTCCGGGAGAGGCGTTTCGTCGCCGCGGGAGATTGCGCCCTACGATGGGGCGGTGTCGAAGGTCGTCCTGATCGTCAATCCGTACTCGACCGGGGTCACGCGCACCCTCGTCGCAGGCGTGACCGCCGCGCTCACACGCGACGCCGAGGTGGTGCTGCGGCAGACCGAGCGACGCGGTCACGCGGTCGAGCTTGCCGTTGAGGCGGTCGACACGGCAGACGCAGTCGTCGTGTTCTCGGGCGACGGCACCTACAACGAGGCGATCAACGGGGCCGCCGGCCGGCTGCCGTTTGGGTTCGTGCCGGGCGGCGGCGCGAGCGTGTTTCCCCGGGCGCTCGGCCTGCCGCGCGATCCCGTCGCCGCCGCGGTCCGGATCGGAGAGGCGCTCGCTGCCGGACGCACCTCGTCGATCGGGCTCGGGCGCGTGAACGGCCGGCTGTTCTGCTTCTCCGCCGGTATCGGGTTCGACGCCGAGGCGGTGCGGCGCGTCGACGGCCGCGGCCGTGATCGCAACGGGCGCCGGGCCAGCAACGCCGTCTTCATGGCGACGGTGGTCGGCGTGCTGCTCGAGAAGCGCCTCCGGATGGCCCCTCAGCTCGAGATCGAGGGCTACGGCCGTGCCGCGTTCGTCCTGGTCGCGAACGGTCGTCCCTACACCTACGCCGGGCCCGTGCCGGTGACGATCGCGGGAGCGGCGGACTTCACCGCCGGCCTCGACTTCGTCGCCCCGCGCGAGGTCGTTCCGACCGCGGTCCCCGCCCTGGTCGTGAGAATGTTCCGCGGCAGTATGGGCAACGACCGGCGCATCCTCGGCGCCCACGATCTGGACGAGTTCCACGTCGTCTGCGACCGCCCGCTCCCCCTCCAGGCCGACGGCGAAGACCTGGGAGACGTGACGGAAGCCCACTTCGAATCGGAAAGAAACGCCCTCTCCGTCTTGCTTTGAAAAGCAACTCTCCGTCTTACTTTGAAAAGCAAACAGTCCGCGGACGTAGCAAGGCGAAGCCGAGGTAAGGACCAGGCCTTCCGCTCCGACCAAACCTGCCCCCGTCGAGGAGACCGAACACGAGAGCGCCCGTATGGCCTCGGGCGGTGATGCCGGCTCAGCCGGCGTCACCGCTACGACAGGCGGGCGCACCCGGAGTGCGATCGAACCACCTCCGAGTGCCGCCAACCGCAACCGGAAAGAAGGGGGTCCATGGGGGAAACCTGGTTTCCCCCATGCCCTAAGCGACCCAGATCCAGAGCACCCAACGGGCGAGGTTGACCCCGAGCAGGATCGAGAAGACGGCGACGATGCCGAGATCGAGCCGCCGCCGCCGGCCGATCGAGCCGAGCGCGAGGAAGACCGGGAAGACGCCGAGCGCGAACCGCGGCATCGACAGCAGCGGCGAGCTCGGGACCGGATCGGAGAGGGGCAGGACGAGGCTGGCAAGGACGAAGAGGCCGTAGGGGGCTCCGAGCCGGCGCCAGGCGTAGACGCCGAGCGAGACCAGCAGGACCCCGTAGGCGAGCTGCTCGAGGTTGAGGCCCGCGCCGTACATCGCTCCGTGGTCGGGGCTCGGGAAGAAGTCGTGACCGGAACCCGCCACCAGCTGGCGCACTCCGCGCCACCCGTCGACGAGCCCGTTCCAGGCGCCGCCGAGCGGGCCGGCGGTGGAGAGTCGCCGGTCCCAGCCGGCCCGCTGGGCGCTCATGAAGACGAACGGGCGGTGGTACTTCAGCCCGAGGTAGAGAGGCCAGAGCGCCATGATCGGGAGCGACACCGACAGGCGCGTGAGTGCGCTGCGACGGTCGGTCGCCCGCCAGGCGAGGACGGCAAGCGCCGGCAGCAGGGTCACTCCGGAGACGCGCGTCAGCGCGGCGAGGCCGGTCGCGACGCCGGCAAGGGTCCAGCGGCCGCGCACCGCGGAGAGGAAGGCGGCAACCGAGAGCAGGAGGTAGAGCGACTCGCTGTAGACGGCGAACAGGAACAGCGTCGTGGGGAAGAGCGCGAGATAGACCATGGCCCGGCGGCTGCTCTCCTCGCCCACGAGCTCGCGGCCGAGCTGCCAGAGCAGCACGAAGGCAGCGGCGGAGGCGGCGAGCGAGACGACCACTCCCGCCAGGAGATCGTGGCCGAGGAACGCTGCGCCCACGATCCTGACGAGCAGCGGGTAGGCGGGGAAGAACGCGCTCGAGTGCCCCGGGTCGGCGTAGCCGTCGTGGGCGATGGCGAGGAACCAGCCGCTGTCCCAGCGTCCCCAGACGTCGATTCCCCAGCCGACGTCATGCTCGACGACGTCTTCAGCGCCGCCGGTGTGGAGCGGCTGGGCGTACTGCGCCTCGAGGACGAGGTAGGCGAGGAGCGTCGCAGCCCAGATCGCCGCGCGCGTCCAGAAGAAGACTTCGAGCGGGTACCGCGGCAGGCGCCGGAGAGCCGAGCGTGCTCCCATTGCGAGATCATCATCGATTCTCCTGCCCGGACGGGCGGGTGGGCGCCCGCCGAGGAGTAGACTCGGTCCACGATGGGGGGCTGGTACTGGATCGGCGTGCTCACGGGTGTCGGCGTGGCGCTCGGGGTGCTCGCGGCGGGAATCGTCCCGCTCCGAATCGTCGCCGCGGCCGCGGCGGCGCTCGCGGCCGCCGGGATCGGCCTTGCCGTCTTCAGCTGGACGAAGGCGGTCGGCGGCGGCGTGGGCGGGCTCGCGGGCGGCTTCGGCGCGACGCCGGTGGTGGCCGGCGCGCTCAGGCGCGGCGGCACCCGCGGCGGGCTCGCGACCCTCGTCGGGCTGGGCGCGCTCGGGGCGGCGGCGCTCGCGTTCGTGCCGGTGGTCGGCTTTCTCGAGGCGGTTGCGCTCCCCGCGCTGGCGCTTCGATTGCGCTCGAGGACGCCCGATCGGCACGCCGGACTGCGCACGCTCGCACGTGACTAGTGGTCTGACCGGCAGAGGCGGGGCGGCCAAACCGGTCATCCTGATCGTGATCGACGGCCTGACGCCGTCGATGCTCGAGGCGACGGTTGCGCCCGCGCTCCGGTTCCTGCTCGACCACGGCAGCTACCGCCGCGCCGTCTCCACCTTCCCGTCCCTGACGCCCGTCTGCCTCGCCTCGATCGCGACCGGAAGCCACCCGGACGTCCACGGGATCCCGCATCTCGTCTGGTGGAATCGCCGGGAGGAACGGCTGGTCGAGTACGGCTCGTCGTTCGCGGCGCTGCGGGTCTCCGGGCTCGTCCAGGGGCTTCGCGACTCGGTCGTCAACCTGAACGCGCGCCACCTGTCGCGGGGAGCCGAGACCGTGTACGAGGCGCTCGAGGCGACCGGGCTGACGACCGCCGCGATCAACATCACCACCTACCGGGGACGGAACCGGCATCTCTCGCCGATCCCCGGCTTCCCGCCCGTGCACGGGCCGAAGCGGTTCTTCTTCTACAGCGTCTACGAGTCGGACCGGACCGGAGCCCCGATCGCGTTCCTCAACCGTTCGCTCGGCTCGATCGACGGCTACGCCGCCGCGATCGGCCGCTGGCTCGTGGCCCGCGACGGTTTCGACCTGCTCGTCTACTACCTGCCGGACTACGACTACGCCTCGCATGCCGTCGGGCCGGACACCGCGCACGAGGCACTCGGGCGTGCCGATGCCTCGGTCTCGGCGCTGTTCGAGGCAGCCGGCGGTCGCGACGCGTTCCTCGATCGTTACGCCGTCGTCCTCTGTTCCGACCACGGGCAGGCGGCGGTGGAGCAGGCGGCGCGCCTCGAGGTCGAGGGTGGGCTGGTCACCGCCTCCAACCGCGCGGCCATGGTCTACGGCGCCGATCCGCGCCGGCTCGCACAGGCGCTCGACGGTGAGCCATCGGTCGACGTCGCGCTCTTTCTCGAGAACGGTGAGGTGGTCGCGCGCCGGGGCGGCGACGAGGACCCGGCGATCCTCGACGAGTACCCGGACGGTCGCGCCCGCGCGGAGGCAGCGCTGCGCAACCCGAACGCCGGTGAGGTGCTTGTGTCCGCCGCCGGGGGTTGGGAGTTCGTCGACCTCGCCGGCCGCCATCACGCCGGCGGCGGGAGTCACGGCGCGCTTGCCGCCGCCGATTCGGAGGTGCCGATGCTGACGGTCGGGCTCGACGGGCCGCCGGCCTCGATCACGGAGATCAAGGCGCTCGTCCTCGACCACTTCGGGGTCGCGGTCGCGCGCGCCGCCTGACGGGCCGTCCTTTGCCGGAGCTCCCCGACTGGGTCGACCGTCAGCTCCGGATGCGCGGCATCCGGGACCCGCGGGTGCTCGCAGCGATGGCGGCCGTGCCGCGCGAGCTCTTCGTCCCCGTCGAGCTCCAGGCGCAGGCCTACGAGGACGGCCCGGTCCCGCTGCCGTTCGGGCAGACCGTCTCGCAGCCGTACATGGTGGCGTTGATGTGCGAGGGGCTCGGATTGCACGCCGACGATCGGGTGCTCGACGTTGGCACCGGATCGGGCTATGCGGCGGCCGTGCTGGCAGAGCTCGCGGGCGAGGTGCACACGATCGAGCGCATCCCGGAGCTGGCCGAGTCGGCCCGCGACGCTCTCCTCGCCGCCGGATACGAACGGGTCCAGGTCCACCTCGGCGACGGCTCGCTCGGCCTTCCCGCCCAGGCGCCGTTCGACGCGATCGCGGTGGCGGCCGCGGCCGCCGAGGTTCCCCCCGCTCTCTGGGATCAGCTCGCCGAGGATGGCCGGATCGCGGTGCCCCTCTCGACCGGGGCTCGCGCGCAGCGGCTCTGCGTGCTGCAGCGCACTCCGTCGGGCCCGAGGCTGATCGCATCGGTCCCTGCCCGCTTCGTCCCGCTGATCACCGGCTGACAGGAATCGGGCCTCTGGACGGAGAGCGGCCGGCGAGTCCAGACGGGCGCGCCGCCCGCGCAGATCGGTGGATCCAGGCTCAGTCGCGCTGCTAGCCTCGACGAAGTCGTGGCGCCCGAAAATCGTGCGGTCCAGGCGCTCAGGCGTCGCGCCAATTGGATCGAGCTGGCGAAGTTCGGGCTCGTCGGCGCGAGCGGCTACCTGGTCAACCTGGGCGTGTACTCGTTGTTGCTGCGGCAGGCGCACCTTCACTATCTTCCGTCCGCCACGTGCTCGTTCCTCGTCGCGGCCAGCTGGAACTACTGGTGGAACCGCGACTGGACGTTCCGGGCCCAGCGGGGGCATTTCGGATACCAGGGCATGCGCTTCTTCGTCGTCTCGGGGACCGTCTACGGCGCGAACCTCGTCGTGCTGACGCTCCTGGTCTCCCTGGGCTGGGGGAAGATCGTCGCGCAGGCGATCGCGATCCTGCTGGTGACGCCCCTCAACTTCCTCGGGAACAAGCTCTGGTCGTTCCGGCTCTGAGGATCTTCGCGGCGCTTGCGCTCGCGGCCGCGCTCGCGCCCGTCGCGGCCGCGCGCGCCGGAACCACCAAGCCGACAACATACGGGTACACCGTGCCCGCCTCGGCACAGCCGGCGACGACGCCGACGAAGCCGCGGCAGACCGCTGCGGAGGCGACGTCGATCTTTCTCGCCGACGCCAAGGTGCGTGACTGGCTCGAGCGGTACCCGAAGAAGCCCGTCACCGATGCGAGCTACTCGAATGGGGATTGGACGGTGAACGTCTTCTCGGGTGCGGCGGGCGAGATCGCCACCGGCACGGTCGACGACGTGACGGGCGCCGTCCTCGAGGCGTGGACCGGGCCGCAGGTCGCCTGGAAGATGGCGCGCGGCGGCTCCGGCGCCTTCGGTGGCACGAGGATCAACTCCCTGCCGGTCTGGCTCGGCTTCTGCGCGGCGTTCCTGCTCGGGCTGCTCGACTGGCGGCGGCCCCTCTCGCTGCGAAACCTCGACCTGCTGATGCTGCTCTCGTTCTCCGTCTCGCTCTGGTACTTCAATCACGGGAACATCTTTGCGGCGATGCCGCTCGTGTACCCGGGCCTCGTCTGGCTGCTCGGGCGCTGCCTGTGGATCGGCTGGCGCGGTCGCTCACCGCGCGGCTCCGTCGTCTGGCCTGCGTGGCTCCTCGTGGGCGCGACGGTCTTCCTGATCGGTTTCCGGATCGGGTTGAACGTCGAGAACGGAAACGTGATCGACGTCGGCCTCTCCGGCGTGATCGGGGCCGACCGGATCGCGCGCGCGCAGAGCCCGTACGGCAACTTCCCGATCGAGGACGACCGGCCGGCCTGCGGGCCGGCGGACTCATCCGGTGAGATCCGCGATCGGATCCAGACGAACGGTCGCTGCGAGGCGGCCGACGCTCAGGGCGACACCTACGGCCCGGTTGCATACGAGGCCTATCTCCCGGGCTACTACGCGTTCGGATGGAGCGGCAAGTGGGACAGCCTGCCCGCGGTGCACGCGACCTCGATCCTCTGGGACCTGATCTGCATCGTGGGGCTCTGGTTCGCCGGCCGGAGGTTCGGGGGGGCGCAGCTCGGCGCAGCGCTCGCCTTCGCCTGGGCCGCCTGGCCGTTCTCGCAGTACGCGTCGAGCTCGAACACGAACGACATGATCCAGCCGGCTCTGCTCGTCTGGGGCTTTTTCTTCCTGACCTCGCCGGTCGCGCGAGGTGCATTCGGGGCGCTCTCCGCGTTGACGAAGTTCGCACCGCTGGTCGTGCTTCCGCTCTGGTCCGGGTATCCGGACGCAGTGGACGGCCGCTCGCGCCGCCGGTTCGTGCTCGGGCTCGTCGTCGCATCGGCCGCAGCATTCTCGGTGTTCCTCCTCGAGCCGTCGCCTCTGCACAACGCGGTGGTCTTCTTCCACCACACCTTCGGATACCAGTTCGGCCGCTCGTCGCCGTTCTCGCTCTGGGACTGGCGCCAGTACCACGCGCAGGGGCTCCCCGACCTGCACTGGGTCCAGCGCGTGCTCGAGGGGCTGCTCGTCGCCGGCTCGCTCGCCCTCTACCGCTGGCCGCGGCAGCGGTCTCCGCTCCGCCTGGCGGCGCTCACCGGCGCCCTGCTCGTCGGCTTCGAGATCGTCCTCACGCACTGGTCCTGGCTCTACCTGCCGTGGTTCTTCCCGTTCGTCGCCTTCGCGCTGATCGCGCCCCGGGCCGCCGCCGACCCGGTCGCCGCCGACGAGCCGATCCCGGTGCCCCCGTTACCGGTGCTCCCACTCCGGGCCTGATCCTCCCGAACGAGCTACTCGGGCTCAGCCGACCGATACGCGAACGGCGTCGCAGCTGGTCGCGCGGCCGTCGGCGCCGCACTCGACGAGGGCGCCTTCGATACGGACGTCCCCGTCGGCGACCTCGAGCCTGACCGGAAACCCGGTCACGAAGCGTCGGATCGCGCCTTCGGGGACGCTGCCGATCACCGAGTCGTGTGGACCCGTCATCCCGGCGTCGGTGATCGCGGCGGTACCGCCGGCCAGCACCCGGGCGTCGTTCGTCTGCACGTGCGTGTGCGTGCCGAGCACCGCGGTGACGCGGCCCGCGAGGTGGTGGGCGAGAGCGACCTTCTCGCTCGTCGCCTCGGCGTGGAAGTCGACGACGATCACCGGGGTCTCGCGGGAGGCTTGCTCGACCAGCCGCTCGGCGGCCACGAACGGGCTCTCGAACGGGGTGAGGGTCAACTGGCCGAGCAGATTGATCACGGCCACTCCGTCGTGAACGGCGAGCCCGCGCCCGGGTGAGGCGGGCGAGAGGTTCGCGGGACGCAGGACACGGTCGGTGCCGCTCAGGTACGGGGCGAACCCATGCTGGCCCCAGGTCCAGTTGCCGAGGGTGATCACGTCGGCGCCGGCCGCGAGCAGGCGCTCCGCGATCTTCGCCGTGATGCCTCGCCCCGCGGCGGCGTTCTCGCCGTTGACGATGCAGAAGTCCACCGCCAGCTCCTCGCGGAGGGAGCCGAGCCGCGACTCGAGCGCGCGCCGCCCCGGCGAGCCGAAGACGTCCGCGACGAAGAGGATCTTCACCCGGCCGTCTCTCGCTCGGCGGAGCCCGGCCCCGCGGCGGGACTCAACGGATGTCGAGCGTCGCGGCGGGGTGGATCTCGATCAGCACGTGGTTGCCGGCGTCGTTCGTGTAGCGGGCGAGCGACTGGTTCTCGATCTTCGAAAGGTCGACGACCACGCCGAGCTTCGAGCGGCCCTCCGTCACCATCGCCCCGACCCTGAGCGAAGGGTCGGCTGCGAGGTCGGAGACCGAGACCACGAGGGACGGACTGCTCGTCGGCTGGATGTCGATGCGGGCGCCGTGCGTCTTCCCGTCCAGAATCAGCTTCCCGATCCCGACGATCACCCCCGTGACAGGGGCGTAGACGTCGGTGCCCGGAGCGGCCCCGACGTCGAGCGCGGAGGTCGAGGGCCCCTGACCACCGGAGAGCAGATACCAGCGCGGCGAGCCGCCGCCGCCGCCGACGACCGCGTGGAGGAGCCGCTTGAGCAGCCCCTGGTTCGCCTGTGCGCCGATCGGGGTCAGCCCGAGCGCTCCGTCCGCCGCTCCGTAGTAGCCGATCGCGGTCACGCGACTCTGGTTGACCGGCAGGTTGAGCGTCAGCGTCCCGAGGCGCGCGATCGCCTCCAGCGTCGGCGGGCCGGCGGGAAGGAGCCGGGCGGCGCTCGCCGGCGGGCCGACGGCCGGGGTCGGATGGTCGCTGCCGCCGAAAGCGGTCACGAGCAGCGTCCCGACCGCGACGATCGCGATCGCGACGAGGACTGCGAGGCGCCGCTGCCGAACGTCGACACGATCGTGCCGACGGCGGAGTGCGCGCCCTGGGGCCGAGGGCGCCGACATCGCGGGGACCGTAGCGGACCCTCGATGAGCGTTCAACCGGGCGACGGGCGAGCCGCCCGGCCCGGGACCCGCCCGTGGCTCGTCCCAGAGCGCATACGGGTCGATGGCCAGGGCGCCGTCCTCGACGAACGACCAGTCCCACCGCGGCGGCCGGGCAGGGCGGCGGCCACGGCCGGTTGTACGATCGGCGGTGTGAGCGCTCCGACCGGCCCGCCGCCGCGGATCCAGATCCCGCGGTGGATCCAACTCGTGGGCCTGCCACTGCTGGTGCTCTTCGCCTGGGTGGTCGCCAACACGGCTGCTCACACGGTGCTCCTCTTCATCGTCGCGGCGCTGATCGCGCTCCTGCTCGACCCCCTCGTCTTGGCGCTCGGTGCGTTCAAGATCCGGCGCGGCATCTCGGTCGCGTTCGTGTACATGACGTTTGCGGCGGCGCTGGTCGTGGCCATCATTGCCATCGCGACGGTCGTCGTTGGGCAGACGAAGACCGCCGCGAATCGCTTCAACGAGTATTTCACCGTTCCGCACGGACAGACCCACCTCACCTCCGCGGATCGTGACGTCAACCGCCTCCAGCAGTGGCTGAACACGCACCATCTCCAGAGCATCAAGATCGAGGCGAGCGGGCACCGGCTCGTCAAGCGGATCCGCCAGCGTGACGTGGGCCGGTACACGCACCGGATCGTCAACTTCGTCGAGGGCGCGGCGATCTCGATCGGGAAGGGCCTCTTCGACGCGGTGCTCGTGTTCGTGATCTCGATCTACATGCTGCTCGACATGCAGCGACTGGCGGCCCGAATCGACCGGCGCTTCCCGCCCCACGGCGGGCGGCCCCTGATCTCGCGGATCGAGCACGCGCTCGTCTCGTACGTGCGCGGCCAGGCGGCATTGAGCCTGATCATCGGGACGACCGCAGGGGTCGGGCTCTGGATCTTCGGGTTGACCGGGCTCTTGCCCCACGCGGACTCCTACGCGCTCGTCTTCGGAGGCTGGGTGGCGCTGACCGAGGTGCTGCCGTATCTCGGCCCCTGGCTCGGGGCGATCCCGCCCGCCCTCTATGCCCTCGTCGTGCATCCCTTCTCGGTCATCTGGGTGGTGATCCTGTTCCTCTTCATCCACCAGGCCGAGGGGCACGTCGTCGTCCCGAAGGTGATGGGAAGCGCCCTCCGCCTCCACCCCCTGCTGGTCATCTTCGGGCTGCTCGCCGGGACCAACATCGACGGGCTGCCGGGGGCGCTGATCGCACTGCCCGTGCTGGCGGTCGGGCGGGCGACCTGGGAGTTCTTCTCCGAGCGGGTCGTGTTCGAGCCGTGGCTCGGGCGCAACGTGATCCCCCGCGAGATCGAGCCGGCAGGGCCCGAACCGGGGCCCGAGCCGTGAGCGGGTAGAAGCCGTTCTGCCGTACCCTTTCGCCGTGAGCGCGTTTCCGACCACCCGCCTCCGCCGCCTGCGGCGGAGCGGCGCGCTCCGCGATCTGGTGCGCGAGACGACGATCGCGCTCGACGACCTCGTGATGCCGCTCTTCGTCGCGCCGGACGCGCTCCCGAACGAGCGCCTGCCGGCGATGGCCCGGCACACGGTCGAGGGGGTCGTGCGCGAGTGTGAGGAGCTCGTCCGTGCCGGCGTCGGGGCCGTGCTCCTGTTCGGGATCCCCGAGGAGAAGGACGGCGAGGGCTCGGGAGCCTGGATCGCCGACGGGATCGTTCAGCAGGCGCTGCGCGCGCTGCGGCCGCGATTCCCGGAGCTGCTGCTGCTCACCGACGTCTGCCTCTGCGAGTACACGGCGCACGGCCACTGCGGCGTGCTGCGCGGCGACGAGGTCGACAACGACGCCACCCTCGAGCTGCTCGTCCGCACCTCGGTCTCGCACGTCGAGGCCGGAGCGGACGCGGTCTGCCCGAGCGACATGATGGACGGGCGGGTTGCGGCGATCCGAGCCGAGCTGCCCGAGACGCCGATCGTCTCGTACGCCGCCAAGTACGCCTCCGCGTTCTACGGGCCCTTCCGTGAGGCGGCCGGGTCGACGCCGTCGTTCGGTGACCGCCGCAGCTACCAGATGGATCCGGGCAACGTCCGCGAGGCGCTTCGCGAGTGCGCTCTCGACATCGGCGAGGGCGCCGACGTCCTCGTGATCAAGCCTGCGCTGCCCTATCTGGACGTGATCCGGGCGGCGCGCGAGAGATTCGATCTTCCGCTCGCCGGCTACAACGTCTCCGGCGAGTACGCGATGATCAAAGCGGCCGCGGCGGCCGGTGACCTCGACGAGCGGACCGCCGCGATCGAATCGCTGACCGCGATCCGCCGGGCCGGCGCCGACATCGTGATCACGTACTGGGCGAAGGAGCTCGCGGCGTTCCTTTGACGCAATCCGATCTCTGGTACCGAGCACAGCAGCTGATCCCGGGCGGCGTCAACTCACCGGTTCGCGCGATGCGTGCGGTCGGGGTCGACGAGCCCTTCTTCGTCGCCCGTGGCGAGGGCGCGTACATCGAGACGGCCGACGGCCGGCGGCTGCTCGACTGGGTGCAGTCCTGGGGGCCGCTGATCTTCGGGCACGCCGACCCCGAGACCGTCGAGGCCGTGCGGGAAGCGGCGCTCGACGGCACGAGCTTCGGCGCGCCGACCGAGCGGGAGGTGGAGCTCGCCGCCGAGATCGTCGACGCCGTGCCGTCGGTCGAACGGGTTCGGCTCGTCTCCTCGGGAACGGAGGCCGCCATGTCGGCGCTCCGGCTTGCCCGCGGGTTCACCCACCGCTCGCGGGTGCTCAAGTTCGCCGGCGGCTACCACGGTCACGCCGACCCGTTCCTCGCCGAGGCCGGCTCCGGGCTCGCCACCTTCGGGATCCCCGCCTCGCCGGGAGTGCCCCAGGCCGTCGTCGACGACACGGTCGTCGTCGACTACGGCGACGTCGACCTGGCCGCCGCGGCGGTCGAGCGTCACAGCGAGGATCTCGCCGCGATCTTCGTCGAGCCCGTCGCCGGGAACATGGGCTGCGTCCCTCCGCCGCCCGGCTTTCTCGCGGCGCTGCGCGCGCTCTGCGACGCGTCCGGGGCGCTGCTCGTGTTCGACGAGGTGATCACGGGATTCCGGGTCGCCCGCGGCGGAGCTCAGCAGCGATTCGGCGTCAGCCCCGACCTGACCATTCTCGGCAAGATCGTCGGCGGCGGGCTCCCCCTCGCGGCTTTCGGCGGCCGGGCCGACGTGATGGCGCGCCTCGCCCCGTCCGGGAACGTCTACCAGGCTGGCACGCTCTCGGGCAACCCGCTTGCGACCGCGGCCGGGATCTCCGTTCTCCGCCGGCTCCGGGACGGCTCGGTCTATGAGGAGCTGGAGCGCCGAGCCGCCCGCCTCGAGGCCGGCCTCGAAGCGTTCGGCCTCGTTCAGCGCGTCGGCGCGATGCTCACCTTCTTCGTCGAGGGGGCGGCTCCGCTGACCGCCGTGACGAGAATGCGGCAGCTGAACACCGAGCGGTACGGCGAGCTCTTCCGTCACCTGCTCGCGCACGGGATCTACATCGCGCCGAGCCAGTACGAGTGTCTGTTCCCGTCGCTCGCCCACGGTGACGAGGAGATCGACGCGACCGTGGCGGCAGTCGCCGGGCTCGAGGGATGAGGGACCTCGGCGGGAAGACCGTCGTGATCGGCATCACCTGCGTTGGCCGCGACGGGGCCGAGGTCGACAGCTTCCAGACCTTCGGCACGATCGAGGAGGTCGACGAGCGCTGGATCGCAGTGCGCCGCGCGGGCCTGAGCGAGCTGTTCGGGCTGCCGCCCGCGCCGGAGCTGCTCGAGCCCGCCGCACCGGGGGGCTACACGATCGCCTCAACGGGGGAGCAGGTCGACGACCCCGACTACCTGGCGACGCTCAGGGTCACCTGCACCGACCCCGAGTCGATCCTGACGATCCGCGGAGTCGGGTTCGTGCCGGAATGAGCACCGCCGGCGAGACGATCGCGGCCGAGGCCTGCCGCGAGAGCGGGCTCTGGGCGGAAGTGCTCCGCGCCGATCCCGACTGGGAGCCCGTCTTCTCGCTGCTGGCGCCCGACCGGTTCGAGCTGGGGCTCGAGACGGTCTACGAGGCGTATCTCGTGCACTACGGGCGGTCGCGCCTGTTCGCGCCGGCCGAGGAGAGCGAGCAGGTCCTGCTCGGGGACTACCTCTATGCCCACGGCCTCGTCCGCATCGCCGAGGCCGGCGGGGTCGACGCCGTCGCGGCGATGGCGGAGCTGATCTCACGCTGCGCGTCGTTGCGGGCCGTCGGCGCCGACGGCGAGGGCGCTGCGTGGGTCGACGCGGCCCGCGCCCTCGGGGGGGACCCCTCCGGCGAAGCGATCGCGGGCGCGCTCCGCCTCCACGCCGGCCGGATGGGATAGCGGCCGGCTGCCGCTACGATCCCGCCGTGATCCTCGACGCCGCCAGCGACGGCCGCAACATCATCCTCGGCATGCTGATCGTCGGCCTGGTGTTCCTCGCCGTGATCGGGCTCGGCGAGCTCGTGCGCTCGGCGAGTCATCGGCGCAAGGCCCGCCGGCCGCGCCCGTACTAGGGGCGGCGGGCATGGCCCCTCCGTCGGACCTGCGCGAGTGGATCGAGCTGCTCGAGCGAGAGGGGGAGCTCGTGCGCGTCGGCGCGGAAGTCGACCCGCAGCTCGAGGTGACCGAGATCGTCGATCGCACCGTCAAGGCCGGAGGGCCGGCGCTCCTGTTCGAGCGGCCGGTGGGGAGCGAGCATGCGCTGCTCGTGAACCAGTTCGGCAGCGAGCGGCGGATGTGCCTCGCGTTCGGCGCCGCGAGCCTCGACGAGGTCGCGGCCCGGCTCGCCGACGTGCTCGAGATGCAGCCGCCCGCTGGCCTGGCCGACAAGCTGCGCGGGCTCAGGCAGCTGAAGTCGATCGCCGACTCCCGGCCGAGCGCCGTCCGTCGGGGCGCGTGCCAGGAGATCGTGCTCCGCGGCGACGAGGTCGACCTGGGGCTGCTTCCGGTGCAGACCTGCTGGCCCGGCGATGCGGCGCCGTTCATCACGCTGCCCGCGGTGATCACCGCCGATCCACGCACCGGCGGGCGCAACGTGGGCATGTATCGCCTCCAGGTGCTCGGCCCGCGCGAGACCGCGATGCACTGGCAGCTGCACAAGGACGGGCGCTCCGACTACCTGTTCGCGAACGGGCGGCTCGAGGTCGCGGTCGCGCTCGGCCTCGACCCGATCACCACGTACAGCGCCAGCGCTCCGCTGCCGAAGCACATCGACGAACTGATGTTCGCCGGCTTCCTCCGCGGCGAGGCCGTCGAGGTCGTCAAGGGCGTGACCGTCGATCTCGAGGTGCCCGCGAACGCAGAGATCGTGCTCGAGGGCTACGTCGAGCCCGGCGACCTGGTCGAGGAGGGGCCGTTCGGCGACCACACGGGCTTCTACACCGCCGCCGAGCCGTTTCCCGTCTTCCATCTGAGCGCGATGACGATGCGCCGCGGCGCGATCTACCCCTCGATCGTGGTCGGCAAGCCGCCGCAGGAGGATGCGTGGCTCGGGAAGGCGACCGAGCGGATCTTCCTGCCCGCGATCCGCGCGTCCGTCCCCGAGATCGTCGACTACGACCTGCCCGTCGCCGGCGCGTTCCACAACTGCGCGATCGTCTCGATCCGCAAGGCCTACCCGGCGCATGCGCGGAAGGTCATGCACGCGGTCTGGGGGCTCGGGCTGCTCTCGCTGACGAAGACGATCATCGTCGTCGACGCGCACGTCGATCCCCACGACTACGCCCAGGTCGCCTTCTACGCCGGCGCGAACGTCGACCCGGCCCGCGACCTCGAGCTCGGCTCCGGGCCGGCCGACCACCTCGACCACGCGACGGCAAGGCAATTCGTCGGCGGGAAGCTCGGGATCGACGCGACGGCGAAGTGGCCCGAGGAGGGTGCACGGCCCTGGCCGGCCGAGATCGAGATGAGCGACGAGGTCCGCGAGCTCGTCGACCGCCGCTGGGACGAGTACGGCATCCGACGGCTCCCCTGACGTGGCGACCGAGGTTTGGGCATAGTTCGAGACCCGTTCCGTTGACCGAGTGACGGAGCCGTCTCTTGTGATATTTGTTGCGAGGAGACTTGGAACCGAGCCGTGAACATCCGCACGTTCCGGGCCCGAGCCTCTGGCCGGTCGGCTTCGCCGTGGGCGTCGTCGTCCTGCTCGTCGGCGTGGTCGTCTCGTGGCCGATCGTCGTCCTCGGCGGCCTGATCACCGCCGCGTTCGTCTTTCTCTGGGTTCGCGACCTCGTCAGGGGAACCGACCTGACCGAGGCGCCCGAGGTCGAGCCCGAGACGCGCCCTGCGCGCCGCCCGGCGCCGACCCCGAGACCCGCCCTCGCCGATCTCCGTCCCGACGAGCCGATGTCCCGCTCGATCTTCCTCGAGCTCTCGACGCTCGGCCTCGGCGGCGTGATCGGCGGCCTGGTCACTCTGCCGGTGCTCGGATTCATGATCGGGCCGGCCTTCCTCAAGCAGGGTGTCAAGCACCACGATCTCGGCCCGATCGAGGACTTTCCCCAGGGTGAGTACCTGATCACCACCTTCATGTCCGACCCGGCGCAGGGGGTCGTCTCGCGCAGGACCGCGTTCGTCCGGAACAACGGGCTGCTCGGGAAGCAGCCGAGCTTCACGATCATCTCGAACCACTGCGCGCATCTCGGCTGCCCGGTCGAGCCGAACGGTGAGACCAACGTCAAGAAGCAGGCGACCTACAAGGACGTGACGCTGATCCCGGTCACTCCGTCGGGCTTCGGCTGCCCCTGTCACGGTGGGCAGTACGACACCGAAGGCAATCGCACCGCCGGCCCGCCGGTACGCGCCCTCGATCGCTACTCGTTCTCGATCATCGACGGCCACCTGTTCGTGGGGAACCCGTTCTCGGTCTCCCACGTCACGGGAACGGGAGCCCACGCGAAGATCCATGCGACGACCTACGCGTACCCCGGGGAGCACGTGACCGGGCTCGAGTCCTGGCTCTACCCGATCCAGCCTCCCCACTGATGGCAGCCCGCGGCCCGTCACGCCAGGAGCGGATCCTGTATCCGGTCGACTGGCTCGAGGAGCGCTCGGGCCTCGTCGGCGCGATCCGCTATTTCCTCTTCCGCAAGGTCCCGGGCGACGTCGACTGGTTCCAGACGCTCGGCTCGGCGACGCTGACCGCGTTCATCGTGCAGGCGGTGACCGGCATCGTGCTGGCGATGTACTACGTGCCGGGCCCGACGACGGCGTACCCGTCGATCCAGCACATCACGAACGACGTGTGGGCCGGCTGGCTCGTGCGCGGGATGCACAAGTGGGGGGCCTCGGTGTTCATCATCCTGATGTTCCTGCACATGGGGCGGGTGTTCCTGTTCGGGGCCTACAAGTACCCGCGCGAGCTGAACTGGCTGATCGGGGTGCTGCTGCTCGCGCTCGCTCTCGCAGAGGGCTTCACCGGCTATCTGCTGCCGTGGGACCAGACCTCCTACTGGGCGACCACGGTCGGGATCAACCTGAACGGGACGGCGCCGTTCCTGGGCCCGTTCATAGCCCAGTTCCTCCAGGGGGGGACGTACATCAACGGGGACACGCTCAGCCGGTTCTACGCGATCCACATGCTGATGCTGCCCGTCGCCATCGCCGGTCTGATCGGCCTCCACCTGTACCTCGTGATCCGGCTCGGGGTCACCTCGCCGCCCTGGTCGAAGGACGCCGCCGGCAACGGGCCGCCGCCCGCGCCGTCCGAGCCCGCCTCGAACGGCAGCGGTCAGCCGGCAGCGAGCCACGACCCGAGCGGAGGCGCGCGTGGCTGAGGACCGCGTCACCGAGCGCCAGAAGGTCTTCAAGCAGTACAAGGAAGACGTCAGGGAGCGGGGGAAGCCGTTCTACCCCTACGCGATGCTCCACGACACGATCATGTCGCTCGTCGTCGTGGCCGTGATCATCGGCCTCGCGGTCGTCTGGAAGTGGTCGGTTCCCGGGAACCATGCGAACACCGCGTCCGGCTGGCTCGGCAAGCTCTACGACGCTCCGGCCGACCCGGGGACGTTCAGCTTCGTCCCGCGGCCCGACTGGTACTTCTACTTTCTCTTCTACCTGCTGCGGATCTTCAAATGGCCAGCGTCGGTGATCCTCGCCACCGTCGGGATCCCGACGATCCTGCTGCTCCTGCTGATGGCGATGCCGTTCATCGACGTCCGTGCCGAGCGCCGCCCGCTGCGCCGCCCGGTCGCGCTCGTCGCATTCGTCCTCGTCGTGCTCTCGATGGGCATCCTCACCTACAGGGGCGCCGTGGCCAAGGAGGCGCTCGGGACGGAGCTGCTCACGCACGTCCAGACGTGGGCGCAGAAGGAGGGCTTCGCCCACAACCCGCAAGCCCTGGCCGGCGCCAAGCTGTTCGCGGTCGTCGGCTGCGCGAATTGCCACACCTACAACGGGGACGGCAACAGCAATCTCGGAGCGCCGGACCTGACCGCCGAAGGGGCCAAGCACAAGGGCGTCGGCTTCCAGATAGCCCATCTCAAATGCCCCTCTTGCGTGACCCAGGGTAGCCCGATGCCGATCTTCGCGAGCCAGGGAACGAAGAACCTGACCGAGCTGGCGGCGTTCCTCGAGGCGTCGCGGGGCGGGAAGTAGCAGCGGTGGGGGCTCGGCCGCTGCGCGACGGCCCGAATGCAGCCGCTCTCGTGGCATCGACCGTCTAGGCTGGTGAACTGTGACGCTCGCGCCTGACGCTGTTCGGACGATGTTCGACCGGATCGCGCCGGTCTACGACGTGATGAACCGCGTGATGACGGGCGGCCTCGACCTGCGCTGGCGCCGGCTGGCCGCCGCCGCCGCGGTCTCGCCGGGCGATCGCGTCCTCGACGCCGCCTGCGGGACGGGCGACCTCGCGCTCGCGGATCTCCGCGCCGGGGCGGGCTCCGTCACGGGCCTCGACTTCTCGCCCCGGATGCTCGAGCGCGCCGGGCGGAAGACCGCCTCGATCGACTGGGTCGAGGGCGATCTGCTCGCGCTCCCGTTCGACGACGGCGCATTCGACGCCGCGACGATCGGGTTCGGGATCCGCAACGTCGCCGACCTCGAGCGGGGGCTGAGCGAGCTCCGCCGCGTGCTTCGCCCCGGCGGCAGGCTCGCGATCCTCGAGATCACGCGCGCGCGTGGCGTCTTGCGGCCGTTCTTCGCGCTCTGGTTCGACCGCCTCGTGCCGCGGCTGGGGCGCCTCGTGCCCGGAGGAGCCGCCTACAGCTACCTGCCGGCGTCCGTTGCCCGCTTCCCCGCCGCCGAGGAGCTGGCGGGGATGCTCCGGCGCTCGGGCTTCGCCGACGTGCGCTTTCGCCTGCTCGCCGGCTCGATCGTCGCACTCCACACCGGAACTGCGGCATGAATACCCTGGCCGTGGTTGACGCGACGCCGGGGCTCGCGGTCTACATGGCCGAGCTCGAGGCTCGCCTCTCGCAGGCGGTCGAGCGGCGCGAGGGGTTTGCGGCTGCGGTCGCCGGGGAGGCGCTCGCCGCCGGGGGCAAGCGGCTGCGCCCCCTGCTCTGCTTCCTCTCGGCTCCCGACGGCGAGAGTGAGCCGCCGCTCGCGGCCGGCGTCGCGACCGAGCTCGTCCACATGGCGACGCTCGTCCACGACGACCTCGTCGACGGAGCGCGCATGCGTCGAGGCATCCCCTCCGCGTGGTCCGTGTTCGGTGCGGGGGCGGCCCTTTCCGCAGGGGATTACCTGTTCGCGTGCGCCTTCGCCGAGCTGGCCGCGACCGACGACCCGGTCGCGGTGGCGACCCTGGCCGATGCCTGCCTGTCGCTCGCGCGCGGCGAGGCGATGCAGCGCAGCCAGACCAGGAAGCCGGACACGACCATCGACGCGTATCTCGACCGCTGCGCCCTCAAGACCGGGAAGCTGTTCGAGGCCGCCTGCCGGCTGGGCTCGGGCGGCGACTCCGAGCTCGGCGCCTACGGCCTGGCGCTCGGGATCGCGTTCCAGATCGCCGACGACATCCTCGACTGCGCCGGACAGACGCAGGAGACCGGGAAGATCCCGGGCACCGATCTGCGCGAGGGGACGCCGACGATGCCGCTGCTGCTCGCCGCCCAGCAGGACGACGCCGTCCGCAGCGCGCTCGCCGGCGGGCCGCTCGAGGGGGCGCTCGTCCGCGTCGCGGCGACCGACGCCCTCGTCCGGTCCCGTGAGGCCGCCCTCGCCTATGCCGCCAAGGCCCGATCGCTGGTCGGAGGCGCCGCGCGGCGTTCCGAGCTGGAAGCCCTGACCTACGCGGTCGTGGACCGCGCCTCGTGATGGCGGTCGCCGTCGACACCACGCTCGAGCGGATCCGCGACAAGGTCGAGGCCGCGGAGCGGCTCGATCTCGAGGACGGGCTCGCGCTGATCGAGTCCGACGACCTGCTCGCGCTCGGCGAGCTCGCCGACCTCGCGCGCCGTCTCCGGGGTGGCGACGATCGCGTCTTCTTCGTCCAGAACGTGTACCTGAACCAGACGAACGTCTGCCGCGTGAAGTGCAAGTTCTGTGCCTTCGCCGCCACCCAGCGGCAGGAGCACGCCTACACGACGACCCCGGACGAGCTGGTCGCCGACGCCCTCGCGCAGCGCGAGCTCACCGCCTTCACCGAGATCCACATGGTCAACGGCGAGAACCCGCACGTCGGCTTCGACTTCTACCGCGACACGATCGGCAAGCTCCACGACGCCCTCCCGGACGTGTTCCTCAAGTGCTACACGGCCTCCGAGATCCACCACATGACGACGCTCTCGGGGCTGTCGCACGAGCAGGTGCTGCGCGAGCTGCAGGACGCGGGGCTCGGAGCGCTCACCGGCGGCGGCGCCGAGGTGTTCGCCGACCGGGTCCGTCGCCTCGTCGCGCCGGGCAAGGAGCATCCCGACATCTGGTTCCACGTCCACGACACCGCTCACCAGCTCGGCATCCCGACGCACTGCACCCTCCTCTACGGCCACGTCGAGACCTACGAGGAGCGGATCGAGCACCTGCTCCGGCTGCGCGACCAGCAGGATCGCACCGGCGGCTTCCTCGCCTTCATCCCGCTCGCCTTCCACCCGCAGAACACCGTCTTCGAGCGGCGCGGCTTCGCCTTCCAGACCGGCGCCGCCGACCTGAAGATGCTGGCGGTCTCGCGGCTGATGCTCGACAACATCCCGAACATCAAGGCGTACTGGATCTCGCTGACGCTGCCGGTCGCCCAGGTCGCGCTGCACTTCGGCGCGAACGACGTGCAGGGGACGATCGTGCGCGAGGAGATCTTCCGCGCCGCCGGCTCGACCACCGGCACCGAGCAGAAGCTCGACGAGCTGGTGCGCACCGTCCAGGCCGCCGGCCGGATCCCGGTACAGCGGGACACCCTGTACACCGAGTTGCGGCGATGGGGCTGATCCCGGTGGACGACCTCTCACACGTTCGTCAGGCGCGATGATCAGGCTCGGCCGCATCGCCTACGCCAACATGGCGCCGGTCTTCTACCGGGTCGACGCCGTCTACGAGGAGGTCACCGGCGTCCCGACCGACCTCAACCGCCGGCTCGTCGCCGGGGAGATCGACACCGCGCCGATCTCGTCGATCGAGTACGCCCGCCATGCCGACTCGCTGCTGCTGTTGCCGCGGCTGTGCGTCTCGTCGGAGGGTGCCGTCGACTCGATCCAGCTGATCTCGAAGCTCCCGCTCGACAGCATCCAGACCGTCGCGATCACGCCCGAGTCCGCGACCTCGGTCGTGCTGACGAAGGTGCTGCTGCCGGCGGCCCGTCATGTCCCGCTCGGGGAGGAGGCCGACGCGAAGCTGCTGATCGGGGACGCTGCCCTCGAGTCGGCCTTCGAGGACCCGACCCCGCACCACGACCTCGGCAGGCTGTGGCTCGAGCGGACGGGGCTACCGATGGTGTTCGCCGTCTGGGCCGCGCCGTTGCCGCCGCACCCCGGACTGCTCGAGCTCGAGGAGGCGCTCGTCGAGTCGATCCGTGCCGCGCGCGCCGAGCCGGAGACGCTCGCTTTCGAGGCTGCGGAGCGCTACGGCTACCCCCCCGGGTTCCTGGCGCGCTACTTCGAGAAGCTCCGCTATCGCTTCGGCCCGCGCGAGCGTGCAGGCCTCTATACGTTCCTCGAGCTCGCCCGCGACGTCGGCGAGCTCGACGAGGTCCCCGAGCTGCGGTTCGTGACCGCAGGCGCGGCCGGAGCCGCCGTCTGATGGCCGTCGCGGAGGCCGGGCCTGCGAGCGCGCCGATCGTCGAGAAGGCGCTCGCCGGCGAGCGCATCACCGACTCCGAGGCTCTGACACTGCTCGAGTCGCGCGACCTCGTCGCGATCGGACGCGCCGCCAACGAGCTGCGCGCGCGCCGCACCGATCCCACGCGGATCACGTTCATCGTCGACCGGAACGTCAACTACACGAACGTCTGCGTCACCGACTGCGACTTCTGCGCCTTCTACCGCCGCCCGGGCGACCGGCGTGAGGGCTACCTGCTCCCGAAGCCGGTGATCTTCAAGAAGATCGAGGAGACGCTGGCCCTCGGCGGCACCGGCCTCCTCATGCAGGGCGGCCATCACCCGGATCTGGGGATCGACTACTACGAGGACCTCTTCCGTTCGATCAAGGGCCGGTACCGGATCCACCTGCACGCACTCTCCCCGCCCGAGATCCAGCACATCGCGCGCCGCTCGCGTCTCTCGGTCCCGGACACGCTGACCCGGCTCCGCGACGCCGGCCTCGACTCGATCCCGGGCGGGGGCGGCGAGATCCTCGTCGACCGCGTCCGCGAGATCATCGCTCCGAAGAAGACCAAGTCGGCGGAGTGGCTGAACGTGATGCGCCACGCCCACCGGCTCGGGATGTCGACGACCGCGACCATGATGTACGGGCACGTCGAGACCGTCGCCGAGCGGGTCGAGCACATGCGCAGGATTCGCGACCTCCAGGACGAGACCCGCGGCTTCCGCGCCTTCATCTCCTGGACGTTCCAGAACGACGGCAACCGGCTCGGCGCCGCCGTCCCCCACGAGACGATGCCGACCTCGTTCGACTACCTGCTCACCCAGGCCGTCTCCCGCATCTACCTCGACAACGTCGACCACATCCAGTCGAGCTGGGTGACACAGGGGATGAAGATCGGCCAGGTCGCACTCGAGTTCGGCGCCGACGACCTGGGCTCGATCATGATCGAGGAGAACGTCGTCTCGGCCGCCGGCACCACCTATCGCGCCTCGACCGACGACTTCGTCCGCACGATCCGGGGGCTCGGCAAGATTCCCGTCCAGCGCGACACGCTCTACCGCGACGTGAAGGTCTGGGCCTGACCGCGTCCGTCCTCTCTCACACGCGGCTCACGCGGTCCGGATAAGGTCAGGCAGTGACGTCGTTCCTCGCCCACCACGGCGTGTGGGCCGTGTTCCTGTTGATGGCGGTGGATGCCGTCTTTCCCGCGGCCAGCGAGCTGGTGATGCTCTACGGCGGGGCGCTCGCCTCGGGGGCGCTCACCGCCAGCCTCGACGTGCTCGGCACCGGCAGGACCGGCACGAGCGCCTATCTCGCGATCGCGATCGCCGGCACCCTCGGATACCTGGTCGGCGCGCTCGGCGGCTGGGCGATCGGCTTCTACGGGGGCAGGCCGTTCCTCGAACGGCATGGGCGCTGGCTCCACCTCGGGCCGGAGCGCCTCGCGCGGGCCGAGCGCTGGTTCGAGCGCTGGGAGAGCTGGGCGGTGCTGCTCGGCCGGGTGACACCGGTCGCCCGCTCGTTCGTGTCGATCCCCGCCGGCGTGTTCGAGGCGCCTCTCCGCCGCTACACGATCCTGACCGCGATCGGGAGCGCCGCCTGGTGTTTCGCGCTCGCCGGCGCGGGCTGGGCGCTCGGCTCGAGCTGGAGCAGGTTCGACCACGGCTTCCGGTATGTCGAGTACGCCGTCGTGGCGGGAATCGTGCTGTTCGTGGCGTATTGGGTGATACGCCGCCGCCGCTCGATTACCATTGCACGTAGTGCCTCCGATTCCTCACGTTGACGTCAAGGCGCAGTACGCGCCCCTCGTCCCCGAGCTGAAAGCCGCCTTCGCGCGGACGCTCGAGAGTGGGCGGTTCATCTTCGGGCCCGAGGTCGAGGGGTTCGAGCGCGAGGCGGCCGAGTATCTCGGCACCGGGGAGACGATCGGGGTCGCCAACGGCACCGACGCGATCGTGCTCGTCCTGGACGCGCTCGGAATCGGCGCCGGCGACGAGGTCGTCTGCCCATCGTTCACGTTCTACGCGACCGCCGAGGCGATCGCCCGGACCGGCGCGACTCCCGTGTTCGCGGACATCGACCCCGGCACCCTCAACCTCGACCCTGCAGAGGTCGAGCCGCGGATCACCCCGCGGACGAAGGCGATCATGCCGGTGCACCTGTTCGGCCGGCCGGCGCCGGTCGAGGAGCTCCGCCGGTTCGGGCTGCCGCTCGTCGAGGACGCCGCCCAGGCGTTCGGCGCGTCCGGGATCGCCACCAGCATCGCGTCGACCTTCAGCTTCTTCCCGACCAAGAACCTGTTCGCCCTCGGTGACGGCGGGCTGATCGCCGCGAACGACGCCGACCTCGCCGAGCGGATCCGGATGCTGCGCTTCCACGGATCCCGCGCCAAGAAGGAGTTCGAGTACATCGGCTACAACTCCCGCCTCGACGCGCTCCAGGCCGCGATGCTGCGGATCTTCCTGCCTCGCCTCGACGGGTGGAACGCCGCCCGGCGCGCCGCCGCCGCGCACTACGCCGAGCTCGGGCTCGCCGAGGTCGCCGAGCTGCCGCAGGACGAGCCGGGCCACGTCTACCACATGTACTGCGTCCGCTCGTTCGAGCGCGACCGGCTCGCGGCCGCGCTCGCCGAGGCCGGGATCGGGTTCGCCTCCTACTACGAGCCGCCGCTCCACCTCCAGCCGGCACTGCGCTACCTGGGCCACGACGAAGGTGACTTTCCCGAGACGGAGCGGGCGGCACGTGAGAACCTGTGCCTACCGATGTGGGGCGGGATCAGCGAGGAGCAGCAGGCGACCGTCGTCGACGTGCTCAGGCAGGCCTCCAGCCTGGTCAGCGCTTGAGCAGCTTCCCGATCAACCGGCACCGGCTGTGGCAGTTCGTCGCCGACGGGTTGCTGATCGCCGGAGCGTGGCAGCTCGCCTTCTTCCTCCGCTTCGACAAGGCGGTCCCCCGCTACTACGAGCACCTCCTCTCCTGGAAGGTCGTCGCGGCCGTGATCGCGATCAAGCTCGCCGTCTTCGCGCTGTTCGGGTTCTACAACCGCTGGTGGCGCTACGTCTCGACCCGTGACATGTGGGGCGCCCTCCGCGGCGTCACCGCGGCCTGCCTGCTCTCCGACCTCGTCCTGTACGCGTTTCCGCCGGCTCAGACCTCGCGCCTGCCGAAGTCGATCATCTCGCTGGATTTTCTGCTCCTGCTCGCCTTCGTCGCGGGGACGCGGCTACTCGCCCGCTCGCTGATCGAACGGCCGACGGGCGGGATCGTTGCCCGCGGCAAGAAGGTGCTGATCGCCGGCGGCGGCGACGCGGGCCAGATGCTCGTCCGCGAGATGCAGCGCAATCGCGGTCTCACCTCGACACCGGTCGGGTTCGTCGACGACGACCCGCGCAAGAAGAACGTCCGCATCCTCGGCGTGCGGGTGCTCGGGACGACGGACGAGCTCGCGCACATCCTGCGCGACCACCGGCCGGACGAGGTCCTGATCGCGATGCCGTCCGCCCCGGGCGACCTGCGGCGGAAGATCGTCGAGATGACTCGGGCCGAGGGGATCTCCGTCAAGACGCTGCCCAGCCTGCACGAGCTGATCTCCGGCGACGTCAACCTCGCCGGGCAGATCCGCTCGGTACAGGTCGAGGACGTGCTCGGGCGCGAGCAGGTCGAGGTCGACCTCGAAGCTGTCGCCAAGTACATCCGCGACCGCACGGTGCTCGTCACCGGAGCGGGCGGCTCGATCGGCTCCGAGCTCTGCCGCCAGGTCGTCAAGCTCGGCGCGGCGAAGCTCGTCCTCGTCGAGCAGGCCGAGTCGTCGCTCTACGAGATGCAGCGAGAGCTCGTCGACGAGCGGAACTTCACCGCCGTGCTGCCGATCCTCGCCGACTGCGGCGACGCGGCCAAGATGCGGCAGGTCTTCGAGCGGTACCCGCCCGACGTGGTCTTCCACGCCGCCGCCTACAAGCACGTGCCGATGCTCGAGACGAACCCGCTGCAGGCGGTCACGAACAACGTGCTCGCGACCAGGGTGATCGCGCAGGTCTCGGTCGAGTTCGGCGTCGAGCGCTTCGTCTTCATCTCGACCGATAAGGCCGCCAACCCGAAGAACCTGCTCGGCCAGTCGAAGGCCGTGTGCGAGTGGATCGTCGAGTCGTTCGCCCAGCGGGGCGACGTGGCCACCCGTTTCGTGGCCGTGCGGTTCGGGAACGTGCTCGGCTCCTCGGGATCGGTGATCCCGATCTTCCGCCGCCAGATCGAGCGTGGCGGCCCGGTCACGGTGACGAACCCGGAGATGACGCGGTACTTCATGACGATCCCCGAGGCCGCGTCGCTCGTCATCCAGTCCGGCGCGATGGGCGGTCGTGGCCAGGTGTACGTGCTCGACATGGGCAAGCCCGTGAAGATCCTTGACCTGGCGCGGCAGATGATCGAGCTCTCCGGCCGCACCGAGGACGAGATCAGGATCGAGTACGTCGGCTCCCGGGCGGGGGAGAAGATGCACGAGGAGCTCTGGAACGACGGCGAGGAGCGGGGCCCGACCTCTCACCCGAAGATCACCCGCGCCGCGCGGGCGCCGATCGACGGCGTCTGGCTCGAGGACGAGCTCTCCGAGCTCGCGCGCC
Source organism: uncultured Actinomycetes bacterium (assembly GCA_963789585.1). Lineage (GTDB taxonomy): Bacteria > Actinomycetota > Thermoleophilia > Gaiellales > Gaiellaceae > PALSA-600. Next base: position 492,258 of record CAWBLB010000006.1, on the reverse strand, counting down.
TCGTTGCCGAGAACGACATGCTCGGCGTGACCGCGAAGCTCAGGCAGATGGTCTCGGGACCGAAGCGCATCGGCTCTGCCGTGCTCGAAGACACTCTCCACTAGCGGCACGGAAACTTGCGCGGCTTCGCCGCGCGGCGTTTCCTTGCCGGGGGGAAGGCCGCTCGCGTAGAGCGCTGGTGAACGAGCACGGGCGAAGCCCGCGCTCGCGGCGTCAATCCGCCGATCTGACGGTTGAGCCGTCGCACCGCTGAATTTTCCACTCTTTTCACCGTTGCGGCACAGTTCCGTCGCGAAGTCGGCGCAATTCCGGCCGGGGGCGCCGTTAGGGTGGCTCGGTGGACGTTCTCGACGGGCTGAATCCGGAGCAGCGGCGTGCCGCGGAGGCGGTTCGCGGGCCCGTTTGCATCCTCGCCGGGGCGGGCTCCGGGAAGACGACGACGATCACCCGTCGGATCGCGCACCAGGTCGCCTCGGGCGCGTTCGGGCCGGCGGAGATCCTCGCCGTCACCTTCACCGACAAGGCCGCGGGTGTGATGAAGTCGCGGCTCGCCGCGCTCGGCGTCTCCGGTGTGTCGGCCCGTACGTTCCACTCGGCGGCCCTCGCGCAGCTCCGTTACTTCGCGCCCGGCTCGGCAGGCCGGATCCTGCCCAGCAAGGCCCTGCTGTTGCGCCAGATCGCCAACACCCTGCCGCCGCCGTTCCGCTTCCGGCCTGCCGGCGACCTCGCCACCGAGATCGAATGGGCGAAGTCGCAGCGGATCGGGCCCGATCGCTACCGGGCCTCGCTCGGCCCGCACGAGCCGCCGATTCCGGCCGACCTGATGGCCACCGTCTACCGGGAGTACGAGCGACGCAAGCAGGAGCGCGGGGAGATCGACTTCGAGGACCTGCTCGAGCTCGCGCTCCGGCTCTTCGAGGAAGACGAGCGCGTCCGCGCGACCTTCCGTGACCGTTACCGCGCCTTCACGGTCGACGAGTACCAGGACGTGAACCTGCTCCAGCAGGCGCTGCTCGACCAGTGGCTCGGGCCGCGCGACGACCTCTGCGTCGTCGGTGACGACTACCAGTCGATCTACGCCTTCACAGGCGCCTCGCCACGCTGGCTGCTCGGCGTCGGGCAGCGCTTTCCGCACGCAGAGGTCGTCCGGCTCGAGGACAACTACCGCTCCTCGCCGCAGGTGCTGGCGCTCGCGAACAGGCTTGTGCCCCGGCTCGGCGGCGCCGAGAAGGTGCTTCGCGCGACCCGCGAGGAGGGGCCCGAGCCGCTGATACGGCCGTTCGCGACGCCCGAGGCGGAAAGCGCCTGGATCGCTGCCGAGCTGGAACGGCTCGGCGCGGAGGGCGTCCCGCTCGAGGAGACGGCGCTCCTCTGCCGCACGAACGCCCGCCTGGCCGACTTCGAGGAGGTCTTTCACGACGCCGGGATCCCGTTCCAGGGCTCGTCGCTGCTTGCGCGGGAGGCGGCGCGGCGGCTGCTGCGCCTGCTCGAGCGCGACGGATCGCCGGGGCTCGCGGGCCGGGTACGGAACCTCGCCGAGGAGGCGGGGATGCTGCACTCCCTCCCGGACAAGCTCGGTGAACGCGAGCTGACCCGCCAGGCCGACCTTGCCCGCCTGGTGCGGCTCGCAGCGGAGCTCGACGACGGCGACCTCACCGGCGCCGGCTTCGTCGCGGAGCTGCGCCGTCGGTTCGACCCGGGCGGTGACGGAGCGCGAGGCGTCCACCTGCTCACCTACCACCGGGCAAAGGGGCTCGAGTTCGACGCGGTCTTCCTGCCCAGGCTCGACGAGAAGGAGCTGCCGTCCCGGCTCGCCCGGACGCCCGAGGAGCAGGCCGAGGAACGCCGCCTCTTCTACGTCGGGATCACGCGCGCGAGGCGCATCCTGGCGATCACCTGGTCGCGAGCGCCGAGCCCGTTTCTCGCCGAGCTCGGAGTCGAAGCCAGGCCGGCCGGCTCTCGGACGCACTCGAACGGAGAAAGGCGGGCACGCAACACATCCCCGGCGGCCGAGTCGCTGCGGCGCTGGCGACGCGACCGGGCCCGATCGGAGGGGGTCCCCGCCTACGTGATCTTCCCGGACCGCACGATCGACGAGCTCGTCGCCAGACGGCCCACCGGCCCGGGCGAGCTCTCGGCGATCCATGGCCTGGGGCCGGGGCGCCTGGGACGGTTCGGGGACGAGCTGTATGCGGCGCTCGAGGAAGCGCTCGCTGCGACCGAGGTCGATCGCTCGGCCGGCGCACCTGCAGGGTCACCGGAGCGGGAACCGGCGACGTCTCCGCCGGCTGATACCGACCCGGCGCTCTACGACGCGCTGACCGCCTGGCGACGTGACTGCTCGCAGCGCGAGGACGTGCCTCCGTTCCACGTCTTCCACAACCGGGTGCTCGCCGCGATCGCCGATGCGCGGCCGGGGTCGCGCGAGGAGCTGGCAGAGATCGCCGGCGTCGGCCCGGTGAAGCTCGAACGGTACGGCGACGACGTCCTGCGGGTGGTGGCGGCCGCCTGAGGTGTAGCCCCGCGGCCCGGTCAGGCAGTGAGGGCCGAGAGGAGGAGCGCGAGCAGGTCGGCCGGGTTGCGGCTGATCCGCTGCCCGCTCTCCGGCCGGCGCTTGGCGAGCTCGAGGGCGCGGGGATCGGTGAGCGGTCGCAGGCGTCCCTGGCGAATCAGCTCCTCGTCGACGCCGCCGAGCCGCCCGCCGTAGGTCGTGTACACCGGCACGCCGAGCGCGGCCGCCTCGCGGTTCATCGTCCCGCCCGCGGAGACGACCAGGTCGGCGAGCGCGATCAGGCTCTGTGCGTCGACGGCGCCGTCGGGGACGATCACCGACGGCAGCGACAGCGAGCGCACGTAGTCGCGCTGCTCCGCGGTGCGCGGGATCACGAAGGCGTGCACGGTCTCGAGGCTGCCGAGATGGTGGAGCGTCTGCGGGAAGAGCGGGTTCGAGTGGCGGTGGTAGAGCGAGACGTCGGGAGGTGGGCGCAGGACGACGAGCGTCCGGGCCGGGTCGATCTGCCAGTCGGCGAGCACCGTCGGGTCGGGCTCGAAGTCGGCCAGGTAGTACTCCTCCTTCAGTCCGGGGTACTGGACGAGCTTCGGCGGGGCGGCGCCGTAGTGGGCCAGGCGGTCGATCGGGATCGAGTCCGGGACGACGACCCGTGTCGCGGCGCGGCAGCCGAGCTGATGCTGGAGCCAGGCCCACTCGTAGTCGAAGGTGGTCGCGCTCGGGATGCCGAGCCGGCGCGCCGTGATCGTCAGCTCGTGCGAGCCGTGCGCGAGCGCGAGGTCGAATCCCCTGCCGCGCGCCCAGCGGCGCAGGGCCCTCAGGCGAGCCGTCATCTGCCGCGCCTTGCCGGCCCGGGACCGTCCGCCGTGGTGGCCGACGACGGTCGCGGCCATCCCGTGCTGCTCGATCAGCTGAAGCGTCTGGGCGTAGTCGCGCGCCGTGATCTCGACCGCGTCACCGCGTGCTTCGAGGATCTCGACGAGCGGCCGAAAGACGAGCGGATGGGCGCTCGCCGTCATGTCGATCCAGACCTTCATCGCCTCTGCCCCGACTCCGCCACCACGTCGGGCAGCGAGACGTCGCGTCTGACGCCCTCGACGTGGCGCTCGTACCAGAGGGTAAAGGCAAGCAGCCCCCAGAGCTGGCGCGACAGGTCCTCGCGGCCCGCGACGTGGTCGTTGAGCACGCGCGTCACCGCTTCGGGGCGGAGATAGCCCTGCCGGCGCACCGTCTCCGCCGAGAGCGTCTCGCGTGCGAACGGCTCGAGCTCGCCGCGCAGCCAGGCCGCTGCGGGGATCGAGAAGCCGCGCTTCCGCCCGTGTACGACCCGGCGCGGCAGCAGCGGCTCGACCGCCCTGCGCAGCAGCCGCTTCTTGTCCAGCCATCTGACCTTGTGGCGCGTGGGCAGCGAGAACGCGAAGTTCGCGACCACCGTGTCCAGGAAGGGGACGCGAGTCTCGAGCGACCAGGCCATCGAGCTGCGGTCGGTCTTCACGAGCAGGTCGTCGACGAGGTAGCCGCCGAGATCGACGTCCTGCAGGCGCGCCAGCAGCTCGTGGCCGGCGGTCTCCGCGAACCGCGCGCGCTCGAGCGAGACCGGGTCGAAGCCGTGACGCCGCCCCGTCAGCTCCGCACGGGCGTCGGCCGAGAAGATCTCCTTCCAGCCCTCGTGCCGCTCGAGCGGCGGCAGGTGCGCGGCGCGCGCGAACCGCTTCGCCCGGTAGTCGAAGCTGACCCGCCGGGACGACGAGGGAAGCAGCTCGATCGCCGGCCGCGCGAGCGAGGCGATCCCGCCGACCCGCTCCGCCAGGAGATCGGCGGCATAGGTGTAGTAGCCGCCGAACAGCTCATCGCCGCCCTCGCCCGAGAGCGTCACCTTCACGTCCTCCGACGCGAGGCGCGCGACGAGGTATGTCGGGAGCGCCGAGGAGTCTGCGAAGGGCTCGTCGAAGGCGTCGGCGATCGCGGGCAGGAGCAGCGCCGCGTCCGGTCGCAGGACGAGCTCCCGATGCCGGGTGCCGTAGCGGGCCGCGACCGCCCGCGCGTTGTCGAGCTCGTCGAACGACTGCTCCTCGAACCCGACCGAGAACGTGCGGACGGGCTCCGAGCTCTCCCCGGCGGCGAGCGCGGTCAACGTCCCCGAGTCGACGCCGCCGGACAGGAGCACACCGACCGGGACGTCCGAGACGAGGTGGGCCCGGACGGAGTCGCGCAACCGCGCACGGCACTCCTCGAGCAGCTCGGCCTCGTCGGCGCCGGTGCGCTCGGCAAGCGGGCCGGGCCGGGCGAACCGCTCGAGTGCGATCCGTCCGTCCTCCCAGGTCAGCGTATGCCCCGGTGGGAGCTTGCGGATCTCCCGGAAGATCGAGAGCGGCGACGGGACAGTGTTCGTGGCCAGGAACGCCTCGAGCGCGTCGAGATCGAGCTCGCCTCTGGGAAGCGCGTCGAGCTCGGATGCGAACGAGAGCTCGCCGTCGACGTCGCGGTAGTAGAGCGGCTTGATCCCGAACCGGTCGCGTGTGAGCACGAGGCGTCCTCGCCTCGCGTCCCAGATCGCGACGGCGAACATGCCGCGCAGGCGCTCCGCGAACCCGAGGCCCCACTCCTCGTAGGCGTGCACGAGTGTCTCGGTGTCGGAGCGGGTGCGGATCCGGTGGCCGGCCCGCTCGAGCTGGTCGTTCAGCGCGGAGTAGTTGTAGATCTCGCCGTTCTGGACGACCGTGCAGGTGCCGTCCTCGTTGGCGATCGGCTGGTCGCCGCCGACGAGGTCGATGATCGCGAGCCGCCGCGCCGCGAGGCCGACCCCACCCTCGGCAAATGTCCCTTCGGAGTCGGGGCCGCGATGGACGAGGGTCGCGGACATCGCGGCGAGCCGCTTGCGATCGACCTTGCCCCGAGACGACGCGATTCCGCAGATTCCGCACACGCGCCCGAGTCTACGGTGCGGTCGGGCTTCTTAGAACTCGTTTCAGAATGACGCTTCGACACAAGGCTTCATTTTGAAACGAGTTCTGTCTTAGCCCGGATCCACGAAAGCGCCGGACAACCGGCATGAAAGAAGGGAATGGAAGAGTCCTACATCGAAGATCTAGCGAATCGCGATGGCCCCGACCATGCGTTGGCGACCCGTGAGGGCGCAGCGAAGCGTTGGACGCGGGGTGCGCGCAGGCCGGTTATGCAGCCTCGAAATAGGCAACACCGGGGTGCCGACGTGCTGTGGATCAGCGGAAGGCAACATCGTTGGCGGCGTTTTCGCGAGCCGTCGGCGGACCCCGCGGGGTCGAAGAACCCGAGCATGCGCGTGATCTCTTCATGCTGAGAACCGGGAGATCTCACGATCACCCGCCTGTCGTGATGGAGGGGCGGGTCGTGCGGGGAAGGCCAAGGCCGTAATCCCGTGATGCACGATCGTGAGAAGTCGGACGGTCTGGTAGTACCTGAGAAGCTGCTGAACAACGCCCAAGGTGGGGCGGCGGAAGCGGTGGAGGGAAGCGGGCCGGCCAAGGGGAACACGGCCAGCGAAACGCGCTCCGGACTCAGTGCCGGGCAAGGCGCGCCGAGCGAGCTTGGTCGTGTGCGCAGAGTGGCAGTAACGGACAAGGAAGCGCGGTTCACCGCGCTCCTGCATCACGTTGACGTCGATCGTCTGCGGGCGGCGTATCGGGCGCTGAGGCCCAAGGCCGCGCCGGGGGTGGACGGTGTGACGTGGGAGGACTACGGCGTGGATCTCGAGGAGAACCTTCGGGATCTTCACGCTCGAGTTCACAGGGGCGCGTACCGGGCAAGACCGTCGCGGAGGGTGTTCATCCCGAAACCGGACGGGCGGCAGCGGCCGCTCGGAGTTGCCGCGTTGGAGGACAAGATCCTTCAGCGGGCGCTGGTCGAGGTGCTGAACGCGATCTATGAGACGGACTTTCTCGGTTTCTCCTACGGGTTCCGGCCGGGGCGCAGCCCGCATCACGCGTTGGATGCGTTCGCTGCCGGGATCGTCGGGAAGAAGGTGAACTGGGTGCTTGACGCTGATTTCAGCGATTACTTCTCTAGCCTCGACCATCAATGGCTGATGAAGTTCTTGGAGCACCGGATCGCGGATAAGAGGGTCCTGCGGCTGATTCAGAAGTGGCTGGCCGCGGGGGTCATTGAGAATGGGTCCTGGACGGCGTTCGAGGAGGGCGTTCCGCAAGGAGCATCGGTTTCTCCGCTGCTCGCGAACGTCTACGCGCACTACGTCCTTGATCTGTGGGCTCACCAGTGGAGGACTCGGAACGCGCACGGTGACGTTGTGATCGTGCGCTTCGCTGATGACTTCGTGGTGGGGTTTGAGCATCGGGAGGACGCCGAGCGGTTCTCGATCGAGCTTCGGGACAGGCTCTCGAAATTCGGTTTGGAGCTGAACGCCGAGAAGACACGGCTGATCGAGTTCGGACGGCACGCCGCCCGAGATCGTGCAGCGCGTGGGCTCGGCAAGCCTGAGACGTTCCGGTTTCTCGGCTTCACGCACATCTGCGGGAAGACGCGGAAGTCCGGACGGTTCAAGCTCACACGGCACACCGACTCAAAGCGGATGCGTCGCAAACTACTCATCCTGCACTGGCTCAAGACGTTCGGCGTGCGCGAGCCAGCTCCACCGGTTGAAAACGGATGGGGCTCGCACCAATCTCAAGCGGATCCTGCACCGCAACAGCGATCGCCGCGAGAGCCCAGTGCGGTAGTGCATCGCACGCTGGCTGCGCAGGGGATGCGGAGCAACGCGTCTACCGCACCGAAGGTATTCGCGGCTCGTGCGAGTCGTGGGCGGCTGTGGTCGCGCCCCGGGGCGGGCGGCTGCCGGTCAGGCTTGTTGGTGGGCGCTCGCCGCGGGGTCAGGTGGCGCCGGGCAGGGCGCGGATGCGTTTGAGCGCGCTGGTGTAATCGTTGTGCCAGGGCCAGCGCGAGGGGAGGTGGAGTGTCCAGCCGCGGGCGTGGCGGGTCAGGCGTCCGGGGATGCTGAGTAGCCGGCGGCGCAGGGTGTGCGCGGCGCGGATGGGCGTGTCGGGGAGTCCGAGCAGCTGCGTCCAGCGCACGAGGTTGTGGGCGAGCGCGGCGAGCACGGTCCAGGCGCTGTTGGCGTAGAAGTGTCCGGAGGGGAAGTGCGCGAGCGCTTGGTCTTTCAGGTCTGCGATGACCTGTTCGACGACGGCGTGCTCGCGGTGCTCGGCCTCGACGAGCGTGATCTCCTCGGCGCGGTTGGTGATCAGGCAGAAGTGGCGCCAGTCGGGCCACAGCTCGGCTTGCGCGCCGACAAGCCGGGTGCGCCTGACGATCAGCCTGCGGGTGCCGTAGACGGTCTCGGCGATCTCCGCCTCGCCCCCGTGGGGGTAGTCGATCGGCTGCCAGGCGTCCTCCTGGATCGCTTCGACCGCCCGGCGGACGGTCTTGATCATCCGCACCCCAATCGAGTACTGCCAGCCGGCCTGTTCGAGCCGCTCGAACACTTTGGTGTTCCAGAAGCCGGAGTCGGCGCGGAGCAGCTTGACGCCGGTCGCGCCGGCACGCTCGACCCGGGCGATCAGCTCGTCCACGAACCGCTTGATCCCCTTCTGCGTGTTCGCTGAGCCCTTCCGCAGCCGGATGTGCAAGGTCTCGCGGGTGTCGGCCCGGGTCGCGAGGATCGGGTGGTAGCCCAGCACGCGGGTGTAGCCGTAGGAGGCGCCCTGCTTCAAACGGCCGCAGACCTCACCGACGAAGCTGTCGACGTCGATCACGAGCCGGCCGGCGCCCGGGCCGGCGCCCGCCTTCCAGGCGCGCTCCAACGACCGGCCAACCGAGGCGGGCTCGGCGACGGCTTCCGGCACGTCCCGCTTGACGAACAGCGCCCGCGACGCCCAGTGCGGCATCCACCAGTTCCAGCGTCCGAGCAGGCGCATCACCGACGGCACCAGCAGAGCCCTGATCACGGTGGCGTCGAAGATGATCCCGGCGGCGAGCCCGATCCCGAACTGCTTGATGTCGAGGCCCGGGCTCGACGAGAGGACGAAGAACGCGAACATCAGGACGAGCGCGGCGCTCGTCACCAGCTTGCCCGTCCGGGCGAGCCCGAGCGAGACGGCGTGGCGCGTGTCGCCGATCTCGTCGTAGGCCTCGCGCATCCGGGTCAGCATGAAGACCTCGTAGTCCATCGAGAGGCCGAACAGGAACGCGAAGATCATCAGCGGGATCCAGGCGATGATCGATTGCGTCGCGTGGACGTTCCAGATCGCCTCCGACCCGTGCCCCTGCTGGAAGATGAAGACGATGATTCCGTAGGCCGCACCGAGCGAGACGAGGTTCAGGATCGCTGCTTTCAGGGCGAGGACGAGCGACCGGAACGCCCGGGCGAGGAGGATGTAGGTGAGCAGGATCACGAACCCGAGCACGTAGGGGAAGTTCGAGTAGACCGCCTTGACGAAGTCGCGCTCCTCGGCCGCGACGCCGCCGAGTGTCGCGGCCGTGCCCTTGAGCTCCGCCTGGACGGTTGCGATCGTGTGCTTCGTCGCCGTCGAGGCGCCGTCGCTGGAGGAAAACGCTTCGATCAGGCTGTCCGTGCCCGCCTGCCACGCGGCCGGGGCGACCACGCCGTCGATGCCCGGCGTGGCCTGCAACTTGGCCACGATCGGCGCACGTGCCGCGCCGTGCTCGACCAGCACGTCGAACGGCTTCAGCACCCCCGGCGAGATCCCCGCAGCGGTGAGCGCGGCGCGTCCGTTGATCGCGTCGCCGGCGCCGGGCAGGTCCTTGGCCTGCGCCTCGCTCGGGTTCAGCTGGAGCCCGTAGAAGAGGAGCACTCCGACGACGGCCAGCCCGGCGGCGGCGATCGGCAACGGCCTGCGCATGACGAGGTTCGCCCAGCGTCCCCACCAGCCGTCCTCGGGGTGCCCCTGGTCGATGAGCCGCCTCGGCAGGACCCGGATGCTGTTGATGCGTGTGCCGAGCACCGAGAGCAGCGCCGGCAGGAGCGTGATCGCGGCGAGCACGGAGACCGCCGGGATCAGCATGCCGCCGATCCCGATCGAGCGGATGAACGGCAGTGGCAGCAGGATCATGCTCAGCAAGCCGACCGCCACGGTCGTCCCGGAGACGATCACCGAGCGACCGGCGTGCGTCATCATCTCGACGAGCGCGCCCTCGACGTCCCGGCCTTCGCGCAGCTCGTCGCGGAACCGGAAGATCATCAGCAACGCGTAGTCGATCGCGACCCCGAGGCCGACCAGGGCGATCAGGAACTGGACGATGATCGAGACGTTCGTGAGGTAGGTCAGCACCCAGACCAGGGTGAAGGTGTTCAGGATCGACGCGATCGCGATCGCAATCGGCATCGCCACGGCCGGGAGCGTCCCGAAGACGAAGAAGAGGATCACCAGTGCGCCCGCGCCGCCGATCAGCGCTTCCGTGAGCACGCTCGGGCCGGTTCCGCCTCCGGACGAGTCAGCCTGGAGCGGGTCGCGCCCGGTCAGGTTGACGGTGACGCCCGCCGGCACCGCGGCCTTGAGCGCCGCACGCGTCGGCTTGATGAAGTTGACCGAGCCGAAGTCGGGGATCCCGGCCGGATAGATCGTCGCGAAGGTCGTGTGGCCGTCCTTCGAGACGTAGGCGCGGCTGCCGGTGCTGAAGAACGAGCTGACGCGGGATCCCTTGTTGACGGCCTGGGCGCGATCGATCGCCGTTGCGATCCCGCGCTCCCTGGTCACGTCGCCCTTGCTGTGGAAGACCGCGACCATCGGTGCCTGCTCGCCGCTCCCGAAGACGTGCAAGGTGCGCTGGTTTGCCTCGTAGGCCGAGTAGCCCGGGATCGAGAACTCGGTCAGCCACCGCTTCGACACGGCGCTCGCCGAGTAGGCGCCGAAGAGCGTCAGGACGATCCAGATCCCGATCACCGCGCGGCGGCGGCGGACGATCAGATGGGCCAGGCGTTCGAGCACGAGCGCGGAGGATAGACCTCTGGCAATAAGATGTCAAATCATTTATGATCTAACGATATGGTGAACCGGCCGCAGGAGATCGTCGAGCCGCTCGGGCGGCAGCTGGTCTTCACGGCGAAGGCGATGCGGGAGGCCTTCGAGGGCGCGCTGGTCGGTGCGGGCGGGTCGCTCGGCAGCTGGGTCGTCCTCAGCGCGCTGAGCGACGTCGGCTGTGTCAGCCAGGCGGCGCTCGCAATTCACGTCCATCTCGAGGGCGCGACGATCACCCACCACATCGACCGTCTCGAGGCTGCCGGGCTCGTCCGCCGCCTGCGCGATCCGGAGGATCGGCGCGTGCGCCGCATCGAGCTCACGGCGGCGGGCATCGAGCTGCACGGCCGCCTCCTGGCTGCGGTGATCGAGCTCCAGCGCACCGTGATGGCCGGCCTAGGGGCCCGTGATCAGGCGGTGCTCCGGCGCGCGCTCGCGCGGATCGACGCGAACCTCGCGGCACTCGCTGATGCGAAGGTCTCAGCCCCGGCGCGCGACCGTCTGGCGCAGCACGCGCCAGCCGGTTGAGGCGAGCGTCCGCAGGTAGAGCGGCGCCGAGCGATCGGCGATCCATTCGAGGTCGTGCGCGAGCTTGTCCGCCATCGACGTCTCATAGCCGCGCCGCACCTGCGCGAACCCGGTCAGCCCGGGCCGTACGACGAGACGCTGCCAGTAGGCCGGCAGGTCGTTCGCGAGCTCGGCGAAGAAGCGCGCCCTGATCGGCCGCGGTCCGACGAAGGACATGTCGCCGCGCAGGACATTCCAGAGCTGCGGGATCTCGTCGAGCTGCGAGGCCTTCAGCCAGCGCCCGACGCGGGTGAACTCGCTCTCGGTCAGGCGGACGAGCTCCTCGCCGAGGTACGGCCCGAGGCGGGACTCGGCGTCGGCTCTCAGTGTCCTGAACTTGAGCATGGTGAAGAAACGGGCGCCGCGGCCGACCCGCTCCCCGCGATAGAGCACCGGCCGCCCGCTCGTCACCAGCAGGAGCAAGGCGATCGCGACTGCGACGGGTAGCAGCAGCACCCCGAAGAGAAGACCGAAGATCAGGTCCAGGGCACGCAGCTCGACGTCGATCCGCCGCCGCGGCGTCTCCGCGACGAGCCGGCGGTACCCGCCGGCGAGCGTGTCCTCGAGCTGGGCCACCACGAACCGATGGTATTCCTTCCGCGATGGCGGTCACCGGAATCGGCCACGTCCAGGTCGCCGCCCCGGCCGGCTGCGAGGAGGACGCCCGTGCCTTCTACGGCCGCCTCCTGGCGATGGAGGAGCTCCCCAAGCCGGAGCCGCTCCGTGCCCGTGGCGGCTGCTGGTTCAAGGCGGGCGCCCAGGAGCTGCACGTCGGCGTGGAGGAGGGGTTCGCGCCGGCCCGCAAGGCGCACCCGGGGCTCGTCGTCTCCGACCTCGGCGCGATCCGGGCGCGGCTCCGTGAGGCCGGCATCGGCTACGAGAACGACGCGAGCATCGCCGGCGTCGACCGGCTCTACGTCGACGACCCGTTCGGCAATCGGCTCGAGCTCCAGTCCGGCCAGGGCGCAGCCGTTGTCAGGGTCGAAGCCGACCGGACCTGAAGAAGAAGCGAAAGCCGATCGCGATCAGCGCGACGCCGACGAGCACGACGGCGAGCGAGCCGGCGACAGAGCCCGCCACGACGAGCAGGCTGCCGGGTACATGGAACGCCCAGCCCGTTCGCTTGAGCCGTCGCCGGCGCTCCGACACGTCGATCATCAGTCGATCGTAGACCTACGCGCGGTACGCCTGAGCCACGCATCAGCCCACAACCAAGAGACTCAAGAACGAACCACAAAACCAGCTACTTCCCCACACACCCACCCAGCCACCATCGGCGTCTATCCGGGGGAAGCAGCTATAAGATTTGTTCATGCGAACGTTTAGCAGCGCTGCAGCTCGGCGCACGTCTGCCGCCCGGAGGCGGGGCTGCGCTTCGTTCCGGTGGAACGTCTCGCGGGTCTCCGCCGGCCGCTGAGAGGGGCGCGGGTCGCGATGGACACCCGGCAGCTTGCGGCCTTTTGTGTCGTCGTTGAGCGGCGGAGCTTTTCGCAGGCGGCCGAGCGTCTCGGCGTCACGCAGCCGGCGGTGAGCCTGCAGATCCGGGCGCTCGAGAAGCGCCTCGGGACGCAGCTACTCGACCGCTCGGGCCGCCGGGTCGAGCCGACCGAGGCCGGAATGCGGCTGTACCGGGGGGCGCAGCGGCTGCTCGCGCTCGAGGAGCAGGTCGTCGCGGAGGTCGTCGAGGACGCGGGCGACGAGCTCGACGGGACGTTCGAGATCGGCGCGTCGACCGGCCCCGGCGGGATCGTCCTCTCCCATCTGCTCTGCGAGTTCCAGAGGGTCCATCGGGAGCTGCACGTCGTGCTCTGGGTCTTCGACACCCAGACGATCGTCGAGCGGGTCGCCGCGCGCCAGCTCGAGCTCGGCATCGTCGGCGCGGCCCGCCGCCACAGAGGCGTGACCTTCGAGCCGTTCTTCCGCGACGAGGTGATCCTCGCCTGCCCGCCCGGCCATCGGCTCGCCGGCACGACCGTAACGCTGGAGGAGCTGCGCGGGGCGGGACTGATCGTGATGCAGGAAGGCGCCGGCGTGCGGCAGCTGATCGAGGACGAGCTGCAGCGGGCGGGCGTCCGGCTGCGCGACCTCGACGTCAGGCTCGAGCTCGGGCTGCAGGAGTCCGTCACGAGCGCGGTCCGCGGCGGCTACGGCGTCACGTTCATCTCGCGCACCTCGGTCGAGTCCGACCTGGCGGCCGGGACGCTCGTCGAGGCCCGGGTCGAAGGGCTCGAGCTGCGGCGCGAGATCTTCGGGGTGCGCGCAACCGGGAGGGTCGAGACCCGCGCCGCGCGCGCATTCGTCGACTTCGCCCGCGGGCGGCTGCCCTGATCGTCCGCTGGTCGCTGGCCGAGCTGTCCTCGGTGCTCGCCGAGCTGGGCCAGGAGCGGCCGTTCGTGGTCGCGAGCGCCCGCTGGCAACGCCTCGTCGACTTCCCCGTGGCCGGCCTCTGGTCGGAGGTGCCGTCCGAGCGGGTCGAGGTTCCCGCCGGCGCCGACTCGCTGCTCACGATCGGAGGCGGTTCCGCGATCGACACGGCAAAGGCGGCCTCGGCTGCGACCGGGCTGCCGCTCGTCTGCGTTCCCACGACCTACTCCGGGGCCGAGTGGCCGGCCTCCTTCGGTGTCCGCACCCGCGAGCGACGGATGGTCGGTGGCGGCGGCGGCGCGAACACCGTCGCCATCGTCTACGAGGTCTCGTTGACGCTCGATCTGCCGCTCGAGGTGACGGTCGGGACCGCGCTCAACGCGCTCGCCCACTGCGCCGAAGCGCTCTACGGCCGGCGCAGCGAGCAAAGCGACGAGCTGGCGGTCGCCGGAGCCGGGCTGATCGCCCGCTGGCTGCCCCGGGTCGTCGAGGCACCGCACGACGTCGAAGCCCGGACGGGGCTCCTGGAGGGCGCCGCCGCGGCCGGGGAGGCGCTCGCGCTGGCGGGGCTGGCGCTCGCGCATGCGCTGGCCCAGGCGCTCGGCGGCACCTTCGGGCTGCCGCATGGTGCGATGAACGCGCTTGACGCTGCCGCTCGCGCTGCGTTTCAACGCCGCCACGGTCCCCGAGGCGGTCGCGCGATTCGGCACCGCGATCGGCGCCGGAGACGACCCGGCCGCCGCCGTCGAGGCGCTCGCCCGCCTGGGCGGTTTCGACCGGCTCGGGCGCTTCGGCGTGCCCGAGAGCGAGCTGGGGGCGGTCGCCGAAGTCGCCGCTGCCAGAGCCGGAAACCGGCGGAACCCTCGTCCGGCGACCATCGCCGAGATCGAGGCGATGCTGCGCTCGATCTACTGAGCCTCCGAGCAGTTCGACAGATAAGAGATTATAATGACACCGATTAGTGATTTCTGGTAGCTTGAGTCGAGCATGGCGGCCTCGCCCTCCTTCGATGTGCTCGTGATCGGCAGCGGCGCCTCCGGGCTCGCCGCCGCCGTGTCCGCCGAGCGGGCCGGCGCCCGCGTCGCCGTCGCGACGAAGGGCTCGCTCCAGGCCAACAACTCTTCGAAGGCCCAGGGGGGGATCCAGGCGGCCCTCGGTCCCGAAGACTCTCCCGAGCAGCACGCCGAGGACGTCTGGCGCTCCTCGCACGAGACGGCCGATCGCAGGCTTGTCTCGGTGCTCACCGCCGAGGCGCCGAGCGCGATCCGCTGGCTCGAGGAGCTCGGCGTCGCGTTCACGCGCGACAACGGCGGCTACCGGCTCGCCCGCTGCGGCGGCGCCTCGCAGAAGCGGCTGCTCCAGGTCGGCGACCGGACGGGCCACGCGATCACGAAGGCGCTCCGCGAGGCCTGGGAGGGCGGCTCCGGAACCTCGTTCGAGCACGCGCCGCTGCACGCTCTCGAGCCGGTGGAGAACGGGTGGCGCGCGACCTGCGGCGAGCACGTGATCGACGCCGCCACCGTCGTCCTCGGCGCCGGCGGCCGCTGCTACGCGGAGGCCCGGGCCCGCGGCGAGCTCTCGACCAACCACCCGAACGCGACCGGGGAGGTGACGCGGCTCGCGCTCGACCTCGGCGCAGAGGCGCGCGACCTCGATGCGCTCCAGTACCACCCGAACGGCGGCGCCTGGCCCGCGAACCTGCAGGGCTACTCGATCCCCGAGACGACGCGCGCCTACGGCGCGGTGCTGCTGAACGCGGACGGCGAGGAATTCACGGACTCGCTCGGCCCGCGTGACGTCGTCGCCCAGGCGATCGTCGACGAGGTCGCGAAGGGAAAGGGCGTCGAGACACCCGACGGCCGGCCGGCGGTCCTGCTCGACACCACGCGGATCTCGGAGGCCGACGCGGAGATCTCGCTCCCGTACATGCTCCGCCGCTACCGCGCCGCGGGCATCGACCCGCTGGACGAGAAGATCCTCACCTACCCCGTCCTCCACTACCAGAACGGCGGTCTCGTGATCGGGACGGACGCCGAGACGACGCTCGAGGGGGTGTACGCCTGCGGTGAGATCGCCGGCGGAACCCACGGGCGGAACCGCATGATGGGCAACTCGCTGCTCGAGTGCGTCGTCTTCGGCCGTCGCGCCGGCCGCGCCGCCGCCGGGAAAGCAGCCGCATGAGCGTCGAATCACGGGCCGGCCGATGAGCCAGGTCGTCACCGATCTCCAGGGCGCCGTCGAGGACGCCGCCGCCTACCTCTACGTGTGGGCGCTGAAGGACAT
Source organism: uncultured Actinomycetes bacterium (assembly GCA_963789585.1). GTDB lineage: Bacteria > Actinomycetota > Thermoleophilia > Gaiellales > Gaiellaceae > PALSA-600. Next base: position 476,568 of record CAWBLB010000006.1, on the reverse strand, counting down.
CCCGCAGGATCTCCGCGATGCGCTCGCGGCGGCTCGTGACCGGGAGACATCGGTGCCGGGCAAGCGCGTCCTCGAGACGATCCATCGCAACGTCAGCATCGCCGACTCGGAGAAGAACCTCGTCTGCCAGGACACGGGCATCGCCGTCTACCACTGCCGTGTCGGCGAGGGCTTCCCCCTGCACCCTGCCCGGATCTACGAAGCGCTCCGCGACGGCACCGCCCGCGCGACGATCGAGCATCCGTTGCGCTCGAACGCCGTCCACACGATCACGCGCGAGAACACCGGGCCCAACATCGGTCACCGTCTGCCGATCGTCCACTGGGAGTTCGTGCCCGACTGGGACGGCCTCGACGTGAAGTGCGTCCCGAAGGGGTCGGGGTCGGAGAACATGAGCTTCCTGAAGATGTGCGTTCCCGCGGACGGAGTCCGCGGGATCAAGAAGTTTGTTCTGGAGAGCATCGTCGGTGCGGGTGGGAAGCCCTGCCCGCCGGGGATCGTCGGGGTCGGCATCGGCGGTTCCGCCGACTACGCCATGTATCTGGCCAAAGAAGCGATCATGCGACCGATCGGGACCAGAAATCCCGATCCGATAGTTGCGCAGTTGGAAGAGGAGCTCCTCCAACTGTTGAACGAGACCGGCATCGGCCCGATGGGCCTCGGAGGCGACGTCACCGTCCTCCAGTGCCACATCGAGCACGCCGACACCCACATGACCCTCAACCCGGTCGCCGTCAACTACCAGTGCTGGGCCGCCCGCCGCGCGAGCGCCCACATCTCCGCAGGCGGCGACATCGACTACGACCGGGAGGCGTGATGGCGACGCACGAGGTGACCTTCCCGATCACGGACCCGGAGGAGATCCTGAAGCTCCGCGCCGGGGACGAGGTGACGGTGCAGGGGCACATCATCGGGATCCGGGACCGCACGCAGATCCGCATCTTCGACGAGGGAGTCGAGCCGCCGATGAATCTCTCCGGCGCCTTCCTGCTCCACACCGCGCCGAACGTCCGCAAGCTCGGCCCCGGCAAGTACGAGAAGCTGTGCATCGGCACGACCACGAGCGCACGGATGGTGCGCTTCACCGAGCCGCTCGGTGCCCGGTACGGCGTGCGGGCGATCTGTGGCAAGGGCGGCTTCCCGGACGAGGCGATCGAGCCGATGCAGCGGCTCGGGATGGTCTACTTCGCGATCGTCGGCGGAGCCGCGGCGCTCGAGACGACCCAGATCGAGGAGATCGAGGAGGTCGCCTGGGAGGAGCTGATGCCGGAATGCCTCTGGAAGTTCCGCGTCAAGGACTTCGGCCCGCTGACCGTCGGGATCGACGCCCACGGCGGCTCGCTCTACAAGGAGGTCCAGGATCAGGCACAGAAGAAGCTGGAGGAGATCTTTGCACGCCTCTAACGAACAGGACGGCTTCCTCGACCTGCCCGCACGGCCGGGAAAGCCCCGCTCCGAGGGATTGACCCACGTGATCGACAAGGGTCTCAACCTGCGGGACATCGAAGGGCTCTTCGACACTGCCGGGGCGTTCGTCGACATCGTCAAGCTCGGCTGGGGCACCGCGTACATCACGAACAACCTGGAGAAGAAGATCGCGCTCTACCGCTCCTTCCAGACGCCGGTCGTGTGCGGCGGCACGCTCTTCGAGGCGGTCTATGCGCGCGGGAAGATCGACGACTTCAAGCGCTGGCTCGTCGAGCACCGGTTTGCGCATGTCGAGATCTCGGACGGGACGATCGAGATCCCGCGCGAGCGGAAGCTGGAGCTGATCGCCGACTTCGGCCGTGACTTCACGGTGCTCTCGGAGGTCGGGTCGAAGGACACCGAGGTCGTCTTCCCCCCCTACCAGTGGGTCGAGTGGATCAAGCAGGAGCTCGAGGCCGGCGCCTGGAAGGTGATTACCGAGGGCCGCGAGGGCGGCACCGCGGGCATCTACCGGCCGACCGGTGAGATGCGCACCGGGCTCGTCGACGAGATCGTCCACGAGATCCCGGTCGCCGACCTGATCTTCGAGGCTCCGACGAAGTCGAGCCAGGCCTGGTTCGTGCAGCACTTCGGCTCGAACGTGAATCTGGGCAACATCCCTCCCGACGAGGTGATCCCGCTCGAGACGCTCCGTCTCGGCCTGCGGGGCGACACGCTCAAGGAGCTCCTGCTCGGTGCCGAGCCGGCCCCCGCTCCCTGAGCTCGACTACGAGGCGCTGCAGGCCGAGGAGATCCTCCGGGTCCTCCTGGAGGCGTTCCCCGGCCGCGTCTCGCTCGCCTGCTCGTTTCAGAAGGAGGAGTCGGTCCTGCTCGACCTCTTGCTCGGCCTCGAGCCGAGCGCACGGGTGTTCGCACTCGACACGCATGTCCTCTTTCCCGAGACGTATGCCGTGTGGCGAGAGGTCGAGCGCCGGTACAACACCAGGGTGGAGGTCTACGAAGGGCCCTCGCTCGGCCGGCAGGCGGCCGTCCACGGTGACGCGCTCTGGGAGCGCGACCCGTCCCTTTGCTGTGCGATTCGCAAGGTCGAGCCGCTCGGCCGCGCGCTCGCCGGCCTCGACGCATGGATCACCGGCCTGCGCCGCGACCAGTCGCCGTCGCGCGCGAACGCCGCCAAGGTTGGCTGGGACGACGACCACGGGCTCTGGAAGGCGAACCCGCTTGCCGACTGGGACGACGCGCGCTGCCGTGAGTACGTGGTCGAGCGCGGCCTTCCCTCCAACGAGTTGCACGAGCGCGGCTACGGGTCGATCGGCTGCACCCACTGCACGGAGCCCGGCGGTGCGCGTGAAGGACGCTGGGCGGGCCTCGACAAGACCGAATGCGGCCTCCATGCGGCGATCTCGTCGGCGGGCGACGGAATGCCCGGAAGGAGCGGTCTCGCATGAGCGTAGGCTTGACGGAGCTCACGATTGAGCGGAGACGCCGGCTTGGCCGGCGTCGGGAGCGGGTACTCATGGGGCAACTGAAGGTTGCCTCATGAGCGTAGGCTTGCCGGAGCTCACGATTGAGCGGAGACGCCGGCTTGGCCGGCGTCGGGAGCGGGGAACTCGTAGGGCAACTGAAGGTTGCCTCATGAGCGTAGGCTTGACGGAGCTCACGATTGAGCGGAGACGCCGGCTTGGCCGGCGTCGGGAGCGGGTACTCATGGGGCAACTGAAGGTTGCCTCATGAGCGTAGGCTTGACGGAGCTCACGATTGAGCGGAGACGCCGGCTTGGCCGGCGTCGGGAGCGGGTACTCATGGGGCAACTGAAGGTTGCCTCATGAGCGTAGGCTTGACGGAGCTCACGATTGAGCGGAGACGCCGGCTTGGCCGGCGTCGAGAGCGGGTACTCATGGGGCAACTGAAGGTTGCCTCATGAGCGTAGGCTTGACGGAGCTCACGATTGAGCGGAGACGCCGGCTTGGCCGGCGTCGAGAGCGGGTACTCATGGGGCAACTGAAGGTTGCCCCATGAGCGATGGCGCTGCGACCGGCCGGTCCGCGTCCCGGGAAGGCCGGGGCTTCGTCCTCTGGCTCACCGGCCTTTCCGCCGCCGGGAAGTCGACGATCGCGCGCCTGATCGCGGCCGAGCTCGACGAGCGGGGGCTGCTCGTCGAGAGCCTCGACGGCGACGTCGTGCGAGAGCACCTGTCGAAGGGGCTCGGGTTCTCGAAGGAGGATCGCGACACGAACATCGAGCGGATCGGATGGGTCGCCTCGCGGCTTGCCCGGGCGGGCACCGCGGTGATCGTCTCGGCGATCTCGCCCTACGAGGAGGCACGCCGGAAGGCCCGGGCTCTGACCGAGCAGCACGCCGCCTTCGTCGAGGTCTATGTCGCGACCTCGATCGAGGAGTGCGCTCGACGCGACCCCAAGGGCCTCTACGAGCAGGCGTACGCCGGCAAGATCGCCGTGTTCACCGGGGTCTCCGATCCGTACGAGGAGCCCGAGAGCCCCGAGCTCCGTCTCCAGACCGAGGGTCGCACGCCCGAGCAGTCGGCCACGCTCGTCCTCGCGAAGCTCGAGGAGCTCCGCCTGATCGCCGACGGGGCGGTTACACAGTGAGCGCGGTCGCCGCCCCGTTCACGCTCTCGCACCTCGACGAGCTCGAGTCGGAGGCGATCCACATCATGCGCGAGGTCGCCGCCGAGCGCGAGCGGCCGGTGCTGCTCTTCTCGGGCGGCAAGGACTCGATCGTGCTCCTGCGCCTGGCCGAGAAGGCGTTCCGCCCGGGCGGCTTCCCGTTCCCGATCATGCACATCGACACCGGCCACAACTTCCCCGAGGTGATCGAGTTTCGCGACCGCCGGGTCGCCGAGATCGGGGAGCGGCTCGTCGTCGCGAGCGTGCAGGCGTCGATCGACCGCGGCCGGGTTGTCGAGCAGACGGGGCCGCGCGCGTCGCGGAACCAGCTCCAGACGACGACGCTGCTCGACGCGATCGAGGAGCACGCCTTCGACGCGGCGATGGGCGGCGCGCGCCGCGACGAGGAGAAGTCGCGCGCCAAGGAGCGGATCTTCAGCTTCCGCGACGACTTCGGCGGCTGGAACCCGCGCGCTCAGCGGCCGGAGCTCTGGAACCTCTACAACGGCAGGATCCGGAAGGGCGAGCACATCCGCGTCTTCCCGATCTCGAACTGGACCGAGCTCGACGTCTGGCAGTACATCGCACGCGAGCAGCTCGAGCTGCCGTCGATCTACTTCGCACACGACCGCGAGGTGTTCCGCCGCGACGGGATGCTGTACGCGGCCTCCGACTACGTGCAGCGGCTGGCGTCCGAGGAGCCGTTCGTCTCGACGGTGCGCTTCCGGACGGTGGGCGACATGAGTTGCACCGGCGGCGTCGAGTCCCATGCGGCGACGATCGAGCAGGTCGTGACCGAGATCGCCGCGACGAACGTCACCGAGCGCGGCGAGACCCGCGCGGACGACCGCGTCTCCGAGGCGGCGATGGAGGACCGCAAGCGCGATGGCTATTTCTAGCCCGACCTCCGAGTCGATGATGCAGTCCGAGCTGTTGCGGCTCGTCACCGCCGGCTCGGTCGACGACGGCAAGTCGACGCTGCTCGGGCGGTTGCTCTACGACACGAAGCAGATCCTCGCCGACCAGCTGGAGCAGATCGAGGAGACCTCGCTGCGGCGCGGCGACGGCTACGTCAACCTGGCGCTCCTCACCGACGGCCTCCGGGCCGAGCGCGAGCAGGGAATCACGATCGACGTCGCGTACCGGTCGTTCGTCACTCCCCGTCGCCGCTTCCAGCTGGCCGACGCACCGGGCCACGTCCAGTACACGCGGAACATGGTCACCGGCGCCTCGACCGCCGACGTCGCGGTGATCCTGCTCGACGCCCGCAAGGGCGTCGTCGAGCAGACGCGGCGGCATTCCTACATCGCGGCGATCCTCGGCATCCCCCACGTTCTCGTCGCGGTCAACAAGATGGACCTGGTCGACTTCTCGGCCGAGCGGTTCGCCGAGATCGAGGTCGACCTCCAGGCGCTCTCGAGCCGCCTCGGGCTGCACGACGCCCGCGCGATTCCCGTCTCGGCCCTCCGGGGCGACAACGTCGCCGAACGTGGCGAGGGAATGCCCTGGTACGACGGGCCGACCCTGCTCGAGCATCTCGAGGGGATCGAGATCGCCGCCGGCCGCAACCTGGAGGACAGGCGGTTCCCGGTGCAGTGGGTGATCCGGCCGATGTCGGACCACCACCACGACTACCGCGGGTATGCCGGCGAGGTCGCGGGCGGCGTCTGGCGCGCCGGCGACGAGGTCGTGGTCCTGCCGTCGGGCCGCCGCTCGCGCGTCGCCGCGGTCGAGACCTACGACGGCGAGCAGGAGGCCGCGATCCCGGGGCAGTCGGTGACGATCCGCCTCGAGGACGACGTCGACGTCGGACGCGGCGACATGCTCGCCGACCCCGACCGTCCGCCGATCGTCGCCCGCGAGCTGACCGCCGAGCTCTGCTGGATGAGCGAGCGCGCACTCGAGCCGCGCGCGAAGGTCGCCGTCAAGCACACGACGCGCGCCGTCGCGCGCCGTCGTCGAGGAGCTCGTCTCCGTCGTCGACATCCGCACGCTCGAGGATCGCCCGGGCCCGGCCCGGCTCGAGCTGAACGACCTCGGCGTCGTCAGGCTCCGGCTCGCCGACCCGCTCGTCGTCGACGAGTACCGGCGCAACCGCGCGACGGGCGCGTTCATCCTGATCGACGAGGCGACGAACGACACCGTCGCCGCAGGGATGATCCTCGAGGCGGCGCCGTGATCGCCCGCGCCGCCCATCCCTACCGCGACCTCGCCGTGATCGACTCGCGGGCGCCGCGGTTCAACCAGACCGTGATCGGGACGCTCTCGGTGGTCGCCGTCGCCGCCGGCTGGTGGTGGCTGCTCGCGCTGCTCGCCGTCCAGCTTGCCGTCGGCCTGACGTTCGGGCGCCGCTTCTGCCTGCCCTGCCTCGCCTACTTCGAGCTCGTGCAGCCCCGGTTCGGCGAGGGCCCGCTCGAGGACTCCCGGCCGCCGCGGGTTGCGAACATCGTCGGGTTCGCCGTCCTGACCTTCGCCTCGGTCGCCTACGCGGCCGGCTGGCGCGACGTCGGCCTCGCCTCCGGCGTGCTCGTCGCCTCGCTGGCGCTGCTCGCCGCGGCCACCGGCTTCTGCACGGGCTGCGAGGCCTACAAGCTCGGGTGCCGGCTCACCGGGCGTCCGTTCGTCTCCTGCCCGATCCCGCCGCGCCCGGCGTGAGCGGCGCGGGGCCGAGCTCGAGCGCCCGCGTGCTCCTGGGGGTGCCGAGCGACGCCGGAGCGAGATCTCGCCCATGAGGGTGTCCGCCGGTGACGGAGGCACGTGACCTGGGAGTTCTCGCTCGCAGGGCTCCTCGTCGGCGTCCTCGTCGGCATGACCGGGATGGGCGGCGGCAGCCTGATGACGCCGATCCTGATCCTGCTCTTCGGCTTCGACGCCAAGGTTGCGGTGGGCACGGACATCCTCCACGGCGCCGTCTTCAAGTCGTTTGGCGCCGCCCGTCACCGGATGCTCGGCACGGTTCACGCCCGGATGGCGGCCTGGATGCTGCTCGGGTCGGCGCCGCTGTCCCTGGTCGGGGTCGAGGTGGCGAACTCGGTCGGGAACCACAACATGAGCTCGCTCCAGAAGGCCGTCGGCGCCGCCCTGATCGTCGGCGGGGCCGGCTTCCTCGCGAAGACCTTCGTCAAGGGCCGCAGCGACGATGCGCCGTTTCACCTGACCCGGCGCGACCGGGCGATCGCTGTCGCGATCGGGGCGTTCGGAGGCTTTGTCGTCGGCCTGACCTCCGTCGGCTCGGGGACGTTCTTCGGGCTCGCGATGCTGTTCGCCTACCCGCTGACCGCGCAGAAGATCGTCGGCACCGACATGTTCCACGCCGCGGTCCTCCTCTGGGTCGCCGGCACCTCTCATCTCCTGCACGGCGACGTCGACAAGCATGCGATCGCCTGGCTGCTCGTCGGCTCGATTCCCGGGGTCATGCTGGGAGCGCACCTGTCGATCAAGGTCCCGGAGCGGACCCTCCGGGTGGTCTTCGGCTTCACGCTGCTGCTCTCGGGGATCAAGCTGGTCGGGACGCCGCACGCGAACTACGTGATCGCGGCGATGCTCGGCGCCGGGGCTCTCGTGCTGGTCGCCTGGCTGATCGCGGTGCTGTACCTGCGCCGGGTCTCCGCCAGGGCATCGATCTGACCATCAACCCGGGCGCGGGCCCGTAGAATCCGCCGGGCTGTGGCCCGGGTGCTCTCGACCGCATTCTGCGTGGTGCTCCTCGCGGCGACAGCGGCGGCGTTCGCGCTCACCGAAGGCGCGAAGACGGAGCTCAGCCCGATCTACGGCACGAAGATCGACAAGGTCTTCTCGCCCGTCTGCAACCCCAAGATCTGCAGCAGGCAGGCCGCCCGCATCGTCTTCCGGCTGCGGAAGCGCCAGAAGCTGCAGGTCTGGATGATCCAGGGCGGAAACCGCGTCACCACGATCGTGTCCGGACGGACGTACGCGAAGGGCGAGGTCCGGCTCGCATTCGACGGGATCGCGGAGGACGGCATCTCGATCCTTCCCGACGGGACCTACCGGCCGGTGATCCGGCTCGTCCAGGAGCACCGGACGATCACGCTCCCGAACAAGATCAGGCTCGATACCAAGCCGCCCGAGCTCGTGCATTTCAGGAAGCAGATCTACACGCACATCTCGCCCGACGGGGACGGGCGCCATGACATCTTCAAGGAGCGATACACGCTGAACGGCCCCGGACACGGCGTGCTGCTCGCCGACGGGCATCAGGTGGGTTTCACGCGCAGCCAGGCACTGCGCGGCGTGCTGGCTTGGAACGGGAAGATCGACGGCCGGTTGGCGCGGCCGGGGAAGCACGTCCTCGAGATCGCCGCCCAGGACCCGGCCGGCAACCGGTCGGCGCCCTTCCCCTTCGCGGTCGTGACGATCCGGTACGTCGAGCTGGGCCGCAGCGAGATCCACGTGCGGGCGGGCCGGCGCTTCGCCCTCTTCGTTCTCACCGACGCGCCATCGGTCAGCTGGCTGCTCGACCGCGGTCGCGGCACCTCGCATTCGCACACGCTGCGCATTCGCGCGCCGAGAGCCGCCGGGACCTACCATCTCTACGTCACGGCCTCCGGGCACACTGCGCGAGCGACCGTGGTCGTCGAATGATCGCCGACCTGGCGCGGGCCGGCGGCGTCGTCGGCGCGCTCGGGTTGGCGGTGCTCCTCCTCTCGCATGCTCGCGCCTGGCGGCTCGGCGGGCTCGGCGCCTGGGCGCTCGGGTGCGGGCTGATGGCTCTCTGGCTCGCGCCGTCCGGGCACCATCGGGCTTTCGCGGCCGCTGCGGTCGTCGGCGCGGTCACGGCTGCCTTGCTGGCCCTGCTCTTCACCCGCCTGCCCTGGACGCTCGCGGTCGCCGTTCTCGCCTGCGTGCCGGCCCGGATTCCGGTCTCGGTCGGCTCGACGAAGGCGAACCTCCTGCTACCGCTGTACGTCGTCGTCGCCGGCGCCGCGCTGGCGCTCGGCTGGGAGATCCTCCGCGGGGACGGTCGCTCCCGCGAGCTCGGCCCGCTCGCGTGGCCGGTGGCCGTGTTCGTCGCCTGGTCGGGGGTCGCGGTGCTCTGGTCGGAGGATCGCCGCGCGGGCGCGATCTACCTGCTCTTCTACCTGTTCCCGCTCGCGCTGCTTGCCGTCTCGCTCGCGCGCCTCTCGTGGCGGCTGGGCTGGCTGAAGTGGCTCTACGTCCAGCTCGCCGGGATGGCGTTCGTGTTCGCGGTGATCGGGATCGACCAGTACGAAACCCGGAACATCTACTGGAACCCGAAGCTGAGGGTCGACGACGCCTACACCTCGGCCAGCTGGTTCTACCGGGTCAACTCGGTCTTCTACGACCCGTCGATCTACGGGCGGTTCCTCGTCGTTGCGATCCTCGCGAGCCTCGTCCTCGTCCTGTTCGAGCGGAGCACACTCAGCTGGGCTGCCCTGGTCGCTGCGACGGTGACGATGGTCGGGCTGATCCCGTCGTTCTCGCAGTCGAGCCTCGTCGCGCTCGCTGTCGGCATCGCCGCTGCGCTCACGGTGCTCTGGCGCAGGCGCGCGATCCTGCCGCTCGCCGTCGCGGCGGCGGCGCTCGTCGTCGTGACAATGGGTGTGCCACAGCTGCGCCACCGCGTCCTCGGCAAAGCGGGGCTCGCTCACGCGAGCGGAGGCCGCTCGAAGCTCGTCTCCGGCGGGCTCAAGGTGATCCTCCACCATCCGCTGATCGGCGTCGGCACGGGAGGCCTCGCCGAGGCCTATCACCGGCAGCAGCACGCGGCCAAGCGGGACTCGGCCTCCCACGACGTGCCGATCACGGTCGCCGCGGAGCTGGGGATCCCGGGGCTCGCCGTCTTCGCCTGGCTGATCGCGGTCGCGCTCCGGCTCCCGTTCCGGCGCAACCGGGGTCAGAACCGCGACCGAGCGCGCCCGTCTCGTCTTCGGACTAGCCTTGGTCGCGATCGTCGTGCACAGCCTCTTCTACAGCGCTCTCTTCGAGGACCCGCTCTTCTGGGGGCTGCTCGCCCTGTCGGTGGTGGCGCTCAGGGAGCCGGAGGCCCCGGCATGATCGGCGGCTGGAAGCGCGCGCTCGTGCTCGCGCCGCATACCGACGACGGTGAGTTCGGCTGCGGCGGCACGATGGCGCGGCTGGCGGAGGAGGGCGCGGAGGTCCGGTACGTGGCTTTCTCGATCGCGACCCGCTCGCTCCCGGAGGGATTCCCGCCGGACACGCTCCGCCACGAGGTCGCCGCTGCGACCGCGGAGCTCGGTGTCCCGCCCGGGAACCTGACCGTCCACGACTTCGACGTGCGCACCTTCCCCGACCACCGGCAGGAGATCCTCGAGCTGCTGATCGGCCTCTGGACCGAGTGGGAGCCCGACGTGGTCTTCCAGCCCTCCCTCCACGACATCCACCAGGACCACCAGACGATCGCCGCCGAGGGGCTGCGGGCGTTCAAGCGCACGACGATCCTCGGCTACGAGATCCCCTGGAACAACCTGGACTTCGCCTATCAGGCCTACATCTCGCTCGAGCAGGGCCACCTCGACCGCAAGGCCGCCGCACTCTCCCGGTACGCCTCCCAGCAGCACCGCCGCTACGCCGACCCGGACTATGTCCGCAGCCTCGCCCGCATCCACGGCATCAACGTGAACCGCGAGTACGCGGAGGTGTTCCAGGTCTACCGCGTGATTGCGTAGTTGTTGGTTGTTGTTGTTATCCGCCGGCGACGGGGGTGGACTTGCTCGAGGCCGCATCGCTCCAGGACGAGATGTCGTCACTCCTCGCACTGTTCGAGGCGCAGCCTGGCCGCCTCGAACTCCTCGTCGGTGAGGACTCCCTTCTCGTGCAGGTCGCGGAGCTTCTCGAGCTCGTCGGTCCCGGACGGCTCGTCGGCGGTGGTCGGCTTCGGCTGGAGGATCGGGCCGTGGCCGGCCTGGGTCAGCTTCTCGGGGTCGATCCCCAGCTGCTGCAGTCTCGCCCTCATGCGCGCGATGCCGACTCCTTTCGTCGGGAAGCGGTGGGCGTCGGGGCCGGTCAGCGGCCGTTGCTGCACGAAGCGGCGATAGGCGATCAGGAGGGCGGTCGCGGCGCCGATCTCGAGCATGACCGTGACGAAGACGTGGCTCGAGGTCGACATCACGTTCTTCGGGCCGTAGAGCGCCGATGCGATGCCGCCACCGATCGCGGAGCCGGCCAGTCCGAGGACGACGGTGAACCAGAGGGGCATCGGGTCGGGGCCGGGCATGATCCAGCGCGCGGCTCCTCCGATCAGGAAGCCGGAAACGAACGCAGCGATGATTCCGCCCATGGCTGCGAAGTGTGGCGCAACCGCTGGATGTGCCGCCGCCCGTGTGAGGCGTTCCGTGGCGCCGTCGTTGCCAACCGGCTCGCCGGTGGCTATCGTTTCGGTCTGATGGTCGCCGGGCGCAACGAGACGTGCATGGCCCCGGTGTCGGCGCAGTTCGCCGGCCTGCTCGCGCTTGCCCTCCTCCTTCCCCGGTAGGGGAAGCGACGCGCGACATACCCGTTCCCGTGCTCCCGCACCGCCGGGAGGAGTCCGTCCACTTGGAGGAGCAGCCATGACCATGCCGTACCGGAAGTACCGTCCCTATCCCACCGTCGACCTGCCGGATCGCACCTGGCCCGACCGGGTGATCGAGCGAGCGCCGGTCTGGTGCTCGACCGATCTCCGCGACGGCAACCAGTCGCTTGTCAAGCCGATGGACGCTGGGCGCAAGCAGAAGATGTTCGACCTGCTCGTCGCGCTCGGGATCAAGGAGATCGAGGTCGGCTTCCCGTCGGCCTCGAAGACCGACTTCGATTTCGTGCGCCGGCTGATCGAGGAGGATCTGATCCCGGCCGACACGACGATCGCGGTGCTCACGCAGGCGCGGCCCGAGCTGATCGAGCGCACCTACGAGGCGATCGAGGGCGCGCGACGGGCGATCGTGCATCTCTACAACTCGACCTCGGAGACGCAGCGGCGGGTCGTCTTCCGGCTCGACAAGGCCGGGATCACCGATCTCGCGGTGCGCGGCACGGCACTCTGCAAGGAGCTCGCGGCCGGGGCGAAGACGGAGGTCGTGTTCGAGTACTCGCCGGAGAGCTTCCATGGCACGGAGCTCGACTACGCCCTCGAGATCTGCGAGGCGGTGATCGCCGAGTGGGGCCCGACGAGCGACGAGAAGATGATCGTCAACCTGCCGACGACGGTCGAGGAGTTCCCGCCGAACGTCTACGCGGACCGGCTCGAGTGGTTCCAGCGCCACGTCTCGGCGCGCAACCAGATCATCCTCAGCGTCCATCCGCACAACGACCGCGGGACGGCGGTCGCGACGGCGGAGCTCGGCCTGATGGCCGGCGCCGAGCGCGTCGAGGGAACGCTGTTCGGCAACGGCGAGCGCACCGGCAACGTCGACCTGATCACGCTCGCGCTCAACCTGTTCACCCAGGGCGTCGATCCGGCGCTCGACCTGTCGCGGATCGACGAGGCGAAGGCGATCGTCGAGGAGTGCAACGAGCTGCCGGTGCATCCGCGCCATCCGTATGCGGGGGAGCTCGTCTACACCGCGTTCTCGGGCTCTCACCAGGACGCGATCAAGAAGGGCATGTACGCGCAGCAGCGGTCCGAGGCGGAGCTCTGGGACGTGCCCTACCTGGCGATCGATCCGATGGACGTGGGCCGCACCTACGAGGCGATCATCCGCGTCAACTCGCAGTCGGGGAAGGGCGGGGTCGCCTACCTGATGGAGACCGAGCATCACCTCGAGCTGCCGCGCGGGCTCCAGGTCGACTTCGCCCAGAAGGTGCAGACGATCACCGACGCGCGCGGTGACGAGCTGACCGCCGACGAGCTGCTCGCGGCGTTCCACGAGCACTATCTCTCGTACACGCGGCCCTACGAGCTCGTCTCCTACGCTCACTGGAGCGCCGAGGACGACCGGATCGTGGCGCAGATAACCGTCGACGGCGAGCCGCAGGAGGTGCAGGGCAGCGGCAACGGGCCGATCGCGGCGCTCGTCGAGGCATTCGAGCGGCACTTCGGGATCTCGGTCCGGATCCGTGACTACCACGAGCACGCGATGGCCGCGAGCGCCGACGCGACCGCCGCGGCCTACGTCGAGGCGGACGTCGACGATGACGCGGTCTGGGGTGTCGGCCTCCATCCGAGCATCGTCACCGCGTCGCTGCGGGCGATCGTGAACGCCGTCGACCGGGCGATCGCGCTGCGGGAGGCGGTCGCGGCGGCGGGGGCGCTCTTCGACGGGGCCTGAGCCCGGCTGCGGCGGGCGCCGCGTCCGATCGAAGAAGTCACGAAGAAGTTCCAGAGTCGTCACAGACCTGCACGTTCTCCACCCGTAGAATTGGCCGTAGAGGGTGGTGGTGGCGCCCCACCCGGGTGGGGGTGCGAGCCGGGGCTCAAGCTGAGTTCGAGCTGGGCGACGCGAGCTCAGGCAGGCAGGTCGGGAAGGCAACACCACCCGTCGATCGTGGGCGGCGAAGCGTGGGCGCGTCCGGGTGAGAACTGAGCCGCGACGCCGGCGACGGCGGTGATCCGGCCATCGCCGGCGGGAACGAACAGCCACTGATCGGCCGTCGGCCAGGCGAGCAGGAGCCATCGCCCGTTCGGCGCCCAGGCCAGGCCGCTGAACCGACCGCTGCCGGAGAACACCTCCACCGGCGGCTTGCGCGGGCGGTCGACGTCGAACGTGACCGCGTCGCTGCGCGCCCCGCCCAGGGCCACCGTCAGCCGGTGGGTGCCGGGCTCGAACGAGGCCTCTCCCACGGGGCGAGCGGTGCGAATCACGCCGAGCGGACGGCCGGACCGGTCGAAGATTGCGATCCGGTGCGCGGCAACCAGTGCCACCCTCTCTGCGTCGTATGACCAGGCGATCTCGGTCGAGGCGGCAGCGAGTGGGCGCCGCGCGAGGACGCTGCCGGTGTCGACGTCGATGAGCTCGAACTGCCTCGAGGCGGTGACGAAGGCGAGGACGTGCTCGTGGGCTCCGCTCGGCCGCCAGGCCGGGGCGATCCGGGCGACGCGAGGAACGAGCAGGCGGTCGCCGCTCCCGTCTCCGGCGACGATCCGGAGCGAGGAGCCGTCGAGGTAAGCGATGCGGTACCCGTCCGGCGCCCACCGCGGCAGTGAGATCGCGCCGGCGCGGGCGAGCGACCAGTGGACGTTGCCCACCGGGTCGACCGCGAGCAGCTCGTGCCTGCGGGTCACCGCGAGAAAGAGCCCGTGCGGCGACCACGAGGCCTCGCGGTAGCCCCCGAGCAGGCGCTTCGAGCCGTCCGGCTGGACGACCCACGGCCCCGCCGCCGACGAGACCAGCAGCGGGCCTCCGGCCGGGAGGCGAGTCAGGACCGGGGCCGCGTCCCGGAGCCCGACGGCCTGCCTGACGGAATGGACGATCCCGGACCCCGCCGCGGCGACGGCGAGCGCGATCGCCGCGGCCAGCCCCAGGCTCGTCGCAAACGCGACCAGCGTCCTCCGCCGCCCGGCCCGTGGCTGCGCCGGCGGGGGCCCGAGCTCGGCAAACCCGCGGGTCACCACCTGCAGCGCTCGCTCCTCAGCGGCGCTCCCGCCCGGGATCGGGACACGTTCGAGGCTCTTTCTCACGAGCGCAGGCGCTCCTCGATCGTGTCGAGGCCGCGACGGATGCGCGAGTTCACCGTCCCACGTGGCAGGCCGAGTAGCTCGGCGATCTCACCCGGTGTGTAGCCGAGCAGGTGACGGAGCACGATCACGGCGCGGTGCTCCGGCGTGAGCGCCGCCAGCGCCGCAAGGGTGTCGTCCGAAAGCTCCGGAGAATGCGCCGCGGCGGCCGTCTCCTCGAAGCCGGCCTCACGCCGTAGCTGGCGAGTGCGGGCCCAGTCGATCGCCCGGTTGACCACGATCCGATGGAGCCACGGGCCGAACGGGCGGCTGCGGTCGAAACGGTCGAGACCGCGGAGCGCCGCCAGGAACGCCTCCTGGGCGATGTCCTCGGCGGCGGCGGCGTCGTGCACGACGAGATATGCGGCCCGGTGGGCCCGTGGCCAGTGCAGGCGGAAGAGCGCCTCGATCGCCGAGGCGGACCCTTCCTGGGCCTCCCGCACCCAGGCCCGCTCCTGGCGCGCCGAGCCGGCCATCCGCTGCCGACTATACGGCCGCGCTCGTGCGCGAGGTCCCCGGCCAGGATCATCGCACCCTGTACGAGCGCAGGCGCCCGCGAGGTCCGCCCCCGGCTCACGGACCTCTCCGGCTCGCTCATGCGTACAACCCGAAACGACACGGAGGGATCCGATGCCTGCCAGTCCGATTCGTACTGCCGTCGCGCTGCTCGCGCTCGCCCTCGCCCCGACCGCGCTCGCCGACGGCGGCCCCGCACCCGGGGCCGCACAGGGGGGGCTCGGGGTCCTGGGCGGCGGCCTCCGGTACGTGACGGTCGGCACCGGCAAGACGACCGACCTCGAGGCGGTCAAGGTGAAGGGCGGGGAGGTGACCGGCTGGGTGACCCTTCGCGGTGGATGGGGTGTTCCCATGGTCACCTTCGACGGCGCAACCGGAGGTCTGTCCCGCAACCGTTCGACGCTCGTGCTCGCGCAGGTCAACCCGATGACGTGCTCCCCCGGGCAGTGCGCCTGGAAGACGAGCAAGTTCGCGATCTTCGCGCCGCAGACGCTCCGGCGCCGGTCGACGGTCGTGCTGCAAGGGCAGTTCTCCTACGACGCCGTCTCCCCGGACGGGCGGACGCTCTACCTGATCGAGCACGTCTCCTCGACCGACCTGAACCGGTACCTCGTGCGCGCCTACGACCTCTCCCACGGGCGGCTGCTCCCCGGCGCGATCGCCGATCGGAGCCAGCGCGGCTGGGTGATGGTCGGCTCGCCGATGACGCGGACGACCTCCGCGGGCGGACGCTTCGTCTACACGCTCTACCAGAACCCCGGCGGCTATCCGTTCGTGCATGCGCTCGACACGGTGCGGGGAGTCGCCCACTGCATCGGGCTTCCCTGGCAAGGCGACCAGACCGCCGTCGGCTCGCTGAAGCTGACGCTGCTCGACGGCGGGCGGACGCTCGCCGCCGCCACCACCCCTGCGCGGGCCGGGTCGCCCGCCGGAACGCAGTCGTTCGCGATCGACACCAACACCTACGCCGTCTCGCTGCCGGCCTTGCGGGCGCCGCACGGCTTCCCGTGGTGGACGCTCGGCCTGCTCGCCATCCCGTTGCTTGCCGCCGGAGCGCTGCGCGCCGGACGCAGGCGCGCAGCCCCGACCTGGCAGGCTCCGGCGGGTTCGTCGAATGCGTGACCCGGCCGCGCTCGCCCTCGTCGCCGCGCTCGCGCTCGGCGGAGGAGTGTCCGCGGCACCGAGTCCGTGGGATCTCCACTGCGCATCGATGCCGATCGAGCAGTCGGTGCCCGGCCCGCTTTCCCGTGCCGCGAATGAGTTCTCACCCTGGCAGGGCGCAGGAGGAGTGCGCGGGCTCAGGGCCGGACCGGCGTACCTGGTGGCCGGGTCGTTCCGGACGGCGATCTCCCGCGACGGCGACTCCGCCGACTCGAGCGGGGAGTACCTGCACCGGGCGCTGCTCGCGGTCGCGCCCTCCTACGCCGGCCGCGTGGTCGTCACCGGCCGGCGGCTCGGGGGTCCCGGGATGCGCACGACGGTGGGCTTCTCGACCGACGGGGCGGCCCGATGCTCCGTCGGGAAGCTGGGCGTCGTGTGCTCGTCGCCCGCCCTCCGGTTCGCTCCGCGCCTGACCATCCCCCGCCGGGCGGGTTGGCGTGTCGTGCCGACCGAGCTGCGGATCGGCCGGACGGGTTGCTTCCAGCTGACCGTCTCCGGACCCGGCCTGCGCGGGGCGATCCCGCTCGCCGTTCCCGGCCCGGACTGGGGAACCCCGGGCTGGTGAACCGCCGCCGTTTTCTCGCCGTTGCCGCCGCCGCGCCGTTCGCCCTCCGGGCGGGGCCGGTGCTCGCCCTCGGCATCCCGACCGCGCTCGTCACGTGTGACACCGAGTCGCGGCTGGCGCTGGTCGATCTCGCCGCCGGCCGGGTGCTGCGGTCGATCCCCGTCATGCCCGGGCCCCGGTCGATCGAGCGGGTCGGGAACGGCCTAGCGCTCGCCTGCCACACCGTCACGGGCGCGGTGACTATTCTCGACGGCGCGACCGGGTCGGTGCTCCACGTCCTGCGGGACCTGAAGGAGCCGCGCTACGCGGCCCGGCACCCCGACGGCATCCACGCCTTCGTGACCGACTCGGGGCACGAGCTCGTGGCATCGGTCGACCTCCGTCGCGGGCGCGTGGTCGGGTCGGCGCGTCTCCCCGGCTGGGCTCGGCACGTGACCTTGTCGCCGGATGCGCAGACGCTCTGGGTCGGGCTCGGCACGGTCGCCGAGCACGTTGTGGTGGTCGACGTCTCCACGCCGGCGAGGCCGAGGCGACTGGGGACGATCTCGCCCCCGTTCCTCGCCCACGACGTCGGCTTCTCCCCCGATGGCCGGCACGTCTGGGTCACGGCCGGAGAGGCCGGGTCGACGGCTGTCTACACGAGCGGCGGCCGGCTTCGGCTTCGCCTGACCGCGGACGCCGGGCCCCAGCACGTCACGTTCGGGCGCAGGGTCGCCTACGTGACGAGCGGCGCGGCGGGAACGTTCCGCGTGCACTCGCTCGACGACGGGCGCGCGATCCGGGAGACATCCGTCCCGATCGGCTCGTACAACGTCCAGTCGGGGCCCGGAGGGCTCGTGCTCACGCCCTCGCTCGACCGGGGGACCCTCTGCGTGCTTGGCACGGACGGCGGTGTCCTGCACGAGGTCGTCGTCGCAGCCTCGACGCACGACGCCTGCTTCGTCTTCTAAGAGTGCGGCCTCTCGTAACCTTTGACCTGAAACGCGGGTGTGCGAGGCCGCACTTGCGGCCGCTTCGCGGCCGTTCTTCTTTGTCTGGGACCGAGGCGGGCGCAGGTGGTCGAAAGCGTGAGGTGCGGGCTGGAGGGCGCCGAGGGCCGAAAGATCATCCCGGCCGCCAGCCGGGCACGAGCCGGCGCAGTCGCGTCAGCTCGTCCGTCTGGTAGAAGCCGAGTGGGAGCAGCACGAGGGGGAAGGCGAGCGTCAGGCCGATCGCGGCCGGGAGCGAGTGCAGCTCGCGGCCGAGGATCGTCAGGCTGCCGGCGGCCGCCGCGACGGTGATGATGCGCCGCCACTGGTAGGGGACGGGATAGACACGGCGGCTGCGAAGCCACATCCCGACGAAGAGCGCCACATAGGCGACGATCGTCGCCACCGCCGCGCCCATCATCCCGTAGCGTGGGATCAGGGCGATGTTGAGGCCGATATTGACGAGCGCAGCCGCCCCGCTGACGATCCAGTTGAACTGCGTCTGCCGGGTGCGGCCGATCCCGATCGCGAGCACCGAGTAGCCCGAGTACGCGGCGGTGGCGAAGCAGAGCACCGGCACGGCCTCCGCCGAGCGGCCGAAGTGGTGGTGCGGATCGAACAGGTGGACGATCCAGGGAGCTAGCGAGCCGATCGCCAGCGACATCCAGCAGGTGACGAAGAGGAGGTAGGTGAGGACGTAGGAGTAGGTGCGCCTCGCGTGGCCGTCGTCCTCGATCGAGTACGCGAACGCCGGCCAGGCGAGCTGGAACGCGGTCATCAGGAAGATGATCACCGACGAGATCCGCACGGCCAGCGAGTAGACGCCGACCTCGCCCTGTCCCTTGTAGCCGTTGATGAAGAGGCGGTCGATCAGGTTGATCGCCCAGAGGGCGAGCGCCGACGGGACGAGCGGGAGCCCGAACCGGTTCATTGCGCGCAGGAGGCGGCGGTCGAACTGGAGCCCGAGCTGGTAGCGGCGGTAGCCGAGCAGGACGGCGTACACGGTCAGCGTGCCGAGGAAGTTGCCGACCACGGCTCCGATCGCGCCCTTGTGGGCGCCGATCACGAGGGCGATCGTCGAGCCGATCGTGATCAGGACGTTCGCGACGCTCGCGATCGCGAACTGGACGGGCCGCTGCTCGACGCGGAACAGCGCCGTCATCTGTGCGTAGTTCATCTGGGCCCAGAGGCCGACGAAGCCGGCGCGGACGAGCCAGGGATCGTTCAGGTTGAGCGCCCGAGAGAGCGGCGAGGCGAAGATCGAGCCGAGCCCGAGCCCGAGCGTCGCCATCCCCATCGTGAACCAGAACGACGTCCGCACGACGAGCGTGCGATGCGCGTCGTCGTCGGAGTCGAAGTAGAAGCGGAAGAACGCACTCGTGATCCCGAGCCGGAGCACGATCACGAGCACGCTCGTCAGGGCGATGATCGTCTCGATCCTCCCGAACCCGACCCGCCCCAGATAGACGGTGTAGACCGGGAGCAGGAAGACCGCGATCAGCCGCGAGATGATTCCGCCGAGGCCGTAGATCGCCGACTGCGTGCCGAGCCGCTTCAGCTCCCGGACGAGCACTAGTGCGGCCTCTCGTAACCTTTGACCTGGAACGAGGGCGTGCGAGGCCGCGCTTGCGGCCGCTTTGCGGCCGATCTTTCTCGGCTAGGACGGAGGCCGGCGCCGGCGGTCGGAAGCCGGAGGTGCGGGCCAGAGGGCGCCGAGGCCGAAAAGATCATCCCGGCCGCGGAGGGGCCGGGCAGGTGCGGCGTCACGAAGGCGGGTTTCGAGTAAGACGTTGGGAGACGCCGCACTAGAGCGAAGCGTAGATGTCGAGCAGGCGATCGGTGATCCGATCGATGCCGTGGACTTCCTCGACGTAGGCGCGGCTCGCCGCTCCGGTCTCGCGCCGCTGCGCCGGGCTCTCGACGAGCGGGCGGAGCGCGTCGACGAGCGTCTCCTTCGTCGCCGGGACGATCGGGACGCGGACGCCGAACCCTTCGGCGCTGCGCTCGACGACCTCGGGCCTGAGGTGCGTCACGACCGGTTTGCCGAGCGCCATCGCCTCGAGCGCGAAGACGCCGTGCCAGCCCGCGTTCAGCTGGTCGACGACGATGTCGGCGCGGGCGTAGCGCTCGCGGGCCTCCAGGTGCGGGACACCCTCGACGATGTCCAGGTCGACCTCGAGCTGCTCGCACGCCTCGATCACGTAGCGCGTGCCCTTCTTCTCCCGGTTCGAGGGCGCGTGGACGACGAGCGGCCGCGGGTTGTCACTCGGGGGGCGCGGAGTGAACTGGCCGAGGTCGAGGCCCGGCGGCACGACGTGCGCCTCGGGAACCCAGCGGAGCGCGTCGTAGGAGCCGACGATCTGGGCATCAGCCCGCTTGCCGTAGGCGAGCTCGGCGGGGGTCTTGCCACGGATGTCGGTGCCGAGGAAGTGGAAGACGCTCTTCTTCCGCGCCAGCCGCAGGAGCGGGAACTGGACCGACTTCGGCACCAGCGTGAGCCCGAAGTAGAAGTGGAAGACGTCGGTGCGGGGGAGGAGTCGCACCTGCGCGGCGGCCTGGGTCGCGAGGCGGCGCGGGAGGCCGCCGTGCCGCTCGAGCGACCAGTCGGCCTCCGGGTGCAGCTTCGACCGGTTGAACACGACGAGGCGCGCGTCGATCCCCTTCTGCCGTTGCGCCTGCACGTTCTGCCACGGGATCCCGGCCACGTTGACCGGGCAGTGCGTGACCCGAAGCGTCACGCCCGCGCGCCGCCAAAAACCGGTGTCCGACACCCAGGCATGTCCGGGAAAGCTACGCGAGGTGCAGGGGATTCGGCGTTCCCGCCGGATTCCGTTCCACTTTCGTCACGACCTCCGACACCGCGCTCAGGGTCGGTCGAACTCGAGCTGGTCGAAGAAGCGCAAGGCTGTGCGGCCCGGACGGACGAGGGGGCGAAGCGCCCGGAGCGCGTCGTCGGAGATCTCGCCGATCGCCCGCTTGACCCCGAGGTAGGGGAGGTTGAGGTCGTCCTGGTAGACGATCGTCGAGATGCGCGCGTTGACCTCGATCACGAGGTCACCGACGAGCTGGATGTTGAAGAAGTGCTCGATCCCGAGCTCGGCGACGATCGCGTTCGAAAGCTCCATCAGGGCGTCGTCCTCGAGCGTGAGGAAGTACATCGCGAGGCCGGCGCGCATCGCCTCGCGCGTCTTCGGGTGGCCGAGCACGATCTCCCGGCCGTTCGCGATCCCGTCGATCGTCCGCTCCGGGCCGGTGGCGAGCTCCATCACGAGCAGCTCCGTCCGGTCGTCGACCGAGTCGAGGATCTCGACCGCGTCCTCGAGCCGGATCGAGACCGACCCCGGACGCTCGCGCAGCAGCTGCTCAGCCCGATCGACTGTCGAGTCGAGGATGCGGAACCCACGCGACCCCGACGAGAACACAGGCTTGAAGCACACCGGTCGATCCGGATAGCCGAGCTCGCGTGCAGCCGCCTCGACCTCGGCGGCGCCGCGGACGCGACGGAACTCGGGTGCCGGCAACCCGAGGCGATGAAGGAACGCATAGGTCTCCGCCTTGTCGTTCGACCGCTGGACCGCGCTCGGTGGTGAGACGAGCACGGGGATACCCTCGAACAGCTCGGTCGAGGCGGCAAGACCCTCGAGGTCGGACGACGACTGCGGCAGGATCACGTCCACCCCTTCCCGCTCCGCGAGCTCCCGAATCGCTGTCGGGAACGAGCTGTCGGAGCCCGCCGGGACGAGCGCGAAGGCGTCGCAGAGATGCCGGCCGACCGAGCGCTCGCTCAGATCGGCGCCGACGAGGCGAACCTCCCGCTCGCCGTTGTCGCGCAGCGCCCGCAGGAGTGCCGCCGTGCCGGGAGCGCCCGCAGCCGTGACGAGGACGGTCAGCGATTTCACGCCACGACGCTACCCAGGCGACATCGAAGGCGTGTTGAGCCGGTGTTAACGCGCAGGAGGCGCCGCGCTCACGGCCGGGATGGCGCTAGGAGAGGTCGATCCGGTCCGCGCGCAGATGCTCGCGGCGTTTCGACCGGTCGTGCCTCGAGGAACGACCGCATCGTCTCCCTCATCGTCGCGCCGTCGTAGAACCAGATCTCGGGATGGATCAGGACCTGGAGCCACTCGAACTCGCCGGCCGCCAGCGGCTCGTGCGGGCAGCCGTGCCGCCACTGCTGGTTCGAGTCGGAGCGGTACCGGTCGGGATCGAACCAGGGTGCGGCCATCACGTTCGCCGCCCCCGCGATCGGCAGGCCCATGTAGGCGGGGTCGGGGTTGTGCCAGGCAACCACCGGCTCGAAACGGTCGTCCAGATCGACGTGCGGCCAGACCGCATGGTGGCCGACGCGCCCGCCCAGCTCGCGCAGGCGCGCCAGCGCCCGCTCCCCCACCGACGAGGCGAGGTTGTAGAAGACCGACCGCGTCATCAGGAGCCACGTCGACCAGACGCCCGCTTCGGCCTCCACCTCGGCCATCGCCACCGCCGCCTCGAGCGAAAGATCGACGTCGTGGCGGATGATCAGGTCGCCCGGCGCCGGCGGCCGGTCGAAGCCGGCGGGCCGGTAGCCACCGGCACGGGCCGCCTCGAGCAGTTCGCCGTAGTGCGCGAGCGAGAAGTCGCAGCTCATGTCCCCACCCGACACCGTCTCCGGCGGACACGTCCGGTGCCAGGCTCGGCCACGGAAGTGTCACGCAACGCACACGAAAGGGTGACGAGACCGAACAATCCCTTCTCAGCGCGCATGGCCATCGGGACACGTCCAGTGCCAGGCCAAGGTGACGGAACTGTGACGGCGGATCGCCTCACGCCGCCTCCACCGAGGCGACCTCGACCTCGAGCAGCCCGGCCGCGGCCTCGGCGCGGTCGAGCGCCTCCAGGTTCGTCTCCCCGATCGCGATCACATACCCGCGCCGGTCGCTGTCGGTCTGCACGGGACGGATGATCTCCCCCTCGACGAGATACGTGTCGGCCTGAACGACGCCCGGCGCCGCCAGCACCCGATCGAGCGGGCCGATCCGCATTACGCGCCCGACCGGCAGTGGCCCCGGCGCCGCGGTCAGGAAGCGAATCGCGAGCGGTTGCCGGAAGCGCGGCTGCACGAGCTCGTCGGGCAGCTCCTCGCCGAGAGCCAACCGCAGCTGCACCTCGACCAGGTCGACGCCGACCGCGTGCCGGACGAGATCGGCCATCTGCCCGCCGGGGATGCGCGCCGCGCACTCCACCACGATCACGCGGCCGTCGGTGGCAACGATCAGCTGGGGGAACGCGATCCCGTTCTCGAGCCCGAGCGCACGGACCGTCCGCGCGGCGATCCGCTCCGCCTCCTCGAGCCGGTCGCCGTACGCGGTCGCCGGATAGACGTGGATCCAGCCGACGCCGAACCCGACTCCCGGCGGGCGCAGCCGGTCCGAGAGGGTGAGCGTGAAGGCCTCGCCCGCCCGCGCCACCACGATCCCGTTCATCTCCGTCCCGTCCACGTACTCCTCGAGGATCGCCTCGCCGGTCGGCGAGGCGGCGAGCGCCTCGTGCAGGTGCATCTCGATCTCGTCGAGCGAGTCGACGCGGAACACGCCTCGCTGGCCGCCGGCGTCGGCCGGCTTCAGTACGGCCGGGAAGCCGACCTCGGTTGCGGCGCGCCGGCGCTCCGAGAGGATGCGGAGGGCCGCGAACCGCGGTTGCGGCACCCCCTCCTCGGCGAGCTGCCGCCGCATCGCGACCTTGTGCGTCATCAGATGCGCGGTGGCGCTCCCGATCCCGGGCAGGCCGCGGGCCTCGGCGATCGCCGCGACCACGGGCACGGCCCGCTCCGCCGAGACGGTCAGGACACCGTCGAGCCGCTCGTCGGCGATCGCGCCCAGCACCGCCTCCAGGTCGGAGAAGTCGACGACGATTGCCCTGTCGGCCTCCCGGAGCCCGAGGGCGTCGGGGTTGCGGTCGACCGCCAGCACCTTCACTCCGAGCTCCCGGGCGCGGCTGATCGCGCGGCGCTGATGGCGCCCGGCGCCGACGAAGAGAACGGTCTTCACAGCTTCGCGATGCTACTGACCGACGCGCTCCGTCCGCCGTCTCCGGGCGGCGGAACGCCGGACCGGCGAGGTCGCGATCGCCGTGCCTGCCCCGGGCGCGTAGGCTTCCCCGGCGTGCTCGAAGGAAAGCGGATCCTGATCACCGGCGGGGCGGGTTTCATCGGCACCACGCTCGCCCGGATGCTCGTCGAGGAGAACGAGATCATCGCGGTCGACAACCTCCACCGCGACGCGCTCTCCGGCACCGAGCTCGCCGGACATCCGAACTTCACCCTCCACCAGGGAGACGTGCTCGACGCCGACCGCCTGCAGGAGCTCGCCCGGGGGACCACCCATTTCGTGCACTGCGCCGCGATCGCGGGCGTCGAGACCGTCCTCGAGAGCCCGGTGCGGACGATGCGCGTCAACGTGATCGGCACCTACAACGCGCTCGAGGCGGCGCTCTCGACGATCGACACGCTCGAGCGTTTCGTCGACTTCTCGACCAGCGAGGTCTTCGGCACCCATGCCTACAACGTCAGCGAAGGCCAGGTCTCGACGATCGGCTCGGTTGGTGAGGCGCGCTGGACCTACGCCGTCTCCAAGCTCGCCGGCGAGCACATGGCGCACGCCTACCACGACGAGCTCGGGCTCCCGACCGTGACCGTGCATCCCTTCAACGTCTTCGGGCCCGGGCAGATCGGCGGGGGCGCGATCCGGGCGTTCATCGAGGCCGCCCTCGCCGGAGAGAACCTGACCGTGAAGGGCGACGGCTCGCAGATCCGGGCCTGGTGCTACGTCACAGACATGGTCGCCGGCGTGCTCGCCTGCCTGGAGCGGCCCGAGGCCGTCGGGCAGGCGTTCAACATCGGCAACCCGCGCTCCTCGGTCACCATCTTCGACCTCGCCCAGCGGATCAGGCGGCTCACGGGCGCCACCGGCGAGATCGTCTTCGCGCCGCTCGGCTACACCGATGTCGAGCTGCGCATCCCGAACGTCGAGAAGGCTCGCGAGCTACTCGGCTGGGAGCCGCTGATCGAGCTCGACGACGGCCTCGCGCGGACGATCGCGTGGTACCGGGAGAGCTGACGCGGATCCGGCTCGCCTGGCCGGATGCCGGGCCCGACGAGATCGCCGCGGTCGCCGCGGTGATCGAGACCGGGATGCTGACGATGGGCCCGCTCGTCGAGGAGTTCGAGCAGGAGCTCGCCCGTGCCTGCGAGACGCGGCACGCGCTCGCGGTCTCGTCGGGAACGGCGGCGCTGCACCTCGCCGTGCTCTCGCTCGGGCTCGCTCCCGGCGACGAGATCCTCGTCCCCGCCTACACCTTCCCGGCGACGGCGAACGTCGTCGCCCTCGCGGGCCTGCGGCCGGTGCTCGTCGACGTCGATCCGGTGACGATGAACGTCGATCCGGCGAAGCTCGAGGTGGGCCCGCGCACGAAGGCGATCATGGCCGTGCACCTGTTCGGTCGACCCGCCAGGGTCGAGGAGCTGCCGGACCTGCCGCTCGTCGAGGACGCGGCTGGCGCGCTCGGCGCGCGGCGCCGGGGCCGGGCCTGCGGCTCGCTCGGCCTGATGGGCTGCCTCAGCTTCCACCCGCGCAAGATCGTCGCGACCGGTGAGGGCGGCGCGGTCACGACCGACGACGATCGCGTCGCCGCGGCCGTCCGGGAGCTGCGAAACCACGGTTGGCGCTCTCTTGCGGACGCCGACATGCCGGCCCCGGGGCTCAACTACCGCCTCCCGGACATCCTCTGTGCCGTCGGTCTGCCGCAGCTCCGCCGCCTGGGCGAGCTGCTCGCAGCCAGGACGCGAATCGCGACGGGCTACGCCGAACGGCTCCGTGACCTGCCCGTGACGCTGCCCGCCGCGGACGAGGGCGACGTCCATGGCTGGCAGGCCTACGTGATCCAGGTCGAACGGCGCGACGAGGTGCTCGCAGCGCTTCGCGCCCGGGAGATCGAAGCGCAGATCGGCACGTTCGCTCTCCCCCTGCTCGGCGCCTACCGCGACCAGGGCGTCTTCCCCGGCGCCGAGCACGCCTTCGAGCATGCGCTTGCGCTCCCGTTCCACACCCGCCTGACCGAGTCCGAGCTCGATCGCGTCGCCGAAGCCCTGCAGGAGCTCGTTGCTTGACAAAGGTGTGAGTCATCACGACGGGAGCGGGCAGTCGTTCACCGAGGGGCTAGTCCCGGCGGTCTGGATCGGCGCGCTGGGCGTGGCCGCAGGTGGGCTCGCCGCTTTGATGATCCCGCGCCGCGTGCGGCACCCGGGCGAGCGCGTACCGGGGCTCGAACAGGCGGCCTGAGCCGGGCGGGGAGGGGAGGGCCGGTCGGCACACCTCCTCGGCTCGGGTTGGAGCGCATAGCGCGGGAGGACCGTGCGTTGCCGCGGGATGCGCCACCGACCGTGGTCCCGCCGTCAGGATTCCCCGACGTCGCGCCCGATCGCGACAATGGACCGGGTGGCGGTTGAACCCGGCGGCACGGGCCGGAGCCTGCTCGTTCTGGGAGCGGGCTCGGCGCAGCTTGGCCTGATCGAGGCGGCGAGCGTCCGCGGCATCTGGACGGCCGTCTGCGACCGCGATCCCGGCGCGCCCGGCTTTGCCTTTGCGGGCCGCCGGTGCATCGTCTCGATCGAGGACGAGCCGGCGCTCGAGCGGCTCGCGTCGGCGCTGCCGCTCGACGGTCTGATCGCACCGGGGACCGACCGCCCGGTCGCGGTCGCGGCACGGATCGCCGAGAAGCTCGGGCTTCCCCATCCGATCAGCGCCGCGACGGCAATGCTCGCGACGAACAAGCTTCGCCGGCGGGAGACCCTGGCCGCGGCCGGCGTGCCCCAGCCCCGCTGGCAGGTTGTCTCCGACGAGGACGCCGGGATCGGGCTTGCGCTCCCCGTCGTCGTCAAGGCGCCCGACCGGACGGGCCGGGAGGGCATGAGCCTCGTCCGGTCGGAACGGGAGCTGCGGGCCGCGTTCGCGGCCGCCCGCGCGGTGTCTCGCGGGGGCGCCGTCCTGATCGAGGAGTACGTCGACGGGCCGGAGGTGACGGTGAGCGGCTTTTCGGCCTCGGGTGTCTTCGTGCCGCTGGCCGTGACCGACCGTGTCTCGGCCGACGGGCCGGCGCTCGGCGTGCCGCTCGCACAGGTGTGGCCGTCGGCGCATGCCGAGGCTGCGGCGGAGGTCACCCGCCGGGCGGTCGAGGCGCTCGGGATCCGTGAGGGCCCGTCGTACACCCAGCTCCGGGTGAGCCGCGGCGGGCCCGAGGTGATCGAGGTCGCGGCGCGGCTCGGGGGCGGTCACGATGCGGAGCTCGTCGAGCTCGTCACGGGCGTCGACCTGTACGGGCTGGCGCTCGCGGCCGCGCTCGGACAGCCGCTCGCCGCGAGCGAGGTGACCGGAACGCCCGCAGGCACGGTGGGCGCCGCTGCGACGAGGTTCCTGTTCGCCCCGGCCGGCACGCTCGAGTCGGTCGAGGTGCCCCAGGGGATGAGCGGTGTCGCGACGGTGCGGCTCTATCGCGAGCCGGGCCACGTCTTCGCGGCCTCCGGGAGGGCGGCCGAACGTGCCGGTGCCGTGCTCGCGGCCGGGGCGACGCGCGAAGAGGCCGTCGCGAGAGCTGAGGCGGCGGTGGAGCGCATACGCTTCTCGATGACCGATGCCGACGCCTTGGCCTAAATAAATTGTGCTGAGAAATCGCTGGCTCCGGCTCCTTGCGACGCTGGTCGTCACGGGCCTTGCCGCGCTCTACGTGATCTCGAAGATCGACCTGGGCAAGACCGCCCACACGATCGGGTCGGCAAGCCTGGGCTGGCTCGCCCTCTCCGGCGTCCTCACGGTCATGACGGTGCCGCCTCAGGCCTACCGCTGGCAGCTTCTGCTCCGGGCGCGCGGGATCGACGACCGGCTCGGCTGGCTCACGCGCGCCTATTTCGTCTCGTACGCGGTCGGGCAGGTGCTGCCGACCGGCGTCGGCGGCGACGCCTCGCGCATCTTCGAGACGACCCGCCGGCATCCCGGCTCCGGCTCGCCGGTCGCGGGCTCGGTGTTACTCGAGCGTGCGCTCGGCGGCGTCGTCACGCTGGCACTGGCTGCGATCGGGTTCGTGCTCGCGATCGGGCGCTACCCGATCGGCCCGTACCTCTGGGTGGAGGCGCTGTTCGTCGTCGGGACGACCCTCCTCGGCGTCGTGCTCTTCGCGGCCCGTCTGCGGCGGCATCTGCGCGCGTTCGTGCCCTTCCTCACCCGTCTCCGTGTCGAGCGGCCGATCCGTGCCGCATACGAGGGGATCCACGGCTACCGCTACCACGTGCGGACGCTGCTGGCCGTGCTCGCGATCACGACCGCGGCGCAGATCTCGCGGATCTTCGCCATCTGGGCTTCGGGCCGTGCGGTCGGGATCGACCTCTCGGTACGGCCGTACGTCGTCCTCGGGCCGCTCCTCTTCCTGGTCATGCTGGTGCCCTTCACGGTCAGCGGGCTCGGCGTGCGGGAGGCGTTCTTCGTCAGCTTCCTCGGCCGGCTCGGCATCGGCGCGGACGCGGCCTTCGCGACCGGGTTCCTGTTCTTCCTGATGACGCTCCTGCTGGCGCTCCCGGGGCTCGTTGTCATCCTCTGGGAGGGGTTCAGGCGCGCGCCGGTGCCCGTGGCCGATGGCTGAGCGAGGCGCCGGCGACGTCTCGGTCGTCGTTGTCACCTGGAATGCGGCGGATCACGTCGAGCGGTGCCTCGAGTCGGTGCGCGGGCACGAGACGATCGTGGTCGACAACGGCTCGGCGGACGGCACCGTCGCCCTGGTGCGCGAGCGGTTCCCGGACGTGCGCGTGATCGAGCAGGAAAACCGCGGCATGGGCGGCGGCAACAACACCGGCATGCGCGCCGCAGGCGGCCGCTACGTGCTCCTGCTCAACTCGGACGCGTGGGTGGAGGACGGCGGCCTCGAGCGGCTCGTCGCCTTCGCCGACGAGCATCCGGGCGCCGCGGTCGTCGGTCCCCGCCTGCTCAACCCCGACGGATCGCTCCAGCGCTCGGTCCGGGGCGACCCGACCGTCTGGCGGCTCGCCACCGAGTACCTCTTCCTGCGCAAGCTGGCTCCCGGCTCGCGGCTCCTGAACGCCTTCTACGGCGGCGGGTTCGCTCATGACGAGACCCGCGAGGTGGAGTCGCTCCAGGGGGCGGCGCTGCTCGTCCGCCGCGAGGCCGCCGACGCGGTCGGCCTGTTCGACGAGGGCTTCTTCATGTTCAGCGAGGAGACGGACTGGCTCTACCGCTTCCGCCGGGCCGGCTGGAAGGTGGTGTTCTTCCCCGGCGCCTCGGTCATCCATCTCGGAGGTGCCTCGCACGGGGGCCGCCTCTACGCCGAGAACCTGCGCGGCATCCTCCGCTTCCTTGCCAAGCATCGCGGCGCCCGCGAGGCCGAGCGCGCGCGGCTGTTGCTGCTGTGGGCGCTGCGGCTGCGCGGGCTCGTCTTCCGCGGCTCGCGCGGCGCCGGCTACCGCGAGGGCGCGCGCTTCTTGGCTTCCGGCGATGTCCCCGCCCTGCTGCTTCCCCTGGAGAAGGGTCGCGAGCAGGACGCGGCGAAGTCGGGGAGGAAGTAGCTGCGCCTTGAATTACAGAAGCTCACCAAAATTGCGTCACGGCGCAGCCGAAATCCAAAGCTCCGTCCCCCGCCGGCTCCCTGATGTCCTGCCGCCGACGTTTATCCGGGGGAAGTAGCTTTGGCTGAGTACCTCAGGCTCGCATTCGCGACCGCGCTCGTGCTGCTCCCGGGCCGGCTCGTCGCGCGGGCGCTCGGACAGCGGGGCACGTCCGCGACGCTCGCCTGGGCGTTCGCTTCGCTCTTCGTCGCCTGGGCGGTCGTGTTCATCGTGCACGGGACGGTCTGGCTCGCCGCCGGGGTCATCGGCGCGATCGGGGCGGCCGCGCTCGGGGTCGGGAAGCCGCGCCGGGTGGCGGTCGAGATCGAGACCGCGCTCGGCACCGTCCGCCTCTGGGCCAGGCTGCGCCGGTCCGCCCGGGGCCACGGCACGGTGTTCGTGCTCGGCGTCGTGCTCGGGCTGCTGCTCTGGCACGTCGCCGGCGCGGTCACGGGCGACGGCCTGTTCCACCTCGCCCGCGTGCGCAAGCTCGTCGACCTCGGCGACCTCCACCTGCGCACGGTCGACGAGTTCAAGGACGGCGGCCTCCACCCCGGCTACGCGTTTCCGCTCTGGCACGGGTTCCTGGCGCTCGTCGCGCAGCTCTCCGGGCTCGACCCCCGTGTCGTCGTCAATCACGAGGCGTCGCTGCTCGTACCGCTCGCAGCGGCGGTCGCCTGGGAGGCGGGCGTCGCCGTGTTCGGGTCCTCCGGCGGCGGGCTCTCGGTGATGATCGCCTCGGTCGCCGTCTACTGCTTCGCGGCAGGCCACGGCGGCTCCTACGTCTCGCTCGCCCTGCCGGCGACCGCCTCGCGGCAGCTGCTCGTCCCGGCGGCGTTCGCGCTCTTCTTCACGTTCGCCGGCTCTGGGCGGAAGGCCGACCTCGGCGCGCTCGCGGCGCTGTTCGGCGCGCTCGCGCTGGTGCACCCGACCTATGCGATGTTCGCCCTCATCCCGCTCGGCGCGTACTCGCTCGTGCGGCTGCCGGAGTGGCGCCGCTCTGCGACCGCGCTGGCCGCCGGCTGCGTGCCGGTGCTGCTCGCCTACCTGTGGTTGCGGCCCCTGGTCGACGAGACCCTCTCCCACAATCCGGGCCCGCAGGAGGCCCAGTTCGCCCTTCACCACTACGCCGGTGAGCTCGTCGTCTCGTCGGTGCACCATTACCGGCTGGCCGCCGAGGTGGTCGGCCGGACCGGAGCCGTGGCCGTGGCGGCGCTCGCGCTCGTCCCGCTGGCCGGGTTCGCCGCCCGGCGGCGCTGGGGGGCGCTCGTGCTCGGCGGCACGGTCGCGGTGCTGGCGCTGATGCTCACCCCGGTCCTGTTCACGCACTTCTCGGATCTCGTCTCGCTCTCGCAGGCCCGCCGGGCGGCCGGCTTCATGCCGTTCACGTTCGCCTTCGCCGGCGGTCTCGCCCTGCTCGCGCGGAGCGTCGTGCTCGTCCCGCTCGCGCTCGTCGCAGGGACGGTGCTCGACGAGGTCTGGCCGGGCGACTTCGCCTACGGCCTGCACGAGGGTGGGCCGGCCTCGATCACGTGGTTCGCGCTCGCCGCGGGGGCGATCGCCCTCACGCTCGGCCTTCTGTTCGCTCGCGACCGCCCGAGTGAGCGCTACGGCCTCGGCGTGCTCGCCGCACTGCTCTTCGTCCTGCCGATCGCGATCCGCGGCTTCTCCCACTGGTCGGCTCTCAGGCCGAGCGACCCGAACGCGCTGTCGCCCGCGCTGCTCCGCGAGCTCCGGCAGGTCCCGCCCCGTTCGATTGTGATCGCCTCCCAGGACACGAGCTACGAGATCCTTGCGG
This sequence comes from uncultured Actinomycetes bacterium, assembly GCA_963789585.1. Classification (GTDB taxonomy): domain Bacteria; phylum Actinomycetota; class Thermoleophilia; order Gaiellales; family Gaiellaceae; genus PALSA-600. The sequence goes on along the minus strand of CAWBLB010000006.1, from coordinate 445,234 downwards.
CGGCGCCGGTGTACGTGGTCGCAGCGCCGATCGCGCACGTGGCGAACACGCGGGCGAACATGCCCCAGAGGCGCCTCGATGATGTGGCGCACTGGCTTGCGACCGGCGACCCGGCGATCCCGCGCAAGTACGGTGCCACCTGGGCTGTCGAGCAGGGCCGGCTGCGCCGGCTCAACGTAGGGTAAGATGTATGGCATGAAGAAGACGACCGTGTACCTGCCGGACGAGCTGAAACGCGACCTCGAGCGCGCCGCCGCCGCGACCGGTTCGAGCGAGGCCGAGTTGATTCGCGAGGGAATTCAGAACCTGGTCGAGATCCGGCTCGCCCCGCCGCCGAGCGGCCCTCTCTTCAGCTCCGGTGATCCGACGCTGGCCGGGCGCGTGGACGAGTTACTCGCCGAGGGCTTCGGCGAGGATTGATCCTGCTCGATACCAGCGGCCTACTTGCGGCGTGGGATCAGACCGAGGCGCGCCAGGCCGGCGCTCTTTCTTCGCTCCAGGCGGCCCAGCCGCCGCGCCTCCTGTCGCCGTTCGTGCTCGCAGAGCTCGACTACCTGGTCATGCGGAAGGGTGGCGAGGGCGCGCAGGATGCGATTCTCGAGGAGGTCGCGTCAGGGGCGTATCGTCTTGCGCACTTCGACGCTACCTCTGTCGCAGAGGCCAGAGACGTGATCTTCCAGTACCGTGACCTCCACATCGGCCTCGCGGACGCGTCGATCGTCGTCCTCGCCCGCCGCTACGACCTGCACGACGTGCTCACCCTCGACGAACGTCACTTCCGTGTGCTCCAGGGACCGCGTGGCCCCTTCCGCCTCCTCCCCGCCGACGCGTGAAGATCCTGCTCGTGACGCTCTACTTCCCGCCGGCGGGCGGCGGGGGCGTGCAGCGACCGTTGAAGTTCGCCACGCACCTGCCCGGGCTCGGAATCGAGACGCACGTGCTCGCGCCCGACGACCCGAAGTGGGTCCACCGCGACGACGCCCTCCCGGCGCCGTCGCTTGCGTGGGTGCACCGGGTCCGCTTCATCGGGCCGCGGGGGCGCAAGCCCGCCGAGGAGCTCCACGGGACGATGGGGCTCGAACGCTACGCCCGTCAGGCGACGCTCCTCGGCCGCCGGCTGCTCGTCCCGGACGAGAACGTCAGCTTCAACCTGACCGCGATCCCGGCGGCGATCCGGATCATCCGGGAAGAGGGGATCGACGTCGTCGTGACCACCTCGCCGCCGCCCTCGCTCCATCTGCTCGGCGCCGCCGTCAAGCGGCAGACGGGCGTCCGCTGGGTCGCCGACCTGCGCGACTCGGTGGTCGCAAACGTGCATCGCGACGCGGCCCGGCTGTCGGTTCGCGCGAAGGAGCAGGGCCTGCACGCGGTCGCGTCGCTCGTGGCGCGGAACGCCGACGCGATCGTGACGGTCTCGGACGCGATCACCGAGGAGATGCGGGCCCGCTTCCCGCGGGGCGCGCTCGTGACGATTCCGAACGGCTCCGACTTCGACGACTTCTCCGGGCTCGACTACCACCCGGCCGACGACCGCTTCCGCATCACCCACGCCGGGTCGTTCTTCGGCAAGCGCGATCCCGAAGCCGTTCCTGACCGCGCTGGCACGGGTCGACGGGGTGGTGGCGCGGTTCCTGGGCGACTTCCGCTCGAGCGATCGCGAGTGGGCAGCCGGGATCGCGGACCGGATCGAGCTGATCCCCTATGCCTCCCACCGCCGCGCGCTCGAGCTTCAGCGAGACTCCGAGGCGCTCCTGCTGCTGATTCCCGAGGCCGGCGGGCGCGGGCGCGGGGTGCTCTCGGGCAAGGTGTTCGAGTACATCGCCGCCGGGCGTCCGGTGCTCGCGCTCGTCCCTCCCGACGGTGCGGCCGCGGATCTGCTCCGGGCGACCGGTGCCGGAGTCGTCGTCGCCCCCGACGACATCGACGGGATCGAGCGCGAGCTGACGGCGATGCGGGACAGCTGGCGGGCAGGCACGCTCGAGGGGGTCACCCTCGACGAGGAGTGGCGGGAGAAGGTCTCCCGCCGGACGCGCGTGCAGGAGCTGGCCGACCTGCTCCAGACGCTGGAGAAGCCGGTATGAGACGCCCTCGCTGCCCGGGCCGCTGTGTCGAGGTGCGTCCCTCCATAATCTCGGTCATGTGAGAGAGACCATGCTGCCCCCACACCGCCCCCTTCTCGAGGTTGCCCCCTGAGACGCCTCACGAGCTTCTTCTTCCTGGCGACGCTCTTCTGCTGCACGTTCGAGAAGGTGCACTGGAGCTTTGGCGGCGCGATCGCGCTCTCGGACATCCTCGCGATCTGCTTCATCCTCTGCTACGTCGCGCTCTCGCGACCGCGCGTGCCGGTCACCAGTGCGAAGCTGCTCGGCTTCTTCACGGTCTTCGTGGTCGTCTACCTCGTCGGCTTCTACAACCTGGACACCGCTGCGGGCCTGAGCCAGTTCGAGAAGGGGTTCGCCAAGTTCCTGATCCACTTCACCTTCCTCGCGCTGGCGGTTGCCTGGCTGGGACGCCGCGGACAGCCCTACTACTGGCGGTCGCTCGCGTGGTTCTTCGGTGGGATGACCGTCAACGCGGGTTACGGGGTGGTGCAGCTCGTCGCGGCGCAGGCCGGAGTGAACCTCGACTCGCTGCTGGTTTCGCCCCTCACCGGCGGCGCCAGCCAGATCAACATCTACGGTGCGGTGAACGGGTCGTCGGTGTTCCGGCCGAACGCCCTTACGGGCGACCCAAACCACCTCGGGATCATGTTGATCCTGCCGCTGCTCGTCCTGCTGCCGCTCTACCTGCGGCTCGAGGCCGGGCATCGGCTCCGGCGCCGGCTCGCGGTGCTGATCGCGTTCCTGCTCGTGGTCGAGGTGTCCACGCTCTCCCGCAGCGGGGTGCTCGGCCTCGCCGTCGGCGCGGTCATCCTCGCCCTCCCGTACAGCCACTATCTCCGCTCGCGGGCGCTGCTCGCCCCGCTTGCCGGGGTGCTGGCCATCCTGACCGCCGTCATCCTGACCCGGCTGCACTTCTTCCTGGTCGTGATCCGCTCGCGGGTGCAGACCGGCCGTGCGTCGCAGTCGGCGCACTTCGAGGTCTACAGCTTCATCCCGAAGATCCTGCACAGTCATCCGCTGTTCGGCCTCGGCCTGAACAACTTCTCGATCTACTACCAGCTCGCGACGGGTAAGACGAACTGGGGCCCGCATTCGTTCTACGTCTCGCTGATCGTCGAGACGGGGCTCGTCGGGACGCTGCTGTTCGCGTGCTTCCTCTTCTGGGTGTTCCTGCGGCTGCGGCTGGCCCGCGCGCTCGGCCGGGCGCTCACCGCCGCGCAGGATCCGCTGGCCGCCCGGGTGCGCCCGCTCGCCTGGGGCTGGACGGCGGCGCTCGCCGGGACGATGGCATCGAACTTCTTCTACCTGACGATGCAGTTCTATTACTTCTTCGTCTTCCTGGCGCTCGCCCTGGCGGTGCCGCTCGTCTTCGGCGCCCAGCGCAGGGAGAGCCGGGCGGCGAGCCTCGTGCCGGCTCCCGCGTAGGAGCGCGCCTCCGTGCGTGTCTGCGTCCTCACGACCTCGTACCCGCGCTCGCCCGGCGACGTGGCCGGCGTGTTCGTGGCGGAGCAGGTCGACCACCTGTGCGCCGCCGGCGTCGAGGTCGATGTCGTCTCTCCGGCGAGCTTCCGCCATTTCGGAGTGGCCTACGGCGACGGGATCGTCCAGAACCTCCGGCGGAAGCCGTGGCTCGTGCTCGCCCTGCCGCTCTTCCTCGCAGCGTTCGCGCGCGCCTCGCGCCGCGCCGCGGCGGACGCCGACGTCGTTCACGCCCACTGGATCCCGTCCGGCCTCGCGGCCCTCGCGACCGGCAAGCCGTTCGTGCTCCAGGTGTGGGGCACCGACGTGGAGCTGGCGCGCCGTGTGCCCCGCCTGGCCCGCCCGGTCGTGCGGCGGGCGCGGGTCGTCGTCGCCGCATCGAGCTTTCTCGCCGACGCGGCCCGGCAGCTCGGCGCGCGCGAGGTGCGCGTGATCCCGAACGGCGTCGAGATCCCGGTTGGGGTCGGCGAGCCGGCAGACCCGCCGCACGTCCTGTTTGTGGGCCGGCTGAGCGAGGAGAAGGGGATCCTCGAGTTCCTGGAGGCGACCGAGGGCATGCCGCGGGTGATCGTCGGCGACGGGCCGCTGCGCGCACGGGTGCCGGAGGCGATCGGATTCGTTGCACACGCCGGCGTGGGTCTGTACTACGCGCGCGCGTCAGTTGTGTGTGTTCCGTCGCGCCGAGAGGGCTACGGTGTCGTTGTTCGCGAAGCAATGGCGTACGGCCGGGCCGTGGTGGCAACCTCGGTCGGTGGCCTTCCTGATGCGATCGTCAACGGCGAGAACGGCTTTCTCGTGGCCGCTCGTGACGTCGAGGCGCTGCGTCTCTCGCTCGAGCAGCTACTGAGACGGCCGGAGCTGCGCCGTCGCTTGGGCGAGAGCGCCCGGCGGACTGCCGAGGCGAACTGGAAGACGGAGACCGCGACGTCCGATCTCGTGGCGGCATTGAGGGACTCTCTCATCCCCTCGTCTGGAAGATCGCCAAGCTCGGGTTGAGCGACTCCACGCGTGAGATTTCTGATCGCCCGATCATGTTAGCCGGCGGGGTTCCGCGGCTGCCGCAGGCGAAGGGCCAACCCGTAGATCTTCCTCAGGTATCGGGTATACCGGAATGTCCTGGTGGCGTAGACCGCTCGGAGATTCTCGCCGAGTTCGGCCGCACGAGTTTCGGCCGCGACCCGGCGGTCGACGGCCGCAGCTAGATTGGACTCTGCCACCAGGCGGGCTTCGGTTTCTTCGGCGAGGTCGAGCGCAGCCGCCTCGAGCAGCCTGCGGGCGTCCGCGCCGTCCGGGTCGGGGAACACAGGCTCGCGGAACACGTAGTGCAGGTCGGGCCGGCTGTCGTGGTATCCGCGCAGGTATCTCGTGCGACCCTCGGGCGCAACGGACTGCGTGAGCCAATCGATGAATTCGTTCCTCGCACCGCCAGCGAACGGCGACGGCGGTCGTCGCCCTCCCGTCCTGTCCGCCGCAAGAACCGCCTCCCGGTACACCCGGCGCGCCGTCCGATCAAGCGTCAGCTCGCCCGAGCGCGCCCAGCCGTAGGGGATGACCTCGGATTCATCGTGGTCGGCGTTGAGGATGGCGGCTGCATAGTGGCGACAGAGCCAAGCGAGCGCCGGTTCGTCATCTGAGCTTGATGCGGTTCTGGTGTCGGCTCAGCAGAAGCGGTTTGCGCGGGTCGAACCCGCTGAAGTGGAAGAAACCGAGTGGTCGCCCGTCGACGAGGACGTGATTTCCGTCGAGGGTGAGGTCGTGTGCCCACGCGTTCCAGTATGCGAGATTGAACGTGGCGTCACGAACGACGGCGTGATCGAAGCAGTCGATGAAATCGAGCCAGCGCTGGTCGGCGCAGGGCATGTTGGGGGGGTCGATGACCGCATCGCGGGCCAGTTGTTCGCACCAGAATTCGAGAAAGCCGGAGGACAGTGCAAGTGGACCGGCCCCGAGGAAGCCGGAGTTGTAGATACCCGACACGAAAATGTCGGTGGCGTTGGGTCGCAGTCCGTCCCTCGGCAGGGGGGTCAACAGGTGTGGGGTGACGGCGACGCCGTGCTGCCCGGCCAGATCGAGCAGATTGTCGAGCGGCGCGAAGACTTCGATATCGCAGTCGAGGTAGAGGAGGGGCTCGCCGGATTCTTCTAGCAATCGTCTCATCACCCATGGCTTGAGCGACGTGGCCAGTTCCATGGCGTCATAGATGCCGGCCATGACCACAAACTCGCTCGGATCCAGGTCGAGCCAGTCCGGACGGACCACGCGGAACGGCTCGCAGGTGTCGTCGACGAGGTCGCCGTGCGGGTCGTCGATGACGAGGACCACGACCTCGCCGCCGGGGTGTGCGCTTAGGAACGAGCGCGTCAGAACCCGGGCATAGGCGAGGTACGAAACGGAGACGATCGCGCAGGCCCGACCGGTCATCGACCGATCAGGATAAGGGAGACTTGGCGTGACGACCTGTGCTGAGCCCGGTCATTGGGCAATGCAAATCGGAACGTCCAAAGCAAGAACCACGCTCACCGCGAAGAGAACTCACGCACCGTTCGAGCACCGAGTGGGGTCCCCGGCAATTACCTCCCACTTGGGTGCGCAGTACCCCAAGAGTAAGGGCCCCAACTCTGTGCTGGCGCGTGCGCTACGGCGCCGCCGCCGATGAGGCGGCGGGCTCGTTGCTTGCCGCCGCGGTCGCGCCCTCCCGCCGCACGACGTAGTCGCCGAGCACGAGCAGATCCATCCTCGTCTTCGTGAACGTCTCGATCGCCTGCTCCGGGGTCATCACGATCGGCTCGTTCTCGTTGAACGACGTGTTCAGCAGGATCGGGACGCCCGTCAGCCGCTCGAACTCCGCGATCAGCCGGTAGTAGCGCGGGTTGGCGCTCTCCTCGACGGTCTGGAGGCGGCCGGATCCGTCGACGTGGGTGATCGCCGGCACCAGCTCGCGTTTCTCCGGCAGCACGTCGTAGACGAGCACCATGAACGGCGACGGATAGCTCTGGTCGAACCAGTCGCCCGTCGCCCCGGCGCGGATCGAGGGGGCGAAGGGGCGGAACGGCTCGCGATGCTTGATCCGCGCGTTGAGAACGTCCTTCATCTCGCTCCGGCGCGGATCGGTCACGATCGAGCGATTGCCGAGCGCGCGCGGCCCCAGCTCCATCCGGCCCTGGAACCAGCCGACGACGTCTCCTGCCGCCAGGCGCTCGGCGACGGTGCGGTAGAGCTCGTCGCCGAGCCGATCGCCGACAAGGCCGGCCGCACCGAGGGCCGCCTCGATCGATTCGTCCGCGTACCCGGGCCCCGTGTAGGCCTGGGACATGACGAAGCGGCGTTCGTGTCCGAGCACCTGGTTCCAGACGTGGTAGGCGGCGCCGACCGCCGTGCCCGAGTCGCCCGCGGCCGGCTGGACGTACAGCTCCTCGAAGGAGGTCTCGCGCAGGATGCGGCCGTTCGCGACCGCGTTCAGGGCCACCCCGCCCGCGAGGCAGAGGTTGGGCGAGCCGGTGCGCTCGCCGAGTGTCGCGACGATGTGCAGATAGACCTCCTCGAGCCGGGCCTGGAGCGCGGCGGCGACATCGTTGTGGGCCTCCGTGAGCTCGCCGCCCGGCGAGCGGGCCGGCCCGAGAACCTCCTCGAGCCGCCTGCCGTAGATTCGCCCGACCGTCGGAGAGCCGGCATCCCAGGTCAGCTCGACGCCCTTGGTCTGGTGGGTGAAGTACTCGAGCTCGAGCCTGTACAGGCCGCGGTCGGTTCGGACTATCTCGCGCATCGCCGGCAGGAAGCGCTCCGGGTCGCCGTAGGGGGCGAGCCCCATCACCTTCCCCTCGTCTCCGTAGTTCGGAAAGCCGAGCCACTGCGTCACGGCGGTGTAGAAGATCCCGAGCGAATGCGGGAAGAGCACCCGATCGAGCACCTCGACGCCGTTCCCGCGACCGTGCGCGAGCATCGTCGAGGTGAAGTCCCCGAAGCCGTCGATCGACAGGATCGCCGCCTCATCGAACGGCGAGACGAAGAACGCGCTCGCCGCGTGCGCCCGGTGGTGCTCGACAGGGTGGAGCGTCGCTCGAAGCGAGCTTCCGGGCACACCCAGCGCACCGGCAAGAGCGGCGCGAAGGTCACCCGCCCCCAGGCGCACGGCGTTCCGGGCCCGCGCCCCGATGTAGGAGAGGCTCGGCGGTCGTGTGAGCAGGGTCCGCAGCTTGGCGCCCGCATTCGCACGCGGGTCGCGGCCGATAGCGACATGGTCGAGCTCCTCGGGACCGACCCCGGCGTCCTCGAGGCACCAGCGCGCGGCGAGCTCCGGAAACCCCGCGCAGTGCTTGACGCGATTGAAGCGCTCCTCCTCGGCTGCGGCGACGAGCTCACCGTCGATCACGAGTGCGGCTGCCGCGTCGCCGTGGTAGGCGTTCAGCCCCAGGATCGCCGTCACGTGTCGATGTTAGGTGTCCGGCCTGCGTCGACGCGGTGCGCATCGTCGTGGGCGATGGGAGCCGACGCAAAGGGCGGCCCACCGTGCGGCTACTTGTGGGACCGTTTCGGGGTGGTGGTTGTCGGAGTGACGCCGACGAACTCGAGGAGCGCAGCTGCCTTTCGCCGGTCGGCCGGGCCGAGTTGCAGCGTTTTCGCCCAGCGGAGCTCGATCCGCCGGCGGGAAGCCGTCCGGGGGACGGGTACCCGGACTACGAGCTCGCCGGGCGCCACGCTGCGGGATGCGACCGTTCGACCGTCTACGAGCACCGTCAGGTGCTGGTCTTTCTGCGGGAGCGCGCTCGCACGAACCACAAGGTCCCCGGCGCGTCCCCCGGCGAGCATCGCGTAGGAGTCCCCGGCGACCCAACCGTCCTCGTAGATGCCGGAGTACTCGAGGTCCGGATTGCCCAGATCGGCGGGGAAGTTGCGAATCGCCCGGGGCGCCCGCAGGCGGCTATAGGCGTCGGATGTGATGAGCGAGATGTCACGAACGTACGACGTCAGGAATCTCGGGTCGATGACCACCGACGTTCCCCAGAGACCGGTGAGGCTCGGCCGGCGAACGATCTGGAGTTGTCCGTCCGCTCCCATGTCGAGGACGAGGAACGGCTGTCCGGCGATGGTCTTCGGTCGGAGGGGTGCAGAGAAGACCCGCGCCGATCCGCTGCCGACGAGGGGCAGCCGGACTCGACTGGAACCGACGACGGCGGCCGGCGGGAGCCGGTAGGAGCCGTCCCGCCGCTGCAACGGCGACGTTGTCAGAGTGAGCTCGACACGGACTGTCGGTGTCGTACCGAGGATCTGGAAGAGCGCGAAGCGACCGAACCCCGACAACGTGTGTCCGGTGAACGAGGGATCGCCCACGAGCTGCCACAGGCTCACCGCCCGGTTGTCGAGGGGGAGCGTCGGCGGTTGGCCACGATTCGACGTGATGAACGCGAGGAGGTTCTTCGCCTTGTTGCATGGAAGGATGGTGAGGTCGGGCGATCCTTCCGGAAGGGCGCGACGGTTCAATGCGAGCTGCGTTCCGCTCGGAAGGGACATCACGCAGGACCCTCGCGAGAGAATCCTCGACGTACCACGGTCGAGGCCGAACTTGATCTCCGTACTACCGTGTTGCGAGGGAATGCGAAATTTCTCGTGCTGCCAGGGAAGGTTGAAGGTATTCCTTCCCAGGAAATAGATCGGGTTGTTGCCGGCGCTTGCGCCCTCGAGCTCGAGCAGCGTGAAGTTCTCGGAGACGGAGACGACCGGCTGGGATGCCGTCGCGAGGAGTCGTCGGAATGCCGGAAGAACGTCCCGTTCGGAGGCGTGACGAAGATCGACAGGATTGCGGCTCTGTCTGACGTAGGCGTTCAGCCTCGTCAGCTGAACTCCCATGACGATCATCAGGACGGCCGATGCCACGGCGATCGCCGTCCTGGTCCTTAGACCTCCCAGCCAGGCTGCGATCGCCGCTGCCACGAACGGCTGGATGTACATGTACATCTTGAAGAGCCCGAAGTCGTTGGTCTTGATCGCGAGCCAGGTGGCGAGCGCGGCGTTCCCGAGCAAGACGACAGCCGCGGCGGCGCCCTTGCGAGCATTCAACAACACGATGACGAGCAGGGCCACGAGCAGCCCACCAGCGACCACGATCGACAGCCCCATGCCGGGTGTCGTTGGAGCAGAAGCCAGTTCCTGCAGTCCTGTGACTCCCGGAAGGGCCGAGGGCACGAGGGCGTAGCCGAACAACCTCACCCCACCTTGTGATGCAGAGACTCCGAACCGGGCAGCCTCTCGGATATAGGTCAACTCATGAGGCAGATAGGCGTTGACGACCAGAGCCGTCAAACCGACAGGCACAGCCCAGAGGAGCCCGATCGCACGAAGGGAGAGGCGTCGTCGAACGGCGAGCATCGCGACGTAGATTCCGTAGCCGATCACGAGTGACGATGCGATCTCCACATAGACGACGAAGAGCGAACCGGTCAAGAGAGCGACGACGACGAGGTCGGGAATGTGCGGTCCGGGTCTCCGGTGCATCTCGGGGCGCATGAGCCAGGCGGCCAGCGCGACCGCCAGGCCGAGGCCCCAGACCTGTGGCATGAGTTGCTGGACGACGCCATATGCAGCCATCGGCGAGACGACGAGCAGTGCTGCCGCAACCGATGCCGCCCACCATCGCCGGGTTGCCTGCATTGCGAGAGAGCCAACGGCGCAGACACAGCACATGTTGAGTGCTAGAAGCATCGGCATGTAGACGGCGAGAGGGGAACGGCCGACCGTCCCCGATACGCCCGCGACCGTGATCTGGGCACCCGGCCGGATGCCCTGGAGGTTGAGCGTCTGCGCGTAGGTGGAGAAGTCTCGATCCTGTGCCAACGCGTGGAGGTCGACCGGGGTCAGGAGGCCGTGATGGAGGAGTTGCGTTGCCGCCAGCACGTAGAAGCCCATGTCGCCGTTCGCGTTTGCGATCCAGTCGAAGCCGAGGTGGAACATCGGGCCCCCGACGAGTGCAAGGTCGAGGACGGCAAAGCCGAGCACCGGGACGACGGCGAGCGGGAGGCGAGGCCTGCGAACCGCGAGAACGACGACCGAGAAGGCGAGAAGCGCGAGCACGACCGGGGGACCTGCGGCGTGCATCGGCACGCCTGCGTCGCTGAGGACGAAGAGGGGCACGACCGTCAGCGCCGTCCCGATGATCGGCGCGCTCAGGACGACTCGCAGGTCGCCGGTGTCAGCGCGGAGCGCGACCAGCGCCGCGACGCCCATGGCGCTCCAGACGAAGAACAGTGCGAGCGTCAACAGGACAGCGAGCATGGCGTGGGAGCCTAGCCGTGAGGAAGGACACTTCGATCTGAAGGCACAGGGTTGTCGTCGTGGCCCTGCTCACTGTGGGAACGCTGCGGGACGGATCGTCCCCGCTACGCGCGCGGTCCTGGAGGAGATGGTTCGCTGCAGCCCCCGGCGCCTGAAGATCGACTCAAGACTGCCATGCGCCGCCCGGTACATTCCGAGCGGGGTGACGCAGCGACGCTATCGCTTATCCTGGAGGTGGCTATCTGAACTGCGAGGCGGAAATGGGGTGAGCCTCTCGGTTTGGGTCGACTCCATGCGGTGTACTTCCGCAAGATCACCGGTCGGATACGCGATGGTGCCAGCACGGAGTCTGATCCCTAGCGCCTGATGGATCTGGACCGGCGCGAACACGAGGCTCGGCGAGTGGTGGGGGTGCGTACGAGCACCAGTGAGCGAGAGCGTCGGGTGAGGTACCTCGTCGTCGGCGGCCTCAACACGTTGTTCAGCCTCGGTCTGTTCACGGTGCTCGATCTCACCAGCGCCCGTTATGTCGGGCATTACGCCGTGTTGACAATCAATCAGGTGATCACCATTGTGACTGGGCATGCGACGCAGCGGCGCTGGGCCTGGCTCTCGAGCGCTCCATACCTCCGTGAGCTCGGTCGCTTCGCCTCGGTCTATTCCGGCGCGTACTTCGCCAACCTCGTGCTTCTCTACACTGCGCACTCGCAATTCGGCGCTCCGGTCATCCCGGCGCAGATCGTGATCACCGCGCTGCTGGTCGTGGGTACCTTCATGGTTCACCGTGTTTGGACGTTCGCGACGTTCCATGACCCTGGCGCGTCTCCGCCCCCGCCACCTCACCGATCCGAGCCGGTCGAGTAGAAGACCGGATCTCGTGTCCTTGGTAGAGTCGCGCATGTGGGCCCTCTCGTTCGTGGTGGTGCCAGAATCACGGGCTCGTACTCCGCCGGTCGCCTGATCGCGGGTCGGGAGAAGCAATCCCGGATTCGGTGGAGCACCTGGTTCACGTCGCCCGGCCGCAGCACTTGAGCGCGGGCGACGAGCTCATCGCAGGCGATGCTGAAGGTGTTTCCGGCCCGCAGTCTTCGCGATTCGACTCTCGGCCGAAGGTGGAGGGTTGGCATCGACGGTCAGAACCGGTGCAACCCCGGCCCGTCTCCCCGAGCGCTCAATGAAGATCGATCTGGTCGCACTCAAGCGGGCCCACGAGGCCCGTCCAGCGTCGCGTCGGTCGCGCCACACCGCGGCAGGTCGGGTTCGACCGAGCTTGCTGCAATTCGACTATCTCACGCTCGCGACCCTCGCCACGGACGTGGACGCACTCATCGCCGAGGCGTGCCGGCTCTCCCCGGACGCGACGCCGGTTGCTCTTGACGTCGGATGCGACCTCAGCCCGTATCACGGGATGCTCGCCAAGCACGGATGGCGGGTCGAAACGTTGGACATCGCACCCGGTCCCGGCGTGGACCATGTGGGCACCGTGGAGCAGACAGGGCTGCCCGAGGCAGCTTTCGATCTCGTGCTCTGCACCCAGGTCATCGAGCATTGTCTCGACCCCTGGGGCGCACTCAAGGAGCTCTACCGCATCGTTCGCCCGGGCGGGTACCTCGTCTGGAGCGTGCCGCAAATGTGGTTCTATCACCCGCATCCGTCTGACAACTGGCGCTTCACACCTGAGGGTGTGACTCGCCTGAGTGAGGGAGGCGGCTTCGGAGTGGTAGAACTGCGGGGGCAAGGCGGCCCTGTTTTGGCGTTGCTTCAGATGATCAACTTCTGCCTCTTCGGGGTCATGGGTCGGCTCGGCGCTCCGATCTATCTCGCCACGAACCTCTGCGCGCGCCTGGTCGATCCGCTGCTGCCAAATCCGTCCTTCTCGCACAACTTCGCCTGCCTTTGCCGAAAGTAGCCGAGATGCGAGTGCTCGTGGTGACGCACTACTTCGCGACGAATGGCTACGGCATCGAGAGCATTGCAGCAAGGTTGAACGGGCTGCTCAGGGCCCGGGGATACCGCGTCCGTTGGCTCGCGGCAACTGCTCAGAACAGCGTTACTCGATCCCTGCCCACGGACGACGACGAGGTCGGCATTCCGTCGTGGGACGGGATCCGGCAAGCGACCGATCTTGGGTGGCCGTTATTCGCCCCCTGGCACCTTCCGCGAATCGTGCGGGAGGTTCGGAAGGCCGACATCGTGCACCTTCACGAGGCGTTCTTTCCCCTGCACCAGGTCGTGCTGTGGATCGCCGTCCTCCTGCGTCGTCCGATTGTGATCACGCAGCACATCGCGGATATGCCGATCGCGGGGGTACTTCGGGGAAACGCCGTCCGCCTCGCGAACGTCGTCTTGACTCGGCCGGCGTTCGCCCGTGCGAGTCGCATTGTGTATTACAGTCGTCGCACGCAGGCATACTTCGCGCACCTGAGCCGAGGCAAGGACGCCTTCGTCTGGAACGGCTGTGACGCCGAGCTCTTTCATCCAGTGGCGCATCAGGAGGTGCCGGCTCTGCGCCATGAGCTCGGGCTTCCGGTGGAAGGCGTCCTGGCGCTGTTCGTGGGCCGTTTCATCGAGAAGAAGGGGATCCACCTGTTGAGAGACCTCGCGGCAGCCCACCCGAGCGTGCACTTCGTCTTCGTCGGCAGCGGGCCGCTCGATCCGAGTGTCTGGGCTCTGCCGAATGTGGTGGTGCGCTCCGCGGTGCCCCAGGCCGGCCTGAGCCGGTACTACCAGGCAAGCGACGTGCTCGTCCTTCCGGCGGTCGGCGAGGGCTTCCCCCTTGTCGTCCAGGAGGCGTGCTGTGCCGGTGTCCCGCCTGTCGTTTCGCGCGAGATCCTCGATGCCTGTCCGGAACTCGCGCCGTTCGCCCACGATGCCGGCGAGGGCGGCGTGGATCTCGCCGCCGCTTTCGCCACGTTTCTCGCACAACCGGAGTCCCACGAACGCCCCGGTGAGCGTGCCGCGTTCGCGCGAAGCCTCTGGTCGTGGGAGCGATGCGGTGACGCCTATGCCGAGATCTTCCGCTCGCTTGTCCGTTCTAATCGCGCGAGTGATGTCACTCCAGTTGATGGGCGCGTTGCAGAAGGCGGGCGATGAAGCTCGAGGAGATCATTCGCAGAGGACCGCTCTGGCTGTTCACCGTGACTCGCACTCTCGCGCGCGATCGACTTTTCGATGCAAGAGACTCGCTTTCGAAGAGCGAGTTCTCCCGGCTCCACGCCGCCGTTCGTCCCTACACCGAATGTGGGAACGCCCGCCTACGTAGTCTTTACGGGGCTGTGCAGCACGTCGTTGCGAAAGGCATCCCCGGCGACATCGTCGAGTGCGGAACCGCGGCAGGAGGCAGCGCCGCCATGATGGGCCTCACTCTCCGGTCGCTCGGAGCCCGGCGCGAGCTCTGGCTCTTCGATACGTTCGAGGGCTTGCCGCCGCCTTCGGCGGCCGATCCCGACCACGAGATCGCGGAGCTCTACACCGGGGCATTTCGCGGCGGCATTGACGAGGTCGGCGCCCTGCTCGAACAGCTCGGCATTCGCGAGAGAACTCGAATGGTCAAGGGACTGTTTCAGGACACGCTCCCGACGGCCGAAGTCGGTGCGATCGCGCTTCTCCATCTAGACGGGGACTGGTACGAGAGCATCCTCGTCTGTCTCGAACATCTTTACGACCGGGTCAGTCCCGGCGGGCTGATCCAGTTCGACGACTACGGCCATTGGGAGGGTGCGCGCAAGGCCGTCGACGAATTCCTCGACCGTCGGGGGATTCGCGCCTCCCTTCAGCGAATCGACTATTCGGGCCGCATTCTCGTCAAGCCCTGATCCAGGGGCCTCAACTCCACGAATGCCGGGTGAGACCCGCTCTCATCCTTCCGGCGCCCGAACAGGCTCGACGGAACGCAAGGGCTCCACGGCGCCTTGGCGAGCCGCCGGAGGCGCCACCTGTCCCAGGGGGCCGTCGGCCGGGTCGCGCACTGCCAGGTAGAGGGGCTTGCCCATAGCGCGCTTCACCGCGATGCTCAGGTACTCGGCCAGGATCCCGAGCGAGAACAGGGTTCCGCCGCTTGTGACGAGCAGGACGACCATCACGGATGTCCATCCCTGGACCGGAACCTGGCCGGTCACCTTCCCCCACACGACCCATCCAATCAACCCGAGGGCCACGATGCTCAGAAACGCTCCGAACAGGGTGACGAGCCGCAGCGGCCGCGTCCCGGACGTGAGCACCATTCGCCAGAAGTGCGATATCAGGCGGCGAGTCGAAAAGCCGGAGGGTCGCCCGTACTCCTCTCGCAGCGCCACCGGAAACGTGGCGGTCCGGTCGACCACCCACGTGAGCGCGACATCGAGGTAGACGCCTTCCCCGCAGTAGGCGGCCAGCCCGCGGCCGACCTCGCCGAGCACGAGTCGGAAGCTGTTGAAGTGGCGAAGGTCACCTCCGCTGATCAGCCGGGCGATTCTGTGCGCAACCCGGCTGGCGAGGTTGCGGAAGGCACTGTGAGGAGCCTTGTTGATCGGCTCCGCATACACGAGTGGAGCGCGCATCGCGAGCGCGCGGTCCAGCATGCCCCCGATCGCCGAAGGGTCGTGCTGGCCGTCCTCGTCCATCGTGACGATCCAGTCCGCGCTTGTGCTGGACATGCCTGCGAGGGTCGCTGCATGTGTGCCGAAGTTGCGTGCGAGCCAGACCGGCCGGATGTAGGGGTACCGGCGCGCGAGGGTTCGGATGGTGACGTCGGACGAGTCAGGGCCGCAGTCGTGGACGAGGATGACCTCGTTGACGCGGAACGAGTGGCCGGCGGGGGAGACCTGCGGGGCGGTGAGGCGATCGATCTCTTCGAGGAGCGCCGGGAGTGTCCGCTCCCCGCGGTACACGGGAACGACAACGGCGACAGTGTGCGAGGGCGTGCTACCGGAGGTCATCAGGACGAGGCGGCACAGGTTTGCTCCCGCCTGATTCGGCGGGCCGAAATGTGCGTTTGCACTTTACCGCGGCTCCTTCGTGCCGGTCGTGTGGGAGCGGATTGGCCGCGGCCGTGACCGAGCAACCTAGCGGGACTCCGCGCGCACCCGAACCCGATCGAGGGCCGACCCGAGCTGGTCGGCGGCGTCGCTCCAGCTGAAACGTGCGAGCCGTTCCTTCCCGCGCTCGACCAGGAGCTCCCGCATCACGGTGTCGGAGGCGATCTCGACCATCGCGTCGGCCATCGCGTCGACGTCGTAGGGATCGCACATCAGGGCGGCGTCGCCGGCGACCTCGGGCAGGCTCGAGACGTTGCTGCAGAGCACGGGCGTGCCGGCGGCGAACGCCTCCAGGATCGGGATCCCGAAGCCCTCGTGGAGGGAGAAGAACGTCAGGGCCGTCGCGCGCTCGTAGAGCAGGCGCAGCAAGGGTGGATCGGACGAAGCCGAGATGGTGCACCTTGATTCCGGCGTGGCTCGCGATCAGCTCGTCCCAGCCGTCGAGCGCTCCCGTCAGGACGAGCTCGATCGGGCGCCCGCTTCTCTCCGCTGCCCGGGCTGCGGCCTGGAGCAGGCGCTCGTGATTCTTGTGCGGCCAGCGGTTCGCCGGATAGAAGAAGAACTCCCCCTCGGGCAGAAGCGCGCGCTCCTCGGCCGTCACGTCCGCGGACCTCGCGGTCGCAAACTCGCGCGGGACGGATGGGTACATGACGAACACGTCCGGCGTCCGGCCGGGGCCCTGGACGATCGTTGACCGCGCGTACTCCGAGATCGTGGCGATCGCCCCGGCTGCCTCGAGCGGACGCTGGAATGCGGCACGGCGCATCTCGAGGATGTCCGGCTCGAAGAACTCCGGGTTGAGCTCGTGGAGCAGGTCGGGAATCAGCACGACCTGGCGCTCGATCGGAAAGCTGATCGGCTCCACGGTCGGGTAACCACGAAAGAGCACGTCCGCGTTCCGCTCGGGCAGCCGCCAGTCGAGCTCGTCGTAGAAGCGTCGAGCCGGGAGCGTGACCAGCTCGACGTTGGGCAGCCGCCCGTGGATCAGCCCGTGGCTCGACGGGGTGCAGAAGACGACGAACCCGAGGTCGGGGCGCCGCGCGACCAGCTCGTTCAGCGTTCCCTCGATCACGTTCACGAGCCCACCCGAGCTTCCGGGGACGATGCAGCCGAGATCCACGGCGACCTGCAACGTCGGAGGGCACTCAACCTGCAGATCGAGGGGCCCCGACACGCCTTCGCCTGAATGCGGGGTCCCGGAAGCCGGCGCGGGCGGAGGCAACTCGGCGGATCCATCGGTACTCGGCTCGGGCGGCGGCGCGACGGGCACGGGCAGACGGGCCTGCGGGAGCCGATCGAGGATCCGCTGGCGGAGGTGGAGGACGACGTGGCGGCGGAAGTAGGGCCGGAGCCGATCGTTCACCTCTGCGAGCGGGACGGGGCGACCGTGCGTGCGCTCGCGGAGACGTGCCATCTCGGCGCTGGCCGAGCGGACGCGCGCTCGACGTCTTCTGCTCGTCGTGGATCCTGAAGGCGCCGATGAACCTCGGCAGCCGCACCATCGTCGCGCCCGCGCTGCGGAAGCGCAGGAGCAGGTCCCAGTCGAGCGCGTAGCCGAAGCTCGGGTCGAGCCCGCCGGCCGCGTCCCAGATCCGCCGCCGCCAGAAGAGCGTCTCCTGCGGGACGTAATCGGCGAGCGTCAGAGCGAGATCGTCGTGTTCGGGCAGGATCCACGTGCCGACCTGGCCGTCGTGGTCGTCGATCATGATCCGGTTGCCGTAGACGACATCGACCTCCGGATGGTCGGCGAAGTACGCACCGACGTAAGCCAGCGATCCAGGGAGCAGGAGATCGTCGGAGTTCAGCCAGGCCATGATCTCGCCCGAGGTGCGCGCGAAGGCGCGGTTGATCGCGCCCGCCTGCCCGCTGTCGCGTTCCGAGACCCAGCCGTCGAGCTCGGCGTCGCAGCGCTCGAGGACGGCGAGCGTGCCGTCCGTCGAGCCGCCGTCCTGCACGAAGTACTCGAGCGCCGGGTATCCCTGGTCGAGGACGCTGCGCACCGTGCGCTCGAGGAACCGGCCGTGCTGGAAAGACGGGGTGACGATCGAGATCGTCGGCGCCCGCTCGGGCAACGGCGTCGTCAGATAGCTCGCCGGCACCTCGAGCCGCTTCGGCGGGTAGTGGCGAAGCCGGCCGATCCGCGGCTTCGAGAGTCCTCGCACGCGAGCAACCTTCTGGCGAAGCCGGGGAAACGCACGGTGACGTCCCGCCTGAACCCACCGCTCGATCTCCCGGAGGTCGTCGATCGTCGAGTCGAGGAGCTTGTGGGCATCCTCCGGGCCGAGCGACCCGCCGTCGAGGAGAAGCCATTCTTGCAGCTCCTCCAATCGCTCCCGCTGGCCGCGGATCGCCCGCTCGAGTCCGGCTCCATCCTCCACGTCCACGCCGACACTCTAGTGAGCGACGATTCGGCGGAACATCGCCCCGGGCTCCCGTCGGGGCAGCGGGCACGAGGACTCGGTTGCGGCCGATCCGCCCCCTGGGAGAGCCGGATATCGTAGTTCGGGCCGACTGCGTGCAGCCGCCGGTGAGCAGACCGACCGAAGCCCGCACGATTCGCAGACACCTGCCCGATGAACCACCAGACGAGACCGCCGGGGACGATCCAGATCGTGGTCATCCGCCTGCGTCGAGCGATCGGGCAGACGCGGCCGGGCCGGGCGTTGAAGCGGCTCCTGGGCCGGGAGATCCGCATCCCGGTCGGGACGGAGCCCGATCCCTCGGCGCTGGCCGCCTACCCCGGTGACGCCGAGCTCCCGCCCGAGGTCCGTGACGACCGGATCGCCGCCGAGGCGCTCGCCTGGCGCAGGAAGGCGGGCAGGCAACCGCGCCGGACTCCGTCCCGGCGGCGAACGAACGGCCCGGGAGGTACGGCGAGAGAAGGCGCACCGATCGTCAACGTCATTCTCGCCAGTCACTGCGACTTCACCGGCAACAGCGCCCTGCACGTCCTGGCGATCGCGAGCGAGCTGCACCGCCGGGGGCTCTCGCCGGTCGTCGCCGTCCCGGATCGCGCGGAGACCGTCGAGGACGTCGGACGGCCGCCGTTCCCGGTGCTCACCTATGCAGAGGTGAGCACGGACGCGCTCCGCTTCCCCGACGGGCGCGGGCCCGACCTCGTGCACGCTTTCACGCCGCGGGAGCTGGTACGAGAGCTCACCGTCGAGCTCGTCCGCGCCCACGGCTGCCGCTACCTCGTCCACCTCGAGGACGACGACGAGGTCGTCATGTCGGCCGAGCTGGGCGGGGTCGACATGGCCGCGCTCCGGGAGCTTCCGTTGCCGATGCTCGACAGGATCGTCCAGCCCCGCCAGTCCCATCCACTGCGGGGCGCGCGCTTCCTCGAGGAGGCCGCCGGCATCACGGTGCTGATCGACAGCCTGCTCGAGCTCGTGCCCGAGGGTGTCCCGGCCGCCGTCGTCCGGGCCGGTTTCGACGAGGCCGTGCTCTCGCCGCGCCGGCCCCGGGACGAGCTGCGTGCGGAGCTCGAGCTCGAGCCCGAAGATCTCGCCATCGCCTATACGGGCAACGTCCACTCCGTCAACCGGGAGGAGATGCGAAGCCTCTACGCCGCCGTCGCGCAGCTCCGTCGTGAGGGGCAGCGCGCCGTGCTGGTCAAGACCGGCTGGGGCTCGGGCGTGGCGGCGACGTTCCCCTCCCTCGGGGCCGGGCTCCGTGACCTCGGCTGGATCTCGCGCGACTCCGTGTGGGACGTCCTCGCGGCTGCGGACGTGCTCGTCCAGCCGGGCGGCCCGAGCCCCTTCAACGACTTCCGCTTCCCCTCCAAGCTGCCCGAGTACCTCGCCTCGGGCCGGCCGGTCGTGTTACCCCGGACGAACGTGGGGCTCGAGCTTCGGGACGGAGAGGAGGCGCTCCTGCTCGAGCGTGGCGACGCGGCCGAGATCGCGGCCGCGGTCACGCGCCTCGCGGCCGACCCGGCCCTCCGGGCGCGGCTCGGTGAGGCCGGGCGCGCGTTCGCGCTGCGCGAGCTCCGCTGGTCCCCGAGCGTCGACAAGCTGGAAGCGCTGCTACGCGAGATCGCGGGCTCCGGTCGGCCGCCTGCCCCGGCCTGGCTGCTCGAGGGCGCCGACCCGCCCGTCGAGCTCGTCGCATTCGTGCCCGAAGCCCCCACCGGCGAGGAGCTGCGCCTCGCCCGCGCGCACGGCATCCACGGGTTCCGCCTCGACGCAGGGGAACCCGGGCTCCCGATCGAAGCACCCCCGTCCCCGGGGCAGGCCTACGGCGAGGCGATGCGGGAACGGCTTGCCGCGCCGCTACCGGACCGGCCGTTGGTTCGCAGCCTCGCGTTCCCCGGCGACCCGGCCGACGTCCCGCTCTACGAGGCCTGGCTCCGCAAGCTCGTGCTCCAGGCGGCGATTTGCGCCCCCGGCCAGGAGCCGCTCGTCTACCTGGACGCCGCGCGCGCGTGGCTGCAGCCCGCCGAGCGCGAGGCCTTCCTCGCCGCGACCCGGTCGGGCCTGCGTGACGGGATCGCCCAGCTCTACGCGAGCCGGCACCTCGCGGTCAGCCGCGAGGAAGCGGACCTGATCGTCCGGGTGACCTGAGCCCGGTCCGGGTCACCCGGACGCCGCGACTTCCGCAGCGTGGGTGGCATCGACCTCGCGCCGCCGGTAGAAGTCGACGACCTCGCTCGTCTCGCCGACGATCAGCGGCCGGCCGCTCTGCAGGTAGAGCGCGCGGTCGCAGAAGCGCGTGACCGAGTCGAGGTCGTGGCTCACGAACACGACCGTCTTGCCCGCCGCGCGGATCTCCCCGAAGGTCGCGAAGCACTTCTCCTGGAAGTGCCCGTCGCCGACCGCGAGCACCTCGTCGAGCAGGAGGATGTCGAAGTCGACCTGGATCGCAATCGAGTACGCGAGACGGACCTGCATCCCCGAGGAGAAGTTCTTCAGCTTCTGGTCGATGAAGCGCCCGAGCTCCGAGAACTCGACGATCGCGTCGAACCGCTCGTCGAGCTCGCGCCGCGTCAGCCCGAGCAGGGCCGAGTTGATGCGGATGTTGTCCCGCCCCGTCAGCTCGGGGTTGAAGCCGACCCCGAGCTCGATGAACGGCGAGAGCAGGCCCTCCACCTCGACCGTGCCGCTGTCCTGCCGGTAGATGCGGGCGATGATCTTCAGCAGCGTGCTCTTGCCGCTCCCGTTGGCGCCCACGATTCCGAAGAACTCACCGCGCTCGACGGAGAAGGAGACGTCGGTGAGCGCCTCCTGGGTCTCGAAGGTCGTTCGGGTGAACGGGTGGAGGAAGTACTCCTTGACGGTGTTGCGCTGCTGGTGCGGGAGCCGGAAGGTCTTCGACAGGTTCCGGATCTCGATCGCGTGGCCGGCGCTCTCCATCGGCATCACGCCCGCTCGGCGAACCACGGCTCTTCGTGCCTGAAGAGCAGCAGCCCGATCAGGAGGATCAGGATGGTGATGCCGATCGGCGCGAGCCGCCCGGCCGAGCCGAGCGCCTGATCGGCCGTGAGCCTGTCGGCGGGGTTGTTCGGATAGAGGACGAGCGCCCGGGCATCCTGGATGATCTGGGTGAACGGGTTCAGGAACACGATCTTCCGGGCCCAGCCGGGCAGGTACCCGACCGGATACATGATCGGGGAGGCGTAGAGGAACAGCTGGATGGCGAGCTCCCAGAGCTGGCCGATGTCACGGAGGCGGACGAAGAGCGTGGCCAGGATCAGCGACACGCCGAGGACGAACGCGAACAGCTCGACGAGCAGCGGCAGCAGCCAGAGCCACGAGAACTCCGGCGACAGGCCGGCGGCCGCGACGAAGATCCCGACGACGACCAGGTTGATCATGAAGGTGATCCCCGAGGTCAGGGCGGCCGAGATCGGGATCACGAGCCGCGGGAAGATCAGCTTCCGCAGCAGCGACTCCTTCGCCACCAGCGAGTACATGCCGATCGTGGTCGCGTCGGAGAAGAAGTAGAAGCAGACGATCCCGATCAGGAGCGACTGCGGGTAGTGCGCCGAGACCTGGTTCAGCTTGAAGATGTGCCCGAAGACGAAATAGAGCATCGTGAAGAAGGCGAGCGGCTTCCCGACCGACCAGAAGTAGCCGAGGAACGACCCGCTGTACTTGAGCTTGTAGTCGGCCCCCGTCGTGACGCCGAGGATCCTCAGGAGGTATGCGGGCCCGCGCTTGCGCGCCTGTGGACGCGTGCCGATCGGCAGGCTGACGTCGGCGTCGCTCATCTGCTGGCACCCTAGCGAGGGTCGCTGCGGCCGTCGATCACCTGGGTGACGAGTGGGCCTGCGCGGCGCTGGCTCCGGCGCAGCCGGACGATCTCGGGGAGCTCGACGGCGAGGCGGGCGGCGCCGGCGCCGATCGCCCTCGGATGCGCGGGAAGCCGGAGCAGCTCCCCGAGGAGCACACGCGTCGCGGCCGGGGCGGGCAGGCACTTGAGCGCGAACCGCATCAGGTTGTGGTGTGACGAGGCGCTCCGGCGTGGCGCGACCGCACCGGTCGTGACGGCCCCGACGCGGTGCCGGAGCGAGGCGTTCGGGACGTAGACGCTGCCCCAACCCCGGAGCCAGGCCCGCCAGCAGAGATCGAGGTCCTCCCACTCCATGAAGAACGTCTCGTCGAAGCCGCCCAGCTCGAGGAACATCGACCGGCGGACGAGCATCGCGGCGCCGTGGGCCGAGACGGTGGGCACGACGGCGTCGGCCGGGACGACCGCGTCCAGATGGAAGCCCGGGATGTACTCGCGCAGAAGCCGCCCGCGGTCGAGCGTCGTCCGTGCGTGGATCACCTGCTCGCCGGGCCAGTCGAGCTGGGTGGGATCGGCGGCGAATCGGTTCGCGTCCGCGTCGAGCTCGGCCGCGAGGAGCTCGACGCAGCGGCTGTCGAGGGCGACGTCGTTGTTCAGGAGGAGGACGTACTCGGCCTCGCTCTCGTCGACGCCGCGGTTGTAGAGGAACCCGAGCCCGCGGTTCGGGGCGGGAACGAAACGGGCTCCCCAACGCTCCGCAATCGCGTGGCTTCCGTCGGTGGAGGCCCCGTCGACGACCACGACCTCGCGGGCCGCGCGTGTCTGGAGCGAGAGGCTCTCGAGGCAGTCCGGGAGCACCCGCTCGCCCTGGTGGTTGCCGATCACGACGGCGACATCAGCCGGCATCGTCGAGCACCTGCAGGGCTTCGGTGAGCGCGGCGACGAGCCCGTGCGGGTCGTGCTCGCTGACCACGTAGGCGCGACCGAGACGGCGCATCTCCCGCAGCAAGCGGTCGTCTGCGAGCATGGCAACCGCACGAGCTGCGAGCTCGTCCGGGTCGAATCCGCTCAGGACAACGCCGCCACCCGACGAGCGCACGAGCTCCTCCGGCCCGCCGCACGGCGTCACGAGGACGGGGACTCCCGTGGCGAGCGCCTCCGCGACGACGATCCCGAACCCCTCCTGGAGCGACGGGAGCACGAAGAGGGCGGCCCGCCGGACCAGCTCCGCCACCGAGGGGACCGTCCCCACGGCCTTCGACCCCCGGCGGCAGCGGGCCGGCCGGCGGGGCCCCGATCAGCGTCAGCCTCGCCGCCGGCAGGCGCGACCGTATGCGCGTGAACGCGTCGAGCAGCAGGCCGATGTTCTTGCGGGGGTCGTCCGCCCGGCCGACGAAGACGAGCTCCGGCTCCTCGAGCCCGCGCTCCCACTCGTCGTCCGGAAGCGGGCTGAAGCGCTCGGCGTCGATCGGGATCGGCACCACGCGGATCGCGGACTCCGGCAGGCCGGCCGCCTCGGCGACGGCTCGCCGGGAAGCGGCGGAGATCGTCCACCGCACCGTGGCCCGTCGCAGCGTCGCGCGCTCCAGCAGCCGGAGCCCCGGAGCGCTCGCCGCGTGCGCCAGCTTGCGGGCCGGGTCGAGCCCGCCTCGCCGCGCGGCGCGCTCCTCGGACAGCGACGTGCTGACCCAGCAGCCGTAGGGCTTGCGGGCGAGCACCGCCCCGAACCCGTGGGCGCCGGTGGCGGCGCAGACGAAGCGCGCCGGGGCGCTGCGGATGCGGTCGGCGATCGACCGCGGCGGCGACGAGGACGTTGGCCACGTCGAGGCCGGGCAGGACAGGCTGAACTGCCCGGCCGCGGAGGGCGCTGCCGCCGCGGGTCGCGTCGAGCCGGCGGTAGCGCAGGTAGTGAAGCTCCGGGTCGTGGCCGGCCGAGAGCGCCGCGTGCCAGAGCGCTTCGGTCTGGGCCGTGACCCCGCCCGCGAAGCCGGGGTCCTGGGCGATGATCGCGAGCTCAGCCACGATCGAGCGCCCGGTGGTAGAGATCCTCCTGGATGCCGACGACCCGCGGCCACGACCAGTCTGCGGCAACCGCACGTGCACCCTCGCCGAGCCGCCGCCGCAGCCCGGCATCGCCGAGCAGGCGCACCAGCCCTTCCTGGACGGCCATCTGGTCGTAGGGAACGACGACGCCGGCGCTGTCGCGGAGCAGCTCTGCGATTCCGCAGCGGTCGGTCACGAGCGGCACGCAGCCGGCGGCGGCCGCCTCTGCGGCGACCATCCCGAAGCTCTCGTCCTCCGAGACGAGCGCGCAGACGTCGGCGTCGCCGTAGAGCCCGAGCGGCGGCCCGTCGGACGGCCAGGGCCCGGTCAGGTGCACGCGGTCCTCGACCCCGAGCCGCCGCGCGAGCTCTGCGAGCTCGCCGGCCGTCCCGCGAGGGTCGCCGGGACCGACGACCGCGAGCTGCACGCCGTCGAGACCCGGGAGCGAGCGGACGAGCAGCTCGATCCCCTTGCCCTGCACGACCCGCCCGATCGAGAGCACGAGCGGCACCGAGGGGTCGAGGCCGAGCCGTTCCCGGAGCGGGCCGGGACGCTCGACCTGCTCGACCCGGGCCGGGAATCCGTTCGGCCTGACCACGATTCGCGCGGCCTCGATCCCGACGGCGTCGTACTCGTCGCGCTCGCGCTCGGAGGTGGCGATCAGCAGGGCCGCCGCCGGGAGCACGGATCGGTAGACGGTCGCGTCCAGGGCGTGCTTGAGGGCGACCTTGCGCCGCTTCGGCTGCACCATCCCGAGCCCTTCGAACACGTACGGGATCTCCTGGTCCCGCGCCCAGCGGGCCGTCATCGTGCCGACGAAGTCCCGGAAGCCGAAGACGTGCACCACGTCGGGTCGCTGCAGCTCTCGCAGGCGGCGCCGGATCGACGGGGTGACGCCCATCCAGCGGTAGCGGAACGGGGTGCCGAGGTAGTGGATGGTCGCGCCGTCGACCTGCTCGGACCGCGTCGTGCGCGGCGGCCGCCGATCCAGGTCGGTCAGGCTGGTGGTCACGACGTCGACGGCGTGGCCGCGCTCCACGAGCCCCCGCGCCAGCTCGCGCATCTTCGAGATCGGCCCTCCGTAGGCGGTCGACGGCCAGTAGCCGGGAGTGGCGAACAGAATTCGCACGGCGGCCAGACGTTAGCCTTCGGCGCTTGACCGTCCGCGAACGTCGCCCGAGGTTGCTCGTCCTCAACCAGTACTACTGGCCCGGCGTCGAGGCCACGGCGCATCTCCTGACCGAGCTCTGCGAGGGGCTCGCCGCCGAGTACGACGTGACGGTCGTCACCGGGCGGTTACGCGGCCACGAGGAAGATCGGAGCTACGAGCAGCGGAACGGCGTCAAGATCATCCGGGTTCGCTCGACCGCCTACGACCGGGCGCCCCTCTCGCGGCGGGCGGTGAACTACATCACCTACCTCGGTCTCGGCATCGTGCGCGCGCTCGGCGCCGACCGGCCCGACATCGTCCTCTGCATGACCGATCCGCCGGTGATCGGGGACGTCGGGCTTCTCGTCGCACGACGCTTTCGCGTCCCGCTGGTGGTCGTGAGCGAGGATGTCTTCCCGGAGATCGCCGTCGAGCTGCAGCGTCTCCGGAACCCGCTGCTCGTGGGCTTGCTCGGGGCGCTGACCCGCTTCTACCTCCGCCGCGCCGACCGGGTCGTCGCGATCGGTGAGACGATGGAGCAACGGCTCGAGACGAAGGGGGCAAGGCCCGCCCGCATGAGCGTGATTCCGAACTGGACCGACACCCGCTCGCTCACGCCGCAGCCACGTGACAACGAGTGGGCGCGCGAGCACGACCTCGTCGACGGGTTCGTGGTCATGCACTCCGGGAACGTCGGGCATGCCCAGGACCTCGAGACGCTCATTCGCGCCACCACCTTCCTGCGTGACCTGGAGAGCCTGAAGGCGGTGATCGTGGGCTTCGGCGCCCGGCACGCCGAGCACCTGGCTCTGGTGGAGAGGCTCGAGACCGACGCCGTCCAGTTCCTGCCCTACCAGCCTCGCGAGGCGCTGGCACAGTCCCTGTCGTCGGCCGATATCCACTTCGTCGGGCTCGGCCGGGGCCTGTCCGGATACGTCGTTCCGAGTCGCCTGTACGGCGTTCTCGCCGTGGGCCGGCCCGTGATCGCCGCGGCGGAGGCCGACAGCGAGACAGCTCGTGTCGTCACCGAGGTCGGCTGCGGCGTCGTGATCCCGCCGGGGAGGCCCGACCTGCTGGCGCGGACGCTCAGGAAGCTCGTCGCCGGCGACTACGACCTGGCCGGGATGGGGGAGCGGGGACGCGCGTACGTGGTGGCCGAGGCGGACCGCGAGGTCGCGCTGGCCCGGTACCGGAGCCTGCTCGACGGGGTTCGGGCGTGATCGTCGTCAAGGTGCTCTTCTGGGTGAGTCTCGGAGCGCTGGTCTGGACGCATGTCGCCTACCCGGTGCTGATCGAGCTGCTCGCGCGGGCCGTGCCGCGCCGGGCCCGGGCCGCAGGCGGGCTGCCGTCGGTCGCGGTGATCGTCGCCGCCGCCAACGAGGAGGCGGTGATCGAGCGGCGCGTCGCGAACCTGCTCGCGCTGGACTATCCCGGCGAGCTGCTCGAGGTGGTTGTCACCTCGGACGGGTCGGTCGACGGCACCGAGGCGATCGCGGAGCGCGCCGGGGCCCGGGTGATCCGCAACCGGCGCGGCGGCAAGGTCGCCGCCCAGGATCACGCCGTCCGCGAGACGGAGTCCGAGATCGTCGCCTTCTCCGACGCGAACGCGACCTGGGCGCCGGATGCGCTGCGCGTGCTCGTCGCGCCGTTTGCCGACCCGGGGGTCGCGTATGTCTGCGGACAGCTGCGCCTCGAGGCGGCCGACGGCTCCAACCGGGAGGGGGTGTACTGGCGCTACGAGATGGCCGTCCGCGAGGCCGAGTCGCGGCTCGCCGGCGTGACCGGCGGCAACGGCGCCATCTATGCGGTGCGGCGCGCGGACTATGTCGAGGTCGATCCGCGCTACGGCCACGACCTCTCGTTCCCCTACCTGATGGTGCAGCGTGGGCGGCGGGCCGTCTACGCGCCGGCCGCGCTCGCGCTCGAGAAGCCGACGCCGTCGAACGAGACCGAGTATCGGCGCAAGGTGCGGATGTTCGAGCATTGCTGGCTGATCGTGCTCAGGGGAAAGATGCTGCGGCGCCAGCGGCCGGCCTACCTCGTCGAGCTGCTCTCCCACCGCCATCTGCGCTACGCGAGCGGGCTGCTCCACCTCCTGCTGCTCGGGACCTCGATCGCCCTCGTCACGCACGGCTGGGTCTACGACGCGGTGCTCGCCGCGCAGGTTGCGCTGCTCGCGGGGGCGGCGGCGGGAGTCGGGATCGCCCGGTACTACGTGCTCGTCAGCTGGGCGACCGTGGTCGCCCTCGTGAACTACCTGCGGCGGGGCGTGCCGGCCACCTGGGACGTCGCCGAGGGCACACGCTGAACCGGACGCTCGACGTCGCGGTGGCGGGAACAGGCCTCGTGCTCGTCAGCCCCCTGCTCGCGCTGGGCGCGCTCGTGGTCAAGCTCGAGGACCGGGGCCCCGTCCTCTACCGGCAGACGAGGGTCGGCCGCGATGGGCGGGACTTCGAGCTGCTCAAGCTGCGGACGATGGTGGTCGGCGCCGAGGGAATGGGCGCCGGCGCGGCCGTCAACCGGGGCGATCCGCGGATCACGCGGGCCGGGCGGCTCCTGCGCCGGCTGTCACTCGACGAGCTGCCGCAGCTCTGGAACGTCGTCCGCGGCGAGATGTCGTTGATCGGGCCCAGGCCGACGCTCCGCTACCAGGTGGACCGCTACGACGAGCGGCAGCTCCACCGGCTCGACGTCAAGCCCGGGATCACCGGCTGGGCCCAGATCCACGGGCGCGCCGCGCTGCCCTGGGCCGAGCGGATCGAGCTCGACCTCTGGTACGTCGAGCACCGCTCGCCGGCCGTCGACCTGAAGATCCTGCTCCGGACGCCGCTCGCGCTCTTCGGCGGCACCTACAAGGGTGACACCGGTGGCTGGAGCTCCTTCCCTGGATGAGCCTGCCCGGCACACTGGCGGGGCCCTCAGGGAAGGAGCTTGATTTCTTGGCTGCGCCTTGAAGTGCGACGAACGATGAGAGAACGCAGGCCATTCCCGAGAATTCAAAGGCGGAGCCTCACGTCAGGCCACTTTCCCGGAACGCCCCGCAACGTCCTGTCCCGACGGTTATCACGGGGACGTGGCCTGACGGCGATCTGCGCGGCCGTCGTCCTGATCGGCGGCTGGAACGCGCTCCGCTACCCGCCCGGCAACGGCTACGACGCGGCCGCCCACATGGCCTATGCCGACGGCCTCGTCCCGGGCGGCCACCTGCCGGCCCGGACGCCCGGGAGCGAGTTCTTCAACCCGCCCGGCTACTACGCGGTCGCCGGGAGCCTCGACTGGGCCGCGGGGAAGCTCGGCGCCGGTGACCCGCACCGGGCCGGGGCCGCCGTCAACGTGCTCTTCCTGCTCGGGACGGTGTTGCTCACCTGGCGGATCGCGCGCGAGCTCTGGCCCGGGCGGGACCGGCTCGCGCTCGGCGCGGCGGCCTTCGTCGCGTTCGTGCCGGTGACGGTCAAGGCCGCGGCGATGTTCCACCCCGAGACGATGTCGCTCTTCTTCTCGACGCTGGCGCTCTGGCTCTGCGTGCGGACGTTCGCCGACGCCCGCTACGCGTGGGCGCTCGGAGTCGCGCTCGGCGCAGCCCAGCTCGTCCGGGCCTTCTCGCTCTGGACGGTGGCGGCGGTCGTGATCGCGCTGCTGCTCGGCCACCGGTGGCGGCAGGTCGCGATCGTCGTCGTGCTCGCCGCGCTGATCCCGGCGCCCTGGTATGCCCACGAGGTCGACAGGTACGGCACACCGCTCGTCTTCAACCGCAGCGCACCCGCCACGCCGCTGCTCGACCGGCGGCCGGCGCGGTTCTTCGTCGACCCGGGGCTCCCCGACGCGGTCACAAAGCCGTACCGGCCGCACTTCCGGAACCTCGCTCTGCCGACGACCTACACCGAGCTCTGGGGCGACTACTTCGGCGTTTGGGCCTGGCAGGGCTCAGGCACGCCGTCCGGGCACGCCCGCCGCCAGCTCGAGCTGCAGTCGATCGTCGGCATCCTCCCGACGGTGCTCGGCGCGATCGGCTGGCTCGCCCTGCTGCTCGCCTCCCTGCGCAGCCCGCCGAGGCTCGCGCTCGCGCTGCTGCCGCTGCTCGGCCTCGTCGGCTACCTGTACTTCACCGTCAGCTACCCGTCGAACGACGGGGATGTCCTCAAGGCGACCTATCTGCTCGGCACGACCGCGGGCTGGGCGATCGGCTTCGGCTACGCGCTCGACCGGCTGCGCGGCCGCTTCCGGCTGCTCGCCGTCGCGCTGCTCGCGCTGTGCGTGCTGGCCGAGCTGCCCTTCCTGCTCTACTGAGCCGCTCCACCGAGCTGCTCTACCGAACCGCGGCGTCCGCGAGCATGTCCTCGAGGAAGAGGTCGAGGCCCGGTCGCGGCTGCCAGCCGAGCTCGTCGCCGATCCGGGTGGGGTCGGCGGCGATGGCTTTGGGGTCGGAGGGGCGGATGAACGCCGGGTTGACGACGACCGCGGGCTCGTCCGTCCCCGTGAAGAGCGCGCGTCCGGCGAGTGGGTCGGCGGCATCGAGCTCCCAGTCGAGCTCGAAGCCTCCCAGGGCGAACGCGCGGTCCGCGAGCTCCCAGACGTGGTGCAGGCGGCCTGTGCCGATCACGTAGTCGCGGTAGGAGGCCGCCTCGTCCGGCAGGCCGCGCGCGACCGCCTGGCGGAGGATCCTGACCATGCCCTCGACGTAGTCGGGCGCGAATCCCCAGTCGCGCTGTGCCGTCAGGTTGCCGAGCTCGAGCGGCCCCGTCGCCGTTCCGGCTCTGAGCGCCTGGACGTGGTCGACGACCTTGCGCGAGAGGAACTGCGGCCCGCGTCGCCGCGACTCGTGGTTGAAGAGGATCCCGCAGGCGATCCGGATCCCGTACGACTCCCGGTAGCTGCGGCAGAGCATGTGGGCGGCGGCCTTCGCGGCGGCGTACGGGCTCTGCGGGTTCAGCGCCGCCGTCTCGTCGTGAACGACGCTCTCGCCCGGCACCGAGCCGAACATCTCGCCGGAGGAGGCCTGGTAGACGCGTGTCTCCGGGCTGTCGATCCGGACGGCGTCGAGCAGATGGAGCACGACGTGGGCGTTCGACTCCCAGGTGGCCCGCGGGTCGGCGAAGGAGGCGCCGACGCTGCTCTCGCCGGCGAGGTTGTAGAGCTCCTCGGGCCGGATGTCGCCGACGAGCGCGCCCAGCGGCGCCGGATCGCGGATGTCGCGGCGCACGGTGCGCAGGCGCTCGTGTGTCCCGAGCACGGACTCGGCCCGTTCGATGTCGCGCACCGCGGCGTAGACCGTCCAGCCGTCGTCGAGGAGGCGCCGCACGAGGTAGGAGCCGTCCTGGCCGGTCGCACCGGTGACGATCGCAGTCCGAGGCTCGACCGGGCGACGCATCTCGCGGAAGTCTAGGGGCGTCGGGGAGTAGCCTTCGCCACCGTGTCCGACCCCGCCGCGCCCGTCGTCCTCTTCACCTGCGCGGGGCAGCGGGTCGACATCGTCACCGCCTTCGCGCGCGCGGGCGCGACCACGCTCGCGGTCGACCTCGACCGCCTCGCGCCCGCCCTCTATGTCGCCGAGCGCCGGGCGTTCGTTCCACCGGTCGACGATCCAGGGTACGTCGAGGCGCTCCAGGCGCTCGTCGAAGCGCACGGCGTTCGCCTGATCGTCCCGCTGGCGGATCTCGACCACCGGCTGCTGGCCGAGCGCCGGGACGCCCTCACGGCGCTCGTGCTCCTGCCGGGGCCCGAGACGCTCGCGCTCTGCGAGGACAAGTTCGAGGCGCACCGCTTCTTCGAGTCGAAGGGAATCGCGACACCGCCGACCTGGGCGGTCGACGACCTACCGGGCGCGCTGCCGTTCCCCGTGCTCGTCAAGGCACGCCGCGGGTTCGGCTCCCGGCATATCTACCGTGCCGCCGATCGCGAGGAGCTGGAGTTCTTCCTCCGCCGTACGACCGTCGACTCGATGGTGCAGCAGGTCTGCGCCGGCGAGGAGTTCTCGATCGACGTCTTCTGCGACCTCGAGGGCCGCTGCCTGAACGCGATCCCGCGGACGATGATCCAGTCGAAGGGCGGCGAGTCGATCAAGGGGATGACGATCGCCGACCCCGAGCTGGTCGAGCACGGCCGCCGGGTGGCCGAGACGATCGGGATCGTCGGGCCGGCCAACATCCAGTGCTTCCGCGAGCCCGACGGCTCGCTGCCCGGTGACCGACGTGAACTCGCGCTTCGGCGGCGGTTTCCCGCTGCCGACCGCGGCGGGGTCGGGCTACCCTGAGCTCGCGCTGGCCCTCGCCCGGGGCGAGCGGCCGCAGCCGCGGCTCGGCGAATTCCGCGAAGGGGTCGTGATGACCAGGTTCTTCTCCCAGATCGTGCTCCACGAGATCGATGGGACGCTGACGCCGATCCCGAGCCCGTCGAGCGGGGACGCCTGAGGCGCAGGATCCTCTTCGGGGCGGCGCTGCTGGCGCTGCTGGCGCTCGGGGCAGCGGGCGGCTACGTGCTCTGGATCCGGCACGAGAGCCGCAACATCGTCGGTTCCTCGACGGTCGAGTTCGTGCCCACGCTGCCTGCGGTGACTGCGCCTGCGCCCGTGCCGCGCCGTGGGGTGCCCGGGATCGTCTGGCCCATGTACGGCTTCGATGCAAGCCGGCTGCGGGTCGCCACCGGCGTGTCCCTGGCGCCGCCGTTCAGGACCGTCTGGACGTTTCGCGCCCGGAGCCTGGTCGAGTTTCCGCCGGCGATCGCCTACGGGCGGCTCTTCTTCGCCAACAACGCCGGCGTCGTCTACGCGATCAGCGCGAAGACCGGCAGGAAGGCGTGGAGCTACCGGTCGGGCCGCTGCCAGGCGATGTCGCCCGCCGTCGAGGCGGGAACCGTCTACGCGACGTTCCTGAACCGGCCGCCCTGCAACGCCTTGGGCGGCGACGGTGAGCTGATCGCGTTCGCCGCCGGGACCGGGAAGGTGCGCTGGCGGCGGACGATCGGGCCGTCGGAATCGTCGCCGCTCGTACGGGATGGCCAGGTCTGCGTCGGCGACTGGAACGGCCGCGTGGCGTGCTACCGGGCGAAGACCGGCAAGGTCGTCTGGAGCTTCCAGGCCGACGGGAAGGTCAAGGACGGGCTCGCCTTCGCCGGCGGCCGCGTCTACTTCGGCACCTACGGCTCGAAGGTCTACGCGCTCGACGCGGCGACGGGAAAGCTCCTCTGGCAGGCGGCCCCTCAGCCGAGGCTCGGCGCGCTCGGCACCTTCTACTCGACCCCGGCGGTCGCCTACGACCGCGTCTACATCGGCTCGACCGACGGCAAGGTGTACTCGTACGGCGCCACCACCGGCGACCTTCGCTGGTCGCAGTCGACCGGCGGGTACGTGTACTCCTCGCCGGCTGTGTGGCAGCAGCGGGTGTACGCGGGCTCCTACTCGGGCTCGTTCTTCTGCTTCGACGCCGCGACCGGCGCAGTCCTCTGGACCTTCCCTGCGAACGGCTCGATCTCGGGATCTCCGACGGTCGTGGCCGGCCGGGTGTACTTCTCGACGCTGAGCGGGAAGACCTACGGGCTCGATGCCCGGACCGGGCGGCTGGACTGGTCGTTCGCGGACGGGAAGTACTCGCCCGT
This sequence comes from uncultured Actinomycetes bacterium, assembly GCA_963789585.1. Taxonomy (GTDB): domain Bacteria; phylum Actinomycetota; class Thermoleophilia; order Gaiellales; family Gaiellaceae; genus PALSA-600. Next base: position 412,358 of record CAWBLB010000006.1, on the reverse strand, counting down.
CGTCGCCGATCGGCAGCGCCTCTACCTCGTCGGTTACACGCGCCTTTACGGCCTCGTCGAGCGCCGCCGGTAGCGTTCGGCCGATGCGGTACGCCGTCACCGGGGCAGCCGGGTTCATCGGGTCGCACCTCGCCGAAACGCTCGTCTCGGCCGGGCACGAGGTGGTCGGGATCGACTGCTTCACGGACTACTACGACCCGGCGCTGAAGGAGGAGAACGCGCGCGCCCTCGACGTTCGACGGCTCGATCTCGCCGAGGACGGGCTGGACTTCGCCGGGATCGACTGCGTGTTCCATCTCGCCGGTCAGCCGGGCGTCCGCAGCTTCGGCGACGTCTTCCCCCTCTACCTGCGCCGGAACGTGCTCGCCTCCCAGCGCGTGTTCGAGGCGGCCGCGCGCGACGGGGCCCGGGTCGTGTTCGCGTCGTCGTCGTCGGTGTACGGCGGGGCCGCACGGTTTCCGACGCCCGAGGAGACGACGCCGCAGCCGCTCTCGCCCTACGGGATCACGAAGCTCGCCTGCGAGCACCTCGCCGCCGCCTACCGCCGCGAGTTGGGGCTCGACTGCGTCGTCCTGCGCTACTTCAACGCATTCGGCCCGCGGCAGCGGCCCGACATGGCGTTCACGCGGATCGTCAACGCGCTCGCCGCGGGGACGCGGTTCGACGTCTACGGAGACGGCGACCAGTCGCGGGGGTGGACCTACGTGTCCGACATCGTCGACGCAACCGTCGCGGCAGGCGCAAAGGGGAGCGGCACCTACAACGTCGGCGGCACGATCGAGGCGTCGCTGAACGAGACGATCGCGCTGCTCGAGCGGATCTCCGGCCGGACGCTCGAGGTCGAGCGCAGCCCGGCGGTGCCGGGCGACCAGCGGCGCACCAGCGCTGACACGAGCCGCATCGAGGCGGAGCTCGGCTGGGCGCCGCGCGTGTCCCTTGAGGAAGGTCTCCGCGCGCAGTGGGAGTGGGCCTCGACTAGAGTCTCGGCGCGATGAGCGGAGACCGCCCGGCCACCGACCTCGGCGTCGAGCGCGAGATCGACCTTCGCCGCTGGAAGGACGCGGTGCTCGCCTACTGGTGGGTGGCGGTGGCCGGGCTCGTTCTCGGGATCGTCGTCGGCAGCGTCTACTCGCTGGGCGGCGGCACCTCCTACACCGCCTCCGCAACGATCGCACGCGGCCAGGTGTTCAACCCCGCCGGCACCTCGTCCGTGCTCGGCTACCTGTCGAGCCCGGTCGCGATCCAGAACTTCGTCACCGCGCCGGCGACTCTGGACAAGGTCGCGACGAAGATCGGGATCGGCGCAGGCGAGCTCCGAGGGCACGTCTCGGTTGCGACCCTCACGGACACCGGGGTCCCCTCGACGGCCAACACCAACAGCATCCTGATCCAGATCACGGTGAGGCTGAGCAAGCCCAAGAAGGCGGAGGATGCGGCGAACGCGCTCGCGGCGCTCGTCAAGAGCGACACGACGTCGAGCTACGTCCGCGAGTCGATCGCCCAATACAAGGTGAAGCTCGGGAACTACGCGGCCAGGATCAAGACGCTGCAGACGCGGATCGCCAGCGTCAACGCGGTACTCGCCAACCCGGCGGGCCTGACGGCGCTCGACCAGCTCCTCGTCGCGAGCGAGCTCGATTCCGCGGAGGCGTCCCTGGGCCAGACGCTCGACTCGCAGACGACGGTGCAGCAGGAGCTGACGCTCGCCGAGTTGGTCGAGACGACCCAGATCATCCCGCCTCCGGCGAAGGCGCAGAAGACGCTGGCGCGCTCCCGGCGCAACTCGGTCCTGTTCGGCGCGCTGATCGGCCTGGTCCTTGGCAGCATCGCGGCGACCGTCTACGGCCTGCGCGCACGCCGAACGAGTCCGGCCTAGCGTCCCGGCGCTCGCAGCCCATGGCTGGCGGAGCGCCGAGTAGCATCGCCCGGACGTGAGGGTCTCGTTCCTGATCCCGGCCTACAACGAGGCGGCGACGATCGGCGAGGTGCTCGAGCGGATCGAGGGGCTCGAGCTCGACGCGCAGGTGGTCGTGGTCGACGACGGCTCGAGCGATGACACCGCCGCGATCGCCGAGGCGGCCGGCGCGACGGTCATCCGCCAGAGAAACGGCGGCAAGGGCTCGGCGATCCGCGCCGCGATCGCCGTGGCCGACGGGGAGATCGCCGTCATCCAGGACGCGGACATGGAGTACGACCCGGTCGAGGTTCCCGAGCTGATCGAGCCGATCATTCGCGGGGCCGCCGACGTCGTGTTCGGCTCGCGGTTGCGCGGCGGCAAGCCGCAGCGCGCATTCCTCTTCTGGCACCTGGTCGGGAACCGCCTCCTGTCGCTGCTGACCTGCGCGCTCTTCAACACGACGCTCTCCGATATGGAGACCGGCTACAAGGCGTTCCGCATCGACGTCCTGCGCTCGCTCGACCTGCGTGAGAGCGGGTTCGGGATCGAGCCGGAGATCACCGGCAAGGTGTGCAAGCGCAAGCTGAGGATCTACGAGCTGCCGATCTCCTACTACGGCCGCACCCACGACGAGGGCAAGAAGATCACCTGGCGCGACGGCTTCCGTGCGATCTGGGTGCTGCTGCGCGTGCGGGTGGCGGGGTGATCGCCGGCAAGACGGTGGCGGTCGTGGTGCCGGCGTTCGACGAGGAGGCGCTGATCGCGGAGACGATCGCGGGCATCCCGAGCTTCGTCGACCGGATCGTGGTCGTCGACGACGCCTCGCGCGACGCGACCGCCGAGCGGGCGCGCGGGTTCGCGGACCCGCAGATCGAGGTGATCGTGCACGAACGGAACGCCGGCGTCGGCGCGGCGATCAGGACGGGGTACGAGCGGGCGCTCGCGGAGCGGATCGACGTGACCGCGGTGATGGCGGGCGACAACCAGATGGACCCCGACGAGCTCGAGGCGATCGTCGGCCCCGTCGTCCGGGGCGAGGTCGACTACGCCAAGGCGAACCGCCTGATCAGCGGTCGTGCGTGGGAGCTGATCCCGCGCCACCGCTACCTCGGCAACGCCGTCCTCTCGCTGCTGACGAAGATCGCCTCCGGGTACTGGCACGTCGCCGACTCGCAGGCCGGCTACACGGCCATCTCCCTGGACGCGCTCGAGCGGCTCGACCTCGACCGGGTCTACACGCGCTACGGATTCCCGAACGACCTGCTCGTCCACCTGAACGTGATCAACGCCCGCGTCCGCGACGTCCCCTCACGGCCGATCTACGGCGTCGGCGAGCGCTCCGGGATCCGCCTGCGCAACGTCGTCCCGCGCATCTCGTGGCTGCTCCTGAAGGGCTTCTTCTGGCGCCTGCGCGAGAAGTACGTGATCCGCGACTTCCACCCGCTCGTCTTCTTCTACTTCCTCGGGTTCCTGATGACCCTGACGGGCCTCGGCCTCGGGATCGCCGAGACGGTGCTCCGGATCATGGGCCACGGGATCACGGTCGCGACGATCGTCCTCGTCGCCCTGCTCCTCACCGCCGGGAGCCAGTTCACCCTGTTCGCGATGTGGTTCGACATGGAGTCGAACAAGGACCTGCGCTGAGGCCCGTAACGACGCGGGTTTGCGGGTCTCCAAGGGGCCTCTTGCAACCCCTTTGCAACCGCGCGGGTCGGTCAGTGCACACGACTCAGGCCCAAAGACCCCGTCGATGGTCTCTTCCGGTAGCACACGACCGTTCGAGCAGTGCCTGCTTCCTCGTGGTCGACGGTGGTCCGGAACCGGGTTTGCCCGAGCTCACTGGAGCCTTCCCTTAGACCGTGGCGATCTAGAGCGGCCTCTCGGCCGTCTCGATGCCTCGCGATTCAAGGGAGAGGCGCTGGTGGCTTCGGATGACCGTGCGGAGAAGTCGACATGCCAGCCCGCCTTGCCTGGGCCGCTCTCAGGGATTCTGCTCTTGCGGCCGAAGAATTGGGTGTGACCTTACGCAGGTGGGAGATTGCGGTTGGGCTGGTCGCTGCGCTGTTGTCGACCGTCCTCTTGCTCGGGGGCGATCCGGTGATCGGGGCGGCGCTTCTTCTCGCGGACGGCGTTTGGCTTGTTACCCGCGTCTCGGTGAGGCCCGTGTTGTCGAAGCCTGGTCGACACGCTCGAATGCGCGGACGCCTTGGCGTCGTGAAGTTGTTGTTGGTGGTCGGGATCTACTCGGCGGTCGCAGTGGCGGCGTTCTCGGTGAGTCGAGAGCCGGTGGGTAACGCGAGGACGTACGCGAGCTTCGCGCTCGCGGGCCTCGCGTTCATGCTCCTCCGCGAGTTGCAGGAAGCGAGTGATGCCGCTATCAACTGGCTGATCGGGGGGCGCGCCGAGGTTGAGGTCGGAGAGAAGCTGGCGGTGCTTCAAGACCGGGGCTGGCTCGTGCTCCACGGAGTGCTGAAGGATCGCGGCGGCGACATCGACCACGTCGTCTGCGGCCCCGCCGGCGCGTTCGCGATCGAGACGAAGAGCTACCGCTTCCGACGTGCGGACATCGGCCAGGCCGCAGGCAACGCAGCATGGCTCAAGGAGACGCTCGGCATCAGGTGGGCGACGGGAGTCCTGTGCGTTCCAGAGGAGCGCAAGCCATCCAAGAACGGCGTGATCTGGGTCATGGGCCAGAACGAGCTCGTGCCGTGGCTGGAAAAACAGCGGGAGCAGCCCGTCGACCCGGGAGTCGCTCGAGCCGCGCTCACGGAGCCCTTACCCGCCTGACTCGGGTGCGCCGCACGCCTGAGCCCCCTGTCCAGGGAGAGTCGCGGGTGGCTTCGGGGAACACACTCCGAAGGGGCGGGCGTCTGTTCGGATCGGTGATGCTTACGAGGTGAAAGCACAGGTAGGGGCAGATGGCCTCGAGTTCTTTCGGGATCCGCAGCCGAAGTTGTTGGAAGAGAATCAGCGGTCTCAGGCCGGAGCCGCCCGGTTTTCATGTGTTCTTGGGATTGTCTCGGCGTTCGCTCGACCCAACGACTGGCGCTGAACGGGTTCGGCGGCGGGCTCGTTGCCCGGCTCTGGCCGGCGGAGTTGAAGCTGCAGGCCGAGTACCTGTACGGAAGGCGGCTTGCCTCGCCGTTGATTGCCGGGGCGCGCGAGCGCGGCTGGACGGCCGATCCGGCACCGCAACTTGCGTTCCGCAACTCGGCACCGAGTCAACGCCTCTGCCTGCGCCGCGGAATCGAGGCTAATGCACGGCATGTGAGTACGAGATCCGGCTCGAGCCTCGATCGCCCAGACTTGTGCGCTGTGTTATGTGGGCTCCTCAGCGGTGATGAAGACGATGAGGGTTCGGGGGCCGTGGACTCCTTCGACGCGGCTGAGCTCGATGTCGGACGTCGCCGAGGGGCCGGACACGAACGTGAGCGGCCGTCGCTCTCGTCCGACGAGGTCGGAGAGGCTGTCGAACGCCTCGGGCACTAGCTCGACGATCTGGTCCTCCCGGACGATGCAGACGTGGAGGTCGGGGACAAGGGTGAGCGCGCGGCGCCCTTCGGCCGGCCCTGCGGCGAGGATCAATGTTCCGGTCTCCGCGATCGCGAGGGTGCAGCCGGTCACCACGCCGTCCAGCGCATCGAGCTCGGGCGGAGCGAGCCCGGAGTCGACGACGAGCTCGACCCCGTCAGGCCGCCACTCGCGGGGCAGGCCGGCCGGGATCCCCACCCGCGAGGCGTGGCGGGCAAGAAGAGACGCCGCGACGGTTGCCGGCACGTCGCGCTCGGGAACGACGTGAACCTCCGCCCGGTAGTCGCCGATCCGCTCGCGGAGAAGGTCGAGACGTGCGGCCGGGGCGAGCTCCCCGTTACGGCGGTATGCTCGCGGCACCGGCGGCAGCTCGGGCGTGCCGGCCGTTGCCGAGCGGACGCGGGCGAGGATCGCCTCGCGCGCGGTGCTCACCGGCGCTTCTCCCACCAGGTGCGGAAGCTCTCGCGGGCGACCGGGCCGAGGTCGCGCGAGCGCGTCCAGCGCGAAAGCGGAGGCGGGAGACGACGGATCGCTCCGGCCCGGACGAACGGCCACTGCGCAAAGCGGGCGAGCCGCTCGGCCAGAGCCAGCCTCCGGGAATCGCCGAACACCCACGCGAGCGCCCGCATCGCGGCTCGCTCGTCGCGTCGTCCCCTTGCCTCCACTACCTTCGCACGCAGATGGAGCAGCACGGACGGAATGTCGATCTTCACCGGGCAGACCTCGTAACAGGCCCCGCAGAGGCTCGAGGCGAACGGAAGCGAAGAGGCTTTCTCGATGCCCTGGAGCTGGGGTGCGAGGATCGCGCCGATCGGCCCGGGATAGACCGATCCGTAGGCATGGCCTCCAGCTCGGGAGTAGACGGGGCAGACGTTCAGGCAGGCGCTACACCGGATGCAATGCAGAGCCTGGCGGCCGACCTCGTCGGCGAGCACATTCGTTCGGCCTGCGTCCAGGAGTACGACGTGAAGCTCACGGGGCCCGTCGCCGTCGGTCGCACCGGTCCAGAGCGAGGTGTAGGGGTTCATTCGCTCGCCGGTCGAGGAACGTGGCAGCAGCTGCAGGAAGACCTCGAGGTCGGCGAAGGTCGGGACGAGCTTCTCGATCCCGAGGATCGTCACGAGTACGGGCGGAAGCGTGCTGCACATGCGCCCATTGCCCTCGGACTCGACGATGCAGATGGTTCCGGTCTCGGCGACGCCGAAGTTGGCTCCGCTCACCCCCATCCGGGCGCCGAGGAACTTCTCGCGCAGGTAGACGCGGGCTGCCTCGGCGAGCTCGCGCGGGTCGTCGGAGATCGAGTCGTCGGCGATCGTGCGACGGAAGAGGTCGCGGATCTCGGTCCGATTGCGGTGTATCGCCGGGACGAGGATGTGCGAGGGCCAGTCACCGTCGAGCTGGAGGATGAGCTCGGCAAAGTCCGTCTCGATCGCGTCGACGCCTCCGGCCGCAAGGGCCGTGTTGAGCCCGATCTCGTCCGTCGTCAGCGACTTCACCTTCACGACCTCGGTCACGCCGTGTGACCGAGCCACGTCGAGGACGGCCTGGTTCGCCTCGGCTGCATCTCGGGCCCAGTGCACCGTCGCTCCGGCCGAGGTGAGCGCTTCCTCGAACTGCATGAGGTAGCCGTCCAGGTGTGCGAGAACGTCGGTCTTGATCGCGCTGCCGGTCGCCCGAAGCTCCTGCCAGTCGGGTAGCTCGCCGACGACGCGTGCGCGCTTGTCCCTGATGGTCGTCGTGGCCCGCTGCAGGTTCGCTCGCAGCTGATCGTCCGCTAGCGCCTCGCGCGCCGCAGCCGGGAACGACCGAGTGCGCTCCGTAGCTGGGATCCCGGTCATGGGGCGATCTGGGCCAGGATCTCGGCCATGTGCACCGCTCGCACTCCCGTTCCCCCCTCGACAGACGACCGCCGATCTGAAGGAGGCACGAGCCGTCGAGGGCGGTGCAGAACTCGGCGCCGGTCGAGACGATCGCCCGGCACTTGTCGGTGACCATCGCGGTCGAGGTGTCAGCGTTCTTGAGCGCGAAGGTGCCGCCGAACCCGCAGCATTCCTGCGCGCCGGGTAGCTCGAGGAGCTCGATCCCTTCGACCGCCGCCAGCAACTGCAGCGGAGCCTCCCCGACGCGGGTCACCCGTAGCGAGTGGCAGGTCGGATGGTAGGTCACCCGGTGGGGGAAGGAGGCGCCGACATCGACGACGCCGAGATGGTTCGCGAGGAACTCCGATAGCTCGAAAACCCGACGCGCGAGCTCCGCGACAGCGTGCGGGAACGCCTCGCCGCCGCTCTCGCGAGCCAGCACCGGGTACACCTCGCGCACCATCCCGACACATGACGACGACGGGGCGACCACCGCTTCGAACCCCTCGAACTGTTCAACGAACCGCCGCGCGAGTACGGTCGCCTCGCCGCGATAGCCGCTGTTCGCGTGCATCTGCCCACAGCAGGTCTGGGCGGCCGGGAACGCGACCGTGTGTCCGAGACGCTCGAGAATCGCGACTGTCGCCTTACCGACCTCGGGGAGAACCGAATCCCCGATGCACGTGACAAAGAGGGCGACCCGCACTCGCCTTCAAACCTCTCGAAGTTCTAGAAGAAACGGCATGGGAATCCAGTGTGAACGATCCTCCAAAACGACAGCGCGCGAGCGTCGAAAGCGACAGCACGTTGGTTGGTTGTCAGTCTGCCTGCTTTGGTGTGGTCCCTGTGAAGATTCCATCGTCGGGGCTCTTCGGGAGAGTCAGCGTCCTGTCGGGGTTCGTGCCTTGGCCGGTTGCGCTTCTCGGCGTCGGTCGCGGCTGCGCACGAGAACACCCATAGCTCGGAAGAATCGCCAAGTCCGTCGAAGCTATTGGCCGAGGCGACAGATGGTGGTAGATACTCGGAACCCTAAAGAGCGCATTGGCACTCGCAATACCCTCACCCATGGAACATCGATGACGAAGGCAACCGTTCCATCCCCTATCGGTGACGTCACACGGGGCGAGGTTCCGAATCCGGTGCAGATGTGGCCGGAGTTTCTCGATCTCATCGAGCGCCAGAAGGAGGGTCTGGTCGCTTTTACGGTCAGCGACCAGTTGTGGGTCTTCGTCTCCGACCCCGAGCTCGCCGACGAGGTCTTCCGGCTGCCGCCCCCGTTCCTCGACGTCGGTCCGGGTCCTCTCACGGAGGTCTTCTCCGTTAGCGGGGGCTTCGGAGACTCCCTCGCGATGAACTTCTCGCCGTCTTGGCGGCCGAGGCGCGTGATCATCCAGCGTCCGCTCTCACACCGCAACGTTCGCGACTTCGGAGAGACGATGGCGCTGATGTCCCTGCAGCACGTCAGCGCCTGGCACGAGGCAGGGACGATCGACGTCGGCCGAGCGATGTCGGATCTGACGCTCGACATCCTGGCGGAGGCCCTCTTCTCCGGCGACGTCCTCGAGGCGAAGCTCGCGGTCGTCAAGTTCGACCGGATACGCAACGACGACTTCCGGGCCGCGTCCGCTTCACCCGACATCGTGCCCGGAGCGACCGCGGAGTTCGCAGCCGCGGTTCGCTCACTCGACGAGCTGATTGCCGCCATGATCGATCAGCGACGCCGCGACACATCGATCGACGACATCCTCGCGATGCTCGTGCGCGGGGTGGACGAGCAGGGCAACGCGCTCGACGACGTCGCCATCCGTGACGAGGCGGTGACGCTGATCTACGCGGGACATACGACCACCGCGAACACGCTGACGTTCGCGGCGTCGTTGCTCGGACGCAATCCCGGCGTCTTCGACCAGTTGTGCGCTGGGGTCGAAGCACGGGTGGGCGACAGGTTGCCCACCGTTGACGACATCCAGGCCATACCGCTCGTCGGGGAGATCGTCGAGGAGACGATGCGTCTCTACCCGGTCGCGTACTGGATCGACCGGCGTGCACGCGTCGATCTCGAGCTCGGGTCGCATCTCGTGCCGGCCGGCACCGGCATGCTCTTCAGCCCGTGGCTCTCGCACCACGACTCGCGGTACTTCCCCGATCCGGAGCGATTCGATCCCGAGCGCTTCTCGCGGGAAAACCGCGACACGATCCCGCGTTTTGCGTACTTCCCCTTCGGCGCCGGGCCGAAGATGTGCGCGGGCAATCACCTCGCCCTCTTGGAGGCCAGCTTCGCTCTTGCCACGCTTGCTCAGCGTTCCGGTTTCGAGCTCCTTGACCAGGAGCCGCCACTCCTGCACCACACGCCGCTGATCGAGCCGCGAGATCCGATTCTCGCCCGCATCTGGAGTCGCTGAGTCGATCGTGACCGCAGTGATCCGGCCGATCTGCCGGATAGATCCCCGCGCACGGCCACATCAAACTGCGGTTGCCTGATGCCGAGACCCGGCAATGTTCCCGGCGCGGTCGGTTTCGGTGCCTACGCGGCATTGCTCCTCGCCCCGGAGACCGCTCGACTGCTAGTCGGGGCAATCCTCGGGCGGATGCAGCTCGGGATGTCGTCGCTGGCGATTCTGCTGCTCGTCCACGGTCGCACAGGCTCCTTCGCAACCGCGGGCCTCGCCGTCGGCGCATTCGGCGCGACCGGCGCCGTGCTCATGCCGTTTCAGGGACGTCTCGTCGACCGCCTCGGCCAGGTGCCGGTGCTCGTCGCCTTCGGCGCGGGCCAGTCGGTAGCGTTCGTCGTGCTCGTTGTCGGCGCCAGCCACGATGTCTCTTCATCGGGCCTGATCCTGCTTGCCGCGGTCGCCGGGGCACTCGTCCCACCGCTGTCCTCGTGCATGCGCACCCTCTGGGGCGACCTCGCGCCTGAGCTGCGGCTCAGAGAGGCCGCCTACTCGCTCGACGCGATCACGCAGGAGCTCGTCTGGACGCTTGGGCCGCTGCTTGTTGCCCTGCTCGTCACTGTCTCGTCGCCGTCGGCCGCGCTCGTCGTCTGCAGCGGACTGACCGCCGGCGGGGTTGCGATCTTCGTGACGTCGCCCGTTGCACGCGCCTGGCACTCCGGTAGTCCGCACCGGTCGTGGGTCGGCTCGCTTGCGAGTGGTGGGATCCGCGCGCTGCTCGCATGTATCGGCCTGGTGTCGATCGGCACCGGCATTCTCCAGGTCGCGATTCCGGCGGTCGCGGTCCGGGCGGGGTCGCCCGCCGCGGCCGGGCTGTTGCTCGGGGTCTGGAGCGTGGGCAGCATGATCGGCGGCTTCGTGTACGGAAGCATCCGCTGGCCCGTACCGATCGAGGCGCGGTACTGGATGCTGCTCGCGCTGGTCGCGTGTACCACGGCGCCTCTGATCTGGAGCGGTTCGATCCCGAGCGCGCTCGTCTCGAGCGTGGTTGCCGGGCTACCGCTTGCGGCGCTCCTTGCCTGTCAGTACACGCTCATCGGCGCCGCGGCGCCCCCGGGTACGCTCACCGAGTCGTTCGCCTGGAACACGGCGTCGGCATTCGCTGCCCTTGCGGGCGGCGAGGCGCTCGGAGGGTGGCTGGTGAAGTGGTATGGGCTCGAGGTTGCCTTCGCGTCCGCGGCCATCGCCGCCGTGGGCGCCACCATCGCCGCCGTGGCCGCCCGGCACAGAATCGTCGGCGCGAGAGACGTCAGTCCGGCGAAGGTGCTGTCAGACGACGCCTAGGCTCATCGAGCACACGTCTGCGGGCACCGACCGCGGCGGCGTCATGACCTGGTGCCGAGCTGCCACGCATCCGGACGGTTCTCCCCCCGCGCGGCGACGGCCATGGTCAACTCGCCGACGTCGGCGACCCGAAGCTCGATCTCGTCGCCGGGCTGGATCTGCCCGACTCCCTCCGGAGTGCCCGTCGCAATGATGTCGCCCGGCTCGAGCGTGAAGGCGCTCGAGAAGTACTCGATCAGCCTGGGGATATCGTAGATGAGGTCGCGCGTATTGGCGGACTGCCTCGTCTCGCCGTTGACGGTGAGCTCGAGCTGGATCGCCGCCGGGTCGGGAACCTCGTCAGCCGTCACGATCGCAGGCCCGATCGGCGTGAATGTGTCGAAGCTCTTGCGATAGGAGCGATCCTCTTCGCCGCGCATGGTGATGTCGAGGAGCGGCACGTAGCCGAACACGTATCGGGCCGCCTCGCTCCGCGACACTCGAGATGCGCGGCGGCCGACCACGACGCCGACCTCCCCCTCGTAGTCGACGCGCCGGTCGGCAAACGGGATCTCGATCGACCGGTCGGGGCCGACGATCGACGACGGAGCCTTGATGAAGCCGCCGTACGTCTCGATGCTCTGGATCGTCGCTCCTTCGTAGACTCCGTGTTCGCCGCCCATCTCCTCCTGGTGCCGCCGGTAGTTCACCGGGGCGGCGACGATCTTGGAAGGCCGCGGCTGGGGTGCGCGGACGAGCGCGCTCCCGAGCTGCAACTCGCCCACGCCGGACGCGATCCGGCCGACGGCCGCGGCCGAGGTGGGCCAGTTGGCGATCAGCGCCGTCATGCGGTCGAGCGGCGGCACGTGCTCGTCGATCACCGCGGTGACATCGGCAACGCCCCCGTCGCCGGTGAGCACGCCGAGGCGGTAGTCGTCGTACATCAGAACGCGCATCCGGTCGTTCCTCTTCGGTCGGCTTGAGGCTCCAGACTAACCCCACCGGACCCGATTCCACCACGTGATGTGGCTGATTCCGTGTGGCGATCGGGGCCCCGAACGACGTCCAGTCTCCTCGGCCGGAGCGACCCTCGAGACCGAGCTCAGACTTGCGCCTGATCCTGGGAGAACGCGCCGACGAGCGCGTCGACGAGGGCGCCGACGATCTCTGCGTGCTCCGGCTTGATCAGGCAGCAGCGTGCGACGACCGTCGACTCGGTGTCCGCCACGACCCAGGGGTGTCGCTGCTGGAGCCATGCCGTGTCGACGCTGAGCTTCGCGATGTGCCACCCGTCGCTCGCGAGCGCTTCGAACGCGGTTGCCGTTGCCCTCGAGATCTCGGACGCCGTTGCCCGCCGCGCGAAGAAGCAGACGATGTCGAGCTCGGGCTCGACGACCAGCTCGAGCCCGTTCTGGGCGGAAAGGCGGGCCGTCAGGTCGATTGCAGCCGCCCGTGTGACCGCGAGGGATGCGCCGAGGCCGTCACGTGTTGGTGGAAGCGCCCTCAGCGTCGTCCACAGCGCCGCGGCTGCCGCCCCGGCGCGCGAGCACTCGAGCGTGATCTCGCCCGGATGAGGCTCGCTTGTCGTGTAGTACGTGTAGGGAGCGCGATGCCGGTAGAGCTCGGCGACCGCGGCATCGGCGAAGAGCACGCAGCCGCAGCCGTACGGCTGGAGGCCATGCTTGTGAGGATCGATGACGACGGAGTCGGCAAGCCTGATCGCGGCGAACGGAGCTCGTTCGACAACCGGCTGTCCCCCGTCCGCAAGCAGGCTGTAGAAGCCACCGTAGGCCGCGTCGACGTGGAGGCGGGCGCCGTGACGGGAGCAGAGGTCGGCGATCGTGGCGATCTCGTCCAGTGCGCCGAGAGACGTCGTGCCGGCCGTGGCGACCACCGTCCCGACGTCGCCGGCTGCCAGCCGCCGCTCGAGCGAGTCGGTATCGAGCCGGCCCCGCTCGTCTTCGGGGACCGTCTCGTGCTTCGCCCCGACGAGCTCGCACATGCGCCGGTGCGTGTAGTGGGCGTTCTCGCCCGATACGATCACCGCCCCCCGCCTCAACCGGCTCGCCACCCAGAGTGCCTCGAGATTGGCGATCGTCCCCGACGAGGTGAGGTGCCCGAGCGGCCGCTCGAGGCCGAGCATCCCGCCGAGCCAGGCAACGGCCTCGCGTTCGAGCTCGCTCGTCGCCGGCCCGCCGTCGAGCGAGTGATTGTTCGGGTTGAGCAACATCGTGGCGGCGTAGGCGGCCCAGGCGACGGGATGGGGCGGCTTCAGCATCTGGCCGGCGTACTCGGGCTGGGAGTACGGGTACGTCGATCCGAGTCGTTCCCCGAGCTCCGCGAGCGCATTCAGTGCCGCATCGTCGAGGTCGAGCCGATCGACCGTGAGTGAGCCGAGGGGTGCGAGCTCTTCGAGACGCCGCCGGAGCCGGTCGGCGACGACCTCGGGGAGACGCACGACAGGCCCAGCCACGGTCCAACAGTACTCGTGGCGGCGATCACGCCCGGTTATGACGCGCCGTCGAGAATTCATTGGCGGCCGGTCGATCCACCGGTACGTTCCCCGGGTGGACTTCCGCCGATCCCGGCTGCTGCCCGTGCCCGGCCGGTCACCCTCCGCCGAAGAGGTCGCTGGCCGATTCGATGCACGGGACGGACTCGACGTTGGCTAGCTCCGATCCCGTCGCACGCCTCTTCAACGTCCGGGACCACGGTGTCGTCGTCACGGGCGCCGCCGACGGCCTGGGTTTCGCGATCGCGGAGGTGATGGCGGAGGCAGGGGCAGTTGTGACGCTCGGAGACATCAACGAAGCCGGACTCGAGCACGCGACCGAATCGCTCGCGTCGCGTGGCCTGAGCGTCCGTCGTGCCGTCGTCGACGTCGCCGACCTGGGCGGGGTCGAGGCGCTCGTGCGCGACGCGGCGGACGAGGTCGGACGGCTGGATGCGGTCTTCGCAAATGCGGGAATCTCCGCCGGCCCAGGCTTCGCGTTCGCTGACAGCGGTCGGCTCGAGAATGTCGATCTCGAGAGCTGGGACCGGGTGGTGGCCACAAACCTGACGAGCGTGATGGTGACGATGCGGGCAGCGGTGGCGCCGATGAAGCAGCGTGGTTACGGTCGCATCGTCGTCATCTCCTCGGTCGCCGGTGTCCAGGCGGAGCCGACGGTCGGGTATGCCTACGCCGCGACGAAGGCGGCAATCTCGAACCTCGTGCGCCAGGCTGCGATCGAGCTCGCGCCCGCGGGCATTCTCGTCAACGCGATCGCGCCGGGACCGTTTCGGACCAATATTGCCGGGGGCCGGATCAAGCAACCGGAGATCGCGAGGGTGTTCGCGGCAAACGTCCCGCTCGGTCGGATCGCGGAGCCCGACGAGTTGAAGGGGCTCGCGCTCTTCCTCGGCTCGCCCGCCTCGAGCTACGTGACGGGAACGGTGATCCCGATCGACGGCGGCGAACTCGCAGGCCACCTCCCGCCCGAAACGGAGCCTGCCTCCTGACGGTCGCAGCCGCTCGCCGAGACGCGTGACTTGACCGTCGTGCTCATTACCGGCGCCGGGGGTGGGATCGGCCGCGCGACGGCGCTTGCGTTCGCCGGATCGGGTGCGGCGGTCGTCGTCGTTGACATCGCCGAGGAGGCAGCCGCGGAAACGGTGCGGCTGGTGCGCGCCTCCGGCGGCGAAGCGAGCGTCGTGCTCGCCGATGTCTCCCGCTCGACCGACGCCGCCCGGGCGGTGGACACCGCGGTGAAGAGCTACGGGATGCTCGACTGCGCGGTCAACAACGCGGGCATCACACTCGGCAAGAAGGTGCGCGCTGCCGAGATCGAGGAGGAGGAGTGGCGCAGGGTTCTCGACGTGAACCTCACGGGCGTCTGGCTCGGAATGCGTTACGAGATCCCGGCCATCCAGCAGGCGGGCGGCGGAGCGATCGTCAACGTCTCGTCCGTAGCCGGGCTGGTCGGCTCGACTGCCGCCGACGCGGCCTATTCGGCCTCCAAGCACGGCGTGATCGGGCTGACGAAGACCGCTGCGCTCGACTACGCGACCAAGGGGATCCGGGTAAACGCCGTCTGCCCCGGACCGGTGCGGACGGGCATGGTCGACGACGCCGTTCACATGGCGGGATTCTTCGAACGCGCCAGCCCGATGGAGCGGATCGCCGAGCCCGAGGAGATCGCCGCGGCGATCCTCTGGTTGTGCTCCGGCGCCGCATCGTTCGTGACCGGCACGGCGCTCTCCGTCGACGGCGGGTACGTCGCTCGGTAGGACGGTTCCGGGTCAGCCCGTCGCGAGGAGGCGCGGAGCGGCCTCCAGGAGCTCACGTGTCCGCGCCGACGCGGGCGCCGCGAAGACTTCGTCGACCCTCCCCTCCTCGCAAACCAGTCCGCCGTCGAGCACGAGCAGGCGGTCGGCGACGCTCCTGATTACGCCGAGGTCATGGGTGATGAAGAGCAGGGCGAGTTCGAAAGTCTCACGAAGCTCGATCAGGAGATCGATCACCGCGGCCTGGACGGAAACGTCGAGCGCAGACGTGATCTCGTCGCAGATGATCAGGTCGGGTTGCGTCACGGCAGCCCGCGCGATCGCGACACGTTGACGCTCCCCGCCCGACAGCTCACCCGGGAACCTCGAGGCCAGCCTCGCCGGCAGCCGCACGAGCTCGAGCAGGCGCTCCGTCTCGTTGCGCGCGTCCCGCCGGCTGAGGTTGCGCAGCACGACCGCGGCGCGGGCGATCTCGTCACCGACGCGCCGGCGTGGATTCAGCGAGTCGTACGGATTCTGGAAGACGATCTGGCACCGCCGGCGGGCCTCCCTGGCCCGCTCTCTTGCGCGGCGCTCGAGCGGAACGCCATCCAGGAGGATTCGCCCGGACGCAGGCACATGCAGCCCGGCCACACACCGAGCAATCGTCGTCTTCCCGCTACCCGATTCTCCGACCAGACCGACACATTCACCGACGTCGACGGTGAACGAGACATCGTTCGCAGCGACGATCGTCTCGGCGCGACCATGGTGAACGGCAGTGAGATGCTCGACAACGAGCAGAGGGCGTCCGGTGTGTGAACGCGACAGGCCGACCGTGGCGGCGGCTCGGTCGTCCTGGGGAGTCCGCTCCCATTCGAAGCAGCGTGCCTGGTGGCCGGGCCCGACCGTGAAGAACGGCGGGGTCTCGACGGTGCATCGATCGATGCGCTGAGCGCACCGGGGCGCAAAAGCGCAGCCCGCAGGCTTGTCGCTGACGCCGACCGCGACTCCGGGGATGCCGTGGAGCCGCCGCTCTACGAGGTGATCCGGGATCGCGTCCAGGAGCCCGCGCGTATAAGGGTGACGCGGCGCGCGCAGCATCTCCTCGACCGGCCCTTCCTCGACGACGCGCCCTCCGTACATCACGGCGACGCGGTCGGCGATCTGCGAGACGACCGCGAGATCGTGCGAGACGTACACCATCGCGATTCCCTCGTCCACATGCAACCGCTTGATCTCGGCGAGGATGCGCGCCTGCGTCACGACGTCCAGGCCGGTGGTGGGCTCATCGAGCACGATCAGCGGCGGTGTGCAGACGAGGGCGTTCGCGATCACCACGCGCTGCTGCTGACCGCCGGAGAGCTGGTGGGGAAACCGGTGCTGGAATTCAGGGGTCGAGGGCAAGTGCACCTTGTCGAGGGCTGCCGAGACGACCTGCGGACGCGGGACATTCCGCATGTGCGCCCGGACGATGTCTCCGATCGCGTCGCGAATTCGGAGCGAGGGATTGAGGCTCGCGCTTGGATCCTGCGGGACGTGGGAGATGTAGCGGCCCCGGAGAAGCCTCGCCGCTCTCTCGTTGGCGAGCGGCATCCGCTGTCCGCCCACGACGATCTCTCCTGCAGCGATCCTCATGCCCCGGCGCGCGAAACCGAGCAGCGCAAGCGCGACTGTCGTCTTGCCGCTCCCCGACTCGCCGACCAGCGCGAGGGTCGTGCCGGCCGAAACGGAGAGCGAGACGTCCTCCACGACCGGAGCACCCGACGTCAGCTCCACCCGGAGGCCCTCGACCTCGAGCGTTTCCCTCTCGGCTCGGACATTGGTCATCATGCGTGTGTCGGGTCGACGCCCGGATCGCCGAGCGCTTCAGCCAGAACGTCGGAGTGTCCCAGGCTGCGCGCAATCGCGTCGCCGACCGCGTTGACGCCTATCGTGAGCAGTGCGATCAGCGCAGCCGGCACGAAGATCGCCCACGGATTGAGCGATGTGATGTCACGGTTCTCGCTGATCATCAGGGCCCAGTCCGACGCCGGTGGCTGGAGACCGAGCCCGAGGAAGTTCACCGCGGCGACCAGCAGGATCGAGAACGTGTACCTGAGCCCGAAATCGGCGATCACGGGCGACAGGATGTTCGGGAGCACTTCGCGCCAGAGGACGGCCACGGTTCGCTCGCCGCGCGCAACGGCCGCCTCCACGAAGCTGCGGTAGGATACCTCCTTCGTCGCGGTGTGCACGAGCCGGGCGATTCCCGGAGCTTGCACCACCGCGACACCCAGAACGAGAACCGGCTTTCCGGATCCGACGCCCGTCACGATCAAGAGGAAGAAGAGCAGCGGCGGGAACGCGCGAACGATGTCGACGCTTCGCATCAGCACAGGCTCGAGGACACTGCGAGAATAGCCTGCGACGAGACCGATCAGCAGGCCGATCAGGTACGACGCGGCCGTCGCTCCCGTGGCCAGTTCGAGGACGCTGCGGCCGCCCCACAGCACGCGGCTCAGGACATCGCGGCCGAGGCCGTCGGTTCCGAAGAGGAAAGCCCCGCCCGGAGGTGAGCCAGGGCTCCCGAGGCTCGCGGACGGGGAGTCCGGGGCGAAGAACGGCCCGACGAGCGCGACGCCGACCACGAAGACGAGGAGCGTCAGGCCGATCGCACCCCCCGGGGTCCGCGCAAACCGAAGACGGCCTCTCAAAGCGCCGTCCTCAGCTTAGGCACCAGCACGACCACGAGGATGTCCGCGAGGACATTGACGAGAATGTAGAAGGCGCCGATGAGCAGCGCTATGCTCTGGATGAGGGGGTTGTCGTGGATCATCACGGCATCCACCAAGCCCTTGCCTAGGCCGGGATACGAGAAGACGACCTCGACGACGATCACCCCTCCGAACAGCGCCTGAACGGCGATCGCGAAGACCTGAACGCTCGGCGCCAGAGCGTTCCGGAGCGCGTAGCGGCGGATGACCCGCGGCTCGGCCAGGCCGTTCAGCCGCGCCATCTGGACGTAGTCGGAGTCGAGTACATCTACCATGCCCGAGCGAACGAGTCGCGTCGTCCAGGCGACCGAGGTGGCGAGCAGGGTCAGAACAGGCATCACGAGCTCGGTCGGATGGGTGATCGCGAGGGAGCCCGGAGCGATGAACGACACCGGCGGTAGCCAGTTCAAAGCGACGAAAAACAGGAGGATCAACAGCGATCCGATCACGAACTCTGGCATCGAGATGAGGGCCAGCGTCACGGTCGAGATCGCATGGTCGGTGAATCGGCCGACGCGGAGAGCGGCGAGCGACCCGAGCACCAGCGAGATGGGAATGAGCAGCGCCGTCGCGAGCAGCGTCAACGTGAGCGTGTTCAAGAGCCGGCTTCGAATGAGCGGCCAGATCGGCGCCGCCGGCTCGCCCTGGGCCAACCCCACCGCCGAGTTGCCGAGCTTGCCGTGGGCGAGTCCGTCGAGCCAGTCGAGATATCGTACGGCCAGCGGCTGGTCGTAGCCGAGATGCTTGTCGAGCGCGTGGATCTCCGCCGGAGTGGAGTATTTGCCGAGGACGGCGGCCGCCGGGCTGCCGGGGAGCAGATCGGTAGCCAGGAAGATGAGCACCGTCGCGACGAGCAGCGTGAGCAGTCCCGCGACCGTCCGGCGAACCACAAAGCGCGCAAACGCGTGCTTCGTGGTTCGCCGGCGTTGGACGGAGCGGTCCTCCCGAGCTGACACTCCCCCGGCGGGTGGTTCGGGACCAACCCCCAGCGGAAACCCTGAACCTTCCGGTTTCAGGGGTCGGGCCTCTGCGGTGTCTCCACGCCTCTGGTTAGCCGGTGAGCCACCACTCCTGTGGTTTCATGTCGCCGAGCGGCACGAACCAACCCTGCTCGAACCCCCGGACATTGGACGCGAAGCCGCTGGTCGAATGCCTGTTTGCCCAGACCAGCTGCCCGCCCTTGTTCCAGAACTCCTTCTGCGCCTGACGCCATGTCGCCGAGGCCTGCGCAGAGTTGAGGGTTCCGATCGCCTTCGAGGCCAGAGTGTCGAACGCGGAGTCGTGGAGGTGCGACTCGTTGAATGGCGCCCCGGTCAGGCCGACAAGGCTGTAGATCTGCCCGAGAGAGCTCACTTCCCAGCTCTCCTGAGCGAACGGCATCTTCAGGTAGAGCAGGTTGGGGTTGAAGTACGAGGCAGGCGGCACAGTCTTCACGTTCACCTTCACGCCGGCCTTGGCCGCATCCTGCTGGAAGACCGTTGCCGCGTCCGTGAGGCCCGGGAGAGCCGTCGAGGTCGAAAGCGTCACCTGGAGATCCGACTGTCCGGCTTGTTTGAGCAGGGACTTCGCGTGCGCGATGTCCTGGTGCCGCTGCGGGATGCTCGAGTCGTAGTTGGGAAGCCCCTTGCCGAAGAGATCGTTGCCGACCTCGCCGAACCCGGCGAGCGCAACCTCGATCATGTGCGGCCGGTCCGGGATCAGCTTCATCGCGAGCTGCACCCGAGGATCGTTGAACGGAGGCTGGTCGACGCGCATGTAGAACGTCTGGTTGAAGCCGCCGAGCTGCTCGACGAGCTGCCAGCTGGCACTCGAAGGGTTCTTCTTCTTCGCAGCGGCGATCGGGAAGGGCACGGGGTAGACCGCCTGCAGCTGACCGCTACCGAGCGCGTCGACGGCCGCAGGTGGGTCGGTGATCGATTGGAGGACGAGCTGGTCGACGTAGGGCTTGCCGTGGTCCCAGTAATTCGGGTTGCGGACGCCGACGCTCTGCTGCCCGGGCGTGAAGGACTGGAACTTGAACGGTCCCGTCCCGATCGGCTTGGCGAACGACTTGGTCCCGTTCTTCACGATCGCAGTAGCCGGCTCGATGAAGTAGTCGGCGAGCCGGGCGATCGGCCTCTTCATGGGTACGACGACCACGTACTTGCCCTTCTTCGAGAGGTTATTCAGCTGCATTCCCGACACAGCGTGGTATCCGACGGCTTTCGGATTGCCGTAGAGGCGGAGCGAGTAGATCACGTCGTCGGCGGTGAACGCCGATCCGTCGTGAAACTCCACGCCCGGTCGAAGGTGGATCTCCCACTTCGTCGCATCCTTGTTGCTCACCCAGTTGAGGGCGAGCCCAGGCAGGTGGTCGAAGCGAGGCCCCGTGCGCACGAGCGTGTCGTAGACGCTCCAGACGTGCATGTAGTCGATCGGGGCGTTGACCACGACTGGACTGAAGGACTCGCTCGGGCCGTTGCCGATCACTCCGACGTTCAACGTGCCCCCGCGCCGGGGGGCGGCAGCTTTCGCGGACATCGCCCGCACAGCCGCCGAGGCGGCGGATGGCGTCAGAGCGGCCAGCAAAGCGAGCTCGGCCACGGTGGCACGCTTGAGGAACTCACCGCGATCCATTCCCCTGGTAGTGCTGAGCGCACGCTCCACTGCCTGACGCAAGTCTCTTTCAGTCAAGTCACTCACCTCCCTGTCATCGGCGACGCGATCCGCCCCGCCATTCTCCCGGTCGATCGATTCTCGGGGCATGTGCTACGCGCAAGCCAATAGCTTTATCCACCCAGGTGATAACCGACCGTGATCGCCACACTCAGCGGACCAACCCCTCGGACGCTGCGGCGATCGAGGCGCGGAGCACGTCGACGCTCTCGTCGATCTCGTGGCGGCTGATCACAAACGGAGGGGCGTAGATCGCGCAGTCTCCCCCGGCCCCGTGGGGGCCTCCGTGCGCGAGCGAGATGACGAGCCCCCGGTCGAGCGCCGCGCTCCAGACACGCTGAGCGAATCGCACGTCAGCCGGGAAGGGACGCCGGTCTGCCTTGTCAGCCACGAGCTCGACGCCGAGGAAGAGGCCCCGACCTCCGCGGATCTCCGCGACGCAGTCGAGCTCCAGCAGGCTGGAGGCACTTGCGAAGAGGTGATCCCCGAGCTCGCTCGATCGTTCGACGAGACCATGGTCCTCGACGTACCGCAGCACCGCTACGGCGACCGCACACGCCATCGGATTACCACCGTACGTGAACCCGTGATTGATCGCGACGTGGTCACGATCGAACGTCTCGGAGATCTTCTCGCCGACGAGCAGGGCCGCCAGAGGCGCATAACCGCTCGTAATCCCCTTGCCGCAGGCGATCATGTCGGGCACCGCGTCCCACTCGTCGATGCCGTACCAGCGACCGAGTCGGCCGAACGCGGTGATGATCTCGTCGGCGACGAAGAGCACATCGTGGCGGTCGCAGATCTCACGGATCCGCTTGAAGTACTCGAGCGGAGGAGCAGCGGCGGTGGCCGGGCCCGCCGGGACCGGTTCTGCGATGAAGCCGGCAACCTGATCCGGTCCCTCGCGCAGAATCGTCTCCTCGAGCTCATCCGCGCACCGGAGGGTGCAGCCTGGAGCGCTCGCGCAATGACGGCAATGGAAGGGAGAGCACGGCTCGATCAACGGAAACGGGAGTAGCAGGGGCTCAAAGGGACGCCGCCATTCAGGGCGGCCTGACAGCGATAGGGTGGCGAGCGAGTTCCCGTGGTAGCTCCCCCAGCGACCCACGAATTTCCACTTCGACAACTTGCCCCTCGCGACGAAATACTGGCGAGCCAGCTTGAGTGCCGATTCGGTCGCCTCCGAACCCCCTGAAACGAAGAATGCCTTCGTCAGGCCGGCAGGAGCCCGATTGACCAGCAGGTCGGCGAGCTCGATCGCAGGCGCACTGGCGAAGCTGCCCGAGTAGGCGAACGAGACGAGGTCGAATTGCGCCGAAACCGCATCGAGCACCTCGCGTACGCCGTGTCCGATGGTCACGACCATCGCGCCGCCCACAGCGTCGACGTAGCGGTTTCCCGCCTTGTCCCAGAGGTACACGCCCTTGGCGCGATCGACGATCGGATACCGGCCGGCGGCGTCCGGTCGCAAGGTGCGATAGAGGACGTGGCTCCTCGACGGATCGTCGAACGCGACCTCCTCGGCGGCCGGAGTCGCGCGGTTCGAGCTCACTAGTCGACCGCGACGAGCGGAGCGACGAGGAACGGACTCACGAGCTCGAGGAACCGCTCGGGCTGCTCGACGTGCGGCAGGTGGCCCGCGTCGTCGATCAATTCGAGACGGGCGTTGGGCAGGAGATCGATCCAGCGCGCCGCGTGCTCGAGTGGGACGAGCCGATCGTCGTTTCCCCAGACAACGAGAGTGGGCGCCGTCGCGCGATGAAGTCGGTGAACCAGCTGCGGATCGTGGAAATACGGATTCCAGGCCAGGTGAGCCGTTCCGACCCGATTCTTGAGATAGATCTGGAGCGCGTCGGGGTCCTGCTCCAGGGCGCCGGCGTCCGCCACGGCCCGCTCCCGCAGGTCAGGGCGGTGGAAGGTCAGTTCCGCGAGTTCGACCGCGCTGAGAGTGAAGACGTCAGGCTGCCCGACGCCGTCGACACGGAGACCCGAAGCCCCGACCAGCACGAGCCTCTCGAGGCGCCGCGGCTCGATTGTGGCCAGGTCGGCGGCGATCCACCCACCGAGCGAGGCCCCGACGACGGAGACGCGGCGGAGCTCGAGCTCGTCGAGGAGGTCGAGATAGAAGAAGGCGAGCTCGTGCACACAGTCGATCCGCCCGTCCTCGGCACTGTGGCCGAAGCCGGGGTGATCCGGACGGTAGACGGTGTGGGTTTGCGCGAACCTGTCGAACACCGGAAGCCAGCTACCGCGATCTCCCGAGCCGTGAAGGTAGAGAAGCGGCGGACCTGTGCCGGCGCACAGCAAACGCAACTGTGTGCCGCGCACCTCGACCTTTTCTTCGCGGTGCTTGCTCACCCCCCAAACCCTAGTGGAGATCTCCTCCCCTTCTCCAATGCTCTTTCGTCTCGATGTGATGATCGTCCGCTATCTCACGGCGGCATTCAGCTCCACCGGCCAGGAACTCGCTCCGTCGTGCAAGGTCAACAATTCCACAGCCGTCGAGACTTCCCCCACTGCCTGCAGAAACGCATCCAGGGCCGGAGGGCCCGGTTCCGGGTGCCGCACGACGCCTAGCTCCAGGACGACAGACGACTTCCGTAGCGGCCGACAGACGACTCCGACGCGTGGCATCGACAGGATCGAGGCGGGCGACACGGTCACCCCGAGACCCATGGCGATCATGCCGAGGATGGCGGATGGGGCGTTCCCCTCCTCGACGACACGCGGCACGACCCCGTGCTCCGCGAAGACCGCGATGCATTGATCGTAGAAACCCGGCTCCGCCGATCTCGTCGCGGCGATGAACGGCTCCGCTGCCAACTCTCGCACCGAGATGTCCTTCTGTGCTGCGAGAGGGTGAGTCTCGGGCACCGTGGCAATGAACGGCTCCCGGTGGATGATGTCGAACCGGAGCATGTCGTCATGGAGCGGCAGGCGGACGAAGCCGACATCGATCGTGCCGCTGTGCAGGGCATCGAGCTGCGAGGCGCTAGGCAGCTCCGTCAGACGGAGCTTCACGCCCGGGTACCTCTGGCTGAAGCTGCGAAGGGCGCCGGGGAGAACACTCCACGTCGCGGGCGCGATGCAGCCGATCTCCAGCCGGCCGATGTCGCCCTGCGCCGTCAATTTCGTCGTCTCGATCGCGCGCTCGACGCGCATCAGGATGCTTCGCGCCTCCGGCGCGAACACACGACCCGCGTCCGTGATCGCCACGGACCGCTTCGTCCGGACGAACAACTGCACTCCTAGCTCGCGCTCGAGGGCGGCTATCTGCTTGCTCAGTGCCGGCTGGACGATGTGAAGCCGTTGCGCCGCCCGCCCGAAGTGAAGCTCGTCCGCGAGGGCCACGAAGTACCTGAGATGGCGCAGTTCCATTCCGGCAACTCTCCAGCCTCCACGATAACAGTGGATTATCGATACCAGCCGGTTATCACCGTCGCACGACGGGGAGTTGCCCGACCACCCCAGCCGCGTGCACAATCGCGCGCAGTGGGCGCAGAGTTCAGCCGCGCGAGCCGGCTCGCAACGCCGTGGCTCGAGCGTCCGGTGTTCTCACAGGCGGTCACGACCAATGCGCCTCTCGTCTTCACGGCCGGGCACGCGGCCTTCGCCGAGGACGGCGCGTTGGTGGGGATCGGTGACGTTGAGACTCAGATCCGCCAAACGTACGCCAACATCAGTCGGGTGCTCGAGGATTGCGGAGCGTCGTTGCAGACGATCCTCCAGCAAACCGTGTACCTGATGTACACGGAGGACACGGCCGTCCTCCGGAAGGTGATCTGGGAATTGCTCGAGCCCCCGCTTCCCGCGGCGACTGCCGTCCGTTGCGATCTCGTCCATCCCGACATGCTCGTCGAGATCGACGTGGTGGCTGCGGTCGGCGCCCGTCGCTCGTGAGCCTCGATAGCCCTTGCCTCTGGCTGCGCGAGGCGCTCGCGACGGACTCCGGAGCCGCAACGCCGCCTCTCGACGAGGCAACGAGCGCCGACGTCTGCATCGTCGGCGGCGGGTACGTCGGTCTGTGGACCGCACTGCGTCTTCTCGACCTCGATCCGTCGCTCGACGTGGTGATCGTCGAGCGGGACATCTGCGGCGGTGGGGCGAGTGGGCGCAACGCCGGGTTCGTGCTCTCCTGGTGGATCAAGTTCCCGAAGCTGAAGCGCCTGTTCGGCGAGGAGGAGGCGCTTGCACTTGCCAGGACGACCGCCGGCGCAGTCGACGAGATCGCCTCCTTCTGCGCCGATCACGACGTTGATCCTGCGCTACGCCGGGAGGGATGGCTGGTCGCCGCCAGCAACGCCGCGCAACTCTCCGGGCTGCATGACCTGCTCGCTGTTGCTAGTACCGTCGACAACCCGCCGTTCGTCGAGCTCGCTCCCGGCGAGCTTTCCCGCTTCACCTCGCCGAGCCATCTCGCAGGCGTGCTAGAGCCTGCAGGGGCGACCCTCCAGCCCGCCGTTCTGGCGCGCGGCCTGCGCCGCGTTGCCCTCCAGCGAGGCGTGCGAATCTACGAGCACTCCACGATGCGGGCCCTCTCGCGTACGAGCCCACCGCTCGTGACGACCGGGCAAGGCTCGGTGCGCGCCGACCGAGTGGTGATCGCAACGAACGCCTGGGCGGGAGAGCTCCGTGAGCTCAGCCGATCATTCGTCGCGCTCGGAGCGGACGCGGGGGCGACGACGGCCATCCCTGAGCGGTTGTCACAGCTTGGCTGGAACAGCGCTGTCGGCGTGAACGACAGTCGCATGCTGATCAACTTCCATCGCACCACCGACGACGGGCGCGTCGTCTTCGGCAAGGGGTTCGCCGATCCGATCTTCCGCAACCGTGTCGGTTCCTGTCTCGACGGCCCCTCCCGGCATGCCCATGATCTGCGCGACAATTTCCGCAAGCTTCACCCGCAGCTGGCCGATGTCGCGATCGAGACGACCTGGTCGGGCCCCATCGATCGCACGGTCGACAACCTGCCGTTCTTCTGTGGGCTCGGCGGCCGTCCGGACATCGTCTGCGGCCTGGGCTGGTCCGGGAACGGCATCGCTCCTTCAGTGCTCGGCGGCAAGATCCTCGCCTCGCTTGTCCTTGACCTCGACGATGAATGGAGCGGGTCGCCCCTCGTTCGACAGCCGCCGACATTCCCTCCCGAGCCGCTCAGGTATCCCGGCGCGCGTCTCGTCCGAAGAGCCGTGCGCGCAAAGGAGCGGGCCGAGGACGAGGGCCGGCAGCCGAGCAGGATCACGCTTGCCGTCGCGAGCCTGTCTCCCGGCGGGCTGGTCGCAGAGAAGGGTGGGGTTCGGCAGACGCGCTGAGCGAACTCGGCTCAGGCCGCAGCGATGCCGGCTGCTTCCCGCGCCTCCGGCGGCGTGAGACCGAGCGGCCGCAATCGCGGCATCACCTGCTCCGAGAAGAGCGAGATGCTCGACATGAACTCCTCGTGGCCGAGCGTGCCGAACTGAAAGTTGCCGCAGAGCGTGCCGAACCCGAGTTCCTGTTGTGCGGCCGCGATCTGATCACGCACCGTTGCAGGGGAGCCGACCGCAACGAATCCCTTCTCCATCAAACCCTCGATCGTATTGCCACCCGAGGTGAGACCAGACTTGGAGGCCATGATTCGTGTCATCGACAGTGGCGATACGTAGCCGGCCGGGAAGAAGAGGTCGCGCGGCATGCGGAGGCCGACGTTGAACAGATATTCCATGTGCGGCCTTGCCTCGTTCACCGCGAGCTCGTCCGTGTCGGCGACGTAGATCGGCAGCGACCAGCCGATCTGCTCAGGTGGGGCTTCGTACCCGTGCTTCAACGTCGCCTCCTTGACCTCGCCGAAGACGCGACGAAGCGTCTTCATGTCGGTGAATGTCTGCAGGTACGTGTAGTGGTTGCGGGCAGCCCAGTCGATCGTCTCGTTGCTGCCGAGCGACGGGCTCCAGATCGGGGGGTGCGGCTGCTGGAACGGGCGCGGCCAGGGATTGACGTAACGGAACTTGTAGTGCTTGCTGTACCACTCGAATGGACCCGGCTCCGTCCACGACTTGACGATCAGGTCATGGGCCTCGTAGAACCTGTCGCGCGATTCCGTCGGGTCCATGGAGAAGGCGTGATACTCGGCGCCGATTCCACGCACGAACCCGCTGATGATGCGTCCGCCGGACACGACGTCGAGGACCGCGACCTCCTCCGCGATGCGCACGGGATGGTCACGCAGCGAGATCGCGTTGCCGAGTATGGCGATCTTGCACTTCGTCCTCGGAACGAGGAGCGCCGCCATCACGTTCGGGCTCGGAATGCTTCCGTACGGAGTCTGGTGATGCTCGTTCACGCAGATGCCGTCGAATCCGGCCTCGTCGTAGGCGACGAGCTCGTCGAGGTACCGTGCGTAGAGCTCGTGACCCTTCTCGGGGTCGTAGTAGGAGTTGGACGCCGTGACCCAGAACGATTCGCTGCTCTCGACGAAATCTTGTGGCATGTACGGCCACGGCATGAGATGGAAACCGAAGAACTGCATCTCGCGCCGAGGCTAACGGGGTCGTCCGGGGAGCGCCAATAGTTTGTCGTCCTGCGCTGATAACCACGAGTAGCGCATCCTGACGTGCTCCCCGGCCGCCCCGCCCGGCTGCCTCGCAGCGTCGATCGCTCTTGTGCTGCTCGGATTCAACGGGGGACGAACGTTTCGTCGACTGTCTGCGTCTCCGCGAGGATTTCCTCGCGGAGCAAGTGAAGGGCCTGGAGCACCGGGCGGTCGCTGATCTCGAAGAGATCGGCTTGCTCGAACGACTCGTGGTCGACGGCGGCCCATGACGGGGTGACAAAGACATCGCCGGGCCCCCACTCGAACAGGCTTCCATTGACAACCGTGCGACCTGTCCCCTGGAAGACGACGAAGATCGAGCTTCCGGTCTTCCGCTTGGCAACCGACCGTTTGCCGGGATGCACCCGGTTCATCTGGCACGTGAACGTCGGGACGACAGGGCCGCCCGTCAGCGGATCGCGATACTCGAGCGTTGCGATCGGGCCGCCGTTCTCGGCATGGATCGCATCGAGCAGACGATCCGTCTCCACGAATCGGTAGCGCAGGAGCGGCGAATGCCCGTCCGGACGGGGCGTCTCTGATTCGGCAAGCCCTGCGCTCGCCCAGAGACGCTCCGACATGTCGTGCCCGATCACCTGCTGTACGTGGTCGGGGTGATTCTCGAAGAAGATCGACTCGAGCGTCACGAGTAGAGGTAGATCGAGTCCGTCGAACCACACCATCGGCTCGCCCCCATGATTGTTGTGGTCGTGCCAGCTCCACTTCGGGGTCAGGATCAGGTCTCCGGGTTCCATGTGGCACGCATCTCCGTTGACGGTCGTGTAGACACCGGTGCCTGCCATAACGAAGCGGATCGCGGACGGCGAGTGGCGATGCGCCGGCGCCGACTCGCGCGGGCCGAGGTACTGGATCGCGCCCCAGAGCGTCGAGCTCGTGAACGGCAAGCCGCCGAGCCCGGGATTGGAGAACGCGAGCACACGTCTGTCACCGCCATGCTCGAGCGTGATCAACTCTCCCGCCCGCTTCGCCAGTGGGAAGATTGTGTCCCACTTCCAGAGCCACGGCAGGGTCGCCGGGAGGGGCATCTCGGGCATGAGCTGCGTCTGCATGCTCCAGAGTGCCTTCAGGTCGCGTGCTGCGAGCGCACCGCAGAACTCGTCGTAGCCGACCTCGACCGTGTGGGTCGAACTTACATCGATTTGCGTCATCGGATCATCTCCTACGCGTCGTGTTGAGTCTTTCGGCAAGACGAGCCCGGCACGGGCTTCCTCAATCGTCGGCCTCGGGAGCGCGAAGCGGTCGCTTGTCGTGGACTAAAGATCTTCAGGATCGCGTCAGGATCGACCCTGTAGTTCTCGCCGCTGACAATCTCCTCCAAGACATGGATGACCGTGACGCGCGAGAGGATCAACGAATTCGTCGTGACTGGGGCAAGGTTCGCCGAGCCGTCCACGTCCAAGGTCGAAACCCAGTTGATCGGCCGCGGCGCGACGCGACCGCCGCGGAGTGCCGTGGCCTGAGGCCGCGTGAGCACGATGGGGTCCAGCGTGATCACGGCGAGACGAATTGGGCGGGAATCGGGCCCGTCTGTCGCGTCGCCGGGCGTAACCGCGACCCGAAGCCAGGTGTCGAGGCTCGGGAGGTCGTCATCGAGCCGACGTGAGATCGCCCGAGTCAAAATACGTGCCGCCCAGGTAGAGCAACGGCTCGCGATCGAGCGCCTCCGCGCCCGTTACGCGGGTGATGAAGATCGTGTGCGTCGGCGCGGCGATCCGCGTCTCGATGACCCCTTCGAGGCGCGCGGCGCACTCACTCAGCAGCGGTGCACCGTTCGCGCCCACCGTCCACTTCACACGCTCGAACTTGTCACCGCCGGACACGGCGAATCGCTCCGCCACGGCCCGCTGGTCTCGCGCGAGGATGTTCAGCCCGACGGCATCCCCCGCAAAAAGTCGCGGGTAGGTGAGCGCGCTCTTGCCCACACAGAACAGAACGAGCGGCGGATCGAGCGATACGCTCGAGAAGGCGTTCACGGCAAGGCCGATGGGGGCATTTCCCTCCAGCGTCGTCACAATCGTCACACCGGTCGGGAACTTCCGATGGACGGCGCGGAGCGCTTCGGCCGCTGCCCTCTTTCCACCGGAGTTCGGAAACGAGGTCTCGATCGGGATGATTCCAAGCGTCGCGAGCAACTCGTGCTTGTTCCACGAAGTCCAGTCCTCGGCGATTTTCCCTGCCTCGATGCGGCTGATCGTGATGCCAGAGGCCCTCACCTGCCTGTGCGTTGGAGGGACATCGAGGTAGGGACCGAGGTGGGTGGCCGCCGAGGCCCAGCGGAATGCGACCCGGTCAAAGCCGGAGATGAAGTCGGTCAACTCGAAGCGGGTATCCGGGAACGCCGCGTGCTCCTCCTGGAGCAGTTGTCTGAACGCCGGAAAGGAGAGGGCTCCATTGTCGGTGTGGCGGACGTAGTCAGTGGCGAAAAGGCCGCTCATCGCGTCCCAGTCATGCGCCTGAACGGCAGCCCACGCCTGCTCAACGATTGATCTGGGCTCGTCGTGCGCCACTGCCGGATCCGGCCGCGCGTCACCCACCGAGACCATGCTCTCAGATTGGCTGAGTGGACCGGAGCGCGCCAATACCGAGCCGTTATCATCCGAGTCGTGCCCACTATGGGGCCAACTGCTGGGCGCGATCTCCAGCCACCTGCGCACCTCGCCCACGCCCCGCGGATCTTCCTAACCAGCTTTTCCAGTGAGACCGCCACTGCAACCCTGGTGCTACCGAACGCGAGACACCCGGGCGTAACGGAACGTCAGAATGGGCCGTGCCGAGAGCCCGTCGGACCCGTCGTGACGCGCCGGACGATACTTCCCATCACAGGACGTCACTGGTAATGATCGCCATGGAGTCGAACAAGGACCTGCGCTAGAACGGGCGGGAAGCGGGCTCGCGCCGCGGGAGGGGTCTCGCTGGGTCCCTCGCGGTTCCCTGAGCCGATTCCGGTTGGGGAAGGCATCAGGCCGTTCGCCGGCTTCGCAGCGGAGGAAACGGCGGGCAGGCCGGGGTTCCGGGCCGTGGCAGATCGCGGTGCACGGACTCGAGAACATCGGCGGCGTCCCGGGGACGGCCGTGTCACACGGCTGCGTCCGCCTGGACGACGCCGCGCTCGAGTGGCTCGTCCATCGGGTTGGCCCTGGCGTTCCCGTCACGGTCCGCTGAGCCTCCGCCGCCGGAGCGCTCAGGCGGCGGTGACGCGGACGGCGACGAACGCGCCGTAGCCGACGAGCAGCACGATGCCGGCCGGGCGGCCTAGCCCGTGCCGCCGCAGTGCGAGCACGAGCGCGAGGATGGTCAGGCCGAGCAGCCAGAAGACGTCGTTCCGCACGCGGTCTCCGCTACGCGAGGCCCCGAGCACGAGTGCCGGGAGGACGATGCCGACGACGACGTTGAGCGTGTTCGAGTTCAAAGCCTCGCTCATCACCTCCCGCCCTCGCCGGGCGAGGGCGAGCCGGAGCGCGGCCGTCAAGTTCGGCAGGCTGCTGAGGAAGGCGAGAATCAGCACGCCGGTGAGGATCTCCGGGACACGCAGGCGGCCGAACACCGACAGGGCGCCATGCAGGAGCGCGACGCTTCCGCCGACGACGGCGAGGAGCGCGGGCACGATCCCGCGCGCGATCGCAACCCAGCCGAACGCACCGGCCTGCTCCGCCTTTTCACGCTCGCCCTCTTCCAACTCGACCTCGAGCAGCGCCATCCGCAGGGCGTCCGAGAACGGCAGCCGGCCAAGCTGCTCCGGCCGCAGCCCCAGCAGGACGACGTAGGGCCCGAAGACACCGGCGACGAGGATCGCCGCAGCCCACGGACCGATCAGGCCGATGATGAGCAGGCCTGCGGTCAGCGTCGTCGCGAGGGCGACGGCGCCGTGCACCGCGACGGTCTCGCGGCGCAGCTCGATCGACCCGGCGACGAGCGCCGGCAGACCCAGGAGCAGGGCGACGTTCAGCAGGTTCGAGCCAAGGACGATCCCGTAGCCGACCGCGTGCGAGCCGGACGTGAGCGCGGTCACGGCGGTGACGATCTCCGGCGAGTTCGCGCCCAGGGCAACGATCAGTCCCACGTGCCCCGGCTGTGACCGGAGGCGCTCGGCCAGCCGGTCGAGGGCCTCGGGCAGTCGGCGGCTGCCCGACAGCATGACTGCGAGCCCGCCGAGAAGGGCGAGGAGTGCAACCGGCAGCGACACGCCTCAGCGATCAGCCGTTCGGCTCCGGCGGTGGGGCAGTGCGCGCCTCGTGTCCGGCTCCCGTCGTGGGCCGCCCGCCCTACCCGCCGTTGGCGTACACGGCCTTCGCCGCGGCCTCGAGCTCCGCCGCCAGCCCGTTCACGTCGGACGGTTACGCAGCAAGGTCTGGACACTTCCACTCGCCTGCCCGACGGTCGCGCCGAACGAGCCCGGCTGCTTCCCGGACATGTCGAAGACGACGTTCGTGACCTGCGCGATCGTGGCGGCCGTCTTGCGCGTGGTTGCGTCCGCATAGACCGATCGGCCCATCTTCCTGTTGCCGGTTGCAAGATCGCCATGCTTCGCCCACGTGGCGGCTGGATGATCGATTCGGAGACCTTCGAGGTCGCCGGCCGGGTGGAGATCGAGGCTGTCGAGCTCTTGCCGCCCCCACCGCTGCATCCGGCGGCGAGCCCCGTGAGCAGTACCGCCGCCATGAATCACTTTGTCGTCTGCATCCGTTCGCACGGTGGTCTTCTTCCTCGATCGGGGAGCAGCGAAACCTCGGCCTTCAGGACCGGCCGGCAGCCGTCGCGGCCGCCGAAGCAACGTCCTGCGGGTAGGAGCGCAGCCCGAGGAAGAGAAACGCAGCAGCGGCGGCGAGAGGGGCGAGCATGACGGCGAACGTCCATTGCAGCCCCGCCCGTCCGCCGCCGAAGGCATGGTCGGAGACGGCGCCGAAGACGAGCGGGGCGAGCGCCTGGGCGAACGAGCGGAGGACGGTGCGGATCGATTCTGCGCGGCCCCACAGCCCGGAAGGCATGATGTCGAGCCGGGCGGCATCGAGCGGCGGGTTCTGGGCCGAGAGCGCGAAGGCCGCTCCGACGAGGTAGGGGAGAGCGGTGAGGGCGCTTCGGGTCGCCAGCGCCGGGACGAATAGCAGCGTCGCCGCCGCCGCGGCCACGGCGCTCGTGAGGATGCGGCCGTTGATGTGGTGTCGGCGCACGAGGCCGTCGCCGAGCGCCCCGCCCGCCAGTACGCCAAGAACCGCCCCGATGCCCATGATCAGCAGGAAGACATTGGCGAGTGCCTGGTCGATGCCGTACTGCCGCTCGGCGAACTCCACGCCGAAGATCTGCACGCCGGCCAGGAAGTAGTAGCCGCAGGCGCTGGCCGCGATCAGGACGACATTGGTCCGCACCCGGAGCACGTGGCGTACCGCTGCGGGTAGAGAGAGTCGGTCGGCTGCTCCGCCGAGCACGAGCTCGGGGTCAGGCTCGATCCCGTGCTCGCGCGCGAGCCGTTGTGCAGGCGTCGTCCCGCCGGAGCCCGCCTCGGTATCGGACACGAGGGCCCCGGAGCCTCCGCGGTCGGGTTCGCGGAGTCGGGCGACCGCCCAGGCGAGCACGAATGCGGGGAGGGCCAGGGCGACGAACGCGGCGCGCCAGGAGAGCATCGCCAGGTCACCGGTGACCGCAAAGCCGAACCCGACCCCGACCAGCTCTCCGGAGAGGACGAAGCCGTAGATCCGGCCGCGCTCGCCGGCCGGGAAGTAGTCGCCGAGGAGCGAGGCGACGAGTGGTCCCGCCGCTGCGGTCACGGCGCCGAGGAAGACGCGCGCGAGCAGCAGTTCGCCGAAGTCCGAGGCGGCGGCGCTCCAGAGCATCGCGACCCCCCAGAGCACGATCGCCCCGCCGAGCGTCCAGGTGCGCCGCACCCGGTCGGCGAGCACCCCGAACGGCAGGCTCGCGAGCGCAGCGACGAGCGAGCTGACGGCGACGAGCAGCCCGATGTCGGTGTTGCTGATCCCGAGCCCGTGGCGAAGCTCGGTCGCCGACGAGCCGACGGTCGCCGTGTCGGCCCCGCTCAGCGCGAGCACGCACGCGAGGACGCCGACCACTCGCATCCTCTCGGCCCCGCCCAGGGTGGCGCGGAGCCGGGCATCGAGGACCAGCCAGGCCTTGTTCCAGAGATCGGTGACGCTCGAGATGCTCACGGTCCGCGCCATGCATCTCGGTCTTTCCCAGTGTGCGAGATTTCGGACGTGCGAGCCGCTGCGCGACCGTCAGGCAGCCGGCGCGTCCCGCCCGCCTGCGTTTGACCACCGCCGGCCGGTGGGTACGAGACGCAGATGGCCTGGAGGAACAAGCATTCGAGTGGCGGTGAGCCGCAGGAGCGACCCGTCGAGAGACGGGTGTTTGTCGGCGCCGGCACCTTCTGGGGCTTCGTCGTCGGTCTCGTGCTGCCGGCCGCCTTCGTCGCGTTGATCGTGCAGAACGGCAAGACGGTGCGGGTGAACTGGATCGTGTGGCGTGTGGATGCGCCGCCGGCGGCCGTCCTCCTCGCGGCGCTCATCGCTGTCCTGATCACGGAGGCGGCCGGCGCGGCCCTCCGAATCGAGCACCGCCGGTCGGAGCTCGACCACGGCGGCGCCCGATCGACCCCGATTGCCGGGTAGCCGGCGCCGACCGGCTCTTCTCCGGCCGCGGCGGATATCACTCTGACGATGGGTCAGGGCAAGCGCGCATACGGAGTCGGCACGTTCACCGTCCGGCTCGTCGGGCAGACGATACGCGGCTACGCCGACGACGGGGGCGGGATGATCGCCGGCGCGATCGCCTACCGGGTGCTCTTCTCCGTCTTCCCGCTCGTGATCGTCCTCACCGCCCTTCTCGGGGTCGTCATCAGGGCGACCGGCGTCCAGGCCGACGTGATCGACGTGGTCGTGAAGAACGTGCCCCTGACGGGGCGGGGGCAAGACAACCTGCGTGTGTTGCTCCAGGGAGCAACCGGCGGTACGAGCACGCTCGGCTTCATCGCGATCCTCGGGCTGCTCTGGTCGGCGAGCGGAATGATGGGCGCGATCCGCTACGCCCTCAACCGCGCCTGGGACGTCACGGACACGCGCCCGTTCCTCCGGGGGAAGCTGGTCGACGTCCTGGTCGTGCTGGGCGTCGGGCTCCTCATGCTGCTCTCGCTCGGGCTCAGCATCGGGGCCCAGCTCGTGACCGCCTACGCCTCGACCGTGCTCGACCGGATCGGCGCGGGCGCGGGTGCGTTGACGTGGCTCGTCGGCTTCCTCCTGCCCGCGGCGCTTGCTGCCTCTGCGGTCGCCTCCCTCTACCGGGTCGTTCCCGCCACGGCCGCGCGACCGCCGTTCCGTGCGATCCTCCCGAGTGCCGCCGTCGTCGGACTGGCGTTCGCGGCGCTCCAGGTTCTTTTCGGGGTCTACCTCTCCCATTTCGGCAACTACAACGCCGTCTACGGCTCGCTCGGCGCCGTGATCGCCTTCCTCGTCTTCGTCTACCTGGCGGCCACCCTCTTCCTCCTCGGCGCCCAGGCAGCGGCGGCGGTCCCGCGTGTCCGCGCGACGCTCGATCGGGGCGAGGGACTCGACGAACGGGGGCCGCCGCTCCGGACGCAGGTCGCCCGGTTCCTCCGCGGTCTCGTCGTCGACACTCGCGGACGCGGCGAGCGGCGGCGTCCGTCAGGCGGCGACCCCTGAGAGGGCCATGCCAGGTATTCCCGGCCCCATGCAACCTCTGTAGGCAGGACAGCAAGGTACTGGCTTACCGAGCCACTACCCCCCAACGATCATTACGAAACCCTTACGCCGACCGAGCGGAGGCTGTGATTCACGTCGAACACCTTTGGGGATTTCACCGGGCAACCAAACGAAGGCACACCAGACTAGGGGGTAGACATGAGAACGCTCTTCGAGCGTACGAGATCAGCGCCGCGAACCGGCCCGGTGCTCGCGGTGCTCGGAATCGTGGTCCTGAGCACTGCCGTCGCGGCTATGGCGGCGACGGCGCACAGCGCGACCAAGCCCTCGAACACCTCCCCGCCGACCATCGGTGGGACGATGAGCGAGGGGAGCACGCTAACCGTGGACCACGGCAACTGGGACGGGGCCCAGCCGATC
Organism: uncultured Actinomycetes bacterium; assembly: GCA_963789585.1. Taxonomy (GTDB): domain Bacteria; phylum Actinomycetota; class Thermoleophilia; order Gaiellales; family Gaiellaceae; genus PALSA-600. The sequence continues at coordinate 377,029 of CAWBLB010000006.1, read as the reverse complement.
ACGTTCAAGTACCAGTGGCGCCGCTGTGACGCGAACGGCGGCAGTTGCTCGGACATCTCAGGCGCGGTCCAGCAGACGTACGTGTTGAAGCCCGTGGACAACGGCAATACGTTGCGCGTCCGCGTAACAGCAACGAACGGCGACGGCTCGGCCGTCGTGACGAGCGTGCCGACTGCTGGCGTGACGGCGACGCCGCAGCCGGCCGCGACCGGGTGCCCGAAGACGGCCGCGGGAGCCGTGGTCGGCGTGAGCGACGTCAGTGCGCCTGCCCGGCTCCAGATTGACCAGTTCCAGTCGACGCCGGGCGCCATCCGGGGGAATATGAGCTCGTTCTCCCTGCGCATCCATGTCGGTGACACGTGCGGGCAGACGGTCAGCGGCGCAGACGTCTACGCGACGGCGGTGCCGTACAACCAGGTCACTGTTCCGGGCGAGACGGCGACCGGAAGCGACGGCTGGGTGACGCTTCAGTTCAACCGGCTCAAGGGCTTCCCGGCAGCGCGGAAGCAGGAGCTGATGGTGCTGTTCGTCCGAGCCCGTAAGCCGGGCGAGAACCCGCTTGCAGGCACCACGACGAGGCGCCTCATCTCGATCCCCGTCAGCCTGCGTGGATTCTGAGCGTACGGCAACCCGTTGGGGGAGGCCGTCTCGTAACGGCCTCCCCCAACGCCTCTCGTGGTCAACGCGGCTCGAAGCTCGATCCGGGCGAGGGCCCTCGGAACCGGTGCCCGCCAAGCCGGTCTGCGTCCTCTCGACGAGTGCGAGCGGCAGATCGTGCACCTACGATTCGTCGACGGTCTGACGCAGTCGCAGATCGCCGTCGAGATCGGGATCTCGCAGATGCACGTCTCGAGGCTGATCCCGCTGACGACCTGACCATCACCGGCGGCACGCAGAAGTCGGGTCGGGTTCGTGAAGCGGTTCAGCCTGCCGAGCTGACGGGTCCGGGCGCGCTGCCGGTGTCGGCGGAGCGGAGATGCTCGATGCCCGGAGCGGGGAAGTCGAAGATGTTGAACACCCGGTCGAGGAGAGTGATCTCGAAGATCTTGCGGATGTTCGGGTCGTTGCAGGCGATCGCAAGCTCCCCGCCGCGCTGCCGCATGCGCCTGACCGCCCCCATTAGCACTCCGAGCGTGGTCGAATCGATGAATGTCGCGTCGGAAAGATCGACGAGCACGCCGCGGGCACCGCTCTCGATCACCTCGGTCAGTGCTTCCTTCAGCTCCGGCGCGGTGGCGAGATCGACCTCGCCGACGACAATAACGCTGAAGACTTGGTCACCGAGATCGGCCGTGGCGAACCTGAACTCCACCCGGACAACCTTATCGGGTGGCTACAGCTAGGCGACGGCAGCGTTTCGAACCGGACTGCCTCGGGTAATTCGAGCTCAGCGTGAGAAAGGAGGTGGGCAAGTGTTGTTGTGGCTACTACTGCTGTTGCTGCTCGTCGTCGCGATCGGCGGCGGGATCGTTGTCTCGAAATTCCTCTTCCTGGTTCTGCTGATCGTTCTTCTTGTCGCAGTGATCGGTGGCATCGGTCGACGCTCGACCATCTGAGCAGAGACAAGCGCTCGCCGGAAGCTCCGCCGACAGCGCCCGAGCGGGAGGGTCCCGCCGGGCGCTTCGCGGCACCCGCTCCACGGCTAGCACCGGCACCCGGTCCCCGGCACCCGGGTCTCCGGCCCCCAGCTGCTCGCCCTCTGCCGTGCCGGTCGCATTCCGGCCGAACAACCAGGGCCCTGCGTTTCACGCTTCGGGCACCGGGTATCTACCTGCGAGCGGGATCCGATCCAGAGCAAAGGAGAGCGATGAGCCTGGACTTCGCAAACGACGTCGATTCCCCAAAGGACGTCGCGGCCGAGCCCGTTTCGGAAGGGTGGAGGTCGGCGAGCTGGGCGCGGGGCCACGTCGCTGTCGGTTCCTGGCCAGGCTTGCACTCGGGCCCGTCCGCGCGTGAGCTCGAGGCGGTACGTGGCCCGGCGATCATGGGTGTCGCGTTCGGGCGCGACTGGCTGCTGATCGTGCTCCGCGGTCACATCGACCTCTTCAACGTCGACTCGATCCGGGCGGGTATCGAGCGCCATGCGCCGGCCGGAAACGGCCGCGTTGTGCTGGACCTCGCTGCCGTCGAGCTGCTTGACCCGATCGCACTCAAGGTCCTCCTCGCCGCCCGGCAGCGACTGGGCTGGAATGACCTGATCGTCGTGGCCCCGAGCCCGGCGATTCGCCTGACGCTCGAGTCGAGCGGCCTTGACAAGATCGTTGCCGTGCACGAGTCGCTCAACTCCGTGGCGTCAGGACTGCCTTTAGAAGCACCGGTTGCGCGGCGGCCGTGACGGCGCGGTTGATCCTGCGTCGCTCGCATCCCGTCCACGATGGGCACCTCTTCGCCGAGCAGCGAGACTCTTTCCGTTGCCCTCGCAGTATCGGAACGGCGAGCTTGGAACGAAGCGCTGACACTCCCGGAAGAGCCGGTTACCAGACTTCCTCGAAAGCCCTGGATATCCGGTTCCAGGGCGAGCACGGAGAGACGAGAACTGGAGCTGGACGTTCCTGCGAGATGGCCCGCCGCCCTGCCTCGCTCACGAACGCTCACCCGTCAACGAAGAGCCCGGAGACCGGCCCGAGCAGACGACTCGTGCGCTTCGAGACATGCGGGAGGCACACGAGGCGATGAGTCAGCGCGAGGTCATGGTTCCGTCGCTCGAGCTGGTTACGGCTGATTGGCTTCCAGAGTGTGTCGATGACCTCGATTGGATCGCCGTCGATCTGGCCGGCCGGAAGCTCGAGATGCTCTGACCAAAGCCGGATCCGGGTCTTGCGCGCCAGGGCCGCGTCGTGGGTGACGAGGTTCATTTCGGTGTCGTTGAAGAGTGAGTGCTCGTTCAGGTTCGCGGAGCCGATCGTCATCCATTCGTCGTCGACGATTCCGAGTTTCGCATGGACGTAGATCGGGTCGGCTCGCCGGCCCGATCGCGCGAAGAGTGCTGAGGCGAAGATCCTTCCCTTTCCGGCATCCGCTTCGAGCAGTTCGCCGAGGACCCCGCGGGTGTCGTCGGCGCCGCTGTTCGGTCTCGACGGCAGCAGGAGGACGATTCGGAAGTCGTCTGACGGCGGGTGCGCGATCTTGTCGCCAAGGATGACTGCGATCTCGGGTGACCAGAGGAACTGATTCTCGAGGTAGATGAAGCGCTTCGCGTCCCGGAGCGCCCTTGCGTACGACTCGAGAATGCTGAAGTCGCCTTTCGGCATTGCCTTGTAGATTCGCTCGGGGATCGTCCGCACGATCTGGATCTCGACATCGCCGGCCGGCTTGGCCTGCGCGGGAGGGCCGAGCGTCTCAGAGGTCACCTCGTGCCAGCGGAGGTTGAAGTGGGTCGCGACGTCGGTAACAGCAGGACCCTCGACGCGAGCCGCGATGTCGTGCCAACCGACCGCGGCGCGCGCGTGATGAACGGGTGTGTCGAAGCGATCGCCGGACTCCGAGGTGAGGTCGACGCCGCCGACAAAGGCAACGCGGTCGTCGATGACAATCGTCTTCTCGTGGTGGCAATGGAGTGGCCGCTCATGGCTGTCGAGCGCGATCTGCACCTTGGAGCGGTCCGAAAGACGATCACGCATCTGCGCGACGTCCTTCCGTGAAGGTCTGAAGAGCGGAAGCGGTGCGCCTGCCCAGGCGAGCACGCGGACGTCGACCCTCTCGGCGAGCTCGGCGAGCAGATCGCGAAGGATGACGTGCTCACCGTCGCGGATGAGCGCAAGCGACGGTGTGAAGTACCAGCCGGCGAGGTGGATGTGAGACTCGGCCTGCAGGAGCTCCTCAGCGATTGCCGGAAGCGCCTCAGCGCCGTCGATCAGCACATCGACCGAGTTGTTCGGGCGGGGAGGCGGATCCGCCTCGGCCCAACCGCCTGCCGAAGGCGCGAGTGCCCGATCCCATCCGATCCGGTGGAGTCGCCGGTGATGGTGCGCGCAGATCTGCCGGCTGATCTGGTTTCCGAGCCACTTCTCGGCCGGAGTTGACATTGCTCGTAGCCCTCCTGGGCGATCCTGAAGCTGCGTGATCCCTTTTGTCATTCGGAGGTTTCTCGGCTATCGCCGCAGCAGTCCCGACACCGGAGCTCGGTGGCTCGGGGTGCCGTCGCGGACAGTTTGGCGGTCGCGATCGCCCGCCTGCTGGGCTCGCCGCGTGTGGCCGAGTCATGCCAGGCGCCGAAGACTGCGGCTGTCTCGGCCGTGAAAGCGAACAGGATGAGGGCAAGAAGCGGCAACGGTGACGGACGAGCCTTCCGCGAGGTGTTTGCCCGTGACGTCTGAGGGGCAAACATGATCGATGAGCTCGGATTCGATGCCGCGACGATCAACAGCGCCGGAGGGCCCGTTCCAGTGGACGCGAACGAGCACACGCACGAACCGGCTGGCGGGGCAATCACCGTCGTCCGGGTGACGAAGGCGAAGTCCGTCGAGGCCAAGCTCAGCCGCAACGTGACCTACGAGCTTGAAGCGCTCTCACGCGTTGGGTTCGTTGCCCGCGGTTGGGCAGCCGGCCTCATCGCGTTCGCCGCAGATTCGCTGAGCGATGCCAGGCATCGCGGAATCTAGCCGGTGCTGATTGCCTCGGCGTGGGCCGGCGTTCGCGACTCGGGATTTCGGAGTCGGCGACGGCGGCAGTGGACGTCGTTGCCGGTCGGCTGTCGAAAGCCTGCGTCGAAGTCAGAAATCTCGCTAGACGACCTGTTCGGCACGCCGGAAGCGTCGTCGCAGCTCCTTGATCGATGGCATCAAGGCGAGTGCCGGAAGGATCGGAAGCCAGAAGTTGAAGAGCCGGTAGATCACGACTGCGATCAAGGTGCGGGCAAACGGCGCGCCCATCCAGAAGATCGCGAACGTCAATGCGACCTCCACGACTCCGGCGCCCCCGGCCGGGAGAGCCCGGCGCGTGAGGACGTATCCGCCTGAGTAGGCGAGCACCAGCGAGGCAACCGACAGATGGACGTCGACGATATGCATTGCGGCCCAGAGACAGAGGATGTCGCCGGCCCAGTAGACGGCGTTCCCGGCAACACCCATGCCGTGGTCGCGCGGCCTCAGGAGGAGACGCCGTACCGTCATCGCGCCGGCGACCATTACACCAAACCAGCGGCGGACGAAGCCTCCTCGGGGTCTGCTCAGCCGCCGGGCGCGCTTGGGCGAGGTCAGGAAAAGGCCGATCGCGAGGCACGGCAGGATCAGGAGCGAGGGAAGCGTGGTCGAGTCGCTCGCGTGCCCGTCGAGGCGGAAGAACAGCGCGAAGGAGGCGAGTAGGGCGCCGATCGACAGCACGAGGTACTCGAGTAGTCCGAGCCCGACGGCCCTCTCCGCCGCCTCGGATTCGGTCGCTCCCGCCTTCTGGAAGGCCCAGTTATCGACCGCAAACCCTCCGGAGGAACGCGTCGCCGCGAACACGCCGAACCCGGCGACGACGGTCTTGGCGGAGACCGAGAGGCTCATCTCCGAGCAGTTGTCGACCCGGGCCACCTCACGAATGGTCAGCACGTAGCCCGCGTAGGCGACCACCTCGCCGACCAGGCAGACGAGGAGCCAGGCCCAGGGATGCTTTGCCTCGGTGAGACGCACGACGCGTGTCCATCCGGCAGCCGACGCGAGCACGAAGATCGCACCGACGGTGGCACCGGCCGCCGCTATGACGATCACGGTCGGTTTGTCCTCCAGCCAAACATAGGCGCTTCGGATCTGCGCGCCTAGAGACGAAAATGCTGTTCTTGTCGACGCCCTCGATTTGGTCTGACTCGTCATCAACGCGTTGTTACCGTCGCAAGGGGATTCCGAATCCTGGGTCACAGCAGCGATCGCTCGAAGAGGAGCCGGCGCGCCTTGCGTCGATCGCGAGTCGCTTTTCGCCCGCCATGGTTTCGCATGCCAAAGGAAGGGGCGCGTTTGCGAATGCCGCTTCCCATCGGGTTTGAAATCGCTCGGAGTGGGCATTCCCTCAGCCGAGCTCGACTTCGCTCCGAAGCCGAGAATGAGAAGGAGGACTCAACTATGGGTATCAGCATCTCCTTGATCTTGGCGGCTGCCGGCGCCGTGCTGATCTGGGCCGTCAACACGACGAGCTCGGGTTTCAACATTCATGTGGCAGGCGTGATCCTGCTGGTGGTCGGCATCATCGGATTCGTCATGTCGCTCGCGTTCTGGTCGAGCTGGGGCGGGTTCGGGGGTCGCATGACGGACGCCCGCGGAGGCAACACGACCACGGTGGTCGATCGGTAGGAAGGGGACGCCCCAGGGTGAGATGTCGTCGCGTGCAGGCGAAAGCCGCCCGGCGTATGCAGTACAGGCACGCGACCTGGTCGCCGAATTCTGGATCGGCGACCAGGTCCACTGTGCGGGCCTGAAGGCCATGCGGCGCGAGGCCTGATGTGGGCGGGCCTGGACGAGTTCGTCGAATCGACGAAAGGGCGGCATCGAGAACGGCAAGCCCCCCTGGTCGCCGTTTCGATCGATCGGGGAGGCAATGTTGAAGGCCCTGATCGGGCTGCTCTCTTCTGACCTTCGCGGCTGCCGCCGACCCGGATGTTCGGGCGCGAAGTGCGATCGACCTCGTGGCCGGCTCGACCCTCGCCCCGCGGCAGAGCCCCGGTCGCCGAGGCCGACGTGAGCGGCACGGGTTTCTCGACGGCGCAAGCCGGGAACTGTCTGGATGACACGGCGAAAGGCGAGAGCATGGCGAACAGGCTGAAGGGAAAGCGCGTTGCGATCGTGGCCACCGACTACGTGGAGCGCACCGAGCTCCTCGAGCCGCGGCAGGCGAGGCCGGCACGGTGCGCTGAAGAAGACAACCCGAACCAGAACGCGCGAAAGGAGCGACCGATGGCGACTCGACAGAAGGCGAAGACGGCTGGCCAGAAGGTGTCGAGGACACAACGGAGCGGAGGGATCGGGCGCGGCCGGGCGGCCGACGCTCGGAACCGAACTTGGCTCGAGCAGGTGCTTGCACCCGGCGAGATACGGATCTTCTCGGACGCCGCCGGCGCGTCGAACGTCATGCGTGAGATCGTCGACCTGAGAATGAGAAACCTCGATGCTGCGCTCGTCGAGGAAGGGGGCCACTGGCACGTCGACATCCGGGCGCGCGGCGAGACCTCCGAGCTGTCACAGCGGATCTTGGGACTCCTGGCGAGGTGCATCGATGAGCGCCGCATGGCGTTCGCCACGATCTGCATCGGCAAGCGGTCTTACTCGCTCCACCCGACGGGGGACCCCGGGCTGGGGCCGCCGCCACAGACCGTGCCCGCCGCGGCGTGAACACGACGCTGCTCCGTCCAGGCGCGCACACCGGCGGAGCCCGACCCCCGACCGGTGATGGTTGGTTGTTGTGGCGAAAGCGGGCGTAGAACGAAGATCGACGACTATCTCGACAGCGGCGAGGCGCAGATCGCAGAGATGCTGAGCGCGACCGCAGGCTGATCGTGCACCGCGCCCGCACCCGCGGCGTCCAAGCCGAGCTTTTCCCGATCCGGCAGCACTACCCGTTCGCGACCAACCACAATGAGCGGATCGCGTTGGTCGAGGACGAGCACGGCCAGCGCGCCGTCGTCGAGCTCTGCATCCGCGACCTCAACGACCAGGCGCTCGAGCACTTCCCCTCGGGCCGGTTCAACGCCAACGCCCCCACGCCATCTTCGGCATGGTCGCGATCGAGAGCCTCGGCGTCCCGGTCCCGGGCGAGACGATGATCAGCGGTGACAACGGTGGCTTCACGGCCGGCAGGTACGGCGGCTTCGGGCCGCTGCGCTGCTATTCAACGAGGGGGGGCGGCATGGCCTGGGCGCTGATCCAAAGACTCGCCTACTTTACCGCCGTTCGCTGACGGGGCTGCAGACGTCGATCGATCTCGCGATCAGCGGCGCCGCGCTGCTCATCGTCGTCACCTTCCTCGTCTCTCTAAAGCGAAAGGGGAAGGAGCACGCGGACCGCGCCGAGCGCGAACTCCCCGACGACGCGTTCGACGAGCTCGCGTGACGGGTCAGCGGCGGCGGTCGCGCCAGAGGCGCCAGACCCGCAGCGGCAGCAGACCGACAAGCGGAGCGCGATGGCCGAGGCTCGAGCGATCTTCGCGGTCGAACGCAGCCGCGTAGTGCCTCGCCTCCGCCTGGGTCGCGTACATCTTCACGCCTCCGGGTACGCCACAGCGTGCACACGTCCACCTCATGGCCGTCCCGTCAGCCCGGAAGCGATAGCGGTGACCGGCGAGGTGGCAGCGGAGCACGGGAGTAATTATGCGCCGGATGGGAATCAAGAGGGGATGAGCGTCGAGACCGCGACGATCGAGACGAACATCCCCGGCCGGCTCGACCGGATGCCCTGGTCCCGTTTCCACTGGCTCGTGATCGTCGGGCTGGGGACGGTCTGGATCCTCGACGGGCTCGAAGTAACGATCGTCGGCTCGATCGCCTCGCGGCTGACCGAGAAGGGTAGTGGCATCTCGCTCAGCGCGGGCTCGATCGGCACCGCCGCCGCGATCTACGTCGCGGGCGCGTGCATCGGCGCGCTGTTCTTCGGCCAGCTGACCGACCGCTTCGGGCGCAAGAAGCTCTTTCTGATCACGCTCGCCGTCTACTTCGTTGCGACGGCGGCGACGGCCCTCGCGTGGACTCCCTGGTACTTCTACCTTTGCCGCTTCTTCACCGGCGCGGGGATCGGCGGCGAGTACTCGGCGATCAACTCCGCGATCGACGAGCTGATCCCGGCCCGCGTGCGCGGCCGCGTCGACCTGATCATCAACGGGTCCTACTGGGTCGGCTCGGCCGCAGGCGCAGGTGCGGCGCTCTTCTTCCTCTCCTCGGTGTTCCCGAAGGACATTGGCTGGCGGGTCACGTTCGCGCTCGGGGCGGTGCTCGCGCTGACGATCATGCTCGTGCGCCGCAATATCCCGGAAAGCCCGCGCTGGCTGTTCATCCACGGCCGTGAGGAGGAGGCCGAGCGCATCGTCCGCGGCATCGAGGAAGACGTCGAGGACGAGACAGGCGACAACCTGGAGGAGGTGGAAGACACGATCGAGGTGCGCCAGCGCGAGTCGATCCCGTTCCGCACGATCGGCGAGACCGCGTTCAAGCTCTACCCGAAACGGGCGGTACTGGGCCTTGCGCTCTTCGTGGGGCAGGCATTTCTCTACAACGGCGTCACGTTCAATCTCGGGACGCTGTTCACGAGCTTCTACTCGGTCTCGTCGAGCTTTGTGCCGGTCTTCATCATCGTCTTCGCGATCGGCAACTTCCTGGGGCCGCTCCTGCTCGGGCGCCTGTTCGACACGGTCGGGCGCATCCCGATGATTGCCGGCACCTATCTCGGCTCGGCGGCGGTCGCGACTGCGCTCGCGCTGCTCTTCGTCGGGCGCCAGCTCAGCTCGGCATGGGCGTTCGAGGGGTTCATCTTTGTGACGTTCTTTCTCGCCTCTGCCGGTGCGAGCGCGGCGTACCTCACCGTCAGCGAGGTGTTCCCGATGGAGACGCGCGCGCTCGCGATCGCCTTCTTCTACGCGGTTGGCACCGGACTCGGCGGCATTATCGGCCCGCTCCTCTTCGGCCACCTGATCGCGACCAAGGACCGCAACATGGTCATGCTCGCCTTCCTGATCGGCGCCGCCGTGATGGCAGTCGGAGGGATTGCCGAGCTCTTCCTCGGCGTCCGCGCCGAGAACGCCCAGCTCGAGGACATCGCGAAGCCGCTTACCGCCGAAGAGGCCGAAAGCGGGGAGCTCGCGGGCGAGAATGAGGAAGAGGAGCCTGACCGCGAAGCCGCCGACGAGACGGCCGCCCGCGAGCGGGAAGAAGACGAACGCCGCTGGAAAGAGCGCGACGAGCGGCGCAGTGAGCGCCAGCGTGCCGGTCTGCGCCGCTACCGGCCAGGACCAGGGCCCGGTGAGAGATTCTACTCGCCCGGGATGATGGGCACGGCTCTCCACTCGCGTGTCGCATCGCCGAGCCTGCTCGACCGCGAGATCGACGCGATCGCGACCGCGCTCCAGGATGGGCCGCTTCGCCGCGAGGAACTCGCACGGCGAGTCGGCGCGCGCCGCTGGGGCCCGGGACGCTTCCAGAACGCCCTCACAGAAGCGCAGTCAGCAGGCCGTATCCGCCGCCTCGGTGGCAGCCGCTATGGATCGGGATCGTCCTGACCGGACCGCCCAGCGTGCCGCTCACCGATCGACAGTGCGAGGGGGATCAGCCCGCTCGTCTTCGGCAGTAAGTGCCGGCGGCTGGAGCCCATTCGTATGACCTGCGCGAGGCAACTCGAGGGGAATCTTGGCGGCCTTTGCCACCAAGCCGGTGGCAAAGGCCGCCTAACCCTTTCCCCGTCGCGAGGGCTGCGTTGTTCAGCGAGCATGAGAGCGATCGTCGATCACGCCGACAACAGTTTTCTCGAATCCGGCCTAAGGAGTCGGCCGGCCAGGAGGATGTGTCACCTTCCGCGAGTCGTATGGTTCGGTCACTGTCGCGACAGGGTCGCTGACGTGGAGGACGACGATCGCGATGTCGTCGGTGATCTCGAAGCCTTCGAGGAGCGACATGAGGGTCTCGGTGACAGCGTGTGGGTGCTCGTTGCGGTTGTCGGCGAGGAGGGATGATCGAATGGGCGGTTCGCCGAGGCGCTCGCCGGTGTCCGAGCGGGCGTCGGTGAGGCCGTCTGTGTGGAGAACGACGAGGTCGCCTGGTTCCAGGTTGATCGTGTATTCGCCGTAGACGGCGTTTTCGAAGAGACCGACGAGCGGGCCGGTGGCTCGGTGTTCCTCGATGGTGCCGTTCCGTTGGAGGAGAGTGGGCGGGTGCCCACCCGAGGCAAGTCTCGCGACTACCCGACCATCGCTGCTGTCGAGGAGAATGCAGGTGACCGACGCGAACTCGTTGTCGAGCTTGTCGTCGCTGGACGCGTGTTCGACTATGGCGCGGTTGAGCAGGCGGAGGAGGTCGGCAGGGCCGGCGTCAGGGCGGCTGAGGGCACAGGCGCGGAGTGTGTAACGGCAGAGGGCGGTGAGCGCTGCGGCTGAGGGTCCTTTGCCGCACACATCGCCGATCACGACCGCATAGGCGCTCGGGGTTTCGAAGACGTCGTAGAAGTCACCACCGGTCAAGTTCATCCGCCCAGCTGCCCGGTAGCTGGTCGCGAGTTCGATGCCGGGGATCGCAGGGACCTTGCCTGGCAGCAGGCTCTGTTGCAGCACTTCGGCGATGTGGCTCTGCTCCTCGTAGAGCGCGGCCCGGTCGAGTGCCTGCGCAGTTTGTCCGGCGATCGCCATCAGGAACCTGCGTTCCTCGTCCGGGAACTGTCGCTCGTGATCGAACGCGATCCCGAGTACGCCGAAAAAACGGGTTGTGGTCGCAACCGGTAAAACTGCGACTGCCTGCAGCGACGCCGGTCGACCGATCGCTTCAGGGTACTCCTCCCACTCCGCGCGAGTTCCGAGCCATAACGGCTCATTGCGTCGAAACACCTCGCCCAGCACGGATGCGTGATCGCGAGGCACTACACGGAGGCTCTCCATCTCGTCGGAGAAACCGTCGCCAACAGTTGTGACCTCGATGTTCTTCCCGTCCGCGGTTGCGAGTCCGAGCAGCGCCGTCTTGCCACCCGAGGCGATGAGTGCCTTATCGATTGCGATCTCCGTGACGCTCTCGATGGTCAAGGCGGGCGCAAGCCGAGCGGTGAAGCGCTGCAACCGTTCGGTGCGTGCCCGCGCGACGCGCTGGGCCTCATAAAGACGGGAGTTGTCGATCGCGCCCGCGACCCGTGCGGCAAGCTCTTCGGCTCGGTCGATGTCCTCCTGGCCGTAGTGGCGGCCGCTCTCGGCCCAAACAAGCGTCAGCGCACCGAGGGTCTGTCCGCGCGCTATCAGAGGCACCACCATCGCCGAGCTGAACCCGATCTCTTGTATTAGCTCGAGCTCATCCGGAGTCGCCGCCGACGCCTCGATCATTTCGTCTGTGATCACCTCGTAGAGCTCCGACTGACCGGTACGCAAAACGTTCGGCAGTCCGGTCGGGGCGTCCATGTCAGGCGGCGACTTCTCGCGCAGCTCGCGCGCCCAACTGACCTTTCCCGGGTCGACGTGCGAGACCGCGACAAGCTCGACGTGGCCATCGACCAGAAGATCGCACGCAAACCAGTCAGCGAGCGTCGGAACGACAAGACGGCCCACCTCCGCGAGCGTCTCCCCATAATCGAGTGACCGCCCCAACCTACTACCAGCCTCAGAGAGAAAACCGAGCCAGGTCGTCAACCGCCGTTCTGCCTCCGCGGCGCGGGTTCGCTCAAGTGCGAGCGCACACTGAGCCGCCAACGCCTCCAGGAAAGCTCGCTCATCTCCCTCAAACTCCCTCTTGTCGAGATAGCTCAGCGTCAGCGCACCGACCACGCCGCCGCGACCGACGAGCGGCACGACGACGAACGCCTCGCTGCTCTCGATCCCTGTCCCCTGAAACAGAGGCCAACGAGAATCGCGCTCCTCACGTGACCCGCAATACACCGACTGGCCCGACGTGACCACGTCCGCCATCGGCCGCCCCGGCTCAAGCGGGAACGTCCGCCACGAGTCGAGATACCCGGCCGGGTAGCCATGCTCAGCCACCACCCTCACCGCATCACCCTCAATCCATCCCACAACCCCCGCCGCCGCCCCCGCGACCACGACACCCTCATCCACGACTACGGACAGAACCTCAGCCTCGCTCTCAGCCGCAGCGACACGCGACATCAGCCTGAACAGGGACACCACCCGCTCAGTCACGAGAAACAGCCTCCCTGCCGAAAAATGATCCACGCTGGCGCGGCCATTGAGTGAGGTCTCGGATCACCGACGTGTTGCGCCTGCGGAACCGTCACCATCATCAGCGCGGGGACGATAAGTCGTCTGAGCCGCCACCCAAGATACCACTTGCGCAAACATTGCTCAATGCGGGGCTCGCCTCGACCGCCTCGGTTCTAGGTCGCATAAGGCGTCGTCGCAGCCCGCCTGCACGCTATTGCACGTGGACGCTCATGGCACCGGCCTGGTCTTGGGGCCGCACGTCAAGCAATATGGCCACCCAACAACGACGGCCGCACCCCTGCGAGCCGGCGACGGCTCCCGCCACGTACGAAGACTTTGCTGCTCGAACCCGTATCGGCGCCAACCTGCGTGGCCCAGTGCTACCCGCGAGGACATCGCGAGAAACCGCCTTTCCCAGGCAACCGCGCATCATCCGGATTCACGCCGCCGAGGATATCGAGCGGCCGCAGACCGGGCCGCGCCGGCAGCAGGTGCTCGACGAAGAAGATCATGAAGGCACATACGAGTCGCCGACATGGAGACCCGCCTTCGTGGAGAAATGAGGTTTCTGCGCTTCCAGCCGGCTGATTGCATGGAGATGCCTCGAGCCCTGCGACGTTCTTGCGGCTCCTGTGCTCCTCCTTTTGCGTAATGATGGTCGGACTTGCCGGGAGATGGACATGAGCAACGCGGCACAGTTCACCAGCGAAGTCGACCGGCGTATCGGCCCGGAGCCGTATGAGCTCGTGGTTGAGTTGTCGCTGCCGGAGTTCATCGCGATCGCAGAGACCCTCGAAGAGGCCCTCGCCCGTGTCAGCGATACAGATGTTCAGGTGGTGTTCGAAGCAGCGTGATGCTCGACGATGTTCGCAAGGGGACGAACGAGGACGAGTTTCGCCATCTGAACGAGCAACTAGAGGAACGCGCGCGTACCAAGACAGGACAGGGCGGCACGTTCGGGATCGTCTGCGAGTGCAACCGCGAGGAATGCACCGCGCGGATCACGATCTCGTTCCCGGACTACGAAGCTGTCCGCACCACCCCAACCGCATTCATCGTCCTCCCGGGACACGCCGACCCGACCTGCGAGCGGATCACCTCGTCCACCGACACCTACGATGTCGCGGAGAAATTCGGTGAAGCCGGACTCGTCGCGGAGATCACCGATCCACGCGACGACGAGGAAGCACACAACTGACGTGCGAACAGAAGCTGAATAGATGGACTTGCCGCTCGTCGAGATCGGAACCGTGGCCCGTGAACTTGGGGTTGCTCCGAGCACACTACGCACGTGGGAGCGCCGCTACCACATCGTTATTCCCCAACGCGGAAAACACGGACAGCGCCTCTACGAGCCGGAACAGATCATGCTGCTCCGCCGCGTCGCAGCCCAAATCCGCCGTGGCGTCCGCGCCCGCGCAGCCCACGACATTGCTGTCGTGCCGATCCCGCTTCGCACCTCGCACGTGCGACTCGAGCCTTCCACCCAAGCGCCCGACCTGGCACGCCGCGCCGTCGACGGACTCCTCGGAGACGACGCCCGTGACACACGATTCGCGTTCTCTCTCAGGCTCGTCGCGAGCGAACTCGTCAACAACGCCGTCCTTCACGGCTCCAGACGAGAACCGATCAAAATGGACTTGAAGCTCTTCCGAGACGGAGCAGAACTGAAAGTCCAGAACGGTGGCGGCCGCCTCACCATCAAGAGCCTCCGCTCAAAGCGACGCGAAGGGGGACACGGACTTGAGATCGTCGACGCCCTCGCCGCGAGCTGGACGATAGACGTCGGCCCGCGCGGCACCAAAATCACGGTGCGACTCGGACGTGCTCCCGCCGATGCTGAGGTGCTAGTGGGCTGACCGGCAACGTTCGCCGGCCTACAGATCCTAGAGAGCCTCGACTCCGTACTGCCTCCAGACCAGCCCGCGCAAGAGCCCCTGTTTGAGTGGCCGAGTAGTTTGCTGACGACCTCGAGCCGGAATCCCTCGTTGAGGAGGTACGAGGAGCCGAAGGCGCCCGCCGGGCATGTCGGCTCCACGCTGAGCTCGCTGAGGGTGGTGGGAGCCCGCGCCGCAGCGGGCTCCCACCTGGCGAGTGCCTCGCTTCCTTCCTACGCCGTCGTCCCGGCCGCCTTCAACACGGCCCGCACGCGGGCAGGCGACATCGGGGCCATCCGTATCCGGACGCCGGTGGCATCGAAGAAGGCGTTTGCGATCGCCGCGCTGACACACGAGGTCGGCGGCTCGCCCGAGCCGGACGCCATGACGCCGTCCACCGTGACCGAGCCCGACGGAGTGCTGGTCCCGTTCGACCCGACCGTTCCGGTGCTGACCGCGGGGATGTCCGTCCGCTGGATGTAGTCGAACGTGATCTTCGGGGCATCCGCGAAGCGCAGGATCGGGTAGCTGATCCAGTCGAGGCTCGTCACCGCGTGCTTGTTGAAGGTGACCTCCTCGAGCAGGGCACGGCTTGCGCCCTGGGTGAGGCTGCCGACCGCCTGCCCCTCGATCCCGGCCGGGTACACGGTCAGCCCCGTGTCCTGGGCGGAGAAGAGCTCGAGCGGTTTGATCTTGCCGGTCTTCTTGTTCACCTGGATGTCGGCCACGTTCGCGACCATCGTTCCTGCGAAGCTGCCAAGTGCGATCCCGCGACCGGTGACGACGCTCCCGCTGTCGAGGTTCGAGGCGGCCACCTTCGGCTGCCAGTTCGCGAGCTGCGCGACCCGCAGGAGCACGTTCTTCCAGCGGTCCCAGGTCAGGTTCGTGATCCCGTTCGCCTCGTCGCTCGCGAGCGTCGCGACGTTCTGGAGCCTGAATTGGTACGGGTCCATGTTCGCGGCGTGCGCGAGCTCGTCGACCAGCTGCTCGTAGGCGAACGTCGTCTGCGGGGCGTTCGGCGCCCGCAGGAACGTCGACTTGAAGTAGTTGTTCTCGAGCGGCAGCGACTTGCCGAGCACGCGCCGGTTGGGCAGGTTGTACTGCGTCCCGGTATTCGTCGTGTCGAACGATCCCGCCTTCTTGAACGTCTGCATGTTTCCGGTGTACTTCGTGCTCGTCCCGGTCATCGCCTCGGGCGGGTTCGTGGTGTAGTAGGGGATGCCGAAGATCGTGCTGTCGGTCGCGACCAGGTTGCCGTTCGCATCGACGCCGCCTCGGACGTCCATCATCTGGGCAGGCCCGTAGTTGTCCCAGCCGTGCTCGTCCCAGCGCATGAACTGCACGCGCACCGGGGCGTCCGCGATCTGTGACATCACCGCCGCCGACTCGGCACAGTCGGTGTACGGCGCACTGCCGAACACGCTGGAGCCCTCGTAGTAGGTGACGCGGACCTGGCGGATGTCGAAGCCGAGCATCTGGGCGATGCTCGTTCGCAGCGAGTAGATGTTCTGCGAGTTGCTGAAGATGCGAGCGCCGTTTGCGGTCACGTCCGCGACGCAGCAGCTCGGCCCGATCGGCAGGTGGCCGTTGTACTGGTACGTGTACGTCTGCGAGACGACGTGCGCGGCCGATGCGAGCGCCTTGTCGACGTCACCCATCTCGGCGGCGACCCTCGCGGGCACCTGGCCGGCGGAGTCCTGTGCCCGCATCTGCGCCCAGAGGTTGCCGGTGCTCGGCAGTGTCGGCATCGGC
The DNA here is from genome assembly GCA_963789585.1 of uncultured Actinomycetes bacterium. Classification (GTDB taxonomy): domain Bacteria; phylum Actinomycetota; class Thermoleophilia; order Gaiellales; family Gaiellaceae; genus PALSA-600. The sequence goes on along the minus strand of CAWBLB010000006.1, from coordinate 360,596 downwards.
GCCCAGGTCGCCTTCAGCTCCGCCGCCGCCTGGATCGCGTCGTACTCGCGCGGCGCGACCACGCCGAGGAAGTTCCCCCGCTGGATCACCTTGACATTCGGGATGTGGCTGATCGAGGCCGCGTCGACCGAGAGCAGCTGCGGGTTCGACCCCTCACCGTAGGCACCCTGTCCACGCGGCCTGACGATCCGACCGTGGAGCATCCCCGGGATGCGGATGTTCTGGACGTAGGTGTACTTCCCCGTCACCTTGGGCGGGATGTCGACCCGGCCAGGCCCGGGGCTCACGCCCACGATGCGGTACTGGCCGACGGGCTTCGTGCCCGGCGCTCCGGGCGCGAGGCCCGGGCCGGGTGAGGCCACGAACGCCGGCGTCGGCAGCACTTCGGTCGAGGCGAGGCCCTGGCTCGGGCTCGAGCCGGACGAGGAGACCCCCTGCGCCGCGGCCGGCGCCGGAGGCGTGCTCGGATTGAGTTTGTACTGCGATCCCATCTCGACGTTGAAGAGCTTGCCGCCGAGCAGCGAGCCGTACGTCACGGTCTTGCCGGCGCCGGTGACGACTCCCTTGCTGACGCTCAGGTTCGTCGTCGGCACGCCGAGCCGGGAGGACGCGAGTTCGAGCAGCGCCTGGTAGGCGGCGGCGGCCGCCGCCCGGGTCTGCATCCCGCCGCTGCGGATCGCTGAGCTCCCGGCCGTGATCCCCTGGTTCGGAGTCAGGTCGGTGTCGTTCGTGATCGGTTGCATCTGGGAGATGTCCAGGTTGAGCTCCTCGGCGGCAATCATCAGCAGGCCGGTCATCGAGCCCTGGCCGAGCTCGACCTTGCCGAGCTTGACCGCGGCGCTGTTGTCGGCGTTGATCACGATCCACGAGTCGATCGCGGCCGAGTCGGCCGGTCCGTACGAGGTGAACTGGTTCGGATCGCTCGCGGCGCCTGCGACAGCCGGGGTGCCGAGAAGGCCAAAGCCGACGACCAGCGCGCCTCCTCCCTTGAGGAACGTCTTACGTGAGAGCTCGTTCTCGTGCAGGAAACCGGTCATCTAGACACCGCCTTTCGCCATCGTGGCCGCGGCCTGCTGGATCGCGGTCAGGATTCTCGGATAGGTCCCGCAGCGGCAGAGGTGCCCGTTCATCGCAGTGCGGATCTGATCCTCGGACGGGTTCTTCGTCGTCGCGAGCAGATCGGCGGCCTGGATCAGCATGCCGTTCTGGCAGTACCCACAATGCGGCACCTGCACGTCGATCCACGCCTGCTGCAACGGGTGCAGCGCCGGCGCGGCTGCTGTGGTGCCCCGCTGGGCCGCCCACATCGCCGGCAGGCCCTCCAGGGTCGTGATGCTCTTGCCGCTCACCGACGCCACCGGCGTCACACAGGAGCGGATCTCCTTCCCGTCCAGCAACACCGAGCAGGCACCACACTGCGCCAGGCCGCAACCGAACCGCGGGCCGTGCAGGTGGAGCTCGTTGTGCAGGACATACAGAAGCGGGGTGTCGAGGCTCGCGCTCACACCGTGCGTGAGCCCGTTCACCTTGATCCTGAGATTGCTAGCCATTCTCACTCCCTCTCTAATGGCGCTGCCGGCGGCATGTCCCCATCCGGCGGCGCCTCTTTCAACTCCGTTTCAGTGCCCGTCCGGCCGGTTCTGAAACCCCTCGCGGTTCGGCAGCGGTACGCGAAACCAGGTTTGCCGGACACGGGATCGGCCGTCCCTACTGGTTTGCGCACGGCGAGGGCTTGTGCGCCGTCGACGCGGACAGGGCACGTCGGCATCGTGGCCGCGGTGCGCGAGGCAGGCAGCCAGACTGCCGCTCGTTTGTGTGCGCCGGTGTGCTCGGGCGGAAGCTGCTTCCGACCCCTGCCACCGTGCGCTTCGGATCTGGCTGGCGCGGCCCGGACGCCATCAGTTGCGAGCCGGTGCCGGAGCTCGCGTCGAGGTAAGCGCGTGCCGCCTGGGAACGCGTAGGCCGGTCGCCTAGGCGACCGGCCTACGGGGCCATGGTGATTAGGGCCGGTAGTGATCAGGCCCTGGCGGGGGCCAGCGTGATCGCAGCCCGGCTGTCGTCGCCGATCGCGTACGAGAAGCCGAACACCCCCGTGAGCTCGTCGAGCCTCTCGATGTCCCGGCCGGTCTGCTTGCGGAGCTCGACGAACATCGCGACGACCGCCCGCTCGTCGTCCTCCTTACCGTCCGCCTGGACGTGCAACGCCGTGTCGAAGCCCGCTCGCACGAGCTCGACCTGAAGCTTCTGGAACCGCTCGATAGTGGTCATGGACGGGTTGTTCCCCGCCGGGGCGGCCGCGAATCCCGCCCCACTCAGGCCGCACGGCCACGGGCGGCGCGCTGCAACGACGTTGCCCTCGGCCGCGCAAATGCCGGTCGCGGTGAGGCGGGGTGGTAGCGCTGCAGGACAGGAGTGACGGCGGGCCCGTCCGGGCAACTCTCCGTTGCCTGGGCCGCGCCGAGCCACACCCAAGACTGGCCGGATTCGCCTGGCTCCCACCAGGGCTGGAAATGTCGCTGCAGTAGATCCCATCGAATCCTGCCGCCTCACCGAGTTTCGCGTGCCGCAGGAGCTCGCTCGGTTTGGAACTGCTCGTGAGCGGCGCCGCAGAGGTAGCACGCGTTCAGCTCTTCGCTGCGGTCGCCTTGCCGCCCTTGCGCCCGGCGGCCTTCTTCTGCATCGTTGTCCCACCCTGGCTCGAGTCGCTATGGGATGAGCCGGAGTGTGAGTGCTTACCGCCTCTGCGCGACGCGCCAGACGAGTTCGCGATCTTCGCCGCGCGTTCCTTTGACATCCCCTTCTCTTTCAAGGCTTCGTATTGCTTTTCGTTCTTGACGTGTGCGCTCTTGCCGGGCATCAGCGTTCTCCTTCCGGATCGGTTGCCCTGTTCATTGCCCACGCAGCGACTCCGAAAACGTCCCGGCTGTTTGGATCAACCGCGTCCCTCGGAGGTCGTTTGCGCCGTCACAAAATCCGGCGGCGAACCTACCCGAGCGAGTCAACGACGGCACCACGTCTGCATCTCTCAAGCGTGGACAGCAGTGCGTTGGCTGCTTCGGGTGGGTCGAGAGAAGAAGCCCCACCCTCGTTTCGGAGCTGTACACGTGGAGGCTGCAGGAGCGCGAAGCGTCTTCGAGAGAGGGATGAACAGGACCTGATGTGTACGTTCCTTCTCGACGGGGCACCACCCGGCCATGTCGAGTCGCTCGTCGGTAGACGTGGACCGCGGAGCGCCACCATCGCGCGAGACTCAGATCGCGTCGGAGTTGGAGCACCAAGTCGAGACTCCTCAGTATCCCTGTCTCGGTGCGAGGTCGGTCTTCCACACCAACCGGGCCACGGTGCGCCTTTTCGACGAGTTGGGAACTGCCGCGACGGCCCCGGCACTACTCGAGGAGCTGATCGCGTTTTCGCAGACGACCGATCGCGAGGCAGGGTTCGCCTCTTTCGTCGCTGTCTTTCCGGCGACTCCGATCGAGGGCGAGACGCAATTCGAGGAGCTGCTCTGGCGGCAACTCCAGCTCGTGCACGATCTGGACGCGCATCCGTGGGATCCAGCCGTTTCCCATGACCCCGCGGACAGCAATTTCGCGTTCAGCGCCGGCGGCATCGCGTACTTCATTGTCGGACTGCATCCGATGGCGTCGAGGCTTGCGCGCCGAGCTGAGTTCGCCACGTTGGTCTTCAATCTCCATTCGCAGTTCGAGGCCTTGAGAGCGTCGGGACGTTATGAGCGGCTACGCGACACCATCCGCTCCCGCGACGAGCACCTGCAGGGCAGCGTCAACCCGATGGTGTGCGACCACGGTCGAGCGGCTTCGGCCTGCCAGTACTCGGGCCGGCTCGTGCCGAAGGAGTGGACGGCGCCGTTCGAGTTCCGCGGCCGAGTCGCGAAAGCCGCATGAGCCGGGCCGACTTGCAGCGTCTCGAGCCGCAGACCGGCACCGCGTTCCGGCTCGAACAGGGCGAAACGCTGACGGTTGTCGGCCCCGACGGCGGTCAGGTGAGCGACCTGTTCTGCTTCAACGGCGCCGATAGCGGCGAGTCGCTCTCGAGCGGCCGGTCGATCGACTACGCGAACACGATCTACCTGAGCGCCGGTGGTGTGCTCTACAGCAACCGCAGCCGGCCGATGCTGACGATCGTCGAAGACACCTGCCGACGACACGACTTCTCGCTCACCCCGTGCAGCCAGGAGACGTTCGACCTTCTCTACCCGGAACACCGCGGCCAGCCCCACCGGAGCTGCTTCCAGAACCTCTGCGACAGCCTCGCTCCTTTCGGGATCGACCCGGACCGCATCTCGACCACGTTCAACATCTTCATGAACGTCTGGCCCGAACCCGATGGGACGCTCCACATCGACCCGCCACGCTCAGTCGCGGGAGACCGATTCGTCGTTCGCGCCGAGATGAGCCTCCTCGTCGGGCTCACGGCGTGTTCCGCAGAGAAGTCCAACGGCGGGGTCTGCAAGCCGATCGACTATCGCATCGACTCGCGTATCGACGCAAAGCCCGAACCCCCGACTGAAAGGAAGGATTGAGATGAGCGATCAGACTCTCGCACGGAAGCGGATTGCGATTATCGCGACCGATGGTGTTGAGCAGGTCGAGTTGGTTGAGCCACGCAGCGCACTCGAAAAGGCCGGGGCTGCGACGGAGCTGATCTCTTTGGGGGCCGGGACGATCCAAGGCGTTGACCACGGGGACAAGTCAGGCACACACACGGTCGACAGCCTGATCGAGGACGCCAGCGCTGCGGATTATGACGGGCTCTTCATACCCGGCGGGGTTGCGAATCCCGATCGCCTCCGCACCGACAAGAACATCATTCGGTTCGTACGCGACTTCTTCGTGGCAGGCAAGCCGGTCGCGGCGATCTGTCACGGCCCGTGGGTGCTCGTCGAAGCGGATCAGGTTCGGGATAGGACGGTGACCTCGTGGCCTTCGCTCGAGACCGATATCCGCAACGCCGGCGGGAACTGGGTCGATGAGCAGGTCGTGACCGATCATGGGCTTGTGACAAGCCGGAAGCCCGAGGACATCCCGGCGTTCAACGCCAAGATGATCGAAGAGTTCCGCGAAGGGGCGCATCGGTCGACCGGCAACGGCGGCAGCTGAAGCAGCGCCTGCCTTCGACGGAGCCGCCCTCGGTTTTCTCGTTCGAGGGCGGCTAAGCCTGGATCCACGAAAGCGCCGGACAACCGGCATGAAAGAAGGGAATGGAAGAGTCCTACATCGAAGATCTAGCGAATCGCGATGGCCCCGACCATGCGTTGGCGACCCGTGAGGGCGCAGCGAAGCGTTGGACGCGGGGTGCGCGCAGGCCGGTTATGCAGCCTCGAAATAGGCAACACCGGGGTGCCGACGTGCTGTGGATCAGCGGAAGGCAACATCGTTGGCGGCGTTTTCGCGAGCCGTCGGCGGACCCCGCGGGGTCGAAGAACCCGAGCATGCGCGTGATCTCTTCATGCTGAGAACCGGGAGATCTCACGATCACCCGCCTGTCGTGATGGAGGGGCGGGTCGTGCGGGGAAGGCCAAGGCCGTAATCCCGTGATGCACGATCGTGAGAAGTCGGACGGTCTGGTAGTACCTGAGAAGCTGCTGAACAACGCCCAAGGTGGGGCGGCGGAAGCGGTGGAGGGAAGCGGGCCGGCCAAGGGGAACACGGCCAGCGAAACGCGCTCCGGACTCAGTGCCGGGCAAGGCGCGCCGAGCGAGCTTGGTCGTGTGCGCAGAGTGGCAGTAACGGACAAGGAAGCGCGGTTCACCGCGCTCCTGCATCACGTTGACGTCGATCGTCTGCGGGCGGCGTATCGGGCGCTGAGGCCCAAGGCCGCGCCGGGGGTGGACGGTGTGACGTGGGAGGACTACGGCGTGGATCTCGAGGAGAACCTTCGGGATCTTCACGCTCGAGTTCACAGGGGCGCGTACCGGGCAAGACCGTCGCGGAGGGTGTTCATCCCGAAACCGGACGGGCGGCAGCGGCCGCTCGGAGTTGCCGCGTTGGAGGACAAGATCCTTCAGCGGGCGCTGGTCGAGGTGCTGAACGCGATCTATGAGACGGACTTTCTCGGTTTCTCCTACGGGTTCCGGCCGGGGCGCAGCCCGCATCACGCGTTGGATGCGTTCGCTGCCGGGATCGTCGGGAAGAAGGTGAACTGGGTGCTTGACGCTGATTTCAGCGATTACTTCTCTAGCCTCGACCATCAATGGCTGATGAAGTTCTTGGAGCACCGGATCGCGGATAAGAGGGTCCTGCGGCTGATTCAGAAGTGGCTGGCCGCGGGGGTCATTGAGAATGGGTCCTGGACGGCGTTCGAGGAGGGCGTTCCGCAAGGAGCATCGGTTTCTCCGCTGCTCGCGAACGTCTACGCGCACTACGTCCTTGATCTGTGGGCTCACCAGTGGAGGACTCGGAACGCGCACGGTGACGTTGTGATCGTGCGCTTCGCTGATGACTTCGTGGTGGGGTTTGAGCATCGGGAGGACGCCGAGCGGTTCTCGATCGAGCTTCGGGACAGGCTCTCGAAATTCGGTTTGGAGCTGAACGCCGAGAAGACACGGCTGATCGAGTTCGGACGGCACGCCGCCCGAGATCGTGCAGCGCGTGGGCTCGGCAAGCCTGAGACGTTCCGGTTTCTCGGCTTCACGCACATCTGCGGGAAGACGCGGAAGTCCGGACGGTTCAAGCTCACACGGCACACCGACTCAAAGCGGATGCGTCGCAAACTACTCGCGGTCAAACGCGAGATGGCAAAGCGGATGCATCTGCCCATCCCAGAGCAGGGTCGCTGGCTCGCCCGCGTCCTGCACGGGCACTACAACTACTACGCGGTGCCCGACAACATCGAGGCGCTCGCCGCCTTCCGCAAAGGGATCATCCGGCACTGGCTCAAGACGCTTCGGCGGCGCAGCCAGCTCCACCGGTTGACCTGGAAACGGATGGGGCGCCTCGCTGACCAATGGCTACCTCAACCGCGGATCCTGCACCCCTGGCCCGAACAGCGATTCGCCGCCATCACCCAAGGCAGGAGCCCAGTGCGGTAGTCCCGCACGCTGGGATCTGCGCGGGGGGCGGTCAGCAACGGCCGTCCCTACCGCAACCGATCTGCGCGGGCGGTGCGCCCGTCTGGACTCGCCAGGCCGCTTCCCGTCCGGGTTCCGGCCCCGGACAGGGCCTGCACCCGGCCGGTGCGCTCCGGGGCGCGGCGTGAACGGTCGGGCCCCGGCCCGCCCCTTCCCACCGCGCCCCGTCCCGGCGGCCCAGCCGAACGCCCCGCGGTCACGCATTTCGGTGGATCCAGGCTAAGGCGAGGCCTGTTCACCCAGAAGCTTGACGGAACCAAGCACTTCGGGCTCTGGCCCCGTGCGGAGGCGGCAACAGCCTGCCGACGAGTGTTTTCTGATCTCTCGGTTCGGGTACGCGCGGTTCACCATCAACCAGAAGGAGAACGCCATGGAGTTCAACTCCCTGACGGATGTGCTGATCGAGGAACTCGGGGATCTCTACAGCGCCGAGAAGCAGCTCGTGGATGCGTTGCCGAAGATGGCCGCTGCGGCCCGCTCATATGAGCTTCGCGAGGCGCTGGAGTCGCACCTCGCGGAGACGATGCACCACGTCGAGCGGCTCGACCAGGCGTTTGCAGATATGGGGATCCGGTTCGCCCCGACGAAGACCTGCGAGGCGATGAAGGGGCTGATCAAGGAGACCGACGACGTGATCGGCGCCACCGGCGACTCCGTTGCGATCGATGCGGCCTTGATCGGCGCCGCGCAGCGGATCGAGCGGTACGAGATCGGCGCGTACGGCACGGCGCGCGCGCACGCCGTTGAGCTCCACCTCGGCACGACGAGCGCGCTTCTCGATCGGACGCTCGACGAGGAAGGCAGGGCCGACAAGACCCTCACCAAGCTGGCGGGTGGCGGCATGCTGAGCAGCGGCATCAACCGCATTGCTGCGGAGCGCGCCGACAGCGAGCCGGTCGAGGACCCTGAGCCGGTCGACCCGGCGGGCGCCGAAAGCCCCGTCGTGACGACCTGAACCCTCCTGCCGGCGTGTCCTAGCAGCGACGTCATTAGGACGCCTCGGCGCCGCTCCAGGAGCGACAGCTCGCGCTGAGAGACGTGCCGGACCATATCCGCCGGTTGCCGAACAGCGTGATCGTGCGGGGACCGCCTGTGCGGGACGCTTGGGCTGCTTCGCGAAGGCCACGCCTGGTTTGGCCGCCGAGCCGGCGGGAATCACTATCGAGCCACCGGCCCTCGAAAGGAGAATCCGACCATGAGCACGGCCCTCGGCCATCACCAGGACCGCGAGAAGGGTTCGCAGGAAACGTCCCGTCGTCGCTACTGGATTGCCCATTCCGGCGGCTTCCGCGTCGATGGCCCGGGCGGGCGCATCGGGATCGTCGAGGAGGTACGCGACGACGACGGCGAACCGCTCCTCGCGGTGAGGGCTGGCTTGCTCGGACGGAGATTGCTGCTCATTCCCGCCGCCGAGGTGTTCGAAATCCTGCCGCGCGCCACCCGGATCTGGCTCAGGACCCCGGTCTCGATCGCCGGCAGCGAGCCGCTCCACACGGCGGAACCCGATCGCCGGCCGTCGCGCGCGCAAGCCGCAGTTGCCGCTCCGCTCGGTGTAGACCACGCATCCGCCTCGCCCTGCCCGGACCGCGGGCGGGATGCGTGGACCGGCCCAGCGCCGCAGCCCTCGGCTTCCCGGCTGCGCGCGTGATCGCGCGCAGCTGCTTCTCGGGCTCGCCCCCGATACGCTCATCCCTGGGCGAGCGGAGTGAGGATGCCAGGCCCCTTCGGGGCGAGCGTTTGGCGTACCTCCCGTCGGGTAAACCTCCGACTGTGTCCGGCCTCGGTTACCCGATCTCGCCGGGGCGGCAGGGTGTCGCTCTGCGCAGGCTTGCACTGAGCACTGCGGTCGGGATCGCGGCCCTCTGCGGCGCCGCAGCCGTACGCAGCTCCTGGGCGGTGGTTGTCGCGGTCGGGTGGGTCGCTGCGGCGCTTGTCTTCCTGCTGTCGGTCTGGATCGTCGCGCTGCCGATGGATGCGCGAGCTACCCGGCGGGCGGCCCGGCTCCAGGACGGGTCTCACGCGGCGGCCGACGCCGTGCTGCTCGGCGCTGCGGTCGCGAGCCTGGTCGCCGTGGGTTTCGTGCTGGTCGCGGCGGCCGGTCGTACCGGTCTCGGGCGGGCGGCGCTGATCGGCCTGGCGGTCGCAACCGTCTCGGCCGCTTGGGCCGCGGTGCACACGGTCTTCACCCTCCGATATGCCCGGCTCTACTACGCAGATCCCGTGGGTGGAATCGACTTCCATGCCGGCGACCAACCCGACTACCGCGATCTCGCATACGTCGCGCTCACGATCGGAATGACGTTCCAGGTCTCCGACACAGACCTGACTGCAAAGGCGATCCGGCGAACCGCGATCAAGCATGCCCTCCTTTCCTACCTGTTCGGAGCGGTGATCCTGGCCATCATGATCAACATCGTTGGCAGCCTCGCGAGGTGATGAGAACCGCCCGGCACCTGCACGCCACCGGGTTAGCGCGGAGACGCGCGTGTTTTCAGCTCACCCAGGCGGGTAGCTCACCTGGGTGACCGAGCCGGAAACCGAGAAGCATCGAACTGACAGGCAGTTGATCGAGCTTCTCACGGAGTTGCGTGTGGCCTTGCCCGGAGCCCAGGTTCTGCTCGGCTTTCTGCTCACGGTGCCGTTTGCCACACGCTTCGGACGGGTGACCGAGGCGCAGCGGATCACGCTCTTCGCCTGCCTCCTGCTCACCGTCGCGGGCACCCTCCTGCGCCGCCGTGCTCGAGGCAAATGACGCGCGGGGTGAGAACCCGGCGCGGTGCCCGCTCGGCACACCTCGCAAGCGACGGGGAGTGGTGCGAGGACGTTTCTCCGCAAGGCCCTGGCGCTTGCCGAGCAGGTTTGGAGGGATGGTGGGTCGGGGAATCCAGCCTTTGTGAGTGACTCGAAAGCGGTCGTAGGATTGGACTGGGCGGATGACCACAGCTCCGAGAAGTCGTTGCCGAACCCCGACGACCTCGTCGTACGAACCCGGATATCGCCGGAACCCGACCTAGCGTTGACGGCGCGCAGGTCGCTAGTGGCGACATCGGTCGCCGTGGCGGTTGTTGTCGTCGCACTTGCTCTCTGGAAGCTCAAGCTCGTGATCACTCTGGTCTTCCTCGCGATGATCATCGCTGCAGCGATGCGCCCTGGAGTTGAGGCGCTCCGTCGTCGCCGGATTCCGCGGGGAATCGGTATCGGACTTCATTTTCTCGCTTTGATCGGCTTGGTCGCGCTGTTTCTCTGGTTCGCGCTGCCGCGCGCGCTGAGCCAGGTCGAGGCGGCCATCGGGAGTGCGCCAACCACGACCGTGCAGCTCAAGGCCGCTGCGGCACACACGACCGGGATACAGCACGAAATCCTGGTCGGGATCGAAAAGGAACTGAAGAAGCTGCCGAGTGCGGGCAGCTTGCTTCACCCGGCGTTGTCCGTCACAACAAAGGCATTCGAGGTACTGGTCGCCTTCGTCTTTGTGTTTGCATGCGCCGCGTACTGGATCCTCGAGCGAGACGACGCGATCGATCTCGTGACATCGTTCATTGCGCGGCCGAAACGGAAGAAGGTACGCGACACCTTTGATCTGATCGACGCCAAGCTCGGCGCGTTCGTTCGCGGCGAGATCATCCTGGTCCTGTTTGTCTCAACGCTTCTTTCGCTCTCGTTCTGGCTCGTTGGCGAGCCGTACTGGATCCTGCTCGGTCCCTTCGCGGGCGTCATGGAACTCGTGCCGGTGATCGGTCCAATAGCCGCTGGTGCGCTCGCGATCGGTGCCGGGTTTACCGTTTCCTGGAAAGTCGCGCTCGCCGCCGGACTCGCAGTTCTGCTCATTCGTCTCGTTGAGGATTACCTCGTTACACCCCGCCTGCTCGGACATGCGGTCGGCCTCTCTCCGTTCCTCATCATCGTCTCTGTGCTCACCGTCGAGGTCCTCTTCGGCGGCTTCGCCGTGCTCCTCGCGATCCCCATTGCCGCCGTTCTCGCAACCATTGTTAATGTCGCCATGCGCGGGAAGGACCCAGCCGAAGAAGACACTCCCTCCGTGCTCTTCACAGCCCAGGATGCCGAGTGAGCGCTGGCGGTAGGAGAGGGCCGGGCACGCCTGGCCTGAAGGTGGGGCTCCGCAGGGTGGCGGGGAGGGACGTCACCCGGCCTCATCCTGCGTCGCGCGAGTCCGGCTCTGGGCTGCTCACCTTCCGGCTTCGTGCTCGGGCCGCTCGACCGCCTGGCCTCGGGCGTGCAGGTCGACGGCGCACTCGAGCAGGAGCGCGTGGACGAACGCCTGCGGGATGTTCCCGCGCAGCTGCCGCTCGCGCACGTCGAATTCCTCCGACAGCAGGCCCGGCGGGCCGCACGCGGCTCGGCTGCGCTCGAACCAGCGTGCGGCGGCGACCTCGTCACCCTGCTGCGCCTCGGCGAGCGCCATCATGAACCCGCAGATCAGGAACGCTCCCTCGGCCTCCCCGAGTGGCCGCCGGTCCGGACGGTAGCGGTAGACGTAGCCGTCCTGAACGAGCTCGTGCCGGACGGCGCGGAGGGTGGCCTGCGTCCGGGGGTCGTCCCCGGGTATCGCCCCCCGGATCCCGGCGAGCAGGAGAGCCGCGTCGATCCTCGCGTCGGTCGGGGAGCGCTGCCAGCGTCCCGAGGGATGGAGCGACCGGGCCGAGGCATCGGCGGTGATCGCGTCGGCCAGCGCAAGCCAGCTAGCCGCCTGCTCGCCGCCCGGACCGCAGGCGCTGATCGCCTTCAGGCCCGCCGCGCAGATCAGCCTGCCGTGCGTCCACTCGTCCGGTTCGAGCTCCCAGATGCCCGCGTCCTGCTCGTGCCATCTCTCGCCGATCGCAGCGACCGCGAGCTCGGCCGCCCGCCACCCGTCCGCGTCGAGCCGGTCGATGCTCGCTGCGGCGGCGAAGAGCCGCAGCGCCTCGCCGAACACGTCGAGCTGGAACTGGTCGTTGACCCAGTTGCCGACGACGTCGCCGCCGCCCGGATAGCCGGCCAGGTCGAGCTGCCGCTGGTCGGGGACGCGGCCGCCCGTTGTCGTGTAGGCGGGCTTCAGGTCCGACCCGTGCTCCAGCAGCCGCTCCTCTACGAAGCGCACGATGTCGTCGAGCAGGGGGTGCGGGCCCACGGCGGCGATCGCGCAGCCCGCGTAGCATTGATCGCGGATCCAGGCGTAGCGGTAGTCGTAGTTCCGCCCTTCGCGTGCCCGCTCCGGGAGCGACATGGTGGCCGCCGCGACCATCCCTCCGCCGGCGCTCGTAAGCCCCGTGAGGACGGCATGGGCATGGCGCGCGTCCCGCTGCGCGCCCCCGATCTGCTGGAGCAGGGGAACGCGCTCCCGCCACTCGGTCTCGGTCGCCAGCCAGGCGACGGCCGGGTCTGGCGGCCCGGACTCCGCGGGCTCGAGAGCGAGGGTCAGGGTCAGGTCGTGGTGTTCTCCCTCGGCGAGAGCGAGCTCGAGCTCGAGCGCCGCTCCCCGTCGGCCGTCGGTTCCCGGGACAGCCTCCTCGGCTCCCGTGAGGCAGAGACGGACGTCTCCGACCCGGCCCGTCCAGTGCCCCGAGTCGTTGCGCTTGAGCCGGCGCAGCGGCAGCTCGCCGAAGCCGCCGCGCGGGTGCAGGAGGACGTGGACGCGCGCCGTTCCCTCCACCGCGATCACCCGGCGCAGCACGACGGCCCTGTCCGGCCGTGACGGGAGGGCAAGCGCCTCGCGGCACTCGATGATCGCACTCCGGTCGGTCACCCAGCGGCTTCGCCAGACGAGGCTCCCCTCCTCGTAGAAACCGCCCCAGACGTAGCGGTCCAGCGGGGTGATCGCGTACGTGCCGCCGCCGCCGATCAGCGACGAGAAGATCCCGTCGCTCTCCCAGCGAGGGAAGCACATCCACGCGAAGTCGCCTCGCGGCCCGACGAGGATGCCGCGCTCGCCGTCGGCGAGTAGCGCGTACTCGCGCAGGATGTGCGGCTGCGGCAGCTGGCCGGGCGGGATGGTGGTCCCGGCGTCCCGGGCGGGCCTGGTCACCGCGTCGCCCGGACGAGGCCGGTGACGGCGGCCGCAGTGCCGACGAGCGCGCCGACGAGCGCAGGCCGGTGCGTCGTCGCCCAGAGCTGGTAGCTGCGCTCGCGCGCCCCGCGGTCGAACATCCCGTGCATCGCGGCCTCGCCCAGGACTGGCTCGAACAGGTTGTCGGCGCGGCCGTTCACCGGCATGCCCTCGATCTGCTGCGACCGGTAGCCGGTCCGCGCCAGGTACCAGTCGGCGAACCGCGGCGCGAGTTTGTTGCCCAGGATCGCCTTGACCGCACTGAAGCCGACGTCGATCTCCCGCCGGCGGTGGTGCGCCGCCCAGTAGACCGCCTCGGCGGGCACCTCCGGCTGATAGATCGGCGGTACCGGCTGCGGATGGTCAGGGAGCTTCGTCCGGCACCAGTTGAACTGCGGCGTGTTCACGGCCGGCAGCTGCACCATCGCGATCCACACCTTGCTCCCGTCGTGCAGCAACTCGGTGCGGACGGAGTCGGTGAAGCCACGCATGGCGAACTTCGCACCGCAGTAGGCCGACTGCAGCGGGATCGCACGGTAGGAGAGAGCGGACCCGACCTGGACGATCGTCCCCCGGTCGCGCGGCGCCATTCGCCGGAGCGCCGCCATCGTTCCGTAGACCGCGCCGAGGTAGGTTACCTCGGTCGCCCGCTTGAACTCCTCCGGCTCAATCTGGACGAACGGGGCAAAGACCGTGGCCATCGCATCGTTCACCCAGATGTCGATCGGGCCGAAGGCGGCCTCGGCCGCCTCGGCTGCCGCCTCGACCTGCTCGTGGTCGGCGACGTCCGTCGGGAGCACGACCGCCTTCCCGCCGAGCGACTCGACCTCGCGCCGAGCGTCCTCGAGCCCGTGCTCGCCGCGGGCAAGGAGCCCGACGTGGGCGCCGCGGCGGGCGAAGGCGTGGGCGACGGCGCGGCCGACGCCGCCCGACGCGCCGGTGACAACCACGACCTCGGGCCTGCTGTGATCGCTCATGTTCTCCTTCCTGTCTGGACGCGGCTCTCCGCCGGGCGGCCGGCGGCCGCCCGGTCGTGTGATGGCCTGGCGCGACCCGGCCGCGATGTCCTGACGAGCTTGCGCGCGAGGCGCTCGGCGAGGCGGGAGGCGAGCGCCATGATCGTGAGCGCCGGGTTGGCGCTCCCCTGGGTCGGCATCACGCTCCCGTCGCAGACGAAGAGGTTCGCGAGCCCCCAGACGCGGTGGTCGGCGTCGACGACACTGGTGGCGGCGTTCTCGCCCATACGACAACCGCCGACCAGATGCGCGTAGCGGTCGATCGTGAGGACGTCCTGCGCCCCCGCCGTCTCCCAGATCGCGTGCATCGTCTTCCCGGCGAAGGCGATGTTCGCCCGGTCGTTGTCGCACTGGGTGTAGTCGAATCGCGCGACCGGCATCCCGAACCGGTCATGCTCGTCGGCGAGCGTGACGCGGTTCTCCGCCTGCGGTAGCAGCTCGCAGAGCGAGCCGAGCACGGCCCAGTGGTTGTAGTCGCGCATGTACTCGCGCAATGCGGCTCCGTGGTGGCCGTCGGCGAGCACGTGCTCGGCCCAGCCGACGGGCAGCGGGCTCACGGTCTGGATCGAGAAGCCGCGGGCGAAACCGCGCGAACTGTCCGTCTCGTAGAAGTCCTCGGAGGAGATCTCCGGCGGGGGCGCCTTGTACATGCGCAGGAGCTCCGGGAAGCGTCCGGCGACCTGGGTCGCGCCCTGCACCATGACGTAGCGGCCGACCTGGTCGAAACTGTTGCCGAGGCCGTTCGGGTGCCGCGGAGAGGTCGAGTGGAGCAGGAGCCGCGGCGACTCGATCGCGTAGCCGGCGACGCAGACCGCCTCGGCCCGCTGGAAGCGCTCGGCGCCGTCGCGGAGGTAGGTCACACCGGTGACGCGCGTGCCCGCAGCGTCGAGCTCGATCCGCACGGCCATCGAGTCGGCCCGGATCTCGGCGCCGTGCTCGAGCGCGTCCGGCACGTGCGTGACGAGCGGGCTGGCCTTCGCG
This sequence comes from uncultured Actinomycetes bacterium, assembly GCA_963789585.1. GTDB lineage: Bacteria > Actinomycetota > Thermoleophilia > Gaiellales > Gaiellaceae > PALSA-600. The sequence goes on along the minus strand of CAWBLB010000006.1, from coordinate 345,466 downwards.
TTCACCTTGCAGCCCTGCAGGCAGAAGCCGCGGTAGATGCAGTGCGGGCGGTTCCCGAAAGCCCCGTTCGCGATCGCGACGGGCCCGACCCTCATCTCGATCCCGTGCCGTCGCGCGCCCTCCCAGGCACGCGCGGCCGCCCCGGAGATCGGGTGGGGAGCATGGGGGTAGCTGTGGGGATCGCCCCACGGCCAGTCCTCGCCGGCGACGGGCAACTCCCCTTCGACCCGCTCGTAGTGCGGCTTCAGGTCCCGGTAGGAGATCGGCCAGTCGGAGCCGACGCCGTCGCGTGTTCGGGTCTCGAAATCGGATGGATGGAACCGGGGCGTGTAGCCGGCGTAGTGCACCATCGAGCCGCCGACGCCGTGCCCGGAGTTGTTCTTTCCGAGCTCGACCGGGTCGCCTCCGCCAACGATTCGCTTGTCGTTCCAGTAGAGGTGGCGCGAGCCCTCCTCGTCGGACACCCAGTCGTCGTCCGGGTCCCAGAACGGGCCCCGCTCCAGCACGACGATCCGCCAGCCCACACGGGCGAGCCGCTGGGCGAGTGTGCCGCCGCCGGCTCCGCACCCGACGATGACGAGGTCGACCCGCTCGTCGTCGCGGAAGCGGCGCATCCGCTCGCGCCCGGGAACGCCGCGGTGGTGCGGATCGAGCAGGAAGGCCGAGTCGTTGCCGCGCGGAAAAACCGATCCTTTGAGCGGGTGCCGGTTGCGAAGCCTCACTCGGCCCCTCGCCCCTCGATGTCGGCGACCGGATCGACGTCGATCGCCTCGTTGCCCTCCCAGGCCTCGCCCGCTCCGACCCCGAGCCGTGCGTAGCCGCGCGGGTAGGCGGGGCCGCCGAACCCGATCTCGTTCCAGGCCCAGGGATGCGAGTAGAAGGCCGCGAGGACGCTGCGCATGACGACGTTCCACGCGCGCGTGACCCTCAGCCGATCCCAGGCTCCGCCGGAGAGCTCGCCATGGGCGAAGGCGTTGGTCAGCTCGCCGCGGAGCCCGGGCGGGGCCGCCGCGTAGGAGGCACAGCCGTGCGCCGCGGCCGCCTCGTCGAGGCCCCGCGCGACCCGGCGCCAGGTCTCGCCGTCGTCCGGCATGCCCGCGTACTGGTAGCCGTCGAGCTGCCCCTCTGCGAGCTTGCGGTCGACGACGGCCAGCACCGGGATCCGCGGCTCCATGTCCTGGGCGAGGACGATGTCGCAGAAGGCCGTGAGCGTCGCGGCCTCGGACTCGGTGAAGAAGCGGAGCTCGGGCGGGGGGTCGAGGCGTTCGAGGACGACACGACGGGTGAGCTCGTCCCAGTGGGAGGCCTCCTCGAGGCAGTCGAAATCCGGGTAGCGGCCGTGCATCTGCGGGGTGATGCCGCACCGCTGGCGGGGCAGCTCACGCGGATCGAGCGGCTCCCGTCCGACCTTCGGAAGGTGGTGCGGAAGCCGGAAGTCGAGCGCCATCGCTCAGCGCTCCCGCTTCAGCAACGGGGTGACGAGACCGAAGCCGCCGACCATCAGAAGCGAGCCCGGCGCCAGCAGCGGCGGCCCCATGACGAGGTTGTAGAGAGGCTCCCGGAAGCCGCCCGGCTTCCTGCGCAGGCCCTGGACATGGGTGACCATGCCGACGATGCCGTCGAGGCAGTACAGGGCCGAGATCGCAGGCAGCACGGTCCGCGCCGCACGCTCGGAGAAGACCGCGGCGAGGCCCGCCGCGGTGAGGGGCGGGCTCAGGGCGACCGGCGTCCACATCCACTTGCTCCCGAACGATCCACGGTAGTGCTCCAGGTAGATCTCGACGGCGAGCCCCGCCGAGGTCGCCGCGGTCAGCGCTGCAAGCGTCCGCTGCAGGCGGCCCGCGCGCAGGTTGTCGAGCACGCGCGCCGGAGCGCCCACCCGGCTAGGTCCCGCGACGCGGCGCGCGTCCCGGAGGAGGCCGTGGCGCGTCGACCATGTCGCGCGCCGTCGGTTCGTCCTGGTCATCATCGTCAGCTCCTCAGCGTCGGTAGGGGGCGGCGTCGGGGCGCTTGAGCTCGAGCCCGTTGCCGGGTCGGGAGAGGTCGGGCCGGAGTGCGCCGTCCTCGGGCTCGAGCACCCCGTCGAAGAAGATCCGTTCGATCCGCACGTGGTCGTGGAAGTATTCGAGGTGCCGGAAGGGCACGACGGCGCAGCAGGCGTGGGCGTGGATCGAGGGGCCGCAGTGGGCGGACAGCTCGAGCGAGCGCGCCTGGCAGAGAGCGCCGACGCGGAGAAAACCGGTGATGCCCTCGCAGCGTGTCACGTCCGCCTGCAGGCAGTCGACCGCGCCGGCCGCAAGCATCCTCTCGAAGTAGTCGAGCATGTAGCCGTATTCGCCGGCGGCGACGTCCATTCCAGCCGGCCCCCGGTCGCGGATCAGGCGGAGGCCCTCGAGGTCGTCGGACGAGACGGGCTCCTCGAGCCAGCACACGTCGTGGCCCTCCGCGCAGGCGCGCGCGAAGCGTAGTGCCTGCTTGCGGGAGAGCGCGCCGTTCGCGTCGACGAACAGCTCCGCGTCCGGGCCGATCGCGGCCCGCGCGACGCGTACACGCTCGAGATCGCGCTCCGGCTCGCGACCGACCTTCATCTTCACCCGGGGGATCCCCTGCTCCACCCAGCCGGCGAGCTGCTCGGCGAGCCGTGTGTCCGGATACGAGGTGAAGCCGCCCGAGCCATAGACGGGCACGACCCGACGAGCGGCGTCGAGCGCCGTCGCGAGCGGCAGGCTGAGCAGCCGCGCCTTCAGGTCCCAGAGCGCGGTGTCGACCGCGGCGACTGCCATCGACCCGACACCCGGCCGGCCGAGATTCCGGCACGCCGCAACCATGGCGACCCAGCTCGCGGTCGGCGCGAGCGCATCGAGCCCGAGGACGACGTCGGTGAGCACCGAGTGAACGACCGTGGCGCAGGACGGGCTCCCGTAGGTCCAGCCGAGCCCGACCAGGTCGCCCCCGTGCGCCTCGACCAGGACGAGCGTCGTCGCGTCCCACTCGGTCGTCCCGTCCGACTCGGGGTAGTCGGTCGGGACCGTATAGACGGAGACGTCGATCCGATCGATCGCGACCTCCGGTGGCCGCTCGGCCGGCGGGATGCTGCCGTCAGCCACCGGGCAGGATCTCGGCGGCCATCTGCTTGACGGACTCCGTGATCATCGCGCGCCGCCGGGAATCGCCGTGCACCACGGCGCTGGTGAACTTCCTTGCCTGCTCGAGCGTGATGTGCGGCGGCAGCGGCGGCACCTCGGGGTCGGTGATCGCCTCGATCACCACGGGACGGTCGGCGCTGAAAGCCTGCTCCCAGGCCTCCCCAACCTGCTCCGGCTCGTCGACCCGGATGCCCGTCAGGCCGCACAGCTCCGCGTAGCGTGCGTAGGGGAAGTCGGGAATGTCCTGCGACGCGTCGAAGCGCGGGTCGCCCTCGAAAGCGCGCTGCTCCCAGGTGACCTGGTTGAGGTCGTCGTTATGGAGGACGAGCACCACGAGCCGTGGGTCTGACCAGCGATGCCAGTACTTCCCGATCGTGATCAACTCGTTCATCCCGTTCATCTGGAACGCCCCGTCGCCGACCAGGGCGACCGCGACGCGATCCGGATGGGCGAATTTCGCCGCGATTGCGTACGGGATTCCCGGGCCCATCGTCGCCAGGTTCCCCGACAGGGAGGCCATCATCCCGGCGCGCAACCGAACGTCTCGAGCGAACCAGTTTGCCGAGGAGCCCGAATCGGAGCTGACAATGGCCCGCTCCGGCAGCTGCTTGGAGAGCTCGAAGAAGAGGCGCTGCGGGTTGATGGGATCGGCTCCGGTGAGCGCGCGATCCTCCATCAGGCGCCACCAGTCGGCCACCCGCTCCTCGATCTCCTCCCGCCAGGCGCGGTCGGTCTTGCGCTCGAGAAGTGGGATCAAGGCCCTCAGCGTCGCCCCGGCGTCGCCGACAAGTTGCGCCTCCATCGGGTAGCGGATTCCGATCAGGCGGCCGTCGATGTCGATCTGCACGCCGCGGGCGCTGCCCTCCTCCGGTAGGAACTCCGAGTAGGGGAAGCTCGAGCCGACCATCAGCAGGGTGTCGCAGTCCATCATCATGTCCCAGCTCGGCTTCGTCCCGAGCAGGCCGATCGAGCCGGTCACGAAGGGGAGAGCGTCGGGCAGCGCGGCCTTGCCGAGGAGCGCCTTCGCGACTCCCGCGCCGAGGAGCTCCGCTGCCTCTGCAACCTCGTCTCCGGCGCCGAGTGCGCCCGCGCCGACCAGCATCGCCACCCGCTCGCCCTCGTTGAGGATGCGCGCCGCCTTCCGCAGGTCCTCGTCGACAGGGACGACGACGGGCGCGGAGTAACCGAGCGAGCTGTGAATCGTCCCGTGCTGATGCGGCGGCGACTCGACTGCGCTCATCGAGGCAACGTCGTTCGGGACGATCAGGCACGTCACCGTCCGCTGGTCCTGTGCGATGCGGAGCGCACGGTCGAGCAGGTGGCGCATCTGGGACGGGTCGCTCGCCATCTGGACGTATTCGTGGGCGACGTCCTTGAAGAGCGTCGCCAGATCGATCTCCTGCTGGTAGGAGCCCCCGAGCGCAGGCAGCGCCTGCTGGCCGACGATCGCGAGCACCGGCTGGTGGTCGAGCTTCGCGTCGTAGAGCCCGTTCAGCAGATGAACCGCGCCGGGGCCGGATGTCGCCAGGCACACACCGACCTCGCCGGTCCACTTGGCATGCCCGCATGCCATGAACGCGGCCATCTCCTCATGGCGGACCTGAATCAGCTCTGGGTCGTTTCCGGCTCTCCGGAAGGCTCCGAGGACGGCGTTGATCCCGTCGCCCGGGTAGCCGTACACGCGGTGGACGCCCCACTCACGTAGGCGCTTGACCAGAAAGTCGCTCACTGCCTCTGCCATCGAGTTCTCCTCCCGTCCAGGTCGGGGGCTGTCCCGACCACGGTGCTTTACTGCCCTTGCCGGATCGGGCTGAAACATCGGTTCGTGGGCCGCCCGCTCCGATGCGGCGCGCTAGCGTCAGGTGATGGCTGCTTCGCTGCTGGAGCGCGCCCGCGCGCTGCTCGAGGCCAATACCCGTGAGGTCGTGGTCGGCCGCCGGCACCTGCACTACACGATCCCTTCGCCGCAGCGCTATCGCTTCCAGTGGCACTGGGACTCCTGCTTCCATGCGATCGTCTGGGCGGCGATCGACCCGCCTCGGGCCGCCGAGGAGCTTCGCTCGCTGGTCGCGCGGCAGTCGCCGTCGGGGCTGCTGCCGCACGTCATTTACTGGCAGGGAGACCTGATCGGGCGTCTCGGCGCGCCCTACCTCGAATCGGCGGGGCTCGACTGGATCGTCCCAGGGCGGGTGCCGCGAGCGTCCGCGCTGATGCAGCCGCCGCTCGCCGCCCAGGCCCTCGAGGCGGTCGTCGATGCCGGCGGCGACTGCATCCTGCACGAGCTGCTGGCGCCGATCGCCCGCCACTACCGCCATCTCGCAGCAGCGCGCGACCTCGATCGGGACGGGCTGATCTCGATCATCAGCCAGTTCGAGAGCGGCCTCGACTTCAGCCCGCTCTTCGATCCGACCCCCGGCGCGGTCGAGCCGTCGCCGTCGCGCCTCCGCGCCCGCGCTCGTGCGGCGCAACTGCTGAACAAGCTCGTCGGCCACCGGCCCGAGCTCGCGCTCCGGCTCAATCCGCTCCAGTGGGAGGACGTCCTCGTCAACAGCGTCTACGCCGATGGCCTCGCCTCGCTCGCGCGCCTTGCCGCCCGCACCGGCGACCGCCGGCTCGAGGCGTGGGCGGAGGCCGGGGCGGAGGCGACGCTCGCCGGACTGCTCGAGCGCTGCTGGGACGAGCGGCGCGGGCTCTTCTTCAGCCTCGCCGGCCGGACCGAACGGCGGGTCGAGCTGAAGACGATCGTCTCGCTCACGCCGCTGCTCGTCGAGGCCCTTCCGGCCGACGTCGCGGCCCGGCTGGTCGAGCACCTCGTCGATCCCCGTGCATTCTGGTCACACCGCCCGGTGCCGTCCGTCGCCCTCGACGAGCCGAGCTTCCGGCGCGGAGCCGAGATTCGCGGGCGGCGCTGCATCTGGCGGGGCCCCTGTTCTCTGAACACCAACTGGCTGCTCTGCCGAGGGCTCCGGCGGCACGGTTACACGGACCTGGCCGACGCGCTCGCGGCGCGCAGCCGCGACCTCGTCGAGCAGGGCGGCTTCAACGAGTTCTACGACCCGGTCGGCGGCAGTCCCGTCGGCGCCGGCGACTTCGGCTGGGCGACGCTCGCGGCGGTCATCTGAGCCTGCGATTCGTCGTGAGGCTTCAGATCCGTCGGGTGTGGGAACTCCCTCGGGAGGATCGTAAGCTGTCGGCCGCTCGAGGGAGGTGATCGTCGTGTCGCATGCGTGGCGGTGCTCGGACCGCGGATGACGGGTTCGGCCCGTTCCGGAGCGGACGCGGCCGAACACGCGGTCGCGTTCACGATCGGCGGCTCGGGCGTGCCCGCGGAGATCGAGATCCGCGTGAACTTCGGCCTGCTCACGGGGCGCGAGGCGACGCCCGCCGAGATCGAGCGCCTCGCCAGGGGGCTGCTCGACCTGGTCGAACGGGTGACGGTCGTCTCGGAGACGCGGTACGAGATAGACCGGCACTCGGAGGCCGCGGTCCACCAGGTGCGGATCGCGGTCGAACAGGGGCCCGCGGCCGGGCGGCGGGAGGAACTGGAGCTGCGGCTGATCGAGAGCGCCGAGAAGTGGGCGCGCCGCTGTGCCGCGGACCGTGCTGCCGACGCCGTGCGTCCCGGTTAGCCTGACCGGGCGGCGGCCGAGTCGAGCCCCGTGCCCGGTGGCCGCTTCGCGAGCGCATCCTCGACCGAGTCGTAGATCGCAACGACGCGTTCCAGCAAGGTGATCGCGAGGACCTTCCTGATGTTGTGGTCGGCGCATGCGATCGCGAGCTCACCGGGCGGCTGCAGCCGCTTCGCCGCGACGAACAGCACGCCGAGCACCGTCGAGTCGACGAACGTCGTCTGGCTCATGTCGACGACGATCCTCTGGCCGGGCTCGCCCGAGAGGCGAAGCAGTTCCGCCTTCAGCTCGGGTGCCGCATAGAGATCGATCTCCCCCGACACGGCGAGAATGGGCTCGCCCGTCGCGGCCCGGGACGTCTCGAGCCCGAAGCCGGCCGGATCCTCCGTTTCGGCGCTCCAGTCGACGTGCCGATCGGGCCCGACCGGCCGATCCCGCTGGTCGTCGACCGCTCCCATGGACGGTTGTTACCCGTTGCCGGAGGTGCCAAAACGACGATTCCGGCGCGCGCGGGCCGGCGAGCTGCGGGATGTTTGACGGCGCGTGTGCCCGGGAACGTCTCTGGCAGGTACTCGAGCCGAATCGAGGAGGAATTCAAATCGAGGAGGAATTCAATGGCTAGCAATCTCAGGATCAAGGTGAACGGGCTCACGCACGGCGTGAGCGCGAGCCTCGACACCCCGCTCCTGTATGTCCTGCATAACGAGCTCCACCTGCACGGCCCGCGGTTCGGTTGCGGCCTGGCGCAGTGTGGCGCCTGCTCGGTGTTGCTGGACGGGAAGGAGATCCGCTCCTGTGTGACGCCGGTGGCGTCGGTGAGCGGCAAGAGCATCACAACCCTGGAGGGCCTGCCGGCGATGTGGGCGGCCCAGCGAGGGACGACCGCCGCGGCGCCGGCGCTGCACCCGTTGCAGCAGGCGTGGATCGACGTGCAGGTGCCGCACTGTGGGTACTGCCAGAACGGCATGCTGATCCAGGCCGCCGATCTGCTCGCGACGACGAAGAACCCGTCCGAGGACCAGATCCGGACGGCGATGAACGGGCACCTCTGCCGCTGCGGGACCTATCCGAGAATCCTGACCGCGATCCAGCAGGCCGCGGCCACGATGGCAAAGGCGGGTGCGTAGAGATGACCGGACTTCTCCAGGAACAGGAATTCAGCCGCCGCTCGTTCGTCAAGGGCGGTGGGGCGCTGATCGTCGCGTTCTCCGTCGCCGGCACGGCGCTCGCCGGAACGGCCGGAGCCGCCGGTGTCGACCCGTTCGACAGCTACGGGGCCTACAACCCCGAGCAGATCGACTCGTGGCTGATCGTCCACAGCGACAACACGGCCACCGTCAAGCTCGGCAAGGTCGAGCTCGGGCAGGGAAACACCACCGGTCTGCTGATGATCGCGGCCGAGGAGCTCGATCTCGACATGAGCCAGATGAAGAAGATGTCGAACGACACGAACGTGACCCCGGATCAGGGCATCACGGCCGGCAGCTCCTCGATCAGAGGAGGCGGGATGCAGGTGCGGGCGGCGGCTGCTGCCGCGAAGACGGCGCTGCTGGAGCTCGCATCGAGCGCTCTCGGCATCCCGGTCGACAGTCTGTCCGTCAAAGCGGGCATCGTCTCGGCCGCGCCCTACGGCGTCACCCGTTCGGTCACCTACGGCGACCTGGTCGGTGGAAAGCTGTTCAACGTCACGATGGCGCCCTCGTACAACATGGCGCGCACCCGTGGTGGCCTGAACGGCGTCTCCGGTGTCGGCCTCGCACCCGGAGCCCCCGGTACGAAGCCGGTGAGCGAGTACACGCTCGTCGGGACGGAGGGGCCGCCCCGGATCGACATTCCCGCCAAGGTGACCGGGACGTACACCTACGTCCAGAACATCCGTGTTCCCGGGATGCTGCACGGCCGCCTCGTCCGTCCGCGCGGGCAGGGAGCCTATGGCGACGGCACGGCGGCCCGGATCGTCTCGATCGACCCGAGCTCGATCAGCCACATCCCGGACGTCAAGATCGTGCGCCGGGAGAACTTCCTCGGCGTCGTCGCTCCGAAGGAGTGGGACGCGATCCAGGCGGCCGAGCAGCTCAAGGTCACCTGGGAGGAGCCGCCGCCCCTTCCCGGCGACGGGAACCTGTTCGAGTACATGCGGACACAGGACAAGGCCGGGATCGTGCCGGCAAGCTACGACGTCGATCTCGGCAACGTCACCAAGGCCCTCCCGCAGGGAGCCAAGCTGGTGTCGCAGTCCTACGCCTACCACTACAACAGCCACGCGCCGATCGGGCCGAGCTGTGTGGTGGCGGATGTGACTCCGGCCGGGGCGTTCGTGATGTGCAACTCGCAGAACTGCTACGCGGTCCGCGCCATGCTGCAGCCGCTCCTCGACCTGCCGCTGAACAAGATCAGGGTGCAGTACTGGGAGGGCTCGGGCTACTACGGGAACGCCCCGGCCCGCTATGACGCCTCGCTGGCGGCGGCGGTCATGTCACAGCTCGCGGGTGCCCCGGTGCGTCTGCAGTTCATGCGCTGGGACGAGCAGGGCTGGGACAACTACGGGCCGGCGCAGCTGATGGACATCCACGGCTCGGTCGACGCGAAGGGCAACATCGTCGCCGTCGACTACCAGGCCTACTGCATCCCGTACTACTCGACCAATCCGACCCAGCAGCAGACCGGGATCGAGCAGGCGTCGTTCTCGAAGACCGGGAGGGGCGACACGACCAACAGCGGCACCCAGTACAACATCCCGAACCGGCGGGTGATGACGAAGTCGCTGCCGCTCGAGAACAACTACTTCACAGTGGCGTTCCTGCGCGCTCCGAACGCACCCCAGACGCTGTTCGGCTTCGAGCAGATGATCGACGAGCTCGCGCACGCGGCGAACATGGACCCGTACCAGTTCCGCCTGCAGAACATCACGAGCAACGCGATCGAGAAGTCGCGCGGCCTGGCACTGACCTGGGACCGCTGGACGAACGTCCTGACCGAGGTCGCCAGGATCTCGAACTGGCAGCCGAAGGTGGCCGCCTCCAACCTGTCCGGCTCGAACGTCGTGACGGGCCGCGGTCTCGCGCTCGGCGGCTACGCCGAGACGATGACCGGTATTGTCGCCGACGTTCAGGTGAACAAGAAGACCGGCAAGGTCGTTCTCGAGCACGCCTACGGTGCGCAGGACACCGGTCTCGGGGTCTACCTCGGCGGGATCGAGAACCAGGCGGTCGGGAGCATCACGCAGGGCGCGAGCCGCGCGCTCTTCGAGGAGGTGACGTTCAACCAGCGCCGCTCCCTGAGCCACGACTTCGTCTCGTACCCGATCATGCGGTTCAAGGACGCGCCGAAGATCACCTTCTCGGTGATCCAGCGCACCGACATCCCGGCCGTCGACAGCGGCACCGTGGCGGCCGACGGGCTCCTCGCGACCGGATCGGGCGAGCCGCCCACCGCTCCGATGGCCGCCGCGATCGCGAACGCCTTCTTCGACGCGACGGGCGTCCGCATCCGCCGGGCGCCGATGACGCCGGGTCGGGTTCGCGCCTATCTCAAGGCTGCCGGGACCGCCTGACGCGGGCCCGGGGCGACCGACCGGCCGGAGGGGGCTCACCGGGGCCGCCCCCTCCGGCCGCGTTCTCACCGCCTCGGCAACGGCGGCGGCCTCAGGCGCCGGCGGCTGATCTGTCCATTCACGCCGATGATTGCCTCAGGATCGTCTGCCCCAACGCCCGTGTCGCCAGGGATACCCGAAGGACGTGATGCCGGACGCCTACGGGCAGACGATCTCCAGTCGGGATCTCAACGACCTGGTCGCCTCCATCGCCAACGCGGTCTCGGGCTGATCACGGGCCGGCCCGGCGGCGGTTTCGCCGCCCGCCCGGAGGGGAACAGGATACGACGGACACCAGAACTCGACGAGGAGGCCAGGATGACCGACAGCGCCCAGCAGCAGCTACGCCCGAGCGAGGAGTCGACAGCAGCCCAGCTCGATCTGGCCAGACGACAGGGGAGGGCGCTTGCAGAGGCGCTTGCCGCGATGGACGCGGAGTCCGACTCGGGCGTCCTCACCCGGCGTGCGGGCGATTACGAGATCGGGGTCGCGGTCGAGGAGGCCGAAGGAATGTGGCGCCGCGGCGACGACGGTGAGCTCGTCTGGGAGAACCCGATCGAGGAGAACTGTCACGTCGAGGTGTGCGTGCGCGACCGTGCCGACGGGCGCTTCATTCCCGGCCTCGAGGTCGCCGTCGCCCTGATCGACGCGAACGGAGCCGAGGTCGGCCGCCATCTCCAGCCGTTCCTCTGGCACCCGTGGCTCTATCACTACGGCCGTAACTGGACCGTTCCGCATCCGGGCGACTACCGCCTCCTCGTCAGGATCGAGCCGCCGACGTTCATGCGCCACGACCGTGAGAACGGTCGCCGCTTCGCAGAGCGAGTCGAGGTGGAGTTCTCCGGCGTCTCGATCGAGACCGGTCAGAAGCGCGTCTGACGGACGCCTTCGTACACGGGCGTTCGCGACGCTCCGCCGTCGGCATCCTTGTATCCCGCCGGCATGATCTTCGAGCTCGCGTAGGAGGACGTCGAGCTTCCCGGTACCGGGTGCCGGGAAGAGATCGGAGGGTGGTCAGCCGCCGCCCGAGCGATCGAGCGGTCCGGGGCTAGTGGTCTGACCGGCAACGTTCGCCGGGTCTCTGGCCCGCGATCACGCTGCGCCATAGCCCGCCCTCGTCCTTGTCAAGGCAACCAGCCTTGCCTACGGACGATGACGGACTCCGACTTGGTGCTCGCGACCCGGAAACCGGTCAACGTTGCCGGTCAGACCACCAGCTCACCGGGCGGCTGCAGCCGCTTCGCCGCGACGAACAGCACGCCAAGCGCAGTCGAGCTGGGCGCTGGTACGCGCCAGTTCCGACCTGCCCAGGGATGTCCCCCTGAGCTCCTCCACGACCTCCTCTTCGTCGCCCTCTACCATCGCCTCCTCGTCAGTGGCCGCACCCTCGAGGAGGCCTTCGTCGAACAGGTCGTCAAGGCGTCCTCGGCTCAATCACGCCGGCCGAACAACGAGCGCCGCACAGGGTCTGTTTCAGCGTCAACCGAGCGTCCACCGGCGTCTACCGCATCGCCGTTCAGCCCATCCGCTGAACCTTCAAGACGCTGCTGCCGGCATTTCCGGCACGGGACTGACGAGGACGCTTTCGGGGTAGACGATGGGGGTGATCGCGATCGCGTCGTTCCTGCTCGTCATTGCCGTATCGCTCGTCATCACCCGCGTCGCGACCGTGGTGCTGGTCGCCTCTGGCATGTCGCGGCAGCACGCCCGCTTCCAGTCCCGGTCGGCCTTCACGGGAACCGGATTTACGACCAGCGAGGCCGAGTCGGTGCTCAACCACCCCCTCCGTCGCAAGGTCGTGATGCTGTTGATGCTGCTTGGGACGCCGGTGCGCGAGGAGACGGCCAAGCTCTACCTGATCTGGAAGACCCTGACGCGGGCGAACGCGGCTGGGGCTACGACGGCGTCTTCCTCTATGCGCCCCACCGCGCCTACGGTGGCCCCCCGGGACTTGCCCGCCTCGTCGATGCCGCCCACGCACACGGGCTCGCGGTGATCCTCGATGTCGTCTACAACCACATCGGCCCGGGCAGCGAGCTCGTCCGAAGGTTCGGTCCGTACGTGACCGACCGGCACGAGACGTTCTGGGGAGGAGCGCTCGACTACTCCCGGCGCGGAGTGCGCGAGTGGGCGATCCAGAACGCGGAGCAGTGGGTCAGCGACTACCGCGTCGACGGGCTGAGGCTCGACGCCACCCACGCGATCTTCGACGAGACCAACCCACACGTGCTGCGCGAGCTCGCCGATCGCGTCCGCACCGAACATCCGGGCGCCGTCGTCATCGCCGAGATGGCGATCGGAGACCGTCGCCCGCTTGAAGAATGGGGCCACGACGCCCAGTGGGCCGACGACTTCCACCACGCACTGCATGCGCTCCTCACCGGGGAGCGGGACGGCTACTACGCCCCCTACGGCACGATCTCCGACCTCGCCCGCGCCTACCACGGCGAACCCGCTAGCAGACTCGTCATCTGCGCCTCGAATCACGACCAAGTCGGAAACCGAGCCTTCGGCGACCGGCTACCGCCCGAAACCCGACGACTCGCAGCCGCCTGTCTGCTCTTCGCTCCGCAAATCCCGCTGCTGTTCCAGGGCGAGGAGCACGGAGAAAGAGCGCCGTTCCTCTACTTCACCGATCACGACGATCCCGAGCTCGCCCGAACGGTTCGCGAGGGCAGGCGAAGGGAATTCGCGGGCTTCGATTCGTTCGCCGGCGAGAAGCTCCCGGACCCCCAGGCGCTCGAGACATACACCGCCTCCAGGATTCACCCCGAGAGCGGCGATGCCGAGCTTCGCGCCTTCTACGAGAACCTGTTGACCATCCGACACGAGCTTCCTCCGATGCTCACGACCGAAGCGGATGAGGAAGCACGGATCCTTCGCGTCCGGCGCGGAAGCTTCGAGCTCATCGCCGACTTCGACCGGCTCAGCGTCGAGCTCCGCACGAGCTGACCCGTCGCCGCCGACGGCGAAACGGTTTGGCAGGAACCTCAGGCCGGTATGACGGCGCGCTGGCAGGGCTCGTCACGCTCCGGGCCGGGCGGTCTCTCGGTGATGGCAGAGTGGGCAGGCGGCCGGCATCAGCCTGACCGCCTTCATCCGCCGGTCGATCGTCGACCTCAACACCTACATCGCCAAGGGATATGAGAAGAACCTGATGCCGGGTAGCTAGGGCCAGACGATCTCCGAGCAGAACCTTACCGACCTTGTCGCCTTCATCGCCAACGCGGTGTCGGGCTGATCGTCGTTCCTCGTCCACGGCCGACACACGCAGAACTCACCGACGCAATCGGTTGACCTCTCCCGTGGAGGCGCGATCACGAGCTTGCGCGGGACGATGTCGAGCGTTCTGGCGACCGGCGCCGCCACGAGGTTAGCCACCGCCCGAGCGATCGAGCGGCTTGGGGCGACCCGGGTCCGGGTCAGGCGGCTGCGGCACCGGCGGCGGGAACGGTGCGCCGGGATCCGGGCGCGGCGTGGGCGGCGCAGGTGTGCTCGCGTCGTCCGGCCCGGTTCTCCCGGTCGCCCGGAGCACGATTCCCGCAGCCACCGCCAGGCCAACGACGGCCACCCCGGCCGTCACGCCGAGAATTGCGCGCCTCCCCCGCGAACGTTTGCCCGCGCCGGGCAGCAGGATCTTTTCGGCGCGCGCGACCCAGCCGGTGATGGGCGTGTTCCAGCCCCGTCGTGCGATCAAGCTCACGGTCTTCTTCCGGCCGTTGGCGAGATCACGGAACCCCCGGTACGCGGACATTTCCAGACCTGGCATCTGACGCCGCCTCCCTCCTGTTCGAAGCACACTTGCCAGACGTCGTCGACTTGGTGCCCTGGCATTCTCCGGTGAAGCATTCCCGCCCGCGCCGGACTCGAAACACTCCGCTTGTGCGGGCGGTGTCGGGCTCGCCGACTGGCATGTTTGGCGTTCCCAGCACCCGGGAACGCCCACCATCGTGTTCGAGTCCGCGTATGCACGATCGCCGACCGGGCTTCTCTCGCCCGAGGCCGCCGGCGACGGCGGGCCCGAGCGGCGCGAAGAGACGCCTGTCCGGGCACGCGAGGATCTCATGAGCCCGCGGCGCCTTCTGATCTCCGGTGCGCCTGCCGGTGCCGGTTGGTCAGTCCGCGGCAGCTTGCTCCCGTGAGCGGCCGGAGCTCTCCGGGGGCGGTCGCTCCCGCGCGAGGCGATCCGGCCGCCGGAAACGGCCGGATGCGTGCGCGCCGGACGGCAGGGACGGTTGCCGCTCCGCTGCTCGTACTGCTCGCCGGAGGCTGCGGGACGCAGCAGAATGCGCTTGCACCCCAGAGCCACCAGGCACGCGACATTGCAAGCCTCTTCTGGTGGATGATGGTCGGCGCCTGGATCGGCCTGGCGCTCGTGGTGGGCCTGCTGCTCTGGTCCTGGAAGCGGCGCAGGCGGCGGGGCTTCGGGAGCGATAACGGCCCGAACCCCGGCGAGAGGCAGGCCTGGTACGTGGTGATCGGAGCCGGGATCGTGTTCCCGATCGCCGTGCTCGCCGCCCTGTTCGTGATCTCCGACATCTTCCTCATCAGGACGACGGAGGCGCCGGCGAGTGCGGCGACCCGGCTGACCGTGCTCGTGATCGGACATCAGTGGTGGTGGGAGGTTCGCTATCCCGGGACGACCGCCGTGTCTGCGAACGAGATCCATATTCCGGTGCGGACGCCGGTCCGGCTCGAGGTGCGGACCGCCGATGTCATCCACAGCCTCTGGGTGCCGAGGCTGAACCGGAAGATCGACACGATCCCCGGTACGACGAACGCGATCGAGCTCTACGCCGACAAGGTCGGACGGTACCGAGGCCAGTGCGCCGAGTTCTGCGGTCTCCAGCACGCGCACATGGGGCTCTACGTTTTCGCCGACCCGCCGGCCGTGTTCCGACGCTGGCTCGCGGCGCAGGGCAGGCCGGCGCCGCCGCCGTTGACGCCCCTCGCTCGGCAGGGCGAGCAAGTGTTCATGGCCGGTGCCTGCTCGGACTGCCACCGGATCCGCGGCACAGCCGCCGACGGAACCACCGGCCCCGACCTCACCCATGTCGCAGGGCGGACGACCCTTGCGGCGCTGACCATCCCGAACACGGCAGCGGAGCTCGCCGACTGGATCCGCAACCCCCAGCGGATCAAGCCCGGCAACCAGATGCCCGACGTCGAGCTCACCGACGAGCAGGCGCGCGAGCTCGTCGCCTATCTCCGGGGGCTCGAGTGACTGCGATCGCGACACCGCCGACACCGGCCGCCGCCGAGCGCATCGAGCTGCTCGAGCAGATGTGGCGAGCCCGCCCGGGCCTCCTCGGCTGGCTGACGACCACCGACCACAAGCGAATCGGCCTCCTCTACTTCTGGACGACGCTCGTCTTCTTCGGCACGGGCGGCGTCGAGGCGCTGATCATGCGCACCCAGCTCGCCCAGCCGAACGCCACCGTCGTCTCCCCGGGCACCTACGACGAGCTCTTCTCGATGCACGGGATCACGATGATCTTCTTCTTCATCATCCCGATGACGACGGGAGCCTTCGGCAACTACCTGCTCCCGCTGATGCTCGGCGCCCGCGACATGGCGTTCCCGCGGATGAACGCGCTCGCGTACTGGATCTTCCTCGCCTCCGGGATCTTCGTCTACACCAGCCTCTTCCTCGGAGCCGCTCCGAACGCCGGCTGGTTCGACTACGTCCCGCTCGCGAGCCGGACGTACGACCCGGGTCGCAACATCGACTTCTACTGCCTCGGGCTCGTCTTCAACGGCATCGCCTCGAGCCTGACCGCCGCGCAGTTCATCGTCACGATCTTCAAGTCCCGGGCGCCCGGCATGTCGTTCAACCGGATCCCGCTCTTCTGCTTCGCGATGCTCGCTGCGGCGTTCGGGCTGCTGTTCGCCCTGCCGGCGCTGACCGCGGACGCGATCTTCCTCTTCCTCGACCGCAACGTCGGCACGCACTTCTTCGACGTCGCCCGGGGAGGCTCCGCGCTCCTCTGGCAGGACCTGTTCTGGATCTTCGGGCACCCGGAGGTCTACATCCTGATCGTCCCGACCTTCGGGATCGCGACCGAGATCATCCCCGCGTTCACCCAGCGGCGCGTAACGGCTTTCCCACTCGTCGCGGCCGCCGAGGTGCTGGTCGTCTTCATCGGCTTCGGGGTCTGGGCCCACCACATGTTCTCCACCGGGCTGCCGACGATCACGCTCACCTTCTTCGCGGCGGCGACCGCCCTCGTCGTCATCCCGAGCACGATCCAGGTCTTCGCCTGGTGCATGACGATGATCACCGGTGAGGCGCGTTTCCGCACTCCCCTCCTCTTCATCGCCGGGTTCATCTTCATGTTCGTGACCGGCGGCCTGACCGGGATCATGTTCCTTGCGATCCCGTTCGACCAGCAGGTCACGGACACGTACTTCGTGATCGCCCACTTCCACTACATCATCTTCGGGGCGGCGGTCTTCCCGATCTTCGGCGGCATGTACTACTGGTTCCCGAAGGTGACCGGCCGGCTCTACTTCGAGCGCCCCGGCCAGATCAGCTTCTGGGTCATCTTCGTCGGCACGAACCTGCTCTTCTTCCCGATGCACATCGTCGGCCTGCTCGGCATGCCGCGGCGCCAGTACACGTACCCGAGCGGGCTGGGCTGGACGGTCTACAACCTGGCGGAGACGATCGGCGGATTCGTGACGCTCGCCGGGATCCTGCTCCTGCTCGGGAACCTGGCCGTCAGCTACTTCAGGGGTGCCGAGGCGGGCCCGGATCCCTGGCACGGCGCAACGCTCGAGTGGACGACGAGCTCGCCTCCGCCCGCCTATAACTACCCGGTCGTCCCGAAGGTGTCGAGCGCGTATGCGAACTGGGATGCCGCCGACCGCGAGGAGGATAGGCGCCGGCTCGCCGAAGGGGTGCTGCTGCTCGACCGCGGCCATGAGCAGGCGGTGGTGACGCCGGTCGACGGGACGTTCGCCGAGATCGTCGAGATGCCGCACGACTCGCCCTGGCCGATCCTGCTCGCGCTCGCGCTCAGCCTGGTCTTCGTGATGCTCGTGATCGGCAAGTTCGGCACCGCCGGGATCATGGGCATCCTCTGCCTGCTCGCGCTGCTCGGCTGGCACGCGAAGGAGCCGCGGGAGTCATGACCGACACCGTTGCCGGCGCCGGCTCCCTGCCGGGCGTCCCTCGCACCAGCGAGGCGACCGACGCGGCCGCGGTTGCCTGGGCGCTCGAGCGCCGGCTCGGTCGACCGATCGCCTGGTGGGGGATGGTGATGCTGATCGCGAGCGAGGGCACCCTGTTCGGCACGTTCGTCGGCACCTACTTCTTCCTCCGCTTCAACGCCGCGTCCTGGCCTCCAGTCGGGATACCCGCGCCGAAGCTGCTCGTGCCGCTGATCCTCGTCGGGTGTCTCGCCGCGACAAGCGTGCCGATGCAGCTCGCCTCGCGTGCCGCCCGGGCAGGCAGGCTGGTCGTCGCCCGGCGCTCGCTCGCCGTGGCGATGGTCGTCCAGGTCGGCTACCTCGCGTACGAGCTGCACGACTACCGCGCTCAGCTGCACACATTCGACGTCACGCGCGACGCGTACAGCTCGATCTACTACACGATGCTCGGCGCCGACCACGCGCACGTGTTCGCCGGGCTGCTCCTCGACGCCTGGCTGCTCCTGAAGCTCGCACGAGGCCTCACGACCTACCGGGCGAATGCCGCCCAGGCGGTCGCGTGGTACTGGCATGCCGTCAACCTCATCACGCTGGTCGTGATCGGGACGCTTCTCTCGGCACGCGCATGAGCCTGCGGTCGCTTGGCATCCTGCAGTGGGTCGGCCTGCTGGCGGGCGCGCTGACCTGGGCCGCGGAGCACGTCGTCGGTTACGGAGTCACCCTCGCCGAGTGCAACGCGGCCGGCGGTGGGCCCGATTTCGGGATCGCCAACGACACCTGGCAGGTGACGCTGACGGCGACCTCGGTCGCCGTCGTCCTCGCCGCCGAGGGGTGCGCAGCCGTCGTGTTCGCGCGCACGCGCGGGGCGGAGTTCGGCGACGGGCCGCCTCGCGAGGAAGAAGGGCCCGGAGCGGCGCGCCGTTCGCGCCTGCATTTCTTCAGCGCCGCGGCGCTGGCGGCGAACGCGATCTTCCTGGCGATCGTCCTGCTCGATGGCTTCGCGTCCATCTTCGACATCGCCTGCAGGCAGGCATGAGCCGGCGGTCGATCGTCCCGGCTGCCATGTGTGTCGCCGCGCTGACCGTCTGCCCGGCGCTCGTCGCGCTCGCGCTTTCGCCCGACGGCGCGGCCGCTCCCTCCCCGAATGAGCTCGTGAAGCGCGGCAAGGATCTGTACGGCCGCTACTGCGTCTCCTGCCACGGCGCGAACGGGCTCGGGGTGCGCAGGTCGGGCCCGGACCGGATCGGCGCCGGCCCGCTTCGCGATCAGGCTCAGCAGCAGGGGATCGCCCCGCCGCTGCAGGGGGTCGGTGCCCTCGCTGCCGACTTCTACCTCCGCACCGGGTACATGCCGCTCCCGCACGTGGGGCTCCAGCCGAGGCGGGCGCGTGTCCTCCTGAGGAGCGACGAGATCGATGCGCTCGTCGCCTACGTCGCGTCGCTCGGTAGGGGGCCCGCGATCCCCACACCTCATCCGGAGCGAGGCAACCTGGCCGAGGGTCTGCACCTCTTCACGAACGACTGCGCCGGCTGCCACCAGATCGTCGCCGAAGGCGGCTATGTGACCGGCGCCGTGCCGCCGCCGCTCGAGGACGACTCACCGACGCAGATCGCCGAGGCGGTGCGGATCGGCCCGTACGTGATGCCGCGCTTCTCGACGAAAGCGATCTCGAACGCCGAGCTCGACTCGATCGTCGCGTACGTCCAGTACGCCAAGCATCCGGACGACGCGGGCGGCTGGGCGCTCGGCCACCTCGGGCCGGTGCCCGAAGGCCTCGTCACCTGGTTCGTCGCGGCCGTCGCGCTGGTCGGTGTCTGTCTCGTGATCGGTAAGAGGCTCGGAGCCGATGAAGGCTAGGGTCGGGAGAATGCTTGCGGCGGCTGCCGCGTTGCTCTTGTGGCGCCGGCACCTGCTCTTCCGGGGCATGCGGGAGCGACTCATGCCCCGCGGGTCGAAGGCCCCGCGCGTCGAACGGGAGCTACTCGTGCCCCGCGGGTCGAAGGCTCCGCGCGCCGAGCGGGTCGTGTTGACGCTGCTCCTCGCCGGAGCCCTCTGCGCCGTCGCCTTCGTCGCCACCTACGCCCTCGACCGGCTGCCCCGCCGGACGCAGCTGCTCGGCGCGTCGCTCGGGCTCTCGTTCCTGCTCGTCGGGGCGGCGCTGATCGTGATCGGCCGCCGCCTCGTGGTCACCGAGGAGATTCAGGAGGGCTATCCGGCGGTCGAGCACCGCGAGGAGCAGGAGCTGGTTGCACGTCTGGTCGCGGAGAGCGGTAGCCGGGTGACCCGACGGCGGCTGCTCCGGCTCGCGTTCGGGGGCACTGGAGCAGCGCTGGTCGTGGCGGTGGTGACGCCGATCGCGTCGCTCGGGCCGGTCCTCGACCTGGCGCGCTTCTACCGGACGCCGTGGCGCCGGGGACGCCGCCTCGTCGACGAGCAGGGGCGGCGATACCGGGTGAGCGACATCGAACAGGACATGTTCTACACGGCGTTCCCCGAGCATGCCGACCGGGAGGAGCTCGGCTCGCCTTTGGTGCTCGTGCGGCTCCCGCCGGCCCGGCTCGAGCTGCCTCCGGCAAACGCCGGCTACGACGCGGACGGCATCGTCGCCTACTCGAAGATCTGCACCCACGCCGGTTGTGCGATCTCCCTCTACCGAGCGCCACTCTTCCGGCCGGATGAGCCGCCGCCGGCGCTCGTCTGCCCTTGCCACTACTCGACCTTCGATCCCGCCACCGGAGGCACGGTCACGTTCGGTCCGGCCGGACGGAAGCTGCCCATGTTGCCACTCCTCGTCGACCGCGGCGGCTACCTGCGGGCGGGCGGCAACTTCGACGAGCCGGTCGGACCCTCCTGGTGGGGCGTGCGCCTCAGGAAGCCGAGCTCGTGATCAGGAAAGCCGTCCGGTTCCTCGACCAGCGCAGCGGGACCGCGCCGTTCCTGCGCAAGACGCTGCGCTACCTGTTCCCGGACCACTGGTCGTTCCTGCTCGGGGAGGTGGCGCTCTACGCCTTCGTCGTCCTGGTGGTGACGGGCACATACCTGGCGCTCTTCTACCAGGACGGGACGGCGCAGGTCGTCTACCACGGGCCGTACCCACCGCTGCAGGGGCAGGAGATGAGCGAGGCCTACCGGTCGGTGCTCGACATCTCGACCACCGTCAAGGCGGGCCTGCTGATCCGGCAGACCCACCACTGGGCCGCCGATGTGTTCATCGCCGCGATCGTCCTCCACTTCATGAGGATCTTCTTCACCGGCGCGTACCGCAAGCCACGTGACCTCACGTACTGGATCGGGCTGACGATCCTCGTCGCGTCGCTGCTCGAGGGCTACCTCGGCTACTCGCTCGTCGACGATCTGCTCTCGGGCATGGGGCTCGCAATCGGCAACGGCGTCGCCCTCTCGATCCCGTTCGTCGGGGCGAACCTGGGCTCACTCGTCTGGGACGGCCCCTTCCCGGGTGGTCATGCCTTCTTCCCGCGCATGTACATCGCCCACGTCTTCCTGATCCCTGCGCTGATCGGGGTATTGCTCGGCGCCCATCTCGCGCTGGTCGCGCTCCGGCACCACACCCAGTTCAGGCAGGACCGGCGCCAGAGCGAGCGCAAGCTCCTCGGGGTGCCGCTGTTCCCGGGGCAGGTGCCGCGCTCGCTCGGCCTCTTCTTCGCCGTTGCCGGGATCCTGCTCCTGCTGGGCGGGCTCGTCCAGATCAATCCGATCTGGCTCTGGGGGCCTTACCACACCTACATCTCGACAAACGGCGCCCAGCCCGACTGGTACCTCGGCTGGCTGATCGGCGCCCTCCGCCTGTTACCCGGTTGGGACTTCACGATCGGCCGCTATACGGTGGCGCCGAACCCTTTCTGGGGCGGTGTGGCCTTCCCGGCGCTCGTGTTCGGCTTCCTCTATCTCTGGCCGCTGATCGAGCGTCGCGTGACGGGCGACACCTCTCATCACAATCTCCTCGACCGGCCACGGGACGCGCCGTGGCGCACCGCGGTCGGGACCGGGTTCGTCACCTGGGTCATGATTGTCTTCGTGGCGGGCGGCGCCGACCGTATCGACGTGCTCTTCAACGCCTCCTACAGGAGCCAGATCTGGGTGTTCCGTGTGCTGCTCGTCGTCGGGCCGATCGTCGCCTTGCTGATCACCCACCGGGTCTGCGTCGAACTGCAGCGCGGTGAGCTGGTCGCGCGCGAGCGCCGCCGCGCCGAGCGCGTGGCACGGGAGGCCGACGAAGGGGAGCAGGCACCGGAGGCAGGGCCGGCCGCCGGAAAGCCGGCATAGCCCGGGCAGGGCACGGCGCAGGGGTGACGCGGCGAACCGCCTACCGAGGTCCCGTTACTCCGGTCGATCGGCCGGGTAGACCTGAAAGGTGTGAGCGTGCAGGAGACGGAGAAGCAGCGGTCCGACCGGCAACTGATAGAGCTTCTCGCAGAGTTGCGGGTCGCGCTGCCGGGCGCGCAGGTGCTGCTCGGGTTCTTGCTCACCGTCCCATTCGCGACGCGCTTCGGCGGGGTGACGCGGCTCCAGCGCATCACGCTCTTCCTCTGTCTGATCCTGACCGCGACCGGCACGGTGCTTCTGATGGCCCCGTCGGTCTACCACCGCTTCCGCTGGGAGCAGGGAGACAAGCCGGGAGTGATCCGCATCGCCCATCGCTTCTTCCTGATCGGCTCCGGCTTCCTCGGCGCCGGGATCACGGTGGCGATCTTCCTCGTCGGAGACGTGCTCTTCGGCGAGATCGCCGCTTCGGTCACCGCCGGACTCGTCGGGGCAACCGTGACCGCCACCTGGTACCTGCTGCCCGCCGGCCACCGGCGGAGCGAGCACTAGTGGTCAGACCACTAGCCTCCTGGTCCGCGAGCTCGCGCTCGCGCCGGCCCAGCCAGACGAGGAACACGAGCACGAGCGCGCCCGCCCCAACGGGAAAGGCGGGGCTGACGGTCCGGGTCTCGGCTACGACGATGATTGAACGACGATCCCATGCGGTCAGGGAGCGGTCGAGGCGCTCTGGAGCCGGTTAGCCCAGCTCGTCAGCGCAGCGAAGCCGGCCTGGAGCCAGTCGTTTGCTCCGCCGAGCGCGAGCGACACCGTCAGCACGCGGCCGAACCGGGGAGCGAGCGCATCGGTTGCCGTGAGACCCGCTGCGACCCAGGTGCCGATGCAGCGGGAGCAGGTCACGAGTTCGCCGATTGCCTGCCGGAGATCGCCGGTCGGGACAGGGTGCTCCTCCTCGGGAGCTGCAGGCGTCCCCTCGACGAACGGCTCGCGGATGAAGCTCGTCACCTCGTCGCGGGCGAGCGTCCTTGCGGCTTTGAAGGTCGAGAGGCCGAGGAGCACGAGATCGAGGGTGACGGGTGGGGAGTCGAGCCGCCCGAGCCGCCGCGCGACCAAGCCCGTCAGTGCGACGCCGCCGATGAACACGCCCATGATCGAGGCATACGCCCCGTACGGGGGCGGTGGGGCGGCATCCGGCATCACCTCCAGCATTCCCCGCCGCTGCGAATCCAAACCTGCCGGCGGTGCCGGTGGGGCGGCGTTTCCCCGGCCTGCGACACGGGTAGGCAGGTGCGGAGTCCCGTCTTGCCGGGAAGAGAACTTCGAACCAGGAGGTGATGAGGGATGCCGCCACGCGGCACCGCGAAAGGCACGAAGCGAGCGCGCCAGTACGAGCACATCAAGGAGAGCGAGCTCCGGAGTGGGGCATCCGAGCGGCGCGCCGAGGAGATCGCCGCCAGGACGGTCAACAAGGAGCGCGCCCGGGCCGGCGAGGCCGACAGGGCCTCGAGACTGTCGCGAACAGACCTGTCATCGGGCCAACGAGGCGGGCGCCGTTCGGGCACCGATCGGTCGAAGGGGAGGACATACCGGCAGCTCTACGAGGAGGCGCGCTCCCTCGACGTCCCGCGCCGCTCCCGCATGAGCAAGGACGAGCTCAGGCGGGCGGTCAACAGTCGGAAACAGTGACGGTTCGACAAGGCTGACAAAGGCCCGCCGCGGGCGGTACGGCCCGGACGGTACATCCCGGCAGACCTCTAGGCGAGGGCCTCGCCGAGCGACTCGACGAGCCCGAGCGGGACGGTCAGCTGCGCGATCTCGAATACCCGACGGATCAAGTGGTTTGCCGGGCTGACCACCCGAAAGGCAATCTGCCGCGCTTCGAGGGCGCGCTGGCAGTGGACGAGCGCGTTCAGCCCCGACGAGTCGAGGAAGGTCACCTCGGAGAGATCGACCACGACACGACCCGCCCCGTCGCCGACCGACTCGATCGCGCTTGCAAGCTCCGGCGCCGTCGCCATGTCGATCTCACCGAAGACGGCCACGATCGCGGCCTCCGCGACCCTGGAATGCCGGAACTCGAACGGCGTGTCCGTCATGCTGGGTCGACGGTCAACAACTTCGAACCACGCTATCAGACGGGTCTTGCTCCGCCGTTTACGAGCGCTCGCGCGCCGCTGCTCGAGCAGCTCCCGCCCCGGTGCGCCGGAGACGCGGCTCGAGGGTCACCCGTGTCCCGTCGGCATCGGTCTCGATCGTCGCCGAGCCCATCAGGCGCTGCATCAGGACGATGCCCCTCCCTCGCTCGCCGCCCGGCTCTTCGGCCCGCCAGCTGCCGTGATCCTCGACGAGGATCCGGAGCGTCTCGCCCTCCTCGGCGATCATCAGCTTCACCCTTCCGTCCTGATGATCGCGATATGCATGCTCGATCGCGTTGTTGCAAGCCTCACTGACCGCAAGGACGATCTCGGAAGATTCCTCGTCGTCGAGCTGCTGGTGTGAGAGCCAGGCGCGCAGACGGCGACGCAGGACGGGCAGGGACGCCGGCTCGGCCGGGACCTCGGCCTCGAAGCGAGCGGCGATCCCGTTCAGGCGGACGACCAGCAGGGCGACGTCGTCGTCGGGCTCGCCGAGCGCATCGCCGACGCTCCTCAGCACTCCGTCCGGAGTGACCTCCTGCGCGTCGGCGAGCACCGATGCGAGGAAGTCGATCCCCTCGTCGATGTTGGCCCCACGTCGCTCGATCAGGCCGTCCGTGTACATCGCGAGGACGGCCGGGCTCGTGACCGGGAGCCGCGCCTCGACGACGTCCGCAAACTCCGCGACACCGATCGGCGGCGCGCTCGCCCGGTCGAGCCGGATCGTGCGACCGGAGCCGCGGTCGACGAGCAGCGGCGGCGGATGACCCGCGCAGGAGTACACGATCTCGCCGGTATAGGAATCGAGGCTGACGCAGGCGACGGTGATCATCTCGTCGCCGTCGGCATGGCGGATCATGCGCCTGATGATCTCCGCCGGCGAGACGCAGTCATGGGCGCAGACCTGAAAGGTGGTCCGCTGGCGCCCCATCACGGTCGCCGCGTCGATCCCCTTGCCGCTGACATCGCCGATGCAGATCTGGACGAGCCCGTCGGGCCGCCGCACGGCGTCGTACCAGTCGCCGCCGACCTCGACCGCGGCCGTGCCTGCACGGTAATGACCCTCGAGCTCGACGCCGTCCGTGCTCGGCAGACGATCGGGCAGCAGGCTCCGCTGCAGGCGCACCGAGAGATCGTGCTCACGCTCGAAGAGCGCCGCCCGTTCGAACGCCTGGCCGGCCTGGTCGGCGAACGCGCCGAGGAGTGCCCATTCGCTCGCCTCCAGCACCGTTGCCGGGAAGACAAGGGAAATGGATCCGACCGGCCGTCGACCCCGGTCGAGGATCGGGAGCCCGTGCAGGGCCCTGAACCGCCTTCCCGAGAGCTCATGGACTTCGCGTAGCGCCTCTTCGCGGTTGAGCAGCCATGTGCCCGGGCCGTGTTCTGCGAGCTGCGAGGTCGACTCCAGGGCCGTCGCGCTGCCGGCGATCCGTCGCGACCGCTTGCCCTTGCTCACGACCCGGACGCCGACGTCGGAGCCGTCACTGAGGGAGACGATCGCGACGGCGTCGTCGAACGCCCCGGCGAGTGAGGCGAGCAGCGCCTCGGCGAGCTCCCCGGGGGTCGCGGCCGAGGCGAGCGCGCGGGTGAGGTCGGTCCAGGAGCGTGCGCGCGCGTCCCGGGTCTCCGTCTCCCTGCGCGATCGCCACAGGACGATGCCGAGGAGCCCGAAGACCAGCAGCACCGCCACTCCGATCGAGGTGAAATCGAGGACGAGCGCCCGTTGTGCCGAAGCGAACAGCTCGGACCGTGGACGCTCGAGCACGACCAGCCAGCCGGTCGTGCCGGAGGTCGCGAACGCGAGGGCATCGTCGCCGTGACCGTCGAGTCCGGGAGACGACGACAGGAAACCCCCGTGCTGCTGCCGGAGCCGTGCGTACAGAGGTCTGTTCGCGACGGTCGCGAGCGCGGGGAGCAGGAGCTGCCCGTCCCGGTCGATCACCTGCAGGCCGCTGTAGCCGAGATGGAGCGCCTGCGTGCTCTCGCCGATGCTCTTCAGGAGAACGGCTCCCGCAAGCACGCCGGAGACCTGGCCCGAGGGGGAGTGGGTCGGGACGGCGATGACGACGACCGCCTTCTTGTTCGGCGCGTCGCTCAGACCGGCGCTCACGTGGGGCGCATCGGTTGCGAGCACCCGCTGGAAGTACTCACGGCCGGAGACCCGGAGGGACTGTGACGCCCCCGGGATGTTGCTCGCCCGCAGACTGCCCCGGCGATCGATCCAACCGATCCCGCCCGTGAAGAGGGTGCCCCCGGCCGGCTGGACGCGCGTGAAGTACGCACGCATCTCGGCCGTCCGTCCACCGACGACCGCGGGGGCACGTGCGATCGAGTCGAGGGTGGCGATCTGCCCGTTGACGTAGGTGTCGACGAGCGCGCTCACCGCGACCACCCGGGCGTCCATGTCCGTCAGCGTCCTGCTCTTCTCGTCGTCGTACTGGCGCCAGGCCAGCGCGATCGAAATGCCTGCGAGCAGCAGCACCGCCAGCGCGACGCCGGCGACCAGCCGGCGGCGGAAGGAGACGGTGCTCCGGTGGAGCAAGCCCTCGATCGGGCTCCCGCCGTCTCGCTCGCGGTAACGGGCAAGGAGCGTGGTCCCGGTCTCGCTCGCCGTCGTCCCCGCGCGATCGGGCGTGGGCTCGACCGTTGAGCGGCGGCTCACTGTCCCGCCGCCTCCTGACGCCCCTCCGGGGTCATGCGGGTCAGCGTACTGAACGGGGAGCCGTCGACGGCGGGCGCCGAGGGTCGAGGGCGTCGTCGCAAGAGGGACCGGGGAAGGTTCAGAATCCTCGAAACGGTGAAGGACCGGTCAGGTGAGGAACGAGGAGAGTGGCCGATGAGCGCCGGCTTGTTCGAGATCGGCGCGGTTGCGCGCGAGCTAGGGGTCGCTGCGAGCACGCTCCGCACCTGGGAACGACGTTACCGACTCGTGATCCCACGCCGCGGGGCGCGCGGCCAACGCCTCTACGACGCGGATCAGATCGTCGTGCTCCGGCGTGTCCTCGCGCAGGTGCGTCACGGCACCAGCGCCGGCGCCGCTCATGCGGTGGCCCTGTCGCGACGCCCGCTCCGCACCTGCCGGCTTCGGCTCGAGCCCTGCTCATGGGCGCCGAAGAACGCCCGGCACGCGGTCGACGAGCTCCTCGCGGGCCGTCGCGACGAGCGGGTCGCGTTCGACCTCCGGCTCGCCGCAAGCGAGCTCGTCAACAACGCCGTCCTCCACGGCTCCGGTCACGAGGCGATCGGGCTCGAGCTGCGACTCTTCGACGACTCGGCCGAGCTGAGGGTGCAGAACAAGGGCCCGCGGCTGCGCATCGCAAACCTCGGGAACCGGCGTCGAGAGGGAGGACGGGGCCTCGAGATCGTGGACGCGCTCAGCGACGGCTGGTCGATCGAAACGGGCCCGCGCGGCACCAGGATCGCCGTGCGCATGTCATTCCAGCCGACCGGATAAGCCTGGGATTGCGGCTGGGGATGTTTGGCATCCGGATTTTCCGGGTATTCGACCCGATCGGTAAGTTGCTCGGAGAAATGGAGTTCAGGCTGACGACGGTCTCACTCGCGGACGGCCTTGCCAGCGTCGGCGTGGTGGGAGAGGTCGACCTCTCGACTGCTCCCGCCCTGAAGGAGGCGCTGACCGACGTGATCGACGGCGGTGCGCACGGCGTTCTCGTCGACCTGACGGACGCAACGTTCATCGACTCGACGACGCTCGGAGTGCTGATGAGCGCCCTCAAGCGGCTCAGGTCAAGAGGCGGCGAGCTCGCGATCGCATGCCGGGACACCAACATCCGCAAGATCTTCGAGATCACGCTCCTCGATCGCGTGTTTGCGATCTTCGACGCACGCGACGCCGGGGTCGCACACCTGCAGCGGCCCGGCCGTTCCGCCCCCGGCTAGTGGTTTGACCGGCAACGTTGCCCGGTTCGCTGGGTCGCGGGCCGGAGACCCGGCGAACGTTGCCGGTCAGACCACTCGCTACTCCCCCCGAACAGTGCTTACGACTTACCGACCACGTTGATCCGGGGGGAAGTAGCTAGGGCTCGACGCCGAATCGCTTCGCGAAGGCGATCCTGCTGCCCGAGCTCCCGCTGGTGACCGTCAGCTCGTCGGTGAGCTCGCCTATGATCATGAGCCCGAGCCCCTGATTCTCCTCGTTCCGGGTGCGTTCGTGCACCGTCGCGTCTGTCTCGAACCCGGCGCCCGAGTCGGCCACCTCGATCGCGAGGACTCCCCTGCCGACGGTGTAGCGAACGACGATCTCGTCGCTTTCGCCCGAGTCGCGATAGGCGTGCTGGATCGCGTTCGTGCACGCTTCCGTCACCGCGAGCTTGAGATCGGCCACGACCTCGTCCGGCGCTCCCGCCCGGGCCGCGACGCCTGCGAGCGCCAGCCGGGCCAGGGCGAGGTTCTCGGGCCGGGCGTCGATCCGCAGCTCGACCGTGTCGTGTGTCTCACCGGCCGTGACTCCCCCTCTGGTCATTGCTCGTCGATCTCCTCGCTCAGGCGCTCCAGGGCCCGCCTGATCAGGCGGGAGACGTGCATCTGGGAGATGCCGATCTCGACCGCGATCTGGGATTGCGTCAGCCCCTCGACGAATCGTAGGTGCACGATCCGACGCTCACGCTCGTCGAGCGTCTGCAGGCCGGCGGCGAGCAGCTGACGGTTCTCGGCATCCTCGTAGCCGGGCTCCTCGTCCTGGAGGAGGTCGATCAGTCCGCTCTCGGAGCGTTCGTCGGATTCAAGAGGGCTCGTCAGCGACCTCGACGAGTACGCGCGCCCGGCCTCGAGCGCCTCCACGGCCTCCTCCTCGTCGATCCCGGCCGCCGCGGCGAGCTCCGCCACGGTCGGTGAGCGCCCCATCGTCGCGGTCAGCTCGTCGAGCAGGCGGGAAACCCGGAGGTGCAGCTCCTTGAGGCGCCGCGGGACCTTGACCGACCAGACCCGGTCGCGGAAGTGCCGTTTCAGCTCGCCGACGACGGTCGGGAAGACGTAGGTCATCAGCTCGACGTCCCGGTCGAGGTCGAAGCGGTCGATCGCCTTGATCAATCCGACCGCCGCGACCTGCTCGAGATCGTCGATCTGCTCACCTCGCCCGCCATACCGGCGCGCGATGCTCCGCACGAACGGCAAGAAGTCCTCGACGAGCCGGTCGCGGGCGACGAGATCGTCCTGCTCCCGGTAGGCGCGCAAAAGCGCGCGGCGGTCCGTCTCCGAAACGGGCTCGAGCCCCCTCAACCCGTCGTCGCCTCGAGACTTCGGTGGAGCACGAGCGCCGCCGACGACCCGTCCACGACCTCGATGCGGTCGACGAGGCGCCCGAGGACCGTCTCCAGGTCGAGGCCGTCGCGAACAATGCGCTGCAGCTGCCGGGTTATCGTCTCCCCGGCGAACGACCCAAGCGTGACCGTCAGGCCGTCCGGACCGACGACGAGCGCAACCGTCGCCGATCGACCCTGTGACGGGATCAGGCGGAGGACGAGCTCGATCGCCTGCTGGAGATCGTCGGTCGCGTCGAACCCGAGCGCGAGGCTCGAGGTAAAGCCGCCCGTGACGAGCCGGGCGACGTTGGCGTATCCCTCGGCGGGGAGCGAGATCGAGACCCTGTTCGCGCCCGTCGCGCGGGTCTCTGTCATTGCGCGGGAGAGCCCGCCGCTCGGCTCGTATGAGACGAGAGCGCACCCTCGATCTCCCGGAACGAGGCGCGTCCCGGCAGAACCGCGACGGGCCGGCGGTCGTCGAGCATGACAATCGACGGTATCTCCTCGACCCCCAGACGCTGCACGAGCCCCGGCTGCTCGTCGGCGTCGACCCGCCTGATGCCGATCCGGCTACTCGCTCCCAGCTGGACACGGGCGAGCACCGACTCCAGCCGCCGTCCGACACCCGAGCTTCGCCGGGTCACCAAGAGCACAACGATCCGGGGAGGCATCTCGCTCATTATCCCGGGTTTTCCCGTCTCCGGCGGCCGGAAAACATCGACGTGCATGTGGGCGGGCGCCCAGGTTCCCTCAATCGGCGCCCCGGCCGGGTCCCACCGGCGGGAGCGCCGCCGGTCGACGCTCGCCTTCGACCCCTCCGAGCGGATGACGCCGCGCGACGAGGCCTGACCTCGGCCCCGACCCCGACGACGTAGGCGAGCGTGAAGGCGAGTGCTGCGAGCGGCCAGGCAAGCCCGCGCGGAAGCACCACCGCGATCCCGGCGGCGGCGCCGACGGAGCTGCTCACCGAGAGGATGCTAAGAGAGGTGGCGAGCGAGATCACGAGCTCCGGCTCGTCCGGCGACTCCCTCCGGATGGGTGGAGAGGGCGTTGACCGCCGCGAAGCCCCCGCAGGACCCCGCGAGGAAGAGGAGGAGATCGAGCCAGGTCGGCTGACCGTGCGCCTTCGTCAGGGCGGCGAACGAACCCGCCACCACGAGCGAGAAGCCGTAGGCGGTGGTGTTCTTGGCGGTGGACGTGCGGAGCCCCCACACGAAGTGCTGCTCGTCTCCGGGGCCGGGCATGAGAGACCCGTGTAGCCGAGCCGCCGCCCCTCGAAACATGCATGGGGTCACCCTGACTCGAGCCGGACGCGAAGGTTTCGCGATCGCTCGATCGAGGAATAGAACAGACGACTGTCTTGGTGAGAGCCGGACGAGCGGTACCGGCTCGCCGTAACCCAATGGGAGGTGGAAGATGCTGTGCTTTGATACGCGCGTCCCTCGGTACACCGGGGGCCGCACCGGCGGAAGCCAGGTTTCTTCGAGGCCGCAGACGGCAGTGGGAGGTCGCTCATGAGGCGGATCGGGTGGCGCGGCCTGGTGGGGCTGGTCGTGCTCGCTGCGGTCGGCTTCGGAGTGCAGATCGCGCTCGGCTCGACGTCGACGAAGGCGCAGGGAGATCCGGCGGCCGGGAAGGCGGTCTTCTCGGCGAACTGCGCCGCCTGCCACACGCTCGCGGCGGCCGGCGCGATGGGGACGATTGGGCCGAACCTCGACAAGGTGTCGTTGTCGCAGGCGACGATCAACACGGCGGTGAGCAAGGGCGGCGCGGCCGTCATGAGCGCGAGCGCCACGGCGAAGTACCCGTCACCGATGCCGGCCTATAACGGCACCCTCAGCTCCACGCAGATCGACGATGTGTCGGCCTTCGTGTTCCAGGCCGAGCATCCGGGTGCCGCTTCGCCGACGACGACCGAGAAGACCACGACCCAGAAGACCCAGAAGACGACGACGTCCACGCCGGCTCCGACGACGACGAAGGCGACGACGACGACGAAGGCGACGACGACGAGCAAGCCGGCCACGACGAAGTCGGCGACGACGACCCAGGCGACCACGACGACCAGGTCGGCTCCGACGACGCAGGCCACGACCACGACCAAGGCTCCGACGACCACGACGAGCCCGACGACGACCAGCGGCCAGCAGACGACGACCACCTCCACGACGCCTGCGCCGCCGCTCAAGAGCAACTCCTCCCCCGGCTTCACCGGTTAGGAGGATCGGCGTGGTGCGCCGGGGGCCGGTCGCCGACGATGATCGGGGCGCGGAGCGCCGTTCGCCGGCTTGGCAGCGGAGGAAACGGCGCGCAGGCCGGGGGTTCCGGGCCGTCGTTCGCGCCCTGCCGGCCGCGACGTCACTCCTGGCCGTCGCGGCGGCAGGCGGCGCGACGGCGGTCGTGACCGCCGGCCGCTCGGTTCCCGCGGGCGTGCCCGCGGCGCGGCCGGCGGCATCGCCGAGGCTGCCCGACGCGACGGCTGCCCTGCGGGAGGCGACGCCGAAGCACGTGATTCCGAAGCACCCGATCGAGAAGCACGCGATCGCGAAGCACGCTGCCAAGATGTCGGCCGCGACGATCGGCGCGAAGGCGGCGGCCGGGGGCATTCGGAAGCCCGTGAAGCCGGTGCAGAGGCTGGTGGTGCTGCTCGGGCCGCACGAGGCGTTCTCCAGGCCCTCGTCGGGCTCGAGTCGGTTGCGGCTGTTGCGCGAGCGGCGCCCGATCACCGGCGAGCAGACGGTGCTGCCCGTGGTCGGCAGGACCGTCCGCTCTGGCGCCGTCTGGCTCAGGGTAGTGCTCCCGGGCCGGCCGAACGGGCTCAAGGGCTGGATCGGCGGCAAGGCGACCGCGGCCGCGATGACCGACTGGCATGTCGTCGTCGAGACGGCCGCCCGGCGCGTGGTCGTCTACCGGGCTGGACGCGCGATGCGGACGTTCAGAGCAGTCGTCGGCAAGCCCGCGACGCCGACCCCGCACGGAACGTTCTTCGTGGAGGAGTCGGTCGAGCTTCCGACGACCGCCGTTGGAGGGCCGTATGCGCTTGCCCTCAGCGCCCGCTCGAACGTGCTGAAGCGGTTCGACGGGGGGCCGGGACAGATCGCGGTGCACGGACTCGAGAACATCGGCGGCGTCCCGGGGACGGCCGTGTCACACGGCTGCGTCCGCCTGGACGACGCCGCGCTCGAGTGGCTCGTCCACCGGGTTGGCCCCGGCGTTCCCGTCACGGTCCGCTGAGCCTCCGCCGCCGGAGCGCTCAGGCGGCGGTGACGCGGACGGCGACGAACGCGCCGTAGCCGACGAGCAGCACGATGCCGGCCGGGCGGCCCACAACTAGAGCGTGTGGATCGGCACCTCGTAGAACTCAACCGAGGCGCGGCTGCCGGCGTTGCCGGGCCCCGCGTTCATCGCCTCGTCGCCCTTGCGCAACGCCTCCTCGCTCTCGAACAGCGTCACCCCGAGCATTCCGCCCGATTCGTGATCGACGAGCAGGAGGAATTTCGCGTCCCCGAGGTCGAACGGCAGATCGCCCGAATCGAGGGCAGCGCGGAGTCTCTGGACCCTCGCATCGATATCTCCGGGATCACCCTCGAACCTCGCCACACGTGCCCACATCGCAAGCTCCTTTCGCCGTCGGGTTCCTGAAAGCGGCGAGCATATGCGACGCTCCGCGGCAAGGGTGGTGAGCTGCCCCGTTGCGGAATGACGCCTGGCTGGGAGCGCATGGATCGGCTGATCGCTCGGGCGGCGATACTTGACCTCGTGCAGTACGTGTGGCTGGCCATAATCGCTCTGAGCCTCGCGCCGGCCGCTCTCGTGAGCTTCATGCTCAATCCGTTCGTCTTCTGGGTGCTGGGTCCGGAGGCGTGGCGAGACCGGATGATGCGCATCCACCCCTACCGCTGGTGGCTCGTCTCTTCCCTTGCCGTCTTCGGCACGGCAATGACCGTGTACGCGCTCAGATACGGTTAGGAAGCGTCAGCACTTTCGCCTGCGTGCGTGTTGCGCGATGATGCCGACGATATACCCCTGCGTTCCGAACTGGTGACCCTGAAGGGGGAGCGCAATGAGCGCCACGATCTATGAGGCCGGTGAGGGCATCTGCACTATCGACCTGGCCGGAACGACCGTCACGGCAAAAGCCGACGGCGCCGCGACCGGGGACGCCTTCGTCGTCGCCGAGAGCACACTTGCGCCTGGCGGATTTGAGCCGCCGCTGCATCTCCACCGCGAGATGGCTGAGTCGCTCTACCTGCTTTCTGGGCGCCTCGACATGCAGGTCGGCGAGGAGCGCAGGATCGCTGGCCCCGGCACGTTTGTCGGCATCCCTCCGGGCGTCGCGCACACGATGTCGGTTTTCGGCGAGGAACCGGTACGGATGCTGATGATCCTGTCCAACCCCGCTCGCGCGACCCAGATGTTCGAGGCCATGGAGCAGGTATTCGCGAACGGCGAGCCGGACCCCGAGACCGCCGGGCCGCTGCTCGCCCAGCTCGACATGGAGATGCTCGCGCCGCCAGCATCCTAGACCCGCCGAGGCGTGTCCTTCGTTCATCCCGCCCAACCCGCCTGAACGGGCACAGCTCTGCCCCTGCCGCCTCCCATTTGTAGGCGTCAGCGACCTCCTGGCGCCAGCGTGCAGCGCTGCCACCTGAGCAAGTGGTGCAAGCCACAAAGTCGCGCAGGTTTGTGACCTGCACCGCAAGGTTCGTCTTCGCTCCGAGGCCCAGGGTCGCTCCGCTGCGCCACAGTTCGCGGGTGCACCCTGAAGCCGATCTGAGCGTCAGCGTTGTAGGCGCCGCCGCCCATCATTGCCCGGGTGAGTCCCCCGTTGCAAGCGCCAACGGTGAGCAGGGTCGCCGGATGACGCGTTGACCCCTGTTGGTGCCGCCCAACCTTTTCAAGGTGCACGCGCTCTTTACCTTGTGACCGTGGCCGTCACACCTGACATCGTGGATCTGGCCAGGCGCGCGAGTGCCGGCGAGACGGCTGCAGCGCACGAGCTGCTGCGGGAGCTGGAGCCCCTCGTCGTGCGGACTGTCCGTCTCGTCGTCGGCTCGGGCTCCTGGGCGGCGGAGGATGCCGCGCAGGATGCTCTGCTGGACATCGACCGCGGCATTCCCTCTCTCCGGGATCCGCGCGTGGTGAAGGCGTGGGCGATGCGGGTGGCGGCGCAGCGCGCGCTCAAGGTGTCGCGTCGCGAGCGTCTGCTCTCGCTGCGGCGAGCCCCCAATCTCGATCCCGGGCTGCTCGCCGAGTCAGGTGAGCCGGAGACAGGCCGGAGTGCGGCGATCAAGGCGGCGTTCGACCTCTTGCCGCCGCGGCTGCGGGCGACAGCGGTGCTGCGCCTCTACGCGGGGCTGAGCGAGGATGAGACGGCCGAGGTTCTCGGCTGCTCGCTCGGCACGGTCAAGTCCAACCTGCACGACGCTCGCCAGCGACTCGCTGGCGAGCTGCGCGAGGGCGGCTTCGAGCCGACGACGATGCCGAAGGAGGCAACCTGAGATGACCACACAGAACGTCCCTGAGATCTCGCTCGACGAGCTCGCGATCACCCTTGAGTCCTACGCAGGACCGGCCCAGCCGCGGCGGCTTCCCGTCCGACGCCGCCGGCGGCCCTGGCGGTTCGCCTGGGCGGCGGCCGCACTGGTGCTGGTCCTTGTCGGCGCGGCCTACGCCGCCGGTTTCAACCCGTTCGCCGGTATCTCTGCGGCCGACCATCCTGCCACCTCGAATGACACGCTGCCTGCGTCCCTGACCGCCCACATTGCCGAGTTCAGCTCGGGCATGGAGCGGTATGGCCACGGACGCCTGCTGCCCGATACGGCACGGCTCATCACCCAGGTTCCGAGCGGCATGCGCTTCTACACGATCGCCACCAGCGCGGGCGGCCTGTGCCTGGCCACCGTCCGTTCTTCCGGCGCCAACAGCCTTGAGTGTGGCGATTCGCTCAGCCAAAGCCGGCCGATCACCATCGGGTCTGAACAGACCAACCGAGCCACCCCTCCAGTCAGCTACGGGCTTGCGATGGACGGCGTCACCGCCGTCTCCTTCAAAGCACACGGACACCAGACCACCGTCCCGGTCAAGAACAACGTCTGGGCCTACGAGGGACAAAACGGCGCGTTCCGCTCGATCACAGTTCACTGGGAAAACGGCAGCACGCACACGCTTATCGACGGCAGATAACGAGAGGTGCGCCGCGAAGGAAGAGGCGGTGGGCAGCACGAAGGGCAGTCGCATGCGCGAGTGTTCGCGCGGACCCCCTGAACTCGGTCTCGTTCCTGATGGATCCATCGATCGCCAGAATGGGATCGTGGAGGATGCACCGGAGCTGATGGTGCGCGATGCAGCACACTGGCGCGCCTGGTTGGCAAAGCACCATGATTCCTCGGCGGGGATATGGCTCGTGCTGGCCAAGAAGAAGACGGTCCAACCGACCAGTCTCAACCACGATCAAGCGCTTGAAGAGGCACTGTGCCACGGCTGGATCGACGGTCAACTCCGCGGCCGCGACGCCGACACCTACTACCAGCGCTTCAGTCGCCGCCGCAGGCGCAGCGCCTGGTCGAAGCGGAACATCGAGATCGCGGAGCGGTTGATCGCAGCAGGTCGCATGCATCCAGCCGGGATCGCCGAGCTGGAGAGTGCGAGAGCCGACGGTCGAAGCGAAGTCGCCTACGCGGGCTCTGCCAGCATCGAGGTGCCTGACGATCTCGGCGCTGCACTGGCCGCCGAGCCGAAAGCGCTCGCAATGTTCGAGAGCCTGAGCCGCCAGAACCGCTACGCGATCCTCTATCGGATCAGTACCGCCAAACGAGCGGAAACGCGAGAACGCAGAATCATGCAGTTCGTCGAAATGCTGGCCCGCGGCGAGACGATCTACCCACAGAAACGCACCTGATCAACGATCAGGCGTCAGGTCTCATGCCTGCGCCAGCGTGCGCCAATGACGCCTGGACGAATCTACGCGTTTGCGGCAGAGGTTCGAGCGACCGTTCCAGGCGAACCAGGGACCTAAGCGTGTTGTTCGGCCCGGCGCCTCTCGGGCCTCGAGACGGAGGTAGGCGAGCGGGTCACGCGGCCGGTAGCGACCGATCCGAGATGCCCGCAGCTCGATCCGACCTGGCGCCTGGTAGTAGCCACCATGGGGTCGGAAGACCCAGGTGAGTCCGCGGCCGGTGGCGACCTTGCTTCCCCAACTCTGCCAGCGGATCATCCAGACCATTCCGTTCGGGTCTCCGCCGTTGTAGAGGCGTGTTGGATGAGGCGACCCCCACCCATAGCCGCCAGGGAGGAACGAGTTCCTGCAACCGAGCGTGACCGGACTCGGTACCGACGCAGTACTCGCAGTGGCGACCGGAGAGAGAAGCGCCACGATTAGCGCGAGCCCGCACGAGCGCGCGGCGAGGGAGGAGCAAGGCCCTGTCCGGAAATCCATCGTCCACCAGAGGATAAGGCGGTGGGCTGAGCCACCGTCCTCTCGTTTGAACCGACCTCAACGGTCAGCGGAAGAGGTCGCGATCGGGCTGGATCACGAGCTCGGTTGCCTCGCCGTCCCCGCCCGGATCGACGCCTCTGACGATCACGACCGGAACGCCGTCGGCCTTGCTGCTCCGGACGAGGTCGGCGGCGGCCGCGATCTCGTCGGCGACCGCGACCTGCGTCGAGCGGAGCAGCTTGCCGGAGCGGTCGGGCGTGCCCCTCAGATCCACGAGCGGGGCGAGGCCGGCGACACCGATCGCGACATCGGTCGTGCCTCGACGGAACGGGCGGCCGAAGGAGTCGGTGACGATCACCGCGACGTCGAGCCCCGTCTGCTCACGAAGGGATCGTCGGATGCGGCGTGCGCTCTCGTCCGGGTCGACCGGGAGCAGGATGACCGTCCCCGCTTCGGCGGCGTTCGAATGGTCGACGCCGGCCGAGGCGCACACGAAGCCGTGACGGGTCTCCGCGATCACGAGGCCGGCGCGGGAGCGAACGACGCGGGCGGTCTCGTCCAGGATCACCTGGAGCTGCCGGAGATCGGTCTCGGGGCCGGCCAACTCCCTGGAGCGCCGCGACGGCTCGATGTCGTCGAGCCGGACGATCCGACCCTCGGCCTTCGAGACCGCTTTCTGGGCGACCACGACGGCGTCGCGCGCCTCGAGCCCGGCCGCGGCCGCGATCAGGATGCCGAGGTCGTCGCCCTCCCCGATCTCGGGCAGCCCTTCGACCGGGAAGATCGCAATCACCGTCGTTGGCGGCGAGCGGTCACGCGACGGCCCCCGCCGCCTCCAGGACCGTCTGGGCGAGCCGGCGGCGCGCGTCGTCGTCCACCATCAGCGTCCGCGTGATCACCGGCCGGACACCACCGGGAAGCTCTGCCGGAGCGTCAGCCTCGTCGATCACGAGCGCGTCGATCAGCCCCTCGTAGCAGCCGGCGACGATCGCGGGGGTCGTGCCTCCTTCGAGCCTGTTGAGCATCGCGTCGGCGGGCCCCTTGACCGCGCGGCCGGCGATCAGAGGACTGACCGCGACGCACGGCACGCGCCGGCTCTCGAGCGCCGCACGGATCTCGGCAACGGCGACGATCGGCCCGATCGAGACGTAGGGGTTGCTCGGAGCGAGCGCGATCACGTCGGCGTTCTTGATCGCCTCGACCACGCCCGGCGCAGCTCGTGCCTCCGGGGCTCCGGTGTAGTGGACGGCGTCGACGGCGTCGCGGTGCCCGCGCGCCACGAACCAGTCCTGGAACGGGAACGTCCCCACAGGCGTCTCGATGAATGTGCGGAGCGGGTCGTCGGTCGCCGGCAACAACGCCGGGCGAAGCCCGAGCGCCGCCGCGAGCCGGGCTGTCACCTCCGAGAGAGGTGCGCCCGCCCGGAGCAGCTGCGTCCGCACGAGATGAAGGCCGATGTCGAGGTCGCCCAACCGGAACCAATCCTCGCCTCCGAGCGCGGCCACGGTCTCGAGCGCGTTCCAGCTCTCGCCCGCCCGCCCCCAGCCGCGCTCGTCGTCGGCGAGGCCGGCGAGCGCGTAGAGAACGCTGTCGAGGTCCGGCGAGACACACAGTCCGAGCACCTCGAGGTCGTCTCCCACGTTGCCTATGATGGAAACGTTGCCCGGATCGACGACAGCCACGACCCCGCGGAGGAACCGCGCACCCCCCACGCCGCCCGAGAGCACGGTCACCTTCACGCGATCGCTCCGACGCGCAGCGAGGCGAGGACGCTGCGCGTCGAGGGGCCGAGCCGCCGCTTGATCCGCTCCAGGTCGGCGACCGTGTCGACGTCATCGATGAGATTCGGGGCCTCCACCCTGCGCGAGGGGGCCAGCGCCGCGAAGCGGTCCGCACTGCCCGGGCCATAGACGGGGACGAACAGCTCGGCCGCCGCGAGCGCGATCGCGTTGGTCGTCCCGTCGCTGGCCGCCACCAGCGCGATGCCGCCCTCCGGTACGGCGCCGGCAAGGGCCAGGAGGTCGCGTGCGGTCACGCACGGGAGGTCCGCGTTGACGACCAGGAACGGTCCGGGCCCCCCGGCGAGGAGGGCCGCCGCGTGGAGACCGGCGCGCACCGCACTGCCCTGGCCACCGCCCGGATCGGCGACGACCGACGCGTCGGTCACGTCGATGTCATCGGGGCCGACGACGAACGTCTGACCCACCGCGGTGCACGCGCGGACGACGTCCTCGAGCATGGCGGCTGCAAGTGCCGCCCGCTTGGCCGCGGGGAGCGATCCGAGCCGGCTCTTGCCCTTCGCGCCGCGAAAGGGAACGACTAGCGACGGCATGCGTCGGGGACGATACCGCCGCGGTGACCTCCGGCAGCGATGCTGGGCGCGATCGCGGGTCGGCCGGGTCGGCGGATCGAGCGGCGCTCTACGTGGTGTCCGCGCCCGGCGACCGCTCGGCCCACTCGCCCAGTTCGAACCAGTGCGACGCAAGCAGCGCGTCGGCAACCGCCGGCTCGGTGTGCTCTGCGTTGAAGACGTGCGTCTCGAGGTCGCAGCAGATCGCCACTGTGTCGAAGTCGATCCTTTCGAGATTGACAAGCGCATCGGCCGACACCTGCGCCTCGCGCAGCGTGTAGTGCTTGAACTGAAGCTCCGGAGCGAGCTCCATCAGCCGCGGCCAGTCCGGACATGTCCGTGAGCTCATCGCGGTCGGATTGGCGCGGGAGCCCCGGTTTCCTGCATCGTCCAGCGGCCCTCGAGCAGGACGGCTCCCGTCTCGGATCCGGCCGGGAACACGAAGAAGTGAATCGCGTCCTCGAGCGAGTGGAGCAACCGGCCGCCGTCGGCTTCGACAAGGGCGCAGCGGAGGTGGAAGTGCCCGTCCGCGAGCGGCAGGCGCGCGATCGCGAAGCGCAGCGTCCGCTCGCCCGGCTCGGCGCCCCACCCGAGCGGCGCGGTCGCCTGGGTCACCCCGCCGAGCACGACGCCGTCGTTGTCGCGCAGCTCGAGCGACACGCTCGGCGGGTCGACGCCCGCCTCGGCGGCGACGACGAGCTCGACGACTGCGGCCTCACCCGCTGCGAACTGGAGCCGGTCGGCGCCCTCGTCGTCGAGAAGCCGCGCGGACACGATGCTGGCCTCGCCGCTCCCCCACTCGCGCAGCCCGGCCATCAGCTCGTCGGGGCTCCGGTCGCCGGCGAGCTGCCGGCGGTACTCGGCGATCGCCTCGCGTGTCTCGCCGTTGAACAGGACCGAGCCTCCGCGGAGCAGGACCGCCCGGTCGCAGAGCCTCTCCACGGCCTGGGCGTCGTGCGAGACGAACACGATCGTGCCCCCACGGCTCTTGAACTCGCGGATCTTTCCGAAGCACTTGCGCTGGAAGTCCTCGTCTCCGACCGCGAACACCTCGTCGAGGAGCAGCACGTCGGCCTCGATGTGGGCGGCGACCGAGAAGCCGAGACGCATGTACATCCCGGACGAGTAGGTGCGGACGGGCAGGTCGATGGCGCGTTCGAGCTCGGCGAAGGCGACGATCTCGTCCATCACCTCGCGGATGCGGGCCCGCGAGAGCCCGTGGATCGAGCCGTTCAGGTAGACGTTCTCGCGACCGGTGAAGTCCGCGTGGAAGCCCGCGCCAAGCTCGAGCAGCGAGACGACGCGGCCACCCACGGCGATGCGCCCCGAGGTGGGCCTGAAGATCCCGGAGACGAGCCGTAGAAGCGTGGTCTTGCCCGAGCCGTTGCGCCCGACGAGCCCGAGCGCCTCACCCGGCTCGACGGTGACCGAGACGTCCCGGAGCGCCCAGATCTCGTTCACCGTGGCGCGGCCGCGCGCGACGACGATGTCTTTCAACGTCCGGTACGGCCGCTCCGAAACCCGGAACCGCTGGGAGACGCGGTCGACGACGATCTGTCCGGCGTTCACGCCGACAGACCGAGAGCGTGGCTGTTCGCCGACCCGGCGGCGGCTCCGGTCTCGACATGGACGAGCTCGCGCAGTCGCCCGAGCATGTCCGGATCGGTTCCCGGGAGCACTCCGTGGCCGAGATTGAAGATGTGACCGGGACGGCCCGCGGCACGGGCGAGCACGTCGCGGGCGGCCACCTCGACGCGCTCCCACGGCCCGAGCAGGATCGCGGGGTCGAGGTTTCCCTGCACGGCCCGGTCGGCGCCGGCGCGAACCCAGCCCTCGTCGAGCGGGATCCGCCAGTCGAGCCCGATCACATCTCCGCCCGCGTCGGCCATCGCCGACAGGAGGGTGGCGGTTCCGGTCCCGAAATGGATCGACGGCGTGCCCGCGTCCCGCAGAGCGGCCAGGACCTGGGCGGAGGAGCCGGCGACGAACTCGCCGTAGTCGGCAGGGGAGAGCGCCCCGGCCCATGAGTCGAAGAGCTGAACCGCGTCCGCGCCGGCCCGTGCCTGCGCGACGGCGTACGCCGCAAAGGTCGCCGCGAGCTTCTCGAGCAGGCGGTGCCACACCGCAGGCTCTCGATACATCAGGGCCTTGGTCACCGCGAAATCCCGTGACGGCTTCCCCTCGACCAGGTAGCCCGCCACGGTGAACGGGCCGCCGCAGAAGCCGACCACGGCCTGCTCCGGCGCGAGCTCGCCGCGGACGAGGCGGATGGCCTCGAGGATCGGCCCGACCGCCTCCTCGGGGTCGGGCACACGGAGCCGCTCGACCGCCGCCGCGGTCCGGATCGGCTCGCGGACGACCGGGCCGACGCCCTCGACCAGCTCGACCTCGATCCCCATCGGCCCGACCGGGGAGACGATGTCGGCGAAGATCACCGCGGCGTCGACCCGGTGACGCCGAACCGGCTGCAGCGTCACCTCGGCTGTGAGCTCCGCCGACCGGTTGATCTCGAAGAATCCGTGGCGTTTCCGGATCTCGCGGTACTCGGGGAGCGAGCGGCCCGCCTGCCGCATGAACCACACCGGGGTTCGCTCGACGGGCTCGCGCCGCGCGGCGCGGACGAGCAGCGGTTCCACGCCCCTAGACTAGCCGCCCATGACGAAAGGGCCGCTCGCCGTACGCTGGGGCGACTGGACGCTCGACGAGCCGCACGCGGGTGCGCTCGGCCTGGCGCGCGTCGAGCTCGAGAACGCCGGCACGATCGCCTGGCGCGAGAGCGTCAGGCTCGCCTACCACTGGCTCGACAACCGCGACAACCCGATCGTGTGGGACGGCGAGCGCACCCACCTGCCCGTGCTCGCGCCGGGCGGACGCCTCACCGTCGAGGCGCGGGTACGGGCGCCGATCCCGCCCGGCCTGTACCGATTCGCGCTCGATCTCGTCTTCGAGCAGCGCGCCTGGTTCTCCCAGCTCGGGAGCGAGCCGGCGTCGGCCGAGGTGGTCGTCAAGCCCCGCGAGGGCACATCCCAGTGCGAGCTGCCTTCGTGGGTGACACCGAGCCCGGACTGGGCGGAGCGGGTCGCAGCTGCCCATACGGAGGGATACGCGGTCGTCGCCGGTGCGATCGACTGGCTCGGGGGCCGCGGCCGGCGCCGGCCGCGGGCACTCGCGCCCTACGAGCCCGGGCCGGGCCGGATCCCGGGCTTCCCGCACCCGCTGCTCTGCCCCTCCGTCCTCGACGGGATCGAGCTCGAGCGGCTGCCCGACGTTGCGGGCCTGCCTGCGTTCGCTGCCCCGCCGTCGGAGCCCTGGGCCTACGACGGCCGCATCGTGCTCACGATGCGGGGTGGAGAGCACGCCTGATCAGAGCTCGATGGCGAGGCGATCGTCGATCCGGGTGAAGACGAGCGCACCGAGTGTGAGAGCGACCACGGCAGCCACCGCCAGATAGATCACGTCTGCCGGACGGGGGGTGTGACCCAGCCAGAGCGCGTCGCGGACGGCGGTGATCGGCGGCGTGACGAAGTTGCCCCAGCGCAGCGCCTCGAGCAGCTTGTGGTGGCTCTGCGCGCTCGGCGGGAGCGTTCCGAAGCTCCACAGGATCGGCGTCAGGAAGAACCACGGAAAGAGCGCCGCGGTGAGGATGTGCTCGACATCACGGAACAGGACGTTGAGGCAGGCGACGACGAGCGCCACGCCGGCGACGAGCCCGGCGAACAGAGGCGCCAGCGGAATCACGAGCCACACGGTCGAACGGGCAGCCGGGACGAAGATGAGCGAGAGCACGACGAGGATCGCGAGCATCACCACAAAGGTGACGGCCTGCGTCGCGACGACCGAGAACGCGACGAGCTGCCGCGGGAAGCGGACCTTCCTGATCAGGTCCGCGCTCTCGACCATCGAGCGGGACGCGGTCTGGAGGGAGACCGCGAAGAAGAGCCAGCAGGTGATCCCGGCGAGCAGGTAGATCGAATAGTGCGCGATGCCCCCGCCGTTCTTGATCCAGAGCACACCGAAGACGATCAGGTAGACGGCCATCAGGGCGAGCGGGTTGACGAGCGACCAGAGCACGCCGAGCGCGGAGCCGCGGTATTTCGCGTGGAAGTCCCGGCGGAACAGGTTCGCGAACAGATCGCGGTACCGGAAGATGTCGAAGTACACGGCCATTTCGCGCCAAGTCTAGGGCCGGCACCCGGCGGCACCGCCGCACGTGCGGCCCACCGTCCATCCCTAGCCCCCACCCGCCCGGGGAGAGGGGAACGACGGTAGCAGCGGCGCAAGGTGTCCTTCGTGACGGAAGTGGGTCGATACCGTGCCGGCTGTGCAACGTTCCGTCCACAGGCCGGCGGGCCCGGCGGTGGGCGTGACGCCAAGCGACGCCCCGGAGCCCGGGACGGGAACAGACGCCGGCCGGGGCCGGCCGGCGCGCGGTGCCAGCCGGTTTGGGAAGTAGCGTGCTCACAACGTGCTAACGGCGTTTCGTTACCCTCA
The DNA here is from genome assembly GCA_963789585.1 of uncultured Actinomycetes bacterium. Lineage (GTDB taxonomy): Bacteria > Actinomycetota > Thermoleophilia > Gaiellales > Gaiellaceae > PALSA-600. Next base: position 301,991 of record CAWBLB010000006.1, on the reverse strand, counting down.
ACGCCCGTGAGCACCGCCGTGGCGATCATCGCCTTGCCGGCCGCTTCGGTCGCGATCTGGACGCTGCTCAGGACACCGGCGGCAGGCCGTCTCGTGGCGGTGCCCTCGAGCGATCGCTGGCACGAGTCGCCGACGCCCAGCCTCGGCGGGATCGGGATCTTCGCCGGCTTCACTGCCGGGCTCTGGTCGGCCGCCGCGGTCGGGGCGTTCCATCCCGACCGGGCGTTCGTCGGCGTCTATGCCGCGGTCGCGCTCGTCTTCGCCGCCGGCCTCGCCGACGACCTGTTCGGGCTCGGGCCGCTCGCGAAGCTGGCCGCCCAGGGCGGCGCCTGCGCGATCGTGCTCTCGACCGGGACACACGTGCAACTCGTCCACAACGAGGTGATCGGAGACGCGATCGCCGTCGTCTGGCTGATCGGAGTCGCGAACGCCTTCAACCTGCTCGACAACATGGACGGGCTGGCGGCGACGCTCGCGACGATCGCCTTCGGCTTCTTCGCGGCCGACGCGATCAGCGTCCACCCGAGCAACGCGACGCTGGCCTTCGCGCTGGCGGGCGCCCTCGCCTGCGCCGGGTTCCTGCCGTTCAACCTCCGCCGCGGGCGGGCGCTGGTCTTCATGGGCGACTCGGGAAGCCAGGCGCTCGGGTTCGCGCTTGCGGCGCTCGGCCTCACCTCGAGCTGGCGCGTCGCCGGCACCACCGTGGCGACGCTGATCCTGCCGGTGCTGGTGCTCGCGGTGCCGATCCTCGACACGGCGCTCGTGACGGTGGCGCGGCTCCTGGACGGACGTCCGATCTATCAGGGTGGACGCGACCACTCATCCCACCGGCTCGTGCGGCTGGGGCTCTCCGAACGGCATGCGGTCGCGTTGCTCGCGCTGATCTCGCTCTGCATCGGCGGCTCGAGCCTGGCGTACACCGTTCTGGACGACTACCGCTACACCATCCCCGGCGTCGTCCTGACGTTCGCCCTGCTCATCCAGTTCGCCAGCTTCCTGGCCGACGTCGACCGGAGGCCGCTTCCCGGACGCGAACAGCTCGCGCTCAGCGAAGTGTTCGCCGTCCACTGGCGACGGCTCGTCGAGGTCGTGGCGGACTTCGTGCTCATCACCGGCTCGTTCCTGGCCGCCTACGCGATCGAGTTCGGCTGGCCGGGGTCGAACGGCCAGCGCTTCATCCGCGACCTGACCCTGCCCGTCATCCTCACCGCCCGCTACCTCGCGTTCATCCCGTTCGGGCTCTACCGCTCGGTCTGGCGCTTCGCAGGAGCGCGAGACGCCGTCGCCGCGGCCGCCGCGGTGATCCTCTCGGAGCTCGTCGCGCTCTCGTTCATGGTGCTTACCCAGGACCTGCGTGACTTCAACCGCTCGTTCTTCATCGTCGACGCGCTGATCTGCATGGTCGCGATCGCGGGCGCGAGGTTCGCCGAACGAACGATCGTGAGCGGCACGCGCTCCGTCCGCGAGCGCACCGCCAGGCGAACGCTGATCGTCGGCGCCGGCCGGACGGGGCGCAGCATGATGCGCGAGCTACGCGAGACGGCGGGCGAGCGCGTCGTCGGATTCGTCGACGACAACGCGCAGCTCCGCCGCCGGAGCGTCCACGGCGTCAAGGTGCTCGGGACGACCCACGAGCTCGCGCGGGCGCTCGAACGCTCGCGACCGGACATCGTGCTCGTGACGATCCCGAACGCTCCGCGAGAGACGCTCGACGCCGTCGTCGAAGCCTGCGCGCAGGCCGACATCCCGTGCCGCTTCGTCAGGCGCGAGATCGACCTCGACCCGCGCGTGGTCTTCGGCGCGGCGGCAGAATGACGCAGCCGTGACAACGGTCTCGGCCCAGAATCCTCCGGCACGCACCCGTGACCGCACCTTCCTCGACCGGCTCGCAGCCGCCTTGCCGGCGGTTGCGATGGCGTTCGCCGTCCTGGCCTTCTACGCCGTCGAAGCCTGGACGCGAAAGACACCGTGGATCTTCGGCGACGAGCTCGAGTGGACGCAGCTCTCCCGGTCGATCGCCGCGACCGGTCATGCGGCGCGCCGGGGCGAGCCGATCTACTTCAAGTCGCTCTACGCGTTCGCGATCGCTCCGTTCTGGTGGATCCATTCCACCGCGACCGCGTATTCGGCGGTCAAGTACGCGAACGCGGTGATGATGCCGCTCGCGGCGATCCCCACCTATCTGCTCGCCCGGATGCTCGTGACGCGTCGCAGCGCAACGGTCGTCGCGCTCGGATCGGTCGCGGTTCCGGGCATGGCATACGTCACCTCGATCATCCCCGAGGTTCTCTTCTACCCCTACTACGCGCTCTGCTCGTGGCTCGTCGTTCGAGGCTTCCGCTCCGGGAAGCGGCTCGACCTCGTGCTCGCGACCGTGTTCGTCGTCGGCGGATATCTGATCAAGGAGCGGGAGTCGCTCACCCTCCTGGCCGCGTTCGTGCTCGCGGCCGCCGGGCTCTGGGTGACCGGGCCGCGTGGCCGTGCGGTTCGGAGGAACTGGACGCGGACAGACACGCTCGGAGCGGTGGTGCTCCTCGCCGGGGCGCTCTTCCTGCTCAACCGCGTCTTCCTCCAGCACATCCCCGAGTGGCAGTTCACGACCGAGCACTACAAGAACCGCATGGTCGACCTTGGGCTCCAGGCCGCGCTGTCGTTCACGATCGGGATCGGGATCCTGCCGGTCGTCGCCGGGCTCGCATCGCTTCGCCTCCCCGAGCGCCGCGGCGACCCCACCTACCGTGCCTTCGCTGCCTGGACGGCAGCCACCGTCTTCTCCGTCTCGGTCTACACGGCCGACAAGGCGGCCTACCTGTCGACGAACTTCGGAACGCTCGTCGAGGGGCGAAACATGATCTACCTCGCGCCCCTGATGCTGATCGGCACCGCCCTCGTCTACGAGTCGAAGCGTCTCGACTGGCGACTCGTCGCCGGAGCGGCCGCGTTCGTCGCGCTGATCGTGTGGCTGAAGCCGTTCCAGTTCGGCTACCCGTACATCGAGGCGCCCGGATTCGCGCTGCCGACGGTCCTGAGCATCTACGAGCACTGGAGCCTCCGGGAAGAGCGGCTCGCGCTCCTCGGCCTCCTCGCTCTCTCGATCGTCGTGCTCGCCGCCCGGCGCCGGCGCGGCGTCACACCCCTCGCGGCCGCCGCTCTGCTCGCGTTCACGCTGGCGGGCGAGATCTCGATGACGGCCGGCATCAACAAGCTCGCGAACCAGTTCCGCACGAACCTGCCAGCCCAGCTCAACTGGCTGGACGAGCAAACGCACGGGCAGCCGGTCACCTACCTCGCCCAGACGGTCCTCGATCCGAACGGCCTCCTTCTGACGGAGTTCTGGAACCGCTCGCTCCAACATGTCGACAGCCTCGACTCCACGGCCCCCGGGCCGGGGCCGACGGCGGTGCCGGTGCTCCTCAACTCGACGGGCCTTCTCTCCGACCTGACCGGAACGTCGTACGTGCTCGCGGACTCCGGGGTGCGACTCGACGGGACGATCGTCTACCGGCAGGGAGAGATGACGCTGTACCACCACACCGGGCCGTGGCATCTCTTCGACTCACTCCAGCAGGTCTACTCGGACGGCTGGTGCCCGGACTGGTGCAGCTACACGTATTACCGGCCGAACGAGAAGGGCACCCTGGAGATCACCCTGTCCCGGACCGGCTACAACGGGGCGGCACCGCCGGGCCGCGTCAAGCTCATCATCGGCACCGTGCGCATCAACCCGGCGACCGAGTTCCCGGTGCTCGGACGGGTCTGGCGGATCGTGCACACGGTCATCCACAACGCCACCCAGGAGACACTCTCGATCCCGGTCGAGCAGACGCCGGTCCGGGTCGAGATCCGCACCGCGAACCCCATCCCTCCGACGGCGTCCGACGCGCGCCGGCTCGGCGCGCAGGTCGGGTTCAAGTTCATCCCGGCCGCCCGGGCCGTACCGCCCACGAAGTGAGGCCGGAGAGGCCTGTACCGACGGGCTTCGCCGGTAGCCCGGCCTAGATGCCGCAGGCCGATCAGCCGACCTCCGGCCCGGGCGATGCTCTGCCCGACCCGCAGGCACGGCGCAAACGGCGCCTGATCTCGGTCGTGGCCGTCTACGCGTCGATCGCGATCGGCTTCGCAACCACGCTCGTCGTCCTCCGGGTGCTCGGGCCGAGCGACGCGGGAAGGTACACCGTCGTGTTCGCGACGGTTGCGTTCTTCGACCTGCTCCTCGAGCTGACGAGCGACGAGGCGCTGATCAAGTTCGGCTTCCGTTACGCGGCTGCCGAACGCTGGGGACGGTTCCACCGCCTCGTCCGCCAGGCCTTCGTGTTCGAGGTCGCCGCGTCGCTCGTGACTGCCCTCCTGATCGTGGGGATCGCCTTCTCCGCCGGCTCGATCCTGCACGGCGCGGGCGGCCTGGAGGGCGCGTTCCTGATTGCGGCCGTCCTGCCGACGCTCCAGTCGATCGAGTCGATGGGGGCGGCAGCCCTCGCGCTGCGCGGCCGCTACGACATCCGGGGGCTCCTGCTGGTCTACTCGATGACGCTGCGGCTGGCCGGTCTCTGGCTCGGAGCCGAGCACGGGGTGACCGCCGCCGTGATCGGCGTGGTCGCGGCGCAGGTCGTGACAACCGCAACCGTGTCGGGATTCGGGCTCGCCGCCCTCCGCCGCTTCCCCCGGGCTGCCCCGGAGCCGCTCGGAGCCGACCGGGGGCCGCTGCTCCGCTTCATCCTGCAGAGCTCCGTCGACACGGCGCTTGTCTCCCTCCGCACCTGGATCGCCCCGCTCGCACTCGGCATCGTCCGGACGACGACGGACGTCGGGCTCTTCCGCGGCGCGCAGGCCCCGCAAACCGGCTTCGCGGCGCTCTCCTCGCCGGTGCGCGCGATCCTGCTCACTGACCAGACGCGCGACTGGGAGCACGGCCGCATCCAGGCCGTCGTCACCGCGACCAGGCGCTACGTCCTCGGCTCGACGCTCCTGATGGCGGCCGTCCTGCCGCCCGCGATCGTGATCATGCCCTGGCTCGTGCGCACCCTGCTCGGAACACCGTACGAGCCGGCGACGACAGCGGCTCGCCTGATGGCGGCGGCTGCCGCGATCCAGCTCGTCTTCGGCTGGACGAAGACGCTGCCCGTCACGATCGGCCGCCCCGGTCTCCGGACGATCGCCCACGCGATCGAGACGGCCGTTCTGCTGCCGACGATCGTCGTCTTCGGAAACGACTGGGGCGTGACCGGCGCGGCCGCGGCGGTACTCCTCTCCTCGGGTGTGTTCGGGGCCGTCTGGACGGTGTTCGTCCTGCGGCTGCGACTCGGCTCCCCCGCACAGCCCGGCTCGGCCGCGGCCGCCGGCTGAGCCCGAGTCGGGCAACAGCGCCTCAGCGTCGCAGGCTCCTGCGCCGGGCGGCCTTCAGCCGCTCGGTCAGCCGGGTTGCGTCCGAGGCCCGGCGCGCAGCCGTGGCGGCGCCGAGGATGCCGGTGCGCGTCGCGTTGATACGACGTGCGCGCCGGGTGGGGGCGAAGAGGACGAGATTGCGCTCCAGATGGCTTTCGCTGCTGAAGATCCGCTTGTAGTCCGCGTCGCCGGGCCCGAAGTCGAGCACCCGCAGGGCGGGCTCCCGGCAGGCGTCCTCGATCACCCGCATCAGCAGGTAGATCCCCACCCGCAGCCGCAGGTAGTCCGGGTCGAAGCCGGTCGTCTTGAGCAGGATCGTCTCCCCGTGGACGGCGCAAAGCCAGAACGCAATCGGGGTGGAGCCCCGGTAGAGGACGTATGCTCGCAGCCAGCCGTGCTCGAGCCCGACGCGGGCAAGGAGCCGCTGCTCGGGGGTGTCGGCGAAGCCCGCGCCGATGCGGCGCTGGTAGGTCAGCCGGGCGACCCGCTCGAGATCGGCGACCAGGCGCTCGTGATCGCCGGGCGCCGCGAGCGTGCCGACGGTGAGCTCGTCGCCGAGCGCCTCGAGGAGCTTCTTCGAGTCGTAGCGGATGCCGAAGCGGACCTTGCCGCTGCGGGTGGCGAGGTACTCGTCGAAGGAGGCGGGCAGCGTCAGCAGCCGCCGCTGCCACGGTGCGATGAACCGCTGCTGCCCGAACGGGCCGCCGGCCGAGGCGAGCGCCTCGAAGAGCTCGGAGCCGACCGGCAGGGGCGGAATCGCGGCGGCGTCGGCGACCCCGTCCGCGAGAGCCGCCTCGACGGCCGAGACGAGCGACGGGATCGCGGCCGGCTCCGGCGCGACGATTCCGCCGTCGACGACCTGGAGCACGCGCAGTCGCGGCGCATAGACGACCCGGGAGCCGAAGGTCGTGGCGAGCCGACGCGTCTCGAGCCTGGCGGCGATCCCGGCTACCGGCCGGTCGTCGCGTCGGACGACGATCGCCAGCGGCCCTTCGGCCTCCTCTCGCACCTCGGTGCGGGCGAGCAGGTACTCGAGCTCGGCCTCCTCGCGCTCCCACGGAAGCGCCGTCCAGAGCGGAGCCAGGGCGGCCAGCTCGTCCGCGGTGCGGGCGACCTCCACCGTGAGCTGCTCGCTCACGGCCTCACTTCGTCGCGCAACAGAACACCCGCCCGACGCGGCGCGAGGCGAGGGAGGCGACCGGTCCCGTCCGCTCGAGCGCGTAGACCAGCGGCACGGCGGCGGCCGGCAGCCGCCGGCGCTGGGGCAGGAAGAACGGCCGCAGCTCGATCCCGGAGAACCCGGCCGCTCTCAGGTCGCGCAGGATCGGCTCCGCGGGCTGACTCGCCGGCCTGAAGTCGAAGACGAACTTGGCGCGCGTGTAGGCGGCGATCTGCCGGAAGAACGCGAGCTGATCTGCCGGGTAATAGAACGAGCGAAGGCAGATCGTCGCGTCCACCGGCCCGGGCGGCTCGTAGTCCTCGGAGCGGGAGGCGACGAACTCGAGCTCTGGGTGGCGGCGGCGTGCGGCCGCGACCATCTCCTCGCTCGCGTCGACTCCGGTGTACCGGAGGCCGTAGGCGGCCAGCAGCCCGGCGGTGATCCCGTCGCCGCAGCCGAGATCGAGGACGCTGTCGCCGGCCCGGAGCCGGGGGCCGAGCTCGACGACCAGCCGAGCCCGCCGGGCGGCGTACCGCGCCGGGTCGGCGTACTCCCGCTCCGAGAAGCCGTCGGCGATCCGATCGTATTTCTCGTTCGTGCTCATGTCCCGCGTACTCCTGTCCCCAACGGACACGTCCGGTGCCAGTCCAAGGTGACAGAACTGGAACGCAAGTGTGACCGCCTCGTCACAAACAACGAAAATTCCTGCTCAGCCCACACGCTCCTCCAGACATGTCCGGTGCCAGTCCACGGTGACGGAAGTGTGACGTCAGCGGCGGCCCGCAACGCCCGGGGCGGCATCACAGCGCCCGCAGCCGCTCGGGATGCTTGCGGACGAAGCGCACGATGCCGCGCCAGTGCCAGAGCGTGCGGCGGGTGAGGAAACGGCGATCGGTCTCGGCCTTGTGCTCGTGCCGGACGAGCGCCGCCGGCACGTACCAGCGCTCCCAACCCGCACACATCGCCCGGTACTGGAGGTCGATGTCCTCGCCGTAGAGACGGAACCGCTCGTCGAAGCCGCCGAGCTCCTCCAGCATCGAACGCCGCAGGAGCAGGAAGCCGCCGAGCATCCAGTCGGCCTGCACCGGCGCGGCCGGCGCCTCCTCGTCGAGATGGAGGTGGCGGCGCTGGTGGACGACCTTCCGCAGCGGCGTGCGTCTGACCAGCGTCCCACGCACGGTCGGAAAGCGGCGGCGCGACGGTTGTGGGCTGCCGTCCGGGTACACCATGCGCGGCCCGGCGACACCACACCGGGGGGTGGCGTCCATGAAGTCGCGCAGCGCCGCCACCGCCCCCGGCTCGGGAACGGCGTCCGGGTTGACCGCGAGCACCCCGTCGCCGCTCGTTCGCGCGATCCCGAGGTTGAGGTTTGCCGCAAAGCCGAGCGGGCGCGAGTTCGATAGGGCATCGACGCCGAGCGGGGCCGATCCGGGGACGTTCGCGATCACGAGCAGCTCATCGACCTGCGGGGCGAGCGACGGCAACGTCTCCGCGAGCTCCGCGGCGCTTCCATGGGAGACAACGATTGCGGAGACCCTCATGAGAGCACCTGCCGGTACACCTCGGCCGTCCGCCGCGCCGTCTCCGCCCATGAGAACAGCTTCGCACGCTCGATCCCGGCAGCCGAGAGGCGCTCCCGATCGTCGAGCGCACGCTCGACGGCGGCCCCGTAGTCGCCGTCCTCGGCGTAGAGCGCGGCGTCACCGGCCACCTCCCGGAGCGCAGCCTCGGGCGCGGCGACGACCGGCGTTCCGCAGGCCATCGCCTCGAGCACCGGCAGGCCGAAGCCCTCGAACCGGGACGGGAGGACGAGCACTGCGGCGCCGCGGTACAACGTGGCGAGCTCGTCCTTGGAGACGTAGCCGCGCAGGTCGGCGCCCCCTTTGCGAAGCGCCTCCGCGAGCTCGGCGTCCTTCTCGGGGCCCGCGACGACGAGCGGCAGCCCGACCGCCCGGGCGGCGTCGAGCGCGGCCACGGGATCCTTGCGCTCTTGGATCGCACCGACGAAGAGCAGGTAGTCCCCGGGGGTGCCCCCGGGGCTGAACGTCGGGTCGACGCCGTTCGGGGTCACGGTCACCCGCCCGGCCGGGACGCCGTAGCGGGACACCACGTCGCGCTTCGTCCGCTCGGACACCGCCAGCACGTGATCGGCGCGGCGGGCGGCGCGCGGAACGACCGCCCTGAAGGTGAGCCGGTCGAGGCGGCCCATCGCCGAGTCGTCGGCCTCGAACGAGAGGTCGTGCAGCGTCACGACCGAGCGGCCGCGCCAGCCGAGCGGCAGAGCGTGCTGGAAATGCGCGAGCTCGGGCCGGATCCGCCGGAGGAGCCGCGGCAGGGTCAGCGCCATCCTCGCCTCCTGGAAGCGTGCCGGCAGGACGACCGGCTCGACCCCGGCCGGGACGAGCTCGGGGTGTCGGGTCACCGCAGCGAACCGGAGATCGGGCGCGACGGCGGGCAACTCTCGCAGCAGATTCGACACGTATGTCTCGTCGCCGGTGCGCTCCCGGCCGAGGACGTCCGCGTCGACGAGGATCATACGACCTCCTCGTAGACCTCGCGGGTCGCGCGGGCGACGTCTGACCACGACGCGGCCCGCCGCGGCTCGGGCGCGAACGCACGGCCGATCCCGTCGCGGATCGACGCGACATCGGTCGGGTCGACGTAGACGGCATCGCCGCCGGCGAGCTCGGCCATCGCGGTGTCGCGGCTCGTCACCACCGGGCAGCCGCACGCGAGCGCCTCGGCCACCGGGATCCCGAACCCCTCGTAGAGCGAGGCGTAGACGAGGCAGCGGGCGCCGCGGTAGAGACGGGCGAGCTCGTCGTCGTCAACCTCGCCGAGGAAGACGACGTTGGCCGGCGGCTCGACATCGCCCCAGCCGCGCCCGCCGACGACGCGCAGCTCACCCTCGACGGCGGCGGCGATCCGGTGAAGGTTCTTCCGAGGCTCGAGCGTCCCCACCGCCAGGACGTAGTCGCCTTCGGCCCGGAGGCCGTCGGCGGTGAACACCTCTTCGACAGCGTTCGGCACGACCCGGATCCTCGCAGCGGGCACGTCGAGCAGATCGACCAGCTCGCGCTTCGTGAACTCGGAGACGGCGATCACGCGGTCGGCGGCGCGGACGACTCGCGGAACGGCGTGCCGCGAGTAGGTTCGCGTCCACCGGTTGAACCATTCGGGGTGGCGGAGAACGGCGAGGTCGTGCACGGTGACGACGAGCGGCACGGACGAGGAGAAGGGCCCGCGGAAGGTCGGGCAGTGGAGCAGGTCGACGCCGGCCACACGCAGGCGCGGGTACCAGAGGGAGTCGGCGGCGACGGTCCGGAGGCGCGAGGTGGCGGGGAAGGAGGTCTCGACGACCGCCACGTCGAGATGCCCGAGCAGGCCCCGCACATAGCGGGCGGTGCCGGCCCGCGTCTGCAGGAGCGGGGTCGTGTCGATCCCTACGAGAATCGCCGGTACCCCTCGAGGAAGAGCTCGCCGGTTCGCCGCCACGAGAAGCCGGAGGCATGGGCCAGGCCGAGCTCGCGCAGCTTCTCGCGCCGGCCGAGCGCCTCGCGGACCGCCGCCGCGATCGCCTCGGGGCTCTCGGGATCGGCCCGGACGGCGGCCACCCCACAGGCCTCGTCCAGCGAGGGGTGCGACGAGGCGACGACCGGCACGCCGCAGGCCATCGCCTCGGTGATCGGCATCCCGAATCCCTCGAAGCGCGACGGATAGACGACGGCGGCCGCGCCCCGGTAGAGGCGGGCGAGCTCCTCGTCGCTGACGCGGCCGAGCCGTACGACGCCCTGGCGGTCGAGCTGAGGCTGCTCGCCCCAACCCTGCCCGCCCGCGACCGCCAGCTCGAGGCCGGTGTCTCCGAGCAGCGCGAACGCCTCGACGAGGGTGCCGAGATTCTTGCGGGGCTCGAGCGTCGCAACGGTCAGCAGGTACGGCGACGCCCGCCCGGCGTCCGCCCCGTCGGGGCGGTACACCTCCCCGATCCCCGGGTGCGCGACGACGATCCGCTCACGCGGAAAGCCGAGCGTGGCGGCGGTGTCGTCCGCGGTGAACGCCGAGTTGGCGAAGAGCACGCCGCAGGTCCGCGCCGCGTTGGCGTACTTGCGCCCGTGCATCGACCGTGTGCGGCCGGTCACCCACTCGGGGAAGTGGAGCGGGACGAGGTCGTGGATCGTCGTCGTCCGCAGGCCTCCCCGCTGGGGCGGGTACATCCAGTCGGTGAAGTGGAGCACGTCGAACGGCCCGAGCCAGCGCTCGGCCGGCGGCCAGGCGAGCCGCGACCAGGCGGTGCGCCAGGCGTGCGCGCCGATCAGCGTCTTCAGCCGGAGCTCGACCGGGACACCGGCGAGGACCGACGGGATCACGCGACGGCCCTCGGGCGAGGTGGGCGCGAACGCGACCACCTCGTGACCCTCGCTCGCAGCGACCTCGGCGAGCCCCCGCAGCGAGCCGAGGATGTAGTTGTTCACGCCCGTCCGCTCGTGCGAGAGCGGCGAGACGTCGAAGGCGATCCTCACGGGTGGTAGTCGAACGCGAGGAAGTGGGCGCCGAGCGGGCGTCTGTCGCGCGAGCCCGGGTGGATGCGGGCGGGCACGAGCGTGCGCGCGACGTCGAAGCGCACGGTGCAGCGGTCGCCGGCCGCGGGGATCAGAGGCACCCTGAGCACGCTCTGGCCGTCGGGTGGGACGCTCGCCGAACCGACGACGCGGCCGGCTTCGCGGGCGACGACCGTTTGCGCGCGGGCGAAGAGCGACGGGTCGCTACCGAGCTGCACCGAGAGGGTGCCACCCGTGCACTTCACGCGCTGGTAGGCGACCATCCGGCCGGACCAGGTGTCGTTCGGGTAGAGCCCCGTGACGTGAGTGAGAACGACGACCGGGCCCTCGACGCGGTAGAGGTCCACGCCGACCGGGTCTGCGGCGACGAGCTTGCCGGCGATCTCGAGCGACCCGGGTGCGAGCACGTACTGCGCCCGGATCGCGGCCGCGCTCGGCCCCGGCTCGATGAGCCGCCCGTCGGCCGCCCTTGAGACCGGCGTCTCCGGGAGCGGGTCGGGCCTGGCGGCGCCGTCGACGTCGTAGATGGTGCCGACGCTGCGGTTGAAGAACTCGTTCTCCCAGACCGGGTAGGCCGTGGTTGCGCCGGTCCAGAGCACGGCGACGGAGGCGTTTCGGCCGACCGCCCGATCGATCCAGTCGGGGTGTGCGAGGTGGGTGCCGGCCCAGAGCGAGCCGACGGTCGTCTTGTGGATGCCGTGGCGGCCGTTCTCGACCACGAGCGCGGTCGTGACGAAGTACGCGCCGACGAGCGCGGGCAGCACGAGCGCGTACCGGCGCGGGAGGAGAACGAAGACGGCGCCGGCGGCGAGCGAGACGCCGAGGGCGACCCAGCGCACCTGCGAGAGATGGATCAGGTTGTCCTGCGCCCACCACCACGGCAGGAGCGAGAACGTGTCCGAGACGGCGCTGGTCGTGATGAAGCGCGTGAACGGGATGAAGACCGGCAGGATGCCGGCGAGCGCCGCGGCGGCGATCAGCGGGCGCCGCCCCTTCGGGACGATCCCGTCGGCCGCGAGGCCGAGCAGCGCGATCAGCGCGAGCGGCGCGAGGTAGAACATGTTCCGCTCCTCGATCCGGTCGACGAAACTCTCTGAGGCGAAGGCGGCAACCTCGGCGAGCAGCCAGACCGCGAGCGCGAACGACGCGCAGGCGAACGCACGCGCCGCGGGGGTGAGGCCCCGTGGGGCGAGCCAGATCGCGAGCAACGCGGCGAAGGGGACGATCCCGAGATAGAGGTCGAGCCCCGCGACGTGGTAGAGGAAGAAGTGGAGGACGCCGCCGACCGTGTACGTGCTGTTGGTGGCGGCGCGGTAGGCGCCGAGCAGGCTGAGCGGCGAGCGCCCGAGCGCGGCGGTGCCGGCCAGCGCCGCGAGCGCGCCGCCGGCGAGGAGCCCGTAAAGCGTGGCGAACGGCCACAGCCCCCGCCGGAGCCCGCGCCGCTCGACGAGGGCGAGGAGGAGCGGCGCGGTCGCGACTGCGGGGACCAGTGCGACCGCCTGGGCCCGTGTCTCGAAGGCGAGCGCACAGACGGCGAGCAGCCCGATCTGGCGCAGGGGTGTCGGCCGTTCGAGCGTGACGACGAGCAGCAGCGACGCCGCCAGGAAGATCGGGTAGAAGGCGTTCTCGGTCATCAGCATGCCGGTGTAGAGCATCGACGGCACGAGCACGGTCAGCCCGGCGGCCACGAGCGAGAGCCGGACCGGCAGGAGCCGCCTGGCCAGGAGGTACGCGGGCACGGCGGCGAGCGACATCAGCACGCCGTTGATCGCCTTCGCCGCCGCATAGACGTCGGGGATCGGCCCGAACAGCTTCCAGGCGGGCGCGATCAGGACCGGGTAGACGAACCCGTACCCGTGCGAGGGCACGCCGCGCACGAGGAACTGCCCGTTCGCCGCCACCGACTTGGCGAGCTCGGAGTAGACGAGCTCGTCGACCATGATCCACGGCGCCACGATCCGCCGGGCGAGCGCGATGCGGACGACGACCGAGAGGATCACGATCCCGGCGAGCCAGTACCGGGCGGGCACCGCCACCGCCCGTGCCCGCACCGCCGCCACCGCGCTCACATCCTCTCCGGACACGCCCGATTCAGACACGCCCGGTTCAAACACGTCCGGTGCCAGTCCACGGTGACGGAAGTGGAACGAAAGAGTGCCGGAAGTGTCAAAACCGCTGGAAAGCCCGGCCCGGAGACACGGCTTTTCCGGCCGCGTCCGGTGCCAGTCCACGGTGACGAGAGTGTGACGCGGGTCATACGAGGCCCGCCTCGCGTGCGAGCCGGACGAGCTCGGACGGGTCGTCGAGCCCGATCTCGGTGGCCGCCTGGGCGATCCGGATCAGGACGGCATCGGTGGAGGGATCGCCGCCGGCGGCCTCTTCGAGCGCCGCGACGTAGGCGTCCGCGGCCCGGCCAACGTCGTGCTCGGAGCGAACGTACGCCGATGCCGCGGCGCCGATCTCGCCGGCGTGGTCGGCGGCCAACTCGAGCGCGGCCGCGATCGTCGCCACCTCGACCTCGTCGACCGGGATCTTCAGCGCCGCCCCGTCGGGCAGCTCGGAGAACCAGCCCACGTCGGAGACGAGCATCGGCTTGCCGAGCGAGAGCCCGCGGATCACGGAGCCGGATGTCTCCCCCATCGTCGGCGAGCGGAGGTTGACGAGCACGTCGCAGGCGGCCATCAGCGACCAGAGCCTGTCCTCTGCGATGTAGCCCTCGCGGATCAGCTGGTCACCGCCGATCCCGAGTCGCTCGAGCCGCCGGTCGAGATCGAACCGCTCGGTGGCGGCGCCGACGAGCAGCAGCCTCGCGCCGGGGCGGCGCTCGCGCAGGCGCGCAAACGCCTCGAGCAGCTGCGGGATCCGCTTGTTCATGTTCAGGTGGCCGAAGCAGCCGACGAGCGGCTCGCCGTCGATGTCCGCCGGCTCGATTGCCTCCACGGGCCAGGCCGGATGCGGGATCCGCCAGAGCGGTCCGCCGTACCCGGCCTCGCGCGCCCGCTCCTCGACGAACCGCGAGTGGACGATCAGGCCGCCCGAGGCGAGGTCGAGCACGGTCCCTGCCAGCGGGAACCGGTCGGGCTGCGTCTCCCAGATCAGCGGCAGCAGGTTGTCGAGCACCCCGAGGCCGAGCAGGCGGCCGGCGACGCCGAAGTCCCGTTCCATCGCATCGAGGTACCCGCGGCCGTCGCCGCGGCCGATCGTGATCCCCGCGATCAGGTGGTGGAGCACGAACTCGTGCAGAACGACGACACCGGGCCGCTCCCGGAGCGCGTCGACGATCCAGCCGTGCGCCTCGGGGTTGTTGCCGACGTGGTAGAGGCTGACGTCGGTCCGCGGCGGCCGTTTGCCCGGCCGGGCGACGACGACCTCCTGGACGCGCTCCCTCAGCGCCGGCAGGAGCAGCGTCGAGTAGTCGGCGATTCCCGACTGGGAGGGCGGCAGCGGGGAGTAGTAGGCGACCCTCACGAGAGCAGTGCGTCGATGCAGACGTCCCAGGTGATCTGCCCGGCGACGAGCTTGCCGGCCTCGCCCCAGGCCTTCGCCTCGTCGAGATGGCCCACGAGGTAGGCGCAGGCCCGCGCCACCTCGGCGGCCTCCGGGGCGACGACGAGCCCGGTCTCGCGGTCGCGCACGACCTCGAGCGGGCCCCCGGAGTCGATCGTGGTCACGACGGGCTTGGCGGACAGGAACGCCTCGTAGGGGACCATCCCGTAGTCCTCGTCGACCGGGGCGTAGTAGACGGCGAGGCAGCGCGCGTACAGGTCGGCGAGCCGCTCCTCGTCGACGCGGCCGGTGAACTCGACCCGCCCGTCCAGGTCCGAGGCGAGCTGCTCCAGCCGCGGACGGTCGGGGCCGTCGCCCGCGATCAAGACCCGCACCCCGGGCTCCGCCCTGGCGGCCTCGATCAGCAGGTCGATCCGCTTGTAGCGGTCGAGCCGGTTGACCGAGAGGACGAACCCTTCGTACCCGTCCGTCCGGTAGGCGAGCTTCTGCGGCGGCGGGGGCAGCACGGTCGCGTCGAGCCCGGTGAAGCGTCGCAGCCGCTCGGCGACATTCCCGGAGATGGTGAAGATCCGCCGCGCCTCGCCGAGCGCGACCGTGTCGAAGCGCTCGACGCCGAGCCGCGTCGCCCGGTCGAGCGGCGACTCCGAGAACTGCCTGAACTCGCCGCGGTCGAAGTCGTAGGCCTGCCGGAACTGGTGGACGAGCCAGACGACCTTGTTCGGATGGCGGATCCCGTAGCTCGGGAACTTCGTCCCGATCACGAGCTCGACGGGCTTGTCGCCTCCGGTCAGGTCGAGTAGGCGCCAGATGAACGCCTGGTCGAGGACGCTCGCCCCTCCCTGCCAGCGGAACGGGATCGCGACGAGCTCGGTCTCGTGGCCGCGCGCCCGCAGCTCGTCGGCGAGCTGGTCCGCGACGACCTCCGCGCCGCCGTAGATGAACGGCACCTGCGGCCGGCAGACGGCGATCCTCATCGCCGCTCGAGCCGGGCGATCCGCTCGTCGAGGTCGTCGATCAGCTTCAGCACGGCGTCGTTGAACGCCCGCTGGTCGGCGAAGGGCGGCTCGACGTACCAGCGCATCAGCCGCCGCAGCGTGCGCTTGACCGGGCCGCCCTTGCCGACGACCGGCCGGTCGGCCGAGATCGCCCACATCCGCTCCGCCTGGTCGCGCGTCGAGAGCCGTACCTGAGCGGGCGTCACATCGCCCGCCCGGGGCCCGGCCGCCCGAACCTCCTCCTTCAGCCGCGCAAAGAGCGCAGCGACATCCGTCGGCTCCTCGGCCATCGGCCAAGTGTAGGCCGCCCTGATTACGGCGCGGTAAGCCTTGCGGCGGGTTCAGAGATAGGAGGGGGTCACCGTGCGCCCTTCCGTCGTGCCATCCAGCCGGGACATGGCTACCCTGGCGGGGAACAATCGAGCTCGATGGCGAAGGACGTCAGGTACATCGAACCTGCCGACCCCAGTCTTGGCATCGGTGGCCGCCGGCCCGGGCGAGGGCTTCCTTGTGTCGCCGTTTCCAGCCGCTGCCACTCAGGTACTTGCAGTGCGCGGCCTTCCTCTCACGTTGCGCTCCGCCTCGATGACCGACACAACTCCCATCACGACGATGAGTGCCCACGTCCACCAGGGCAGGTGGATGGCAAGGCGCGAAGCGCAGGTTGCCAGCACGGCGCGACGAGCGCGCTGAGTTCGAGCGCTTCGCGCAAGTCGGTGTGGCCGACCTCGCTGGAGGTGCGGACACGGGATGCTCAAGTGAGCCATTGCCGGTGCCGAGTACTTAAGGCGACATGATGCGCGAGATGCCGCTGGTCGGTTCGGTGCGACGAGAGCTCATGGACGTCGCCAGTTGGCGGTTCGGCATGGCGTGGCTGGCCGCGATGTTGGCGGTGGCGGTGTACGGGCTCGGGCTGGTTGCGGGCCTCGGGGATGCTCCGCTGTTTCTGCTCGTTGTGCCTCTCTCGCTGGGGTCGGTGCATGGGACGAACGTGGGTGTCGCACTCGGGGTGTTTACGGCAGGCTTGGCCTGCGCGTGGTGGCTGCAGGAGGGCACCCCCGGCGGGATTCCCTGGGTGGTGTCACGCTGCGCGACCTGTGTCGTGATCGGGGCCGCGCTCGGCCACCTGACGGCGTCGAGACAGAGACTGGCAAGCCAGCTCCAACATCACCGCGACCTCTCGCTTGACCTGATCGCGACCGCGAGCTTCGAGGGGTACTTCACCGATGTCAATCCGGCGTTCACGCGCACGCTCGGTTACACGCGCGAGGAGTTGCTTTCGCGTCCGTTTCTCGATTTCGTCCATCTGGCAGATCGCGAGCCAACCCTGGCTGCGGCAGCCGAGCAGACCGAGGCCGGGCATGAGGTGTTGAGCTTCCAGAACCGCTACCGCTGCAGCGACGGCAGCTATCGCTGGCTGGAATGGAATTCGCAGCCGGACGCCTCGACACAAACACTGATCGCTGTCGCCCGCGACATCACCGATCGCAAACGACTCGAAGACCACGAGCGCTCCTACCAGGTGCGGCTCGAGCATGAGGTCGCCCTCCGCACACGCGAGCTGGAAGGCGCACGCCAGGAGACGGTCGAGCGACTCGCGCTGGCGGCCGAGTACCACGACGACGAGACGCGGAGACACACTGCCCGCGTCGGCGAGACCGCCGCGCAGATCGCCGTCGCACTCGGGCTCGACACGCCGGAGGTCGAGGTGATACGCGAAGCTGCGCTCCTCCATGACGTCGGCAAGCTCGGTGTTTCCGACCGGGTGCTCCTCAAACCAGGCCGGCTGACCACGGAGGAGTTCGAGCACGTGAAGCGACATGCCGAGATCGGTGCCTCGATCCTCTCAGGTAGCAGCTCGGATGTGCTCAGGGTGTCCGAAGAGGTCGCTCGAAGCCACCATGAACGATGGGACGGCAGCGGCTACCCGGCCGGCCTGAAAGGCGAAGCGATCCCCTTACCGGCACGGATTGTCGCGCTCGCCGACGTCTTCGACGCACTCACCCACACCCGTCCCTACAAGGAAGCCGGCCCGGTCGACGTTGCGGTCAGCGAGATCCACCGGCTCTCGGGTCGGGCATTCGACCCGGCGATCGTCGCCGCTTTCGACACCCTCGATCCGATCCGGCTCGCCGGGATCCCACGCCCTGAATCCGCGGCCTGGGAAGCGACCGAGCAGTCAGTCCACGCCAGCGTGAGCTCTGCTTAGTGATGGAATTGACCCGCGTCCTTGACATCGTGATGCTTTCGGGCCTACTAGCGTCCGTGAGCGGAGAGGATGCCGAGGACGAGACGTTCGTACCCGCCGGAGTTCCGGATCGAGGGGGTGCGATTCCGAGCGAGACGACGTTGTCGCTCGTCGTCCCGAACCTGCGCGACGCGAGCCCGACCCCGCCGCCCTGGGCCAGGCCGCCGATCCCGACCGTCGCGCACGATCCGCTCGGCACGGCCCGCCGGTGCGGGGCAAGAGCGGCCTCGATGTCGATCATGCGCGTGCCCGAGCCGATCGTCACGTCCGCGGTGCCGGAGCCGAGCCGGATCCCGTTGAAGCGCCGGAGGTCGACGATCAGGCCGGGCCCGGTCGAATAGCCCGCATAGCTGTGGCCGCCCGAGCGGACCTCCAGCCGCACGCCGGTCGCCCGGGCCCAGGCGACCGTCTTGCGGATGTCACCCACCGAACCGGGCCGAGCGATCGCGAGGGGATGGACGCCGTCGAAGCGCTCGTTGTAGACGAGCCTCGCCTGAGCGTAGCTCCGATCCGACCGCACGATCAGCGGCCCTTGGAGGCGCCGGGCAAGCGACCGGAGTCGCGGGTCGATCCGGCCCGACGCGTCCGAGACCTGGAGCCAGATGGGCGCCGAAAGAGCGGCTGCGATCCCTCCGGCGCCGCGCTGGAATACCCTGCGGTTCAAACCATCGCGACCATGCTTCGGGGAGCTGTCCGGGGAGCGCGCGTTACGAGGGGTTCCGGCAGCGTCCAGGCAACCCAAGGTAGATACCCGCTCATCCTGGCTCAGCCCGCCTCGGCTAGCGTGGACATCGATCCATGTCGTCGGCAGAACGCCTCCGGAAGCTCGTCGCACTCGCCGGGGTCGCGGTGGCGCTCGCCGGCTGCGGCGGCGGGTCGGGCGGGCCGGCGGCGACCACCTCGCCCGGCACGACGGCCGCGAGCCCGGCGCGTGACCGCTGGGGGACGGTCTGGCTCTGCCGGCCCGGCCTGGCCGGCGATCCCTGCACCTCCGACCTGACTACGACCGTCGTCGAGCGGAGCGGTGCGACCCACGTCGAGCGGGCCCTCCCGGCGAGCAGGCCGGCCGTCGACTGCTTCTACGCCTACCCGACGATCAGCGGGGACTCGACCGTCAACGCGAGCCTCGCTGCCGGGTTCCGGGAGCAGGAGGTTGCGATCGCCCAGGCCTCCCGCTTCTCGCAGGTCTGCCGCGTCTACGCGCCCGTCTACCGGCAGATCACGCTGAGCGCGCTCGAGCACCCCGCCCGTATCACCCGCGCGGACGCGCTCGTCGCCTACGACGACGTCCTCGCCGCCTTCCGCGACTACCTGGCCCATTACAACCACGGTCGCGGCATCGTCTTCATCGGGCACTCGCAGGGCGCGGTGATCCTGATCAGGCTGCTCGCGCAGGAGGTCGACCGGAAGCCCGCCGTCCGGCGCCGGCTCGTCTCCGCGCTCCTGATGGGAGGCAACCTGACCGTGCCGAAGGGAAAGCGCGTCGGCGGCGACTTCGCGCACATCCCGGCCTGCGCCTCGAGCCGGCAGACCGGCTGCGTCGTCGCCTACTCGAGCTTCACCACGAAGCCCCCAGCGAACAGCCAGTTCGGCCGGACGAGCTCCGACGCCGGCGTGGGGCTCCTCGCCCCGCGCAGCCTGTCGCCGAACCTCCAGATCATGTGCGTCAACCCGGCCGCACCCGCCGGGGGAACGGCCGTCCTCGCCCCGTACTTCCCCTCGCTCGTCCTCTCGTTCCTCCCCGCCGGCAGCGCGCCGGCCGTGCAGACGCCGTGGATCTCGCTCCCGCGCGACTACAGCGCCCGGTGCGAGTCCTCGGGGGACGCCTCCTGGCTCCAGATCACGCACATCGGCGGCAGCGACGACCAGCGCCCGCTCCTCACGCAACTGGAGGACCCGGCCCTCGGCCTGCACGTGCTCGACGTCAACATCGCCCTCGGCGACCTCGTCCGGCTCGTCCAGGGCCAGGCTGCGGCCTACCACCGTCCCTGACCGGCAGGGAAACCCGGCTCGGCCGTCGCACACTAGGCTTCCGCGATGCCACCCAACTTCCGCCGCTTCCTGCCGCTCATCCTGATCGGGTTCTTCTTGCTGATCGTGCTGCCCGGGCTCTTCCGCAAGAGCAGCTCGACCGGGCCGACGGCCAACACGCTCTCGCAGGCGACGATCGCCACCATGACCCTCGTCGATCGGGGCGAGCTGAGCTACAAAGCCGCCAACGGGCACTACAGCGGCCACCTGGCCGACCTGCTCGCCGAGAATCACAAGCTCGGCGCCAACCTGATCGACGGCGTCGCGGTCCAGCTCGACGTCAGCACCGACGGGCAGAGCTACTTCGGCGAGGTCGGGAGCAGCGTGATCACCCTCGTCCGCGCGCGTCAGGGCGCGACCACGATCACCAGGGGATGCATCGTCGTCAAGAGCGGCTCGGGTGTAGCGTGCCCGGCCACGACGGCGAAGATCACGGGCGCCACCACGACGACGGGCACCACCACGACCACCGGATAGGCGCCGCGCAACTCGCCTCACGAGGAGTACCGTGGACGGCGAGATGTCGCTCGGCGTGATAATCGTCACGGTCGCAGTCACCGCTCTGACGGGCGTGGCCGTGATCGCGCTCTTCATCTGGGGCGCGGTCAAGGACGGCCAGGACCAGGCGGCGCGCGAGGTGCAGGTCGACCGTCGCAGCTGGCCTCGCCGGAGCACCTGAGCCCGGATCCACGCTGAGACGGACACGATCCGGCTGCGGCCCGTACGATTGAGCCGATGCTGATCGGGCTCACCGCACTCACCTGGGTCATCCTGATCCCGTGCACGCTCTGCTGGCCGGTCGCCGGCTACGTGGTCTATCTCGTGCACCGGTCGGGCAAGCGCCACGACGAGCGCGAGCGGCTCGAGCGCGAGCAGGCTCTGGCCATCTCCGAGCAGGCCCTATCGGCGCCCTCCTGACCCTGCCCTGCCTAACGCGCCCTCCTGACCCGGCACGGGCACGGCGCGTACGATCGCGCCGTGGTCGGCATCGCCCTGCTCACACTCGTCCCGGGCGAGCTCGGCGGCAGCGAGTCCGCAACGCGCGAGCTGCTGCGTGCGCTCGAGCGGGGCGGGACGCTCCCCTACCGCGTCTTCCTGCCGCCGGCCGCCCCGGCCGCCGCGGAAGGCCTGCCCGCGGAGATCGTCGAGGAGTACCGCCTTGCCCGCACGATCCCGGAGCGCCTGGTCGCGATGGGGCTCGCAGCGGCCCGGCCCGGACCGCTGCGGCGGCGCCTCGCCGGCGCCGAGGCCGTCCACTTCCCCCTGACGATCCGGCTCCCGCCGGTCACCGCGCCCAGCGCGATCACGCTGCACGACGTCCAGCATCTCGACCTGCCGCAGCTCTTCTCGCGCGCCGAGCGCGCCTTCCGCGCGCTCGCCTGGCACCGCTCGGCCCGCTCCGCCCGGATCGTGATCGTGCCGAGCGGCTTCGTCCGCGACCGCGCCGTCGCCCTGCTCCGGCTCGACCCGGGAAAGATCCGCGTGATCCACCACGGGATCGACCACGACCGCTTCCGCCCCGGCGATGACGAGCGCGAGCCGTTCCTGCTCTATCCGGCCCGCGCGTGGCCGCACAAGAACCACGCCCGACTGCTCGAGGCCTTCGCGCTGCTGCGGCGCGAGCGGTCCGAGCTGCGGCTTTTGCTCACCGGCGGCGGCCACTCCGGCCCGGCGCCGGACGGCGTCGAGAGGCTGGGCCACGTCTCGAGCGACGACCTCGTGTCGCTCTACCGGCGCGCCTCGGCGCTCGTCTTCCCGTCGCTCTACGAGGGTTTCGGCCAGCCGCCGCTCGAGGCGATGGCCTGCGGCTGCCCCGTCGCATGCTCGAACGTGGCGGCGCTGCCGGAGGTATGCGGCGACGCGGCGCGCCTCTTCGCGCCCGACGATCCCGCCGCGATCGCCGCGGCCGTCGATGACGTGCTCGCCGACCCGGCCGCCTGGAGCGCGCGCGGGATCGCCCGGGCAGCCTCCTTCACGTGGGAGCGCTCGGCGGACGCGCACGAGGGCGTCTACCGCGAGCTCCTCTGACCGCGTAGGTTCTCGGCCATGTGCGGGATCTGCGGACTCCTCGGCAGGGACGCTCCCGACCCCGGGCTCGTCGAGCGGATGAACGCCGCGATCGTCCACCGGGGCCCCGACCACGGCGCGGTGGCCGCCTACGGCCGCTGCGTGCTCGGCTACCGGCGCCTGTCGATCATCGACCTCCAGACCGGCGACCAGCCTGTCGCGAACGAGAACGGAGCGGTCGCGGCGGTCTTCAACGGCGAGATCTACAACTTCCGGGAGCTGCGCCGCGAGCTCGAGGCGAAGGGCCACCGGATCCCGGGCAGCGGCGACTCACCGCTGATCCCGCACGCCTACGAGGAATGGGGGACCGACTTCGTCGAGCGGCTGGACGGAATGTTCGCGATCGCGCTGTGGGACCAGGCGGCGGAACGGCTCGTGCTCGTCCGCGACCGGCTCGGCAAGAAGCCGCTCCTCTACGCCCGCCTTCCCGACGGCACGCTCGCCTTCGCCTCCGAGACGAAAGCCCTGCTGCAGCTCCCGGAGCTGCCGCGCGACCTCGACCTCGACCAGATCGACGCGTTCCTCGCGCTGCAGTACGTCCCCCGCTCGGGGCTGCGGGCGGTCGAGAAGGTCCCGCCCGGATCGCTGGTCGTCGCCGAGGGCGGCTCGGTCCGGATCAAGCGCTACTGGTCGCCGGCACCGGCCTCCGGGTCGACCGAGGACGGCGAATGGGTCGAACGCGTCAGGGAGGAGGTCACGGGCGCCGTGCGGAAGCGGCTGGTCGCCGACGTTCCGCTCGGGGCGCTGCTCTCGGGCGGGATCGACTCGTCGATCGTGGTCGCCGCGATGGCCGGGGCCTCCGCCGAGCCGGTGCGGACGTTCACCGTCGGCTTCCCCGAGCGCGCCTACGACGAGCGGCCGTACGCCCGCGCCCTGGCCGAGCGGTACGGGACGCGCCACGAGGAGCTCGAGATCGATCCGGGGCCGGCACTCCTCGACCGGATCGCCGACGCGTTCGACGAGCCGTTCGGGGACGAGGCGGCGCTGCCGACGCTGCTCGTCTGCGAGGCGACGAGGCAGCACGTCAAGGTCGCGCTCGTCGGCGACGGCGGCGACGAGGTCTTCGGCGGCTACGAGCGCTACCGCGCGCACGCGCTCGCCGGCCGGGTGCCGCGCGTCGCGGCGGCGCTCGGCGCGAGCGCACTCGGAGCCCTACCCGGGGCGCGCCGCCGGCCGCGCTCGACGCTCTTCCGCGCCCGCCGCTTCCTCGACGCCGCGTCCCAACCGGCAGCGGCCCGCTACGCCCACCTCGTCGAGATCTTTCCGCTGGCGATGCGCCGCCGTCTCTGGACGGACGAGGCGCGGGCACGGGCCACCGAGACGCTCCTGCCGGCGCGCGACGACCTGAGAGTGGTCGACATGGAGACCTACCTGCCCGGCGACCTGCTGCCGAAGGCCGATCTCGCCTCGATGGCGGTCTCGCTCGAGCTGCGGTCGCCGTTCCTCGACCACCACGTCGTCGAGCTCGGCCTCGCCCTGCCGCCCTCGCTCGCGGGAGGCAAGGCGGCGCTGAAGCAGGCGTTCGCGGCCGATCTTCCGCCCGAGATCGCGGCACGCGGAAAGGTCGGCTTCGGCGTGCCGCTCGACGCCTGGTTCCGCAACGAGCTCCGCCCCGTCGCCGAGGAGCTCCTCCTCGGCGGGGCCGACCGCGGCCTCTTCCGCCGGCCCGAGCTCGAGCGCCTGCTGCGCGAGCACGGAGAGGGACGCGCCGACCACGGCCACCGGCTCTGGTGCCTCTGCATGCTCGAGCTCTGGCAGCGCCGGCACCTCGACGGGGACAGACCGGCGGCCGCAGCCGCCTGAGCCTGGATCGCCCCGCGTCAGGCCGCGGGCGCGGTGAGCGAGCGGGTGCCGGGATCGAGGCTGAGATGCCGGCGGTTCTCGAGCCAGTAGCGGTAGACCTGCTCCGTCCGCTCGGTGCAGCGGGCTTCGGGAAAGCGCTCGATCGCGCGGCGGCGAGCCTCGAGGCCCATCGCCGCGGCACGCGCCGGGTCGGCGGCGAGCTCCAGCATCGCGGCCGCGAGCGCATCTGCGTCTCCCGGCGGGACGAGCAGCCCGGTCTCGCCCTCGCGCACCAGATCCTCGAGACCGCCGATCGAGGCCGCGATCACCGGCCGGGCACGCTCCATCGCCTCGAGCGCGACCATTCCGAAGCCCTCGCCGAGCGACGGAACGACGACGGCGAGCGACTCCTCGACCGCCTGCTGCACCGGGGTGACGTGCCCGAGGAACCGGACCGCCCCGTTCATCTCGAGCTCGCGGGCGAGATCCTTGAGCCCGTGCTCGAGCACTCCGCGACCGGCGATGTCGAGCCTGGCATCGGGCCGCTCGTCGAGCACCTGACGGAACGCCCGCAGGAGCACGACGTGCCCCTTGATCGGGATCAGGCGGCCGATGCAAAGGAAGTTCGGCGCCCCGCCGGCATAGGGCGGCGGCTCGGGCCCGGCGGCGATCCCGTAGTGGACGATCTCGAAGTCCGGCTCGGGAAAGCCCTCCGTCTCCGACAGGTAGCGGGCGAGGCCGCGCGAGATCGCGATCTGCCGGTGCGCGAGCGCGCCGATCGTCCGGTCGCCGAGCGCGAAGATCCTGCCCTCCCGGAACTCGTTGAAGCCGTGCTTGGTGGAGAGCCGGATCGGCACCCCCGCGAGCGTCCCCGCGGTCTGGCCGTAGGCGTCGGCGTGGACGAGGTGGGTATGCAGGATCGTCGGCCGGTGGTTGAGCAGGTACGAGAGGACGCGGACGAACGTGGCCGGATCGACATCGGTCTTCATCTCGATCCCGTCGACCGGGACCCCACCCGCCTCGAGCGCGCGGGCGAACTCCCACGCGCCGGGCTCGTGCTCGTGGAGCATCAGGAAGCGGATGTCCCAGCCCCGCTGCTTCAGATCGGGCAGGAGCTGCAGCAGGTGCGCCTCGGAGCCCGAGATGCCCGCCACCTTCTGGACGTGCAGGACGATCATCAGCGGCTCACCGAGGGCCGGACTCTCCGGGAACACGCGGCGACGCCATCCATGCCCGGAAGGGTACGCGGCCTCGCCGCGAGCGCGGCGGGCGCGCTCACAGGAAGTCGAGGTCGCCGAGCTCGAAGTGCGGCCGAGCCGGAATCGGCCGGGCCGGGTCGAGCGACTTGCCGAGCAGGGCGAAGGCGCGCCCCGTCGGCAGGTAGCCGGCGCGCAGGTACGGCCCCCGCCGCCACGGCGGCGGGGCCGCGACGACCACCGGCCCGCCGGCCGCCGCGCCGGCGGCGCGAAGCAGGCCCCCCTCGGCTGCGGCGACGACACCCAGCCTGCCCCGCCTGCCGGCGACCGCGTAGCCGTCGCCTTCGAGCAGCGTGTACGGCGCCGGCGAGTCGGCGAACCGCCAGTTCAGCCACACCGCATCGCGTACAACCCGGTCGCCGCCCCCCCGAGGCGCGGGTGTGCCGGCATCGAAGCGTTCAACCCGGCGCGCGCGCACGGGCCGCGGGACGAGCTTCGCCCGCGCCCAGACACGCAGCTTCGGAAGCTCCTCCCAGCCGAGCCGCCCGACCAGCACGGACTCCGACGCGGCCGTCGGGACGACGAACAGCAGCTGGATCCCGAGCGCTCGCGCGCGCTCCTCGTTCTGCGCCTGAAGCTCGCCGAAGATCCCCCGGCCCCGGTAGTCGGGGTCGGTGGCGAGGCGGACCGGCATTCCGACCTCGACGGGCTCGCCCCCGATCGTCATGCGCAGGAAGCTGATCGCGACCGTCGCCACGGTCCGGCCGTCCTCCTCCGCCAGCAGCACCGACGCCGGCCGGACCGGGTTCTGCTCGTAGAACCAGGCGAGCTCGTCCTCGCGCGGACGTTCGCCCCAGACGCGGCCCATCAGGTCGGCGATGTCGGCGCGACGTGAAGGGTCGTACTCGACGACCCTCACCGCGTCGACGTGCCGAGCGCCTGGTTGAACAGGCGCCTGGCGTGCGTGCCGGCAACCGTGTCCTTGAGGGCGATCAGGTCGCAGGCGCCGGCGAGCACGAGGTCGAACGTGCGCGCGGGGTACGGCTCGACGTTGTAGCGCCCGAGCCGGAACGGGTTCGTGCCGGGGCCGTTCCCCCGTGAGATGGTCGTGAAGGCGATCTCGTACCCGGCCTGCTTGAGGATGCTCTCGTGCACGGGGTGGAAGTGGGCCTCGGAGCCCTTGACATAGGCATAGGCCCGGACGGGGCGGCCGAGCTGCTCCTCGAGCTTCAGCTTCGAGACCGCGATCTCGCGCACCGCCTCGTCGAGAGAGACCTCGGCGAGCGGGCGGTGGGCGATCCCGTGCGACTCGACCCTGACGCCGCTCGCGTCGAGCTCGCGCATCAGCCCCCAGTCGAGCGTCGGATTCCGCATCCCGCGCTGCACGAGCAGCGCCTCGTGCGGCAGCGGGGTCGAGTCCTCCATGTACGCGACCGGGATGAAGATCACCGCCGTGCAGCCGTGCTTCTGCAGCACCGGCAGCGCGTTCTCGAGCGTGTCGCGGTAGCCGTCGTCGAAGGTGATCAGCACCGCCTTCTCGGGCAGAGGCTCCCCGACGGTGTAGTGGTCGAGGACCGCGTCGAGGTCGACGACGTTGTAGCCGAGCTCGTGCAGCCGCTCGAGCTGCTCGTCGAACTTCGCGACCGGGACGGTGGTCGGGTTGTCGGGGATGTCGTTGATCTTGTGGTACATCAGGATGCTCAGCGTCCGGAGCCCGTCGGGTCGCAGCCGGAACGCCGTCGAGGTCTCGCCGATCGTCCGGTAGAGGGCGTTCTTCACCACCTGCTTGGCCTGCTGAGCGGTCACGGGGCCATCTTAGAACTCTCAACGGTGTGTGCCGCGCTGTCCGAACCGGCGGGCGCGGAGGTCGCGCCAGCCCTGGACGACCGCCAGGACCCCCTCGCGCCGCCGGCTCGAGAGGAGCGCCTGGACGAGGTGCGCGGCAAGCAGCACGAGCCGGCGGCGCCACGTCCCGAGACGTCCGAGCGGGGCATAGCGCTCGCAGACCTCGATCGTGTTGCGGAGGCCGTAGTAGAGCGTCGTCGGCGAGTTCTCGCCGCCCGAGGTGACGGAGACCTTGTGCCAGAGCCTGCTCGCCGGCACGACGTAGTGGCGGTAGCCGGCGTCCCGGGCCCGCAGCGACCAGTCCGTGTCCTCGCTGTAGAAGAACAGCTCGCGGTCGAACAGGCCGATCTCCTCGAGCACCCCGCGGGGAACGAGCATCGCGGCGCCACAGGCGCGGTCGGTCTCGACGACCTCGTCGAAGCGGCCGTCGTCGCGCTCGCGGTAGCCGCGCTGCCGGCCGTTGTAGCCGGAGCGCGGATCGAAGCTCGCGCCCGCGAACCAGATCAGGTCCGGCGGATCGGCGTAGAGGATCTTCGAGCAGAGGGCGCCCGCCCCGGCCCGCCTGCCGGCCTCGTCGACCAGCGCGCGCATGAACCCCGGGTCGACCTCGACGTCGTTGTTCAGCACGAGCACGAACGCAGCGCCAAGCTCGAGGGCGCGCCTCATGCCGACGTTGTTGCCCTCCGCGAAGCCGAGGTTGCGCTCGGTGCGGACGAGCTCGGCGCCCGGGAACTCGCTCCGGACGGCGGCCGAGGTGCCGTCGGTCGAGCCGTTGTCGACGACGATCGTGACGAGCTCCGGATAGTCCACCGCGGCGAGCGAGCGCAGGCAGGCGAGCGTGTCCTCGCGGCCATTCCAGGAGAGCACGACGACCGCGACGAGCGCGGAGCCGTCAGCGGGCAAGGCCGCGCGACCGTAGCGCCGCAGTCGCCTCGTCGACGCGGTCGACCGCGGTCTGGTCGGCGAGCCAGTCGGTCAGCTCGCGCATCCCCTCCTCGAACACGACCTCGGGCCTGAAGCCGAGCAGGTCGCGAGCCCGCTCGATCGAGCCGAAGCAGTGGCGGATGTCGCCCGCGCGGGCGTCGCCCAGGATCTCAGGCCCGAGCGAGACGCCGAGGCCCTTCCCGAGCACGGCGGCGACCTCGAGCACGCCGACGCTGCGCCCGGTGCCGAGGTTGACCGCTTCGCCGTCGGCCCGGACCGGGTCGAGCGCCGCGTCGATGCCGGCGACGATGTCGGAGACGTGGATGAAGTCCCGGCTCTGCCGGCCGTCCTCGAAGATCGTGGGCGGCCGGCCGTTGAGCAGGCGCGAGGCGAAGATCGCGGCGACGCCGGTGTAGGGGTTCGAGAGCGCCTGGCGCGGCCCGTAGACGTTGAAGAAGCGGAGCGCCGTCGCCGGCACGCCGTAGGCGCGGCCCCAGGCGAGGAACATCTCCTCGTGGTCGCGCTTGCCGATCGCGTAGATCGAGGTCGGCTGGAGCGGCTTCGACTCGGGCGTCGGCAGCGGCTCGAGCTCCGCGCCGCACGACGGGCAGAGCACCTCCCACCGGCGCGCGGCGAGCTGGGCGGCCGGGCGCGGCCGCGGGGCGACCTCCGTCCCCTCGACCGGGCAGCGGTAGAGGCCCTCGCCGTAGATCGACATCGACGAGGCGACGACGGCCTTGCGCAGCCGGTCGCGGACGTCGATCGCCGCCTCGAGCACGACGGCGGCGCCGATCGCGTTCACCGACGTGTAGCGCTCGATCTCGTACATCGACTGGCCGACGCCGACGGCAGCGGCGAGATGCACCAGCGCGTCGGCGTCGGCGAGGCAGCGGACGACGGCGTCCCGGTCGCGGACATCGCCGACGACGAGCTCCGCCTCGGGTGCGAGATACGCGGGGACGCCGTCGTGCACCTGCGGGTCGAGCGAGTCGAGGATCCGCACCTCGTGCCCGCCCGCGAGTAGGCGGTCGACGAGGTGCGACCCGATGAACCCGGCGCCGCCGGTGACGAGCACACGCATCGCCCCGGAACCTACCCCAGGCGCCGCAGGTACGCCCACGACGCCCGCAGGCCGGCCGGTCGCCAGACGGCGAGCACGATCGCGTAGAGCGCCAGGCCGGAGGCGGCCGCGGGCACCGCGCCGAGGACGAGCCGGGACGCGCCGAAGCAGGCCGCGGCGGAAAGGCCGCACACCGTCGACGCCGCGAGCAGGCCGCGCGCGACCCCCTGCAGCGCGCCCAGCGCCAGCAGCAGGACGACCAGGACGGCCGCCGTCGTCAACGCCATCCCGGCGACGATGCCCGCCAGCTCGAACGTCGCGCGTCCCGCCCACTCGATGAGCGCGTGCAGGCCGAGCGCCACGACGGCGAGCACCGGCAGCCAGCGCGCCCGGCCGAGGACGAACAGGAGCGGGAAGGCGACCGAGAGCGCGATCGAGGCGACCATCCACGGCGCGAGATAGGCGACGAGCCGCCCGAGCTCCGTCCCGGTGCCGCCGCCGTAGTGGGAACCGAGCGCCCAGCGGGCGACCCGAGCCCCCGCAAGCGAGAAGACGCCGGCGGCGCCGGCCACGATCGAGAGCGAGAGCCACGAGGCCGCGACGACATGTTGGACGACCCGCTCGGACGTCAGCTCGCCGCGAGACAGCGGCACCGACGAGACGAGCGCGACCGAGGTCGCGGTCACCGCGACGAGCAGCGAGGCGATCAGGTAGGCGTAGGAGAAGGTGGTCGGCTTCCCGGTGCCGAGACCGGTGGCGAACCGGTAGCCGATCACGTACAGGCCCTGGAGCGCGAACGGCAGCGCGACACCCTCGGCCAGCTGCCGCAGGCGGCTCCAGATCGCGGGGTCGGCCCGGCCGAGGCCGCGGCGTGCGACGAGTGAGGCGAGCGGGATGCCGAGCGACAGCGCCCCGTTCGCCGCCAGCCCCCAGCCGAACGCGGCGACACCGTGGCCGACGAGGGCGACGATCACGGCCACCCCCGCGATCCCGCCGGCGCCGTAGCCGAACGCGGCCGTCCCGTAGTCGTCGAAGGCGGCGAGCGCGCTGGCGGCGACCCCCGCATACACCTGCGCCACCGCCGCCGGGATCAACCACGGGATCAGCTCGGCCGCGCTGTGCTGCGCCTGCGCGCTTCCGGTCAGCGCAGCCGCGACCGCATGGGGCGCCGTCACCGCCACGACGACGGCAGGCACGAGCGGGACCGCGAGGGCAAGGCACCACGAGCCCACTTCCCGCCCCAGCGTGCCGGCCGTGCGGGCGCGGGCGAACTGCGGCAGGACGACGACGCGGAGAGCGCTTGCGATCAGCACGAGGACGACGTAGACCGCGTAGGCGGCGAAGAAGCCGTCTGTCTTTACACCGTGGCCAAACTTGCGCGACAGAATGGCGCCGGCCAACGCGGCGGACCCGCTGACGGCGGCCGTCGACAGCCCCGTGAGAAGCCCACTCCTGACCGCGCTCCTGTGCCCTGAACGACTACCCTGCATCGATGCCGCGCGACGATAGCGTCATCTGGTCGGAGATCGAGCTCGACGAACTGCGCCGCGACCTCGGCGAGGCCTTCGAGGGGCGGACGTGCGTCGTCACCGGCGCCGACGGGTTCATGGGCTCGCACCTGACCGATGCGCTGGTCGAGCTGGGCGCCGAGGTGATCGCCTTCGTCCGCGCCACCTCCTCGGGGGCGCTCAACAACATCGGCCACCTGCGCGACCGGCTCGCGCGCGTTGTCTTCGCCGACCTGACCGACAAGACCTCGATCGACTACATGATCCGCGACCTGAAGCGCGCGCCCGACAAGCCGTACCTGTTCCACCTGGGAGCGCAGGCGCACGTCGGCGAGTCGTGGCACCGCCCCTACGAGACGGTGATGGCGAACACGGTCGGCACGCTGAACCTGCTCCAGTCGATCGTCGACCACGACCTCGAGCTGGAGAAGTTCGACACCGCCGGCACGTCGGAGGAGTACGGGAACGTTCGTGAGTCCGTCTCCCACCACCATGACTTCGACGATCTCGGCGGCCTGATCCTGCACGAGCGCTCCCCGATCAACCCGAAGTCGATCTACGCGACCTCGAAGGTTGCGGCCGACTTCCTGACGATGAACTACTTCGACGCCTACGGCCTGCCCGGCGTGGTGACGAGGATGTTCAACAACTACGGGCCGCGCCAGAACCCGCGCTACGTCACCGGCACGATCATCACGCAGGCGCTCGTCCGCGACACGATCGAGCTCGGCCAGCTCGACCCGCTGCGGGACTTCTGCTTCTGCACCGACGGCGTGCGCGGCCACCTGACGGTCGCCGCGCACGGCCTCCCGGGCGATGTCTACGTCTACGGCCAGGGAGAGAACATCTCGATGGCCGACTGGGCCGCGATGATCATCCGCGTCGGCGAGGAGGGCGGCTACTGGCCCGCGGGTCGCGAGATCGTCACCACGCCGGCCCGCTACCGGCCGGGCGCGAGCGAGGTGGTGGCGCTGCGGGTCGGGTACGAGAAGCTCCAGCGGGAGACCGGCTGGCAACCCAAGATCGCGTGGGAAGAGGGCGTCCGGCGGACGATCGCCTGGTACGCCGCGAATCCGGAGAGCTGGCACGGCCGCGTCGACTGGTTCACGCCCGAACCGAGCAAGACCCGCTGATGAGGGCCCTGGTCACCGGCGGCGGCGGGTTCCTCGGGTCGTTCGTCGTCGAGCGCCTGCGGGAGCGCGGCGACGAGGTCGTCGTCCCGCGGCGGGCCGAGTTCGACCTGACGAGCTGGGAGGACGCTGGGCGGCTCTTCGCCGAGACGCAGCCCGAGATCGTCTTCCACCTCGCCGCCGAGGTCGGCGGAATCGGCGCCAACCGCGCGAACCCCGGCCGCTACTGGTTCGCCAACCTGATCATGGGCGCCCACGTGCTCGAGCTCTCCCGCCGGCACGAGGTCGCGAAGCTCGTCGTGGCCGGGACCGTGTGCGCCTACCCGAAGCACACCCCGACGCCGTTCCACGAGGACGATCTCTGGAACGGCTACCCGGAGGAGACGAACGCCCCCTACGGCGTCGCCAAGAAGTCGATCCTCGTCGGCGCGCAGGCCTACCGCGAGCAGTACGGGCTCGACGCCGTCTTCCTGCTGCCGGCGAACCTGTACGGGCCGCGCGACAATTTCGATCTCGACACCTCGCACGTCGTCCCGGCCCTGATCCGCAAGATGCTCGCGGGAACGGACCAGGTCACCCTCTGGGGCGACGGCTCGCCGACCCGGGAGTTCCTCTTCGTCGAGGACGCCGCCGACGCGTTCCTGCTCGCGGCCGACCGCTACTCGGGCGGCGAGCCGATCAACATCGGGACGGGCGCGGAGATCTCGATCCGCGAGCTCGCGGAGACGATCGCCGGCCTGACCGGGTTCACGGGCGAGCTCGCCTGGGACTCCTCGATGCCGAACGGGCAGCCGCGGCGACGGCTCGACACGACACGCGCGGAGGAGCTGCTCGGCTTCCGCGCCGGCACCTCGCTTCGCGAAGGCCTCGCGCGCACGATCGAGTGGTATCGCGCCCAGGCGCCGGCTCATGCCGCCCGCTAGCGGGGCAACATTGGCCCCCGGCACTGTGGCCTCGCCGACGCGGGTGTCGCGCACCGCCCGGCGAGCCGGCAGGCTGCTCGGCCGGATCGACCTCCTCACTGACCGGATCAGGCCGTGGATGGTGCTCGCCCCGCTCGTCTTCCTCGGCTGGGGCGTGATGGCGTACGTGGCGCACGCCGCGGTTCACGACGGCTGGTACTACTACGACAGCGGCGACGGCACCTGGTACTACACGACCGCGTGGCAGCTTGCGCACGGCCGGATTCCGATCAGCGCGATCGGCTACGGCTATCCGATGTTCCTGGCTCCCGTCGTTCGGCTCGGCGGGGCGAACCTGCTCGGCGGGGTGCCGTACGTGATCGCGCTGAACGCGGTCGTGCTCGGCCCGATCGCGCTCCTCTGCGTGTACGGGCTCGCCAAGCAGCTCGGTGGGCAGCGCTTCGCCTACCTCGTCTCCGGCATCTGGGTCGCCGCTCCCCTGCTCGCGATCCCGTATTTCCTCGCGGACTACCACCGCCGGTACGTCGGGCTGACCCTGCCCGCCGTCCTCGGGCTGACACCGCTCGGCGACTTCCCCTCGATGGTGGCACTGCTGGTCGCGGCGTACTTCGCCTTCCGCGCGATCGGGGGCGGGCGCGACTCGGATGCCCTCACGGCCGGCCTCGCGGCTGGGCTCGCGCTCGCGGTCAAGCCGGCCAACGCGATCTTCCTGCCTGCCCCGTTCCTGGCGCTCCTGCTGGCGCGGCGCCCGCGCGCTTTTCTCGTCCTCGCCGGGGGCCTCATCCCGGCCGTCGTCTGCCTGACCGTCTGGAAGTACCGGGGGCTCGGGTACCTCCCGCTCTTCAAGCAGAGCCGGCAGGCCCTGGCGGCGGGGGCGGGATTGCCGCCTCTCGGCCTGGGCATCCATCTCGGCAAGTACCTGCCGTTCGACTGGGGGCGCCTCTGGCACGACGTCGACGGCTTTCGCGAGTTCACCTGGAGCCGGCGCCTGATCGAATGGGCGATCATCGGAGGCCTGCTCGGCCTCGCGCGGAGGTCGATCGCCGGCGCGGCCCTGATTGGCATCTGGCTCGCGTCCTTCTTCGTGATCAAGGGCTCGACGGTGGCGGACTTCTACGGCGGCGGCTTCTTCCGCTACATGGCCCCTGCGTTCCCTGCCGCGTTCCTGCTCGCGATGTCGCTGCCGTTCCTCACCCCGATCTACGGTCGCCGGCTCGCCCGCTGCGGCGACTCCTCGGGCTGGCCCAGCTCGCCGGGCCAGCGCCGCGGCGTCGTGCGCGCCGGCCTGCTGCTGAGCGTCCTCCCGCTCGTGCCGCTCCTGGCGTTCCCGACGCAGTCCGTTCCGAGCGCGACGACGCTCCAGATGGTCGACCTGTTCGTGCCTGCGAACCAGTTCGCCCTGACCGGGACGGCCCACGGCCGATCGGTCAAGCTCGAGTGGCCCGACGAGTCCGCCGGTGCCCCTCGCGTCAAGTACGGGATCTACCGGGCGCCGTCCGACCAGCTCGGCTGCACGCGGCCTTCCGGGGGAGCCATCTTCTGCTCCTACCCGAGCGAGCCGGCCGTGATCGTCCCGACCACGCACTGGACCGACCGGCCGGGCCCCGGCCGATGGGTCTACCGGGTCACAGTGCTGGCCGCCCCGGTGCCTCCGGCCGGGAGCGGCAATCATGTCCTCCTCAGCAGGCCACTGACCGTGAACGTGTCGCGCTGATCAGGCGTCCCCTCACTCGGATTCGTCGAGCCTCGACTCGAGCAGGGCGAGCCGCTGCGCCAGGATCGTGTTCTGGTCGCCGAGGCGCGAGATCACGGTCGAGTAGTGCAGCAGCACCAGGATCACGAACAGGAGCCCGACCGCGAACAGCACGGCCGGGGGGTACGTGCTCACCCCGAGCCAGCGGGCGATCGTGTTCAGCCCGCCGCGCCAGGCGGCGAGCACCACGAGGACGAGCCCGGTCGCGAGCCAGAGGAGCGCGTAGCGCTCCCGCAGGCGGCGCGAGCGGATCAGCTCGAAGACGACGAGCAGGAGCACGACCGAGACGGCGATCGCGGCGATCGAGATGCCGACCGGAGTCACCCGTCCTCCGGGGGGGAGAGGTCACGGCGAAACAGGTCGACGAAGATCGCGAGCAGCACCTTGATCATGTAGTAGACCGACGCCAGCGTGCCGATCGAGGAGCGGCCGTGCTCGCGCTCCCGCATCCTCACCGGGACCTCCTGGACGCGGATCCGATGCCTGATCGCCATCACGAGCCCCTCCACCTCGGGATAGTCGCGGGGCAGGTCGGCGGCGTAGAGGGCGATCGCCCGCCGGTTGAGCGCCTGGAAGCCGGAGGTCGTGTCGGTCAGGCGCTGATGGGCGATCCAGGAGACGACCCGGGCGAGCACGCGGATGCCGATGCGCCGGGCCGCGGAGGAGCGAAAGCCGCCGTCACCGATGAAGCGGGAGCCGATCGCGAGGTCGGCGTCCCCGGCGACGACCGGCGCGACCACGGCGCGCAGCTCGGCCGGGTCGTGCTGGCCGTCACCGTCGAGCCGGACGGCGAGCTCGTACCCACGCTCCCAGGCAAAGCGGAAGCCGGTCTGGACGGCCCCGCCGATGCCGAGGTTGAACGGCAGCCGGACGACGTGCGCCCCCGCGCCCGCGGCGACCTCGGCGGTGCGGTCGGTCGATCCGTCGGAGACGACGACCACCTCGAGCCCGGGATCGAGCGCCCGCAGCTCGGCAAGCAGCCGGCCGAGATTGTGCTCCTCGTTGAAGGCGGGCACGATCGCGACCCGGCGCACCGCGGCGAGCGGCGCGGCGGCGGCGGCCGGCGCGCCCGTCAGCTCAGTCGACATGCGCCTCGACTCCGAGCCCCACGAGCTCGAGCACCCGCCGAGCCCGGTGCCGGTAGGTGTGCTCGTCGAGCACCCGTTCGCGCGCCCGTCGCCCCATCTCCTCCGCCTGGGCGGGATCGTCGAGCAGATCGCGGTAGGCGGCCGCCGCCTCCTCCGCGTTGCCGACCACGATCAGCTCGCTGCCGGGCTCGAACCAGCGCTCGATCCCGTCGTACGGGTTCGCCACGATCGCCGCACCCGTCGAGGCGAGCTCGAACGGCCGCGAGGACGACGAGGCATAGACGGTGGCGTGCGAGCGCCGCGTCAGGCAGAGGTTGACCCGTGCGGCCGAGATCGCGCGCGGAAACACGGGGAAAGGAATGTCTCCGACGAGGCGGGCGGCGCCGGTGTCGCCGCGGAAGTCCCGGCCGCCGAGCGAGAAATCGACGTTCGGCAGTGCGCGCGACGGTTCACCGACGAGCGCTGCCATCCACTCGCGCCGGAACTTGTCGCCGTACCCGTAGAAGAAGACGTCGGTCTCCTTGGGCACGGGCTGCGGTGCGAAGAATTCGGGGTCGGCACCCCAGAAGACGGCCTCGGCTTGGCGGGCGCCGAGCTCGAGCAGGCTCTCCAGCCCGCCCTCCGAGTTCGAGAGCACCAGGTCGTACTCGCCCGGGTCGGCGCCGTGGTAGTAGTTGAAGCCGGTGTCCATGCCGCCGAACTCGGGCAGGCTCATCGGCACGTCGCCGTCGTAGTAGACGACGGGGATCCCGAAACGGTCGCGGAGCGCGTCGGGGATGCCGCGGAAGTGCGCCATCGGGACGGTGAAGACGATCACGGCGTCGGGCCGCTCTTGCTCGACGAGGCGCTCGAGGTGACGGCGCCAGCGCGGCGTCACGACGCGCCAGATCGTCTCGCGCGTGATGCGGTCGCCGAGCGAGTCGACGGGGCGCTCCTCGGCCCGGCGCAGGTAGCGATCGCCCTTCAGCCACGCGAACAGGTCGCGGGCCCGCGCGTAGCCCTCCGCCTCCCGGTAGGCGGGATTCGGCGCCGACCGCCACCAGGGCGTCTCGACCGGCCGTCCCCGGTACGGCGTCACGATGAGCTCGACCCCCTCGTCGTGGAGCCCCTTCCAGAGCTGCCACCACGCGGGCGTGCAGCCGTAGCGGAAGTTGAGATCGACCGCCGAGGCGACGCAGAGCAGCTTGGGCGCACCCATGCGCTAAGTGTCGCAGGAGCGGTCGTCGACCCGCGACCACGCACGGTCTCTTCGAGTCCGGGGGGATTCCCCGCATGACCTGTCGGGGTTTGCACCGATGGCGCTCGGCCGATCGGCGGTCATGCTCCCCTGCAGTGGATACGGATACCGATAGGGGGTACAGGTCATGAGTCTGGTCAAGAGAGCCCGCGCTGTCGGGCTGGCCGCCTCGGCGGCTGCACTCGCCGTAGCAGCGGTCGCGATAGGGGCGAGCGCCGGCGGCGCACGCACCGGCTCCGGGCCGGGAATGATGGGAGGAGCCGCAACCGGGCCCGGAATGATGGGGAGCGCATTCGGCGGCGTCGGCGGTGGCGGAGCCGGATCGACCGGTGCCCTCAAACCGACGAACGCTCAGTTGACCGGAGTGATCCATCGGGTCAACGGCTGGCTCGCAGCGAACGGCTTCAAGGGATTCAAGGTCGCCGAGGTGATGGCTTTCAGCAACAACGACTACGTCGCCGTCCACGACTCGGCCGGCAAGCCCGCATTCGAGATGCTGACCGACCTGAACACGAACTGGCTGATGGAAGAGCCGCCGAGCATGATGTGGAACACCAAGTACGGCGTGATGGGTGATGTCGGCAGCCGGATCGGCCCGATGATGGGCGGCTTCATGGGCAGCGGCGGCTGGAACAGCTGGTCGGGAAGCGGCTCCGGCAAGGTGTCGACGATGGCGAAGGCCGTCTCGGTCACGAACAGGTGGCTGGCGAGCAACCACCCGGGCGAGACCGTCCCGGCGGATGCCGTCCATGAGACGGCGATGGGGCACTTCCCCGGCTACTACTCGTTCGACACGACCTACAAGGGCAAGACCTACGGGATGCTGTCGGTGAACGCCTCGACCGGGGCGGTCTGGTACCACGGCTGGCACGGCACCTTCCTGAAGGAGCTCGAGGCGTAACCTGACGCCACCGGCCGGCCCCCAGCCGGAATCGGCAGCCCGATGCGGAGCCGGCAGGGCGAAGCCCCTGCCGGCGACAAGGCCGTCCAGCCCGAGGGACGACACCAAGTCGCGAGGCCTGTACCAACCGCGCCCTCAGCAACCACGAGGATCCAGCGAGCCCCACGAACCACCCGGACCAGCCCGCCGACCCCCGACCGGAAGAAGGGGGCTGCCGGGAAACATGGTTTCCCCCGTGCTGGTTTCAGTAGGCGCCTCTTCGAGTCAGCACGGCGGGCAGCGTCTTGATCAGGATCGTGATGTCGAGCCAGAGAGACCAGTTCTCGAGGTAGTAGAAGTCGAGCCGGACGAGGTCGTCGAAGGAGAGGTCGCTGCGGCCGGCGATCTGCCAGAGCCCGGTCATGCCGGGGAGGACGTTCGAGCGGCGGCGGTGCCAGGGCTCGAGTCGGGCGTGGTCGCGGAGCGGGAGCGGTCGCGGGCCGACGAGGGACATCTCGCCGCGGAGGACGTTGATCATGTTCGGGACCTCGTCGATCGAAAAGCGCCGGAGGACGCGTCCGACCGGAGTGACCCGTGGGTCGCGCCGGATCTTGAACAGCGCTCCGCTGGCCTCGTTCGCCGCCTCGAGCGCTGCCTGGTCGTCCGCCGCCCCGAGGACCATCGTTCGCAGCTTCAGCATCCGGAACGGCTGCTCGCCGAGCCCGACCCGCTCGTCGGAGTAGAGGACGGGGCCGCGGGAGGTCGCTTTGATCGCAGCGGCGACCACGACCCAGAGGGGGAAGCCGGCGATGAGCACCGCGCCCGAGACGGCCACGTCGAAGGTGCGCTTGAGCGCCCAGTCGGCGCCGGCCAGGATCGGCGGCCGGAGCTCGAATAGCGGCACCGCCTGCCCCGGAACGTACTCGCCGCGCTCGAGCAGGAGCTGGGTCGTGCTCGGCGCCACCCTGACCTTGATGCGGCGGCGGTGCGCCAGCTCGACGATCTCCAGCAGGTCGGACTCGGTCAGGCCGGCGTCGGCGACGACCAGCTCGTCGAGTTCCTCACCCGCCAGCGCCGCCTGGAGGCTCGCCCCCGGCTGCATCCCGCCGGCGAACTCGTAGTCGATCCCGCCGCGGCTGGCTCCGAGGGTGGAGCGAAGGTGCTCGACCTGCTCGGCATCGCCAACCAGCAACACCCGCCGTCGCACGCCGAGCGAGCGCAGGAGCGATCCGGTGGCCGCCTCGTAGCTTCCCCGGAAGAGGCTGATCAGCGCCGCGACGAAGAGGGCGGCGACCGGGTAGAGGCCGAAGGTGGTGAAGTGCTGGTCGGTGCCGAGCGCGAAGGCGAGGGCGAGCACGGCGACGAGCACAACCGAGGGAAAGATTCGACCCGCGCCCTCGCGGAGCTCACGCGGCCCGTAGAGGCGGGCGCGCCAGAACACGAGCGGCAGCAGCAGGATCAGGAACGGCAGCCAGTTGGACTCCTGGTTCCAGAGCAGGTTCCAGAGGATCGGCTTCGGGTCGCGGATCCACGCGCGGAGCGCGAGCGCGAGGTACAGCCCGATCGTCAGCCCGGCCAGATCGATCACGCCGAGCGCGGCGATGCTGATCGCCCGGCGGGCAAAGGTCCGCAGCCCGCTCTTGCCGAGCAGGTACGGGCGCGCCGAGCGGACGTCCTCCGCCGGGGGCAGGCTCGCCGCGCGCTCGTTCACGGGCGCATCCTAGTGCGGCCTCTCGTAACGTTCGACCCGACGCGCGCGTGGCTGGAGACCGCACTTGCGGCCGCTCCGCGGCCGTGTGTGTGCGGCGTCACGGGAGGCGAGTCTCAGGTGAAACATTGTGGGACGCCGCACTAGGTGGCTTCCAGCACGACGCGCCCGCGGACGGCCGGCCCCTGGACGCGGATCACGACCCCCGGCAGGGGCCCGGCATTCCAGGCCCAGGCGACCTGCCGCCCGGCGATCGTCACCCGGTGCGGCCTGGCCGGAGCCGGCACGAACACCTGGACGTCGCGCGGCTGCCCCGTCAGGTCGAGGACGGCCCCGTTCGTCGCGAGATAGCCGGCACGGCCCGGATGAGAGAGCTCGTTCGTTCCCCACCAGGATCCGGCCGCCGTGCGCAGGTTGAACGGCACCACCGACCCGAGCCGCGCGTACAGCGGGAATTCGCTCATCGGCGTCTCCCGCGTGAACGACGGTCCGCCGCCCGGAACGGTCGCCCCCGTGTAGAGGTCGACCCAGGAGCCGGGCGGGAGGTACACCTCCGGGGTCGTGCCCGGGCCGGTGACCGGGGCCGCGAGCAGATCGGGCCCGACGAGGAGCTCGTACGGTGACGTCCAGGAGTGGGCGTCGCCCGGGAACCCGTAGGCGAGCGGGCGGAGCACCGGCTCGCCGCGCTGGAGCAGCCCGTAGAGGTAGGGGAACAGCTCGTAGTGGAGGACGGCGGACGCCCGCAGCACCGCCATCGCATCGGCGCCGAGCGTCCAGGGGGTCGAATTCGCGCCGACCCCGCCGACCTCCATGACCGGCGAGACGGCACCGAGCTGCGCCCAGCGCTCGAACAGGTCGGCCGTCACCCCGGGCGGCGCCGCATACCCCCCGACGTCCGAGCCCCAGGTCGGGAAGCCGCTCATCGCCGCGGTCTGCCCCGCGACGATCGCGCGCTGCAGCCCGATCCACACCTCGGGCTGGTCGCCCGCCCAGAGGCCCGGGAGGATCGCCTGCGAGCCCACGGTTGCCGCGCGGAAGATCGCGGCATCGCCCTTCGGCATGGCCCCGATCACGGCGCGCGCGTAGAGCAGCGGGTACCGGTTGTCGAGCGACGCGTCGACCGTCTGCAGGTCGACCTCGTCGCCGCGGTCGCCCTTGACCCCGTCGACCCCGAGCGCGAACAGGCGCTTGAGCCTGGCCTGCAGCTCGGCGACGACGGCAGGCTTGCGCAGGTCGAGCACCTGATGGCCCGCCGGCCCGAGCACGCTTCCCGGTGGGTACCCCTGCGGGCAGATTGC
Source organism: uncultured Actinomycetes bacterium (assembly GCA_963789585.1). GTDB lineage: Bacteria > Actinomycetota > Thermoleophilia > Gaiellales > Gaiellaceae > PALSA-600. The sequence continues at coordinate 261,711 of CAWBLB010000006.1, read as the reverse complement.
GCGCGGGGAGACCCACAGCATGAACTTCACCCCGTGCGCGTGCACCTGCCGGATCAGGCCGGCCGGATCGGGGATTCGGGTCGGGTCGAAGGTGAGCAGCCCGTTGCAGGCCTCCCAGGGGTTGTCCAGCAGCACCCAGCCGATCGGGATCCCGGCCGCCTGGAGGCGCGTGACGTCCTCGAGCACCTGGGCCGGGCCGTCGACGACGTCGCGCCACTTGATCAGCGTGAGCTCCGACGGCGGCGGGACGGCGGGACGCCCGGTGTCCGCCTCGTAGGCCGCGAGCGTCTGTGCGAGCGACCCGACGTAGAGGCGCTCGTCGAGGCGGGCGCCCTGCACGCAGACCTCCGTCCGGTCGGAGAGCGGCGGGAAGGAGCACAGCGACTCGGGGCCCGCCTGGCAGCCGGTCCCTCCATTCGACCCGGGGAAGGCGAGCGCGGACGCGTTCTCGCTCGCGATTCGCAGCGCCCAGCCGGCCGAGCTCGAGAAGAACGGCACCGGGGCGTACGAGCACTGGTAGGAGACCTTGACCGGAAGGACCTGCCCGCGCAGGTCGACCGCCTCCCCACGCTCGCCGCCGCCGAGAAAGTGCTCGTCCGGCGCGGACGCGAAGGCGTCGTAGACCTGCTGCACCCCGGTCGCGGGCTGGAGCCTGGCGTCGATCCGGAAACCACCGCCGGCGCGGCCGACCGTCACGGTCGCCGTGCGCCCCGGCTCGTCGGTCGCGACCCGGTAGACGCCGTCACGGGACGAGATCACCCGGGTCAGAGCGTGCTGAGCGTCGGTGCGGAGGGTATAACGCAGCCCCACCTGGCTGTCTTCTGCGACGACGCTCTTCCCGTCACGGAGGATGGTGACCCGGAACGGATTCGTGTCGACCCGGATCGAGAGGCCGGCCCGAGGCGCCGAGCCGGAGCCGCAGCCCGCGAGCAGCACGGCCAGTGCCCCGGCCGCGATCAGCTTGCGCATACGTCGGCCCAGTCGACCTCGCGCTCGGCCCCGAGCCCGTCGAGCCCGACCGGCGTGCGGCGACGGGCGAGCAGCACGAGCGTCGCCACGAGCGCCGCCCGCCGCCGGGCGTCGAGCAGCTCGTAATCGTGGAAGTGGACGTGGACGATGTGCGGCAGCGGGCGCCACAACGACCTGGCGGCAGCGCCGAGCGAATGGGTCGTCGGCAGCTCGAGCACCTTCCGCCCCTCCTCGAGCCGCACCCAGGCGGGCTGGTCGAGCTCTGCGCGCGGCGAGCCCGCCGGCAGGTAGGGCGGACGCCAGGCGGTGGCGGTGCAGTCCGTGTAGCCGATCTCCGCGACCGCATCGATCACGTCGGCGTCGGTGTACCAGCCGCCGCCGCAGAAGAATCTCGGCTCGACGCCGTTCTCGCGCAGCCAGGCGGCCTCGCGAAGCACCGCTCCTGCCGGGTCCGGTCCCGTCGGACGGGCGTGAGTGGGCGACGTCCAGTGGGTGTGATGGCCGAGCGGCCCGAGCGAAGCGGCCTCCCGCGCCCGCTCGAGGAACAGCGCGCCGTCCTCGCCCGCGGCCGGCGGGCGCAGCAGCGAGGCGATCGGAAAGCCACCCGGCCTGCGGCGGAGCAGGGCGACGTAACGACGCCAGACCCGGTCCTCGAGCGGTCGCTCGGCGTGGCAGGACACGACCGCGTAGCCTTGGGTGCCGGGCATGTGCGGGATCTGCGGACTCCTCGGCAGGGGCGCCTCGACCGAGGGGAGGTCGGCGGCATGAACGCGGCGATCGTACCTGGGCGGGGCCTGACCAGGCGCCGCGCCTACGCGATCGTGATCGCGGCGTGCGCCCTTCCGCGGTTCGCGATCCTCCTGTACGAGCGGGGAGCGGTCCTGCAGGACGTCGAGAAGTCGAAGGTGCTGGCGCAGGTGTACGTGCACACCGGGACGTTCGGCTATGTCCCCGGCCACCCCTCGGCCTACACGCAGCCGCTCTACGGCTGGTTCCTGATCCCGATCGTCTGGATCACGGGGTTGCGCTGGTGGTCGCTCGGCGGCGTCCAGATCCTGGTCGCGGTCGGAACCTCGATCCTGGTCTTCGAGATCGGCCGGCGCTGCTTTTCGCTCCGCGTCGGGCTCGCGGCGGCGGTGATCGCCACCCTGCAGCCGTACCTGGTCTGGCACGACATCCACGGGAACCGCGAGATCCTCGACCAGTTCCTCGGCGCAGCCATGTTCCTGCTCACCCTCGTGGCGGCCGAGCGCCGGACGGTCCGGCTCGGTGCGGCGCTCGGGCTGGTCACCGGCGTCGCGATCCTCTCGAACAGCCGGCTCGTCGTGCTGCCGCTCGTCTTCGGCGCGTTCCTGCTCTGGCGTGGCGCCGGCTGGGCGGTGGCAGCCGCGGTGCCGGTGCTCGCGGTGGTCGCGCTCGCCCCGTGGGTCGTGCGGAACAGGGTCGATGTCGGGTGCTGGGCGATCACGACCGACTCGCGGGCGCTGTGGAAGGCGAACAACCCGAACACGTACGCGACGCTCGCGGCCGGGCTGTGGATCGACCAGGTTGTCGAGAAGGCCGACGTCCCGCCGCGGCAGGCCAGGCCGATCCCGAACCGCTGGCTGACCCCGTCGGAGGCGGGCGGCTTCTATGCGTCGAGCGGCAAGGTCATCGCCGTCCCGGAGTGCGCGCAGACGCCGTACTACGAGCACCTCGTGTTCAAGTTCTGGAAGCGCCATCCCGGCGAGAAGGCCAGGCTCGCGCTCCAGGCCACCTGGATGCTCTGGAGCCCGCAGATCGGCATCGAGGACAGCCAGACGAGCGTCGACACGGCTCGCCGGTGGGTCGAGCCGATCTACATGGTGCCGCTCTACCTGCTCGCGATCGCGGGGCTCTTCCTGGTCGCACCGGTGTTCCGGGTGCTCGCCCTGGCCTTTGCGCTCTACGAGACGGCCGGCGCCTGGGTGTTCGCGGGAACGACCCGCTACCGCGTGCCGTGGGACTTCGTGCTCGCCCTGCTCGCCGCGGTCGCTCTCGAGCGTCTGTGGTCGAAGAGGCGGCGCGCGACCGCCTGATTTCTCAGCGCTCGGCGACCTCGAGCAGGCGTGCGGCCCAGCGCTCGACGGAGTGCCCTGCCTCGACGCGCTCTCTCAGCTCGCGGCCGAGCGCATTCCGGTCGGCGCCGGCGAGCCTGCGCAGCTTCTCGGCGAGGTCGGCCGGATCGTGCCTGGCGAAGCGCAGCTCCGGGGAGAGGACGTCGTCGAAGCCCGAGTTCGAGGCGAGCACCGGCATGCACGTCGCGGCCGCCTCGTACACGACCTTGTCGAGAGCCCCCTCGCGCATGTTGTTCACCAGCACGTCGTGACGGGCCAGGAGGCCGGGGACCTCCGAGTAGGGGATCGGGCCGCCGACGCTCAACCCCGCCGCCTCGAGGCGGTCGCGCTCGGCGCGCTCCTCCGCCGTCGACGAGGAGCCGCGGATCTCCAGCTCGGCACCGGCGAGCTCCACGGCGCGCGCGATCGTCTCGTACCCCTTCGCCGGGGATATCCGGCCGAGCGAGACGACGCGGAGCGCTCCCGCAGTACTGCGCTCGACGCACGCGAACGCGTCCGTGTCGATGCCGTGCCCGATCCCGACCACCTTCCTCGACCGCAGCGGGAAGGAGCGCGAGTCGACGCTGACCACCGCAGTGGACAGCCGTTCGGCCAGGAGGAGCGTCCGGCTCGCCTTCCAGTGCGTGAACCAGAGCAGCAGCGGCACCCGCCGCGGGCGCGTGAGCGGAGCGGCGAGGATCGCGTAGCGGGGAACCATGTGTGCGACCACCGCGACGGGCCTGGGCGTCAGCTCGCGGTTGAGGCTCGAGAGGAAGCGCCGGGCGCGGTCGGCCCGCGAGACCGATCCGAACAGGTGCGTCCGGCAGTTCTCGGGCAGCGCGCCTTCGACCGCCCGATCGGCGAGCACGACCAGCTCGTCGACCCGGCCGGCGAGCGCCCGGAGCTTCGCCACCGTGGCCCCGAGGACGGGATCGTCGGGATCGACGACCTGGGTGGCGAAGATCAGCCGGCGGCTCATCGGCGCTCGAGTGTACGTCCGACCACGTCGGCCAGGCGCTCGGCGAACTCCCCGGGTGACGCGAGCCACCGCTCGGCTCCCCGAAGCGCGCCCTCGCCGAGCCGCTCGGCCAGCTCGCGGTCGGACAGGATCCGGACGATCGCGTCGCCGAGCTCCTCGTCGGACGAGACGAGGATGCCGTTGACGCCGTCCTCGACGACGTCGCGAATGCCGCCGACCCCCATCGCCACCGCCGCCCTGCCCCGGAGAGACGCCTCGAGGAGCACGCGGCCGAGCCCCTCCGAGCGTGACGGCAGGACGAGGCAGGTGGCCTCGTCGAGCGCCTTCGCCACCTCGCGCTGGGTCAACCGTTCGGTCCAGGACGTCTGGGCCGGAAGGTCCCGGACGAGCCGTTCCACGAGCGCCTGCTGCGAGCCCCGGCCGACCAGCCGGAGCACGGCGCCGGGGAGGCGAGGAGCGATGCTTCGCCACACGCGTGCGAGCCCGTCGACGTTCTTGTACAGCTCGAGCACGCCGACGAAGAGCGCCACGGGTGCGGCCGGCAGGGGCACCGGCGGCGGTTCCGCGAAGGCCTGGAAGTCCATGAAGGCGGCGAACTCGGCGGCCGGCTCGACCCCGATCCCGCGCGCCAGCTCCGAGGTGTACGACGAGACGCTGCGCACCGCGTCTGAGCGGCGCAGCCCGTAGACGGCGACCGCGTCCGCGATGGGCGAGAACACGCGCCGGAGCGGCGACCCGTAGAGACGCGTCGCCGTCCGCCAGTCGCCGTGCAGCTCGACGACGATCGGGACGCCCGTGCGGGCCAGCGAGGCGAACGCGGCCTCGTACGGGCTCTGCGCGACGATCGCGGCCGGCCGCCGTTCGCGGACGAGCCGCCGGACGCGGAAGGGAAGCAGCAGGTAGAAGCCGATCCCGTCCAGGACCGGCAGCCGCCCGACCAGCCGGAAGGTGCCGTCGTCCCGGGCCTGCCCGTCGGCGGAGGTTGCGAGCACCCGGAGCTCGAACCGCGCCCGCAGCGCCGCGAACTTCCGCTCCAGGCTCGGGGAGAGCGTCCGCTCGTAGCGGGTCCTGGCGACGAGAAGCAGCGGGCGCGGGGAGCTCAGGCCGGGCTCCCTGCGAGCACGGCGTCGACGACGGCGCGCACCCGGCCGGCGTACTCGGCCGGAGTCGATACCCAGGCAGCGGCTGCGTCCCGTGCGCCGGCGCCGAGCCGCAGGGCGAGGTCGCGGCTCTCGAGCACGGACGCGATCGCGCCGGCGAGCGCCTCGGCGTCGCCGAACGGGACGAGCAGGCCGTTCTCGCCGTCGTAGACGATGTCCGGGATCCCGCCGGCCCTCGTCCCGATCACGGCGCGTCCGCGGAGGAACGCCTCGATCGCGACGCGCGGCAGCCCCTCGGAGGCCGACGGGAGGAGCAGCGCGCGGGCGGCGTCGAGTGCGCGGGCCAGCTCGGGCGGCTCGAGCCTCGCGTCCCAGACGGCTCCGTCGCGGACGAGCGACTCGGCGACGCCGGACAGCGTGCCCGCGCCGACGAGCTGGAGTCGAGCCTCCGGCAGGCGCTGCCGGACGAGCCGCCAGGCGGCCGCCAGTCCTTCGACGTTCTTGTACCGCTCGAGCACGCCGACGAAGAGCACGCGCTGCTCCTCTGGGACGGGCTCGAGCGTCCCGCCGAAGGCGGCGAGGTCCGAGTAGGTCGTGAACACGCCGAGCGGCTCGTGCCCCTCCGCGCGGACGAGGTCCGCCGTGAACTCGGAGACGGCGCGGTGGCCGTCGGCGTGCTCCACGGCCCAGCCGGCGATCCGGTTGCTGACCGGCCCGAGCAGGCGCCGCTGCCGCGAGCCGTAGAGCCGGCTCCAGACGCGCCAGTCGCCGTGGACCTCGACCACGAGGCGCGCACCCGTCCGTACGACGCGGCGCGCGAGCTCGACCGCGGCCGCCTCGTAGGGGCTCTCGGCCACGACCACGTCCGGCCGGAACGAGCGGAGCTCGGCCGCGACGGCCCGGGGCAGCCCCGCATAGAAGCGCGGTCCGTCGAGCGGCCGGGGTGGGAGCAGCCGAAAGCGGGGGTCGCGTCCGGTGCCGCTCGCGACCACGCGCAGCTCCAGCTGCCCGGAGAGCGCGTCCCACTTCCGCGCCAGGCTCTCGTCGAGGGGCAGCCGGTACCGCGTGCGGCCCACGAAGAGAACGCGCGGGGTCATCGCGCGGCTCCGGCCAGGATCTGCTCGAGGCGCCCGTAGACGTGCTCGGGTGCGTAGGCGGCAACCGATGCGGCGGCGGCCGCGCGCAGCCGGGTCGCGAGGCCCTCCTCCGAGAAGAAGCGGCCGATCGCGGCGGCGAGCGCGTCGGGGTCGCCGGGCTCGACGAGGAGCCCGTTCACCCCGTCCTGGACGACCTCGGCGACCCCGCCGGTTCGCGTTGCGATCACGGGCGTCCCGACGGCAAGCGCCTCGACGACCGTGTGGGGGAAGTTCTCCCAGGACGACGACAGCAACGAAGCGTCACCGGCGCGGAACAGCTCGAGCACGCCGCGCCGCGGGAGCGGGCCGACGAAGCGGGCGTGGCCGAGCCGCTCGAGCGCGGCGCGCTCGGGTCCGTCGCCGGCGATCACGAGCGCCGCACCGGCGCGCCGTGCGGCTTCGATCCCGACGTCGAGCGACTTCTGCGCCGCGAGCCGGCCGGCGAAGACGAGCGTGGGCCCTTCGATCGCCAGCTGCGCGCGAAGGTCGTCTCGCTTCCCGAGCTCGGGAAGCGGCGGCACCGGGTTCGGAAGCAGGCTCACCCGCTCGAACGGAACGCCCCAGCCGGCCGCGAGCTCGCGCAGGTAGGCCGACGGCGTGACGACGTGCGCCGCGCGGCGCAGGTCGGCGTTCCGGGCGAGGCGGAGCGGGAGCGTGGCCGGGCCGGGCCGATCCTGGAAGTCCTCGAGGGAGCCGCTCCAGAGCCGCCAGCGACGCGCCCGCTCGAAGGCCGGGTCGGCCGTCAGCTTGGTCACGAAGGGCGTGTGCGCGAGCAGCGACCCGAGCGAGGAGCGCCCGAGCATCCCCGTCGTGTAGACGACGTCGGCCCGTCGCGCGAGCGTCGCGAGCAGCCGCACGACGGCGACGTGCCGCACGCCGGGCGGCAGCGAGCGACGCACCCAGTGAACCGGGTAGCTCTCGGCGGCGGGGGCTGCGTCGGCGGTGATCAGCGCCTCGACCCGGTGGCCGCGCCCGGCCAGGAAAGAGGCCACCTCCGGCGCGTGCGACGCGGGCCCGCCGACGTCGGGCGGCCAGATCCCGGAGACGACGATGACCTTCAGTTGACTGCGACCCCTGGCACGCGCCAACCGGCCCGCAGCCGGAAGAGGACGACGGTCCACAGAGCGCAGAAGACCGCTGTCGAGACCAGCATGGCACCGGCGGCGCCCGCCGCCCCCCACCTGGAGGCGAATAGGAGGAGCACAGGGACGAAGACGGCGATCTCGACGCTCTGGACGACGACCCGCAGCCCCGGCCGGCCGATCGAGACCGGAAACGACTTCGTCCATCCCCAGATCAGGCGCAGCGCCGCAACGAGCAGCACGATGCGTGCCGCGGTCGTGGCATGCACCCGGTACACGTGCGGGTAGACGAGCCCGATCAGATCCGGCATCAGCCACCAGAGGACGGGAACCGCGACCAGCATCAGCAGGGCAGTTCCAAGGATGTAGCGGCGGAGCATCTCGAAGACCTGCGCATGGCGACCCGCCTCGAAATCCCGGGTCTGCTCGGTCAGCATCACGAGGCGCGCCGGTCCGGAGAGCGCGTCGAAGCCCGTCGCCGGAGCCTGGGCGACTCCGAAGTATCCCGCCTGGAGGATCGGCGCCACGGTCGGCACGAGCGAGGTCCCGAGCGTGCCCCGCCCCGAGTCCAGAGAGGATGCGAGCGTCGACGAGACCAGGAACCGCCGAATGCCCCGGCGGTCTTCGCCGAGAGGCTCGGACGCGGCGCGGGGGAACCGACGGAACGCGGCGATGCCCGCGATCCCGATCGCCGCGGTGGCCGCCACCTGGGCAACCGCCATCCCGATCACCGCCCCCGTGACGCCGTAGCGACACCCGATCGTGAGCCCGACGAGCCGGAGAGCCATCGACACGGCGAGAAACGCCCCTCGGATGTCGTAGCGGCCGCGGAGGATGATCGCGCCCGCGGCGACGTTCTCGGGCGCCTGCGCGACGCCGATCGTGGCCAGGATCAGCATCGGCACGAGCACACCGTTCGCGCCATGCCAGATGTCGTGGGCAAACGGCGACAGAGCCACCAGGGTGATTCCCGCGACTAGGCCGCCGAGCAGCTTGAACCCGAGCGCGACCTCGAACAGGCGCCGGAAGCGCCCCCACCGACCCGCCTCGGCATAGCGGAAGCCGTACTTGACGAGCGCCTCCTCGATCGTCAGGTCGAGGAGTTGCTGGAAGAAGGTCGCGGTCGCGACCACCACGGCGAAGCGTGCGTAACCCGACCCGAGCTCGTGGGTGGCGACCACCGTCGTCAGGAACCCGAGCACAGCCGCTACGTATGCCCCGATCGCCGTCGCCGAGCGTCGCCAGATGACTCGGGAGCGCATCGGGGAACCGAGTATAGTGGCGGCCCTTGGCCTTCCGCACGCGCGCCGCGGACCTCCTCCCGCTCGTTCCGGCGGCCGCGATCCCCCTCGTCTTCCTGCACGTCATGTACCAGGCGCACGCCACGGTCGGCCCGGCGAACGTCTACGGGTCGGACGTCGCGATCCTCCTGATCGTGCTGGCGGCGATCGCCGCGGGCCTCCTGTTCGGCTGGGAGCGGGCTCTGCAGCCGAGGCTCGTCTGGCTCACGGGCGGCGGACTGGTCGTGCTGTTCGCCGTCACCTGCTTCTACCGGCCGCTCGAGGACACGACGGGCCATCTCGTCACGGCGGCGAAGTATGCCGAGTACGCCCTGCTCGCTCCCGCCGCGGTGCTGCTCTTCCGCCGGCGCATCGACCTCGCCCGCTTCCTCGGCGTCTTCGTCGCCTGGTCGCTGGCCGCGAGCGGCTGGGGGCTGCTCCAGTTCCTCGGGCTGGTGAATGAGTTCGACGGGAAGCGGCCGGGCCAGCGTGAGGTGTCGTTCCTCGGGCACAACGACTTCGGAGCCTTCACCGGCGCCACGCTGATGATCGGGTTCGCGGCGTTCGCGCTGCGCGAGCGCCCTCGGCTCGCCGCGGTTGCGATCGGCGCGGGCGCCCTCGGCGTCGTCCTCGACGCCTCGATCTCCGTCTACTCGGGAGTCCTACTCGCGACGCTCGCCGTGGGCGTGGTCGCCCGGCGGTCGGGCACGCTCGACGTCCGCCGCATCTTCGCGATGGCGGCGATCCTGGTCGTGGTCGGAGCCGGCGTCGACGTGCTCCGCGGCTCCGATGTCGGCAACTACCTCTCGTTCCTCGGGATCCACACGGCCGCGACGCCGTCGAGCGACGTCCAAACCGGCTCGCAGCGCGTGCTCCTGCTCTACATCGGGCTGCGGATCTGGGAGGACCACCCCTGGCTCGGGGTCGGCTTCGATCGCTCGGCCAACCGCTACCAGCCGTATCTCGCGGCCGCGAAGCGCCGGTACCCGGACAACCCGCCGCAGGCGTTCCCCTCCCCGGCACATCGCTGGGGGATCCAGAACTTCTGGCTCCAGCTGCTCGCCGACACCGGCATACCCGGTTTCGTCCTCGGCGTCGGGACGTTCCTGGCCGGGTTGCTGGCCGCGTTCCGGTCGTTACGGGTCAACCGGTTCGCCGCGCTGGTCGCCGCCTCGTGGCTCCTGGTCGCCGCCGGGACGTGGAACGCGATCGGGATCGTGGCAGGGATTCCGCTCGACGCGATCACCTGGCTCGGGCTGGGGCTCGCCGTCGCTGCACAATGCATCGAATGAATGCCGGGGTCGAATGAGAGCGGAGGCGGAATGACGAAGGTGCTCGTCACGGGCGGTGCGGGCTTCATCGGCTCGAACGTGGTCAGGGCGCTGCTGGAGCGCGGCGACGAGGTGCGAGTCCTCGACAACTTCTCCACGGGAAGGCGAGAGAACCTGGACGGGCTCGGCGTGGAGATCGTCGAGGGCGAGCTACGAAGCTACGAGCGCGTCCACAACGCCGTCCGGGGCGTGGAGACCGTCTTCCATCTCGGCGCGCTCGGCTCGGTGCCGCGCTCGGTTCAGGATCCGCTCACCTCGAACGCGGTCAACGTCGAAGGGACGCTGAACGTGCTCCTCGCCGCGCGCGACGAGGGCGTGCGCCGGGTCGTCTTCTCGTCGTCGACGTCGGTCTACGGATCGAGCCGGGAGATGCCGACCACCGAGGCCTCGCCTCCCGACCCGATCTCGCCGTACGGGGTGGCGAAGCTCGCCGCGGAGCGGTACTGCATCTCGTTCAGCCGGGTGTACGAGTCGTTCGAGACGGTCGTGCTTCGCTATTTCAACGTCTTCGGCCCGCGCCAGGCCGCCTTCTCGCAGTACGCGGCGGTGATCCCGCTGTTCATCACGGCGATCGCGGCGGGTGAGCCGGTCACGATCCACGGCGACGGCGAGCAGTCACGGGACTTCACCTACGTCGACAACGTCGTCGCGGCGACACTCGCCGCGGCCGGTGCGCCGGGTGCGAGCGGCCGCGTGTTCAACGTGGCCGGCGGCGCCCCGGCGAGCGTGAACCGGGTCGCGGAGACGATCGGCACGGTCCTCGGCCTGCCGGTCGAGAAGCGATTCGAGCCGTCCCGCCCCGGTGACATCCGCGACTCCTGGGCCGACCTCACCGCCTCGCGGGAGGTGCTGGGCTACGAGCCGTCGATCCCGCTCGACGAGGGGCTGCGGCGCACGGCGGCCGCGCTGCTCGGCTGAGCCGGCGGATGGCGGTTCCCGGGCCCGAGCCGATCCGCGTCCTGCGTGTGATCGCACGCCTGAACATGGGCGGCCCGGCGCTGCACGTCGCCTACCTGGCGAGAGGGCTCGAGACACGGGGCTACCACACCACCCTCGTCGCGGGGTCGCTCGCTCCCGGCGAGGGCTCGATGTCGTTCGTCGCCGATGAGCTCGGAGTCGACGTCGTGCCGATCGCGCAGCTGCACCGGGAGATCTCTCCCCTCTACGACCCGTTCTCGGTCCTGCGGCTCGTCCGCCTGATCCGCCGTCTGCGCCCGCACATCCTCCATACGCACACGGCGAAGGCCGGAGCGATCGGGCGGCTCGCCGCGGTGCTCTCGGGGCCGGCGCGCCCCCCGATCGTCGTCCACACCTTCCACGGGCACGTCCTGCACGGGTACTTCGACCCGGTCAAGACGGCCGTGTTCCGCAACGTCGAGCGGGGGCTCGCAAGGGTGACGACGCGCCTGGTCGCCGTCAGCCCGGAGGTCCGCGACGAGCTCGTCGACCTCGGCGTCGCTCCACGCGAGAAGTTCAGCGTGATCCGCCTCGGGATCGACCTGGACGGCCGGATCACCCACGGCGACGGCGACAGCTCGGAACTACGCCGGCAGTTCGGGGTGCCGCCCGATGCCTTCGTGGTCGGCTGGATCGGTCGGATGACCGCGATCAAGCACGTTCCGGACGTGCTCGCCGCTTTCCGCCGCCTGCGGGAGCTCGGGGTCGATGCAAGGCTCTGCCTGGTCGGCGACGGCCCGGAACGCGAGGCGATCGAGCAGCGCGCCCACGAGCTCGGCGTCTCGCGGCACATGCTGTTCCTCGGCTACCAGCGCGACGTCGCCCCTTACTACGCGTTCTTCGACACGCTGCTGCTTCCCTCCGGGAACGAGGGCACCCCGGTGGTCGCGATCGAATCCCTCGCCGCGGGGACTCCGGTCGTCGCAACGCGCGTCGGCGGCGTCGGCGACGTCGTCGAGGACGGCGTCGACGGCCTGCTCGTCCCGGTGGGCGACATCGAGGCGATCGCCAACGCCCTCGAGCGCCTGGCCCGAGACCCTGACCTCCGCACCAGAATGGGCCAGTCCGGCCGAGAGCGAGTCATCCCCCGCTACCGGGTAGACCGCCTGGTGGACGACGTCGACAAGCTCTACCAGGAGCTCCTGGTAAAGCTGAAACGACCCAAGAGCTAGCGCGTACGAGTCACCGTTTCAGCCGCGGAGTTAGCGGCGCGAAGCGGTCGCTAACGACAACGCCTTCCCCGACGAGAAGGGTCGCGCCGCGCCCGGTACGAGCCCGGCCGGCCAGGCCGGCCGGGCGAGCGCAGTCGGCGGCGGTGCCGGCTCAGCCGGTGCCGCCGCTACGCCGACGCTCGGTCCACGAACGCGTCCCGAACCACCCGCGCAAGCCGCCGACCACAAACAAACGAAGGGGGCCCACGGGGGAAACACGGTTTCCCCCGTGTTCAAAGGTGCTGGAACGCCTTGAACGAGGGCTTCCGCTTGCCGGCTGCGGTGATCAGCCCGGACTGCCAGCCGTTGATGTTCGTGTCGTCCTTGAGCAGGAACCAGATCATCATGTCGATCCGCGGGTTGGCGCGGGCGATGGCGAACGCCTGCGTGAGGTAGGCGGCCTGCTTCGCCCAGGGGACGCCGAAGAGCGTGTCGGGCGGATTGGTCTCGTAGCCGTACTCGGTGATCCAGAGCCGCTTGTTGCCGTAAAGCTTGGTCAGCTGATGAATGAGTGTGTCGATGTTGCCGAGCTCGATCGATCCGCCCGCGCCGTCGCGTGACGAGGGGGACTCGGACGGCTTCGCGTAGTACGGGTGGTGGGCCCAGGCGTCGAAGGTGACGAGGCCGTGCCCCTTGACGGCGCGTAGAAACGCGAGCGGTGAGACCGACGGGCGGCCACTCGCGGGGTTGTTGTTGCCGCGCGGGGATGTCTGGCCGCAGGCGACCTTGTCGCTCGCGGCCCCGCCGGCGTGGACCCCGGTGTAGACGGCGTTGCAGATCTTCGCGTAGGCGGCAGCACTTGCGATCACCCAGCGCGAGCCGGCCCGCCTGTACTGCGGCTTGAGGAAGACCGGGTTGTTGGGCTCGTTCCAGGCGAGCCAGTCGTGCACGGCCGGCAGCTCGACACCGTTGACAAGGTAGTGCCCGCTGTAGCGGAGGGCGGCCGCATAGGCGAAGTTGCGCAGGTCGCGGGCGCTGCTCGGGGCGACGTTCTGGCCCCGGCCGCCGTTTTCCCACGGCGGCGTCCCGAAGATCGTGAAGACGACCTGCATGCCGTCGGCGGCGGCCTGCTCGACCACCCTGTCGTAGGCCGCCCAGTCGTAGGCCGGATCGGCCGGGTCGGCGGGGCGGGCCGGACGGCGGCTGGCAACGCCACCCGGCCCGCCCCACTCGACGGTCATCTCGACGAGCTGGACCCGCAGCGTCCTGTAGGTCGCGAGCGTCGTCTCGGCGTTGCCGTAGAGGAGCTGTGCCTGGTCGTAGATTCCGGTGTGGAGGTAGCGCGACGATCGCCCGGGCTGTGCGGCAGCGGCAAAGAGCGCCGCTGCGAGCACGGCGAGTAGAGCACCCCTGAGCCGCACTAGTGCACTAGGCCTCGACGGGATCCCGGCCGAGTGAGCGGACCCAGCGCCTGAGGCCGTCGTCGAGGTCGACTTCGGGCACCCAGCCGAGCGTCTGCGTCGCCTTGGTGATGTCGGGCCGCCGCTCGCGTGGGTCGTCGACGGGCAGGGCCTCGAAGACGATTTCGCTCGAGGACCCGGCGACCCGGATGCAGGCCCGGGCGAGCTCGAGCATGGTCAGTTCGTGGCCGGGGTTGCCGAGGTTGACCGGCAGGTGCTCGTCGGACTCGGCGAGCAGGCACAGGCCCCGAATCAGGTCGTCGACGTAGCAGAGCGAGCGCGTCTGCGAGCCGTCGCCGAACACCGTCAACGGCTTGCCTTCGAGCGCCTGATGTAGAAACGTGACCGTGGCGCGGCCGTCGTTCCGCCTCATCCGCGGGCCGTAGGTGTTGAAGATCCTCGCGATCGCGGTGTCGACGCCCTGCTGGTTGTGGTAGGCCATGGTCAGAGCCTCCGCGTAGCGCTTCGCCTCGTCGTAGACGCCGCGCGGGCCGATCGGGTTGACGTTCCCCCAGTAGGTCTCCGGCTGGGGGTGCACCTGGGGGTCGCCGTAGACCTCGCTGGTCGAGCTGATCAGGAACCGTGCACGCTTCCACTTGGCAAGCCCGAGCGCGTTGTGAGTGCCCTGCGAGCCCACCTTCAGCGTCTGGAGCGGCAGCCGCAGGTAGTCGATCGGGCTCGCGGGGCTTGCAAGATGGAACACGAAGTCGACCGGCTCGTCGATCCAGATGCCGCCGACGACGTCCTGGTTCATGAACGAGAACGCCGGATCCCGCAGGTGCTCGATGTTCTCGAGCGAGCCGGTCTCGAGGTTGTCGACGCAGATCACGCGGTGACCCTTCGCGATCAGCGCATCACAGAGATTGGAGCCGAGGAACCCGGCCCCGCCGGTCACAACGGAGGTTGTCATCCGGGCCATCGTACTGGCAGCGCCGGAACCCGCACCCGTCCTCACAGACCTCTTGCAATGGGGCTCCTGGGCGGGATCGCGCCCCGTCTCAACTCCGAGTACAGAAACCAGAACATCGCGACGAGCAGGCCGTTGCGAACCAGCAGCAGCCACACCGTCCAGTCCTGGTTGCGCAGACCGTGCCGTCCCCAGAACAGGTACTCCGGCATGCTGAGCGCGAGCGCCGCGACGAGCGCTCCCGCCGCCGCCAGGCCGCGGCGCCCGGGGACGAGCGGGACGAGCGGGACGAGCCACGTCAGGTACTGCGGCGAGAGCACCTTGCCGAACACCGTGAAGGCGGCGACCGAGGCGGCGAAGGCCGTCACGAGGCGCGCGTCGCCGTCGGGGCCGCGCCAGTAGGTCCATGCGACAAGCAGCACCAGCGCGACCGCCACCAGCGTGCTGAGGAGGCCAACGGCGCCTGGCAGGCTGCCGCCGAGATTGATCGAGCTCGGCTGATTCGGGTCGCCTGCGACCCATTGCACGTGGTGGATCCCGAGCTTGGAGCCGGCAAGCAGGATCGAGGAGCCGAGGCTCTCGATCTGGAGCTCGCGCCCGAGCTGCACCCTGAGGCTGTACCGGACGCCGCCGGGGGCGAGCGCGACGAACGGCAGGACGAGCACCGCCCCGGTGATCACGAACGCCTTCCCGGCCCGGCCGAGCAGCGAGGCTCGGCGTGCGACGACCAGGAGGAGGATCGCCGGGTAGAGCTTCATCGCCGTGCCGGCCCCGAGGAGCGCCCCGGTCGCCCGGTCGCGGGAGCAGAGGAGCGCCACGAGCCCGAGCGAGACCAGCAGCGCCGGCAGCGGGTCGTAGCGGTTGAGGAAGACGGGACCGAGCAGCAGAGGGGCGACCACGATCGGCGCCAGGCGGAGGGGCCCGAGGCCGAGGCGGCGGAGCACCCACACCGAGCAGGCGGTGAGGCCCACAGCGCAGGCGGACATCCAGAGCTTGAAGAAGAGCACGTAGTGCGCGTCCCAGACGAGCGCCGGCAGGGCGAACACGGGCACCGTCCCCGGCGGGTATTCGCTGAAGAAGTCCCTGTAGGGGATCAGCCCGCCGTCGACGAGATTGCGCCCGTAGTCGGCGTAGACGCCGACGTCGCCCGGGTAGGCGTGGCTGAGGAGCCCCCCGTAGGCGGCGGCGCAGGCGGCCGCGGTGAGGGCGCAGGCGCCGGCCAGGCCGCGGTCGATCGAGCGCCTCCACACGGGAACGATCATCCCACCCGCCGCGGCGGGTCGCCCGTCAGTTGAGGCGCCGAGGCCAGTCGGACGGTACCTTGCCCTCCGGTCCAGGCACCGGCTGGTCGAGCGGGTGCGAGACGGGGGGCGCGAGCTCGGGGCCGTCGAGGTACGTGCGTTCCGTGTAGGACCAGAACCAGTCCTCTCCGGGCTCGAAGCTCTGCACGACCGGGTGACCCGCCTCGGCCGCGTGAGCGCTCGCATGGCGGCTGGGGGAGGAGTCGCAGCAGCCGATGTGGCCGCAGCCGGCGCAGCGCCGCAGGTGGAGCCACCAGCCGGGGCCCTGGCCGGCCAGGCACTCGGCGCAGCCGGTCCCGCTCGGTGGGGTGTCCGGGTCGATCTCGGGGCCCGCGTCGCGGCTCATGGGGCAACCTTCAGTTGCCCCATGAGTTCCCGCTCCCGACGCCGGCCAAGCCGGCGTCTCCGCTCGATCGTGAGCTCCGTCGAGCCTACGCTCATGCGCGCATCATGCCCGATCGTCGCGGCAGACAGGCCTCGAGCGCATGCCGACTAGGACGCGAGCGCGATGTAGGCCTTCGCGACCGAGGCGTCGATCGTCCAGGGAACGGGGACGACGCAATCCGCCTTCCCGACCTCGCCCAGCGCGACCGCCTCGAGGCAGCGCGCCTGGAGCGCGAATCCGAGGTCCATCGACTCGATCGAGTTCCCGAGCGGGCGCGGCCCGGCCAGGTTGATCATGTGCCCGCCGGTGAGGATGTGGACTCGCCGGCCGCCCTCCAGGATCAGGGTCGCGATCCCGTCGAGGCCCCGGTCCCGGCCGAGGACGCCGGGGTCGTTGGAGATCCCCTCCACATCGATCTCGAGGGGGAAGTGCCCGACGTTCCCGAGCACGACGCCGTCGGCGAGCAGTGGCAGGTCGGCACCCGTGACGACTCCACGCGCGCCGGTCGCCGTGACCACGATGTCTGCGTCACCCAGCGCCTCGGCGCGCTCCGGGATGCTGAACCCGTCGAGCAGCGCCTCGAGCCGCGCGACCGGGTCGATCTCGACGACCGAGACCTGCGCGTAGGCGTTTCGGAAGCTCGCGGCGACGCCCTTGCCGCAGGCGCCGTAGCCGAACACGGTCACGCGGCGGCCGTTGGTGGCGCGGTTCGTGATTCGCAGGAACGACTCGACCGTGCTCTGGCCGACGGCGTGGCGGTTCTCCGCGAACTGCTTGATCGGGCTGTCGTTGATCACGAGCAGCGGCAGCCCGATCCGGTCGCGCAGCGGCTCGAGGCGCATCCGTCCGGAGGTCGTCTCCTCCGTGCCGCCGCGGAGCCCGGTGTAGGGCCGCTCGAGCCAGCGCACGAACAGGTCGCCGCCGTTGTCGAGCAGGAGTTGCGGCTCTGCTTCCAGCACCTCGCGGAGGTACCCGTCGAGAACGGCCGGGTCCGAGGTCGGCGCCCCGACGGTGCGGACGCCGCGTGCCGAGAGGTAGTCGATCGCCTCCTGCTGGGTCGTGTTCAGGTTCCCGGTCGAGATCACCTCGGCGCCGCCGCGCACGAGCGTGAGCAGGAGCGCCACCGTCTTCGGCTCGAGGTGGATGCCGGTGCCGATCCTGAGCCCGGCGAAGGGTCGGGAGCCCTCGAACTCGTCGCCGATCCCTGCCAGCAACCGGCAGCTCGAGATCACCCACTCGATCCTCGATCCCATCGCAGACGACGATAACCGTTCCGATCAGATGGGCTCACTCGACTGCAGCTCGTGCCGACGCCGGTCCAGGCTCTCGCGCTTCGCCTCGAGCTCGGCGGCGAACTCGGCGAGCCGCTCCCCACGGGCACGCACGAGGTCGAGCTGCTTCTCGACATGCACGAGCGCCTCCTGGACGATCCGGAGACGCTCGGGATCGCTGGCGGTGCCGCTCCAGCGGTCGCGCAGCGCCGCGCGGGCCTCCTCGGCCTCCACGAGCACCGCAAGCTCCTCGAGCGAGAGCCCGAGCAGGTCGCGCAGGCGGACGAGCTCGGCCAGACGGCCGACGTCGGCCTCGCTGAACGACCGATGGCCGCCCTTCTGACGGTCGGTCGACGCCCCGAGCAGGCCGAGCTCCTCGTAGTAGCGGATCGTGCGCGTCGTGACGCCGACCCGGGCCGCGACCTCGCCGATCCGCAGGCGCCGCTCCTGGAGCGAGCTGCTCACGCTCGCCCCTCGCCCTGCGCCGGCACCGCCTCGATCCCGGGAACGGTCACGCGCTCGTCCTCGTGATGGTACTTCCCACCGCGGAACATCGAGGCGGCCGCGGCGATCAGGCACGCCGCGATCGCGAAGACGAAGGCATAGACGAGGGCGGTGTGGAACGGCCTCGAGATCAGGTGCGGAAAGAAGCTGCGGCCGGTCAGCGTGCTCGCGTCGGCCGGCGCCAGCGCGTGCAGCGCGTGGGGGCCGAGCAGCGTCCCGACCGGGTTGTAGCCGAGGAACGAGGCGAACAGCGTCGAGACGGGCGGGAGGTGCGCGATCCGGGTCGCGTCGGCGGCAGGCACCCCGTGGGCGATGAGCCCGTCGTGGAGGGTGGCCGGCAGGCCGGAGGAGAGCCCGACGATCATCAGCGAGAAGAAGACGCCGATCGAGAGAACGCTGGCGGAGGTCACGCAGGTCGCGAGCATCCCGGCGCCTGCGCCTCGCTGGGAGGGCGGGAGGCTGTTCATCACCCCTGCGCTGTTCGGCGGACTGAAGAGCCCCATCCCGAGCCCGCCGAGCAGCAGCACCGCGGCGAACCACGGGTAGGCGAAGTCGACCGGCAGCGCGATCAGCAGCGCGAAGCTCGTGGCGGCGATCAGCATCCCTCCAGTCGCGAACGGTCGCGCGCCGTAGCGGTCGGACAGGTACCCGGACGCGGGCCCGGCGACGAGCAGCCCGGCGACGAGCGGCAGCATGTAGATGCCGGCCCAGAGCGGTGTCTGCGAGAAGGCGTAGCCGTGCTCGGGGAGCCAGATCCCCTGCAGCCAGATGATCAGGATGAACTGGAGCCCGCCACGGCCCATCGCCGCGAGCAGCCCGGCGAGGTTGCCGGCGCTGAACGCGCGGATCCGGAAGAGCTCGAGGTGGAACATCGGCTCGGCCACGCGGGTCTCGATCACGCAGAAGGCTGACAGGAGCACGACTCCCCCGCCGAGCATCGAGAGGACGAAGGGTGACGTCCAGCCCATCGTGTGCCCACCGTAGGGCTGGATGCCGTACGTGATCCCGACCATCACGGCGACCAGCCCGAGGGCGAATGACGTATTCCCCCACCAGTCGATCCGGGCCGCCTTGCGCACGCCGAGCTCGCGCAGGCTCCGGTACGACCAGAGGGTCGCGACCAGCCCGACGGGCACCGAGACGAGGAAGACGAGCCGCCACATCACCGGGCCGAGGACGCCGCCGAGCACGAGCCCGACGAACGATCCGGCCACCATTGCGATGCTGTTCACCCCCAGCGCGAGCCCCCTCTCGTTCGGCGGGAACGCGTCGGTGAGGATCGCGCTCGAGTTCGCGAACACGAGCGCACCGCCGACGCCTTGCCCGACGCGCATCAGGATCAGCCAGAGCGCGCCTGCGCCGCCGTGCATCCAGGTGATCGAGAGGAGGATCGAGAACGTGGTGAAGACCGCGAAGCCGAGGTTGAACATCCGCACTCGCCCGTAGATGTCACCCAGCCGGCCGAGGCTCACGAGCAGCACGGCCATGACGACGAGGAAGCTGAGGATCAGCCAGAGCAGGTAGCTCGTGTTCCCCGGCTGCAGCGGATCGACCCCGATGCCGCGGAAGATGTCCGGGAGCGCGATCAGCAGGATCGACGAGTTGATCATCGACACGAGCATCCCGAGGGTGGTGTTCGAGAGTGCCACCCACTTGTAATCGAGCCCCTTCATCCGCGTGCGCAACTTGCCTCCCGACGGGACGGATCGTTTCTTACGTTAACGTCAACTGCGCTCCCCGCGACGGCGAAGATCGCAGCGGTCGGAGCGGCGGGGGCGATCACGCGATCGGCAATCCGTGACGCTGGATTTCCAAAAGGAATCTTGAGGAGATTCCAAAAGAAATCTTGAAGGGAGGGTGGCAGGCCCGTCCTAAGCTGGCCGAATCTCCAGCGACCTTGAAGGAGGGATGGCTATGCAGTCGGGTGGAAGCAAGGCCGCACTGCGTTCGTTGCAGCAGCAGCCTCAACGCCTGAAGCTCTCGGTGAACGGCCTCGTTCGGACGGTGAACGCGACCGCGGATACACCGCTTCTGTACGTGCTTCGAAACGACCTGCACCTACGCGGGCCGCGGTTCGGCTGCGGGCTTGCGCAGTGCGGCTCGTGCACGGTTCATCTCGACGGCAACCCGATCCGCTCGTGCGTGACGCCCGTGGCCTCGGCCACGGGCCACAACATCACGACCCTGGAAGGGCTGGCCGGTCATTACTACAACCTGACCGCGGCGGCGGCCAAGGAGTCGACGAAGCTTCATCCGGTCCAGCAGGCATGGATCGACGAGCAGGTTCCGCAGTGCGGTTACTGCCAGAACGGGTGGATCATGTACACCGCGCACCTGCTCGAGACGACACCCAACCCGACGGAGATCCAGATCAAGGAGTCGCTCGCCGGCCTGAAATGCCGGTGCGGCACGCATGTTCAGATCCTGAGCGCGATCAAGCGCGCGGCGGCGGTGATGAGGTGATGGAGACGACGAACAGAAGCTCGAGCGTCGAGGAGAAGACGTTCAGCAGGCGCGGCTTCGTCAAGGGCAGCGGCTCGCTGATCGTCGGGCTGTCGCTTGCGGGCGGCATCGCGGGCGAGTCGCTCGCGAGCGCCGGAGCGGTGGCGGCCGCAGGGCCCTGGCCGCAGCCGCCGACGGACATGGTCGACACGTTCCTCGAGATCCGTGCCGACGGCAGCGTCCTCGCAAAGGTTGGCAAGGGCACCGCGGCACAGGGGCTCCTGACGAGCATCCAGCAGCTGTACGCGGAGGAGCTGGATGTGCCGATGTCGAGCATCACGATGAAGGCCGGGGACTCGTTCCTGACCCCGAACCAGGTCGGTGCGAGCGGCTCGAACGGGATGCGCACCGAGTGGGTGACGGTCCGGCAGGCGGCCGCGACGGCGCGGCAGCATTTGCTGGGGCTCGCGTCCACCAAGCTCGGAGTGCCGGTCTCGAGCCTGTCGGTGACAGACGGAGTCGTCTCCGGGGGCGGCAAGGGCATCAGCTACGGGGAGCTGATCGGCGGTCAGACGTTCGGCCTCGCGATCGACGCGAAGGCGCCGCAGAAGGACGTGTCGGCGTTCAAGGTGATCGGAACCTCGCCGCAACGCACCGAGATCCCGAAGATCGTCACCGGTACCTACGACTACATCGGCGACGTCCGCCTGCCGGGCATGCTCCATGCGCGGAACGTCCGTCCTCCGGTGCCGGGCGCCGAGCTCGTGTCGGTCGACGGGCCGCACAACCTGCCGGGGGTCGTCAAGGTGGTCGCGAAGGGGAACTACCTCGCGGTCGTCGCCAAGACGGAGTGGCAGGCGATCCAGGCGTCGAAGACGCTGAAGGTGACGTGGCGCGAGCCTTCGGGCGGGGTGTTCCCGAGCGGCTACGACGAGCTCTACGGCTACATGCGGAGCACGACACCTCAGTCGACGTCCGTCAAGACGAAGGTCGGAGACGCGGCGGGCGCGCTCAAGTCTGCGGCGAAGGTGATCTCGCAGACCTACGAGTCCGGGTTCCAGTCACACGCCTCGATCGCGGGGGCGTGCGCGGTCGCCGACTACCGGGACGGCACCTGCGTGGTCTACTTCGGCGGCCAGAAGCCGTACGGGCCGACGCAGACGATCTCGGACCTGCTCGGCATCCCGCCGGAGAACGTTCGCTCGATCTGGTATCCCGGCCCGGGCTCGTACGGGCGCAACGACGCCGACGACGCCGGCCTCGAGGCGGCGTACCTCTCGCAGCAGGTCGGGGCACCGGTTCGGGTGCAGTGGATGCGTGACGAGGCGACGGGCTGGGATCCGAAGTCCCCGGCTGCGAGCATCACGATCGAGGCCGGTCTGGACTCGAACAACAAGGTCGTCTCCTGGAACTGGAACTCGTCCTTCATGTCGGGCTCGCAGGTCGCGGCCGGATCGACGAAGAAGGGCGACACGTTGATCGGCAACCTGATGGGCTATCCGACGAACAGCCGGGACGAGTTCGGCTTCGATTCGCAGAGCTACGGGTTCCCGAACATGCTCGCGACCGGCCACATCGTGCCGTGGGATCAGGCGTTTGCGACGGGTCTTCGCACGGCGCACTTCCGTGACCCGAACGGCCCGCAGACGACGTTCGCGAGCGAGCAGATGATCGACGAGATCGCGGCGTCGCTCGGCATGGACCCGATCGACTTCCGCCTTACCTACCTGACCGACCCGCGTGACGTGCGGATCGTGCAGGCGGTCAAGGCGGCGTCGAACTGGGTCTCGCGTCCGGGCCCGCGGGCAACGAGCCCGCAGGCGACCGTCGTCAGTGGTCGCGGGATCGCCTACCAGCAGCGCTCGGGCACGGTGAACGCCACGGTGGCCGAGGTGAACGTGAACCGGAAGACGGGGCAGGTCAAGGTGACGAAGTTCACCCATGCCCAGGATGCCGGGTTCGTCGTCAACCCGGGCGCGATCACCGGCACGATCAACGCGAACCTGATCATGTCGATGAGCCGTGCGCTGCACGAGGACGTCCGGTTCACGGCGAACGCGATCAAGAGCGTCGACTGGGTGACCTACCCGATCGCCGAGATCGGGGACATCCCGGCGACGAACGTCGTGCTCGTCGGGCAGGACGGGATCGGCCCGGACGGCACGTTCATCGCCCCGAGCGGCGCGGGCGAGCCGTCCACGAGGCCGACGGCGGCGGCGATTGCGAACGCGGTCTTCGACGCCACCGGCGTCAGGGTCCGGCGTCAGCCGATGACCCAAGAGACCGTCCTCGCGGCACTCAAGGCGGCCGGCAAGGCCGCCTGAGCCGAGGCCTGGACGATGGTTGGAGCGGGCCGGCGCGACCGGCCCGCTCCAACGGCTCCGGTGGAGGCCCCCGTCGAGACCGGGGCAGCCCGCCGCTTCCCCCGGTGAGCCTCCTTGCCTACTCCGCGTTCTTGATCGCCGCGATCAGCGGCGTCGCGTCGGTCGCGTGGGCCAGCTTCACAAGCGCGCCCTTGGTTCCCGTCTTGCCGACGAAGAGCGTCGGTGTTCCCGTGACCTTGTCGGTGGTCGCAAGGTCGTCGACCTGCTTCTGTGCCGCCTTCACGGCGGCCGACGAGCGCGCGTTCAGGAGGGTGTGCACCCGCAGCCCCGGGATGCTCGTCGCGATCGCGGTGACCATGCTGTCGTCGAGCCAGCCCGTGTTCTCCGTGCCCTGGTTGTCGTAGAGGAGCTGGGCGTAGTTGAACGCCGTATTCTGCTCCGCCGCCGCGAGCTCGGCAGCTTGTCCCCGGATCGAGTCGGGCCCGATGAAGGCCCAGAACTGCGTCTGGATCCTGAGCTTTCCCGTCCGGACGTAGTTCCTGATGATGGACGGCATAACCTGGGTCTCGAACTGCTGGCAGTAGGGACACTGGGCATCGACGAACTCGACCAGCGTCACCGGCGCGGACGGGCTGCCGAGCGTCGTGCCGCTCTGCGGTATCCCCTTGAGCAGGCTGTTCACGTCGGAGGCCCCGGGCAGGGCGTTCTTCAGCGATCCGACCGCCGGCACGTCCGCGAGTGAGTTGGACGAGCCGCCGCTCAGGACGACGGCGAGCACGGCTCCGATCGCGATTGCAAGCACCGCAACGCCGGCGCCGATCAGGACACGCGGCGAGGCCTGGCGCTGTCTGGGCGCACCCTTCGACCGGACCGGCGGCGGCGTCTGCGCGACGCGCCGGCGGCGCTTGCTGGCTTTTCCGCTAGGCATCGACAACCACCGTAGCGTCCGTGTCATCGCCACCGACTGCTGCGAGACCTAAGAGTTCGATGAGAAGCACGGAGGCGGTCAGGGCGAGCGTCGGGATCGTCATGTAGCCGAACTCGTCGATCCATTTCGTCGCACAGCCGCCCGGTGCGGACACGAAGCAGGCGGTGCTCTGGCCGACGACGCCGTTCTCGACCAGGAGGTGGTAGACCGAGACGCAGGCACCGACAATCGGCAGCGGCAGCAGGTAGCGGGCGATGCGATAGTCGCCCCGGATCGCTGCGAGCAAGGTGATGATGGAAAGCGGATACATGCAGATCCGCTGATACCAGCAGAGCTCGCAGGGGACGAAACCGGCGATCTCGGAGAAGAACAGACTGCCGCCGGTCACAGTCGAGGAAACGACGAACGCAGCCCAGAGCTCGTACCCCCAGATCGCCGCCCGCACCAGCTCGAGCGGCTTGCGGATGCCGACCCCGGCAAGACCGACAACGAGGACGAAGCCGGCGGCGACCGCCTGACCCGCGACGCCGAGCGCGGCAAGGACGACTATGACCTCGTGCGTCACCGGCTCAGCGAATTTCGGGGCACGTTATGGCGCTTCCCGCGGAACCCGGGGCAGGGGACAGAGCACAGCTACGGCCGCGATTGTCGAAACGGGGATGGATCCTGATCGGCGTCCTCTACCTGTTTGGGATGGGGATCTTTCACTGGCTTGGAGGTATCGACGCCGCTGCAAATGCCATTCAGCGCTGGGGAAGGGCCCAGGGAGGTCGCCGCCGGCGAACCCCTTCGTCAAGCGCCTGATCACGACCAGACCGCCTTTCCGGTGCGTCTGTTGTCAGCTGGCATTGTCACACGCCGGCGCAACCGCGAGCGCTTTCGCCCGGACGGTCGATGCTCGGAACGGCTCAGAGTGCGGAGTTTGTGGCGTGCACCACTTGCGCTCGGACGTTCGGGTCATCGAGCGTTCTCGAGGCAGATCCTGCCCGGCCGTGGGTTCGGCTCAGATCTGTTGCCGGCGCCTGCGGGGACGGGTGTTGAAGACGATGTCCCACCATGGGGCGCTGACCCCGAAGCCGCGCTCGTGGTCCTCGAAATGGTGGCGCATGTGGAGCTCGCGGAGGCGGCGTCCGAGCCGGCCTTTCGGGTGCGCGTGATGGAGCGCGAAGTGAAGCGTGTCGTAGATGACATAGCCCAGATAGAAGCCGGCGGCGACCGCCCAGGCGAGCGGCGTGCCGAGCGTGACCACGAACAACCCAAGGAACAGGAACGCGAGCGGAATCGAGAATGCGGGTGGCAGCACCAGGCGGCGCGGGTCGTTCGGATGGTCGTGGTGCACGCCGTGGATCATCCAGTGCAGCCGTGCGCCGAGGCCCCGCTCCGGCTCGAAGTGAAAGACGGTGCGGTGCGCCCAGTACTCGCTGAGCGTCCAGAACAGGTACCCGCCGACCGCCACGGCCAGCGCCTCCAGCGCACCCAGATCACGAACCGCGAGAAACCCGAGGAAGAACACCGGCGGGAGGAAGACGAGTGCCGGCGTCGCGGGGTGGGCGCGCGTCAGGCGGTCGAGTGTCGGCGAGGGAAACATCGCCGGGGATGCGGCCAGCCGCTCGATGCGCG
Source organism: uncultured Actinomycetes bacterium (assembly GCA_963789585.1). GTDB lineage: Bacteria > Actinomycetota > Thermoleophilia > Gaiellales > Gaiellaceae > PALSA-600. The sequence goes on along the minus strand of CAWBLB010000006.1, from coordinate 236,509 downwards.
CCCCCTCGCTGCGGGGGTCGGCGACCGTCATGAAGCGGCCGCGCACACATCGAAAGGCATGTGAAGCGCTCTGATCGGTGCGTCGCAGAAGAACGCGGCGAAATCGTTACGAGGAATCGTCGTCACGCTGGATCGTCGTCAGGCCCGGGGCTGAAGATACCCGGGGTGGAGATACCCGAGGGTCGAGCCTAGCCGGCGCTTTCTGAGAATGCGATGAGATGGACGTTTGCGTCGTGATCCTGCAACCGTACCGACGCGCGCGGATGAGCGGCAAGCCCGACCCGGCTCATACGGAGCTGGGCGCGAGGATCAGGGCGAGGGTGCCGTCGGCCAGGGCCTCGTACTGGAAGGTGTAGCGAAGCGGCAGGGTCAGCCTGTCGATCTTCGCCGCCTCCACCGTGTCCGCGGTGTCCGGCAGGGGCGGGTTGGCGAGCGGGAGGGTCTTCGTGAGCGGTTGCGAGAGCTCGGACTGGAAGTCGCTGCGCTCGAGGAAGAGGATGGTCGAGGGAGGCTGACCGGGCGGCGGTGGGATGAACGCGATCAGCGAGCTCACCTGCGGCAGGTACCTGAACGTGTAGAGGGCGACCTCGAGCGCCTCGCGGCGGATGAGCCGCTCCCGGGTTGCGCTCGGCGTCCCGCCCTTGACCGCGCAGTAGTCACCGAGCCCGCAGAATTGATCCTGGTAGGCGCCGCCCGCGTCGAAGACGCGGCTGAAGGTCTTGCTCTGCGCCGTCGGTCGGATCGCGATCGTCGAGACCCTGCTCACCTTGGTGTTGCGGGTCAGCTCCGGCACGCTCGGGAGCACGGCGACGAGCTGCGAGCCTTTCGCGTCGAGGTGGTAGTCACGGGCGACGTGGTCGGCGATCTCCTGAGAGGCTTTCGAGACGTTGCCGGTGCTCGGCCGCCAACTCGACCAGGCTGCGGCGCTAGGGGGGCTCGGCTGATGGGCGAGAAAGACCAGACCCGCCATCGCCGCAGTTAGCATCGCTCCGAGGCCGAGGTACACGAGTGCGAACCGGGCGGCGAAGCCTCGAGCCGCCGCGGCGACGGGCGGGAGCGGGGACTGTTTCGGCCCTGCGGGCACCGACGCGACCGGAGCTGCGCACTCGCCGGGAAGGCCGCCCTCCGGAGGCCGCCCTTCCTCGCCGGTCGCCTGGTCGATTTCGTCCGTCACCTGGTCGCTGCCCCCAGCATCACGTGTGCGCCTCCGACGAGGCCGGCCGACGCCCCTTCGCCTCCGGCCTCGGACTCGGCACCCGTCCGCATTATGGCTTCGCCGGGCCCGGCCGGGCAGCCCTCGGCGCGACGATTCGAAGGGCAGGGACTCGACTGCCCGTGACGTAGTCTCAGGCGATGCGGCTGCTCGTGCTCGGAGGCACGGCCTTCGTCGGGCGCCATCTCGTCGAGGTGGCTCTCGGGCGGGGTCACGCTGTCACCCTCTTCACACGAGGGCGGACGAACCCGGGCCTCTTTCCCGACGCCGAGCGGGTGCTCGGCGACAGGGAGTCGGACCTCTCCCTGCTTGCCGGTCGTGAGTTCGACGCGGTTGTCGATACGTCCGGCTACCTCCCACGCCTGGTTCGGGGCTCTGCCGAGCTGCTGGCGGGGAGGGTCGAGCGCTATGTCTTCGTCTCGACGCTCTCGGTCTACGAGGATGCCGAGGCCCTTGACGAGTCGAGCCCCACCCAGCAGGCCGTCGACCCGGAGAGCGAGGACGTCTCGGAGGCCTACGGGCCGCTGAAGGCTCTCTGCGAGCAGACGGTCGAGGCGGTGTTCCCCGGCGCGGCCCTCGTGATCCGGCCCGGTCTCGTCGTGGGCCGATACGACTACACCGGCCGATTCGGCTACTGGCCGACACGTATTGCGGCGGGCGGCGAGGTGCTCGCCCCGGGTCGACCCGGGAATCGAGTCTGGCTGATCGACGCACGCGACCTGGCGGAGTGGACGATCCGGATGATCGAGTCGAGCGCGGTCGGGATCTACAACGTCGCCGGTCCGGACTCGGCACTCTCGATGGGCGAGCTGCTCGACGAGTGCAGGCGGACGACGGGCAGCGACGCGTCGCTGACCTGGGTCGACGACGCCTTCCTGCTCGAGCACGGGGTCGTTCCCTATACGGAGCTGCCGCTCTGGGTGCCGGACATGGACGGGGGCTACCCGCTGATCGACGTGCGCAAGGCGGTCGCGACCGGGCTGACCTTCCGTCCGATCGCCGAGACGATTCGCGACACGCTCGACTGGGACGCCTGCTCCGACGACGAAGAGACGGCCCGGTCATTCGGGCTGACGCGACCGCCTGCCGGCCTGATCCCCGAGCGGGAGCGCGCGCTCCTCGCGGACTGGCACGCCGGCGGCCACGCATCGCCGGCCCCGCTCTAGCGCCCCCCTCGCAGCCAGCGGGAGAGCCTGCTCGTCAGGGGCTGCGTCGGGAGGTGGAGCTCTGTCTCGGGCGGCGGCGTCTCGAACAGCGCGAGCTCCTCGAAGGCGCTCGAGGAGATCCGCAGCTCGACCTGGCCGGGAAAGATCGCGCCGACCACTTCGCCCGGCACGTAGCGCACCGGCCCGGCCCGGCCGATGTTCACGGCGAGGCCGTCGAAAATGTCCTCCTGCTTGTCGCCGGTGACCGTGAGCACCACGCCGACAACACCTCCGTCGGAGTCGACGACGTCCCAGCCCGGCTCGATCTGCAACCAAGAAACGGGATCGGTCATCGCCGGCCACGCTAGCACCCGGCAGACTGCAGGCAGATCGGCCCGGCCGCTCCGGCCGCCCCTGGGAATTGCCGGGAGGTTTGCTGGCGCGGCGTCTCCCAACGTTTCTCTCGACCACGCCTTCGTGACGCCGCACTTGCCCGGCCGCTGCCGGCGATGATCTTTCGGCTCTCGGCGCCCTCCGGCCCGCACCTCAGGCTTCCGACCGCCTCCGCCGGCCTCGGTCCCAGACAAGAAAGAACGGCCGCGAAGCGGCCGGCCTCGCACGCCCGCGTTTCAGGGCAAGGTCACGAGAGGCCGCGCTCGTGGTCTGACCGGCAACGTTCGCCGGGTCTCCGGCCCGCGATCACGCTGCGCCATAGCCCGCCCTCGTCCTTGTCAAGGCAACCAGCCTCGCCTACGGACGAGGACGGACTCTGACTTGGTGCTCGCGACCCGGAAACCGGGCAACGTTGCCGGTCAAACCACTAGTCGACGAACTCGTCGGCGACAGAGAGCGCGTCGTCAAGTAGTGCCAACCCCTCGTCGAGCTCCTCGCGCGTGATCGTGAGCGGCGGGCACACCATGACGACGTTCCAGTGCGTCATCAGGTAGAGGCCGTTTGCGAGCGCGTGCTTGGCCAGCGCCGCGACGGGCTTCGCCGCCTCGCCGCCACCGTTGTAGGGCACGAGCGGCTCTCGCGTCTCGCGGTTCTTGACCAGCTCGAGGCCCCAGAAGCAGCCGAGGCCGCGCACCTCGCCGATCGACGGGTGCTTCTCGGCCAGCCTGCCGAGCCCGGCCCGGAACACCTCTCCCATCGCCGCCGCGTTCTCGACGATCCCTTCCTCCTGGAAGGCTTCGATCGAGGCGACCGCGGACGCGCATGCCAGCGGATGGCCCGAGTAGGTCAGGCCGCCGGCGAAGTACCGTGGACGCACCCAGTCGGCGATCTCCTGCCGCACGACCATCGCGCCGAGCGGCACGTAGCCGGAGTTGATCCCCTTGGCGAGCGTGATGATGTCCGGGACGACGTCCCAGTTGTCGACCGCGAACCACTTGCCGGTGCGGCCGAACCCGGCCATCACCTCGTCGGCGATCAGCAGGATCCCGTGGCGGTCGCAGACCTCGCGGATCGACTTGAGGTAACCGTCGGGCGGGACGATGATCCCGTTCGTGCCGGTCACCGTCTCCAGAATCACCGCGGCCACCGTCTCGGGGCCCTCGTACATCAGGATCTCCTCAAGGTGGGGGGCGCCGGTGCAGACCGGACACGGGTCGGGGTGGCCCGCCGGGCAGCGGTAGGTGTACGGGTCGAGCATGCGCACGACGCCGGGAATGCCCGGCTCGGCGGGCCAGCGGCGCGGATCGCCCGTGAGGGTGATCGCGCCGGCGGTCGCGCCGTGATAGCTGCGGTAACGGGCGACGATCTTGTGCCGGCCGGTGTACCAGCGTGCGAGCTTGATCGCGTTCTCGTTTGCCTCGGCGCCGCCGTTCGTGAAGAGCGACATCGACAGGTCGCCCGGCGTCACCTCGGCGAGCAGCTTGCCGAGGCGGGAGCGCGATTCGGTCGCCATCGGCGGCCCGATCGTGGCGAGCGCTTCCGCCTGCTCCTTGATCGCTGCGACGACCTTCGGGTGCCCGTAGCCGATCGAGACGTTGACGAGCTGCGAGGCGAAGTCGAGGTAGCGCTTGCCGTCGTAATCCCAGAAGTGGCGCCCCTCGGCGCCGGCGACCGCGATCGGGTTGATCGCGTCCTGCACCGACCATGAATAGAGGACGTAGCGCTTCGCGTCCGCGACGATCTGCTGCCCGAGCTCGGAGTTGTTCTCGACGGTGGCCATACCCGGATCGTAATACATGCTTCATCCGGGCGATCCCCCCGTCGCAGGCTCCCGCGCTGCCTCGAGTCGGTCGACGAGCAGGCGGACACGCCCGATTGGCTCGAAGCCGAGCCCGATCAGGATCGGCGACGACATCGCGCCCGCCGAGACGGCGATCCGCGGTGTTCCCCGCTCGACGGCCTCGTCCCACCGTGCGTGCACGAGCGCCGTGTAGACGCCGCGGCCACGTGCGGCCGGCAGCGTGGCGCCGCCCACCAGGATCGCCGCCTGCGGTGCGAAGACCGCGCGGCCGAACCCGGACGGCTCTCCGTCGAGGTACGCCAGGTAGTGGCCGGTGCGGCCGTCGGCGACGAGCCGGCGCCATTGCCGGGGAGCGTCCGCGCGACGCTCTCCGCGCGTGTCCTGCGGTACGCCCCATATCTCCCAGTCGAGCTCGGTCGCCCGCAGGTAGTCCTCGAACGACTGCACCCGGCGCACCTCGACCGCAGGCTCGCCCGCCGGTCGCGAGGCGATCGTGAGTGAGGTCAGCTCGGGCGTCTCGCGGTCGGGCTCGAGGCCGAGCGCGACCAGCCGCTCGGCGAGGTCGGGCGGGGTCGAGTGCTCCCCGATCCACCAGGTCACCTCGCCCAGCCCGCGCGCGTGAGCCTCGGCCCGGGTCTCGGCGAGCGCACGCTCGACGCTGCCGAGCCGGATCCGCTCGACCGTCCCCCGCCGGCCCCAGCTGACGAGGCAATAGCCGTCCGCCAGAATCCTCTCACCCGACGGGTCGGGAGGGATCCAGAGGCCCGGCTCCTCGGCCAGCTCGAGCATGGCCCCGTCCACGGCGGTGACGGTACCTGCCGCGTGAGCCCGCCTGCGCCGAGCGACCCTCGGCCGCCCCACGAGCGCTACGCTCCCGGAGGACGAAATCGAGGAGGAGAGATGACTGAGCTGGTCGACGCACCGCCTGCGGTCAAGGAGATCAACCACTGGATCGGCGGGAAGCGGCAGGAGGGCCGCTCGGGCCGTACGGGCCCGGTCTACGACCCGGCAACCGGGCGCCAGACGGGCGCCGTCGGGCTTGCCAGCGCCGAGGAGGTCGACCTCGCCGTCCAGGCCGCCGAGGCCGCTTTCCCCGCCTGGCGCGCATTCTCGGTCGGCCGCCGCGCCGAGCTCTTCTTCCGGATCCGTGAGCTCTTCGATGCGCACCGGCAGGATCTCGCGCGCCTCCTGACCGCCGAGCACGGCAAGGTCCTCAGCGACGCGATGGGCGAGGTCGCCCGCGGGCTCGAGGTAATCGAGTTCTGCTGCGGGATGCCGACGCTGCTCAAGGGTGGCTTCTCCGAGCAGGCTTCGACCGGGATCGACGTCTACTCGATCCGCCAGCCGCTCGGTGTCGTCGCCGGGATCACCCCGTTCAATTTCCCCGCGATGGTCCCGATGTGGATGTGGGCTCCGGCTCTCGCCTGCGGGAACGCGTTCGTGCTCAAGCCGTCCGAGAAGGACCCGTCGGCCTCGATGCTGACCGCCGAGCTGCTTGCGGAGGCCGGTCTGCCCGACGGGGTCTTCAACGTCGTTCACGGCGACAAGGTCGCCGTCGACGCCCTGCTCACCCATCCCGACGTGTCGGCGATCTCGTTCGTCGGCTCGACCCCGATCGCGAAGTACGTCTACGAGACGGCCACCGCCTCCGGGAAGCGCTGCCAGGCGCTCGGCGGGGCGAAGAACCACATGATCGTGCTGCCTGACGCCGACATCGACATGGCTGCCGACGCGGCCGTCTCGGCCGGGTACGGGTCGGCCGGCGAGCGCTGCATGGCCATCTCGATGGTCGTCGCCGTCGCCGGCGTCGGCGACGAGCTCGTCCAGGCGATCAAGGAGCGCATCCCGAACGTGAAGGTCGCAGGCGGGCTCGAGCCCGACGCCGAGATGGGCCCGCTCGTCACCCGGGAGCATCGCGACCGGGTCGCCTCCTACGTCGAGCGCGCACCGGGCGAGGGCGCGACCGTCGTCGTCGACGGACGCGAGTCGGTACCCGCCGGGGACGGCTTCTTCCTCGGCCCGTCGCTGATCGACGACGTCAAGCCCGGGATGGACAACTACCGTGACGAGATCTTCGGCCCGGTGCTCGGTGTCACGCGCGTCGACACCTACGAGGAGGCCGTCCGTCTCGTGAACGAGAACCCGTACGGCAACGGGACGGCCATCTTCACGCGCGACGGGGGAGTCGCCCGCCAGTTCCAGTTCGACGTCCAGGCCGGGATGGTGGGGATCAACGTCCCGATCCCGGTCCCGGTCGCCTACTACTCCTTCGGCGGCTGGAAGAACAGCCTCTTCGGCGATCGTCACATCTACGGCCCGGAGGGCATCGACTTCTACACACGGTCGAAGGTCGTCACGTCCCGCTGGCCCGACCCGGCCACCTCCAGGGTCGACCTCGGGTTCCCCCAGACGCGGTGACGCCTTCCCGCTGATCCGGGCGCTCGCAGCCGTCGCCGTCGCCGCCTCGCTGGGCGCGTCGCCGGCGGCGGCCGCCGCGCCTGCCTGGAAGACCCTGACGGTCGAGCGCCACGCCGGCCCCGTCGCCGCCGTGATGAGCGTGGAGCGGCGGTCGGGCGGCGGGGGATTCCACCGGTACCGCAGGCTGCGGCTCCTGGTGCGCGTCCACGGGAAGACGGTCTTCGACCGGATGCTCTGCCGGGCCGGGCGCTGCAGCCCGGGAAGCCACCACGCCCTCGCGCTACGAAACGTCTGGGGAGACGATCTCGCCGAGCCGGTCGTGAACATCTACACGGGCGGCGCACACTGTTGCTTCGAGAGCCTGATCGTGCTCGTGGACGGCGCCCATCCCGGCCGGCTGGTCGGCCACGACTGGAGCAACTCGGGCTATCGCGGGCAGCTTCGCGGCGGCACCTTCGAATTCGTCACCGCCGACAACCGCTTCGCCTACGCGTTCAGCTCGTTCGCCGCCTCGGGCCTGCCGGTCCAGGTCTGGGCGATCGACCCTGCCGGCCGGTTTGCCGACGTGACCTCGACCCGGCCCGACCTCGTGCGCGTCGACACGGCGCGCTTCTGGGGCGCCTATCGGAGCGGGCGCCGCTCCTCCGCGGGCGCGCTCGGCGTTCTCGCGGCGTGGTGCGCCGACGAGTACCGGCTCGGGGCCTCGCAGGCCTGCAACGCCGAGTTGCAGCGCGCGCTCGGGGCGGGTGACCTCGCCGGGCAGCCCGGATGGCCGCGAAACGGCGCCTTCGTGTACGCGCTCAAGAGGTCGCTTCGCAGCTGGGGCTACGTCGCGCGATGAAGGTCGTCGTCGCGGGCGGCTCCGGCTACGTGGGCAGGGCGCTGACAGCGTCGCTGCTGGCCGACGGGAACGAGGCGCTCGTCGTCTCGCGGACCCCGGTTCCCGGCCGGTCGGTCGGCTGGGACGGGGTGGCCGCCGAGATCGACGGCGCCGATGCGGTCGTCAACCTGGCGGGTGTCTCGCTCGGAGGGCCGCGCTGGACGACCGGCCGCAAGCGGGCGATCCGCGCGAGCCGTGTCGACACGACCCTCCGGCTCGTCGAGGCGATCGAGGCCGCGGAGCGCCGACCCCGGGTACTCGTGACCGCCTCCGGGATCGACTACTACGGCGACTCGGGCGATGAGGCCGTCGACGAGACCGCACCCCCCGGGAGATCGTTCCTCGCCGGCGTCTGCGTCGAATGGGAGGCGGCTGCTGCAGCCGCGCCGGTCCGCCACGTCGCGGTCCGCACTGCGCTGGTCGTGGGCCCGGGAGCGCAGGCGATCCGGCTGATGGCGCTGCCGTTCCGCCTCTTTGCCGGAGGGCCGCTCGGGAACGGACGGCAGCTCTTCCCCTGGATCCACCTCGACGACCTCGTCCGCGTCTACCGCCTCGCGATCGACGACGGCGCGCTCTCCGGCCCGGTCAACGCCGTCGCTCCCCAGCAGCTGCGTCAGCGCGACGCCGCGAAGGACTTCGGCGCCGTCCTGCACCGGCCCGCGCTCCTGCCTGCGCCTGCCTTCGCGCTGCGGCTCGCGCTCGGAGAGCAGGCCGACCTGCTGCTGCACGGCCAGCGGGCGGTTTCGGGCAAGCTCGGCGACTTCGAGTTCCGCTACCGGGCGCTGCGGGCGGCTCTCGAGCAGGCCCTCGCGTAGCGGGCGGAGAGCAAGAAACCTTGAACGGATTTGGCGTTTCGGACGCAGAATCCTTACATCGTGGTAACCCACGACGCCCTCCCCTCGTACAGACTGTCCGCCATGAACAAGCGAATCGTTCCGAATACATCGACAACCACGAAGCTGCTCGCCGTCGTGGCGGGCCTGGCGATCGCGGCCGCGGGTTTCACCGCGACGGCGCTCGCCGCACGGTCGACGACTCCGAAGGTGGTCGGCAACGCGAAGGCCGGGAAGGCGCTCTTCATCAGCACCTGCGGTGCCTGTCACAAGCTGGCCGCGGCGAAGACCGTCGGCACGATCGGGCCGAACCTGAACGCCGTGAAGCCCCCGCTGACGCAGGCCAAGATCATCAAGGCGATCCAGAAGGGCGGGGCCTCGATCATGACCAAGAAGGCACTTGCCAAGTACGCGACGCGGATGGTCGCCTACAAGGGCGTCCTCAAGACCGCCCAGATCAAGAACATCTCTGCGTTCGTGTACGTCTCGACGCACAAGTAGCAGCGCCCAGCTCCGGCGCAAACGGCGACGGCTCGTCGAGCAGCGCCGCTTGCGCCGGAGCCTTCTTTCCCACCTGTGTCGGAGCCCGCCGGCCGGGCCGGAACAGGGCCGCCGGGTGTCGCGCCCGCGCCGGTGAGGCCGGCTATCCGCTCCGCGAGTCGAGGCCGTCGGGGAAGCGAAGCCCCTCGCTCTGCGCCAGCGCCCGGAGCGCCTCGACGGTTGCGGCAGGAAGCTCGACCCCCTTCGCCTCCGCCAGGCTCTCGTGTCGGTCCTCCGGCTCGCCGGGAACGATCACCTCACCGAATCCCGGCGCGAGCCGTGTGCTCTTCAGCTCCTCGACCAGATCGCCCATGCGCGTGAGGAAGGTCTCCCGACCCGCAAAGCGAGCCGGGTCGAGGACGAGGTAGAGCGAGCCGGTCCCGCGTTCTGCGCCGGCCGCGCCGGGCGCCGCCCCTCCCGTCAGCCCCGTGTTCACGAGCCGCGGGCTGATCCCCGAGCCCGAGAGCGCCGAGGTGAGCAGCTCGACGGCGATCGCGAGGCCGTAGCCCTTGTGACCGCCGAACGGCAGCAGCGCCCCGAGCAGTGCGGCCGCCGGGTCGGTGGTGGCCCGGCCGTCGGCGTCGAGCGCCCATCCCTCCGGGATCGCCTCGCCGGCAAGCTCGGCAAGCTTGATCGCCCCTCGAGACACCTGCGAGAGGGCTATGTCCAGGACGAACGGCGGCGTTCCGGCCGGCATCGGCGCCGCGATCGAGATCGGGTTGTTGCCGAGGCGGCTCTCCGAGCCGCCGAAAGGGGCGACCGCGGCCGGCGTGTTGGTTGCGACGATGCCGACGAGGCCGCGCCGGGCGGCCTGCAGCGCGAAGTGCCCGGCCGCGCCGAAGTGGGTGCCGTTCAGCGCTGCGGTGGCGCCGACCCCGAACTCGAGCGCCCGGGTCGCGGCGTCGTCGAGGGCGAACGTCGCCGTGAGCGCGCCGAAAGCGAGCCGGCCGTCGACCAGAGCCGTCGGCCCGTCGGCGTGGACGACAACCGGTGCCGCACCCGCGGCGATCTCGCCCGAGCGAGCCTGGGCCACGTAGGTCGGCAGGCGGATCAGTCCGTGGGTGTGAACCCCGCGCCGGTCGGCCTCGACCAGGCAGTCGAGCACCGCCGCCGCTGCCGCCGCGCCGGCCCCGCAGCGGGCGAGCGCGGCCTGCCCGAGCTCGCGGAGAGCGCCCTCGGAGAAGCGCCGGCCCTCGACCTCGGGGAGAGCGCGGGGTTGCCCGCCGCCGTCCGTGCGGGCCGTCAGGTACACGGCCGAGTAGTCGCGCCGGCCCAGGCCCACCCGCTGGGCCGCGCGGTAGCTCTCGAGCGCAGCCGCGGCCATCGGAGTCGCGAGCGCGTGACCACGGGCCAGCTCCTCTGCGAGGGAGAGGTCCTTGGCGATCAGGTCGAGCTCGAACATGGGCTGATAGTCCGCCGACGACGGGTGCAGCGGGTCGACGCCGCCGATCGGGAATCGCGTCCGCAGCACCCGGGAGTCCCCCGTCGACCCGGTCAGCACGGTGTAGAGGATCTCGGGGTCGATCCCTTCGGCGGTTGCGAGCGCGCACGCCTCGGACAGCGCCGCCATCGCGCAGCCGGCCAGAAGGTTGTTCGAGAGCTTGACCGCCTGCCCGGCGCCGGGCCCGCCGATTCGCACCACGGTGCCGAAGCAGCCGAGCAAGGGGCTCACCGCCGCCACGACCGGCTCGGGGCCGCCGACCATGATCGTCAACGTGCCGGCCTCCGCGCCACGCGGCCCGCCGCTGACGGGTGCGTCGAGGATCCCGACTCCCGCCTGCTCGCCCGCGGCCGCGAGGCGGCGGGCGAGCGCCGGCGAGCCGGTGGACATCTCGATCACGGTCGTGCCGGGACGCGCACCGGCGAGCAGCCCGTCCGGTCCCAGCACGACCTCCTCGATCGCGGTGAGGCTCGGGAGCGACGTGATCGCGACCTCGGCCGCCTCGACCGCCGACGCGGGCGTTGCCGCTACCGCGCCCCCGAGCAGTGCGGAGCGGGCCTCATCCAGGTCGCAGGCGACCACCTCGTGACCGGCTGCGAGCAACCGCCGGCCGAGGGGGAGACCCATCGTTCCGACTCCGACGAGCGCGACCCGTGTCACGGCCGGCTCAAACCGGTGCGTCCGGCTCGCGGCCGAATGGGGGGCGGCGCGCCTGCCGCCGCCCGTCCAGGGGGAGCGCGACCCGGACCACGATCTCGCTCGACGCACTCTCCGGGGTTGATGCTCACTCGCCGAGTGCGGCGAGGTAGCGCTCGAAGGCGTGCTGGCGCTCCTCGCTCGTGTCGATCTGGTCCCGGAGCCTGGCGATCTCGGCTTCGTTCAGCTCGACGGCGAGCGAAGCGGAGTCCGCGTCCGGCGGACCGGCGGCCGCGTCGTCCAGCATCCACTCCTCCTCCAGGCCTTCGAGCTCGAGCGTCTCGGTCGGTTGCACCGCCGGTCGCACGACCGCGATGTCCTCGGGGGAGAGCGATCCGAAGATCTCCTCGTCGAATCGGGGGCCGTCGAGCTCGGTGACGATCACCTCGAGCTGCTCCCGCAGCGCGGCTTCCCGCGCGCGCTCGAACTCGAGCGCCTCGAGAGCCTGCCGGCGCCGCTGCGCCCGCCAGATCGCTCGCCGGTCCACCGTCGAAGGATAATCCGCCCCGTGCCGGCCCGGAGACCCTCTGCGCGCGCCGTCCTCACGGCGGCGAGCTCGGCGCAGGCCGCCGTGTCGCTCGTGGCGTTCGGCCTGCCGGCGATCGGGCCCCAGGTGCGCCATGCCTTCCACCTCAGCCTGGCCGAGCTCGGAGCCGTCCTGACCGCGAACCTCCTCGGGTCGGGACTGACGCTGATCGCGGCCGGAGTCGCCGTCGATCGCTTCGGCTCACGCATGGTGATCCGCGCAGGAACCGGGCTCGCCACCCTCGGCTTGCTCGCCGCCGCCGAGGCCGGCTCGAAATCGCTGCTGTTCGCCGGCCTCGTGGTGTCCGGGGTCGGCTCCTCCGTGGTGCCGGTCGCGGGCGCCGGCGCGCTGTTTCGGGCCTATCCCGTCACCCGCCGCGCCTGGGCACTCGGAGTGCGCCAGATGGCGGTTCCCCTGGGCGGGACGATCGGCGCAGTCTCGTTTCCCGGGCTCGAGGCGCTCGGCGGCGTCAGGCTGGTCCTGCTCGCCGCCGCCGCGATCATCGCGGCGACCGGGCTCGGCTTCGCGTTCCTCCTCGAGCCGGAGGCCCGGCCCGCACGCTCACCGCGCGCGCTCCGAAGCATTCTCCGGGCGCCCGGGATGCAGCGGCTCCTCGTCGTCGCCTGCCTGTACATCGTCGTGCTCCAGGCGCTGCTCAGCTTTCTCGTGCCTTCGCTGCGCGCTGCGGGTTTCTCCGCGTGGGTCGCGTCGGCGACGTACGTCGCCCTCAACGTCACCGCGATGGTCGCCCGGATCGCCTGGGGGCACCTGGCAGACCGCGGCGGCGGCGACCGCCGGGTGCGGACGCTCGTCGAGGTGGGAATCGTGGCCGCGGTCGGCGGCGCCCTCTTCACCGTCGCGCTCCACCTTCCGGCCGCCGCCGTGTTCGTCGCGGCGATCGCGTTCGGCTTCGGCGCCCTCGGGTGGAACGCGATCGTCTACGTGAGCGCGGGCGAGCGCGGCCCGCCCGAGCTCGTCGGCCGGTCGTTCGCGGTCGCGGCGACCGTCGTGTTCGTCGTCTCGGCCGTCTGCACCCCGGCGCTCGGAGCGCTGGCGAGCAAGGCCGGCTGGGAGGCATTCTGGGCGCTGACGGCCGGTCTGGCCGCGATCGGCGCCCTGATCGCGACTGGGCTCGCACGCGGTTTGCCGGACGGCCGGAGGCCCGGGTAGCCGGGGCGGTGACCGCCTGGCATCCGGTACTGTTGGCGCCGTGATGCGGGCGCCCCGAGCGTGCAGATTGCGCCGGGAGTCGTCCATGCGCAGCGCGCGGAGTCGGCTCCGATGAGCGCGAAACCCTCGGCGCCGCGGCCGGAGCGTAGGACGGGCGGCCCGGGGCCGCTGGCCGGCGTCACGGTGATCGAGCTCGGGATGCTCCTCGCCGGGCCCTACACCGGGCGCCTGCTCGGTGACATGGGCGCGGACGTGATCAAGATCGAGCCGCCCGGCCAGCCCGACCCGCTGCGCGAGTGGGGGAAGGCCCGCTACGAGGGCCGCTCGCTCTGGTGGCCCGTGCAATCGCGGAACAAGAAGTGCTGCACGCTCAATCTGCGCACCGAGCGCGGCCAGGAGCTTCTGCTCGAGCTCGTCGAGCACGCCGACGCGCTGGTCGAGAACTTCCGGCCCGGCACGCTGGAGCGCTGGAACATCGGCCCGGAGGCGCTGCTCGCCGCGAATCCCGGGCTCGTGATCGCACGGGTGTCGGGGTACGGGCAGACCGGGCCCTACGCGGCGCGGGCCGGATTCGCCTCCGTCGCCGAGGCGATGGGAGGGATCCGGCACATCAACGGTTTTCCCGGCGAGGACCCGCCCCGGCTCCATATCTCGCTCGGGGACTCGCTGGCAGGGATGTTCGCGGTGCAGGGGATCCTCGCCGCCCTGTACCGCCGCGATGCTCTCGGCGGCTCCGGCCAGGTGATCGACGTCTCGCTGATGGAGGCATGCTTCTCGCTGCTCGAGAGCACGGTGCCCGAGTACGACCGGCTGGGGATCGTGCGGGGGCCGGGTGGGACCGGGCTCGAGGGAGTCGCGCCCTCGAACGTCTTCCGGTCGCGTGACGGCCTCCGGATCGTGATCGCCGCCAACGCCGACGGTGTCTTCAGGCGCCTGTGCGAGGCGATGGGGCAGCCCGAGCTCGCCGACGACCCGCGCTTCGACACCCACCTTGCCCGCGGCGATCACCAGACCGAGATCGAAGCGATCGTGGCGGAATGGGCCGAGGCCCGCGACGCGGACGAGATCGATCGTGTGCTCAACGAGGCCGGGGTGATCTGCGGGCCGATCTACACCGTCGCGGACATCTTCGAGGATCCCCAGTTCAAGGCACGCGAGATGCTCCTCGCGCACGAAGACCCGGAGTTCGGGACCTACATCGGACCGGGGATGGTCCCCAAGTTCTCCGACACGTCATGCGAGCTGCGCTGGTCCGCGACCTGGGAGGAGGGAAGCCACAACCGGGAGGTATACGGCGACCTGCTCGGGCTCTCCGAGGACGACCTGCGCCGGCTCGGAGAGGAGGGAGTCCTGTGAGCAGCGTGATCGTGTGTGACGTCGCACCCCGCGACGGCCTGCAGAACGATCCGACGACGCTTCCGCCCGCGACCCGGGCCGAGCTCGTCAACCGTCTCGCGGCCGCCGGCGTGCCGCGGATCGAGGCGGTGAGCTTCGTCAACCCGGCGCGTGTGCCCCAGATGGCGGGGGCCGAGGAGGTCGTCGCGGCGATCGAGCGGGAGCCCGAGGTCGTCTACGCGGGGCTCGTCCTGAACGAGCGAGGGTACGACCGCCTGCTCTCGACGGGGCTGGAGGAGGCGCACTTCGCGTTCGCCTCGACCGAGACCTTCAACCAGAAGAACTCGAACGCCTCGGTCGCCGACTCGCTCGCCGCCGCCGCGCGGATCATCGAGCGCGGTCACGGCGACGGGATCCGTGCGACCGTGACCGTCGGAGCCTCGTTCGGCTGCCCCTTCGAGGGCGCGGTCGACCCGGGCCGCGTGCTCGAGCTCGCCGGCGCGCTCGTCGCGGCCGGTGCCGACGAGATCGTGTTCGCCGACACGATCGGTGTTGCCGTGCCACGCCAGATTCGCGCGCTGCTCGAGGAGGCAGCGGGACTCGGCGTCCCGATCGGCGTCCACCTCCACAACACCCGCAGCACCGGTTTCGCGAATGCCTACGCGGCGCTCGAGTCGGGCGCCACCATCCTCGACGCCTCCATCGGAGGGATCGGCGGCTGTCCGTTCGCCCCCAAGGCGACCGGGAACATCGCGACCGAGGATCTCGTCTACCTGCTCCACGGAGAGGGAGTCGACACGGGCATCGACCTCGACGCGATGATCGCGATCGCCGAGTGGCTCGAAGGCATCCTGGGGCGTCAGCTGCCCGGGCAGGTCTACCGCGCCGGGACGTTCGCGCCGGTCGCGGGCTTTGCGGCCGCCCACGAAGTCCAGCCTTGAGCGGCCCGGCCGCGCGGTCCGTCGCGATCCTCCGTGCCCGGTCGGCCCGATCGCTCTACTATCGGTCTTCCGCGTCCATGACTTGCACCCCCCATCGCACCTGGTCGAACGAAGCGTCGTTCCGTGAGGGACCCGAAGGAGGAATTGGATGGCCCACAGGCTCGGAGTAGACGTCGGCGGCACGTTCACCGACTTGCTGCTCGTGCACGACGAGAGCGGCACCCTTCACCGGGTGAAGACACCGTCAACCCCGGCAGACCCCGCCGAAGGCGTCATGAACGGCGTCCGGCGGATCTGCGAGGAGAGCGGCGTCCCGCCCGCGGATCTTCGCTACGTGATGCACGGCACGACCGTGGCGACGAACGCCCTGCTCGAGGCCAAGGGCGCCCGGGTCGGGCTGATCACCACGAAGGGCTTCAAGCAGATCCTCCATCTCGCGCGCTCGCAGACGCCCGGGCCGCTCGCCGGCTGGATCATCATGATCAAGCCCGACCCGCCGGCTGCCCTCGAGGACACCCGTGAGGCGGACGAGCGGATGAGCGCCCAGGGCGACGTCGTCGAGCCGCTCGACCGCGACCAGGTCGAGGGGATCATTCGCGATCTCGTCTCCTCGGGGGTCGAGTCGCTGACCGTCTCGCTGATCAACTCGTACGCGAATCCCGCGCACGAGCGCGAGATCAAGGAGATCATCGAGCAGCTCCAGCCGGGGTTCCCGGTCACGATCTCCTCCGACGTCCTGCCCGAGTTCCGTGAGTACGAGCGGACGCTGACGGCGTGCATGAACTCGTACGTCCGGCCGAAGGTGGAGGCCTATGTGACGAACCTCGAGCGCTCGCTCAACGACCTCGGGGTGACGGGCGACCTCAACCTCCTGCGCTCCGATGCCGGGTTGATGACCGCCAAGGTCGCGTCGGAGAATCCGATCTACGGCGTCCTCTCCGGGCCGTCCGGCGGTGTCGCGGGTGCGCTGCACGTCGCGCGCCGCGCCGGCTTCGAGGACATCCTCACCTTCGACATGGGCGGCACCTCGACCGATGTCGCGCTCTCCGAGCACGGCCAGCCCACGATCGAGCGCCAGACCGAGGTTCCGTACGGCTGGGGCCTCCCCGGCGAGGTGATCCCGATCAAGGTGCCGAGCGTGAACGTCCGCTCGGTCGGCGCCGGCGGCGGCTCGATCGCCCACGTCCCCGAGGTGACCGGCGCGCTCCGCGTCGGCCCGCAGTCGGCCGGCGCCGATCCGGGCCCGGCCTGCTACGGCAGGGGCGGGGTCGAGCCGACGGTCACCGACGCCAACGTCCTGCTCGGCCACCTCCCGCCTCAGCTCCTCGGCGGCGAGATGCAGCTCGACGTGGAGGCTTCCAAGTCGGCGGTGCAGAAGATCGGCGACGCCCTCGGCCTGGACGTGTACGCGGCGGCCCAGGGCATCCTCGACATCGTCAACGAGAACATGGCGGGTGCCCTGCGGCTCGTCTCGGTCCAGCGCGGCTTCGACCCGCGCGACTTCGCCCTCGTCGCCTTCGGCGGCGCCGGGCCGCTGCACGCGAACGCGCTGGCGAAGGTGATGGGCTCCTTCCCGGTGCTCGTCCCGCCGGCCCCCGGCCTTCTCTGCGCGACCGGTGATCTCGTCGCCGACTTCCGCGGCGAGTTCGCCCGCACGTTCATCCGCACCGTCGATCGCGTCTCGGGCGACGACGTGCGCGTGATCCTCGAGGAGCTCGGCGCCGAGGCAAGGGCGTGGCTCGAGGGTGAGGGGATCGCGCCGGGCGCGCAGCGCGTCTCGTTCAACGTCGACATGCGCTACTACCGCCAGGGGTACGAGATCCCGGTCGAGATCGACCCCTCCCTGCTCGCGGGAGACGGGATGGCGACGCTCGCGGAGCGGTTCAACCAGCTCCACGAGCAGTTCTACCGGTTCAGGATGGAGGACACGACCTGCGAGATCGTCAACCTCCGCGCGATCGGGTACGGCGACGTGCCCAAGCCCCAGCTGCCCGAGTCGGACGAGCAGGGCGCGCCGGACGCATCCCATGCGGTGATCGACGAGCACACCGTCTATTTCCACGGAGAGTGGCTGCCGACGAAGATCTACGACCGGTCGAAGCTCGTCCCCGGGAACCGGGTCGAGGGCCCGGCGATCATCACCGAGTTCGACTCGACGACGGTCGTCCTCGCCGGCTACACGACCGAGATCGACCGGTACCTCAACCTGATCATCAATCCGACGAAAGCGGGGAAGGAGTAACCATGGCCACCGTCAAGGTTGCAGAGATCCCGAAGATCGACGTCGATCCCGTCACGCTCGACATCATCGAGGGAGCGCTCAAGTCGACGCGGTTCGAGATGGACGCGACGCTCTTCCGGACGGCGATGAGCCCGGTCATCCGCGAGCAGCACGACGAGTTCCCGATGATCACGGATCCGAACGGGCGCATGGTCGTCGGCCAGTTCGGCTCCTACATCGCCGAGATGCTCGAGAGCTTCGACGAGCCGATCCGCGAGGGCGACGTGATCCTCAACTCCGACCCCTACAAGTGCGGCGGCACGATCTCGCACATCAACGACTGGCTCGTCTGCCTGCCGATCTTCTGGGAGGGCGAGCTGATCGGCTGGGCGAGCATGTTCGGCCACCAGATGGACGCGGGCGGCCCGCTGCCGGGCTCGCTGCCGACGGGCGCGAAGACCATCTTCGGCGAGGGGCTCCGCATCCCGCCGGTGAAGATCTTCCGCGAGGGCGAGCTGAACACCGACGTCCTCGGCGTCATCCTCAACAACGTTCGCATGCCCGAGATGAACAGGGCCGACCTGATGGGGATCATCGCCGGCTGCCGGACGGCGGAGAAGCGCGTGCACGAGCTGTGCGTGCGCTTCGGCTCGGAGACCTACCTCGCGGCCTGCCAGGCGCTGCTCGAGCGCACCTACAAGGCGATGGCGAAGCTGATCGTCGCGGCGATTCCCGAGGAGCCGCAGACCTTCGAGGACTGGGTCGACGACGACGGGCTCGGCCACGGGCCCTACAAGATGCGGCTGACGATCTGGCGCGAAGGCGAGCAGGCCTTCTTCGACTGGTCGGGCACCGACCCGCAGGCGATGGGCCCGGTCAACTTCTACCTCTCGGAAGCGATGTTCAAGATGTTCATCGGGGTCTACCTGATCATGGTCTTCGACCCCCAGATCCTCTTCAACGACGGCTTCTACCCGCTCCTCAACATCGTCATCCCGGACGGGTGCCTGCTGCACCCGAAGTTCCCGTCCGCGCTCGGCTGCCGCACGCACGCACTGACGCGCCTGTTCGACATCCTCGGCGGGGCGCTGGCGCGGAAGAGCCCGGAGCACACCACGGCTGCCGGATACGGCACGAGCCCGTACATGCTCTACTCGGGCTGGGACGGGTCGGGCGAGTTCTACTACCTGATGGAGATCTCCTACGGCGGCATCCCGGGCCGGCCGATCGGGGACGGGATGGACGGCCACTCCTGGTGGCCCCTGTTCCAGAACATCCCGACCGAATACCTCGAGGCCTACTACCCGGTGCGGATCGACGGCTACACGACGGTCACCGATTCGGGCGGCGCCGGCTTCCACCGCGGCGGCAACGGGATCGAGAAGCGCTACGTCTACCTCGAGCCCGGCGAGGTCTCGATCCACGACGACCGCTGGCTGACCCATCCGTGGGGGATTCTCGGCGGCAAGCCGGGGTCGCGTTCGGAGAAGATCCTCGTCCGCACCGACGGGACGAGCACGCTGCTGCCCTCGAAGTGCGACGAGATCAAGGTCGAGCGGGGCGACATGCTCATCTACCGCACTGCGGGCGGCGGCGGCTGGAAGGATCCCTTCGACCGGCCGGCCGAGCGGGTCGAAGCCGACGTCGCCAAGGGGCTCGTCTCGAAGGAGAAGGCGGAGTCGGACTACGGCGTCGTCGTCGGCGACGCCGCGGCGACCGAGAAGCTTCGCGCGAAGCTGCGCCAGGAGCGGGGCGACGTGCTCGACTTCGACATGGGCCCGCCGCTCGAGGAGATCCTCGCGCGCGCCAAGGAGGAGACCGGCCTCGACCCGCCGGTGCCGCAGGAGCCGCTCGCCTGGGCGCCGATGGAGTCCGGCGAGGACGCGCTCCGCCGGGTTCGCGAGCAGGGTGATCGGCAGAGCACGGGCACCGCATGACGAAGGTGCGGTCCGCGTCGGATCGGGACGGATGACGCTCGCCGGATTCCACGGGCGGGCGGGCTTCGGGTCGAGGCCGGCGTTGATCGTCGTCGACGTGAGCGTCGGCTTCACCGACTCGCGCTCACCGCTCCACTGCGACCTGGAGGGGGTGGTCGAGGCGATCGGGTCGCTCCTCGCCGCGACGCGCCGGGCGGGCTTCCCCGTCGTCTACACGACCGTCGCCTACGGCGAGGCCGACCGGCTGACCGCGGCCGCGTTCATCGACAAGGTGCCGGCATTGCTTACGCTGGAGGCTGGTGGCCCCTGGGTCGAGATCGACCCGCGGGTCGCGCCGCAGCCGGGCGAGCTGGTGCTGACGAAGGTGTTCGCGTCGGCGTTCTTCGGCACGGCGCTCTCCACCCACCTGGCATCCGCCGGCTGCGACAGCGTGATCGTGACCGGCGCCTCGACGTCCGGGTGCGTGCGGGCGACCGCCGTCGACGCGCTCCAGCACGGCTACCGGACGGTCGTCCCGCGCGAGGCGGTCGGAGATCGCAACGCGCAGGCGCACGAGGCGAACCTGTACGACATCGACGCGAAATACGGCGACGTCGTGCCGCTGCAGGACGTCCTGGATTTTCTCGCCTCACGGCAGGAACGGGCGGAGGCGGTTACTGGTTCGTCGTCTTCTTCTAGCCTTTTCGAGCGGAGCTCGAAAAGGCCGTGATCGTCCGCGACCAGGGCGACGGCTGGCAGGTCGTGCTCCAGACCGACCACGCCGATCTCTCGGGCGCGCTCGCCGGCGCCTGGGTCGAGCGCGGGGCCCGTCACGACTCGCTGACGGTCGCGGCGGCCAGGCACGACGACGGGTGGGCCGTCTGGGAGCGCGCTCCGGCCGTCGACCGGGAGAGCGGCAAGCCCGTCAACTTCCTCGACGTCGACGTCACCTCGCACCTGGCCTTCTACCGGGCGGGCATCGCGGCGATCGGGGAGCAGGACGCCTACGCCGGGCTGCTCGTCTCGATGCACGGCGCGGGCATCTACCGGCAGCGCTACGGCCGCGATCCGGCGCTCGGGCTCTCCCGGGCCGCCGAGGTGCAGGAGCTCGTCGATGCCTTCGTCGCCGAGCAGGAGTCGGGCTATCCGGCGCGCATCGCCCGCACGGGCGTCTCCGACGACGACCGCTGGCGCGACTACGAGCTGCTCCAGCTCTACGACCGGCTGTCGCTGCACTTCTGCATGCGGGATGCGGAGGCCGGGGAGGCCGCCGAGCTCCAGGGCTACGAGCTCGACCCGCTCGGCCCCTGGCGGATCCGGATGCGGCCGTTCCCGTTCGACGGCGACTCGGCCACGTTCGCCCTCGTGCGCCGCATCGTCCCCGGGGACGGCCCGCACGACGTCCTCGCGATCGAGCCGGAGCGGGTCGAGATCTCGATCGAGCGCTAGCTTGGATTTTCGGCTTCGCCGTTGGAGAACCACGACCCTGGACCTGAGCGGGTTTGGTCGTGTTCCAAGGCGCAGCCCAAAGACAGCTCCTTCCCCCGCTGGACCGTTCTGGGCTTCCGTCAGCCGTTCTTCCGGGGGAAGGAGCCTAGCCCTCGACGATCCCGACCGCCCGCACCGGCGAGCCGTACGCCGGCTCGAGGCGGAGCGGGAAGCCGTAGAACTGGAAGCGGCGGTTGACGACCTCGGTGAGGTTGTTGAGGTTCTCGTAGTGGGTGAGCCCGCGCTCGGCACAGGCCTTGTGCGTCGGATACTCGTCGGTGAGGTAGACGAGGTCGGGGCTGATCGTCTCGACGCCGAAGATCTTCACGCCGCGGTCCGCCATCCAGTGGACGGCCTCGGCGGAGATGCCGTTGAAACCGTCGAGGAAGGCCGGCGTCCCCGCCGTCCGGTTGTAATGGTCCGAGCAGAAGAGCAGGATGTCGCCCTCGCGCAGGTCGTGGCCCGAGCCGGCGACGGCCTTCTCCACCTCCGCCGCCGTGACGTCGTGGCCGCCCGGATAGTCCCGGATGTCGACGCAGAGCGCTTCGCCACAGAAGGTGTCGAGCGGCATCTCGGCGATACCCACCCCGCTCGGGTCGTAGTGGCCGAACGCGTCCACGTGCGTGGCGGCGTGATTCGAGGTGATGATGATCTCGGCGTTGAACGACGGCCGGCCGGGCTCGGCGTCCGCATGGAGGATGTGCCGGAGGATCTGGGTCGGCGGGAAGAAGGGGTGCAGCTGGGACTCCCGGGAGAGCGGCTGCGAGAGATCGATCACACGGTGGGTCATGCTCACTCCTTTCCTGCCAGCTCCTTGCAGACCTGGACGATGCGGGGGACGATCGCGGCGACCATCTTCTCACCGGTCTCGCGTCGAGCCTTCGTCGCGTCGCCGACGACACCGGACTCGGTGATGTCGCGAAGCATGTCCATCGGCACGATCACGCCGGGCCCGCGCGCTCTCATCTCGTAGCGGCCAAGCGACGACCAGGGCAGCCCGGCCTCCTTGACGGCGGCCCCCCGGTCGTACGCGTCACGCGTCGCGCGGTCTTCGTGGACGGTCTGGCCGAGTGCGAGCGCGAGCGAGGTCTCCGCCTCCTCGGCGTGGATCAACGGCCCCTCGATCTCGGCGAGCACGTCGGAGGCGAGGTCCCACCACTGCACGAGGAAGACGCGCCTGCCGGTCTCCTCGAAGTAGGAGTTGATCGCCACGGTGAGCGCGGCGATGTTCCCCCCGTGCCCGTTGACCGCGAGGACGTTCTCGAACCCGTGCTGGGCGAGCGAGTCGCAGACCTCGCGAAAGACCTGGAGGAACGTGGCCGTCGAGAGCCGCATCGAGCCGGGGAACTGCATGTGGTACCAGGAGAGCGTCACGTTCAGGGTTGGCGCGACCAGGATGCTCGTGCCCTGCTCGCCCCCGAGCTCCGCCGCGCGCTCGGCGAGCGACCGGGCGATGAAACAGTCGGTGTCGAGCGGCATGTGCGGCCCGTGCTGCTCGGTCGTCCCGATCGGGAGGAGTACCGCGTCGACCCCGTCCTTGATCCGCGCGTCCACCTCCGGCCAGGTCATCCGCTCGATCAGGTGCTCCGCCACGGCTTGCATCTTCACCGAAGTTCGGCGACCGTGCAATACTCGACCGTCATCGAAGGAGGGTGCATGGAAGGGAAGGCCGAGGTCAACGGCGTCGAACTCTGGTACCAGATCTCCGGAGAGGGCGAGCCCGTGGTGCAGATCCACGGCGCCGGCTTCGGGCACTTCAACTTCGCTCCGGCGACGCCGGCGCTGGCACAGCACTTCAAGGTCGTCGACTACGACATGCGCGGGTACGGGGGCTCGGACCGGCCGGTGCAGCACTACGACATGGAGGTGTGGGCGGACGACCTCGCCGGCCTGATGGACGCTCTCGGGATCGACGCGGCCCACGTTCACGGCACGTCGATGGGCGGGATGATCGCGATCGTCTTCGCCGGCAAGTACCCGGAGCGGACGACCTCGGTGGTGATCAACTGCGCCGCCGCAAAGCTCGGGCAATCGGGCAGGCTCGTCTTCAAGAACTGGATCGACATCGCCCGTCTCGACCCGGATGGGCCGGGCAGCCGCATCCTCGCCGAGCTGATCGCGTGGCAGGCGCTCTCGAAGGCGTTCCTCGAGACCCCCGACGGTGTCGCGGCGATCGACACGATCCAGCAGATCCTGCGCGACTCGAACGATCTCGAGGTCTTCACCATCGCCTGCCAGGCGATGTGCGACATGGACCTGCGGGGCTGGCTCCCGAAGATCACCTCGCCCGCGCTCGTGCTCGGGGGCGACGAGGACCTGATGACCCCGTGGGACCAGGGCCCGGGCGGCGCAGGCCAGGAGGCGATCTTCCAGGGCATTCCCGGCGCGGAGAAGCACGTCGTCCGCGGCTCGAATCACTCGACCGTCTTTGACAACAGCGAGGAGCACAACCGCGTCGTAATCGACTTCTTCCAGCGTCACAGCCGCTAGTGCCGCGTCTCCCGACGTCTCACTCGAAACACGCCCTCGTGACGCTGCACTTGCCCGGCCGCTGCGCGGCCGCGATGATTTTTCGGCTCTCGGCGCCCTCCGGCCCGCACCTCAGGTTTCCGACCCCATGCGCCCGCCTCGGTGCCCGGCAAAGAAGAACGGCCGCGAAGCGGCCGCCAGTGCGGCCTCGCACGCCTGCGTTTCGGGTCGAAGGTTACGAGAGGCCGCACTAGCGTTGCCCGCGGTCGAGGCGTACGGCGTCGAGCCGGTTCCCGCCGAGCTGCGCACCGTCGGCTGGCGCGACCTCTTCGCGATCAACTTCACGTTCTTCCTGAACCCCGTCATGTACGTCCTCGGTGCGCTCGCGGTCGTGGCGGGCGGGCTGCCCCTGTGGTGGGCGGTCGCGGCGATGGTGCTCGGCCAGGCGCTCGCCTACGCGTGTCTCATCCCGATCGCCCGGGCCGGCGTCGACTACGGGCTGCCGGGCCAGGTCGCGATGCGGGCAACCCTCGGCTTCTGGGGGGCGCGGGCCCTCAGTTCGCCGTACCGGGTCGCCGCCGCCACGTACTGGTTCGCGGCGCAGGCGCTCGCAGGCTCTCTGGGGCTTCAGGCGGTGATCCTGGCGATGACGGGCAGGCACGTCTCCCTCGTCCCGATGGCGCTCGGCCTGGGCGCCTTCCATGCCGTGCTCGCCGTGCTGGGCTTCGACGTCATGCGCTATGTCCTGCGCGTCGTGCTACCCCTCTCGCTTGCGCTCACCGGGGTGCTGGTCGGGCTCTACTTCGCCTCGGACGATCCCCACTACTCGATCGGCCGAGTGTTCCACTCGCCCGAGCAGCACCTGACCTGGGTCGGCTTCGCGACCTTCGTCACCGTCATGTGCGGGGCATCGCTGACGCTCGTCCCGAGCGTCGCCGACTTCTGCCGGTACACACGGACGCGGCGCGACATGCGGATCGGGCTGCTCGCCTCGTCTCTTCTTGCGGCCGCCCTCACGACCTTCGTCGGCGGCTACGCGGCCGCCGCGACCGGCAAGACGAACCCGTTCGTCGCCGTCGTCGACCTCACGTCGTCGAAACCGCTGCTCGTCCTGCTCCTGATCGCGATCGTCGTCCAGGGGATCGCCGCCAACGTCACCAACGTGTACACGTCGGGCCTCTCGCTGGTCAACGCCGTGCCGCGCCTCGGCCGCTTCCGCGCGACCGTGATCGTGGCCGGAGCGGCGGTCGCCCTCTCGGGCCTTCCCGACGTCGTCGACCACGCTCAGCGCTGGATCACCTACCTGGGCAACGTCGCCGCGCCGCTGACAGGAGTGATCCTGGCGGACTACATCCTGCTCGGCCGGGGGGTGATCGACGTACCGGCGCTCTTCGATCCCGGCGGGCGCTACCGCTACCTGAAAGGGGTGAACGTCGCAGCGATCGCTTCCGTCGGCCTCGGCGTCGGCGTCTACTACGCGCTGCCGGAGGCATCCCTGAAGATCCTGTGGGGCATCGCGAGCGCTGCCGGAGCCTACCTGGCTCTTCAGCGCCTCCAGGTTGCTGTGGCGGGATCCCGTCCGCTCGAGGCCGGATTGGACTGATCCGGGCCGGGCTCGCCCGACTGCCCGAGGGGGATCACCCTACCGCTCCCAGTTGACGGCGGTCGTGCGGACTTGTATACAAACGCTGGCCGGTGTTGTGGGCGACAGCGCAAGTTGTGGCCGAAAGACATCCAGCGGATCACCAACAGTTCTCGATCGGTCGGCGTCTTACCAAGCAAGATCAGCATCCATACGCATCACACGGCTGTCGAATTCACGAGACCGCCCTGTTCTGCGACGGGAAAGGAGTGCTTTTATGAGTGAGTCCAACGATCCCTACGAGTACGCAGATCAACTCGGGTACACGGACGAGCTTGGCCGGGGCGACTACTCGGATGAGACGGTGGTCCGGGCCGAGACGCCTGAGGAGAGACGGCGGGGCATGACCCGGCGTGAGCTCCTGGTCAAGGGCGGCATCGGCGCCGTCGGCCTGTCGGGTGCCGGCGCCCTCGCGGGCTCGGCCGCCGCGAAGCTCGGCGCTGCGGAGAAGGCCGGCGCCTACACCGGGACGCTCAACGTGATCAGCCTCGGGGTCGAGTGGCCCACCGGCGCTCAGGCGCAGGCAGAGAAGGATCTCGGCGTCAAGTTCAACGTTCAGCTCCTGAGCACCAACGCCGAGGTGCAGAAGTCGATCACGGCCCCGAACAGCTTCGACATCGGCGGGCTCTACGACTACCAGATGTTCCCGATCTGGCCGACCGGCAATTTCCAGCCCGTCGACCGGCTGAAGCTGAAGTCTTGGAAGCACAACTACCCGATCTTCTCGAAGGGGCGGGTCAACCCGAACGACAAGACGGCGACCTACGGCCAGGGCGACGCGGTCTTCCGCGTCAACTACGTCGATCCGCAGGGCTCGACCAACGGGATCGGCAACAGCACCGGCCTGCCGCTGACGAAGGAAGGCCCGCCGACGAAGCAGATCGTGCAGTGGTGGGACGAGGGCAAGAACGCCCCCTACAAGGGGAAGCCGGAGCCCCGCTGGGTGCTCGGCGGCCTTGCCCACTTCAACATGGACTCGATGGGCTACGACGGCAACGTGCTCAAGAAGGCGCCGAACCAGGTGCACTGGGGCGAGCTCCTGAACCCGGCGTGGAAGGGGCGCGTCGCGCTCCTGAACGACCCGGGCATCGCTATGCAGGACGCCGGCAACGCTGTCAAGCAGCTCGGCATGATGAAGTTCAAGGACCTCGGCAACATGACCAAGGCGGAGATCGACGGGCTGATCAAGATCATGATCGGCTACAAGAAGAAGGGTCAGTTCCGGGCCTTCTGGTCGACCTTCAACGAGTCGGTCAACCTGATGTCCTCGAAGGAGGTCGTGATCGAGTCGATGTGGTCGCCGGCCGTCGCGCTGCTGATCGCCCAGGGCGTCAACGTCCGGTATGCGTTCCCGCCGGAGGGCATGCGCGGCTGGTGCGGCACCCAGGCGATCCCGACGCACGTGACAGGCGACAAGCTGGACGCCGTCTACAACTACCTCAACTGGACGAACGAGGGCTTCCTCGGCGCGCTGATCATGCGCCAGGGCTACTACGTGTCCAACGGCAAGCAGCTGCCCGCCTGGCTCAAGTCGCCGAGGGCGACGAGCACGGGCAAGCCGGCGTTCACGATGGCCGAGTACGACTTCTGGTACAACGGCAAGCCCGCCGCCAGTGACCTTCCGGGCATCACGGGCCACGTGGGCGACATCAAGAAGGGCCAGAGGCGCGACGGAGGCTCGTTCCTCCAGCGCTCGCACCACTACTCGTCCTGGAACTCGTTCTTCAAGGAGAACGTCTACCAGGTCAAGCGGTTCAACGACTTCCTCAGCGCCTAGCGCGTATGGAGAAGGAGACGACCGCAGGCCCGATTGCGGAGGGGGCGGCTGAAGCCGCCCCCTCCACTCCTAGGAGCTCGGGGCTCGACCTGATCGGGCTCACCAAGGTGTTCCCCGGCGGGACGGTCGCCGTGGACGACGTCAACCTGCACATCGACCACGGCGAGTACGTCGTCCTGCTCGGCCCGTCCGGGTGCGGCAAGACGACGACGCTGCGGATGATCGGCGGGCACGAGTTCCCGAGCGAGGGCGACATCGTCCTCGACGGCGAGTCGCTCGTTCGGCTGGCTCCTCACAAGCGGCCGACGACGACGGTCTTCCAGCATTTCGCGCTCTTTCCCCACCGCACCGTGCTCGAGAACGTCGAGTTCGGGCTCAAGATGCACGGCGTCGGGAAGGACCCGCGCCGCAAGCAGGCGCTCGACGCGCTCGACATGGTCGGCCTCTCGGAGCTCGCCGACCGCAAGCCGGGAGCGCTGTCCGGGGGGCAGCAGCAGCGCGTCGCGCTGGCGCGCGTGCTGGTGACGAAGCCGAAGGCCCTCCTCCTCGACGAGCCGCTCGGAGACCTCGACCGCCTGTTGCAGCTGCGGATGCGCGTCGAGCTGCGCAACCTCCAGCGCCAGCTCGGCCTGATGTTCATCCACGTCACGCACAACCAGGAGGAAGCGCTCTCGATGGCCGACCGGATCGTCGTCATGAACGACGCGCGGATCCAGCAGGTCGCAGACCCGCTCACGATCGCGACGCGGCCCGAGACCGAGATCGTCGCCCGCTTCATGGGCGACAACAACATCATCCGCGGCCGCGTCACCGAGCGCGAGGGCGACCGGCTCGTTGTCGAGGACGCCCACGGCGTCCGGGCTGCCGTGAGCGCTGCGGGCAACTCGAACGGGGTCGGCGACGACGTGATGGTCGCGGTCAGGGCGGCAGCGGTGACGGTCGACGGCGCCGGGGAGGCGCCGACCGGCGCCGGCTCCGCGGAGTGCGAGATCATCTTCGTCGAGTTCCTCGGGGATCTCGTCAAGCTGCATCTCTCGGCCGGCGGCGAGCGGATGCTCGCCAAGGTGCCGGGCGAGCGCTACCCCGAATTCCGGGGACGCGAAGGGGAGAAGCTCCGGATCAGCTGGAAGGAGGAGGATGCCCAGCTCCTCCGGGCCTGACGGGTCGCCGCATCTCGACACCGCCGAGATCGACGACGTCGAGGCGGTCCAGCACCCGTCGGGCGAGCACGCGCTCGGCGAGGCTGTGGACGTCCGCGAGCGCGGAGGCGGCTGGGTCACGGCCGCCTGGGCCCTGCCGGGCGGGCTCTGGCTCGGGTTCTACCTGCTCGCCCCGCTCGTCTTCATCGTCCTCGTCAGCTTCTGGACGTACCAGCTCGGCGCCAAGTCGGGATTCACGACGAAGTGGACCCTTTCGAACTACGGCACGATCTTCCACTCCTCGACCTACTGGCACAACATGCTCGGCAGCCTGTACACGTCGCTGTTCGCGGTGGCGGTCTGCCTGATCTTCGGCTTCCCGATCGCCTACTTCCTTGCTCTCAAGGTCGAGAACATGCGCAACCAGATCGCGCTCTTCGTGATCGCGCTGGCGCCGTTCTGGACCAGCTTCCTGGTGCGCTCCGTCGCGTGGACGTATCCGCTCAGCGACGTCCTGGGCAGGTTCGGCGTCTCGACCCCGTCGACCCTTTCCGTGCGGCTGGCGATGATCCAGCTCTACATCCTGTTCATGATCACGCCGCTCTTCTTCACCCTCGCCCAGGTCGACCGCACGGCGATCGAGGCAGCACGGGACCTCGGCGGTAACTGGTGGCGCACCTTCATGGCCGTGATCCTGCCGCAGACCCTTCCCGGGATGGTGATCGGCTCGATCTTCATCTTCGTCCTCACGATGGGCGAGTACGGCACCGTGCTCGTCGTGGGGCAGAACTACGTCCAGTCCGTCGGGACGCTGGTCAACTCCTACATCGTCGGGGCGGTTCAGTATCCGCAGGGGGCGGCGGCGGCCGTGCTGCTCGTGCTCGCCCTCGTCGTCGGCGTCCTCGCGATCACCCGGGTCTCGGACCTGCGGGAGGACCTGTGACGGCGAGCGCGGTCGAGACGCCGGCGAGGCCGCAGGACAGGGTGATCCGGCGCGTGGCGAAGAAACGGGACTGGGCGAAGTGGGGGCTCGGCATCTACTTCGCGATCTTCCTCCTGTTCCTCTACGGCCCGATGATCGTGATGGCGATCCTGTCCTTCCAGGGCTACTACGGGGCGGTCACCTTCCCGTTCCGGGGGCCGTTCGGCCTGCTCTGGTGGCGTTCGCTGATCTTCCCGACCGTCGCGGGCACCCCCACCCACGCCGTCGACATCCACACCGCCGCGAAGAACTCGCTCTTCCTCAGCCTCGCCGCAGGCGCCGTGGTCAGCCTGCTCGCGTTCACGCTTTCGATGGCGTTCAAGCGCCGCTGGCGGTTCCGCACCGACACGGCGGCCTTCTACGTGATCATGCTCGCGCTGATGACGCCGGGCTTCCTGCTCGCCGTCGGCACGCAGCTCTTCTGGAGCTACCTGGGCCTCAGCGCGTCGATCTGGCATACGGCGCTCGGCGCCAACGTGGTCTGGGGCATCCCGTTCGGCTTCCTCGTCATGCTGGCGGTCTGGAACCGCTACGACCCGCGGGTGGAGGAGGCCGCCCGTGACCTCGGCGCAGGCCAGAAGCGCACCTTCTGGGAGGTGACGCTGCCGCTCGTCTGGACCGGTCTCTTCGGGTGCTTCCTGTTCGGCTTCACTCTGACCTGGAACGACTACGACCGCAGCGTCCTCTTCCAGACCAGGGCGACCGACTCCCTTCCGCTCGAGATCGGCGGCATCACCTTCACCGGCGGCGTCAGGCCGGACCTCTACGCCCTCGGGACGGCGACGACGCTCCTGTCGCTGATCGTGATCGGCGTGCTGCTCGTGCTCGCGACCCTGCGCCTCCGCCTCCGGGGGAGCAAGGTGCGCCAGGTCGAGGAGGAGTTCGGGGTGGCGGCGGAGATCAGGGCGGCGGCGCGAGCCGCGTCGACGCCGGAGTAGCCTTCCTTGCCGGCGCACGGGACCGTCGTCGTCGTCTCGACCGGCGGGACGATCGCGATGCGTCCCGATCCCGCCACCGGCAAGCTCGTGCCCGCGCTCGGCGGCGACGAGCTGGTCGAGCTGCTCGGGTGGCCGGAGGCGCCCGAGCTCGAGCTCGACGACTTCGCGCACGTGCCGAGCTTCGACGTGCACGGCGAGCTCGCGCTCGGCCTCGCCCGCCGGGTGGCCGAGCATGCCGGCCGGCCGGAGGTCGCCGGGATCGTCGTCACCCACGGGACCGACACGATGGAGGAGAGCGTCTACCTCGTCGATCGACTGCTCGGAGCGGAGACGCCGATCGTCCTGACCGGCGCCCAGCGCGGCGCCGACCAGCCCGACTCGGACGGCCCCCGAAATTTCCGCGACGCCGTTCGCGTGGCCGTCTCGCCGCAGGCGCGCGGTCGCGGGGCGATGATCGCCTTCGCCGGTGAGCTGCACGCCGCCCGCGAGGCGCGAAAGGTGCACACGAGCGCTCCCAGGGCGTTCGCCTCGCCCGGCTACGGGCCGATCGGGCACGTCGACGGCGAGCGGGTCGTGTTCGGGCGCCTTCCGGAGCGGCGGCCTCCGCTGCCGGTCCCGCCGTCGCTCGCCCAGGTCGACCTGATCCGGCTCCATGCGGGAAGCGACGCCCGGTTCCTGCGGACGGCGACCGAATCCGGGACTCGGGCGATCGTGCTCGAGGGTACGGGGCGGGGTAACGCGAACGACCAGGTGCTCGAGGGAGTCCGAGCCGCGGTCGACGCCGGCGTTCTCGTCGCCGTCTGCTCCCGGTGCTTCGAGGGGCGTGTCGAGCCGGTCTACGGCCGCGGCGGCGGCCGTGATCTCGCCGAAGCCGGGGCGCTCTTCGCCGGCGACCTCGCCGGGCCGAAGGCGCGGATCCTGCTCCAGCTCGCTCTCGGCGAGG
The DNA here is from genome assembly GCA_963789585.1 of uncultured Actinomycetes bacterium. Taxonomy (GTDB): domain Bacteria; phylum Actinomycetota; class Thermoleophilia; order Gaiellales; family Gaiellaceae; genus PALSA-600. Next base: position 205,662 of record CAWBLB010000006.1, on the reverse strand, counting down.
GGGTCGATGCCGCGGCGGTGCTCGCGGCGGAGGCGGTGTTGGTCGCGGAGGCAGGATGACGAGGCTCGCTCCCGCGGGCCTCCTCGCACTGCTGGTCGCCGTTCTGCTCGCCCCGAGTTCCGGGGCGCGGGGTCCCGAGGTCGACGTCTCGAACCTGCCGGACGCACAGAGCGAGACGGCGATCGCAATCGACCCGTCGAACAGCCGGATCCTGCTTGCCGGGTCGAACAGCTTCGCGGAGGGGACGATGCGGGCCTACGGCTCGACCGACGGCGGCGCGACCTGGCAGGCCACGACCGTCTACCCGGCCCCGAAGCACCTCGAGGACACGTGCTCCGCCGATCCCGGCGTCGCCATCGGCAGGGACGGTCGCCAGTACTTCTCCTTCGTGCGCTCGACGCCGTGCCAGCTCGGGCATCCGCGCCTGTACGTGGCGAGCAGGGCCGGGCCCGGCGAGCCGTGGGGCACGCCGGTACCGGTTGCGCCGCTGCACGGCGCCCGCTTCGACGACAAGCCGGCGATCACGGTCGACCGGTCGCCCGTCAGCCGCTACGCCGGACGGGTCTACGTTGCCTGGACGCGGGTCACCCACGACGGCGCCTTCGACATGCTCGTCAGCTCGAGCGTGGACGGCGGCCGCACCTGGTCGGTTCCGCACCGAGCCAACCGCACCGGCGAGCAGGAGTCGTACGTCACGCTGGCCACGTCACGGCGGGGCACCGTCTACGTCGCCTGGCACGACGTCAGCGCGTTCCGCGTCAACATCGTCAGGTCGACCGACGGCGGCGTCGAATTCGGGCTCGAGCACGAGGTGGTCGCGTTCGCGATCGTCACGATCCCGTCCTGCGGCGCCGGGATCGTGATCCCGGCGCAGCGGCTGACCTGTGCCCAGCCGAACCCGATCGTCTCCGTCGACACCTCGACGGGGCCTCACGCGGGCCGGGTGTACGTCACCTACACGCTGACCGATTTCCAGGGCGACAAGGGCATCGCGGTGACCGTCTTCGACAGCAGGCTGCGGCCGCTCGCCGGCTACCCGGTGGGAGGCAAGGCCCTGCTGATCGCACCGGAACCCGCGAAGGTCAACGCCGACCAGTTCTGGGCCGCCTCGGCGGTCGATCCGGCGTCGGGAAACCTGTGGGCCTGCTTCTACGACACGCGCGGCGACCCGGCGCGCACGAGCGCGTTCTACTCGTGCACCTTCTCCGCCGACGGCGGGACGACGTGGGCTCGCCTGATCCACGCCGCGACCGTGGCCTCGGACGAGACCCAGCCGGGCGCGGACACACACGAGTACGGGGACTACGAAGGCCTCGCGGTCGCAGGCGGCATCGCCCACCCGGTCTGGACGGACAGCCGCGACCTCGGCACGCTCGCCGAGGAGGTCTACACGACCGCGCTGACGACGAGCGACTTCGCCCGCCGCTAGCACTGCCTTCGCGTCTTCTAGCGATTCGTCGTCCTAGCCGCCTCCGCGTGGGTGACGCCTGGCGAAGTCGTCGGCGATCTCGTCCATCGTCACCCAGCGGACGCCGTCGTGCTTCGAGATGTGCTCGATGATCCGCTCGTGCATGAGCAGCGTCTGGGGGCGGCCGCTGACATCCGGGTGGATCGTCATCCCGAAGACCGCGTAGTCGTACTCGCGGTAGACCCAGTCGAACTGGTCGAGCCAGAGCTGCTCGATGTCACGGGGGTTGACGAAGCCGTGGCTGTTCGGGGCGGCCTTGATGAACATCATCGGCGGCAGGTCGTCCAGGTACCAGCTCGCCGGGATCTCGATCAGGTCGGTCTCCTCGCCGCGGACGAGCGGTTTCATCCACTCCGACGCAGGCTTCGAGTAGTCGATCTTCGTCCAGGAATCGCCGACGCGCACGTAGTAGGGGTGGTGATCGTTGTGCATCAGGCTGTGGTCGTACTTGATGCCGTGCTTGAGCAGCAGTTCGTTCGTCACGTTCGAGAACTCCCACCAGGGCGCGACGTAGCCCGTCGGCCGGCGGCCGCTGACCTCCTCGATCAGACTGATGCACTTGACGAGGACATCCTCCTCCTGCTCGCGGGTCATGGAGATCGGGTTCTCGTGCGTGTAGCCGTGCATGCCGATCTCGTGCCCGGCCTCGACGACCATCCTGGTCTGCTCGGGGAACGTCTCGATCGAGTGCCCGGGGATGAACCACGTCGTCTTCAGCCCGCACTTCTCGAACAGGTCGAGTAGGCGCGGAGTCCCGACCTCGCCGGCGAACAGCCCGCGCGAGATGTCGTCGGGAGAGTTCTCCCCGCCGTAGGAGCCGAGCCATCCCGCGACGGCGTCGACGTCGACGCCGTAGACGCAGAAGATTTCCTTTGCCATTCCAAGCCTCCCTGGTCGCTGGTACAAAGCGACTCTAATGTGTGCGCTCTGCGGTGTCCTGCTGACCGACCACTGGGCCGAGCAGGACGGCGGCCGGCGGGCGCGGGTCTTCCGGGTCGCGCTCGTGAACCGCGTGCTCGACCACTTCGGCCTGCGCCTCGACGACTGGGCCGGGCGTATCTACGTGCTCAGCGACCGGAAGGGCCGGACCGCCGTCGTCGACGATCTCGGCAGCCTCTGGGGTGAGGCCGCCCTGCTTGCCGGCCGCCCGCTCGATCCGCTCGACCCGGAGCTGATCCGCGCACTTGACTGAGCCGACGCCGGTCGCGATCCTCACCGGCTTCCTCGGGAGCGGCAAGACGACGCTGCTCTCGCGACTGCTCGCCGACCCGGGGATGGGCGAGACCGCGGTGATCGTGAACGAGCTCGGCGACGTCGCGATCGACCACCACCTGCTCCGCCGCGTCGACGAGCGCACGGTCGTGCTGGGCAGCGGCTGCATCTGCTGCACGCTTCGCGGCGACCTCGCCGACGAGCTGCGGGACCTGCTCGGAAGGCGCACCCGGGGTGAGATCCCGTACTTCCGCCGCGTGGTGGTCGAGACGACCGGGATGGCCGATCCCGCCCCGATCGCGTACACGATCCTGTCCGAGCCGGTGGTGAAGAGCCACTTCGTGCTCGAGCGGGTGATCACGACCGTCGATGCCGTGCACGGGCTGCGCGGGCCCGAGTCGGTCAAGCAGGCGGTGGCGGCCGACCGGCTGATCCTCACCAAGACGGATCTGGCCGAGGGCGGCCCGCTCGAGCGGCGGCTCGGCGCGCTGAACCCGATGGCCGAGATCCTGTCGGTCTCGTTCGGCGATGTGACGCCGGAGGTCATCTTCGGGGGAGGCGACCGGGACCCGCGCGAGCTTGCCTACGACGAGCACGCCGACCACGACGGCGTGCGCGCGTTCAGCCTCGTCTTCACCGAGCAGATTGACTGGACCGCCTTCGGGATCTGGCTGACGATGCTGCTCGCGAGCCGGGGCGAGGACGTGCTGCGGGTCAAGGGCCTGCTCGACGTCGGCCGGCCCGGGCCGCTCGTCCTGAACGGCGTCCAGCACGTCGTCCACCCGCCCGCGCACCTCGACGAGTGGCCCGACGACGACCACCGCTCGCGGATCGTCTTCATCGGCCGCGGGATCGAGAAGCGGAGCCTCGAGGACTCCCTGGCGGCCTTCAACCGGGCCGCCGCCACTTCCCCCGGATAAGCGCCCTCGGCAGGCCGGACCGGGGTCTCCGGGGGAAGTAGCTCGATCTTGACCTTGCTATTCGAAACTCGTGTATCCATGCGGGATCGCGTTCCTTTGAAAAGACGAAATTCAAGCCCCAGCTACTTCCCCCGACGAGCCGGCCCCGATCTACCGAGGGCGTTCATCCGGGGGAAGTAGCTAGTAGGAGCGCGGCAGCCCGAGCACGTGCTGGCCGACGTAGGCCAGGATCAGGTTGTTCGAGACCGGGGCGACCGAGTACAGGCGCGTCTCGCGGAACTTGCGCTCGATGTCGTATTCCTCCGCGAAGCCGAAGCCCCCGTGGGTGTCGAGGCACGCGTTTGCCGCCTGCCAGGACGCGTCGGAGGCGAGGAGCTTCGCCAGGTTGGCCTCCGCTCCGCACGGCTTGCCCTGCTCGAACAGCCAGGCCGCCTTGTAGCGCATCAGGTCGGCGGCCTCGATCGCCGCGTGCGCCCGCGCGATCGGGAACTGGATGCCCTGGTTCTGCCCGATCGGGCGCCCGAAGACGACCCGTTCGGATGCGTAGGCACGCGCCTTGTCGACGAACCAGCGCCCGTCGCCGATGCACTCCGCGGCGATCAGGATCCGCTCGGCGTTCATCCCGTCGAGGATGTAGCGGAACCCCTTGCCCTCCTCTCCCACCAGGGCGTCGGCGGGCACCTGCACGCCGTCGAAGAACACCTCCGTGGAAGCATGGTTCATCAGCGTCTTGATCGGGCGAATCGTCATCGTCCCGTCGACCAGCGCCTGCTTCATGTCCACGATGAAGGTCGAGAGGCCCTCGGTCTTGCGCTCGACCTCCGCGATCGGGGTCGTCCGGGCCAGGAGCAGCATCAGGTCCGAGTAGAGCGCCCGCGACGTCCAGATCTTCTGGCCGCGAACCACGTAGCCGTCGGGCGTCCGCTCGGCGGTGGTCTGGATCGAGGTCGTGTCCGAGCCGGCCGTCGGCTCCGTCACGCCGAAGGCCTGAAGCCGCAGCGCTCCGGAGGCGATCCGGGGGAGGTAGTGCTGCTTCTGCTCCTCCGAACCGTGGCGGAGGATCGTCCCCATCGTGTACATCTGCGCGTGGCAGGCGCCCGAGTTGCCGCCCGAGGCGTTGATCTCCTCGAGGATCACGCTGGCCGCGGTGAGGCTGAGACCCGCCCCGCCGTATTCCTCGGGGATGAGCGCCGCCAGCCAGCCGTGCTCGGTCAGGGCGGTGACGAACTCCTCCGGGTAGCGATCCGGCTCCAGGGCGCGCCAGTACTCGCCCGGGAAGCCGTCGCAGAGCGTGCGGACGCCCGCGCGGATCTCTTCCAGCTCTGCCGGCGGCGAGAAGTCCATCTCAGGCCGGGTACCGCTCGAGGAGCCTGCGGGCGATCACGAGCTGCTGGATCTCGTTCGATCCCTCGCCGATCAGGAGCAGCGGGGCGTCGCGGTAGTAGCGCTCGGGCCGGAACTCGGTCGAGTAGCCGTAGCCGCCGTGGATCCGCATCGCGTCCAGCGCGTTGTCCTGCGCCGCCTCGGTGGCGAAGTACTTCGCCATCCCCGCCTCGAGGTCGGCCCGCTCGCCGCTCTGCTTGCGTTCGGCCGCCTGCAGGACGAGCAGGCGGGCCGCCTCGGCGCGGGTGGCCATCTTCGCCAGCATCAGCTGGACAGCCTGGTGGTACGCGATCTTCTTGCCGAAGGCCTCGCGCTGCTGCGCGTAGCGAAGCGCGTCGTCGAGCGCCGCCCGGGCGAGGCCGGCGCCGCGCGCGGCGACGTTGACTCGACCGACCTCGATCCCGCTCATGAAGTACTTGAACCCCTGGCCCACACCCGTGTCGCCGCCGAGCACGGACGCCGCCGGCGTCCTGAAGCCGTCGAAGACGAGCTCGGTCGACTCGACGCCCTTGTAGCCCAGCTTCTTCATGCCGGGCATCGGGATCGTCAGCCCGGGAAGGTCCGAGACCTCGGGCTCCTTCTCGATGATGAACCCGGTCATCCCGGTGTGCGCGGGCGCCGCGGCCGGATCGGTCTTCGCGAGCAGCAGCACGATCCCCGAGCGCCAGCCGTTCGTCACCCACAGCTTCTGGCCGTTGATCACGTACTCGTCCCCGTCGAGGACGGCGGTCGACTGGATCGACTGGACGTCGGAGCCCGCGTTCGGCTCCGTCATCGAGAAGGCCGCCCGCACCTCGCCCGAGGCGAGCAGCGGCAGGTGGCGCTCCTTCTGCTCGTCCGTGCCGTGGTGTCGGATCATCCAGCCGGCGATGAAGCTTCCGTTGACGATCCCCGACAGGGTCGTCCAGCCGCGCGAGAGCTCGATCACGATCCGGGCGTACGTGTCGAGCCCGAGGCCGAGGCCACCGTAGCGCTCCGGGACGGTGACCCCGAACAAGCCGAGCTCCTTCATCTGGTCGACCAGCCGGGTGGGGAACTCGTCGACGTGCTCGAGCTCCGAGGCGACGGGAACGACCTCCCGGTCGACCCAGTCGTGGACCGCGGCGACGATCTCGGTCTGCTCGGCGACGCTCAAGCCGCGACCTTCCCGGCGGCAGGAAGCATCGCATCGATGCGGTCGTGCTCCTCGAGCGAGAGGACGGTCTCCTCGAGCGTGTCGATCGCCGAGTCACCGAGCGCGAGCGAGGCGTTGTGCCGGAACTTCGCCCGCACCTCGTCCGGGGACATCGGGTTCTCGGGGCCGCCGCGCTGGTGTGGGAAGTCGGCCTCGACCGTGCGGCCGTCCCTGAGGACGACCCGGACACCTCCCGGGAACGCGGCCGGATAGGACTCGTACTCCCGCGCCTCGTGGCGCACCTTCGACGCCAGCTCGACGACGCGTGCGTCGGCGATCGCCTCGTCGGTGTAGCTCTGGACGCCGACCTCGCCGTGGACGAGCATCGCCGCGGTCGAGTACTGCAGGCTGAACTTCGCGTCGTACTCGCTGCGCGGCGCCGTCTTCGAGGCGGCCGGCTCGAGGACGAGCGGGATGCCGGCCTGGGGGATCCAGACGAGGATGTCCTCGATCTCGTCGGGGTCGATCTGGTCGAGCAGGCTGGCGGTGGCGCCGAGCGAGCCGTGAATGAAGTGGCAGGCGGGGTAGGGCTTGAAGGCGATCCGGAGCGTCTCCCAACGGCTGCCCAGGTCGGCGAGCTGCGCATCGATGTCGACCTCGCCCTCGGCGGCGCCGACGAAGGCGTGGTAGACGCCGAAGCGGCCCTCGAGCACCCCGGGAGGCCCTTCGGCGCCGAGTGAGGCGAGCCGGGAGGCGAGGATCCCGCCGTGGGCGGCCCAGGCCGGGTGCATCGGCTTCGTCGGGGTCGCGTCGTCGAGGTAGGCGAAGAGCCCGCTCGCGAACGAGCCCGCGATGCCGAAGGCGCTCGCGGTCGCCCGGGCCGACGAGCCGGCGAGCCTGCCGGCCGCCGCGGTGGCGCCGAAGATGCCGCAGATCGCGGTCGGGTGGAAACCGCGCTTGTGAAAGGCGCCCGAAGCAGCCATGCCGACCCGGGTAACGACCTCGTTGCCGCCCACGATCGCGGTCAGGAGCTCGCGGCCGCTCGATCCGTGCGCCTCCCCGACGGCGAGCGCCGCCGGGCAGACGACCGTGCTCACGTGCGAGACCGAGTCCGAGTGCGTGTCGTCGAAGTCGAGCCCGTGGCAGAGCATCGCGTTCGCGAACGCCGCGTTCGGCGCGGGAAGCTCGTCGCCCAGGCCGATCACGGACGACTGGGGCTCGCCGCCGAGCTCGGCCATCGCCGTGCGGCCCTCGGTGGCGACGCCGAGGGCGTGGGCGGCCAGGCCGCAGCCGATCGCGTCGAGCAGATGGAGCTTCGCGGCCTGGACGACCTCCCCCGGGATCTCCTCGTAGGAGAGTGAACTGGTGAACTCGGCGAATCGTTGGGCTGCGGTGGGCATGCTCGCTCCTCTCAGACGGTCCAGTCGAGGTCCGTTCCCGGGAAGGTCGGTGCGGCCTCGGTTGCGTCTCGCTTGTAGACCATGAACGTGCGCTTGAACTCGATCACGACCTCGCGTCGCTGGTTGATCCCGCGGCACCGCATCGAGACGATGCCGACGCTCGGGTTCGACCTGGACTCTCGCAGATCCAGGATCTCGCTCTCGGCCCAGAGGGTGTCTCCAGCGTAGACGGGGCTCGGCAGCTTGATGTCGGTCCAGGCGAGGTTCGCGGCCGCGTTCTCGCTCGTGTCGGGGACGGTCATGCCCGTGACCAGCGCCAGCGTGAAGGTGCTGTTCACGAGCGGCCGCCCGAACTGCGTGCGCTCGGCGTAGGGGGTGTTGAAATGGACCTGGTTCGTGTTCAGGGTCAGGCAGGTGAACCAGATGTTGTCGGTCTCGGTGATGGTGCGGCCCAGGCGGCTGCGGAACGTGTCGCCGACGGCGAAGTCCTCGTAGAACCGGCCGCGCCAGCTCTTCGGCGCCTCTTGCGGTTGGGTGCCCAATGCTCTAGCTCCTTTCGGCTTCGGTGAGGATCCGCCGCGCCCGCTCGACGACCGGCAGGTCGACCATCGCTCCGTTGAGCGCGAACACGCCGCGGCCCTCGCCCGTCTCGCGCTCGTATGCCTCGACGACCTTCCGGGCCCAGCCGATCTCGGCCTCGCTGGGTGCGAAGACGCGCTCGACGATCGGGAGCTGCGCCGGATGGATGCACGCCTTGCTGCGGAAGCCGAGCGATCGCGCGAGCCGGCACTCCGCCTCGAGCCCCTCGTCGTCGGTGACGTCCAGGTGCACGATGTCGAACGGCGGCCTGATCCCCGCCGCGGCCGAGTCGAGCACGATCTTCGAGCGCGCATAGAGGACCTCGAGCCCGTCCGGGCGCGGCTCCAGGCCGATCTCCGCGCCGAGGTCGACGGCGCCGAGCAGCAGCGCGGCCACCCGCGGCAGCGAGGCGATCTCGAAGGCGTTCCTGACGCCGGCGGCGGTCTCGATGATCGCGATCACCGGCGGCCCCGTCTCGCCCAGGGCAGCTACCCCGTCGGGCATCGCCTTGGGCAGCACGATCGCCTCGACGTCCAGTTGCTCCACCAGGGCGAGGTCGTCCGCGAACCACGCGGTGTCGACGCCGTTGACGCGCACGATCGGCGGGCGGACCCGGGCGACGATCTCGCGAGCGGCGTCCTTCTGCGCGGGTGCGACGGCGTCCTCGAGGTCGGCGACGGCCCCGTCGGGGCTCGCGGCGAGCGCGGAGCGCAGCTTGCGCTCGTCGCTGCCGGGCGCGAAGAGGAGCGAGCGGAGGTGGGTGAGCTGACCGGCCGTAGGGAAACCGTATCTGTCGGCGATCCGCTCGATGCCGCCAACCCCGCCTCCCGACCCGGGTATCCGGGGGCGCGGGAACGGTGGCCGCTTGACAGGGCTACGGAACTCAGACATAACCCATGCCTGTTCTCGAACCTGGGCCTGTTCTCGAACCTGGAGGTCGTGACGTGAAAGCTGTTGTGTTCCACGAGTTCGGCGGGCTCGACGTGCTCCAGCTCGAGGATGTGGCCGACCCGCGCCCCGGGCCCGGCGAGGTCCTGATCGAGATCGCGGCGTGCGCTCTCAACCATCTCGACGTCGATATCCGCGAGGGCGTGTCGCGCTTCCCGATCGAGCTGCCGTTCGTGCTCGGCGTCGAGGTCGTTGGCCGGATCGCCGAGCTCGGCGAGGGTGTCGAAGGCTGGCAGGTGGGCGAGCGCGTGATGCCCCACCTGATGGGAACCTGCGGCGAATGCCGCTTCTGCCGCTCCGGGCGCGAGTCGCTCTGCACGAACGCCAGCTTCATCGGCATGACCACCTCGGGGGGGTACGCCGAGAAGCTTGCCTGCCCGGTGAAGCACCTGATCCGGGTGCCCGAGGAGCTGACGGACGAGGCTGCGGCCGCGCTTCAGATCGCCTTCGGCACCGCCTGGCACATGCTCTTCACGCGCGGCAGGCTCCGGCCCGGCGAGACGGTGATGATCAATTCGGTCGGAAGCGGCATCGGCTCGGCCGCCGTCCAGCTCGCGCACTTCGCCGGGGCAACGGTGATCGGTAACGCGTCCTCCGACGAGAAGCTTGCCCGCGCCGCCGAGCTCGGCATGGATCACGGCATCAACCACGCCACCCAGGACGTCGTCGCCGAGGTGATGCGGCTGACCGGCGACCGCGGCGTCGACCTCGTCTACGAGCACGTCGGCGGAGAGCTCTTCCAGAACGGCCTCGACTCGCTCGGCAAGGACGGACGCCTCGTGATCTGCGGCGGCCATTCAGGGGAGGTCGTGCCGTTCGACATCATCCCGTTCTTCCGGGGGCAGAAGTCGGTGATCGGCTCCTTCACCTATGAGCGCGCCGAGGTCGAGATCTGCCTCCGCCTTGCCCAGGAGGGCCGCATCGTCCCGCTCGTCCACGAGGCGTTCCCGCTCGCAGAGGCGCGCGAGGCGATGGCGATGATGGAACGGCGCGAACACTTCGGCAAGATCGTCCTGACCATGTCGGGCGGGGGCGGAAATGGCTAGTGGTCTGACCGGAACGGCCGGACGGGACGGAAGGGGGACGGAGTGAAGCGACTCGGCGTCGACGTCGGCGGGACCTTCACCGACCTGATCTACGTCGACGACGACTCGGCGGAGATCATCGTCCACAAGCTCCCGACGACTCCCGACGACCCGTCCGCCGGGACGGTCGATGGGATCCAGCAGCTGACCGCTCGGGCCGGTGAGAGCCCGGCCGCGCTCGACCAGGTCTTCCACGGGACGACGATCGCGACGAACATCGTGATCGAGCACGACGGCGCCAAGGTCGGGTTGATCACGACGGAGGGCTACCGGGACATCCTCCACATCGCCCGGCACAAGAAGCCGCTCAACTTCTCGAACTATCAGGATCTCCCCTGGCAGCGCTATCCGATCGTTCGCCGGCGCCACCGGCTGACCGTGCCCGAGCGGATCACCGAGGACGGGTCGGTGCTCGTCCCGCTCGACGAGGACGCCGCTCGGGCGCAGGTGCGGCGGCTCAAGGAGGCCGGCGTGGAGGCGGTGTCGGTCTGCTTCCTGTTCTCGTTCCTGAACCGCGACCACGAGGCGCGCGTCGCCGAGATCGTGCGCGAGGAGTTCCCGGAGGCGTTCCTCTCGGTCTCGTCCGAGGTGTTGCCGCAGTACCGGGAGTACGAGCGGTTCTCGACCGTCTGCCTGAACGCCTACGTCGGTCCGAGGGTGTCGCGCTACGTGCGCCGCCTCGAGGACGAGCTCCGCGCGCTGGACGTTCGGACGGGCGTCCACCTGATGACGTCGGCGAGCGGGGTCGCGACGGCGGAAGGCGCGATCGCGCGCCCGGTCAACCTGCTCATGTCCGGCCCCGTGGCCGGAGTCGTGGGCGGCATCTGGGCGGGGCGGCAGGCCGGTTACGACAACGTGATCACCCTCGATGTCGGCGGAACCTCCGCCGACATCGGGCTCGCCCAGGAGGGCCGTCTACGCATGAAGCACCTGCTCGACACGCGGGTCGGGCCCTACCAGGCGATGATCCCGATGGTCGACGTCGACACGATCGGTGCCGGCGGCGGCTCGATCGCCTATGTCGACACCGGCGGCATCTTCCGGGTCGGCCCCCGCTCGGCCGGCGCCGACCCCGGGCCCGCCGCGTACGGCCGGGGCGGGACCGAGCCGACCGCGACCGACGCGATGGTCAACCTCGGCTGGCTCCTGCCGGAGGACTTCCTCGGCGGTGCGATGAAGCTGCGCGCCGACCTCGCCCGCAAGGCCTTCGAGGAGGGCCCGGCCCGGGCGCTCGGGATGACGGTCGAGGAGGCGTCGATGGGAGCGGTGCAGATCCTGACCCACTCGATGGTGCAGTCGATCGAGGAGAATTCCGTCCGGAAGGGGTATGACCCGCGCGACTTCGCGCTCGTCGCCGAGGGTGGCGCCGGGCCGCTCTTCGCGGCCCAGATCGCCGTCGAGGTGGGGACGCCGTGGGTGCTCGTGCCGAGATTCCCGGGAGTCACGGCGGCGCTCGGCCTGCTCGCCACCGACACGGTCTACGAGTACGTCTCGACCGTGTACCAGCGCCTCTCGCGGGTCGACGCGGCCGCGCTCGAGCAGGCCTTCGACGAGCTCGAGGAGCAGGCGACGGCCCAGCTGGTGGAGGACGGCATCCCGGCCGAGCGGATCATGATCGAGCGGGTCGCCGACTGCCGCTACCTCGGGCAGGGGTACGAGCTGCGGGTGGACTGCGGCCCGGCCGCGATCGACGATCGCTGGGTCGCCAGGGTGAAGGCGGACTTCCACGACGTCCACGAGCGTGAGTACTCGCGGCGCTTCGAGGAGTCCGACATCGAGATCCCGAACATCCGCGTGCGCGGGATCGGGCTGATGCCGCCCCTGCAGGCGCCCGAGATCGAAGCCGGGACGGAGTCGCCCGAGGCGGCGCTCCGCCACGAGGGCGAGGCGTGGTTCCGGGTCGGAGGCACGCTTCGGGCCGTGCCGACGCGATATTACGACCGAACGGCGCTGACGGCGGGAAACCGCCTCGAAGGGCCGGCGATCGTCAACCAGTACGACTCGACGACCGTGATCCCGCCCGGGCTCACCGGACACGTCGACCGCTTCGGCGGGATCATCATCGAGACGGGCGCGGCGTCTGTCGTCGACGTCCTCGTGGCAGCGGAGGAGGTCGAGTCATGAGCGTAGGCTTGACGGAGCTCACAATTGAGAGCGTAGGCTTGACGGAGCTCACAATTGAGCGGAGGCGCCGGCTTGGCCGGCGCCGGGAGCGGGAACTCATAGGGCAACTGAAGGTTGCCCTATGAGCGTTGTCGACTACGAGGTCGGGCGTCAGCCGGGCCCGCCGGACCGCAAGCGCGTCGAGGTGGACCCCGTCACCCTGCGGGTGCTCGGCGGCGCCTTCCACGCGATCGCGAAGGAGATGGCCGGCGTGCTCTTCCGGATGAGCTACTCGTCGATCATCCGCGAGTCCGAGGACCTCGGCGCCGGCATCTTCGACGCCCAGGGGCGGGAGCTCTGCGAGTCCGACTCGACGCCGATGCACATCGGCTCGCTGCCCTGGTACATCCGCGGCTTCCTCCACCGGCTCGACGGCGAGATCGAAGAGGGCGACGTGATCGTGCACAACCATCCCTACCTCGGCGCCTCGCACTCGCCCGACGTGGCCGTCGCGGTGCCGATCTTCCACGACGGCGAGCTGCTCTGCTACGCGGCCGTCACCGCCCACGTGCTCGACGTCGGCGGCTCGTATCCCGGTATCAACGCGGACGCGTTCGACGTCTACGCCGAGGCGAAGATGTACAACGCGCTCCGCTGGTACCGCCGCGGCGAGCTGAACGAGGACCTCGACCGGATGCTGTTCGACAACGTGCGGACCGAGACGATGAACCGCGGCGACATGAACGCGATGCTCGCCGCCTGCCAACTCGGGCGCGAGCGGTTCCTGCGGCTCGTCGAGCGCTACGGCGCCGAGGTCGTGATGAGCGCCGCCTACGAGTGGATGGACTACTCCGAGCGGATGCTGCGGGCCGAGATCGAGAAGATCCCGGACGGGACCTACGGCCCGGTGGTTGGCTGGCTCGACGACGACGCGCGGAACCGCGGTGTCCAGCTCCGCGTCGAGACGCGCGTGATCGTCGAGGGGGACGAGATCACGATCGACCTGACCGGCTCGAACGACGAGGTGCCGACGGGCTTCAACGTCCCCTTCGAGGGCTCGCTGCTCGTGAGCTGCTACTACGCCGTCCGCACGATCCTGCTCGACGAGGTCACCTTCCCCGAACACGTGCCCCAGAACGACGGCGTCTTCAGACCTGTGAACGTGATCGCCCCCAAGGGGACGATCTTCAACCCGAACTTCCCCCGTGCGTGCTTTTCCCGGTTCTGCCAGACGCAGCGGGTTGTCGACAACGTCAACCTCGCGCTCGCCGAGGCGCTGCCACAGAAGATCACCGGCGGCAACTCGGCCGGGATCCACTTCTGCGCCTACTCCGGCTTCGACGAGTCGCTCGGCGAGTACTGGCTCTATCTGGAGGTCAACGAGGGCTCCTACGGCGGCCGATTCGGCAAGGACGCGATGGACTCGGTCGACAACCTGATGGCCAACACGCGCAACAACCCGATCGAGGAGCTCGACCGGCGCTTCCCGATGCGCTGCGACCAGTACGAGCTCCGCCCGGAGCCGGCGGCGCCGGGTCGCTGGCGCGGCGGTGTCGGGATCATCAGGCGGAACCGCTTCCTCGTCGACGGGACCTATTCGTGCGAGGGCGACCGTCAGACCGATCCGCCGATGGGCGTGTTCGGCGGGTGGGACGGCCTCGTGGCCTCCTGCCGCAAGAACCCGGACACCGGCCGTGAGGAGGAGCTGCCCGCCAAGGTGACGGGCATCCCGTTCGCCGCCGGCGAGTACATCGAGTTCCGCGAGCCCAACGCGGCCGGGTACGGCGATCCGCTCGACCGGCCGGCCGACGCGGTGCGCGAGGACGTGCTCGACGACTTCACCACGATCGAGCTCGCGCGCGACGCCTACGGCGTCGTCTTCAGCGACGAGCAGTCGCTCGAGATCGACGTGGGGGCAACCGAGAAGCTCCGCGCCGAGCTTCGCGCGAAGCAGGACGAATCGTCCCTGACGGCCTACTTTGCGCGGCGCGGGCTGCCGCCGTCGTCGGCGCCGGCGTCGGCTGCGGGGAACGTCGCCTTCGGGATCGAATGAGCGGCAGCGAGCGGCCGGCCGGTCCTCTCCCGGCGCGAGCCGGCCGCAGCGCTGAGCAGGACAAGCGGGCCCGGCGCCGGTAACGGTGAGCCCGGTCGCCTACGGGATCCAGGGCAGCGGCCCGCTGGTCGGCGGGACGCCCGACCCCGGGCACTTCTACCGCGTCGCGCGCGCTGCCGAGGAAGCGGGCTTCGACTCGCTCTGGGCCGGCGACCACATCGCCTTCCACCACGCGCTGCTCGACGTGACCGTCATCCTCACGGCCTTCGCGGCGGTGACCGAGCGCATCGCTCTCGGAGCCGGCGTCGTGCTGCTGCCGCTTCGCCCGCCTGCGCTCGTGGCCCGCGAGTTCGGCTCGCTGGACTTCCTCTCCGGGGGGCGCGTCATCCTCGGTGTCGGGGTCGGCGGCGAGAGCGCGAAGGACTTCGAGGCGGTCGGCGTGCCGATGAGCGAGCGGGGTGCGCGCACCAACGACTCGATGCGCGCGCTCCGGGAGCTCTTCTCCGGCCCGGCGACCTACAGCGGCCGCTTCTCGACCTTCGCGGGGATCTCGATCGAGCCGCCGCCGGCCCAACCGGGCGGGCCGCCGCTGTGGGTCGGCGGCCGCTCCGCGGCCGCGATCCGCCGCGCGGGACGGCTCGGTGACGGCTGGATCCCGGTCTGGGTCTCGCCCGAGCGTCTCGCCCGCGGCCTCGAGGAGGTCGAGGAGCACGCCGGAGGGCGCCGGATCGTCCCGGCAGTGGTGCTGCCCGCGCTCGTCGGCGGGACGAGCGAAGAGGCGCGCGGCTACCTGTCGCGTCGCTACGGCACCGAGTTCACCATCCACGCCGTCGAGCGCTACTGCCTGTTCGGCGAGCCCGCTCGCTGTGCCGCCAGGATCGATGAGTACGTGGAGGCGGGAGCGGAGCACATCGTGTTCCATCCCGCCGTGGAGGCCTCCCGCCTCCTCGAGCAGCTCGAGCTTCTGGCGGAGGTGGCGCACGCTTCCGCTCGCTGACGTCCGCGTGATCGCGCTCGAGCAGTTCGGCGCCGGCCCCTGGGGCACCCTGCAGCTCGCAGACCTGGGGGCCGAGGTGATCAAGATCGAGGATCCGGCCTCGCGCGGCGACGTCGGGCGCTACGTGCCGCCGTATTCCGAGGGAGAGGACTCGCTCTTCTTCGAGACCTTCAACCGGAACAAGAAGAGCGTCTCGCTCGACCTGCGCAGCCCGGCAGGGCGGACCGTGCTCGAAGACCTCGTTCGCGGCTCCGACGTCGTCTACTCGAACCTGCGCGGTGACCAGCCGCGCAAGCTCGGGCTTACCTACGACCAGCTCAAGGATGTCAACCCGCGCGTGGTCTGCTGCTCCCTCTCGGGGTACGGGATGACCGGGCCGCGGGCGGCGGAGGGCGGCTACGACTACATGATGCAGGGCCTCGCCGGCTGGATGAGCCTCACCGGCGACCCGGACGGGCCGCCGACGAAGAGCGGCCTCTCCCTCGTCGATCTCTCCGGCGGGTATGTGTCCGCGATCGCCGTCATGGCCGGCCTCTGGCGTGCGCGGCGCGACGGGGTCGGCTGCGACTGCGACATCTCGCTCTTCGAGACCGCGCTCCACGAGCTGATGTACGTCGGGACCTGGGCGGCGACGCACGGCTACGCGCCGCCGCGCAGGCGCAACTCCGCGCATCCGTCGATCGTCCCGTTCCAGAACTTCGCGACCGCCGACGGCTGGATCGTCGTCGCGTGCCCCAAGCAGAAGTTCTGGCTCCTGCTCTGCGAGGCGATCGGCCGTTCCGACCTGGCGGCCGACGACCGGTTCGCCGACTTCGCCGCCCGCGACGCGAATCGCGACGAGCTGCTGGCGATCCTCGATGCGGCGTTCGCCGGGAGAACGACGCGAGAGTGGCTGGACGCTCTGGGCGAGGCGGGCGTGCCGAGCGCGCCGGTGAACGACGTCGCAGCTGCGCTCGAGGACGGGCAAGCCCGCGCGCGCGGCAGCGTCGTCGAGACGGACCATCCGCGGCTCGGCCCTGTCCGCCAGGTCGCGAGCCCGCTGCGCCTCGGCGACGAGGCGCCCATCCGCCGCGCGCCGTTCCGCGGCGAGCACACCGAGGCCGTGCTCACCGACGTGTGCGGGTACTCGTCGGAACGCATCCGGGAGCTCGCCGCGGCCGGCGTGTTCGGCTAGCCGGCGAGCGCCCGCTCGAAGAAGTCCGTCACGATGCGGATCGCGTCCTGCGGGCATTCGACCAGGTCGGCGTGGCCGATGTCCGGAAACTCGACGAGGGTGATGTTCTCGTTCAGCTCCGTCATCTTCCGCGCGCCGAGGCCCGACGGCGCCAGGTCGGGCGGGCAGAGGATGTCGTAGGTCCCGTTCGTCATCAGCAGCGGGCGCGAGATCTTCGGGACGAGCGGCGAGAGATCCATGTTCTCCATCGCAAGGCATCCCTGGCGGACCGTGTAGGGGTCGTTGAGCGCGACGATCCCGCGGACGAGCTCGAAGACGTTCTCGCCCTCGGGGCTCTCGATGAACTTCGCTCCGACCGCCTGCGTGGTCACGTGGTCGGAGAAGTCGTCCCATGCCATCGACTCGGTCATCCGGCGCCAGACCCGGAAGAGCGTGCGCCGGTAGACATCGGCCTTCGCGAACGCGACGTCGGCGCAGGCGGCGATCGTGCGGTCCGGATGGTTGGCCGTGAATGCGATCGCGATCATCCCGCCCATCGACGTGCCGTGCACCAGGACTCGCTCCAGCTCGAGGGCGTCGAGCAGGGCCGCCCCGTCGTCGGCCCAGCCCTCGATCGTGTAGGCCTCGCGCGGGTGGTCGGAGGCCCCGTACCCACGGGCGTCGAATGAGAGCAGGCGGAAGCGCTCGCGGAAGCCATCGTTGACGAGGCCGAAGTTGTGACGTCCGAAGAGACCGCCTCCGAACTGGATGATCACGGGCGCGTCCTCGGGCCCGGTCAGCTCGTAGTACAGCTTCAGACCGCCGTCGATGTGGGCGTGGGGCATCGGTTACCTCCTTGACAGGGAGCGAGAGTCTGACCTAATAGTGGCTCCGACGCCAACCTCGAAGGAGCAGCGATGCGAATCAAGTTCATCATTCCGTTCCCGTTCGACGACGTGGGCATCGCCAACCGGGCCGCGCAGATCCCGCGGGAGATCCTCGGCCCGGACACCGATGTCGAGTGCGTCCCGGTTCGGAACAGCGGGACATTCCTCGACTGCTACTACGAGGACGTCGTCTTCGACATGTACATCACCGAGGCGGGCCTCCGCGCCGAGGAGGAGGGCTACGACGCGGTGATCATGGACACGGTTTCGGACTCCGGGCTCTGGGCGCTCCGTTCGCGGCTCTCGATTCCGGTGGTCGGCCCAGGGCTCGTCTCCTACGCGGTCGCGATCATGCTGGGCAAGCGCTTCTCGATCGTCACGATGTGGGACAGGTGGGCGCACCTGTACGAGAAGAACTTCGCGCTCTACGACCTCAAGCACAAGTGCGCGTCGATCCGTGCCGTCAACATCCCGCCGGACGTCGAGGCGCTGTTCGCGGGGAAGGAGGAGGAGATCTTCGAGAAGCTCACGATCGAGGGGCGCAAGGCGATCGAGGAGGACGGAGCCGACGTGATCCTGCTCGGGTCGACGACGATGCACCAGGCGGGGGACTACATGGCGGCGAACCTGCCGGCGCCGGTGATCAACCCCGGGCCCGTCGGGATCAAGATGGCGGAGATGTTCGTCCAGCTCGGGCTCAGCCACTCGAAGGTCGCGTTCCCGTCCCCGAGCTCGATTATCGACGACCGTTTCTTCTCGCTGGCCGGGGCCGGCGACTAGCGCGGCGGCTCCCAACGTTTTCTAGCTCTTGCTCTTGCCCTTGCCTCCGGCCGGTTTCTTGCCTGCGGGGATCGCCTTCGGGATCGAGCTGCTCGCCCGGTCCGGGGCGCCGCCCATGTCATGCTTGTTCGGCATGTTGTGCCACGAGACGTTGGACGGGAACCACTCGGTCGCGAAGGTCGAGAAGACGCGCTTCGCGCCCTTCGCACCGCAGCTCGGGCACGGCGGCGCCGATTTCGCCGAGGCCGATACGAGCTCCTCGAAGCGCTCGTCGCAGCCGGCGCACCGGTATTCATAGATCGGCATGGGTCAAAAGTCTAGCGCCCTCGACTTCCTCCGCGAGCTGGCCAGGCGCCAGGGCGTGGAGCCGTCCGACGAGGATCTCGAGGGCGTGCTCGGGTTCCTCGACGCGATCCTGCCGGAGCTCGAGCGCCTGTCGGACGCCCTTCCGCCGGAGGTGTCGACATGAGCGTAGGCTCGACGGAGCTCACGATTGAGCGGAGGCGCCGGCTTGGCCGGCGTCGAGAGCGGGAACTCATAGGGCAGCTGAAGGCTGCCCTATGAGCCTCGCGCGGCTCGTGAAGCGGTTGAAGGCGGGGGAGCTCTCTCCCCGCGAGGCCGTTCAGTCGTACCTCGAGCGCATCGAAGCGCACACTGCGCTCAACGCCTACATCAGCGTTCGGGGCGAGGAGGCGCTCGCCGAGGCCGAGGCGCCGCCGTGCGCCCCGCTGTACGGGGCGCCGATCGCGGTCAAGGACGTGATCGACGTGGCCGGCACGCCGACGACCGCCGCGTCGGAGATCCTCCGCGACCACGTTCCCACCCGGGACGCGCACGTCGTCGAGGCGCTGCGCGGCGCCGGCGGCATCGTGATCGGCAAGCTCAACCTGCACGAGTTCGCCTACGGCGCCCTGACAACGAGCCCGCACTTCGGCCCGGCTCGGAACCCGTGGGCGCCCGACCGGGTCTGCGGCGGCTCGAGCGGCGGCTCGGGCGCGGCCGCCGCCGCGGACCTCGCGGCGGCCACGCTCGGCACCGACACGGGCGGCTCGATCCGCATCCCCTCGTGTTTCTGCGGCGTGACCGGGCTACGGCCCACGGCGGGGCTCGTCTCCAACGCGGGCGTCTTCCCCGTCTCGACCACCTTCGACACGGTCGGGCCGATCGCGCGCACCGCCGCGGACTGCGCCCTGCTGCTCGACGCGATCGCCGGGACGGAGACGCGGCTCGAAGGCGGGGTCGCCGGACTTCGGGTCGGGGTGGTGGAGCAGCTGCTCGATCGCGCAGAGCCCGAGATCGCGGTTGCGGTGCAGGAAGCGGTCTCCGAGCTACGTGCGCTCGGTGCGCTGGTGGAGCCCGTCGAGGTGCCCCTGCTGGAGGAGGCCGGCACGATCCAGCAGCTCATGATGCTCCCCGAGGCGACCACCCTTCACCTCCCCTGGTTACGGACGCGCCTGGCGGACTACGGGGCGGACGTGCGGGCGCGGCTCCTCGCCGGCCTGCTCCTGCCCGCGACCGCCTACGTCACCGGCCTGCGGGCGCGGCGGTGGTACCGCGACGGGATCGACGGCCTCTTCGCTCGCTTCGACCTGCTCGTCGCGCCCACCATGCCGATCGTGGCGCCGCGAATCGGCGAGGAGACGGTGGTCGTGCGCGGGCAGGAGACCCCCTACCGCCTCAGCGTGATCCCGTTCAACTCGCCGTGGAGCCTGGCCGGGGTGCCTGCCGCAAGCGTCCCCTGCGGGTTCGTCGAGGGGCTGCCGGTCGGTATTGCCCTGGTCGGTCGGCGCTTCGGGGAGGAGACCGTCCTGCGCGCCGCCCACGCCTTCCAGCAGGTGACCGGCTGGCACGACCGGCGCCCGCCCGGCGCCGCCTGACGACGGGGGCGGTCCGTGCCCGGGCGGCCCGGCCTGACCGGTGTCATAGTCACGGGATGGTGACCCGGGCGCGGCAGGTGCAGGGAGCGTGACGATCTCGCTCGACGAGATCCGCGCGGTCGCCGCGCGCGAGGGACTGTCCCCAGCCGCCGCCGAGCTCGAGGGCGTGGCGGCGTTTCTCGCCGTGTTCCTGCCCGCGGTCGAGGAGCTCGCTCAGCTCCTGCCGGAGGACGGCTCCGGGCCAGCCCCGGCTCCGCTCGGGGTCGAATGAGCCTTACCGCCTTGGCCGCCTCTCTGCGCGCGGGCGACTGCTCTCCGCCCGAGGCCGTCCGCGACGCGCTCGCCCGCGTCGAGGCGTTCGACGGGAAGCTGAACGCGTTCATCACGGTGCGCGCGGCGGAGGCGCTCGAGGAGGCCGCGGAGCTCGAACGGTCGGCCGTCCGCGGGCCGCTCTGGGGCGTCCCAGTCGGTGTCAAGGACGTGCTCGCGGTCGCCGGCGTCGCCACGACCGCGGGCTCGCGCGCGCTCGCCGCGAACAAGGCTTCGCGCGACGCGGCCGCGGTCGAGCGGCTGCGGGCCGCCGGGGCCGTCGTGATCGGGACGCTCAACACGCACGAGCTGGCCTACGGGCCGTTGACGACGAGCGAGGCCTTCGGGCGGGCCTGCAACCCGTGGGCCCTCGACCGCGTCTGCGGCGGCTCGAGCGGCGGCAGCGGCGCCGCCGTCGCGGCCCGGATCGTCACCGGCGCGCTCGGGACCGACACCGCTGGATCCGTCCGCATCCCGTCCGCCTTCTGCGGCGTCACCGGGATCCGGCCGTCGACCGGGCTGGTGCCGACCCGGGGCATGGTGCCGCTGTCGTGGTCCGTGGACACGGTCGGCCCGATGGCCGGCACCGTCGAGGACTGCGCGCTCCTGCTCGGCGTGATCGCCGGGCACGATCCCGACGATCCCTCGTCTCTGCGCATCCCGGCGGTCGACTACGCCGCCGAGGCCCGTGCGCCCGACCCGGGGCGGCTGCGTGTCGGCGTGGTCGAGAGCCTCTTCGAGGGCGACCTCGACGAGCGCGTCGCCGCCGCGGCGCGCGAGGCGGTCGAGACCCTGCGCGGTGCGGGCGCGACGGTGGTCTCCGTCGACCTGCCGCTGCTCGAGCGGGCCGGGGTCGTCCAGCAGGCGCTCCAGTTCCCGGAGGCGAGCACCATCCACCGCGAGCTGATGCGCCGCAGCTGGGACGAGCTCGGCGCGGATGTCCGTGGGCGCCTGCTCGCCGGGCTGTTCGTCCCCGCGACCGGCTACGTGACGGCGCTCCGTGTGCGGGCGCTGATCTCCCGCGGCTTCCGTTCGGCTCTGGGCGACCTCGACTGCCTCGTCGCGCCGACGCTTCCGACCGTGGCGCCGCGGGTCGTCGACGGCCGGGTCGAGTTCGACCTCGGCCCGGGAGCAGCCCCGGGAGCGGCCGCCGAGAACCTCTTCCGGCAGCGCCTCCTCCGCTACACGGCTCCGTGGAGCCTCGTCGGCTGGCCCGTGGTCAGCGTCCCGTGCGGCTTCCCCGACGGCCTGCCGGTCAGCATCGCCTTCATCGGCGGCCGCTTCGGCGAGGCGGGCGCCCTCCGCGCGGCCGCCGCCTTCCAGCAGCTGACCGACTGGCACGAGCGCCGGCCGCCGTTCTCCGCCGCCGGCTCGCCGTGGGCGTAGCCGCGCGTCCGCCGGGAACACGGAGTATCGGCCTGCCTCGAGCGGCGCAAGACGGCTGCCGCGCGATCACGGCCGCGGCGATTCCCGGCGGAGCTCGAAGACAAGGCTGTCGTTTCCGTTGCCGTCGAGCCGGGACCCGATTCGAACGGCCCCGATCTTCTCGACCGCGCGCTGAGATCTGAGGTTCTGCGGGTGAACGAGGAAGACGACGCTGCCCACGAATCGGAACGCGTGCTCCAGCATGAGCCGTTTCATCTCGCCATTGACCTCGCCGCCCCAGTGCGACCGCGCCAGGAACGTCCAACCGACCTCGACTTCGCTCCGGCGAGCGTCGTAGCCGTGAAACCGGGAGGTGCCGACGATGCTGCCGTTGCGCCGGTCGATCGTGACGAGGGCACCTCCGGAAGCGAGGTGCTCGGCGAAGAACTCCCGGAAGACCTCCTCCCGGTGGCGGTCGGGTGCCGGATGCTGCTCCCAGATCAGCGGATCCGCGGCGACGACGTACAGATCGTCGAAGTCGCTCTCGCGCAGCGGCCTCAACTCGACGATGTCGCCGACCAGACGGGGTTGAGGATCAAACGGAGTAGGCGTTTCTTCCGGAGCCAAGCCGACACCTCTAGGACAGGAGGCGCTCTCCGGCGGGATCGAGCAGCGGCTGCTCGCAAACCACCGCCCGGCGGCGCTCCCCGAGGATGCCGACGGTGAGCTCGGTGCCCACCGCGGCATGCTCGACGGGAAGGTACGCGAGGGCGATCGACTGCTCGATCGTGTGCCCGTAGCCGCCCGAGGAGACGTAGGCAATCGGGTGTCGGCCGCCGGCGTGGATCGGCTCGAGCCCGTGGGCGTCGACGCCCACGGCGTCGACCACGAGGCAGGAGAGGGTGTGGGTGGAGCCGTGCTCGCGCTCGTGCAGGAGCGCGTCGCGCCCGATGAAGTCGCCCTTGTCGAGCGCGACGAACCGCTCGAGCCCGGCCTGGAGCGGCGACCAGTCCGCCGACAGGTCGGCGCCCCACAGCCGGTAGCACTTCTCGAGGCGCATCGACTCGAGCGCCCGGTAGCCGAAGTCGACCAGGCCGAGCTCCTCACCGGCTTCGAACAGCAGCCCGTACAGCGCCGCCTGCGCCTCGATCGGGTGGTGCAGCTCCCAGCCGAGCTCACCGACGTACGACACCCGCACCGCGAGCAGGGACGTGCGTCCGACATCGACGGTGCGCGTGCGGAAAAAAGGGAAGCCCTCCCTCGTGAAGTCGTCGCTCGAGACGCGCTCGAGCAGCTCGCGCGACCGCGGCCCCGCGATCGTGAGCACACCGTGCGAGGCGGTGAGGTTCTCGATCAGCACCGAGCCGTCGTCGGAGGCGTGCCGCTCGATCCAGGCGAGGTCGTGCGTCTCGGTCGCCGCGGCCGAGACGACGTAGTAGCGGCCGGGCTCGACGAGCGCGACGGTGACGTCGGCCTCGACGCCGCCCCGGGCCGTGCACATCTGCGTCAGCGCCATCCGCCCGACCTCGGTGGGCAGCCGGTTGGCGCACAGCCGGTCGAGCAGCGCCGCGGCGCCCTCGCCGCTGACGGCGAACTTTGCGAAGCTCGTCTGGTCGAGCACGCCGACCCCCCCGCGGACTGCGCGGCACTCCTCGCCGACTGCGTCGAACCAGTTGCCGCGCCCGAAGGAGTACTCGTCGCGGGCGGGCCCGGATCGCGCGAACCAGAGCGGGCGCTCCCAGCCGGAGCGGACGCCCATCACGGCGCCCCGGCCGACGAGACGGTCGTGGATTGGGTCGGTCTTGAGCGGCCGGCCGGCCGGCCGCTCTTCCTCGGGGAAGTGGATCTTGTACTCGTCCTCGAACACCTCGGACGCGCGCGCGACGATGTACGGCGTCGAGCTCGCGTAGTCGCCGAAGCGACGCACGTCGAGCTCCCACATGTTGTCGCTCGGCTGGCCGTCCACGATCCACTCGGCCGCGTACTTGCCGGCGCCGCCGCCGAACACGATCCCGAAGATCGAGAAGCCCGCGAGCACGTGCAGCCCCCGCTGCCCGGGCACGGGGCCCATCAGGCAGCGGCCGTCGGGCGTGTACCCGTCGGGGCCGTTGATCACGGTCCGGATGCCTGCCTCGCCGAAGCGGGGGATGCGCTCGGCGGCGGCGACGAGGCAGTCCTCGATCTGCTCGAGGTTCGGCGGCAGCAGCCGGCTGTGGAAGCCCTCGGGGATGCCGTCGAGCGCCCACGTGAGCGGGTTTCGCTCGAAGGGCCCGACGATCAGGCCGCCGCCCTCCTGGCGGGCATAGAAGGAGTTGTCCGGGTCCCGGAAGACGGGCAGCTCCACCGTCCGGGACTCGATCTCGGGCAGCGGGTCGGTCATCAGGTAGTGGTGCTGCAGCGGGACGATCGGCAGCTCGACACCTGCGAGCCGCCCCACCTGACGGGACCACTGGCCCGCCGCGATCACGACGTGATCGGCCCGGATCTCGCCCGCGGAGGTCGACACGGTCCACGCGTCGCGCTCGCGCACGAGCCGGGTCACGCGCGTGTGGCGGAGGATGGCGGCGCCCCCGGCGACCGCTCCCTTGGCGAGCGCGTTCGTCAGGCTGGTCGGGTCGACGTGCCCGTCCGTCGGGAGGTGTGCGGCGGCCAGGACGCCGTCGGGTCGCGCGAGCGGGAACAGCTCGGCCGCCCGCTCGGGTGAGACGATCTCGAACGGCACGCCGACGCTCTCCGCGATCCCGCCGACGTGCTCGAACTGGTGCAGCCGGTCGCGGGTCGTGCCGATGCGGACGCTGCCGCACTGGTGGAGGTCGACCGGAAGGCCCGTCTCCCGCTCGAGCTCTCCGTACAGCTCGACCGACGTCCGGAGGAGCCGCATCAGGTTGTAGCTCTGGATGAACTGGGTGCACAGGCCCGCGGCGTGCCACGTCGACCCGCTGGTGAGCTCGTTCGCCTCGACCAGTGCGACGTCGCTCCAGCCGAGTCTCGTCAGGTGGTAGAGGGTGGAGACGCCGCCGATGCCACCGCCGACCACGACGACGCGAGCCTCCGTGATCACCCCTGCTCCTCGTCGGCGCGCGCGGCGACGATGTCGCGGAAACGCCGCCAGGCCCGGCGCATGATCTCGATCGCCTCCCCGGCCTCGCCGCGCTCGAGGGCCTCGATCAGGTCGCGGCGATACGAATGCCCGACCTCGACGATCGACTCCGTATACCAGAGGTAGAGCACGCGGTCGAAGCGCGGGCCGATCGACGACAGCGCACGCTCGAACTCGGAGTTGCCGGTCGCCGCATAGACGACCTCGTGCATGGCGTGGATGCCGGCCAGCGCGTCGATCAGGTCACCCGCCGCGGCGTGGGCGGCCGCGCGGTCGAGGGCGGCGCGCATCGCGCCGATCCCCTCCGCGTCGAGCGCGGGCACGCCGAGCTCGTAGGCGCGCACCATCAGCGCCTCCATCACCTCGAGGACGTCGAGGGCGGTGCGCCTCGTGAGCGGCGCGACGCGGTGCGCCCGCCGCGGAAGCTCCTCGACGAGCCCGTCGGCGACGAGTCGCTTGACCGCCTCGCGCACGGGCATCGAGCTGAGCTCGAACCTCGCCGCCAGGTCGTCGATCACGAGAGGAGAGCCGGGCGCCAGGCTGCCCGAGACGATCGCCTCGCGGAGCCCGGCAAAGGCGTGGTCGCGCAGATAGCGGCGATGGATCGGGGCCAGTGGGGTCATGGTTGAAATCTCCGTCGCGATCGTGTACCAATCTTCATATCTGAGATCTAACGACAGATCAAGGAGAGCAGCAGCCGTGTCCGAGTCGCACTACTTCGACCCCTCCGCCTGGCGTCTCGTTCCGGGCCGGACGGTGCACGTCGCGATCGACGACCAGAACGACTTCCTGCACCCCGACGGGTGGTATGCGACGCACGCGATCGACATCGAGCACATGCGGCGGGTGATCGAGCCGACGAAGGCGCTCAACGAGGAGTGCCACCGCCGCGGTGTCCCGATCGTGTGGACGCGGCACGGCACGCGCGGCCTCGACGACGGCGGCCCGTTCATGGCCAAGCGCGTGCTGCTGCGCGAAGGCGGGCTCCGCACCGGGACGTGGGGCCACGAGATCCTGGACGAGCTCGACGTCCAGCCCGAGGACTGGACGGTCGAGAAGACCCGCCTGTCGGCGTTCTTCCAGACCAACCTGGAGCAGATCCTGCGGGCGCTCGGCGCCGAGACGGTGATCCTGACCGGCGTGCTCACGAACCAGTGCGTCGGAGCGACGTGCAAGGACGCGCTCTTCCGCGACTTCAAGCCGATCGTGGTAGAGGAGTGCGTCGGCACGGCGACGCCCCATCTCCACGATCCCGCGATCGAGATGATAGGCATCGGGTGGGGACAGGTGAACACGCTCGAGCAGACGCTCGAGGAGCTCCGCGCCTTCCCGCTCGCCGGAGACGAATAGAGAGGAGAGGACGATGGGCACGATCGGGTCCCAGTTCCTGCCGGAGAGCTTCGAGGAGTGCATCTCCTCGGTCCAGAAGGCAGAGGAGGCCGGCTACAGCCACGCCTGGTTCATCGACTCGCAGATCCTCTGGCAGGACTGCTTCGTCTACATGACCCATGCACTCGCGCGGACCGATCGCATTGTCGTCGGCACGGCCGTCACGAACCCGTACACCCGTCACGTGACCACCACGGCGAGCATCTTCGCGACGCTCGCCGCGCTCCATCCGGGACGGCTCGAGCTCGGCATCGGCCGCGGTGACAGCTCCGTGCGCACGATGGGCCTGAACCCCGTCAAGACATCTGTGCTGGAGGAGTCGGTCGGACTGCTCCGCGAGCTGATGGCGGGCCGCCACGTGTCGATCAACGACGCCGACGTCCACTTTCGCTGGATCGAGCGCGATCCGGCGATCCCGATCATGATGCCCGCGACGGGGCCGAAGAACCTCCGCGCGGCCGGTGCGCTCGCCGACCGCGTGATGCTCTACGTCGGCGTCAACGAGACGTCGCTGCGCTGGGCGATCGACCACGTGCGGGCGGGAGCCGAACAGGCCGGGCGCGATCCGGACGCCGTCAAGCTCTCCCTCCTCACCGCCATGTGGGTGAGCGACGACGAGGAGGAGGCCTGGGACCATTGCCGCTGGGCCCCGGCCGCGTGCGCAAACCACATCGCCGACACGATGCGCCGCAACAAGGCGCACGGCATGCCCGAGACGATGACGCGGCTCCCGCAGAGCCGCGACGACTACGACTACTACGCGGGCCACCTCTCGTCCGAGGCCGATCACACCGCGTACCTGACCGGCGAGTTGATCGACGACTTCGCGCTCGCGGGCTCCGCCGACAAGGTGCGGGCCAAGGTGCGGGAGCTGTTCGACCTCGGCATCGACGAGATCTCGTGCGCGTACCTGAACGGGGACTTCGATCAGATGGACACCGTCGGTCGCGAGATCATCTCCGCAGTCGCGGCGACGGCCGCCTAGGAGGAGAGCCAGGGATGAAGCGCATCGGAGTCGACGTCGGGGGGACGTTCACCGACCTGATCCTCGTCGACGAGGAGTCCGGCCGGATCACCGTCGACAAGGTCCCCTCCACCCCCGACGACCCTGCGCGCGGCGTCGTCGACGGCATCCGCCGGCTCTGCGGCAAGGCCGAGGTCGACCTCTCGCAGGTCGACAACCTCCTGCACGGCACCACGGTCGCCACCAACATCGCGCTCACCCACACGGGCGCGGAGGTCGGGATGATCACGACCGAGGGGATGCGCGACATCCTGCACATCGCGCGTCACAAGAAGCCGCTCAACTTCTCGCTCCAGCAGGAGCTGCCCTGGCAGTCGAGGCCGCTCGTCAAGCGCCGTCACCGGCTGACGGTGAAGGAGCGCGTGACGGTGCCGCACGGGGAGGTGATCGTCCCGCTCGACGAGGACGAGGTGCGGGAGCGCGTCCGCGAGCTCCGGGCGGCGGGAGTCGAGGCGGTCGCCGTCTGCTTCCTGCACAGCTACCTCAACCCGGCTCACGAGCGCCGCGTGAAGGAGATCGTGCTCGAGGAGTTCCCCGAGGCCTATCTCTCGGTCTCGAACGAGGTGCTCCCGCTCTACCGGGAGTTCGAGCGCTTCTCGACCGTCGCGCTCAACGCCTACGTCGGGCCGAAGGTGTCGCGCTACGTGTCGCGCTTCGACGAGGCGATGCGAGAGGCGGGCTTCGGGCACGGCGTGCAGCTGATGCAGTCCTCGGGCGGCATGGCGACGGTCGAGTCCGCGACCCAGCGTCCTGTCAACCTGCTCCTCTCGGGGCCGGTGGCGGGGCTGATCGGCGGCATCTGGGCGGGCCGCATGGCGGGGTTCGACAACGTCGTCACGCTCGACATCGGCGGCACCTCGGCCGACATCGGCGTCGCCGCCGGCGGGCAGCTGCGCATGCGCCACCTGCTCGATACGAAGATCGGCGACTACCAGGCGATGGTGCCGATGGTCGACATCGACACGATCGGGGCCGGGGGCGGCTCGATCGCGCACGTCGACCAGGGCGGCGTGTTCCGGGTCGGCCCCCAGTCTGCCGGGGCCGATCCCGGTCCGGCCTGCTACGGGCGCGGCGGCACACTGCCGACCTCCACGGACGCGCAGCTCGTGCTGGGCCGCCTCCGTTCCGACCGCGGGCTCCTCGGCGGGGCGATGGGCCTCGACCGCCAGCTCGCCGAGCGGGCGGTCGAGACGATCGCCGGCGAGCTCGGGATGACCGTCGAGGAGGCGGCGCTCGGCGCCCTTCAGGTCCAGAAGTACGGCATGACCCAGGCGATCGAGCTCAACTCGGTGCGGCGCGGCTACGACCCGCGCGAGTTCACGCTGGTCGCAGCCGGCGGCGCGGGACCGCTGTTTGCGTGCGACATCGCGCTCGAGCTCGAGATCGCCCGCGTGCTCGTCCCGCCGCACCCCGGGATCCTCGCCGCGACGGGTCTGCTCGCGACCGACTTGCAGCACGAGTTCGTCGCCACCGAGCGCCACGCGCTCAAGAGCCTCGACCAGGCGCAGCTGTCGGTGCGCTTCGACGAGCTCGTCGAGCAGGCGGTGGCCCAGCTCGACGCCGACGGCGTCCCGGCCGGCAGCCGCGTCGTGCGGCGCCTCGCCGACTGCCGCTACGCCGGGCAGGGCTACGAGGTGCGCACGGAGGCGCCGCCCGGTGGCGTCGACGATGCGTGGGTGGAGGAGCTGAAGGAGCGCTTCCACGCGGCGCACGAGCTCGAGTACGGCCACCGCTTCGACGCGGCGATAGAGATCATCAACATCCGCGCCGTCGGCATCGGGCGCGTGGGCGAGCTGCAGCCGACGCTGCTCGAGGCCGGCGACGGCGATCCCGCGGGCGCGCTGACGCAGGAGCGCGAAGTCGTCTTCGAGGTGGAGGGCAAGGCCGACCGGCGCCTGACGCCGTTCTACGAGCGCGAGCGGCTGCGCGCCGGCGACCGGCTCGCCGGGCCCGCGATCGTCGAGCAGTACGACACGACGACGGTGATCCCGCCGGGCCTCGAGGCCGAGATCGACCGCCACGGCAACATCGTGATCGACTGCACCACGCGGCCGCGCTCCGAGGTCGACCGGGGCGCCGGGCTGGCGACGCCGATCCTGATGCGGGTGGTCGGCGGCGCGTTCGCCGCGATCGCGAAGGAGATGGCCGGCGTGCTCTACCGGATGTCGTATTCCTCGATCATCCGCGAGTCCGAGGATCTCGGCGCCGGCATCTTCGACCGCCACGGGAACAATCTGGCGGAGTCGGATTCGACGCCGATGTTCATGGGTGCGATGCCGAAGATCGTGAAGAACGTGATCCGGCTCCTCGGCGACGACATCCACGACGGGGACGTGATCCTGCACAACGACCCGTACGCCGGAGCGACCCACTCGCCCGACGTCGCGATCGTGATCCCGATCTTCCACGAGGGCGAGCTGATCGGCTTCTCGGGCGCCTCGGCGCACGTGCTCGACATCGGCGGCGCCTATCCCGGCCTCGCGATCGACCTCGTCGACAACTGGTCGGAGGGCAACATCTACCGGGCCGTCAAGCTCCAGGAGAAGGGCGTCTGGCAGGCGGGCCTCTGGAAGCACATCCTCGAGAACGTCCGCACGCCGAGCTTCAACGACGGGGACATCCAGGCGATGATCGCCGCCTGCGAGCTGGCGCGGAAGCGCTATGCCGAGCTGCTCGGCCGGTACGGAGAGGAGACCGTGCTCGGCGTTGCGCGGGCGTGGCTCGAGTACTCCGAGAAGATGCTGCGGCAGGAGATCGCGAAGGTGCCCGACGGCCGCTACGAGACCGAGGTGGGCTGGCTCGACGACGACGGGCGCACGCGCGGCGTCAAGCTCCCCGTCAAGGTCGCGGTCGTGATCGAGGGCGACGAGATCACGTTCGACCTGACCGGGTCGAGCGACGAGGTGCCGACCGGCTACAACTGCCCGTTCGAGGGCACCACCGTCTCGGCGATGACGTTCATCACGCGGATGATCTTCCTCGACGAGGCCACCTACCCCGTCTTCGTCCCGCAGAACGAGGGCATGCTCGCGCCGGTCAACGTCGTCGCGCCGCTCGGCTCGATCTTCAACCCGAACTATCCGCGCGCGTGCTTCGCCCGCTTCTGCCAGGTGCAGCGCGCCGTCGACCTGGCCCTGCGCGCGCTGGCGCCCGTCGTGCCCGACAAGATCACGGCAGGCAACTCGGCTCACCTGGGCTTCCTCGCCTACTCGGGCTTCGACGAGGAGGAGGGCGAGTACTGGGTCTACCTCGAGGTCGACGAGGGCTCGTACGGCGGCCGCCCCGGGCGCGACGGGCTCGACTCGGTCGACTGCCTGATCGCGAACACGCGCAACAACCCGATCGAGGAGCTCGAATGGCGCTTCCCGATGCGGACGGAGCGCTACGAGCTGCGCGACGACCCCTGCTCGGCCGGGAAGTGGCGCGGGGGGATCGGCATGGTGCGCGTGAACCGGTTCCTCGTCGACACGATCGTCTCGTGCGAGGGCGACCGGTACGAGTCCGATCCGCCCTGGGGCATCTTCGGCGGCCACGACGGCACGCTGGCGCACGGGAAGGTGACCGCGCCGGACGGGACGGTCGAGCTCTGGCCGGCGAAATTCACCGGCAAGACCCTGCAGGCCGGATCGACGATCGAGCTGGCCGTGCCGAACTCGGGCGGCTACGGGGAGCCGTTCGAGCGCGACCCGGCCGCCGTTCTCTCGGACGTGCTGGACGGCTTCACCACCGTCGAGCTTGCCGAGCGCGACTACGGTGTCATGATCGACCCGAAGACGATGACCCTCGACCACGCCGCGACGGAGCGGGTGCGCGGGCAGCGCACGTCGTCGGTCACCACGTGACCCGAATCCCGCCGCTCGAAAGGAGCTGACGATGGCGTACGACCCGGAGATCGTCGAGGCGCTGGAGCGCATCTTCTCGGCCGACACCTCGATCTACCGGCAGCGAGGCTTCCAGCGTCGCGTCGGCTTCGGCGAGCGGCCCGCCCTCGTCCACATCGACCTGGCGAACGCCTGGACGCGCCCCGGCAACCCGTTCACCTGCGAGAACATGGACACGATCATCCCGGCCGTCCAACGGCTGAACGCCGCCGGCCGCGCCCGGGGGATCCCGATCGTCTACACGACGACCGCGTACGTGACGACCGGCCCGAACTCCGACATGGGCCTGTGGGTGCACAAGATCCCGGTCGAGGAGCTCGAGGTCGGCAGCGAGGCGGTCGCGATCGACGAGCGGATCGCGCCGGAGCCCGGGGAGCAGGTGATCGTCAAGAAGCGGGCGAGCGGCTTCCACGGCACCTACCTCTCGAGCTTCCTCAACGCCCACGGCGTCGACACCGTGATCGTGACCGGCGTGACCATGGCCGGCTGCGTCCGCCACACGGTCGAGGACGCGATCGCCGAGGGGTTCCGGCCGATCGTGGTGCGCGAGGCGGTCGGCGACCGCGTCCCCGGCGTCGTCGAGTGGAACCTGTTCGACATCGACGCCAAGTTCGGCGACGTCGAGCCGCTCGAGCGTGTGCTCGAGTACCTCGAGGGGGTCGCGCCGTTCGAGAGCCGTGCCGAGACGGGCGCGGGAGCACACGCCTGAGGGGTCTTGCCCGCCCCGAGGGATCACCCCGTGAGTCGCCGGCTCCTCGCGCTCTCGGCGCTCGCAGCGGTCGTGGTCGCCGGGGCCGTCATCTGGCTCGCGCTCGGACGTGACGGTGGGCAGCGGCAACCGACCCGGCTCGAGTACCTGAGCCGCGTCTCCCTCGTCTGCAGGCGCTATGCCCGGCAGCTCCAGCGGTACGGCGCCCCGTCCGACATCAGGGCCTACGGCGACGTCGCCAGCGTGGTCGGCCGGGTGCTGCCGCTGCTGAGGGAGCAGGCGGCGGCGATGCATGCAGTCGTGCCGCCCGACGAGCTGCGGCCGCGCATCGACCGGTTGTTCGTGCTCAGCCGCCGCTCGATCGCGGCGCTCGAGGCCACGCTGGCCGCCGCCAGGCGGCGCGACGCGGGCGGGGTGGGCGAGGGGCTCGCCCGCTTCTCGGTCGCCCGCGACGAAGCCCACGCGCTCGCGACGGCCGTCGGCGTAAGCTGCGAACTGCAGTGATCGTTCCGCAAGTCGTCTACATCGGCGTATCTCGACGAGGGGGTTTCAGCTCATGTCTGTCCTGATCAAAGGTGGTCGCATCGTCACCGCGGCCGATGACTACATCGGCGACGTCTACATCGAGAACGGGACCGTTTCCCTGATCGGCGAGTCGCTCGACGTCTCCGCCGACAAGGTGATCGACGCCGCCGGCAAGCTCGTCTTCCCGGGCGCGATCGACCCGCATACACACCTCGAGATGTTCTTCGGCGGCACCGTCACCTGCGACGACTTCACCTCCGGCACGGTCTCGGCTGCCTTCGGAGGCACCACGACGCTGATCGACTTCTGCATGCAGGCGCCCGGCACCTCGTTCTCCCAGGCGCTCGAGAACTACCACGAGAAGATCGACCGCTGCAAGCCGGTGATCGACGTCGGCTTCCACATCGGCGTCACCGACCTGCACGAGGGCGGCAGCCTCGAGGAGCTCGCCAAGCTGCCGGACCAGGGGGTCACCTCCTACAAGCTGTTCATGGCCTACAAGGGCGCGGTCATGGTCGACGACGACACCCTGTTCCGCACGATGCAGACCGCGCGCGAGACCGGCGCGCTCGTGATGGTCCACGCCGAGAACGGGGACGCGATCGACATCCTGGTCAAGGAAGCGATGGCCGCAGGTCACACGGAGCCGGTCTGGCACGCGCGCACGCGCCCGCCCGAGACCGAGGGCGAGGCGACGAACCGCGCAATCCAGCTCGCGCGCGTCGCCGGCGCTCCCCTCTACGTCGTCCACGTGTCGTGCAAGGAGTCGATCGAGCCGATCGCGATCGCGCGTGACAAGGGCTGGCAGATCACGGGCGAGACCTGCCCGCAGTACCTCTTCATCGACGACTCGGCGCTCGAGCAGCCCGACTTCGAGGGTGGGAAGTACATCTACACGCCGCCGCCGCGCGCCAAGGACAACCAGCCGCATCTCTGGAAGGCGCTCGGCAACGATGTCCTCTCGGTCGTCTCGACCGACCACTGCCCGTTCAACTGGCCCGAGCAGAAGGGCCTCGGCCGGGACGACTTCTCCAAGATCCCGAACGGCGGCCCGGGGATCGAAAACCGGCTGCAGATGCTCTACACGTTCGGCGTCGGCCAGGGGCACTTCTCGCTGAACCGCTTCGTCGAGCTCGTCTCGACGAACCCGGCGAAGCACTTCGGCCTCTACCCGCGCAAGGGCACGATCGCGCCGGGCTCCGACGCCGACATCGTCGTCTGGGATCCCGACAAGAAGATGACGATCTCGGCCAAGACGCACCACTCGAACGTGAACTACAACCTGTTCGAGGGCACCGAGGTCAAGGGCGCTCCGGCGGTCGTGCTCGTCCGCGGCCAGGTGATCGTGGAGAACGACGAGCTCGTCGCAGCACCCGGGGCGGGCCGGTTCGTCAAGCGGGCGAAGTCCGGTGAGGAGCTGCTCCCCGAGGGCCGCAAGGCGGTGCTCGCATGACGAGGGCGGGAGGCGCGAGATGAGCGACGAGCAGGCGCAGGAGGTCTACGCGCGGGCGCGGATCGGTGAGAGCGTGACGCTCGGATCCCGTCCGGCCGTGCTCGTCGTCGATTTCAGCTGCGGCTTCACCGACCCCGAGTGCACCCTCGGCTCCGACCTCACGGCCGAGGTCGAGGCGACGAAGCAGCTGCTCGATGCGGCCCGCGCCAAGGGCCTGCCGGTCGTGTTCACGACGATCGGCTACGAGCCGAACCTCAAGGACGGCGGGCTCTGGCTGCAGAAGGTGCCGGCGCTCGGCGACCTCCAGGTCGGCGGGCACTGGGTCGAGATCGACCCGCGGCTCGAGCCGAGAGAGGACGAGACGATCGTGCTCAAGAAGGGGGCCTCGGCGTTCTTCGGCACCAATCTCAGCTCGATCCTGATCTCGCAGGACGTCGACTCGGTCGTCCTCTGCGGGGCGACGACGAGCGGCTGCATCCGTGCGACGGCGATCGACCTGCTCCAGTACGGCTGGCCCACGCTCGTGCCGCGAGAATGCGTCGGCGACCGCGCGCAGGCGCCGCACGAGTCGAACCTGTTCGACATCCAGGCGAAGTACGCCGACGTCGTCACGCTCGAGCATGCGCTCGGCTACCTGGACGGCGTTCCCGGCCGGGTGGGCTCGGGGGTGTGACCCACCGGGTCGCGCTGCTTCCGGGCGACGGGGTCGGGCCCGAGGTGATCGCGGAGGCCCGGCGCGCAGTCGACGCGCTGGACCTCTCGCTCGAATGGACCGAGCTCCCGTGGGGGTCCGCCTACTGGCGCGAGCACGGGTCGATGATGCCCGACGACGGTCTCGCCACCCTGTCCGCCCACGACGCGGTGCTGATGGGGGCGATCGGCGACCCGTCCGTCCCCGACCACGTCTCCCTCTGGGGGCTCGTCCTGGAGGTGCGCCAGCGCCTCGACCTCTGGGCGAACGTCCGGCCGGCCCGGCTGCTCGACGGGATCCCGTGCCCGCTGGCCGGTCGCGGCCCCGCCGACGTCGACATGCTGTTCGTGCGGGAGAACACCGAGGGCGAGTACTCCGGCGTCGGCGGGCGCGCGCACGCGGGGCTGCCCGGGGAGGTGGCGATCGAGTCGAGCGTCTTCACGCGGCAGGCCGTCGAGCGGGTCCTCCGGTACGCGTTCGAGCTCACAGCCGGCCGGCGCGGCGTGGTCACGAGCGCGACGAAGTCGAACGCCTCGCGCCACGGGTACGTGCTCTGGGACGAGATCGCCGAGGAGGTCGCTGCGGACCACCCGGGCGTGAGATACGAGCGCGTGCTCGTCGACGCCCTCGCTGCGCGGATGGTCCGCGACCCGGCGAGCCTCGACGTCGTGGTCGGTTCGAATCTCTTCGGCGACATCCTCACCGACCTGGCCGCCGCGATCCAGGGCGGGATGGGGATGGCCGCGAGTGCCAACCTCGCCCCCGGCTCCGGCGTGCCCGGGGTGTACGAGCCGGTGCACGGGTCGGCGCCCGACATCGCAGGTCGCGGCATCGCCAACCCGGCCGGCGCGATCTGGAGCGCCTCGCTGATGCTCGAGCAGCTCGGCGAGCCCGAGGGGGCGCGGACGCTGATCGCCGCACTCGAGGACGCCTGCCGCGACGGGCCGCGCACGCGCGATGTGGGCGGGTCGGCGACCACGCGCGAGGTCGGCGATGCGGTGGCCGCGCGGGTGGCCGTACTCAGCGCACTGCCCCGATGACGGCTGCGCCGGCGACGACCAGGGCGCCCGCGACGAACAGG
The DNA here is from genome assembly GCA_963789585.1 of uncultured Actinomycetes bacterium. Lineage (GTDB taxonomy): Bacteria > Actinomycetota > Thermoleophilia > Gaiellales > Gaiellaceae > PALSA-600. The sequence continues at coordinate 170,176 of CAWBLB010000006.1, read as the reverse complement.
CGCCTGCTGACCGCCTCGGACGCACGGCCGAGCACGAGCGCCGCGAGGACGACCGCCCAGAGCGACTGCGTCGCGTTGAGCGGAGCCACGATCGAGACCCGCCCGCGGGCGAATGCCTCGTACAGGCAGTCGTAGCCGAGCCCGAGGCTGACTCCGGCTGCCGCGAAGGCGGGCAGCGCCAGACGGGCGCGGGCACGCAGGCCCGCGCGGTGCGTGAGCAGCAGGTAGCAGACGACGACTCCAAAGGCTGTCAGCAGGGACACTGCCGCGGCGGGCAGCGGCGGCGGATGCGTTCCGCGCGAGGCCCAGCGGACGACGTTGTCGCGCACGGCGAACAGCACCGCGCAGACCAGCGCCAGCACGGCGCCGCGGAGGCGGAAATGCTCGGGCCTCGTCCGCTCACGAACGAGGGCAGCGCCGCCCGCGACCACGAGCGCGGTCCCACCGAGGAGCAGAGGACGGAACGGCTCGCCGAGCAGCGCGAGCGCGAGCGCGACGGAGATCAGGGGCGCCGTCCCGATCAGGATCGCCGCGCGTGAGGCGCCCGCGTCCCGAACGGCGAGGATGAAGATCAGCTGCGAGCAGCCCGGCACGAGCGCCCCGGCGACGGCGAAGGGCCACAGGTCGGCCGGTCTGACGGTCTCGATCGCGGCGGCGGGAATCGCCCCGGCGATCGAGACGACGAGCGCGACGCCCGTGACCACGACGGCTCCCACGGTCGCGTCGGCGCCGCTCCGCAGGCCGCTTCTGACCGTGACGGCCAGCGCACCGAAGAGCGCGCCCGAAAGGGCGCCGAAGAGCACGGCCGCCACGTACTACGCTCCGGCCGTGGCCGGTCCGAGAACGCTCACGGAGAAGATCATCCACGCTCATGCGGCTGCCGGGCTCGATGCCGCGGCCCCGGGAGGTGAGATCGAGCTTCGCGTCGACCAGATCCTGCTCGAGGACGCGACGGGGACGATGGCCTGCCTGCAGTTCGAGCGGCTCGGCCTCGACCGCGTCGAGGTTCCGCTGGTCGTCTCCTACGTCGACCACAACATCCTGCAGTTCGACAACAAGAACCCCGAGGATCACGCCTATCTGCGCAGCTTCGCGGCGCGCTACGGGCTGCTCTACTCGCGGCCCGGCAACGGCATCTCGCACTACCTCCATCTCGAGCGTTTCGGCCGGCCCGGCCACGTCCTCCTGGGCGCCGACAGCCACACGACGATGGGCGGCGCTCTCGGCATGCTGGCGATCGGCGCCGGCGCCACCGAGGTCGCGGTCGCGATGGCGGGGCGCCCCTACCTGATCGAGCGGCCGGTCGTCGCCGGCGTCGAGCTGCGCGGTCGGCTGCGACCGTGGGTCCAGTCGAAGGACATCGTGCTCGAGCTCCTCCGGCGGAAAGGGGTGCGCGGCGGGCGCGGCCGGATCTTCGAGTTCCACGGCGACGGCGTCGCCGGCCTCAGCGCGACCGATCGCGGCACGATCTGCAACATGGTGATGGAGACAGGCGCGACGACCGCGATCTTCCCGAGCGACGAGCAGACGCGCCTCTGGCTCGCCGCACAGGGCCGCGAGGGCGAGTTCGTCGAGCTGGCCGCCGACCCGTCGGCGCGCTACGCCGAGGAGGAGCAGATCGACCTCGACACGCTCGAGCCGCTGATCGCCAAACCGTCGTCGCCGGGAAACGTCGTGCCGGTGCGGGAGGTGGCCGGAACGCCGACGACGCAGGTCTGCGTCGGCAGCTCCGTGAACTCGTCCTACGAGGACCTGGCGATCGTCGCCGCCGTTCTGCGGGGGCGGACGCTGCCGCCCGGGCTCGACCTGACGGTGACCCCGGGATCGCGCCAGATCCTCGGCATGATCGTCCGAAGCGGCGTCTACGGGGACCTCCTCGCCTCGGGCGCCCGCATCCTCGAGCCCGCCTGCGGCCCGTGCATCGGCATGGGCCAGGCGCCGGCCGCCGGGGCGGTCTCGGTGCGCACGTTCAACCGGAACTTTCCCGGCCGCAGCGGGACGGCCGACGACCGCGTCTACCTCTGCTCGCCGGCGACCGCCGCGGCGACCGCCCTGCTCGGAGCGATCGGCGACCCGCGCGACCTCGGCGAGCCGCCGGGCCTCGCCGCACCGCCGCCCGAGCCCGGCCTCGACGACCGCCAGATCGTGCTGCCGCCGGCGCGCGAGCAGGCGGTCGCGGTGATGCTCGAGAAAGGCCGTAACATCGTCGCGCCGCCGCCCGTCCCGCCGCTGCCCGACGAGATCGCCGGCCGGATCCTGATCGTCGTCCCCGATGACGTCTCGACGGGCGACATGGCGCCGGACGGCGCCCTCGGCGTCGCCATCTGGTCGAACATCCCCGCTTGCGCGCGGTACATGTTCCGCCGCTTCGACCCCGAGTTCCCGGCGCGCGCCGAGGAGTGGGGCGGCGGGATCGTAGTCGGTGGGCACAACTACGGGCAGGGATCGAGCCGCGAGCAGGCCGCGTTTGCCGCGCTCCACCTCGGCGTCCGGGCCGTCGTCGCCAGGAGCTTCGCCCGGATCCACCGGTCGAACCTGATCGCGCAGGGCATCCTGCCGCTCACGTTCGCGGACGAGGCCGACTACGACAACGTCGCGCAGGGCGACGACTGGAGGATCCCCGGAGTCCGCGCGGCCGTCGAGGCCGGCGGGACCGAGCTGCAGGGGCCGGTTCCGCTCGAGCTGCCGCTGAGCGCGCGTGAGCGCGCGATCCTGCTCGCGGGCGGGCTCGTCGCCTACGCGTGTGCCCGAGACGCCGTTTAGAACTCGCTAACGAGTTCTTACGTCAGCGCCCGGATCGCGTTGACGATGATCTCCGCGGCGAGGGCGGCGTCCGCGGGATCCGCGTCCTCGAGCGGCGAGTGGCTGATCCCGTCCTTGCACGGGACGAACACCATCGCGCTCGGGACGTGATCGGCGACGCACATCGTATCGTGCGCCGCGCCCGAGGGCATGAGCATGTACGCCTCGTCCGTCGCCTTCGCCGCCAGCTCGAGCGCGCCGACGATGCGCTTGTCGAGGGGCGTCGCCGGCAGCGTCTGGCGCTCGCGGTACTCGACCGTCAGGCCCCGTCGCCCGCCTGCCTGCTCGGCAAACGAGGCGATCGCCTGCGCGACGCCCCGGAAGCCGTCCTCGTCGACGCCGCGGATGTCGAGCGAGAACCGGATCCGCTCCGGAATCGCGTTGATCAGGGACGGGTGGACCTCGATCTCGCCGACCGTTCCGACCGTGCCGTTGCCCGCCTCCCGCGCCAGGCGCTCGAGCTCCAGGATGGACTCGGCCAGAACGGGGCCCGGGTCGAGGCGGAAGTCCATCGGCGTGGCCCCCGCGTGATCGGCGCGCCCGTGGACGACGATGTCGGCGTGGATGTAGCCCGCGATCGCGGTGACGACGCCGATCCGGTGGCCGGTGTCCTGGAGCACCCGTGCCTGCTCGATGTGCAGCTCGATCCAGCCGGTCAGGTCGTCGAGCACGTGGATCGACTCGCGCCAGCGCTCCGGCTCGTAGCCCGCGTCGCGCGCGTGGTCCCAGAAGCTCCGGCCGTCGTCGATCGCGAGGAAGCGCTCCTTCAGGTCATCCTCGGTGACGCGCTGGGCCATGATCCGGCTGCCGAGCAGCATCTGGCCGAAGCCCGAGCCCTCCTCCTCGAGGAACGAGATCAGCTGGAGCGGCAGCCCGAAGCCCAGCTCCTCGTTCAATCGGCACACCTCGAGAGCGGTGACGACGCCCAGCGTCCCGTCGTAGCGGCCGCCGTTCCGGTTGGAGTCGCAATGGGACCCGATGCCGAACACCGGCTCCCCGCGCGGCCGGTTGCGCGCGACGAGCGTCCCGACCGGGTCCTCGTAGACCTCGAACCCGAGCTCGGTCAGCGAATGGGTGAAGTAGTCGAGCGTGTTGCGGTAGACCGGTATGTACGCGTAGCGGCGGATCGCGTCGCTCGAGATCGTGTAGTCGGCCCCGCTGAGGGTCTCGATGTCGCGCGCGATCCGCTCGGTGCTGTGGTGACGCTCGGCCGTGGTCATGCCCGAAAGGTTAACGACGATCGGGTTCGAGCCCAGGACGGTCCGGCCGGGCCGTCGCGGGCTCGGTACCCTCCGCATCCCGTGCCGGGATCGCCCTAGAATCGGCGCATGGAGCAGGGCTGGAGCAACCGGAAGACCCTGATCCTCGGGCGGACGGACATGATCGGGCTGCTGACGCCGGCGGAGTACGTCCAGTGCGTCGAGCAGGCCTACCGCATGCACGGCGAGGGCCGCTACTCGATGGAGCCGAAGGGCCACATCGTCCTCGACAAGTACCCGGGCGAGTGGGAGGCGATGCCGTCGTACATCGAGGAACCGGAGGCCGCCGCCTGCAAGTGGGTCTCGATCCGGGAGCAGAATCGCGACCGCTTCGGCCTGCCGACCGTGTTCTCGATCCTGATCTACACGCATCCCGAGACCGGCTTCCCGCTCGCGATCTGCGACGGCTCCTACCACACCGTCATGCGCACCGGCGCCTCGGCGGCCGTGTCGGCGAAATGGCTCGCCCGCAAGGACTCGAAGGTGCTGGCGATCGTCGGCGCCGGGCACATGGCCGAAGGGGCGATCGAGACCTGCAACGAGGTGTTCGACTGGGACGAGGTGCGCGTCTGGAGCCGTTCCGCCTCGACGCTCGACGATTTCGGGCAACGCTACGACGGCCGCTTCCCGTTCCGGCTCCGGCTCTCGACCGACCTGGCCGAGGTGGTCGGCGGCGCCGACGTGGTCGTCACGCTGACGCCCGCCCGCGGCCCGATCGTGCTCGACGAGTGGATCTCGCCGGGGACGCACATCGCCGCCGTCGGCGCCGACAAGGGCGGAGACCAGGAGCTCGACCCGCGCATCCTCCAGCGCGCCCGGATCTTCGTCGACGACATCCGCCAGTGCCGCACCGACGGGGAGATCAACGTCCCGCTCGCCGAGGGACTGATCTCCGAGGACGACATCGCAGCGGAGATCGGCGAGGTGGTTGCCGGGAAGAAGCCGGGCCGGACATCCGACTCCGAGATCACGGTGTTCGACTCGACCGGGATCGCGCTCCAGGACTCGGCCACCGTGCCGCTCGAATACGAGCGCGCCGTCGCCGCGGGCGTCGGGATCGAGAAGAAGATGATCTCGGGATAGCGCGACGGCGTGCCGCGCGGACGCACTCGAGTCGACGGTGATCGATGACGGGCTCTGAAGGCCTGGCGCTGGCCTACCCGACCGGTGGCCGCGCTCCCGCCACCCTGGCCGAGGTCAACGACGCGCTCGAGGCGTACGGGGCGCGGGTCTGGCCGCTCGACCTGTCGAACGTGCCCGACGATCTTCGTCGGCTGCTCGACGAGCCGACATTGAGCACCGCCGAGCGCGCGAGGGTACGGGAGCACTTCCTGCTGCCACGTGAACGCCTGCTCGAGGTCATCGCCGGGGCGGGTCGGACACCGCAGGTGCCGGGAGGCGGGGAGTTGAGCACCCTCGACTCGACCCACGGCGTGCAGTACCCGCAGCTGCATCTCGTCGTCCCGGGCGTCGACTACGGCCGGTTCGACCGGCTGCACGTGAACCTGGCAGCCGACCGGACCGGCGTCGACGAGGTCCTGCAGGTGCTGTCGGGAAGCGGCATCCGCGTCGTCCAGAGCCTCCCCGGCGTCGGTGTCGTCACGCTGTATCTCGATTGCCCGTCCTCGAGGCAGGGCTGGGTCGTCACCTACTCCGGTGAACATCCCCACATCGGGAGCCTCACGGACGCCGGTGAAGGCACCAAGATGCTGGTGCAAGCCATCGGCCCACCGATCTGGACGATGAACTACGTCGACGACGGGGCCGGGGGAACCGAGAGACCTCGCCGAAGAGCGTAGACTCCGCACCTCATGTCGACGGTGGAAGGCTCAGGTCGGGAGAACGGCCAGCCGGAGGGCGGATGATCGCGGCGATCTTCGAGTCGAGGATGACGCGCCGGCAGGCCGAGCGGCTCGCCGAGCTGATGGAGGAGGCCCGCCCGACGCGGCCTGCGGGCGTGATCACCGCAGGCCTCCTTGTCGACGGCGACCTCGCCCAGCTGATCGCCTTCTGGCATGACCGGGAGACGTTCGACCACTACCTGGCGACCGTCGACGTACCGCGCGGAACCGAACTGATGCGGAAGGTCGGGGTCGAACCGGAGCTGCGGGTCGTCGACGTGCTCGAGCTCGGGTGAGCCGATGCCGCCCGCGAACTCGATAGAGTCGGCGCCCGTGGGCTTCACGATCCTCACACCGGACGAGCAAGAGTTCAAGCCGCCGAGCTGGCGGCCCGACGAGCCCGTGCGCCGCATCGTCGAGTTGCCCCTGCACGCGAAGATGCAGCACTCCCGGGCCCACCTCTGGCGCTATCCGCCGGGGGCGAAGGGGCGGTTGCACAAGGAGCACTCCCAGGAGGAGGTGTTCGTCGTCGTCGACGGAGAGCCCTCGGTGATGCTGGGTGACCCGCCGACTCTGCACCGGGCACCCCGCGGGACGCTCGTGGTGGTCGAGCCCGGAACGCCGCTCCGCTGGCAGAACGACGGCGACGCCGATGCGCTGATCTTCGGGTACGGCGCTCCGGCCGAGTCGCAGGCCGAGATCCTCGAGCCGTAGCTCCTTCCCCCGAACAGCCGCCACGAGCTACCGACCACGTTATGTCCGGGGGAAGGAGCTACACGGCGCGGGGGACGAGCGGCTCGCCGTTGCGCAGGCGCTCGAGGCCGCCCATGCCCCAGTGGGAGTCCCCGTTGCTCGTGAGCAGGGACGGAACGCCCCGGATCCCGGCAGCCTCGGCCTCCCGCCTGATCTCGCGGATCTGCCCGATGCGATCGGGGGAGTAGGCGGCCTCGACTGCGCCGTCCGGGTCGAGCCCGGCACGCGCGGCCGCCCGCGCGATCTCCCGGTCGGTCGCGGTGTCCTCGCCCTCGCAGAAGAACGCCTCGTAGAGCGCATGCTTGAGCTCGCGCAGACGGCCCTGCTCGGCGGCCCAGAGGCATGCCGCGAGCTGCAGGGTCGAGCGCGGCTGAAAGCGCGGAAGGTGGATCTCGATCCCCAGTGACTGCGCCCTCCGGTAGACGTTGCTCGTCCAGTCGACCCGCAGATGATCGCCGCGCGGCTCGAGCAGGGGCTTCGGAGCCGGCCGGAGCTCGAACGGCAGCCACTCCACCTGCACCTGCCCGGCGTCCTCGGCGGCCTCGACCGTGTGCGACTCCAGGTACGAGTAGGGGCAGACCACGTCGTAGTAGAAGCGGACCGTTCGCATCGCCGACGCCACGCTATTAGACTAGGCCAGCATGCAGGTTGCCGTTGCGCAGATCGAGCCGCGGCTCGGCGAGAAGGAGCGCAACCTCGAGGCGTGCCTGGCCCGGATGGAGGAGACGGCGGCGCGGGGGGCGGAGTTGCTCGTTCTTCCCGAGTGCGCCATCCCCGGGTACATGTTCGACAGCGCCGAGGAGGCACTCGCCTTCGCGGAGGAGATCCCGGGGCCCTCGACCGAGATCCTCGAGCAGGCGTGCCGGCGGCTCGGGCTCCATGTCGTCTGCGGGCTGCTCGAGCGCGACGGAGACACCCTCCGGAACGCGGCCGTGCTCGTGGGCCCGGATGGGCTGATCGGCACATACCGCAAGACCCATCTGCCCTTTCTCGGCGTCGACCGCTTCGCCGTCCCGGGCGACGAGCTCTCGGTCTACGAGACGCCGCTCGGCCGGGTCGGGGTGGAGATCTGCTACGACCTGCGCTTCCCCGAGGTGACGCGAGCGCTCGCTCTCGGGGGCGCCGACATCGTGGCCCATCCGACGAACTTCCCGATGGCGGCGAAGGTCCAGACCGAGCTGATCACGGTCGCCCGGGCGGCCGAGAACCGTATCTACCTGCTCACGGCGAATCGCGTCGGCAAGGAGCGCTGGGGAGAGTTCTGCGGCTGGAGCCAGATCGTCGACCCGTACGGGAAGCGACTGGCCGAGGCCGGCGAGACGGAGGAGATCCTGCTCGTGGCCGAGATCGACGTGGAGAAGGCGCGCGACAAGGACTACGTCGTCCCCGGCGAGTACGAGCTCTACCTCTTCGGGCACCGGCGCCCCGAGCTGTACGGCGCCCTGGTCGAGGAGACACAGGCAGTCCAGACCTAAGAACGGAGGGACGGATACCGATGGCACGCGACAACGAGCTCGTTCCCGATTCGATCCTCAATCGTGGAGGTGTGAAGGTCTCGAAGAGCCCGTGGGGGCCGCGAGACGAGATCGGCCGCCTGAACTGGATCACCCCCGACACGAACCGGGCGATCCTCGACCACCTCGACGGGACCCACGTGTTCGACCTCAATGTCGAATACTCGATCGGGATGCCCTCCTGGGTTGCGGCCGGGGACCCGCCGTATGGGATCTGGATGACGCACACGCCCCAGGGGTCGGTCAACGACGATCTCTCGGGTGTCGGCTCGGCCGTGCACAAGAAATACTCGTACTGCGGCGACTCGATCCACATGTACACCCACTGCGGCACGCACATCGACACCCTCAACCACCTGGGTCACTACGGGACGTTCTGGAACGGGTGGACCGCCGACAAGTCGCTCGGCAGCCGCATCTGGAACAAGGGCGGCCCCGAGAACTACCCGCCGGTGATCGCGCGCGGCGTCATGCTCGACATCGCCGCGATGAAGGGCGTCGACAGCCTGCCGAACAGCTACGCCGTCACCCCAAAGGACCTCCAGAGCGCGGCCAGGAAGCAGAAGGTCGAGCTGCGCAAGAAGGACGTCGTGCTGATCCGCACCGGCCGCATGAAGGCCTGGCCCGACTTTCACGGCTACCTTGACAACACCCCCGGGATCTCGCTCGCCTCGGCGAAGTGGCTGTGCGAGGAGATCGGGGCGATGTGCATCGCCGCCGACACGATCGCGCTCGAGGTACTCCCGTCGGAGGAGGACAACGTCTTCCTGCCGGTGCACGCGTACATGTTCTCGACCGCCGGCGCCCAGATCATCGAGGTCGTCAACATGGAGGAGATCGCCGCCGCCCAGCAGTACGAGTTCGCTTTCCTCGGGTTCCCGCTCAAGCTGCGCGGCGCGACGGGCACACCGATGCCGTCCTATGCCGTGCCGCTGAAGAGCTGACGGGCCGAGCGCTGACGGCATGAGCGCTGAGGGCCCCGGCCCTCAGCGCTCGGCGCTCTCGAAGATGTCGAGCGGCAGCAGGGCCGAGACGATCGGGTAGGGCACATCGACGATCTCCGAGAGGCGCAGGTCGACGGCGGCGCTGCAGAGCGCATAGGCCGCCGGGCGCTCGAAGCCGTAGCGCCGCTCGAGATGGTCGACCATCTCCACGAGCGCCTCGCGCGCGGCGGCGCCGAGGTCCATGCCCGACTCGACGGGAATGCCGGTCGTCGCGAACGACCGACGTCCAGGGCGTGCCGGCGTCTCGTAGGTCGGGAAACGTGGGCGCGTGGGCCCCGCCTTCTGCAGCGCAAAGCGGACCGTGACCGCGCCGGCGATCTCGATCGCCGTCCCGCAGACCTCGCCGTCGCCCTGCGCGAAGTGGAGGTCGCCGATCGAGAAGAGCGCGCCCGGCACCTCGACGGGCAGCCACATCCGGCTGCCCGCGACGAGCTGCCGGATGTCCAGGTTCCCTCCGGTCTCGCGGGGCGGGATCGTGCGAAGCCCCGACGCCGCCTCGGACGGGATCGCCTCCTCCGGCAGCTCGTCGGCGAGCGCCTGGCCGCGTTCCCCCAGTTCCTGCTCGCGCCGGCGGAACCGCTCGAGCAGCTCGAGCGAGGGGGCGACGCCGACCACGCCGGCGAACGTCTCCTCGGGAACGGCAACCCCCGGCAGCTCCTTCGCCCGGGCCGCATCGTCCGCGATCTCCCACTTGACGACGTAGGGGTCGGGAAAGAGGTCTGCGAGATAGCCGAAGCCCGGGATGACGGCGGTGACGCCGAAATCGGCGTGCTCGTAGGAGATGAACTCGACCTCGAGCACGTCGCCCGGCTCGGCGCCGGAGATGTGGAGCGGGCCGGTCAGCGGGTGGGCGAGCCCCAGGTTCATGCGCCCGGCATCCACGTGCGAGCTCTCGCGGGTCAGCTCCCCCGCCAGTCCGTCCTCCGTCTCGAGCCGCACCTCGATGCCGGTCGCGACCTCGGCGACCGGCTCGAGACCCGGGTGCCAGCGGTTGTGGCTCACAGGAGCTCCACGAGGCGCGCGGCGGTGTCGTTGCAGGCGTCGATCTCGGCCCCGGTCCAGTGACGCGGGGCGCCGAGCTGATGCAGCGACACGATCCCGGCCACGCGGCCGCCGACCAGGACCGGGGTGACGATCTGGGCCGCCAGCCCGCCGTAGACGGCGCGCATCCGATGGAAGTCGGGATCGTCGTACGCCGACGCGCAGTCGTCCTGGACGACCTGCCGGCCGGCGGCGACGAGCAGGGCGACGGGCTGGGTGCGCAGGTCGATCGTCCGCTCCTCGCGCAGCGAGCCGACGCCCGGCGCGAGCGCCTCATGGGTGACCGGAAACGCGTCCTCCCCGGCCATGTCCTGTCGCAGCGTCACTCGGCTCGCGCCGGTCTGCGCGCGCAGCTCTTCCAAGATCGGCTCGATCGGGGACGGCATCGCACGGTGATTATCGACGTCCTCGACCATCGACGCCCGGATCATCGACGACCAGTGATCATCGACGCCCACCTGCAGGATCACCGACCCCGCCGTCGACCGGCTGATCGGCGAGCTGCCCGTGATCGTGGCAGCCGGGTATCCCTGGGTGTCGGAGGGGCTCCAGGTCGGCGAGCTCGCCCGCCGTCACGCCGGGACGGCGATCGTCGCGACGAACGGTGCGCAGATCAACATCTCGGGGCTCGGGCAGCAGGACGCCGAGCTCGCGCTCGAGGCCAGCCCGAACCTGTTCATCCAGACCGCCGGGGTCTACCGGGAGGACTTCATCGAGGGCGTGGTCGACCGGTTCGGGGCCGGGCGGGTGCTGTTCGCAAGCGGCTGCCCGTCCTTCGACCCCCGCCTCGAGATCCTGCGCGTCCGCTGGGCGCCGAACCTCGACGAGCAGGCTCGGGCGGCGATCCTCGGCGCGAACGCGGTCAGCCTGTTCCGGCTCTGACTCCGGCGCCGCCGGACACCGGGTGGCGTCGGAGCAGCGGCCGGAACCGGTCGGGGCCGAACGGCTCGAGGTCGTGGCTCGGGTCACGCCCCGCGACGAGGTCGGCGACGAGGCGGGCGGTCACGGGCGCGAGCGAAAGGCCCTTCATCGCATGGCCGGTGGCGAGGATCAGTTCGGGCGCCCCGGCGGGACGTCCGATCACCGGAAGCCCGTCGGGCGTGCAGGGGCGCAAGCCGGCCCAGACCTCGCCGTCACCGCGACCCTGCATGCCGAGCAGTGCGCGTCCCGCCGCCCGCCGGATCGCGTCGACTCGAGGCTTGCTCACCTTCAGGTCGAGCACCGGAAGCTCGATCGTCCCCGAGATTCGAAGCCGACCCGGGAGCGGCGTCACGACGAGGCGGTCCTCGTGCAGCCACAGCGGCACACGGGGGTCGCCGGCCCTGGCAGCGAGGTCGACGTGATAGCCCTTTCCCCCCGTGAGCGGGACGAAGACGCCGAGGCCGCGTGCCAGCCCCGCCGTCCACGCGCCGGCTGCCAGCACGACGGTCGCCGCCCGGAGCTCGCCCTCGCTCGTCTCGACGGTCAGCGCCCCCTTCCGCCGACGGAGCGCCCGCACCTCCACACCCGTGCGGATCCCGACCCCGGCCGAGACGGCGGCCTCGCCGATTGCCTGCACGTACCGCAGCGGGTCGAGGTGCGCCTCGTCCGGGTAGAAGACACCGCCCGCGAGCGGGGGCCGCAGCGCCGGCTCGAGACCGGTCACGTCCACGGACGACAGCACCTCGGCGCGGAGGCCCGACCCCTCGAGCTCGCCCGTCGCAGCCTTGAAGGCGGCGTCCGTCCCGTACACGCTCAGCGTTCCCCGCCGCTCGAAGCTCGTGCCGAGGTCGGCAAGCTCCGCGTGCAGGTCGAGGCTGGCGAGACTCAGGCCGCGGACGGCGCGCATCCCACGGTGGGCGCGCTCGGCGCCGCAGGCCGCCGCGAACCGCGCGAGCCACGGCAGCCCCGAAGGCGCCGGGCGCAGCGCGAACGGCCCGTCGGATCGAACCAACGAGCCCATGCCCTGGCGGAGGGTCGCCGGGGTCGCGATCGGCAGCGAGTGGCTCGGGCAGATCAGGCCGCCGTTTCCCGCCGAGCAGCCGAAGGCGAGCGTGTCACCGCGCTCGAGCAGCGTCACCGCGGCGCCTTCCAGGGAGAGCTGATGGGCGGCAGTGACGCCGATCGCGCCGCCGCCGACGATGACGACCTCGGGACTCACCGGTAGAGAAGGTAATGCATCCGCGAAATCTGGGAGTATCAGCGCGGGCAAGAGGAGGGATCGTGGAGGCGACACTCGAGGCCAATCGCATTGCCATCGCGCAGGTTCTCGCAAGCGAGCCGCGGCTCGTCGGCGTGAGACCGGCGGGCGAGGTGGTGCCCAGGTTCGAGCCGGATCTGATCCTGCACGCGGCGCCACCGGCGCCGTGGAGCGAGCTCCCGCCGCTGCTGCGCGGCGGGCTCGTCGGGGCAGCGCAGTTCGAAGGGCTGGCAGGGTCGGCGGAGGAGGCCGAGACGAAGCTGCAGGCGGGCGAGATCGTGCTCGGCGCCGCCCAGGACCACTCGGCCATGGCAGGGGGCGTCGGGTCGATCACCGCCTCGCTGCCCGTGCTCGTGCTGGAGGATGCGGTGAGCGGGAACCGCGCCTTCCACTTCCTGATGGAGGGGTTCGGCAAGACCCTGATCCTCGGGATGTACGACGACGAGGTGCGAGATCGCCTGGTCTGGATCCGCGACGAGTTGGCGCCGGCTCTCGACCGGGCGCTCGACCGGCTCGGAGGGATCGACGCCCGAGCGGTGATGGTCGAGGCGCTGCGTCGAGGGGACGAGCTGCATAACCGGAACGCAGCGGCAACCTCGATGCTCGCAGAGCTGCTCGCGCCGGCCCTCGCGGACGAGCCGGCGGCCGGCCGCGGGCGGATCTTCGGGTTCCTGCGCGGCAACCCCCAGTTCTTCGTCGGCGTCTCGCTCGCGGCCACCCGGCTCGCGCTCGATGCGGGCCACGCGATCGCGGGCTCGAGCCTCGTGACCGCCGTCGGGGCGAACGGCCGCGAGTGCGGGATCAAGATCTCCGGGCTCGGGGAGCAGTGGTTCACGGCCCCGGCCGAGGTGCCGGTCGGTGTCTTCCTCGCCGGCTACGGCCCCGCGGACGCCGGCCCGGGCTGCGGCGACTCGCTCGCCGTGGAATGTGCGGGCCTGGGCGCGACGGTCCTGTCGGCCGCCCCGGCGCTCTGGCCCCTCGTCGGGGCCGACGCGTCGCGGGCGCACGGGATCTTCGAGGAGACCGGGCGGATCTCGCTCGGCGAGCATCCGCACTACCGTGTCCCGTCCCTCGGCGACGCCGGCGCACCGACGGGGATCGACCTGCTCCGCGTCGTCGAGACCGGCATCCGTCCTGTGATCGACATCGTGATGGCCCACCGGGAGCCGGGGCTGGGGATGATCGGCTTCGGGCTTACATCCCCGGCGGCAAGCTGCTTCGAGCAGGCTGCCGAGGCCTTCCACGCCCGGTACGGCCCGCCGAATTGATCTAATCGAGCACGTGTCGCGCCGCTCGAGCCCGGCGGGGTTTCGCTTCGCGTGCGGGCGGCCGCCGGCCGTCGCCGCCGAGGGGATGGTCGCGACCAGCCAGCCGCTGGCGACGCGCGCCGGCCTGCGGATGCTCGAGCGCGGCGGGAATGCAGCCGACGCCGCGCTGGCCGCGGCCGCCGTCCTGTCGGTGACCGAGCCGATGTCGACGGGTATCGGCGGCGATGCCTTCGCGCTCGTCTGGGACGGCGCCCGTCTCGAAGGGCTCGATGCCGCCGGGCCCGCGCCCGCCGGGGCCGATCCGCTCACGCCGGTCGAGGCGCTCGGCCCGCGCGCCGTCACGGTTCCGGGCGCAGTGGCCGGTTGGGTTGCGCTCGCCGAGCGCCACGGACGGCTCGGGCTCGAGGCCTGCCTCGCCGACGCGATCGACGCGGCCGAGCGGGGCTTCGCCGTCGCGACGTGGACGGCCGCCGCCTGGGCGGCAGCCGGCGAGCCGCACGCGTCGTGGCCGCCCACCCGGCTGCCGCCCGAGCTGGCCCCGCCGCCCGCCCGCGGTGAGCGCGTCAGGCTCCCGGAGCTCGGGGCAACGCTGCGGGCGATCGCCGTGGGAGGAGCGGACGCGTTCTACCGCGGCCCGGTCGCGCGGGCGATCTGCTCGGCCAGCTGGCTCGAGGAGGATGACCTCGCCGCCTATCGCGCCGCATGGGTGGAGCCGCTCGCGGGCCGCTACCGCGGATACGAGGTGATCGAGCTGCCTCCGCCGACCCAGGGCGTTGCGGTGCTCGAGGCGCTCGGCCTCCTCGAGGGCCTCACACCTGACCTGCCGAACCAGGTCCACTGCGCAAGGCTCGCGCTCGAGGACGCCTTCGAGCGTGTGCGCGACGGCGCAGACGTCACCGACCTGCTCACCGCCGAGCACCTCACCCGGCGGCGGTCGACGCTCCCCGGCGTCGTCTCGGAGCCGCCCGGCGGGACCGTGTACCTGTGTGCGGTCGATAGCGGGCGCATGGCCGTCTCGTTCGTCCAGAGCCTGTTCGGCCGGTTCGGAGCCGGTGTCGTCGCTCCGGGAACGGGCGTCGTGCTCCAGAATCGGGGCGCCTGCTTCGAGCTCCAGGGCAGCGTGGTTCCGGGCGCGCGCCCGTACCACACGATCATCCCGGGGATGCTCCTGCGCGACGGGCGGCTCGTCGGCCCCTTCGGCGTCATGGGAGGGCTGATCCAGGCGCAGGCGCACATGCAGCTCGTCTCGGCGCTCGTCGACGACGGGCTCGATCCCCAGGCGGCGCTCGACCGCCCACGCTTCCGGATCGACGGCGACGCGATCCGCCTCGAGGAGGGCCTGTGGGATCGCGCAGACGAGCTCGAGCGCCTCGGGTACACGCCGATCCCCGATCGCGACACCTCCGTGTTCGGAGGGGGGCAGGCGATCCTCGTCGAAGGCGAGGCCCTGCTCGGAGGGTCGGACCCGCGCAAGGACGGCTACGCGGGAGGCTTCTGACGGGCGGGCACGCCGCCTCGCGATAGGATCGGCAGGGATGACGCTCGAACCCGCACGTACGGTTGCGGAGCTCGAGGAGCTGCGCGAGCTCACCGGGGACGAAGACGGCGCCCAGCGCGTCGCCTGGACCGAGACCTGGGAGCGCGCGCGCCAGTGGCTGCGAGGCAAGCTCGCCGGCACGGGGGCGGCCGAGGAGGTCGACCAGGCCGGCAACCAGTGGTTCACGCTTGCGGGCGGCGAGGGGCGCGGGCTCCTGATCGGAGGCCACCTCGACTCGGTCCCGAACGGCGGCTGGCTCGACGGAAGCCTGAACGTGATGGCCGGCGTCGAGGTGCTCCGCCGGATCGCGGCCGAGGGGACGCCGCCGGTGCCGGTGCGGCTCGTCAACTGGGCCGACGAGGAGGGAGCCCGATTCGGCCGCTCGCTCCTGGGCTCGTCGGCGGCCTCGGGCACGATGAGCGACCAGGACGAGTTGCGCAAGTTGACCGACCGCGACGGGATCGCCCTGCCGGATGCGCTGCTCGAGCACGGTGTCGACCTCGACCGCGCGCTGGAGGCTCACGCGCAGCTCGACGGAGCGGGCGCCTACCTCGAGCTGCACATCGAGCAGGGGCCCGTGCTCGAGGCGCTCGACCTGCCGCTCGGGGTCGTGCTCGGCACCTTCGGGGTCGAGCGCTCCCGGATCACGTGGCGCGGGCAGGCGGCACATTCCGGCTCGACCCCGATGGACCAGCGCCGGGACGCTCTCGCGGGCGCGGCCAAGCTGGCGCTCGAGATCCGCACGATCGCGCGCGAGGCGGGCGGCGGAGCCGTCTGCACCTCGGGCAACATCGTCTGCAAGCCTGGGATCGTCACCTCCGTGGTCGAGACCGCCGAGCAGCTCCTCGACCAGCGCCACCTCGAGGCGGCCACGCTCGCGCGGATGCTGGCCGCGGCGAAGGAGGCCTCCGAGCGCTTCGCGGCGGAGGAGAACATCGGCGTCGAATGGGAGCGACTCTGGAACATCGACCCGATCCTGTTCGACGAGACGCTGATCGGCTTCGCCGACGATGCCGTGCGCGAGGTCGCCGGCGCCTCGCACAAGCTGCCCTCGGGACCGCTGCATGACGCCGCCGAGGTCGCCCGTGCGGGGGTGCCGACGGTGATGCTGTTCGCCCAGAGCCTGCGCGGGCTCTCGCACACGAAGGTCGAGGACACGAAGCCGGAGCACATCGAGCTCTCGGTGCAGGCGCTCGACCGGCTCGCCTCGAAGACGCTCGCCTGGCTCGCCGCCTGACTGTCCGCCGCGGCCATCTTGCGCCGAGAGCGGCGCCGAGGCACCATGCGGCTGTGGACGAGAACGTGATTTCCCGACCCGAGGTCGTGGCCCTGCTGTTCAACGTGAGCGATGCCGCCAGATCGCTTGCCCGGATCGAGATCTTGCTTGGAGGAGGTGACGAAGATGGCGAAGAAAAAGCTGACGAAGGCTGATCTCGAGGCGCGCGAGCAGATGATCAAAAACGCGGAGCACACCCGCGCGCTCGCCGTGAAAGCCCAGGCGGAGCTCGAGCGGCGCGAGCAGCAGGGCGCCTGATCCTGCAGGGGCGCGATCAGCGCGCGGGCGGCCGGGCCATCACGAGGAGCTCATGACGAGCAGCTTGAGCTCGGTCATCTCCTCGATCGCGTAGCGCGGGCCCTCACGACCGGTGCCGGAGCTCTTGACGCCGCCGTAGGGCATGTGGTCGATCCGGTAGGTCGAGACGTCGTTGACGACGAGGCCGCCGACCTCGATCCGGTCGAACGCCTCGTCGACGACGCGGAGGTCGTTCGTGAACAGGCCCGCCTGGAGCCCGAACTCACTCCGGCCCGCGAGGCCGATCGCCTCGTGGATGTCCGCGAACGGGGTCAGTGAGACCACCGGCGCGAACACCTCCTCGCACGACACGCGCATCTCCTCCCGCGCGTCCGCGAGCACGGTCGGCTGCCAGAGAGAGCCGTCGCGCGTGCCGCCCGTCAGGACCGTCGCGCCGCCCGCCGTGGCCTCCTCGAGCCATGACTCGACCCGCTCGGCCGAGCCGGCGTCGATCAGCGGCCCGACGTCGGTCTCCGGGTCGAGCGGGTCGCCAACGACGAGCGCCCGGACGCGCTCGACGAGCTTCGCGGCGAACTCGTCGTAGACGGCCTCGTGCACGTACACCCGCTGCACCGAGATGCACGTCTGGCCGGCATAGGCGAAGCCGCCCCAGGTGACCCGGGCGGCCGCGTGGTCGATGTCGGCGCCGGCGTCGACGATCACCGGGGCGTTGCCGCCGAGCTCGAGCGTGACCCGCTTGCGTCCCGCGCGCACCTTCAGTCCCCAGCCGACGGCGGGGCTGCCGGTGAAGGTCAGCATCTTGATGCGATCGTCCTCGACGAGCGGCCTGGCGGCGTGGGTCGAGCACGGCACGACGGCGATTCCGTTGGCGGGCCAGCCCGCCTCGAGCACGATCTCGGCGAGCTTCAGCGAGCTGATCGGCGTCTGGCTGGCGGGCCGCACGACGATCGGGTTGCCGGCGGCAAGCGCGGGCGCGACCTTGTGCGCGACCAGGTTGAGCGGGAAGTTGAACGGGCTGATCCCGACGATCGGGCCGAGCGGCACGCGGCGCACCTGCGCGGTGCGCCCCTCGCTGCCGGGCAGCCAGTCGAGCGGGACGATCTCGCCGTAGATCCGTTTGGCCTCCTCGGCTGCGATCGAGAACGTGAACGCGGCCCGCTCCGCCTCGAGCCGCGCCGTCGCGATCGGCTTGCCGGCCTCGAGCGCGATCGTGCGGGCAAGCTCGTCGCGCCGCTCGGTGATCAGCTCGCTCACCCGGCGGAGAACCTCGGAGCGGCGCCAGGCAGGCAGGCGGCGCGTGATCTCGAAGGCGTCGACCGCGCGCGCGATCGCCTCCCCGACCTCGCCCGGTCCGGCGCGATCGACCCGAGCGACGGCCGAGCCGTCGAACGGGCTGGAGATCTCGACCGACTCGGCCGTCTCCACCTGCCGGCCGCCGAGCACGATCCCGAAGCTGCCGAGGGCGGGCTGGACCGCGGTCATCTCAGGCCACCAACCCCGCGGGCTCCTCGGCGAGCGAGGCCAGCGTCTCGAGGAACTCCGCGCCGCGGGCCCCATCGACGACGCGGTGGTCGAACGAGACCGTGAGCTGGAGCCTCGGCCGGACGGCCGGGACGCCCTCGTGCGGAACGACCCGGTCGGCGATGCGGCCGACCGCGAGGATCGCCGCCTGCGGAGCGTTGACGATCGCGTCGAAGGAGTCGACTCCGTACATGCCGAGATTCGAGATCGTAAAGGTGCCGCCCCCGATGTCGTCCGGCCGGAGGCGCCCTTCCCGTGCCGCGGCGACCAGTTCGCCCCGCCGGGCGGAGATCTCCGCCAGCGAGAGGCTGCCGGCGTCGTGGATCACCGGAACGACGAGGCCGTCGTCACCGGCGACGGCAATCCCGACGTTGACCGCCTCCCCCGGAGCGATCGTGCCCTCCCGCCAGGACGCGTTGACGCGCGGATGGCGCCGCAGCGCCTCGGCTGCGAGCTTGACGAGCAGATCGGTGTGGGTGACGCGCTCCGAGCCCGGCTTCGTGCGGGCGGCGGCGCGCCAGCTCTCCAGCCGGGCCGCGTCGACCTCGCGCCGCAGGACGAAGTGCGGCACGGTCTGCCAGCTCCGGGTCACGCGCTCGGCCATCAGATTCCAGACCTTTCCGGAGGAGATGGGTGCGCCCGGCTTCTCGACGCCGCGCATGCCCGCCGCGGGCACGTCGTCCGCGACGATCGCCCCGCTCGGGCCGCTGCCCGCGAGAGCGTCGATGTCGACACCCCGCTCGGCGGCGAGGCGTCTCGCCTTCGGGGAGGCGAGACGGCGGCGCGCCGAGACGGCCGGTACCGCAGCGACGGCGGCGTGGCCGTGCCCTGCGCTCGTGGGGGGCGCCGTCACGGCGGCGGCGGTCGGGGTCGGCACGAGCGCGGCGCTCTCGCCCGCTGCGAGCACGACGGCGATCGCCTCGCCGACCGGGACGTCTTCCCCGGCGTGGGCACGAACCGCCGCGAGCGTCCCGTCGGCCGGCGACTCGACCTCGACGGTCACCTTGTCGGTCTCGATCTCGAGCAGCGGCTCGCCCTTCGCCACCGGGTCGCCCTCGCTGCGGAGCCAGCGCACGACCTTGCCGGTGTCCTGCGCCATCCCGAGCGCGGGCATGATCACGTCGGCTGCCACTGCGCTATGCCTGTGAGCCCTCGAAGCGGGCCGAGTCGGCGATCGCGTCGGCAAGGGAGGGGTTGTTCAGGTGCGACTGTGTCTCGCGGATGCCGGGCAGCTCGCCGCCGACCGTGAACTGCTTCGGCCCGGCGATCATCAGCTCCTCGGCCGGGAACCGGGTGATCACCTCGCACCCGTCGCCGGTGACCACGAGCTGCTCCTCGATCCTCGCAGCCTGCCAGCCGTCGGCTGCCGGCCAGAACGTCTCGAGCGCGAACACCATCCCCTCCTGGATCACCTCGGGGTGGTCGAAGGAGACGAGCCGGCTGAAGATCGGCTTCTCCCAGCTCGAGAGGCCGACGCCGTGCCCGTACTGCAGCGCGAAGGCGGCCTCCTCGTCCGGGAAGCCGAACTCCTGCGCCCTGGGCCAGACCGAGACGACGTCGGCGGTCGAGACGCCGGGGCGGATCAGCGAGATCGCGTGGTCGAGGATGTCGCGGCAACGCTTGTATGCATCGACGAGGCCGCGCGAGGCGCTGCCGACCGCGAACGTGCGGTAGTAGCAGGTGCGATAGCCGTTGTAGGCGTGCAGGATGTCGAAGTAGGCGGGGTCGCCAGGACGCAACATCCGGTCCGTGAAGACGTGCGGGTGGGGGCTACAGCGCTCGCCCGAGATCGCATTGATGCCCTCGATGTGCTCGGACCCGAGCTCGAACAGCGTCTTGCTGACGAGCGCGACGCACTCGTTCTCGCGCATTCCGGGCCGCATCGCCTCGAACAGGTGGCCGTACGCCGCGTCGACCATCGCGCAGGCGGTGTTGAGCAGCGTGATCTCGTCCGGTGTCTTGATCATCCGGATGTCCTGCATCAGCGCCTGTCCGTCGACGACCGTGATCCCGGCCGCCTCGAGCGCGCGCAGCACCGGGAGCTCGACGATGTCGACACCCAGTGGCTCGCCGAGCAGGCCGCGCTGCTCGAGCTCGACCCTGATCTTCTCGGCCACCGCCTCGGCGCGGCCCGCGACGGAGCCGCGGAGCGTCGAGATGCCGGCGCGCGAGCGGTCCTCGCCGAGCCACGGGTTGTAGAGCTTGTGGTGGCGCGCCGCCGAGCCGAAGTCCCAGACGATCGGGTCGTCGCCCTGCGGCAGGAGGCAGAAGCGAACGTACTTGTCGACCGCCCACATGCCGATGTGGGTCGCGGTGATGTAGCGGATGTTGCTCATGTCGAAGCAGAGCAGCGCCCCGAGCTCGGAGCGCTCGAGCCCGGCCTTCGCCCGCTCGAGCCGGGCACGCCGGAGGCGGTCGAAATCGACCCGTTCCTCCCAGTCGACACCCATCACGCCGAAGCTGTGCAGTCCCATCTTGCTCCTTCCGTCTAGCCGAGGCCGCAGAGCTCGCGCGCGGCGGCTGCGACGGTCTCCGGGGTCGGCACGGTCTCGTCCTCGAGCGGCGGCGAGAAGGGCACGGGCACGTCGAGCGCGCCCAGCCGCCGCACCGGGGCATCGAGGTGGTAGAAGGCTTCCTCGGCGATCACCGCCGCCAGCTCCGCCGTGACGCCGTAGCTCCGGTGGCCCTCGTCGACGACGACGGCCCTGCCGGTCTTCTCGGCCGAGCGGACGAGCAGGTCGCGGTCGAGCGGCGAGAGCGTGCGCGGATCGACGACCTCGGCCGAGATCCCGTCCTGCGCGAGCAGGTCGGCGGCGCCGAGGCAGACGCGAACCATCGAGCTGGTGGCGACCAGCGTGACGTCGTCGCCGGGCCGCTTCACGTCCCCGACGCCGAGCGGGATCACGAGCTCGCCGGCGGGCACCTCGCCCGTGATGCGCCAGTCCATCTTGTCTTCGATGAAGACGACCGGGTTGTCGTCGCGGATCGCCGACTTGAGCAGCCCCTTCGCGTCCGCGGGCGTCGACGGCAGCACCACCTTGAGGCCGGGAATGTGCGCGACCCAGGCATGGAGGCTCTGGCTGTGCTGGGCCGCCGAGCGCCGCGTCGCGCCGAGTGTCGTGCGCAGGACGAGCGGCACCTGGAGCCGTCCTCCCGACATGTAGTGCGCCTTGGCGGCCTGGTTCGCGAGCTGATCCATCACGAGCGTCAGGAAGTCGCCGAACATGATGTCGACGACCGGCCGCATGCCGGTCATCGCCGCTCCGACGGCGAGTCCCGTGATGCCGGCCTCGGAGATCGGCGAGTCGAGCACCCGCTCGGGGCCGAACTCCTCGACGAGGCCCGAGAGGACCTTGAACGGCGTGCCCGCCTCGGCGACGTCCTCGCCGATCACGAACACCGACTCGTCGCGGCGAAGCTCCTCGGCGAGCGCCTCGTTGACCGCCTGAGCGATCGTCAGCTCGCGCACCGCCGGTCCGGCCTCGACGCTGGCGGTTTTCAAGCCGCTAGGCGAAGACATCGTCGCTCACCTCCGACGCGTCGGGGAACGGCGCCTCGAGGGCGAAGGCGACGCCGCTCTCGACCTCGGCCCGGCACTCTGCCTCGACCTGCGCCAGCTCCTCGGCGGTCACGCCCTGGCCCAGCAGCGCTGCGGTGAAGCCGGCGATCGGGTCGCGCTCACCCTGCCACAGCTCCTCCTCGGACTTCGAGCGGTAGTAGGCGCGGTCGACGTCTCCGACGTGATGGCCGTGATAGCGGTAGGTGTTGCAGAGCAGGAAGGAGGGCCCGTCGCCCCGGCGGCCGCGCTCGATGAGGGCCGTGGCCGCGGCGAGCACCGCGCGGACATCCTGACCGTCGACCTCGGCGGTGTGGATCCCGAAAGCGCGTGCACGATCGAGGATGCTGCCGGCGGTCGCCTCGAGGTAGTGCGTGTACTCGTTGTAGAGGTTGTTCTCGCAGACGTAGACGACCGGAAGGCTCCAGAGGGCCGCCATGTTCATCACCTCGTAGAGCAGGCCCTGGCCGAGCGCCCCGTCGCCGAAGAAGCAGACGGCGACCTGGTCGGTGCCGCGGCGCTTCGCGGAGAAGGCGGCGCCGGTGGCGATCCCCGTGGAGCCGCCGACGATCGCGTTCGCCCCGAGGTTGCCGTTCGCGTGGTCGGCGATGTGCATCGAGCCGCCCTTGCCCTTGCAGTATCCGGCCTCCTTGCCGAGCAGCTCCGCGAACATGCGCCCGACGTCCGCGCCCTTCGCCAGGCAGTGGCCGTGCCCGCGGTGCGTGCTCGTGATGTAGTCGTCCCGCCGGAGGGCCGAACAGACGCCGACCGCCACTGCCTCCTGCCCGATGTAGAGGTGCGCAAGGCCCGGCATCTTCGCGCCGCGGTAGAGCTCGTTGACCTGTTCCTCGAAGCGCCGGATCAGTGTCATCTGCCGGTACAGGTCGAGCCCGGAGGGGCCGCCGGCGACGGACGCAGGCGCGGCGGGGTGCTCGGCGGCGGCGCTCATAGGGCAACCTTCAGTTGCCCTATGAGTTCCCGCTCTCGACGCCGGCCAAGCCGGCGCCTCCGCTCAATCGTGAGCTCCGTCAAGCCTACGCTCACGGCCGCGCCTCGATCCCGGACATCGCTGCGAGCACGTCGAAGACGATCGCGAAGTCCTTGTCGGCGAGCCCCATTCCGCGGGCGGCGGTCAGCAACTCGTTGGTGATTGCGGTGGTCGGCAGCGGCACGTCGAGTGAGCGGCCCAGCTCGAGGGCGAGATTCATGTCCTTCTGCATCATGTTCACGTCGAACCATGCCTCGGCGGGCTGCTCGAGCACGAACGGCCCGCGGTAGGAGACCATCGGCGAGGCGATCACGCTTGCGAGCAGGACCTCGACCGCCTTGGCACGCGGGATGCCGCTCTTCTCGGCGAGGAGGACGCTCTCGCTGAACGCGAGCATCTGAACGGCCAGGCCGAGGTTGGTCGCGATCTTCATCGTCACGGCGGCGCCGTTCGGGCCGACGTGGAACACCTTCGGCCCGATCGCCTCGAGCACCGGCAGGGCGCGGCGGAAGACCTCCTCGTCGCCGCCGACCATGACCGACAGCTTCCCCTGCTCGAGGGTGATGACGCTCCCGGACACCGGCGCATCGAGCATGTCGGCCCCGAGGGCCTCGACCCGGCGGGCGAGCGAGCGTGCGTTCTCGGGGCTCGCCGTGGACATGTCGACGTAGATCTTCCCGGGCTCGAGCCCGGCGAGAATGCCGTCCGGCTCTGCGGTGACCGCGTTCACGGCCGCGGTGTTCGTGACCATCGTGAACACGATCTCGCTGCGCTCCGCGACCTCGCGCGGCGTCTCCCCCCACTGCATGCCCGCGTCGAGGAGCCACTGTGCCTTCTCCTTCGTCCGGTTCCAGCCGGTGACGTTGTGCCCGGCGTCGAGGAGCCGCTTGGCGACGCCGCCGCCCATCACGCCGAGGCCGACGTAGCCGAGCTCAGCCACCTTCGCCCCCCGTCCCGACCACGAGCTCGCCCACCGAGAGGGCGCGGCGCACGTCCGACTCGACGCGCTCGAGGTGGGCGAGCATGCTGGCGCGCGCGAGCTCCGCGTCCCCGGCCGCGATCGCCGCGCGGATCTCTCGATGCTGCTCGAGCGACCGCTCGGGGCTGTCGGGGATGAGGAAGATCGACATCAAGGCTCGCCGGATCACGTCACGCAGGGCGCGCATCGTGTGGAGGAGGAGGCCGTTGCGGGTCGCCTCTGTGATCGCGAGATGGAAGCGAAGGTCTCCGTCGATGTAGGCCTCGGCGCGCTTGTGACCGCTCGCGGCGAGGCCGAGCGCCATCTCGTCGATCGCGGCATCCATCAGCGCCAGGTCGGTCTCGCCGTGCCGCTCCGCCGCGAGCGCCGCCGCCTCGCCCTCGAGCACCCGGCGCAGCTCGTAGATGTCGTGCATCGTGGCCTGGTCGAGGGTGAGGAGCAGCTCGAGCGAGCTGTTGAGCGGGTTCGAATAGCGGGCGACCGCGAACGAGCCGTTCCCGACCGACTCGATCACGCCTCGCGACTCGAGCATGCGCAGCGCCTCGCGGACGGATGAGCGCCCGGCCCGATAGGAATGGGTTAGCTCGCGCTCCGGCGGGATCGGATCGCCCGGGAGCAGCCGGCGGCTGCTGATCTGCGAGAGCAGCTGCTCCGCGATCAACTCGTAGACCTTGCGACGCTCGATCGGCTGGTAGCTCACTGGTTCAATGTCCATTGTCTGACATTCTGATCGCGGGATTTTATCGCTATCGACCGTGTATTAGCAAGGTTGAGCCTTGCATTTCCGGTTGGGGTATGCGTAAATCGCCTGCAGTAATCTGCTTGTCTGACAAAGGAGGCTCGATGATTTGGCGCAGGACAGGAGCGAAGACGCTCGCCGCGGCGCTCATTCTCGCCGTCCTACCCGCGGCGTGGCTCGCCGCCGGATCCACCGCTGCTCCAAGGGCACAGTCGCCGATCACGATCGGCGCCTCGCTCTCGCTCAGCGGAGACTTCTCCGACCCTGGCAAGGCGGTCATGCGCGGGTACCAGCTCTGGGCTGCGTACGTCAACGCGCACGGCGGCATTCTGGGGCGGCAGGTGAAGCTGAAGATCGTCGACGACGCATCCAGCCCCGACCAGGTCGTCACGAACTACCAGAACCTGATCACGCGCGACAAGGTCGACATCGTGTTCGGTCCGTTCTCCTCGCTCCTGACGGGGCCGGCCGCGACCGTCGCAAACCGCTACGGCTACTCGTTCCTGGAGCCGGCCGGCGGCGGGCCGAAGGTGTTCGCGCTGAAGCTGCACAACATGTTCTTCGTCCAGCCTGCACCGGTCGTCAGGTGCGGCGACTCGTTCGTCTCGTACGTGAATTCGCTGCCGAAGGCGAAGCGGCCGAAGACGGCCTCGTACGCGTCGCTCGACGACCCGTTCGCCTCGCCGATCGCCGATGCCATGCAGGCGAAGTTCCAGAAGGCCGGGGTGAAGACCGTCTACAAGACGATCTACTCGGCCGAGACCACCGACCTGACGCCGGTCGTGGAGAAGGCGATCGCACCGAAGCCCGACATGATCGTGGCGGGCACCCAGTCGGAGGACGCCTACTCGCAGGTGAAGGCGCTCGTCCAGGCGGGCTACAACCCGAAGTTCCTCTTCTTCGCGAACGGGGCCAGCTCGCCCAGCGAGTTCCCCGACAAGGTGGGGCGCAGCAACGTCAACGGGATCTTCAGCTGCGGGGACTGGACGCCGGCGGTGCCCACGAGCGGCAACAAGGTGTTCGTCGCCCAGTACCTGAAGCGCTACGGAGGGACGAAGTTCGACATCGACAGCAGCTCGGCCGAGGCCTGGGCGGCCGGTCAGCTTCTCCAGCTCGTGGCGAAGAAGACCGGGTCGATCGACAACAAGACGATCATCGACACGTTGCACAAGGGCACCTGGCCGACCGTCGAGGGCAACCTGTCGTGGGACGCCAACGGGTCGCCGAAGGGGCAGGACCTGCTGCTCGAGTGGGTCGGCGGCAAGCTGTACCCGGTCTATCCTCCGAACGTCGCCCTGGCCAAGCCGGTCACGCCGAAGCCCGCGTGGGGCGGGTAGACGGAGCCGGACACGCCTGACTCCGATGCATCTCTTCGTTCAAGCGAGCATTCTCGGTCTGCTCACCGGGGGCGTCTACGCCCTGATGGCGAGCGGCCTGGCGCTCGGGTTCGGCGTCATGCGTGTGATCAACGTGGCTCAGGGGGCGCTGATCATCCTCGGCGCCTACCTGAGCTACAGCCTGTACCGCGACCTCGGCATCGACCCGTTCGTCGGGCTGGTGGTCGTCACGCCGGCGATGTTCGTGCTGGGCGTGGTGCTGCAGCTCGCGTTTCTCCGCCCCCTACGTGACGAGGAGCGAGAGGAGCTCTCGCTCCTCGTCACCTGGGCGCTCGCCCTCGGCATCGAGGGGCTCCTGAGCGTCGCCTACCAGACCACGTATCGCTCGACCATCACCGGTTACGCCGACAGCTCCTGGCGGGTGCTCGGGTACCACTTCTCGGTCGCCCGCTGCTACGCGTTCGTCGCCTCCGTGATCGTGCTCGGCCTCCTGTTCGCGATCCTGAAGCTGACAAAGCTCGGCCGGGCGATCCGGGCGACCGTGCAGAACCCGACCGCGGCGCGGCTGCTCGGAGTCGACACCCGTCTCGTCTCGGCGCTCGGGTTCGGGCTGAGCGTGGCGACGGCGAGCGCCGCGGGCGCCGTCTACGGGCTCGTCTTCCCGTTCAACCCCGGCAGCCACTACGACCTGATCTCGCGGCTGCTCTCGATCGTCGTGCTCGGCGGCCTCGGGTCGCTCGGCGGCGCGATCGTCGCCGCGCTCTTCATGGGCCTCGCCGAGTCACTCTTCGCGGCGGAGATCTCGCCGACGTGGTCGAGCTTCACCTTCTTCGTCGTCCTGATCGTGGTGCTCCTGCTCCGGCCGGAAGGGTTGTTCGGGGCGCGTGTGCGGGGTGCCATCTGAGCCGGGTCACGCCCGCCGGCCTCGCGCGGGGTGCCGTCGTGTTCGCCGTGCTGACCGCGCTGCCGTTCGGGATCACGGCGCCGTGGGTGTTGAACCTCTTCATCTTCACTCTGATGTATGCGGCGCTCGCCTCGGCCTGGAACCTGGTCGGCGGCTACTCCGGCTACATCTCGCTCGGCCATGCAGCGTTCTTCGGCGTCGGCGCCTACGCGGTGGGGATCCTCTTCACTCACGTCTCGATCGGGGGCGGCTACCGGCCGTTCTACGTTCTGCCGGCGATCGGTGCCGTCGTCGCGGTCGGGTCGGTGCCGATCGGCTGGATCGCGTTCCGCACGCGGGCGGCGACGTTTGCGATCGTGACCATCACGCTCCTCTTCGTGTTCCAGCAGCTCGCCTTCAACCTGCGCTCGATCACCGGTGGGTCACAGGGGATCGCGATGCCTCCGCCCCCGTTCCCGGTCTCGACCTTCGAGCGGCCCTTCTATTTCGCGATGCTCGCCGTTCTTGCGGTGGCGATGCTCATCAGTTGGTGGGTTCGCGACAGCAAGCTCGGTCTTGCGCTCCTGTCGATCCGCGACGACGAGGACCGGGCGCGAGGACTCGGCGTCCAGACGACGTTCGCGAAGCTGGTCGCGTTCGCGGTCTCGAGCGGGCTCGTCGCGATGGCCGGCGCCGTCTGGGGCTATTACATCGGCTTCATCTACCCGCAGTTCGCCGTCGACCCGCTCGTGACGATCGGCATGGTGCTGATGGTCTACCTCGGCGGCAGGGGCACGCTCTGGGGCCCCGTGCTCGGCGCGTTCATCCTCGTGCCCGCGCAGCAGTACCTCGCCTACGACTTCGGCGCGAGCCAGCTGTACCTCGTCGGCTACTCGGCCGTCTTCCTCGGTGTGATGCTGCTGCTGCCGAGGGGCATCCTGCCGTCACTGAGCGACCTGGCTCGCAAGCTCCGCGCCCGCCGGACACCCCCGGCGACGCCGGGCGCCGAGCGCGACCCGGCGTCGGCGGAGGTGGCGCTCTCGTGACCGCCGTGCTCGAGGTGGCGGACCTCGAGAAGCGCTTCGGAGGCGTGACGGCGGTCGACGGCTGCTCGTTTGCCGTCGAGCAGGGGACGATCTGCGGGCTGATCGGGCCGAACGGATCGGGCAAGACGACCGTCTTCAACCTGGTCACGGGATACCTGCCGGCCGACGCCGGCCGCGTCGTCTTCGCCGGTCGGACAGTTGGCCGGCCCGACCCGGTCCGCCTGGCCCGGCGCGGCCTGATCCGCACCTTCCAGCAGGCCCGCGTGTTCCCGCACCTGACGGCGCTCGAGAACCTCGTCCTGGCCGCGCCGCAGGTGTGGTGGAGATGCGGCAGCCGGCGCGTCGGAGCCGCCGAGCGCGCCCGCGCCGAGGAGTTGCTCGCCGACTTCAACCTGAGCGATCACGCCGCCGTCCAGGCCGCCGAGCTCTCGTTCGGCCAGCGCAAGCTGCTCGAGTTCGCGACCACGTTGATGTCCAGGCCGACGCTGGTGCTGCTCGACGAGCCGACGGCGGGCGTGAACCCGGTCGTCGTCGAGACGATTGAGCGCCATATCCGCCGGCTCAACGCGGAGGGGCTCACCTTTCTCGTGGTCGAGCACGACATGCCGCTGGTGATGCGTCTCTGCGACCCGGTGATCGTGCTCGACCGCGGCTGCAAGATCGCGGAGGGATCGGCCGCGCAGGTTCAGGCCGATCCGGCCGTTCTCGACGCCTACCTCGGAGAATAGGGGTGCGCGTCGCGCTGAAGGACGTGGTCGCCGGGTACGGCTTCGGCGACGTGCTGCGCGGGCTCGATCTCGTCGCCGAGTCGGGGGAGATCACCTGCCTGATCGGGCCCAACGGCGCCGGCAAGTCGACGGTGCTGCGCGCCGTCAGCGGACTGCTGCATCCCAGCCGCGGCTCGATCCGGCTCGGCGAGCGCGAGGTCTCGGGGCTCTCGCCGAGGCAGCTGATCGAGCTCGGGGTCGTGCACGTGCCCCAGGAACGGAGCCTGTTCCCGTTGATGACGGTGTGGGAGAACATGCTGATGGGGGGCTTCGTACGGCGCAGTCGAAAGGACGTCCTCCGGCGGGTCGAGGAGCTGGCCGAACGCTTCCCCCTGATTCGGGAACGCCGCGGCGATCGGGCCGGGTCGCTCTCGGGCGGTGAGCAGAAGACGATCGAGATCGCCCGGGCGCTGATGCTCGACCCGAAGGTGTTGCTGATCGACGAGCCGTCGATCGGTCTCTCGCCCAAGGCGCGGGAGCAGGTGTTCGGGACGCTCCGGTCGCTCTCCGGCGGCGGCTGGACGATCATGCTCGTCGAGCAGAACGCCCGCTCGGGCCTTGCGATCTCGCATCGCGGCGCCGTGCTGGACGGCGGCCTCGTCAAGCTGGCCGGTCCGGGAGCCGAGCTGCTCGGCGATCCCGAGGTGGGGCGGCTCTACCTCGGTGCGGCGGCCGCGCGGGCGCCTGGAAGGGGCCTGGCCACTTCTTGAATTTGATCGAGTGCGCCGACGGTGCTCCAGCCCGACGGCAGTTCGAATCCCGGTGGTAGGCCCTATTCCGAGCCCGGCGCAGCGCGCCGGGGTGGAGCGTGGCGGGCCGATCGTTTAGGCTCTGGCCATGGCGATCAGCTTCGGCGTCACGGTGCTCCCCGATCCGCCGTATACGCGGTTCCTGGAACTGCTCGAGCTGGCGGAGCAGGAGGGGTTCGAGTACGGCTGGACGTACGACTCGCACATCCTCTGGCAGGAGTCGATCCCGCTGTTCGCGCTCGCCGCCGACAGGACGTCGACGTTGAAGCTCGGTCACTTCGTCACCAACCCCGGCACCCGCGAGCCGACCGTGCTCGCGAGCGCCTACGCGACGCTGCACGACATCTCCGGCGGCCGGATGGTGATGGGGATCGGCCGCGGCGATTCCGCCCGGCGCGTGATTGGGTTGCAGCCCGTGAAGGTGGCCGAGTTCGAGCAGGCCTGCACGATGATCAAGGCACTGATGAACGGCCGCAGCGTCGAGTGGAACGGCAAGGAGCTCGAGCTGGCGTGGGCTCGCAAGGAGCCGCCGATCCCGATGTACGTCGCCGGCTACGGGCCGAAGGCGCTCGCGGTGGCGGGCCGGGTCTCGGACGGCGTGATCATCCAGCTCGCCGATCCGGTGATCGTCGAGTGGATCATGGACACCGCCCGCAAGGCGGCCGAGAAGGCCGGTCGCGACCCGGCGGCGCTCGAGTGCATCGTCGGTGCGCCTTCGAAGGTCTCCGACGACCTCGCGGCCGCCCGCGACGAGGTTCGCTGGTTCCCGGCGATGGTCTCGAACCACGTCATGGACCTGATCGAGCGCTACGGGTGGAACTCGGACATCCCCTCGGAGCTGACCGATTTCGTCAAGTCCCGTAAGTTCTACGACTACAAGGATCACTCGCGGGTGGGCGCCGCGCACGGCGAGTTCGTCACCGACGAGATCTGCGACCGCTTCTGCGTGATCGGCTCCGCCGAGCAGTGCACCGCCAAGCTGCGCGAGCTCGAGGCGGTCGGTGTCGACCAGTTCAACGTCTACCTGATGACGAACGCCCAGGAGGAGACCCTCGCCGCGTACGGTCGAGATGTGATCCCGCAGTTCGCCGCGGCCGCGCCGTCCTAGAACTTCGCGTCCGCAGCCGTCAACCGGAGCGGTGCGCGCGGGGCATGGCATGCGCCCCCGGCGACTCGTTAGGCCGGGGGTTGAATCAGGGCGCTTACCGACGGCGTCGGAGGGGTCGGCGCCGGTAGTCTCGGCGGCGTGAGCTCCACCGAATCCGTCGTCAGCGCACGCGACCTCACCCGCCGCTACGGGGAGGGTGAGACGGCCGTCGACGCCCTGCGCGGGATCTCGCTCGACGTCGAGAGCGGGAAGCTGACGGCGGTGATGGGCCCGTCCGGCTCGGGCAAGTCGACGTTGATGCACATCCTCGCCGGGCTCGACAAGCCGACCGGCGGCACCGTCATGGTCGCCGGCGAGGAGATCACCGGAATGGACGACAACGACCTGACGCAGCTGCGGCGACAGCACATCGGCTTCGTCTTCCAGTTCTACAACCTCCTGCCCATGCTGAACGCCGAGGAGAACGTCAAGCTGCCCCTGTCGGTGGCGGGCACGAAGGTGGACGGCGGCTGGTTCAGTGAGCTGGTGCAGAAGGTCGGGATCGCCGACCGGCTCGGCCACCGCCCCTCCGAGCTCTCCGGCGGCCAGCAGCAGCGGGTCGCGGTCGCGCGCTCGCTCGTCTCGAGGCCGACCGTCGTCTTCGCAGACGAGCCGACGGGAAACCTCGACTCCAGGTCGGGCCAGGAGATCCTCGATCTGCTGCGCGAGTCGTGCGACTCCTACGGGCAGACGATCGTGATGGTCACCCACGACCCGCACGCGGCGGCGATCGCCGATCGGATCCTGTACCTGAACGACGGGTTGATCGTCCTCGACCAGCACGGAGCCAGCGCGGCCGAGGTGCGCAAGACGATGAACGAGCTGGACTCGGTCGCGCCCCGGTCGTGATCCGGATCGCTCTGAAGGACCTGCTCGGCCGCAAGTTGCGGCTGATCCTGACGTCGCTTGCGATCGTGATGGGCGTGGCGATGGTGAGCGGCACGTTCGTCCTCACCGACACGATCAACGCGGGCTTCAGCGCGATCTTCTCGACCGCTTACGCGGGCTCGGACGCCGTGGTCACCGGGAAGGCGGCCTTCGGCGGCTCGCAGAACGCGCCCTCCTTCCCGGCCTCGACGCTCGACCGGATCCAGCGCCTGCCCGACGTGTCCGAGGCGGCCGGCGGCGTCGGCGATCAGGCCCAGTTCGTCGGCTCCAACGGCAAGGTTGTCGGTGCACACGGGGGCGCGCCAGGGCTCGCGTTCAGCGTCACTCCGAGCTCGCGCTTCAACCCGCTCACCCTGACCGCAGGGGCGTGGCCGTCCGGCCCCCACGAGGTCGGGATGGACGAGCACACGGCCTCGGCCGAGCACTTCAAGATCGGCGACATGGTCGACGTCATTCCCCGCGCCGGCCGTGAGCAGCAGTTCCGGCTGAGCGGCATCATCCGCTTCGGCACCTCGACCTCGCTCGGCGGCGCGACGCTCGCGATCTTCGATCTGCCGACCGCCCAGGCGCTCTTCCACAAGCAGGGGAAGCTCGACCAGGTCGACGTCGCCGCGAAGGCGGGGGTGTCGAGCTCGGCGCTCCTCGGTGAGATCAAGCAGGTCCTGCCGCCGAACACACAGGTCCGCACCGGCGAGCAGCAGGCGAAGCAGAGTACGAAGGAGACGAGCGACCAGCTCGCCTTCCTGCGCTACTTCCTGCTCGCGTTCGGCGGGATCGCGCTCTTCGTCGGCGCCTTTGTGATCGCGAACACGCTCTCGATCACCGTCGCGCAGCGGACGCGCGAGTTCGCGACGCTGCGGACGGTCGGCGCGAACCGCCGGCAGGTGCTCAGGGTCGTCACGCTCGAAGGGCTCACGACCGGCCTTCTGGCCTCGACCGTCGGCGTCTTCCTCGGGCTCGGCCTCGCCAAGGGGCTGGACGAGCTGTTCAAGGCATTCGGGGCAGACTTGCCACAGACCGGGCTCGTGTTTGCGACCCGCACCGTCGTCATCTCGATCTCCCTCGGTGTCGTCGTCACGCTGCTTGCGAGCCTCCGGCCGGCACTGCGCGCGACCCGCGTTCCCCCGATCGCCGCAGTGCGCGAGGGAGCGGTGCTGCCCCCGTCGCGCTTCGCCCGTTTCGGCCCCGCGGTCGCGCTCGCCGTCTGCGCCGTGGCGCTCGCCGTCGTCGGCTTCGCGGCGTTCTGGCACGGCATGAGCACCGGCAGCCGCCTGCTCCTGCTGGCCGTCGGCGTGCTCGGCCTCTTCATCGGCGTCGCGATGGTCGCGCCGAGCATCGCCCGGCCGCTCGCGTCCCTGCTCGGCCGGCCCGCGACGCTCGTCGGCGGGGTCGCAGGCGACCTTGCGCGCTCGAACGCGATGCGCAACCCGAGCCGGACCGCCGCGACTGCGGCTGCGCTGATGATCGGGCTCGCGCTCGTGACCGTCGTCGCCGTGCTTGCGCAGGGCCTGAAGTCGCAGTTCGAGAGCGCGGTCAGCTCCGAGTTCAACGCAGACTACGCGCTCACCTCGCAGAACGGGTTCCTGCCGACCTCTGTCGACTCGGCGGACGCGCTGCGCAAGTCGGGCCTCGCGACCGTGGTCGCCGGGGTCCGTGCGGGTGAGGGACGGGCTTTCGGCAAGACGATCCAGGTGACGGGCGTCGAGCCCGGGCTCTCGCGGATGATCCGGATCGGCTGGAAGGTCGGCTCGAACGCCTCCCTCGAGACGCTCGGACTGAACGGGGCGGTCGTCGACAAGAGCTATGCGTCGCATCACCACCTCACGACCGGCTCGCCGATCCGGCTCGAGACCCCGGGCGGCAAGTTCCTCGATCTCCGCGTCAAGGCGATCGTCGCGCCGCCGCGCGGCGGCTCGCCGTTCGGGGCGGTCACCGTCTCGTCACGGGCGTTCGACTCGGTCTACCCCAACCCGCAGAACGTGTTCACGTTTCTCGACACGCCGGGCGGGGTCACTCCGGCGACCACCAAGAAGCTGAACGCGGTGCTCGCCCCCTACCCGGACGCCAAGCTCCAGACCGAGAGCGAGTTCGTCTCCAATCAGGAACAGGGCCTGAACCAGTTCCTGCTCCTCCTCTACATCCTGCTCGGCCTCTCGATCATCGTCAGCCTGTTCGGGATCGTGAACACGCTGATCCTCACCGTCTTCGAGCGCACCCGCGAGGTCGGGATGCTGCGCGCGGTCGGGATGACCCGCCGGCAGACCCGCCGGATGATCCGCCACGAGGCGGTGATCACGGCGCTGCTCGGGGCGGCGCTCGGAATCCCGGTCGGACTCGGCCTCGGGCTGCTCTTCGATCGGGCGCTCGGCAACATCCCGTTCCAGGTGCCCTGGACCACGATCGTCGTGTTCGTGATCGCCGCGATCGTCGTCGGACTCCTCGCCGCGATCTTCCCGGCGCGCCGGGCGTCCCGGCTCAACGTGCTCGAGGCGCTCCAGTACGAGTGACGCGCGCCGAGCTCGTCGCCCTGCTCGCCTCGCACGAGCCGGCCGACGCGGCGGAGGCCGCCGACCTCGCGCGGATGCAGGCCTGGGCGGAGACGCTCGACGATCCCTGCTCGCGCGACGAGCCGTCCGCGCACTTCACCGCCTCTGCGATCGTCGTCGACGCGGACGGCGGCCGGACGCTGCTCGTCCACCACCGGAAGAGCGGGTCGTGGTTCCAGCCCGGCGGGCATATCGAGCCCGGCGACCCGACACCCGCGGCAGGGGCTCTGCGCGAGGCGGCCGAGGAGTCCGGCCTCGACGTCTGTCTCGGCCGGCCCGACCTGCTCGATGTCGATGTCCACTGGGTGCCGTGGGACGAGCACTACCATCTCGACCTTCGCTTCCTCGTCGTCGGTTGCGGGGAGCTCTCGCCCGACGCCGCCGAGGTGGACGCCGCCGAATGGCTCGGCTGGGACGCGGCGTTCGCGCGCATCGACGAGCACGGCCTGCGACGGGCGCTCGCGAAGGCGAGATCGGGGGCCGCGACCGGCGGCCTGGGCTAGTCGGCGCGGCGGAAGCCGGTCTCGGCAGGGAGCGGGTCGAGCGGGCTCGTCGGCAGGCCGCCGCGTGGCGCCGCTTCGTTGTAGCCGCCGGGCGCGACGTCGTTCGGCCCGTCCGGATGGAAGAGCGCGGCCAGCAGCTGGATCTGGCCCCGGCCGATCGCGAGCTCGAACTGGCCGCCGCCGTAGAGCGCGATCCCGTGCTCGGCGCACCGGTCGTAGAACTCGAACAGGCGCTCGAGTGAGCCGAACCGCGACGGCTTGCAGTTGAGGCAGCGGGGCGGGAAGGGAAGCGCCTCGACGTCGGTCCACGAGTGGATCGGCGCGTCCCAGGTGATCCGGTCGCGGTGCGGCTCGAGCACGGCGTCGGCCTCGGGGGTCAGGGCCGGATCCTCGATCCAGGAGTCCGGGAATCCCTCGGTGACGCGACGGTAGAGCTCGACGTCGGCCGGACGGTCGACGGACGTGCCGTGATACTGGCCCTTCAGGTCGACGACGTCGACGTTGTTCCGGGCGGCGAGGGTCGCGACGAACTCGTCGGTCCAGTCCGTGGTCGGGTCGAGCTTGAAGCGCAGCTCGGGGTAGAGCTCGAGCCAGCCGTCGAGCGACGCGGCCCGCGTCGAGGAGACGAACGTGACGGGCTTTGCCTCACGCTCGAGCACGTCGCCGAGCGAGCAGCGCGCCTGGCGAAGCGCGAGGTCGAGCGCAGCCGACTCGAACGCCCACCGGCGGTAGTCGCGGTCGGCGGCCTGGTCGGGCTCGCCCTTCGGGAAGAGGTCCTCGCCGTCGAGGCGTTTCGAGAGCGAGTCGATCGTCCAGCCGCCGGCGAGGTCGAGCCAGGGCAGACGATGCGGCTCGTGCTCCGCGGCATCGTAGGTGACGTCCTCGCCGGCACCGACGAACTCGGCGCCGCGCAGGTGGACGCCTCGCTTGAGCTGCACGGTCGTGGTCTTGCGCGTGAACTCCGGTGAGATCTGGCTCGATGTGATCTCGAAGTCGATCTCGTCGATCTCGAGTGGCAGGTCGCGGATCAGGTCGTAGAGCGGCACTAGTGCGGCCTCTCGTAACCTTTGACCTGGAACGCGCGCGTGCGGGGCCGCACGAAGGCGGGTCTCGAGTGAGACGTTGGGAGACGCCGCACTAGAGATCCCGACACGCAACGCTCGCGGCACGTTCGACTGCGTTGCCCGGTCCGGCGGGGAGACTCACGTTTCGAGCCTAGCGGCTGTCGCCGGCGTCACCGCGGGTCGGTGGAGATGGTGTCAGCCGCTCGGTCGGTCGAACTGCGGCCGGAGCGCATCGAGCCGCTCGTCCGGGCTCGTCGACGCGATCAAGCCGCAGGGCGGCGCCCTTGCCGCACGGAGCGCGCCATCGTCGCGACCACGCGCAGAGCGGCTACGAAGAGCCCGATCGTGACGAGCGCGACGCCGAGGAACGCCGCCTCCTTGCCGTTCAGCGCCCGGTCGAGCACGAGTGCGCGCATGAGGACGCCGGCAGGCACGCCAACCGCCCACGTCGCGAGCAGCCGGCGGAACTGCGCCTTCGCATACGGGTGGAAGAGCAGCGCGGCGCCGAACCAGCCCGCCAGGAGCGGCAACGCGTCCCGTGCATACCCGCCCGGAGCGAGCCCCCGGTGGTGCGAGACGAGGCCGATCGAGACGAAGAGCAGGATCGCCGCCGCGTCGAGCAGGGCGGCGAGCGCCGGTGTGACTCTCCGCTCCACACGCCAAGGCTAGTCGGTTGCCGATCGGCGGCTGGGGGAGCAACGAGAAGGGCGCCCGGTTCGCGGGCGCCCTTCCGAAGCGTCGGACCGGCCCTGCCGGGGTCGGTTTCAGGCGTCGGCGGGCGGATCCGACGAGGAGGGTGCCTCGCCCGACGCGCCGGTATCCGGCGGAGCTGAACCCGCCGAACCGGAGCCGCCCATCGAGCCCGAGCCGCCCATCGAGCCGGAGCCGCCCATCGAGCCGGAGCCGCCCATGGAGCCCATGTTCTTCGGCATCTGGGGCATCTCGACGCCCTTCGCCCTGCGCGCGCTTGAAGGCGACCACGCCGATCACGATCGAGAGGAGCAGGCCGATCCACGCCGGCCAGTGGCGCGCGTCGCCGTGTGTCAGGAAGGTGATCACGGTAAATACCAGCAGCAGCAGCGCGAGCCCCGCCGAGACGAGTCCCGGGGTCAGCGAGCCGAGCGGAACCTGGAGGTTGAACGCTCGTGCCAGCTCCCAGGCGAGCAGCAAAATGCCGAGCAGCGCTGCGATCACGCCGATCCCGGTCCACTCCGTGCGACCGGCCGTGTATCCGAATGCCGACACCTGCTGCCAGTCGAGGAACGAGAAGATCACGTAGAGCACTGCTCCGCCGAGCACGATCTGTACGTCGCGGGAGAGCTTCATCAGCGCATCCATGGTTGTCCAATGCCCTTTCCGTGTCGTTGCCTGCAAGACCCGCGCAGTCAGGCGGGTGATACGAGCATAGAGCCAAAGTCGGCTGGAGTCATGGCGAAATCGCAGCAACGAAGCGGTCTCGTCCGGGCCGGGAAGGGGGCAATCCCGCAATTCGCTCGAGGTCGAGTGCCTCGCCGGCGCGCTCAGGTTCCCAGGAAGTCGAGGATCGCGCTCGACCAGGAGGCGGAATCGGCGCGCTCGAGGAACGGGAAGTGATCGGCGCCCGGCAGGACGACGACCGTGGGGCTCGTGAGCCCGGCGGCGATCTCGTGTGCCGTCGACTCGCCGAAGGGATCGATCTCACCCGTGATCACGAGCGTCGGGGCCCGGATCTGCGCGAGCAGGGGGCGGAGGTCCATCCCGGGCGCGATCAGGTCGTTGAAGTGGCGCAGGGCGTCGGCATTCAGCCCCGACCGGGCGAGCGCCGCTCCGACGACGACGGTGTCGGCTCCGACCGGTGCGAGCAGCGGCAGCTCCCGCTGGTAGATCGCCATCAGCTCGGCGTCGTCGGCGTAGAGGCCCTGGCCGTGGGCGCGCATCGCGGCGCTCGCGTCCTCGAAATACGGCTGACCCTCGTGCGAGGCGGCACGGCTCCGTCGGGCGGCCCGGATCGTGTCCGTGAAGCGTGCGGCAGTGTTTGCCAGCACGAGCCGTCCGACACGGTCGGGGTACGTCCCGGCCCACGTGATCGCGACGAAGCCGCCGTGTGAGTGCCCGAGCACGTCCAGCTGCTCGACCCCGATCCGCTTGCGCACAGCTTCGATATCCGCCGCGTAGAGATCGAGCCCGTACGCGCCCCTGTCGCTCGGGCGTTCCGAGTCGCCGGATCCGCGCGGGTCGAGCAGCAGCAGGGTCCGTTCGGCGGCCAGCTCGTGCAGCCCGTCGAGATAGCGCGACGAGGCGCCGGGCCCGCCCGGGTGAAGGAGCAGCGGAGGCCCCGACCCGAGCTCGCGCCAGGCGAGCCCGAGCCCGTCCCGGGTCGTCAGGGTCGGCACCTCAGGCGTCCGGCGCCGGCGCCCGGGCGGCGTGGACCGGATAGCCCACGACGGACGGCGCCGGCAGGCCGGCCGCCTGGAGCACGCCGGCGAACTCCGGACCGGTCGAGAACCCGACGAACACCTCCTCCGACGGGCAGGTGTCGTAGATGACGATTCCGCCGGGCTCGACCGCGCACAGATGCCACGAGACGTTGCCCTCCGGCATCATCGCGATCATCCGGTCGTAGGCGGCGAGCAGGCTCCTGGGGGTTGCCCGAGAATCGGTACACGCCGAGATGCATGCCTGCTCCTCTCACTGTCGTGGGCGGGAAGAAGCTCTCACAGAATGACTCGAGGCTTCATCTCTGTGGGGGCTCCCAGGATCGAAAATGTAGCGTCGGAGATCGTGCCGCGCCCCCGGGCCCTCAGGCGCGGATGTGGAACGGGAACGCGCGCCAGGCGGCCCAGCGCCAGTACCACGAGGGGACGATCTTCGGCGCATCCGGGCGCGGGCCGGGCTTGCCGTTCTGTTGCCAGTCGAAGAGCTGCCAGGCCCAGGCGGGGAGTGCCTTCGGGATCTTGGACGGGCGCCTGGTCGGGACCACCACCAGCGGTTTGGAAGGAGCGGAGACGTTGCCCGCCGCATCGGTTGCGAGGACGCGGTAGACGCTCGGGGCGTCGGGGTGGAACGCTCGCAACGCCGCGGTCGTCTGGCCCGTGACCGAGAGCAGCGTCTGATTCGTCAACGTGACCTGGTAGGAGGCGGCCGCACCGCTCGAGTCGGTGGACTCCGGCCACTTGAGGACGAGCGTGCCGTGCGAGAAGTGGCCGTCGAGGAGCGCCGGCGGCGGTGGCTTCGTCGTATCGGGCAGCAGCGCGAAGAATCCGGCTGCCGTCGTCTGGATGTCGAACGATCCGTCCGACTGGTGCGCGTAGCCGGCCCTTGCGGCCAGCGGCAGAACGCCACCGATCAGCCCGGGCAGCGGCTTCCAGACGGTCCCGTTCGTCGAGGTCATCGGGGCCAGGTTTCCGGGCTGCGCCGGGATGTGGATGGTCAGCGGCGCCGCGAAGCTCGTGGTCGGCTGCCCGCTCGCCGTCTGCTGCACCTGGAGCCGGACGCCGTAGCCGCCGCTGCCGAAGCCGGAGACCGGCTCGGCGGGGGTTGCCGGCGTGAGCGCGACCGCCACGGACTGCCTGAAGGCGCCGGCCGGCCAGCTCACGGTTGCCTGGCCGTCGGTGGCCACCACCGATCCGGCCGCCGAGAGCTGCGACGGACCCGGGGCGGGAGCGGGGGCCGGAGTCGGTGCCGGGACCGGGGTCGGGATCGTTCCGGCCGAGCCCGTGGCGCTCACGACGGCACCGTCCACGTAGCTGCTGTCGATGTTGATCGTGACCCCACCGTAGGTCGCGTTGTGCCCGCCCCGGTACTGATGCAGCCGCTGGTGGTTCGTCCAGAGGCTGTCCGAGAGGTACGGGTCGCCGAACACGCTCTCCACGCCGTTCCAATCGGCGATCCACACGTCGTCGGGCGACGCGACGGTGGCCGCGAGCGGCTGCAGATCGCGGATCATCGAGCTCGCGCTGCCGTAGACCCCCGCGACGTAGCCGAGGGTGTGAAGCTCGGTCACCCAGCTCGAGACGAAGGTCTGCACCGTCTGCGTGCAGGCCGCGTTGCTCAGCGCGTAGGCCTCCATGTCGAGGTAGATCGGGCTCCCTGCAGGCAGCCCGAGCGAGCCGGCGTGGGAGACGGCGTCGTCCGCCGCGGCGGTTCCCTGAGCCGACGCCGACGTCGCGCTGATCTTGACGGCGCCCGCTTTGCCGACGCACGGGGCCTGGCGGCCGACATAGAGCGGAATCAGGTTCCAGCCGATCGACTCGACCCCCGCGACCCAGTCCGCGGAGAGCTGAACGTTCGCGCAGGCGCGGTTCACGCCGCCGATGTAGATCCCGAGCGCACGGTAGGGCGAGGCGAGCCAGCTCTGCAGGGTCGCCTCCGTCGGGGCGTTGCAGGCGTCGAAGGCGTAGCCGGTGAACGATCCGGCCGAGGTCCGCGCGGCGGCGGGCCCGCCGCCGGCCAGAGCGAAGCCCAGCCCCGCCGCGAGCGCGCCGCCGCCGATCCTTCTCCAGTGCCGCTCCCAGCCGACCCCGTCGAGCGCTGCAGTCCACCAGCGCATCGCCCGTTCTTCGCCGCGCCCCGGCCTGCTCCTCGCACGTCCGGCGGCCATCCCTGATCGTAGGCGGCTCCAACCGAGGAAGAGGTTCGCGCCTGGTTCGGAAAGTGTGAGCCGGGCTACGGCGTGACCCGGCCGAAGCCGTCCACGTCGGCGAGCGTGCGCTCCCGGCGCATCACCTCGCCGCCGTTCGCGTCGTCGCCGTCGGCGGTGTTGCCCTCGATCGCGGTGAACGCCCCGTCGCCCGCCGACTCGACGATGCCGATGTGGTCGGGCGGGCCGCCGTCCCAGTTGTAGATCGCGATGTCCCCGGGCCGCGGCTCGACGCGGCCGAGCCAGCGACCGGTCGCGCGCAGCCACGCCTCGGTCGTCGGCACGTACGAGCACCCCTTGTCGGTGCAGCCGGCTCCGCCGAAGCCGTTCGCGAGCGTGAAGCCGGCGCCGACGGAGAAGCAATAGCTGACGAAGATGTTGCACCAGGGAACGCCGTCGACCCCGAACCAGGCGCCGAACGGCGTCCGGTTGGACGCGGGCGGAGCCTCGGCCGTGCCGATCCACCTGCGGGCCTCGGCCAGCGCCCGGCGGCCGAGCCGGCTCCCACCGCGTGCAGGCCGGCGCGGCTCGGCTCCGGCGAGCGCCCGGCGCGTCTCCGGGCCGACGATGCCGTCGACTTCGATCCCGGCGTCCGTCTGGAACGTACGCACCGCGCCGGCGGTCGCCGGGCCGTATTCGCCGTCGAGGGGA
Source organism: uncultured Actinomycetes bacterium (assembly GCA_963789585.1). Classification (GTDB taxonomy): domain Bacteria; phylum Actinomycetota; class Thermoleophilia; order Gaiellales; family Gaiellaceae; genus PALSA-600. Next base: position 129,462 of record CAWBLB010000006.1, on the reverse strand, counting down.
CCCGGGTCGTACCCGAGCGCGGCCAGCCGCCGCTGCACCGCGAGAACGTCGGGCCCGGCGAGGAGCGGGCTCGTCACGTGAAGAAGTCGTCCGGCCATCGACCGGAGAGTATCCCAGATTCGCTGTCAAATGGCAACAGTAGTTCCCGGGTGCGTTTACCCGGCGGCTTCCGCCTTGCGCAACCCGTGCAGAGCCCAGAGCGAGAAGAGCCCGGTCAGGACCGCGCCCGCCAGGAAGGCGGCCCCCACCCCCGAAGGACTTCCCGCGATCAGCGAGCGGGCGGCATCGATCACGCGCGTGAGCGGGTTGACCACGGCGACGGCGTGGATCCACCCGCTGAGCAGCCCGAGCGGGACGTAGACCGGCGCGAAAAATAGGATCAGGAACACCGGCATCTGCATGATCGGGCCGGCCTGCACCGTCCGCAGGCGCAGGGCCACTCCCGCCGCCCAGAGCACCGCCGCCGCGTTCACGAACGCACCCAGGCCGTAGAGCCCGACCAGGTCGATGCCGCTGCCGCCCACCTTCATCCCGACGGCGAACGCGACCGCGGTCACGACCGCGACGGTGACGAGCCAGCGAACGAGCGCGGCCAGCGCGTAGCCGAGCACGATCCCGACCCGGTGGGGCGCGGCGAGCAGCAGCCTGCGGCCGAAACCGCCCTCGAAGTCGCGTGCGATCCCGAACCCCGTGAAGACGCCACCGAACGCTGCCGACTGGAGCACGACGAATACGAACTGGAACGCCGTGTAGCCGTTCGGGAAGTCGAATCCGGGCGTGTCGGCGATGTGGGAGAGACCGCCGGCGAAGGCCGTGAAGAAGAAGAGCGGGAAGAGCAGCGACGGCACGAACAGCGACGGATTCGTGAAGACGTTGTGCAGCGTTCGCCAGGCGACTCCGTGCGCGACCGCGAGCGTCCTCACGACCGGGCGATCCTGCTGTGGAGCGAACGCGCCGCCAGCGCGACGGCGACGACCGCGACGCCGACCGCGACGCCGAATCCGAGCGCCAGCGCCTCGCCGTCCCAGCCGGTGATGATCAGGCTGCGCACGCACTCGATCAGGTAGGAGACGGGGTTGACGGTCGCGACCTCGCGAAACCAGGTGACGCCGATCAGGTTGCGCGGGATGTTCATCGAGGAGATGAACAGGAAGACGAAGAAGAGCGGGAACATGCCCTGCACGGCCTCGCCCGAGCCGGTCCGCAGCGCCAGCAGGGCGCCGAGTGCTCCGAACCCGAGTGTGACCACGAACGAGAAGGCGAACAGCACCAGGATGCCGGGCGCTCCCGAGGCGAAGCGGACGCCGATCGCCAGGCCGACCGTGACGTAGACGGCCGCCTGGAGCAGCCCGAGCGCGATCACCCCGCCGAGTTGGCCGGCGAGCACGGCGGCGCTGCGCATCGGCGTCAGGAGGAGGCGGTTCAGGAAACCGGTCTGGATGTCGCGCGCGAGATCGGTGCCGGCGTTCATGGTCGCGAACAGGGCGCCCTGAATGAACGGCACCGCCAGCGCGAACGCGACGAACGAGCTTGCCGGGAAGCCGGGCAGGCGGGTCTCCGACTTCAGCCCGCCAGAGTTGACCGCGAGCAGGAGGAGCGGGAAGAGGAGCGGCGCGGCCACGTTCGCGGGCTGGCGGAGCGTCCGGACGACCGACCTGCGCGCGAGCAGGACGACCTGGTCGCCGAAGGCGGAGCTCACCGGCGGGCTCTCCATGCCCGTGCTCGCGGAGGGCGTTCGGCCCGCGCGCCGTCGCCGCCGACCGTCTGCTCCGCGGCGCCCTCGAGCGAGCGGCCGGTCTTCGCCAGGAAGACGTCGTCGAGCGAAGGCTGGTGAAGCTGGAGCTGCTCGACCCTGAGGTGCTCGGCGTCGAGCGCGCGGACGATCCCGGCGAGGTCTGTCTCCCCCGATCGGAGCCTGACTGCGACCCCGTCGGTCGACGGCAGGAGGTCGCCGAAGCCGCCGGCGATCCCGGCCGCGCGCTCGCGCTCGCCGGGGTCGGCCGGAGTGATCACGACCGTCGGCCTGCCGACCTCGGCCTTGAGAGCGGCCGGCGTTCCCTCCGCCACGATCCGGCCGTGGTCGATGATCCCGATCCGGCCGGCGAGCACGTCGGCCTCCTCGAGGTACTGGGTCGTCAGGAAGACGGTCACTCCGTCGTCGCTCGCCAGGCGTCTGACCTCCGCCCACAGCGCGGTCCGGCTCTGGATGTCGAGCCCCGTCGTCGGCTCGTCGAGGAAGAGGATGCGCGGCCGGTGAACGAGTGCGAGCGCGAGATCGAGCCGGCGCTTCATCCCGCCCGAGTACCCGCGCACCTTGCGGTCGGCCGCCTCGGTGAGCCCGACGCGCGCGAGCAGTTCGTCCGCCCGCTCCGCCCGGTCGGCGCGCGGCAGCGCCTGCAGGGTCGCCTGAAGCCGCAGGTGCTCGCGCCCGGTCAGGAGCGGGTCGAGCGCCGCTTCCTGCAGGGCTGCTCCGATCTGCATTCGCACCTGGGCGCCCTGCTCGACCACGTCGTACCCGGCGACCCTTGCCGTCCCCGCCGTCGGGGGAAGCAGCGTCGTCAGCATGTGCACGGTGGTCGACTTCCCGGCTCCGTTCGGGCCGAGGAAGCCGTAGATCTCGCCGGGTGCGACCGTGAGATCGATCCTGTCGACTGCCCGGGGGCCTCTCCTGAACTCCCGGACCAGGCCCAGGGTCTCGATCGCGGGGCCGTCCATCCGGGACAAGCCTACGGATGGCCTTGCCCCAGCCGGCGGCCGGCCCTCCCGGCTCCGTGCCGGTTACGCTCGACGGATTGACTAGCCTCGGTCGGAACGTGTCCAGGCCCCTGATCGGGATCACGAGCTACGTCACGCCCGCCTCTTTCGGCGTCTGGGAGGCCGAGGCGGCGCTGGTCCCGTACGGCTACGTGCGCGCGGTCGATCGAGCCGGCGGGCGTGCGCTGCTCGTACCGCCCGCGGAAGGTGCCGTCGACGAGACCCTCGACGCGCTCGACGGGCTGATCTTCTCGGGCGGCTCGGACATCGAGCCCGATCTCTACGACCAGGAGCCGCACCCGGAGACGTCAGGAGTCGTCCTCGAGCGCGACAGCGCGGAGCTCAGCCTGCTGCGGGCCGCGCTCGAGCGTGACCTGCCCGTGCTCGCGATCTGTCGCGGCTCGCAGGTGCTGAACATCGCCCTCGGCGGTGATCTCGTCCAGCACCTGCCCGATCTGGTTGGCCACGACCGTCACAAGGAGCTGCCCGGAACGTTCTCCGAGCACGACGTGGCGATCGAGTCGGGCACGCGGCTGGCCGGCTTGCTCGGCGACCACGCCACGGTCAAGTCGCATCACCACCAGGGGTACAACCGGCTCGGTGCAGATCTCCGTCCCGCCGCTCGCGACGGCGACGGCACGGTCGAGGCGATCGAGGCCCCTTCGCTCCGCTTCGCGGTCGGCGTCCTCTGGCATCCGGAGGCGGGTGAGGACGGACGCCTGTTCGAGGCGCTCGTGGAGGAAGCCGCGAACTACCGCGCCGCACACGGCCACTGACGGAGCGCGCGAGGGGCCGCTTGCCTCGGAGGCGGCGGTCCGGTCAGCCGGCCGGGGCTACCTCCGCGGTGCAGAACGCACAACGTCGGGCGGCGAGCGGGATCTCGCTCAGGCACTCGGGGCAGCTGCGTGTCGTCGGGTCGGCCGGGCCGTCGCGACGTGTGCGGGCGACGAGGGCGTTCACGGGCTTGACGACGAGGAAGAAGATCACCGCTGCGATGAGGACGAACGAGAGCGCCGCGTTGATGAAGGAGCCGTAGAGGAAGTGGCTCTTGTTGATCGTGAACGTAAGCGACGAAAAGTCCGGGCTGCCGCCGATCGCAGCGAGCAGCGGCGTGACGAGGTCGCCGACGAGCGCGGTCACCACGGCGGTGAATGCGACGCCGATGACGATGCCGACGGCCATGTCGACGAGGTTGCCGCGGAGCAGGAACGCCTTGAAGTCGTTCATGGAGTCTCCTTTCGGGAGCGTCGAAAGCCCTCCGGATCGGGCCCAGCCGAATCATCGCTACGGGCTCGGCGGGCATCAAGTCAGCCGCGCCCTTCCTGAGAGCCGCTATCATCGAGTGATGGCGGTCGCGACCGGACAGCGTGACTGGGCGGGCACGACGATGGCGGCGCTGCTCCGGAAGGGCATGCGCAACGGCGGCGCCCGGCGTGCCGTGATCGATCTGCTCGCCGAGCAGAACTGCTGCCTGACCGCACAGGAGATTTTCGATCGGCTGCGCGCCTCGGGCCGCCGGGTCGGGATCGCCAGCGTCTACCGCGTGCTCGAGCTGCTGACCTCCGAGGGGTTCGTGCAGCGGATCGACCTCGGCTCGGGGATCTCGCGCTACGAGCCGATCCATTCGGGCGGAGACCATCATCACCACCTGGTCTGCGACAGCTGCGGCAAGGTCGAGGCGTTCGAGGACCGGGAGCTCGAACGCGCGATTCATCGCCTCGAGGAGAGTTCCGGGTACGCCGTCGGCGCCCACGACGTGGTGCTGCACGGGGCCTGCGTCGACTGTCGCTAAGGCGTCGACCGCCCTCAGGCAACGGCCCGGTGGGCCGCGCGGCGGCCGAGCAGCGTCGCCGCGTAGATCGTCACCGCGACGCCGATGATGGCGCTGCTCGGCGGGAGTGACGGGTCGAGGTAGGCTGCGGTCGTTCCGAGCCAGACCGCGGCGAGCGCGAACGACGCTGACAGGCAGAGCCCGCGCGCCGGGCTGGCGGTCAGCTGAACCGCGGCGCCCGCGGGCGCCGCCAGCAGGCCGAGCAGGAGTAGTGCGCCGACCGCCTGGGTGGTCTCCGCGGCGTCGATCCCGAGCAGGACGAGGAAGCCGGCGCCGAGCAGGCGGACGGGCACGCCGCGCGCCGCAGCCGACAGCGGCGCGATCGTCGCATAGAGCAGCGGCCGGGCGATCGCGGCGATCCCCGCGACGATTGCGATTGCGACCAGCACGGCGATCTCGGTCGCGCCCGCCGTGAGGCTGAAGATCGAGCCGAACAGGGTACGGGAGGCGATCGCGCCGTCGGCTCCCCCGGCGCCGCGGCTGAACAGGTGGAGAAAGAGGACGCCGAGCCCGAGCACCCAGGCGAAGACGACGCCGATGGCGACGTCGTCTGCCCGCAGCCGGTCGCCGAGCCCGGCGAAGAGGAGCGCGATCGCGACGGTCGCGGCGAACAGCCCGAGGCGGAGATCGATTCCGGCGAGAGCGGCGGCGAGGGCGCCGGCGAACGCGACGTGGCTGAGGGCGTCGCCGGCGAAGACCTGAGCCCTGAGCACGACGAAGTAGCCGACGGCCCCCGAGGCGACGGCGATCGCCGAGCCGCCGATCAGCGCGTTCCGGACGAACTCCTGCGCGAACATCAGCCGGTCTCCGCCCGGAGCGCGCGTCGTGTGGGGCGGGGCTCCCGGTCGACAAGCCGGCGCCACGCGCTCGCGGCCACGTAGATCCCGAAGGCGAGCGAGGTGATCAGGAACCCGACCGGGTAGTCGGTGAAGTAGGCGAGGCCGAGCCCGACCCAGGTGACCGCGAGTGCGATCAGCACGGTCAGCGCCAGGCCGAGCGCGACCCTGGCGGTGAGCTGCTGGGCTGCCGCGGCCGGCGCGACGAGGAGGGCGAACACGAGCAGGGCTCCCGTGATCTGCGCCGTCGCCGCCACGGAGAGGCCGAGGACCAGCAGGAACGCGACGTGGAGGGGCCGCACGGGCACGCCGCGCGCCTGGGCGACGGCTTCGTCGATCGAGGCGAAGAAGAGCTGACGTCCGGCGATCGCGAAGAACAGCAGCGCGCCCGCGCCCACCCCGAGCAGCGTCCCAACCTCGCCGCGCGTGACCCCGAGGAACGACCCGAAGAGAAGGTTCTCGAGGTCTTCGAGGACGCCGCCGTACAGGCTGAGGAACAGGAAGCCGGCGGCGAGGCCCGCCACCTGGACCGTCCCGACGAGGGCCGATTCGCCGCGATGGCTGCGGGCGCCGTCGGCGTGGGAGCCGGTCGCGATCGCGATTGCGGCGACCGCGCACGAGGTGAAGTACCCCGCTGCGAGTGGAAGGCCGGCTAGGGCGGCTCCGGCCGCACCGGGGAAGGACATCACCGCGAGCGTGTGGCCTGCGAAGCTCTCGCGACGGAGCACCATGAACCACCCGGCGATGGACGCGGTCACGGCGACGATCGTGCCCGCCTCGAGCGCGTTGACCATGAACGGGTAGACGAGCAGCTGCTGCACATCGGTGATCGGGTTGAGCGAGAGGTGCGGGCTCACGTCAGCTGTGCTCGTGGCGGTCGTGGTGATGCGCGGGCGCCTCGGGCTGCCCGACGACCACGAGTCGCCCGTCGGAGGTGCGGAGCACCTCGATCGGCACGCCGTAGAGCGCGCTCAGCGTGTCCGCCGCGATCACCTGCTCCGGTGGCCCAGCCAGGATCCGCCCCCCTGCGACGTAGAGGACGCGGTCGAGATGCGAGAGGAGCGGGTTGACGTCGTGGGCGACCAGCAGGATCGTGATGCCCTCCCGGCGGCAGATGCGTGCCAGCATCGCCGAGACGGCGGCCTGGTTGGGCAGATCGAGGCTGTCGAGGGGCTCGTCGAGGAACAGCATCTGGGGCCGGCCGGCGAGCGCCTGTGCGATCAGGAGCCGCTGCTGCTCGCCGCCGGAGCACTCCCCGATCGCCCGGTTGGCGTACGAGCCTGCACCGACGAGCTCGATCGCCGCCGTCACCCGGGCGCGCACGTCACCGCGGCCCGGAAGCGGCAGGCCCCAGCGGTCGCCGTCCAGGCCCAGCCGCACCAGGTCGACGCCGCGGATGCGCGTCGAGGAGTCGAAGGAGTGCCGCTGGGGGAGATAGCCGATCGCACTGTTGTGCGCGCCCGCCGGGTCGCCGAGGACCGAGACGGAGCCTGCGCTGAGCGGCAGCAGGCCGAGCAGGACGCGCAGCAGCGTCGACTTGCCGGCGGCGTTGGGCCCGAGGACGGCGACGAATTCGCCAGGCTCGATGCTCAGCGAGACGTCGCTCCAGATCGTCGTGCGCCCGACCCGGACGGCCGCGTTCGCGAGCTCGACGATCGGTTGCGCGGCGGCGGCGCCCATCAGCGACCCGTCGCCCGGTGGAGCGCTGCGAGCAGGCGCTCGAGCTGGGCCGACTGCCACTGCTCGAAGCTGGCGGTCGCGGGCGAGAGCGTCTCGGTGACGGTCACGATCGGAACGTGCTCGGCGCGTGCGATCGCGTTCACCTGCTGCACCTCGGGCGTCACGTTCTGGCTGTTGTAGATCCAGACGGCGATCCGCCGATCCCGAGCCTGCCGCTCGACCGCCTGCTTGTCCCCGGCGCCGACGTCGGTGCCCTCTGCGATCGCTTTCGGGAAGCCGGGCGGCGTGAGCAGCCTGAGCCCGAGGCTTTCGCCCAGCGGCTGGAAGATGCTCTCGCTGTAGCCGACCGGGACGCCGGCGAATCGCTCGTGGATCTGTGCCTGCAGCTCGTCATAGCGGGCGAGTGACCGTGTCCGGAAGCGGCGCTCGCGGGCGGCGAAGTAGGAGGCGCCCGCCGGATCGACCCGGTCGTATCCCGCGACGATCGCGTCGATCATCCTCGAGACGGAGGCCGGTGAGTACCACTGGTGCGGGTTGTCGCCTTCCTGGAGGTCGAGCACCCGTCCGGCGTCGAGCGCGACCCGGCTTCCGGAGGGGTCCGCGGCGAGGAGGCGGGAGGCCCAGGTGTCGTAGCCGATCCCGTTCACGATCGCGAGCTCGGAGTCGGCCATCGCCCTTGCGTCGGAGGCCGTCGGCTCGTAGCCGTGCGGATCGGTGCCGGGGTCGACGATGATGCTCCGGACCGTGGCCCGGTCGCCCGCGAGCTGAGCGGCGATGCTGCCCCAGAAGCTCTCGGCCGCAACGACCTGGAACCCCGTCGTCGTCTCGGTCTGCGCTCCACCCCCGCACGCGCCTGCCGCCAGCACCGCCGGCAGGAGGGCCACGAGGGCGAGGCGGGAGCGGGCCGTCCCTCCAGTCAGCCGGGTGCGCGTCACTCGCCGACAGTAGCAAATAGTGAGACTAAATATCACTATCAGCAAGGTGGGGTTGCCGGGGCTTGCCGAGCGCCGTGACGCGATACTTCGCCTCCGTGCGTGTCGACCTGCTCCCGTTCCTCGCGATCTCGGCTCTGCTGATCGTCATCCCGGGACCGGATACCGCGATGGTGACCAAGAACGCGCTGGTCGGCGGTCGCCGGTCCGGGGTGCTGGCAGCGGTCGGAGTGGCGGTCGGGCTGACCATCTGGACGGCGGCTGCGGCGCTCGGGATCGCCGCGGTGCTGCGCGCCTCGGCGGTCGCGTTCTTCGTCCTCAAGATCGTGGGGGCCGCATACCTCGTGTGGGTCGGGATCCAGATGCTCCGGGCGCGCGACTATCTCGGCGTGGCGGGCGCCGGGGGCGGCCGTTCGGCCGGCGGGGCGAGGGCGCTCCGGCAGGGGCTGCTGAGCGATCTCGGCAATCCGAAGATCGCCGTCTTCTTCACGAGCCTCCTGCCGCAGTTCGTGCACGGGCACGGCGCTGCGTTCGTCCCCCTGCTCTTTCTCGGCGCCGTCTTCGCGGCGCTGACGCTCGTCTGGCTGGCCGCGTACGCGGTTGCGGTCGGTCACGCGTCGGAGCTGATGCGGCGTCCCTCCGTGCGCAAGGTGCTCGACCGGTTCACGGGCGTCGTTCTGATCGGCTTCGGGGTCCGGCTCGCGTTCGAGCGGAGGTAGCTCTCACCCGTTCGGGCCTTGACTTTGGCCCGGGGCGGGTCTACAAGGGACCCGTGGTGGTCAGGCGGATAGCGCTCGCCCTGGTCGTCCTCGGCGCGACGGCGGGGCTCGCGGCGTGCGGCGTCTCGAAGGCAATCGACCCGGTTGCGGCGGCCGCGACCAAGACCGAGCAGGCCGGTGGCGAGAAGATGGCGATGACGATCACGATCACCGCCGCAGGCCGGACGTCGACGATCACCGCTGAGGGTGCATTCGACCACCAGCAGGGTGAGCTGACGATGGACATGTCCGGCCTGGCCCAGGGGTCAGGCATCACCGCGAGCGCTCTCGGTGCCATCAAGGTGCTGTACCTCGAAGAGAGCGGCGATCCCGTCGTCTACATGCAGTTCCCGTCGCTCGCGGGCACGCTCCCGAGTGGCAAGAGCTGGATCAGGGTCGACCTGCAGACGGCCGGCCGGAAGCTCGGCCTCGACTTCAACCAGCTGATGAGCCAGTCGAGCCAGAACCCGGCGCAGGCACTCGACCTGCTGCGCGCGAGCGGAGACGTCCACGAGGTGGGCCCGGCCACCGTCGACGGCGTCGCGACCACCGAGTACAGCGGCACGGTCGATCTCACCCGGGCTGCGAAGCTCGGCGGGATCTCAGACGCCGCGATCCAGCAGCTGGTCGACGCAGGCGTCCCAACCGACGTTCCCGTCGAGGTGTGGATCGGGGACGACGGCTTCGTCCGCAAGCTGGATCTCACCGAGCAGCTGACGGCGGGCGGGCAGAGCGCGTCGGTCGACCTCGCGGTCGAGCTCAGCGACTACGGCACGCCGGTCACGGTGACGGCGCCTCCCGCGGACGAGGTGCTGGACACCTCGGCGCTGCTCGGCGCGGTCCCGACCGCCTGATCCGGTCCAGCATGGATTCGGTGCGCCCGCGAACTAACGAAACGATTATTGAGGGGTCGTGGTAGCCGCCATCTGGGTTGGGTAGGCGGCGGCGGGTGTGAAGGCCACGGTACCACGGTTCGAAAGTACGACTTTCTTGATATAGGATTCTGGTTGATGGCGAGGACGACGTTACGGGCGAAGGGTCAGGTCACGCTGCCCGATGAGATCCGCAAGGCGGCGCGCCTCGAGGAGGGCGATCCGCTGGAGGCCGAGCTCACCGCCGACGGCATCCTGTTGCGTCCGCAGAAGGTGATCGATGCCACGCAGGCATGGTTCTGGACTCCGGAGTGGCAGGCGGGCGAACGCGAAGCCGACACGGACCGCGACGCCGGCCGGATCGAGTTGTTTGGCTCGGAGGACGAGTTCCTCGGCGCCCTCGGCGCCCGCGCCAAGCGCCGCCGCCGGCGAACGGCCTCATAGCAGGCGTTGCCGACCTTCGCCTGGCTCGCGCGCTTCGGAGCCGACTTCGACGCGCTTTCGCCGACTCAGCAAGCCGCGTTTCTCGCTGCGGTCGGACAATTCGTCGACGATCTGCGCGCCGGGAAGGGGTTCCGCAAAGGGCTCCGGGTCAAGGGCGTCAAGGGTGGAGCCGGCATCTTCGAGTTGACCTGGGCAGACGACGGACGGGCCACGTTCGAGTACGGCGAATCCGCCGTCGCGGGCGAGCCACACATCACCTGGCGCCGAGTCGGCACCCACGCCATCTTCGACCGTCCCTGACGCCGGCGCACATGCGCCGCGATCGGGAGGTCTAGGCCGGCGGCCGTGGTTCTGGGCTCGCTGCGGCCGAGCTCAGGCCACGGGCGCCCGCGCACCGATGCGCCTTGCGGTGGCGGCTGCGGTGATCTGCCGGGTGAGGGCGAGCCGTTCGGCGTTTCGCTTGATCGTCAGCAGCATCTTGCGCTCCATCACCCACGATCCCGGCTCCATCACCGCGTAGCCGAGCCAGTCCTTCAGCCCGTACCGGGAGGTGTCGAAGCGGTTGCGGCTGAGCAGGCGCGTCCGGCTGCCGACCGGGACGAGCTCGAACGACCACACCCAGCGGCCGTCGCTCGAGCGGAGTGCGAGCGTGCGCTCCGGGTCGACGATCTCGGCTCGCATCGAGTACCCGGGCATCGGGATCTCGTCGCCGGGGGCGAGGTGCTGGAGCTCCGGGATGATCCGGTCGGTGTTGCGGATGTCGACGCCGAGCCGGCGCTCGATCCAGTCGTAGGTGTAGGCGCCGCCGCGTCCCGGCCCCATCTGGACGAGCCACGGCCAGACGGCCGCCGGCGGAGCGCCGATCTCGACGACCCGGGTCGCGACGACGTCCGCATGGGGCATCAACTCGTCGCCGGGTAGCGCTCCGGCAGCCTCGTCCGGGGTCGCCCCCCAGTGCATGTGCCGGTCCCGCAGGAGCCCGAAGTACGTTGCGGTTGCCGCCCCGAACGTGAGGGCGGCGGTTGCGATTGCGGTGCGGCGTTTCACGGCTGGTCTCCTCCTTCGACTCGTCCTCTTCGAGCATGCCGAGGAGCCTCGGGCCGCGCATCGGGGAATCTCCCCGTGGCGACCGTAGATCTCCGTCAGATATCGGCCGTGAGCTTCAGAAGACGTCCACCGGTCAGGTACACGAGTCCGTGGTAGACGAGCGAGAGGGCGGCGAGGGCGAGGCCGAGCACGTGCCGGCCGGCCGCGTAGAGGGCGAGGGCAGCGAGCCCGGAGACTACGAGCTCCTGCGCGAGGCGCAGCGGCTCGGCGAGCCGACCCGCCTGGTGGAAGTCGACGGCACCCCAGAAGCCGAACCCGGCCGCGGGCACGAGGACACCTAATGCGACTTCGGCGGTCGCTCCATCACCGGCATGGACGCCCCAGTAGGCGAGTGCGGCGACGATTGCGGCTTCCATGATGGCGCGCAAGACCAGGCTCAGCCGCTCGAACGGAGACATGACCAACTCCTTTCGGATTCGCAGGTTCGGCGCCTGACGGCCAGCGGGCGCACGCAATTTACATCAGAATACGATGAAAGTGAGGTTGCGCGTGGCCGTCACGGCGGTGTCGTGTCTTGCAATGCGACAGCGCGACGGCGCGAGCTGGGGGACCTGGGACGGGTCCCGCAGCTGAATAATCGAACGATGCGCGCGCCCCGCATGCTCGAGCCGCTCCGCATTCGCGACTTCGCCCTGCTGTGGACCGGGATGACCGTCTCGCTGATCGGCGACGGGATCCTGCTCGTCGCGCTCGGGTGGCAGACGTACGAGCTCTCGGGCAGTCCCTCGACGCTCGGCTGGATCGCGGGCGCCTACGTCGCGCCGATGGCGCTCGTGCTGCTTGCCGGCGGCGTGCTGACCGATCGCTTCGAGCGGCGCAAGCTGATGATCACGGCCGACCTCGTTCGCGTGGTCTCCGTCGGAGCGCTGGGAGCGCTCGCGATCGCACACGATCTGCGGCTCTGGCAGCTGGCGGCGCTCGCCGCGCTGACCGGGGTCGGGGACGCGCTGTTCGCGCCCGCGTTCGGGTCGATCGTGCCGGAGATCGTCCCGCGCGACCTGCTCGTCGAAGCGAACTCGCTCGATCAGGTCGTGCGGCCGGTCTCGACGGTCGTCGGCCCGGCACTGGCGGGCGTTCTGATCGCGGCCTCCGGTGTCGGCGCCGCGTTCGTGGTCGACGCGGCGAGCTTCGTCGTCTCGACGGCGACGGCGCTCGCGTTGACGCCTCGTCCCTTCGCGCACGTGGCGGAGCGTTCCGCGTGGCGCGAGCTGCGCGAGGGGTTCGCGTTCGTCCGCGGGCGCACCTGGTTATGGGCGACGCTGCTCGTGTCGGCGATCGTGATGGTCGGGCCGGCGGCCCGATACGTCCTGCTTCCCGCCCTGGTCAAGAACGATCTGCACGCCTCGGCGACGGCACTCGGCCTCGTCTATGCGGCGAGCGCGGTCGGTTCGGTCATCGCCGCGTTCGCGTACGGCCAGATCGGCCTGGTGAGACCCTTCGTGCTGGTCATGTATGCAGGTTGGGCGCTCGCGCTTCTGGTGGTCGCCGGGTACGGCGTCGCCGGGACGGTCGGTCAGCTCCTCGCGCTGGGATTCATCGGCGGCCTCGGTATTGCATTCGGGCAGGCAACGTGGGGAACGATGCTGCACCGGCTCGTGCCACGCGAGGTGCTCGGCCGCGTCACGAGTCTCGACTGGATGTTCGGAACGAGCCTGATGCCGATGTGGTTCGTCGCGATCGGATTCGTCGCGGACGACCTCGGCGTCCGCGCGACTCTCGTCATGGCCGGGCTGATCGGCGGCATCACCACGTTGATCTTTCCGCTCGTGATCCGGGGAGTTCGGGATCCCGAACGCGACCCCGCCGCGCTCGGCGAGCCGTTCTAGCCGCGGATGCGCCCGGGGCGAAGCGGGCGGGCGTGGGCGCTGATCTTCTCGAGGGCGCGGGTGAGGGCCTTGATCTCGCGGTCGGACAGGTGCTGTGAGAAGTGTCGCTCGATCCCGTCCCGGTGGTAGCGCCGGGCCCGCTCCATCGTCTCGGTGCCGTGCTGGGTGAGGACGACGAGGATCGAGCGCCGGTCGTGTTGCGGGCGCACGCGAAGGACGAGCCCGCTCTCTTCCATGCGGTCGACGACGCGGGTGAAGCCGCTCTTGCTGTACAGGATCCCGTCCGCGAGCGCGTTCATCGCGATGCCTTCCGGCGACTCTTCGAGCTGGATGAGGACGTCGTACCAGCGCAGCGGGATTCCGGCTTCCTGCTCGAGCTCGGCGTCGAGCAGGTCGAGGAGTGCCAGCGCGCTCTCGAAGAAGAGCCGCCACGCGCGCAGCCGCTCCGCAGAGGGGCTTGACAGAGATGGTTCTATATGGGATTGCTCGCTTTGCAACAGTTCTCTATCGGACAGTTGCAGAGCTTATCAGACGAGCGGAAAGGACTTGAGATGACCGTCACAGCTTCGGAGCGAGGAAAGCTCGGGTACGGGATCGGCGCCGACGAGGGCGAGGCGTTCTGGCTCCTCGGCATGCTCGAGACGATCAAGATCGGCGGCGAGGACACCGACGGGCAGTACGGTCTCCTCGAGATCGAGGTCCGAGCAGGAGAGGGCTCTCCCTGGCATGTGCATCCCGACGAGGACGAGTGGTTCTACGTCCTCGAGGGGCAGTTCACCTTCCATGTCGGCGACGCCGAGTTGACGCTGCCCGCCGGCGGCTTCGCCTTCGGTCCCAGGGGTGTTCCGCACACGTTTATCGCCGGCCCGGCCGGAGGCCGAGCTCTGGTCGGCTTCCGGCCGTTTCTGTTCGAGGGATTCCTGAGAGAGATCGGCGAGCCGGCTGGCGAACGCGTTCTCCCGCCGCCGCTCGAGGGCCCGCCGGACCTGGCGCGGCTTCTTCCCGCCGGCGCGAAGCACGGCATGGAGATCCTCGGGCCGCCGGGGCCGCCCCCCGGCCGGTAGCCCGCTCGGGGCAGCCGTGAGGAGAGACACTCACGGCCACGGTCGAGATCACGCCTGCAGACGAGGCCCGACCATGATCGAGGGCCGGCATGCGTCGCTGACGCCGGCGGCGTCGACCGGCAAGCGATCAAGACGAGGGCCGGGATCTCCCGGGCCCTCGCCCTGTTCGCTGGAATATGGCGGCCGCTCTGCCTGGGGCGCGGACGCCGCTTGGCCTAGCCGCAGCCGGTCGAGGTGCCGCAGTCGCGGCAGGTGTAGCAGGTGCCGGCACGGACCATCCGCCCGCCGCAGCGGGCGCACTCGACGGCGTCCTCGTGGGTGTTGAAGAGGGCGGTCTGGCCGCGGGTCGGATGCTCGAGGGCGGGATGTTCGAGGTTGGGCGCCTCCGGGGCGCCCGCGGCGTAGGCCTGCGCGAGGCGGGCCCGAACCTCCGGTGAGAGGATGCCGACCTCTTCCTGCTGGTCGACGGTGAGGAACTTCTTGCCCATCCAGCGGAAGACGTAGTCGACGATCGACTTGGCGGTGCGGATGTCGGGGTCGTTGGTCGGGCCCGACGGCTCGAAGCGCATGTGGGAGAACTTCGAGACGTAGACCTCGAGCGGGACGCCGTACTGGAGCCCGAGCGAGACCGCGATCATGAACGAGTTCATCAGGCCGGCGAGGGTCGTGCCCTCCTTGGCGATGTCGAGGAAGATGTCGCCCGGGGTGCCGTCGTCGAACAGCCCGACGTGGATGTAGCCCTCGTACTCGCCGACGCGGAACTTGCGCCCCACCTCGGTGCGATCGTCGGGCAGCCGCCGGCGCCGCGGCGCGGCCAGCGTGCCGACCGGGCCGCCCGCGGGAGCGAGCGTCCCCTGGCCCTTCTCGGCCTTGCCCGAGAGCGGCTGGGCGACCTTGCAGTTGTCGCGGTAGATCGCGATCGCCTTGACGCCGAGCTTCCAGGCGTCCCGGTAGACGCCCGCGACATCATCGATCGTCGCGCTCTCGGGAAGGTTGACCGTCTTCGAGATCGCCCCGGAGATGAACGGCTGGATCGCGCCCATCATCTTCACGTGGCCGCCGTAGTGGACGGCCCGGTCGCCGATGGCGCAGTCGAACACCGGGTAGTGCTCGGTCTTCACGTACGGCGCGCCGACGACCGTGTTGCGCTCGTCGATGTAGGCGACGATCTCGTCGATCTCGGACGGCGCATAGCCGAGCTTCTCGAGCCCGAGCGGCACCGTCTTGTTCACGATCGTGATCTCGCCGCCGCCGACGAGCTTCTTCGACTTGACGAGCGAGAAGTCCGGCTCGACCCCGGTGGTGTCGCAGTCCATCATGAAGCTGATCGTGCCGGTCGGCGCGAGCACGGTCGCCTGCGCGTTCCGGTAGCCGTGCACCTCGCCCAGGTCGAGCGCGTCGTCCCAGGCCTTGCGCGCGGCCCCGAGCAGGTCGGCAGGGACCGTCTGGGCGTCGCCGATGTTGCCGACCGCGGCACGGTGCTTCGCGATCACGCCGATCATCGCCGCGGCGTTCGGCTGGTAGCCCGCGAACGGACCCATCCGGCCCGCGATCTCGGCCGACTTGCGGTAGGCGCGGCCGGTCATCAGGGCGGTGATCGCCGCCGCATAGGCGCGGCCCTCGTCGGAGTCGTACGGGAGCCCGCGCGCCATCAGCAGCGCGCCGAGGTTCGCGTAGCCGAGCCCGAGCTGGCGGTAGGCCTTCGCGTTCCGCTCGATCTCCGGCGTCGGATACGAGGAGTTGCCGACTGCGATCTCCTGTGCCAGGAAGACGACGTCGCAGGCATGCTCGAACGCCTCCACGTCGAGCTCTCCGTCGTCGCGGCGGAACTTCATCAGGTTGAGCGAGGCGAGGTTGCACGCCGAGTCGTCGATCGACATGTACTCGCTGCAGGGGTTCGACGCGTTGATCCGCCCGGTGTTCGGGAGCGTGTGCCACGAGTTGATCGTCGTGTCGTACTGCACGCCGGGATCGGCGCAGCGCCAGGCTGCGTCGGCGATCTGGCGCAGCAGGTCGCGGGCCTTGATCGTGTCGACGACCGAGCCGTCGACACGGGCGGTCAGGTTCCAGTCGGTGTCGGCCTCGACCGCCTCCATGAACGAGTCGGAGACGCGGACCGAGTTGTTCGCGTTCTGGTACTGGATCGACGACCAGTCGGCCGAGTCGAGGGACATGTCGTAGCCGGCCTGCTCGAGCACGCGCGCCTTCTCCTCCTCGCGCGCCTTGCACCAGACGAACTCGAGGATGTCCGGGTGGTCGACGTCGAGGACGACCATCTTCGCCGCGCGGCGCGTCTTGCCGCCCGACTTGATCGTCCCGGCCGAGGCATCCGCGCCGCGCATGAACGACACCGGGCCGGAGGCGTAGCCACCCTTCGAAAGCTGTTCCTTCGACGAGCGCAGCCGGGACAGGTTGATGCCCGAGCCGGACCCGCCGCGGAAGATGACCCCTTCGCGCCGGATCCAGTCGAGGATCGAGTCCATCGAGTCGTCGATCGAGAGGATGAAGCACGCCGAGCACTGCGGCTTCTCCTCGAAGCCGACGTTGAACCACACGGGCGAGTTGAACGCCGCGCGCTGGTTGACGAGGATCGCCTTCAGTTCGTCCTCGAAGGTCTGGGCCTCGTCGTCGGTCTGGAAGTAGCCGCCCTCGCGACCCCAGGTCCCGATCGTCGTCACGACACGGCCGATCATCTGGCGCACGGAGGACTCGCGCTCGGGCGAGCTCATGCGGCCGCGGAAGTACTTCTGCGCGACGATGTTCGTCGCCGTCTGCGACCAGAACTTGGGGAACTCGACGCCCTTCTGGTCGAAGGCCGGCTTGTCCTTCCCGGGGATGAAAGCGTCGCGCTGCTCCCACTCGACCTCGTCGAAGGGGTCGCGGCCCGGGATGGTGAAGTACCGGCGAACGGCGAGGCTGGCGTCCTCCCTAGCGACGGTATTCACGAGCTCGTCGGGGCCGATCTGAACCTTGCTCTCCCGTGGGCTCTCCTGTGCTGCGGACGCGTTTTCCTGCTCGAGCGACGCCATCTGTCTTCCTTTCCCTCCGTCGGCCGTCATGAACGCCACGCCAACCGAGCGACGACGACGTCGCGTTGACGAGCGGACCGAGCAGCGTAGGCCGGGCGTCGGACGGAAAGATAAAAAACCTGCAAATAGCGTCTATTAGGAGAGCCCACCGGGAGATTCAGTCTACCGGTGGCGCGGCTCGCGCCGCCCGGCCCGCGGATCTATGCGTCGTCGCGCGGGTGGCGGCGCTGCCAGATCATCCCGGCGCCGCCTGCGAGGACGAGCAGGATCGCCAGCGCCCCGAGCACGAGCAGCGGCAGCGGAAAGGACTGTGGGTCGCCGGGAGTCAGGTCCGCGAGGACGCCTGCGAAGCCGCCCTTCTTCTTCGCCGGGTTCGTATCCGGTGTCGTCGTGGCCGGCGTGGTGGTCGTCGGCGCCGGTGCCGTCGTGGTCGCGGTCGTGGTCGCGGTCGTCGTCGTCGTCGTCGGTCGTCGTCCCGGTCGGCGGCGGCGAGCTCTCGTTCGGGGCGTGCTGGTGGCGTGCCGCCGCCTGCTCGGCCGCGAGGATGTCGTCCTTGGCGCTCGAGTAAGCCTCCACGTCGGGCGGCAGGTGGTTGATCGCCTGCCGGTAGCACGGAAGCGGGTAGATGTTGTTGATCGTCCCGTCGTACCAGTCGTTCAGCAGTTGCTTCCAGCACGGGACGTTGGCGGCCGGTGCAGCCGTCGCGGCAGGCACGCCGGCCACGAACGCTCCGCAAAGCAGCATCACGACGACGAGGTAGTTCTTGTGGGGGCTCACTGGGTGACGGCTGTTGACGGCGGCGCTACTGCACTCGGGGATGATGACGAGTGTCCCGGACGAGAATATGCGCCCGGTTGTGGCGGTGTAAGGCGATTGTTAGCGCGGCTGGCACAGTCAGACGCGGATGCTAGCGTCGAACGGGATGCGGCTGACACCCGAACTTCGGTCGCCGCTTCTTCCCGCACTCGCGCTCGTCGGGGCCGCGCTCTTCTTCGGCGGCGGCCTCGGAGATGGTTCGCTGCCGTGGCTCGGCGGCGCCGCGGCGCTGCTCGCACTCGCCTTCTTCGCCGCTCGCAGCCGTCCGTCCGGGCTGGTCGCGCTCGTCCCGCTCGGCGCGCTGGCGGTGTGGTGTGCGGTCTCGGTCGCGTGGTCGATCGAGCCCGACCGGAGCTGGAGCTACGCGAACCGCTCGTTCGTCTACGTGGCTTTCGCGCTCGTCGGTGCGCTGCTCGGCGCCGAGCCGCGGCGCCTGCTCTACGGCTTCTCGGCGCTGCTCGGCGCCGTCTGTGTCTGGTCGCTCGCGGGCAAGGTCCTGCCCTGGCTGTACGAGGACTACGGTCGGATCGCCCGCCTGCGCGGGCCCGTCGGCTACTGGAACAGCCTCGCACTGCTCGGCGACATTGCACTGCCGGTCGGCCTCTGCCTCGCGACCCGCCTGCGCAGCTCGGGGACGCTGCTCGTCTACGGCTGGATCGTCGCGATCGGGCTGACCTATTCGCGCGGCGGCGTGATCGTCGCTGTCGTGGTGGTCGCGCTCTGGGTGGTGCTCTCCCGGGCGTGGGCCGAGGCGCTCACCACGCTCGTCGCCGCCGGGGTGCCGGCGGCGGGGGCGCTGGCGGTCGCCTTCTCGCTCTCGGGGTTGACGAGCGACGGCCAGACGCACACGACACGGGTCCGCGACGGTCTGGTCTTCGGCGTGGTGCTGCTCGTCGACGCTGCGATCGCGGCCGTGCTCGCCCGCCGCCGCGCGCCGGTCGCGACGCTGGCTCTCAGGCGCGCGGTGATCGGGGTCGTGACGCTCTGCTTGGTCGCGGCGATCGGGGTCGGTGCGACCCATGCGCGTACGTGGTGGCATTCGTTCACGAGCCCGACCGGGACCGAGCTGACGAACTCGTCGGGCCGCCTGCTCTCCTCGGGCTCCAACTTCCGCTGGGAGTGGTGGACGCAGGCCTGGCAGGGCTGGTCGGCTGACCGCGTACAAGGGACCGGGGCGGGCTCGTTCGCGTTCACGAATCAGCGGTATCGCGCCTCGAGCCTCGACCAGACGATCGAGCCGCACGACCTGCCGGTGCAGTTCCTGAGCGAGACCGGGATCGTCGGGCTGCTCCTGCTCGGCGTCTCGGTCGGCTGGCTCGTCGTCGCCGGACGCCGCAGGCCGGGCCCGCAGCTCGCGCTCGCGCTTGCCCTGCCCGCGTACTTCCTGCACGGCCTGCTCGACATCGACTGGGACTTCGTCGCCGTGTCGGCCCCCGTGTTCTTCATCGCGGGCGCCCTGGCGGTACGGCCTTCGACGCGGCCGAGGCCGCGCCCGTTCACGGTGGTCACCGCCAGCGGGCTTGCCCTGGCGCTCGTCTTCTCACTGGCCGCCGTCTGGCTCGGCAATCGCTGGGACGACCAGGCGCAGGCTGTGCTCGGAATCGACGACGCGCAGGCGATCACCCTCGCGAAACGCGCACGGTCGGTCGATCCGCTCTCGATTGACCCGTTGCTGACCGCTGCGACCGCCCAGATCAGCATCGGCGCGGGCATCCGGAACACACACTCCGCCGCGTACAGGCACGCGAACCAGCTGGCCTACGGCTACCTGGTCAAGGCGACGCAGGTTCAGCCCGACAACGCGTTCGCCTGGTACTCGCTCGCGTCCTTCGACCTGGACGTCCGCAAGTGCCCGCGTGCGGCGTACCCCGCCTTCAACCGGTCGACGGTACTCGACGGCCGGAACCCGACCTACAACGACGGTTACGCGAGGGCGCTGAAGCTGGTCAACTCCGGCAAGCCGAAGTGCTGACGGCTCAGGCGCCGAGGATGACGGCGAGCTCGCCGCCGTCGAGAGCGCTCGGGCGGATCCCGTCGAGCGGCGCGACGACCTTCGCGTGCAGGTCGCGGGCGAGGCGCACGCCCTCGGCCCGATAGCCGGGCCGGTACATGACCACGCTGGTCGCGTAGTCCTGCCGCCGCGCGTTCGCGGTTCCGGCGATCACCCACCCGAGCCCGTGGAGCGTGCTCGCGGCCCTTCCGGCGGCGCCGGCGTGACCGTTGCCGTTGAAGACCATGATCCTGACGTGGTTTCGGGGGCGCGCCTTGCCGGCCGGTGCGGCCTGGTGCTTGATCGCCTGCTCGGCCTGCTTGGTGGGCGCCGGCGTGCGCGCGGCCGCCGTCGCCGTGGCCTGGGCGTGGTTGCGGAGCGCATGCGCAAGCGGCTTCGCCACCAGGAGGGCGCCCGCTCCGACAAGCAGCACGAGCTCGATCGCGGCGATCCCGCTCGCGACGAGCGTCGCCCTGCGCCAGGGGCGGATCAGGTCGTGAGGCGAGTGCAGCGGGGCGTCCACGGGGCTCCCGACTTCGTCGGGTGCCGCGCGAATCCTTCGCCTACCGAGCCGACCCGTTCGCCCAGGCCAGCGTGCGCGCGAGTCCGTCTGCGAGCGGCATCCGGGCGCCCCAGTCGAGCTCGGCAGCGGCGAGCGAGGCGTCGAGCACCGACCGGCGAACGTCACCGAGGCGCGCCGCCTCGAGGCGCGGCACACGCTCGCTGCCCGCGACGTCGGCGCAGGCTTCGTGCAGCGCCATGACGGTCGTCTCGTCGCCGGTGCCGACGTTGAAGACGCCGCCGTCGTGCTCGGCGGCGGCGAGCAGCGCGTCGACGACGTCGCCGACGTAGACGAAGTCGCGTGTCTGCAGCCCGTCACCGAAGATCACCGTCTCCTGGTCTCCTCTGAGCCGGTCGAGGAAGATCGACACGACCCCGCCCTCGAGGCTCGCGGACTGCCGCGGCCCGTAGACGTTGGCGAGTCGGGCGACGACGTGGCGTGTCCCGTGGATCCGGTTCCAGCCGGCGAGGTACTCCTCGGCGCAGAGCTTGGCGATCCCGTACGGCGAGAGCGGACGCAGCGGGCTCGTCTCGGGCGCGGGGCCGTCGCACTCGCCGTAGATCGCGCCGCCGGTCGAGGTGAACACGATTCGCGCGCCCACGCTGCGCGCGGCCTCGGCCACGCGAACGGTGCCGACCACGTTGACGAGCGCGTCGTCGGCGGGCCGGCTGAGCGACGTCTGGACGTCGGTCTGGGCCGCGAGGTGGAAGACGACGTCGACGCCGGCGAGGTCGAGCCCGTCACGGATGTCCCGCTCCACGAACGTGGCGGCGGGGTTGACATACTCGCGGTGGCCGCAGGAGAGATCGTCGATCGCGACCACCTCGTCTCCACGCTCGACGAGTGCATCGACGAGGTTCGAGCCGATGAACCCGGCGCCTCCGGTGACCGCCGCCTTCACACGCCGTATCGTAGCCATGGCGTGTTCATCACCTTCGAGGGACAGGACGGATCCGGGAAGACGACCCAGGCGGCGCTGCTGGCCGGGTGGTTGCGCGAGCGGGACGGTGAGGTCGTCGCGACCCGCGAGCCCGGTGGGACGCCGTTCGGCGAGGCGATCCGCGATCTCGTCCTGCACGGGCCGGCGATGAGTCCCTGGGCGGAGGCGACGCTGTTCGCCTCGGCGCGGGCAGAGCACGTCGAGACCGTGATCCGGCCGGCGCTCGAGCGAGGCGCCTGGGTGGTCTGCGACCGCTATCTGGACTCGTCGCTCGCCTACCAGGGGATCGCGCGGGGCCTCGGCGTCGAGCGGGTGCTCGAGCTGAACCGGGCCGTCACCGGGGGCCTCATGCCCGGCAGGACGTTCGTGCTCCTGCTCGAGGCGGGCGCTGCGCGCGGGCGGCAGGGAACCGAGCTCGACCGGATCGAACGGGAGGACGAGGCCTTCAGGACGTCCGTGGCGGATGCCTACCGCGAGCTGGCGACCCTCTTCCCGGAGCGGATCGTCGCGCTGGACGCGTCGCAGCCGGCGGAGGAGATCGCGGAGCAGGTACGTGAGCAGGTTCGAGCGCTCTAGGGAGCAGCAGGAGGCGAAGCGTCTCCTCGACGCGGCGGTCGTCGAGGGGCCTGCGCACGCCTACCTCTTCCACGGCCCGGCCGGCGTCGGCAAGCGCGAGCTCGCCCGGGCGTTCGCCCGCGAGTTGCTCGGCACGACCCGCGCCGTGCACCCCGACCTGTACGAACTCGACGCGCTCGGCGAGATGATCCGGATCGACGCGATCCGCGAGCTGCGCCGCGACCTGCACATGCGGCCCTTCGAGGCCGACCGGCGCGTCTACCTCGTCCTCAGCGCCCACCTGATGAACGAGGACGCCGCCGACGCGCTCCTCAAGGATCTCGAGGAGCCGCCCCCCTATGCGGTGATCGTGCTCGTCGCGGACGAGCTCGGGCCGATCTCGGAGACGATCCGGTCGCGCTGCCAGCTCGTGCCGTTCACGCGGCTCTCCGAGCGGGCGATCCGGGATGCGGTCGACATGCGCGCGCCCGGGCTCGCCGAGGCCGAGCGCGTGGCTCTCGCCCGGGTCGCAGGCGGGCGCCTCGATCGGCTGGAGCGGCTCCTCGACCCGAACGCGGCGCGACGGCGGCAGGCGTTGCTCGCCCAGGCTCGCGCCGTCTACCGCGAGCCCGCCTTCGAGCCTGCGGAGGCCGCTGCCGCGCTGCTCGAGAGCGCTCGTGAGCGCGGGGCCGACGCGAAGGAGGTCGAGAATGTGAGAGTGCGCGGGCTCGAGCTGCCGGCGCGCGAGGCCGAGCAACGCGTGCGCCGCGCCCAGCGTGGCGCCGAGCGGGAGGAGTTGTTGGCCCAACTCGAG
Organism: uncultured Actinomycetes bacterium; assembly: GCA_963789585.1. Lineage (GTDB taxonomy): Bacteria > Actinomycetota > Thermoleophilia > Gaiellales > Gaiellaceae > PALSA-600. The sequence goes on along the minus strand of CAWBLB010000006.1, from coordinate 106,652 downwards.
GAGCTCGCAGGCTGGTATCGCGACCTGGTCGTCGTCGGCGTGGGCGCCGAGCAGGCGGCGATGCACGTCGACCGGATCGACGAGCTGCGAGCCGACGCGACGCGCGAGCGGCTGCTCGGCGCAGAGCGGGCAGCCGAGGTCGTCCGCGACACCTGGCGGAGGCTCGAGGAGTTCAACCTCGCACCGCAGCTCGCGCTCGAGGCGCTTTTCGTTCAGTTGGCGCGCGAGTTGAACTGACCGGCCCGAGGCGCCGCGCCCGCGTGCGCTTCGCCGTCGCGGCCGGCCGGTAGCCTTGGGTCGTGACGACTCTCCTCGCCGAGTGGTGGACGCGGGCCGGCCGATGACCGACGTTGTCTTCGTCGAGATCCCGGGCGGCTCGCGGAACAAGTACGAGTGGGACGAGAAGATCGGCGGCATCGTGCTCGACCGGCGCCTGTTCACGTCGATGAGCTACCCGTCGGATTACGGCTACGTCGAGGGGACGCTGGCCGAGGACGGCGACCCGCTCGATGCCCTCGTTCTCGTCAGCGACCCGACGTTCCCCGGCTGCCGGATCCGCGTCAGGCCGATCGGCGTCTTCCACATGTCCGACGAGAAGGGCCCGGACGAGAAGGTGATCTGCGTGCCGTTGAACGACCCGACCTGGGGCCGGCTCGCCGACATCCACGACATCCCCTCGGAGCTGCGCGACGAGATCGAGCATTTCTTCCAGGTGTACAAGGACCTCGACCACGCGGGGACGGTGGTGACGAGCGGGTTCGGGAACCGCAGCGAGGCCGAGGAGACGATCGCCGCCGCGCGCAAGCGCGCGCGTTAGACGGCGGGGGCGCGGCCCGCGCGCGCTGCCCCGCCTCGGGCGGCGAGCACGGAGCCGGCGAGCACGAGCACGAAGCCGGCGCCCATCCCGGCGGTGAACGGCTCGTCGAGGACGGCGACGCCGACGGCGGCGGCGACCGCGGGGTTGACGTACGTGATCACCGTCGCCCGCACCGGTCCGGCCTCGGCGATCAGGGGGAAGAAGAGGAGGAACGCGATCGCGGTGCAGAGCACGGCGAGCCCGGCCACCGCGGCGAGCACGCGCCCGGAGGGGAGCGTGTGCGGCAGTCGGGTGGCGGCGAGCGGGGCGTAGGCGATCGCGCAGAGGGTGAGCGACGCCGTCAGCACCGGCAGGCCGGGGAGGCCGCTCAGGAAGCGTGCGAAGATGATCGGCCCGGCCGCGTACCCGGTCGCGACCACGGCGATCTCGACGAGCGCGACGGGGCTCGAGCCGCCGACGTTCAGCCCGACGATGGCAGCTACGCCGGCGAAGCCGATCAGCAGCCCGCCGAGCCGCCGTCCGCCGAGGCGCTCGTCGCCGCCGGTGAGCCAGAAGACGACGGCGCCGATCAGGGGCACCGCTGCGATCAGCAGGCCGGTCAGCGAGCTCGTCAGGTGCCGCTCGGCGGTCGCGAGCAGCAGCCACGGCACGCCCATCTCGACCGCAGCGAACGCGACGAGAGGGCGCCAGTGGGGCACCAGTCCGCGCAGCCCGCGCCGGGTGGACGGAATCGGCAGCAGGATCAGAGCAGCGACACCGGTGCGCGCGAACGCGAGCGTCACCGGCGTCAGTTCGCGCACCGCGACCCGGATCATCAGGTAGGGGACGCCCCAGATCACGCACATCGCTCCGAAGAGCACCCATCCGCGCCGGCTCATCCGCGCGGTCTACCACGGTGGAGCGCGTGACTCGTGGAAGAAGTTGACGCTCGTAGCGAATTTCGCCGTCACACCACCCTTGCCGAACACGCCGGGAGTGCGTAGCTTCCCCTTCGCACCGAGTACGGAGCGCGAGTAAGTCGAAGCTGCTTCTGAGGGCTGGTACGCAGAAGGCCGCAAGGCCGGTGGGCGGAAGGTCAACGGAGGCGGGGGATGAAAGCGCAACCGGCTCGGTGAACCTATTTAACGGTTGCAACCGGGGCCCACCGTGCGAAGCGAACCGGCCAGTTCGCTTCTGCTACCTTAACCGGATCGTAGAGTTCGCTTAGGGAAAGGTGGCTGACGGAGTGAGTGCTCGTCCTGTGAATCGGTGGTTCATCCTCGTCCTGGTCTGCGTCGCGCAGTTCATGGTCGTGCTCGACGCGACGATCGTGAACGTGGCGCTCCCCTCGATCCAGCATGGGCTCGGCTTCTCGCCGGTGAACCTGCAGTGGGTCGTCAACGCCTACGGGCTGGTCTTCGGCGGCTTCCTGCTGCTGGGCGGGCGCGCCTCCGACCTCTTCGGTCGCCAGCGCCTGTTCATGGCGGGGGTCGCCGTGTTCACGATCGCGTCGCTCGTCAACGGCATCGCCGGCTCGTCGGGGATCTTGATCGCCGGCCGCGCCGCGCAGGGCCTCGGGGCGGCGCTCGTCTCGCCGGCCGCGCTCTCGATCGTCACGACCACCTTCGCCGAGGGTCGCGAGCGCACGAAGGCGCTCGGGATCTGGAGCGCGATCGCGGCCGGCGGCGGTGCCGTCGGGCTGATGCTCGGCGGCCTCCTGACCGACACGCTCTCCTGGCGCTGGGTGTTCTTCATCAACCTGCCGATCGGCATCGTGGCGTTCGCCCTCGCCGCTCGCTACATCGCGAACACGCGCGCCGACGACCTCCCGGAGACGGTCGACATCGCCGGTGCGACCACGGTGACCGCGGGCCTGCTCGTGCTCGTCTACGACATCGTCAAGGCCCAGGAGTACGGCTGGACGTCGGGCCGAACGCTCGGCCTGTTCGCGCTCGCGGTCGCGCTGCTCGTCGCATTCGTGGTGATCGAGCTGCGCTCCCGGGCGCCGCTGATCCGGCTCGGGATCTTCCGGGTGCGCTCGCTGACGAGCGCGAACCTGGCGATGCTGTTCGTCATCTCGGGCCTCTTCGGGATGTTCTACTTCGCCTCGATCTACGTGCAGGAGATCCTCCACTACAGCCCGCTCAAGGCCGGCTTCGGGTTTGTGCCCGTAACGGTGGGGATCGTGATCGGCGCAGTGCTGGCGCAACCCCTGATCCGCGTGATCGGGCCGCGGGCGGTGCCGGTGATCGGGATCGCCCTGGCCGCGCTGGGCCTGATCCTGCTCAGCGGTATCTCCACCCACGGCACGTACTTCGGCGATCTCTTCCCGGGCCTGGTCGTGATGTCGATCGGAATGGGGCTGACGTTCGTCCCGGTGACGCTGATTGCGACCACGAATATCGAGCCGTCCGACGCGGGGCTCGCGTCGGGCCTCTTCAACACGTCGCAGCAGGTCGGAGGCTCACTCGGGCTGGCGGTGCTGTCGACGCTGGCCGCGAGCCGCACGGTGCACGTCCACGGTGCCTCACACGCGGTGGCGCTGGTCGACGGCTTCCAGCTCGCGTTCCTGGTCGGCGCCGGGCTGATGCTGGCCGGGCTCGTCGTGATCGTCGCGCTGATCCGGCCGCATCACGTCGCCTCGATCGGGGCCGAGGAGCCGGTGGCGGTTCCCGTCTGATGGTCGTCGAGGTTCCCCATCTCCGCGCCGACGCGCAGCGCAACCTCGAGCGGATCCTCGAGGCCGCGCGTGTCGTCTTCGCGGAGCAGGGCCTCGACGCGAGCGTCGCCGAGGTTGCGGCGCTCGCCGGGGTCGGGACGGCGACGATCTTCCGCCGGTTCCCGACCAAGGACGATCTGGTGGCGGCGATCCTCGAGCGGGAGCTGACGGCGATCAGCGCCCGCGCCCGCGCGGCCTGCGACTCCGACGACCCGGCCGCCGCGGTTGGCGAGTTCATGGAGTGGGTGGTCGCGGCGAACATCGACGATCGCTGCCTCTGCGAGGCGACCGGGAGCGAGCTGTTCGACCGAGCCGGAATCGAGGAGCTGGTGGACGAGGTGACCGAGTCGGTCGAGCTCCTCCTCCGCCGCGCCCAGGAGGCGGGCGCGATCCGGGGCGACGTCACCGCCCAGGACATCGGCTTCCTGGTCAACGCGCTCGGCCACGCGGGCCTCACCCTCGAGCGCACCACTCCGGGCGCCTCACGGCGCTACCTCGGAATTCTGCTCGACGGCCTCCGCCCCGAAGGCGCCCGCCCGCTCTCCGGCAAGCCGCCGACCCCGCAGCAGGTCCGCGAGGCAAAGGCAGAAGCCGCCCGGTCCCGCCGGCGCCAACCCTGACGGCCCCCCGCTAGACTGGGCACCCGCGCCGACGTAGCTCAGCTGGTAGAGCACTTCACTCGTAATGAAGGGGTCCGCGGTTCGAATCCGCGCGTCGGCTCTGTCTATTTGCAGGGATTTCTTGCCTGAGTCACCGGCGACCATCTCTGATCCGGAGGCCGAGGGGTCTACCAGGGGTCTACGGCGAGCGGCCGTTATCGCACGGGCGATCGGGACGCGGCGGCGCTTCGCGGCGTCGCGCATGACGTGGGCGTATGTGCGGGCGGTGAAGCCGGGGTCGGCGTGGCCGAGGTGGTCGGCGACTTCGTTGACGGTGCGTCCTTCGTAGAGCAGCAGCGTGGCGCAGGTGTGTCGGAGGTCGTAGGTGCGGAAGTAGGCGAGCCCGGCGCGGCGCAGCGCAGGGATCCAGACGCGGCGGCGCCAGTTCTGCCGGCGCAGGTAGCCGTCCTCGCTATCGGAGAAGACAAGCGTGAACGGCCCTGGGCGGCCGGACGCCGCGTAGAGCTCGATGAGTTCCTTCGCGACCGGCGCGAACAGTTCGGGTTCGCGGGCGCGCTGTGACTTCGTCGTGGAGAGCTGCTCGCCCGAGATGGCCCTCTGGACGAGGAGCCTGGTCCGCGCCCGGCCGTGGTCGTCGACGACGTCGCGCCATTGGAGCGCGAAGGCCTCGCCGGGCCGCAATCCCTCGTAGGCGAGAACGCTCACGAGCGCCGCGTCAGCGGGCTCGAGCTGCGCGCGGATCGTCTCGACGGTCTCGGGTGTGCGTGCGTCGATCGACTCGTCACGGACGTGAGTGAGCCGGCGGACGCCCAGGACGGGGTTCCACTGGAGCCGCCGCCATTCGACCGCCCGGTGGAAGACGCCCTGGAGGACGCCGAGCGTCCGGTTGATCGTCGGCGCGCCGACGCCGTCAGCGCGGAGCGCAGCGGAGTAGGTGTCGATCGTCTCGCGGGTGATGTCCCGGAGCCGCTTGCGGCCGAGGTAGGGGACGATCCACTTGTCGAGCAGGTAGGTGTAGGTGGCGAGCGTGCCGGGCCGGAGGTGGGTCACGGCGTAGGTGTCCCACCACTCGATAAGGAACTCTTCGAGCGTGGCGCCGGAGCCGATCACCTCGGACGAGAGCTGGCCGAGCTGGCGCGCGCGCCGGAGTGACGCTTCGAAGAACTCGGCGTCCTTTCGACGATCGAAGGTGCGCTTCCGTCTCGCGCTCCCGCGTCCACTGTCGTACCAGCGGACGACGTAGACGGCGCGGCCGTCGCTACGCGTGAGCCGCTCGATGCTCATGCTGGTGTGACCGTAGTCGTTCGGCGAAGCTCGCCGGGGTGCGCCGCCCGGCGCGCACGGAATCGATGAGCGCGGGCCGGGCGGTCCGATGCTCAGTCTTGACTCCGGCGATGAGCGAGCCGAGATCTTTGGGATCGAATCGGACCGCGCTACCCAGGTGGATAGCTGGGAGTTGACCCCGCTCGACCAAGCGCTGAACGGTACGAGGGTGGACGTGCAGGAGGGCCGCAACCTCGTCGGTCGTCAGCAGCGTCGACGCGGCTGCGTCTGACACCTCGGGCTGTGTAGCGCTTGCCGCGGCGTGGGACGCTGACCGCGTGCGACTCTCCTTGGGCGGCGCCGGCGAGGCGATGGCAGCGTCCCGGACATCACGAGCCTGCTCCCGTTCCCAGTCGGCGAGCGTCAGCTGGTCGGCGCTCGCGTCGGGCTTGCTGCGTGGGTGTCTGCGCGAAACAGCCATGAGGCGAAGATGCTCTTGGAAGTCTTGTACCATATACGAGTCACAACCCGGATGCAAGCCGAGCGCTTCTAGACTTTCGCAGGTGGTCAGCGCCGATCTGATCCGCGAAGCCCGGCTACGAGCCGGCCTCACACAGCAGGAGCTCGCACAGCGCAGCGGCCGCGAGCGGTCGGTGATCGCTCGCTGGGAGCAGGGCGGCTCGGCGCCCAGCCTCGAGACGCTGCTCGACCTCCTCGCCGTCTGCGGCTTCGACCTCCCGCTCGAGCTCGCGGACCGTGATGACAACGCGATCGCCTGGCTGAGCAAGAGCGCGCTCCTCTCGCCCGAGCGCCGGGTTGAGCGGATGCTCCGCGCCAGAGTCAAGCTCGGGACGAGCGCGAAAGAGCTGGGCCGGTTCGACCCCTACACGATCCTTGCCGCACTCGAACGCCGCCGCGTCGCCTACGTCGTCATCGGTCGCTTCGCTCGTGTCGTCCACGGAACTGACGAGATCGCGAATGAGCTCGAGATCGCTCCGTCCCGACAACCCCCGAACCTCGCCCGCCTCCAGCGCGCCCTCGACGATCTGGGCGCGATCGAGACGAACCAGGACGCGGCCGAAGGCTCGTTCACGAGCGAGCACGGACCGCTCATCGTCCTCTCGGATCCGCCCGGCTCACGCCGCGGCTACACCGACCTCCGCCGCGGCGCCTCCCGCGAACCGATCGGCCGAGGCCTCCGCCCCACGGTCGCCTCGGCCGCCGACCTCGCAGGAATGCTCAGTGCTCTCGAACGCGACGAAGACAGACCAACCGTCCTCGCCCTCCGCCGCCTCATCCGACTCGGTGCTTGATCAGGAGCCCTCTCCTCGGCGCGAGGCGTACACAAAGTCAAAAACGATGGTCAACGAGACACAGATGCACCCCGGTGCCAAAGCGTGTCGCAGTTTGTGTACGGTGTACGCATGTCGCGCCGTCGTCGGATCGCGAGAACGCGCCGAGTCCCTCCGACGACGCAGCTGGACCCAATCGCGGCGGAGCCGCGGGTCGTGGTTCGTAGCGCGCCGTTCGTCGAGCGACTCGCATACACGCGCACTCAGGCTGCCGAGGCCCTCGGCATCAGCCGCTCGACATTCAACCGCCGCGTGCTGCCGCTCCTCGAGACAATCGAGATGCCGTGGGGCGCACGATTGATCCCCGCCGACGAACTGAAACGGTTCCTCGCAGAACAACGCAAGTCCGCTCGCGGACGAGCGCAATCGGCATCGCCTGGCCGGCCAAGGGTCTTGCAATCCGAGGTCGTGGCCCGCATCTGCGCGGAACGAGCTGCTGGTAGGAGCCTCCGCCAGATTGCGGGCGACCTCAACGCCACCGCCACACCGACAGCACACGGCGGCGGTCAATGGTGGCCATCAACGGTACGAGCCGTTCTGGCGCGTTCAGCTCCGTTCGCGTCCGCTCAGTCTGCAGGCAGCGAGCCCGACCGGCTCGGGCGTAGCATCGCTCGAGCAGCGAGCGAAGCGGCGTGGGTCGCACCCGGTGGAACCCATCGGCTGTCACCATTCACCTGATTGCGCCGGCGACCCAGGCGGCGTGATCGACGATCCAAGGCGGGTGGGTGACTTCGTGTTGTTGATGAGATCAGGCGCGTGCGTAAAGGTTCTGGGCTCGTCGGGCGTCTCTTGAGTGATGGCCGCGACGAGGCGCGAGATCGAGACGTTGTATCGGGAGCGCTATCTCGGCTTCCGGCGAGCGCTTGCGACGGTGACGGGGAGCTATGAGAGCGCCCATGATGTGGTCCAGGAGTCGTTTGCCCGTGCGATTGCGCAGCGTCACCGGTTTCGTGGCGAGGCACCGCTCGCCGCTTGGGTTTGGCGGATCGCGCTGCGGGTTGCGCTCGATGAGCGCGCCCGGCCGTTGCAGCTGCCGCTCGAAGAGGCTGTCGCGGCGGAGATGGTAGAGCCGGCGAATGATCCCGAACTTGCGGCGGCGTTGCAGGCATTGCCGCCCCGGCGGCGGCTGGTCTTTTTTCTCCGCTATTTCGGGGATCTGAGCTATCAGGAGATCGCGTTCGCGTGCGGGATCAGTGAGGGCACCGTCGCGGCTGCGCTCGCGCAAGCGCGGGACGATGTCGCCACGGCACTCGGAGAGGAAGTGAAGAAGTGAGCGCATACAAGGGATTGGTGCCGGAGCATCGTCGGAGCATGGCCGAGCTTGAGCCAGAGCTGCGTGACCGCATTCTCAAACTCGATGAGCCTGTGGCTTGGGACGACTGGTCAGACGTGCTTACGCGGTCGCGAAGTTCGATGTCGCGATTCCGTCGTCTCGGCGCCGTCCGCGTGCTCGCGGCGGCCGCGGCTTTGGCCGTTGCGGTCGCGATCGCCGGGCCTGCCTTCGGCCTCCGACTATCCTCGATCATCGACTTCGGCAGCTCTGGCAGCGCGCCCGCGCCTGTTCTGCACGACTTCTCGGAGCTCGACCTTGGCGCCCCTCCGGGTCTCGCACCCGGGGCAGTCGCCTCGCAGACCCGGGTGATCATGAGCGATGGAGCGCACACCCTCTATGTGTCACCCACCAAGCAGGGCGGCTTCTGCTACGAGTGGACGGGGGCGTCAGGTGGTTGTGATCACCTCGGCACCACCCCGGTGGGGATCACGTGGGGAAGCGGTCAGATCGTGGGCACGGTCGCTTCCGCCTACGTCTCCTCGGTCAAGATCGAGTTCACCGACGGCACGTCCGTGGAACCAGACATAACCTGGATTTCGGAGCCGATCAACAACGGCTTCTTCCGTTTCGACATTCCGCCCGGCAAGACCGTGGCTGAGGTAGACGGTTACAACAGCGCGGGCACGCTCGTGAGCAGTAACCACGACGGCCCGGCGCCATCCGAGAGCACCACGCCGCCTCAGTTCGCGCTCACCGACCAGGAGACTGTCGCGCTCACCGTCTCTACACCGGACGGAACGGCCACCGCGTACACGGCTCCGTCAACGACAGACGGTACGTGCGCTTGGTTCGAACTCAACGGTACAGACGCTCGCCTCTACGGCTACGACGGGTGCATGCCGCACGGCTACACACCGGAAGGAATCGCGGTCGGGTTCGTTCAAATCGGCAAGAGCGTCCTCTTCGCCGGAGCCGCGGCACCCAACTACGCACGACTGACCCTGCAGCTCCCCGACGGGACAACGGCGACCATCACCCCAACCTCCAAGGGACTAATCCTCTACTCACTCCCGGCAACAACGGCGGCAACCGGCCCAAGTCAGGTCACGATCACCGCCTACCGACTCGACGGCAGCGAGATCTTCAGCACCACAACCACCGACGCCGCACCGGCGACCCCAACGCGCTTACCCGGGGAGCCCATCCCTGCGGCACCCTGACTCGGTCGACTCCGTAGTGAGATGATGGTTCTTCGCGGACGTCCTCACGCCGGGAGCATCAGTCGCGGACAGTGAGTCGCGCGCGCAGCCGACCGCTGCGCAGTCGACCGCGGAGTCGCGGAGGTGAAAACGCCCCCCTTGGCGAGGGGAAGGACTATCTGCTCGCCATGTGAACACAGAGGCGCGCGCGTCAGCCACCAACCCATCGCGTGCTCCGAAGGCGGGATACTGTGACGACGGTAATGAGGGTTCTCGATTCCAGCGGGGCGTATACGGCTGATCGAGCCGCCGCGCTCTCCGGCGTGCCTCGTAGCACGGTCCACTACTGGGCGCGGCACGAAGTGCTCGTCCCGGGCGTTTCGCCGACCAAGGTCAAGCTGTGGTCGTACCCGGACCTCATGGCGCTCCGCACGATCTACTGGCTGCGTCAGCGCAAGGTCACGAGCCAAGGGTGGGACATCCCGGCGTCGACCATGCCGGCGGTGCGTCGCGCGATTCGTCTCCTGCACGAGGTCGACCTCGATCTCTGGACCGAGGATGGAGGGCCGCGAGTCGCGGTCGACCCGGCTGGAGAGATCTTTCTCCTGCGGAGCGAGGACGACGTCGAGGATCTCCACGGCGCGCGTCCGCTCGATCGAGACCTCCTCAATCTCATCGAGCCCTTCTCGACCAAGACCACGAGCGGCCCCGACCTCCAGAAGCCGCGGGAGCACCTACGGATCGTCCCCGGCAAGCTTTCCGGATCGCCCCACATTGCGCACACGCGGCTCGAGACGGTCACGATCTCGTCTCTGCGCGAGCGCGGCTTCCGGCAGGACGGAATCGAGCGCCTCTACCCGAACGTCGCGCCCGTCGGGCTCCTCGAGGCAATCGACCTGGAGCAACAACTCAGCCGGAATCTGCTCGCAGCCGCGTGATCCGGCGTGGCCCTGTTCGCGCTCGATCAGAACTTTCCCGAGCCGATCATCCAAGCGCTGAACGACTACATCCCGGAGGCCGAGCTCGTTCCGCTCCGCGAGGTCGATCCGCTTCTTGCGGAGATCGACGATTGGCAGGTGCTCCTGGCCCTCCATCACCACGAACGTCCCTGGGACGGGTTGATCACCAACGACAGGCGAATGCTGAACCTGCCCCGGGAGATGGCAGTGCTCCGGCAGACGAATCTCACGCTCGTTGTCGCCCACGACGCAGGGCATGACCCGATCCGGGCGACCGGGCTCCTGTTCACACATCTGGGCTACATCTGCCGGCATACGACAACGGCGGAGTCGCAGGTGTGGGAGCTCCAAGCACGGAATCGGCCGGCCGAGGACGCGCGGCATCACCTCGAGCGGATCGCCAAGCACCAGAATCGCGATGCTGAGGCACTTTGGCGATCGGCTCGTCTCACCAGCGCCGAGCTCGCCGAAGATCCGCTGGCGCGATAGGTCGAGGGCGACCAAGCCCAGAGGCGTATCGGGGTCTACGCGGGGTCTACGCGTTTGCCGTCGGGGGCCTTGGGCCGCCAGCGCGGAGGCGCGGATCCCGTGGATTCATGCGACTTCCCACGACCACGCGCGACGGGCGACGACACCGGCTCAACGCTCGTAATGAAGGGGTCCGCGGTTCGAATCCGCGCGTCGGCTTCCCTCGATTTGCAGGGAAAACGTGCTGCATCAGGCGTTTCGATGCCGGCGAGTCTTGGAACACTTCCCTGCAAATGCGTGTTCCAACACGCGCTGCCGTGCCACCACTGCGGCGTCTGACGCTTCGCTTGGGATCAGGGTTCGCGCGGCGATGCGGGCTGGGTCGAGTCGGTAAGACCCGTTAACCGGGGTATCTGAAGGGATCCAGCGGCGAGGCCTAGAGGAGCCTGATCAACCAGGTCGCGGGACCGAGGCCCGTCGCTCCGCTTCGTTCCTCGCTGTCGATTTGCGACCCGGCGTGCGACAATGGCGAGGTAAGCTCCGATTACCGGGGAGTCCACGTGAGGGGCTGAGAGAGCGCTTCCTAGCGCGTACCCGTCGAACCTGATCCGGGTCATGCCGGCGAAGGGAGCCGTTTGTCGCAGGTGCTGGTCGAACTGAATGCTCCGCCGCTCGGCGGCAACGATGCGGTCGTCGTCGACGTCGTTCGCGTCTTGGGTGGCAAACGGGTACTCGACGGAGTTGAGCTTCACGTTCCGGCGCGCGGACGGGTTGGGATCGTCGGGCGGAGCGGTGCCGGCAAGTCGACGCTGCTCTCGCTCATCGCCGGGCTCGACGAGCCGAACGCCGGCACGATCGCCGTCGGCGGCGCGACGCTCGCGCGGGAGCGGCTCGCGCGTTGTGCATTGATGCCGCAGCGCGACTGCTTGCTCCCCTGGCGGACGGCGATCGACAACGCCGGGCTCGCGCTCGAGAACCGGGGGCTGTCACGACGGGAGGCTCGCCTCCGTGCGGCTCCGCTGTTCGCGCGGTTCGGGCTCGCCGGGGCTGAATTGCTGCGACCGGTGAAGCTATCGGGCGGGATGCGGCAGCGCGTCGCCTTCCTGCGAACGTTGCTCGCCGACAAGCCGGTGCTGCTGCTCGACGAGCCGTTCGGCGCACTCGATGCGATCAGCCGTGCCGAGCTGCAGGAGTGGCTGCTCGCTGCGCTCGCTGCAGAGCCGCGGACGGTGATGCTCGTCACACACGACGTCGAAGAGGCGCTGCTCCTTTGCGAGCGCGTCGTCGTGCTTGCCGCAGGGCGCGTCACGGCCGCGTTCGACGTCGAAGTGGTGCGCGACGCGCCGCGACGCGAGATCGTCACGAGCTCGGCGTTCATCGAGCTGCGCGAGCAGGCGTTGGAGGCGATCGGATGAAACGATGGTGGCCGCCGCTCGCCCTGCTCGCTGCCGCCGTCGGCGTCTGGGAGCTCGTCGTGCGGGCCGGAGACGTGCCGGACTATCTGTTCCCGGCGCCTTCCGCCGTCGCGTCTTCGCTCGGCGGCGATGCGGGGCTCCTCTGGCATGGGACGCTCGTGACCCTGCGAGAGATGCTGCTCGGTTACCTCCTCGCGGTCGCAGCCGCGCTCACGCTCGCGGTCGCGCTCCACTTCTCGGCGGCGCTCCGGCAGGCACTGCTGCCGATCCTCGTGCTCTCGCAGACCGTGCCGACGGTTCTGCTCGCCCCGATTCTGGCGATCCTCCTCGGCTATGGGATCGAGCCGAAGCTGGTCGTCGTCGCCGTCGTCTGCTTCTTCCCGATCGTCGTCAACGCGGTCGACGGGCTCCGCTCGAGCGATCCCGAACTGCTGCGGATGATGCGGACGCTGCACGGCGGCCGGCTTGACGCCTTCCGCCGCGTCGAGCTTCCCGGTGCGCTGCCTGCGATCTTCTCCGGCATGCGCATTGCTGCCACCTACGCCGCCGTCGGCGCCGTCTTCGGCGAGTGGGCCGGCTCCTCGGCCGGGCTCGGCTTCATCATCCTGCAGGCGCAGCCGGCCCTCGACACCGCGCGCATCTTCGCCGCGGTCGTTGTCCTGAGCGGTCTCGCGCTCGCGCTCTATGCGCTCGTCACGCTGGCTGAGCGTCTCGTCGTCCCCTGGCAATCGGAAGCTCGCACCCATGCGTAGGCACGCCGTGCTCGCTGCGCTTGGCGCGCTCGTCGCCCTCGTCCCTGCGGCCCGTGCCGGCGGGCAGAAGGTGACGCTGACGCTCGACTGGACGCCCAATCCGGATCACGTCGGCTTCTACGACGCGCGCGACACCGGCCTCTTCGCACGGGCAGGCCTCGACGTCACGATCCGGGCTCCCTCAGATCCGACCGCGCCGCTGAAGCTCGTCGGCGTCGGACAGAGCGACCTGGCAGTCAGCTACGAACAGGAGCTCTTCTTCGCGGCCGCGAAGAAGCTCCCCGTCGTCGCGGTCGCGGCGGTCGTCCCGCAGCCGCTCAACTCGTTCATGGCGATCGAGCCGGCGATCAAGTCGCTCCGCGACCTGCGAGGGCGGACAATCGGGATCACCGGCGCCCCCTCCGACTACGCAACCCTCGACACCGCACTCGCCTTCGTCGGTCTCAGCCGGAAAGAGGTGCACGTTGTGACGGTCGGGTACAACCTGCTGCCCGCGCTGCTCGCGCGCCGAGTGGACGCCGTACTTGGCGTCTACCGCAACGTCGAGGGCATTCAGCTGCAGCTGCGCGGTCTCCACCCCACGATCATCCCCGTCGACCGCGCCGGAGTCCCCTCGTACGACGAGCTCGTCCTCGTCGCCAACAAGACCCGCCTGCATGACGACTCCGCGTACCGTTCCGAGGTGCGACGGTTCGTCGGCGCGTTCCTCGCCGGAACCGCCGACGCCCGCGACCATCCGAGCCGCGCGCTCACGATCCTGCAGCGGGTGACCGCCTCGACGACGCCGTTCCTGGAGCGCGCGACGCCGGCGACTCTAAACTTGCTCACCGGCCCGACCGGGATCGGCTGCCTCAACGCCCGCGACTGGCAGCGGTTCGGCACCTGGATGCACGCTCGCGGCCTCTTGAAGCAGCCGGTATCGGCCGCCTCCGTCGTCGACGCTAGCTTCCTGCCATCACGATGCCGCTCGGCCTGACCGCGAGCAGCACACCGCGGCCGACGCCGATCCGAGCCTCGGACCCGGCGAACACGTTCGAAACTCCGCGACTCGAGCCAGGCTCGAGCGTCTCACCGCGGAGCGGATACACGAGGCCGTCGGTGACGACGCCGCTCGCCGGCCCGTTGACCGCAAGGAGCGAGATCAACTCGCCCGGATCGCCGCGCAGCGTGCGCTCGCCGCGGACAACATGCACGGCGGCAGCGCCGATCTGCGCGTCGACTTCGACCCGCGCATACGCCTGTGCCGCGAGTAACAGCAGGCCTCCGAAAAGATGGTCGAGCCGCCCACCCGCGCCGCCGAGGACGAGGATCCGGTCCGGCTCGAATCGCAGCGCCGCCGCCAGCGCGAGCTCGAGATCGGTGGCGTCCTTGTCCACCGGGTGCCGCTCGACCCGCTCGATGCCCGCCAACGTCTCTGCGGAGATCGAATCCAAATCGCCGACCACGAGATCGATCGGTCCTCCCAACTCGGCGCCGCCGTCGGCGGCGATCACCGTCGCGCCTGTCGGCAGTGCGATGGCAGCAGGACGATCGGGCCCGCCTGCGAGAACAACGACGGTCTTCATCACGGACATTCTCGCCGGAGGCGAGCAACGTAACCGGAGACCAATCTCCGAACGAACCACCGGGATGAATGGGCAGGCGTGCGCACATACTTTGGATCAGTCTCACCGTCTCTTCGAGATGTGAGCGACGCGACCGAAAGCTCAGGCGGGCTCGAGTGGCGGGCCGCGGCGCGGGACGGGCGCCGAGTGGATGATCGAGGTGGTCGTGAGCCCGTACGGGGTGAAGCGGTCGAGTGTCTCCTCGAGGTCGTCGATCGAGCGGAGGTGGAGGCGGAGGAGGTAGCAGTCCTCGCCGGTGATGCGGTAGCACTCGGCGACCTCGGGCGTCTCGCGTGCGATCTCGGGGATGCGCTGTAGCTGTCCTGGGGCGGGGCGGATACGGACGACGGCCGCGATTGGGAAGCCGAGAGCGGCCGCGTCGATCTCGGCGCGATAGCCGGTGATGACGCCCGCACGCTCGAGGCGCTGCACGCGTTCGGCGACTGCGGGCGCTGACAGGCCGACGCGCCGGCCGAGCTCGGCAAGCGCGATCCGCCCCTCACGCGAGAGCTCTTCGAGGATCCTGAGGTTGACCGTGTCGAGCAGTTTCGCTTCGTAGGCTGTGGCGTCGCGTGTCCGTTGCTTTCCAGGCATCTAGTCGGCAACTCCTTCGATCGACCATTCCATCATCGCACGTTCGGGGGCACCATGTTGGGGTGCTTGACGCAGCCGCACTCCAGTCGAGATCAAGGCTTGCGGAGCGGGTCGCGTCGACGCGCCCGGAGCTGTACTTCATCGTCAGCGCGGTCTTCCACTACCTGGGGCCATCGTTCGCGGTGCTGCTCTTCGCGCGGGTCGAACCGCTCGGCGTCGCCTGGCTGCGGATCGCGAGCGCGGGCGTCGTCTTCGCGGTGTGGCGGCGGCCGTGGCAGGCGCTGCGGGTGAACCGCGACGTGTGGTGGCTCGGCGGCGTACTCGCCCTCATGAACGCGTGCTTCTACCTGGCGATCGACCGGCTGCCGCTCGGCACCGTCGCGGCGATCGAGTTCCTGCCGGTGATCGCCCTCGCCGCAGCCGGTGTTCGTTCGCGTCGCAACCTCGCCGCACTCGGGCTCGCGGTCGCCGGCGTCTACGCGCTCGTCAACGTACGACTCGGGGGACAGCCGCTCGGCGTCGTCTTCGCATTGGCGAACGCGATCCTGTTCGCCGCTTACATCGTCTTCGCGCACCGCCTCGCGCGCCGGGCGGACATGGTGCGCATCGAAGGGCTCGCCGCGGCGATGCTCGTCGCCACCGTCGTGATCACGCCGATCGGCATCATAAGCGTCGCGCCGGCACTGCTCGACCCGGTCGCGCTCGGCGCCGGAATCGGCGTCGGGCTCGCCTCCTCGGTGATCCCGTATGTCTTCGACCAGCTCGCGATGGCGCGCCTGAGCCGGGCGACGTATTCGCTGATGGTCTCGCTGCTGCCCGCGACGGCGACCGTGATCGGCATCGTCGTGCTCGCGCAGATCCCGCGCGCCATCGAGATCCTCGGCGTCTCGCTCGTCGTTGCCGCGGTCGCACTCCACCGCGAGCGCCTCGGCTGACTGCGATGGAGCAGCTGCGACTAGGCAAGACCGGCCTGCAGGTCTCCCGCCTCTGCCTCGGAATGATGAGCTACCACGCCGGCGGCAAGCCGCGGCCGTGGATGCTCGACCAGGCGGCCGCCGAGCCCATCATCCGCCGCGCGGTCGAAGGCGGCATCACCTTCTTCGACACCGCCGACATGTACTCGAACGGTGGCAGCGAGATCGCGACCGGAAAGCTGGTCGGCAAGCTCTTCGCGCGCGACGACGTCGTTCTCGCAACGAAGGTCTTCTTCCCAATGTCCGAGAGGCCGAACGGACGCGGCCTCTCGCGCAAGCACATCCTCTCCGCGATCGACGCGTCACTCGGACGGCTCAGGATGGACTACGTCGATCTCTACCAGATCCATCGCTGGGACACCGACACGCCGCTCGAGGAGACGATGGGCGCGCTGCACGACGTCGTGCGCGCGGGCAAAGCACGCTACATCGGCGCGAGCAGCATGTACGCATGGCAGCTCGCGAAAGCGCAGCGTGTCGCCGAACAAAACGGCTGGACAGAGTTCGTCTCGATGCAGAACCACTACAACCTCCTCTACCGCGAGGAGGAACGCGAGATGATCCCCTTATGCATCGACCAGGGCCTCGGCGTTCTGCCGTGGAGCCCGCTGGCGCGTGGCATGCTCGCGGGCACGCGAACACGTGACGGCGAACGGCGCACGACGCGCTCGGAGAACGACGCCTACGCCGACGAGCTGTACGGCAGGTCCGAAGACTTCGACGTCACCGAGCGAGTAGCCGAGGTCGCGGGCGAGCGCGGCGTGCCGCCCGCGCAGATCGCGCTCGCCTGGCTGCTGCACAAGCCGGGCGTGACGGCGCCGATCATCGGCGCGACCAAGCTTGAGCACCTCGAGGACGCACTCGCGGCCGCGGAACTCGCACTCTCGTCCGAGGAGATCTCACGCCTCGAGGAGGCATACCGCACGCACCCGGTGCTCGGGCACCACTGATATGGAGTGAGGGGTTGTCAACCCGGCACGGCAAGAAGGGCCCGCTGTTTGCGGGTCTTTGTTTTCGGCGAGGGGAGCGCAGCGGCGGTTGTCGACGTGTGTGTCGCGACTGATATGCGCGGGTTGGGACCGCATGACCGGGTGTGCGAGATGAGGAGTGGTGCCGCTCTCTAGGATCGAGCGTCGCCCTGAGAGGGGGCTGCTCGTAGTAGACCCGCGGGTCGTCTCCTCGCGTCGTTTCGCCGCTGCGCTCTCCTCGCCGAAGCCGTTGAAGGGGTTGGTGGCTACTCCATCGTCGCGAGTGCCCAGCAGTGTCCGGCGAGCTCGCGCGCGACGGCGAGCTCGCGCGCGACGGCGACCGCGACGATCGTGCGTCTTTTGCCGCGCCCCTCGAGTGCCTGCCAGCGTTGGTGGAGGCGGCGTGCGCTGCGGTCCGCTTGGGCCCGGACCGCGGCCGGCTGGCCGCTGCGGCGCTTCTCGAGCGCGACGCTCGTGCGGAGCGGTCGCCGCTGGTGCCGGGCTGCTCGACTTCCAACCAAAGACACATCACACCCATCACTACACACGCTCCATGCATCTCTGGGGCGACCCCACCTATCGGATCAAAGACCTCAGAGGTGACGGAAAGCTCGAGTTCGTCACCAAGGACGACCGGTTCGCAGGCCGATTCGACTGCTTCGCATGCTCGCCCCTCCCCCTTCAGATCTGGACGTTCTCCGGCGGTCGATTCCGTGACATCACTCGGATGTTCCCCAGCCTCATCAAGGCTGATCTGAGGACGTACGACAAGTGCCTCCCGATCCGTGCTGCCAACGGGAAGGATGAGACCGGGTGCTTGCCCGCATGGGCAGCGGACGAGGCGATGCTGGGTCACGGGGCAGCGATCAGGCCAATGCTTGAGCGTGCCCTCGGGAACAACAACCTGGGCGCTCCCGGCTCACCAGTCCCGAGCGCAGCGGCATACATCACCTCGCTCATGCACTTCCTTCAAGCGAACGACTACATGCCCTGAGCGCCCTTGATCTTGGCGCGAGCCAGCACTCCCGGGCCCTCCGGCACCGGCCCACTGACCCGAGAAGGAGATGCCATGTTCCTCAGTCCCCAACGCGCACAGAGGTGGGTGCCCATGCCGCGCGGGGGGAGGGAACGGTGCCGTATCAGTTATCCCTCAATCGTTGAGGTGAACCGCTCCGGGAAAGTTGCAGACCACCGCGACTACATCGACAACGTGCAACCCGGCGCGTTCTCGATCACCGGACGCACCGCACCATGAACGGGCAGAGGTTCATCGTCGCGATCAGTCGGATCCCCGCTTGATCACATTTGGGATTGGAACACCGTTGGAACACATCCCTGGAGGGGCGTGGAGTACGGCGGAGCGCGAGAGAGTGACAGTCTCTGGCGGAACACCGGAGTTGCCGGCAAGTGAGCGGATTTCGCGGTGAGTGGACCGTAAACTCGTAATGAAGGGGTCCGCGGTTCGAATCCGCGCGTCGGCTTTGCGATTTGCAGGTACTTAGGTTCGTTTTAGCGTCTGTTTAGACAACCGTCCCGAACACGGGCCGAACACCAGCCGTACACGGACGGATGTGTGTGAAGGGGTCCAGGGGCGGACATCATGGAGCAAGGCAGCGGCGTCTCTCTAGCGAAGCCGCACGGCGGACGCGAGTGCGATGATCATCCATGCGGCGAGGTAGAGGGACGCCGTGCGCGGTGTTACACCTGAAGGCGGGCGTTGAGCGAACCGAACAGGAGGAGAACGAGATGGCCACAGTCAGCGTTCGTTACATCGTCGACGACGTCGATGCAGCGATTGCCTTCTACACTCGACACCTCGGCTTCAAGGAGGTCATGCACCCGGCCCCGACCTTCGCGATGCTCTCCCACGGCGATCTACGCCTGGCGCTGAGCGCGCCGAGCGGGGCCGGCGGCGGCGGACAATCAATGCCTGACGGCACGAAACCCGAGCCCGGCGGCTGGAACCGCTTCACCCTCGAGGTCAGCGACCTCGGCGCCACCGTCGACCGGTTGCGAAAGGCGGACGTTCACTTCCGCAACGACATCGTCACCGGGGTTGGCGGGAAGCAGATCCTCCTCGACGATCCATCCGGCAACCCGATCGAGCTGTTCGAACCCACCCTGCACGAGGCGTCACTTTCAGCCGGCTGACGCCTGACGAGTTGGTGGCCTCGTTGCCGCGTCCCAGAATCTCGACGTCCAGGAGTGTCACGGAGCCTGCAGACACTGCCCCGGTAGCGCGCGCTCCAGGCGCGACGCACTGCCCTCGGAGAGGTGGTGGAGGGCGGGCGCACCACGTAGCGAAGCGGGCTGCGCAGGGAAGGCCGTTGACCTCCGATCGCGGAGCGCCCAAGGCGAGCGGCGTGGGTTTGGAGCACCGCTGCGATATGGTGCGACGGAGCGCGCAGGGCGCTTCCGGTCCGCGGGAAGGTCACAGGCCACCTGACGCACGGCACGAGGTGGCTAATCCTCCTTCGGGCCCGAGATGCGGACGTCGGGCACAGCCGAAAGGAGGCCCACGTGCCATCCCGTCAACTTCCAGACAACCCGAGCCTCGAACATCTGCGGAACGAGGCGAAGCAGCTTCATCGCCGGGTGGGTCACCGCGAGCCAGAGGCCATCGCGCTCGCGCACGAGTTCCACCCCCGGCTCGATCTAGAAGCGTTCAGGCTCACGGACGCGCAGCTCGTTGTCGCGCGCGCGTACGGCTTCGCGAGCTGGCCGCGCCTGCGGGCATTCGTTGCAGAGGCCGAGACGAGCGTTGTCGATCGCTTCCTATCGCTCGCGTGCCTGACCTACGCGGGCGACGACCCGGCGCGCCGCGACGAAGCGCTCGCGCTCCTCGACGCCGACACCGGCCTCTCGCGGGCGAGCATCCACGCGGCTGCGGCCGCAGGCGACGTTTCCGCGGCCGCCGAGTTGCTGACGCACGATCCGTCGCTGGCGGAAGTGCGCGGCGGTCCGCAGGGCTGGGAGCCGCTGCTCCACGCCGCTTACTCTCGTCTGCCCGGCCGCTCGACGCTTCAGGTGGCGCGGCTCCTGCTCGAGAAAGGCGCCGACCCGAACGCGGGCTGGATCGGAGAGTGGGGGCCGCCGCCGTTCACGGCGCTCACGGGCGCTTTCGGTTACGGCGAGGACGCCCCGAATCAGCCACCTCACCAAGACGAGCTGGAGTTGGCGCGGCTACTACTCGATGCGGGCGCCGACCCCAACGACGGGCAGGCGCTCTACAACAACATGTGGCGCAAGACGAACGAGCACCTCGAACTGCTCTTCGCCTACGGCCTCGGAAGCGGCGACGGCGGGCCGTGGCGCGCTCGCATTGCCGATCACGCTTCGCCGGCCGAGCAGGTCGAGGAGCAGCTGCGCTTTGCCTCAGAGGCCGGCAACGCGGAGCGCGTCGAGTTGCTGCTTCGTCACGCCGTCGACGTCAACGGTCTCGGCATGCGAC
The DNA here is from genome assembly GCA_963789585.1 of uncultured Actinomycetes bacterium. Lineage (GTDB taxonomy): Bacteria > Actinomycetota > Thermoleophilia > Gaiellales > Gaiellaceae > PALSA-600. The sequence goes on along the minus strand of CAWBLB010000006.1, from coordinate 86,245 downwards.
ACCCGACGCTCCGCGGGCGCACGGCGCTCGAGCTCGCCCGGGGAAACGGCCACACCCGCATCGAGGAGCTACTCACCGCCGCCGGCGGGACGGCCCCACCGCTCGACCGACCTGAGGAGTTGCTCACCGCATGCATGCGCGGCGACCGAAAGCGCGTTCGCGAACTGGTGGGAGCCGACAGAGGGCTCGCAGCAGCGGCACAGGCACACGACCCACACCGGCTCGTCGCCGCGGTCGAGGCGAGGCAGCCCGAGGCGGTACGCCTGCTGATCGAGCTCGGCTTCGACGTGAACGCAAGACACGGCGCACCGGCCGCGCTGCACTTGGCCGCGTACGGCGGCTCGCGCGAGCTCGTCGACCTACTGCTCGAGCTCGGCGCGGACCCCAACCTGCGCGACGCCGACTTCGACGCGACTCCTGCGGGCTGGGCGCGGCACGCACACCACGACGAGCTCGCAGACCATCTCGCCGAGTTGGAGGTGGCGACGACCGGGTGAAGGCAGAGCGGCGCGGCGTGATTGCGCCGCGCCGCGAACCTCCCGGTTCTCACCGACGAACGTCGAGCAAATCGCGACCAGGTTCGCTCCGCGCAGATAGAGAGCGTCCGAACACCAGCCGAACACCGCTACGTACCTTCGGGTCACTTGCTGTCCTTCCGAGTCCGCGGTTTTGGCTTGCCGGCAGGGCCTGGAGGGACTGGAGGGGACTGGCTGCCACCTTCGGTCGACTCTCGTAATGAAGGGGTCCGCGGTTCGAATCCGCGCGTCGGCTCTTTATTCGAGCCAAGAATCATGGCTTTGGATTGCCGGTCGTCGAAGCGATCACGCACCGATGGGGGTGAGATTCGGGCGTGTACCGTCCATGAGCGCGGACCCAAATCATCGTGCGCGACGGGACAGGGCGCACCTTGCAATCGACGGGTGTCGCTGGGATACTCGACCTGCGGAATGGCACGCAGAGGGAAAACTCGTGGCCTCGCCGGCCGCTGAGCGCCCGGCCGATCCGGCCGGGAAGGGTGCGCGTGGCAGGCTCGGCGTTCGCCTCGGCTGCACCATCCTGCTGGTCGCGCTTGCGTCTTGCGGGCTTGCCGCAGGGGCCACTGCGCCGCCGACGGGCGGCTGGCGTGCCACGGGCAATCAGTTCAAGGGCACCTTCAAGGTCAGCGGCCGTCACGTCACGAACTTCCACGGCATCGCCCTCGCAGGCGCACACAACGGATGCCCGGTCGTCCACCCGGGCGAGACGGTCGTCCTTCCTGCCAGGATCCCGATCACGCACATCCTCTCCAGCCAGGCCGACTACTACGACGTGCAGGCGAAGAGCAAGGTGGCTGACGAACTCCTTCTCACCACGGTGGTGATCGCCGGTGGGACCCGCCACGCGGGAGCGATCCAGATCATCTGGAAGTCGCAGACGGAGGCGTCCGTCAGCATCACCTACGGCGAACTGGCCAAGGGCTGCCACATCTTCTTCTCGGTCGTCCCGGCAACGCACTGAGACCGAAGCAACGCCCCGCGGCGGTCAGGGCGAAACGCCCCACCGCTAACGACGCCCCCGTGTGAGCGTCGGAACGATCTTCGTAGCGGCTTCGTTTTGGCCGGCTGCATCTCGTCGCAAGGGCCGCTTCGCCATCCGGGTGATGACGCCGCCCGGTGGAGCGGGTCAGCGACAAGCCTGAACAGGTCCTATGCGCGGTCTATGCAGCCGTTGGCAAGAGTGGGCGCGATCTCAAGCGGGACACGATTGGTCACCGCCTACATTCGAAGGAGGTAACGATGGATCGCTTCACGTTGAACGGGCGGCGGGGCCGGGGACAGGTCGTGCGGACGTCGGCGCTACTCGTCGCCGCGACGGTGCTCACGGCTCTCGCGGTTGTGGCCGCGGGCTCGGCGGCGCCGGGCGCCGCGTGCTCGTTCTGCGGCAAGAACCTCGTGCTCAACCCGGGTGCCGAATCCGGCAAGGGTCTCACCGCGACCGGCACGAACGGTGCCGTGCCGCACTGGACGAGCACCGAAGGTCAGTTCGGCGCGGCCGCCTATACGGGCTTCGGTGTGGGCTGGTTCTCGGCCGGCTCGAAGGGCCCCGCGGACAAGGGCAAGAACTACTTCTTCGGCGGCACGACGACGGCTGCCACCTCGGCGAAGGCGAGCATCGGCAGCCAGACGATCAAGCTTCCGAGAGGCGCCGCCGGACACAAGGCGACGCTCAGCGGTTGGCTCGGGAACTACAGCTCGAACACCGCCAGCGTTCGCGCGACGTTCACCGACTCGTCGGGAAAGACGCTGACGGGAATCCGGATCGGGCCGGACTCGACGCTCGGCGGCGGAGACATGGGGCTCCGCACACGCAAGGGCACCGTTCCGGCGGGAGCCACTGGCGTGACCGTCACCATCACGTTCACCGACCACGCGAACTACAACCTGGCGGGCGCCGACGACATCTCGCTGGTACTTGCTTGAGCCGTCACGCCGCCCGTAAACGCCCGTCAGAGCGAGCCGGCCAGGGCAAGTGCCTCGCCGTCCTCCATCACTCGCCCGGTGGCCAGAAGTGCGTCGAGCTCCGGACCGTCGAGCGCGGTCCGGAGCCGCGCGAGCGTCCGGTCGTAGAGAAGCTGCTCGGCCGGCTTGATCGCGGCGCCGATCCGGTCGAGGAATGCATCGGCGAAGCCGAGGACGACGGTCGCCTCCTCGGCTTTCCCGGCCCAGACCCCGACCGCTGCCAGCGCAATCAGGCACCAGGCCATGTCCTCCTTGTCGTTGACGCCTGCAGACAGCTCGAGTGCCTCGAGCAGCAACGGCTGGGCCAGCTCGATCCGGCCGCGCTCGATTTCGACCGCGCCGAGGTTGTACAGCGAGCGCGCGACGTTTGCCACGTCGTCCGCCTCGCGAAGCAGCGCAAGGCTTTGCTCGAACTGATCCGCCGCGATCTCGAGCTGCCCCTGCGAGAGCGCGACGTCGCCCCGGTTGTTCCGCGCGAGCGCGATCAGCCGCGCCTCGCCGAGCGTCTCGGCGGCCTCGACGCACTCGTCCAGCGTCTCCGCGGCGCGTTCGAGCTCCCCCAGGCCGAGCAGAATCGCCCCGAGATTGCTCAACGACCGGACGACCCCCGTGTCGTCCCCGACCTCACGGTAGAGCGTGAGCGCGCCCTCGGCCAGCGTCCGCGCACGAAGGTAGTCGCCTCGGAGGACCGCGAGCGCCGACGCCGTCCGCAGCGCCTTCGCGATCAGGGCCGGGTCCGCAGCGTGCGCCCCCTCGACGGCTTGCGCGAGCCGCTGCAGCCCCTCGCTGAGGTACCCGCGGATATACCAAAAGCGTCCCAGCGACGCCGCCAGGCGAAGCCGCAGCTCCGGCTCGTCGTGCTCTCCGAGCCAGTCGAGGGCGCCGCGGAGGTCGTCATGAACGCCTTCCAGTCGCTCGAGCCAGCTTCCCTGGGCCGGACCGCTGAGCTCGGGCTCCGCGCGCTCCGCCCAGCCGCAGAAGTACGCAGCGTGCAGACCGTGTCCCTGAGCGTCGGCTGAGAGAAGTTCGAGCCCGTACTCGCGGACGACCTCGAGCAGGCCGTACCTCGAGCCGAAGCGACGGACGACGCTCGCCGCAACGAGCGCGTCGAGCGCAACGCCGCTGTCGTCGAGCCCGCCGACGGCGCTTGCAGCCTCGAGGGTGAACCTGTTCCGGAAGATCGCCACCCGGCCAAAGAGGCGCTGGGCTGCCGGGTCGAGCAGCTCGAAGCTCCAGTCGATTGCGGCCCGCATGGTGCGATGGCGCTCCGGAGCGTCCCGGGCACCTTCGGAAAGCACGTCGAGGCGCGAGTCGAGGAGCCGGACAAGCTCCTTCTGCGGCCGCGAGCGAAACCACGGCGCGGCAAGCTCGATCGCAAGCGGGATCCCGTCGAGCCGTTCGCACACCTGGCCGAAGACAGGCGATTCCGGGTCGACCTCGATCCCCGAAGCGGCGGCCCTGCTGGCAAGCAGCTCACGCGCGGCGCCCGCGTCGAGCGGACGCACGTCGACGACGCGCTCGGCCGAGAGCTGAAGGACGCTTCTGCTGGTGACAAGGAGCGTCAGCCGCGGCGCAGCTCCGAGGAGTGGCGTCAACTCGCCGGCCGCCTCTACGACATGCTCGAAGTTGTCGAGCACGACGAGCAGCTCGCTCCCGGCCAGCGTCGCGCCGATCGACTCCTCCCAGCTTGCGGACGTGTCCTCGCGAAGCCCGAGAGCCCTCGCGAACGCGGGAACGACCTGCTCGGGTCTCGAGAGAGGCGCGAGGTCGACGAACAGCGCGCCGTCCGCGAGTTGCTCGCCGAGGTCACTGGCAACCTCGACCGCAAGCCGGGTCTTGCCGATCCCGCCTGGCCCGACAAGCGAAACGAGCCGTGTCCGAGGATCGAGCAGAAGCTCTCGGAGCGCCTCGAGCTCGCCGTCACGGCCGATGGTCCGCGTCGGCGGGGGAAGCACGCGCCGGGCGGCGACCCGGGCAGAGTTCGGCACTTCAAGGAGCGGGTCTTGGCTGAGGATCCTCCGCTCGAGCTCCCGGAGCTCGGCTCCCGGCTCGAGCCCGAGCTCGGCGTTGAGGTACGCGCGCCCGTCGCGGTAGCAGGCAAGCGCCTCGGCTTGCCTACCCGACCGGTAGAGCGCGGTCATGAGCTGGGCCCGCAGACGCTCGCGGAGCGGATGCTCGACGACGAGGCGCTCGAGGTCGGCGACGAGCTCCTCGTGCCGGCCGAGCCGCAATCCGGCCTCGAAACGCGACTCGACGCACTGGAGCCGGAGCTCGTCCAGCCGCAGCGTCTCCACGCGCGCGAACAGCTCGCCGCTCAATCCGGAAAGCGCGTCACCCCGCCAGAGACCGAGCGCACGCGAGAAGAGCGACTCGGCGACGCGGTCGTGTGCGTCCGCGAGCGCTTGCCGGCCGTCGGCGAGCAGGTGCTCGAAACGCTCAGCGTCAAGCTCTCCCCCCGCTAGGTGGAGCTTGTAGCCGGCCCGATCGCTGACGAGCCGCCCGGCCGGGAGCGCGCGCCGGAGCTGCGTGACATAGACCCGCAGGACACTCGGTGCGGACGTGGGCGCCCCGTCGCCCCAGATCAACTCGATCAGCGACTCGGCGGAGAGCGTCCGCCCCGCGCGGAGCGTGAGCACCGCAAGGAGCCGCTCGGGCATCGGGGCCAGCTCGAGCGCCGCCCCGCCGACACGAACCTCGAACCTCCCGAGGATCCGAAGCTCCAGTCGTTGCTCGAGCTCCCCGCGCGCCCGGGACTCTGGCCCTATCCATCCAGGCCGTCCCGGCTCACCGGACGGCGATGCTCCAGACCCCCGATTCAACTGGCCAGCCCCTTCTCGAACCACAACCCGCGCGGTCGAATCCCGTGAGCCTCCACGAGCAGCGTAGTACACCCGATACAGAAGGACATCAGAGCGCGACGACCTTATCCAGGTACGTGTCAGAGAACGGCGCGATCCGAACCACCGGTGGAGTATCGCGCGATGTCGCTGGGACAGCGAGCCGCTCCCCGGCGGAGATGACACCCGACGGGGCAGCGTGATTACGCCCAACTGGCGGTGGCGCCCGTCTCGACGGAGTCCGCCGCCGGCGACCCCGTGGGGGCCCGAACACCAGCCGAACACGGCTACTTATCGGTGGGCTCCTCGCTGTCCTTTCCGAGTCCGCGCGATCGCGTAGTTCTCCGCAGAGAATGGCGTCGCGACCCGGGCATACTCAGCTCATGAGGCCCACGAAACATGAGATGAGAGCGGAACGAGGTGGGGCGTCGCCAACAACGTCCGATCACCCAGCACGCGGGCGCATCGAGGGCAAGGGATGACCGGTCGCATGCTTGTCGCTTACGGGACGAAGCACGGTTCGACACTCGAGGTTGCCGAGGCGATCGCGGCTACGTTGCGGGACTGCGGACACGAAGTCGACGTCGGTCCGGCGGCAGGCGTGCGCGCGCTTGACGACTACGGCGCCGTCGTCCTGGGCGGCGCGCTCTACATGGGGCGCTATCACCCGGACGCGGCCCGCTTTCTCAAGCGACACCGCCGCGCCCTGGAGACAATCCCGTTTGCAGTCTTCGCCATGGGCCCGAAGACGCTCGCCGAGGCCGAGGTTGCCGCTTCGCGCCGGAAGCTCGATCACGCGCTCGCGACGGTCCCGGAGCTGACACCAGCGGCGGTGGCGATCTTCGGTGGTGTCGTTGACCCGGGCAAGCTGCATTTTCCGTTCAAGCGTATGGCGCCCTCCGACGCTCGCGATTGGGGTGCCATCGCTGCCTGGGGTCGCGAGTTCGCCGCCTTGTGCGCGAAGGACGTTGAGGCCGTGACGTCGTAAGAGCGTCGAGCAGATGCGACCCTCTCCCGTACGGACCGACCTTCCGGGCATCGTGCTGCGCCACGTCGAGTGCAACGTTCCCCTCGCGCGTGGCGAAGACATCCGCTATCTCGTCGAGTTGCCGTTGGCGCCACGAGCGATGGTCACCAACGCGATGCTCGAATGGCGTTCCGTCCGATGAGAGATCGTCACGTCCCAGGGATGGCCGCCGTTGGAAGTGCCGCGGCCTTCTACCTCCTTATCGGAAGGCGGCGCCAGCTTCGATGGGGCGCGACCGACCAGGAGTCGGACGCACCTCTCGCGGGGGACAACCTGATGGAGAGCCCCGACCTGATCGCAACCCGTGCGATCACGATCGACGCCCGCTCCGATCGGGTCTGGCCGTGGCTCGCCCAACTCGGACAAGGACGCGGCGGTTTCTACAGCTACGACTTCCTCGAAAACCTGGTCGGCTGCAACATCCACAGCGTCGACCGGATCGTGGCCGAATGTCAGGACATCGAGTTTGGCGACGAGGTCAGGCTTGCTCCGCAAGTCGGCCTGCGCGTGGCCGCCCTCGAACGTGGGCGATCGGTTGTTCTCAGCGGTGGGGTCCCGATCGGGAACAGCGTGCCTCCGTACGACTTCACCTGGGCGTTCGTGCTTCAGAGCAAGCCGGACGGCACGACCCGTCTGCTCGTCCGCGAGCGGTACGCGTACACGCAGCCGTGGGCTCCACTGATCGTCGAGCCCGTTGCGGCCGTCAGCTTCGTCATGAGCCAGAAGATGCTCCGAGGGATCAAGGACCGTGCCGAACGAACCGCCGCACGGCGCCTGCGAGCCGTGGCCACATGACCGCAGATTCCGAAGCCGGGGTCGATCTCTACTGGCTCCCACTCGGCGCAGGTGGCCACTCGGTGCGACTGAACGGCCTCATCTTCGAAGCAGTGGCAGCCCGTATCGAGCGGCGAACTGCCTGCGACCTCTACCACTCCGCGCTCGTCGTGCATGCGTCGTCAGGACGATTCGTCATCGAGCAGGCGCCGATACGAGACACCCACGGAACCGAGAGAGGTGTCGTTGCCGAAGGCGCGGTCGGCAGCCGTCTGGCCGGGCGGTTCCGTCTCTTCCGCTACGAGGTACGTCGCTGGCGCGACGGGGTCATTCCCGACATCGCCGAAGCTGTCGGCAGCCCACAGCGACTGACCGACGATCACCGGCAAGCACAACGCCTGCTCGACCTCGTGCCCCAGGTGCCCACCCTCGTTTGGGGGCGCGACGAGCTCGATACGGGCGAGATGTGGAACTCGAACTCGATCATTGCCTGGCTGATCGTCCGCAGTGGTCTCGACGCAGAGGCGATCCAACCGCCACTCGGCGGCCGCGCTCCCGGCTGGAACGCCGGTCTCGCCGTCGCCCATCGCCCAGACTTGCACGCTCTTCCCGAGCAGCAGCCGGCCGGGTCGGCAAGAACGAGCCGGAACCACGGCTGCGAAGGGACATCATGAGCGCCCCTCGAACCGGCAGGACCCCGTGCATGTCGGCGCTTTCACCTCGCATCGGTAGATCCTTGCTTCGGGGTCGGCGCTGATCTGTTTGCGGCTCTTCACATGAGCAATGGTCTAGGACGAAGCTGCATCGACCTGGATCGCTTGCGTCGGGGCGCCGACCATCTCGCTTGGCGTCAACCCCTGGCCCGGAGGGTGCGCGTCGACGCTCCGTCTCTCCGCCCACGAGTACCTTGACGTGCGACCCGCCCACAAGAAGAAGGAGAGAGAATGAACTCACTCGCCAACGACTTCGCAGAGGGGCTCTTCGACACTTGCGAGGCGCCCTGCCTCTCGCTCTACCAGCCGACGGGTCGTCATCGTCCGGAAAACCAGCAGGATCCGATCCGGTTTCGGAACCTCGTGAAGTCGCTCGAGGAGTCGTTACGGGAGATGTATCCGACATCTGAGATCCAGCCGCTCCTGGAGCCGTTCCTGGCATTGGCTGACGACACGGAGTTCTGGAATCACACTTTCGACGGACTGGCAGTGCTGGGCGCACGAGGCATGTTCCGCGTGTACCGGCTCCAGCGGCCGGTTGCCGATCTGGCTGTCGTTGGCGAGAGCTTCCACACCAAGCCCCTGATGCGCGTCCTTCAGTCGGCCGACCGCTACCAGGTCCTCGGCCTGAGCCGGCAGGAGATCAAGCTCTTCGAAGGAAGCCGTGACGCCCTGGACGAGATCGAACCGGCACAAGGCGTCCCACGGACGATCACCGAGGCGCTGGGAGAGGAATTGACCGAGCCGCATCAGACCGTCGCTTCATACGGTGGCGCCGTCGGCTCGCACTCGGCCATGCACCATGGCCACGGGGGGAAAGAGCCCGAGGTGGAGATCGACACGGAACGCTTTTTCCGCGCCGTCGACCGCGGGATCCTGGAGCACCACTCCCGGCCGTCGGGCCTGCCGCTGATCCTGGCGACGTTGCCGGAGCATCGTCAGCTGTTCCATCAGGTCAGCCACAACCCGTTCCTGATGGCCGAAGGCATCGATATCCACCCGGACGCCCTGCCGGTCGACGAGTTGCGCAAACGCGCCTGGCAGGTCGTCGAGCCCCACTATCTGGCGCGGCTGACCGCGTTCGTCGAGGAGTTCGGCAACGCAAGGTCCAATGATCTCGGCGACGACGAACTGGCGCACGTCGCCAAAGCGATCGTCGCCGGGCGGGTCGCGACGCTGCTCATAGACGCCGACCGCGAGATTCCGGGGCGGATCGACGCGGCAACCGGCGACATCGAGTTCGACGATCTGGCGTCCCCGGAGGTCGATGACGTGCTCGACGATCTCGGGACGTTGGCCCTGAAGATGGGCGGACACGTCGTCGTCGCTCCCACCGAGCGGATGCCGACAGAGACGGGAATAGCAGCCATCTACCGCTACTGAGACGTGAGGCGAAGAGGAGGATTGGCGCATGCTCATCCAGGTCAACACCGACAGCAACATCGAAGGCGACAACACCCTGACCCAGGAAGTCGAGGCCGTCGTGAGGAACGCGTTGGACCACGTCAGCGAGCACATCACACGGGTGGAAGTCCACCTCAGCGACGAGAACAGCGCCAACAAGGTCGGCGCCAACGCCATACGCTGCCTGCTGGAGGCCCGTCTCGCCGGCCGCCAACCAGTCGCGGTCAGCGATCAGGCGCCGACCGTGGCGCAGGCCGTGGACGGTGCTGCCGACAGGATGAAACGGATGCTGGTCAGCACTCTCGGGCGGTTGGACGACCAGTGAAATGGGCGGTCGGGCGAGCGCGAGGCGAGCGAGGAGGGTTGTGCTCCCTCGCCGAGGCCGGGTCGCGCCCGAACGGCTTCTCGACGATCACACGCGCGCCCTCTGCCGGGCCCGCACGACCGGGCCCTCGATCAGGTCCCGAACAGCGAGGGCGAGATGGAAAGGTAGTACGCCGGGCAGTGGGTGCCGCCAAGCGCTCACTCGAGCGTTGACGGCAAGCACGCGCACTCAGGACCAGGACTTCCTGCCCTCCTGTTCGTGCTTCTCGAGACCCTTCACCGCCTGTTGCCGGCGGACGACCTCTGCTGAAAGGGATCGGCGGCTGCGCCTTGGGGTGCCTGGGCGAGCAGCTCGGCCCTGGCTTCCTGTTCCTCGTGTTGCTGCGCGGGGCTGAGTTGTGGGTACTGCGGGTCGAGCTCGATCAGGGTCCGGGCGAGCAGGGCCGAGACGCAGATGCGCGTGAACCACTTGCGGTCGGCGGGGATGACGTGCCAGGGCGCCCAGTCGGTGCTGGTGTTCGAGAGCATCTCGGAGATGGCTCGCTGGTAGTCGTCCCAGTAGCGGCGCTCTCTCGCGTCGGCGGCGGAGAACTTCCAGTTGTGGTCGGGGAGGTCGAGTCGTCGCAGGAAGCGGACCCGCTGCTCCTCCTTCGAGACGTTCAGGAAGATCTTGACGACCTTGATCCCGTTGTCGGTGAGGTGGCGCTCCCAGTCGTTGATCTCCCGGTAGCGGCGCTTCCAGACGTCCTTCCCGCTCGCGTCCTGCGGGAGTCTCTGGCGCTCCAGCAGCTCGGGGTGGACTCGCACGACGAGGACCTCCTCGTAGTGGGAGCGGTTGAAGATGCCGATCTTGCCGCGGCCGGGGAGGCGCTGCACGTAGCGCCAGAGGAAGTCGTGGTTCAGTTCTTCGGCCGAGGGCACCTTGAAGCTGCTGACGTCCACGCCCTGCGGGTTGACGCCGCTCATGACGTGACGGATCGTCCCGTCCTTGCCGGCGGCGTCGAGCGCCTGCAGGCAGACGAGAACGCCGTGGGTGTCCTGGGCGGCGAGCCGCTCCTGGTAGGCGCCGAGGAGCTTCACGCCCCGGCGGTGGAGCTTCTTACCGGCCTTCTTGTTCAGGAAGTCCGCCTTGAAGGCGGGGTCGAAGTCCCGGGCTAGCGTCACCTCCGAGCCGGGGTCGACCCGGAAGAGCTCGATCAGCTCGGCGATTCGCTCCACGCTCGTGTCGGTCAAAGCTCCCGCCTTTCGTCCGTTGGCGTGCACGCCGGGTCAGCCGGCATGTTGCGTGCACCAGTCGCAGCGGCGGCGGCCGTCCGTGCCGGGTTTGTCGTTGCCGTTGCGCTTGACCTCCTGCCCGTAGGGACAGTCGCTCCTGTCGTGGTACACGAGGCCCTCGGGGTCGGTGTCGGTATGGAACGGGGCCACATTCGCCAGGGAAACGGCCACCTGCGGTAGGTTGGCTCGCGGGCCGTGCTCCGGTGTTGATGTATCGGCACTCACAACGCCCTTTTCGTGCACCGGGTCGAGGATCCGGTACGCGAGCAATTTGACGCGGTCGGTGACGAGGAACCAGGCGAGCGCGTATCCCCAGACGAGCAGTGCCCAGCCCCAGCCGAGGGGCGTCATGAACAGGCCGAGAACCGCAATCAGGGTTGCGAGCGTCTGCGTGCCGAGCACGGCGAGCAAGAGAATGCGGGCGGGGCGGATCGACCAGAACGGGCCACGTGTGCGGGTGAGGAAGATCGTCAGATGCCCGGCCACCGACAGCATCAGGTACATCAGCGTCTGGAGCTCCGAATGGCCGAGGTGACCGACGCGGTCGCCGATGGTGAAGAGGCCGAACGCGGCTATCGGGCCGACGACGCCCAGCACGGTGGCGATCCCCAGCACGAGACGCATGTTCCAGGCCTCGGGCTGATCGCGGTAGCGCACGTTGTCATAGGCGATCGAGAGGATGGCGCCGTCGTTGAGCAACGCGAGGATCACGATCATCACCGCCGTCACCGGGAAGAAGTTGAAGATCAGGATCACGAGCGTCACGAACAGGAGCACCCGGAGCGTCTCGGCGATCCGGTAGATCGCGTAGCTGTTCATGCGCTGGAAGATCTTCCGGCTCTCTTTGACCGCGTCGATGATCACCGACAGGCCCGGGGTCGTGAGCACGATCGACGCTGCCGCGCGGGCCGCGTCGGTCGCTCCTGACACGGCGATGCCGCAGTCGGCCTTCTTCAGCGCCGGTGCGTCGTTTACCCCGTCTCCGGTCATGCCGACGATGTGGCCCAGTTCTTGCAGGACCTCGACGATGTGGAACTTGTGTTCTGGGAACACCTGGGCGTAGCCCTCGGCGTTCTCGATCCTCTTGGCGGCTGCCGCCGTCTCGTTGCGCTCGACGTCGCCCAGGCCGGAGGCATCGAGAATGCCCGTGCCCATCCCCAGTGTCTTGGCAGTCTCCCGTGCGATCGCGAGCGCATCGCCCGTGACCATCTTGACCGTGACGCCCATCGCTCGCGCCGTTGCGATGGTTGCTCTGGCGTCCTTCCGCGGCGGGTCGAACAGGGGCAGCACGCCGACGAACTGCCATGGCCCAGATCCGTCGGCCCGGGCGACGCCCAGCGAGCGAAAGCCGCGCGCGGCGAACTCGTCGACCGCCCTGTCGACGTCCGCCTTCACCTCGCCGGCGTTGGCCGAAAGTTCCAGAATCACCTGCGGTGCGCCCTTCGTCACCCTGAACGTCTTGCCGTCTGCGGCTTTGACGGCGGCCTCCGTTCGCTTGCTGACCGCGTCGAAGGGCTGGAAGCGGACGACCTGATAGCCCTGCATCGCCTGGTTGCCGTTCAGGCCGCCCAGGACGGCCAGGTCGATCGCGTCGTCATCGTCGGCACGTGAGGCCAGCGCGGCGTCGAGAATCACCTGCTCGGCCGGGAGCCCGTCGAGGGTGAAGGGGTCGCCCAGGGTCAGCTTGTTCTGGGTCAGCGTGCCGGTCTTGTCGGTGCACAGCACATCGACGCCGGCCAGTTCCTCGATCGCGACCAGCCGGCTCACGATCGCCTTCTTCGTGGCGAGCAGGCGCGCACCGACCGCCATCGTCACCGACAGCACCGTCGGCATCGCCACCGGGATCGCGGCCACGGTCAGCACCAGGGCGAACTGCAAGGTGGTCAGAACCGCGTCGCCCCTGAGGATCGAGACGACGATGATCACCGACACGAAGATCCCGGCCAGGAGGATCAGGTAGTTGCCGATCTTCAGCACCGCGCGCTGAAAGTGGCTGACGGTGTGCGCCCGGTCCACGAGGAGCGCGGTCTTGCCGAAGTAGGTGTTCGAACCCGTCGCGTAGACCAGGGCGCCGATCTCACCCTGTCGGATGATCGAACCCGAGAACACCGCTCCGCCGGGCTCGACCGTGGCGGGCAACGACTCTCCGGTCAGCGCCGACTGGTCGACCTCGACAGGGTCGCCCGCCAGCAGTCGCGCATCCGCCGGGACGATGTCGCCCAGGCGCAACCGGATCGCGTCGCCCGGCACCAGTTCGCGCGCCGGCGGAGTGATCCACTTCCCGTCACGCTTCACCCGGGCCTTGATCGCCAGCCTGGCCTTCAAGGCAGCGATCGCGTTGCCCGCCTGGCGCTCTTCCCAGAACCCGATTGTCGCGTTGGCGACGAGCAAGAGCAGGATGATGAAGAAGTCAGGCCAGTGGCGGACGACGCCCGAGAGGACCACCGCCACCTCGATCATCCACGGAATTGGACCCCAGAAATAGGTGAGGAACGTCAGGAACGGACTGGCCTTCTTCTCCTCGATCTCGTTCGGCCCATACCGGGCCAGCCGGGTCTCCGCCTCGGCTTGACTGAGGCCGTCCGGCGACGACCGCAAGCGCTTCTCCACCTCCGGCAACGGAATCGCTCTCAGATCGTCCTTCGCTACGGGCTTCGCAGAGGGCTTCGCCGCGGGCTTCACTGCATGCTGCGTCACGACGACGGTCCTCCTGTCCTCGTCCCCGGCGGCGGCTCGGCGGCTGCTTCCGGCGGCAGGAAAGCCGGGACATCGAGGCGTGCGACGCCGATCCGGTCGTCGGCGAGGGCGATCCGTGGTCCGTTCGGACAGAATGCCGTGCCACAGGTGGGAAGGAGCGACAGATTCCCAAGTTCCTCGTCATCCGGAAGACCCGAGAGCAATTGCTTTTCGAACTGCGGCCAATCGCCTCCGGAGATGACGGCAACCTTGACGATGCCGAGAAGGACGTGAAGCAGCCCCGACATCTCGGGATCCAGAGACGACTTGCTCTCCGCAAGCGTGCCGTCAAGATCGAAGATGGTGAGCCGTATCAGCGCTCCTCAGCCCCCTGGGTGGTAAAGATCGCAAAGAGCGCCTCCGACGAAGCGGCGGCATTCGCGGAGGATCGAGCTCGATTCCCTCGCGCAACACGGCTGCAGTCCTTTCGGCAACGGACGACCAGAGGTGGGCGGCGCCGATACGGCGCGCCTCGTCCCGGGTTGCGGCGAGCGCATCGGGATCCTCGATCAGCTCGCAGATGGCGCGCGCGAATGCCTGCGGGTCGTCGAACGGGACGAGCCGGCCCGCGCCGGTCGAGAGCATGTCTTCGGCGTAGCGGTACGGAGTCGAGATCACGGCACGTCCGGCCGTGAGCGCGAAGGTCAGGGCGCCCGACACGATCTGCTCGGGGTTGCGGTAGGGCGTGATGAAGATCTCCGTCGCGGCCAGCAGCTCCGCCAGCTCCGCGAGCGAGAGGTACCGATCGTCGAAGGCGACGTGCTCGGCGAGGCCGAGCTCGGCGATCCGGCGCTGGAGCTCGTGGCGGTAGCGCTCACCCTCGCGCTCCACGACCTCGGGATGGGTCTCTCCGCTGATCAGGTAGAGCACGTCCGGATGCCGTTCGACGACGAACGGCATCGCCTCGATCACCGTTTCGAGCCCCTTCCCCGACGAGAGCAGCCCGAACGTCGACAGCAAGAAACGTCCCTGCACGTCGTGCCCTACGGGCCATCCGCGGAGGTGCAGCGGCCGGCCGGCCGGGCGCTCCTCGGCGGCCTGTGCGAGCAGCGCCGGCGCGCCGTGTGGCACGACACGAATCTTTCCCGGATCGCAGGCGCCGATCTGATCGAGGAGCGTCGCGGCGGTGTCCGTCATCACGACCACGAGCTCCGCCCGCTCGCACAGCGCCGAAAGCACGCGGAGTTGGTGCTGCGTCGGGCGGGAGACGACGGTGTGGAGCGTGACGACGAGCGGCTGCGCAAGCGCCTCCGCGAACGAGAGCACGTACTCGCCGTCGGGCCCGCCGAAGATCCCGTATTCGTGCTGCAGCAGGACGACGTCGACGCGCTCGAGGGCGACAGCACGCGCCGCCTCGACGTAGTCCCTGCCAACCGCCTGGCGGATGATCGAGAGAACCTCGGGACGCTGGCCACCCGTCGGCGCGTCGACGACAACGAGGGCGCCGACAGACTCGATCCCCTCGACCTCGACCAGCGCCGTACGCAAGTCGAACGCGAACGAGCCGATCCCGCAGACGCGTGGCGGGTAGGTCGAGCAAATCGCCACGCGCATAGCCGTCACCCGACTCCCCATCGCTCTGACCAGGCCCGGGTCGTCAAGCCTGGTCGGCCCAGTTTCCCCGGCGAAGCCTGGCGACCGCATCGGGAAGCCCACCTACACCGTTGCGGGAAAACCCGGCATCGCGGCCGCTCCAGGGGAAACACGATTCGGCCGTCGGAAGCGGCACGCGGCTTGATCCGGCGATGGCGGCGTCTGCACCTCACGCGTCACTACGCGCTACGCAGGAGGCGCCGGCGGACTGCGCCGCTCCAGTTCCGGCATTCGCAGAAGAAAGCGGTCGACTCGGAATGACCGAGCTCCTGCGACAGTCGACTGAGATTGCCATTGGCGCACCGCATCAAGCGTGACCGCGTACTGAATTCGACGCCTCGGCCGCGCCCGGGTTGGTCGAAATCGCCGAGATGTGCTTCCATGATGTGCCTCCAGAGCGTCGAGGATGTCGTGACGACCGCGAGACTCGGTCGACGAGCTTCAACCCACGCTGCTGAGGGAAGACACGACTCTGCGAGGTCAGGTGCTGAGGCTCGCGGGTGCATCCACGACACCGGGCTCTTGGCGTCGCACCGGGAGCCTAGCACCCACCGGTCGGAGCAGTTGTCGGCCGGTCGCTGTGCGGCACCGGACCCGCAGACCGCGCTGACGACGACCGTTCGCCGTGAGACGGGCCCGGCCGGCTCGAGCCGGGTCGGGGACGAGCCGCCCGGTTGCCGGTTGCTATAATCGTTTGAGTAGGTGCCAGCTTTGTGCACCTTGGTTTGCGGGATCTCAGCGCGCTGATTCCGCACTGATAGGGCCTCCCTCAGCAGTGTGGGTTGGAGTCGCCGGCCGCAGTTCGAGGTCGGTGAGGCACCCTCGATTTTGCTGGGAGGCGCGCAATGGAAGAGGCGGCTGAGTCGATTCGTTGGCGCGGGGCGGTACGACGCGCATGGTCGGGAACGAGCCGAGGCGAGTCTCGACCCCGATCCGAAGTTCCTCGAGTCGCGGTCGCTACGTACCCGTACCCGGGTCGATACCACGGCTCGGTCATGAGACGAGATCGACACATCCACGACGAAGTCGGCGCGACCGAGGCGTCGACGACCTGAAGGTCAGCGAAGGAGTGGTTGAGATGCAGCATGACCAGAATCGCACGGCAGGACTCACGGACAGAGGGCATAAGGCAGGGTTGGGTCTCGCGGCGTTCTCGGGTGGGATCGTGCTCGCGTTCGCGTTCGCGCTCGTCGGGTCTGCCGGCGCCCGCACTGCACGGACCGCTGCGGCACCGTCGAACACGGCGCCGCCGACGATCTCCGGAACGGTCACGGAGGGCCAGACTCTCTCGGCCACCTCGGGAACATGGAGTGGAACGAACCCGATCACGTTCACCTATGCCTGGCAGCGCTGTGACGCGACCGGCGGCGGTTGCGGCGCCGAGGGCGGCGCGACCCATACGACCTACGTGGTCCAGAACGCGGACATCGGCAGCACGCTTCGCGTCACCGTCACGGCCACGAACGCCGAGGGCACCAGCTCGTCGACATCGGTACCGACGGCCGTCGTCAAGGCCGCCACCACGACCAAGCCGGTGAACACGGCGCCGCCGACGATCTCCGGCACCGTTCAGGAGGGCCAGACGCTGACGGCCGCCACAGGCACGTGGACCGGCACCGCACCGATCACGTATCAGTACCAGTGGCAGCGCTGCAACGCGCACGGTGGCAAGTGCGGGAACGAGGGTGGCGCGACCCATTCGACCTACCTCGTCCAGAAGCCGGACGCCGGCAGCACGCTTCGCGTCGCCGTCACGGCCACGAACACGGCCGGAAACAAGTCGTCGACCTCGGTTCCGACAGCGGTCGTCACGGCAGCCACCGTCACGCCGCCGCCCGCATCGGCAGGCTGCTCCACCAACGGCGGGACGGTCGCGATCGCGGGCGTCACCTCGCCGGCGCATCTGATCATCGATCAGTTCCAGGTCAGCCCGAGCACGATCACCTACAACACCCGGTCGCTGACCGCGCGTTTCCACGTCAGCGCCTGTGGCGGCTCGGTGCAGGGTGCGCTCGTGTTCGTGTCGGCAGTCCCCTACGGCATGTTCGCCGCTGCCAACGAGCAGACGACGGGTGCCGACGGCTGGGCAACCCTGAACTTCAGGGCGCTCTCCGGATTTCCGGTCAGCCGAGCACCAGCAGCTGCTCGTGATGTTCGTTCGCGCCCGCAAGTCGAGTGAGCCGATCCTCGGCGGAATCTCCGCCCGTCGGCTCGTCTCGTTCCATGTAGCGAGAGGTTGACCGGTCGTGAGGCGGGACGAGGAGATGCGCATCGAGCTCGGCGCAGCTGTTGCTGCGTCGAGTGTCCGGATTTCATGAACATTGAGGAGTGATTGACATGCGCGATGACGAGAGACATGGTCTCGAACTGACCAAGAACAGGAAGGGGAGAGTCGTCCGCCTCGCAGGCATCCCGGCGGCGATCGCACTCACGTTTGCGCTCGCAGTCGGGCTCGCCGGGTTGGCCGACGGTGGTACCGCCAAGACCGCTGCCGTAGCCGCGGCCGGGACCACCACGACGACAGCGGCGACAACGACGACGCCGACGCCCGCACCGACCGGGTGTGCCACCAACGGCGGGACGGTCGCGATCGCGGGCGTCACCTCGCCGGCGCATCTGATCATCGATCAGTTCCAGGTCAGCCCGAGCACGATCACCTACAACACCCGCTCGCTGACCGCGCGTTTCCACGTCAGCGCCTGTGGCGGCTCGGTGCAGGGTGCGCTCGTGTTCGTGTCGGCAGTCCCCTACGGCATGTTCGCCGCTGCCAACGAGCAGACGACGGGTGCCGACGGCTGGGCAACCCTGAGCTTCACCGCGCTCTCCGGGTTCCCGGTCAGCGAGCACCAGCAGCTGCTCGTGATGTTCGTTCGCGCCCGCAAGTCGAGTGAGCCGATCCTCGGCGGGATCTCCGCCCGCCGGCTCGTCTCGTTCAGAGTCACGCACGGCTAACCGCGAACATCGGGCGGGGCGACGTGACAACGCAGTCACGTCGCCCCGCCCTATGCCTCGGCGGGCCTGCTTGTCTCTCGTGGAATTCACTCGGTGCGCGTTCGGCGACCGGCTTGGCCTCGACCGTGCGGCGAGAGTCGGTTGCGCCGGAGACGGGAAGGCCGGCATTCGGGCCGGCCTTCTGACAGGAACTGGCCGCTGTGCGGTCTTTCGTTGACCGTATGCCCCTTGGCCCGGGGCCGATGCCACAATTATATACGACGTTATTTTCGTGGTATTCTATATCGCGATAATGAGTTCCTCTGTCTTAGCTGAGAAGATCGCTGCTTCGCACGCCGCGCCTGACTTCGCATTCCTGACAAACCACGGCAAGGCGCTGCTCCTGATCGCGCAGGACCGGCGGATTCGCATCCGGGACATCGCCGAGCGGTTGGACATCACCGAGCGCGCAACCCAGCGCATCGTCGCCGACCTCGCCAAGGCGGGCTACATCGAACGCGAGCGGGACGGGCGGCGGAACCTCTACAGCGTCGGCAGGCACCTCCCCCTCGGGCTCCCCATTCAGCGCGACATCGACATCGGCGCCCTGCTCGCGATCCTGCCCGAACCGGGCGGCCCCGCATGAGCGGCCGGCGGTTTGCGGGCAGTTGGCTGATCGGCGCCGGCATGGCTCTGCTGGCGCTGGCCGTCGCCCGCGGAAACTTCGGCAGCCTGGCCTTCCCGTACCTGCTCGCCGCCGCCGGGCTCCTCCTGGTCACGAACTCGGGGACGACGCTGCACCGCTTTCCCGGCACGGATCTGGAGCGCGGCCTCGACCGGTTGTTCGGGCTCTTGCTCCCGGCACGCAACGTCACGACAACCGCCACCGCCCGAGTCGTCCTGGCCCAGGAGATACATCTGGCCGCGCTGAGGCGCGGCGCTCGCCGCTGGGGCAAGGAGCTTCAGGCGATCACGACCGACGGCTATGACACTGCGTCTCGTATCTCGGCGCTCTGCGAGTTGACGGGCGAGCAGAACGACCGAGCGCTCGTCGCGGAGGCCGTGAGCGTACTCGGAGCAGAGCGGGCACGTGCCGGCGCCGACCTGAAGCTCGCCAACGACCCGGTCTCGCTGCTTGCCTACGGGCTCGGTGCTCGACCCGCCGGCGCCGATCTCTCGAGCCTCGACGATCTGCTCCGCGATCTCGGCCTCGCCGAAGAGGGAGACGAGCTGCGAACGCACTTCGACGACGTCGTCACCGCAGAGAGCAGCAGCACGAGCCTCCACCTGAGAAACGGCGCGCAGCGCGGCATGTTTCGCGATCTCGCAGGCGCGTCCTTCGTTCTCGGCGCCTCGGCTCGAATCCTCGAGCTCGCATCGCTCCCACACGCAAGGGACACGCCGATCAGGGCTACGGCAGCCACCTGATCCTGGCCAGTGTAGACCGTGCCCGGGACGAGGGCTCCGTTCAGGAACAGGGCGAACTGGCTCGGCTCGACGCCCGAGACCGAGAAGGAGACCTTGTAGATGCCGGCGTTCGACAGCGTGATCGACGCCGAGCTGGGATCATGGACGATCCCGGCCGTATGCACGCCGTTCGTGTCGAAGGGGACGTCGGCTTCGACCGCGACGGTCGCCACGGCCGTGAGGTTGTCGATGTAGGCGTATGTGGCCCCATGGCTTTGGGCACACGCAAGTTCCGTAACAAATGTGGCAGAGGGTCTTCCCGCGCCCGAGGGGGCGAGGGGGCAGGAGGCGCTGTCGAGGACTGCCGCGCCTCGTGCCGCGGGTCCTCGAGCGTTCTTCAGGTTGGCCAAGAGCCCCCGTCCGGAGCCTGTTTCGTCCGGGCGACGTAGCTCTCGGGCAGGCCTCCCGTCGCGGTCCAGCCGCCGTCGACGTAGAAGAGCTGCCCGGTGACCTGGGCCGATTCGTCGGAGGCGAGGAAGACCGCGGGCCCGACCATCTCGTTCGGCTCGGCGACCCGGCCGAGCGGGATCACGGGCGCCCAGGTCTCGAGATAGGACGGGTCGTCGGCCAGGTTGCGCTCGACGTTCGTCGCGCCCGGGGCGAAGGCGTTGACGCGGATCCGCTCCGGCGCAAGCTCGATCGCGAGCTGGACGGTCAGCGCGTTGATGCCGCCCTTGCTGGCCGCGTATGCGGCCGAGTTGGGCATGCCCCTCGCCGCCAGCACGGACGAGACGTTCACGATCGAGCCTCCGCCGGCCTCGCGCATCAGGCGGGCCGCAGCGATCGAGCAGAAGAACGTCCCCTTCAGGTTCGTGTCGATCACGCGGTCCCAGATCTCCTCGCTGGGGTTGACGGCATCCATCCAGCCGGTCACTCCCGCGCAGTTGACGAGGACGTCGAGCCGATCGAGTTGCGAGAACGCAGCCTTGATCCCGGTCGGGTCGGAGACGTCGCAGCAGATGGCGAGGCCCCGTCCGTCGGCGGGGAGCTCGGCCAGCACGTCGCCGGGGTCGTCGAGGTCGAGCAGGTGGACGAGCGCTCCCTCGGCGGCGAGCCCGGCGGCCAGCGCGCGGCCGATCCCTCCGGCGGCTCCGGTGACGAGCGCGACCTTGCCCCCGAGCCGGCCCGCGCTCACGGGCCAACTCCGAGCCTCATCCTGTGGGCGAAGCTTGGTAACGAGCGGATCGGACGCCAGCTTTCGTCCACCGTCCCTAACCCGACGACAAGCCGTCTACGGCGCATTGACGAGCAACCTGCTTGCGCTTTGATTTCCTCGGTCGACATGTCGGTGAGCTTCTCAGACTTCGTAACTCGAGCGCGTGAGGTTAGAACGCCGACGAGGCGAACCGTGCTGCGCGCCGCCATGCGAGCGTCGTAAGCGGGATATATTGGGCCGATGCGGGCACCGGGCCCTGATGCTTTCAGGCGACTGGTGCCGCTCGCGCTAGCCTTACTGATCTTGACTGCGAGTGCCGCAGCGGCCGCGCCGCAGCGGACTGCGGCGGCGAGAGAAGCGGCCTCGTCCTGTCCGGACGTTGCGATCTACGGCGTGCGCGGCTCGGGTGAGGACTACACGGCCGCGCAGCTCGGGATGGGGGAGGCGGTGAGCACGGCCGCCGGCAAGCTGCTCCACCTACTGCCGGGGACGATGAAGGTATTGAGCGTCGGCCTCCCCTACCCGGCGGTCTCGGCTCCCTGGGCGGTGCTCAACGGCGCCGGGGCGGGGCCATACAACAACAGCGTCCTCAACGGCGCCGAGTTGCTCGTCAACGGCCGCGCGGGGAGCTTCACCGGCGGTGCGAGCTTCGACGGGCTCCACCAGCTGGTTGTGAGCTGCCCGAACGTCAAGATCGTCCTGATCGGGCTCAGTCAAGGAGCGCAAGTGATCACCGAGGCGTTGAACGTCGCCAAGCCGTCGATGGTCGTGCCGAAGCAGATCAAGGCGATCGTTCTCTTCGGCAACCCGATCCGGAAGCGTGGCACGGGCTACGACGTCGGCACGAACGCACATGACGGCGCGCTATCCGCGCCCGGCATGCAGCCCGGCCAAGTCGCGGCGGCGCTGCCAAGTTTCCTCTGGTCACGGACCCGCTCCTACTGCCTCCTGCATGACCCGATCTGCGCCTTCTCGCCGCAGGATTTCAAAGACCACCTGGCTGTGCACTCGACCTACGCCGGCTCGTCATACATGAGCGCTGGGGCCGGCTTCGCCGCCGCGCAGCTCCTCGGTAAGCCCACCGTCACAACGGCCCTCCCGATCAAGATCCTCTCCGCGACAGCCGCCGTCTCCTCTGGCTGGATCAGCTGGACACTGAAGACGGAGGGTCCAGTCGCCACGGGAGACGAGCCCTGTCTGCACCTCGTCAGCGTCAAGCCGCTCGGGCTCGACTGGAGGATCTGCGGCGCCGGCATCTTCGGCGTCTCGACGCACCCGCCGCTACCGGTCGGCGGCGGGGAGTCGGGCAGGGCCCTCGTCACGAGACCGAGCGCAACGGTGATCGTCTACCGCATCGCGCGCTCGGTGTTCACCAAGACGGTGCCGCGACCGCTCGAGATCCGCTGGGAGGTCGAGGGCTACTCAGGCTCTGCGCCGCTGCTCGCGCCTTGAGAGCACACCCTCCTGTCGGCGAAGATCAGCCATGACTCTCGATTGAACGGTCATTCGATCACCGCGCCGAAGGAAGCGGAGCCGACCGCGCGGGCGTACCTGGCGAGGACGCCACGGGTCACCCGCGGCGCGGGGGCCGTCCAGCCGGCGCGCCGTGCAGCGAGCTCGGCGGCGTCCACCTCGAGCTCGAGCGTGCGGGCGTCGACGTCGATCGAGACCATGTCTCCGTCGCGGACGAGGGCGATCGGGCCTCCACGGGCGGCCTCCGGCGAGACGTGGCCGACCATCAACCCGCGGGTCGCGCCGCTGAACCGCCCGTCGGTGACGAGCACGACCGACTCGCCGAGGCCGCGACCGACGATCGCCGACGTGAGCGAGAGCATCTCGGGCATTCCGGGCGCGCCGGCGGGGCCCTCGTTGCGGACGACCACGACGTCGCCCGGCTGAACCCCGCCGCCGTGGACGGCCGTCCTGCACGTCTCCTCGGAATCGAACGTCCGGGCCGGGCCGCGGTGAACAGGGGGCTCGTGCCCGGCGAGCTTGACGACCGCACCCTCGGGGGCGAGGTTCCCGCGCAGGACACGCAAGGCCCCGCCGGGGTTGAACGGGCTCGCAACGGTCGCGACGACCTCACCGTCCGGGTCGCGGGCGGCGGCGGCGTGCTCGGCGAGCGTCCGGCCGTCGACCGTCGGTGCGTCGGCATGGAGATGCTCGAGCAACTGCCTGACGACCGTGGCGTTCCCGCCGGCGTGGTGGAGGTCGCCGGCGTGGTAGCGGCCGCCGGGAGTGAGGTTGGTGACGACCGGCGTCGAGACCGAGATGCGGTCGAAGTCCTCGAGGGCCAGGGTGACTCCGGCCTCGTTCGCGATCGCGAGCAGGTGGAGCACGCTATTCGTCGAGCCGCCGGTGCCCGTGACCCCGACGATGGCGTTCTCGAGCGAGGCGCGCGTGACGAGCGCGGACGGGCGGACGTTGCGGGCGATCAGGTCGAGAACGATGCGCCCTGCCTCCTCGGCGGCGCCGCCCTTGGCCGGGTCGGCAGCGGGGATGCTCCCGAGACCGATCGGGCCGAGCCCGAGGAAGTCGATCGCCACCGCCATCGTGTTCGCGGTGAAATGGCCGGCGCAGGCGCCGAGGCCGGGGCAGGCTTCGCGCTCGAGCTCTCCGAGCTCCTCGTCGTCGATGCGGCTGCCCTCGTGGGCTCCCACGGCCTCCCAGACATCCTGGATCGTCACCGTCCGACCGCGGTGAGAGCCGGCGGCCATGGCGCCCGAGTAGAGGATCAGACCGGGAACGTCGAGCCGCAGTAGCCCCATGGCGAGGCCCGGCACCGTCTTGTCGCATCCGCCCAGGCAGACGAGGCCGTCGAACGGCTGGCTCAGTCCGACGAGCTCGACCGAATCCGCGATCAGCTCGCGGCTGACGAGCGACGTACGCATGCCGGGCGTTCCCTGAGTCAGGTTGTCCGAGATCGCGATCGTGTTGAACTCGACCGGTGTTCCCCCTGCCGAGCGTATCCCGGCGGCGACCCGGGCCGCGAGATCGCGCTGGCCCAGGTTGCACGGCATCGTTCCCGTCCACGTCGTTGCGATCCCGACCAGCGGCTTGCCCCAGTCCCGCTCGTCGAGCCCCATCGCCCGAAGGTGCGCCCGGGCGCCCGCACGGCGCGGGCTCGTGGCGAGATCCGCGTTCGCGAGGCGTTTCACGTGGCGATCGTAGACCGGGCGCGCTCGATCCGCCGGGCATGCGACCGGAATAGGATGCGCGCTGATGGGGCTCGAGGTCGACCTGGTGCTGGACGCGCGTGCCGAGCTCGCCGAAGGCCCGGTCTGGGACCAGAGCGGCGGTCAGCTCGTCTGGGTCGACCTCCTGGCCGGCGCCGTTCATCGCTTCGACCCGGCTTCGGGTGATGATCGTGCGCTGGATGTCGGACAGCCGGTCGGCGCCGTCGCGCTGCGACGATCCGGCGGATACGTGGCCGCAGTGCGTGACGGCATCGCCTTGTTGGGGGAGAGCGGGGAACCGGTGATCGTCGCCCCGGTCGAGACCGACGTCGCGTTCAGCCGCTTCAACGACGGCAAGTGCGACCCTGCAGGGCGGTTCTGGGCCGGCACCTCGCGCATGGAGGGGCCACCCGGCGGCACCCTCTACCGGATCGACCCGGACCACTCGGTGACGCCGGTCGTCACCGGGCTCCTCCTCTCCAACGGCCTCGGCTGGAGCCTCGACGGTACGGCGATGTACCTGATCGACTCGCTGGCCGGTAGCCTCGACGTGTTCGATTTCGTACCGGAGACCGGGATTCCGGCCGGCCGGCGCTCGCTCGTCCGCTTCGACCCGAGCGAAGGGCTCCCCGACGGCATGACGGTCGACGGCGACGGCTTCCTCTGGGTCGCGCTGTACGGCGGCGGCGCGGTTCGCCGCTACTCACCGGCGGGGAAGCTCGACCTCGTGATCGAGCTGCCTGTCAGCCAGGTGACGTCCTGCACGTTCGGCGGCACCGATCTGCGCGAGCTCTACATCACGACGGCGGCACAGCATCTCTCGAGGCGGAGGCGCCTCGCCGAGCCGAGCGCGGGTGGGATCTTCCGCTGCCGTCCGGGAGCGGTCGGACTGCCGGCGGACACGTTTGCCGGTTAGAGCTCGTCTCAGGCCGCCGAGATCCCGCCGTCGATCACGAGCTCGCTCCCCGTCATGAACGAGGCGTTGTCGGATGCGACGTAGAGCACCGCCTTCGCGATCTCCGCCGGCCACGAGCTCGTTCCGTCGCTGTTCGGGATCGCTCGTCTCGGCGAGGAGGCGTTCGACCCACTCGGTGTCCGTCGTGCCCGGGCAGATCGAGACACAACGGACGCCCTGACCTGCGTACTGCACCGCGACCTGCTTCGTGAAGGCGACGACGGCGCCCTTGCTGGCGCAGTACGCGGCGCGGTCGCGCAGCCCGACGAGGGCTCCGATCGAGGCCATGTTCACGATCACGCCGTGTCCTCGCTCGAGCATCGGCGGGAGCGCGAACTTCGTCCCCAGGAACACGCCTCGCGCGTTGACCGCGAACACCCGGTCCCATTCCTCGGGCGTGCAGGCGAGCGCATCGGTTGTCGAGCCGGTGCCGGCGATGTTGCACATCACGTCGAGCCGGCCGGTCCGCTCGAGCGCCACCGCCACGAGCTCCTCGACGTCCGCGGCCGACGAGACGTCCGCGCGTACCCCGATTGCATCGTCGGGGACGTTCGGCTCGAGGTCGCCTGCCACGACGGCGGCGCCCTCGGCCAGGAAGAGCGCGGCGACCTGCCGGCCGATGCCCGAGGCGGCGCCGGTCACAACCACCGTCCGCCCTTCGAAACGAGTCATCTTCAGACGCTCTCGCCCGGAACTCCACGGGAGCGGGCTGTCCGCCGGGTCTTGCCGATGCTCGACACTCCGCGGTAAGTCTGGCGCTCGACACTCCGCGGTAACTCTGGCACGGCGCTTCACCCGCCGGGAACCGGGCCGCACGGCCGGTAGTCGTGACACCTTCCTATCCCGGTCCGGGCGGCGCCAGCACGCGCCCGGGGCTGAGAACTCCGAGAGGGTCGAGCGCCGTCTTGATCGCGCGCATGGCCGCGATCTCGGAGGAGGAGCGCGTGAGCGACAGCCACTCGGCCTTCGCCAGGCCGATGCCGTGCTCGGCGCTGATCGAACCGCCGAGCCTCGACACGAGCTCGAGCACGGCGCGATCGACCATGGTGTCCTCCGGCGGCGGCCCGATGACGTTCACGTGCACGTTGCCGTCCCCGAGGTGTCCCCAGAGGATCACCTCGGCGCAGGCATCGACGTCACCCACTACGGCTCGCACCTCGCGCGCCAGGCGCGGGAGGGAGCCGACCGGCACGGCGACGTCCAGCTTGTGCGGGACGCCGAGCGCGTTGACGGTCTCGTTGTGGGCCTCACGGTAGAGCCAGAGCCGCCGCCGGCCCTCGTGATCGGAGGCAACGGCGGCATCGTCGACGATCTCGGCGAGGCTCTCGAGCTCGTCGCTCGGGTCGGTGGCGGCTGCGCACTCGACGACGAGGTAGGTGTCGAACTCGCGCTCGAACGGCGCCGGCAGCCGGAGGTGCTCGCACACGCGTCGAAGGCCGGCTTGCTCGAAGAAGTCGACTGCCTGCAGCGAAGGGACCGACTCCTGGACGACCTTCAGAAGCTCCAGCGCGCGATCGAGACTCGCAACCGCGACGAGCGCGGTGACGCGCTTCCGAAGCAGCGGAACGAGGCGGAGCCGTACGCGCGTGATCACGCCGAGCGTGCCCTCGCTCCCGACGAGCAGCCCGGTCAGGTCGTAGCCGGCGTTGTCCTTGAGGAGCCCCTGGAGTCGCGTGACCACACGACCGTCGGCGAGCACCGCCTCCACGCCGGTCACCTGTGCTCGCATCATCCCGTGGCGGGCGGCCAGGGCGCCACCGGCGTTGGTGGCCGCCATGCCTCCGATCGTCGCGGCGCTCCGGGCGCCATGATCGACCGCGAAGTCCAGATGGAACGATCGAACGTGACGCTGGAGCGTCTCGAGCGTCACGCCGGCGCCGACGGTGAGCTCGTTCGCGAACCGATCGATCGCCCCTATCTCGCCCAGGCGCCGCAGGCTGAGCACGACTTCCCCGTCGCGCGGCGTTCCTCCGCCGACCAGCCCGGAGTGACCCCCCTGCGGCACGACGGGGACGCGGGCAGCGGCGCAGGCGCGCATGACCCCGGCAACCTCGTCGGTCCCGGCAGGACTGACGACGAGGAGGGGGCGGCCGTTGAAACGCCCGGTCAGATCGTGCCCGTAGGACGAGGTGACGGCGGGATCCGCGATGACGTGTTGGCGCCCCACGACGCCTGCGAGCTTGTCTGCAAGCGGCGCGAGTGCAGGCGGCTCGTCCGGAGTGGCCACTCGATTCACCTCGCAAAGGGTGCCACTTCTGCAGGTGCGGCTCGCCGCCGAGGGCTTCTAACTCGAGGAGGACTTCTTGGCCGGACCGTCTCCGTCGAGCGATCCAACGTCAGCCGGCCCCGCGAATGAAGGTAGGGGTTGCTGTGACGCCGAGGACGAGGGGAGCAGGAGCAGATGACTCTCGACGACCGCCTCGGCCACGTCGACCAGCTTTCGGCCGTGCGTCTGGGAGTGGTTGCGGAGCTTTTCGAACGCAAGGTCCGCCGTGATCGCGCCACGGGCCATCAGGATGCCCTTCGCCTGTTCTATCGTCGCCCGTCTCCCGAACGCGCCTTGCAGGTTCTGGTACTCGGTGAAGCGTTGGAGCGTGATGTCGATGGCGCTCTGCAATTCGTCGGGAGTTCCGTCGATGATGTAGGCAAAAACACCACGCTTGGCGGCCTCGTGGATGTAGGACGGGTCGTTGGCGTGCAGGAGGGCGATCACCGGGCAGGATGCCTCACGGACGATCTCGCCGATCAGGTCGAGGGCGTGCTCGGACGACAGGCCGAGCCCGACGATGGCGACGTCGGGGCGCTCTCTCGCGGTGGCCGACCCAACATCTTTGACGTAGATCTCGCGCGCGATCACGTCGTGCCCGAGCCCGATCACCACCTGCGCGAGGTGTTCGAGCCGGTCACGCTTCTCGTTGGCAATCAAGACGCGCAACTTGGATGCCCCCTGCTGTTCGTTCGCGCCGAAGTCGAGTGCGCCTCGTTCGGCGGCGCGGGCTCCGGCTCCCGCGATGTCCAGTTCGCCGAGAGGCGCCTCCACATGGTCAGACCGTTCCACGGACATTTCCTCACCACCCACACGATCGGGATCCGAGAAAGGGCGACCGACTGGTTCCGAGCCGCTCTTCCTGCAACCCTGTTTGCTGAGGGCGGATACCTCGCGGGAACGAGCGAATTTCGACCCCGCGCGGGAAAACCCGTTCATCGACATGACTAATCCTCCTTATATAGCAACCATTGTCGTAATGGCAACCATTGTCGGGATCTGTTCGAGTTCCCACCGCAGCCGTCCGAGAACGACCTGGCGATCCGCGTGCGGGTTTTGCCTCGCGAGTGCACCCCTGGTATCCTGCTCCTCGAGCACGACGGCAACAAAACCGGCAGGAGAGCGACAGTGCCGGTGGAGATCCCAGCACGGCGATCTCGGCGAGTTGCACCTTCCCTCAGCAGCGTGGGTTGAAGCGCGTCGACCGAAGCTCTCGGTTGGCATCACAACCGTGATCCGGCTGGAGGCACACCATGGGGGAATCAACAGGAAACTCGAACCAATCGGGGACGGCTGCGACGAACGTCGTGCGCGCGTCCGGTCTGATGCGAAGCGCCAACTGCAATCTCCGGCGCCTGTCGGACGAGCTCGCGCACTCGCAGCCGACCGCGTTCTTCTGCGAATGCCGGAACCCGGCCTGCCACGCGATCGTCTGGATGTCGGCCGCCGACTTTGACGCAAGGGTGACGGGCCAGGCGGGTTGGCTTCTGGTCGACGGCCACGAGCCGTCCGCTTCGTGGGGCCCGAGGCAGCACCCGCCGTCCCCTCCGAATGGAGGACCCGCGGCCGCTCTCCGGCCTCCCCGCGCGAGCGGGCGTTGGAGCGCAGCAGTCCGCCAGCGTCTTACACGGAGCGCGTAGCGGCCGGGAAGCCTCGAGCTAGTTGTCTGACCGGCGACGTTCGCCGGGTCTCCGGCCCGCGATCACACTGCGCCATAGCCCGCCCTCGTCCTTGTCAAGGCAACCAGCCTTGCCTCCGGACGATGACGGACTCTGACTTGGTGCTCGCGACCCAGAAACCGGGCAACCTTGCCGGTCAAACCACTAGCAGCGGGCGGGACACACCCGCGCCCCACCTGCGGTCCTCGATCGGGACGGCGGCGCACCTGCCGCCGCTCGGGGCTCACGTGACCCCGTCGTCCCTCTCCCAGCTGCGGAAGCCGCCGATGAAGGCGTTGCCGTTGCTCCCGAGCAGCACGTTCGGTGGGAGCTGGTCGAGCTTGGAGACGTTGCCGCCGCCGATCACGATCGAGTCGGGCTCGAAGGCTGCTCTCAATTGCTCGACTGCCTCGGCCACGAGCTCCTCCCACCGCTTGCCTCCGAGCCGCTTGCGCCCGCGGTCGCCGAGGTAGTCCTCGTAGGTCTTCTTCCTGAACGGAAGGTGCGCGATCTCCATCGGCTCGACGACCCCGTCCACGACGAGTGCCGAGCCGAACCCCGTGCCGAGCCCGAGGAACAGCATCCTCCCGCCCTCGTAGCTTCCGAGCGCCTGCATGGCGGCGTCGTTCAGGACCCTCGTCGGCACCCCGAACGCCGCCTCGAAGTCGAAGCCGACCCAGCCCTTGCCGAGGTTGAACGGCTCCGAGACGACGCGCCCGTCGTGGACAGGCGCAGGCACTCCGACAGCCACGGCATCCCAGTGCCATCCGCTCGCGGCGCCCACCGCGGCGGCGACCATTTCGCCCGGCGTCATCGCCGGCCCGGACGGCACACGCCGGCGCGTCGTCTCTCCGCTCAGGAGGACCTTGACGTGCGATCCGCCCACGTCGACCGCGAGAACGGCCCGCTCACGGCCCACGATGGCCTGCGATCGGCTCGAGCGCCACGTAATCGTCGGGGGACGTCTTCCCGTTCACTCGCACAGCGTGCCACGTTCGCGATCTCGACTTCGGTCACGCCCCCTCGTGTGCGGGCGGCCGCCCGACGCCTCGTTCACTCGAGCCGTCCGCGGGCGGCTGCGCGCCCTCCGGCGTCACCCGGCCCGCGTAGGAGCCAGGCCGCGCCAACGGCGATCGCGGCGCCCGCGACCGGGCCGACGACGTACACCCAGAGGTGACGGAAGTCGCCGACGGTGAGATCGGGCGCGAACGACCGTGCCGGGTTCATCGAAGCGCCGCTGATCGGGCCCGACCAGAGGCCGGCGAGTGCGATGTAGCCGCCGACTGCGACCGCCGAGAGCGCACCGACGTTCTGCGCCTGCGACGCGGTGCCGAGAATCGTGCTCACGAGGCCGACGGTGAGCACCAGCTCGAGCAGCATCGCTTGCCAGTCGCGAATCCCAGCGCTCGGTTCGGTGGCACCGAGCATCCCTCCCTTTCCGAACACGCCCCACAGGAAGAGGCACGCGAGCGTCGCGCCGGCGAGCTGGGCGAGGATGTAGCCCGGAACCCGGCGCCAGGGGAAGTTACCCCGGAGGCTGAAGGCGAGTGTCACCGCCGGATTGAGATGCGCGCCGGAGACCGCGCCCATGAACAGAATGATTGCCATCACCATCAGGCCGGGCGCCGTCACCGCCGCGGGCCGGCTGATCGCTCCATGGCTGATCGCTCCGACGACGCCGGCCCCGGCAGCGGTGAGCACGAGCAGGAACGTCCCGAAGAGCTCGGCGAACAATCGTCTCCACGCAAGCCGGGGATCGTCGAAGTCCGCGAGGCCCGGAAACTCGAGGGCGAGCACCGCCCGCCGCCGCCGGGCGCTCCGGTCGCGGTCCCTGCCCCTGCGCTCCTCGTTCGCCCGACTCGGGATGTCGGCTGGCGGCTGCGCGGTCACGACAGTGCGGCGAAACGGACGGGGATGTCGGCCTCCTCGTCGAGAAGGTAGCTCGCTTCGATCCCGCGGTGCACGTCGGCGGTGATCAGCGCCGTCGCTGTCGCCGCCCCGTCGCGGACGAGCCGGATGGGCGCCAGCGGAGCGTCGTCCGTCGCCGGCAGAGCGAGACCGCGGGCCCGCATCAGGATCGTTGGTCTTGCGACGCGGCCGCTCCGCTCTCCCGCTGAACGGTGTCGTCGACCAGTGACCGGAGGACGATGCGCAATGCTCCGGGCGACTCGACGACGTAGGCGTCGCGAAGCGTCGACCCTCGCGCCTGGGGACGGGCGCGGCCGACGTGGATCGCGATCGAGCCGGACGGGAGCGCACCATAGAGATCGAGATCCGTGACGTCGTCGCCGGCGGCGACGACCACGTGGCCGGGCGCTTTTCCCGAAGGGAAGAGATGGTGCACGTAGGTGCCCTTGTCGACTCCCCGGGCGCGCACCTCGATCACCCGATGGCCCTGGAGCACCTCGGCCGGGATGCCGGGCAGGAGCTGGTCGAGGGTGTCGAGGAGCTCTCGCGCCCGCCAGGTCCCGTATTCCGGCTCCGCCTCGCGGTAGTGCCAGGCGACGCTGCACGTCTTCCGCTCCACGAGGGTTCCCGGCACGTCGCGTGCGACCCGCCGCAGCACGCGCTCGATGCGCGGCAGCCAGGAGAGGTCGAGGTCCAGGGTCGAGTGCCAGCCGCCTCCCGGTTCGCGCATGAGGTACCCGTGCTCGGCGCACAGGTGGATCGGTAGGTCGCCGAACCAGGTCGACAGCGTCTGGCGCTTGCGGCCGCTCACGAGGTGGACGGTCGTGGCGGGAAGTGCGGCGAGGTCGACCAGCAGGGATCTGATCTCGGCGGTCGGGACGGCAAGATCGGGATGGCTCGTGAGCTCGCGAAGCGTCCCGTCGTAGTCGAGCAGGAGGGTTCTTCGTCTGGCACTCCCGAACTTCCCGTCGATGCGCTTGCGCGCTGCGTCGTCGAGCGGTGTCAACGAGCCGGGTCTCGAGCGTCGCGCGAAGCGCTCGAGTCGTTTCAGGAAGCCCTGTGCCCAGCGGATCGAGTCGAGCTGCTCAACCCTGCCCGCCATCAGCTCGAGGCGGCGGCGCCGCTCGGCCGGGTCAAGCGCGAGCGCTTCGACCAGGCGCTCGACCATCTCGTCGGCGTTCCACGGGTTGACGAGGAGCGCGCCCGGAAGGACGTGCGACGCCCCGGCGAGCTCGCTCAGCAGCAGGACGCCACGCCAGCGACCGGGGAGGTGCGCCTCTGCGGCCTGGCAGAGAACGAACTCCTGCGCGACGAGGTTCATGCCGTCACGGAGCGGCGTCACCATCATCACGTCCGCTCGCCGATAGAGGAGCGCGAGCTCCGTGGGCGAGACGCTGCGGTGGAGGTACTCGATCGGCGTCCGCCCCGGCTGGCCGAAGCGCCCGTTGACGTGGGCGATGCGGCCCTCGATCTCGTCGCGCTGCGCCCGGTACTCCGCGTTCTGAAGCCGTGAGGGGACGAGCACCTGCAGCATCGTGGTCGTCTCGGCTCGCTCGGGATCGTCTTCGAGGAAGCGCTCGAACGCCTCGAGCTTCTGCGGGATCCCCTTCGTGTAGTCGAGTCGTTCGATGCCGAGCACCAGCCGCTTGTCTCGGTAGCGCTCGTCGAGGTCGGCCTGCGAGATCGCAGTCTCCGGATCCTGCAGCGTCTCGCGGAAGCTCTGGACGTCGACGCCGATCGGATGCACGCCGATCCCGATCAGTCGGCCGTCGTGCGCGATCGTGTCCGGCTCGGAGTCGATCCCGAGGACGCGCAGGCAGGACGAGCGAAAGTGCCGGACGTAGTCGCCCGTGTGGAAACCGATGTAGTCGGCGCCGAGCATCCCCCGCAGCAACTCGCTCCGCGCCGGCAGGAGGCGGTAGATCTCCGACGACGGGAACGGGACGTGCAGGAAGAAGCCGATCGCCAGATCGGGCCGACGCCGCCGCAGCGCCTCGGGCAGGAGCGCCAGATGGAAGTCGTGGACCCACACCCGTGACCCCAAAGCGGCCGCCTCGGAGATCGTGTCGGCGAAGCGCTCGTTGACCGCGACGTAGCTTCGCCAGTCCTCACCCGTGAACCGGAACCGGTCGACGAAGTAGTGGAAGAGCGGCCAGAGCGCGTCGTTGCACATCCGCCCGTAGAAGCTCCGCTCCTCGTCGGCGCTCAGGAAGACCGGGTGGCAGCCCTCCGCTTCGAGCGCCGCCGTGACCGGCCGCTCGAGCTCACCGGGAACCGCGGTCCCCGGCCAGCCGACCCAGAGGTGAGGCTCGGTCGTCGCGCGGAGCGCGGCGACCAGCCCGCCGCTGCTCGGCTCGAGCCCGACCTTGCCGCCGGTGAGCGAGACGACCGCCGGCAGGCGGTTGCTGGCGATGAACAGACCGTCGAACTTCGTTTGGGCCATCTGGTGATTGCCCCCGGGTTGCGGTGTGCCTGCAGCAACCAGTATCCCTTCAGCCGCTCCACCGAGGTTGAGAACTCGTTCTCAGTCTGCCCGCACCGTGTCTTCGCCTGCCGGCAAGATCGCGAGCAGGGATCGGATGTCGACGTCGCGCTGGGTCGGGAGCCCGAGCGGCATCTCGGTCTGCACGCTGTAGACATTGCGCCGTCCCTCCCGCTGGCGGTCGATGTACCCGGCCTCGGCAAGATCGGCGACGATCCTTTGCGTTGCACGCTCGGTGATGCCCAGCCGGTCGGCGACGTCGCGCATGCGGATCCGTGGGTCGTGCGCGATCAGGAGCATTGTCTTGCCGTGGTTGGTGAGGAACGCGAAGTTCGGCGCCGTGTTCAAATGAATCGGCCTCCCTCTCTGCTGAAGTTGGCGATTACGATTATCGCGACTTAGAATACACGAAACTTGATTCGTGTGTATAGTGACGGCTATGGCTCGGGAAGAAAAGCTCACCACGATTCGGAAACAACCGGATTTCGCCGGTCACGAAAAGGCCGGCGCGTCCGGGCTCGGGCTCTGGTGGACGTTCGCGGCCGCGCTCGTCGCCGCCGGAGCGATCATCGTCGCGATCGTCCAGAACGGGCGGAGCGTGCGGGTGCACTATCTCGCCTGGCACGTGGACGTCTCGCTGATCGTGGTCGTCCTGACAACCGCTCTCGCCGCGATCCTGCTCGACCAGGCCGGCGGTTTGATCTGGCGGAGACGACGGCGCTCCCGCCTCGACCGCCGCAGCGAGCTCGCCCGGCTCCAGGCCCGGCAACCGATTTCCGACGAGACACGAGGCCCGGCGGAGCAGCCGTCGCCGAGCGCCGAGGTGGCCGAGGCAGGGGCGCACCCGGCTGCACCCGATATTTGAGCTGAATCCGCCCGGACCTCCGAGCGACCAACTGCCCCATGTCCGTATGGGCCGAGCATCGTGCGCGCCCCCGGTTGTACGCCGGCTGCGAGTCGCGCACGCAAGAGCACTCAATTCCAGACAAGAAAGGTAATTCGATGAGACGTATTCCGTTGTTGCTCGTCGCCATGGCGAGCGTCCTTGCAGTCACAGCCAGCGCGGCGCTCGCCACGGCCGTGCGGACGGCGGCGAGCCCGACCAACAGCTCGCTTCCCACTATCAGCGGCACCGACCGCTCCGGTCAGACGCTGACCGCGACCAGCGGTTCCTGGTCCGGAGCGACGCCGATCACGTACGCGTATCAGTGGCGGCGCTGTAACTCCTCGGGGAGCGGCTGCAGCACGATCGGCGGCGCGACGAACCAGAACTACGTCGCCTCCTCCGGCGATGTCGACGGGACGATCCGCGTCCAGGTGACCGCCTCGAACTCCGACGGCTCGAACCAGGCGCTCTCGGCGGCGACCGGCACGATCGCCGCGTTCGGCGACGCTCCGGCAAGTACCAGGCAGCCGAACCCGTCCGGTAAGGCAGAGGTCGGCCAGACGGTCAGGGTCGACAACGGCCGCTGGTCGGGTCAGAAGCCGATCACGTACACCTACCAGTGGCAGGCCTGCACCGGCGGAGCGTGCACCGACATCGCCGGCGCGACCGGCAGCAGCTATCTGGTCGGCACGAGCCAGGTCGGCTCGGCGTTGCGCGCGATGGTCACCGCCGCCAACTCGGCGGGGAAGACCTCGACCACCTCGAACCTGACGGCCGCCGTTACCTCGAAGGCGAGCTCACCCGTCAACACCGGCCTACCGCTGATCTCCGGCTCGCTCTCGGTCGGGACCAGGCTCCAGGCAACGAGCGGTAGCTGGACCGGCCTGACCACGAACGGCTTCGGCTACCAGTGGAGCCGCTGCAACACGAGCGGCACGAGCTGCTCGAGCATCTCCGGCGCGACCGGCCAGAGCTACGGCATCGGCAAGATCGATCTCGGGAACGCGCTCCGTGTCAGCGTCACCGCGACCAACCTGCACGGGGCGACGAGTGCCGTCTCGGCCGCTTCGAGAATCACTGCGAAGGCCACCGTGACCGCCCGGTTCAACGCCGTGCTTCGGAAGTACCAGGAAGTCGGCCACTCGGTCCGGGCTTCGAACCGTGCCGCCGGGCACTTCACCGCGAGGCTCACCGGCAGGACGCTCCACTGGACGCTGACGTTCGCTCACCTCAGTGGGCGCCCGACGGTCACGTACCTGAACAAGGGCCTCCGCAGGGCGAACGGGCCGGCATTCAAGGTGCTCTGCCGCCACTGCTACTCACCCCGGCACGGCACGTTGACCCTGACCGCATCGCAGCGCGACGCGATGCTGCGCGGCCGGGCCTACGTGAACATCCGCACCCTCAAGAACAGGGCCGGCGAGATCCGCGGCCAGATCAACCATCTGAGCTAACCGGGACTGGAGGACGAGAGCCGGGTCTCGCGCACCTCTGGCGCCGGGGCCCGGCTCTCTGTCGTTCCTGCCGCGTCGCAGGCTTCGTCCTACCTGTTGACGTAGGCCGCGAGGTCGGCGAGCTGCTGCGGTGTCAGCGGGCCGGTGAAGAAGGCGCCGCCGGAATGGGTGAGGTTCAGGTCGGGGCCGACGTTGCCCTTGACCTCCGTGAGGGTGTGACAGGTGCTACAGCCGGCGCTCACCCAGACGGTGGCGCCTGCGGCCGTCTCACCGGGTGGAGCGGTGCTCGCCGGCGTGGTCGTCGTCGAAGGCGTGGTCGGTGTCGACGTCGTGGTCGGTGTCGACGTCGTGGTCGTGGTCGTCGTCGTGGTCGTGGTCGTCGGGGTCGCCTTGGGGAGGGTCACGCCGATCCCGATCAGGCCCTTCATCCCCTTGGCGGCGTGCCCGCGTACGGAGCACAGGTACTCGTACTTCCCGCGCTTCTTGAAGGTGATGGTCAGGGTTGCCGACTGCCCCGGCTTGAGCAGCTTCGTGCTCGTCCCGTTACAGCTGTTCAGCTTTGCGCTCGTGACCGGAGTCGCGCAGATCTTGAACCGATGGGAGAGCGTTCCTCTGTTCCTCACCTTGAAGGTGACCGTGCCCGACGGGGTCTTGGCCTGCCAGGGCAGAGCCGACGACTTCGACAGCGTGAACGCGAACTCGCTCGGCCTCCCCGCCGTCACCGTGACGATCGTCGCCCGGGCCGTCCGTTCCTGTCCGGCTGCAGGAGCCGTATCGAGCCCGAACAGGGCAGCCACGAGGCCGGTAGAGGCCAACCCGAAGATGCACA
This sequence comes from uncultured Actinomycetes bacterium, assembly GCA_963789585.1. Lineage (GTDB taxonomy): Bacteria > Actinomycetota > Thermoleophilia > Gaiellales > Gaiellaceae > PALSA-600. The sequence continues at coordinate 49,896 of CAWBLB010000006.1, read as the reverse complement.
CCCCGAGGAGCAATCGCCGGCGACCGAGATCGTTCACGTCCACGAGCCTCGCAGGCCGCCCCGCCGACCGGCATCGGTGAAAGCCCGATCGGTCGTGCGGACAACTACCGCCGCCGGCTTCCCGGAACCGGCTCGTCAGCGTGCCCCGCCGGCCATGGAACGGGCGGCGGGATCGCTGCGGAGGCGCCACATCGCCCAGGCGCCGACGAGCGGACCGATCGCGAGCACCGGGAACGCCCAGCGCCAGCCGGCGTCGCCGCTCAGCACGGGGACCAGCCTGATCGACCCGATCGTGAGCAGGAAGCCGATCGAGGTCTGCGTCGTCAGCACCGTGCCGACGTAGCGTTCGTCTGCGAGCTCGCTGAGCGCGGTCGAGAACTGGCCCGAGTCGGCGATCACCGCGAATCCCCACACGAGCGCGAAGATCACGACCACGGCTGCCGGGGCGCCGAAGACGGCCGCGGAGGCGAGCGAGCAGGCCCCGCTGACGGCAAGCGCCCCGATCGTCGTCAGCGTTCGCCCGAGCCGGTCGGCAACCAGGCCACCGACGACACTGCCGGCGAGGCCGGCGAGCCCGATTGCGGCAAACGAGAGCAGCGCCGGGCCGCGCGAGCCGCCCAGGCTCGCGGCCAGATAGGCGGGCAGCCACGCCCAGACGGCATACAGCTCCCACATGTGCCCGAAGTAGCCCAGATTCACGAGGCGCAGCGGCCGCACCCGCAGGCCTTGCAGGAAGTAGCCGGGAGCGAGCGGGGGCGAAGGCGTGCCGTACGGCCCGTCCGCCAGCCGGGCAACCACGACCGCGCCGACGAGCGCGAGCGCGCTCGCGATCAGGAGCAGGCGATGCCAGTGCAAGTGGCCGAGACCGTCGAGCAGGTGCGGTAGACCCGAGCCGAGCGTGAGCGCGCCGACCATCACGCCGATCGCGAAACCGCGCCCCGACCGGAACCACGACGCCATCAGCTTCATCCCGGGCGGATAGACGCCTGCGAGGAAGAATCCCGTCGCGAAGCGGAGCGGGAGCGCCGTTCCGAGACCGGAGGCGAAGAGCGCGACCGCGGCGTTCGCCGCGGCGGCGGCAAGCGTCGAGACGGGAATCAAGACGCGTAGCGGCACCCGGTCGGCGAGGTTTCCGACCGCCGAGACGACGGCGCCCGCCACGAACCCGAGCTGAACCGCGCTCGTCAGCCAGGACGCGCCGCCGCTGCCGATCCGCCATGACCGCTCCAGCTCGGGCACGACCGCAGAGGCGCTGAACCAGAGCCCCATCGCGAGCACCTCGCCGATCGAGAGCAGCACGAGCGTGCGCCATCGTCCTGTATCGGGCGGCGATTCGGGAGTGTCGGCGACGAAGTCCACGGCCGGCCACGAACCCTAGTGCGGCGTCTCCCGACGTCTCACTCGCAATCAGCCTTCGCGACGCCGCACTTGCCGGGCCGCTGCGCGGCCGGGATGATCTTTCGGCTCTCGGCGCCCTCCGGCCCGCACGTCAGGCTTCCGGCCGCCTGGCCGGCCTCGGCGCCCTACAAAGGAGAAAGTGCGGCCTCGCACGCCCGCGTTTCAGGTCAAACGTTACGAGAGGCCGCATTGGAACCGCAAGACGCGCGTGTGAGACACTGCCGCGATGCGGGTCGGTCAGACGGCACGGCGCTCCCGCACCGTCAGCGGGCGTGACATCGAGCTCTTCACCGAGCTGACCGGCGACCGCAACCCCCTGCACTACGACGCCGTTGTCGCCGCTCGGAGCCGGTTCGGCGGCATCATCGTCCAGGGTGGGGTCACCTCCGGGCTCCTGAATGCCGTCGTCGCCGAGGATCTCCCCGGTCCCGGCAGCGTCTTCCTCCACGTCGACTGGAGCTTCCGTGCTCCCGTACGGCCGGACGACGTGATCACGGCCGAGGTCGAGGTGCTCGAGCTCCGCGACGACAAGCCGATCGCGACGCTGCGGACCACGATCACGAACCAGGACGGCGTCGCCGTGCTCGAGGGAACCGCGCTCGTCTACCGGGAGCCGCTCTCGTGATCCGCGTCGGGCCGGGCGCCCGGATCTAGAGGAGGCGCCGTGTGCCTGGCAATCCCCGGACAGGTGGTCGAGCTGGTCGACGAGGAGAACCGGCTCGCCAAGGTAGAGGTGGCGGGTGTTCGCCGCACCGTCAACGTGAGCCTGCTCGACGACGGGGACGAGGGCGCCCGGCCCGGCGACTGGGTGCTGATCCACGTCGGTTTTGCGCTCTCGAAGGTGGACGAGCAGGAGGCGGAGGCGACCCTGCGACTGCTCGAGGAGATGGGGGCCGCGTACGAACAGGAGCTCGAGGAGCTGAAGGAGAGCGCGATCGAATGAGCGACGCCTGCGGCGCCGACCGTTGTGTGACCTGCTCCGACGAGGCGAGTCCGATGCGGGTGCTGACGGTCGAGCTGCCGGCGCTGGCGCGCTGCATCGACGAGCACGGGGTCACCTTCGATGTGATGGTCGATCTCGTCGGAGACGTCCGCCCCGGTGACACGGTGCTGGTTCACGCGGGAACTGCGATCGCCCTCACCGAGAGCCCGGAGCCTTCCCGGTGAGGTTCGTCGACGAATTTCGCAACCCCGAGCTCGGCCGCGTCGTCGCGGGTGAGATTCTCGCCACGGTCGAGCCAGGCCGAAGCTACAAGATCATGGAGGTCTGCGGCGGACATACGCACTCGATCTACAAGTACGGCGTCGACGACCTGCTGCCGGCGAACGTCGAGCTGGTCCACGGGCCGGGCTGCCCGGTCTGCGTGATCCCGATGGGCCGGGTCGACGACGCGATCGCGATCGCCCACGAGCCGGGCGTGATCTTCGCGTGCTTCGGCGACATGGTCCGCGTGCCCGGTTCCAGCGGGACGCTCCTCGACGCCAAGGCGCGCGGCGCCGACGTCCGCATGGTCTATTCGCCGCTCGACGCTCTCCGGATCGCCAGGGAGAACCCGGACCGCGAGGTGGTCTTCCTGGCGATCGGCTTCGAGACGACCGCCCCCTCGACCGCGCTCACGCTCAGGCGGGCCCGGGCGGAGGCGATCGCCAACTTCTCCTGCCTCTGCAACCACGTCACGATCGTGCCGCCGCTGCGGGCCCTGCTCGAGTCTCCTGACCTGCGGCTCGACGGCTTCATCGGGCCGGGTCATGTCGCTACGGTCGTCGGCGGGCGGCCGTTCGAGTTCATCCCGGCCGACTACGGTCGCCCGGTCGTGATCTCGGGCTTCGAGCCTCTCGACCTGCTCCAGTCGGTGCAGATGATCCTGCGCCAGCTCGCCGACGGGCGCTGCCTGGTCGAGAATCAGTACGCGCGCGTCGTCCCGTACGAGGGAAACCGAGCGGCGCTGACGGTGATGGCCGAGGTGTTCGAGCTCCGGCCGCACTTCGAGTGGCGGGGGCTCGGGTTCATCTCCCAGAGTGCGCTCAGGCTCTCGGCCGCCTACCGCGATTTCGACGCCGAAGCCCGCTTCACCGTGCCCGGCGTCCAGGTCGCCGACCCGAAGGCCTGCCAGTGCGGCGAGGTGCTGAAGGGCGTGATCAAGCCGTGGGAGTGCAAGGTCTTCGGCAGCGCCTGCACCCCGGAGCACGCGATCGGCACCTGCATGGTCTCCGCCGAGGGCGCTTGCGCGGCCTACTACAACTACGGTCGCTTCGCACGGGATCGCGAGGTGGTCTGACTGGCCCGGCAGTCCGCACCCTCCGACCGCGAGCAGCGCGTGCTCGACATCATCGAGACCGTCCGCTCGAAGCCGCTGCGGTTCAGGGACGAGCAGGTGACGATGGCCCACGGCGCGGGCGGGAAGGCAACGCAGGCGCTGATCGAGGGACTGCTCGTTCCCGCGTTCGCCTCGGTCGCGCTCGCGGCGCTTGCCGACGCCGGGACCGTCTCGGTCGGAGGGATCGAGCTCGCCTTCACCACCGACAGCTTCGTGGTCAGGCCGATCCGGTTCCCGGGCGGCTCGATCGGCGAGCTCGCCGTCAACGGCACCGTCAACGACCTCGCGATGGCCGGAGCCCGTCCCCTTGCGCTCACGCTGTCGATGGTGCTCGAGGAGGGCCTTCCGGCCGAGGTGCTGCGGGCCGAGGTGGAGGCGATCGCGGCGGCGGCGGTCGAAGCGGGCGTCGAGATCGTCGCCGGCGACACAAAGGTGGTCGAGCGGGGCCACGCCGACTCGATGTACCTCTGCACGGCCGGAATCGGACGGATCGACCCACGCGCGCGGCTCTCGCCCGCCGGGCTCCGCCCCGGCGACCGGATCATCCTCTCCGGTTCGATCGGCGAGCACGGGACGGCGATCATGCTGGCCCGCGGTGAGTTCGACCTCGACGCCGCAGTCGAGTCCGACACGCGGTCTCTGTGGCCCGCCGTGGACGCCCTCCTCGGGGCTGCAGGCGGAGAGCTCCGCTGTCTCCGCGACGCCACGCGCGGCGGTGTCGCCTCGGTCCTGAACGAGCTCGCCCGCGCCTCGGGCGTCGCGATCGTGGTGCGCGAGCGCGACGTCCCCGTCCAGGAGGCCGTCGCAGGCGCCGCCGAGCTGCTCGGCATCGACCCGATGTACGTGGCCAACGAGGGGAAGCTCGTCGCGTTCGTGGCTCCGGAGGGAGCCGACGCCGCGCTCGCCGCACTGCGGGCCACGCCGGGCTGCGAGCAGGCGGTCGAGATCGGCGAAGTCAGGACGGAGCCGCCCGGCCTGGTGCTCGTGGAGACGGCGTTCGGCGGCAAGAGGGTGATGGATCAGCTCGTCGGCGACCCGCTGCCGAGGATCTGTTGACCGCTGCCCTCACGGCGGACGGGCTGAGGGAGCGGATCGAGCGCAGGCTCGACGACCGCCGGCAGGCGAACGGCCGCTTCTTCGCCGCCGAAGCCGGCCGTATCGCCGTGCTCTGCCATCGGACCGCCGAGCGCTTCGCCCGCGGTGGGCGGCTGCTCGCGGTCGGCAGCTCGGCGACCGCCTGCTCCGACGTCCGCCACATCGCCGTCGAATTCGTCCATCCGGTGATCGTCGGCAAGCAGGCGTTGCCTGCGATCGGGATCACCCCCGAGACCGGCCCCGTGCTCGCCCGGCTCGAGCTCCTGGCCGAGCCGGACGACATCGTCGTCGTCTTCGGCGAGCCTGGCGACGATGCAGAGCTCGCGGCGGCCGTCATGCTCGCGCGGTCGAGAGGGTGCCTGACGATCGCGTTCGCACGGCTCGGGGCCGAATGGGAGCTTCCGCCCGGGGCGGGCGACCCGTTTGCCGACCAGGAGCTGGTCGAGACGGCGTACCACGTGCTCTGGGAGCTCGTGCACGTGTTCTTCGAGCACCGGGGCCTGCTCGCCGGGCGCAGCCCCCGGCCCGTGCACGACGCCGGTGCCGCGAGCTTCCTCTATCCGTTCCTCGCCGAGGGAGAGCACGACCTCGACGCGGTGCTCGCGGACGTCCGCGCCTCGGTGTCGATGAAGGCCCGGGAGGTCGATGGGCTCCGGGCCCAGACGCTCGGTGAGGGCGTCGAGCAGCTTCGCCGTGCTGCGGCCGGGTTGCGCTTGACCTTCGCGGGAGGCGGGAAGCTGCTCGCGCTCGGGTACGGGGGCTCGGCGACTGGCGCGGCTGATGTTGTCGCGGACTTCGGCGCTCCCCCTCCCGGCTCGGGGTGGCAGGCGAGACGCGCTCTCGACCTGACCGCGGATCCGGCGATCCTGACCGCGATCGCCAACGACATCGGCACGGAGGCGATCTTCTCCCGGCAGGTGATCGCCTATGGCGCCGCCGGCGACACGCTGCTCGCCCTCTCGACCAGCGGCGACTCGCTCGGCGTCCTCGCCGCTCTCTCCGAGGCGCGCCGCCGCAGCCTCCACACGATCGCGCTCGTCGGCTACGACGGCGGTCGCGTCGCCGCGGAGAGCCTCGCCGACGAGGTCATCGTCACCCGATCGCAGCACGTCCCCCGCATCCAGGAGGCGCAGGCCACCGCGTACCATCTGCTCCGCGAGCTCGTCGAGCCATGAGCGTGCCGGCGGGGACGAGTGCACGCGTCGAGCGAAGGCGGGTGCACGTCGAGGGCACCGTCCAGGGGGTCGGGTTCCGCCCGTACGTCTACCGGCTGGCCCGGGAGCTCGGCCTCACGGGCTTCGTCCGGAACGACGCGTCGGGCGTGCTGATCGAGGTCGAAGGCGACAATCCTGCGGTACGGCGGTTCCTCGCCAGGCTTCCCGTCGAGGCGCCTCCGCTGGCGTCGATCGAGATCGTCACCTCCGACCCGGCGTCGCCGACGGGCGGGCGACGGTTCGAGATCGTCGCGAGCATCCGTGGCGGCGAGACGGCCGCACTCGTCTCCCCGGACGTCGCCACCTGCGACGACTGCCTCGACGAGCTGCGCGACCCGTCCGATCGGCGCTTCCGCTACCCGTTCGTCAATTGCACGAACTGCGGCCCCCGCTTCACGATCGCGACGGGCGTGCCCTACGACCGGCCGCTCACGACGATGGCTGCGTTTCCGATGTGCGCCGACTGCCTGCGCGAGTACCACGACCCGGGCGACCGGCGCTTCCACGCGCAGCCGAACGCCTGCCCTGCCTGCGGCCCCCGGGCGCGGCTGCTCGCGGGCACCGGCCGGGAGGGCGCGGGCGACGCCGTCGAAGCGGCGGCGCGGTTGATCGCAACGGGCGCGATCGTGGCCGTCAAGGGGCTGGGCGGCTATCACCTGGCCTGTGACGCCGCAAACGAGGTGGCGGTGGGTGCGCTGCGCCGGCGCAAGCACCGTGAGGACAGGCCCTTTGCGCTGATGGTCGGCGACCTCGCCGCCGCCCGGAAGCTCGTCGAGCTCGCCGCCGGGGAGGATGACCTACTCCGCTCGGGCGCGCGGCCGATCGTGCTTGCGCGCCGACGCCCGGGAGCGGTGGTCGCGCCCGCGGTCGCCCCCGGGATGCTCGAGCTCGGTGTGATGCTGCCGTACACCCCGTTGCACCACCTGCTCCTCGGCGACCTCGCCGGGCTCGGCGGAGGCGCGCTCGTCCTGACCAGCGGGAACGTCGCCGACGAGCCGATCGCCTACGGGGACGCCGACGCGCTGAGCCGTCTGGACGGGATCGCGGACGCGTTCCTCGTGCACGACCGGCCGATCCACGTCCGCACGGACGACTCGGTTGTGCGCGCCGCCCGCATCAACGGGCGGTGGCGCCGGGTGACGCTCCGCCGCTCGCGGGGGTACGTGCCGCGCAGCCTCGACCTGCCGGTCCCGGCGCGGCAGCCGCTCCTCGCCTGCGGCGCCGAGCAGAAGAGCACCTTCTGCGTCGCCAAGGGGCCGCGGGCGTGGGTGGGTCACCACATCGGCGACCTCGAGCACTACGCGTCGCTGGCGGCCTTCCGTGATGGGGTCGAGCATTTCGAGCGGCTGTTCGCCGTCGAGCCTCACCTCGTCGCCCACGACCTTCACCCCGAGTACCTCTCGACTGCCTATGCGCTCGAGCGGGACGGCGTCGAGCTCGTCGGCGTGCAGCACCACCATGCCCACCTGGCGGCCGGCCTTGCCGAGCACGGCCTGGTGGGCCCGGCGGTCGGCGCCATCTACGACGGCACCGGGTACGGCTGCGACGGAACGGTGTGGGGAGGCGAGCTCCTCGTTGGTGGGCTGCTCGGATTCGAGCGCGCCGGCTGCCTGTGGCCGGTGCGGATGCCCGGCGGGGCCCGCGCGATCCGGGAGCCCTGGCGGATGGCGTGCGCCTGGCTGACCGAGGCGCTCGGGGGCCTGCCCGAGCTGCCGGGCCCGCTCCGGGGCGGCGTCGATCCCGACCGCTGGCACACGGTCGCCGACCTCTCCCGCAGCGCGCTCGTCTCACCGGTGACGACCAGCATGGGCCGGCTCTTCGACGCGGTCGGGGCGCTCTGCGGGATCCGCCCGGTTGCGAGCTACGAGGGGCAGGCCGCCGTCGAGCTCGAGGCCGCGTGCGCCGCAGGCGAGCACGGCGCCTACGAGCTCCCGCGGTTGGAGCCTGCCGGCGCCGAGCTTCCCGCGGCGCCGATGCTCCTCGACGCGCGCGAGACGATCCGCCAGGTCGCCGCCGACCTCGCCCGCGGCGTCGAGCCGGGGATCGTCTCCGCCCGCTTCCACGGGGCGGTGGCGGACGCGACCGCGTCCGCGTGCCTTGCCGCCGCCGAGCTGCATCGTCTCGAAACGGCCGTGCTTGCCGGCGGCGTGTTCCAGAATCGCCGCCTGCTGGAGGGGGTCGCCGGGCGGCTTGGCGTCGCGGGCCTTCGCGTCCTCGTCCCGGGCGAGCTGCCGCCGAACGACGGCGGCATCTCCTACGGGCAGGCGGCGATCGCGGCCGCCCGGAGCGACGCTCGGCCCTGAGTCGATCGACCCGTGCCGGTCAGCTCTCGTGCAGGCCGTTCGCGAGGGCGTAACGGACGAGCTCCGCGCGGCTCGCCAGGTTGAGCTTCTTCATGATGTGGGCGCGGTGCGCCTCGGCGGTCCGGACCGAGATGAAGAGCTGCTTCGCGATCTCGTGGTTCGTGTGCCCCAGCGCGAGCAGCGTCAGCACCTCCCGCTCGCGGTCCGAGAGCGGGGAGGCGCGCTGGCCCTCGCCCGAGGGCTCGGTGTCGATCAACCGGGCTCCGAGCTCCGGGTGGACGTACCTTCCGCCGGCCGCGACCTCCCGGATCGCGCCCACGACCTCGTTCGCCACCGCTTCCTTGAGCAGGTAGCCGCGAGCGCCTGCCGCGAACGCGGCACGGACGTACTGCGGGTCGTCCTCCATCGAGAGGATCAGCACCTTGATGTCCGGGTGCTCGCGCATCAGGACGGGCATCGCCTGAAGCCCCGGCTTTCCCGGCATCGTCAGGTCGAGCAGGACGAGGTCGGGTTTCAGGGCGCGGGCCTCCGAGACGGCCTCGTCGACGGTGCCGGCTTCCCCGATCGCCTCCATGTCCTCCTGACCGTCGATCAGGAGCTTCAGCCCGGTCCGCACGACCGCGTGGTCGTCGACGATCAGCACGCGAACGCTCACGGGGGTGAGTCCTTTCGCGGGCATCTCACTTGACCGGCACCTCGACGACGAGTGTCGTGCCCGCGCCCTTGCTCGACTCGATCGTCAGCCTGCCTTCGAGCAGCTCGACCCGCTCGCGCATTCCCTCGAGCCCGATCCCGCCGCCGTTGACGGTCGCGGGCTCGAACCCGCTCCCGTCGTCCTCGAGGACGAGCAGGATGCTCCCGTTCTTCGGTGTCACGAGCACGCTCGCCCGGCTCGGGCCCGCGTGCTTGGCGACGTTGGTCAGACCCTCCTGGACAATGCGGTAGAGCGCGGTCTCGATCTCGGCGGGAAGCCGTTGGTCCGTTCCGAGGCGCGCCTCGAGGTCGACGGCGATCCCGGTCTGGGTCGAGAACGTCCGCGTGAGGCGTTCCAGCGCGCTGACCAGGCCGAAGTCGTCGAGTGCCTTCGGGCGGAGCTCCAGGGCGATTCTGCGGACGCCCTGCATCGTCGCGGCGACCTGGCGCCCGAGGGCGGCCACGGCCTCGCGGGTCTCGTGATCGTCGAGCCCCTCCTCGACCGACTTGAGCCCGAGCATCACCGAGGTGAGCGTCTGACCGGTCTCGTCGTGGAGCTCGCGCGCCAGCCGGCGGCGCTCCACCTCCTGGGCGGTGACCACGCGGCGGACGGCGTCGCGGGCCACTCGTTCGGAAAGGTCGACCGCAACGGCGGCCCTCGAGGCGAACGTCTCGGCCAGGCGCAGGTCGTCGTCGGAGAAGAGGCCGGCGCCTGCGGCCAGCTTGTCGTGAGCGGCGATCACCCCGATCGCGCGGTCGCGCACCAGCAGCGGCACCCAGAGGCTGGTCCGGGCCGCGAGCCTGCCGTCGAGATCGTGGTCGACCGGCGGCGTGCCGGCGCTCGAGTCGGCCCGCTCGCTCCGGCCCCGCTCGAGGACGAGCCCGCTGCGCGACCCGACCCGCGGCACGGTCTCCCCGAGGAGATCGTCTGCCGGCGTTCCGGCGACCGCGGCAAACCGCAGGTCGGCTGTCCCGGCCGGCAGGAGAACTGCGACGACACGCGCACCGAGCAGCTCGCGCAGACGCCACGCGACGAGATCGAGCAGTGGCTGGAGCTGTGTCTCGGTCGCGAGCGCGTTTCCGATCTCGTTCAGCGACTCGAGCCGGTGGGACCAGCGCGTCGCCTCGATCGCGCGCGCCCTCGTCTCGGCGAGAAGCTGCAGGATCGTAAACCCGAAGATCGCCGCGACGCTGACCTGGACGACCGACGAGCGCCACTCCGAGACCGGGTAGCGCGGAGCTCCGATCGCGAGGATCGGGATCACCTCGACCAGTGCGAGGCCGAACAGCCCGATCACGAGCTCTCTCCGGCCGCCCGAAAGCGCCAGCCAGAGGATCGGGAGGAAGTACAGGCCGCCGAAGGCCGAAGCGGCGCCGCCGTCGCTCATCCGCAGCAGGGAGGCGAACGCGAGGAAGCCGAGCGGCACGATCAGCTGGGCTGTCCGCGGGAAGCGCTGCCGGTAGAACGCGAGAGCGATCAGCCCGGCGCCGAGGACGGCCGCGATCGCGATCTCTCCGTAATCGCGGTTCGGAGTCGGCAGAGCCACGAGCGCGAATGCGACCGCGATCCCGAGCATCGTGAACGGGACGGAGTGCTCGGCGATCCGTCCGGTCGGCACCGGTGTGTCGTTGTCGCTCATCTCGATCTCTACGAGGTTACGCATCGGCAGGGCTCTCCGCAGCCCGGTTCCCGGCGCATGGGGCCCGAAACGACGTGAAGGCCCGCCTGAAAGGCGGGCCTTCACGTCGCTCATTCGGAGGGCAGCCCTGGCGAAAGGCTGCTCGGAGCGGCGAAAAGGGACTCGGAGAAGTTCCCTTCGCGCCTTGTTGCGGGTGCAACACTTGGAGCACGCAGGGTAAGCCCCGCCCGCCCGCGCGGCAAGCGCACGAACTACTAGGCGAGAAGGGAAAACTACGCCTTGCTCCGGGGGAAAGTACGACCTCGGTGTGGCGCCGGCAGCCCGTTCAGAACGGGCTGCCGGCACAGAGATCGGGCCCGTCTCCGGGCCCGATCTCTTGCCTTCCGTTCTGCGCTCGAGCCAGATGAAGCTCGAGCGACCGTGTACTAGGCCACGCCTGCGGCCTTGAGCACGGCACGGACGCGACCCGGCGACATCGGCGCCTCACGGATGCGTGCACCCGTTGCGTCGAAGAACGCGTTCGCGACCGCCGCGCCGACCGGTGCCAGCGCGGGCTCCCCCGAGCCGGTGGTGCGGGAGCCGGGCCCGCTCGGGTCGGGGACGTCGGTGCGTGTCAGCCCGTGGATGTACACCTTCGGCGCGTCCTTGAACCGCACCATCGGGTAGGTCACCCAGTCGAGGCTCGTCACGTTGCTCTTGTTGAACACGACCTGCTCGAACAGTGACCGGCTGAGGCCCTGCATCGCGGCCCCTTCCTCGTTGTTCTCGCTGCCGCCCGGGTAGACGATCAGCCCGGCGTCGCCCGCGACGTGCAGCGTCTTGGCGACGATCTTGCCCGTCTTCTTGTTGACCTCGATGTCCGCGACACAGCAGGTCATCGAGTTCGAGTAGAAGCCGAACGCGACTCCGCGCCCGGTGACGACATTGCCGGTCTGTGCGACCGAGTTCGCCACCTTCGCCTGCCAGTTCACCTCTTTCGCAACGTTGGTGAGCACGTTCTTCCAGCGCTGCGGCGGGTCGTCGGTCAGGTTGGCGACGTTCTGGAGCCGGAACGCGACCGGGTCCATCCCGGCCATGTACGCGAGCTCGTCGACTGCCTGCTCCGCGGCGAACGAGGACTGCGGCGCATTCGGCGCCCGCAGGAACGTCACCTTGAAGTAGTTGTTCTCGAGCGGCAGGCTCTTCCCGATCACACGACGGTTCGGGATCGAGTACTGCGAGCCGCTGATCGTCGTCTCGGCCCGTCCTGCTGTCGCGAACTGGGCCTTGCCGGAGACCTGCTGCTGGGCCGCCGGAGTCGTCCAGTAGGGGATCCCGAAGTCCGTGAACTCGAACGCGGTGATGTTCCCCTTCGTGTCGACCCCTGCGCGGATGTCGACCATCTGGGCCGGGCCATAGTTGTCCCAGCCGTGCTCGTCCCAGCGCATGAACTGCATCCGCACCGGCTTGCCGACGAGCGCCGACATGATCGCCGCCGACTGCGCGGCGTCGCGGTACGGCGCCGAGCCGTAGACGCTGGAGCCCTCGACATAGGTCAGGCGGATCCGGTTCAGCGGCAGCGTGCTCGCACCCATGACGATGTCGAGCGCGTCCTTGACCTGCTGCCGCGTCCCGTAGGCGTCCTGGGTGTTGGTGAAGAGCCGGGCGCCGTCAGGTGTGACGTCGGCGACGCAGCACGCGGGGCCGATCGGAAGATGGCCCGTGTAGGCGTACTTGTAGCTCTGGCTGAGGGTCTTCGCCGCCGAAGCGAGCGCGGTGTCGAAGTTGCCCTGGTTGAAGACCACCCTCGCGGGGGCCTGGCCTGCGGTGTCCTGTGCGCGCATGCCGTTCCACAGGTTGCCGACGCCCGGAAGCGGCGGCATCGGCGCCCAGGTCACCTTGAGCTGCGCGGCGGCCTGGATCGCGTCGTACTCCTTCGGTGCGACGACGCCGAGGAAGTTCCCCGACTGGACGATCTGCACGTTCGGGATGTTCGCGATCGAGCCCTTGTCGACCGAGAGGATCTTCGGGGCGGTGCCGTCGCCGTAGGCGCCCTGCCCGCGGGGACGGACGACCCGGCCGTGCAGCATCCCCGGAACGCGGATCCCGTGCACGTAGACGTACTTGCCGGTGACCTTGTCCGGGATGTCGACCCGCGGCGGCGAGGTGCCGACCAGCGTGTAGGCGCCCACCGGCTTGGTGCCCGGCGAGCCCGCGACCGCCTGCGGCGGCGACGTGGTCGTACCGGCCACGGACGTGCCGGTGATCTGGACGTTGAACAGCTTGTCGCCGATCAACGCGCCGTAGGTGACCGACTTGCCGCCACCCGAGACGACGCCCGACTTGACCGACAGGCTCCCGACCGGGACGCCGAGGCTCGTCGAGGCCATCTTCAGCAGCGCCGTCGCCGCAGCCGCAGCCGCGGCACGGGTCTGCTTGCCGCCCGTCTGCACACCCTGGCTGCCGACGCTCGCGCCCTGGTTGGGCGTCACGTTGGTGTCGTGGGTGATCATCTTCATCTGACCGAAGTCCATCGTCAGCTCTTCGGCCGCGATCATCAGCAGCGCCGTCGGCGTGCCCTGACCCATCTCGACCTTCCCGATCTTCAGGCTGGCCGTGTTGTCGGCGTGGATCGTCAGGAACGAGTCGACCGATGACTGGTCGAACGGCCCGTTCGAGGCGAACGGGTCGACGCCGGCCGCGCTCGCCTTGCCGGCCACACCCGCGCCGAGGAAGCTGAAGCCGACGATCAACGCGCCGCCGCCCTTGACGAAGCCCTTGCGCGAGAACTCTCTCTCATGCATCAGACCTGTCATCTCTATGCACCACCCTTCGCCATCACGGCCGCGGCCTTCTGGATCGCCGTCAGGATCCGCGGATAGGTCCCGCAACGGCAGAGGTGCCCGTTCATCGCCGTCCGGATCTGGTCCTCGGACGGGTTCTTCGTCGTCGCGAGCAGATCGGCGGCCTGGATCATCATCCCGTTCTGGCAGTAGCCGCAGTGGGGAACCTGCACGTCGATCCACGCCTGCTGCAACGGATGCAACGCCGGCGCCGCCGCCGTCGTCCCCCGCTGGGCCGCCCACATCGCGGGCAGGCCTTCCAGGGTGGTGATGCTCTTGCCGCTCACCGACGCAACCGGCGTCACACACGAGCGGATCTCCTTCCCGTCCAGCAACACCGAGCAGGCGCCACACTGCGCGAGGCCGCAACCGAAGCGCGGGCCGTGCAGGTGGAGCTCGTTATGCAGGACGTACAGGAGCGGTGTATCGAGGCTCGCGCTCACGCCGTGCGTGAGCCCGTTCACCTTGATCCTGATGCTGTTCGCCATTCCTCCTCCATTTCGGAGTGTCCGTTGAATCGAGGCGCGCGAAAGCGCGTCACTCCGGCGCTGTTCAGGCGCCTGCATCGAGAGTAGGCGCAGATTTGACCCGCTCACAAGGGCATGAACTACTAGAGCGACTCGGAAAACTACGCACGGCCAGTAGTGGAAATTACGAATCGCGAAAAGTGCGGATCGCGCCGCGTGGACGGTCTCTCGGTGGATCCGCCGCGCGCCCGCCCCGGGCTCCCATCACCAAAGCCACAAACACACAAACACACGGCCGCGGAGAACCGTGCTAGAGCGCGGCGGCGAGTCGCTCGATGCCGGTCTCGATCAGCTCGGCCGGGACGTCGCTGTACGACAGCCGCAGCGCGTTCCCGGACGCGCCGAAGTGCACGCCGGGAACAGCCGTCACGCCCTCGGCTCGCTCCAGCACCGCTCTCGTGTCGGTTCCGAACGGCAGTTCGACCCAGATGAAGTAGCCGCCTTCGGGCCGCGTCCACCTGGCGCCGGAGAGGTGCCGGGCGAGCGCGGCGAGCATCGCGTCCCGCCGGCCGGCGAGGAGCTCGTTCGTCCGTCGCAGCTGGGGCTCGAAGCTGCCGCGGCGGATGAATTCGTTCACCGTTGCCTGCCCGAGCAGGGACGGAGCGATGTAACCGGTGGCGGCGGCGGACGTGAGCTCGCCCGCGAGCGTCTCCGGGGCGACCAGCCAACCGACCCGCAGGCCGGGCGCGATCGTGGCCGAGAACGACGAGCAGTAGACGGACCGTTTCTCCGCGTAGTCGAACAGTGCCGCCTCGCGCTCGCCCTCGAACCGGAGCAGGCCGAGGTGGTCGTCCTCGAGGATCCCGATTCCCCTGCCGCCGAGCGATTCGACGAGCCGTCGGCGCCGCTCGGCGGTCAGGGTACGGCCGGTCGGGTTCTGGAAGTTGGGCATCGTGTAGAGGAAGGCGGGGGGTTGCTTCCCCATCAGCTGGAGCTCGACGTCGTCGACGCTGAGCCCGTCGTCCTCGACGACGGCGGCAAGGAGGGACGCGCCCGCGTTGAGCAGCACCTGGAGCCCGAGGTCGTACGAGGGCCACTCGGTCATCACGCTCCGGCCACGAGCCATCAGCCCGGCGACCAGAGCGAGGCCCTGGAGGGAGCCGTTCGTCAGGACGACCCGGTAGGGATGGACGCCGAACCACTCGGCGATCAGCTCGCGGAGCGGCGTGTAGCCGCCCCCGGCGCCGTAGGAGAGAAGCGTCTTGCCCTCGCGCCCGAGGACGGCCCCGGCGCAGTCGGCGAGCTCGGTCAGGGGCAGGCACTCCGCGGGAGGCTCGTCGCTCGCGAAGGAGATCGTCTCGGCCGTCACGGAGGTCGAGTCTAGTGCGGCCTCTCGTAACGTTCGATTCGAAACCGTACGTGGCTGGAGGCCGCACTTGCGGCCGCTTCGCGGCACCGGCAGGCGCTGTTTGGTCGTCGAGCCGCGAGGGGGGTAGAATCCGGCAATGCCAGTCTGGCGTCGGAGGGTGACCGCGGCGGCGTTCTTCGCGCTGCTCGCCCTCGTGACCGAGCTGACCGGTCGCAGCATCACCGTCCGGCTCGACCGGGCGCTCCATGTCGTGCCGCTGACCGCGCAGACGACGCCGTACTACCCGTTCGTGCTCGCGGGCATTCGCGTCCTCGCCGCGCTGATGCTGGCTGCGGTCGCCTGGCGGCTCATCCGCGCCCACGTGACCGCCGCCGCGGGGGAGCGCCTGCTCCGGGCCGTCGGCCAGCGTCATCTCGGAGCGCCGAAGCTGCGGCTCAGGCTGACACCGGAGCTCTGGCTCGTCTCGTTCGGGGCGACCGCCCTCTGGTTCCTGATTCAGAACGACGCGGAGCGGATGTCCGAGGGGCGGTGGCCGCTCCTCGGGCCCTGGCTGCACACCTACGCGTTGCCGGTCTTCGCCGTGCTGGCCGTCCTGCTCGCGCTCGGGTGGAGTCTCGTGCGCGACTGGCTGGCCGAGGTCGAGGAGTACGCCGCAGCCACGATCGCCCGCGTCTGCCGCGTCCTGCGGGCCGAGGCCTCCAGCGCCCGTCCCCAGCGCCCTTGCGACGTCCGGCCTCCTCGCCGTCTCTTCGGGCTCGACTTCGAGTCGCGCCCGCCTCCGCTCTCCGCCTGACCCGCGGCGCTGAGGGGCCGCGGGTCGTCGTGTCGATCGACGACTCGAAGGAGAGAGGTGGAAACACAACTCAACACAAGCCTGACGGCCGGCCTCGCCTATCGGAGCCCGCGCGCCCGCGCGCTCGCGCTGCTCGGGCCGTTGACCGTCGTCGCCGGGTTCTGCTGGGCGATCGTCCAACCGTACCGGCTCACCCTGCTCCATCCGCATCACAAGGGCTTCTGGTGGCTCGTCGCCGAGCCGCCGTTGCTCGTCGCGGCCGCAGGCGTGTTCTTCGCCTACGCAGTCGCGCGGCCCCTGATCGCCGACCTCGAGGCGCACGGTGGAACCTCGCGCTGAGTTCGTCCACTGGTTCTTCGCGACCGGCGTGCTCCTGCTCGGGCTGATCATGCTCGCCGAGGCGGTGGTCGGCGAGCAGATCTGGCGCCTACGCCCCTGGCGGGTCTACCTGTGGCCCGGGCTCGCCTTCGGGCTCGGCGTCCTGATGTGGCCGGTGATGACCTTCTTCACCAACTCGGCCATCCACATGATCGCTCACAGCACCTGGGCCCAGGGGCTGATGGCGATGGGCGGCGCCGAGCTCGGGCTGGCGAAGGGGAAGCTGTCGAGCCGCTGGTGGAAGCTCGCGGCGCCGGTCGGGATCGCCGTTTCGGGTGTCGCCTTCCTCGTGCACGAGCAGAACCCGTGGTTCTTCGCCCGCTCGGCGTTTCTGCACCATCTGCTCGGCTGGACGCTCGTCACCGCGGCGCTGTTCCCGCTCGGGCTCGTCTTCCGGCCGCGGTCGGGCGGGTTGCGTGCGGGCTTCGGCGTGTTCGTGCTCGCGATTGCCGTCATGCTCTACTGCGATCGCGATGTGGCGGGGATCTTCGGGCACCTGTCGCCGCTCGCGGGGCCGCCCCACCGATGAGGCGCCTCGCCGTCTGGCTGGGCGCGCTCGCGCTCCTCGTCCCTGCTGCGGCGTGGGCGCACGCGACGCTGGAGTCCGAATCCCCCGGGTTCCAGCAGGAGCTTGCCGTCTCACCCAAGAGCGTTCAGCTCCACTTCGACCAGTTCGTCACCTTCCCGTCGATCGAGGTGTTCGACACGAAGGGACGGAACTACGCAGGCACTGCGGTGGCGAAGGGGCTGAACGTGGCCGCCCCGGTTCGGCTCCTGCCGACCGGCGACTACACGGTCCGCTGGCACGCCCTGTCTGCCGACAGCCATGTCGTCTCGGGGGTCTGGACGTTCGGAGTGCGGATGAAGGCGCTGCCGCCGACCGAGGCGTTCGGCGCGAGCGGCCCGACGGGCACCGAGCACGTCGTCCGGTGGCTCTACTTCCTCTCGTTCGCGGTGCTGATCGGCTCGCTGGGGTTCCGCCTCGCCTGCGTCCGGGGGCTCGAGGTTCCGCCGGCGGTGGAGAAGCGGCTTTCGCTTCTGTCGACGGTCGGCGTGATCGGGGTGATCGAGGTCGGCATCGTCGCGTTCTGTCTCCGCTGCGAGGACGTGCTCCAGCTGCCTTTCGGCAAGTACCTCTACGGCGACCTGACCCCGATGGCGAACGGGACGCGCTTCGGAAAGGCGTTCATCGTGATGACGCTCGGGTTCGCGTTCGTGGCGGCGCTCGTCTACCTCGCGTGGCTGCTCGAGTGGAAGGCGCTGCTCGGGGCGGCGCTCGTCGCCTCGCTTGCGCTGCTCTCCGGGCTGTCGCTGTCGGGCCACGACGCCGTCGACCCGGGCTCGTCGGTGAAGACCGAGATCGCCGACTGGGTGCACCTCTCGGCCGCCTCGCTCTGGCTCGGCGGGCTTCTCTCGCTCGCGGTCGCGGTCTGGCCCGTGGCCCCGGCCGTCCGGCGGCAGGTGTTCGTGCGTTTCTCGAGGCTTGCGGTCGTGCTCGTCGGGCTCGTCCTGGCGGCGGGGACATACCTTGCGATCGTGCGCCTGCCGCACCTCCACGACCTCTGGACGCAGGGCTACGGCGAGGTGCTGCTCGTCAAGCTCGCTCTCGTCGCGGCGGCGGTCGGCTGGGGCGGGATCCACCACTTCCTCGTCCGCCCGAGGCTTGCCGACGGGAGCGCCGGGTTCATGGCGCGCGTCGGCCGGAGCATCGCCGGCGAGAGCCTGGTCGGGATCGCCGTCCTGCTGGTGGCGGCCGTGCTCGTCGACTCGAAGCCGCCGCCGAGGCCGGGGCCGGCAGCGGTCACCCAGGCGGCGGCGCGCCGGTAGACGGGCTCAGAGGTCTCCCAGGAGCTCGAGGAGGATGTGCGCATACGCCGGCGCGGTCGGCTCGTCCTCGTGGCGGAAATAGACATAGGCCGGTGGCCGGAGCTTTGCCGCGAGCGCGCGCAGGTCGGCGTCCGAGTACGGCGGCTCGCGCAGTCGGATGTAGCGAAACGGCTCGGCAGAGAAGTCGTTCACGGCCACGATGCCTTCGACCCCGGCCCACGAGTCGTGCCTGAAGTCGAACGCGAGCTCGACTGCCGGGTCGACCGCCCCGAGCACGTAGGCGAGGAGGCCATCATCACGGGCGCTCTGCACGGTCACCCGGATCGGGCCCAGCCGGTCGCCGAGAGCGGCGACACGCTCGACGAACGGTCCGAGGCGGTCGAAGCGGTGCAGCGTCAGCTTCGGCGCGAACCGGAACCCGTCGGGCGCCGCCTCCGCCCAGCGCCGGAACTGGTCTTCGGCGGGCAGCCGGTACCCGGTCGTGTTCAGCTCGACCGTGTCGAACCGCCGGGTGTAGAAGCTGAGGAACTCGGCCGGCTGCATCCCAGCCGGGTAGAAGCCGGGCCGCCATGACGGGTACGACCAGCCCGAGGTTCCGATCCGGATGCTCACGGCAGTACCGTACGTCCGGGAGGACGACTAGGTTTGCGTCCCCGTGGCCGTGACGACCGACGTGAGCGTAGAGAACAGCATCGAGATCCTCGACCACGGCTTCGTCCGCCTCGACGAGGCGATGGCCGACGACCTCTCGGTCGTCAACGGCGCGCGCGTCTCGTTCGCGCGCCGTCAGACCGAGATGGACGAGTCGGACGAGGCCCTGATCCGCTTCCTGATGCGCGATCGCCACGGCTCGCCCTTCGAGCACAACGCGTTCCGTTTTCACATCCGCTGTCCGATCTTCGTCGCGCGCGAGTGGTTCAGGCATCGCATCGGCAGCTTCAACGAGTTCAGCCTCAGGTACGCGAAGGCAACCGACGATTTCTACGTGCCCGAGCCGGAGGACGTCCGGACGCAGGTCGGGAAGCCGGGCGCCTACACGTTCGAGCCCGTCGATGCGTCGCTCGCCGAGCACACGCGCGGGCAACTGAGAGCCGTCTACGACCTTGCGTACGCGACCTACGAGGCGCTCGTCGAAGCCGGGGTGGCCCGCGAGCTTGCCCGGTCGGTGCTCCCGGTCGGTGCGTACACCCAGTTCTACTGGACGGTCAACGCGCGCGCACTGATGAATTTCGTCTCGTTGCGAAACTCGGAGTTCGCGCAGCTCGAGATCCGCAGGTACGCGGAAGCGGTCGAGTCGTTCTTCGCGGTGCAGATGCCCGTGACGCACGCAGCCTTCGTCGCGAACGGCCGCACCGCTCCCTGAACGCGCCGCCGCGGGCCCCGATCGAGGGACGATCCGGGGCTCCCGGTTTCGCTCGCCGGCCCGGATCTTCGTAAGAAACACCTAAGAATTCGCCGCAGGGACCGGAATAGATGGGGTTTCTCGACGTTAAACAAAGAAGACGGAACAGACGCGCGTCACTTGACAAAAACCGCGCGCCCGTGAATTTGCGAATAGAGGAGCAGATTGACCGACGATACGGTGACAATGCACGTCCAGGACGCCGCCGAAGAGCTGCTTGCGGCCGTCGAGCCGAGCGCCTTTGCAGAGGCGCCCGCGCCGGCCTACGTCCTCGACGAGATCGATGCCGAGCTCGACGAGGACGACGACGTCGAGCTCGACCTGAGCACGGAGGCGCCGCTGACGACCGACTCGCTGCAGCAGTTCCTCAACGAAGCCGGCCGCTACCCGCTGCTCACCGCGGCGGAGGAGGTCGAGCTGGCGAAGCGGATCGAGCGCGGCGACATGGCGGCCAAGGAGCGGATGATCACATCGAACCTCCGCCTCGTCGTCTCGATTGCCCGTCGCTACCAGACCCAGGGGATCACTCTCGGCGACCTCATCCAGGAGGGCGTGATCGGCCTGATCCGCGCCACCGAGAAGTTCGACTGGCGGAAGGGGTTCAAGTTCTCGACCTACGCGACCTGGTGGATCCGCCAGGCGGTTCAGCGCGGCGTCGCCAACAAGGCGCGCACGATCCGCATCCCCGTGCACGTCGTCGAGCGTGAGCAGAAGGTCTCTCGCACCGAGCGTGAGCTGTCGGCCAAGCTGGGCCGCGCGCCCAGCGACGATGAGATCGCGACCCACGCCAAGCTCCCGGTTGCGCAGGTGCGCGAGGTGCACGAGGCTGCGCGCGCGGTCGCCTCGACCGACGCGCCGATCGGCTCCGACGGCGACACCAGCTTCGGCGAGTTGTTCGCCGCCGGCGGTCCGACGACCGAGGACGAGGTCGACGCGACGATCCGTGGCGACGCAGTCCGGCGGGCGGTTGCGAAGCTCCCGGAACGGCAACGCGACGTGATCTCGCTCCGCTTCGGCCTCGTCGGTGACGGGCCGAACTCGCTCGAGCAGATCGGCAAGCAGCTGGGGATCACGCGCGAGCGCGTCCGCCAGATCGAGGCCGACGCATTGCGGCGGCTCGCCGCCGACGACGCGATCGCAGACGCTGCTTGAGAACCAGGCCGCTCGAGAACTAGCTAGAGCCGCTCGAGAACTGGAGCAGCTCGAGAACTACGAGGTGGTCATGACGACATGGCCCGGGAACGCGATTCCCGGTGCCATCTCGGTCACGACCCAACGGGTGCTCTGGCTGATCGCGTACGGCACGTTGAAGGTCACGGTCGCCGTGCCGTTCTTGCCGACCTTGAAGGTGCCACAGACGGCCGACGGCTTCCCGTTCTGCCAGAGCATCAGGATGTAGTGGGCCTGCGCGCTCGGGAGGTGCTTCAGGCCGTTCACCGACAGCTGGACCGGCCAGTTCCCGTCGGCGTCGGCCGAGCCGACGCGGAGCGACGCCGACGCGAGCGAGGCGAACGAGTTCTGCTCGCCTCTGAGCGGCACGACCCGAATCGTGTCGATCGTGGTGCGGTGCGCCTGGTTCGCGAGCAGGTATCCGCCGCCGAAGCAGGCGGCCGCCACCGTGGCCGCCAGCAGGAGCGCTGCCGCCGGGCGGCGGCGAGGTGACGGGAACGCGACGACGTGACCGCCGTCGAGGTCGGCGGGAGGCGAGGCGAGCCCGGCCGGGAGCTTCACCGGCGGGCCGGCGCCGACGAGCAGGTCGTGCACTCTGCGCAGGCGGAGGGCCTCGCCTGGATCGAGGCCGTCGAGGTCGACCAGCTGCTCGAATTCGCGACTCACTCGAGCTCACCCTCCAGGATCTCGGCGAGGTGCTGCAAGGCGCTGCGGGTTCGTGTCTTCACGGTGCCGAGCGGAATCTCGAGCTGCGCCGCGACCTCGCTCTGCGAGAGGTCGCTCCAGTAGGCAAGGGCGATCACCTCGCGCTCGCGCTCCGGCAGTCGTTCGAGGGCGGCGTGCACCTGCCACTGGGTCCAGGCCTGCTCGGCGCGCTCGTCCGGGCCGAGCTCGTGTGACGCCTCGTCGGGCGCTTCGGCCGCCGGCTCGGTCCGCGCCCGGCTCCGGTCGACGATCGCGTTTCGCGCGACGCCGTAGAGCCAGGGTGCGCCCGGCCCCCGTTCCGGCGCGTACGTGCGCGCCGATCGCCAGATCGACGCGAACGTCTCCTGGACCGCGTCCTCGGCTCGGCCGCGGTCGCCGAGCCGCCTGAGAGCGAGCCCGAAGACCGGGCGCGAGTAGCGCCGGTACAGCTTCTCGAACGCCGAGCGGTCGCCGGCACCGGTCCGCTTGATCAGCTCCCCGTCCGAGCACACGAGCGCAATCCTAGGGATCTGGAGCGCAAGCACCATCTCCCACTCCTTCGGCCAGGAGGCCGAAGTCGGTTTTCGGAGTATCGGGCGCGGTTCCGGCTACCCGGCGCCGGCCTCGAATCGCCTGCCGACCTCGTCCCAGTTGACGATGTCCCACCAGGCCGCGAGGTAGTCGGGCCGGCGGTTCTGGTACTTGAGGTAGTAGGCGTGCTCCCACACGTCGATGCCGAGGATCGGTGTCTTGCCGTCCATCAGTGGGCTGTCCTGGTTCGGCGTCGAGACCACCGAGAGCGCCTCGCCGTCGACGACGAGCCACGTCCAGCCCGAGCCGAAGCGCTTGACACCGGCGTCGTTGATCTGGGCCTTGAGCTGGTCGGCGTCGCCGAACGTGTCGTTGATCGCGGCCTCGAGCGCGCCCGACGGGTCGCCGCCCCCACGTGGCTGCATGATCTGCCAGAACAGCGAGTGGTTGAAGTGACCGCCTCCGTTGTTCCGCACCGCCATGCGCTTATCGTCCGGGACCGCGTCGAGGTGCGCGATCACGTCCTCGATCGAGCGGTCGGCCCAGTCGGTGCCGTCGAGGGCAGCGTTGAGGTTCGTGACATAGGCCTGGTGGTGCTTGCCGTGGTGGATCTCCATCGTCTTCGCGTCGATCGTGGGCTCGAGCGCGTCGTAGTCGTAGGGAAGAGCAGGAAGCTCGAATGCCATCGTCTCTCCTTCAGGTCGGCGTCGGTGTGAGGATATGCTCCTCGCCGTTCCAGCCGTAAGCTGAGGAGATGGAGTCGTCGGTGCACGCGTACAACCACCAGGAGATCACTGCGTCCAGGCTGAGGCCGGCGCTGCTCGAAGGGAACGTCCGGGACACGATCGAACCTCACCACCGGCGCCGGGCCGAGGCCCGTGGCATGCGCGCTTGACGTTCGCGGGGATCGTCGCCTTCGGGTACCTGCTCGGCTCCTGCCCGTGGGGGTACTGGCTGGTGCGGATCTTCCAGGGCGAGGACATCCGGAAGCTCGGCAGCGGCGGCATCGGCGCCTCGAACGTGTGGCGTGCCTACGGCCGGCGGCTCGGCATCCCGGTTGTTGCGCTCGATGCGCTGAAGGGGTTCGTGCCGGCGCTCGTCGGGGTGCTCGCCGTGTCGCACCTGTGCGGCATCCTCGCGGGGACCGCGGCCATGCTCGGGCATGCCAGGCCGCTCTACCTGCGCTTCGAGAAGGGCGGCAAGATGGTTGCGACGGGCGGGGGCGTCCTGTTCGCCGTCGCCGTGTGGGTCGCCCTTGCGATCGGGGGTGTCTGGCTCGCCACCTTCCTGCTCTCCCGGTACACCTCGCTGGCGTCCATCGTGGCCGCGTTCGCCCTGCCGGTCGTTGCGGTCGCGATCGGATACCCGCTCTCGGTTGTCTGCTTTGCCGCGTTCACGGGCGGGGCGGTCGTCTTCCTGCATCGCGCGAACCTCCGCCGGCTCAGAGCCGGCACCGAGAACCGGTTCCGGCCTCGCGGCGCTGCCCGCGCGTCCTGAGCGCCGACCCGGCGATGGTCGTCACGCCGGTGTGGGACGCTGTGCGCGATGGCCGACGAAGCTTTCGCCCGCCTGGTCGCGCTCGGGTGCCACGACCTCCGCACGCCGCTCGCGACCGTCAACGGTTTCGCCAAGACGCTGATCGAGCAGGGTGAGCTCGCCGGGCGGGAGGCGCGGTTCGTCGAGATGATCGACGAGGCGGCCGGGCAGATGACCGGCCTGCTCGACGACCTCGGGCTCGCAGCTCGGATAGCCGCCGGCCGGTACGAACCGGTCCTGGTCGAAGTCGACACGCTCGAGCTGGCGTCCTCCCCCGCCGGACGGATCCTGACCCTCGGACGCGGCGAGGCGGTCGAGACCGACGCCGGCCCGGTCCGCCGGGGCCTCGAGGCGCTCGCGCTCGCGGCGGCGCGCTACGGCGGAGTCGCCTCGGTGACCTGGACCGTGACGGGCCGTGAGTTCCTGCTCGCCCCTCTGACGGCCGACGCCGTTCCGGTCGTCACAGGCGAGTCCCCCCGCGACCTCGGCGCTCTCGTGGCTCGGATGGCGATCGAACGGCTCGGCGGCACGCTCACCGTCGCCGGCGAAGCCCTCCGCGTTCTCCTCTAGTGCGGCCTCTCGTAACGTTCGACCCGAATCGCACGTGGCTGGAGGCCGCTCTTGCGGCCGCTCCGCGGCCGTGTGTTCGTGGCTTTGGTGATGGGAGCCGGGGGAGGGCATGGGCGGTCGAGACGTGTGCTGCGGGTGAAAGCACGGGTGGAAGGCCGGCGAAGCCCGAGGATCATCCCGGCCGCGGAGCGGCCGGTGAGTGCGGGGTCGCGGGACGCGAGTTTCAGATGAAACGTTGCGAGACGCCTGAAACGTTGCGAGACGCCGCACTAGACGGCCACGCGGCCGTCCGACCAGGCTTCCTGGCTCACGGAGTGGCAGGCCCGGCAGCGCGCCTCGTACGAGTCGAGGGCGCCGATCTGGACGGTTGCGCCGTCGAGCGGAGCCGGTTGCCCGTCGAGCAGTCGCTGGGTCAGCGTTGCCGGACCGCCGCAGCGATGGCAGACGGCCTCGAGCTTGTCGACGAATTCGGCCACGCAGAGGAGCGTGGGCATCGCCCCGAACGGCTCCGTCCGGAAGTCCTGGGCAAGGCCGGCGGCGACCACGCGCGCTCCCCGGCGGACGAGCGCGTCGATCGTCTCGACGATCCCGTCGTCGAAGAACTGCACCTCGTCGATCCCGATCGCGTCGTAGCTGGCAGCGAGCCGGAGCACGTCGACGCTCGTCGCCACGGTGACGGCCCGCATCTTCGCGCCCGCGTGCGAGACGACGTGGCCGACGTCGTAGCGGTCGTCGACGAGCGGCTTCACGATCAGCGCCCGCTGGCCCGCGATCTCCGCACGGCGCAGCCGCCGGATCAGCTCCTCGCTCTTGCCGGAGAACATCGGCCCGCAAACCACTTCGAGCCACCCACCGCGGTGAGGCTGAGTCCTGATCACGGAGGGTGACCGTAACGATCCGACCAGACGTAACTCCTTCAACGTCAACGCCGCGGGCGGAGGTGCCCGCTTCGCCGGCGCGGCGCTCAGGTGCGCGCACCCGCGTTCAGCGGGGCCACCAGACGTACACGTTCGTCGGCTTGCGAACGAAGCCGAGGCGCCTGTAGAGCCGGTTCGCCGTCTCGCGGTACGGCATCGAGGTCAACTCGAGCATCAGCACCCTGGCGTCGTTCGCGCGTGTCATCACCTCCCGGGTCAGCGCTTCGCCGACTCCCTGTCCACGCGCCGACGCATCGACGATCACATCCTCGAGCCGGCCCTTCAGGCCGGAAGAGACCCGGTACATCACGAGCGTCGCCGTTCCGACGATCGCGCCGTCCTCGTCGTCGCGGGCGACGAGGACGATCTGCTCCCTGACTGTCTCGGCCAACTGCTCGAGCGTCGGTGGAGTTCGCGCCTCGGTCAGCTGCGGCATCAGCCGCCGGATCGCCTCCGCGAGCTCCTCGGTCGCTTCGGAAACCTGCTCGATCCTCACAGGAGCAGCCTCGACAGCCGCCTGTCCTTGAGCACCCGGCCGCCGGTCTGGCACTCGGGGCAGTAGTAGATCGTGTGCTCCTCGAAGTCGACGCGGGCGATCGGGGTGCGGCAGCGTGGGCACGGCTCACCGAGCCGGTTGTGAACCAGATAGGTGGCCTCGTTCGACGCTCCCTGCAGGCGCAGCCCGAGCCCGCGGGCGAGCTCGCCCCGGATGGCGGCTGCCAGGCGGGTGGTCTCCTCGTCCGTCAACCCGGTCGAGAGCTCGTAGGGTGAGAGCCGGGCCGCGTGCAGGATCTCGTTCGCCCAGGCCCGGCCGATGCCGGCGATCAGGCGCTGGTCGCGGAGCAGCGAGTGGAGCCGGCGCGAGCCCGAGGCGAGGATGCCGGCGAGCGCGGGCGTGTCGAGCGCATCCGCCTCCGGCCCGAGGTGCTCGAGCTCGGCGGCGAGCGCTTCGGGCCGGAACAGCCAGACCCCGGCCCGTTTCTTCCTCCCGGCCTCGGTCAGGACGAGCTCCCCCCCGTCGGCGAAGCGGAGCCGGAAGACCGGCGTCTTCGGGCCCTTCTCGCCGGGGCGGAGGTGGCGAATCCGGCCCGCGCTCATCAGGTGCACCATCAGGACGAGCTCGCCGTCGCTCGTGGGGAAGAGCAGCCGCTTCGCGCGCCGGTGGGCGCCCGCGAAGACCTGGCCGTGGAGCGCCGAGAGCGGCGGGTCGAACGTCTTGAGCGTCGCGATGTGGGCCGGGCCGGCCTGATCGATCGGGCTCTGCTTGACATCCTGGTCGAGACTGCGCCGCCAGGCTTCGACCTCGGGCAACTCGGGCATGGGCGGGTTCGTGCGCTCCGTTCGTGGGTCTTGGAAGCTCTCACAAAACGAGGCCCTGAGACGAACCGCCGTTCTCTGAGAGTTCTCAGAGCGTACGTCGGCCACGTCCGTCAGGGCAACGGTGTGGCGACCGTCGAGATCGGCAAGAGCCTGGGCGATCCGCTGATCAGGCCTTGAAGATGTTCTTGCCGCCGACCAGCAGCAGCTGCTTCTGTGCGATCGCGAGGAAGCTCGTGCCCTTCTTGAACTCGCCGGTCGACTTGATCAGGTAGCTCCGGGCGAGCTTGGCCTTCCCCTTGCCGACGGCGCCGATCGCCTTGGCGACCTGGTGGGCGCCCGTGCCGAGGTGCGAGCAGGAGCTCGTGAGCGCGGCCAGGAACGCGCTCAGTCGGGTCGACGGGAGCTTGCCGGCCTTCTTCACCGCGGCCGTGCAGTTCGCGAAGACGACAAGTGTCTGGGTCAGCGCGTTGTTGTTCTTGCCGGTCCCCGCGACCAGGGCGTTCTTGGCCGTCTCCTCGGCGATCACCACGTGGAGCTCGGCGTTCATGATGTTCCAGGTCTTGATCTGCGGCGTCACCCACTTCTGCTCCGCCGGCGAGAGCTTCGCGGCGCGTGCCGTCGCCGCGGTCGCTGCAGCAGCATCCAGGGCGAGAAGTGCAAGGCCGCAACCGACCGTGACCAGAAGAACCCTCATCCAACCACTCTAGCGCCGCTCGTTCAGCCTCAGCTCGTCGTCTGCCTGCTCGATCACGAGCCGGTCGTGGGTGGCGCAGACGACCGCCGCGCCCGTGTCACGGGCGAGACGGGCGAGCAGGAGCGCGACCGCGAGCGCATTCGCGCCGTCGAGCCGCGACGTCGGCTCGTCGGCGAGCAGCAGCTTCGGGCGGGATGCGACCGCCCGCGCGATCGCGACCCGCGCACGCTCTCCCTGCGAGAGCCGCGAGACCCGCTGGCGGACACGCTCTGCGAGTCCCACCGATTCGAGCGCGGCATATGCCGCCGCCCGCGGATCGACGACGCCGCGCAGGGTGAGCGCGAGCTCGACGTTCTCGAGCGCGGACAGGTGGCCGACCAGCCCCGACTGCTGGCCGACGTAGGCGATCGCGTCTCGCCGATGCGCCGCGCGGCCCGTCCGGTCGAGCCGGGTCAGCTCGACGCCGGCGACCTCGATCTCGCCCGCCTCCGGAAGCTCGAGGCCCGCCAGCAGGTGCAGGAACGTCGTCTTCCCCGATCCGGACGGCCCCGTCACGGCATGCAGACGGCCCGACGTGAAGATCACATCGAGCCCGTCGAGCACGCGGGTCGTTCCGTAGCCCTTGGCGAGCCCGCGCACCGCGGCGACGAGCGCTCCGTCGGCCCGGGCCGGCTCGAGCTCGGGCGCGGCGGCGGCCTCACCGGTGGGCGGGCCGACCGGCGAGACGACCACTCCGCCCGCGTCGAGACGCGCGGATGCGCGCTCGCCGATGCCCGCCCGCTGGAGCAGCTCCTCGGGGAGACGCAGCCAGCCCCCGCGTCCGACGACGATGGTGTCCGAGCTGTCGTCCTCGCGCGTCCACTCTTCCGACAGGCGGCCGTCCCGGATCCGGACGATCCGGTCGGCGATCGTCGCGGACTCGGGATCATGACTCACGATCAGGGTCGTGCAGTGGTGCTCGCGAACGAGCTCACCGACGAGGCGGTAGACGCGATCCGCGGTCTCGGCGTCGAGCTCGCCGGTCGGCTCGTCGGCCAGGAAGATCCGGGGCCGGTGGGCGAGCGCCGCGCAGAGAGCGACGCGTTGCTGCTCTCCGCCCGAGAGCTCGCCGGGGCGGCGATCGCGCTTGCCTGCCAGCCCGACCCGCTCGAGCAGCTCGTCCGCGCGGGCCAGTCGTACCGACTCGCGCTCACCGCGCAGCCCGAGCTGGAGCGCGACGAGCCGGCGGGCCGTCAGCTCGGGCGCGAGCGCGCGCGAATAGTGCTGGTCGACGTAGCCGAGCAGGGTGGCGCGGTAGTCGGCGAGCCGGCGAGGCGGCAGCCTCCCGATCTCCTCGCCGAGGACGCGGACGACGCCTGCGGAGGGCTGCTCGAGCCCTGCGAGTAGACGCAGGAGCGTCGACTTCCCGGCTCCACTCGGGCCCAGCACCGCGACGACCTCGCGCTCCTGCACCGCGAGCGAGAGTCCCTGGAGGGCGGCGGCGTCGCCTTCGGGAGTCGAATGGACGCGGAACACATCCCGAAGCTCGACCGCCGTCATGCCGCCGCCTCGGCCGTGCGCTCGAGCGCACGGCCCCGGAAGCGGGTCGCGCCGAGGACGAGCGTCAGCCCGGCGAGGGCGTAGGCGAAGATGGCGGCGGCGAGCAGAATGGGGCTGACGACGAGCCGGAGCGGGGGCTCGGGCTCCGCAGCAGACGCCGTCACCGAGACAAGCGAGAGGACGAGTGCCGAGAGGACCGCGCCGGTCGCGACCCCTCCGGCGAGGCCGAATGCTCCGACGAGCAGCGCGCGCAGCCGGAGGTGAGCCCTGATCGTCGCGGGCGACGCGCCCTGCGCCTCGAGGTCGAAGAGCTCGCCCCGCTCGTCACGGCGGTCGGCCACGATCCCGAGCAGCAACCCGACCAGTGCGAGCACGAGTGCGAGCACGGCGGTCGCCGCCAGCGTCGCCAGCGCGCCGTGGGCGAGCGGATCGGAGCGGAGGCCCGCGAGCAGCCGTGCGCGTGAGGTGACGGTGAGCGTCTCCGGCGGGGGGGTGGGAAGCGTGTCGGCCCAGAGCTCGTTCGTCGTGCCGAGCCCCGGCGAGCGCGTGTCGAGGACAGTCTCGGCGGTCTGCCGGTCGGCGATCACGGCGTCACCGACGATCGACGGGAACCGCCTCACGGTCCCGACCACACGGGCGGTGATCAGCTCGCCCTCGACGGAGAGGGGCACAGTCCCGTCCGGCGCCGCCTCGGCGGCGATCGCGGGGGTGGCCAGCACCGGCAGGGGATTGCCGTCGGTCGCTTGCGCCGGCCGGAATCGGGTCGTCTGGTCGGTCGTCAACGAGTACGCGATCGACACGCCGGCACGCGGGCGGCGGGTTGCTCCCGCGACGGCAAGCCAGCCGGCGAACGCATGGGCGACGGGCCGGCCGTCGACGCTCGGGTCCCCGACCTGGAGAACGCCGCGCGCGGTCGGCTGAATTCCGGTCCCGCCGTTCGAGCCGTAGTGGCCGCTGTTCTCGATGAAGAGCTGCAGCGACGCAAGCCTGGCCCCGGCGAACGGGATGCGGCCGTGGAGGACGACCTGCCGGCCGCCGCGAGTCGCCCCGAGGTTGACCGAGTCGAAATCGCCGAGCGGTGAGCGGAAGAACGCACGCACGCCGATGTCGTCGCCGACGTTCGACACGGGCAGCGCGAACGTCCTCCCGGCCGGCAGCGCGGTCGTCCGCAGCGCCACCGCCGACCCGGGCCCGAGCAGCTCGGCGAGCTTCGTGAGTGGCTGGGCCGCGAAGTCTCCTCGCCAACCGCCGGTCGTGGGCAGGGCCCTGGAGGGGACGCCGAGAAACGCAAAGCCGGTCGAGGAGGGAACGTTTCCCGAGAGTCGCAGCACCTGCGTCGCGGGGCCACCGCGCCAGGCGTGGAGCACCGGGACGAGCTCGGACAGGTTCTCGTCCAGCACGTACGGGGCGGGAGCCGCGTAGGCGGCTTCGTCCCGCTGGCCCTGCAGCAGGGTCGAGCGGTACGTCAGCGCGAACAGCGCCAGGCCGAGGCTCGCGACGAGGAACGTGGCCGCGACGGTGGCTCCGCCGGGGTTGCGCGCGAGCGAGAGGGCCGCGAGCCGGAGCGAGATCGAGCTCCTACGGCTCGCCCGTCCGAGCAGCCGGAGAGCCGGGAGCAGCAGCCGGACCAGCACGATCGCCGCGGCGAAGGTCACGAGCGCGGGGACGAGCAGGACGAATGCCCCGGTGCCGCCGCTCGAGGCCAGCGAGCTCGTGTCGACGGATCCCCGCGCGTAGCCGGCGACGACGACGGCGACAGCGGCGAGGGCGGCCATGTCCAGCGGTGTCAGCGCGAGTGGCCCTCCGACCCGCAGCCCGGGAGCGCGGACGGTCAGATAGAGCAGGAGCCCGGCAGCGGCTGCGGCGCAGCCGGCTGCCTCGAAGCCGCCCACGGTCAGCAGCGAATGGTCGATCACCGGCCAGGCCGGCGAGCCGGCGCGGCGCGCGACGACGGCGGCGACGGCACCACCGAGGCACCAGCCGGCGACGGTTCCCAGGAGCGCGACGGCGCCGGTCTCGGCGAACGTGTGAAGCTCGACCTGCCAGCGGCGGGCGCCCGCCCAGAGAAGCCGGCGGCGGGCGTCCGCGACCTCGCGACGGAGCGCGGCCGCGGCGAGCACCGTGAACGCGAGCAGGAGCGCGCCCGTCTCACCGCCGAGCAGGAGCAGGCGGCGGGCGGCGATGCGGGACGACGCGACCGCCGCTGCGAGCACATCGGTCGGAGCGGTCACCTGGAAGCTGTCGGAGCGGGCGGCCAGCTCGGCGCGGAGGTCGTTGACCTGGCGCGTGTACGAGTCGACCGACCAGGGGTGGACGTCGCCCGGTCTGACCTTGACGAACCAGGCATAGGAGCGGAAGAACGAGGCGAGCTCGGAGCTGCGGGAGAGCCCGTCGACGCCGTCGGCGAGAACGACGGGAGAGGGAGCCGGGCGATGGTACTGGAGTGCCGCGGAGACGATCCCGGGCGCTGCCGGCTGGATGAAGGAGGCGAACGGCGCGCCCGGGTCGAGGCGCGCACGGCCGACCTGGATCAGGTGGATCGTCGGCTTCGACGGAAGCGGCCCCGGCCCCTCGATGCGCAGCACCTCGCAATGAGATGGAACGCAGGTCGTGGGGAGCCGGCCCGAGAGCAGGTGCACGAAGCGGCCGAGCCCGTCGGCGGCGCGCAGGTTGACGAAGCGGCCGTCGATCTGAGCCTCGCGGTAGAGCATCGCCTTCGCGGGCTTGCGGCCGGTGAGCCGCACGTAGTCGCTCGAGACGATCCGGTCGAGCGAGCGCCACGTCCCCCCGAAGGCGCCGAACCAGGCGACCTCGAGCGAGCGGTTCGCGGCCGGGAGCTGCGCCGTCGCGCGGGCAAGAGCGCGGTCCTGCATCACGAGCCGGCCGCCGAGCACTGCAGCGATAGCGGCCGAGCCGGCGACGATCCCCACCGCGACCAGCGCCAGCCGCTCGCCGCCGGCGCCGAGTCGTGAGCGTGCGAGGGCGACGGGGAAGAGCAGCTGCCGGAACCGCGCCGTGCCGCTCATCCCGTTCGTGGGAACGGCGGCAACCCTGGCTCGAGGCCGCTCCACCGAAGCCCCTTCTGTTCCGCTCGCATGGTTGCAGGGGAAGAGTAGTTGACGAGACCCGATTTCCACTACAGTCGCCGCCATGCGTTGGCGGGCTGCGGCAGGTGGGCTTGCGCCGGCGCTCTCGGCCGGCTGGAACGTCGCCAACACCGGCGCCGTGGCGGTCGGGCTCTCGCACGCCTACGGCGTTTCGCTCGGCGTGATCGGGCTGTTCACGACGGCGTTGTTCATCACCCACGCCGCCCTCCAGGTTCCCGCCGGCCGGCTCTGTGACCGCTTCGGCGCCCGGCGCATCGGCACGGCCGGTCTTCTGGTGACGGCTGCCGCGTCGGCTGCCGCCCTCGGCTGGCGCGAGGCGGGCTTCGCGATCGCGATGCGGGCGGTCGCCGGGGTCGGGACGGGCCTTTCGTTCGTCGCGGGGAGCGACTATTTCAGGGCGATGGCGGGTTCGGCGCTCGCGCAGGGCGTCTACGGCGGTGGGAGCATGGCGGCCGGCGGAATCGCGCTCGCCGTGATCCCGCAGTGGGGAAGCTGGCAGGCGCCGTTTGTGACCGCGGCGATCGTCGCCGGAGTCGGGGCGCTGGCGCTCGCGCTCGCCCCGGACGAGGGCCCCCGGCCGCCGCTCTCGCCCGTGCTGCCGAGCCTCTCCGACCGCCGGCTGCTCCGGCTCGCCGCCATGCACAGCGCTTCCTTCGGCCTCTCGGTCGTGATCGGGAACTGGGTCGTGACGCTGCTCGAGCGGGCCGGCGGCGACTCGGCCGGGATCGCCGGGGTCGCCGGCGGGCTGACGCTCCTGCTCGGGATCGTCACCCGTCCCCTCGGCGGGCGCCTTTACGGTCGCAACACCCTGTTGAGGGCGAGCTTCGTGGTGGGCGGGGCGGGAACGGCGCTGCTCGCGATCGCCTCGCCGATCGGACTTGCGATCGTGGCCGCCGCGGTGGTGGGGCTCGCCGGCGGCATCCCGTTCGCGCCCGCCTTCACCGGCGCGGCCAGGCTGCGTCCGGACGCCCCCGCCGCCGCGGTCGGGCTTGTGAACATGACGAGCGCGCTGACGATCCTGGTCGCGACCCCGCTCGTCGGCCTCTCGTTCTCGCTGCCGGGGAACGGACGGATCGGGTTCGTCGTCGTCGCCGTGCTCTGGGCGCTGACCGCGCTGGCCGTCCCTCGCAGCGAGGCGCGGGCGGCTCCGGCATGAGCCGCCGTCACACTTCCGTCACGCTGGACCGGCACCGGGACGCGTCGGTCGCGTCCCCTGTCGGGAGCAGGCCGTTTCCGTTCTTGCCAGGGTTCACAAACACGTCCGTCACGGTTCCGTCACCCTGGACTAGCACCGGACTTGTCGGAAGGTGACGTGGCTGTCGAGGACATGACCCAGGCGATCCGGTTCGAGCAGGTGACGCTCGTGCGCTCGTCGCATGGAGTTCGCCGGACGATTCTCGATCGCGTCGATTGGGCCGCCGCGGAAGGCGAGCACTGGGGGATCGTCGGCCCGAACGGTGCCGGGAAGACCACGCTGCTCAGGATCGCGTCGGCCCAGATGCGCCCGAGCGAAGGCGTTGCGCACGTGCTCGGCGGCCGGCTCGGGCGGGTGCCGCTGCACGAGCTGCGACGGCAGGTCGGCCTCGTCGAGCCGGCGCTCGGCCGCCGCTTCTACCCGGAGCAGCGTGCGATCGACGTGGTGCTCTCGGGGTTGACCGGTTCGGTCCTGGTGGTCGGCGAGTTGACCGCGGGCGAGGTCGAGCGAGCGCGGGGACTGCTCGAGGCGGTGGGCGTCGCGGGGCTCGCGACACGAACGTTCGCGAGCTGTTCCGAAGGCGAGAGAGCGCGGATCATGCTGGCACGAGCGTTGATCGCGGAGGCGCCCTTGCTCGCGCTCGACGAGCCGGCGGCAGGGCTCGACCTGGGCGGCCGCGAGCTGCTGCTCGAAGCATTCGAGCGAACGGTGGGCGAGCGCCCCGGGCTGACGACGCTGACCGTGACCCATCACCTCGAGGAGCTCGCGCCGAGCACGAGCCACGCGCTGCTGCTCCGCGAAGGCCGGGTCGTCGCCGCAGGGCCCCTCCGGGAGGCGCTGACCGACGCCACGCTGAGCGAGTGCTTCGGGCTTCCGCTTCGCCTCGAGCGGAGCGGCAGCCGTCTGTTCGTCCGCGCTGTCTGAGAGCTCGTCTCGAGATGAAACCTTGAGTCGCTCGGCCGCGCTGGACGGCACGATCCTGCGATCCCTGCGTCCTTGACTCGCACTCGTCCATCGCACCCGATCGACGAAGCGTCATTCTGAGGCGAGCTCTGAGCGGGCTGAAGCAGCCGCCTCAGGGCCCGGATCCAGCATTTGCATCCTGGATCCATTGTTGTGGTAAATTCGCTTTGCGTCCGGAGCGAATGCCCGGATTGGATCCAAAACCAACAAGTCTGGATACACCATGGCAGTCGCCTTCCACGATCACCACACACATGCACCCAGCGTCTCGCCGCGGCACCTGAAGGTCACCGGGCCCGCCCCGGCCTTCGGCTTCGAGGCCTGTGAGGATGTCGGCTGTACCGTCGGGATCGACGGGATCGCGACGTCGTGCGGCCGCCAGGCGTGCCCGGCCTGTGGCTGCGGGGGCACGAATCTCTCGACGATTCAGCTCGTCGATTCGCTGACCCGGATCCGCGTGCGCTGCACGTGCGGGTACTCGTGGGTCAGGGACGCACAGCGCGCGCCCGTCCACGGGCACTGACCGTCAACCTGCCACAGCGGTCGACCCGCTCTGGTGCGGCCCCTACACTGCCAGCGTGGACGCCGGCACGAAAGCCGACGAGATCGCCCTGGCACTCGAAGAGGCGATCGTCTCCGGCGAGCTCACTCCCGGATCGGTGCTCAGGCAGGAGCAGGTCTCGGCGCAGTACGCCGTCAGCCGGACGCCTGTCCGCGAGGCGCTGCGCCGGCTCGCGGCGCTCGGGCTCGTCTCCTTCGAGGCGAACCGCGGCTTTCGCGTCCGCACCCTCTCACGCCACGAGATGTGGGAGGCCTTCCTCGTGCGGGCCGAGCTGGAGAGCCTCGTCACTGGGGTCGCGGCCGAGAAGATGACCGAGGACGATCTTGCCGAGCTCGAGGCCGCGGAGCAGCGCTTCTCCGGCCTGACCCGGGCGCTGCGGGCACGGGAGCCGGGCGCCGACCGGCGGTCGTTGACCGTCTCGTGGATGCAGGCGAACCACGGCTTCCACGACGTCATCTACCGGATCGCCGACCTGCCGTTCATCGAGCAGGTCGCGAAGAGCGCCCGGCGGACGTTCTCGGGCCCGGCCGTCTGGGCTCCCGGCGACGAGACGATCGACGAGCTCTATCTCGCCAACGAGCGGCAGCATGCGGCGATCCTCGCTGCGCTCACCGCCGGCAGCCCCGACGGTGCGCGGGCGCTCGCGCGCGAGCACGTGCTCGCGTCCTTCCGGCTGCTCGAGACGATCCTCGAGCAGGTCGGGCGGGCACTGGCCGATCCGCGGCCTCCGGCCCGCGGCTCGCTGACGTGAGCGCAGGGTCGGCGGACCTCGTTCGAGGTGCGCTCCACTCCACGGGGCTCTATGCGGCGTCTGCCCGCCGCGTGCTGAGGGAGCGAGGGCTGCACGGGCTTGCCGAGCGGCTCCGCCCGCCCGACGACAGGCTCGTCTTCGTCGTCGGCTCGCCACGCTCCGGCACGACGTTCCTCGCCGGCGCGATCGGCGGCGTCGCGGGCTTCGTCGATCTGAGCGAGGTGACGCCGCACAAGGCGGCGATTCCCTCGCTCGTCTCGTTGCCCGAGGCCGAGGCTGCGGCGCGGATCAGGCGCGTGCTCGAGCGAGTGCGCGGGCTTGCGCTCGTCCGTGGGTGGCGTGGCGTCGAGCAGACCCCGGAGACCGCATTCGTGCTCGCGTCCGCCCTCCGGGCGTATCCGGCCGCCCGTGCGATCCACGCGGTGCGGGACGGCCGGGACGTCGTCTGCTCGCTGCTCGAGCGCGGCTGGCTCAGCGGGGGCCGCTCCGGAGGCGACGACGCGAAGCTGTCCTACGGCTCGGCAGCCCGTTTCTGGGTCGAGCCGGAGCGCGTGGCGGAGTTCGAGTCGGCGAGCGACGTGACGCGTGCCGCCTGGGCCTGGCGCGCATACGTGTCGGCCGCCCGCACGGCCGGCGGTCCACGCACGCTCGAGGTGCGCTACGAGGCGATGGTCGACGAGACCGAGACGGCCGCAGCCGCGATCGCGGCTCATCTCGAGATCGAGGCGGGGCCGCTCGCCCGCAACCTGGCACGCATCCACGACCGCTCGATCGGCCGCCACCGGCGTGATCTGACGCCGGAGCAGCTCGCCGAGATCGAGCGCGAGGCGGGCCCACTGCTGCACGAGCTCGGCTATCGCTGAGACGAGGGGACGCGCTCGCTCTTATCGAAATCTAACCTCGCTCTTAGGGTTTCCTTCTACCCTCGGCTGGTCCAGGTCAAGGCACCGAAAGGAAATTCGAAAGGGGTGGATATGCGGCGGACTCTCATTCGTCAGATCTCGATCGGGGCCGTGGTTGCAGTCGTTGCGGCCGCCGTCGGCGGTGCCGCGTTTGCAGCAAACGGCCCGGGCAAGTTCCGTGCGATGCACAGCCTCCGCGCCGGCGGTTTCGGCCCGGGTGGCTTTCTCGGCGGGCCCGGCGGCGGCATGGGCTTCGGCTTCGGCCATCGGGGTGGCCCCGGCGGCGGCATGGGTCGCGGTCCCGGCGGTCCCGGCGGGGGCGGCATGCTCGCCATCGACGTGCTGACCCCGGCAGCCGCGTGCCTGAACAACATGTCCCTGACCACGCTGGAAGCCGACTTGAAGAGCGGGAAGACGCTTGCCCAGGAGGCCGGCGGCGGCTCGAAGGCCACCGACCTGATCAACTGCATCGTCGCGGCCCAGAAGAAGAACCTCGACAACGAGGCGGCGGCAGGCTGGATCACCGCCGACCAGGAGACGGCGCTCGTGGCGTCGTTGACCAGGCAGATCACCGGGCTCGTCAACGACGGGCCTCCCGTTCCGCCGAGCGGCGGAGCGAAGTCCGGTGGCCTGCTCCAGAGCGCCTCCACCTACCTCGGCATCTCCGTCTCCGATCTGCAGGCCGACCTGAAGGCGGGTAAGAGCCTCTCCAGCCTGATCAGTGGATCACAGACGGTCGACGGCCTCGTTGCAGCCATCGAGGCTCCGGTCAAGGCGAACCTGGACGCCGCGGTCACCGCGAACAAGATCACCCAGGCGCAGGAGGATGCGATCCTGAGCAGGACGACATCCGGGCTGACCAAGTTCGTGAACGGAACGGCGAACACGACTCAGTCCAACACGGTGAAGAAGAACCTGAGGAAGTTCGCGCTGCTGAAGTCGTTCGGGACGATCAAGTAGCAGACGCCTGTCCCGAGGCATGCGTTGCGAGACCGGGCCCGATGCCCGGTCTCGCGCGTTAAGAGGCGGCGCGGTTGAGAGGCGGTAGAGCTCCGGGCGTTACACGGTGACGCGGCGGCGGCGCGCCACGCCCGTCTGCTCGGCGGCGGCAGCGACAGCCGTGGCGACGGCCGGCGCGACATCCCGGTTGAAGACGCTCGGGACGATGTACTCGGGCCCCAGCTCGTCCGGCTTGACGACCGAGGCGATCGCCTGGGCGGCCGCGAGCTTCATCTCCTCGTTGATGGTCGAGGCGCGGACATCGAGGGCGCCGCGGAAGACGCCGGGGAACGCCAGCACGTTGTTGATCTGGTTCGGGTAGTCGGAGCGGCCGGTCGCGACCACGGCAGCGAGCCCTTCGATCTCCTCGGGCGCAACCTCCGGCGTCGGGTTGGCCATCGCGAAGACGATCGCGCCCGTGTTCATCGACGCGATCCCATCGCGCGTGACCGCTCCCGGGCCCGACAGGCCGATGAAGACGTCGGCGCCGGCCAGTGCCTCGTCGGCGGTGCCGGCGAAGCGCTCCGGATTCGTGCGCTCGGCGAAGACCGCCTTCCAGGGGCCCAGGTCGTCGCGCCCTGCGTACAGCGCTCCCTTCCGGTCGCAGCCGATGACCGTGCGGACGCCGGTGTTCAGCAGCATGTCGGTCGTCGCGATACCGGCGGCGCCGACGCCCGTGAGCACGATGCGCACGTCCTCGGGCCGCTTGCCGACGACCGCGAGCGCGTTCAGGAACGCCGCGGCGACGACGATCGCCGTCCCGTGCTGGTCGTCGTGGAAGACCGGGATGTCGAGCGTCTCCTTCAACCGGCTCTCGATCTCGAAGCAGCGCGGCGCGGAGATGTCCTCGAGGTTGACGCCGCCGAAGCCCGGAGAGATCGCAGTGACGGCGGCGACGATCTCGTCGGGGTCGGTCGTCGCGAGGCAGATCGGCCATGCGTCGACCCCGCCGAACTCCTTGAACAGCATCGCCTTGCCCTCCATCACCGGCATCGCCGCTTCCGGGCCGATGTCGCCGAGGCCGAGAACGGCGGTGCCGTCGCTGACGACCGCGACCGTGTTCTGCTTGATCGTCAGGTTCCAGACCTTGCTCACGTCCTCGGCGATCGCGGTGCAGACACGTGCGACGCCCGGCGTGTACGCCATCGAGAGGTCGTCGCGCGTCTTCAGTGGCGACTTGGGGACCACCTCGATCTTGCCGCCGAGGTGGAGCAGGAACGTGCGGTCGGAGACGTGCTCGACCTCGACTCCCGCCAGCGCGTGCACGGCGGCGACGATCTCCTCGATGTGGTCGGCGCTCGCCGCATCGACCGTGATGTCCCGGATCTTCTTCTCCTGCTCGACGCGGACGAGGTCGATCGCGCCCAGGCTGCCGCCCGCGTCGCCGATCGCGCGGGCGACGTTCGCGAAGGCTCCCGGGCGATCGTCGAGATGGATTCGGACAGTGGCGCTGAACGATGCGGAAGGGCGGTGGTCACTCATGCCTGCATCGTCGCAGAAGGTCCGGAGTCGCGGGGCCCGAAGTGTGGTCGGCCCGGAGTGTCGTCGGAAGAGTCGAAGGGGAAGCGGGCCCCGGCCAACTCGACCGGTCGCCGCGGCGTCAGAAGCTCCGGATCCCGGCGGCGGTGCCGATCACGACGAGCGGCGAGAGCTCCGGGCGGAGCCAGCGCAGCAGCCGCAGGAGCTGTCCGGGTGGGAGGGTGATGCAGCCGTTGGTCGGGTGGCCGAGGTCGTCGTGGACGAAGATCGCGGAGCCACGACCCGGGATCGCCGGCCGGGTGTTGTACTCGATCGGCGCGAAGTGCGCGTACGCGTGCGCCGACTTCCAGAGCGCCTCGCTGGCGCCGCCGAAGGGTGGCTGCGCCCCACAAGGGACATGCTGGAAGGTGTTGTACGTCGGGGAGCGCGGGTCCTCGTCCCACCAGTCGCCGCAGACGAGCCGGTGGTAGCGGTAGTGGACCCCGGGATCCGGCGAGACGCCGAAGAGCGCCGGGCCGACGGCGAAGGCTCCGGCCGGAGTCGTCCCGTCGCCCTCACGGTGGTGGCCGGAGACGCCGGCGAAACCGAGGTAGGTGCGCCACGGCCCGGCGACCGAAGCCCAGCAGGCCCCCTTTCGCTCCCACAGCCGCAGCGAGCCTCGGGTGGAAGCCGGGCCGGCGGCGACGACGGTCACGAGCTGGGCGGCCGAGCGGGTCGACGCGAGCCCGCCCGCCAGGCTCGGGGCGCAGCCGGGCCGGGCGGCCGCTCCGGGGAGGGAAGGCAGCCCCGCTAGGGCCGCGAGAGCGGCCGTCAGAGCGAGGAGGCGTGCTGAGCGCGGCACGAGTACCCTCGAACGATATGGGCCGCGCGCTTCGGGCACTGGCGGTGATGACGCTCCTCGGAGCGGCGCCCGCCTCGTACGCCGCCGGACCGGGTCGTTTCACTGTCTCGGTGTCGCACGTCTCCGCGGCGCAGCTGCGCTGGTCGTACCGGCCCGGCTGCCCGGTGGGCCCGGCGGAGCTCCGACTCGTCAGGCTCTCCTACTGGGGCTTCGACGGGCGTCCGCACCGGGGCTCGCTCGTCGTCAACTCGGCCGTGGTGCCCGCGGTCGAGACCGTGTTCGCGAAGCTCTACCGGGCGCGGTTCCCGATCCGTCGCATGAAGCCGGTCGACGCCTACGCGGGGAGCGACGACCGCTCGATGGCGGCTGACAACACCTCCGGCTTCAACTGCCGCCTCGCCGTTGCAACCGGCCCGAAACGCTGGTCGGTGCACGCCTACGGTGAGGCGATCGACGTCGATCCGCTCGAGAACCCGTATCTGGAAGCCGGGAAGGTCTTTCCAGCCGCCGGCCGCAGGTATCTCGATCGGGCGAACGTGCGCGCAGGGATGGCGGTCACAGGGGGCGTGCTCGTCGCGGCGTTCGCCTCCGCCGGCTGGCAGTGGGGAGGGCGCTGGACGGCCTCGCCGGACTACCAGCATTTCTCTGCAACCGGTGGTTGACGGTTCCCTCTTGACGCCGTCGCGCAGCTGTGAGAGAGTCGCCCGGTCAAGTCCTGTGGGCCCTCGGGTTCGCGGGACTTGACGTTTAACGGGCGCTTCGGCGGCAGCGTCCCCTCGGGAATCGTTCCAGCGGATCGAGGCGTCGCGAGCTACGCTCGTGGCGAAACGGCCGGGCCGGGTGGCCCAGGCCCGCAGCGGCCGGGCCGTGCTCCATCGCAGCGTCGCAGGTTCGAGTCCTGCGGAACACTGCTTCATGAAAGGCCGCACCGCCGCGTGCATGCTCGTCACACTGGTGCTCCTGCCGGCACTCACGGCCTGCGGCGGCAGTGGGACGAGCAGCTCCACGAAGGCCGAGCAGGCGCGAACAGAGGCGCAGTGGCGCGCCGGGCTTGCGCGCTGGCACAGGGAGGTGCGTCAGGCCCTTGACGGGATCTCGCTCCTGTTCGCGACGACGGGATCCGTCTCCGGCCTGACCGGCGCGCACACGCGTGCTGCCGCCGCCCTGGCCGCGTACGAGCAGACGCTGGCCAGTTGCGCCACCACCGTCGAGCGGCTCGGGCCCGTGCCGGAGGGCTTTGGCCCGGCGCGCCGGTATGCGCTGCAGGCGTGCACGAGCCTTCAGCGTGGCGAGCGGATGGTCGAGGCGGCCGTCGCGGCGATGAAGCGCGGAGCCACTGTCGACCTGAGCCCGGTGACGGGCCCGCTCAGCGACGGGCAGAACGAGGCCGACGCCGCCGCGACGGCGCTGCCCGCCACCGCTTCGCCCTGACTCGCCGCTGCGGCCAAGTATCGTCAGGGCCGTGTCGCTCCCCTCCGAGTTCCGCGCCGCAGTGAGTGAGACGCTGCCGGCGGATGCGGTGATCGCGGAGCTCGAGCGCCTGAGGACGTACGAATGCGACGCCCTCACCGGTCACCGCGCGATTCCCGAGCTGGTGGTGCTCCCGGCGTCCGCCGCCGAGGTACAGGCGGTCGTCCGGCTCTGCCATCGCCACCGCGTGCCGTTCGTCGCCCGCGGCGCCGGCACGGGGCTCTCGGGCGGCGCCCTGCCTGTTGCCGGGGGCGTCGTCATCTCGCTGGCGCGGCTGAACCGCGTCGTCGAGATCGACCTCGAGCGCGCGCGTGTCGTGGTCGAGCCGGGCGTGACCAACCTCGAGATCACGAAGGCGGTTGCCCCCGGCGGCTTCTTCTACGCTCCCGACCCCTCGAGCCAGCAGGTCTGCACGATCGGCGGCAACGTCGCCGAGAACTCCGGCGGCGCGCATTGCCTCAAGTATGGGTTCACCGTGCATCACGTGCTTGCAGCGGACGTGATCCTTCCCGACGGGGAGCTCGTCACCCTCTCCCGGGACGACGGCGGCCCCGATCTGCTCGGCGTCTTCGTCGGCTCCGAGGGAACGCTCGGGATCGCGGTCAGCGTCACCGTCCGGGTCGTCCGCGCTCCCGAGGTCGTGCGGACGCTGCTCGGGGGCTTTCCGAC
The DNA here is from genome assembly GCA_963789585.1 of uncultured Actinomycetes bacterium. Lineage (GTDB taxonomy): Bacteria > Actinomycetota > Thermoleophilia > Gaiellales > Gaiellaceae > PALSA-600. The sequence goes on along the minus strand of CAWBLB010000006.1, from coordinate 8,278 downwards.
CACCGACGCCGCCGGGGCTGCCGTCTCGCGCGTGATCGCCGCCGGAATCCTGCCGTCCGCGATCGAGATGATGGACGCGCTCGCGATCGAAGCCGTCGAGGCGGCGGTCGCCGCCGACTACCCGGCCGGTGCCGGTGCCGTCCTGATCATCGAGCTGGACGGCCCGGCGGCCCAGGTGGCCGAGGACGGGTCCGCCGTCGAGCAGATCTGCCGCGAGAGCGGGGTGCTGGAGCTGCACGCCGCGGAGACACCCGACGAGCGCGCCCGCATCTGGCGCGGGCGCAAGTCGGCGTTCGCGGCGATGGGGCGGATCTCGAACAGCTACTACGTGCAGGACGGCGTCGTGCCGCGTACCCGCCTGCCCGAGGTGCTGCGCGGGATCGGCGAGCTGAGCGCCGAGGCCGGGCTCCGCGTTGCGAGCGTCTTCCACGCCGGGGACGGCAACCTCCACCCGCTGGTGCTGTACGACGAGAACATCGAAGGTGAGCCGGAGCGCGCCGAGCGGCTCGCGACGGCGATCCTCGACCTCTGCATCGACGCGGGCGGGTCGCTGACCGGGGAGCACGGCGTTGGGGTCGACAAGGCCTGCTCGATGCCGAAGATGTTCTCGGAGCACGACCTGGAGGCGATGCGGCGGCTCCGGGCCGGCTTCGACCCGGACGGGCTCGCCAACCCGGGCAAGATCTTCCCGACACCCCGGCTCTGCGGCGAGGTGCCGGGCCCCTACCGTGCGCACCCGCTGGAGCGGGCAGGGCTTGTCGAGCGTCTCTGAGCCGGCGTCGCTCGAGGAGGCGGCGGAGGTGCTGACCTCGGGACGCACCGTCTCGATCGAGCGGCAGGGCGGCGAGGTCGTGCTCTCGACCCGCGCGCTGAACCGCGTACTCGAGCACGAGCCGGGCGACCTGACCGCGATCGTCGAGGCCGGAATCAGGCTGTCCGAGCTCCAGGCCCGGCTCGCGGGCCACGGTCAGATGCTCGCGCTCGACCCGCCCGACGACCCGACCGTCGGCGCCTGTCTGGCCGCCGACCTGTCCGGCCCGCGGTGTCACCGCTACGGGACGATGCGCGACCTCGTGATCGGCGTCACCCTCGTTCTCGCCGACGGCACGATCGCGAGCTCGGGCGGGAAGGTGGTCAAGAACGTTGCGGGCTACGACCTCGGCAAGCTCTTCTCCGGCTCCCGCGGCCGGCTCGGCCTGATCGCGCGCGTCGCGTTGCGGCTCCATCCGCGCCCCGCCGCCGAGGCGACGGTCGTCGCCGAGAGCGCAGACCCGCGCACGCTCTGGCGCGAGCTTCGCAGCTCACAGCTCGAGCCAAGTGCCGTCGACTTCCTGCCGCCCGGGCGGTTCGCGCTGCTCTACGAGGGTGCCGCGGCGGCGGTCGCCGCGCAGGTTGGGGCCTCCCCCGGCGGGCCGGCCGACCCGGCGGTCTGGGAGGAGAGCGCGAGCCGGCAGCGCGACGCCGGCGCGCGTGCGCCGTTTGCGTGGCAGGACTGCCTGCTCGGCCGGCCCGGCGCCGGGATCGCCTACGTGACGGGCCCGCCGCCGGGAGAGTGGTCGCCGCTCGCCGAACGCGTGCGGGCCGCGTTCGACCCGGAGGGAGCTCTCCGCTGATGGACGCGAAGCTGATCGACGACTGCGTGCACTGCGGCTTCTGCCTGCCGACCTGCCCCACCTACGAGTTGTGGCACGAGGAGATGGACTCGCCGCGCGGACGGATCTGGCTGATGAAGGCGACGCTGGACGGAACGGTCGAGCTGAACCAGACGGTCGCCGAGCACTTCGACCGTTGCCTCGGCTGCATGGCCTGTCTCACCTCCTGCCCGTCCGGTGTCCAGTACGACCGGCTGATCGAGCTCGCCCGCGAGCGTGTCGAGCAGGAGGTCCCGCGCCCGCTCGGCGATCGGCTCCTGAGGTCGCTCGTCTTCGCGGTCTTCCCTCACCCGCGCCGGCTCCGGCAGGCGCTCCGCTTCGCGTCCCTGCCGGCGCCCGGGCCCTTCCGGCCGCTCAAGGAGCTTGCTCCCGGCTGGCGCGAGCCGGTGGCACCACCGCGGGAGACGGCCGCCTCGGGCGAGTCGCTCGGCCGGGTGGGCCTGCTCACCGGTTGCGTGCAGTCCGTGCTCTTCGGCGAGGTCAACCGATCCTCTGCCCGCGTGCTGTCGGCCTATGGCTACGAGGTGACCGCGCCGTACGACAGGTGCTGCGGCGCCCTCGCGCTTCATGCGGGCCGGCGCGAGCATGGGCTCGAGCTCGCGCGGCAGACGGCCGAGTCGTTCCGGGCGGCCGGAGCCGAGACGATCGTCACCAACGCCGCCGGGTGCGGCTCGCACCTGAAGGACGCGAACCTCGACTTGCCGGTGGTCGACATCTCCGAGGCGCTCACCCGGGGCCGCGCACCGGAGCGCCACCCGCTCGAGCTGCGGGTCGCGTTCCAGGAGTCGTGCCATCTCGCGCACGCCCAGCGGGTCCGCGACGAGCCGCGCGCGCTGCTGCGGTCGATCCCCGGCCTCGAGCTCGTCGAGCCCGCGGAGCAGGAGCTCTGCTGCGGCAGTGCCGGTATCTACAACCTCGTCCAGCCCGAGGCGGCGCGCACGCTCGGCGACCGCAAGGCCGCGAACGTGCTCGCGACAGCGCCGGACGTGTACGTCAGCGCCAATCCGGGGTGCCTGCTCCAGGTCTCGGCGGCTCTCCGGCGCGCGGGCCGCCCGCTGCCGGCGGCGCATCCGGTCGAGTTGCTCGACGCGTCGCTCCACGGCCGTCCGCTCGCCCCCATCCGGTTGTAGGTTTCCGCTGATGGCGACTCTGCCGCTGACCGGAGGCTGCCTCTGCGGGGGCGTGCGTTTCGAGGTGACCGAGCCGCTGGTCGAGGCCGGCTGGTGCCACTGCACGCGCTGTCAGCGGCGAAATGGAACCTCGGGCTCGATCCAGGCCCGGATCGAGCCCGGCTCGCTGCGGATCCTGGCCGGCGAGGAGCTCCTGCGCGCCTATCAGCCCGAGGACGGGAACCCCAAGGTCTTCTGCTCGGCCTGCGGATCGAGCATGTGGAGCAGGAGCCTCCACGACCCGGAGGTGATCAGCATCCGCTTCGGTGTCTTCGACAACGACCCGGGGATCCGGCCGAGCTACCGCCAGTTTGTCGCATATGTGCCCGCGTGGGACACGCTGCCGGATGACGGCCTGCCTCGGTTCCCCGAGCGGCGCACCTGAGCTTGCTGTCCGTGTGACTTCGGCCTCGGCGTCGCCGGTCTGATCGCGATCGACCACGGGTGACCCGGCCGTCTGCTCAGAGTAGTGCGCCCGTCCGCAATTACGGCCGCTTCCGGTGGTGTCTCGCCGCCCGTGGCTGCGTCCTTCCCACGAACCCGATCCACTCGCCGGAGAGCAGACCGAACGTACGGACGGATGCACTCGTCGTCTGACCGGCAACGTTCGCCGGGTCTCCGGCCCGCGATCACACTGCGCCATGGCCCGCCCTCGTCCTTGTCAAGGCAACCAGCCTTGCCTACGGACGATGACGGACTCCGACTTGGTGCTCGCGACCCGGAAACCGGGCAACGTTGCCGGTCAAACCACTAGAGTTCCGCCATGCTCCGCCCGATCCTGAAAGGCGTCGGCCTGGCCGCCAGCCCCAAGGGCCGCAAGGCGATCCGCAAGGCGATCGTGGTCGCCCGCAGCGAGGAGGGACGGAAGGTGATCTCGCAGGCCCGCAAGGTTGCGACGAGCCCCGAGGGGCGCAAGCTGATCCAGAGCGCCGTGCGCGTCGCGGGCCAGGCGGGCAAGGCGGCGAAGGCCCCCGAGAACCGGGAGCGCCTCCAGGAGGCCGCCCGGCTGCTCCGCAACCGGCGCCGCTGAACGCCAAGGGTCGGGTTGCGGGAAACCCGCAACTCGAATCCGGCCAGGTACTGATGTCCGGCTGAGGGCCTACCGTGAGGCTAGCGCGCATGTTCGGATTCATCCCAACCGTCGCCGGCCTCGTCGCCTCAGTCTTCAATCTCGACGGTCGCCCGCGCTACATCCACGCCGGCTGGTTTCTGATCTCGGTTGCAAACCTCGTCATCGTTCTTGCGATGATCGCGGTCTTCGCGATCGCGATCGCCTTACCGTTCCCGCGCGACCGGAGGAAGCAGTGAGCTCGGTCGACGACCGGCCGACCTGGACCGGCAAGGTGCGGGAGGCCGCAGTCGCGACGCTTCCGCCCGACCGCCTCCTGCCCGACACCCAGCCCGCGTATGTCGCCTCCTGGGTCTACATCTTCGGCGTGCTCTCGATCGCGTCCTTCGTGGTCGTGCTCGCATCGGGTGCCGTGATCGCCCTGGCCGGGCCGGCCTGGTGGCACACCTCGTCGTTCGGTCACTTCATCAACAGCACCCACCTCTGGAGCACCGAGCTGTTCTTCTTCTTCATGGTCGTCCACCTCTGGGCCAAGTTCTTCATGGCGGCGTGGCGCGGCCGGCGCGCTCTCACCTGGATCACCGGAGCCGTCTCGTTCCTCGTCTCGATCGGGGCCGCATTCACCGGCTACCTGACACAGCAGAACTTCGACTCGCAGTGGATCGGCGGCGAGGCGAAGGACGGTCTGAACGCTGCCGGGATCGGCGCGTTCTTCAACGTCCTCAACTACGGCCAGATGCTGCTCTGGCACGTCGTCCTCCTACCGCTCGTGGTCGCGCTGCTGATCGCCGGCCACGTCCTGCTCGTGCGGCGCCGGGGCGTGTGCCCGCCGCTGCCGATCGAGGACGAGAAGTGAGCGTCCCCGGCTACCCGCTCGCGCCGGACCCGGCGGTGGAGTGGACGGGCGCCAAGCGCCGCTACGACCTCGTCAAGGAGGCGGTGATCGCGATCGCCGCGGTCGCGCTGCTGACGATCCTGCTCTCGCTGCTTTTCTCCTCACCCGACGTGAAGCCGATCACCGTCTCGCAGTGGGCGGCCAAGGATCCCACCGACTTCCTCGCCACCGCCGTGTCCGAGCTCGACGGCACGAGTGGAGTGGCCACGTACGGGCCGCCGTACACCCATGTCCCGGGCGCCGGGCAGAACATCATCGGTGGAGTCTCGATCCAGCGGCTGATCGGCGTCCAGATCCCGATCGACCCGGCCAAGGCCTTCGTCCTCGACCCGCTCTCGATCCCCGCCGCGACCGACCCGGCGCTCGCCTCCGCGCTGATGACCTACGAGCGCGCGCCCCACCTTCAGCGGCAAGGCTGGGCCGAGGCGTTTGCGAAGGCCGTCGACAAGGGGAACGTCCAGGCGGCTGTGAGCAAGGCGCCGGACAGCTACGGGCCGGTAGCGGTGATGATGACATCGCTGCTGAGCATGGCACGCAGCGGCGCTCTCGACGGGGCGCTCGTCTCGACGAACCGCTTCTACCAGACGAACTTCACGAAGTCGCTGCTCTTCCTGGCCGACGGGTCGTACCTGGAGAGCCTGGCCGAGCAGCAGCACCTGCTCGGAGAGCAGTGGGGGATGATGAACGAGACCGGCAACTACCCCGGGCAAGCCTGGCTCTGGCTCTACACCTTCTGGTACCAGATCCCGCCGTTCTCGACCTCCGACAACGCCGACGCTCAGGTGTGGGCGATCATGGCGATCCTCTCGCTCGGCCTCGTCGGGATCCCGTTCATCCCGGGTGTGCGGTCGATCCCGCGTCTCGTCCCGATCTACCGGCTGATCTGGCGCGACTACTACAACGAGGCCCGCGCCAAACCCGCGTCGGCACCGTAGGCGTCGCCCCGCTACGCCCGCGCCCGCGATGACCGGCTCATCCCACGACGCCGTCGCCGTCGAGAGCCTGCGGGTGCTCCGGGGCGGAAAGGTCGTGCTCCCCGACCTCTCGCTCTCCGTGGCCGCCGGCTCGGTCACCGGGCTCCTCGGCCCCAGCGGGAGCGGCAAGTCGACCCTTCTCCGTGCGGTGATGGGAGTGCAGCAGATCGCCGGCGGCCACGTTCGGGTGCTCGGGGAAGAGGCCGGCGCCGGCTCGTTGCGCAGCCGCGTCGGGTATCTCACCCAGGCTCCGTCGGTGTACGCCGACCTGTCCGTCTCCGAGAACCTCCGCTACTTCGCCCGACTGCTCGATGTGGCTTCCGGCCGGGTCGCCGAGGCGATCGAGGCGGTGGCCCTGGGCGGTTTCGGCGACCACGTCGTGGGGCGCCTCTCGGGCGGGCAGGCGGCTCGGGTCTCCCTGGCAGCGGCCCTGCTCGGAAGTCCGGAGCTGCTGGTGCTCGACGAGCCGACGGTCGGCCTCGACCCTGTGCTGCGGCGCGACCTCTGGAGCCTCTTCCATGCGCTGGCCGACGGTGGCGCCACCCTGCTCGTCTCGAGCCACGTGATGGACGAGGCCGAGCGCTGCGACTCGCTGCTCCTCCTGCGCGACGGCCGGCTGATCGCGACCGGCACTCCCGCGGAGCTCCGCGCCAGGACCGGCGCCGAGCGCCTCGACGACGTCTTTCTGCGGCTGGTCGAGGAGGTGGGGGGATGAACGGACGCGCAACCGTCGCGACGGCGCTGCGCGTGCTCACCCAGCTCCGGCGCGACCCGCGGACGATCGTGCTGATCGTCGGTGTCCCATGCCTGCTCGAGGCGCTGCTCGAGCAGGTCTACTCCGGTCGTCCCCTTGTCTTCCAGCACGTCGGCGCCCCGCTGCTCGGGCTGTTTCCGTTCGTCTCGATGTTCGTCGTCACCTCGGTGACGATGCTGCGGGAGCGGACATCCGGGACGCTCGAGCGGCTGATGACGATGCCGCTCGGGAAGCTCGACCTGCTCGCCGGCTATGCGCTCGCGTTCGCGTTGATGGCCGCCGTGCAGGCAACCGTGGTCTCGCTCCTCGCGTTCGGCCCGCTCGGGCTCCACGTCGACGGTCCGCGGTGGGCGGTCGTCCTGCTTGCCGTCGCCAACGCCACCCTCGGGATGTCGCTCGGCCTGTTCGTGAGTGCGTTCGCGACGAGCGAGTTCCAGGCGGTGCAGTTCATGCCCGCGGTGGTGTTCCCGCAGCTGCTGCTCTGCGGCCTGATCGTCGCGCGCGCGGACATGGCGCACTGGCTAAAAGTCGTCTCCGACGGCCTTCCGCTCACCTACGCCTACGACGCCCTCGCTCGTGTCGCCCGGGGCGGCCCCTACTCGGGCCTCTTCGTCCTCGACTTCGCCGTCACGCTCGGCGCGGTCGCGATCGGCTTGATGCTCGGTGCCGTCACGTTGCGCCGCCGCACTCCCTGACGCCACCGCGGGAAGAGCCAGGTTCGAACCCGACAGGCCTGGGGACAGTCCCCCGGACCTGTCTCGACCGGACATGGCGATAATTGCGTCTCGGCTCAGGTGATCGTGACGTCCTCGAGCCTCGGGTCGGGCTCGGGGATGCGCGGGTCGAGGCGGCGGAGTGCCGCGACGACGAGCTCCGCGACGGCGAGGTTGCGGACCCAGTTGTGATCGGCCGGGATGACGTGCCAGGGCGCCCAGCCGGTCGAGGTCTCGGAGATCGCCTCCTCGTAGGCAGCGATGTAGTCGTTCCACAGCGCGCGGTCGTCGAGATCCTCGATCCGGAACTTCCATGCCTTCTCGGGATCGTCGAGGCGCTCCTGCAGGCGCCTTGCCTGTTCGTCGCGTGAGACGTTGAGGAAGGCCTTGACGACCGTCGTCCCCTCGTCGGTGAGGAGCCGCTCGAACTCCCGGATGTGCCGGAACCGCTGCTTCCAGACGCGAGCCGGGACGAGCCCGCGAACACGGGCGGCGATCACGTCCTCGTAGTGGGAGCGGTCGAAGATCCCGATCTCCCCGCGCGCAGGGCAGGCGGCGTGAACGCGCCACAGGTAGTCATGAGCGAGCTCGGCCTCCGCGGGCTCCCGGAACGAGACGACGCGGCACCCCTGCGGGTTGACGCCGGTCAGGATGTGGCCGATCGTGCCGTCCTTCCCGGAGGCGTCGAGGCCCTGGAGGACGAGCAGCACCGAGCGGTTCGATTCGGCCCAGAGTCGTTTGTGCAGGTGATGGATGTCGTCGACGAGCCGCCCGAGCCGCGCCATGCCGGCCGCCTTGTCGTCGAGTCCCATCCGGCTGTCGGGATCGCGCCGCTCGAGGTGGGCCGGCTCGCCCGGCTCGACCCGGAGCGCGCGGAGTCGTTCCTTCGTCCTCACGCCTACAGGCTAACCGGGCTCATGCAGACTGCAGCCGCCCGGTGGGACGGCTCACGAGTGCACCCGTCCGCAATTACGGCCCGCTCCCGGCGGCGTCTCGCAGCCACGAACGCCGAGCCACTCGCCGGATACCAGACCGAACTTACGGACGGATGC
>CAWBLB010000005.1:0-120969 GCA_963789585.1 uncultured Actinomycetes bacterium | reverse complement strand
GACGAGTTCCACCACGCGGCGGCGCCGTCCTACGAGGCGCTCCTCGAGCACATGAACCCGGTCGAGCTGCTTGGGCTGACGGCGACACCCGAACGGGCAGACGGCCTCGACATCCTCCGCCACTTCGATGGCCGGATTGCCGCGGAGCTGCGGCTTTGGGACGCGATCGACCAGGAGTATCTGGCGCCATTCGCGTATTTCGGTGTCCACGACGGGCTCGACCTGCGCTCCGTCCCCTGGCGTCGCGGACAGGGGTACGACGTCAGCGCGCTCGAGAACGTCTTCACGGCCGACCACGCGTGGGCACGTCTCGTGGTTGAAGAAGTGCGGCGCAAAATCGCCGATCTCTCGCAGATGAGGGCGCTCGGCTATTGCGTCAGCGTCGGGCACGCCCATTTCATGGCGCAACGCTTCTCCGAGCTTGGCCTTCCTGCCGTCGCGCTCTCCGCGTCGAGCCGTCGGGATGAGCGCAGTCGAGCGCTGCGCGATCTTTCCGATGGGAAGGTACGCGCCGTCTTCACGGTCGACCTTTTCAACGAGGGCATCGACATCCCGAACGTCGACACGCTCCTGCTCCTCCGTCCAACCGACAGCCCGACCCTCTTCCTACAGCAGCTGGGCCGCGGTCTCCGCAAGGCCGCCGGGAAGGGTGCATGCACGGTCCTCGACTTCGTCGGCACGCATCGGAAGGAGTTCCGGTTCGACAGACGCCTGCGCGCCCTCCTGGGCGGCTCGCGCGCAGACCTCGAGCGGCAGATTCGCGACGACTTTCCGTTTCTGCCGGCGGGCTGCAGCTTCGACCTCGACCCGGTGGCACGGGAGATCGTGCTCGGCAGCATCCGCGCCGCGATCCCCAGCACGTGGCGCGAGCGCTGCGCCGAGCTTCGCGCACTCGGCGACGTCGGCCTCGGCGAGTACCTCGAGAGCAGCGGTCTCGAGCTCGAGGACATCTACGCCGGCGGCCACAGCTGGTCGGAGATGCGCCGGGAAGCCGGCCTGGCCACCGCGCCGGCCGGACCCAACGAAGACGCGATGCTTCGCGCGGCCGGCCGCCTGCTCCACGTCGACGACGATGAGCGCCTCGATGTCTACCCGCGGCTCCTTCGCTCAGACGATCCGCCGTCGATCGAAACACTGAGCCCGCGCGAAGCGCTCCTCCTTCGTATGCTCGTCGCGTCGCTTACAGGCCTCAGCGCATCCGCAAGCTTCCCTGATGCCGTTGGCCAGTTCTGGGCTCATCCTCAGGTTCGCGTCGAACTCCTCGACGTGTTCGACCTGCTCCGCGAGCGCGTGCCGTATCTGGGCTATCCGCTCGGACTCGCCGGCATCCCGCTCTCAGTTCACTCGCGTTACACGCGCGCCGAGATTCTTGCGGCCTTCGGCGTCGGAGGAGGCGCAAAGCCGCCGACGTGGCAGACAGGCGTGTGGTGGGAACCGCAATCGAAATCCGACCTCTTCGCGTTCACGCTCGACAAGAGCGTCGGCGGCTTCTCACCGACCACCCGCTACCGCGACTATGCGATCAACCCTGAGCTGATCCATTGGGAGAGCCAGTCCGCGACTGCTGCCGATAGCCCCACGGGCCTTCGGTACATCAGCCAGCGCGAAGCCGGCACCAACGTCGTGCTTTTCGCCCGGCTCAGGACGACCGACCGCGCGTTCTGGTGCCTCGGGCCCGCTTCGTACGTGAGCCATGAGAGCGACCGCCCCATCGCATTCGTGTGGAAACTCCAACGACGCTTGCCGGCCGAGCTCTACACGTCCTTTGCCGCCGCAGTTGCGTAGCTCCACGCATCGACGGCGGCAATCTCGTCAGAGATGTTCCCGGAGTGCGCGGCGTAGCTGACGGATCACCTCGTCGAACGGCAGGAGATCCGGCTCGAGATCCGAGAGTTCCTGCTCCCATCGCCGCCTGTACTGTGGCTCGCGCGCATCGAGACGCTCAGCAAGTCTGGCAGGGTCAAGATCCTTGAACCGGGCCTTTTCCTCGAATCTCGCCCAAGCCTCGTCGACATCTACGCGCTCGCGAACGAGCAGCCGGTGAAGATCAGAAATGTCACGGCAGAGCAACCTTTGGATCACGCAGCGCAACTTCTCTCCGGCTACCTCCTCGAGCGTGTACGTCCGTACTGGCGAGCGCTCGTCTGACTGATCCGAGTAGCGGACGATGACCGGGCGTTCTGTCGTGTCCACGACGAGTTCGTCGGCCGCGAGGTCGAGCTTGAGCTCGCGCTCGCCGCGCAGCGGTCCGACGTAGTGGATGAGAAGCGGGTCGGCGTCAGGAAGGTCGAGCCGCGGGAGTTCGAGTGCTTCGACGCAGAGACCGAGGGCCTCGCGAAACAGCGCGAGCGCGGCCGGAACCTCGAGCTCGACGAGGCTGAAGTCGAGATCAGCTGAGTAGCGAAAGTCCTCATAGAAACAAAGCCGAAGTACGGTCCCGCCTTTGAAGATCAGTCCCGGCGGTGGCCGGAGTCGTGCGAGCGACTCGACGATGTGGGTAAGCACGTAGTCGCGCTCGACAACGGGCGCGCTCACCCCGTTCTGGTCTGCGATACGGGTAATTGCGCCGCGGGTGATCAGCGCTTGACCGCTTCCTCGAGTTCCTCGGCAGGGAAGGGCCAGTCGACTCCCCACTTCGTGTCACGCCAGCTGTCCGCCTCGGGAGCAAGCTGAGGGTCAAGCGGCACTAGCCGGCCCACGCTGGAGAGCGGTTCAAGTTCGTCTGCCATTAGGGGAAGTCCAAGCGCCTCCGCGATCGAGCCGAGCCGGTGAAGAGCGGTTCGCGCGTCGAGTGTCCTTGCCATCTCGGTCAATGCGCCGGTATCAACTCGCGCTCGTGCGAGCGCGTTCGCGACTACGTGGATGCCTCCCGCAAGGGCAGGGCGGGAAGCTGACTCGACGAGCACGCGCTCTAGAGATGAGACGCGTGCGCCATGACCCGCGTCGATCGCGCCGATGGTGATGCGGTCCGGTCGTTCGAGCACCACTCGGAGAGAGCGACCGCTGAGCTGCCGAAGGGCGGGCCGTTTGTCGAGTGCGAGGACGATCTGCCGGGCCGGGTGGTCGAGGAGTCCGTGCCAATCAAGGGCCGAGCGATAGGCGATCCGGTGCGGCTTCCCCGCGAAGACGGCACCCACAGGGAGCGTAATGCTCTCGGCAGCCGCGCGTGTGCCCAACGAGCCGAACGGTCGCATGACGTAGTGGCCACGGGCGACTCGGTCGATCAGACCGCGTCTGACAAGCCGCGTGAGCAGGTTCGAGGCAGCCTGGGGGGACAGCCCGCCGAGCTGCTCCACATCCTGGGTCGTGAACGACTCCTTGTCCTCAACCGCGAGCTCGTCAAGTAGATCGAGGTAGCGGGTGGTGGGCGACATGACTGTCATATAGTACACGTCTATTGTGTATTGCCTTCATCTCCTAGCTCGTTAGGCGGTGGCTAGTACACGTAAGACGTGTATTTAACATCAACCGGTTCGTTCCCGCACTCGCGACGGCCAGAGTGCCTACTCGGCTTCCGCGAAGTAGTCCTCGTCGATGCGCTTGAGCTCGTATGCCTGGAGCGTCGTAACACCGACGCCGGCATCGACCATGTGCGTCGCAAGCTCCAGACCATCGATCAGGACGACCCGGCGGCGGCGTGCGAGCTCGCGAGCTTCGGCCGAAAAGGTAGACGTCGTGATGAAGATTCCCTTCGTTGCCTCGACGTCTTGGAGGGCACCGAGGAACTCGCGGATCTCGCGCGGGCCTACGCCACGATTGAGCGCCCACTTCTTTGCCTGAACGTAGATTGCGTCGAGGCCGAGCATGTCCTCGCGGATCACGCCGTCGATGCCACCGTCGCCACTCCTCCCGACGCGCTCTGCCGCGTCCGGTTTCGAGCCGCCATACCCGAGCGCGACAAGCACGTCGAGGACGGCGTTCTCGAAGAAACGGTCGTCTCGTTCGAGGAGCCTGCTGAGCAGCTCTTCTGCTAATGCCGTGCGGACTTGTCGATAGGCGACGTCGATCGTCTCCTCCGGTGTCTCGGCCGACACAGAGAGCTGCTCGGGCGCGTGCGGCTGAGTGACTCTCCGTCGGCCCGAGCTTCGAGTTCTGAACTCGATGTACTCCGGGAACTGCTCGAGGACCGACATGTCGACGCGCTCCGGATACTCGCTCAGCACGGCCAAACCACGCTCCGCGATGCATGAGACTCCGCGCCGCGGCTTAACCAGCAAGCCGGCCTGTGTCATGTGAGTCGAGGCCCACGCCACCCGGTTCACGAACGTCCGGGCAGTGCCGCTCGGAATCCTCTCGGCGAGTTCCTCCTCCGTCAGTTCGAACCTCTCAGTGAGAGCGCGCCGAAGCTCCTCCTGCGTCTTCTCTTGACCATCAGCGTGGAGTTCCAGTAGTGGGCGCATGAGTGTCTGAAAGTCGGGGATGGCCATCCCCGAGGACTCTACTGCCGTGCCATGGAGGCGTTCGACGATGCTATGCGTGGCGCGAGCGTCTTCGCCTCGGTCGGTCCTCCTCCCACACAGCGTCCATGTCGACCTCATCCAAGGAAGCTCTCATCTTCCGGAGCGCGTTGTCCGAGTACTGCGGGATGCGCTGCGAACCGAACACAAATACGTGAACGTCGTCCTCGTTCTCGTCGATGCCGAGGTGCCGGCGAAGCGCAAGGGCGCGTGGCTGGGTAAGGCCTGACCTCTCCGCGAGTTCGCGAGTCGACATGTAGTACTTCCGTTGGAGATCGATCTCTCGGACGGCGGCGGCGTCCCTGGGATCGTCGGCGGGGACGAACTGAACGGGTGCACCCTCTCGCTTCGAGAACCGAACAGTCACCGTCACCCCGCCACCCTCGACGGATGTGCCAACGCCCCCAAGCCGTGGAAAAACCTCTCGACGCGGTCGCCCAGACCTGATTGCCCTCTCGACACGGTTCACGTCCTTCTCGGTTACGAGAACGTCCTCGACCACGTGCGCTTCCATTGCAAGCAAAGCGCGTATCTGCGCTCGTGCCTCGGTCCGGCGCCGTTTTCCAGGCCGGAGGAGGCTCGCGATCTGGGTGTACTGCTGATCGAGAAGAACATCGAAGTCCCCTGGTGGATCCGTCGAGATCGGGAGAACGCGTCCCGGCAGGTGCTCTGCGAGCTTCTCGCCAAACTGGCGTTCCAGCACGTCCGCGAAAAGCGTGACACCGCCCCGAACGTGGAGGTACAGAAGCCCTTCGTTTAGCTCTCCGAGGAAGTGTTGTTCGTCGTCACGGAGGGCATCGATGGCGCGCAGAAGACCCCGCTGCTCCGCGTCGAGCTGCAGTTTCTCTGCCCCGACTGAAACGCATTTCTCGAAGCCAATGGAGCGACCGAGGCGCTTGTCGAAGACCTGGACGTTCTTCTCGACGAGCGCGGCCTTCAAGAGCATCTCGAAGGCGTGCTGAAGATGGAGGAGGACGGTGCTCATCCGCCCGTCATCGTCGAAGTCATTGAAGGCCCTCGCGCTCCGGCGGAGAGAAGCTAGGGCTTTCCCCTTCAGCAATCGCGCGTCGCGGTGCACCGAGTCGACGGTAGTGAGGGCGTCGGTCGAGATCCACCAGGGGGAGCGATGGCGCCTCACCCGACCCAGCGGAGCCGCTTGATCGCGCCGCGGAGCTCGTGCGCGTTCACGCGTGTGTAGCGCTGGGTCGAGTCGAGGTGCTTGTGGCCGAGCAGTTCCTGGATCTGGCGGAGGTTCGCGCCGGCATGCAGAAGCTCGGAGGCGAAGACGTGGCGGAGCGTGTGCGGCGTGACGTGCTTGCGCTCGTTGACGCCGCTCGCCTCGACGTAGTGACGGAAGACCTGGCCGAACTGGGTGTAGTGGAGCCGGTTGCCCTGGACGCCGACAAACACCGCCTGCTCGGTGATCGGGACCCGCGTCGCGTAGTACTCGGCGAAGAGCGGAGCGAGCGCGGGATGGATCGGGATCGTCCGCTGGCGTCCGCCTTTCGCCTTCCGGATCCGCAGCAGCCGCCGGGAAAGGTCGACGTCGTCCCAGTCGAGCCCGAGCAGCTCGCTTCGGCGCAGTCCGCCGTACGCCATCAGCGCGAGCAAGAGCCGATCGCGTTCCGGCTTGCCGGCGAAGTGCCGCTCCCAGACCTCGGCGCGGCTCGTCGCCGCGAGCAGCCGCTCGAGCTCGCCCATTGTGAGCACGTCCGGTAGTGCCTCGCTCTTCTTCGGCGTCCGGAGCGGCAGCGCCGGATCGCGATGCAACCGCTCCTCCTCGACGAGGAAGCGGAAGAAGCACTTCACCGCCGCGGTCGTCCGCGCTTGGCTCGAGGCGGCCGGCCGCGTGTTCTGCTCGCTCGCGAGGAACGCGCGCAGGTGGGTCACCTTCACCTCCGCGAGCTCCTCGATCCCCTCGCCCTGCAGGTAACCCAGGCACGCCGAAACGTCACGCTCGTACGCCGAGCAAGTCATCGGGGCAAGTCGCCGCTCCGCGCGGCAAAAGCGCAGGAAATCGGCCAGTTCGTTTCTTGCCAGTTCGCTCATCGATCCTCCTTTGGGCAGCCTTCCGGCCCCCGCTGGGGCGAACCTTGGGAGTCTCCGGCTTACAGGCCTGCTACGGAGAGAGCCCCGGTAAGGGAAACCCCAACGGGGCTTTTTCTATGCCGGCCGGCGTTGCCGATGCGCGCGCAGGGCGACCATCCCGCCATGGTCGTGCGACTGCCCGGCCACGTCCTCCGTCGGCTCGTCCATCGTCTTCAGCATCGGGCGTCCGCCGGTGGTGAAGAAGCGCCAGAGAGCCGCCGCGGCGACGAGCAGGAAGACGATGTTGAGGAAGGTCGTGTAGTTCCAGCTGATCGAGGCCATCTCGACCTTGGCGTGCCGTCCTTTCGGGATCAGGCCCGCCCCCTGGAAGACGAACTCGACGACGAGGCCCGCGACCACCATCGTCGCGTAGAAGGTGGCGAGCAGACAGCCGGCCATCTTCCAGCCGTAGTACCGCCGGTAGATATCGAGGATCGGGAGGATGATCAGGTCGGCGAAGATGAACGCAAGCACCCCGCCGAAGCTGATGCCGCCGTTCCACAGAACGGCCGCGAGGGGCACGTTCCCGATCGAGCAGACGAAGCTGACGATCGCGACCGCCGGCCCGATCGCCGGCCCCCAGAACTTCGCGAAGGTCGGATGGGACTCGAAGAAGAGCCTCTGCCACCAGCTGTCGGGCACCCAGGCGGCAAGCGCGCCCGCGATCAGAAGACCGCCGACGATGTCCCGGAGGATCGCCGCCCACTCCATGACGAAGACATGGGACGTCGCCGTGAAGCCGGCAGGGCTCACGAGGCGCCGCCAGACCGACCCCTCCGCGGCGATCGACATGTCCATCTCGGCGTGACCCTCCATCGAGCCACGACGCCCCTTCGTCGCCTCGGCCCGCGCCTCGTCGACCATCTGCCGCGTCAGGAAGAGCCGGAAGAGAACGGCCAGGAACACGATCATCAGAGGCCCTCCGAGGAACTCCCCGAGCGTGAAGCGCCAGCCCAGGATCAGCGCCATGATGATCCCCAGTTCGATCACGAGGTTCGTCGAGGCGATCTCGAACGTCATCGCCGCCGTGAAGTTCGCGCCCTTCCTGAAGAGCGACCGGGCGAGGGCAACCGATGCGTACGAGCAACTCGACGAAGCCGCTCCGAGCCCCGTCGCGACAGCGAGGCTGCGTGGCGAGTCGTCGGGGAAGAGATCGCGGATTGCCCGTTTCGAGACGAGCGCCTGCACGACAGCCGAGAGCAGAAAGCCGAGGATCAGCGCCCACAGGATCTCCCAGGTCATCCCGAGCGCGAACGACAGTGCCCGCCAGGCCTCCCGCGGAACACTGACGGCGATCGTCATTGCACGCGATCGACCTCAGGCCGGGTCCACGGGCCCGGCGCCCGGCGCGACGGACTCGAAGGCGCTCCGCAGATCGCCGAGGGTGATGCCGCCGTCGACAAGAAGCACCTGGCCGGTGATGTAGCGCGCGGCGTCGGAGGCGAGGAAGAGGACGACGTCCGCGATGTCGTCCGGCTGCCCGATCCGCCCGAGCGGGATGTACGGCACGGCGAGCTCCAGCCCCTCCCGGCCGACGGAGTGCTCGCGGGAGGTGGATTGCGCGGTCTCGATGAAGCCCGGCGCCACCGTGTTCACGCGGATGCCGAACGGGCCGAGCTCGACGGCGAGCCCGCGGGTGAGCCCCTCGATCGCCGCCTTCGAGGCGCTGTAGTGAACGTGCTCGTTCCAGCCCCAGGGGTGACCCATGACCGACGAGAAGTTGACGATCGAGCCCGACCGGCGCTCGATCATCCCGCGGGCAACCGCGCGGCAGCAGTTGTAGGTGCCGCCGAGGTTAACGTCCAGCGTCCGGCGAAACTGCTCCTCGTCCAGGTCGAGGAAGCGGGCCTTCTTCGCGATTCCTGCGTTGTTGACCAGGATGTCGATGCGCCCGTGGGCCCCCTCGGCGTCCTCCACCATGCGCGCGACCGCCCGCTGGTCGGCGACGTCGACGACGAAGCCGGTCGCCTCCCCGCCCGCCTCGCGCACCTGGGCGACGGTCAGGTCCAGATCGTCCGGGACGATGTCTGCGGCGACAACGGTCGCGCCGCGCCCGGCCGCCGAGAGCGCGATCTGCCGACCGATGCCGATCTGCGACCCGGCGCCGGTCACCAGCACGACCTTGCCGGCGAGACCCACCGTTCCTTCGGTACCTGCCACCGTTCCACTCTAATCTGTCCGTTCCAGGAGAATCGTTGGACAGCCGTTCCGAGCGTCCACACTCCCCAGCCAAAGGAGTCATCGTGAGTACGACGACAGACACCGACAAGCGCCTCGAGGAGCTTCGCACCGGGTTTTCGGGCAGCGTGCTCCGGCCCGAGGACACCGGCTACGACGGGGCGCGCCGCATCCACAACGCGCTCATCGACCGGAAGCCCGCGCTGATCGCACGCTGCCAGTCGACCGCGGACGTCGCTGACGCCGTGCGGTTCGCGAACAGCGAGGGGCTGGAGATCTCGGTCCGGGGAGGCGGGCACAACGTCGCCGGACGCGCCGTCGGCGACGGTGCGCTGATGATCGACCTGTCGCCGATGAAGGGCATCCACGTCAACCCGGTCGCGCGCACCGTGCGGGCGGGCGGCGGCGTCACCTGGCGCGAGTTCAATCGCGAGACCGCGCTCCACGGGCTCGCGACGACCGGCGGGGCGATCTCGACGACCGGGATCGCCGGCCTGACCCTGGGCGGCGGGCTCGGCTGGCTGATGGCGAAGCACGGGCTCGCGGCCGACAACCTGGCCGCGGTCGAGCTCGTCACCGCCGACGGAAGCGTGCTCGAGGTGACCGAGGAATCCGACTCCGACCTCTTCTGGGCGCTCCGCGGCGGCGGCGGGAACTTCGGCATCGCCGCCTCGCTGAAGTACCGCCTCCACCCGCTCACGACGGTCACCGGCGGACTGATCGCCCATCCGATCGACGCAGCCGGCGAGCTGCTCCGCTTCTACCGCGACGCCGTTGCCTCGGCATCGGACGACCTCACGGTCTTCGCGGCACTCGTTCACGCACCGGACGGCTCCGGCGCAAAGCTCGCCGCGATGATCGTCTTCCACACGGGCAGCACCGAGGAGGCCGACCGCGAGCTCGCGCCGTTCCTCTCCTGGGGCTCCCCGCTCGTCGTCCACGTCGGCCCGATGCCGTACCCGGTGATGAACACGATCCTCGACGACGGCTTCCCCGCCGGGTTGCTGAATTACTGGCTCTCGAGCTTCACGGCGGGAATCTCCGACGAGCTGATCGAGACGATGATCGAACGGTTCGCGAGCGTGCCCTCGCCGATGAGCGCCATCCTGCTCGAGCAGTTCCACGGTGCGGTCTGCCGGGTCGGCGTCACCGACACCGCGGTGCCGCACCGCGAGCAGGGCTGGAACCTGCTCCTGCCCTCGGTCTGGGCCGACCCGTCCGAGACCGACGTCAACATCGCCTGGACGCGCGAGTCGCATGCGGCGCTCGCCCCCGCGCTCAGCCAGCGCCGCTGGCTCAACTACCTCGGCGACGACCAGGGACAGGATGCGATCCGCGCCGCCTACGGCCCGAACTACGACCGCCTCGTCGAGCTGAAGCGGCGCTACGACCCCGGGAACGTCTTCAGGCACAACCACAACATCGCCCCGTAAGGACGGTTCGCCGCGCCGAGGCGCCCGCCGGACGGCTGTTCGCCCGGCGCCGCCCGGCGCTGGGCAGGCAACCTGTCCGAAACGAGCAGAGACCGAAGGAGGCCCTCATGGCGGAGCGATACGTGGCTCCCGACTGGTTCACCCGCAACGTCTTCAATCGTCTCGTCGCCGGCCTGACAAGGATCGGGGTCAGCGTCTGGGGCTCCCGCGTGCTCGAGGTGCGCGGCCGGCGCAGTGGCCTGCCGCGTCACGTGCCGCTCAACGTGCTGACGCTCGACGGCGCTCGATACCTCGTCGCACCCCGCGGTCACACACAGTGGGTGCGCAACCTGCGCGCGGCGAGGGAAGGGGCCCTCCTGCTCGGCCGCCGGCGCGAGCGCTTCGTCGCGGCCGAGATCGCCGACGGCGACAAGGAGCCGATCCTGAGGGCCTACCTCGACCGCTGGAAGTGGGAGGTCGGCCAGTTCTTCGGCGGCGTCGACGGTGCCTCACCAAGCGAAGCGCTCCTCCGGATCGCACCGGACCATCCCATCTTCCGCGTCGAGACGCAGTAGCCGGTCGGCAACGTCGCGCCGGGACGCGTTCGCGGCCACCGACCAGGTAGCGTGGCCACGAGATGCGCGCGCTGGTCAAGGCGGAGGCGGCGGAAGGGCTCCGGCTCGAGGATACGCCCGAGCCCGAGATCGGAATCAACGACGTCCTGATCCGCGTGCACAAGACCGGGATCTGCGGCACCGACCTCCACATCTACTCGTGGGACGAGTGGGCGCAGAAGACGATCCCGGTGCCCATGGTCGTCGGGCACGAGTTCGCCGGCGAGGTGGTTGCGTTCGGATCGAACGTCAGCGACTTCGCCGTCGGCGACCTCGTCAGCGGCGAGGGCCACGTCGTCTGCGGGCGCTGTCGGAACTGCATGGCCGGCCGCCGGCATCTGTGCGCGCATTCGATCGGGCTCGGAGTCAACCGCCCGGGCGCGTTCGCCGAGCTCGTGGCCCTGCCGATGACGAACATCTGGCACCACTGGCCGGGGATCGACGAGGAGGTCGCCGCGATCTTCGACCCGTTCGGGAACGCCGTCCACACCGCGCTCACCTTCAACGTCCTCGGTGAGGACGTCCTGGTCACGGGTGCGGGCCCGATCGGCTGCATGGCGGTCGCCGTCGTGCGACACGCCGGGGCGCGCCATGTCGTCGTCACCGACCTGAACCCCTACCGGCTCGAGCTGGCCCGCCGGATGGGCGCCACGCTTGCGGTCGACCCGCGCGAACGCGACCTCGCGGACGTGCAGCGAGAGCTCGGGATGACCGAGGGCTTCGACGTCGGCCTCGAGATGTCGGGCAGCTCGGACGCCCTGCGCGCGATGATTGCGAACATGGCTCACGGCGGCCGGATCGCGATGCTCGGGATCCCGTCGGCGGAGATCTCGCTCGACCTCAATCCGCTGATCTTCAACATGCTCACCCTGAAGGGGATCTACGGCCGCGAGATGTACGAGACCTGGTACCAGATGAGCGTGATGCTCGGCGCCGGCCTCGATATCGGGCCGGTGATCACCCACCGGTTCTCTCATCGCGACTTCGAGGAGGCCTTCGCCGTCGCCCGCTCGGGGCAGTCCGGCAAGGTCGTGCTCGACTGGACCGACATCTAAGGAGGCGGCCATGTACGGATCGCTGCGCGATGAGCTCGTCGAGACGCTGGCCGGGGTGCGGCAGGCCGGCCTGTACAAGAGCGAGCTCGTGATCACGACGCCGCAGGGAGCGCACGTCGAGGTCGAGGGCCGCGGCGAACTGCTCAACCTCTGCGCGAACAACTACCTCGGCCTGGCGAGCCACCCCGCGATCGTCGCCGCCGCACACGAGGCGCTCGACCGCTGGGGCTACGGGATGGCGTCGGTGCGCTTCATCTGCGGCACCCAGGCGCTCCATCGCGATCTCGAGGAGCGGTTGAGCGCGTTCCTCGGCACGGACGACACCATTCTCTTCAGCTCCTGCTTCGACGCGAACGGCGGCCTGTTCGAAGCGCTGCTCGGCGAGGACGACGCCGTCATCTCCGACCAGCTGAACCACGCCTCGATCATCGACGGCATCCGGCTCTGCAAGGCCCGCCGCCTGCGCTATGCGAACGGCGACATGGACGAGCTCGAGGCCCGGCTCGTCGAGGCGGCCGGCGCGCGCCACCGGCTGATCGCGACAGACGGCGTCTTCTCGATGGACGGCTACCTCGCTCGGCTGGACCGGATCTGCGACCTCGCCGAGCGCCACGACGCGCTCGTGATGGTCGACGACTCCCACGCCGTCGGCGTGGTCGGGCCCGGCGGCCGTGGCACGCCCGAGCGCCACGGAGTGGCCGAGCGCGTCGACATCGTCACCGGCACGCTCGGCAAGGCGATCGGCGGGGCGAGCGGCGGCTACGTCTCCGGGCGGGCCGAAATCGTCGAGCTGCTGCGCCAGCGCGCGCGCCCCTACCTCTTCTCGAACAGCGTGGCACCTCCGGTGGTCGCCGCCAGCGTGCGGGCGCTCGAGCTGATCGAGAGCTCGCACGAGCTGCGCGACCGGCTGCGCGAGAACACGTCACGCTTCCGCGACCGGATGACGGAGCTCGGCTTCCGCGTCCTCCCGGGCGAGCACCCGATCGTCCCCGTGATGATCGGCGACGAGCCGACCGCGGCACGTTTCGCGGAGCGACTCGCCCAGCTCGGCGTCTACGCCGTCAGCTTCTCCTTCCCGGTCGTCCCGCGCGGCGCGGCGCGGATCCGGACGCAGATGTCGGCCGCCCACACGATCGGTGACCTCGACTTCGCGGCCGCCCGCTTCGCCGAGGCCCGCGAGGCCGTCCCCGTCTGAACCGAAATGCACGACCGCGGGGCGTTCGGCTGGGCCGGCAGGACGGGGAGCGGCCCGGCGAGTCCAGACGGGCGCACCGCCGGCGGAGATCGGTGGATCCAGGCCGAGTGCCGTGTCCTCCGAGAGGCATGCCTATAGTCACGTGATGCGGCGATCGCTCACCGCGGTCACGGCGGTTGTCGTGGCGGGACTGCTTACGACGGTCGCCGTCGCCGTCACCCAGCCGCGCCACAAGCGAACCGAGGGCGCGCCGATCGCCGCACTCTCGGTCACCGGCGCCGGGGTCACCTATGCGGTCGCCGACAACGCCGCCAGGACCGACTGCGCTCATGTCTACTACTGGCACACGCAGGGCGGCAAGACCGGTATCTGGCGCCTGGGCAAGCCGACCGACGAGCCGTGCCGGGAGCGCCCGAGCACCGGTGACGGGATCTCGGCCGTCGCGATGTCGTCGGCGCGGTCGCTCTGGGTCCAGTACGCGGGCGGCAACCTGCGCGACTGGCAGCTCTTCACGGCCACACCGACGAGGACGAAGCCACGGCAGCTCGCCTTCGTCGAGCAGGACGTCGACCTGCCGCCACCGATCGTCGTCGGCCAGGGAACCTACGGGGGCACCCCTTACGCGGTCAGGACGAACGTCACCTTCCTGGGAGACAACGGCGCGGCCGTCTTCAAGTGGACCGCCCCGGCGGCGGTGCGCCTGATCGCCTCCGGCGACGGGCCCGGCCACGCGGTGGTGGCGGTCTTCCTCGACTCCGGCGTGCTCGATCTGCTCTCGAGCTCGGGCTCGGTCACCCAGAGCTACGCCTACGCGCCCGGCGAGCTGAGCGCCCTGTACCTCTCGCCGCTGGGGGTGCTCGCGCAGGACGGCGCGACCGTCCAGATCCGCAAGGGAGCCAACACCTCGTCCGTACCGCTCCCCGCGGGGGCGAAGATGATCGGCTTCGGGCAGGGGCGGATCTTCTACTCACTGCGCGGCAGCGTCCACGCGCTCGATATCTCGGGCGCGGCCGACTCGCTGCTCGTCCCCGGGAAGCCGGCCCGGCCGGTGCTCGCCTCGTTCGCGACAGCCGGGGGTTTCGCCTGGGCGATCGGGAACACGATCGCCTGGACATGCACCGCCTGCATGACCTACGGGCCCTGATGCTCACGGCCGCAGGACGACCTCGAGTGAGGTTCCCCGGCCCGGCGCGGTCGTGAGCGAGAACGCGCCGCCGATCGCGGCGGCACGCTGGCGCATGTTCCGTAGACCCTGGGTCGCCCCCTCGGCGGGAGGCTCGAAGCCAGATCCGTCGTCGCGGACGATCACGAGCCGGTCGACGCCGCGCCGGCCGATCGTGACCCATGCGCAGCGGGCCCCGGCATGCTTGCGCGCGTTCGCAAGCCCTTCCTGGACGATTCGGAACACCTCGATCTGCTCGTCGGGGGCGAGCCGGATCGCACCGTCGATCTCGAGCTCGACGTCCAGTGCGCCGTCGGCGGTGAGGAAGTCGACGTAGCGTCGGAGGCCCGCGTCGAACGGCGCGCTGCCCGACGCGGAGGAGAGGGCGAGCACGGCGAAGCGCGCCTCGCTCTGAGCGGCGGCGGCGGCTTCCTTGAGCCGCGGGATCGTCTTCGCAGGGTCGGCCCCGGCCTCGAGCATCGCCGCATGTGTCGAGACCGCGAACAGGTATTGCGCCAGGCCGTCGTGGATCTCGCGTGCGACCCGGGCGCGCTCGTCGGCAACGACCCGCCCGACCTCGGAGGCCCGGATCGCCCGCCAGACGCCGACCACGAGCACCGAGTACGCGAGCAGCCGCAGGAAGTCACCCTGGGTGACCGCCGAGACACTGACCGGCGGCCCGAAGAGAGAGTCGAGCGAGGCGAACAGCGTCAGCGTGGCGCCGAGCGCGAGCCACCGGTCGAGGTCCTCCCTCTGCCGGCGGAAGCGGTCACCGAAGCCGACCACCGCGACCAGGTTGATCAGGGCGAGAAGCGCCAGCGTGGCGATGCGCAACTCGGGCAGCACGTCTCGCCCGGTGCCGTTGATGCTCGGCAGCCCGAGCCCGATCCCGCTCGAGATCGTCCAGATCGCCGTCAGGTCGACCGCCAGGACGATCAACAGCTGACTCAGCGCCTTCCGGCGCTGCTCCATCCGACCGCGAACGAACGGCGCGCACGCGATCACAGCCCAGCCGGTGACAGTGCCGATCAGGTTCGCCCATGACTCGGGCCTCCCGCCCGGCCGCCCCGCGATTGCAGGCACGAGCCCGAAGGCGAACCACGAGAGGGAGATCGCCGAGAAGCCGCCGCAGAGCACGAGGTCGAAGCGACGCCCTTCGACGCTGAACCTCGTGGCCGTCAGCAAGGCGAGCAGTCCTCCGCCGACGACGTAGAGCGTCGAGAGGACGAGGCGCAGCTCGGGCAGATCGTGGGGCGCGCGCAGGCTCGGCTTGGAGAGGAACAGCGCGAGCGCCGCCGCGAGCAGGGAGACCAGCACGACCTCACCCCACAGGAACGTGTCGAACGTGTCTCTCCGACCCGTTTGGCGCATCGAACGGGATATCGGCACAATCGGGCGCGGGCATGACCGCGCGGATCCTGATCGCCGACGACCACCCGCTGACACGCGAGGCGCTGGCCGGGTTGCTCGCGGCGAACGGCTTCGACGTGGTCGGCCAGGCCGCGGAGGGCGAGGAGGCGATCGAGCGCGCGCGCGAGCTCCGGCCGGATCTCGTGGTGCTCGACCTGACGATGCCGGGCATGGACGGACTGACGGCCCTGCCCCGGATCCGGGAGGTGGCGCCCGACGCCTCCATCGTCGTACTGACCGCATCCGAGGACGACGACAGCCTGCTGGAGGCGATCCGGCTCGGCGCGACGGGCTACCTGCTCAAGAACGAGCCACCCGAGCGGATCGTCGACTTCCTCCGCGGCGTCTTCCACGGGGAGGCGGCCCTCTCGGGCGCGGTCGCCCGCCGCCTTCTCGACCAGGTCAGGGAGGGCGGCCACCGCCACGGCGTCGTCCCGGCGTCGATCGCCGATCTGGTCTCGGCCCGCGAGCTCGAGGTGCTGCTGCTGCTCGACCAGCACCTCGGCACCGACGAGATCGCCGCGCGCCTCTTCATCTCCGAGCACACCGTCCGCTCCCACGTGAAGAACCTGCTCGCGAAGCTGGGCGTCTCCTCACGGCGGGAGGCGCTGGAGAAGCTCGGCGCTGCCCGGGACTGAGCGCAGAAGCGTCTCCTACTCGACGTCGAAACCTTCGAGGGCCGCGCCGACGAGGTCGGGCAGCGTCTCGAGGTTGTAGCCGCCTTCGAGCACCGCGGCGACTCGCGGGGCAAGCTGCGTGGCCCGCCGGGCGAGCTCGTGGAACAACCCGGTGGTGAGCTGGAGGTCGGCGAGCGGGTCGTCGACGTGCCCGTCGAAACCGGCCGAGACGAGCAGCAGCTCCGGCTCGAAGGCGGCGACGGCGCTCTCGGCACGCTCGAACGCGGCGATGTAGCCCTCGTCGCCCGTGCCGGCGGCGAGCGGTAGGTTCAACACGGTGTCGCCCTGATCGCCGGGACTTCCCGTGCCGGGATAGAAGGGCCACTGGTGGAGCGAGACGAACAGGATCGACGGATCCTCGCCGACGATCGCCTCCGTCCCGTTGCCGTGGTGGACGTCCCAGTCGAGGATCGCGACCCGTCGGAGCCCGAGCTCGGCCTGAGCCCAGCGGGCTGCGATCGCAACCGAGTCGAAGATGCAGAAGCCCATCGCCCGTCCGGGCTCGGCGTGGTGGCCTGGCGGGCGCGCCAGCGCGAAGCCGCCCCGGCGCACGGCCTCGATTGCCGCACCGGCCGCGAGCAGGGCGGCCTCGTACGTTGTCTCGGTGCAGATCGTGTCGGCGTCGAACCAGCCGGGCGCGGCGCGCACTCGCTCGACGAGCCCGGCGGTGTGACAGCGCAGGATGTCGTGCTCGGTCGCCGGCTCGCACTCGACGTACGCGAAGCGCTCGTTCAGCACCGCGAGCCGCTCGCGCGACTCGGGGTGGCTCCCCGTCGGATGCAGCTCGGCGAAGGCAGGATGGCCGACGACCTCCACCGCTACGACCCCTCGACGAGCCGCCGCGCCAGGCCGTTCAGCCCGAGCTCACGTGCCTTCTCCGCGGCTCGCTCCCGGTCGAGCTCGTGCGGGCCGAGCTCCGGCAGCGGCGCGGCCGCGTCCATCGTCGCCACGCTCCGGTAAAGGCGCAGGTCGTCGGCGATCGCCGCGAACCTCCCGGCGTCGAGCATCGCTTCGAGCGTTCCGTACTGGCCGAGAAGGCTTGCGGCCGTCTTGGGCCCGACACCGGCAGCACCGGGGATCCGATCGGACGAATCCCCACGGAGCGCAATGAAATCCGGCACCTGAACCGGCTCGACCCCGTAACGCTCTCGCACCTCGGCGGGGCCGATCCGGGCGAGCTCGCTGACGCCCTTGACGGGCTGGAGCACGGTCACCCGGTCGCTGACGAGCTGGAAGGCGTCCCGATCGGACGTGGCGACGGCGACCCGCCCGGGCCAGCGAGCCGCCGCCGCGGCGAGGAAGTCGTCCGCCTCGTAGCCGGGCGCCTTGGCGGAGACGAACCCGAACGACTCCGTGAGCTGCGGGAGGACGGCGAGTTGCTCGACGATCGCGTCGTCGAAGACGCGACCGGACTGGTAGCCGGGGAGCGACTCGTTCCGGTAGGTCGGCCGGTCGAGCGTGTCCCAGCCGACGACCACGACGGCAGGCTGCTCGGACTCCCAGAGCCGCAGCAGGAAGTTGCCGAATCCGGTCAGAGCGTTCGCGGGGCGGCCACCGGCCCCACGGATCGATTTCGGCAGCCCGTGGTAGGCGCGATGGGCGAGCGAATCGCCGTCGATCGCCAGGAGCGGACGGGTCCCGGAACGGCTTGTCATCGCAGGCGAGTATCGCCTACCGGGCCGCCGTGGCTATCGTGGCGCGCTGACGATGGCTGAAGCGAAGACTCCCAAAGGACGCCGGTTGGTGATCGTCGAGTCTCCGGCGAAAGCGAAGACGATCGCGGGCTACCTCGGCAAGGACTACATGGTCGAGTCCTCGATCGGCCACGTGCGCGACCTGCCGCACAGCGCAGCCGAGGTGCCCGCGGCACAGAAGCAGGAGTCGTGGGCACGGCTTGGCGTGAACGTCGACAGCGACTTCGAGCCGCTCTACGTCGTCGACCCGAGGAAGAAGAGCGTCGTCTCGGACCTGAAGGCGAAGCTGAAGGGAGCGGACGAGCTCCTGCTCGCGACCGACGAGGATCGGGAGGGCGAGGCGATCGCCTGGCACCTCGTTCAGGTTCTGAACCCGAAGGTGCCGGTACGCCGGATGGTCTTCCACGAGATCACCAAGGCGGCGATCGAGCACGCCCTCGAGGAGACGCGGGAGATCGACGAACGGCTCGTCGACGCGCAGGAGACCCGGCGGATCCTCGACCGCCTCTATGGCTACGAGGTCTCCCCCGTCCTCTGGCGGAAGGTGATGAAGGGGCTCTCGGCCGGTCGGGTCCAGTCGGTCGCGACGAGGCTCGTGGTCGAGCGGGAGCGGGAGCGGATCGAGTTCCGCGCGGCCGAGTACTGGGACATCGTCGCCACGCTCGCCCCGGGCGCGTTCGATGCGCGCCTGACGGCACTCGACGGGAAGAAGATCGCGCAGGGCCGCGACTTCGCCCGGAGCGGGGAGCTCGTCACGAAGGACGCGGTGCAACTCGACGAGGCCGGCGCACTGACGCTCGGAGCCGCCCTGGAAGGGGCGGCCTTTGCCGTTCGCTCGGTCGAGCGGAAGCCGTACACGCGCCGCCCGGCGGCGCCGTTCATGACCTCGACGCTCCAGCAGGAGGCCAGCCGCAAGCTCCGCTTCACCGCGCAGAACACGATGCGCGTCGCCCAGCGCCTGTACGAGGCCGGGTACATCACCTACATGCGCACCGACTCGACGTCGCTCTCGGAGACGGCGCTCGCGGCCGCGCGCGACCAGGCTCGCGAGCTCTACGGCGCCGACGCGGTCCCGCCGGAGCCCCGCCACTACAACCGGAAGGTCAAGAACGCGCAGGAGGCCCACGAGGCGATCCGGCCGGCCGGCGACCGCTTCCGCCTGCCCGATCAGGTTCGCAGCGAGGTCGACCGGGACGAGGCTGCCCTCTACGACCTCGTCTGGAAGCGGACGGTCGCCTCGCAGATGGCCGACGCCCGCGGCGAGACGGTCTCGGTGCGGGTCGCAGCAACCGCCTCCGACGGTCGCGATGCCGAGTTCGGCACGGCCGGCACCGTGATCACCTTCCGCGGGTTCATGCTCGCGTACGAGGAGGGCCGTGACGAGGCGGTCGCCGCGGACGAGGAGGAGCGCAGGCTGCCTCCGCTCACCGAGGGCGACTCGCTCGAGGTGACGGCGCTGCAGCCCGAGTCGCACTCGACGACCGCTCCGCCCCGCTACACCGAGGCGACGCTCGTTCGCGCGCTCGAGGAGCGGGGAATCGGGCGGCCGTCGACGTATGCGTCGATCCTCGGCACGATTCTCGACCGCGGCTACGTCCGCCCTGTGGGCCAGGCGCTCGTCCCGACGTTCCTCGCGTTCGCGGTCACGAACCTGCTCGAACAGCATTTCGGACGCCTCGTCGACTACGAGTTCACCGCCCTGATGGAGGACGACCTCGACCGGATCGCCTCCGGTGACGAGCAACGGAGCGCGTGGCTGCGCCGCTTCTACTTCGGGGGCGGCTCGGAGACCCAGGGCCTCAAGGCGCTCGTCTCGGATCTGAGCGATATCGACGCCCGCTCGATCAACACGATCGAGATCGGGAACGGGATCGCACTGCGCGTCGGCCGCTACGGCCCCTACATCGAGCGGGACGGCGACCGGGTCACGATCTCCGACGAGCTCGCCCCGGACGAGCTGACGGTGGAGCGGGCCGAGGAGCTTCTCTCGCAGGCGACCGACGAGCGCGAGCTGGGAGTCCACCCCGACACGGGCCGTGCGATCGTCGTCAAGACCGGCCGGTACGGCCCGTACGTGACCGAGGTGGCCGACGAGGGTGAGAAGCCCCGGACGGCGTCGCTCTTCAAGTCGATGTCACCCGAGACCGTGACACTCGAGAACGCGCTCAGCCTGCTCTCGCTCCCGCGGGTCGTCGGCCTCGATCCCGGCGACGACGAGGAGGTGGTCGTCTCGAACGGCCGCTACGGCCCGTTCGTGAAGAAGGGCGATGCGACCCGGTCGCTGGAGAGCGAGGAGCAGTTGCTCGCGATCTCCCTCGAGGAGGCGCTTGCACTGCTCGCGCAGCCGAAGCAGCGCGGTCGCCGCGCCGCCGCTCCACCGCTGCGCGAGCTCGGCGCCGACCCGGTGAGCGGGAAGCCGATCGTCGTCAAGAGCGGCCGCTTCGGCCCCTATGTGACCGACGGCGAGACGAATGCGAGCCTCCGATCGAGCGACGAGGTGGAGACGCTGACCCACGAGCGCGCGATCGAGCTGATGGCCGCGCGTCGCGAGCGCGGACCCGCGAAACCGCGGCGCAAGCGTCGTTGAACACAGGCTTCACATTTCCTTCAACTTCCCGGTGGTTAAAACGGCGATACTTCGTCTTCGGGGAGCCGATCCCGGCGGTTGTGCGCTACCGTGAGGGCGACCTCGCGGCTGCGGGCCCGGGAGGGATGTCGGCGATAGGGCGAGCAGAAGAATTATAAGAATCCTCTCATTTCGCTGGAAATCAGAGGACAGATGTCGTACGGTGCGAAAGCCTTAGACCATGCAGGTGACGAAAGGACGCGGGGTTACGTGACGCAGAATCAGTTGACGGAGCTGCTGGAGAGCGACGGCGCGAAGGCCATGCTCGAGACGGGCGAGGAGCGCGGCTGGATCGAGCCGGCCGAGCTCGAGGCGTTCGCTCTCGAGCACGAGCTGGTCGATACCGACGTCGAAGACCTGACCCGCGAGCTCGAACGGATCGGCCTCGAGGTGCGTGAGGCGCGGCCCGAGGAGAAGAGCCCGGCCAAGGCAGAGGAGGTCGTCTACGAGGCCGACCAGCCGTCGGGTGCCGGCGACAGCCTTCAGCTCTTCCTGGCGGACGTCGGACGTCACAAGTTGCTCACCGCCGCGCAGGAGGTCATCCTCGCGAAGAAGATCGAGCGCGGCGACCTGATCGCCAAGCGCCAGATGATCGAGTCCAACTTGCGGCTCGTCGTCTCGATCGCGAAGGGCTACCGCGGGCTCGGCGTCCCGTTCCTCGACCTGATCCAGGAAGGCACGCTCGGCCTGAACCGCGCCGTCGAGAAGTTCGACTGGCGCCGCGGCTACAAGTTCTCCACCTACGCCACCTGGTGGATCCGCCAGTCCGTGCAGCGCGCGGTGGCGAACCATGCGCGCACGATTCGCGTCCCGGTCCACGTCGTCGAACGCCAGCAGAAGCTGTCCCGCGCCGCGCGCCGCCTCGAGGTCGAGCTGGGCCGCGAGCCGACGAAGGAGGAGCTCGCCGAGGCGACCGGACTTCCGATCCAGCACGTCGACGAGGCGCTCTCCGCCGCCTCCGCATCGGTGTCGCTCAACCAGACGGTGGGCGCAGACGACGAAGGCGAGCTCGGCGACCTGTTCGCCGACCGTGAGGCGCCGGACCCGTTCGACGAGGCCGAGGAGTCCCTTCGCCGCCAGAACATCCGCAAGGCGCTCGATGCGCTTCCCGAGCGGGAGCGGCGGATCCTCGAGCTGCGGTTTGGCTTCGAGGGCGAGCCGTGGACGCTCGAGGCGATCGGGCATGAGCTCGACCTGACGCGCGAGCGTGTCCGGCAGCTCGAAGGCCAGGCGCTTTCACGGCTCGCAGCGTTGCGCGAGCTGGCCGGCCTCGCAGCGTAGCCGCTCCGGCGCGAAAAGAAAACCTGTCAAGCTCCGGCGATGACCGGGCTTCGCCCTGCCCAACCGCTGTCCGGCCGGATCGTGCTGGTCGAGCCGCTCGCCGAACGCCACCGGGAGGGGTTGCGCGCCGCCGCCGAGGACGACCCGGGGATCTTCCGATTCATGGTCTACGACGGCGATTTCGACCGCTGGTTCGACGAGGCGCTCGCTGACCCGGAGGATGTTCCGTTCGCCGTGCTCATGGGTGGGGTCGAGGCGGGCTCGACCCGCTTCCTCGGGTACCAGCCTGCCCACCGCCGGGTCGAGATCGGCTGGACGTGGCTGCAACGGTCGGCGTGGGGAACGGGCGCAAACACCGAGACGAAGCTGCTCCTGCTCGAGCACGCCTTCGAGCGCTGCGGGCTGCAACGGGTCGAGTTCAAGACCGACGCGCGCAACGAGCGCACGCGCGGCGCGCTGCTCGCGATCGGCGCGCAGTTCGAGGGGATTCACCGCAAGCACATGATCCTGCCGACCGGCCCGCGCGACTCGGCCTGGTACGGAATCGTCGACGACGACTGGCCCGAGACGAAGGCGCAACTCGGCTTGCGGGTCGCGCGGGCGCGATGAAATGCGCGGTCGGGGTCGCGCCACTCCGCGCCGACCCGCACGACGACGCGGAGCAGGTGACGCAGGCGCTCCTGCTCGAGCCGCTGCGGGTCGAGGAACGTCACGAGGGTTGGGCGCGGGTCGTCACCGCCTACGGGTACACGGGCTGGATCGGCGAGCAGGCCCTCGGCGACGGCGAGGGCGAACTGCCGGTACCGCTTTCCGCCAGCCCGCTGGCGGTCGCGCGGACCTATCTCGGCGCGCCGTACGAATGGGGCGGGCTGACCGCGGCGGGGATCGACTGCTCCGGCCTGGTGCATATGGCCTACCGCCTGACGGGGCGGCTCGTGCCGCGCGACGCCTGGCAGCAGGAACTGGCCGGCTCGCCGGTTGCGACCGGCCGGGCGCGCCCCGGCGACCTCGTCGCCTACGGCGCCGGCACCCGCGCCGACCACATCGCGTTCTGGCTCGCCGGGGGGAGCATCCTGCACGCGACCGGCCGCGACAGCCTCGGCGTCGTCGTCGAGAGCGAACCCGCCGAGCTCCGGATCACGCGACGCAGAATCGTCCGCCTCTGAGGCGTCCTGATTCTCGAACGAGGGATAGGAGCGCCTAAAGCACCGAGCGCGCCACGCCGATACCGGGCACGTGGACGCAGCCCAGCGAGATGAGATCCTGACCCGGTATCGCGAGCACTCGCGCCGTTTCCAGACGGTCGCGGCCCGCCGTACACCGGTCGCCGAGTTGATCGAATTCCCCCCGCGCCCACCTGCGCCCGTGGTCGAGCATTCGCCGACGGCCCGGGAGATCGAAGTCCTCCAACTCGTCTCGGAAGGCCTCGTGAACAGAGAGATCGGCGACCGGCTCTACCTCTCCGAGGAGACGGTCAAGAGCCACGTTCGCCACCTGCTGGCCAAGCTTCAGGCCAGGTCCAGAGCCCACGCCGTCGCCGTTGGGTTCCGGCGCGGGCTCCTGACCTAGCTCACGTCAAAGAAGGTATTCCGCCCCCGGCGGACAATCACCAAACGGGTGATGCCAGCCGCGGACGGAACGCCGATACTGCGTGTGTGGATCTACCAGTTAGTGAAGCCACCCGCGAGTGTTGCGCGGGTTGCAAGGCGCCCAATGAACTTGCGCATTCGAGGTCTCCCCTCGGTTGGGAACTGACGGCACCGACAATCCTATGACCCTTTTGGGGGAAACGCAAGTGAAATTGCAGGAAACCGAGAGCATCGCGCCACGCCGGATCCCCTGGCTCTTGCTTGCCTACCAGGCGATTCTCGTGCTGCTCGCCGTCGTGCTGCTCGTCCTCGCGCTCCCGAAGGGCCTCGGAAACCCGCTCGCAGTGCTGGGTTTGGCCGCCGTCGCTGCGATCGCAGAACGAGGGCGCGTCCGGCTCGCGAGCCTCACGGAGGTCTCGATCTCAGTTCTGCCCACCGTCTTCGCGGCGGCCGTGTTCGGCCCGCTCGCGGCGATGATCGTGGCGGCCGCCTCCTATCTCGGGGACTTTCCCCTGCTCCTCGAGGGCGAGGAGAGAGTTCGTGCCCCGGCCGGCGACCTGTTCCTGAAGTGGGGGATCCACACTTCAATCCGGGCTGTCTACGGTGCAGCGGCCGGGTTCGCAGCTCTCGTGACGGCACCGATTGCACACGGAGACGTCGCCCGACTCGTCATAGCTACGGTGACGGCGACCCTTGTCGCCGAGCCGCTTGATGCGATCTTCGGAGCGGTAACACTCAGGCTTCGCGGAGGTCGAGCGTGGACATTCCTGCGAATGGCAATACCGATGCTTGCTGTTTCGGTTTCGCTCTACACGCCAATCGTCGCGATGCTGACCGTCGCCTATTCGAAGGTGTCACCCTGGACGCTGGCACTGTTCTTCCTGCCGGCACTGGCCGCCCAGCGCCTGTTCGGCCTCTACCAGGGTCAGCGTCAGCTCACCGACCAACTGGTCGACGCGAACGCCGATCTCGAGAAGGCGAACCTCTCGTTCGCGACTGCGCTCGTCACCACGCTCGACGCAAGGGACCGCTACACCGCCGGTCATTCCGCCGCCGTCGCGATCTACGCCCGCGACATCGCCGTGCGGATGGGGCTTCCGGAGGAGGAGGCGAAGAAGGTCCACCTGGCCGGCCTGGTGCACGACATCGGCAAGATCGGCCTCTCGGCAGGCGTGCTCGAGAAACCGGGCGCCCTCACCCTCGAGGAGCGCCGCGAAATGCAGAAGCACTCGGAGATCGGCGAGAGGATCCTCACGAAGGTCGACAGCTATGCGGAGATCGCCTCCGTCGTTCGGCATCACCACGAGCGTGTCGACGGAGGGGGCTACCCGGACGGCCTGGCGGAAGAAGAGATCCCCTTGTTGTCACGGATCATCGCGGTTGCCGATGCCTACAACGCGATGACGTCGGATCGGCCCTATCGCGACGCCATGCCGAGTCGCGTGGCAAGACTCCGCTTGGCCCAGGCGGTCGAGTCTCAGTTCGACACGACCGTGGTCGCCGCCTTCGAGGCGGTGCTTGCAGGTGCCGGCGAGCCCTATCGCATGGCGACGTCGGACGAGTTCACATTCGAGTGGCAGCACGCAGAAGTCGACGATCACGACTTCTCTGAACCGGCCGTCTCGATCTCCGCGTAGCGCGCAACGGCTTCAGCCCGAGTGCGCGCGCCGAGCTTCTCGCAAATATGGCGAACGTGGACTTTCACCGTTGAGGCTGAAATGAAGAGTGCCGCAGCAATCTCCGCGTTCCGCAAGCCGATAGCCACCAGATCGAGCACCTCGCGCTCTCGCGGGGAGAGCGTTCCGCGGGTTCGAAGCGGCCGATGCCCAAGAGCTGCGAGCTTTATCAGGGAAGCATCGTTGGACCGGGTGAAGAGCGAGTGAAGACGTGGTCTCTGGTGCGGGAAACCGGCGAGCTGCACGGCAAGGGATGGCACAGCACGAGCAGCGCAGACAACACCGTCCCAAACGTTAAGACGTTCAGCAGTCTCGAGCAGCGCTTGAGCGGCTGAGTCCGCGTTACGACCTCCCAGGGAAACCACGGCCCAGGTTGCCGCGGACAGGACACGAGCTTCGACACCCCCGGTGACCTCCCGAGCACGCTCCGCAAACGTCAAGGCCTCGTCGCCGTATCCTCCGGCTGCAAGGGCGAGTGCACGAGTAGCCACGTATTCGCCGTAGATCGCGCGATTTGGAATCGTCTCGAACTCGTCACAAGTAACCTCGAGCGCGTCATCGAAACGCTGCTGTGCAAGGTGCAGTCGGGCGCGCAAGGCACGTGCGTTCAGAAGCAGGTGTAGGTCCGCCGTTTGGTCAAGGTGGCGCTCGACGCGACGCAGAAGCGATTCGCATCGCGAAAAATGCCGGAGCCCAAGCTCTGCTAGCGCAAGCGATGATTCGACATGCGGTCGTGCAAACGTGAGTCCGGAATCCGCAGCATCGTCGAGTGTGTCGATGAGAACATTGCGAGCATCGTCATAGCGACCATGTAGTGCGAGTAGGTACCCCTGCATGTTCCCCCATCCGGTCCGCACCCATGGATCAGCCACCATCGCCAGAAGATGCTCGGCTGCAGCGGTTTCCGAACCAAGGTCACGGAATCCCTCTGTGAGACGACCCAGAATCTGCCTAGCCACGAGAACTCGTAACCGATCCTCGGGGCGGGGCGTTGCGATCGCCTCAAGCTCGCGTACCGCATCCCGCATTGATTCGTGCTCAAGAACCAAAGCCGCCAAACATCTGCCCCACGTCGAATCGTTGATGTCGCTTTGGCGCACCGCAAGGCGCTTGGCCCTGGTGTGGAGTTCAAGGGCCTCATCCAGTTGATAGCTGAGTTGCGCTGCTACACCAGAGACAACAAGGCCTCGAGGCTTAAGCGGATGTTGGTCGGACCACGAATGAACGGCCGATCGTCCGAGTTCAAACGCCCGATTCAGCGCTCCCTCACGAAGAGCAACCTCCGCAGAAATCAGATCGAGCAACTGATGCGGAAGGCATCCTTTTCCGGCAGCAAAACGGCCAAAGGCGTCTAACGTTGCTATTCGGCCAGTCTCGATGAGTGGCGAGAAGGCCATCGTGATCAACCCTTCGAGACGGTCGTCGAAGTCAAACTCCGCAACGAGATCAAATGCTTCATCCCATCGGCGCTTCTCGATCGCAAGGTCGATGCTCTTCGTCACAGCGGCACGCCAATCTTCACGTGCACGCACCTTCGTCAGCAGGAACGCCCGCGCCAGGGGGTGGATCTCGATCCTTCCGTCCGACTCGTAGGCGAGCCCGGTCGCGAGCACAGGGGTCGCCGTGGCCTTCTCCTGCAAGAACTCGGCGAGCTCCTCTGACTCCAGCGGAGGAAGCAGGGCGATCTCGGTCAGCGTGCGCTGCACCCCGGGCGGCGCGCGCTCGTAGAGCTCCTCGGCGAAGTAGTCGTAGAGCGTCGCGGAAAGCGCGTCGACGCTGAGCGGGACATCCGACGACTCCGAGTAGGAAGCCAGGGCGATCACCGCCGGCCAGCCATGAGCTTGACGGCGGAGGGCGGCCGTCCGCCGGCTGGGAGGAAGCAGCTCGGCGACCTCGTGGTCGTCGAGCGCAAGCTCGCCGGCGCCGATCTCGAGCAGATCGAGGTAGACGCGACGCCGCGATGTCGCCCAGGAGGGACGCTCGCGCGTCGTGCACAGAAGCCGGAACCGGCCGCTCCGTTCGAGCGTTCCGATCAACTCCTCGGCGGCCGGGCTCGTCATCAGCAGGTGGTAGTCGTCGACGATCAACCAACCCTGGACCGGCGCAGCGACCTGTCCGAGGATCACCCGTGCCACTCCCCTCGCCTGTTCGAGCGGTGCCCTCGCGGCTTTGAGCGCGGTCTCGACCCTCCTCAGGTCGATCGGGACGATCTCCCCGATCGCCGCACCGAGATCCCGCGCCAGAACCGGGATGTCGCACGAGGCCGAAGTGACGCTCAGCCACGCCCCGCCCGCGTCCTCGAGCCACTGCCGCGCCAGCGTCGTCTTTCCATAGCCGGCCGGCGCCGTCAGGAGGATGGTTCGCGCCTCTGCGGCGGTAAGCCTCTCCAGCAGCCTTGTACGCCGAACGATTCGCCGCTCGTGGGAACGAGCCGAGCTCGATTGTGCCTGCCGCTGCTTGCCCTGCCGCACTTTGCCTCCGTTCCGCTTTCGAGCTCGTCGAGAAGCGGGCGTCCCAGCCGGAAGAGGCTAACCCTTTTGCCGCCAAGAGGGAAAGTGCCGTTCGAGAATTGCCCGCGCCCGCGACGGCGAGCCGCCACGGGCGCGGAGCCGTCAGCCCCCGTTTTCGGCTCTCGCCGACTCGAGGCTTGTTGCCAGCGGGTCGTCTCCCGTCAGGATCCGATACGCGAGTGGAATCTGACGCCGCCTCGGCACACCGAGCTTCTGACGCAGGATGTCGCAATGCGCCTTCGCCGTACGCGGCGAGATGCCGAGCTCTTGCCCGAGCTCCTCATTCGACAAACCCTCGGCGATCAACTGAATCACCTGCCGCTGACGGGCGGTGATCGACGAATGTTCTCTCATTGCCTGCATGGGCAAGACGCTAAATGGACGCGTGGGCGTCGACCATTCACCGAAAGGTGTATTTCACTCTCGCCGTGCGCGAACGCCCCGGCCGGGCCCGAACGCCGCGCTGTGGCCGCGCCGGTTCGCCGCCTCCGCCTCCGCCTCGTCGAGCGCGCCGACCCGCACGAGCAACTCGAACTCGTCGCGGAGGTGCGTCCGCATCATCTCCGGGCCGTCGGTCGCGATCGTGAACGGGACACCGTGATCGAGGAACGCCCGGAAGATGCCGCGGACCGCGTCCACGCCGGGCAGCGCCTTCGTGAGCAGGTTCGAGGTCGGACAGATCTCGAGCACGATCTCGGCTTCGCGCAACCTCTCCATCAGCCCGGGCTCACCGGCGGCGAGAATGCCGTGGCCAATCCGGTCCGGGCGAAGCACCTCGATCACCTCGCGGAGCTCCTCGACGCCGTGGCCGCCGCCCTCCTCGCCGACATGGATCGTGACGCCGAGACCGGCAGCCCGGGCCGCCTCGACGTGGCCGGCGATCTGCGTGTAGTCGTAACGCGCGCCGCCCGGGCGAGGGCCCGCGATGTCGACCCCGACGATCCCGCGCGGTGCGTAACGCACGGCCTTCTCGACGATCACCATGTTCTGCCTGGCCGTGAACGTCCTGTCCATCATCAGGATCAGCCCCGCCTGCACCTGCGGGTATTCGAGCGAGGCGAGGTCGAGGCCGCGGATTGCCGCCAGGATGATGTGGTCGAGGTCGCGTTCGCCGCCCCGGTTCCGCTTCATCGGGTTGAAGCGCAGCTCGAGCGTCGTGATCCCCTGCGAACGGTAGGCCCCGCCGATCGCCGCGTGCACCGACCGCTCGACTGCGAGCGGCGAGGACTGGATCAGCTCCGTCAGATGGTAGATCCGATCCAGCGAATCCAGGTCCGGGACCCCACGCGGATCGGAGACCGTGACCATCCGGTCGAACTCCCAGTAGTCGCGCGTCGGAAGCGCGATCCCCTGCTCGTGGGCGAGCGACCACATGATGTCGCTCGCCACCGAACCACCGAGATGGGTGTGCAGCTCCGCGAGCCCGCCCTCGAACAGCCCCTCGTCGTTCACCGTTCGAGTCTATGACCAGGGAGCGAAGGACGCCGGGGCCGAGGAGCGGGCGGGGGAGCACCCGAGGCTCTCCCCCGCGTTGCTCCCCCGTGTCGAAGTGCGCTGGAGAGGACTTGAACCTCCACGCCCCAAGGGGCACAAGGCCCTCAACCTTGCGCGTCTACCAATTCCGCCACCAGCGCGTGGACGCGGGCATTCTAGCCCGTCACCGGGCCGCGGCGGCACGGCGAGGTCAAACGATCGGCGCGAGCTCGCGCTCCAGCGTCGCGCGTTCGCTCTCGAGCCACCGCGGCAAGGCCAGGGTGTGACCGAGCCGCGACGACGGCTCATCGACGAGGAAGCCGGGCCCGTCGGTTGCGATCTCCACCAGGTTCCCGTCCGGCATCCGGAAGTAGATCGAGCGGAAGTAGGTGCGGTCCTGGGGCGGCGTCGGCCGCAACCCGAGCTCGCCGAGACGGTCGAGCCAGGCGAGTTGATCGGCGTCGTCCGCGGTGCGCCACGCGACGTGGTGTGTCGTGCCCGCTCCGATCAGCGCGGTCTCCTCGACCGGCTCGGCGAACGACAGCGGCGCCTCCTCGTCGAACATCCCCGGGTACAGGTCAGGGTTCCCGAGCGCAACCACGTCACGGAGCCCCGGAACGTCACCCTTGTACAGGCGGAGCAGGAGCCCGTCCGGATCCTCGACCTGCTCCTCTCCCGCGGCCGCCGGGGTCACGAGACCGATTGACGCAAGCGTCCCGCGCCCCGGCCGCCCACGCTCGGCCCGGGGCCATTCGAAGAACGTGATCAGGCTGCCGGGGGAGCCGGTCTCGTCGCCGAAATAGAGGTGGTAGCTGTGCGGATCGTCGAAATTGACGGTCTTCTTGACGAGCGAGAAGCCGAGCTCGTTCCGGTAGAAGTCGGTCGTCCGCTGCGCATCGCTGCACACGCAGGTGACGTGATGGAGCCTCCGGAGCTGCACGCCGCCCGCCCTACGCCAGCAGGCGGAAGAGCAAGACGGTGTTCGCGAAGAAGAGGACGGCGATGACGACCGTCAGCCGCGTCAGGTTCCGCTCGACGATGTGCGTGCCACCCTGCGAGGTCGGCGTGAACCCCAACCCGCCCATGCCGGCATCTCGCCCGGAATGCATCAGGATCAGCGTGACGAGCGCCGCTGAGAGCAGCACGTGAATGACGGAGAAGACCGCGAGCACGATCCGAAGGGTACCTCAGCCCTGTACGCCGAGAACCCTGGGCACGAGCTCCTCGGCGATGTTCTCCTTCGTCAGGTATGCCCACGCGCCGGCGGCCTGCGCCCGGTCGAGGTCGGCCGGATCGGCCGACCCGGTGAGCACGAGCACGCGCGGCGTGCCGTCGCCCATGAGGATCTCGGCCGTCGCGTCGAAGCCGTCGAGGCCGGGCATGCTCAGATCCATCACCACGACGTCCGGCGCGAGCTCACGGGCAAGCTCGACCGCCTGACGACCGTCGAGGGCCCGGCCGATCACCTGGATCCGATCGTCGGCCGCGAGGATCAGCTCGAGCGCCTCGGCAAAGAGACGGTCGTCGTCGGCAATCAGGACACGGATCACAGTCAATAAAGTGCCAGGTCATGGAGGAGAACCTTCGTATTCGTATACAGAAAGCGCTGCTGACCGGGGACAATCGCCTCAAGCAGGGGGTCGAGCCGGCGAAGATTCGCGAGAGCTACGAGCAGGCGCTCGAGCTCGCACGCGAGGGCGGGATCGAGGAGCGCGTCCGGCCGCTGGTCGAGTTCAGGCTGGCCGATCTCGCGAAGCTCGAAGCAGAATCTCCTCCACCCGCTCCGCCTGAAGCCTGACGTCGTGCGCAGCGGCCGCCTCGCGCGCCGCCTCGTTCGGCGCCGGGAACGCGGTGGCTGCCTCGAGCGCGTGCACGAGTGCCGCTTCGTCGAGCGGATCGACAAGGATCCCGGCCGCGGGCGGGACGAACTCCGGCGGGCCGCCGACGAGCGTCGCCACGACGGTCTTTCCCGCCGCCATCGCCTCCAGGATCGACTGCCCGAACGGCTCGATCAACGAGGGCGCGCAGACGACGTCCGCCGCGGCGAGGAAGCCGGGGATCTCGCCGTGCGGCACACGCCCCACGACCCGCACGCGTTCGCGCCCCTCGAGCTGTCCGCGCAACGGCCCGTCGCCCACGAACGTCAGGGTGCCGCGGCCCAGCCGCGCGAACGCATCGGCCAGCCGGACGACGTTCTTCCGCTCCGTCAGGCCGCCGACCGCGAGGAACGCCGGGCCGTCACTCGAGCCGCTCGCACCGCCGCTCGCGAACCGGCCGAGGTCGACGCCGGAGTCGACCACGACAGTCTTTCCGCGGGCCTCCGGAATCTTCAGCTCGAGCTCACGGCGGAGATACTCCGACACCGCGATCACCGTCGCCGCCCGGCTGACGACGCGGCGCGTCAGGCCGGCGACTCCGGGCAGCGCACCGATGTTCCGGACGTCGCGGCCGTGGGCCGTGACGACGAGCGGCGCGTCGACCTCGGCCGCGATCAGCCCCGACGGGACGAGGAAGTGCGCCCAGACGACGTCGGGACGGGTCGCGGCGCGAACCTTTCGCCGCAGCTCGAGGAACCGGCGCTTGCCTCCGGCCCGCCGGTCGAGCACGGCAAGCTCGATCTCGTGCCCGCGCTCCCTGAGCTCATGCTCAAGCTGGGCGACGAACACGCCGAGGTCGGGATCGTCCGTCCCCGGGTACATCTGTGAGACGAGCAGGATGCGCACCCGCCTGGACCGTACCCGCTCAAGTGCGGCCTCTCCTATCCTTTGACCTGAAGCGCGGGCGTGCGAGGCCGCACTTGCGGCCGCTTCGCGGCCGGTGCTTCTCTGAGGGGACCGAGGCCGGCGCAAGCGGTCGGAAGCCTGCTAGTGGTCTGACCGGCAACGTTGACCGGTTTCCGGGTCGCGAGCACCAAGTCAGAGTCCGCCATCGTCCGTCGGCAAGGCTGGTTGCCTTGACAAGGACGAGGGCGGGCTATGGCGCAGCGTGATCGCGAGCCAGAGACCCGGCGAACGTTGCCGGTCAGACCACTAGTTGGCGGGACTCCGGTCATGCGTCCCCCACTCCTCGCGCAGCACGCCGCAAATCTCACCGACCGTGCAGCAGGCGCGGAGCGCCTCGCGGAGCGACGGCAGCAAGTTCACGGTGCCGCGCGCCGCCTCGCGGACCGCGGTCAGCGCCTGCTCCGCGTCGACGGCGTCGCGCGCGGCTCGAAGCCGGCGTGTCCGCTCGACCTGGCGGCGCTCGACCTCCGGGTCGACACGGTGGAGCTCGATCCGGTCGCCGTCCTGCTCGATGTGGGCGTTGACGCCGACGATCGTGCGCCGCCCCGACTCGATCGACGCCGTCCATTCGTACGCGGATGCCTCGATCTCCGCCTGCACCCAGCCCGCCTCGATCGCCACGACGGCGCCGCCGAGCCCGTCGATCCGCTCGATCAGCTCCCGGGCGCGCGCCTCGAGCTCGTTCGTGAGCGCCTCGACGTAGTACGAGCCGCCGAGCGGGTCGGCGGTGTTCACGACCCCGACCTCGGCCGCGAGGATCTGCTGCGTCCTCAGCGCAATCGTCGCCGCGCGCTCCGACGGCAGTGCGAGCGCCTCGTCGAACGAGTTCGTGTGCAGGGACTGGGCGCCGCCGCACACGGCAGACAGCGCCTGGATCGCGACGCGGACGATGTTGTTCTCCGGCTGCTGCGCGGTCAGCGTTGACCCGCCCGTCTGCGCATGGAAGCGCAAGGCGAGCGCCTTCGGATTGGTCGCGCCGAAACGATCAGCCATCACACCCGCCCACAGCCTGCGGGCTGCCCGGAACTTCGCCACTTCCTGGAAGAAATCGTTGTGGGCGTTGAAGAAGAACGACAGGCGCTCGCCGAACGCATCAGGGGACAGTCCCGCCGCGACCGCCGCCTCGCAGTACGCGATCCCGTTGGCGATCGTGAACGCGAGCTCCTGCACCGCGGTCGAGCCGGCCTCGCGGATGTGGTAGCCCGAGATCGAGATCGTGTTCCAGCTCGGGATCCGCTCGGCGCAGTAGGCGAACAGGTCGGTTGTCAGCCGCATCGACGGCCTCGGCGGGAAGATGTAGTTCCCCCGGGCGACGTACTCCTTGAGGATGTCGTTCTGCACCGTGCCGCGCAGCGCTGCCGCCGGCACGCCCTGCGCTTCCGCGACGAGCTCGTAGAGAAGGAGCAGCAACGCGGCCGGCGCGTTGATCGTCATCGACGTCGAGACGCGGTCGAGCGGGATCCCGTCCAGCAGCACCTCCATGTCGGCCAGCGAGTCGATCGCGACCCCGGTGCGCCCGACCTCACCCTCGGCCCGCGGATCGTCGGAGTCGAGCCCGAGCTGCGTCGGCAGGTCGAACGCAACCGACAGCCCCGTCTGTCCCTGGTCGAGCAGGTAGCGGTAGCGGGCGTTCGACTCCTCGGCCGAGGCAAACCCCGCGTACTGCCGGATCGTCCACGGCCTGCCTCGATACATGTCCGGGTAGATCCCGCGCGTGAACGGCGGCGTCCCCGGCGGCTCGAGCGCACCCGGTGCGTCCTCGGGCGTGAAGACCGGCTTGATCTCGATTCCCGACTCGGTCTCTCGGCGGTCGCCCGCGGCCACAGGACGCTAGGCTACTTGCGTGCATGTGACCGTGAGGCTCTTCGCCGGTCTACGCGAGCGGGCGGGCTGGTCGCAACGGGAGATCGAGGCAACACGCGTCTCCGACGTCTGGGCCGCGCTCGACCTCGGAGTCGAGCCCGAGGGGCTGCTCTACGCGGTCAACCGGGAGTACGCGCCGGCCGACCACGAGCTCGTCGACGGGGACGTCGTGGCACTCATCCCACCCGTCTCCGGCGGGGCCTTCGTTCTGACGGAAGAGCCGGTCTCGCTCGACCGCGTCGTGGCGGAGGTCGCGACCGAAGAGGCCGGAGCGATCGCCACGTTCTCGGGCACAGCGCGGCGCCACTCGCGCGGGCGCGTCGTCCTCCACCTCGACTACGAGGGCTACGAGGGGATGGCCGAGGAGATGATGGCAAAGCTGGCCGCCGACCTCCGCGACCGCTACGACATCCACTCGATCGCGATCCACCACCGGGTCGGGCGCGTCGAGCTGGGTGAGCCGTCGGTCGTGATCGCCGTCAGCGCCGCCCACCGAGCCGACGCCCTCGCCGCCTGCAAGGACGCGATCGACATCCTCAAGATCGACGTCCCCCTCTGGAAGAAGGAGGTCTACGAGGGCGGCGAAGAGTGGCTCGGCCGGGGCTCCTGAAGCGGCGACCCCGGGGGCGAACGACCCGGCGCCGGGAACGCGACGGCGGCGGAGGGAGGTACAACTACCCTGATGGAGCCGATCGTCGAGCGCGACTACGAGCCCGTCCAGCCGCGCGGTACCGACTGGCGGGGGCTCTTCCGCAAGGCGACGGCGCCGATCGTCTTCGTGTTCGGGCTGTTGCTGAAGCTCGGCTCGCTGGCGAAGTTCGCTGCGATCTTCGTCGCGTTCGGCGGCTACACGCTGCTCTGGGGCTGGAAGTTCGCGATCGGCGTGATCGGCCTGATCTTCATCCACGAGATGGGTCACTTCCTCGAGGCGAAGCGGGAGCACCTGAATCCCTCGTGGCCGGTGTTCGTCCCGTTCCTCGGCGCGTACGTGAAGTACACCCGCGGCAACCCGTGGCAGACCGCGCGTGTCGCGCTCGCAGGCCCGATCCTCGGCGGGATCGCCGGGCTCGCCTTCTACGCTGCCGGCGAGACCCGCAGTTCGAACCTGCTGCTCGCGCTCGGGTACTTCGGCTTCTTCCTCAACTTGATCAACCTGCTGCCGTTCGGGATCCTGGACGGCGGCGCGGTCTGGCGCTCGACCCGTTGGCTCTGGGTCGGCGGGGGGCGGGAGAAGGCGGCCGTCGCAGGCGTGCTCTACGGGCTGACCGCGATCCTGCTGGCGATCGGAGCATTCGCGGCGTACGTTCCGCAGCACCGTCTCTGATGGACGAGCGGCAACTGCTCGACGCCCGCGAGAAGGACACCGCCGGCGCGCTCGACCGGATCGAGCAGGAGTTCCGTGACGGCTTCGTCCAGGTCGCACGGATCGACCGTCCGGCCGCGACCGTCTTCGGGTCGGCCCGGATCGGTGAGGACGACCCGAGCTACGGCGCCGCCCGGGCAATCGGGCGCGGGTTCGCCGAACGCGGCTGGGCCGTGATCACGGGCGGCGGCCCTGGCGTGATGGAAGGGGCGAACCGGGGAGCGCAGGAGGCCGGCGGGCTCTCCGTCGGCTTCGGGATCAAGCTCCCGCACGAGCAGGCCAAGAACCCCTATCTCGACCTCGATTACACCTTCGAGCACTTCTACGTGCGCAAGGTCTGCTTCGTGAAGCCGTCGGAGGGCTTCGTCGTCCTCCCCGGTGGCTTCGGCACCCTCGACGAGCTATTCGAGGCCCTGACGCTGATCCAGACCGGGAAGGTGCCGATGTTCCCGGTCGTCCTCTTCGGCTCGCGCCACTGGGCCGAGCTCCTCGACTGGGTGCGCAATCGACTCGTCGCGGTCGGGATGATCTCCCCGCCGGATCTCGACCTCCTCCACGTCACCGACGACCCCGGGCAGGCGGTCGCGTTCGTGGTCGAAGGCTTCGACCGCCGCTCGACGACGAAAGCCCTCGCCGGCTAGCGAGATCCTCATCGCTGGGTCGCGCAGAACTTGTCTCCTGCGGTCACCTGGTCGAACAGTGCGAGCCGGTTCTGCTCGAAGGAGACGTCGGCGGGGTTCCGGGGATCGTACGGCCCGAG
This sequence comes from uncultured Actinomycetes bacterium, assembly GCA_963789585.1. Classification (GTDB taxonomy): domain Bacteria; phylum Actinomycetota; class Thermoleophilia; order Gaiellales; family Gaiellaceae; genus PALSA-600. The sequence goes on along the minus strand of CAWBLB010000005.1, from coordinate 85,103 downwards.
GCCGGGCACCTCTGCTGTCACATCGGGCGTCACGCCGGGCCCGATCACGGTGATCCGGTACCGCGAGCCCACGCCTGCCGGGCGGTCGGGGCGGCCCGGCAGGGAGACGTCGTTCGTCGGCCAGAAGCTGTAACAGAACGAGCCGGTCGGATTGCGGAACACAATCGAGGTCTCGCGCATCCAACCCGGGCCGTACGCGGAGTCGAAGGTATCGATGTAGAGGCTGCGGCCGTAGTGGTCGGTCGGCGCGCCACGCGCCGTCGTGCCGAAGCCGTATACCGGCAAGCCGGCGTAGGTCAGGCGCCCGAAGATCCCTTCGGTGTCGCCCCCGAACGGCCAGTCGTCGTAGAACTCGACCTTCGCGGGCTCGCCGGTCCAGTGCGAGACGTCGAAGCTCCACGCGGTCTGCGAGGCCAACCAGGGCGGAAAGCCGCGGTGGGGCAGCATCCGCTGCCAGGCCTGCACGGCCCAGTACGAGCCGTCCGGCGCAGTGCACCCGACGATGAAGTCTGCGAGCTGGGGACCGTCGTAGGGCCGGCAGGCATTCTTGAACGTCTTCCAGTAACCCGCGTTGCGGTACTTCCCCCATCCTCCCGCATAGTCGCGGCCGAAGCGCACCTGGGGCACATCTCTCCTGGGCGGAAGCGCGTCGACCGCGCCCCAGAGAAGTACGTGGCGCCGACGCCCGGTCGACCGGGTGTACGAAACGAGCGCCTCCCCTTTCTGGTTCACCTGGAGAGAGACGTTCGTGATGCTCAGATCCGAGAGCCGTTCACTCGCGAGCGCGGGCCCGGAGGAAACGACCGCCAGAGCCAGGACAACGAGGAGGGTCGTCCTCACCTTCACGGTCCCAGTCTGCCGAAACAGTGTGCCGATCGACCCCCGGCTACCGACCCTCGAGCTCCTCGATCGCCTGGCGTGCACGCTCGTGAACGCCGCGCCGCCGTGACTGTGCGTCGGGAGGTGACTGGGCATCCGGCTCCTCCAGCTCTCCCGGCCGGTGGCCGCCGGAGGCGGCGTCCTTCGTCTCGGCGAGCTTCGCCCGCAGCTCGTCGGCCGGATCGGGGCCGACCAGCTCCGGCGGGCGGCGGCGGAGGCGCCGCAGGAACGCCCCGAGGCCGAGGCCGCCCATCACCAGCACCAGGAATCCCCGCATCGGAGCCGATGGTACACTGGCCCGACTTCCCGCCACACCTGTCGCGCCGTCACCCCGAAGCGGCGCCCAAGAGGTGGGGTCGACTCAGTCCATGGGAAGGAACATTCGGGACGAAGGAGCGTTCTGTCCGTGAACGAGTACGAAATCTTGCTGATGCTCGACGCCGAGCTCCCCGAGGAACGGGCCGACGAGATCATCGCGCGCGCCCGGGAGCGGGTCGAAGGCGACGGCGGCACCTGGGACGCCCACGAGCCGTGGGGCCGGCGCAAGCTCGCCTACGAGATCGGCCACAAGAGTGAGGGGATCTATCACCTGCTGCTCTTCACGGCGGCCCCCGCGACGCTGTCCGAGATCACGCGCGTGCTCAAGATCACCGATGGAGTCGTGCGCCACCTGGCGGTCACACGGGTCAAAGGCGGCCAGACGAGGGCGCCGGCGCCGGTCGTGGCCATGGCCGCACCCGCCGATGACGCCGACGGAGCCGCGGAGTAGCCTGGTTCGTTCACACCGGGAAGGAGCGAAGACCATGGCCAACATCAATCGCGTCGTACTCGTCGGCAACCTGACCAAGGACCCCGAGCTGCGCCACACGCCGAGCGGCACCGCCGTCTGCAACCTGCGGCTGGCCGTGAACACGCGTCGCAAGGACGGCGCGACGGGCGAGTGGACCGAGAAGCCCAACTACTTCGACATCACCGTCTGGGGCAACCAGGGTGAGAACTGCGCGCAGTACCTCGCCAAGGGACGGCCCGTCGCGATCGACGGACGCCTCGAATGGCGCGAGTGGGAGGCCCAGGACGGCACCAAGCGTCAGGCGGTCGAGGTGGTCGCCGACACGGTGCAGTTCCTCGGCAGCCGTGACGGCGGCGGTGGCGAAGCGAACCAGTTCGTGCCCGCGGGCGCAACGAGCGGCTCGGACGCCGATTTCGGCGGCCCGGCCGACGACGACATCCCTTTCTAGGAGGACGAGAGTGGCAGGGAAGAGCAACAGCGACGGACGGAGCAGGAAACGCCTGCCGCCCCTCACCGGGGGCCGGCGGAAGTCCTGTTTCTTCTGCAAGTCGAAGGTCGACGAGATCGACTACAAGAACATCGGCGAGCTTCGCCGCTACATCTCCGAAAAAGGCAAGATCCGCTCACGCCGGATCAGCGGCGCCTGCCGGCGTCACCAGCGCCAGGTCGCGGTCGCGATCAAGCGCGCGCGGGAGATGGCGCTCCTGCCCTACGTCGCCGAAGGCCGCGACGATCGCGAGGGCGGCGGTCGCCGCGATCGCGGCGACCGCGGAGACCGCGGAGACCGCTGAGCATGCAGGTCGTGCTCCGCCAGGACGTCGAGAGCCTCGGCCTGCGCGGCGACGTGGTCAACGTCGCACGCGGCTACGCGCGGAACTACCTGCTGCCGCGCGGGCTCGCCGAGCTCGCGACGCCGGGGCTCGTGCGAGAGCTCGAACGGCGTGATTCCCTGCGCGCGCGCCACGAGGCGAAGACCGTCGACGAGGCGCAGGCGATCGCGGCGCGCCTCGAGGCAACCGAGCTCCGGTTCGACGTCAACGCCGGCCCGACCGGCTCGTTGTTCGGCTCGGTCACCGCGACGAACGTCACCGACAAGCTCTGGGAGGAGCAGAAGATCCGCGTCGACCGCCGCAAGCTCGGACTCCAGGCGATCAAGCGAATCGGCCGCTACAGCGTCCCGGTCGAGCTGTTCGGCGAGGTGAGCGCCGAGTTGCGCGTGATCGTCGTGCCGGAGGGCGGCGAGCTGCCGCCGCAGGCGGAGCTCGACGCTGCCGCCGAGGCCGAAGCCCGTGCCGAGGAGGCGGTCGAGGAGCAGACCGGGAACGACACTCAGGCTCAGGTCGAGACTGAGACCGTCGAGACCGAGGAGACCGCCGAGGCTGCCGCCCCGGACGAGGCCGTCGCCTCGAGCACCGATCTCGACATCTAGCTTCCCGAGGTTCTCCCACAGCCTCGCATCGTCGCGAGGCTCGCAGCGAAGCGACTCCGGCCGCGGTTGTCCACAAACCTGTGGAGAGGGCGGTCGCACAGTTCTCCACACTCCGTCCACGGGATGTGGAAATTCGCCGCGAACTTCGCGCTGTGAGCGGTGTTTTCATCCACCGCCCCGTCCGCTCGATCTGCGAACATATGTTCTGTCATGCCTGCAAATACAGTGCTCCGAACGTCTCCACAGCGCCCCTCGGCCACCTTTCCACACCATTGCGGCAACCCACCGCGACGGCTTGACTAGGCTCTGATGGCCCAGCCCCTCCAGGCCACGGCTCCCCTGCCCCCCCAGAACCTCGAGGCCGAAGAGTACGTCCTCGGGGCGATGATGCTCTCGGCCCACGCGATCGAAGCGGTGAGCGAGATCATGGACGCGGGCGACTTCTACCGGGAATCGCACGCGAAGATCTATCGCGCCGCGCTCGATCTCTTCCAGCACGGGCATCCGGTCGACGCGATCACGGTCGCCGACAAGCTGGACGAGAACGGCGAGCTCGAGGAGGTCGGTGGCAAGGAGCGGATCCGCGAGATCGCCACTCTCGTCCCTACGACCTCCAATGCGGCTCACCACGCGAGGATCGTGCGCGAGATGGCGACGCTTCGAGGGCTGACGGTGGTCGGCGAGGGCATCCAGCGACTCGGCTGGGACCGGCCCGGCGAAACGCCGGAGCTCGTCGATCGGGCCGAGCAGATGGTCTTCGACCTCGCGCAGCACCGGATGCGAGGCAGCTTCGAGCACATCGAGGCACTCGTTCGCGAGAGCTTCGAGCAGATCACCAAGATGTACGAGTCCGGGGGACAGATGACCGGGACGCCGACCGGCTTCCGCGACGTCGACCAGATGACGTCCGGCCTCCAGCCCGGAAACCTCGTCGTCGTCGCCGGACGGCCGAGCATGGGCAAGTCGGCGTTCGCGCTCGGGGTCGCCTCGAATCTGGCGCTCCACCACGGGATCCCCGTCGCCGTCTTCACGCTCGAGATGTCGAAGCTCGAAGTCGCTCAGCGGTTGATGTGCTCCGAGGGCCGCGTCGAGCTGCAGCGCCTCCGCACGGGACGGCTCACGAACGAGGACTGGCCGCGGCTCGTCAAGGCCTGTGATGCGCTGACCAAGGCGCCGGTCTACGTCGACGACACGCGCCTGACGACGATGCTCGAGATTCGCGGCAAGGCGCGCCGCCTCAAGGCGCGCGAGCCCAACCTCGGGCTGATCATGATCGACTACCTCCAGCTGATGACCTCCGGCTCGAACGCCGAGAACCGCGTCCAGGAGGTCTCTCAGATCTCGCGCTCGCTCAAGGTGCTCGCCGGCGACCTCGAAGTGCCGGTGCTCGCGCTCTCCCAGCTCTCTCGCGCCGTCGAGAGCCGTACCGACAAGCGTCCGCTGCTCTCCGACCTTCGCGAGTCGGGCAGCATCGAGCAGGATGCCGACCTCGTCATGTTCCTCTACCGGGACGAGTACTACAACGAACAGTCCGACGACCAGGGGCTCGCGGAGATCATCCTCGCCAAGCACCGCAACGGGCCGATCGGGACCGAGAAGCTCGCCTTCCTCAAGCGCTTCGCCAAGTTCTCCGACCTCGCGCCGCAGCACGACGCGCGGGTGGCGGCGGCATGACCCGTCCGGCCACACGTCGCCGGCTGGAGCGTCGCAGCGACGCTGTCTGGATCGCGCCGAGCGCCACGCGATTCTCGTGTCTCTGCGAGCGCTGCCTCGACGCCGTTCGGGGCGGGGAGTCCTCGTTCCTCGAAGCGGTCCGGGCCGCCGCCGTGCGGGGAACGCTCGCCCCCGAGGCAGAGGTCGGGTTCGCCCGCTGCCGGGCAGGGCACCGGCTGATCGTCCGGCGCGTCGCCCGGCCGCCGAGCCTCTCGCGTCGAGACGCACGGCAACTGGAGCTCGTATGAGGAGCACCGGAAACCGGTGATCGACCGCCAGCACGTCTGGGTGGGGCCCGAGGCGACGAGCTTCGAAGCGCCCTGCGAGGCGTGCCTGGCCCGACGGAAGGGCTGGTCGGACACCTATGCGTGGTCGCTCTCGGTTCACTCCTCGCTGATCGAGGGGACACTCCGTCGCGACGCCGACGTCGGCTTCACCACCTGCCGGCGCGGTCATCGGATCGTGGTGCGCCGCCTGGGCCGCCCCCTGTCGCGCCTGCACTGACCGGATGGAAGCCCGCGCGCGCGCAACACGGCGCGCACGAGCGCTTCGAGCGCAGCCGTCCGGCCGGCTCAGGCAGACTGCAGTCGTGCCTGCGACCGTCGTCGTCGGCGCACAGTGGGGTGACGAGGGCAAGGGCAAGATCGTCGACCTGCTTGCGCAGCGCTTTGATGTGGTCTGCCGCTACCAGGGTGGGCCGAACGCAGGGCACACGATCGTGGTCGGCGAGGAGACGTTCAAGATCCGGGCGACGCCGAGCGGCGTCATATCCGGCAAGGTGTCGGTGATCGGCGCAGGCTGCGTCGTCGATCCGGAGGTGCTGATCGCCGAGCTCGCCGATCTCGAGGCCAGAGGCATCGACACCTCGGTGGTCGTGCTGTCCGGCAACGCGCACCTGATCATGCCGTGGCACATCGCGATCGACCAGGCATCCGAGCGGCGGCTCGGCAAGCTCCAGATCGGCACCACCCGCCGAGGCATCGGCCCCTGCTACGCCGACAAGGCCTCCCGGATCGGGATCCGGGTGCAGGACATCCTCGACCCGAAGATCCTCAGGCAGAAGATCGCAGTGGCGCTTGCCGAGAAGAACGTCTGGCTCGAGCGCGTCTACGAGGTCGACGGATTCGACCTCGACGAGGTCGCCAGCAGGTACGAGAGCTATGCGAAGCGGCTCCGGCCGATCGTCGGCGACGCGTCACTCCTCGTCCACGAGGCGCTTCGAGCGGGGAAGGACGTGCTCTTCGAAGGTGCCCAGGCGACCCTGCTCGATCTCGACCACGGCACCTACCCGTTCGTCACCTCGTCGAACCCGATCGCCTCGGGCGCAGCCACGGGCATCGGGATCGGCCCGACGCGGATCGATCGGGTGCTCGGTGTTGCCAAGGCCTACGTCACACGTGTCGGCGAGGGCCCGTTCCCGTCCGAGATCGAAGGGCCCGACCAGGAGCGGCTCCGCAACCTGGGCGGCGAATTCGGGACGGTCACGGGACGCGAGCGCCGTTGCGGCTGGCTCGACCTCGTCGCGCTGCGCTACGCGGTGCGCGTGAACGGGATCACCTCGCTCGCATTGACGAAGCTCGACGTGCTCTCCGACTTCGCAGAGCTGCCGGTCTGCGTGCGCTACCGGCTCCCCGACGGATCGGAGACACCGCACTTCCCGGCGCACCAGAGCGACTTCCATCACGCCCGGCCCGTCTGGGAGATCCTCGCCGGGTGGCGGGAGCCGCTCGACACGGCAGGCACACGCGTGGAGCTGCCCGCGGCGGCACGGGGATATGTCGAATTCGTCGAGCGCGAGCTCGAGGTTCCGGTCGAGCTGGTCGGAGTCGGCGCCGCCCGGGAGCGTGTCCTCGCGTGACTGTCTAACCACGTACGGAGGCGCCGGCCGAGCGCGTCCGCGCGCGCGGGCCTGCCGATCGGAACCGGATCCTCAGGCGCTTCCGGGGTGCACAAGTGGTGCACGGCACGAGCAGGCAACGATCGTGGCATGCACCAGGAGTGTCGTGACCACCAGAACGGTGCACGGGTGCACGAGTCGGCCGCTGAAGCGGGCAGTAGACTCGCCACGTGAGAGTGCTTCTCGTCGGCTCCGGCGCACGGGAGCACGCCCTTGCCTGGAAGCTGGCGGCCGGCTCCGCACTCGGGGAGTTGCACGCGGCGCCCGGCAACCCGGGGATCGCCGCGATCGGCGACTGCCACCCGGTTCGGGCCGAGGACGGAGACGGCCTGCTCGGGCTCGCGACCACGCTCGACGTCGATCTCGTGGTGATCGGCCCCGAGGGGCCGCTCGTCGCCGGCGTCGCGGACGAGCTCAGGCACGCCGGGATCCCGGTCTTCGGCCCAAGCGCGGAGGCGGCGCGGATCGAAGGCTCGAAGACGTTCGCGAAGGACGTGATGATGGCCGCCGGCGTGCCGATGCCGGCATCGCTGCCGTTTGCCACCGCTCCCTGTGTCGTCAAGGCCGACGGCCTCGCGGCGGGCAAGGGCGTCTTCGTCTGCCGGACGGCCGAGGAGGTCGACGCGGGCGTGAGGGGCGCCGTCGCCCTGGGCGGCCGGATCGTGATCGAGGAGCTGCTCGAGGGTTCCGAGGTCTCGCTGTTCGCCCTCTCCGACGGCCGTCGCGCCGTTCCGCTCGGCGCGGCCCAGGACTTCAAGCGCGCGCAGGACGGAGATGCCGGGCCCAACACCGGAGGCATGGGCGCCTACGCGCCGGTGGCCGGCATCGACGACGTGGCGGGACTCGTGGAGCAGATCCACCAACCCGTGATCGACGAGCTCGCCAGGCGGGGCACGCCGTTCATCGGCTGCCTCTTCGCCGGGCTGATGATCACGGGCGATGGGCCGCGCGTGCTCGAGTTCAATGCGCGCTTCGGCGATCCGGAGACGCAGGTCCTACTTCCCCGGCTCCAGGGTGACCTGCTCGAGGCACTCGCAGGAGCGGCCAACGGCGATGCCACCGGCACGACGATCGACGAGCGCCCCGATGCCACCGTCACCGTGGTGCTCACGGGCCCGGATTACCCGGCCCGCAGTGACTACGCCGGCGCCGTCATCTCGGGGATCTCCGATGCCGAGTCGCGCGGCGCGCTCGTCTTCCACGGCGGCACGGCGATCCGCAACGGAAGGCTCGTGACCAACGGGGGACGTATCCTGTCGGTGACCGCGCTCGCGCCGACGATCCCGGAAGCGCGCGCGCAAGCCTATGCAGCCGTGGACAACGTGACATTCGAGGGAATGCGCTTTCGCACCGACATCGCGGTGATGCCCGGTGGCTGAGCCGGTCATCGGCATCCTGGTCGGCTCCGAGTCCGACCGCGAACGCATGCAGGCCGCGCTGGACGAGCTCGACATGCGCGGAATCGCATGGGAGTTCGAGGTGCGTTCCGCGCACCGCGCACCGGATGCGGTCTCCGAGTACGCACGCTCGGCAGCCGGCCGCGGCCTGCGGGTCCTGATCTGCGGCGCCGGCCTGGCAGCCGCGCTCCCGGGCGTCGTCGCCGCTCAGACGGAGCTGCCGGTGATCGGGGTGCCTTTGCGGTCATCGATGAGTGTCCTCGATGGGCTCGACGCGCTGCTCTCGATCGTCCAGATGCCACCCGGCGTGCCCGTCGCGACCGTCGGCGTCGACAACGCGAAGAATGCGGCCGTGCTCGCGGCCCGCATCCTCGGCGTCCGTTGAGCGGGTTCGTGCAGGGCATGCGCCTGACCCGTCTCTAGACTTGTCCTCGTGATCGCCCGCTACTCCCGGCCCGAGATGTCCGGCGTCTGGTCGGAGGAGGGGAAGCTCGCACGGTGGCTCGAGGTCGAACTGGCCGCGCTTGACGGCTGGGCCGAGGTGGGCACGATCCCGGCGGCCGACGTCGAGACGATTCGTGCGACGGTCAAGACGCCGACGCCCGAGCGCGTCGCCGAGATCGAGCTGACGACCGACCACGATACTGCCGCGTTCGTCGACGCGGTCGCGGAGCAACTCGGCCCGGAAGGACGTTGGGTGCACTACGGCCTCACCTCCTCCGATGTCGTCGACACGGCACTCGCACTCCAGAGCCAGGACGCCGGGAAGCTCCTCCTCGCCGGGCTCGATCGTGCGCTCACCGCCGTCGTGCGCCGGGCCGAGGAGCACCGCCACACGATCTGCATCGGCCGCTCGCACGGCGTCCACGCCGAGCCGACCACGTTCGGCTGGAAGCTCGCGGGCTGGGCGTTCGAGCTCGACCGCGACCGGACGCGCCTCGTCCGGGCGCTCGACTCGAACCGGGTCGGCCAGCTCTCGGGCACGGTCGGCACGTACGGCGGGCTCGATCCCGAGGTCGAGCGCATCGCCTGTGAGCGGCTCGGCCTCGAGCCGGACCCGCTCTCGACCCAGGTGATCGCGCGCGATCGCCACGCCGAGCTGCTGTCGGCGCTCGCTCTCGTCGCCTCGTCGCTCGACCGGTTCGCGACGGAGATCCGCCACCTCGCGAGGACGGAGGTTCGCGAGGTCGAGGAACCGTTTGCGCAGGGGATGAAGGGCTCCTCGGCGATGCCGCACAAACGCAACCCGAAGGTTGCGGAACGTATCTGCGGCCTTGCCCGGGTCGTCCGGGCCACGGCACTGGTCGGGCTCGAGAATGTCGCTCTCTGGCACGAGCGGGACATCTCCCACTCCTCCGCCGAGCGCATCGTGCTACCGGACGCGTTCCTCGCGCTCGACTACATGCTCGACCGCTTCACCTGGATCGTCGAGGGGCTCGTCGTCTACTCCGAGCGGATGAGAAGGAACATCGACGCCTCCCACGGCCTCGTCTTCTCGCACCGGCTCCTGCTCGCCCTCGTCGAAAGCGGTCTTCCTCGCGGCGAGGCCTACCGCCTCGTCCAGCGGAACGCGATGCAGGCCTGGGACGAGGAGCGCGACTTTCGTGCGCTCGTCGAGGGAGATGAGGCGATCGCCGCCAGGCTCGACGCCGGCGCCCTCGACGGCGTGTTCGATCTCGCCGCGACCGTACAGCACGTCGACACGATCTTCGAGCGCCTCCGCGCGCTCACCCGAAAGGAGGACACGGTGCATGTCTGAAGCAGCCACCCACCTCGCAAGCGGAAAGGTCCGCGAGATCTACGCTCTCGATGACGAGCGCCTTCTGCTCGTCGCGAGCGACCGGATCTCGACCTTCGATGTCGTCCTGCCGACCGAGATCCCCGACAAGGGGCGCGTCCTGACCGGGCTGTCCGCGTTCTGGTTCGCGCAGACCCGGCCGATCGTCCCGAACCATCTGCTCGCGCTGCGCGTCGACGGGCGTTCGACCGAGTGCCGCCGGCTCGAGATGCTGCCGATCGAATGCGTCGTGCGCGGTTACCTCGCCGGCTCCGGCTGGAAGGACTACCTCGCGACCGGCGAGGTGTGCGGTCATCGTCTCCCGGAGGGGCTCAGCGAATCGGAACGGCTGCCGCAGCCCATCTTCACACCGGCGACCAAGGCCCAGACCGGGCACGACGAGAACATCGACCGGGCCGCCGCGATCGCTCTCGTCGGTGAGAGCCGCTTCGACGAGGCCGAGCGGCTGACGCTCGCTCTCTACCGCTTCGTGTCCGAGCACGCCGCTGCGCGCGGGATCATCCTCGCCGACACCAAGCTCGAGTTCGGGGTCGACGAACACGGCGAGCTCGTGCTCGCAGACGAGGCGTTCACGCCTGACTCGTCGCGTTTCTGGCCCGCCGACGAGTACCGGCCGGGAGGCGCCCAGCCGTCCTTCGACAAGCAGTTCGTTCGCGATTACTGCGAGACGCTCGGCTGGGGCAAGACGGCTCCCGGCCCCGAGCTGCCGGGCGACGTGGTCGCCGGCACGCGTTCGCGCTACGTCGAGGCTTTCGAACGGCTGACCGAGATCTCCTTCGACCGCTACCTCGCCGAGCCGAACGTCGTGCTCGGGTGAAGGCGACCGTCCTCGTCCGCCCCAAGGCCGGGATCCTCGACCCCCAGGGGCAGGCGGTCGAGAACAGCCTCCGGCACCTCGGCTTCGCCGTGGACGACGCGAAGGTCGGCAGGCTCGTCGAGCTGGTGCTCACCACCGACGACGCCGCAGAGGCTCGCTCGCAGATCGAGCGCATGTGCGAGCAGCTGCTCGCCAACCCGCTGATCGAGAGCTATGAGATCGAGCTCCACCCCGAGCGATGAGCGAAACCCTCTCCACCGAGCCTCGCCCGCGGATCGCGGTCGTCTCGTTCCCCGGCTCGAACGACGACCGCGACGCGCAGCTCGCCCTCGAGCGCCTCGGCGCCGAGACCGCCCGCGTCTGGCACGCGGAGACAGAGCTCCCCGCAGGCACCGCGGCGGCGGTCCTCCCGGGAGGCTTCTCGTACGGCGACTATCTCCGCTGCGGGGCGATCGCGCGCTTCTCGCCGATCATGGCCGCGGTGACGCGATTCGCACTCGACGGCGGCCTCGTGCTCGGGATCTGCAACGGCTTCCAGATCCTCACCGAGGCTCGGCTTCTGCCGGGCACGCTTCGCCCGAACGCGGCGCTCTCGTTCGTGTGCCGTGACGTTGCCCTCCAGGTCACCCGGACGGAGACGCCGTTCACCTCCCTCTGCGACGCCGACCGGCCGCTGACGATTCCGGTCAAGCACGGCGACGGCTGCTGGTTTGCCGAGCAGGAGCTCGTCGACGAGCTCGATGTCGGCGGACAGCTCGTCCTTCGGTATGCCCCGGGCGCCAACCCGAACGGTTCCGTCGCCGACGTCGCCGGCGTCTGCAACGCGGCCGGGAACGTCTTCGGGCTCATGCCGCACCCGGAGCACGCCGTCGATCCGCTGCTCGGTTCGACCGACGGGAGCCTCATCCTCGGCTCGCTCGTCGAGGCCGCTCGCCTGTTGTCGGCGGCACCCGTCTAGGCACCGCCCCCTCGGAGGCCGAGCGCCTCGTCCAGCGCGGGCCGGTGTTCGAGCGCCGCGTGCAGCGCGACGAGGTCACGCGCACGAAGCGTTACCGGCCCGCGCCGGACGCGTCCGCCGGTCGTATACGCGATCCGCACGAACCGCTCGCCGGCGGAGGACTCGAGGAGCTCGAAGGCAGAGGCGAACCGCCTGTCACCCGCCCGCTGGGCGAGCGTCACCTTCTCGACCAGGATCGCCGGACCCCACGGTGTCGTCGTCTTCGCCCCCATCCGTGCTCCCGTCGCCATCCGTGACAACGGTAGCGGCAAGAGTGTCACACCACTGTGCCGAAAGTGGAACTTTTCTGGCCGGACGGACGAGCCGACCGAAGCTCAGGCGTCGATCGGTACGTGCCCGGGGACTGCCGCCACCCGCCCGAGCCAGGAACAGACCGCCGGGTACCCGGCGAGATCGAATCCACCCTCCCCGGCGACATGCGTGTAGGCGAAGAGGGCGATATCCGCGAGCGTCGGCGCCGCGCCGACGAGGAACTCACGGCCGTCGAGGTGCCGCTCCATCGCGTCAAGGGCCCGGTAGCCCGCCGCCCTCCGCTCCTCGAGCCGGTCGGCGAAGGCCTCGGGCCGGCCGGAGTACGCGACCCAGAACCGAACCACCGCGATCGCCGGCTCGTGGTCGTACTGCTCGAAGAACATCCACTGGAGCACCTGGGCGCGCTCGTACCGATCGTCGGGGACGAAGCTCGTCCCCTCGGCGAAGTACCACAGGATCGCCCCGGACTCTCCGAGCGCCCGACCGTTGTCGAGCACGAGCGTCGGCACGCGAAGCGCTGGATTGAGCCCGCCGAGCAACGCGCCACGATTCGAGCGGTCGACCACGTCGACCGTCCGCCGTTCGAAGGCGATCCCGAGATGAGCGAGCAGCAGCCGCACCTTGTAGCAGTTGCCCGAAACGGGACTGTCGTAGAGAAGCATGCCGCAACTTTCGCAGAGTCCAGGGCGAGGCAGCATCGGGCTCGTCGATCGTGACCGCCGAGCTCCGGCTGGGTCCGGCCTGAGCCCGGCGAGACGCGCCGGCGGGCGGCTTCGATTCCGCCGATCAGTCGCCGGATCGTTCGATCAATTCGATCCGGTAGCCCTCAGGGTCTCTCACAAAACACAGCCGCGAGCCGCCCTCGCGGACGCGGTAGGGCTCGCGTTCCGGCTCGATCCCCTCCTCCTTGAGCTGGGCGAGCGTCTCGTCGAGGTCGTCGACACCGAGCGCGATGTGGCCGTAGGCGGTTCCCATCTCGTAGCTGCGGCCGTCGTGGTTGAAGGTCAGCTCGAGCTCTTCCTCCTGTCCGGGGGCGGCGAAGAAGTAGTTGGTCGCCTCGAGCTCGCCGTTGCGGACGATCGGTAGCTCTCGCCGGAACTCCAGGCCAAGCGCCTCGTAGAAGGCGCGGCTCTTCGCAGGGTCGGTGATTCGGTACATCGTGTGCAGGTATCGGCTCATCTCCCGATCGTATGTGATCCCATCCTGCCAGCAGCTCTCCAGGAGGTGGATGCCAGCGCTCGGCGACCCGACTGGATCAGTCGTTCAGGCGCCGTCCGGCGCTCCTCTCTATCCGACTGCCGCTCGCGGCCGTGGTCTTCTCAAGCCGCGGGCCGGCGGTCCCGGCGCCCGCCCGGGATCTTGCTGCTCAGGGCGGATTCCATTGCCGAAAGCTCGCCGAGCCGGAGTGTCGATCGACCCGTTCGGCTAGGTCGACCCAGACCCCTTGCGTCGAGATACCGGCCTACGATAGGTTCCGAGTCCGCGCTCTGGGGGCGCCAAGTCAACGGGTATCGAGGGTTGGGGTTATGGAACGCTTGATCGGTCGCGTTTGGTGCCGCCGATATGTGTTGGCGTCGGCTCTTGCGGTTGTCGCGGCCGGAATGGTCACGGTGGCCGCACCGGCAAAGTCCAGCTCCTCGAGCTCGAGTCGAAGCCTGCCGGCTGCGCCGCCGGCGACGGCCGACACCTGCGGCTACTCCGGCACCGTCTCCACGTTCTCGCCCGGCACGCCGTACAGCTCCTACAAGTTCCACGAGAGCACGATGATCAAGGGCGCCACCATCACCGGCACCGGCTCGAGTGCGACGATCAACGCGTTCTACAGCGACGAGCACGCGCTGGCGCTCGGCGCGGATGCGAACGGCTACACGACCACGCCGTTCGGCACCGCGCTCGCCGCCAAGAACTTCGGTACGCCGGCGAACCCCTCGAGCGACGACGGGCTGAACGGCGACGGTAGCGCCGCGCTGGGGGGTTCGCCGCTCTCGGTCGGCGACCCGAGCGCGATCGATCCGCTCCATCGACCGATCTACCCGGCGGCGTTCGTCACCGACGTCACGAGCCTCTCGACAACGCTGGCCGGCAACACCGCGTCGAACGCGACCAGCATCGCGGTCACGAGTACCGCCCCCTTCATGGTCGGCGACACGATCACGATCGATGCGGACTCGACCACGATCTCCGCCATCTCCGGCAGCACGCTGACACTGGCCGCCAAGCTCGCAACGGCCCATTCGAGCGGTGCTACGGTCGCCTACTCGAGCGGGCCTGCGGCAGGCGACTGGCAGGCTCTCAACAGCGGCTCGGGTGGCGGCACCACGGGCGCCGGCAAGCCGGTCTTCGTCGCCGGGACCTGGAAGCCCTTTGCAGCTGGAGACGACGATGCCGACGATCCGGGAAAGGGAAACGGGACGAACCTCGGAACGGAGGCGGAGGCGTTCGATACCGGCATCAATTCGGGTTCGGAGAGCTACAGCTCGGAGGTCCGCTGGAATGTCGACACCCTGACGGCCAACGACGGCGCCCTCATGCCGGGGCATCGATATCGCGTGCAGTTCCTCGTCCACAGCGGCGACGAGGAGAGGACAGGCGGAGAGTCCGGCGAGGCCTGCGCCATTCTGACCGTCCCGCAGGCGACACCGACACTCACGACGAGCGCCTCCGGCCCGGTCGAAACCGGCGGAACGATCACCGACACGGCGACGCTCGCGAGCGCGGCCGGGACGCCGGACAAGAGCCTGGTCACCTTCAACGTCTACAGCAAGGCCGCCGGCTGCACGACCCCGCTGAACACGCTCGGTCCCATCCCGACTGCGACCACAGGCACGGAGGCGGGCAGCGGTAACCCGACCTACACCGCAGCGCCCTTCATGCCGCCGGCGGGCACCGGCACGTACGTGTGGATAGCGAGCTTCGCGGGCGATACGGGCAACAAGTCCGTTTCCGGAGCATGCACCGATCCGGGTGAAACCTCTTCCGTGGTCGACTCCTACATCACGGTCGGCCCGCCCGAGGCATCGAACGTCGTGGGTGCGACGCAGACGTTCACGGCACAGGTGTTCATCAACAGCGGGAACGCGTCGGAGTTCGTCGCGCCCCCGGACGGGACGACGGTGACGTTCACGTTGCGCTCGGGATCGGTCGGTCACTTCCTTTCCGGCAACACCTGCACCACCACCGGTGGGTCCTGCACGATCACGACCAGCTCGTCCACGGTCGGGAACGACACCATGCAGGCGTCCGTCACCGTCACCGTTCCCGCCGTCGCCGGTGGCGCCACGATGACCCGGACGACCGGCATCGCGGCGCCCGGTCATTCGAACGGGCCGAACGCGATCAAGCACTGGGTCGCGCCGCCGTCGAGTCCCCAAAATCCGTCGATCTCGGTCACGAAGAGCCCGAAGGGGCAGACGATCTCGGCAGGTGGGACCGCGTCGTTCTCGATCGTGGTCACGAATACGGGGAACGTGACCCTGACCGACGTGAACACGAGCGACGCGCTCTCGCCCGACTGCTCGAAGACGAGCTCGTCACCCGGGCTCGGCGCGCTGGCGTCGATGGCCCCCGGAGCGAGCATCAGCTTCAACTGCTCGCTTGCCGGTGCGACGTCGAGCTTCGTCAACAGCGTGATCGCGACGGGCACCCCGCCGTCTGGCCCGAACGTGACGGCGACCGACACGGCCCCGGTCGCGGTGACCGCCCCGCCGACGCCTCCGGTGGTGACGCCTCCAGTGGTGACTCATCATCCGGCCATCGCGATCGCCAAGACGCCGAGGACACAGACGCTCGGTATCGGCGGTACCGCCAGGTTCACCATCACGGTCAGCAACAGCGGCGACGTCACCTTGAGCAACGTGACCGTCGCCGACACGCTCTCACCCGGGTGCAACCACGGCCTGGGCGCGCTCGGGGTCGGGCAGTCGAAGAGCTATCGCTGCGCCAGGACGAACGTGACGGCGGCCTTCCGGAACGTCGCCGTCGCGACCGGAGAGCCGCCGACGAGCGCTGCGGTCAAGGCGACGGGCCACGCGAACGTCAAGGTCGCCGCGTTCGTGCCGCCGCAGCACCCGCGGATCAGGATCGTCGAGGGACCCAGGCACCAGACGCTGACGACCAGGATCGTCACCACCACCACGAGGACGGGCGCGACCAGGACGGCCGTCACGTACGCCGCCGCCCACTTCACCATCAGGGTCACCAACACGGGCGACGTCGCCCTCCACTCGGTCAGGGTCATCGACCCGCGCTCGCCGAGCTGCAGCCGCAACCTCAAGAGCTTCACCCGCGGCAAGTCGAAGACGTACTCCTGCACGAGCAAGACGGTCTCGAGCAACTTCACCAACATCGCCATCGCGACCGGCAAATCACCCAACGGCAGGACCGTCAAGGCGAGGAGCCTCGCACGGGTGAGGGTCATCGTCGCGACCAACAGCGTCTGACTGCGCCGAGCGCACCGGCCGGCTGCAACCGGCAAAGAGTGCACACCACGGCAGGGCAGGCCCGCGCACCCCGCTCACGCTCGCCCGGACCTCAGGCGGTGAGGCTCGCGGCGAGGAAGTCGGCCGGGGTCTTCGAGACGCGCACGACGTGGTAGCCGGGATCCTGGAGGATGGAGCTCTGCTTCAAAGGCCGCCACACCCCGCCGTTCGCCTGAGCCAATGCGACATTCGTGAATCGGTAGGAGTACGAGTTGCAGGCGCCCGTGCCGCCGTTCCAGTTCTCGGCGACCGCCTGGGGGTACCAGGCGTTGTCGCTGCCCGGCAGGTAGATCGGCGGGCTGACCGACTTGCCGTCGACCCAGACACGCCACCACGACTTCCTGCCGGACATCTCGAGGACGGCGACATGGTGGGAGACGCCCGGCGCGACCGTCGGGTCGATCTCCACGTACTTGGGCTGTGACCCTGCGACGGTGACCTCGTAGTACAGGTGGCTCGTCCGGTCAGAGGCGAAAGCAGCCAGGCCTGCCTGAATCCACTCGGCCTTCCCCCCGGGCCCGGCCCCCGCGCCTCCGAGCCCGATCCAGCCGCCGACATGCCCGTCGGAGACCGACGGCGGGGCGGTCGTGGTGAGCGTGGCCGAGACGCCGTGTGCCTTGTCGTCGGCCTGGAGGCCGGCATAGGAGAACGGCTTCACGCCGCAGCCGGTGGCCGTCGTGCTGCCTCCCTCGGCCGGCGAAGCAACCAGAAAGGCGGCGCAGAGCGTTGCGATGATGGCGATTGTGCGGCGCATGCCCAGTCGGCCGATGCATCGACGGCCGCGCCCCTGGGGGCCATCCCTCGAAAAGGGGGGTTGGGTTGCCCGGAAGGGCACCACCTGTTCGGGGGACGGCAGCCGGCGACGGGCCGCCCCGCTCCGGCCGGCGGCCGCCTCGCCCGGGGAGCATCGGGCCGCCCCGATACACTGAATGCCTGAACGCCGTCGCCGAGCAGCCACTCCACCGCGCGCTCGGTCTCACCGACTGGGAGTTCGACCGTATTCGTGAGCTGCTCGGCCGGTCGCCGAACGACTTCGAGCTCGCGGTCTTCTCCGTGCTCTGGTCCGAGCACTGCGGCTACAAGCACTCCGCGCTGCTCCTGCGCCGCCTGCCCTCGTCCGGCGAGCGGGTGCTCCAGGGCCCCGGCGAGAACGCCGGCGTCGTCGACGTCGGGGGCGGGCTCGCGGTCGCCTTCAAGGTGGAGTCGCACAACCATCCCACCGCGGTCGAGCCGTTCCAGGGCGCGGCGACCGGGGTCGGCGGCATCCTCCGGGACATCGTCGCGATGGGAGCCCGGCCGATCGCGCTGCTGGACGGGCTCCGCTTCGGAGCGCCGGACTGGCACTTCCGCCGCGCGGTCGCCGGGATCGGCCAGTACGGGAACTCCGTCGGGGTGGCGACCGTCGGCGGCGAGACGGTCTTCGACGCGGCCTACGGCGCGAACCCGCTCGTCAACGCGATGTGCGTCGGGCTTCTGCCGACGGAGCGCGTCCTGCGCGCGAAGGCGACCGGCACCGGCAACGCAATTGTCCTCTACGGCGCCCTGACGGGCCGTGACGGGATCGGCGGCGCGTCGGTGCTCGCCAGCCAGGACCTCGAGGGATCCGGCGACAAGCGCCCGTCCGTCCAGATCGGCGACCCGTTTCGCGGCAAGGCGTTGATCGAAGTGTCACTCGATCTCGTCGAGCGTGACCTCGTCGTCGGCCTGCAGGACTGCGGCGCGGCCGGTCTGGCGTCATCGCTGGCCGAGATGGCGGCCGGCGGCGCCGGCGTCGACGTCCACCTCGACCGCGTTCCGCTTCGGGAGCCGGGCCTCGAGCCGTGGGAGATCATGATCTCGGAGTCGCAGGAGCGCATGGTGGCCGTGGTCAGACCCGGCCTCGTCGACGATGTGCGGGCGGCCTGCGAGCGCTGGGAGCTGCCGTGCACGGTGATCGGCGAGGTCACCGATCACGGCGAGCTGCGGGTGTTCCTCGGCGGCGGCACCGTCGGCGCGATCCCCGCCGCGCTCCTGACCGAGGAGACGCCGCGCTACGAGCTCGAGCAGGCCGCGCCCGCCGAACTCGCGCCGGGCCGGCGGAACGCGCTGAACGACGAGCCGGCGACGTGGGTCTTCGAGCAGTACGACCAGCTCGTCGGCTCGCGAACGGTCCGCCGGCCCGGGCTCGACGCGGCCGTGCTGCGGCTCGACGGGAAACGCGGGCTCGCCGTCTCCCTCGACGGCCCGCCGCCGGGCGAGCGCGACCCGTACCGGGCCGGCTGGAGCGCGGTCATGGAAGCTGCCCTCAACGTCGCCTGCGCCGGCGGCGAGCCCATCGCGCTGACCGACTGCCTCAACTTCGGCAATCCCGAGCGCCCCGAGATCGCCTGGGAGCTCTCCCGGGCGATCGACGGGATCGCCCGCGCTGCGGACGAGCTCGGGATCCCGGTCGTCTCGGGCAACGTCTCCCTCTACAACGAGACGGGCGGCAGGCCGATCCCGCCGACCCCGGTCGTCGGCTGCGTCGGGCTCGTCCGTGACGTCACGCTCATCCCGTCCCGCTGGCGACCCGGCGACCGGGCGGTGCTCCTGCGCGGCGAGGGCGCCGGGCTCGTCGACTTCGTCTGGCGCAACGCCGAGCGGTTCACGCTCGCCCACGACGTCGGAGGCGGCGGAGCGACGCTCGCCCTGCGCGAGGCCGCCGCCTGGAGCGGCGCCGTCTCCTCGCTCACCTGCCCCGAAGGGCCCGGTGTGATCGTGACGCTGGCACCCGGGGACGGCGACCCGATCGGCTGGGACGACGCCGTCGAGCTCGGAGCGGTCTGATGTGCGGCGTCTTCGGCATCTACGCTCCCGATCGTGACGTCGCTCGGCTCAGTTACTTCGGGCTCCACGCGTTGCAGCACCGCGGCCAGGAGTCGGCGGGGATCGCCGTCTCCGACCACGGCCGGCTGACCGGGCTTCGCGACCTCGGACTGGTGACGCAGGTCTTCGACGAGCAGAAGCTCTCGGGGCTCCACGGCGAGGTCGCGATCGGTCACACGCGCTACTCCACCACCGGTTCGAGCGCCTGGGCGAACGCCCAGCCGCTGATCCACCACGGCTCCGCCCGGACGGTCGCGCTCGGACACAACGGCAACCTGATCAACGCAGATGCCCTCCGCGAGGAGCTGACGAGCCGCCTCTCGTCGACCTCCGACAGCGAGGTAATCGCGGCGATGATCTCCGGCGACGACCGCCCGCTCGACGAGGCGGTCGCCGCGGCGCTCGACCGGATCGAGGGCGCCGCGACGGTGGTCGGGCTGGCCGACGGCAAGCTGTTCGCGTTCCGGGACTCACACGGGTTCCGCCCGCTGGTGCTCGGCCGGCTGGGTGACGATCCCGTGGTGGCCTCGGAGACCTGCGCGCTCGACCTCGTCGGGGCCACGTTCGAGCGCGATGTCCGCCCGGGCGAGCTCTTGATCGTCGACGAGCGGGGTGTCCGCTCGGAGCAGGCGCTCGAACCGGCCGGCGGCGGTGCGCTCTGCATCTTCGAGTTCTTCTACCTCGCCCGGCCCGACACGCGCCTCGACGGCGTCGAGGTGCACGGAGCGCGCGTCCGCATGGGCGAGCGGCTCGCCGCGGAGGCACCGGCCGAGGCCGACCTGGTGCTGCCGATCCCCGACTCGGGCACGCCTGCGGCGATCGGGTTCTCGCGGGCGACCGGGATCCCGTTCAGCGAGGGCCTGATCAAGAACCGCTACGTCCATCGCACGTTCATCCAGCCCGAGCAGGGCATGCGGGAGCAGGGGATCCGGATGAAGTTCAATCCGCTGGCCGAGGTTGCGGGGAAGCGGCTCGTGATCGTCGACGACTCGATCGTCCGCGGCTCGACGACCCGCCAGATCGTGCAGATGCTGTTCGACGCCGGCGCCGCTGAGGTGCATGTGCGGGTCTCCTCGCCGCCGATCGTCTCTCCCTGCTACTACGGCATCGACCTCGCGACCGAAGACGAGATGATCGCCGCCTCCAGCACGGTCGAGGGCGTGCGGGCGGCGATCGGCGCCACCTCGCTCGCCTACCTCTCGCTCGAGGGGCTGCAGGCGGCGACGCTCCGCCCCGAAACGGCGCTCTGCCGTGCCTGCCTGACCCGCGAGTACCCCACTCCGGTGCCGGCCGGCACCGAGAAGCTCCGCTTCGAGCCCGTCCGCGCCCGCTAGGGCAGGCCCCGGTGTTGCCTCCGCCCAGGTCGCCCGCGCGCCCGAACCGGACCGCGCGGGCGACCTGCACCGGGTCGAGCCCCTGCTCGATCAGCTCCTGCTTCAGCTCGCCCTCCGCGGCAAGGCGCAGGAAGAGCCACGCGAGCGCGCCAAGCGTGATCAGACCACCCTCGGCGAACATCACGACGCCCGCGAGATTCTGATCGTGGAGGGCGCTCAGCCCCCAGGTCGGCCTCGGGTGCCGGTACCAGGGGTAGTAGAGCGTCTGCGACCAGATGAAGACATTCGCGAGGATCGTCTCGATGAAGCGGACGGCGATGATGTAGCCGAGCTTCCAGCCGGTGCCGAACCAGGCCGGCGCGGGAAGCGTCTCGAGCACCGGGGACCACATCAGGGCGCCGCAGGTGAAGAAGAGCGCATGCTCGAGCGCGTGGACGGCGTTGTTGTGGAGCGCCGCCTGGTACAGGAACGGCACGTGCCAGGCGTAGAGGTCGACGGCCCACAGGGGTAGCGCGACCAGCGGATGGGTGAGGAACCGGAGGCGATCGACCGCCCGAAAGGCGAGCACGGGACGCAGCACGGGCCCGGTCAGCCCGGCGACGAAGCAGAGCGGCGCCAGGTCGCCCAGCAACACGTGCTGCACCATGTGCACGAAGAAGAAGTCCTTCTCGCCGAGGGCGTCGATCGGCGAGTTGAGCGCGACGACGACGAGCGCGATCCCGAGCCAGAAGAGGAACTGCCGGAGCCGTGCAACCGGCAGCCCGCGGCTCGCCAGCGTCCTCGTCCGGCGCAGGTAGAGCAGCGACGCGACGAGCGTCGGGGCGAGCTGGAGCGGCTCCAGGTTCCAGGTGGTCGCGGCCGACGCGAGCAGCATCCAGGAAGTGTTCCTGCAGGCGCGTCGGCGTGCGGAGACAATGGGCCCTCGTTGCGTCTCTTCCACTACCACCTCGTGACGAGTGACGTCCGCGGCGTCGAGGCGCGCTATCTCGGCAAGCTCGGCTTCCGGCTCGTCGGGCGCCACGGCCGGGCAGGCGAGACCAGGACGGCGGTCGAGCCCGGAGTCACCTGGGACGAGCTCGATCGCACAGGGTTCGTGCTGACCCTCACCGAGCTCGAGCGGGGCGCGGTCAACGTCGTGCTTCAACCCGGCCGCTGGCGGGTGCCAAGGCTCGACCACGTCGGCGTGATGCTCGACGAGGACGAATTCCAGGCTCTGCTGGCCCGAGCGACGAGCTGGCAGCTGCCCGTCCAGCAGCACGGGTCGAGACGAGCGCTCATCTCGACGGAGGCGGGGTACCGGATCGAGGCCCACCCTCCACGCGACTGGATCGAGAACCTGGCCGCAGCCGCCGATGAGCTCTCGCTCGCTGAGCTGCAACTCCGCTCGGACGGACCCGAGCGACAGGCCGGAGCGCTCGCTGCGATCCTCGATCTCGACTCCCATACCGAGGCGGTCGAGGTCGGCGGGACGATCGTGCGCTTCCTCCCGGGCGGTCCTCCGGGACGGCCCGAGCTCTACGCCGAGCGGTTCACCTGAGCGTCGTGCGCCTCGAGAGCAGGCCGGGGCGCGGAGAACCCGGCCCGACGCAGGCTTGCCGACGTCCTGCGCGGACGGTCCGGGCACTCCGGGTCGGACCGTAGACTCAGGGTCAATGGACGCCGACCACACCTACGCGTCGGCAGGCGTCTCGCTGACGGTTGCCGACGCGGTCGTCGAGCGGTTGCGCGCCGCGGTCGAGTCGACAGGCGCGAGCGGTTTCGGGGCTTTCGCCGGCCTCCATCCGATCGACGACCGCCGCCTGCTCGCCGCCTCGACCGACGGGGTCGGCACGAAGCTGATGCTCGCGCGCGGCCGCGGACGGCTGCGCGACTGCGGGGCTGATCTCGCCGCGCATTGCATCAACGACGTGCTCACGACCGGCGCGACGCCGCTGATGCTGCTCGACTATGTCGCGGCCGGCAGGATCGACCTCGAGGAGGTCGCGGAGCTCGTCGAGGGCGCGGCCGGGGTCTGCCGGGCGGCCGGGGTCGCGCTCGTCGGGGGCGAGACGGCCGAGCTGCCCGGGATCTACCGCGACGGCGAGCTCGACTTCGCCGGCACGTGCGTGGGCGTCGTCGACCGCGACGAGCTCGTGGACGGAAGCACGGTCGAGGCCGGAGACGCCGTGATCGGATTCGCTTCGGCGGGCGTCCACGCCAACGGGTTCACGCTCGTGCGCCGGGTCCTCGAGCTCGAGGACTACGACGGGCCGGATCTGCTCGCACCGACCAGGCTCTACCTCGACGACGCGCGCGGGCTGCTCGGCCGAGCACGCGCGTTCGCGCATGTCACCGGCGGAGGGATCCTCGGGAACCTCGCTCGGGTGCTCCCGGCCGGGCTGCTCGCCGAGATCGACTGGGATGCGTGGGCACGGCCGCCTGTGTTCGCGTGGCTGGGCCGCCACGTTCCCGAAGAGGAGCTGCGGCACGTGTTCAACCTCGGGATCGGCTGGTGCGCGGTCGTCGCCGAGGCGGCTCCGGGCGAGACGGTGATCGGGCGGATCCGGTGATCGGCGTCCTCGTCTCGGGCGACGGGACGAACCTGCAGGCCCTGATCGACGGCGGTCTGCCGGTCGCTGCCGTCGCCTCCAACCGGAACGATGCTTACGCTCTCATCCGTGCACGAGCGGCCGGCATCCCGACAGCGACCTTCTCTCTCGCCTGCCACCCAGATCGTGGGGAGCGTGACCTCGTGATGGCGACTTGGCTCGAAGAGCACGGCGTCGAGCTCGTCGTGCTGGCCGGCTACATGCACCTGCTGACGAAGCCGTTCCTCGACCGCTTCCCCCGTCGCGTCGTCAACGTCCACCCTTCTCTCCTGCCCGACTTTCCGGGCGCCCACCCCATCGACGACGTCCTCGCCTCGGGAATCGAGACGACCGGGGTGACGATCCACCTCGTCGACGAAG
Organism: uncultured Actinomycetes bacterium; assembly: GCA_963789585.1. Classification (GTDB taxonomy): domain Bacteria; phylum Actinomycetota; class Thermoleophilia; order Gaiellales; family Gaiellaceae; genus PALSA-600. Next base: position 61,509 of record CAWBLB010000005.1, on the reverse strand, counting down.
GGCTCGACACGGGCCCCGTGCTGCGTCAGGAGACGCTTGCGGTCGACCCGCGGGAGACGCTCCTCGACCGGACCCATGCCGTCGAGCACCGCCTTCTGCCCGAGGTCGTCTCGGAGCTGCTCGCGACCGCGGGCAGCGGTGTGCTCCCGGGGAGGCCGAGCAGGCGATGAGAGCGCTCATCTCCGTGTACGACAAGCACGGGATCGACACCTTCGCGCGGGGCCTCGCCGACCTCGGCTACGAGCTCGTCTCGTCGGGCGGCACCGCCGACTTCCTCGAAGAGCAGGAACTCGAGGTGACGAGAGTCGAGGACGTCACGGGCGCTCCCGAGATGCTCGGCGGCCGGGTGAAGACGCTCCATCCGCGTATCCACGCGGCCATCCTCGCACGGCTCGAGGTCGACGAGGACCGCGCGACACTCGCAGACCAGGGAATCGAGCCGTTCGACCTCGTGTGCGTCAACCTCTACCCGTTCACGTCGGTCGCGAGCCGGCTGGGGATGGACGAGGCCGACGTAATCGAGATGATCGACATCGGCGGGCCGTCGCTCCTGCGGGGAGCGGCCAAGAACTTCGCACACGTCGCGGTCGTCTGCCGCCCGGAGCAGTACGACCCCGTCCTCGCCGAGCTCGGCGACGGGAAACTGTCGCCCGAGACGCGCCGCGCGCTGGCCGCCGAGGCCTTCGCCGTGACTGCGGCCTACGATGCCGCGATCGCGCGCTGGTTCGCCGAGGCGCAGTTCTTCCCCGACCAGCTGACGCTGACCTTCCGCAAGATCACCGACCTCGCCTACGGCGAGAACCCCCACCAGACCGCCGCCTACTACGAAGAGGTCGGATCACGCCGCCATCTCCTCTCCCGCGTCAACCAGCTCGCCGGGCGCGAGCTCTCCTACAACAACCTGGTCGATCTCGAGGGAGCGCGCCGGATCGCGCGTGAGTTCTCGGAGCCCGTCGCGGTCGTCGTGAAGCACGCGAACCCATGCGGGGTCGCCGTCGCCGGGACGATCGACGACGCCTACGGCCGCGCAATCGCCGCCGACCCGGTCTCGGCGTTCGGCTGCGTCCTGGTGCTCAACCGGCCCGTGGACGGCGAGCTGGCTCGACGGATCGCGGAGCACTTCGTCGAGGTGCTGCTCGCCCCCGAGCTCGACGACGAGGCGCTCGAGGTGCTGCAGGCGAAACCGGCGCTGCGGATCCTCCGCGACCGCGAGCGTCGCGCGGACACGCCGCGCGAGCGAGATTACAAACGTGTGCTCGGAGGCCTGCTCGTCCAGCAGCGCGACGCCGAGATCGACGACCGCAAGGGGATGCAGGTCGTCGCAGGGGCCGTCGGCGACGACCGCTGGGACGACCTCCTCTTCGCCTGGCGTGTCTGCAAGCACGTGAGCTCGAATGCGATCGTGGTCGCGAACGGCCTGCAGACGATCGGGATCGGCGCCGGTCAGATGAGTCGTGTGGATGCGGTCCGGATCGCGATCGAGAAGGCGCAGCAGCTCGGGCACGATCCTGCCGGCTCGGTGCTTGCAAGCGACGCGTTCTTCCCCTTCGCCGACGGTCCGCAGCTCGCACTCGACGCGGGGATCGCCGCACTGATCCAGCCGGGCGGTTCGAAGCGCGACGGCGAGGTAATCGCCGCGGTCGAGGCTGCCGGCGCTGCGATGGTCGTCACCGGACGCCGCCATTTCCGCCACTAAAGGCGGCGCGGGGGAAACCATGTTTCCCCCGCGTGCCCCCTTCTTCCTCGTGCGCCGGGGCTATGGCGAGCTTGGTGCGGAGCGTCAGCGGCATGCCAGGGTTCGCTCCAGTTGCAGCGCCGGCTAAGCCGGCGCTGCAACCAAGAGGCTCTCGCTCGCCTTACGGCGAGCTCGATACGGGCGCCGTTGGTTGCGGCATGGTGAGCGTGGAGCTTCTATGGCTTCGAAGGCGCTGTCGTTAGCGGACGCTTCGCGCCGCTAACTCCGTGAGCGATTTCGGTAACTTCAGACCCCGAAGGGACCAGTCTCGGCATGGGACGAAGCCGGGAATAGTGTTTCGCGCTCCGACGTTTTTGGCAGGCAAGCGACTGGGAGGGAGATCACGATGGCAGAGCTGGACCCGCTTCGGTGGAAGGCGCTCGCAGTGGTGTGCGCCGCGTTCTTCATGACGATCCTCGATGTGTCGATCGTCAACGTGGCTCTACCGTCGATCGGCAAGTCGCTCGACTTCTCACGCGACAACCTCCAGTGGGTGATCACCGCCTACGCGATCACGTTCGGCGGTTTCCTGCTGCTCGGAGGCCGCGCCGCCGATCTGTTCGGGCGGCGCCGTGTGTTCCTGGTCGGGGTCGTCCTGTTCACGGCTGCGTCATTCGCCTGCGGTCTTGCGTCCTCCGAGGCGGTACTGATCGCCTCGCGCGCCGTTCAGGGCCTCGGCGCCGCAATCATCTCGCCTGCAGCACTGTCGATCGTCATGACGACGTTCGAGGAGGGCGCTGAGCGCAACAAGGCACTCGGGATCTGGGGCGCCATGGGCGGCTCGGGCGCTGCAGTCGGCGTGCTCGCGGGCGGGGTCCTGACCAAGTACGCCGGCTGGGAGTGGATCTTCTTCATCAACGTCCCGGTGGGCGCCCTCGCCTTCGCCCTCGCGCCCAGGCTCGTTCGCGAGAGCCGCGCGGAGCAGCACAGCTCGCCCGACGTCGCCGGGGCGGTGACCGTGACGGGCGGGATCGCGCTGCTCGTCTACGCCATCTCGAAAGCGCCCGACCACGGCTGGGGCACGGGCTGGACCCTGTCGCGCCTCGCAGCCTCCGCGATCCTCCTGGCGGCGTTCCTGGTGATCGAGACAAGGGCCCGGCACCCGCTGATGCCGTTCTCGATCTTCCGCATCCGCACGGTCGCCGGGGCGAACGTCACGGGTGTGCTGCTCGGAGCGGCGACGTTCGCGAACTTCTTCGTCCTGACGCTCTACGTCCAGCAGGTACTGCATTACTCGGCGCTGAAGACCGGCGTGACGTTCGCCGTCACGGCCGGCAGCGCGGTGCTCTGGGCCGGGCTCGCGCAGTGGCTGACGACGAAGTTCGGAGCCAAGCCGGTGATGGCAGCCGGATTCGTCGCGATGATCGCGGGCATGGTCTGGTACACGCAGGTGCCGGCCGGCGCGTCGTTCGCGAGCGACCTCCTCCCGGGGTACCTGCTGATCGGCGTCTCGCTCCCGTTCACGTGGATTCCCGTCTCGATCGCGGCACTCGCCGGGGTCGGGGAACGCGAGGCCGGGCTCGCTTCGGGACTGATCAACACCGCCCAGCAGGTCGGCGGCGCGGTCGGCGTCGCGGTCGCCTCGTCGGTCTCGCTGAGCCACTTCAACCACGAGTTGAACGCCGGGGTCAAGTTCCCCCAGGCATTCACGAGCGGCTCACAGTGGGCGTTCTGGATGATGGTCGGCGTCGCGGTGGCGTGCCTGCTCGCGACGGTGACGCTGATCCGGCGCGACGAGCTCGCGCCGGCGGCGGAGGCGGCCCCCGTCACCGCCTAGTGGTTTGACCGGCAACGTTGTTCGGTTTCTGGGTCGCGAGCACCAAGTCAGAGTCCGTCATCGTCCGAAGGCAAGGCTGGTTGCCTTGACAAGGACGAGGGCGGGCTATGGCGCAGTGTGATCGCGGGCCGGAGACCCGGCGAACGTTGCCGGTCAGACCACTCGGTCGCGCCGCACCCCGTCCGGCCCGAACGCGCGTCGCGCGTCACGATAGCCTTCTGCGCGATGCCGCGCGAGTATCCGAGCGTGCTCGACCTGATCGGTGCGACGCCGATCGTCCGGCTCGATCGCATCTCGCGCGAGGTGCCGGGGACGATCCTCGGCAAGCTCGAGTACATGAACCCCGGGGGCTCGCTAAAGGATCGGATCGGGCTTGCGATGATCGAGGCGGCCGAGCGAGACGGCCGGCTCCGGCCCGGCGGGACGATCGTCGAGCCCACCTCGGGCAACACGGGCGTCGGCCTGGCGATCGCTGCCGCCATCAAGGGCTACCGCTGCATCTTCGTCATGCCGGACAAGATGAGCCAGGAGAAGATCTCGATCCTGCGTGCGCACGGTGCCGAGGTGGTGATCACGCCGACGGCGGTCGAGCACGACTCGCCCGAGTCGTATTACTCGGTCTCCTCGCGGCTCGCCGAGGAGATCCCCGGCGGCTTCAAGCCCGACCAGTACTCGAACCTGGCGAATCCCGAGGCGCATTACCGCCGCACCGGCCCCGAGATCTGGGAGCAGACGGGCGGCGAGATCGACGCCCTGGTGATCTCGGTCGGAACGGGCGGCACGATCAGCGGTGTCGGCCGCTACTTCAAGGAGCAGGGCTCGAAGACCCTGATCGTCGGCGCCGACCCGGAGGGATCGGTCTACACGGCCGTCGGCGAGGGCGATCTGCACCCGTACTTCGTCGAAGGGATCGGCAAGGACACCTGGCCCGAGACGATGGATCCGGCCGTCGTCGACGAGTGGATCCGCGTCTCCGACCGCGACTCGTTCAGGATCGCGCGGCGGCTCGCGCGCGAGGAGGGGCTGCTCGCAGGCGGTTCCTCGGGCACGACGGTGTGGGCCGCGATCCAGGTGGCGAGCCGGCTCGGCCCGGAGGCGCGGGTGCTGGCGATGCTGCCCGACTCGGGCCGCTCATACCTGTCGAAGTTCGTCGACGACAACTGGATGCTCGAGCACGGATTCCTGGAGCGGACGGCCCCTGCCCCGACGGTCGCGAGGCTCCTGTCGTCGAAGGACGAGGAGGCGCACGTCGTGCCGGCCCTCGTCACCATCTCCTCCCACCAGAAGGTCGGCGAGGCGATCGACGTGATGCAGCGCTACTCGATCTCGCAGTTGCCGGTCGTGCGTGACGGCGAGCCTGCGACTCTGGTCGACGTCGTCGGCTCGCTCCAGGATCGCGACCTGCTCGACCGCGTCTTCAAGAACGCCGACGCACTCCACGAGGACGTCGCTACCGCGATGCAGCCGCCGCTTCCGATCGTCGAGGCGTCGGCGTCCGTCGACGAGATCGTCGCCGCGCTGACCGGAGGCACGAACGCCGTGCTCGTCGCCGATGCCGGCCGGCCCGCCGGCGTGATCACGCGCTCCGACCTGCTCGAGTACCTCGCGCACAGCCGCTGAGCGCACGCTCCTGCGGCCCTGCCGCCACGCGGGTCCGCGCGGGCAAGCCCCGCCCCCGAGCCGACCCCCGCCCTGGGTGGGGCGCCACCACCACCCTCTGCATCGATCGTAACGGCAAGAAGCGCGCCTAATCGCTACGGCTCTGCAACATCTCTGTGAAATTGCGTCCACAGTCGACCCGCCGGGGCAGGCGGCGGAGCCGGCCCGGCTCGACGGCGCTCGGCTACCGTTCGCGCCGGTGGAGACGGTCCGGCTCGAACAGCTCCGGCGGTTCGTCGTCGCCCACCAGGGGTACGCGGCACGGTTTCGGCGCGCGCGTCCGGCCGAGATCGTCGCCGAGATCCACCGGCTCGGTGCGGTCCAGCTCGACTCGATCTCGACCGTCGACCGGGCGCACCGGCTGACGCTCGCCTCCCGGGTCGGCGCCTTCGACGAGGCAGTCGTCTCCCAGCTCTTGGGCCAGGGCCGCATCTTCGAGTACTGGGCTCATGAGGCCTGCCTCCTGCCGATCGAGGACTACGGCCTCTTCAAGCGGCGAATGGCCGAGCTCGCGGATCGGCACTGGTGGGGTCGGGAGCGCACGGCGGAGGGGCGGGCGGTCGAACGTGAGGTGCTCGCACGGATCCGCGACGAGGGGGCGCTGCCTGTACGCGCCTTCGAGGGGCGAAGCGAGCCCATGTGGGGCTGGAAGCCGGCCAAGCGCGCGCTCGAGCACCTCTTCGCCGCCGGCGAGGTCGCGATCGCCGGCCGGAAGGGCTTCCAGCGCGCCTACGACCTGCCCGAGCGGGTGATCCCACGAGCCCATCTCGAGGCGCCCGTGCCCGGCCGGGACGAGTTCCGCAAGCGGTATGCGCTCCGTGCCGTCGAGGGCCGGGGCGCACTCACCGAGGCCGGGATCGTCGAGCACTGCCGGTTCCCGGGAGGGGTCAAGGAGATCGGCCCTCACGTCGATGCGCTCGTCGCCGAAGGGCTGGTGCGGCGGCTCGCCGTGAGCGACGGAGGCCCGCCGGTCGTCGTCCGGGTGGCCAAGGTGATCGACGGGGCGCCCACTGCGCCCGTTCTCCTCTGTCCGTTCGACAACCTGATGTGGGACCGTCCGTTCCTGCGCCGGCTGTTCGGGTTCGACCACCTGATCGAGGTCTACAAGAAGGAGCCCGAGCGGCGTTACGGCTACTACGTCCTGCCGTTGCTCGTCGGTGAGCGCTTCGTCGGCCGGGCAGACCTGAAGGTCGACCGTGAACGTGGTCTACTGCAGATCAGGCGATTCACCCCGGAGCCGGGCATCCGCCGCAAGCTGGACGAGCCGCTCGAGCGGGCCTCCGCCCGCCTTGCCCGCACGCTCGGGCTCGCAGGCGAGCGTTAGCCGCGCCCGCACGCGCTCGGTCGCCTCCGCGCAGCTGCCCGCAACCGGCGCAAGCCGGCATTCTGGACGCGGCGGATAGCATCGACCCGTGGAATTCGAGACGCGCGCGATCCACGCAGGACAGGAGCCCGACCCGGCGACGGGGGCTGTGATCACGCCCATCTACCAGACCTCGACCTACGTGCAGGAGGAGGTGGGCAAGCACAAGGGCTACGACTACTCCCGGGTCGCGAACCCGACGCGGGACGCGCTCGAGACCGCGCTCGCGAGCCTCGAAGGCGCCGATCACGGCGTCGCCTTCTCCTCCGGGCTCGGAGCGACGACCACGTTGATGCACCTCGTCGACCCGGGTCAGCGCGTCGTGCTGATCGCCGACGTCTACGGCGGCGTCTACCGGATGACCTCCCAGGTGTACGAGCCGAAGGGCTACCGCTTCACCTATGTCCCCGCCGAGGAATTCGACGAGAATCTCGCTTCCTATCTCGGTGACGACGTTCCCCTCGTCTGGGTCGAGACCCCGTCGAACCCGCTCCTGAACATCGTCGACATCCGTCGCGCCGCCGAGACCGCCCACGCCGCGGGAGCGATCCTCGCGGTCGACAACACCTTCGCCTCGCCCTACCTCCAGCGGCCGCTGGAACTCGGCGCCGACCTCGTCGTCCACTCGACGACGAAGTACCTCGGCGGCCACTCCGACGTGATCGGCGGTTTCGTCGGCACGAGCGACCAGGCGCTCGGCGAGCGTCTCCGGTTCCTGCAGAAGTCGCTCGGCGCCGTCCCCGGGCCTTTCGACGCCTGGCTCGTCCTGCGCGGGATCAAGACGCTCGCGGTACGGATGCGCCAGCACTGCGAGAACGCGCGGGCCGTCGCGGCCTTCCTCGACGAGCATTCGAGCGTCGAGCGGGTGCTCTACCCCGGCCTGCCCGGGCATCCCGGCCACGAGGTCGCACGCCAGCAGATGCGTGACTTCGGCGGCATGGTCTCGTTCCTGGTCGAGTCCGAGCAGGAGGCGGTCGCCCTTGCGGCCCGGACGAAGCTGTTCCAGCTCGCCGAGTCGCTCGGCGGCGTGGAGAGCCTGATCGAGCATCCCGCCCGGATGACGCACGCCTCGACCGCCGACGCCCCGTTCGCCGCTCCCCGCAACCTGATCCGGTTGTCGGTCGGGATCGAGGCGGTCGGGGACCTGCTCGCCGACCTCGAAGCGGCTCTCGTCAAGACGCCCACCCGCGTGCCCGCCTCGTAATTGCTCGAGCTGATCGACCTCGAATTCCTCGGGACGCCGCGTGCGATCGCGAGCTACCTCGTCGACACGACCGAGGGCCTCGCGCTCTTCGACTGCGGCCCGTCGACAACGCTGCCGCAGCTGCGCTCCGCGCTTGCCGGAAGAGGGCTCGACCTCACCGACATCCATGACTTGTTCGTCTCGCACATCCACCTCGACCACGCCGGAGCGACCGGGGCGATCGTCCGCGAGCATCCGGGCTTGAGGGTCTGGGTCTCGGAGATCGGCGCACCGCACATGATCGACCCTTCGCGACTCGAGGTCTCCGCGAGGCGGCTCTACGGCGAGAGCTTCGACCGGCTCTGGGGGGAGCTCGCGCCCGTCCCGGAGCGGAACATCAGGATCGCCTCCGGAGACGTCCTCGGCTGGGAGGCCTTCCCGACCCCGGGCCATGCGTCGCATCACGCCTCCTACTTCCGCGGCGAAACGCTGCTGGCCGGCGATGCGTGCGGCGTCCGCCCGCAGCCGGCAGCCTACGTCCTCCCCCTCTCGCCTCCTCCCGATATCGACCTCGACGGCTGGCGCCGGACGATCGACGAGATCGAGCGCCGCGCACCGAGCCGGCTGGCCCTGATCCACTTCGGGATCGCCACCGACGTTCCCGAGCACCTCGCACGCCTGCGGGCCGAGCTGGAGCTCTGGGCCGAACGGGTGCGCGAGGGCATGACCGAGGCCGAATTCGTCGCGGCCGCCCGGCCGCAGACCGGCGAGGACGCACCACTTCTGCACGACCCGATCGACTCGTTCGGCCAGTCCTGGCACGGCCTGCGCCGCTACTGGGACAAGCGCGCCACCTGAGGCCCTCGCCCCGGAGGGGGGCGGAATCAGCTCCGGTGGACGCGAAAACCGTTGGCCTGGTCGATCGACATGACCACGAGCTCGTCGACGACCACGTGGGCCGGGCAGGAGACGGCGAACAGGACGCACTCCGCCACGTCGGCGCCGCTCAGCGGGCGCGTCCCCTCGTAGACCGACTGCGCCTTGTCGGCGTCGCCGCGGAAACGCACCAGTGAGAACTCCGTCTCGACGAGGCCCGCGTCGACCGTGGTGACGCGGATGTCCCTCCCGAGCAGATCCTCGCGGAGCGCACGGCCGAAGCCGCGGACGGCGAACTTCGAGGCAATGTACGTCGCGCCGTTCGGGTAGGCCCAGCGCCCTGCGATCGAGCCGATGTTGACCACGTGCCCGGGCTCGCGCAGCGAGCGCTGGAGCACCAGGCGCGTCATCCGGACGAGCCCGTTGACGTTCGTCTCGAAGATCGTGCGCTCGTCCTCCTCGGTCGACTCGGTGAAAGGCTCCCGGCCGAGCGCGAGCCCGGCGGCGTTGACGAGGATGTCAGCGGGGCCCGCGGCGGTGACGAAACGGTCGCAGCTCTCCGGGTCGGTGACGTCGAGCTCGAGCGCGACATCGGTCTCGAGCCGCTCGACCCGCCTGGCCCCGCCGACGACGCGGGCCCCCTCCCCGGCGAGCGCCCGTGCGGTCGCGGCGCCGATCCCACTGGACGCGCCGGTGACGATCGCGGTCTTGCCGTCGAGCCGTCCCATTCACAGCGACCCTATCGAAGGTCGGCCTCGGTCAGACCGTGAGGGTCACTTGATGGCGGGGAGCAGCGCGATCGTCTGCTTCTCCGTCTGGCCGTTCTTGTCGTTGAAGATCACGGTCATGATGTACGTCTTGCCCTTGACGGGCTCGAAGTAGACGGGGACGGTAACCGTCTGGTTCGGCTGGATCCTGACCAGCGGGTCGCCACTCGCCACCACCTTGCGGCGGTCGAGGATCGTGTAGGTGGCGCCGAGCTTCGCGCGCGTGGCGTCGTAGTAGGTCAGGAACGGAATCGCGACCGTGACCTTGAAGCGCTTGCCGGGGGTGACGAACTGGGACTGTCCGTTGATCGTCCTGGCCGTCCTGGCGAACGCCGCGTAGGCGGGCTTCTTGTGACCGGTCTTCGTCTCGACTCCGCTGAACCAGGTCAGCGGCGTGCTGTCGCGGAAGATGAACCAGACGAACATCTCGACGTAGGGGTTCGCGGCTGCGAGCTGGAGCGCCTTCTTCGCGTCTCTCGCCTGCTGGGCATAGCTGACACCGCCGGCGTATTCGGGCCGCGTCATCTCACCGTACTCGGTGATCCAGATCGGGACGCGCCGATGAAACCACTGCTGGAGTGACGCACCGAATTTCGCCATCGTCGAGAGCGCGACGTTCGGATAATGCACCCTCTGCGTCGGGCCGAGCGCGAAGACGGACGGGTACGGATGCGTCGCCCATGCGTCGAACTTGAGATGAGGCGCAATCAGCGACAGCTCGTGCGCGAACGTGGCGGGGGCGACCGAGTCGCTTCCCGCAGTCGGCTTGTTGTGGCCGCGGTTCGACGTCTCCCCGGCCGCGACGAGCGCGTTCCGGTTCCCCGCCTTGATCCCCTTGTATGCGGCCACGTACAGCTTGGCGTAGATCTTCGGGCTGACGATCTTGGAGCCGTCGAACTGCGGTGTCAGGAACTGCTGGAGGTTCGGCTCGTTCCAGACCGAGAAGCGGTTCACGACACCGAAGCCGGGATGCCGGCCGTTGTAGCGCATCGCCAGCATCCGCGCGAACTGCGTCAGGTAGACGAGCCTGGCCGGCGGATGGTTCGGCGTCTGGCCCCCGTTCGCCCAGCCGGGCGTCTCAGAGATGGTGAGCAGGACCTGCAGGCCGTACTGCTGAGCCGAGCTGACGAGGGAGTCCAGGTCGGACAGGTGGTAGGCGGGGTCGTTCCCGTTGAGCGGCGAGCGAGGCTTCGTCGGGGCGATCTGCGACCAGTCCGCAAGGACGTGGACGATCGAGATGTTGGCGTTCGCCGCGGCCGCCAGGTTCGTCGTCGTCTCGGTCGACCAGCGGAAGCTGGGGTCGTCGTAGAAGCCGACCGGCATCCGGACCGCCGCATGAACGGTCGCAGCGGCAACCGCCGCGAGAACGACGACCAACGGCATGGCAAGACGAAGCTTCCGCTGCACGAACACCAACCTCCTCTTCGAGGGAACGCAGGACATCCCTCCTCTTCGAGGGAACGCAGGACATCGCCACCGTAACCGACCGGCGTCAGGGGCATGTAAAGAACGGACGGGCATGTAAAGAAGGGAAAGAGCTCGGCGCGCTCCGGCCGCACGGACATGTGACGGGAGAGGGCCCGGCGGCGTAGTCAGGTCACCAGACGCAAGGAGGAGCCCGATGAAGCCCTTTCGAGTTGCCGTGTTCGCCGCCGCGCTGTCCACCGTTGCCACCGTGGCAGTCGGGGCGAGCGCCGCCGGCCTGCGCACGATCACGGTCCAGGGGACCGGGATCGTCACGAGCGTCCCCGATCAGGCCGAGTTCAGCTTCGGCGTGTCGACGACCGGGAGGACGGCCCGGCAGGCGCTGGCATCGAACGCGGTCAGGATGAGCAAGGTGATCGCGGCCCTGAAGGCACAGCGGGTCGCGCCCGCGGACATCCAGACCGCCCAGATCTCGCTGACGCCCAACACGAACCAGAACGGGACCGCGATCCTGAACTTCACGGCGAGCAACTCGGTCTCAGCCACCACGAAGAACGTCGCGAACGCCGGATCGATCGTCGACGCCGCCGTCGGAGCCGGCGCCAACCTCGTCGGCGGGCCGTCGCTGACGCCCTCCGACCAGGTGCTCCTGACCCGGAAGGCGCTCAGGGCCGCCGTCGCCGACGCGCGCGCCCGTGCCCTGTCGATCGCCGCGGCCGCACACGTCAAGCTCGGACGGGTGCGCACGGTCACCGAGGTGACCAGCTCGCCGATCGTGACCGCGATCCCCTACGCGAAGCAGGGAGCCGCCTCGACCCCGGTCGAGCCCGGGACGATCCAGACCGAGGAGGACGTCACCGTCACCTTCGAGATCGCCTAGAAGCCTCGTCTCGACGTCAGCTACCCGCGTCGCCGCACGCCGCTCGCAACGACTCGGCGTCATCGAGGCCACGTTCGACCCGCTCCCTGTCGATGCCGCGGTCGCGCGCGAATGGGGACGGCTCGCGGCAGCGGTCGTCAGCCGCGGCGGCAAGCCCCGCCGGCGTGCAATCGATCTCGCGATCGCGGCGACCGCGAACGTCCACCAGGTCCCGCTCCTGACACGGAGCCCGAAGGACTTCGCCCTGATCGCCGACCTGGTCGACACTGGAGAGCCTTCCCCGACCTGATCGAGGCTCGCTACCCGTCGCGCGGCTCAGCGCCGTGGAACGGCTCCGCGCTGAGGGTGTGTCCGGTGGATAAGTCCTACCTGATCGGGTTGCCGACGAAGACGGTCGTTCCTTGCCCGCCCCGGAAGCGCGACACCTGCGCTCCATTTGCGCTCAGCGCGGCGGCGTAGCTGCCGTTCAGGATCCCCTTGGCGGTGAGCTTGAAGCAGGCAACGACGACAGCGGCCTTGAACGAGTAGACGTTGCACCCGAGGTCGGAGCCGGCGGCATTGAACCGGTTCCCGACCGAGACCTGGCCGACGGACTTGAAGTGCGAGATCGTGCTGGAGCGGCGCTGCGCGATCCGGCCGGCCGGCTCCTTCCAGCCCCCGACCCGAGCCGTCTTCCCTCCCACGCTCCGAAAGACGAGCAACCTCCCCTCCTCGAGGCGGAAGCTGTAGAGGGACTTCGCAGCCGGGCTCGTCTGCAGGCAGGCGAGCCCGATCTCGTTTGCCGGCCCCCCGAATGCACACACCATGTCGGTTCCCGAGACGGCGACGCCCTGGCCCGGCTTCAGAACCGTTGCGCCCCCATTTGCGGCTCGCGCCTCACTGGCCTGAGGGAGAGCGGCAGCAACAAGCAGCGTGAAGATCCCTGGCAACCACCTCCACAGAGCGGGATGCAGGCCATGCTCGACCGGACTCGACGCGACGACTCGGAGCGCCACCGCATCCACTGCGCCTTCTTCGGCCGCCGTTCCCTTGCGGCTGCAGCGATTGCCGTATCCGATGATCTCCAAGAGCACCACGACGTTCAACCCTACCCCCTGTCAGGGATCCACGAGCCCTAGCCGGCGCGCTCAGTTTCGTCAGCCGAGAGGCATATCGGGTCACAGCGCGTCCCCGGGGTGGGGTGGAACAAACGGGATGTTGGAGGAAACGAAGTGAAGCCGTCCCGGGGGAGCCGGCTCCATTGAAAGGGTCTACTTGGACTTCGCCAACCACTCGAAGACGCCCGCGCCCTTTTTCTCGCACTGACCCGCGACGGAGACCGCGGCGATGCATTGCCATCCAGGCGGGGTCTTGGTTACGCCGGTCATGTTGGTGAGCCGTAGCAGCCATTTGACCCCTACCGCGCAGGCCGATGCCCTGTCACCCACGATCGTGTAGGCCCTTCCCTTCTGGCCCTGGTAGGACCAGGGAGTGCCTTTGGCCACGACCTTGCAGTGGCCGGCCAGGGTCGTCACACGGTGCTGAGCCAGGGTGCCGCCGTAGGCGACAGGCACCGCGAACGCTGCGAGCAGCCCCACGAGCGCGAGTGAGTGAAAAGCGAAGTGACGCATCGGGACGACGACCTTTCTGGAGCGGGTTTTGAGGGGCCGTGCGGTGGCGCGGCTCATCATGACTTCGGACAGCAGTCGCAGTTCGCGTTACTTGCGCAGCAGATGTAGCCGCTCTCCACCGTGGAACAGGGACAGCACTGCGCGACGATGTCGCAGCAGTCGTTGCCGCACGGAACCGCACCGGGGCATTTTGGCTGCGGTTTGCGCGGCGCCTGTCCGCCTGGGTAGGTGGCTGGATTGCCGCACTCCGAACCGCGGCATGCCTCAACCGCTCGATGCCAGTCCAGCTCAGCATTGCCCAAGCAGTTGTTGAAGTCATTGGCGCCCCGAAAGAGCAGGATTGTGCTCTCTGGCGTCCCAAGGGCAAGCAGACCCGCAAAGAAGGGCGCGGCCATTAGTTTGCACGTCCCGTTCCTGGTGCTTGCGAAGGCCTTGGCCGCCGCCGTGGTGCAGGGCTTGAAGCACGGGTCGCTCGTCAAGGCCCACGCCATCGGGATGCGGCCGGCCGGCAGGATGAGCGCGGCGCCTGCCACTGCTCCGGCCTTCAGCATCGTGCGGCGCGTGTGTGGTTGAGCAAGCCTGTCGAACCAGTGATCCACGCGCTCAGCGCCCCTTTTCGAGATTGTCCAAACCCGCCCTGGTGAGCCTGTCTGCGTTGGCGAAGTGTTTCGTCATCGCCTTCTGGGCGCTGACGATCGTGCGGCCGTCGTCCGTACCCAGGCCCCGGGCCCAAGCTGCGAACCCGGCTGCACTCTCGGCCAGTGCGTCACGAAGCTGCCTCTCCGCTTGCAGCCCGGTGTGGAGCGCGGCGAGCCGGGCGCGGACCCGGAGCAGCTCGGCACCGACCATCCCGCGCCACCGGACCTCGCTGTCCGAGAACAACCTTCCGCCATACGACGGCTGGGGCCCAACGTGCAAGGACACACCCTCGTCGTCGAGAATCTCGTGATACAGGAAGTGGATTTCGGCGTTTGACTTCGCGAGCGCCTCTTTGATGAGGCCGACCTTGCGTTGCTGCTCGGGCGTCAGTCCCTTCGACCTCGCTGCCCGGGTGTCGAACCAGTGGGTCACGCCTCCGCCTCGGCGTAGACGCGGGCATCGTAGGGTGCTACGGACAGCACGAGCATGGATGTTTCGGACCGTGACTGAAGCAGGGCGATGACCGCCTGGGCGCCTCCGGCCGGCGGGCTGGCAATGCGGCCGGCCGCATCGATCAGGACAGCACCCGGTAGCCCATGGTTTCCGTAGGCCTCGCCGACCTCGAAATCGTCTTGCAAGAGCACGCGCGCGATCCCGTGCTCCTGCGCCTTCGTCCGGTTCGCGACCTCCGAGCCGCGGCTGATCACGACGAGCGCGGGCTCGTCTTCGCCACGGTCGCGTCCGAGCGCGGGCAGCACCGCGTTGCAGTGGTGGCAGCCGGGATCGGTGAACACGAGTAGCGCACCTCGGCCCGGGCGGAGCAGCGCTTCGAGCGTCACGGTGTTGCCCGCGAGATCCGAGAGGGCGAAGTCCGGAGCCGGGTCACCGATTGCGAGCCCGACGGCAGGCTCCTCGTCGACGCCGATTCCGAGCGCCGTTTCGAGCACCGAGATGCGTCCGAGCAGCCGGCCGTTCTGCGCGAACAGCTGCCACGAGAACGCTGCGTGAAGAGCAAATGCGACGCCGAGGACGATCGCGACGGGGCCGAGGTCGACGAGAAGCGTCGAGAGGCTCTCGCCGTGGTTTCTCCCGGCTACCGCGACGAATCCGGCCAGCCCCGCCAGCCCGAGATTGCGCACGAGCGTCGCGTGCCCGATCGGCGCAGACCCCAGGCTTCCGAAGCAGTGACAGTCGGGGGTCTCTCCCCGGGCGAGCAGCCGAACGATTGCGACGCAGAACGCTAGGAGCAACGCCAGGGCCACGACCGCGGCCCAGACTGCACTTGCCTCCAGCACCAGCCCAGCTGCGATCAGTAGCTCGATGACCGGCAGGCCGAAAGCTACGAGCCCGATCGCAACGGCCGGGACGCCGAAGCCGGCGACCGCCTGCCGCGTCCCTTCGCGATCAGAAAGCTTGCCGATCGCCGCGATCCCGAAGACGGCCGTCAGTGCCAACCGGACGAGGGCCACCGTGACATCCATCAGGGGTGCCCTGACACCGAGCCGGACAGGGTACTGCGGACGGGGTCAGTGTGCAAGACGATTGTTTCTAGCCGTCCGTCCCGACCGAACCGGGAGCGACTCGAGTGCCCAACCACCTCCGTCCGCAGCAGTTCTGACTGGGTTGACCCTTACGGTCGAGACGGGCGGAGAAGAGGCACGCCGACCGGCCCGGCGGGCGCGGTCGAACACCGATGCACACACGACGCGCATCGGGCGCCGGACTCCTCGTGTTCCGTTTCTGGTCGTCCGCGGGGCTCTGTGATGATCATGCACGGATGGACGGCGTCCAGGTCAGCCTTCTCGGTGGGTTCGAGATGCGCGTCGGCGACGAGCCCATGCCTGCGATCGGTTGGACGCACGAGCGGGGCAGGGATCTCGCGAAGCCCTCGGCCCTGCCGCCAGGCCACGGCGGGCGCGGTTGTGCTGCGCCGCGGTTGGTGATTCTGGCCCCCGATGCCCGCGTGAAGACCGATGTCGAGCACCCGTCGGCGGACGCCGCACAAGGGTCGTGGGCAAGCAGCTCGCCGCCGGCGAAGGCGCGCGAATGAGACTTCCCACCAGGGCCGTCGTCCTTGCCTCCGTCCCGCCCGGCAACTCGAGCTGACCAGTGTTCCTTGCCCTCAAAGAGATCCGGCGAGCCAAGACCCGATTCGGGCTGCTCATGGCCGCCGTCGCTCTGCTCATGTTCCTGATCCTCACCCAGCAGGCGCTCCAGAACGGGCTCATCACCGCGTTCGTCGGTGCGATCCAGCGACAGTCGGCGCCGGTGCTCGTGTACGCCGTCGACGGCCAGCGCACGCTGCAGGGGAGCGTCATCACCCCGCCGCTCGAGCGGGCGGTCGGCCGGGTTCCGGAAGTCGCCGAGTCCGGCCGGATCGGGCAGGGGACGTTCACCGTCCTGGTGGGCCGGGACGGCCAGTCGGACGCTGCGCTGATCGGGTTCGAGAAGCTCGATCTGGGAGGGCCCGACCGGCTGAGCGCGGGCCGAATGCCCCGCGCACCCGGCGAGGCGGTGGGGAGCGCCGTCGACTTCTCGCTGGGCGACCGGGTTCTGATCGTGGCCGCAGCCGGCGGCCCCGTTCTGCGCGTCGTCGGCCTGGCTCCCGACGCGCAGATCCAGGTGACGCCGACGCTCTTCGTCTCCTGGCCCGACTACGTCGCGGCGACCCGGGCGGTCAACCCGGATGCCGGGACCGTCCTGCCCAACGCGATCGGAGTGCGTCCGGTCGCGGGCGTCACTGCCGAGGCGCTCACCGCCAGGATCGACAGGGCCTCTGCACAGGCCGACGCGCTGACCCGGCAGCAGGCCGCCGCGAAGGCCCCCGGAGTGAATGCGGTCAGGAGCTCGTTCGAGCTGATCTTCCTGCTCTTCGCACTCGTCGTACCGCTCGTGACTGGACTGTTCTTCCTGATCATCGCCCTCCAGAAGTCCCGTTCCCTGACGCTGCTGCGTGCGGTTGGCGCGCCCGCGGGCACGCTCGTCCGGTCGCTGTTCCTGCAGGTGCTGATCGTCATCGGAGGAGGTATCGCCTTCGGAACCTTGCTGTACGCGCCTCTTTCGCAGGCCCGGGTCGGCTCGCTCTCCCTGCGCTTCGATCCGGGCGCGGTGCTTCTCTGGGCGGCGCTCCTGCTCGGGCTCGGCCTTGTGAGCGCCGGGGCGGCCGCCCGTCGCGTGCTTGCGATCGATCCCGTCGAAGCGACGAGCGGGGGAGGCGCACGGTGAAGCTCGCGCTCCGGGAGCTGCGGCGCCGGCCCGGCAGGTTCGCGGTGGCCACGGCCACCCTCACCTTGATCGCCTTGCTGCTCATGTTCCTCGGCGGCCTGCTCGACGGGTTGGTGGCCGGGAGCACCGGCGCGCTACGCGCTCAGAGAGGTGAGCTCGTCGTGTACTCGGCCGCCGCCCGGGACTCGCTGGTGCGCAGTCGTATCACCCCCGCGGTGCGGGAGGAGGTGGCGAGGAGCGTCGGCCCGGGGCAGGTCGCGGGCCTTGGGAGCGTTCAGCTCGGCGCTCGCGTCGAAGGTCATGGTCCTCGCGACCTCGTGCCGGTCGTTCTCTTCGGGTTCGAGCTCGCACCGAGAGGGCTGCCCGACGCCGTGCCGGGCGCCGGGCAGGTGTATGCGGACAGCTCGCTTCGGTCGGAGGGCGTCCGAAACGGCGCCACAATCCTGCTCGGCCCCGCCCGGTCTGCGGTCCGGGTGATCGGGTTCCTCGACGACAGCCGCTACAGCGGGCAGGGCACGCTGTGGGGCTCGCTCGACACCTGGCGCTCGGCCCTGGCTGCGAACAGACCGGGGCAGCGGGTGGGCGACGGGGTCGTCCAGGCGCTCGTCGTGCGCGGCGGCGCCTCGGGCGTGAGGCCCCGGGCCGAGCTGATCGACCGTGCCACACGCGGGGCCACCAAGACGCTGACGATTGCACAGGCGATCAACGCGCTTCCCGGCGTGTCCCAGCAGCGGACTGTCTTCAACCAGATCATCTGGGTCACCGTTGCGATCGCGGTCATCGTCGTGGCGCTCTTCTTCGCCCTCATCACCGTGGAGCGCATCGGCCTGTACGGGGTGCTGAAGGCGGTGGGGGCAAGCTCCGGAACGCTGTTCACCGGTGTCCTGATCCAGGCGCTCGTGGTGACGGTCGTCGCTTCGGCGATCGGCGTGGCGGCTTCCCTCGCGCTCGAAGCCGCGATCCCGGCGGGCTCGATCCCGTTTGTGGCTACGCCCGTCCGGCTGCTCAGCAGCGTGGCTTACCTCGCCGTCGCCGCGCTGCTCGGGTGTGCGTTCTCCCTGCGCCGCGTCCTGAACATCGACCCCGCCTCCGCGATCGGAGGGGGGCAGTGAGCCCACGCGCGCCTTTGGCCGGTGGAACCGTTCCCGTCCCGCGCTTCCCGAGGAGGCCGTCATGACCGCCGCCGGCACCGATGTCGCTCTGCGCCTGGAAGGTGTTCGCAAGACCTACCGGGTCGGCGACGAAGAGGTCGCAGCTCTCGACGGAGTGGATCTCACCGTCGGCGCCGACGAGATCGTTGCTCTTGTGGGCCCGTCGGGATCGGGGAAGACAACCCTCTGCTCGATCGCCGGCGGCCTTCTGACGCCGACCGAGGGCACGGTGGTCGTGGGCGGCGAGGACATCTCCAAGTACAGCCGGAAGGAGCTCACCGCGTTCCGGCGCTCGTCCGTCGGCTTCGTCTTCCAGACGGTCAATCTGATCCCGTTCCTCACCGCCCGGGAGAACCTGCTCGTAGTCGACGAGATCGGACCGCGGGTCGGCGGAAAGGCCAGGGCTCGGGCCGACCAGCTGCTCGCGGAGCTCGGTCTGACCGACCGCGCCAAGAACGTGCCGGAGCAGCTTTCCGGCGGGCAGAGGCAACGGGTGGCGATCGGCCGGGCGTTGATGAACGAGCCCGGCCTCGTGCTGTTCGACGAGCCCACCTCTGCGCTCGACACGGAGTTGGGCGACCAGGTGGTGAAGCTGATCCGAGACGAGATGAAGTCCCGGGGAACGGCGGCGATCATCGTGACCCACGACGACCGGATCACCCATTACGCCGATCGAGTCGTGAGGATCGTCGACGGCCGGGTGACCGACGCCGGAAGCCGGCACAGCTGACCCGCCGCTTCGGTCAGTGGCTCGGCCGCCGGTGATCTTCTCGCGGAGGCGGTGTCAAGTCTCGCAATCGCGCAGTTGCGTCGATGCAGTGGGCGGTGACGGGCTCGAACCGCCGACCCCCTGCTTGTAAGGCAGGTGCTCTCCCAGCTGAGCTAACCGCCCGGGTGGCTCAGGTTAGCCATTCTCGCCGCTTCCGGCGTCTCAGCTTGGCCCTTCCGGGATGACCTTTGGAAGGTTTTCCGTGAAGAACTCCCGCAGGCAGGTGGCTCCGCCGAAGACGCTTGGCTCACGACATAGACCTCACGCGGCGTCGCGCGCACGAATGACGTTCGCCAACATGGCCGCTAGGTCGCAACGACATCGCAACCGTGTCCCGAGATAGGTCAGCGCCCGGGATGTTCGCCATTCATCCTCGGGTTCCAGGGGGGAGAAGGATAGGGGCCCCCTGGGACTCGACCAACGTCCCCCGAGAGAGGGACGCCCCGAGTCAACAGATTCAGTTAGCTGAGAGCATGGCCAGCGCCCTTGATGGAGTCATTGGGTTTCTCCATTGGTTCCTGACCGGCCACGGCCGGTAGCCCTGGTTACCACCTTTACGCCGTACAGCACCTGCCCCCGTCCCGTCCCGCCCCTCATGTTGCGCTAATGATCGGCGGCGTATTCTCACGGCTGTCCCGGCCTAGATTGCCCCCTCCGAAGGGCCGGGAGACGACAAGCAGTACGCATACAGCCGCGGTCGGGGGCCTGGATCGAGAGTCACAGCCTGCGCTCTCTCCGGGTCCCCAGGCCGCGCTTGCGGCGACGCCACTGTCGCCTCGCGCCCAGGCGCTACTTGGAGACTTTCTGGAGAAAGCGCTGTCAACCGCTGACGGTTGCTGTTCCCCTCGCTCGCAGGACTCCCGCATAACAGAGGGACTGACACCTACTCCGGGTCACTCGGAAGACGCCGAGCTTGCTCGAAAGGCGGGTGCTCTCGGAGTTGAGGTAACGGCCCGGGAACGGACGTGTGCCCTACGCGGGCCTGGGAGCGTCCGGGGCCGTCGACCTCACAGGGAACGCACAGGAGTCGTTGAGGGAACTCATCGGGAACGTTCACGTCGCTCTGAGCCCGCGCTGTTGGCATGAGGCGTGCCTCGACACCCAACCGAAGGAGGCTCCCAATGCAAGCTCCCAAGCGCATCATCGTCGGAATCACCTCGACCGCCCTCGTGCTCGGCACGGGCGCCGGCATCGCCGCCGCCTCGCACAAGACCGCGCACGTTGCGGGCGTCACCGCCGGGCGAACCGGCGGGCCACCCGGCGCGGCCGCGATCGCGTCCTACCTCGGCCTGACGGGCGACCAGATCCGGACCGACCTCGAGAACGGCCGGACGCTCGCCCAGATCGCGACCGCCCAGGGGAAGACCGTCACCGGCCTCGAAGACGCCATCGTCGCCGACGCGACGACCCACCTCGACGCGGCCGCCGCGGCCGGCGACCTGACCGCGGCCCAGGAGACGGCGAAGCTCGCCGACCTGCAGTCGCACGTCGCGGACATCGTCAACTCAACCGGACCGCCCGCCGGCGGGATGCGCAGCCCCGGCGGAGGCCCGGCGACCAGGGCGATCGCGGCCTACCTCGGCCTGACGAGCGACCAGATCCGGACGGATCTGCAGGGCGGCCAGACGCTCGGCCAGATCGCGGTCGCACAGGGCAAGACAGCAAGCGGCCTCGAGGAGGCGATCGTCGCCGACGCAAAGACCCACCTCGACGCGGCCGCCGCGGCCGGCAAGCTGACCGCGGCCCAGGAGACGGCCATGCTGGCCGACATCCAGTCACACGTCGCCGACATGGTCACCTCGACCCGTCCACCCACCGGCATGCCCGGGGGGCCCGGACACGGCGGAGCCGCCTTCGGCCACCCCCTCGCCGCCTTCGGACGCTGACGCGATACCCGCGGGAGGCGGCTCGACCGAGCCGTCTCCCGCACCCGCCACTGCTCGACCGCTTCTGCTCGACCGCCTCTGCTCAAACTTGCCTCCGGCCGGTCCTTCCGGTACCGTCGTCCCCAGTTGCAGCCCGATGCCTGGGCTGCCGCTCCGGCATCGATGCCGGATCCGTGCCGAGGAGTCCGTCCGGCGCGCGAGGCGTTGCTGCCTCGGTGAGCGACGAAGCTCGGGAGCTTCACCGCTCCGGATCCGCGTTCGCGTTTCGTCCTCATCGATGCGAAGGAGTTGCAATGCGCACCGCCCGTCCAACCGATCTCGTCACTCTCCGCTCAGGCGTCGCCGCCCGCCTCGACCTCCCCACCCCGACCGACCGGGACGGAGCTTTCGAGGAGGAGTGCCGCGCCTACCTCCAGGCCCTCCGCTGGCCCGGCGGGGTCGAATGCCCCCGCTGCAGCGAGCACGCCCGCCTGCTCTGGCTCGAGTCCCGCTCCAAGTGGCACTGCTACAGCTGCCGCTACCAGTTCAGCGTCACCGCCGGGACGCTCTTCCACAGCTCGCACCTGCCCGTCTGGAAGTGGTTCGTCGCCGTTCACCTGATGATCGAGTCGCCCGACGGGCTCTCGGCGAACGAGCTACGCCGCGCGATCGGAGGGAGCTACAAGACCGCGTGGTTCGCCGCGCACAGAATCCGCGCGGCGATGCGAGGCCGGGGCGCCGAGCTCCTGCGCAGCCTCGTCGAAGCCGAGCTCGAAGCGAGCGGCACCGGATCGTGGACGCACGACGATCTCGACCGGGCCAACCGGACGGTGCTCGAACGGATGCGCCGGCGCGTCGCCGGCCCACACCACCAGCTGAGCGTCAAGTACCTGCCCGCCTACATCGACGAGCGGCGCTGGCGCTCCGCGAACGACGGCAACCCGCACGTGTTCCGCGACACCATCCAGGCCCTACTCGACGGCGAGGGCATCTCCTATGAGCGGCTCGTTGCTGCCCGGTAGCGACGAGCACGCGGCCTGGTCCGCGCCCGCCCTCGTGCAGCTGCCGAGGGCGGGCGCTCCCAGGGGGGCCGAGCTCGTCCGGCTCCGCCTGCGCGACCTCCCGGGAAGCCTCGCGGCAGTGACCGGCCACTTCGCCGCGCACGGCATCGACGTCCTCGGGCTCGAGGTTCTCGCTCGCCGGGACGGCTTCGCAATCGACGACTTCCTGGTCGCGGGCGAGGGCCTGGACGACGCGCTCGCCGGCCTCGGCGTCCATGCCGGCGTCCTCGCCCGCCGCCCCGGAGTCGATCTCCGCGACCCGGGGCTCGCGATGGCGGCCGCCTGCGCAGCGGTGACCACCGCGGGAAGCGGGCGCGAGGCACACCGGAGCCTCGTGCACGCGGCCCTCGAGCTCGTCTTCGCCGAGGCGGGCCTCCTCTGCCTGCGCCAGGACGACGGCCTGCTGCGAATCGCCGCCTCGACACACCCTGAGGTGCCGCTGCTCGTCGACGGAAGCGGCGCCTCGCTACTTTCGTCGGCGCTCTTCAGCGGCGAGCCGCTGGCCGCCGACGGCCGTGCTCCGTGGGCGCCGCCCGGCTACCGCGACGTGCTACCCGCAGGCGCCGTCGTCGCGGTCCCCGGCGGCGGGCCGCCCTCCGTCGTCCTCGTCCTCCTCCGCGACGACCCCGCACCATTCGTCGCCGCCGAGCTCGACCGTCTCGCAGCGCTGGTTCGCGTCGCGGTCGGGACGCTCCAGCTCCACGACGCCTCCCGCACAGGGTCGAGCGGGCGGCGCGTCCCCGCGGGGATCACCTTCTGATGGACGCGGCGACGCGGGTCCTGATCGCCGAGGACGAGACGATCATCCGTCTCGATCTCCGCTCGCTGCTCGAGGAGAGCGGCTTCGATATCTGCGGGGAGGCCCGCGACGGCGTCGAGGCGGTCGAGCTGGCCGAGTACCTCTCCCCGGACGTGATCGTGATGGACATCAAGATGCCCCGCCTCGACGGGATCGAGGCGGCGCGGCGCATCCTGGAGCGACGAGCCGTCCCGATCGTCATGCTGACCGCGTTCGGGCAGGACGACCTGGTCAGGCGCGCCGTCGACACCGGCGTGTTCGGCTACCTGGCGAAGCCGTTCCGGGAGCAGGACGTGATTCCGGCCCTGATCGCCGCCCAGGCGCGGCACGCGGAGTTCGCCGAGGTGAAGCTGCAGGCATCGTCGCTGCTCGAGGCGCTCGAGGCGCGCGAGGCGATCGAGCGCGCGAAGGGGATCCTGATGGCCAAGGAGGGCCTGACCGAGGACGAGGCGTTCGCCCGCCTGCGCCGCGCCAGCCAGAAGTCAGGGCGCCCGATGAAGGTGATCGCAGACGCCGTCGCGGCGACCCTCGGCTGAGCCTGGATCCACGCTGAGCCGGGGCCGTCGCCTCATTCGAGCAGGGCGAGCAGTCCGGCAACGCTCGACGTCGCGACGCAGACGGTCGAGTCGGCGGCACCGTAGTAGACGCGGATCGTGTCGCCGTCCTCGAGCAGCAGCCAGCCACAGGGAAAGACGACGTTCCCCACGTCTCCCGTACGCTCGTACGGCTCGTCGGGCCCGAGCACCCAGCCGCGCAAACGGGCGAGGACACGCTCTGGTTGCTCCCGGTCGAGGAGCGCCAGCCCAGCGCGGTAGACGGCGCCCGACGCCGTCGTGCGGACCCCGTGGTAGAGAAGGAGCCAGCCGCGCGAGGTCAGCAGCGGCGGCGGCCCGAGCCCGACCTTGGCCGAGTCCCAGCTCCCCGCCGCCCCAGCCTCGAGCAGAAGCGTGTGATCTCCCCAGTGCCGCAGGTCCGGGCTCCACGAGAGCCAGATGTCCGCGGCCGAGATCTGCGAGCTCGCCACCGGCCGGTGGATCAGGGCGAACCGGCCGCCGAACCGCTCCGGGAACAGCGCCGCGTCCTTGTTCTCCGGGGGAAGGATCACGCCGCGACGCTCGTAGGCGCGGAAGTCGCGCGTCGCGGCGAGGCAGACGAGCGGACCCCGGCTCGAGTAGCCCGTATAGGCGATCAGGTACTCGTCTCCGATCCGGGTGATGCGCGGGTCCTCGATCCCGAACCGCTCCACGCTCGACCCCGGCTCGGGACGCAGGGCCCGGTCCGGCTCGACGATCCAGTCCGAGAGGCCGTCGACGCTCCTCGCGACGCCGAGGTACGAGAGGCCGGTTCGCTCCTCGACCCGCACCAGCAGCAGCGTCTCGCCTTCGAAGCTGACGGCGGCCGGGTTGAAGGCCGCACCGGCCCCCGGGAAGTCCGAGGCGGTCAGCGCAGGGTTTCCGGGCCAGCGCGCGAACGGCTCGTGATGATCGGGACTCACGTCCGCCAGCTTGGCACACCTCCCCGGCCCGCGGTGGGCGCGGACGGCGCTAGGCTCTCGCGGAACCGGCGATGGCTCCCCTGAACGACCCCACCAACGCGCGCTGCGCGCCGGTCGACGTGCATCGTCTCGGCACACTGCCCGTTGTCCCGTACGGCGCCGTCGAGGGGTACGGGCCCATCTTCAACGCGGGCGCCCTCTTCCACGACGGCCGGTTCCACCTGTTCGCACGCGGGGTGCGTGACCACTACCGGCGGAACGGAGGGTCGGGCGCACGGTTCCTCGACTACATCTCCGACGTGCTCGTCTTCGTCTCCGAGAACGGCCGCACGTACGAGTTCCAGCAGGTGCTCGCGACCAACTCCCAGGACGGCGTCTACTCGTACGAGGACCCCCGCGTGCAGGTGGTCGAGGTCGGCGACGAGACGCAATTCGTGATGACGTACACCAACCTGCCGGCGCCCGGCAGCGACGAGTTCTGGCGGATCGGCGTGCACCGTCTCGAATACTCCGGCGACCGGTTCTCGCTCGAGACCGGCTCCGGGCGGGTGATCGGGCCGGAGGGCGAGCCGAACAAGGACGCGGTGATCTTCAACCTGGGCAACGACGGTGTCGGGCTGATCCACCGCATCTACCCGAACATGCAGCTCGCCCTGTTCGACTCGCTCGACCAGCTCTGGGACCCACCCGACGGCTACTGGGAGGCGTACATGTCGGAGCTCGAGCGGCACACGATCATCACGCCGCCGGAGACCTCGCTCGGCGTCGGCGCCGGCGCGCCGCCGGTCGCGACGGAGGACGGGCTGATCCTGCTCTTCCACGAGCGAGACGGCGACGGGCGCTACACGGCGCGCGCGGCGCTCCTCGACGACGAGACCGGGCAGGTGAAATCGATCCTCGACGGATCGATCATGCGCCCGGAGCTCGAGTGGGAGCGGACGGGGGACGTGGACAATGTCGTCTTCCTCCAGGGCGCCGTGCCTCTACCCGACCGGACGATCTACCTCACCTACGGCGCCGCCGACCGGTGTGTCGGCGCGGCGACGGTCTCGACCGACGAGCTGCTCGCAGCATTTCGCACCGCCGGTTGATCACGGGGCGGCGAGGGCCGCGACCCGCACCGCACCGGCCGTGAGCTCCCGGTAGCAGCGCCCGACGTGATCCCAGCTGAGCAGGACGGCCTGGCGCCGCGCGACCGCGGCTGCCCGCCGTGCCGCCGCCGGATCGGTCAGCAGCACCCGGAGCGCGGCGGCGATCGCGCGCGGATCCTCATGCGGAACGACGATCCCGGAGCCCTTCCGCAGCAGCTCGACCGCGTGCGGGAAGGCGGTCGAGACGACCGGCTTGCCCGAGGCGATCGCCTCGACGAGCACACCCGAGACGACCTGGTCGCGCGAGAGGTACGGCAGCAAGACGATGTCCGCCTTGCGGATCTCGGCCAGAATCCCGGCGGTGTCGCGGTACCCGTTCTCGAACTCGATGAGGCCCTCGACGCCGAGCGACCGTGCGAGGGCCTGGAGCGACTCGCGGTAGGCCTCGCCCGACGCCCGCACCACGTTCGGGTGCGTCTCGCCGAGCACGACGTACCGCGGGGACGGGTCGAGGTCGCAGAGAAGGGCAACTGCCTCGATCGCGTGCTCGATCCCCTTCCCGGGACCGAGCAGCCCCCAGGTCAGGATCACCGGGCGGCGGGCGGAATCGGTCCGGAGCATGCGTGGCGCGACATTCAGAAGGGCGCCGTGCTGGATGACCGCAACCCGGGCCGGGTCGACCTCGTGCGCGTCGAGCAGCCGTTCCTTTGCGACGATGCTCTGGGCGACGACGCGATAGGCCGAGCGGGCGAGCTCCTCGACGATCGCCTGCTGGTTCGACGTCGGGGAGGCCAGCACGGTGTGCAGCACGACGACCACCGGAACCGAGAGCAGCGCGACCAGGTCGAGCACCTCGGCGCCGTCGCGCCCTCCGAAGACGCCGAACTCGTGCTGCACGATCACCGCATCGAACCGGTCGAGCGTCGCGGCCGCCTGCTCCAGCGAGGTGCGTGAGCCACGGACCCATTCGGCGACGACCTCCGCGGGATTCGACCTCAGGCCGGCCTCGTCCACACAGCTGACGACGCCGAGCGAGCCGGCCTCGTGCGAGGCGCCGAGAGCGTCGGCGAGCGAGGCGGTGAACGTCGCGAGCCCACATTTGGTCGGCGGATAGGTGCTGACAAAGCCAACCGACACCGACGCAGCTCCGAGCGCCCGCAGATCCTGGTCGAACCGTCGCCCGAGAGGAGGCTTGACGTTCGGGATCGCCGATGTGGGCATGGAATCCTCTCCGGAAAAACGAAAAGGCCCCCGGAGAAATTCCCCAGAGGCCCCGTTGCCGAACCGGTCCCTCTTCGGACCGCCGGAACAAATGTAGCGGAAGCCGCGCGGCCCGGGCACCCATTCTGGGCTCGGCTGTGGCAGGCGCTCGGGCTGAAGCCCCGAGGCCTCCTGACGGCGTCGACCTTCGCCTCGAGCGCACTGTCGGCTGCATTTCACTAGCCTGACCGCGATGGAGAACGTCGCCCTCTTCCTTCATCTGGTGGGCGCGTTCTCGCTCGTCTCGGGGTTGCTCGTCGCCGCGGTTGCGTTCGAGACGGCGCGTCGGCGGGACTCGCCGGCCGAGATCGCCTCTGTCCTCGGCCTCGCCAGGACGGGCGTCGTCCTCGTCGGGGCCGGCGCACTTCTCGCGGGCGTCTGCGGTCTCTGGCTCGTGCAGCTCGGGCACTGGGGGTTCGGCTCGGGCTGGGTCGATGCCGCGTCCGGACTGTTCGTGGCGGCGATGGGGCTCGGCGGGATCGGCGGTCAGACCCCGAAGCGGGCACGCCGGCTCGCCGCTGCTCACGCGGCGGAGGGACGCCCGGTTGAGGCGGAGCTGCGCGCTCTGCTCGACGACCGCGGCTCTCTCGCGGTCAACTACGTTTCGGGGCTGCTGATCGTCGCGATCCTCGTGTTGATGGTCTGGAAGCCGGGCGCCTGACGCGGGGCGAGGTCGCGCCGTCCCACGGCGACGAGGCGGCTAGTGGTTTGACCGGCAACGTTTCCCGGTTTCCGGGTCGCGAGCACCAAGTCAGAGTCCGTCATCGTCCGTAGGCAAGGCTGGTTGCCTTGACAAGGACGAGGGCGGGCCATGGCGCAGCGTGATCGCGGGCCGGAGACCCGGAAACGTTGCCGGCCAGACCACGGCAGCTGCGCAAGGAGGTCGCGGAGCTGCGGCGGGCGAACGCGATCCTGAAGGACGCGTCCGTCTGTTTCGCTCAGGCTCTCGACCCGACCCGGCCACGGTGACCCGCTACTCGAGGAGAAGCGGGACGCCTTCGGGGTCGAGCCGATCTGCCGCGAGCTGGGCGTGCCGGTGAGCACGCACTACGCGCGCAGGTCCCGGAAGCCGTCGGCCCGCTCGCTCGCCGACGAGAAGCTCCTGCTGGAGATCGAAGCCGCTCGCACGTTGTACCGGCGCTCGTACGGCGCCCGCAAGACCTGGAAGGAGCTCAGACGCCGCGACGTGACGTCGGCCGCGACCAGGTCGCCCGGTTGATGCGCCGGGAAGGCCTGGTCGGCTACCGGCGTGGGCGCAAGCACCGCACCACGATCCCGGACGAGGCCGCGGTCGAACTGGCCCGCGACCTGCTCCAGCGCGACTTCACGGCGACCCGACCTAACGAGAAGTGTGTCGCCTATCTGACCTACATCCGCACCTGTAACTCGTTCTTCTACCTCGCGTTCATCCTCGACTGTTACAGCCGCAAGATCGTCTGCTGTCAACTCGCGCCGCACATGCGCACCGAGCTGGTGATGGACGCGCTCGAAATGGCAAACGGCCTGCGCCGCCCTGACGCCGGCCTGATCGCCCACAACGACCGCAGCTCGCAATATACTAGTCTGGCCTATACCGACCGCCTCGACGAGCTCGGCGCCGCGCCTTCTGTGGCTCGAGAGGCGACGCCTACGATAATGCGATGGCCGAGGCGTGGTCGCTACATTCAAGACCGAACTCGTCCACAGCCGCCGCTTCCCAAGCTACGAGCACGTCGTACATGAGACGCTCTCCTGGATCGCGTTCTACAACGACGAGCGGCTCCACGAGCACCTCTTCGACGTCCAGCCCTCCGAGTACGAGGACGAGCGCTACCGATTGAATTACAAGAGAGACAACATCAAGAGCTTGTCAACCTGAAAACCCTGAGGTCGCGTCGTCGGTGCCAGGCCGCCTCGACCAGCAGACGGCGGGCATGGCTGTTCCCGGTCTTGGTGATTGCGCCCTGGCGGCGCTTCTCACCGCTCGAGTTCTCGCTCGGGGTCAGGCCGAGGAACGGCCCGAGCGACTCCGGGCGGAAACGGCTCCAGTCGCCGAGCTCGACCGTCAACCCGAGCGCGGTCAGCGTCGAGACGCCGCGCAGGCAGCAGAGGCGGCCAACGATCTCGGCGAACGGCGGCTCGCCGGCGAGTTCGGCGATCGCGACGTCTAGCGCGTCACGACGCGTCTTTGCCTGCAGCACGGCGCCGTAGCATTCGTCGAAGGCGAGCGCGAGCGGCCGGCTTTCGAACCGCTGCCGGCGCAGCCACGCGTCGTGGGCGACCGTCCACGCCGTCGCGTCGTAGACCAACTCGTGCCGCAACAACAACTTCTAGAGCCGGTGCCTTTCCCTCATCAGATCACCCCGGAGATCCTCACGGGCACGCACCACTAGTAGAGGTCCTCGCGGCGCGCGTAGCGCTCGGTCCGGGCCCGGTCGTACTCGGCCGCGTCGAAGTCCGGGTCGTTCAGCGAGCGGAGGATCTCGCCGGAGCTCGGGAGCTCGGATCGGTCGACGTGCCGTTCGGGATTCCAGAGATCAGAGCGGATCAGCGCCTTCGAGCACTGGGTGTAGGCCTCCTCGATCGAGACGAGGATGCCGAGCCGGGGCACCGACCCCTCGACCTCGCTCGGCGCGAGCAGCGCGGCGTCGTCGGTGATGACGCCGCGGCCGTTGACCCGAAACGAATCGCCGACGCCCGGGATCAGGAAGAGCAGCCCGATCGACGGGTCGGCGATCAGGTTCGTGAGCGTATCGGCGAGCCGGTTGCCCGGCCGGTCCGGGAGCAGCAGCGTCCGGTCGTCGAGGATCCGCGCGAACCCGGCTGGGTCGCCGCGAGGCGACACGTCGATCCCGCCGCCCGGCATCTTCGTCGCCACACAGACGAACGGCGAGCGCTCGACGAACTGCCGCGTGAGCTCGTTGAGCCGGTCCGAGACCTTCGAGACGACGAGCTCGGCAGGCGCGCCGACAATCGCGCGCAGCTCGGCTTCGTCGGTGATCGTATGCGGCGCATCCATCCCCGAGGAGGCTACTTGTGGGCTCACCGCGCCGACGAACGACCCGCTCGCACGGGGCCGTCCGGGTGGGGTTCTGGGACGCGTCGCGCGATTGCTAGAGTTGGGGCCTTGCGGTATCTCAGCCCCTGATTCCGCGCCGATACGTCCTCCCTCGGCAGGGTGGGATGAGTCGCCGGCCGCAGCTCGAGGTTGGTGAGGCATCCTCGATTCAGCTGGGAGGAACGCGCTGGAAGAGGCGTCCGGTCGATTCGGCTGGCCGGCCGTCCGACGTGGACTGCCCGCGGACAAGCCCGCGCGAGTCCGGCGCCCGATCGGAGGCTGCGACGCTCGCGATTGGCGGCTGCCTCGTACCTGTGCCCGGCGGTCGATAGCACGGCTCGACCATGAGACGAAGCCAAACACATCACAGATCCACGACGAGATCGGCGCGACCGAAGCGTCGACGATCTGAAGGCCACCGAAAGGAGCTGTTGAGATGCAGGACGGCCAGAGTCGTACGGCAAAACTCACGAACAAAGGGTGCAAGGGAGGGTTGGTCGCCGCGACGCTCTCGGGGATGGCGCTCGTGCTCGCGTTCGCTCTCGCGCTGATCGGGTCTGCCGGTGCCCGCACTACACGGACCGCTGCAGCACCATCGAACTCGGCGCCGCCGACCATCTCCGGAACGCCGACGGCGGGCCAGACGCTCACCGCCACCTCGGGAACATGGAGTGGAACGACCCCGATCACGTTCACCTACGCGTGGCAGCGCTGCGACGCAACCGGCGCCAACTGCGGGAACGAGGGTGGCGCGACTCATGCGACCTACGTGGTCCAGAATGCGGACGTCGGCAGCACCCTTCGCGTCACCGTCACGGCCACGAACTCCGACGGCGTCAACTCGTCGACCTCGGTACCGACCGCAGTCATCCAAGCCGCCAGCACCACCAAGCCGGCGAACACGGCACCGCCGACGATCTCCGGCACCATTCAGGCGGGCCAGACCCTAACCGCCGCACCGGGCACCTGGACCGGCACGGCCCCGATCACGTACCAGTACCAGTGGCAGCGCTGCGACACCTCGGGCGGCAAGTGCGGGAACGAGGGTGGCGCGACCCACACGACCTACCTGATCCAGAACGCGGACGCCGGCAGCACGCTTCGCGTCATTGTCACGGCCACGAACTCGGCCGGAAACAAGTCGGCGACCTCGGTGCCGACTGCGGTGGTCAAGGCGGCCGCAGGCACGCCGCCTTCCCCGACAGCTGGCTGCTCTACGACGGGAGGGACGGTCGCGATCGCGAACATCACCTCGCCCGCGCATCTGCAGATCGACCAGTTCCAGGTCAGCCCGAGCAGGGTCACCTACCGCACCCGGTCGCTGACCGCCCGTTTCCATGTCAGCGCCTGCGGCGGCTCGGTGCAGGGCGCGCTCGTCTTCGTGACGGCCGTCCCCTACGGCATGTTCGCCCCGGTCAACGAGCAGACGACAGGCGCCGACGGCTGGGTGACCGTGAACTTCAGAGCGCTCACCGGGTTCCCGGTCAGCCCACACCAGCAACTGCTCGTGATGTTCGTCCGCGCGCGCAAGCCGGGTGAGGACATTCTCGGCGGGATCTCCGCCCGCCGGCTCGTCTCCTTCCACGTGGCGCGCGTCTAACAGACGCCCGGGCGGGGCGGCGTGACAGCACGGTCACGTCGCCCCGCTCTCCACACCTGGCCGAGCACAGGCCGTGGTCCGAGTCCCGGCTGAATTATCCGGTTCGGTCCGCAACGGGTGGGAGCATCCTTACGTATACGCTTCGTATACGCTGTTGCTCATGGCGGCGACGGCGACAATTCGAGTAACCCCGGAGACCCGCGATCGTCTCAATCGCATCGGCGCCGTACGGGGCATGAGCGCCGGCGAGCTCGTCGACGAGCTTGCGAGTCAGGCCGAGGATCAGACGCTGCTCGAGGCGATGGAGAGCCATTACGACCAGCTCAAGCTCGACCCGGAGGCCTGGGAGACCTACCGTGCGGAAGTCACTGCCTGGGACACGACGGCCGGAGACGGCCTGTCCGTGTCTGGATGAGCGCCCCCGACGCGCACCAGGGCGAGGTCTGGTTCTGCCATCTCGACCCGACCCGCGGGCATGAGCAGGCGGGGTCACGCCCGGCCGTCGTCATCTCGGTCGAGCAGCTGAGCGCCGGCGCCAGCGGGCTTGCGATCGTCGTTCCGCTGACCCGAACGAACCGCCCGAGCCCCCTTTACGTCCCACTCGATCCACCCGAGGGCGGGGTGCGCGAGCGGAGCTACGCCATGCCCGAGATGGTCAGGTCGATCTCCCGCGAGCGTCTCTCGAAGCGCTGGGGAACCATCTCGGCCGCGAAGCTCAACGAGATCACGCACCGCGTGCACCTGCTCACCCGCGCAGCCTGACCCGCGGGTCACCCGCCGGCCGTAATACCCCCAACGGGATTCGAACCCGTGCTGCCGGCGTGAAAGGCCGGAGTCCTAGGCCGCTAGACGATGGGGGCCAGAAGCGCAGAGTAGCGGGCGGGTCGACAGAATCACCCCGTGGAGATCCGGCCGGCCACCTGGGACGATCTCGAGCAGGCTGCCGGGCTGCTCGCCGCACAGAGTCGCGCGGCGTCCGGGATCGCGGCTGTCGGGATCGAGGACGTTCGCAGCCAGTGGGAGCTGCCGAGCTTCGAGGTCGGGCGGGACAACCTGGTCGCCGAGCGCGGAGGCAAGGTCGTCGGGTATGCGGCGGTCGGCTCGGGACAGAGCCTGGCGCTGGCCGCTTTCGACGACGAGCCGGCGGATGAGCTGCTCGAGCGCATCGCGGCCCGAGCGAGCGAGCGCGGGTTCCGGATGCTCCACCTGACCGTCGTCTCCGACACCGACCCCCGAGCACGGCTCGTGCGGCGCCACCCGTTCGAGCTGCACACGGAGACGATCGTGATGTGGCGCCGCCTCGGCGCCGGGCTCGAGGAGCCGCTCCGGCCGCCGGGGGTCGTGCTGCGGACGTTCGAGCCCGCTGATGCGGTGGCGGTGCACGCGCTGCTCGACGAGGCGTATCGTGGTTGGGACAGGCACTACGCACCGATGGAGCACGACGACTGGGTCAGGTGGATGACGGGGGATATCGAATTCGATCCGACTGTCTGGTGGCTGGCCGAGCGTGACGGTGAGCTCGCAGGCTGCGCCCTCTACTGGAGCGGTGGCTGGCTGAAGGACCTGGCCGTCCGTGCCTCCGAGCGTCGGCAGGGTCTGGGCGCTGTGCTCGTCGGTCTGGGGCTCGCCGACCTCGCCCGCCGTGGCGTGCGGCGCGTCGGGCTGAAGGTCGATGCCGGCAACCCGACCGGTGCCATCGCCCTGTACGAGCGACTCGGCTTCGTGTCCGAGCGGCGGGAGGCAACGTGGGCGCTGCCCCTCTGAGCCGGGCCGCGAAGGTCAGCCTGCTCCGCTGGCTGCGCCGGCAGCTGCGCGAACCGGAGCCGCTCCGGGAGCGGCTGGAGGCGGCGATCCGCAACGACGACCCGGGCGAGGCGCGACGGATCGTCGCCCGGTTCGAGTTCTCCGCTGCCCAGAGCCGCCACGTCGGGCGCCTGCTCGACGAGTGGGAGACCGACCTGGGGTTGCCGGCGCACCACCTGGACCCGCCCGCGTGAACTGAGGCGGGCCGGTCGCGGCAGAGCAGCCGTGAGGCGACACCTCGCCGCTACTCTGCCGCCGATGGAACGGCGCACGCTCGGCACGGAGGGCCTCGTCGTCTCGGCCGAGGGGCTCGGCTGCATGGGCATGTCCGATTTCTACGGCGCCCGGAACGACGCCGAGGCGGTCGCGACGATCCACCGGGCGCTCGAGCTCGGGATCGATTTCCTCGACACCGCGGACATGTACGGGCCGTTCACGAACGAGCGGCTCGTCGGGCGGGCCCTGGCCGGCCGCCGCGACGGCGTCGTGATCGCGACGAAGTTCGGCTACGAGCGCAACGAGGACGGCTCGTGGATCGGGGTCAACGGCCGGCCCGACTACGTGCCGCGGGCCTGCGACGCCTCGCTCGAACGGCTCGGCATCGAGACGATCGACCTCTACTACCAGCACCGGGTCGACCGCACCACGCCGATCGAGGAGACCTGGGGCGCGCTCAAGGAGCTCGTGGACGCCGGCAAGGTGCGCTACCTCGGGCTCTCTGAGGCCGGAGTCGACACGATCCGCCGCGCCCACGCGGTCCATCCGATCTCGGCGCTCCAGTACGAGTACTCGCTCTGGACCCGCGACCCGGAGGCCCGAGTGCTGCCGCTCGCCCGCGAGCTCGGGATCGGATTCGTCGCCTACAGCCCGCTCGGTCGCGCCGCCCTGACCGGGACCATTCGCTCGATCGCCGATCTCGACGAGCGGGACTTCCGGCGCGCGAACCCGCGTTTCGAGGACGGAAACCTCGAACGGAACCTGGCGCTCGTCTCCCGGATCGAGGAGCTCGCCGCGGAGAAGGGTGTGACCGCCTCTCAGCTCTCACTGGCCTGGGTGCTCGCCCAGGGAGACGACATCGTCCCGATCCCGGGCACGAAGCGCGTGCGCTACCTGGAGGAGAACGCCGCCGCGACCGGGATCGCTCTCACCACGGACGATCTCCGCCGGCTCGGGGACGCGTTCCCGCTCGGTGCGGCCGCCGGCGATCGCTACGCGGACATGACGCGCGTGAACATCGACGCACCGCTCCCGGGAACGCCCCGGTAGGGCTCCTACGCTTTCCGGCGCACGACCTGGATCCCCCAGGCGAGGCCCGAGGCGAAGAGCTCGTCGGGATCCACCTCGCCGAGCCAGCCGACGAAATGCTGCTCGGGCTCGTCCTCGGTGCTCGCGTAGACGGCCGCCCGTCCGGCGTCGAGCCGCCCCTCCCCACCCTCGCCGCGCTCGAGCGCCGCAAGCCGCTCCTCGACCGCCGAGCCTTCCGCGTACCCTTTCCCCACGAAGGAAGTATCGCGGGCCGGTAGCTCAGTCGGTAGAGCAGGGGACTTTTAATCCCAAGGTCGCAGGTTCGATCCCTGCCCGGCCCATCAGATCCGAGCGGACACGAGAATCGGAGGCGCTGAGAGGTCAGCGGCTCCGAGAAGGCGCGAAAGCCGCTCGCGCCTCGCTGCTCACGGCGAATACCAAGGTCTCTCGCGCTGTCCTGTCCGGCCTCAGCCTCGGAGTTATGCGGCGTCGCACGGCGTTGGAGGACTTCCGTGGCGTCCGGGTCAACGCAGGGTCAACATCAGGCTCTACGATCATCCGCCCAGCGAGCACAGCCCCGGCTTCAAACCCGGCTGGATATCGACGATGACAGCCGGTGTCGCGCCAACTCCGACCTGGTGCTCCGCACGTCGGCTCCCTGTGCGATTACCGCCGTACTCAGCGTCACGATCACCGCGAGTCGCGGCCCGAGGGAAGCGTGGAAAAGACGAGGGAGATCCCGATCAAGAACGGCGGCCGCGGTCCCGCGCTGAATATCACCGGGTCGATTCGCCGGAAAGGCAATGCCGGGGAAGGAGCCGCCTTGGCACCCACGGCTCACCGAGATGACGACCTCCGGGCGCGACCCCGTCTGTTCGCGCCCGCGGATGAGGTCCAGATCGCAGACCTCGGAGCGGCCCGGCGGGTATGCAACTGCCGGGCCGCTCTACGCTTCTAGCCGGAGATCCTGACCGCGATCGGGTACACGGCGGTGTTGCCGTTCCTCGAGATCGCGAGCTTGACCGAACCGGACGCGGTCTTCCCCCTCAGCGCGGCCGCCGCCGCGGCGCTCGCCTCGACCGTGACGACGCCGCTGTGTCCCGCGCCGATCGCGGAGGGCACCTTGAGCGTGAGCGTCTGTTTCTTCCCGGCGACGCGCACGTTGATCGTCTTCGAGCCGGTCACGACGCATGTCGCGTTCTTCGGACAGTTGATCGTCGCGACGGTCGCGGCGTGGGTGCTGTCGAGCCGCGCCTTGCGGGCGACGATCTTCAGCCGGAGCGATCCGATCACCTTGACGGGCACGGCCGGTCGCGGCCCGGCCGCCTCGTTACCGACCTGCCCACCCGAGTTCGAGCCCCAGCACCAGGTAGCGCCACCGGCGAGCGCGCACGTGTGCTCGCTGCTGACAGCGATCTCCGTGATTCCGCTGAGGCCCTTCACCTGCACGGGCAGCGTCGAGTCGACAAGCGTACCGTTGCCAAGCTGGCCGTTCGAGTTCTCACCCCAGCACCAGGCGGTGCCGCCCTTCAGGGCGCAGAAGTGCTCGCCGTTCGAGACGATGTCGGACACGCCGGAGCCCAGGCTCTTGACCTGCACGGGCGTGGAGGTGTCTTCCCGGTAGTTCTTTGCGCCCGTCCCGATCAGGGACCACGAGCCCCAGCAATACACGCGCCCGCCGACGAGCGCGCACGTGGCGTCGAGGCCCGAGGCGATCTTCGACACCGGACCGGGCAGGCCGACGACCGCGCGCGGCGTGACCGTCCCGTTCCCGTTCCCCTCCGAGCCGAGCGAGCCGTGCGAGCCGTCGCCCCAGCACGAGACCGTCCCGCCGGCGAGCAGGCACGAGTGACGCCATCCGAGCGCGATGCCGGTCGCGCCGCTGACGCCGTTGATCTGGACCGGGACGGCGCTCGCGTTCCCGTCGTTCCCGAGGCCGCCTGCGCCCCAGCACTTGACCGCACCCGACTGGATCGCACAGGCCCGGACGGCGTTGAGCGAGATCGCCGTGACCCCGCTCGCGAGCCCTGTCACCTGGACGGGAACGGCGCTCGACTCCTTCTTCCCGTTCCCGAGCGTGCCATAGCCGCCGGTGCCCCAGCACTTCACGCCGCCCGAGACGATCGCGCACGCGTACTGCGACCCGCCGTTGCCGGTGAGCGTCCCTGCGATCGCGGTGACGCCGGAGGAGAGCCCCTTGACCGGAACCGGGTCGTAGCTCACCCCGGTCACCAACCCGTCGCCGAGCGACCCCGACGAGCGCTGGCCCCAGCAGATCGCCCCCCCCGCCGGCGTGACCGCACAGCTCTGCCGCTCACCGGCTGCGATCTTCGCCGCCATCGCGTCCGAGCCGAGGACGGAGCCGACCAGAACGAGGACGACGGCGATCGACCCGCCGAGTTTCGAAAGACACCACATGATGACCCTCCTAGGATTGCGCTTGGCAGCTGGTACGGCGTGACCGTACCAACGCGCGGCTCCGAACGTGGCATCCGTAACCGACATTGAGAGTCACATGCGACGACCGCCGCCCGACCTCGCCGGCCGATTCCGAGGACTCCTACGCGGTAGGGTGCCGAGTGAAGGCGATGCAGGCCGCCCTCTTCTTTTCCTCGCAGTCGGTGTGGTCTGCGCCGGCGCCTCGAGGGCCACAGGTGCGGCCAAACCGCCGCAGACCCTCGGCTTCAGGACCGCGCCCTGGGTAGCGGGCGTGAGCCCCCGGGCGAAGGGCGTCACGAAGATCGTAGGCTGCCTCGACTCGGGGCAGCAGCGCCAGATCGCGGTGTCGAGGATGACCCGTTCGCCGTGGAATTCGGTGGCGACCTCCTGATTGATCATACGATCAGGCGCTGACGGCAAGCTCCGTTCTGTTGTCGGCTCCGGCGGCGTGTTGGAGTGCGGCAGCGAGGAGAGGAAGCTGCCGGTAGCGCTTGACACGCCGGAACTGTGCTTGGACGGCGAGCATGCCAGCGGCGGCCCATTGAACCCGAGAAGACACGAGAATCGGAGATCCCGAAAGCCGCACCGCACCACGAATACCAAGGTCATAGCTCGCAACCCCAGCGGCTCCGTGCCGGGATCGACGCGGAGAATGCGAGCGGGGTGGCCTCGATGAGAAGCGCCCGGGTCAACGCGGGGTCAACAACTTGCGTGACACCTCAGTTCGGGGAGGACTCTCGACTTGGTGAAGGGCGCTCTACAGAAGAGGTCATCACCGGGTCTCGATTACTCGAAGGCTGATCGAGGGCCGTCTGTCGAGTGGCGCGCTCATCCGGAACCGTCCCTGGGTGATTTGACATTTCATCTTGATAGCTGCATATTGTGCTAGCTAGCTAGATGAATCAGACTAACGCCATCAAGTTCCATTT
Organism: uncultured Actinomycetes bacterium; assembly: GCA_963789585.1. Classification (GTDB taxonomy): domain Bacteria; phylum Actinomycetota; class Thermoleophilia; order Gaiellales; family Gaiellaceae; genus PALSA-600. The sequence goes on along the minus strand of CAWBLB010000005.1, from coordinate 23,826 downwards.
GGACAGCCGCTCGGGTGTCTCGCCTTATTTGCAGATCGTTCAGCAGGTGCGGCGGGCGTTGCGGCTAGGGCTGCTGCGCGAGGGTGATCAGCTGCCGACGGTCAAGGAGGTGGTGGCGCGGCTGGCGATCAATCCGAACACGGTGCTGAAGGCCTATCGGGAGCTCGAGCACGCGGGGCTGGTGGGAGCCCGTCCTGGCGTCGGGACCTTCGTCACGAAGACGTTGAGCGATCCGTCGCTCGCTGCGCACAGGCCGCTGCGTCACGAGCTGCAGCGCTGGTTTGGCAAAGCGCGGCGTGCCGGACTCGACGACGAGAGCATCGAGGCTCTCTTCCGGGACACCTTTCGGACCTCCGCCGAGCTAGACGTTGCGTGACCGCTGTTCTTGAAGCCAGCGGGCTGGGGAAGCGATACGGGCGACGGTGGGCGCTCAGCGACTGCACGCTTTCGATCCCGGCCGGGAAGGTTGTCGGGCTCGTCGGTCCAAACGGGGCCGGCAAGACAAACGCTGCTTCATCTCGCCGTCGGTCTGTTGCAACCGACATCGGGCACGATCGAGGTGCTTGGCAGGCGTCCTGCGGAGAGTCCGGCGCAACTTGGTCGGGTCGGGTTCGTCGCCCAGGACACGCCGACCTACGCGGGGCTGCGCGTCGTCGATCACCTCCGCCTCGGCGGTTGGCTCAACCCGGGCTGGAACCGCGACCAAGCCGACCGTCGGATCGAACAGCTCGGCCTCGATCCGGGCCAGCGGGCCGGGAAGCTCTCCGGCGGTCAGCGAGCACAGCTGGCGCTTACGCTGGCAATCGCGAAGCGCCCCGAGCTGCTGATCCTTGACGAGCCGGTCGCGAGTCTTGACCCGGTTGCCCGGCGCGACTTCCTTCGCGGCCTGATGGAGGTCGTCGCCGAGCATGACGTGAGCGTCGTTCTCTCCTCCCATCTCGTCGCCGACCTCGAACGGGTCTGCGACTACCTCGTCGTCCTCGTGGACTCCCGCGTCCAGGTCGCCGGCGAGATCGAGCAGCTGCTCGCATCCCATCACCGTCTGGTCGGGCCGCGCCGAGACCCGAACACTCTTCCCTCGAATCAAGAGGTGATCGAGGCGATCCAGGCCGATCGGCAGAGCACCCTGATCGTGCGCACCGACGAGCCGATCCACGACCCGGCCTGGACCGTCGAGCAGATCAGCATGGAAGACCTCGTACTCGCCTATATGGACCGAGCCGCAGCCACCGGCAACGAACCGCGCCGCCTCGCCGTTTCGGAGGTTGGGCCGTGATCCGGCTCACCTGGCTCCAGTTCCGCAGCCAGGCCGCCGTAGCCCTTGCCGCACTCGCAGCCGCCGCAATCGTCTTGGCGATCACGGGCCGCAACCTCGCCCACCTCTATGACATCAGCGGCATCGCCACCTGCAACGCCCAGGGCAACTGCGGGACACTCGACGATGCATTCCTGAGCCACTACAAGTTTCTTCGAAGCCTGCTCGACCCAGCCATGCTCGCCGTCCCCGCTTTGCTCGGAAGCTTCTGGGGAGCGCCGCTGATCGCCCGCGAACTCGAGACGGGCACCTACCGGCTCGCCTGGACACAGAGCGTCACCCGCACTCGCTGGCTGGCCGTGAAGATCGCCGTCGTCGGCCTTGCCAGCATCTCCGTGGCCGGACTGTTCAGTCTCATGGTCACCTGGTGGTTTAGTCCAATCACCAAGGTGAGCATGACCGGCGCCTCGCCCCTGAGCGTGAACCGCTTCACACCGGGAGTGTTCGACGCGCGCAACATCGTCCCGATCGGCTACGCCGCCTTCGCGTTCGCACTCGGCGCCACGGCGGGACTGCTGCTGCGGCGGACCGTCCCCGCGCTGGCGGTGACGCTCGCGGTGTTCGCCGGTATCCAGACCCTCGTGCCCAACGTCATCCGCCCGAACCTGCTGCCCTCCACGACGATCACCTTCCGCGTCAACCAGGCCACCGCGAGCCGGTTCACCGGCATCTACACCAGCGGCGGCGGCGCCGAGATCCATCTCGTGCTACCCGTACCGCACGGCGCGTGGGTGACATCTGCACCACCGGTAGAGACAGCCTCCGGTCAAGTGGCACCGGCCTCCAGTCACCTCAACTGCATGTTTTCTGGCGGCGCTCCGGCCAAGACCAGAGGGCCTGACCTCGCCCGGATCGTCGGCTGCCTAGCCCGCTACGACCTGCACGAAAGCGTCACCTACCAACCCGCAAGCCACTACTGGCCGCTCAGTGGTACGAAACCGGAATCTTCCTCACGCTCGCCGCAGCGCTCTCAGGCTCCTGCTTCTGGTGGATCCGGCGCCGACGGAACTGACCCGGCGGACCTGCGATGTTGTCTTTATTGCCGACGATTTGGGTCAACAAGGGGTCAACATGTGAGCGCCAGAACCCCCGAGAGCACGCGATCCGATCCGGCTCAACGGAGCCGTTCAAGAAGCAACCGCCAGCTCATACGAGGTGCTGGCGTCCACTTTTAATCCCAAGGTCGCAGGTTCGATCCCTGCCCGGCCCACTCTCCTCGCTCGAGGAATCCCTGACGCGGCGGAAGCCACCTAGACTCGCGATCCATGGAAACCGGCCTGGCCTTCTTCCGGCGAGCTCTCCGTGCGGTCAGGATCGCCGCCGCGGATTCGCGCATCCCGAAGCCCCTTCGATGGCTCGCCGCGTTCGGGCTGCTCCCAATCCCTGGGCCGTTCGACGAGGCGGTTCTGCTCGTCGTCGCGGTCCCGCTCGTGTTCTTCTACCGGACGCCACTCGCGGACGCCTGGCGGATTGCCGCAGAACCCTTCTCGCCTTAGGCCCGTAGCCGCGCGAGCAGCCAGGTGAACGCGTCGCCGTAGGCCTTTGCGTTGAGCGCGTGGCCGGTCGGATACCAGCGAACGAGCGTCCCGCGCGGCGCGGCGTGAATCACGTTCTCGAGCGCAACGCGTGGAACCACCGCGTCCCGTGTGCCGTCCTCGAGCAGGAGCGAGCCCGGGTGGGCGAGCGCCACGTAGCGGATCGGGTCGACGCTGCCGAGAACCCGTCGCACGAGCCTCCGATCCGCCGCAGGCGCGGAGGCGACGAACGCCGACACTCGGTCGGCGCCCGCGGAGAGCAGGGCGAGCGCGCGGAAGCGTGGAACGACCGCAGCGACGAACGTCCCGGTCTTGGCGCCCGCGCTCCAGCCGAGGTACCCGAGGCGCTTCGGATCGACTGTCGGGCGTGAGGCGAGAACGTCGGCTGCACGGCGAACGGCCACGACGTCGCGGCGAACGGTGAGGGTCGTTCCGGAAAGCAGCTGCGCGACGGTCCTTGGCTGGGGCAGCGGATACGCAGTCGACGGGGCCGTAATCGTGAGCGCGACGGCTCCGCGCTGCGCGAGCACGATCGCGTCGCCGAGCAACTCCGTGCGGTCCCCGTCCGCCCCGTGCACGAGCACGACGCCGGGCACACGAACCGACCTGATCGGCTCGACCAGATAGCCCTGGATCCGCTCGGTTCCGCTGCGGAACTCGATGTCGTGAACGACGACCGAGCCCCGCCGCTCGAACACCCCGTGGTCGACGAAGCGGAGCGGGGCCGAACGGTCATAGCCGAACGCGAGTTGAGGCCCCTCGCCGGCGGCGGCACCGGTCGCCGCGGTCGCCGCCGTGCCCGTGGTCGTTGTCGTGCTCGCGGCGTTGTGCCCACAGCCGGCGAGCGCCAGCAAGACAAGTGCGCCGAGCCCGATCCTCGACAGTGCCATCGGGCCGGCGTTCACGTCCACGTCACAAGCTTAGGTAACGATGCTGCTCGGCCCGCAGCGCTGGGCCCCGTACGAACGAAGTTGAGTGCGCTGACCCTCGGCGAGAGGTCCGTGACTTCCAGCTCCTCCGCGGTCGGAGTTGCGCGCCCGGCAGTCCGGGCGGCATCCCAGATCGCAGGGGTAGCGGGGCTCCGCTCCGACACGCGTTCGCGCCCCGCCGGGCGCGCAGCCGCGATCGTGTCCGGAGACTCGACGACGCCACACCGTCGACTATCGTCGCGCCATGCGCGACCTCCGTCACATCCAGGGGCCCGCGCCGTTTCCGTGGCGCCGCCCCCGAGGCGAGCTGCTCGTGTTGACGCTCGTGGCGGTGGTGGCGCTCTCGCCCGTCTACCTGCCGAACACACAGGACACCTCGCACGTCTGCCTCTCGCTGGCCGCCGTCTCGGGCCGCTTGAGCTACGACTCGTGCTTCCTGCGCACCATCGACCGGTCGCGCTACCACGGGCATCTCTACTCGGACAAGGCGCCGGGGATGTCCGTGCTCGAGATCGCCCCGGTCGAGGCGGTCAGGCTCCCCGGGCCGGAGCGCTGGGCCGTAAAGGGCGACCTGCGGCTCTGGCTCGTCCGCCTGTTTGCCTCCGGGATCCCGTTTCTCCTCTGCGTCTTCCTCGTCGGGCGGATCTCGGAAGGTCTCGCGCCGGGATTCGGGGCGCTGTCGATGGTCGCGTTCGGCCTCGGCAGCCTGCTGGCGCCGCTGGCCGCGTCGGGGTTCGACCACGTCCCGACCGCCTGCTTCGGATTCCTCGCCTTCGTGCTCTCGTGGCGGCGGCGCCCGCTCGCCGCCGGGCTGGCCGCCGGCGCCGCCCTGGCCGCGGAGTACGAAGCCGCCGCCGTCCTGCTGATCGTGGCGGCCTACGTCGGCCTGCAGGGCGGGCGCGCGCTCGCGCGCTACGCCGCCGGCGCGGTCCCCGGCGCCGCTCTGCTCGCGGCCTACAGCTGGGCCGCCTTCGGCGCGCCGTGGCGGAACCCGCACCACTACGAGGACAACCGCTACCAGGCGGCAATGCGCTCCGGCGTGCTCGGGGTGCACTTCCCGAGCCTCCACGGCGTACGTGTCGTCTTCACCGGCGACCGCGGCCTCCTGATCACCTCGCCGGTGCTCGTCGCGGCGGCAGCCGGCCTCGTCCTCGTCTGGCGGCGGGGCCTACGCGCGGAGGCGCTCACCTGCGCCGCGGTGACCGCGACGTTCGTGATCGCCGAGTGCGGGTACTTCGACCCGTACGGAGGCGAGTCCCCCGGTGCACGCTTCCTGGTTCCCGCTCTCCCGTTCCTCGCACTCGGCCTGGGCCCGCTGTTCGCACGCCGGCCGGTCGCGACGACCGTGCTCGCCGCCGCATCGATCGTCGCAACGACCGCGGTCACGCTCACGTGGACGATCGCCGGGACGTACCGCCAGACGATCTGGGGTGAGCTCGTCCGGACGATCGCCCACCCCGGCACCTCTGCGCTCTCGATCGCGTTCACGAAGGACGTGCTCACCTGGCAAGCTAGCCGCCTCGTCGGTGCAGCCGTCCTCGGCCTTCTCGCCGTCGCGACCCTGGCCGTGGCGATGGGGGCGAGCCCGATGGCCGCCGGGCAGCTCGCCAGGCTACGCCGACGGTGAGACGAACATCGAGATCGGCCCGATCTTCTGCTCCCGGTAGCCGTGCGTCCGCAGGAGCTTCAGGTCACGCCGCTCATCGAGGTCGCCGCGCGCGATCAGGTAGGCGTACCGCGGCGCCGTGCGGACGGCCGTGTCGTAGGCCGGGTGGTGGTGCATCGTGAAGTTCGTCGGGACGGGCGCCATCACCCGGTGCGGCCCGACCACCCGAAGGTTCGTCAGGTCGACCTCCGAGACGATCACCCGCTCGCGGGTCGTGAAGGTGATCCTGTAGGCGAGCCAGTACCCGGCAAAGGCGCGGTCGATCCCCGCATGCTCGAGCGCAGCGATCACGGGCCCGATCGCCATGCGCTGAGGATCGGCCCGTGCCGTGCCGTGATCCCACGACACCCACCTGGCGAGCACGAGGGCCGACACCGCGACGGCGACAACGAGCAGAACCGAGAGCCGCGGCACGGTGACCGCGGCCGCGGCGACCAGGAGGACGATCGCCGGGACGGCGAGCACCACGTAGCGCGGGTCGTTCGCCAGCGAGGTCTGTCCGCTGATCGACGCGACGAACGGGTACATCACGAGGACGGTGACCAGCAGCGAGAGCTGCGTGTGCCGTCGGCGCCACGCAACGACGGCGAACGCGACGACCAGCACGCCGTAGATCGCGAGCGATCCGGCAGCCGTGAACGCCCAGGCGTTCGTGATCGGAACGCGCAGGCCGAGCATCAGCGGGAGCGTCGCGTCCGCGAAGACACGGAGCTTGCCGGCGTACGAGAAGGCCTGGCTCGGCTCGTGGTTCAGCGACCACCAGTGATGGTGCAGGTTCGAGAGCAGCCACGGGAGCGCGCCGAGCACGATCCCCGGCACAGCGACCGGGGCGAGCCGCCAGAGGCGCGGACGCCGGACGATCAGCCAGAGCACGGCGGGAACGGCGATCACGACGATCTGGAGCGTCTGCCAGAACGCAAGCCCGAGCACGAGCCCGAACACGGCGACCCCGCCCTTCGAGGGCGACTCGTCCAGCCGTAGGGCGAGCAGCAGGATGACCGCGGTGTAGAGGACGCCGCTGCCGTAGAACCCGTGCCAGATCTCGAGCTTCCAGATCAGGAACGGCGGCCACACCCAGATCAGCAGCGCCGCCGCGACCGCTGGAAGCTCGCCGATCGTGCGTTTGCCGATTCGCCAGACCACGAATGCGCTCAACGCGAGCAGCGCGATCGGAACGAGTCGCATCAGCCACAGATGGACGCCGAACAACCTGAAGAGCGCACCGACGACGAGCACCTCCTGGGTACCGCCGTAGGGCTGCGCCCAGAAGAACGCCGTGAACTGCCCATGCGACGCATGCATCGCCATCAGGCCCCACGTCGCCTCGTCGCCTTCGAGGCGGCCGATCGACGAGCGGTAGACCGCGACCCGCAGAACGGCGCCCGCGATCACGGCGGCGGCGACGACAACCTGGAGCAGCCGTCGGCGCTCGGCCCTCGCGAACGGCGAACGCATCCGCACGAGGGGCGAGCCCGGGAAGGCAGTCTCGACGGTCGGTGGCCTCACGTGCTTGGTCGCCACGGCTAGTCGCCGGAGCGAAGCCATCGTAATCGACGCCCGTCCGCGGATCTGCCGACACAGCGCTAGGACGATGGATCGGTCTATCGATCAATCGTCTAGGCTGTGTCCGGAACTCGCGTGAGGAGGTTGGAATGGCCGGTCTGATGAGTCGTACCTCGGCAATCGCGCAGGCAAAGTTCTCGAAGCTCCTCGACCGAGCCGAGGACCCCGGCGAGACCCTCGACTACTCCTACGAGCAGCAGCTCGTCCAGCTCCAGAACGTCAAACGCGGGATCGCAGACGTGGCGACCGCCAAGAAACGGCTCGAGCTCGAGGACTCCTCGAGCCGGCAGCAGCTGTCGAAGCTCGACGACCAGGCCCGCCAGGCACTGCAGGCCGGGCGCGAGGACCTGGCCCGGGAAGCGCTCTCGCGCAAGGCGGCGCTCCAGAGCCAGAGCGAATCGCTCGCGCAACAGGAGCAGCAGCTCGCGGACCAGGAGCAGAAGCTGGTCGCGGGCGAGCAGGCGCTCCAGGCCAAGATCGAGGCGTTCCGGACCCAGAAGGAGGTGATCAAGGCCCAGTACTCGGCCGCCGAGGCTCAGGTCAAGATCGGCGAGGCCGCGACAGGCATCGGCGAGCACATGGCCGACATCGGCCTCGCCGTCCAGCGCGCACAGGACAAGACCCAGCAGATGCAGGCACGGGCTGCCGCGGTCGACGAGCTGACCGCTTCCGGGGCGTTGACCGACATCACCTCGCAGGGCGACGACCTCGACCGGCAGCTCGCGCAGGTCACGCAGGGGAGCCAGGTCGACGACGAGCTCGCGAAGCTGAAGGCCGAGCTCGGGCAGGGCAGCCAACCTCCCGCCGTCGGAGCGGGACAGTGATCGTCCGGCTGATGGGCGAGGGCCAGTGGCGGATCGACGACGCACTGCTCGCGCGGCTGAACGACCTCGACGACGAGACCGAGCGCGCCGTCGAGGCCGGCGACGAGACCGCGCTGCGCGCTGCCCTGGAGGCGCTCGCGGACGCCGTCCGCGGCGGCGGCGAGCGACTCGACGACGCGCACCTCTCGGCCTCGGATCTCGTGGTCCCCCCGGTCGACCTGACCCTCGACGAGGCGCGGGAGCTGCTGCACGGCGAAGGGCTGATCCCCGATCTGCCCTGACGGGGCGCGGTGACCGACTCACCCGAAGAGCTGTCGAGACGGGCGCTCGAGCTCGACGCCGAAGCGGCCCGCGTCGGCGACGGCACAGCAGCGGGCGGCGAGCTCCGCGCACAGGCTGCCGCGCTCCAGGTCGAGGCGCTCGGGCCGAGGATCTACCCGGTCCTCGTGTGTGGTTCCTGCTTCCGCGTGACCGGGTGGACGGACGCGACCGGAAACTGCGACACCTGCCTGCGCCGGGAACAGCTCCGAGCTGCCTACAGCGACCCGCACGGCGGCTGGGTCGACCTCACCGAGCCGGCAGCGTCACCGCAGGCAACGGGCAAGCCACTCCTGAAGCGCCTCGCCGGCGCCCTCGGCCGGGGGGAGGCCCCGGGTCACGCGTGGCACGTGCTGGTGGAGCCGGGCGAGACGGGCCCGATCTCGCCGGAGACCGGCTACGAGATCGAAGTGGCGAGGCGTGACCAGGTTGCCGCCCCGGACGGAAGCGACACGATCCTGATCCGTTTCTCGACCGCCATCTCGCGGTTCGGCGGAACGGGCTGGCAGCGCCTCGAGACGACCCGGGCCCGCCACACGAGCCTGCTCGTACCGACCGAGTTCGCGGCCGACCTCCCGATCGAGCAGATCTCCGAGGCCTGGGGCGATTACAAGAACGCCGTCCATGCGTTCAACCGCGCGGTCTGGGCGCAGCAGTCCGGCGCCCGCGAGCAGCGGCGGCAGGCGGACGGGGCCCGGCAAGACGCGCTCGACCGGCAGCGGGACGTCGCCGAGCTCCTCTCCGAAGACGGCTGAAGCGGGCCGGCTCAGGCCCGCAGCCTGACACGGGTGCGGCGGATCACCTCGTCGGTGAACTCCGTCGTCGACGCATCACCGCCGAGATCGGCCGTCTTGACGCCGCCGGCGACCGCCTCGAGCGCCGATTCGCGGATCGCGCCGCCCGCGTCGCGACCCCTGTCGGTCTGGGAGAGCAGCGCCGCCGCAGCCAGGATCATCGCCATCGGGTTGGCGATGTCCTTGCCCCGCAGCCCCGGCGCAGTCCCGTGTGCGGCCTCAGCCATGAGGGCGGTCGGCTCGAGATCGTGACCGGCGAACGCGACCAGCATCGACTCGGAGCCGGCGATCGAGCCGAACAGCGGCAGCACGAGGTCCGAGAGGATGTCGCCGTCCCGGTTCAGCGCCGGGATCACCAGCGGATCGCCGGCGGACGCGACGAGCAGCGCGAAGGTCGCGTCGATCAGCTGCGGCGCGTACGGCACCTCCGGATGGCGCTCGGCGGCGGCGTCCATCTCCTCCTTCAGGAGCCCCTCGTAGGTTGGCGAGACCGTGAATTTCGGGCCGCCGAACACGGTCGCGCCCATCTGCGCCGCCTGCCGGAACGAGAACTCGGCGACGGCCCGGCAGACCGACCGCTCGATGCGCTCGGTGCGAAACGCGACCTCGTCGTCACCCTCCCCTTCGCGCCACTCGGTCGCGCCGTAGGCATCCCCGACCGCCATCCGCACGACCGAGATCGGCGCGTGCACGCCGCCGAGAGGAACGACGCCCGGGATCCGCCGCCCTGTGCGCACGATCACCTTGCCGCCGATCTCCTCGCGCAGGATCCGGTTCGGGGAGCCGACGTCGTCGCGCGCCTCCGGTGTGATCGTCGCAGCCTTGAGTCCGAGCCCATGCTCGCGAACCGCGGCTGCCGCCTCATGGACGACCGCGTTGCTCGTCTCGCGCCGATGCCCGAGCGAGAGGTCGAACCGGGGCAGCTCCAACGCGAGGCCGGTCACGTCGGGTGCCAGCACCCGCAGCGCCTCCTCGAGCAGCTCCTGGCCGGTTTCGTCACCCTCGAGCACGGCGATCGCGTTCAGCTCCATGCCCGGCCAACACTAACCGTGTCGCGCGCCACCCCGGACGATCACGACCGGACAGGAGGCATGCTGCGCGCACTGATGACCGACCGAGCCGAGCAGCAGCCCGGCGAAGCCGCCGAGCCCTCGCGACCCGAGCACGAGCAGGTCGGCGTCCCGTGACGCTTCGAGGAGAACCGCCGCGGGCGGCCCCTCGACCGCCAGTGCCTCGACCTCCACACCGGCCCCGGCCGCGTCACTCCCGGCGAGCGCGGCCTCGACGCGCTCCTGCGCCGAGGCCGCAAGCGCTTTCAACCCCTCGGCGTCGAGTGCGGGCTCGACGGCCCCGAGCGGCGACGTGACGACGGGGCGGCTCCATGCCTGGAGGGCCTGGAGCTTCACCTGCCGCGCGCCGGCCTCGTGGAGCGCCCAGCGGAGCGCCTCGAGCGATGAGGGCGAGCCGTCGACGCCGACGACGATCGCGCCCACGCGCGACTCAGAGACCGAGGCCCGGATGCATCCCGGCGAACGCTCCTCGCGTTCCGCGGGCCCACGAGTAGGTCGGTTCCACCAGCCGAACGCCGCCCACGATCAGCTCGCTCCAGGCACCGGCCGCCTGCCAGAAATCGGGCCTTGCGAGGCTGCTCAGAGCGGCGTCCCCGTCCGTCTCGAACAGGAAGACCACCTCGTCGTCGAACACGAACGCCTCGTGGAGCACGAGCGCCGTGCTCGCGGGGTCGAACGGCGGCGCGCCGTGCAGGAGCTCGCGGGCCTGGTCGCCGCACCCGGGCTTCAACGCGGCTCGGACGAGCACCCGACGCGAGGCGGTGGGCGCGCCGAGCCGGTGCGCGAACAGCGCCCCGAGCAAGTCGCTGAGGATCCACCGCGTGACGTTGCTTGCGAGCTCGATCCTCTCGCCCTCCGCGAGGAGGAGAGCGATGCCCGGTCCGTCGTCGCCGGGCGAGTCGAGCTCGACGCCGACGACCTCCTCGAACGGCACCTCCTCCGGGCCCTCGGCTTCGATCGCCTCGAGGCGCACGCCGTCCGGCTCGATCCGCAGCCGGGCGGGCCTCCCTCGACCGTCACGACCCCGCCGGGTCACCTGGTAGGCGACGTCCATCCGCCTCTCCTTCCCGCGCCGGATGTCAGTCCGGGTCGTGTGGGGTCTGTTCGAGATGCGGGCTCGAGAAACGCCGCTTCCCGGTCAGCCGGTCGCGGTACGGGTTTCCCCGATGCGGAAGCGGTGTGCTCTCGTACAGCGCGTACCCGACGACTGCGAGCACGCCGATCACGAAGACGAAGACGAGGACTGTCAGGAAGATCGTCATCTTTCAGCTCCTTTTCTTGCTTGAGCATGGCCCCGCACCGTCACCCCGGCATCAGGGCAGACCCCGAGACCTGCTCAGGGAAACCCCCGATCGCGCAGTCGAACAAGCCGTCGAGGCGAGCCGCCGTTCAGACGGCGTGCGCGTGCGAATCGAGTGCGAGCTCGCCGGACTCGAGCGCGTAGCGAACGATCTCGGCTCGCGTGGCGAGGCCCAGCTTCTGCATGATCCGGGCCCGGTGCGTCTCGGCCGTCCGGACGGAGATGAAGAGCATCTTCGCGATCTCCTGGTTCGTGTGGCCGAGGGCGAGCAGGCGCAGCACCTCGTGCTCGCGGGCCGACAGCTCCTCGGTGCTCGGCCCGGCTGCACCCTGGCCGGCCGCGAGACGCGCACCGAGCGTCGGGTGCACGTAGCGGTGCCCCCCCGCCACCTCGTGGACGGCCTGGACGAGGTCGGAGTCGGCGGCGTCCTTGAGCAGGTATCCATGCGCGCCCGCCTCGAAGGCACGCCTGACATAGCTCGGATCGTCCTGCATCGAAAGGATCAGGATGCGGGTCTCCGGCGAGGCGGCGTCAAGATCCTGGATCGCCTCGAGCCCGCTGCGCCCGGGCAGGACGATGTCGAGCAGCAGGACGTCGGGCTTGTGCGCACCGACCTGCGCGACCGCCTCCTCGGCGTCCGCGGCCTCGCCCACCACCTCGATGTCCCCCTCGCATTCGAGCAGCCGCCGCAGCCCCGACCGCACGAGCGCGTGGTCGTCGCAGAGAAGCACTCGGATCGATTCAGCCATGCCGGAAGCGTGCCCGTTCCCGGCCCCGAATTCTCGCAATTCGCCCGCAAGCTCGTTGCGGGTTTGTACGGAATTTCAGTCCGGCCGCGAGCTTGCCTGAGGGAGGTCGATCAGGAGGGTCGTCCCCGAGCGCGGCGCCGATTCGACCTCGAAGCGCCCCCCGAGCAGCATCACGCGCTCCCGCATCCCCACCAGCCCGAGCGCGCCCTCGCGAACGTCGTCGACGGCGAACCCGGCGCCGTCGTCCTCGATCACGGTGCGAACGGCCCCGTCGCCGGCGGTGACGACGATGCTCACCGACTGCGCCTTCGCGTGCTTGACGGCATTCGTCAGGGCTTCCTGCACGATCCGGTAGATCGCCGTCTCCTGGTCCGGCGAGAGCGCGTTGCGAGGAACCGCCACGTTGAGCTGGACGTTGAGACCGCTCCGGTTTGCGACCTGCTCGGTGAGACGCTCGAGCGCGGGCTTGAGCCCGAAGTCGTCGAGAGCGGGAGGCCGCAGGTCGGTCGTCAGCCGCCGGACGTCGGCGAGGGCCGACGACACGAGCTCGCGGATCTGGGCGAGCGGCTGCTCGCCGAGCTCCTGCTCGAGGGTCTTCAGTCCGAGGAGGATCGATGCGAGTGCCTGGCCCGTCTCGTCGTGCAGCTCGCGTGCGAGACGCGTCCGCTCGGTCTCCTGCCCCTTGAGCAGAGCCCGTACCGACTCACGCCCGACGCGCTCGGAGAGGTCGATTGCGATCGCGGCACGGTTGGCGAAGGCCAGCGCGACCCGCATGTCGGCATCCGAGAAGCGGGGATCGGGGCCCAGCTTGTTGTAGACCACGATCACGCCGGCGGCGCGGTCGCGGACGATCAGGGGGACATAGAGCGCTGCGGCCGCCTCGACGAGCCGCGGCAGTAACTGGTCGACCTCGGGATCGTCGATCAGCGAGTCGATCCGCTCGCTGCGCTTGCGCTCCAGCGTCCGGCCGCTCTTCGTCCGAGCCCGCTCGAGCGTCAGACCGCGCAGGCGCTCGGCGCCTTCGCCGTCGACTGCCTCGACCCGCAGCGAGTGGCCGTCCGGTGTCGGCACCTGGATCATCACCACGCGGGCATCGAGCAGCTCGCGCAGGCGGGCGGCGGCGAGCTGGAACAGGTCGGCGAGATCGACTTCCGTGGCGAGAGCCTCGGAGACCTCGTTGAGCGACTCGAGCTGCCTCGACCACTGGCGCGTCGACTCGTAGAGCCGCGCGTTCTCGATTGCGACCGCCGCCTGCGCCGCGAGCAGGCGAACGATCTCCTCGTCCTCGGCGGTGAACCCCTGCTCGCCGGGCTTCTCGGTCAGGTAGAGGTTGCCGAACGCGGCGCCGCGCAACGTCACCGGGACGCCGAGGAACGACGCCATCGGCGGATGGCCGGGCGGGAAGCCCACCGAGTGCGGGTCCTGGGTGAGGTCGCGAAGCCGGAGCGGCCTCCGTTCGCGGATCAGGACGCCAAGGATTCCCCGACCGCGCGGGAGATCGCCGATCTCCGCGGCCTGCTCCTGGTCGATTCCGACCGTGATGAACTGGTCGAGGCCGGCGCCGGCCTGATCGACGACACCCAGTGCGCCGTAACGGGCTCCGGTCAGCGCGACCGCCGTCTCGATCAACGTGCGCAGGAGCGAGTCGAGCGTCAGATCCGAGCTGAGCGAGATCCCGGTCTCGATCAGCGCCCGCAGACGGTAGCTACCCGCGAGATCGGGCTCGGGATCAGGCGCGTCGTGCTCGACCGTGCCCTCTACGGCCACCTGCGCTCATCTCCTCCCGGCTCCAGAAGACTCAAGCCAACTCTCGATGAGAAGAGAATACCGAGCCGCAGCTGCCCGACGCCGCGGACGCTCAGCCTGGATCCATCGAAATGCGTGATCGCGGGGCGTTCGGCTGGGCCGCCGGGACGGGGCGCGGTGGGGACGGGCGGGCCGGGGCCCGACCGTTCACGCCGTGACCCGGAGCGCACCGGCCGGGTGCAGGCCCTGTCGGGCCGGAGGAGGAGCGGCCCGGCGGGTCCAGACGGGCGCACCGCCCGCGCAGATCGGTGTAGGGTCGGCGGGAGGCGCCTGGGCTGTGCGGCTGTGTGAGCCCGACTGGCCTGGTTTCCTCCCGCCGCCGCTTCGAACCGGACGTTCGGTTCTCCCGAGTACGGCTCTCCGACATCCTTCACCTGGCCGCATGCGCGGACCGGTAGTAGCGGACGGTGCCCGTGAGGCGGTGGGGCATGAGGTCGGGCCGGCGGCCGAACAGAAGGCCGCGGCCTTGCCGGAGCGTGCGTCGTTTGTGCTGACGCGCGCCGAGCAGGCGTGCGACGCGAGCGAGCGCGTAGCGGTCGATCTTGTCGAACTGCCTGGTCGAGTTGCCGTAGCGGAAGTAGCCGCCCCAACCGATCAAGAAGCGGTTGAGGTTGGCTACCACCTCTTCCGGCGGCAAGCGAAGCAGCCGCCGGTCGGTCAACTCCCGGATCCTCTGCCTTCCCGTCTGGGTGGCGCGTGCCGACGGCCAACGGGCCATGAAACGGAAGCCCGGCCTGCTGAGGCTGTCCACCATCCGGTGGTGGAAGCCCAGAAAGTCGAATCCCTCGCCCTCCTCATTGACGCAGACCAGGCGCGTCTTGTCGTCGGCCAGCTCGAGACCCAACTCTGCGAGCAACGCTCGCAGCTCGGTCAGAGCCGCCTCGGCCTGCGCCCGGGTGCGGCAGAGGATCACGAGGTCGTCCGCGTAGCGGACCAGCACCCCGAGCCGACCGTGCCTGTCCTCCCACGCCCGATCGAGCGCGTTCAGGTAGACGTTGGCCAAGAGCGGGGAGATCACCCCGCCCTGCGGCGTGCCGGTCTCGGGATGCATCAGGGTCGCCCCGTCAAGCACCCCAGCCCGTAACCATGCCCGCAGCAGCTTCAACACCCGCCGATCGGAGACCCGTTCGCAAACGAGTTGCATCAGGATCTCCTGGTCGAGCGTGTCGAAGAAGCCGCGGATGTCGGCGTCGATCACCCACCGGCTGCCGCGCATCACTTCGCGACGGATCACCTCCATCGCGTCGTGTGCCGACCGCTTGGGGCGAAACCCGAACGACAGGCCGCGGAAGTCAGCCTCGAAGATCGGCTCGAGCACGATCTTGGCCGCCGTCTGCACCACCCTGTCTCTGACAGCGGGGATACCCAGCGGCCTCGTCTCCAAGCGGCCGGGCTTCGGGATCTGCACCCTCCGCACCGGCAACGGGCGGTAACGCTGCTCCCGCAGCTCAACCTCGAGCTCATCGAGGAACCCGTCAACGCCCGACTCTTCGATCTCGGCGATCGTGATGCGGTCAACCCCGGCCGAGCCGCGGTTGGCGCGCACCTGCGTCCACGCCCGCTCCAGCACATCCCTACGATGGATGCGATCCCAGAGCGCGTGGAACCGTCTGCCCGGCGACCGCTTGGCCGCCAGGTACAGCTTGACTCGAAGCTCTCGAACCCTGTCCTGCTCAGTGGCGTTGTCCCCGGAGGGCATGCACCGGTCCTTCCCTCGTCATCAAGCACAGATGAAGCAGGGCCCCTTCCCTCACCCAGGGTTGTGCTGTCCCACGGGCTCAAGCAGTACTACGGGCCCCTCCGCCACCCTCCCGGCCGGCACGCGACTTCACGGGATCACCGCTTATACGCGCCCATCGCTTCCCGACCACACCTCGCAGCGGCCGGGGCCGGGGAGGGCTTCCCCAGCTCCCGCATCCACCATGCGACCGTTCCGATCCCCATACCCCGGGAGGCTCTTGACCGCTGCGCTTCCAGGCTCTTCACGGCTTCCATGGCCTTCGCCCCAGATCCCCGGGCTCGGCTCCCCCTTGTCCCCCGAAGAGGCAAAGATCACGGGGCGGCAGGATTCGCTTCACGCTACGGACCGGCCGCTCGCACACCCCCAAGGAGCGCTTGACGCTGGGCTCCGACACCGGGCGTTTCCCCCCGACGCCGCCAGCCTGCTACCCGGCCTCCTGGCAGCTACCCGGACCCGACCTACCCCGGCAGGCGAATGCGAGCTTATGTCCAGATCAGGTCACAACAGGCACCACCTCCGAACTCTGGGCACACGGATCCAGGCTCAGTCGGCGGGCGGGAGGATCGCAATCGGGCAGGGCGCATGATGAGCGCACTGCTGGCTGACCGATCCGAGCAGGAGCCCGCGAAATCCCCCGCGGCCGCGCGAGCCGACGACCAGCAGATCCGCGCCCCTGGCTTCCTCGATGAGCACGTCGGCGGCCTGACCCTCCCGCACGATCGGCACGACCTCGACCCCCGACCTCGCCGCGTTGGATTCCTCGATGCTCTTGGCGAGCGTCGAGCCGGCGAGCTCCTCGAAGCTGCCGAAGTCGAGCGGAGCAGACGCCCAACCGGTCTCGTAGGCCACGGTCGGGATGTGCCAGACGCTCACCGCCTTGACGCCACAACCCCGGATCCGCGCTTCGTCGATCGCGAATTCGAGCGCCCGGATCGAATGCTCGGAGCCGTCGACCCCGACGACGATCCCGCTCACCACCACCTCCGAGGGTCGTGGACACGATACGAGGGCGGGGCTCCGCAGCCTTGGACTGCGCAGCCTGTGACTCCGTAGCCTGTTCGGTCATGACGAGGCCACAGCCAACGAGCCCCGCCGCCCGCATCCGCGAAACCGGTTCCCCTTTCGAAGCCGAAACCGGCCGCCGCCACCGCCGTTGAGGAGGGCGTCACCACCGGCGGCGGGCGATACAGCCGCGACTTCGCCGGAATACCGGTGGGGGTGATCGCGCGCTGCACGAAGCCCATCGTGACTGCCCGCCGCCGTCCGGAGCATCCGCGTGCTCTCCGATCGGGGATTCGGTGAACTACTGAGCGTCCTCCGGAGCCTGAGCGTTTTCCGGGGCCGCCTCGCCGGCGATCTGTCCGGACTCTGCTGCCGTCACCTGACGGCGAGGGGAAATACCGGAGCGGGGATCGGGGTTCCTACGGATGATCCCGCGAGTCGTCTCGGCGACGCTTGACGCGTGATCACTCAAGGCTTCCAACTCACGAGCTCCATGGCCCTCACGCTCGTCGCCGGCCTCCTGATGATGCTGTCCGGAACCGGGAAGCGAATGCTCCGGTGGAAGCCGGCGGATCGCCGCTGCCCGACGTGCGGTCGCCGGAAGCCCCACAACTGCCCCTGCAACCGCTGACCCGACTCGCGGTGGCTGGGAACCCCGAGGCGAGCTTGCAGCCGGCACCGGGGCGTCGGCCGCGCAAGAACGCGGGCTTTCCCGCAGCGACTATCGGCAGTGGCCCGGAGGCGCGCCGGGCCCGGCCGGGCCACGATGGGCGCATGACCTACGCCGTCCGCTGGAGTGAGAACGACGGCCCGAGCCACGCCGGGGGGCTGACGTTCGACCGCGGCTCGCTCGTCCTCGCAGATGCCGGCGAGAGTTCCGATACCCCGGCTCTCAGGCTCCGCAGCGACGAGCTCGCGGACATCTACTTCGAGCGCCGGACAGGTGGCTCAGCCTCCGGGCGCCCGAATCTCGTTCTCGTCACGCATGGTGGCACCCGCCTCCAGATCGCGTCCCTGGAGGGGCTCGGCGCACTGCACGAGCTCGCTGAGCAGCTGACGCTTGCCCGGCAGGCGTGATCGCCACCGGAGACAGCGCCAGGGTACGGTCGCTGTTCGAGGCGGGAATGGCGCTCACCTCCGAGTTGTCCCTCGACGCGGTACTCGAACGGCTGGTCGAGGCGGCGGCGACGCTGACCGGGGCGCGCTACGCCGCTCTGGGTGTCGCCGGCGTGGGCGGCACCGGACTCGAGCGCTTCATCACCCGGGGCGTCGACGAAGCGGAGCGCGAGGCCATCGGTCGCCTGCCCGAGGGTCGCGGCATCCTCGGGGTGTTGCTGCGCAAGCCTGCGTCGCTGCGCCTCCCTGATTTGACGGCCGACCCGAGATCGTCCGGGTTCCCCCCGAACCATCCCGAAATGCACTCGTTCCTCGGGGTGCCGATCATGCTCAGGGGCGTCGTCTACGGAAGCCTTTACCTGGCCGAGAAGGCAGACCAGGAGGAGTTCGACGAGAGCGACGAGGAGCTCGTGACGCTGCTGGCCGCGCAGGCCGCAATCGCGATCGAGAACGCCCGCCTCTACGAGGCCGCAACCCGCTGGTCGGCGACGCTCGAGTCCCTGAACGATATCGGCAACGCACTCGTCACGGAGACCGACCTCGATCGGCTGCTCGCGCTGGTTGCGACGCGCCTGCGCGACCTCCTCGACGCGCGTTTGGTCGCGGTGCTGCTGCCCCAGGGCCCGGACCGGCTCCGATTCGCGGCGTGGGCGGGCACCGCGGAGGACGACCTCACGGGTGAGACGATCGGTCAGGCCGACTCGGTCAGCGGCCGTGTGCTCGCCACCGGCCGGAGCGAGCGCGTGGACTCGGTCATCGACGATCCCGATGTCGAGCAGGTGTCCTCGCGTCGTCTAGGCCTCCGAACGGGGCTCTGGGTCCCGCTGGTCGTCCACGACCGCTCGATCGGCGTGCTCGCGGCGCACGACAAGGCTTCCACCCCGGACGGCCGCTTCGGCGACGACGATGTCCGCCTCGCCGAGACGTTCGCCGCCCGTGCGGCGGTTGCCGTCGACCTCTCCGAGCGCGTCGCCCGCGATTCGCTTCGCCGCGTCGTCGCCGCACAGGAGCGGGAGCGAAGGCGCCTCGCGCGCGAGCTCCACGACGAGACCGGGCAGGCTCTGACCTCGATCCTGCTCGGGTTGCGGTCGCTCGAGCGGACGGTCGACGGAAACACCGCCGCGCAGGACGCGCTCACCGAGCTGCGCGACCTGGCCGTCGGCACCCTTCGAGACGTCAGGCTGCTCGCCGTCGAGCTTCGCCCGAAGGCGCTCGACGATTTCGGCCTCGTCGCCGCGCTGGAGCATCTCACCGACAACTTCTCCGCCCAGAGCGGCATGACGGTCACCTTCGCCTCCCGCGTCGGCGACGAGCACTTCTCCGACGAGGTTGCCGTCTCGCTCTACCGGTTCGTCCAGGAAGCGCTGACGAACATCGTCAAGCATGCGCAGGCGCGCGGCGTCAGCATCCTGCTCGCCCGCAAGGACGACTCCGTCGTCGCGGTGATCGAAGACGACGGCCGCGGCTTCGACCCGCAGGCCGCGAGCGAGGGCTTCGGGCTCGAGGGGATGCGTGAGCGGGCCGCGCTGGTCGGCGGCTCACTGAGAATCGAGTCGCGGAAGGGGGCCGGGACGACGCTCGTCGCCGAGGTGCCTCTCTCATGAGGCTGAGGTGACCGTTCGCATCCTGATCGTCGACGACCACGCGGTCGTGAGGGCGGGGCTCCGCCTGCTGCTGGACGCCGAGGACGACCTCGCCGCGGTCGGCGAGGCGGGCAGCGTGCGCGACGCGGTCTTCGAGGTTCGGTCGTTGCATCCGGACGTGATCCTGATGGATGTCGTGATGCCCGGCGAGTCCGGGCTCAAGGGCGTTCCGGCCGTCCTGCACGAGCATCCGAAGGCGAAGGTGCTGATGCTCTCCATGCAGGACGACCCGCGCTACGTGCGCGAGGCCTTCGCTGCCGGCGCAAGCGGCTACGTGCTCAAGGACGCGGCGGATACCGAGCTCGTCTCGGCGATCCGCGATGTCGCAGCCGGTGGGCGCTACGTCAATCCGGAGCTCGGCGCCCGGTTGGTGGCCGCCGAAGCCGAGGCCGAGCGGGCCGCCGAGGAAGACCCGCTCTCCGATCGAGAGCGCGAGGTTCTCCGGCTGCTCGCCCTCGGCTACACGAACCAGGAGATCGCCAAACAGCTCTTCATCTCCGTCCGCACGGCCGAGACCCACCGCGGCAACGTGATGCACAAGCTCGGGCTTGCAAGCAGGGCCGAGCTCGTCGGTTACGCGCTCAAGCACGGGCTGCTCGGCGACTCCGAGCGCTAGTGCATCCGTCGGCGGGCGGGAGGATCGCAATCGGGCAGGGCGCATGATGAGCGCACTGCTGGCTGACCGATCCGAGCAGGAGCCCGCGAAATCCCCCGCGGCCGCGCGAGCCGACGACCAGCAGATCCGCGCCCCTGGCTTCCTCGATGAGCACGTCGGCGGCCTGACCCTCCCGCACGATCGGCACGACCTCGACCCCCGACCTCGCCGCGTTGGATTCCTCGATGCTCTTGGCGAGCGTCGAGCCGGCGAGCTCCTCGAAGCTGCCGAAGTCGAGCGGAGCAGACGCCCAACCGGTCTCGTAGGCCACGGTCGGGATGTGCCAGACGCTCACCGCCTTGACGCCACAACCCCGGATCCGCGCTTCGTCGATCGCGAATTCGAGCGCCCGGATCGAATGCTCGGAGCCGTCGACCCCGACGACGATCCCGCTCACCACCACCTCCGAGGGTCGTGGACACGATACGAGGGCGGGGCTCCGCAGCCTTGGACTGCGCAGCCTGTGACTCCGTAGCCTGTTCGGTCATGACGAGGCCACAGCCAACGAGCCCCGCCGCCCGCATCCGCGAAACCGGTTCCCCTTTCGAAGCCGAAACCGGCCGCCGCCACCGCCGTTGAGGAGGGCGTCACCACCGGCGGCGGGCGATACAGCCGCGACTTCGCCGGAATACCGGTGGGGGTGATCGCGCGCTGCACGAAGCCCATCGTGACTGCCCGCCGCCGTCCGGAGCATCCGCGTGCTCTCCGATCGGGGATTCGGTGAACTACTGAGCGTCCTCCGGAGCCTGAGCGTTTTCCGGGGCCGCCTCGCCGGCGATCTGTCCGGACTCTGCTGCCGTCACCTGACGGCGAGGGGAAATACCGGAGCGGGGATCGGGGTTCCTACGGATGATCCCGCGAGTCGTCTCGGCGACGCTTGACGCGTGATCACTCAAGGCTTCCAACTCACGAGCTCCATGGCCCTCACGCTCGTCGCCGGCCTCCTGATGATGCTGTCCGGAACCGGGAAGCGAATGCTCCGGTGGAAGCCGGCGGATCGCCGCTGCCCGACGTGCGGTCGCCGGAAGCCCCACAACTGCCCCTGCAACCGCTGACCCGACTCGCGGTGGCTGGGAACCCCGAGGCGAGCTTGCAGCCGGCACCGGGGCGTCGGCCGCGCAAGAACGCGGGCTTTCCCGCAGCGACTATCGGCAGTGGCCCGGAGGCGCGCCGGGCCCGGCCGGGCCACGATGGGCGCATGACCTACGCCGTCCGCTGGAGTGAGAACGACGGCCCGAGCCACGCCGGGGGGCTGACGTTCGACCGCGGCTCGCTCGTCCTCGCAGATGCCGGCGAGAGTTCCGATACCCCGGCTCTCAGGCTCCGCAGCGACGAGCTCGCGGACATCTACTTCGAGCGCCGGACAGGTGGCTCAGCCTCCGGGCGCCCGAATCTCGTTCTCGTCACGCATGGTGGCACCCGCCTCCAGATCGCGTCCCTGGAGGGGCTCGGCGCACTGCACGAGCTCGCTGAGCAGCTGACGCTTGCCCGGCAGGCGTGATCGCCACCGGAGACAGCGCCAGGGTACGGTCGCTGTTCGAGGCGGGAATGGCGCTCACCTCCGAGTTGTCCCTCGACGCGGTACTCGAACGGCTGGTCGAGGCGGCGGCGACGCTGACCGGGGCGCGCTACGCCGCTCTGGGTGTCGCCGGCGTGGGCGGCACCGGACTCGAGCGCTTCATCACCCGGGGCGTCGACGAAGCGGAGCGCGAGGCCATCGGTCGCCTGCCCGAGGGTCGCGGCATCCTCGGGGTGTTGCTGCGCAAGCCTGCGTCGCTGCGCCTCCCTGATTTGACGGCCGACCCGAGATCGTCCGGGTTCCCCCCGAACCATCCCGAAATGCACTCGTTCCTCGGGGTGCCGATCATGCTCAGGGGCGTCGTCTACGGAAGCCTTTACCTGGCCGAGAAGGCAGACCAGGAGGAGTTCGACGAGAGCGACGAGGAGCTCGTGACGCTGCTGGCCGCGCAGGCCGCAATCGCGATCGAGAACGCCCGCCTCTACGAGGCCGCAACCCGCTGGTCGGCGACGCTCGAGTCCCTGAACGATATCGGCAACGCACTCGTCACGGAGACCGACCTCGATCGGCTGCTCGCGCTGGTTGCGACGCGCCTGCGCGACCTCCTCGACGCGCGTTTGGTCGCGGTGCTGCTGCCCCAGGGCCCGGACCGGCTCCGATTCGCGGCGTGGGCGGGCACCGCGGAGGACGACCTCACGGGTGAGACGATCGGTCAGGCCGACTCGGTCAGCGGCCGTGTGCTCGCCACCGGCCGGAGCGAGCGCGTGGACTCGGTCATCGACGATCCCGATGTCGAGCAGGTGTCCTCGCGTCGTCTAGGCCTCCGAACGGGGCTCTGGGTCCCGCTGGTCGTCCACGACCGCTCGATCGGCGTGCTCGCGGCGCACGACAAGGCTTCCACCCCGGACGGCCGCTTCGGCGACGACGATGTCCGCCTCGCCGAGACGTTCGCCGCCCGTGCGGCGGTTGCCGTCGACCTCTCCGAGCGCGTCGCCCGCGATTCGCTTCGCCGCGTCGTCGCCGCACAGGAGCGGGAGCGAAGGCGCCTCGCGCGCGAGCTCCACGACGAGACCGGGCAGGCTCTGACCTCGATCCTGCTCGGGTTGCGGTCGCTCGAGCGGACGGTCGACGGAAACACCGCCGCGCAGGACGCGCTCACCGAGCTGCGCGACCTGGCCGTCGGCACCCTTCGAGACGTCAGGCTGCTCGCCGTCGAGCTTCGCCCGAAGGCGCTCGACGATTTCGGCCTCGTCGCCGCGCTGGAGCATCTCACCGACAACTTCTCCGCCCAGAGCGGCATGACGGTCACCTTCGCCTCCCGCGTCGGCGACGAGCACTTCTCCGACGAGGTTGCCGTCTCGCTCTACCGGTTCGTCCAGGAAGCGCTGACGAACATCGTCAAGCATGCGCAGGCGCGCGGCGTCAGCATCCTGCTCGCCCGCAAGGACGACTCCGTCGTCGCGGTGATCGAAGACGACGGCCGCGGCTTCGACCCGCAGGCCGCGAGCGAGGGCTTCGGGCTCGAGGGGATGCGTGAGCGGGCCGCGCTGGTCGGCGGCTCACTGAGAATCGAGTCGCGGAAGGGGGCCGGGACGACGCTCGTCGCCGAGGTGCCTCTCTCATGAGGCTGAGGTGACCGTTCGCATCCTGATCGTCGACGACCACGCGGTCGTGAGGGCGGGGCTCCGCCTGCTGCTGGACGCCGAGGACGACCTCGCCGCGGTCGGCGAGGCGGGCAGCGTGCGCGACGCGGTCTTCGAGGTTCGGTCGTTGCATCCGGACGTGATCCTGATGGATGTCGTGATGCCCGGCGAGTCCGGGCTCAAGGGCGTTCCGGCCGTCCTGCACGAGCATCCGAAGGCGAAGGTGCTGATGCTCTCCATGCAGGACGACCCGCGCTACGTGCGCGAGGCCTTCGCTGCCGGCGCAAGCGGCTACGTGCTCAAGGACGCGGCGGATACCGAGCTCGTCTCGGCGATCCGCGATGTCGCAGCCGGTGGGCGCTACGTCAATCCGGAGCTCGGCGCCCGGTTGGTGGCCGCCGAAGCCGAGGCCGAGCGGGCCGCCGAGGAAGACCCGCTCTCCGATCGAGAGCGCGAGGTTCTCCGGCTGCTCGCCCTCGGCTACACGAACCAGGAGATCGCCAAACAGCTCTTCATCTCCGTCCGCACGGCCGAGACCCACCGCGGCAACGTGATGCACAAGCTCGGGCTTGCAAGCAGGGCCGAGCTCGTCGGTTACGCGCTCAAGCACGGGCTGCTCGGCGACTCCGAGCGCTAGT
>CAWBLB010000004.1:0-24271 GCA_963789585.1 uncultured Actinomycetes bacterium | reverse complement strand
GACGATGTAGCGGTGGGTTGCGAAGAAGCGGGGGTGGCACGCCTGGAGCGCGAGCAGCTCCGTCCCGCCCGGGCGCAGGACCGCCATGTCGTTGTAGGCGACGATGATGTGGCGCGTCACGCTGTAGACGAACGTCGCATAGGGAAGCTGGAGCGTGATCCGGTCTCCGGGACGCAGCTCGTTGATGTTCGAGAACGGGGCGAGGAAGGTCGTGCGGTGGCCCGCGATGTAGACGAGGCGATTCTCACCAGGCATCGACGTCTGGAGATCGCGGCCGGGCCCCTTCTCGAGGGAGGACTCGGTCGTGCCGTCGAGGAAGATCATGCTCAGTCCGAGGCGCGGGACGATGATCCGGCCGAGTGCCTCGCCCTCGTGTGAGGACAGCCGGTAGCGCCGCGCGACGAGGGAGACGGCACGCTTCTCGTTCGCGAGCTCGAGCTGGGCAGCGGCCTTCCGGGCGGCGGCGTTCTGCGCATGGGTCGGCACCGTGACGCCGGTCGGCACCACGAACGTGCTTACCCTGTGGTCGTAGGCCTGCGTCAGCTGGTGCTGCTGGTAGAGCGTGTAGAGTGCGGTGAAGGGATCCTCCCAGCGCCAGACGACGACTGCCCAGACGAGCGTCAGCACGCCGAGCGACGTCAGCGTTATCCCGGCCCTCCGGACCCAGCGACGCGCGCGCCTAGACATCAGCCGTCACAGCGTCGCGCACACGTTACGGACACGTCGCCGTTCCTGTGTCGAACTCTGATCCCCCGTAAGGACGGGATGCGGTACATAGATCCCGTCATCCGAGACGAAAGTGTGCCTGCTCTCCCGGCGGCCCGGCAAGATCGAGAGCGGAGCGTTCGTCACGGGACGGGAACCGGGGCGGGCGCCGTTCGAGCCAGAGGAGGAGGCCGGAGAGCGGCGGCAGGACCGCGACGGCCACTGCGGCGACCGCCGCGCCGCCGACCAGCAGGAACGTGATCCCGACCAGAACGCTCGCCGTCGCCCGCACCATGCATGTTTGATCGGCATCGAGCGCTCCGGGGTTGAGCCTGGATCCAACTGACAGTGGGGGCGGCGACGGCGGCAGCCCGGCCGCGGCGGATCAGGTCGTGACCGTGGTCACGGTGACGGTCGTCGTCGTCGGAACCGTCTGGGTCGACACGACTGTCGTGGTCGTGGTCGTGATCGTGGTCACGGTCGTCGTCTGCGTGACGGTGACCGGAACGGTCGTCGTCGTCGCAACGGTCGTCGTGTCGTGCACCGTCGATGTCACCGGCAGCGTGGTCGTGACGGACAGCGTGGTCGTGACGGGCACCGTGCTGGTGACGGGCACCGTGGTAGTGACAGGCACCGTCGTCGTGTTGTTCGACACGACCGTCTGCTGGTTCGTGACCGTCTGCTGGTTCGTGACCGTCTGCTGGTTCGTGACCGTCTGCTGGTTCGTGACCGTCCGCTGGTTCGTGACCGTCTGCTGGCGTGTCAGCGTCTTCTGCTGGGTCACGGTCTGGTTGTGCGTGACGACGTTGGTCTCGACGTGAGTCGTGGGGACGAGCCGTGTCGTCATTACCGTCCGCGGTTTGCCGTTCACCGTCACCACCTCGCGCGAGGTCACCGGCACGGTCTCGAGTTGGGTCGTCGCGGTGGTTCGGGTGACGTACTGGGTCTGGGTCGGAAGGGTCACCTGATGGACGACCGGGACGATCTTGCGGACCAGCCGCCCCTTCTTCCGCACCGTCACCACGTGGTTGACCGTGACCGACTTGACGGTGACCTTCCGGATCGTCGAGACGTAGGTGTAGACCTTGGCCGCGTTCGCCGACGAGAGTTGACCCGCCGATTCGTAGCCGCCAACGACGACCAGAGCCGTAGCGAGCGCGGCGAGCGGCGCCTTCACCGCCCAAGGTGCACGCCGCTGCCACCACCATCGCCAGTAGCGAGGCTTGTACCAGTGCTGCGTCATTCCTCTTCCCCCAAACCTTCTCAACCCCACCCGCCTCACGGGAGAATCCCGCTCGGGCAAGCACGCCCGTGCAAGTTAGAGTCTGGTCGTGAGGTTATCTGGAAGTCGCAGCGGGCGTCTGAGCGCCGCGATTGCACGGCGCTCCCACCACCACCGCCGCCGCCGCCGGGGAAAGGCGGCGATCTGCTCCCTCGCGCTCCTCTGCGTCGCGGCGGGCTGCGGAGGCGGACCGCCGCCGAAGCTCGCCGAGCACTCCAATCAGACCGCGCGCGCTGCGCCGCTCGGCGCCGGCCGCCCGGTGGTCGTCCGCGAGCCCTCGAACCCGCCGACACGCTGCGTCGCCGCCACGTCGGCGATCGGCTCGTCGAGGTTCGCCTACGCGGCCGTGGTCAAGCGGCTGGCGGTCGCCTACCGGGCGACGAACGGTACGCACATGGTCGGGCGGTTCGGGAAGCTCGATATCAACGGCCTGCCGACCGTGCTCGGCGTGATCGGCATGGCGACGGACGCCGGCTGCAAGCCGGCCTGGTATCGCGTTCGGCTCCCGCTGCTCCCGAACGGCAGCACGGGCTGGGTGCCTGCCGGCACCATCCGCCTCTATCGCGTGACCTCGCGCATCGTGGTCAGCCTCTCGCAGCGACGGCTGCGCCTCTACCGGTCGGGCAAGCTCGCGCTCGAGACCCGGGTCGGGATCGGGGCGTCCGCGACGCCCACACCGACCGGACGGTTCTACGTCAACGAGCGCTACGTGCTGTCGTCCGCCGACGGCCCGTTCGGCCCGAACGCGCTCGGCATCTCGGCCCATTCGGAGGCGCTCGAGCACGTCTGGGTCGAGAACGGCCCGATCGCGATCCACGGCACGAACGAGCCGTGGTCGATCGGGCAGGCGGCCTCGCACGGATGTATCAGGCTCGCCAACGACGTGATGCGAAGGCTGTTCGCTCTTGCCCCGGCCGGCACGCCCGTGGTGGTCGAGCGCTAGAGCCAGACACCGGGGTGCCGGCCGGAACCAGCGGAAACAGTCGCTGGATGGTCGCTCGCCACCTGAGGAGCTTCTTGCCGCGCGGGAGGAGACACCTCCGCCGTGTCGCTACGTCGCGTTGTCGCTGATGAGCCGCGTCGAGGTGAGGCTGACGCCGATGCTCTGGAAGATGCCCGTCAGGTCGCCTGCACCCGGGCTGTTGTAGAAACGGTAGGCCGGGTCGGTGTCCTGTGCTCCCTGGCAGACGATCGCCTGAGCCTGCGGGATCGTCATGCCCCTCAAGGCGGGATCGGTGGTCGGGTTGTCGACGATCAGGTGCATGGCGCAGATGCCGCTCATCGGCTGCGACAGGCCGCTGTCGCGGTCGCAAGTGTCGCTCTGGGCGTCGTATGCGATCGCGAAGACCCATGTTCCGGCCGCCTCAGCCGCCTGGGCTGCTCTGATTCCGTCCTGGCACGGAGTCGAGCTGTTCGTGTTCGCGGCCCCGTCGCTGAGGAAGATGATCACCTTCTGCGCGGTCGGCCTTGCGCTGGGTGACTCGAGCGCGGCCTCCGCGGCGTTGATCGCGCCGTCGTAGGAGGTGCTGCTCGACGCGTCCGCCTGAATGCCGTACCAGCAGCTGCCCCCGCAGCCCGGGCCCGACGGCTCGAGCACGATCGTCTCGCCGATCCAGTAGGCGTTGCTGCCCGTGGTTGCGGTCGCGCTTCCCGTCGAGCCGTTGCTGGTCTGGGAGGCATCCTCGAACCCGGTCGCGGTGCCCGAGCCCGGGGCGCCGGTGCTGACACCGCTGATCGGCGATGTAGCTGTGCTGTAGAAGTACACGGCCTGGTCGTTCGCCTGGGCATTCGGCACCGAGGGTGCGGTCAGCGTCTTGCCGGGATTGGAGTTCGGCGTGATCGCGTTGGCCGAGCCCCGCACCGGCGTGATCAGGTTGACACCCGTGTAGCGGACGGCCACCGCGGACGCGTTTGCCGCAATCGGAGTGCCCGAGCAGGAGCTGTTGCGGAACGTGAACTCGTAGTGCTCGTCGGCGAGCGTGCTCCGGATGGTGTAGAAGGTCGCCTGCGTGACCGAGCTGCCCGAGCTCGGCTGCTGCCGGGTGAGGACAGAGGTCCAGCTGCCGTCGTTCGGGGGGCAGATCATGCCGCTGCCGCCCAGGTTCTGGGCGGACACCGTCACGAGGATGAAGTCGGCGTCCGTCGGCGTGGGCGGACGCTCGATCGTGAGCGAGGTACGCGTGTTGAGCGCCAGCGTCTGGCCGACCCAGTTCGCGCTGGGCGCGGTCGCGGTCGCGGCCCCGGCCCCGGCGGTTTCGATCACCCCGGAGGCCGTCGCGACGCCCGCCTGCGTGTAGGTCGAGCCCGAGCCGATCGAGGTCGCCCCGGTTCCGTAGAAGCGGACGATCTGGTCGTTGGCCGTGTACGTGGTCACCGCCGGTGCGGTGATCGTCGTCCCCGGCGCTCCGCTTGCGGTTCCTCCCGCGGACACGAGGGTGCCGTTGGTGTCGATCGGGTTCGTCGGGTCGACCTCGGTGTAGCGGACAACGATCGCCGAGGCGGCTGCGCTCGCGGCGGCCCCCGGCGCGGCGCACGAGGTACCGGTGACGAAGTTGAACGTGTAGCTCTCCGCCGCCGACCCGGTGCGGAAGCTCCGGAACACCGCCTGCGTGACGCCGCCGGCGTCGCCGACGGACTGCTTGGTCTGGATGACCTCCTTCCAGCTCGCCTTGTCGGCCGGGCAGATCGTTCCAGCGCCGAGGCCTCTCGCCGTCACCGAGGCGAGCAGGAAGTCGTTGTCGGCCGCGTTGTTCGGCCGGCTGACCGTGATCGAGGTGCGGGCGTCCCTGAGCGCGACCGTCTGGCCGACCCAGTCGGCGCTGCTGCCGCTCACCGCGTTCGTCGGGGCGCTGGTCACTCCGGCCGCCGGCCCCGGAGCATCGGTGACGAGCGTGGCGGTCGAGGCGCCGGACTGGTTGAACGTGGGATTGCCCTGGAACGAGGTCGCCCCCGTGCCGTACAGGCTGACGACCCTGTCGTTATTCCAGGCGGGAGTGACGGCCGGGGCGGTGACGGTCGTCCCGGGGTTGGGCGGCGGCGTGATGCTGCTCGCCGTCCGGTCGATCGGGTTGCTCGGGTCGACGCCGGTGTAGCGCACGAGCACGGCCGAGGCGGGTGCCGCCGCCGGGGATCCCGACGAGCAGGATGCGCCGTTCACGAAGCTGAACTGGTAGCTCTCCGCGGCGGTACCGTTCCTCAGGCTCCAGAAGGTGGCCTCCGCAATCGAGCCGGCGGCCGTCGGGTTTCCCGCCGCGGGTGTGAAGCTCACCTGATTCCAGCTGCTGTCGGGCGCGCAGATCGTCCCGCCCGTCAGGCCCTTCGCCGTCACCGACACGAGCAGGAAGTCGCCGTCGACACGATTCGCCGGCCGGTTGACGGTGATCGAGGTCCGGCTGTCGCGGAGCGCGATCGTCTGGGCGACCCAGTTGTCGCTCGGCGCCGTCGCCTGCACGGGCGGCGTGCTCGTCCCGGCCGCGCCGCCCGCAGCGTCCGTCACGCCGTTCGCGGTGGCCGAGCCGACCGAGTTGAACGCCGGGCCGGGGATCGAGGTGAACGAGGTCGCCCCGGTTGCGAACAGGCTGACCACCCGGTCGTTCGCCGTCTGGGGCGTCACCGACGGCGCCGTCAGCGTTCCGCCGTTTCCACCCGTTCCCTGGACGACGGGCGTCGCTGCCGGACCGTCGATCGGGTTGTTCGGGTCGATGCCCGTGTATCGCACAGCGAGCGCCGACGCCGAGGCCGCAGCAGCCGAGCCGCCCGACGGGCACGAGCCCGTCCGGAAGGTGAACTGGTAGGTCTCTGCACCCGCTCCGCTTCGGAAGCTCCAGAAGACTGCCTGCGTAACCGAGCCGAGGCCGCTCCCCTGCGAGGTCTGGAGTAGTTGCGTCCAGCTCCCATCAGGAGCGCAGATGCTTCCGCCGGCGAGTCCCTTCGCCGCCACCGAGACCAGCAGGAAGTCACCGGCCGCGCGGTTCGCAGGCCGATTGATGGTGATCGAGGAGCGAGCATCCCGGAGCGCCACCGTCTGCGCGACCCAGTTGGCGCTCGGCGCGGCCACCGGCACCGGCGATGTCGCCGCCGCTGTCGGCGCGAGCGCATCGGAGATCCCGCTGGTCGTCGAGTTTCCCGAGATGCTGAATGTCGGCGGAGGCGCGCTCGTGAACGAAGCCGCCGCGGTCCCGTAGAGGCTGACCACGCGGTCGTTCGTCGTCACCGGCGTTATCGAGGGTGCGGTCGGCGCGCCGTTGTTGTTGGTTGCCGCCACCGCAGCCACGTCGAGCGGGTTGACCGGGTCGACCCCGGTGTAGCGGACGGCAACCGCCGATGCAGACAGCGTCAGCGCCGAGCCACCGTTCGGGCAGTTGCCGCTGCGGAACGTGAACGTGTATGTCTCGGCAGCCGTTCCGCTGCGGAAACTCCGAAACACCGCCTGACCCACTCCGGTCCCGTTGCTCGGCTGCTTGTCCTGGCGGACCAGCGTCCAGGTGCCGTCGTTCGGGGCGCAGATGTTTCCCCCGCCGAGGCCCTGGGCGGTCACCGACACGAGCAGGAAGTCTCCGTTGACCGCCGTCGCCGGACGGTCGATCGAGATCGACGTGGCCCCGAACTGCGGTCGGAGCGCCAGCGTCAGCGTCACCCAGTTGTCGCTCGGTGCAGCCGCCGTCGCCGACCCCGAGGTTCCTGTTGCTGCCTGTGCGGCATCCGAGATACCGGTCGTCATCGCCGCCGCGGGCGAGGTGTACGTCGGAGGGGTCGGCGGGGAGTTGAACGAGGTCGCTCCGGTTCCGTAGATGCGGACGATCCGCGTGCTGGCCGTGACGGTTGACACCGGGAGAGCGGTCAGCGTCGTCCCGCTGCCCGTATTGGGCGCGACGGCGACGTCGATCGGGGTCGTGGTATCGACGCCTGCATACCGAACGGCCACGGCCGTCGCCGGGACCGCTGTCAGGTTTCCGCTCGACGGACAGGCCCCGGTGCGGAAGCCGAACGCGTAGGTCTCGGAGGCCGTCCCGCTCCGGAAGCTCCGGAACGTCGCCTGCGTCACCCCGGTGCCGTTGCTCGGCTGCTTGTCCTGGCGGACGAGCGTCCAGGTGCCGTCGTTCGGCGCGCAGACGTTGCCGCCGCCGAGCCCCTCGGCCGTCACGGTCACGAGCAGGAAGTCGCCGTCCACGCGCGTCGCCGGTCGGTCGATCGAGATCGAGGTGCGAGCGTCGCGGAGCGTCACCGTCTGTGCGGCCCAGCGGTCGCTCGAGTTGCTCGTCGCGGAGGCCGTCCCGGTCGAGCCGGCTCCCGCCTGGGAGCTGTCGGCGACGCCCGTCACGGTGCCGGAACTCGCCGCCGAGAACGTCGTCCCTGCCGAGAACGACGCGGCGCCCGAGCCGAACAGACGCACCACGCGGTCGTTGGTGGCTTGCGCCGTCACCGCGGGAGCGGTGAGAGAGTTGCCGTTGCCGGTGTCCCCCCCCGAGCTGTCGACCGCGTCGACCCCGGAGTAGCGAACGACGATTGCACTGGCCGTGCTGACGCTATCGGTCGAGCCGCCCGGGCACGAGCTGCGGATCGTGAACGTGTAGGTCTCCGCGCTCGTCCCCGACCGGATGCTGTAGTACGTCGCGTGCAGGAGCCTGTTCGAACCTCCTCCGGTGATCTGCTCGTCGATGAGCGTCCAGTCCGAGGGCGCGCAGATGTCGTCACGGCTCGACACGCTTCCCTGTGCGGTCACGGTCGCGAGCAGGAAGTCGCCGTCCGCGCGGTTGACCGGCCGGGTGAGCGGGATCGTCGAGGTGTTGGCGACGCTGACGCCCGTCGTGTTGCCAGAGCTCCCCGGCCCGCCTGTGATTCCGTTTCCGTTCGCGGCGTTGGTGCGGTCTGAGGCGAGCGTCGGACCTCCGGTGATCGCGCCGCCGTTGCTGCCCGAGCTCCGGTCGTTCGGGTTGCCCGGCCCGCCCGTGATCGCCGAACCATTGGCGGCCGAGCTTCCGTCGTTGGTTCCGCTAGGCCCGCCGGCGATCCCGGTGCCGTTGTTCGCGCCGCTGCGGTCGTTGCCGGAGCCCGGCCCGTTCGCGATCCCCGGCCCGTTGTTCGCACCGCTGCGGTCGTTGCCGGAGCCCGGCCCGTTCGCGATCCCGGCGCCGTTGCTCGCAACGCTCGTGTCGCCGGATCCGCCGCCCACGATCGAGGAGCTGCCGCCACCGCCGCCGATCGGGTAGACGCCGCCCGCGCACAGCCCCTTCCACCAGACGCCCTTTAGGAACGGCGAGGTGGGGTTGAGCGCCGCGGTGCTCGAGCTGCGATAGTCACTCGAGAACGGCACGACCTGGTTGGTGCTGTTGGTCGTGCCGTAGGTGAGGTTGCTCTGCGACACGTTGTCGACGCAGTCGGTTTCCTCCTGCACGACGTTCCCCGAGACCGTGAGGTGGTTCCGGTCGGGAGGAATCCTCATCGCCGGGAAGATCATCAGGCCCACCCTGTCGACCGGGTCCTGGACGTTGAGCGGGTCGGAAGGGTCAGGGGTGCAGCTGGCAAGGCTGAGCGAGCAGGGATAGAGCGTGCCGAGCAGCGCCCGTATGCCCGCGTTTGCGCAGTCCAGCTTCCTCGGCAGGTCGTTGGTCCAAGGCACCCCGGCAACAGTGGCGCCGCACTTGGATCGCATCGATCCGCTCGTGTCGACGACCATCTCCGCATCGAGCGGGTGCGGCACCCCGCCCGCCATGCTCGCCGTCGCGCTCGCGGTTACCGTCCGGCTACCGAAGCCCAGGATCCCCATGAACCACGGGTTGACGCTGACCTGCTCGCTCACCCTGATCGCATTGCAGCCGACGGGCCCCGGGCATCCGTCGCCTGTGGAGCACGAGATCCCCGCGGACGCGACGCTCAGACACCTCACGGTGACGGTTGGAGCAGCGGCGCCGATCACCGGGATCGCATTTTCGGCGCCCGGCTGGCCGTCGTAGCTCGTCGCGGTCAGCGTCGCCTGCGTGCCGTTCGGCAGGTCCTGCGCCGCGGCCAGTGCGGCCGCGTCGACCGCGGTCTGGAGCTGACGCTGAACGACGTAGAGCCGCCCGACGTCGATAACCAACCCGACCATGCCGATGAAGACGACCAGACAGATCGCGACGATCGCAATGACCTGTCCGGATTCGGGGCGCAGCCGCTCGGCCCCCGCCGCAAGGAGCCGGCGCGAGTTCCCGCTCACTCGGTTCGCTCCGTAGCGCTCGCGGACAGTTTGCAACCGGGCGCGAAGTCGATCCCGAGGATGGTCGCGTCGCAAGGGTAGGTTGCAGTTACAGTCGCAGGATTCCCCGACACAAGGTCGCCGCAGCTTCCCGTCGTGCCCGTCGTCGACGTCCATTTGTAGGTTGAGCCCGGGGTCGGGAACACGGAGATCGTGAGCTTCGACTGATCGAGGCTGCTCGCGGACGACTGGACACGGCCGAGCGAATCCGAGCACGGGATCGAGGGGTCCGAGCCGCCCTGGCCCCGTTCGAGCGCAAGCTGGCGCGCCCCGGACCGGACCGCGTCGGTCAGGGTCAGGTAGTTGTTGAAGGAAACGCCGAACTTGAAGATCCCGAGGACGATGAGCATGAGGAGAGGGAGCACGAGAGCGAATTCGACCAACGACTGTCCATTCTCGATGCGCAGGCCGGCACGTCGCAGCCCGTCCCGCGTCGGAACCGCAGACCCCGATCGGAGCCGCCGGATTACCCCGGCGCCCGATCCTCGGTCGCCGGAAGAACGTGGTCCTCGCCGTACGGGTCGACGCTACCCGGCTGCCGCGGCCCCACCGGCCGCGAATCTCTTGCCGCATCGTGGTCAAACGGTGCTGGCCTCCGCCGGTCACGTCGAGAATCGCGGGGCGAGCCTGCGCCGCGACCTTGGGGCAGGACGTTGCCGCAACCGGCTGGCTGTCGTCGAGAGGGTCATGGAGAAGCCGTGCGGCACGGCGCCGCAGAGCCTTCGCCTTCGACGACCCGCAGAGGGATCCTGCCCATGCAGGCGGTTTGCAACCAGCTGTATCGCGCATCGTGGCCGACCTATCGGCATCGATTGGCTCATGCTGAAACCGAGGTTGAGCGGCGGCCCCGGTTCCTGATGCCGTCGAACTTCGGTCTCGGGGCCACCGCTCCTCCCGTTTCTACCCCGTCCAGGCGTCTGCTCCTGCCCGGGCAGCGAAGTCGGGAGCAACCGGCGTGAAGCCGCGGCAAGGGGAACCACGGTCCTCTCCATGAGGGCACGGAATAGCCCGATTAGCAGGGATTTCGTTTCGTCCCGCCGTGACGGCTTCCATGCGCTTCCATGGGGCCTCTGCCGGGCCCCCACCAGCCCCGACGACCTTCGGGCGGCCGAACCTGCAGTCGGCCGAGGGCGGCCCGGGGCTACGAAGAAGTGACGATCTTGACGGCTGCCGGCTGGCCGCTGGGCTGGCCGGAGGCCATGGCGTGGTACAGCGTCCTGGCGATCTTCTCGAGCTTGATCTCCCGGATCTTGCCGTAGTTCCTGATCACGCCGTAGGTTCCGGTGGCAGCGCTCCCCGTGTAGAACAGGACCTGGCTCTGCGTCGAGCCGGCGTAGGTCGTGTACGTCCCGTGCGGCAGCCCCGTCACCTTCTTCACCTTGGCAGGCGTGGCCGGGTTCTGGATCACGGTGAGCCCGACCGAGACGGTGAGCTTGACTCCCGTGTACGAGCACGTCTGCATCGTGGTGACGGTCGCAAGCGTGGACGTCGGCGCGGTCTTCATCCCCAGGAGCGCGCGGATCGCGGTGCCCGGGACGGCGTCGCACGGATTCGCGAGGGCTGCGGCGGCTCCGAGACCCGGCGCGGCGGAAACGAGGGCGCACAGCACGCTGGCCGTAACGACCCAGGCGCGCAGAGAACCCTTGGTCACGTTCGCCGACACACTCTTGAACATACCAGGCACCCCTGCCGTGGTCGCGGCTCGCTCCGGAACGGGCGCTCGCAGGCCCGCCGAAATCCACCCAAGACGGCCCGGGATGCGCGCCTCACCGGGAACCGCGGCACTCCCCGGAGGGGCATCGGACCCGGCCTCGGCACTGGCCCGTGCCGGCGAAATAACCCGTGCCGGCGAAATAATCAGAGCTTCGGGCGATGACCTCCAAACGGCGCTCGGTACCGATCGGCGCACGCACTCTCGATCGCCCGCCGCCCGGCGAGCTCCTGGACAATGCTCCGTCCGGCTCGGCTCCGTCCGGCTCGGCTCCGCCCGGCTCGTCGGCAGGCCTGACCGGCTCCACCTGGGCCGGGACTACGACTGCGTGGAGTCGTCCGGGCGCCGGTTCCTCCACGACCCGACGTCGAGCTTCACACACTCCGCGCAGAGCGTCCGGCCGGGGCCGAGTCCTTCTCGCAGGTAGGCGACCCGGATCTCCCGACCGATGGAACACGACGAGTTGTTGTGGTAGAGGCCCCCGGAATCCGGCGCCACCGAGTGAAAGGGAGGACAGACCGCCATCATTCTCGTCCTGCCGCAAACGATAGCCCCAGCGGCGTCCACGACGAAGCCGATTCGACCGGCAGCACGTCCGAGCTCCGCCGCCCTGACCGGCAGCGAGCCCTTCGCGGCGTCCCGGCCCCGACCCCGGGAAACCGGCGTCGGTCGCATGCCGGGGGGAGAGACCCGAGGCTGCCGTCCCGGCGATCATCGGGGGAGATCCCCGATCGGCCGAGGCCGATCGCGGTCGAGTTGAGAAGCGAGGTGCCCAGCCCGGCGAACGTAGCTGGAACGCGAGGCGACGCGCCGACGACGAGCAGGCTCACTCGGGCTCTCATGAATCGGCGGCTCCGTGCCGATCAATGCCGGAATGTACGACCGCAACCCGGTACCCGGCCGGAAGTGGCCTGTCCTGCTCGCGCTCGGGGTTGCCGCGACGGTCGCCTACTCGCTCATCCCCCACACCCGGGCAGCCGAGCTCGGCCTCTTCGACGGTGTCGCTGCACTGGCGCTCGTCGCCGCGGCCTGCAGCCGGCGCCGTGCTCGGGCAGGCGAGCGCGCCGCCTGGCTGTGGACGAGCCTCTCCCTCGCGGGCTTCCTGGCCGGCAACCTCCTTTGGCTTGGATCGCCGGGAGCTTCGCTCGGACCCTTCCACTCCGCAGCCGACGCGGTCTTCCTGCTCAGCTCCCTGCCGCTCGGGCTAGCAGCCGCATCACTTGCCGCGGCGCGCGAGGTCGAGCGGGATCGCTCGGCATGGCTCGAGGCAGGCATCCTCACCGCTGTCGCAGGTGTCGTCTCGTGGGACGTGTTGATGCAGCCACACGTCCGCGACCCGGCTCTCTCGACCGCCGCCAAGCTCGCGGCAATCGGCCATCCGCTCGCCGACGTGGTCGTGCTCGGCTTCGTGCTGCGGCTCGTTCTCTCGCGCCAGGCGCGTGACCGCTCCGCGCTCGCGTTCGCGACCGGTGTCTCACTGCTTCTGGCGGCAAACCTGGTCTTCTGCCGACAGAACCTCGCGACGAGCTTCCGGCCGGGCTCGGCTGTGGATGCGATCTGGCTCGTCGGCTACCTGCTGATCGGATTCTCCGCTCTGATCCCGCCGGGCCGCCGGGCGGCTCATGACGCCGGCCGAGAGCCGCTCGGACACGCGCGCCTGGCCGTCGTCCTGCCGGCCGTCTTCGTACCCGAGCTCATGCTGGCGCGGGACCTGGCCCACCGTCACCTGCTCGGACTGAACACGCTGACGGTCGCGGCCTGCGTGTCGACGATGGTGATCGCGCTGGCCGCCATCCGCCTGCTGCAGCTGCTCGGCAGGGCCCGGCAGGCCGAGGTTCACCGGGGCGAGGCACGTCTCTCGGCGCTGATCCTGCACTCTGCCGACGCGATCTTCCTGGTCGACAGGAACTGCCGGATCGCCTTCACGAGCCCGTCCGCGGAGGAGCTCTGGGGCAAAAAGGCCAGGGCGCTGCTCGGGGCCTCGATCCTCGATGCGTTCGTGGACGAGCATCGGGAAGCCGTTGCCCGCCAGCTCGAGAACCTCGCCGCGATGCCGCCCGGGGCAACTGTGCCCCTCGAGGGGCGCGTCCGCGCGGACGCCGGACAGATCCGGGTGCTCGAGGGCGTCGGGCGAAACCTGCTCGACGACGAGAACGTCAGCGCGATCGTCGTCACGCTCCGCGACACGACGAACCGGCGTGAGCTCGAACAGCAACTCGAGCGGCGTGCATTCCACGACGAGCTCACCGGTCTCGCCAACCGAGCGCTGTTCGCCGACCGCCTCTCCCATGCGCTCAAGCGGAAGGCGCGCGACGACGAGGTCGGGATCGCGGTGCTGTTCATCGACCTCGACGACTTCAAGGCCGTCAACGACGGCATGGGCCACGCCGCCGGAGACGAGCTGATCCGTGGTGTCGCAGAGCGCATTCGTGAGAACGTCCGCCCGGGCGACACGGTCGCACGGCTCGGAGGAGACGAGTTCGCGGTGCTGGTCGAGGACACCCCGTCGGTGAGTCATGTGACCGCTCTCGCGAGCCGGGTGCTCGAGGTGCTTCAACTCCCGATCGACGTGGTCGGCGTGAGCCTGGCTGTCCCGGCAAGCGTCGGCGTCACCTTTGCAAGGCACGACAGCACCGCAGAGTCCCTCCTGCGGGATGCCGACATCGCGATGTACAGCGCGAAGTCCCAGGGCAAGGGTCGCGTAGAGATGTTCGACGTGACGCTGCGCGACGTCGCCGTCCAGCGCCTGGCGCTCAAGGTGGAGCTGCCGGAGGCGTTGAGAGGGGATCAGTTCCGAGTCGTCTACCAACCGATCAGGAATGTCGCCGATCAGCGCCTGTACGGCTTCGAGGCCCTCGTACGGTGGCACCACCCCAAGCGGGGCCTCGTGTCGCCCGGAGAGTTCATCCCGGCGGCGGAGGAGACGGGCATGATCGTCGACCTCGGCCGCTGGGTCCTCGAACAGGCATGCGACCAGGCCGTGTCCTGGAACCGCCGCGCCCGCGACCCGCTGTCCATCAGCGTGAACGTCTCCGGGCTCCAGCTCCAGCAGCCGGGGTTCGTCGACGACGTGCGGCGCATCCTCGACACCAGCCGGCTGGCGGCCCCCTTGCTGACCCTCGAGCTCACCGAGTCCGTTCTCGTCAAGCACCAGAGGGTGGAGGCGATCCTCAGCGAGTTGCGCGCAATCGGGGTGGGGATCGCGATCGACGATTTCGGCACCGGCTACTCGTCGCTGTCCTACCTCCAGCAATTCCCGGCGACGAGCATCAAGGTCGACCGCAGCTTCGTTGCCGGGCTCGCCGACCACGGCGAGGTCGGTCTCGTACGCAGCATTCTCTCGATCGGCGACGCGCTCGGGCTGGCGACCGTCGCCGAAGGGGTCGAGACCAGCGACCAGCTCGAAGTGCTCGCCGAGCTCGGCTGCGACCTGGCACAGGGGTTCCTGCTCGGACGTCCGCAGACGGCCGGGGAGATCGACGGGATGCTCGAGGTCGAGCGGATGGCTCGAACCGCCGAGCGGCGAAGCGCGGCCGCCACGGCCTGACGCCGGCGGGGCGTCGCTCGGCGGCTCCCGTGTCGACCGCCGTCGTTGCGCAGGCGGTGATGCCTTGCTGCGGTTTCGAAGTCACGCTCCAGGCGAAGCGCCCTCCGGCCGTACTCGTCTTCCCGTTCCGGCGGCGCGACGACCGCCTCGATCGTGTCGTTCAGTCTTGTGATGTGGGCTTCAACGCCGCCGGGAGGTCACTCCGTTGCGAGAACTCAGACTCGACGGCCTGCTGATGGTGCCGGCGTCCTCTTCGCGGGCTGCCCGGGCCGCTTCGAGCTCGGCTTCCGAGCTCTTCTCAGGCGTGATCGTCCGGAGCGCCAGCCTGGCGCTCCCGGTTGCGTCGAGCTCGAACGAGGTTCTGGTCGGCAGCTATGAGCGCCTCGATCGGCCCGGTGGCTTGACCCGGGAGAAGCGCGACTCCGAACGACGTGGTGACGAGGGATATCTCGCCCTCGCGCCTGATCGCGATCGAGGCGGCGGCGAGAATCGGGCTGACGATGTCGATCGGCAGGTGGAAGAGCGCGCAGAGCTCGTCCTGCCGCGATGTATAGCAGCGACCCACAGGTCGCACGATGCTCAAGAACTCCTCGGCGAGCCGACCGTTCAGCCTCTCCCCGGCCGACTCGCCGTTGACCCGCCGATATTCCTCGGCTCCGTCGAGAGCGAAGATGGCAAGGACGCCCGGGGAGCTCCCGGGTCGGAGCGCCTCGCGCAGGTCCTCGATCAGGTCGTCACGACTCGCGAAACCGAGCTCGGAGCGAAGGTCGTGCATCATGCGTCATCCAGTCGCGGCAAGATGCTCCCCCGGGGATACACCAGGCCCATCCCGTGCGATCGTACAGCGGAGGAAGCGGCATCTCGACCACCCGCCACGGCCGTGCCGCGGCCGGTTCCCCGTTGACTCGAGGCTGCGCGAGTTGAGAGGGTCCATCCGGGATTGCGAGCGGATGCCGTCGATTGACGTGCCTGTCAACGGCGAGCCTTACTCGATGAGCCGCCAGGATCGATCCGCCGGCACCCGCCCGAGCGGCCGTCGGCGGCCGTGCCGATCGCGGTCACGGCGGGCGCGACCTCTCGATCCCGATCACCGGGCCGGGCCGCAAGCGCGTCTCCGATCAACTCGAGCGCCCATCCCTCGAACCGCTCCACCGGCAGCGAAGACCGCGCGAGCACCGTCCGGGCGAGCTGCCGGCGATACCGCGACTGCTCCCACCGGCCGAGGAGACGCGTGTCGAGATTGTCGCTCATTCCACGGTAATCGACATTCCGGCGACAAGAGTTGAGTCGCCCGGTCAAGGCGACTCGGTCGCGAAGAGGCGGAACCGGGGGGCGGCGTGTCGTCGAGCAGGCCTCACGATCCTCGGCGACGGCGCCGATAGATCGGGTGGCGGCGTGCGCTGGGACTGACGGCAAGCTCTCCCTCCCGCACGTCGCCGGTCTCTCCTGCATAGCCGCGGCGGGCGGCTGCAGGTCAAGGGCCTCCGGCCGTCTGGCGGGCTGGACCGGCGGGGTAGAACCGCCGAAGCGCGCTTTGCGACGGCCGCCGGGCCGGGAAGACCTCGGTTACCGGATCTGGGGGTTGGCCTCGCGACCGAGCGGCCGGATCTTGCGGGCACCGATTCCGGCTCCACGGGCGGCGGCGATGTCCGACTGGAGCTTCGCGCGACAGGCACACGGCGAGCAGCGCTTGGGGGCGGTAGTTCCTCGTGACGGACACACCATCGTCCACTCGCGTCAACCGGAGCTCTCGCCTGCAGAAAGCGCTCGTAAAGCCGGCCGAGGGTGTCGTGGCTCGGTTCGTGTCATAGAGAAACGGTCACCGGCGGCCGGCGGGATCGCCCACGCCCCGTGCGGGTTCCCGCCGCATCGCGAGCGTGCCGTTGCCGCGCTTGGGCGCCTCATGAAAACTTGAAGAATGCTTACAATTCAGGGATAAGGTCCCCCACGGCCGATGCCGATACGCTCAGTCGAATGTGCTCTTGACGACACGACGAGCCGAACAGGGGGAAGTGTGGAAAGCAAGCGCCGGAATCCGATCTTGTCGCGCCTGGCCTGCGCTCTGGCGGTCACGGGCGCGTTTGTCGTCCCGCTGGCGTTCTACGGCGCGCCTGCGCTCGCCAGGAGCATCGCCACGGCCGATCGGCACGGCGAGCATTCGAGCCGCTGCCAGTACTCGGGCGACACCCAGTACCTGAGCAACGCCAAGTACTCGAGGGGCCGGTACTCGAGCGCCTGCCAGTACTCGAGCTCGGCGCAGTACCAGTACACCGCGCCGCCGTGCGGCCTGGCGCTCGGACGGTCCCATCATCGCAACGGACGCTTCGCGAAGTTCGGCTCGCATGTCGTTCGCGGCCATCACACCTTCAAGGCGAGCTGCTCGAATCGATCGGGCCACGCCGGCCACAAGGGCGATGACGAGAGCGGCGAAGGCGAGAGCGGAGAAGGGCATTCCGGCGGCGTCTCGAGTCAGGGAGCCACCGTCACCAAGAAGTTCTGAGCGGCATCTGACGACCAGCGGATTGCGAGGGCCTCGCCGAGTTGCGGGGCCCTCGCCGTTTCGAAGGTGCGATCGGCCGGAGTCGTGCCCGGAACGCCCCCGCTCCGTGCACCCGCGATCGCGCCTGCGCCCAGCGCGAGAACCGCTGCGAGCGCTGCGAACCGGACGGCGGCTGGAAGCGGTTGAGAGGAGGTGCGGCCGCCGGCGAGAAGTGCGGCTCCGCAGCAGAGCCCGGTGACGGTCACGGCGGGCATCTCCCAGTCCCAGTCGACTCCGGCGTGGAGCAGAAAGGCCACGTAGGCGCCGGCGGCCTGCGGGATGTACCGCGGGCATGGTCCGCGCTCGAGCAGCGGCGCGAGCGGGACGCACAGGGCGACGAGGGTCAGCGCGAGGCCGATCGGGCCGAGCTCCGCGAGCATCTCGAGGTAGAGGGAGTGCGCGTCGAGGGCCCCACCGGACGACGCAACCGGGCCGAACATCGCCCAGAAGCCTGCGAAGGTTCCGGCGCCGGAGCCGAGGTAGGGGTGGGCGAGGTACTCGACGTGCCAGGCGACGTGCCAGTAGGCGGCCCGCGGCCCGAGGCCCGGGACCGTGTGGCCGGTGACCGCGACGAGGATCGCGGCGGCGGCGGCCCCGGCGCCGAGCGCCGCGAGCGCTCCACCCCGCACCCGCTGCGACCGGCCCTCGCGGAATGCCCAGGTGGGGAGCGCGGCCGCAGCGGCGGCGGTGAGGAGGGCGCCCAAGAGTGCGACCAGGAAAAGGCTGCGGCGGTGATCGTGCAGGGCCGAGGATGCGTTCAGGCCGTCTGCCGAGGTGAGCCAGGCGAGCACTGCACTGCAAGGGGCGACCGTCAGCGCCAGGGCGAGCACAGCAGTCCGCCGTCTCTCCAGGAACACGATCACACAGCCGCCGACCACGAGCGCGACCCACGAGGCACGGCTTTCGCTCAGAGCGAGGGCGAAGGCGAACAGGGGAATCGAGCCGGCTGCGGCGGCGCGGACGACTCGGGCACCGTGCAGGGCGGGCGCCGAGGCGAGCAGGATCCCGATCGTCGCGAGGATCCCGATCGCGTTCGCATATCCGAGCGGCTGCGAGAGCAGGTAGCCCTCGAAGACGTCGAGGTGCCTTGCCCCGAGCAGGTAGTCGAGGAGCGCGTAGCCGAGCAGGACGCAGAGCGCGAGGTGCAGCCCGGCGACGAGAGGGCGGGTCGCATGCCGGCCCGCGGTGAATACGAGAGCGAACGCCGCCGCCACGTAGACGACCGTTCGCCGCGCCTCGAGCACGGATTGCGTCGCGTTCGTCGACCAGGCCGCCGAGGCGGCCGTCCAGACGAGGAGCGCGCCGAGCGCGGCCAGCCAGACGCCGGTCCAGCGCAGCGGCACGCGGTGCTCGCTCCGCAGCACCAGCGCGAGCGCCGCCACCCACGCGAGCAGCGCACCGCTCCACACCCACGCGTCGGGAAAGAAGCCACCCTGGACGATCCCGAGGCTCGGGACGAAAAGGAGCGGAACCGTCGCGACGACGAATTCGCCGGCGAGGACAATCCGCGCACGCCGGCCGGACGGGAGGTTGCCGGTCACGTCGAGGCTCGTCGGCTCCGGTGTTCCGAGGCGGCGTCAGGTCTCATGGTCCGACATCCGTGCCGCTGTCTATCACGTCATCTCTGTCGTGCCATCGGACTTCGTCGTGCACCGGACTTCGATCCGGCAGCGTCAAGTCCCGCGATGAGAATCACGGATCGAAGCTTCGCTCGTGGCGGCAGGCACACGAGTGCCGCCGCTCGCTACCTGGTGACGATCAACGGAGCCACCATGCCGCGTGCACGGTGTCCCGGAACGGCGCAGTAGAGCGTATATCTGCCCGGCGCCAGCTTCAGCTCCCTGGTCGCCCGCCCGCCCGGGGCGAGGAGGGCGAAGGTGTGGGTCTTCGACCCTCGGGCGTTCCCCTGGAGGACGAGGTCGTGGTCGTCCATCCCGAAGTTGATGAC
The DNA here is from genome assembly GCA_963789585.1 of uncultured Actinomycetes bacterium. Lineage (GTDB taxonomy): Bacteria > Actinomycetota > Thermoleophilia > Gaiellales > Gaiellaceae > PALSA-600. The sequence goes on along the minus strand of CAWBLB010000004.1, from coordinate 5,305 downwards.
TTGCACGATCACGTTCCCGGCACGCACGCGAGGCCGCGAGAGCGTGATCGTGAACTCCTTCTCGACCACCTGGACCTGTGAGACCGGTGCGGCGGGAGCCGACGCCGCCGTCAGGGCGGGGACGGCGAGGAGCGTCGCGAGGAGTGCCGGCCGGAGACGCATGTCAGACGAGCGAGAGCCTCGCCATCTTCTTCGCGTCGGGCAGGATCCGCTCCGCATCGACGTGGAACCATTCCTCGGCGAGTGAGGCGTAGACGGCGCGGAAGTCGACGGTCTCCTTGAGGTTCCCCTCGCTGTCGAGGCCGCCGCGGCCGAGGCCGGGGAACTCGCCGACCATCTTGTGCTTGACGCCTTCTCCGATCAGGAACGCGGTACCGGCCGCGCCGTGGTCGGTGCCGTTCGAGTCGTTCTGGGCGGCACGGCGGCCGAACTCGCTCCAGAGCAGCGTGATCACGCGTGAGCCGAGCTTGCGTTGCTCGAGGTCCTGCTGAAAGGCTGCCACCCCCTGGGCGACCTGAGCGGCGCTGTTGGCGAGCGGGCCGCTCTCGTCGGAGTGCGTGTCGAACTCACCGGGAGCCTGCAGGGCGACGGCCCGGATCGGGAAGCCGGCGTGGAGGAGCGCGGCGAGACCCGCGAGCCTGCTGCCGAAGCCGCCGCTCGGGTACTTGACCTTCGTGTGGTAGTGCGACCGGCCGTCCGGGCCGATGAAGCGGGCGAGTTGTCGGCGAAGCTGGTTCGACTCGGCGGCGGTCCGGCCGGCCTGGGTCAGGAACGGGTCGTGCGGGTCGGAGAGCGCGCCGAACGCGCCGATCGCGTCGGGGAGCAGGGCGCCGGGGACGTCCCAGACGTTGTGCGAATCGAACCCGTAGTCGGTGGGGTCGTCGAGCGTCGCGACCGGAACCTTTGCCGTCGCGAGCGAGGGCAGGAGCGTCTCGTCGAGCGACACCCCCTGCAGGGGGTTGGAGTCGTCGCCGATCACGTCGAGAAGCCGCCCGAGCCAGCCGGTGCCGAGCTGCGGGTCGAGCGCGCCGACCTCCCAGTAGTGGCGCGAGGTGAAATGGGACTGATCGGGATGCGTGTACCCGATCGCCGGGAAGACGGTCACCTTGCCGTGCGCGTGGAGCCCCGCGAGCGGCTCGAGCGACGGGTGCCAGTGCAGGCGGGAGTCGCTGATCAGAGGCGGCCCGTCCTCGGGCTTGAACGCGATGTCGGGGCGAAGCTTGCGGTAGGCCGGGTCGCCGTTCGGGTAGAGCAGCGAGAGCGAATCCCAGCCGCCGGGCGCGAAGATCGAGACCAGAACGCGGTCCCGGCTGCCGGCCGTGGCTGCGCGGGCGATGTTCGCATCGAGCACACGGGGGCCGAGCGCGGTCGTCCCGTAGACCGTCAGTGCGGCGCCGAGCGTCTTCGAGAGGAAGGCGCGGCGGTCGAGGCCCGTTCCCGCCGGAAGGGGCATACCGGCCTCGATCGCCGGCAGGCCGCGACCCGCTTCGGCGATCCCCCGCCGGACGAGGGTCGAGCGGGAGAATTCGCCGCAGTGGTGGGTCACCGGCTCGCCTCCGCTGTCATGCGGTTTGCATCTCCGGGGAGACGGCAACGAGGTGGCGAAGTGCGTTGTAGGTCATGACCGGGAACTGTCTCTGCCGGTCCCGGTCGGCGATTGCCGCGTCCATCGTCTTCTGCGCGTAGTCGAGCAGTGCCTTGCGCGTCTGCGGGGAGACCCGGAGGGAGCCCCACCAGCCGAGTGCCCGGTCGACGAGCTTCTGCGCATCGGCGGGCTGGCGCTCGCCTGCCGTGATGTGGCTCGGATTCGTCGCATGCTTCTGCATTGCCCTGTGGGCGATCAACCAGCGGGCGCGGAAGGTTGAGGTATCGAGCCAGCGCGACTCGTCCCAGCCGCTCACGTTCGGCGGGTAGAAGAGCTGCTGGCCGGCCATCGAGTCGAGCCAGACCCAGTCGCCGGTCTCGACCCGGTCACCGCGCATCCGCAGCAGGCCCGCCGTGTAGACGACGGGCGACTTGACCATCCGCGGCCCGTCGTAGAGAGTCGGGTGCCGGAGGATCGCAGCCACGAGTGGGCGGATCTGCCATCCCGAGCGGACGTAGAGCTTCTCGAGCGCCGCCGCGGTCGCCGTGTCCGGCGCGACCGGGATGAAGCAGCTCCAGAGCCGGTTGACGAGGTAGCCCGCATGGGCCGGGTGCTGGACGCAGAGGTGGACGGAGTTCTTCCAGTTGAACGGCCCGACATGGCCGAAGATCACCTTCATCGCGGTATCGTGGTTCTCGGCCTTGAAGCGGAAGTCGACCCAGCCGGCGCCGCTCTTCCAGTTCGCCGCCCAGCCGGTGAGCGCGCGCGCGTTCTCGCGGACGTCGGTCTCCGTGTAGCCGGCGTCGGCGCCGAGCGTGAACAGCTCCATCATCTCGCGGCCGTAGTTCTCGTTCGGCGAGCCCTTGATCGAGTTCAACCCGTTCAGGTAGAGCAGCATCGCCGGGTTGGCCGTCACGCGCATCGCGAGTCCGAGGAACGATCCGAGACCGATCCGGCGGAAGAGCTCGTTCTGCTGGAGCATCAGCTTCTGGCTTCCGACGGTCTCGTTGGAGGTGGCGAACCAGTCGTGCCAGATCAGAGCCATGCGCTCGACCAGGGGCCGTGAGGTGCGAACCATCCTGTCGAGCCACCAGAGGTGGTCGTCGCCGTAGTTGTCCTTCGGGGCGAGGGGGTGGCCGTTGTTGAGCGGCGTCTTGCCGACGAGCCTGTCGACCTTCGGTGGATGGACGAGCGAGTCGACCGCCGCATGGAGGCCCTTGGCGGCGAGATGCTGAGCCTCGCCGCTCCGTGGGCCGAACCCTGCGCGCCACAGGAGTCTCTCTGCCTGCTCCGGCCCGAACGGGCCGGTGTAGACGGGAAGGGCCGGAGGCACGTCTTCCCAATCGGCAGCCTGGCCGGCAGGGTTGATGGCATGACGATGCCCGTTCGAGTGATTGTGAGCGCCTGGCGCGAGGAACGTTGCCCGCGGGCGGATCAGCCGAGGACGGGGAGGTCAGCCGACGACGATGGTGCCCTTCATCTTGTCGTGCACGGTGCAGATGTAGTTGTAGGTGCCCTTGCGGGTGAAGGTGAGCCTGTAGCCCTCGATGTTCGGCGGCTCGGAGTTGGTGAACACGCCCGAGCTGTGGAAGCCCTTTCCGTCCCAGCGCTGTGACGCCACGACCGCGAGCTTGACATGCTTCCTGGTGCCGCCCCGCGGCGGCTTGCGCGGCTCCCCCTTGCCGCCCACCGGCGCGAGCGCGTTTGCGTTCAGGTGCACCTTGCCGCCGCGGACCGTCCGCACGTCGTTGTTCTTCTTCGTCGAGTTGAAGGTGATCGAGTGGTCCCCGGTGATCCACCAGGTGACCGTGCCGCCGACCGGGATGTGCAGCTTCCTGGGGCCGAACTCGTCGATCTCGCCGTTCACGCCCGCGCCCGCCGAGGCGCCGGCAACGACTGCGTTCGGGCCGAGGGCGGCCCCACCCGGGAGCGACAGCTTGCCCTGCTCCAGGAGCTTCGCGACCGGCGCCAGCTTGGCCTCGGCCGCCGCGAGCTCCTGCTCCCCTTTCGCCGTCACCGCGGCAGGGGTCGGCACCGGAGTGGCGGTCGGCACGACCGTGATCGTCCCCGACATCGACTCGCGGTGGACGAGGCACATGAACCGGTATGCCCCCGGCGCGGTCGAGCTCGACAGATGCACGGTGAAGCGCGAGTCGCCCGGCGGCCAACCGCTGTTGTAGAACGACTGCTTTCCGTCGAACTGCGGCTGCGGACCTCCGGGGCAGGCCTCGGTGAACGACGGGGCGCCGCTCGCCAGGAAGCACGGATTCGCGGCCGAGCTCACGGCGTCGCCCGGACCGGCCCGAAACACGTTCGGCAACTTCGCATCCGCGGCCTTCGCCGCCGCAGGCGGACTCGCCTGCTGTGCAGGTGACAGGGTCGAGAACGCCGAGACGGCAGCGTCGGTAAGCGTTCCCAGCGTCGCCGTGTGCGGCTCACCGGAGCCCACGAAGTGGAACACCACCGAGTCACCCGCGTGGACGCTCAGCGCAGTCGGGAAATACGCGTTGATCGACTCGTTCACCGCACGATTCGCCGCATCGACGGTCACCGTGAACGCCTCGGCGGCCGGCGTGCCCACCGGGCCGGTGGCGCCTCCGGACCCGAGGATGTCGTATTCGTCGCGCGGCGCGACCACGTATCCGATGCACTTGCCGGTGCTGTCGAGGACGACCCACGGATGGGTGTCGAAGGTCTGCTGGACGACGTTTCCACCGGCAGGGATCGTGGCGTAGTAGACCTGCTTGCCGTCGTAGTCGAGCCAGTAGATCTTGACGTCGCCGGAGGTCATGTTCACGAACTTGATCGCCGTCTTGGTGGTGCCCTCGAGCGACTTCGTCCTGCGTGATGTCGCACGAGTTCGTCACCCGCACGAGGTTGGTGACGGCTCCCCCCGCCGTCGCGGCGAGACTCAGGACGACGACGCCGGCAACAGCAGCCGGCGCAAGCGTGGCGCGACGAACCGCTCGACCGTTCATCTCCCCTCCCCGCAGTTTGCGCAGGCCGTCTGCGCCCGTCGACGTCAGGCAAGCACGTCTGCAGGCGGTTATACGCCTCCCGCGCCGGACAAGTCAAACACCGCGTGGTGTGTTGCGCCGCTGCCCTATACCCTGTTCGAGGATGGTGAGCGTCTGGTCGTCGCTCCCTGCGACGGAACACCCGTGAGGTCCCACTGCCGGCGGCGTCCCGCTCGGGGTGGCTCACACACGGTTACGGATGCACTCGATGACGAGCACTATCACCCGTTCCTCGGTTCGCGCCGCAGCAGAGCGAGCGACGCGTGCCGAAGGGAGAGAAGTGAATGAGTTGTCCAGCGACCGTTTCCGGTGCGTGCCTGACCGCAACGGCCTCGCTACGCTGCGCCCGTCTCCCCCAGCCGACCCGGGCGAGCCAGCAGCGCCTCGAGTAGGGCCAACAGCTGCTGCATCTCGCGTTCTGCGAGCTCGGAGGGCGACATGCTCGAAAGCCAGTCGCCCAGCACCTCGCAGAAGGCCTCCACCTCGCTGTCCGGCACGCGGGCGATCAGCGCGTAGTCGAGCTCGTAGCTCGTCCCCGCAAGACGCGTCTCTTTCGCGATGTAGTCACCAAGCAGCGTCACAGTCGACCCGGACAACGGGACACGACCGGCCGGGGTGACCACCATCGTGTCCGATGCCGCCCTGTCGCGCATGCTCGCAATAACTCATATAGCAAGCGGCGGCCGGAGCCGACAACCGTCAG
>CAWBLB010000003.1:0-37868 GCA_963789585.1 uncultured Actinomycetes bacterium | reverse complement strand
CTGCCCACCCCGATCTGACCGTTTTCGCGGTCGGTCGGGCCCCGGCAGACCGCTCGGGACCGATCGCAAGTCGGCCGCAGCTCGTTGCGCGCGAAATCGAGCGCCCGATTTGTCGGACGCCCGCTGGTGATTTCTCGCCCGAGTGCGATCGGGAGCGACGTGTGCCGACTTGCAGCTTGTTCAGACCGTCGTTGAGCGAGGGGATCAGGCGGCCGAGTCCGAGTCCGGCGGCCAGCGCGAGGCCGATCCAGAGCCGCAGGAAACGGTCGAGCGTCGAGAGCTTCTTCTCACCGCCGCGTCGTCGGGTGCGACAGGGCGAGGGAGGGTTTCAGTCGCAGCCACTGGTGTCGACCTCCACGGCCTCGCCGAGCATCAGGCCGAGCAGTGCGTGCAGCTCGGCGAGCCGTTCGCTGCTTGTGCAGTAGCAGGTGCGCAGGCCTTCGATCTCGCCGATGATCAGCCCTGCATCGCGGAGCACCTTCAGGTGCTGCGAGACGGTTGCCTGCGCGAGTCCGAGCTCGTCGACGAGCTCGCCGCAGTAGCAGGCGGCGTGGCTGAGCAGCAGCCGCACGATGCGAACGCGGGCGGGGTGGCCGAGGGCCTTCGCGAGTATGGCGAGCTCCTGATCGAGCTGCTCGAGCTGGCGCTGTGATGCCGGGTGGAGGCAGCAATTCCGGCGGGCATTCCGCGCATCGGCATCGTGCTCGGCAGCGAGTGCGCGCAGCCGAAGAGGGTGCCGCCGACGCGAAAGCTGCGGGCCTCGACGAAGTGGTCGAGGCAGAGGCCGACGCCGCAGTGCTGGCAGAGCCCGACTGCCGGGACGGCGTCGTTGGTCTTGGCACACTCGGAGCAGTTCATCGTAAGCGTCCGCGTCTGGTGATCGTTGATCGCAAATCAACGATAGGACGCATCGGCCGGGCGACAGGGGGTCTGTTCTCCTCGATCGCCGTGGGGCTTTCTACCGATCTCTGCTCAGGCCATTTCCTGACGCCGCGCGTCTCCCCAAACAGTTCAATGGAAGTTGAACAAAAGACCTGCCGCGGACGCCCAGTGTCCTACTGTCGAAGCCGATGAGCAACCAGACCTCTCACCCCGACCGCATGTCAGCGTTGCGCGCGCTGGCCGATCCGGTCCGGCTCGCCCTGGTCGACGAGCTTGTCCGCGAGGACGCCTGCGCCTGCGACCTCCGTAAACGGCTCGACCTGTCGGCGCCGCTGCTCTCGATCACCTGAAGGTGCTGCGCGAAGCGGGTCTCGTCTCCACCGAGAAGGTCGGCAGGCGCGTCGAGGTCTCGCTCGACCGTCCGGCTCTCGCCCAGGTCGCGTCGTCGCTGCTCGGAGAGCGTGCCGCATGAGCGCACTTGCCGTACGCGTCAGGATCGGCGGGGAGAGGCATCCGCTTTGGCTGCTCGGCGGCGGCGCCCTTGCCTGGTTCGCTCTCTACCACTGGCTGTTGCCGTTCTGGGACTGGCTGCTCTACGGCGCCGTCGCGCTCCCGCAGGGGCCGCGCTGGTCGGACGCGCTTCATTTCTTCCTCTACGACACGACGAAGATCCTGCTGCTGCTCGTCGGGATCATCTTCGTCGCGCGCCTTCTGCGCAGCTTCCTCTCGATCGAGCGCACCCGCGCCCTGCTCGGCGGCAAGCGCGAAGGGTTCGGCAACATCGCCGCCGCCGGGCTCGGCGTCGCGACCCCGTTCTGTTCCTGCAGCGCCGTCCCCGCCTTCATCGGCTTTGTCGCCGCCGGGTGCCGCTCGGCATCACGCTCACCTTCCTGATCGCGAGCCCGATGGTGAACGAGGTCGCGGTCGTGCTCCTCTACGGGATGTTCGGCTTCAAGATCGCCGCGCTCTACGTCGGCTCGGGTTTGCTGATCGCGATCTTCGCCGGGGCCGTGCTCGGGCGGATGCGGCTGGAGCGCTACATCGAGCCGTTCGTGCTCGAAGTCGCAGGACAGGCCGGAACGGCCGGGATGGCGGAGATCAAGCCGAGCTGGACGGAGCGGTTCGAGCTCGGCTGGGACGAGGTCAAGATCATCGTCGGCAAGGCCTGGCCCTACCTGCTCGTCGGGATCGCGCTCGGCGCCGTCATTCACGGCTGGGCGCCAACCGACTTCTTCGCCCGCTACGCCGGATCCGGCAGCCCGCTCGCCGTGCCGCTCGCCGTCCTGATGGGGATTCCGCTCTACTCGAACGCGGCCGGGATCATGCCGCTGATCGCCGTCCTGCACGCCAAAGGGCTCGCGATGGGGACGCTACTCGCCTTCATGATGAGCGTCGTCGCGCTCTCGCTGCCGGAGATGATCCTGCTCCGCCGCGTCCTGCGCCCGCAGCTTCTCGCCTGCTTCATCGCCGTCCTCGCCGTCGGCATCCTCGCGACCGGCTTCCTCTTCAACGCCATCCTCTGACGAAAGGAACTGACCATGTCCACGATCAAGGTTCTCGGAAGCGGCTGCGCCAACTGCCAGCGGCTGACCGCACTGACCGAGACGGCTCTCGCCGAGCTTGGCCAGGCAATCACGGTCGAGCACGTGACCGACTACGCGCAGATTGCCGCTTACGGCGTCATGAGCACTCCGGCGCTCGTCGTCGACGAGCAGGTGCTGCTGGCGGGACGGATCCCCGGGCTCGGTTCGCTCAAGGACGCGCTGGCAGGACGGCTGACGGCGGTCTGATGCGCGTCCAGCAGCATCTGAGCCGCTATCTGCTCGGCTACGCCGTGGCGGCTATGACGCTCGGTCTCGCCGTGGGTTACCCGCAGGCGGGCTGGACGAAAGCGAACTCGCGGTTGCTCGGCGACCTGACCACCGTGGGGGTGTTCCTGATCATCTTCCCGATGATGATCAACGTCCGCTTCGGCGCTCTGGTCAAGGCAGGACGGAACGTGAAGGGGCTGCTACTGGGGCTCGGATTCAACTTCCTCTGGGCGCCGCTGCTCGGCTGGGGCCTCGCGCATCTTTTTCTGCACGACCCCCAGCTCGCACTTGGCTTCCTGCTTGTGATGGTCGTGCCCTGTTCGAGCATGAGCATCGCCTACACCGGCCTTGCCAAAGGCGATCTTGAGCTCGCGACCGTGGTTGTCGCGTCGAGCTTTGTGCTCGCGCTTGCGGCTGTGCCCGTCTGGATGACGGTGTTCGCGAGCGGCTACCACGTGCCGGTGCCGATGCACGACCTGCTCGTCTCGATCGGAACCGTGTTGCTCGCGCCGATGTTGCTCGGCTTCCTCACTCGCCACGCGATCGTCCGCCGCCGCGGTCACGAGCCGGTCAAGCGGCTGCAGCCGCTGCTCGGCGCGTTCTCGATGCTGGCGATGTTCGCGATCATCTTCCTGATCTTCTTCGCGAAGGAGCAGATGATCGTCGCCAAGTGGCAGACGGTGCTGCTGCTGCTCGTCCCGAACGCGCTCTTCATCGCGCTGACCCTGCTTGCCGCCACCTGGCTTGACCGGCGGCTCGGGCTCTCCTACCGCGAGCACATGGCCGTCGTCTTCGCCGCGACCGGTAAGAACAACGCGACCGCGATCGCCGTCGCAGCCGTTGCCTTCTCGCCGCTTGTCGCCGTGCCCGCCGCGACCATGCCGATCTTCCAGGTGCTGCTGCTCGTCGGCTACCTGAAAGCCGCAACCTGGGTGCGTCGCTACTTCGCCGCCAACGAGCCCGTCGCCGACGCCGCAGGCGCCGAGCGGCTGGCGGCAGCAGCATGACGAGCCAGTTCGACTGCGCAGGTGTCGGTGAGCCTCCAAGCAGTGAGCACGATCACGGGGTGAAGGAAGACGCGGACACAAAGCCGCTGTCGGTCGCGCTCGGCCTGATTGTCGCCTTCATGGCCACCGAGGTCGTTGTCGGCGTCCTCGCCCACTCGCTTGCACTGCTCTCCGACGCCGCACACATGCTGACCGACGCCGCGGCGCTCGTGATGTCGCTCGTCGTCATCCGGCTCGTCAAGCGGCCCGCAGGCGGCAATCTGACCTTCGGCCTGAAGCGCTCCGAAATCCTTTCCGCGCAGGCGAATGGCGGCACGCTACTCGTCCTCGCCGGGCTGATCGTCTACGAGGGCGTCCACCGCCTGGTGACACCCCCGGCCGCGGAGGGAACGGCGATCCTCGTCGTCGCGCTCGTCGGCATCGTCGTAAACCTGGCAGCGACCTGGCAGCTCTCGAAGGCAAACCGCGAGTCGATGAACATCGAAGGCAGCTTCCAGCACATCCTCACCGACCTGATCGCCTTCATCGCCACCGCGATCGCCGGTGCCGTCATCCTCGCCACCGGCTGGACACGCGCCGACGGCGTCGCAGCCCTGTTCGTTGCCGCCGTCATGCTCAGAGCGGCGTGGGGCCTGCTCAGAGACTCGGGGCGGGTACTCCTCGAAGCGGCACCGCAAGGCATCAGCGTCGAAGAGATCGGCCAAGCGCTCGCCACCCACCCGCACGTCGAAAGTCTCCACGACCTCCACATCTGGGAGATCGGCTCCGGCTTCCCATCGCTCTCGGCGCACGTGCTCGTCCCTGACGGCGACGACTGCCACAGCATCCGCCGCGAGCTGGAAAAGCTGCTCGACGACCGCTTCAGCATCAACCACACCACCTTGCAGGTCGACCACGCCCCGGAAGCGGCATTGTTGGCTTCTCGATGACGACTCCGAGCTTCCGTTCCAGATCCCGAAGGTGAGCGCGGGGCGAGGATCGACGGGTGGCTACGCGGTGTAATCGTGGATCGGCTTCCCTGGAAATCGGACTGTTCTGGCATCCGATCGCTTCGCAGTCATGCTCGTGTCTTTCAAAGCGCGTCCCGCAAACCGTCCCATCGTCTCACCGGTGGCTGGGGCCGCCGATCCGGTCAGGAACTCTTCGGTTTGAGCGGGCCCACCTGGGCGCGAGTGAGCGGCGGCGAGAGATAGCTCCCGTCGAAGTACGGCCGGTAGTCGTCCGCGCTCTTGAAGTGCCAGAGCTTCGGGTCGAACTTGACCGCGCGCACGCCCCCGTCGGGCGCGAACTCGGGGACGACGCCGGCACGGTTGAACTCGTTCGCCTTGGTCGCGAACCAGAAGCTGCCGTTCTGCGTCCAGGTGTCCGCCGCGGGGTGGAGCATGTGCACCGGGTTGCCGCCCGAGAGCTGCTTGTAGAGCGCGGCGCGGAGCTTGGCTGGGATCGGCGTGCCGTCGGCGCTCGTCGGGCGGAAGCGGTATGAGCGGCGCCATGAGCCAGCCGGCGGTGCAACTGCTCGGAATGCTTCTCTTCCTGACCCTCGCGTTTGGCTTCGACGTCTACTGCATGAAGGACTTGGCCAAGGCCGAGGCGACGCTCCACTTCCGCCGCACGCATACCGACGCGAGCGTCTCATCGACGAGCCGGCTCCGGTGGGTGCTCACCGCAGTCTCGAGTCGAACGGGAGGGTCAAGATATCTTGATTCGTACCTCCATAGACGCTCCGTGGCTCGGTGGAGGAAGATGAGAGTTCGATGAGAACGCAGCCGGAGACTCAACATGCTCTGGATCTTCTCGAGGAGATCGGCGCGGAGGACATCGATCACCCGCGCGGGACGCTGTCCGAGCACCTCCGGGGCACCTACGACGTGCTCGTCGGCTGGGGCTGCGAGCGCGACGTTTGTCTCGCCGGGCTCTCCCACAGCGTGTACGGCACCGACATCTTCGAGACGGTCACTGTCGCTCCCGACGCACGCGACAAGGTCGTCGAGGCGATCGGGGCGGATGCCGAACGGCTCGCCTACCTGTACTGCGCCCTGGCTCGCGAGAGCCTGTACGACAACCTCTCCAGTGGTGGGCCGCCATATGGCGTCCGAAGCCGTCATGACGGCGCGGAGCTCTTGCTCAGCCGGGACGAGTACGCCGGCCTCCTGACGATCGACCTCGCGAATCGCCTCGAGCAACTGCCGCATTCGCGCCCCTCGCGGGAGCAGTTCGTGGACGACCGCGCCCGGTACCTCGCCGCCATCCCGCTCTTGCCTCCGCTCGCGGTGACGCAACTTCGCGGCACCAATGTGTCGGCGGCATCGCTCCTTCTCAGACGCGCCGTCCGTCGGGTGCGGTGGATCCTGCCGGGGTGAGGGAAACCGTCGTCGTCATCGAGGCCGAGGGCCGCGCCGGGGCGTGGGCGTGTCGGTCGCTTGCCCGCGCGGGCTTCCGGGTCGTCGGCACCGCCGGCAGCGCCTCGGGGGCGAGGGCGGTGCGCACCTGTTGCGATGCGGTGGCGCTCGTCCCGAGTCCACAGGCCGACGGAGCAGGGTTCGTCGATGGTCTCGTCGAGACGATCGAGCTCGAAGGTGCGGCGGCCGTGATGCAGACCGACAATGAAGCTGCGACCGAGCTCCTGACCACGTTCACCGGTCGAACGCCTGCCGTGGTCGTCGGGCCCGACGCCGTCCAGTTCGCTGCCCTCTGCGAAAAGTCGATCCTTCCGCAGACGTTGCTCGCGACCGGCCTCGACACGCCGTTGACCGTCGTCGCCGGTCCGGACCGGACGCGCGATCTCCCGCCCCCGCCGTGCGTGATCAAGCCCGACTCCGCGGGTACCGGCTCCGGTGAGCGCCACGTCCACCAGGCCGCCGTCGTTGCTCACGACGAACGGGAGCGCGACGAGATCGTCCGTGAGCTCGTCGACGCCACGGGGTCGGCGATCGTCCAGGAGCAGATCGTCGGCACACGATGGCGTGTCCACTTCATCGCCAGTCGGTCCGCCTTCGTCGCCCTCCCCGTCCAAACGAGGCTGTCGAACCCGCGGGACGCCGGCGTGAGCACCGTGCAGCACGTGCCGGTGGACGCACCCAGCGCCATCTTCTCCAGCGCCGAGCGACTGATCCGCCACGTCGGCTACCTCGGGCCCGGATCCGTGCAGTTCATCGAGCGCGGCGGGATGTTTTACGTCCACGACGTCAACCTGCGCCTGCCCGCCTCCGTCGGCATCTCGATCAAGGCCGGGCTCGATATGCCTGGCCTCGCGGCCGAATGCGCACTCGGCCGCGAGGAGGTGCTCGCGGACGTCCCACTCACCCGCGGAGTGACCTACGTGTGGCTCGGCGGGGAGCTGCGCGCGCTCGTCAGCGAGCTGCGCGAGCCGCGCCGGGCCCTCCCGGCGATTGCGCTCTTCGCCTCGGTCGTCGGCCGCGCCGCCGTGAGCTCCTCCCAGGTAATCGATCTCCCGCCGGTGCGAGCGCGGCTCGTAAGCGTGTTCTCGGCCGCCACCCGCCGTCGAGGAAACGTCGTCAAGATGACCCGCGGCGAGTGAGCGGGCATCCGCTGGAGGTCGAGCTGCACCCGACGATCGAGTCGATCGTCGACGATTGGGAGGCCCTTGCGAATCGGACTCGGGCGAGCCCGTTCGATCGGCCCGGCTGGATCGCCGCCTGGTGGCACGCGTTCGGCACGGGTGATCTCGAGGTCATCGCGGTACGCGACGGCGGAGAGCTCGCGGCCGTCCTGCCGATCGTTCGCCACGCCGGGGGTCTCTGCCTCCCGACCAATGCCCATACACCGTCCTTCGCCCCAATCGGGTCGAGCGTCGCGATCGCAAGGGCCTGGGACGCGGCGTTCGCAACCCGCCGCCCCTACCTCAGGGCGCGCTTCCTCGCCGCCACCGATCCCCTCCGGGAGAGCGCACACCGTCACGGGTACTCGGTGGTCGAGCGCATCGTCCAGCAGTCTCCGTACGTACCACTGGAGGGCTTCGCCATGCCGAAGAAGACGCGGGCGCGGATCGGGCGCCTCCACCGACACGGCACGTTGGAGCTCGATGTGAGCGACGGATCCGACGACCTGGACGGAACGCTCCGGCAAGCGTTCGAGCTCGAAGGGTCGGGCTGGAAGACCGAGCTCGGCACCGCGATCGTCTCCGACGCCGCCACCCTGCGGTTCTACAAGGACGTGGCGATGTGGGCTGCGCCGCGAGGGATGCTTCGCCTCGCCTTCCTCCGCCTCGACGGACGGGCGATCGCCGCGGACTTCGTCCTTCTGGACGACGGCCGAACGTACGATGTGAAAGGCGGCTACGACCCGGCGTACCGGAAGCTCTCCCCGGGGCTCGTGCTCCAAGGCCTTCTCATCGAGTGGGCGCGCGACCAGGGCTGCCGCACCCACGAGCTCCTCGGCGACGCCGACCAGTGGAAGCTGGAGTGGACCGATCAGCTGAGGCCCCGGTTCGAGGTCGTTGCAGTCGGCGGCGGGCGTGCCGGCCGGATCGCCTGTGGCGCACTCGCGCGCGCACTGCCGCTCGCGCGCACCGCGTGCCGCAGCATCAATCGCCGGCGTGCCGGGCGCGCACGTGCGCGCGACTCGGGACCGCCGCCCGGTGGAGTGGTTTCAAGGAACGGGAATCCTTCGCTGCACCCAGACGGTGAGCGGGTCGACGCTGACCGCGACCCTCTCGGCCAGCGACATAGCTGACTGGTCGATCAGAGTGGGCGCATAACGCCGCGGGCTGGGGCCGTTGGTCGGCTGGGGCTCCCCTGATCGTCCGTGCGTATCGCCGGCATCACACGCTGACCCTCTCGTCTGAAGCTACGGTCGCGTGGAGCGGCTCCGATCAAAACCGGACCCGTACCGCCTCCGCCTCACGCTCCGAGTCCCTCTCCGGGCGCTGTATCTGGTTGACAGCTAGGTACGGGTCGCCCTGAATGACATCGGGGCGGGCCCGCACTTCTCCGGCACCTTGAGTTTCGCTCCCGTGAGAGCCTCCGAGACCGTGATCGTTCCCGACGCCACCGTTCCTGCCTTGTTGAAGTGACCCTTGACCGTGTACGAAAGCGTGTCCGTAAAGCCGTGCGACGTGTTCTTCGTCTTGCCGCTCCCGGAAAAGCCCTCGGCCGCGGTGAGGGGCAGCAAGGAGAACTTCTTGAGGTTCTTCAGCCAGTAGTTGACGCCGGGCTTGAACCCTCCGGCGCCGATGCATCCGAGCGTACCGAACGCGAATCCCGTAATCTGGCGCGCCCCGGGCGCCACGGTGAAGCTGACCTGGTCATTGAATCCGTTCACCGGCACGGAAGACGTCGTGCCCTTGTAGGTGCCCGTACGCGGGGCGGTTGCCATCGCGGCGGCTACCGCAACGAGAGCCCCCAACGACCCACCCACGATAACCAAGCTGCGCATGTGTCCTCCCTCAGCTGTAACGCCGCTCGCGGCAACTCGACCGTGAGCAGAGTGGGGCACAGAATAACGTCATGTTCACGAGGCCGCGGTGAGGTCGAGTCGATGTCGGACTGGTGCTCGACGTAGTAGGCAACGCACGCCTCAACCTGCGCCAGCGTCCGCACACCGAGGCAGTCGGCCGCCTCAGCGGCCGACTTACGGCCGCAGTCGCCCAACGGGGGACTGCGGGTTTCTGCTCGAAACACAAACCCAACTCGCCTCCGCCAGCGTGATTACGCTCGGATGCCGATAAAGGTTCCGGGCCTTGTCGGTTCCTGAGCGAGGTGAGCGGGGAGAGGGCGCGGACGGCCGATAGGTCTCCTGTGCCGATCGAAGAGCAACGATGACCGGGTCTGCCTGACAGCGCAGTCGCTGCTGTCGCCGGGGCGCTGACCGTCGGGTTCGGCGTTCTCGCCTCGGAAGGCGAGCGTGAGACTATGCCTCGACGTAGACCGTAAAGGGAGGAACGACCCCGTGGTCCTGCATCGCCGCCGCGACCTCGGGAGACGGGGAGGCCAACATCGCCCCCATGGCGGCGAGATCGCTGACGTCGGCAGAGACGGCGATCTTGTTGCTCCCGTCCTGGGCGACGTAGTCGATCACGTTGCTTCCGGACCCGGATTCGATGGCTGCAGCGCGAGCGGCTTTACCATTCAGCCACCGCTGCACGTCCTCGACAGCGTGGGTGACGACGACTCTTGGCATCAGGATTCCTTTCGTCCAGGGAAATGGCGACGCGAGTCTAACTTCTCGCTCCCACCACGTGGATCAGTGCCCGTTGGGGAGCCACCGAACGGCCCGCCGGCCGTGATCTCGGCGAGTGTTGCGCGAAGCATCAGGCCACGATTCCGGTGGAGGCACTCAGGGACGCAGGACTGAAGGCGGGCGATGAGGTCCGCGTGGTCGCAGCGGGGCGGGGCCGCCTCGTGCTCGAGCGGGACGTGAACGTCCTTGAGCGCCACGCCGGCGCGCTCTGCGGCGTGTTCGAGCGCGGCGAGTTCGACCGTCTCCGTGACGAGTGGCGCCAGTCGTCCTCGACGCGTCCGTCGTGATCGCGTTTCTCCGGCCCGAGATCACACTGCGCCATAGCCCTCCCTCGTCCTTGTCAAGGCAGCCAGCCTTGCCTACGGACGATGACGGACTCCGACTTGGTGCTCGCGACCAGAAACCGGGCAACGTTGCCGGTCAAACCACTAGCTCCCGGCCGGCGCAGGTATTGCCGGCGGCGCCGGGCCTAGCCGGCGGCCGTGACGATCACCTGGCTTGCCTGCTCCGGGGTGAGGACGTCGGTATTGACGACCAGGTCGAAGTGGGTTGGGAGCTCGCGTTCGACCGCGTAGAAACGCTTCAGATAATCGGCGCGTCCGGCGTCCTCGCGTTTGACGAGACGCGCTGCTGCACGCAGGTCGATGCCCTTCCTGGAAGACAGGCGCCCTGCCCGCGTCTCGGGAGAGGCGGTCACCAGCACCCGCAAGACATCGCGTCCGCTGAGGGCGAACGAGGCGGCATGCGAAACGATCACGACTGACCCGTCGTCGGCCATCGACGTCAGAACCTGCTTGATCAGCGTTCGGAGCTCAGCGTCCCCCGGCAGCATCCGGCCCTCGCGCCTGGCAGGCACGGCAGGCGCGGCACTCGACTCGACAAGGTGGCCGAGTACCCGATCCATCAGGGGCTTGCGCCGCTCCGCGTCGGCGACGAAGTCGGGAGCGAGCTCGGCCCACTCGCCGGCCTGTTCGATCACCTCGTCATCCACCAGGCGATACCCGAGCCGTCCCGCGGCGGAGCGCCCGACGGTGTCACCTTCGGCGCCGGTCGAGTGCGAGATGCAAACCACGGAAACCGTTCCACGATCTTACGCCCTACGCCGCCCCATTTGGGTGGTTGCGTCTCGCCGTTTCCACAGGCGCGATCCTCGACGTCAGCTCCCTTGCTGCGCGCCTCTTCGGGGATGCCTCAATGCGTGAACCGGCCCCGTCTCCGGGTTCGACGCTACCGTTGACGGGACTCGATGAGACGCCTCCGCCGGACAGCCGCGCTCGCCGTGACCCTTGCCGCCCTCGGTGCCGGACCTGCTTCGGCGGCGAACGGCAGCTTCCAGGTGACCTACTACGGGGGCGCGATCACGGTGACCGCGAACGGGATTCCCGTCGGGATCAACACGGGCCCAACGGCGGTGATTCCGCCCGGCGTCTACGACGTCGTCGTCGTCGACCCGACCGGTGAGCTGTACTTCGAGCTGAGCGGGCCCGGGGTCGACCTGGTCGCGACCAGTTCGCCCACGACGGGCACGGTCACCTTCTCGCCGGGCACGACCTACATGTACCAGGATCTCAACGAGATGGGCTCGACCTTCAGGACGTTCGAGACCTCGGGCCCGGCCCCGCCCGTGGCGACGACGCAACCGTCCGGCCCCGGAGTCTCCTCCACGTCGATCGTCGGCTCGGAGGCGCCGGCCCGACCGCTCGGCACGCTCAGAGCTGCCCTGAGCTCTCGGGGACTGCTGACGCTGACCAGGCGAGGCAAGCCGGTCTCGAGACTGATCGCGGGCCGCTACACGTTCGTTGTCTCCGACACGTCCCGGACGGGCGGATTCCGGCTCGTCAACGCCGGCAAGCGCACCGTCACGGTGACCTCGTCCCGCTTCGTCGGCCGGCGCACCGTCACGGTCGGCCTGTCCGCCGGGCGCTGGACGCTCGCCGGTCTCGGCGCCGCGACGCGCTTCGTCGTCGTCAAGGGCTGACCGCGCGGATCTGTTCCGCACGGCTCGAGTCTCGGCCGCGCCTTACGAACTGGAGACCGGCAGCCCCCGGCCGTTGCGATCGACACGCACGACGCTGCCGGTCGCGCTCGTGTCGACGACATACACGACGCCCTTTCCGATCCCGACGGCGTAGGGATCGCCGAACCGGGGGCCGACCACGTTCAGGCGCTTGCCGGTCGAGCTGTAGCGGACGACGCGCCGGGAGGCGGCCTCGACCACATAGATCGTGCCGTCGCCCGCGACAGCGAGCCCGCGCGGGTCGCGGACGCGCATCAACGTCGTGATCACCCCGCTTGCCGGGTCGATGCGCCGGACCCGATTGTTCCCCGTGTCGGAGACGAGCACCGCTCCGTCGGCCGCGACCGCGATTCCGTGCGGGCCGTTGAAGCTCGCCGCCGTCGCCGGGCCGCCGTCGCCGCCTCCGCCCTCGACGCCGGTCCCCGCGATCCGCACCGGTCGTCCGGTGCCATGGACGAGACGGAAGACCCGGGTGGCGGTCGTGAAGTAGATGGCACCGCTTGGCGGAATGGCGACGGGCCCGATGTCCTCCGTGACCTCGGCCACAGTCTTCGGGGCACGGGTGCCGTCAATTCGTTTCAGCGTGCCCGCATCCGAGACGAAGATGCCCCCCGTGCCGGCGCGCGCGACCGCGTAGGGCTTCCCCAGCGCGTCGGAGACCAGCGTCACCCGCCCGCTCCCCGGGTTGACCCGGACGAGGCGGTGAAGACCGTTCTCGACGACCAGGAGCGACCCGTCCGGTTCCAGCGCAATCGACGTCGGCCAGACGAAGGTGAGCGGTGATCGCGTCCGTTCACGCTGGCCGGACGCGGAGGCGCCGGAGATCGCGAAGCTCGCGATCGCGACGCAACCGAGGATGACGACCGCCGGGAGCCTCGACCGCCGCATATCCGCTTGGACGTTCGGCCGCGCAGATCGTTGGCAGTCCGGCCCCTCGGTTCAGCCGGCCGAGATCCTTACGTCGGGTCGCATTCGGGTTGAGAGGCCGCGGTCGAGGCCACGCATCGTCGTCTGATCCCGGCAGGCCCCTTCCGGCTCTGCGGCACGCGCTTCCGCGAGGCCGGCGGGACGAGCTCGGTCGACGGCACGCCGACCACAAACACCTGATCGGCCACGCCGACCAGGCGAGCGTGTCCAACTCCGACTACATCGCGCACCACGAGCCGTTTCAGTACTACCGCTCGACGCAGAACCTGGAATACCCGCCGCCGATCGGGCCCCGATGGAGAGGGCTCCGGCCGCGATCGCCCCCGGAGATCAGGAGCCGCCCTGGACGGGACGAGCGGCGACAGCGGAACGCCTGCGCCACCCGGGAGGTGCCTGAGCGGCGAGGACGAAGACCAGCGCGACGGCGAGCAGGTTCCGGGTGAGGACGAGCCACGCGTAGTGACCTGTGGCGATGTAGGCGTCGAAGCGGTGGGTTCCGTACCAGAGGTCGGTGAGAATGAAGCACACGACGAGCATCGCCGTGGCGACCATCCCGCGGTAGCCGCGAACGAGTGCGACCAGCGCCACCAGCCAGATCAGGTATTGCGGTGAGAACACCCTCCCGAAGGCAATGGACGCGCACACCGCGGCTGCGGCGTACCTGACGAAACGCTCCGCCCTTGCCTCGCCCCGGGCAAAAGCGATCCAGATCCAGAGCAGCGTCGCGAGCTGCGCGAGGAACGCGGTCGCGAGGAGCGTGCCATGCCCGTCGATGCCGATGGTCGCGTAGGAGAACACCCGCGGCGAATGCTCGAACGCGATCAGATACGAGCCCACGAGGCTTTCGATCTGCACCGGCCGCGTTGCCTGGCCCCACAGGCTCGTCCACAACCCGTGCGGGGCGAGCACCACGAACGGGCCGAACGCCGCCGCGGTGACCGCCAGCCCGACCGCGGCGCAGCGCGCGAGCTCGCCGGAGCCTCGCCGCCGGAATGTCCAGGCGGCGGCCAGCGGCAGGAGCGCCAGCGGATAGACCTTGGCGGTGAAGGCGGCGGCGAGCGCAGCCCACCCGAGGCGGTGCCGATTGCCCAGCAAAGCGACCACGCCCGCGACCGTCAACGTCGCCGGCCAGAGGTCGTAGCGTTCGGGCGCCAGGGTTCCGATCAGGAGCGGGGAGACGGCGACGAGGGCGAGCCCCCAGATCGGCGGGCGCGCCCGCGCGATGAGGAGGAGGGAGCACAGCCCGAGGACGCCCATGAGCCTCCCGAACCATTTCTCGTAACTGGCGAGGTTCTCGGGGTTCCCGACGTAGCTGGGCGCCATGAACGCTGCAAGTGCCCCGGGTGGATACTCGACGCTGAAGTCGCGATAGGGCAGCTGTCCGGCACGCATGTTGAGCGCGTACGGCTGGTACCAGATCGCGTCCGAGGATCCCTTGTGCGCGTAGAACGACTGGCCGAGGAAGACCCACGACCAGACGAACACGACGACTGCCAGGGCGAACCCGGTCTGACGCATCCCAGGAGGAGCAAGACGGATCACGGTTCGACCTCCATCATCCGCCCGGTACCCGCCCTTGTCGAATTTCAGCGGGGGACGATTCGGTCGGGTCCGGCTTTCTCGGCCGGCCCGAGCCCGCGCCGGCGTCATGGTCTCGGGGACGAGCTTCGCGCCGGCACGACGGTCGTCTGAGCGACGGCGAGCCCGCAGCGCTTGACGGCGCCGGCGAGCTTCCGTAGCGTCCCGGCGTGACCTGCAGCGTCGTATCCGTGTCCGGGCCGGATGGCGCACAGATGCGCGAGGTCGCCCGCAGTGTCGCCGAACGGCTCGGGTTCGCATTCGTCGACGAGGAGATCATCCTCGAGGCTGCGGCCGAGGCGGGCGTCGACCCGGGCGTGGTCGCCGACGTCGAGCGGCGGCGCTCCTTCATGGAGCGGGCCGTCGAGGGGTTCGGGTCGGGTGTCGACGCGAGTGCGTTCGCCGGCGTCGGTGCCGGCTTCGTCGCGTCGAACGAGCCGGCCGGCGACGAGCTGCGCGAGCTGATCCGCACGGCGATCGAGGAGACCGCCGAGAACGGCGACGTGGTGATCGTTGCTCACGCGGCCTCGCATGCGCTGGCATCGCGGCCGGAGGTCCTGCGGGTGCTGGTGACTGCCTCGCCGCCGGTCCGACAGGCACGCGTCGCCCAGGAGCAGGGCCTGAGCGAGAAGGACGCCGCCCGCGTTGTCGACAAGTCCGACGCCGGCCGGGCCGACTACCTGAAGCGGTTCTACGGCACCAGGAGCGAGTTCGCGACGCACTACGACATCGTCGTGAACACCGACCGGCTCTCGCTCGCCGAGGCCGTCTCGCTCGTCACCCTCGCGGCCGGTCGCTGAGCGGAGCGGGGAGAGGAGATCGTGTCGAGCCCGAAGGAGCCGAGGACAGGGAAGTTCCTCGGGGTGCCGTACGACTGGCGGCGTCCGACCGTCGCCCGGGTCAAGGAACGCTGGTGGAATCCGGCCGAGCCGCGGCTGTTCGTTCCCAGGGTCTACGGGTGGGGCTGGGACGTCAATGTCGCGCGGCTGATGGGTCGCAAGCCGGAGGACTCGGCGGGCGGGTCGAACGGCCCGCTCTAGGCCGACGACCGACTCGGTCGTGACGACCCCGGGGATCGGAACGTCGGCATGGTTCAAGGACCCGGACGGCATCACGATCGCGCTCTTCCAGCCCGAGTAGCTCGCAGACATCGCACTGCATGCTCATCCGCGGCCCGGTTGCGGCGAGAATGGGGTCATGCGGGTGTTCGTGACCGGCGGCGGCCTGGGGTTCATCGCTGGCCATCTCGTCGCCGCCCTCGAGCGCCGCGGGCACGAGGTGAAACGGGAGTGGGCCGACGTTCGCGACCCGCAGGCGCTCGTCCGGGAGATGCGCGGCTCCGAGGCCGTCCTCCACGTGGCCGCGCTCTACAGCTACACGGCTCCGGCCGCCGAGATGAAGTCCGTGAATGTCGAGGGCACCAGGAACGTGATTGCCGCCTGCCGCGAGGCAGGGGTGAGGCGCCTCGTCCACACGAGCACGGCCGGGACCTGCGGCCCGGTGCGGGGAAGGGTTGCGACCGAGCAGGACTCGCCGCCCGCCTGGGAGCTCGGCGTCCCCTACAAGCGAACGAAGCTCGAGGCCGAGCGCATCGTGCTCGCGGCCGCGGCCGACGGGCTCGACGCCCTCTGTGTCAACCCGACAACGCCGATCGGCGAGGGAGACACCGGGCCGACGCCGACCGGTCGAATGGTGCGCGGGGTCGCCTCCGGCCGCTACCGGGCGACGCTGCGGGGCGGAGGGTTGAACCTCGTCGACGTCCGCGATGTCGCACAGGGCCACGTGCTCGCGCTCGAACACGGACGGGCAGGCGAGCGCTACCTCCTCGGCGGCGTCGACTTGACCCTCGCCGAGGTCTTCGCGCTGATCGCACGGGCTGCGCACAGGCCCCCTCCTCGTGTCGCGCTTCCGCACGTCGCGGCGCGGGCGCTCGCGCTCGTGGGGATTGCGAACACCCATGAGGTCTCACTCGCTCGCCTGCCCGCCTGGTTCTCCTCCGAGAAGGCGCGATGCGAGCTCGGGTACGAACCTGCGCCGATCGAGGCGGCCGTCGTGCGCGCAGTCGCCGACGTCTCCGCCTCCGGTTGAGGTCAGCGCTGCCGGGACGCGGGAGCGCCCGGCGTCACTGCGGACGCTGCCGGCGCCGATTCCCCCGCGACGAGGATCTCCTCCAACCTTTGACCTGAAACTTGGGCGTGCGAGGCCGCACTTGCGGCCGTTCTTCTTGTATTGGACCGAGCGGCGCAGGCGGTTGGAGGCCCGAGGTGCGGGCCGGAGGGCGACGAGAGCCGAAAGATCATCCCGGCCGCGCAGCGGCCGGGCAAGTGCGGCGTCACGAAGGCGGGTTTCGAGTGAACCGTTGGGAGACGCCGCCCCAGCTACTTTCCCCGGATAAACGCTCTCGGCAGGTCGGAGCCAGGTGGGCGGGGGAAGTAGCTGGGGCTTGAATTCGTCTTTTCAAAGGAACGCGATCCCGCATGGATACACGAGGTTCGAAAAGCGAAGTCAAAAACGAGCTGCTTTCCCCGAAGAGCCGTTTCGGGCTTCCGACCCACTTTTTCCGGGGGAAGTAGCTAGACGAAGTAGCTAGACTAGGTGTAGCGGTACTGGTAGATCACAAACGCGACGAGCACCACCAGAACCGCGACGATCAACGAGATACCACGCACCACCCACTCCTCGAGCAATCCCGGCACCAGGCCCGACAACGGCGAGCACCGCGATTGCCGGAATGAAAGGTTGCCGGAATGAAATCAGTGCGAGAAACTCTACGGCCACCCATCCTTCGGCTGCCGCAAGATTCGCAGCGTCGCCCATATCGATGAGTGCCGGCGACCTGCCGGCGCGGATCTCTTCCCGGTCCGGCTCGATTCTCGAACGGGTCGGCGGCCGGTCGCATGCGAGCCCCGGCGTCCTGCGCCGGGCCACGTCGACCGACAGGACACCGCCGAGCCCCATCGTCGCCTGCTGACCTGCTACGGCTGGGTGCGACGGCGCGGTGCCGTCAGGAGACGCCGGCGCCGAGCAGGCGTTCGATCCCCGCCACCGCGATCGGGACCCAGTCGGGACGGTTGTCGAGCTCGTAGCGCAGCTCGTAAACGGCCTTCTCGAGCTCGAAGACGGCCAGCAGCCGCTCGACCGCCTGGTCCCCGGGAGGAAGGAGGCTCGTATCGACCTCTGCCAGGTACCCCGCCATGAACTCCTCGCGCACACGATGCTCGAAGTCGGACGGCACCTCGACGCTGCGAAGCATCGGCGCGGCCGAGGTCGCATACGCGAACGACCGCAGCATCCCGGCGACGTCGCGCAGCGGCGAGCGCTTCTGGCGGCGCTCCGAGAGGGAGCGGGCCGGCTCGCCCTCGAAATCCAGGACGATCCAATCGTCGCCCGTCCAGAGCACCTGGCCGAGGTGGTAGTCGCCGTGTGTCCTGATCATCCGCCCGGCCGAGCCGAACCGCGAGAGCAGCTGCAGTTGGTCGCGCACCTCCTCGCCGCGGCCCGCGATCGGAGCCAGCGCCTCGACGGCATCGGGCAGATCGAGGAAGACCCGCTCCACGTCCTCGTCCACGGAGGCGACGAGCAGGCCGAGCGACTCGACGCTCGCCTCCTCCGGGGAGAAGCTCGGGTCGTTGGAATCGGATGCGAGCACGGCGTGCATCGTCCCGGTCACCTCGCCGAGCCGCCGTGCGCGGGCGACGAAGCTCTCGGGGTCGCCGGCCAGCGCGTCGAGCGCGAGCTCCCAGCCGTCGTTCTCGCTCGCGACGTAGTCCTGGAGGATGCCGAGGGTCGCGTCGATCGGCTCGCCCGCGTACTCGTACCAGCCGCGGAGCGTCGCGATGTTGGGAAACTCGTGCATGGTCAGGAACCGGAGCAGCTCGAGCTCGGGATTGATCCCCGCCTCGATCCGGCGGTAGGCCTTGAGGATGAGCGACCCGTCCAGAACGACCGAGGTGTTCGACTGCTCGGCATCGACGGCGACCGCCTCGAGCGGTCCGGCCTGGGGCGGGGGCAGCCCCTCGACGAGCCGCAGCTCGATCGTCCCCTCGCCGCCGCGCATGGACGCGCCGGCCACCATCAGCCGGACGAGCTCGCTCGCTAGAACCGGGTCGGCGAGGCCCTCGTACACGGTCCAGCCGTCGACCTCCTCGATCGTCGGGCCGGGAGCGGGGTCGTCCGATGGCCGCAGGCCGAGCAGCACCTGGTAGGTCTCGTGCGTGCCGGGCTGGAAGTACACTTCGACCAGCGCGACGATGCACCGGGGCACGTCCGTCCGCAGCGGCACCAGTTCGAGGATGCCGGCGCGGGCGATCTCCCGAGACTTCGATCCGTACCACCGCTGCGCGGTGACGAAGTCGACGAGCGAGTGTCCGTGCAGCGTATCGCTCTCGATCTCAGCCATCGTCTCCCTTCAGTTCGAACCAGAAGAACCCGCGAGTCCCGAGTGTCAGCAGGTACGGCAGGCTGCCGATCCGCGGAAACGCCGTCCGGCCGAGCATCTCGACCGGGACCATTCCCTCGAACGCCGTGAGGTCGAGCTCGACCGCCTGCGCGGCGCGCGAGAGGTTGTGCACGCAGAGGATAACGTCCTCCTCGTAGCGGCGGATGTGGGCAAAGATCCTCGGGTTCTCGGTCACGATCGGCTCATAGGTGCCGAGCCCGAACACGGGGTGCTCCTTGCGCAGCGCGATGAAGCGGCGAAGCCAGCGCAGGAGCGAGGTTGGCGTGCGCAGCTGTGCCTCGACGTTGACGGCCTGGTATCCGGAGACGGGGTCCATCAGCGGCGGGAGGTAGAGCTGTGCGAAGTCGGCGCGGGAGAAGCCGGCGTTGCGATCCGCGGTCCAGTGCATCGGTGTGCGGACACCGTCACGGTCGCCCAGATAGACGTTGTCGCCCATCCCGATCTCGTCGCCGTAGTAGAGGATCGGCGAGCCCTGGAGCGAGAACAGGATCGCGGTCAGGAGCTCGATCTCGAGTCGGCCGTAGTCGAGCAGCGGCGCCAGCCGGCGGCGGATGCCGACGTTGAGCTTCATCCGGGGGTCCTTTGCGTACTCCTCGTACATGTAGTCGCGCTCCTCGTCGGAGACCATCTCGAGCGTCAGCTCGTCGTGGTTGCGCAGGAAGAGCCCCCACTGGCAGCTCTCCGGGATCGCCGGCGTCTGCCGCAGGATCTCGATGATCGGCATCGCGTCCTCGCGGCGGAGCGCCATGAACATGCGCGGCATGATCGGGAAGTGGAAGGCCATATGGCACTCCTTCCCGTTCCCGAAATACTCGACCACGTCGGCGGGCCACTGGTTCGCCTCCGCGAGCAGCACGCGGTCCGGGAAGTCAGCGTCGACCTCGGCGCGCACACGCGCCAGAAAGGCGTGCGTCTCGGGCAGGTTCTCGCAGTTCGTCCCGTCGCGCTCGAACAGGTAGGGCACTGCGTCGAGGCGGAAGCCGTCGATGCCGAGCTCGAGCCAGAAGCGAAGCACGTCCAGCATCGCCTGCTGTACCTCGGGGTTGTCGTAGTTCAGATCCGGCTGGTGGGCGAAGAAGCGATGCCAGTAGTAGGCGCCGGCGACGGGGTCCCACGTCCAGTTCGAGCTCTCCGTGTCGACGAAGATGACCCGCGCGTCCGCGTAGCGGGTGTCGACGTCCGACCACACGTACCAGTCGTGCTTGGGCGAGTCGGGGCTCGAGCGAGACTCCTGGAACCACGCATGCTCCGACGAGGTGTGGTTCATGACCAGATCGGCGATCACGCGGATTCCGCGCCGGTGCGCGGCCTCGAGCAGCGTCCGGACGTCGTCGATCGTGCCGTAGTCGGGGTGGACCGTATAGAAGTCGGCAATGTCGTAGCCGCCGTCCCGTAGGGGGGAGGCGTACATCGGCAGCAGCCAGATGCAATCGATGCCGAGCCATTGCAGGTAGTCGAGCTTGTCGGTCAGGCCGCGGAAGTCGCCGGAGCCGTCGTCGTTCCCGTCGAAGAAGCCGCGCAGGTGGATCTCGTAGAAGACCGCCCGCTTGAACCAGAACGGGTCGCGCTCGAACCAGTGCCCGGGCTCGGACGACGATGCCGGGTCGATCTCGCCCTGGCTCATGTGAGGGTCGGCGCCCGCATGGTCGAGCCAACCAATATCAGGTGGGAAGCTCGTCGGGGGTGGTCAGCGGGGCGCGGGCGGCCGAAGGAACGGAGGATGGAGGCCCGCCCGGCAGCGCGAGCCGGCCCGGCCGCGGGGGCGTCCGATCGGTGTTGCCGGCCGGAACGAGGCCTTGACCTCACCGCCGAGGTCGGCGGCTCATGCGCGGGGCGGGCCTCCTCGATTCAGGTCAAGCGTTGCTGACGCGGCAGGCGCTGCAGACCCCTTCGCTGAGGCCGAAGTGGTCGAACGACGGAACGACCTCACCGCAACTGCGGCACGTGCGGCCGCTCTCGAGGCCGACGAGCGCCCGTAGAAGCTGGTACATGGTTACTGCCATCGAACATCCTCCGGTTTCTCTTGCTGACAAGTACGATTGTGACACAATCACGGAGAATGGCAAGGGTCTTCACGGGATCGTTACAAGTGCCGATGTTGCTTTGCAGCAGCTGATTGTGACACAATGGAGCAGATGGTCGAGACGGGCTCACGACGCACCAGACGGCGGCTCGAGACGATCTCCGTCGTCGAGGCGCTCGAGAACGACCTCGAGCAGCGCGTTCTCCAGGGAGACTTCCAGCCGGGTGAGCATCTGCACGAGGTCGAGCTCGCCAAGGAGTACCACGTCGGCCGGCACACGCTGCGCGCCGCCTTCGACTGCCTCGTCCGGCGCGGCCTGCTCGAGAAGACGCCCAACCGCGGCGTCTTCGTGCGGATCCTGACCGAGCGCGACTTGCTCGAGATCTACGAGCTGCGCACGGCGCTCGAGGTGGCCGCGTTCCGGGAGCTCGCGAGCCGGCACCAGGTGCCCGCCGAGGCGGCCGCCGCGGTGCGCAGGGTTTCAGAGCTGACCTCCGAGTCTCCGCAGCGAATGGTTGTGGACGCCGACCTCGGGTTCCACCGGGCTCTCGTCACGGCCACCGGGAACAGGAGGTTGACGAGGGCGCACGAGGATCTCGGGTCAGAGCTGCGGCTCCTGATCGCCCAGCTCGTCAACCGCTATGCGGACGCCCGGGAGATCGGCAAGCAGCACGCCGAGCTGCTCGAGACGATCGGGCGCGGAGATCCGGCCGCGGCGGAGGCAGCGATCCGCGCTCACCTTGCGCCCGCCAGGAGCTGGCTCGCCGAGCACGGGACGACGCGTCCCGACTAGGGGCAGGACCGCAACCGACGCCCGCCCTCGATCGGCCGCGAGGAATTCCGTCTTTCGTAAGGGAGCCGAAAGGGGCTCCTAAGGGGCCGGAAAGCTCGCCGCAAGATCTCGGGACTAGCTTCGCGAGGTGTTCTGGACGCCTCGGACTCCCGGGGCGAAATCCCGAGAGACAGGAGGAAGCTCGTGAAGAGGTTCCGCTTCGGAATCGCTGCTGCGGTCGCGTTGCTGGCGCTCGCCCTGACCGGTCTGGGAACCGCGGGGCCCCTGCCGCCCGGACCGAAGCCCGGCCCGGGCGCCGTCTACACGGAGACGAACGCGGCGGCCGGCAACGAGATCGCGATCTACGCACGTGCAGATGACGGAAGCCTTGTCGCCGCGGGCACGGTCTCGACCGGCGGGCTCGGCACCGGGGCGGTGCTCGGGTCGCAGGGCGCCGTCGTCCTGAGCAAGGACGGGCACCAGCTCTTCGCCGTCAACGCCGGCGACAACACGGTCTCCGCGTTCGACGTCCGTTCAGACGGGCTGGTGCTCGAGAACGTCGTCCCCTCGGGGGGCGTTGACCCGATCGGCGTCGCGACGGACGGTCATCTGGTCTACGTGCTGAACGCCGGCTCGCCCGCCGGGATCAGCGGCTTCAGGGTCGACAAGAAGAACGGCCTCGCGCCCCTTCCCGGATCGACTCAGCCGCTGAGTGCGGACGCCGCGAGCCCCGAGCAGATCTCGTTCAGCAAGGACGGCAGGGTGCTGGTCGTCGCCGAGAAGGGGTCGTCCTCGACGCCCGGGATGATCGACACCTTCCAGGTCGGGCACGACGGCCTCGCCGGGGCGGCGCAGGCGAACCCTTCGGTCGGTGACGGGCCCTACGGCTTCGACTTCGACAAGCAGGGCAACCTGATCGTGTCGGATGCGGGCAGCGCCGCGTCCACGTCGTACTCGCTCTCGAAGAGCGGCCTGCTGAGCCTGATCACCGGCCCGGTCTCGACGAACGGCCAGGGAGCCCCGTGCTGGCTGGTCGTGAGTGACGACGGTCGCTACGCCTACACGGCGAACGCCGCGTCGGGAACGATCTCCGGGTACGCGATCCACGGCGGTCAGCTGACGCTGCTCGACGCGAGCGGGATCACCGCGGACCTGGGCTCGGGAAGCCACCCGCTCGACGAGGCCATCAGCACGAGGGGCGGCCGGTACTTCAACGTCCTCTCGTTCGGCAACTCCACGCTCGAGACGTTCCGCATGAACCCCGACGGCAGCCTGACCTACGTCTCGATGGTCACCGGCCTGCCGGAGGGCGACACCGGCCTCGTGGCCGTCTGACCGCCTCGACCGCATATTGACCGACTCCGTGGAGCCGGCGTCTCCGCAAGGGGCGCCGGCTCCCGGAGTCGCGCGGGCCGAGGGCTCCGTGCGCCGGTCTGTCCCGCCCGTCCCCGGACGGCGGGGGCGGGCGCTCCGCGGCTATGCTGGGTTGCGGCTGCGCGTCGCGATCCGACGGGATCGGATGATCAGGTTTTTGGGGCGCGCTGCCGACAACACTCCTACATGACGCTTGCCACCGTTTCTCCGTCGGTCGACGGCTCCTTGCCGAGACGGCGCAGCCGCGTCCGGCTCGCCGCCGGGTTTGTCTTCGTCGCGCTCACGCTCGGCGCCTGCGTGCTGTTGGGCCAGAGGTTCACGCACACGAGCTGGCCGCTGCAGCATGCCCACATCGGTCTCGTCGTCGGGGCGGTCGTCCTCTACTTCCTCAGCTACGTCTTCCGCGCGCTCGGCTGGCAGAAACTCTTCCCTGCAGGTGCCCGCCCGGACCGGGCACGGTGCCTGGCCGCCTGCGGCGCCGCAGCGGCAAGCGGGGTGGTGCTTCCCTTCCGGCTCGATTACCTGATCAAGGTCGGGACGCTCCGTCGGATGCGTGGCGTCACGCTGGGTCTGGAGGCGATCGTGCTCTCGATCATCTCGCTCGGGCTCGTCGACGCGGTCGCCTTCTTGCCGCTCTCGATCTCGGCCACCGCAACGAGTTCGTCGACCTTCCGTGCCCCGCTGATCCTGGTTGTGATCTTCGGGGTCGGCTCCTGCGGGATCCTGGTCGCGGGCCAGCATCTGCTGCGCCTGCCGCTCGTCGTCCGCAGGGCTCGTCTCTCGAAGCTGCTCGGACGTGTCGCCAATCATCCTCGCGGGAGCGCGCGCGATGCGATCGTGGCATGGTTCTACCTGGTCGGATGCTGGACGACGCGGGCGGCTGGAAGCACGCTGCTGCTCGCGGCGCTGGGAGTCGGGTTCTCACCGACGCTCGCCCTGGTCGTCCTTTGCCTTTCGGCCGCTGCCTCGCTGATCCCGGTCGCCTCGGGCGGCGCCGTCGCCAACGTCGGAGCAACCGCCGCAGTGCTGCTGGCGCTCGGCGTCCACAGCGGGCCGGCGATCAACTTCGGCCTCGCCTCCGGGCTGCTGCTCTGCGGCACCGCTGCCGCCGCCGGGGTCGTCGGGGTCGCGGCTTCGATCATCGTCGGGATGAGGGCCCGCTCGCTTCTCGCCGCCTGATGGGCGGCGGCCGGCTGGAGTGTCCGATCGTTGCGGACACGCGATCCTCGGCCGTGGTGTGTGCCATCTGGGCTCGCCGGTCGCATCGGCGAAAAAATTCATCTCACGTTTAGCCTTGACGGCAACACTGGAGTCTTGATGTTCGGACGGATCGCAACCATCGCGGCGCTGGCGCTGACCGGGCAGGTGACGTACGCCTCGGCCGCGCCGTCGGCGACGCTCGACCGGGGCATCGTCGACGTGAACACGAGCCTGGGGTACCAGAGCGCCGCCGCAGCCGGGACCGGGATGGTTCTGACCTCGTCGGGCGAGGTGCTGACGAACAACCACGTGATTCGCGGAGCGACCACGATACGGGTCTACATTCCCGCCACCCATCGCAACTATGCGGCAATGGTCGTCGGCTACAGCGTCACGAACGACGTGGCTGTCCTGCAGCTCAGGAACGCGTCGGGTCTCCAGACGGTCACGACCGGCGACTCCTTCAAGCTGAGACGCGGCCAGGCGGTGACCGCGGTCGGCAACGCCGGCGGAGTCGGCGGCACGCCCACCGCCACCGAGGGCACGATCACCGGGATCGGGCGAGCGATCACCGCCCAGGACGACAGCGGCAGTACGGAGCGGCTGACCGGGCTGATCGAGACCGACGCCGGGCTCCAGCCGGGCGACTCCGGCGGTCCGCTCCTGAACGCGGCCGGCGAGGTGATCGGGATGGACACAGCGGCATCGAGCGGGTTCTCGTTCCGGTCCGGCGGCAGCGACGGCTATGCGATCCCGATCAACAAGGCGCTCGCGATCGCCAAGCAGATCGTCGCCGGGAAGGCCACGGCGGCGGTGCATGTGGGAGCGACCCCCTTCCTCGGCGTTTCCGTCCAGACTCCCAGGTTCAACAGCTTCTCCTCCGGGCTGCTCGTCGCGAACGTCTACCCGTCCGGACCCGCCGATCGCGCGGGGATCTCCTCGGGCGACACGATCACGACGCTCGACGGTCGCTCGATCGATTCGATGACCGGTCTGACGAGCATGCTCCTGCGCAAGGCGCCCGGCACGACCGTCAGGCTCGGGCTGGTCGACCAGTTCGGCAACAACACGACCGCAACCGTCAAGCTCGGCAGCGGCCCGCCGCAGTAGCCGGGCTCGCGAAACGGGGCAACGGCCCGCGGCGCCGGGCCTGTTCGGCCGCTCGGGATGCACGCGGGCGCTGGTGTCCTCACATTGCTCTCACGAACATCTTTGCTTTTGTTAACTCGCATCGGCGAAGATCCCGGTGAGGGAGGGCAAAGTGAGAGCGACGACAGGCGACGACGCTCCGGCGTCAGCGCCCATAGCGACCGGACGGGCAGACGTGCCCATCGACTCCAGGCAGGACGACTGGCTGGGGGACGAGGCTGCGATCGAGTGGTTCA
The DNA here is from genome assembly GCA_963789585.1 of uncultured Actinomycetes bacterium. Taxonomy (GTDB): domain Bacteria; phylum Actinomycetota; class Thermoleophilia; order Gaiellales; family Gaiellaceae; genus PALSA-600. The sequence continues at coordinate 12,235 of CAWBLB010000003.1, read as the reverse complement.
CGGATCCCGGCGAGACGCCGCGGAGCCCCGAGGAGAGCAGGGGACGTCTTCGCCGCCGCGATCGTCGCGTCGAAGGGCTCCCCGGCGAGACGGTCGGACTCGACGCCGACGTCCCCGAGCTCTACCGGCGCCGCCGGCTCGTCGGGCTCGTCGTGCTGCTCGTCGTGGTGGCTGCGGCGGTGCTGGTCCCGGTCGTGCTGCTCGGCGGAGGCGGCGGCTCGAGCCCTCCGGCAACGACCGTCGCCCAGACGACGACGCAGACGACGACCGCTTCGAGGAAACCGCCCGCCAGGACCGGCGGGACAGCCGGCCGTGCCTCCACGGGGCCCCGGCTCGTGCTGCCCGCCTCCGGAACGATCCGCACGGGCGACACCGGCAGCGCGGTGACGCAGCTGCAGCAGGCGCTCAAGCAGGTCGGAAACGACCCGGGGAAGGTGGACGGGATCTTCGGGCCGCTGACCCGGAGCGCGGTGAGCGCCTTCCAGACGGCGAACGGGTTGACGACCGACGGCATCGTGGGGAAGAACACGACGGCCAAGCTCAACGCAGCCCTCGCCGGCTGACGAGCGCCCGACCGGACCGCAGGCCCTTTGTGGTGCACGCCACAAACCGGCGGCGCTCCGGCAACAGTCGTCAGGCCCTTGTGTGCACGCCACAAGCTGGCAACGGTTGTGGCTTGCAGCACAAGCGTTGTTCGACCCGGTGCTGCGTCTCGGACAGGGGAGGGGCACGAAACACGAGGGCCCCGCTGGCGGGACCCTCGTCGACGACCTCCGTCAAGTCCTGTGTCTGTGGTCTCAGTGAGGCTTGCTTGGGGTCGTTGCGAGGAGTATGGCGGTGGCCGACGGTGCGGTCATCAGGGCATGCCCCGATCGGTCTGCGGAAAAACCCCCTCGCCCGGGATGGGGATCTGATGTAGTCCGCTCCGACGATGACGTGGCCCTCGCTGATCTGGAAGAACCTGTTGCGGCGCCCGGCAAGGACGATCTTCACCGCGGCCGGCGTCGGCCTCGGCGTCGGCCTGATCGTCGCTCTGCTCGCGATCACGAACGGCGTCCACCGGACCGCAGCCGACCTGATGCACGTCGGCCGGGCCGACTTCGGTCTCTACCAGGCGGATGTGACCGACTTCACGCGCTCGCTCCTGGCGGAGTCGCTGGCAGCCAAGGTGGCGGCCGACCCGGGCGTGGCCGGGGTCGCCAAGGTCAAGCTCCTCGTGGTGGGCGGACTGCTCGTCTTCGGGCTCGACCCGGCCGAGTTCGCCTACAGGCGCCTCGTGGTCGTCGAGGGCGACCGCGGCACGGTCATGGCCGGAGATCACTCGCGGAAGCGCATCGGCCAGACGATCGTGCTCGAAGGCCGGTCGTTCACCGTCGCGGGCGTTTACCACTCCGGCGACCGCTTCGAAGACCTCGGGATCGTGCTGCCGCTCGGCACGGTCGAGTCGCTCGCGAAGCGGCCCGGTGAGGTCACCTCGATCGGTGTCGACGTGAAGCTCGGACAGAACGTCAAGGCGGTCGCCGCAAGGCTGCAGCGCCGCTTCCCGGGGATCGCCGCGATCACCGAGCCGGGTCAGGCGATCAAGGTCGACACGTCGAGTCGGCTGATTATCTCGACCGGCTGGATCGTCTCCATTCTCGCGCTGATCGTGGGCGGGATCGGCGTCACCAACACGATGGCGATGTCGGTGTTCGAACGGACGCGCGAGATCGGCATTCTGCGCGCCGTCGGGTGGTCGGTGGCCCGGATCGGAGCGATGATCCTGTCGGAGGCCGTCGGGATCTGCCTGATCGCGCTCGGCGTCGGCTGCGCGCTCGGCGTGCTCGCGGCCCAGGCCTTCGTCGACCGGAGCGCGCTCTCGGGCCTGATCAGCCCGACCTACACCGCCACGACCTTTGCCTGGGGCCTCGCCTTTGCGCTCGGCGTGGGGGTGGTCGGAGCGCTCTATCCGACGTGGCGCGCCGTCAGCCTGTCGCCGATCGAAGCGCTTCGGCATGAATGACCCCGTCGCGGAGCCGGAGCCGCCGGTCGGCGTGAGCGGCGATGTCGTCGTCATTCGTGACGAGCAGGATCGTCATGCCGTGCTGGTCGCGCAGGGTCTGCAGGAGGTGGACGACCTGCATCCCCGTCTCCGAGTCGAGCGAGCCCGTCGGTTCGTCGGCAAGGAGCACCCGCGGCCCGTTCGCGAGCGCCCGGGCGATCGCGACCCGCTGGCGCTCCCCGCCTGAGAGGACGGCGGGGCGGGCATGAATACGGCCCTCGAGGCCCACCTCGAGCAGGAGCTCGGCGGCGCGGGCCTCTCGCTCGCGCCGGTCGTGGCGGCCGAACATGGGGATCTGGACGTTCTCGGACGCGGTCAGCGTCGGCAGGAGGTTGTGCGCCTGGAACACGAAGCCGATCGTCCCGGCGCGGTATTCGGTGGGCCGTGCGAGCGCGTCGAGCTGCCTGCCGTCGACCTCGATCGTGCCGGAGTCCGGCCGGTCGAGCGCGCCGATCAGGTTGAGGATCGTGCTCTTGCCGGACCCGGAGGCACCGGTCAGCGCCACGAGCTCGCCCGGCTCGACCCGGAAGGTGACGTCCCGCAGTGCCGGAACCCGCCCGCTCTCGAACGACTTCCGCACGTTCGTGAGAACGATGGCGGCTCCGGAGCTCACCCGCGGGGCGTCACGTGGTAGGCGACGACCTTCTTGACCTTGCCGACGCGCACGGTGATCCGCAGGGTCAGCGGGATCCCACGCGACTCGGGCGGCCAGATGATGAAGTCGCTGAACGCGCCTTTGAAGGGCCAGTTGGTGATCATCTTCGTGCTCTTGCCGAACTCGACCGGGTGGGCGCCTCCGATGGGATCGACGATCGCCTCGGTGATCCTCGCGGCCACCGGCTTGCCGCCCCTCGTCACGCGCACCGTGTAGTTCCAGTGGATGCTGATCTTCGGAGCGTGCCCCGGCGCTTTGACCGTGACCTTCGGTGGTGAGGCGGCCAGCATGCTCGCGGCGGCGGCCAACGTGGCCGCTGTGGCGGTGAGGACCATGGAATCAGTCTCCTCGGATCGGGCGACCGGATGCAGTCGCAGGAGTGTTCGTCCCATGCGACGCTACCAACGGAGGGCGTCCCGACGCCGCGCGCGCACCCACGCCGGAGAGGCCGGGCTACGACTGAACTCGTTTCAAAATGACTTCCCCCGAACAGTGCTCACAACCTACCGACCACGTTATCCGGGGGAAGGAGCTAGGAGCTTCGCTTGTACTGGAGCGTGCGGCTGAACCCGGCGAGGAAGCCGCGGCCAGCCTGGTTGACGCTCATCGCAATGCGAATCATCGACTTCCCGAGCGGGAGCGACTTCGCGAAGAAGATGGCCGACGATTTCGCGTTCAGCCGTGAGCGGGCGACGGTCACCCACTTGCCGAGCCTGACCTGGCGCTGCAGCTTGACCTGTTTCCCGGCGAACGACTTCGAGGCGACGACCCGGGTCGCGAAACGCGCCTTCGTGATCAGCCGCAGCGAGACCGCGGGGTGGACACCGACCGTGGCCGCCGAGCTCGTGCCGTCCGGGCTACTCGCCTGGTAGGCGGTCGCGATCCGGGGCCTCGCCTGGTATGTCCAGGTCCCGCTCGCACCGGTGAGGACGGTGCCGACGGCGCTGAAGGAGGTCGAACCGAGCGGCTCCGCCTGGATCGTCACCTTGATTCCCGACTGCCTGCTGGCGATCGTCCCGGAGAACGTCACGTAGTGGCCGAAGATCGACTGGTACGTCGATGCCGCGAGGGTGACGGCCGCCACGGTCGTAAAGGTGACGTCGCTGCCGAACGTCGTGCCGGCTCTGCTCGTCGCCACGAGCCGGTAGTGATACGTGGTCAGAGGGGAGAGGTTGCCGATCGCCGCCGAGACGCCCGTCGCCGCGGTGCCCGAGCCGGCGCTCTTCGCAGGGGTCTTCGAGCCGTAGTCGGTGGTCGTCCCGTACTCGAAATACCACCTGGCCGAGTTGCCGAGGGGATTGACCGAGCCGGTGAGGGTTCCGCTCGAGGTGCCGGCGCCCTGCGTCGTCCCGGTCAGGACGACCGGGACGCTGCCGCTCCCGAAGGTCTTGTCGTTCCCGTCGCTGGTTCCCGACGCGTTCGTGGCCACCAGGCGGAAGTGGTAGACGCCGGCGGGAAGGCCGTTCACCGTCGATGAGACGTTCGTCGTCTTCGTGTCGGAGCCGACGCTCGCAACCGGTGTCTTCGAGCCGTAGGCGGTGGTCGGGCCGTAGTCGAAATACCACTCCGTCGCCTGACCGTTCGGATTGACGCTGCCGTTCAGCTTCGCGCTCGTCGACGTGATCGAGCTGGCGGCCTTCGTCGTCACCGTCGGCGCGGAGCTGAGCGAGAAGGACATGTCGGCGCCCTGTGTCGATCCCGCGTCGTTCGAGCCGACGAGGCGGAAGTGGTAGGCCTGGCCCGTCTGCAACCCGGACACGGCGGCTGTCACCGCGACCGGGCTCGTGGCGGAGCCGCCGTTCTGGACGGCGGTCTTCGTGCCGTACGCCGTCGTCTTGCCGTACTCGAAGTAGTAGGTCGTGGCGCGCCCGTTCGCGTTGACGGTTCCGTTCAGGGTCGCGCTCGTCGGGGTCACGTTGCTCGCTCCGCCGGTGACCGCATCCGGGCCGGCGGTGGTGTTCAGGATCCCGTTCAGGCCGGGAGTCGTCCCGCCGGCGCTCGTTGCGACCAGCTGGTAGTAGTAGGTCGTGCCGGGGCTCAGCCCGGTCAGGTTCGCGGAGACCTGGATGTTGGCGGTGCCCGCGCCGGCGCTCGTGGCCGCCGTGCTCGTCCCGTACGACGTCGTCTTCCCGTACTCGAAGTGCCAGGTGGTTGCCGCGCCGTTCGGGTTGACCGTGCCGGTGAGGGTCGCCGTCGTCGGGCTCACCGCGCTGACGGCACCCGTGACGACGGACGGAGCGGTGGCCGCAGCCGCGCTACCGGCGAACATCAGCAGCGGGACGACCGCCGCCGCCGCAATCGCCGCGAGACGCTTCCCGATATCGGTGCGTAGCTTCCTCACGCTCCCATGATCAGTAGCGACAACTGGTGAAGAGACTGCTAAGAAAGCGGAAAGCTTCATACGTCCGAGCAAAGCGCCCTCAGCGCCTCGACCGCCTCGGGGACCGACCAGCAGATCCGCCCGGCGGCGGCGATCGCTCCGGTCACGAACAGGTTCATCCCGTCCCCGGGCGCCTTTCCGCGCCTGCGCTGGAGCCGCAGGTCGGTGACGAGCCCGACGATCCCGCGGTAGCGCGGGTCGCCGCCCCGTACGAGCTCGGCGAACGCCCCGATCTCCGCCGCTGTGCCGTCGTCGATCATCGGCCCGTCGAGCCAGGCGAGCAGCGCGTTCGACCCGCGCAGGCCCGCGCCGTCGACCCGGTAGATCTCCTCCGGCGTCAGCTCGGCGATCTCGTCGAAGTGCTCGTGCGGGACGAAGCACTCGAGGCCCTTGGCGCGCACCGCCGCCGCGAGCCCGTCGAGCCAGTCACGCTCTGCCTGCGAGAAGAGCGGGCCGGCGATGTAGATCTGCACTACGCGCCGGAGGAACTATGCGCCGGAGGTGAGCACGGTGAGCTGCATCGAGCCGTGCTCGCAGACGGGCGTCACGGGTGCGATCGGGGCGACCGACCTCCCGCCGCCCGAGGTCACGACCCGGAGCTTGTAGGCGGTCCGCTCGCAGGCTCCCTTCACCTGCTCCCCGGGTCCCGGGACGTCGGGCGAGAAGCGCGCGATCAGATGGGCCGCCTTGCCCGGCGCGAGCGGCACCATCACCGCCGTGAGCATGCCGGGGCGACCCGAGAAGGTCGCGGCGGTCGGGAGCGCCGTGCCGCCCTTGGCGATCAGCGTCACGTTCGGGACCCCGGTGACGAAGCAGAAGCTCCTCGACCGGTTTCGCAGCACGAGCTTGTAGCTGATGTGTCCCGCGCCGGCGCTGCCACGGACGGGCTTGAACGTGGCCCCGAGCTGCGAGCCGGTGCAGGGCTTCGAGATCTTGCCGGCCGAGGTGGATGCCCCGTAGGCGGTGACGGTGACGGCAAGCGCGAGGCCCGCCGAGGCTGCAACGGTCGCAATCCGGGAGCGTTTCGACATGCCTTCGAGCATAGCCGCCGAGCCGTCCCCGACGCGGTTGCGCGAGACTTCCACCGTGCTCGATCTCGACCGTCTCCGGGTGACGCTCCGTGCGTGTGCCGACGATGCCGGGCTGGACGCCGGCTCGTTCGTGGTCTTCGTCGTCGCCGGGAGGCGCCCGCCGGGGACGACCCCGATGGCCTACCTCCAGCCGGCCGGGTTCGTCTGGCCGGACACCGTCAGCGTGTTCCGGGCTGCGGGCCGGGAGAACGTGCACCGCTACCACCTCGGCGCGCACCGGCTTGCGGTCTGGGGTGAGCTGCCGGGCATCCCGGAAGCGGCGCTGGGGCCGATCCTCCGCCACGAGCTCGAGCATGCCCGTCGCTGGGAACGGTCGGGGACGTCCTTCTTCGAGGCGGACGACCTCCTCCGGGCTGCGGTGCGCGCGGCGGGCGGGCGCGGCTACGCGGCGCTGCCGAGCGAGCTCGAGGCCAACGCCGCCTCGGCCTCCTACGCGGAGCGGACGCTCTCGCCGTCCGAGCGCGACCGAATTCGAGCGTGCGACGACTGCGCGGCGCTGGTCGCTCCCGCCGCACCGCCTGCCGACGTGGTCGAGGCGACCCTGCTCGAGCTCTCCGCACGCGATGACTGGGCTCCCTGGCTTGCGGACGCGGAGCGCGCCGGCTTCCTCGCAGAGGTCGGGAAGGCGTGCGCCACCTGGGATCCGGACGTCGCCCGGTCGCTTGTCACCGGAAGTGAGGAGCCGGTCGTGGAGGTGGTCCCGCCCGCGCGCTGAGGAGCGTCCGTCCATGGGCCCACGTTGCTCCGGCGTCGGCGATGCCTAGACTGGCTGCAGGGTGATCGAACAGGGGATCTACCTCGGAGACAACCTGGATCTGCTCGGTCGCCTCGACGACGAGTCGATCACACTGATCTACGTCGACCCGCCCTTCAACACGGGCAAGGTGCAGCACCGGCTGACGGTTGCCACGAGCCGCGACGAGCACGGCGACCGGATCGGCTTCGGTGGGCGTCGCTACCGCACCGAGCGGGTCGCGAGTCGAAGCTATCCGGACCGCACCGACGACTACCTCGCGTTCATCGAGCCGCGGCTCCGGGCGGCGCGGCGGGTGCTTGCCTCCGACGGCACGCTCTACTTCCACATCGACTATCGCGAGGCGCACTACTGCAAGGTCCTGCTCGACGAGGTGTTCGGGCGCGAGTGCTTCCTGAACGAGATCATCTGGGCCTACGACTACGGGGCGCGCACGAAGCGCCGCTGGCCCGCGAAGCACGACACGATCCTCGTCTACGTCAAGGACCCCGAGGCCTACTTCTTCGACGCCGAGGCGGTCGACCGGGAGCCGTACATGGCGCCGGGTCTCGTGACGGCGGAGAAGGCGGCGCGCGGCAAGCTGCCCACCGACGTCTGGTGGCACACGATCGTCTCGCCGACCGGCCGGGAGAAGACCGGCTACCCGAGCCAGAAGCCGCTCGGCGTGCTGCGCCGGATCGTCCAGGCCTCGTCGCGCGAGCGCGACTGGTGCCTCGACTTCTTCGCGGGCAGCGGCACGCTCGGCGCCGCCGCCCTCGAGCTGGGACGGCGGTGTGTGCTCTGCGACTCGAATCCCGAGGCTGTCGAGCTGATGGCGACGAGGCTCGGGCTGCCCGTGCTGACCGCGGCCGGGGCGCCGGTGCCCCGGGTCGAGACGCCGGCGGGGCGGGGCCGGTAAGGCGCGGCTACATTCCGGTGGTGACCGGTCTCAGCGTTCGTGACCTCGTCGCCTCGCGCGGGGGAGAGAGCGTCGAGCTGTGGGGGCGCACGATCAACCCGCAGTTCGCCCGTGTGCTGAAGACGATCGGCTTCGACCGCACCTGGGTGCGAGCAGAGGGTGCGTATCTGTGGGACTCGGACGGGCAGCGGTACCTCGACATGCTCGGAGGCTTCGGGATGTTCAACGTCGGCCGCAACAACCCGCGCGTGCGTGCGGCGCTCGTGGAGACGCTCGAGCTCGACCTGCCCGGGTCGGTGCAGCTCGGCGCCTCGCCGCTGCCGCCGCTGCTCGCCGAGGAGCTGCTGCGCCGCACGCCGGCGAGGCTCGAACGCGTTCTCTTCACCAGCACCGGGACCGAGGCGGTCGAGGCGGCGCTCAAGCTCGCGCGCGCGGCAACCGGCCGCGGTCGTGTCGTCTCGGCGGAGCACGGCTTCCACGGGCTGACGCTCGGGTCGCTCTCGGCGAACGGGAACCCGGAGTTCGCCGACCGGTTCGGGCCGCTCCTCCCGGGCTTCAGCCGGGTCCCGTTCGGCGATCTGGACGCTCTAGAGGCTGAGCTCCGCAGCGAGGAGGTGGCCGTGTTCCTCGTCGAGCCCGTCCAGGGAAAGGGTGTCCACCTGCCGCCGGCCGGCTATCTCGAGGGCGCCCAGGCGCTCTGTCGTCGCTACGGAACGCTCTTCTGCGTCGATGAGGTGCAGACCGGGCTCGGCCGCACGGGCCGGTTGTTCGCCTTCGAGCACTGGGGTCTCGAGCCCGATCTCGTCCCGGTCTCCAAGTCGCTCTCGGGCGGCTACGTCCCGGTCGGGGCGCTGCTGCTGTCGAAGGACGTGCACGGGCGCGTCTTCGATTCGATGGAGAACGCGTTCAGCCACGGGTCGACCTTCGCTCCCAACGAGCTCGCGATGGCCGCCGGGCTCGCGACCCTGCACGAGCTGGACGAGCTGGCTCTGGTCGAGCGCTCGGCGGTGCTCGGGACGCGCCTGCTCGAGCTGACGGCCCCCCTTGTCGATCGGTACGACGTCGTGCGTGAGGTGCGGGGGCTCGGGCTGATGTGGGCGATCGAGTTCGGCGAGCCGCCCTCCGGGCGCCGCTCCTACCGGCTCGTCGAGCGACTCCAGCACGGACTGTTCGCCCAGCTCGTCGTGCTGCCGCTCTTCCGGGAGCACCACGTCCTGAGCCAGGTCGCCGGGCACGGGATCCCGGTGATCAAGGGCCTGCCGCCGCTCGTCGTGAGCGACGACGACCTGGTCTCGTTCGCGACGGCTCTTGAGGCCGCGATCGGGAAGGCCCGGCGGGTGCCGCGCGCGGTTGCAGGGTTCGCGCTCACCGCCGCAGGGATCCGCTAGCCGCAGCGGGGAGTGCGTAGGATGGGCAGGCGATGACGACCGCAGCCTGCCGATGAGCGTTCCCGAGCTGGACCCGCAGATCGTCGAGGTGCTGCGCCAGCAGGCTGAGTCCGGAGCGCCGCCGGTCGAGGAGCTCACGCCGGAGGAGGCGCGTGCGAACTACGTCAAGATCGCGAAGGAGCAGTTCGGCGAGGTCGACGAGGTGCATGCGGTTGAGGATCGCGACGCCGACGGCGTCCCGGTCAGGATCTACCGCCCCGTTGAGAGCGCCGAGCCGAGCACCGGGCTGATCTACTTCCACGGCGGCGGCTGGGTCGTCGGGAGCGTCGACACCCACGACGGGATCACGCGCGCGATCGCCGGGCGCGCCGGCTGCGTCGTGATCTCGGTCGACTACCGCCTCGCGCCCGAGCATCCGTACCCCGCGGCGCTCGAGGACGCCTGGCAGGCCGCCCGCTGGGTGATGGCGAACGCCGAGGAGCTCGGGCTCGACGTCGACAGGATCGGCATCGGGGGCGACAGCGTCGGCGGCACGCTCGCGGCGATCGTCGCCCGCAAGGGCCGCGACGTGGGCACGCCGTTCGCGACGCAGCTGCTGCTCTACCCGGCGACGAGCTCGCGCGGCGACACGCCGTCGTATTCGCTCTTCTCGATGGGCTACGGGCTGAGTCGCGACGCGATGGGCTGGTACTGGAAGCAGTACCTCGGCGAGCTCGACGGGTCGGAGGAGCAGGATGTCTCGCCGGCCGCGCTGATGGACCTGCGCCGCCTGCCGCGTGGGATCGTCGTGACCGCGGAGGTCGACGTGCTGCGCGACGAGGCCGAGGCCTATGCGCAACGGCTGTTCCTGGCCGGCGTCGAGACCGAGGGCTACCGCTATGACGGGATGATCCACGGTTTCCTGCGCATGGCCGGCCTCGTCGACCGCTCGAAGCGGGCCTTCGACGAGATTGCCGAATCGCTCAGCGCCTTCCTGGCCAAGGGCTGGCGCGAGGACTTCGGCGAGACGAGCTAGTCTAGCGCCGCGCCAACAAGCCTTCTTCTAACGCTTCTTGCCGCGCTTGGCGCCGCTGCTGCTGCCGCCGCCGCTCGGGCGGTTTGCCTGCTGGAGCCGCTGCTGCTGGCGCCTGAGCTGCCGGTTCGCAGGCTCGGGCATCCCGCCCTGCTGCTCGACCGCGTCGAGGTAGGCGCGGCGCTCGGCCGGGGAGAGCTGCGCGAACGCCTGCTGGGCGCGCTTCTGGTCCGGATTCGGGCCGAGCCGCTCGAGCTTCCGCATCGCACTCGCGAGGTCGGGGTTCTGCTTCTCGATCGCCGCCTGGCTCACCTTCTGGAACTGGCGGCGCAGCCAGGGCACCTTCGAGAGCGTCGCGATCACGGGCTTCAGGTAGCGGCCGTTCCGGAACCGGCCGAGGAAGACGACGACGCCGAACAGCGCGGCGATGCCGGCGAGGATGAAGAGCGGGATGAAGAGGTAGCTCACGGCTGTCGATCGTAGCGACTAGCCATTTCTCACCGCTTGCCTTGCCGCCGGGTGCCCTAGCCCGTCGGGGAGACGGCTACGAGCCGACGACCTTGACGAGCCAGCGCCGGTCCCGCTCGCGGTCGAGCTCGATGAAGAGCACCCGCTGCCACTGGCCGAGGCAGAGATCGCCGTCCGCGACCGGGATCGACTCGCCGGCCGAGCCGAGCAGCATCGACATGCAGTGCGCGTGACCGTTGCCGAACTCCATGTCCTCCTCGCAGATGTTCTCGGTTCGGCGGTCCCAGTCGTCGTGCGCGTAGTAGGTGTCCCGCGGGATCAACCGGCGGAGCAGCATGCCGAAGTCCTCGAACATGCCGCTCTCGAACTCGTTGACCCGTACGCAGCAGGTCGTATGGGGCGAGTAGACGCAGCAAATCCCGTCGACGACGCCGGACTCGGCGACGATCTCCCGGACCTGGTCGGTGATGTCGATCACATGCAGGCCGCCGCGCGTCCTGAACTGGCGCTCCTGCTGGAAGACCTTCACGGCGAGCGAGTCTAACCGACGGCGGGCGCGTCTGCGAGGAGAATTCGCAGGTCGTCCTTGACGGGATACGTGGCGTCGCAGGTCCTGCAGGTGATTCGCCCGGGTGTGTCCTCGAGTGGGCCTCCGCAGCGGGGGCAGGCGAGGAGCGTCGCCGAGTCGGGCGCTCCCGTGCTGTCCTCGGTCTGCGGCGCAGTTCCCGGCCGGCCTGCCCGGACGAGGGCGATCTCGCCGAATCGGTCGAGCCCGATCACGCCGAGTGCCCGGTCGACCACGTCCCCGGCACGGAACCAGCCGACGCCCGGCTCTCGGAGGACGAGGTCGAGCAGCCGGACAGTCAGCCGCTTCCCGGTCAGGTCGTCGACCCGGAAGCCCGCGGCGGCGATCCGGCCGACGAGGAAGGCGCGCGAGAACCTGAACTCGTGCGGGTGGCCCGGAACCGGCGCCGCGGCGTCGCGCCCGGCACGCAGCGAGACCGGCTCGGCCGCGAACAGGAGCCCGCCGGGGCGGAGCACCCGATACGCCTCCTGGAGCGCGGCCAGCGGATCGGGCACGTGGTGCAGGCATCCGACGAACATGACCGCGTCGAAGGCCTCCGATGCGAACGGCAGCGCCTCCATGTCCCCGACCACATTCAGTTCGAGCTTCGGGTCTCCGGCGCGCTGCCGCACCATCGACTCGCTGATGTCGAGCCCGACGACCGAGACGGGCGCCGCCCGCACGATCCGCGAGGCGTAGACGCCGCTCCCGCCGGCGATGTCGAGCACGAGCGCGCCGGCTCGGAGCCGCGAGGCGATCCAGGGGACGAGCACCTCGGTGTGGAAGACCTTCGACGGCTGCTCCTCGAACCGTCGCCGGTCGTCCTCGCGCTCGCTGTCGTAGAAGGCGCGGTTCAAGTCCTTGTCGGCGCGACCCATCGCGCGGGCCATGCTACGACGGTGCGGTACGGTCCCGCGGACGGGCCCGTAGCTCAGCTGGTTAGAGCAGGGGACTCATAATCCCTGTGTCCCTGGTTCGAGTCC
>CAWBLB010000002.1:0-47970 GCA_963789585.1 uncultured Actinomycetes bacterium | reverse complement strand
TTCGAGAGCGGGAGCGACGGGACTCGAACCCGCGACCTCCGGCGTGACAGGCCGGCGTTCTAACCAACTGAACTACGCCCCCGGGCGGAGGGCAGTGTAGCCGGACGGCGAACCACGGGGGATGACCAATCTCGACTGGGCGTGATCGCGTTCGTGGTGTTGACGGCCTCGGCGGGTACAGGCGGGGGTTGATCGGCACGGCGCTCTCCTTTGGGTCTCGTCGATGGGGGCGGTCGTCGGGGCGCGCGTGGCGCCGCACCTCCTCTCGGGCGGGTCGCACTCGCAGTACATGGCGCTCGTCGGTCTCGTCGGGGGCTGGCGGGCGCGGCGCTGGGCCGATCGCGGCCTCCCTGGCGGCGAAGCTCATCCGTGGCGGGCTGCATCTGATTCCTCCGCTCCGCCTGCTCGACTCCCTCGGCGGCCTGGTCGTCGGTGCGCTCTGGGGCCTCGCGCTCGTCTGGGTCGCCGGTGCGGTCGCGCTCCAGATCCACGGCCACCGGACGTTCGCCGCGAGGTCAAGCAGTCGAAGGTCCTCCGCCGGCTGAACAAGATCGCGCCGCCGAACGACGTGCTCCGGTCCGGGCAGCTCGGCTCGATCGCGTCGCGCCTAACCGAGTAGATCGAGCACCGACGGCGGCTTGCGATACGGGGCGACGACGTAGACGCCGTCGCAACGCTCGCGGGCGCCTGCGAGCAGCTCCTTCGCGTGCGCCATCCCGACGCCGCGGCGCCGGCGCCCGCCTCGCTCAGGCGGTCCTGCAGGCGCTGCGGGACCACGATCCCCGGCACCTCGTTGTGCAGCCGCAAGGCGAGCCGGTAGCTCGTCACCGGAAAGATCCCCGCGAGCACCGGGACGGGCCAGCCGCCGAGCACCTCGGCGAAACGGTCGAGGACATCCAGGTCGAAGACGATCTGCGTCATCGCGAACCTCGCGCCCGCCTCGACCTTCTGCCGGAACCGCTCGGCCTCGAGCTCGAGGTCGTCCGCAGTCGGGTTTACCGCGACGCCCACGAAGAACGACGTCGGAGCGTCGATCGGCCGGCCGTTGAAGTCCTCGCCGCGATTCAGCCCGGCGATCAGGCGCGTCAGCCCGATCGCGTCGATCTCGTACACCCCGCGCGAGCCCGGATAGTCGCCGACCTCGGGCGGGTCGCCGGTGATCGCGAGCACGTTCCGGACACCTTCGGCATGCGTCCCGAGCAGCATCGACTCGAGCCCCAGCACCGTCGAGTCGCGCGTCGTCAGGTGCGGGATCGTCTCCAGGTCCGAGGCGCGCTCGATCGCGCCCGAGACCATCAGGGCGCTGATCCCGGCCCGTGCCGTCGCGTTGTCGTTGACATCGACGAACCGCACGCGCCCCGACCCCTCCAACGCCTGCGCGACCTCGATCAGCCCGCGGCTGGAGCCCCCGAGCGGCGGGTCGAGCTGCACCGAGACGACGAACTCGCCCTCGCGCAGCGCCTTCGCCAGCTCGGTCTCGCGCTGCTCCTCGCCGAGGGCGACTGCGATCTCCCGCTCGCTCACGTCGAGCCTCGTGCGGGCCTGGTGCTCCTCGTCGATCGCCGCCCGGATCGCCGCGATCTCCGTCGGCGTCGTCCCGCAGCAGCCGCCGATCACCCGTGCGCCCAGGTCGCGCGCATGGGCGGCGAACTCGGCGAAGTAGTCCGGCGTCGCATGCGGGTAGATCACCGTCCCGCCGAGCAGGCTCGCGAGCCCGATGTTCGGAAGAGCCGCGAGCGGGCAGCCCGCCGACTGCATCTGTTCGAGCGCGTTCAGGGCCGCGAGCAGCCCGGCACCGTGGTTGGCGCCGATCGCGGCGAGATCGAGGCCGGCGAGCCGGTCGGCGGCCTCGCGTGCGGTGATGCCCGCAAGCGTCTCCGCCTCGTCGTCGAAGGTGAGCAGCGCCACCACCGGGAGTGACGAGACGGTCCGCACGGCCGCGATCGCATCGACGAGCTCGTCGAGGTCGTAGAAGGTCTCGAGCATGAACAGGTCCGCACCGCGGTCCTCCAGGACGGCCGCCTGCTCGGCGAACAGCTCCAGGCGCTTCGATGGGCTCGCCGCGCCGCCGAGGGGCCCGATCGCGCCGCCGATGAAGACGTCACGGCCGGTCAGCTCCCGCGCCTCGCGCGCGAGCTTGACGCCGGTTGCATTGATCCGCTCGAGCTCGTCCTCGAGAAAGTGTGCGGAGAGCTTGCTGCGGTTGGCGCCGAACGTGTTCGTCTCGATCAGTTCGGCGCCGGCGTTGATGAAGCTGACGTGCAGCGAGACGACGGCCTCGGGCGCCCGCAGATTGGCCTCCTCGGGCGAGCGTAGGCGCGGGACGGCCGCGGTCAGCAGGGATCCCATGCCTCCGTCGGCGATGATCGGCGGGCCGTCGAGCAGACGCGTCTCGAAGCGGCCGGGCACGAAGGCAGGGTAGTACACCGGCCGAAGACCCCGGCACCAGGCCCGGAACACTTCCCGAACCGGGCCGATTCCAGTCAAGTGAGGTGGTCAACCACCGAATCGGGGATGGATCAAGTAGCCACCGGAGGTTGATGATGTGTCTCGTTGCGTTGACCCGTGTCCGAAGGGCTCGGGAAAACGCTCAAGTTTCAGGGCATAGCTGCCGATACGAGCCTCACGGCGGCAAAGATCCAAGACTCCCTGGCCTGGGAACTGACGGCAATCACTTCCTGCGGCAGGGTTTTGACGGCGGCCTTCGGGCCGCCGTCAGTCTTTTCGCCGTAATGGTCACGCGGGGGAAACGATGTTTCCCCCGCGTGCCACCTCCTCCGGTCGTTAGTCGTGGATCACGCGGCCTTCCATGCCGCCGGCGACCGTGACGACCTGGCCGGTGACGTGGGCCGAGAGGAGCTGGGAGCTCAAGGCGACGACCTGCGCGGCGACGTCCTCGGCGCGGGCGACCCTCGGGAGTGCCATCGTCCGGACGATCCGCCTCACCCGCTCGGGGTCGAGCTCGCCCTCGGTCATCGGCGACACGGTCCAGCCGGGAGCGACGGCGTTGACGCGGGCCCGCGGGTTCCGCCGGACGACCTCGTTCTTGAGCGAGAGGAGCAGCCCCTGCAGGATCGCAGCCTTCGCCGCGGCGTAGTCGGCGTGGCCCGCCTCGCCGAACAGCCCGGCCGTCGACCCGACGAGGACGAGTGACCCCTCCCGCTCGCCGAGGCCGGCGAGAAAGCCGCGGGCCGTCAGGAACGTGGCGGTCAGGTTGGCGTCGACCGTCTCCCGCCAGCGCGTCAGCGGGAGCTCCCAGACCGGGACGTCCTCGACCGGCCAGACGCCCGCCACCGCCGCGCAGGCATCGAGCTCGCCCGCCTCGGCGAACATCCGCGCGACCTCGTCCTCGTCGGTCAGGTCAGCCTGGACGATCTCGTCGCCGCCCGCCTGCTCCGCCCCGGCGCGGTTCCGGTGGTAGTGGACGACGACGTGCGCCCCTTCCGCGGCGAACATCCGGACGCACGCAGAGCCGATTCCGCCCGACCCTCCGGTGACGAGCACCCGTGTCCCGATCAGCCCTGTTTCCATCCGTCGAAGAAGATCTTCCCAATTTGCGCAAACGTGATGTAGAGTCTCGCGCGTCAGAGGGGGAGCCGGACGGGTGTGCCGGTTCTGAAGAGGACGTCGTGTTCGGTAAACCAAGCCGGAGGTCGGGGTCAGTTGCTCACGGTTGACATCTCCCTTCCCGAAGTCGAAGAGCTCCACAAGCTCGTCGAGACCGGAAAGGAGAAAGGCTTCCTCACCTACGACGAGATCGTCGCGGGCGTCGAGGAGGTCGAGCTCACCAAGGAGCAGCTCGAAGACTTCACCACGTACCTGATCGACCACGGGGTCGAGCTCGTCGAGGGCGAGCAGCACAAGGCGCTCCCACACGAGCAGCCGCTCGTCGAGGAGGAGAAGAACTCCCCCAAGCTCGACCTCACCGTCGAGCCGTCGCTCGACTCGCTGCGGCTGTACCTGCGGGAGATCGGCAAGGTGCCGCTGCTGACCGCCGACCAGGAGGTCTACCTCGCGAAGCGGATCGAGCGCGGCGACATGATCGCCAAGACGCAGATGATCGAGGCGAACCTCCGCCTCGTTGTCTCGATCGCCAAGGGCTACCTCGGCCGCGGGCTCTCGTTCCTCGATCTGATCCAGGAGGGGTCGCTCGGCCTGATCCGGGCGGTCGAGAAGTTCGACTACCGGAAGGGCTTCAAGTTCTCGACCTACGCGACCTGGTGGATCCGGCAGGCCGTCACGCGCGCGATCGCCGACAAGGCCCGCACGATCCGCATCCCGGTGCACATGGTCGAGAAGCTGAACAAGGTCGTGCACATCGAGCGCCAGTTGGTGCAGCGCCTCGGGCGCGAGCCGCTGCCGGAGGAGATCGCCGCCGAGCTCGAGATGACGACCGGGGAGGTGCGCGAGATCCTGCGCATGGCGCAGCACCCGATCTCGCTCGAGAAGCCGATCGGCGAGGAGGAGGACTCCGAGCTCGGCGACTTCGTCGAGGACGACCAGGCCGAGTCGCCCTTCGACTCCGCCTCGCTGACGCTGCGGCGCTCCGACATCGAGCAGGCCCTCGCGGCGCTCCCGATCCGCGAGCGCCGCGTGATCGAGCTTCGCTACGGCCTCGACGGCTCCCAGCCGTGCACCCTCGAAGAGGTCGGGAAGGCATTCGGCGTCACGCGCGAGCGCATCCGGCAGATCGAGAACAACACGCTCAAGAAGCTCGAGTCCCTGCCCGAGGCGCAGGGTCTCAAAGACTGCGTCCAGTAGCGCCTCCGGTCACTCCGGCTCGGCAGGCGGGGCCGGGACGATCGCGACCGGGACCGCGCAGTGATGGGCGATCGCCTGGCTGACCGAGCCGAGGACGATGCTCTTGAGGCCGCCGCGGCCGCGGGTGCCGACCACGAGCAGGGTCGCGCCGCGGGCCTCCTCGACGAGGACGGTCGCCGGGTGGCCGTGGATCGACTTCGCCTCGACCGGGATGCCGGGGTCGGGGCCGATCAGCTCGATTGCCCGCGCGATCACGTCGTCCGCGTGATGGTCGGCCTCCTCGCTGAGATCCGGGGTGGGCACGAAGGCCGCGCCCGCGTACTCGATCGACGGCACCTCCGAGGCGGAGACGACCCGCAGCGGCAGGTTGCGCAGCTTCGCCTCCTCGAGCGCGAACGCGAGTGCCGCGTCCGCCGCTGGTGAGCCGTCGATCCCGACCACGATTCCGGACATCCGATCCTCCTTCGATTCAGTCGATTGCAGGTGCTGGCTGGTGCAGGTCGGCGGCGGGCCCCGGCTGACCCCTCCGGCGGCCCGGCACCGCCAGCGACGCGAGGATCCCGACCGCGAGCACCGCGCCGCAGAGCCAGAAGGTGACGGTGTAGCCGTGCTTGTCGGGGAACCCGGACGGGAGCGCGTTCGCCGCCAGGATGCTCGCCGCCACCTCCGCGCCGATCGCGCCGCCGATCGTGCGCACGATCGTGTTCATCCCGGACGCGACGCCCGTCTGGTCCGGGCGCACCGCCTCCACGATCAGGTTCGCCAGCGACGCGAACGCGAAGCCGACGCCGATCCCGAGCAGTCCCGAGGCGACGTAGACCTCCCAGCGCGAGCTGCCGAGCGCGAGCACGACGAACGAGACCGCCGTCACGGCCGAGCCGGCGACGAGCGGCACCTTGGAGCCGACGACGCCCGACAGCCGCCCGCCGATCGGGCTGAAGATCAGCATCCCGATCGTCGTCGGGACGAGGAACAGCCCCGCCTGGCTGACCGACGCGCCGAAGCCGTACCCGGTCGACGCCGGCGTTTGCACGAACTGGGGGATCAGCACGAACGCGCTGTACATCCCGAACCCGATCAGCAGCGCGGCCAGGTTCGTCGTCCAGACACCCGGCAGCCGCATCATCGTCATGTCGACGAGGGGGTGCTTCGACCGGGTCTCCGCCCACACCCAGGCGACGGCGAGCGCCACCGCGAGCACGAGCAGCCCGATCGTCTTCGTCGATCCCCAGCCCCACGTCGGCGCCTCGCTGACCGAGAGCAAGAGCCCGACCAGCCACCCCGAGAGGAGCGCGGCTCCGAGCCAGTGGACGTTGCCTGGAGCGCGAAGCGGAGACTCCGGGATGAACAGGATCGCCGCGGCGGTTGCGATCAGTGTCGCGACGAGCGGGATCCAGAACAGCCAGTGATACGAGAGGTGCTGGAGGATCGGGCCCGCCAGCACGATCCCGAGCCCGCCGCCGATCCCGAGGATCCCCGAGACGAGCGCGATCGCTCCGGCGACGCGCTCGCGCGGGAACTCGTCCCGGACGATCCCGAACGCGAGCGGGAAGATCGCGCCGCCGAGCCCCTGAATCGTGCGTGCCGCGATCATCAACGGCAGCGAGTGGACGAGCGCCGCGAGTAGGGAGCCCACCGCCAGTCCGGCGAGCGTGATCACGAGCACCCGCTTCTTCCCGAACATGTCGCCGAGGCGCCCGGCGATCGGGGTGACGACCGATGCCGCCAGCAGGTAGGAGGTGAAGATCCAGGCGACGCCCGAGGTCGAGGTGTGGAGGTCGTGCTGGAGCACCGGCAGCGCCGGCACGACGAGCGACTGGAGCAGTGCGTACGCCGCCCCGCCGAGCGCGAGCACCCCGAGAATCAGCCCGGGCCGTGTCGCGGTGACAGCTTCACCGGGTTGCGCCATCCGGCCGCGCAACCTACCATAAGCGGAGCGTGCACTCCGTATCGAATCAGGGAGCTCGGCGAGAGCTTCGGCGTGACGCGCAGGCGAACCGGGAGCGAATCCTCGAGGCCGCCGGCGCGGCGTTCGCGGAGCACGGCCTGGAGGCACCCGTCGAGGAGATCGCGAGGCGCGCCGGAGTCGGCATGGGCACCCTGTACCGGAGGTTTCCGAGCAAGGCGGCACTCGTCGACGCGATCTTCGAGGAGCGGCTCGAGAGCCTGGTCAGCAGCGCGCGCGAGGCGCTCGACGAGGATGGCGCCTGGGAGGGGCTCTGCAGCTTTCTCGAGCACGCAGTGTCGTTGCAGGCGGAGAACCGCGGCTTCTGCGAGATCGTCGCCTTGCACCTCCGCGACGAGAACCGGGTCGCCCGGGCCCGTGCGCAGGTGAGGCCGCTTCTCGTCCGACTGATCGAGCGGGCTCAGGCGGTGGGGGCACTGCGCGCCGACGTCGTCTACGAGGACCTGTCCGTCCTGCTCTGGACGAGCGGGCGTGTCGTCGACGCGACCCGGGACGTCGCCCCGGAGTTCTGGCGGCGCCACCTGGCGCTCGCGATCGACGGTCTGCGCGCCCGCGACACGACGCCGCTCCCACACCCGCCTCTCACGGCCGTCGAGCACGAGCGGGCGATGGAGCGCCTTGCCCGGCAGCTCCACCTCGCACCCCTGGCAGGAGCGGTCACCGCCCGTCCGCGGGCTGCGAGTCGCTCCTAGTCGCCGTCGACCGAGACGGACTCGATCCGGATCTCGTCGATCGGGCGATCCTGGTGGTCGACGTCGGCGTTCTGGATCTCGTCGACGACGTCCATGCCGGCGGTGACCTTGCCGAAGACGGTGTGGAGGCCGTCCAGCCAGGGGCACGCATCGGCGGTGACGATGAAGAACTGGGAGCCGTTCGTGTTCGGTCCCGAGTTCGCCATCGCGATCACGCCGTGCTCGACGCGGTGCTCGTTCGGCTCGTCCTCGAACTGGTAGCCCGGGCCGCCCATACCGGTGCCGGTCGGGTCGCCGCCCTGGATCATGAAGTTCTCGATCACGCGGTGGAAGATGACGCCGTCGTAGAACCCGTCTTGCGAGAGCTTGACGAAGTTCTCGACCGTCTTCGGTGCGTCGGCGTCGAACAGCTCGAGCTCGATCGCGCCCTTGCTCGTGGTGACGGTTGCCGTGCTCATGCCGCGATCGTACTCGACCCGGGCCGGGGCGCATCGAACAACGGCTGCCGGGCGCGCAGGTCACTGGATCGGCGCGGTCGGACTGCTGTAGGTGTACGTCGATGTCCACGTGGCGGAGCGTGCGTTGGGGCCCGAGGCGGGTACCGACTGGACATTCACGACATCGCCGACGTTCAGATGGACCGTCAAACCGCCGGCAGTGCATGTCGAGCTGGAACTGCTTACGGTGCACGTGACGGTCGATGGCGACCCGCCGACGTTCACGGTGAACGCGTAGGAGTGCCCGGACCCGGGGCTGCCCGAGAGGTTGACCGAGAAGCTCGACAGCGTTCCTGCGCAATACACAACACCGTCGCATTTCCGGTCGAGCTCGACGGTTGCGCCTGTCGCTCCGGCGGCGCCGGCAGCGCCGGTCGCCCCGGCTGCGCCCGGTGAGCCGGCTGCGCCCGGCGAGCCGTCGCGCCTGTGGCGCCCGTCGCGCCTGTCGGCCCGACCGGGCCCTGGACACCGGTGGGGCCCTGCATTCCGCCGGGACTGACAGGTGAGCCGTTTGCGACAGTCGCGCCCTCTTAAGGGTGATACAGCCGTCGCTCCGGGATCCCCCCCGAGCGGGCCCGCCTGCTTCGGGCAGGCTGCTGCTCTCGAGGCGCCGGATCCCTGCCGGAGCCGATGAGTTTGCGTGGCCTCGGCGGCGCCGGTGCACGGACCATCACTCACCGACCAAACGGAGAGGATCTGCCCGCTGTCGTGGAGGAGACCGCTCGAGTCGACGTCGTGACCGAAATCGGCGACCGGGCGCAAGGTCGTATCATTGGGGGCATGCAGGAGTCGACGCGGACGCATGCCGCCGCCGGCATCGAGGCCGGGATCGAGCAGCACCGGAAGGAGCTGACCGGCTACTGCTACCGGATGCTCGGCTCCCCGTTCGAGGCCGAGGACGCCGTTCAGGAGACGCTGTTGCGTGCGTGGCGCGGGATCGATCGCTTCGAGGGGCGCGCCGCGCTGCGCTCCTGGCTGTACAGGATCGCGACGAACGTCTGCCTCGACCTGCTCGACGGGAGGGGGCGGCGTGCGCGCCCGATGGACTTCGGGCCCGCGAAGGAGCCTGTCGCGGCCAATCTGAACATGAGGCCCGAGGCGACGTGGATCCAGCCGATCCCCGACGCGCTCGTCGCCGAGGACGGAGATCCGGCGGACATCGCCGTCGCCCGCGAGACGATCCGGCTCGCCTTCGTCGCGGCGCTGCAGCACCTCCCGCCCCGCCAGCGGGCCGCGTTGATCCTGTGCGAGGTCCTGCGCTGGCAGGCGTCGGAGGTCGCGGAACTGCTGGACTCGAGCGTCGCCTCCGTCAACAGCGCCCTCCAGCGTGCCCGTGCAACGCTTGCGGCCGGCGACATCGGTGTGGCCGGCGCCGCCACGCTCGGCGAGGCCGACCGGGCGCTCCTCGCCCGCTACGTCGAGGCGTTCGAGCGCTACGACATGGACGCTCTCGTCTCGCTGATCAAGGAGGACGCGTCGCAGTCGATGCCGCCGTACGACATGTGGCTCGCCGGCCGTGACGACATCCTCGCGTGGTGGTTCGGGCCGGGCATCGGCTGCAGCGGCTCGCGCGTGATCCCCACCCAGGCCGCGAACGGCTCGCCCGCATTCGGGCAGTACAAGCCCGCCGCCGCCGGCAGCGGCTACGAGCCGTGGGCCCTGCAGGTGCTCGAGCTGTCAGCCGGTGGGATCGCCGAGTTCACGTTCTTCCTCGACACCCAGACGCTCTTCCCGCTCTTCGACCTGCCCGCCCGACTCGACGCCTAGCACCTCTCGCAGGCCCGCGAGGTCGAGCAGGTCGAGCAAGTCGGTCGAGGCGCCCCGCAGCCGGACCCTCATGCCCAGTCTCCGCGCGTGGAGCTGGAGTCGGGCCAGGGCGTCGAGCGCGACGGCGTTCGCCGCGACGCCGCTCACGTCGCAGACGATCGTGCGCGGGCGATTCGCGGTCATCTCGAACAAGAGACGTTCTGGCGGCGCGAAAATCATCGGCGGTGGCGACCGATGAGTTCCGACAAGCGGCCCCGTCTACCCTTCCGAGATCCGACCCGACCGGAAAGGAGGAGCGATGACGATGGACGGTCGCAACCGCTGGCTCGCGCTCTACGTCCTCTGCCTGGGGAGCCTGATGATCGTCCTGGACGTGACGATCGTGAACGTGGCGCTGCCCTCGATCAAGGCCGACCTCGGCTTCTCGCAGACCTCGCTCGCGTGGGTCGTGAACGCGTACCTGCTCACCTTCGGCGGCTTCCTGCTCCTCGGCGGGCGACTCGGCGACCTGTTCGGGCACCGCCGGCTCTTCCTCGCGGGGATCACGGTGTTCACGCTGGCCTCGGTCGCATGCGGCCTGGCGAGCTCGCAGGGGCTCCTGGTCGGGGCACGCGCGGTGCAGGGAGTCGGCGGCGCGGTTGCCTCGGCCGTCTCCCTGTCCTTGATGATGAACCTCTTCACGGAGCCCGGAGACCGGGCCAGGGCGATGGGTGTGTTCGGTTTCGTCTCCTCCGGCGGAGGCTCGATCGGCGTCCTCCTCGGCGGCGTCCTGACCGGTTCGCTCGACTGGCACTGGATCTTTCTGGTCAACCTCCCGATCGGCCTGATCGTGATCGCGCTGTCGGCGCGGCTCCTACCGGGCGGCCACCGGCAGCCCGGCGCCGCACGGCTCGACATCGCCGGTGCGCTGACCGTGACGGCGTCGCTGATGCTCGCGGTCTACGCGATCGTGAACGGCAATCAGAACGGCTGGGCGTCCGGGCGGACGCTCGGCCTCCTGGCCGGTGCAGTTGCGCTGCTCGGGCTCTTCGTTGCGATCGAGTCGCGGGTCGGCGCCCCGCTGATGCCGCTCGCGCTCTTCCGGCTGCGAAACCTCGCGACCGCAAATGTCGTCGGAATCCTCTGGGCGGCTGCGATGTTCGCGTGGTTCTTCCTCTCGGCGCAGTACCTTCAGTTCGCGCTCGGGTACAGCCCGCTGCGGGTCGGCCTCGCCTTCCTGCCGGGCAACCTGATCATGGGTGCCCTCTCGATCGGGATCTCGGCCAGGCTGGTGATGCGGTTCGGGATCAAGCGGCCGCTCGCGACCGGGCTGCTCGTCGCGGCCAGCGGGCTCGTGCTGTTCGCCCGAGCGCCGGTCGGCGGAAGCTATGTCGTCGACGTCCTTCCGAGCATGATCCTCCTCGGGCTTGGCGCCGGGATCGCCTTCAACCCCGTCCTGCTGGCGGCGATGAGCGAGGTCGCGCCCAAGGAGTCGGGGCTCGCCTCGGGAATCGTCAACACGGCGTTCATGATGGGCGGCGCGCTCGGGCTCGCCGTGCTCGCCAGCCTGGCGGCCTCCCGCACCGGCAGCCTGCAGGACTCGGGGCACGGGCCGCTCGAGGCGCTCGTCGGCGGTTACCACGTCGCGTTCGTCGCCGGCGCCGCGTTCGCGACGGTCGCGGCGGTCGTGGGCACGGCGTTCCTCCGGGTCGCCCACTACTCCATAACTGCGCCCGAGGGTGTCGAGGCGGCCCCCGCGTTCGAGGTCTCGTCCTGATGAAGCCTTGTTTCGTGACAGCGTCCCGGCGCGATCGGGCTCGGCGCGCTTCCTTATTCGACGCGCGTGCGCGATGATTCTGGTGGGACTCTCTACCGAGGAGGAAGACGATGGCACCGATCACGGCCAGCATCGAGATCGCGCGGCGTCCCGAGGACGTGTTCGCCTACCTCGATGACCTCGCGCGTCACGGCGAATGGCAGGAGCAGATCGTCAGCGCCCAGGTGCAGGGCGACGGGCCGACCGGGGTGGGCACTCGCTGCACCGAGGTGCGAAGGATGGGCGGGCGGGAGCAGTCGATCACCTACGAGGTGACCGAGCACGAGCCCCCGACGAGGTTCGGATTCCACGGAATCGACGGTCCGGTTCGCGTCGTCGGTAAGGGCACGGTGGAGCCGGTCGGGGACGGCTCCAGCTCACGGGTGACGCTCGTGCTCGATTTCGAGGGTCACGGGGTGGGCAAGCTGCTGCTGCCGCTGGTCCGCAGCCAGGCGGGCAAGCAGGTTCCGAAGGATCAGCAGCGGCTGAAGGAGCGGCTCGAGAGCAGCGGCTGACCGGCTCGACCGGCCGAGCACCGATCACGCCTGGCCGATCGAAATGCGCTGAGCGCCGAAAGATCAGCGGCCGGGCAAGTCCGGCGTCACGAAGCGGGTCACGAGCGAAACGTTGGGAGACGCCGCACTAGACTCGGCCCGTGGACACCATCTCGTTCGCCGGCGACGGGCTCGCGCCTGACCTCCTCCCGCTCGAGGAGCTCGCCGACTGCGCCCGGACGGTGCTCGAGCATGACGGCTCGAGGATCCTCTCCTACGGGACCGGCGCCGGCTACACGCCGCTGCGGGAGCTCCTCGCCGAGCGGTTCGGAGTCCACCCCTACCGGGTGCTGCTCACGAACGGTTGGCTGCAGGGCTTCTCCTTGCTGGTGCACGAGCGCATCCGGGGCCAGAACGTCGTGGTCGAGTACCCGACCTATGACCGCGTCCTCCAGCTCCTGTTCCGCGCCGGAGCCAACCTGATCTACGCGGACGTGCACCAGGAAGGGCTCGCGCTCGATCATCTCGAGTACCAGCTCCGGACGAGCCAGGGGACGGCGCTCGCCTACACGATTCCGACCTTCCACAACCCGACGGGCCAGTCGCTGTCGGGCGAAGAGCGCGTGCGTCTCTGCTCGATGCTGGGCCGGACCGACGCGCTGGTCGTCGAGGACGACTCCTTCGGCCTGCTCCGCTTCGAAGGCGAGGTCCAGCCGACGCTGTTCGAGCTCTCGGGGCAGACGACCGTCTACAGCACGTCCTTCTCGTACACAATCGCTCCAGGCCTCCGTGTGGGCGCTTTCGTCCTCCCGGAGGCCCTGGCCGGGGAGCTGGCGACGATGGCCAACTCGACCTACATCACGCCCGTCCTGGCGAGCCAGGCGACGGTGTTCGAATTCCTGCAGCGGGGCAGCTTCGAACCCAACCTCGAGCGTCTGACGACGCGGCTCCGGGTGCGACGGGACGCGATGCTGGCCGCGCTCGAGAAACACCTCCCAGCGGCGGGCTGCTCGCGGCCCGAGGGCGGTATCTTCGCCCTGCTTCGCCTGCCTCCGGGGACGGACGCCAAGGCTGTGGTCGATCGCGCCGAAGGTGTGACCGCCCTTGCCGGGGCCGACTTCGGCGGCCTGCCGCACACGATCAGGCTGAATTTCGCCGCAACGCCGCCGGAGGAGATCGAGCCCGGCATCGAGAGGCTCGCGGCGGCGCTGGACGCCGAGCCGTGACCTGAGCCTGGATCCAGGGTCAGGCCCAGCCGGGGAGGGCCGAACGGCTCATCTCTCGGTGACTATTGCAATAACGGGATGCTCCACGTACGCTCGAATGCGGTCGCTGAGTCTCTGCGGTCCCTTTCCGACGCAGAGTTCGGTGGCGGCGTACTCGGAAAACGAGTGCCCGAACTGATGAACCAAGCAGCTCCCAAAAACACCTGGAGGATGGAATGGCGAGTAGTCTGAGGATCAAGGTGAACGGGCTCACGCACGGCGTGAGCGCGAGCCTCGATACACCTCTTCTCTACGTTCTGCACAACGAGCTCCACCTGCACGGCCCGCGGTTTGGTTGCGGCCTTGCGCAGTGTGGTGCCTGCTCGGTGTTGCTGGACGGGAAGGAGATCCGCTCGTGTGTGACGCCGGTTGCGTCGGTGAGCGGCAAGAGCATCACCACCCTGGAAGGCCTGCCGGCTTTGTGGGCGGCCCAGCGGGGGACGACGGCGGCTGCGCCGGCGTTGCATCCGTTGCAGCAGGCGTGGATCGACGTGCAGGTTCCCCATTGCGGCTATTGCCAGAACGGGATGATGATCCAGGCCGCCGATCTGCTCGCGACGACGAAGAACCCGTCCGAGGACCAGATCCGGACGGCGATGAACGGGCATCTGTGCCGTTGCGGGACCTATCCGCGGATCCTGACGGCGATCCAGAAGGCCGCGGCCGTGATGGCGAAGGGTGGTGCATAGGCATGACCGGTTTGATGCATGAGCGCGAGTTCTCGCGCAAGAACTTCGTCAAGGGCGGCGGCGCACTGGTCGTCGGGTTCAGCATGTTCGCGGGCACCGCGCGGGCCAACCAGATCGTTCCGCCGGCTGCCGACCACCCGTCCGCAGGCGCGTTCAACCAGCGCGGGCCGCAGGACTTCCTGCCCGACCTGACCCAGGTCGATTCGTGGATCACACTGAACGCGGACAACACGGTTACGGTCACGCACGGCGAGACGGAGCTCGGTCACGGCACACCGACCGGAATCCTGATGATCGTCGCTGAAGAGATGAACATGGACATGACTCAGATGTACTACGCCCACCCCGAGACGTGGCTGAACGCCACGGGCGGCGGCAGCGGCAGCTCCGGCATCTCGAGCCGTTCCACGAACATCCGCTCGGCGGGAGCACTTGCGAAGCAGACGCTGCTGAACATGGCCTCGACGCAGCTTGGCGTCCCGGCAGCGAGCCTGACGGTGACCGCAGGTGTCGTCTCGGGCGGCGGCAAGACCGTCAAGTACAGCGACCTGCTCGGAGGCAAGCTGTTCAACACGCAGCTGACCGCCGCGAACACCGGCGGGGCTGCGACGGCGCCGTTCGGCACGATTCCGGGCCAGGGCGTCTCGAAGCCGGTCTCGCAGTACTCGGTGATCGGGAAGTCGTTCCCGCGGATCGACATCCCGGACAAGGTGGCGGGCACCTACACCTACATCCAGAACGTGCACGTCCCCGGCATGCTGCATGCTCGGCGGGTGCGACCTCGCGGCGCCGGCGCGAACACGGTCGAGAACGATACGCCGTTGACCGTCGATGCGACCTCGATCAGCCACATTCCGGGTGCGCAGGTCGTCCAGATCAACAACTTCATCGCCGTGGTGGCGCCGCGTGAGTACGACGCGATCCAGGCGGCGGCGCAGTTGAAGGTGACCTGGCAGACCTCGCCCGGGTTCCCGCAGGGCTCGGGCAACTTCTGGTCGTGGCTGCGCCAGGCAGGCGACACGAACACGCAGAACCCTGCCCGCTACACGACGCTGAACAACGATCCCACCCCGGTGCTCGCGGGCGCGGCGAAGACCGTCTCCGCGACCTACAAGTACGCCTACAACGGCTTCATGCCGATCGGGCCGCATTGCGCGGTCGCCGACGTGAACTCGAGCGGCGGGACGGTGTACGTGCAGGCGCAGGCGATCAACGGCCTGCCGGCGAACCTCGCCGGGATCATCGGCACCGTGACCGGGACGACACCACCGGCGAACATGGTCCGGGTCGTCTGGTACGAGGGCGCCAGCTCGTTCGGCGGCGGCCAGACCGGCGAGGTGAACGAGGAAGCGGTGGCGATCTCCGCGAAGCTCGGCAAGCCGGTGCGCGTGCAGTGGATGCGGTGGGACCAGCACGGCTGGGACCACTACGGCATGGCCAACATGTACGACGTCACGATGGGCGCCGACGCGAACGGCAACATCGTCGCGGCGGACTGGCAGACCTACGGCCAGGCGCAGAGCAACATCGACGAGATGAAGCGGCTGCTCGGCAGCCAGACGTGGCCGGCGACGCCGGGGAGCGGCGGGATCGCTCCGACGGACTCGGCGGTGTACGCGAAGAGCTGGACGACGTCGGCACGGCGGGTGCTCGCGAAGACCCAGCCGCTCTACGGCGGTGCGTTGAAGTGCAACTTCCTGAGGGCTCCGAGTGCGCCCCAGCAGTACTTCGCCAGCGAGCAGGTCGTGGACGAGCTCGCGCACGCGATGAACATGGACCCGATCGCCTTCCGGCGTCAGAACATCGATCCGAGCACGACCCCGGGCGCACGCTGGCTGGCCGTGCTCGACGGGGCGACCCAGGCGGCCGGTTGGGTGCCGAAGGTCGCGAACTCGGGCACGCAGACCGGGACGGTTCGCACGGGCCGGGGCTTCGGCTTCGGCACCTTCGCGGGCAGCCAGGTCGGGATCGTCGCCGATGTCTCGGTGAACGTGAAGAGCGGCAAGCTGGTCGCCAAGCACCTCTACATCGCCCAGAACAACGGGATCACGATCGGCCCGCAGCTGGTCGCGAACCAGATGAGCGGTGCGGCGATCCAGGGCCTCTCCCGGGCGATGTGGGAGGAGGCGACGTGGAACACGGAGCGGGTCACCAGCCTCGACTGGATCTCGTATCCGCTGCTTCGCTTCGCCGACTCTCCGAAGGTGACGCTGGTCAACGTCCATCCGGGCGAGTACGTCACCGTCAACCCGGATCTCGGTGCCGGCGGGTTGAGCACCGACGTCAGCAAGGGCAACACCAGCGCGTTCAACGAAGGCTGGTTGCTGACCGGCTCCGGTGAGCCGCCGACGGCGGCCGTCGGTTCGGCGGTCGCGAACGCGTTCTTCGACGCGACCGGCGCCCGCATCCGGCAGACGCCGATGCGCCCGCCGACCGTACGTGCTGCGCTGAAGGCTGCCGGGGTCGCGTAGCGACCCTGGAAAGAGAACGGTACGAGAGAGGGCCCCGAACGGGGCCCTCTCTCGTTTCCCGGGTGTTCCGGCAGGAGGCGGCCGCGCCCTTGTTCGTGGTGCAGCGTGTCCGGCGTCCGTTGCCTGACGTGTGCGTGAGCCGGCCGTATGCTGCGGTTGTCGTGGCGGACGCATCTGTCCCGAAGGCCCCGCACCGCGTACTGCTCGGCGCCGCCCCTGGATGGCGCTGGGGCCTCGGCGCGCTGCTTGTCGTCGCCGCCGCCGTTGCCGCAGTTGTGGCTCTCCAGGGCGGGAGCAAGAGCCTCGCGGCGACGATGAGGGCGGCCGGGTGCACCTACCGGGACGTGGTGCCCTATCCCCCGAAGGACGCCGCGACGAAGGCCAACTACCACGACGACTTCCCGACGCCGGCCGCGACGCCCCACTGGTCGACGTTCCCGCCCTCCGGCGGCGGTCATTACCGGCTGTGGGCGACCTGGGGCTTCCACCGCAAGCCTGTCAACCCGGCGATGGTCGTGCACAACGAGGAGCACGGCGGGGTGATCATCTGGTGGGGCCCGGAGGTCCCGAAGGCGACTGTCGACCAGCTCCAGCGCTTCTACGAGCAGCAGCCGGTCGGGGTGTTCGGCACGCCGATCGCCGGCCTGGGGAGGAAGGTCGCGCTGACCGCCTGGACGGCCGATCCGGCCTGGACGGGGGACCCGGCCCTCGCCTACGCGAGCGGCAACTACGGGATCGGCCGCATCGCCGTCTGCCCGCGATTCGACCAGGGCGCGTTCGCGGCCTTCCGGAACGCGTACCGCGGCAAGAGCCCGCAGGCGTTCCCCGTCTCGGGCGACCGGCCGGGATGCGGGCCTTCGAGCAACTGCTGACCCCTCGAGGGGGCCGGCGTCAGCCGGTGACGACGAAGGAGCGAATGTGACCGAGGCCGGCGTAGTACGTCCAGCGCCCGGCCGTGAGCCGGACGGTCGCCGAGCGCTTGCCGACGAACTTGACCCCGGTGAGGTTGGTCGCGGACGCGCTCTTCGGCCCCAGGATGATGAAGCTGCCCTTCGGGTCGCGATCGGTGATCGTGAACCTGTAGCGCCCTGCCGTCAGGGTCGAGACGGGCTTTCCCTTGCTCTTCAGCACTGGTTTGCCGCTCGCGGTCAGCGTCCCCAGGAGCGTTCCCCGAAGCGCGGTCTTGATCCCCGAGCCGACAATGTCGGTGGATGTCGACGCCCTGCCGCCGCCCGGGCCGGTCGGGCCCTGCGGCACCGTCGGCGATCCCGAGCCGAGGATCGTGAGCGCCGTGCGCGTGACCCCCGGCTGGTTGGCGTCAAGGGCGATGTAGGTCGAGTTCGGCTGGAACGTCTCCGGGAAGACGAGGTCGGCGCTGCAGCCCGCCGTCATCGTGGTGGAGAGGTTGACCCCCGGGCCGGTGAGCTGGAACTGCGGGAAGCCCTTGCACGCGGTCATGTCGGTGAGGCCCAGGTTGGCGACGGGGACCGTGCCGAAGGCCAGCGGAGTCCGGACGTCGACCTGGTAGTTACCCGGCGGAACCGAGCTGACCGGCTGGCCGGCGTCGTTGACGATCGTGAAGGTGCAGTTCATCGCGTACTCGAAGTAGAGCGTCGGCTGAACGCTGTTCCGTCTGCCGCTGCCCGCCGCGACCAGGACGACGGCCAGCCCAAGCACCGCCGCCAAAGTCGAAAATCGCCGTACGCCGACCGCCATCCGGACGTTCATGGTAGCAGCGCCGGTTTTTCGTCGGTGGAATTCAGCTGTGCGAAATCGGCGGCACGGCAGCGATTGCCGCGGGCTTCCCCGACTACGATCCCAGCGACGCCGGGAGGCTGACGACCTGCCCGTGAGGGCCTTTCCCCGTGCCCGGATAGGCGCCGTAGTTGGAGATGTAGATGGTGCCGCGGCCGACCGCCACACCGGTCGGGGCGACGAGCCCGGTGCTTGCGATCACGGTCCGCCTGCCGTCGGGGGCAAGCCGGATCAGCGCGCCGGGGGAGGCCGGGTCCAGCACCCCCCTGGCGGCGTACTCGAGGACGAGCAGGTTCTTGCCGTCGAAGGCGAGATCCGAGATGTTCGTGAACCCGGAGGCATAGAGGGACATCTTCTTGCCCGGGACGATCCGCCAGATCCGGGCCGTGTCCGGGTTGAACGGCAGCCCGGTGAGCTCGCCGACATAGAGCGCGCCGTCGGGGCCGACGGCGACGCCGGAGGGCACGGACTGCGCAGAGATCGACGCTACGGTGGAGGCGATGCCGAACTCGTGACGGGTCGCTGCGGTGAGCTTCTCGGCCCGGGTCGGGAAGATCGCCAGCACCGAGATCCTTCCCGTGGGGCTGATCCACAGCAGGTCGTTGGCCGCCGCGTCCGCGACGGCGAAGCCACCGCGGTAGGCGACGAAGCCGTAAGGATCGCTGTCGATCGGAGGATCACCGAGCGCCGCACCGGGCCCGGCTCCGCGATCGGGATTGTGGGCCGCCTCGAAGCCGGCGAGGTTGGCGATCACGGTCGGAGTCACCTTCCCCGGTGGAGTCGAAATGAGGTCACCGGCAGTCGCCCCGTCAGGGCCGAGGGTGTTGTGCCCCTCCGAGTCGATCACCGTGTCCTGAAGCAGGATGTAGTAGAGGCCGTTCCTGACCAAGACCTCGGCCGGCCCCTCGGCCCGTTGACGATCGGCGCGGGAGACCGACCACAGACCGGTCACGACCCTCGTCCGAGAGCCCTTGGCGATCCTGGTGATGGCGCCCGTCAGGCCGACGCAGGCCTTGTGAGCGCCCGTTCCGAGGCACTTGTCGTGTCCCCCCGCGCCTGCCTCGACGACGTAGATCGCTCCGTCGGGCCCGAGAAAGATCTTGCGCGGATTGTCGAGGTTCGAGGCCACGACCCTGAACGCCGGACTCCCGACGCTTGCCGAGCCCGCCAGCGCGATCGTGGCCGCCACAACACACCCGACGAGGGAGCCGGAGGCGGCAAGACGAAGTACCCGCGAGCAAGAGCGACCACGAAGCACTCTCATCCCTCGATCGCGATCGCTCGAGACCTGTCGACGCTGTCAGAGGTCGCTGCCAGAACGTCCCGGCGCCGACCGCTCACGGCATGAGGCCACCGCAGATCGGATCGGTGTTGCCCGGCGTCGCCTGGACCACGCTGCTACTGGCATTCGCGCTGACCACCGTCGCCGGAATCACCTGGAGCCAGTGCGTGCTCGACATGCCGAGCCCGATCGGGTTCGACAGCGTGAGCATGTAGGAGCCCTTCTTCAGGGTCACCGTCAGCCTTGCGCTGCGACCGGGCGCAAGCTTCGGCGTGCGGGCCTTGTTCAGCCCTGGTCCGGCGATTGCCATGAAGTGGAGCCTCTTGCCCCTGTTGACGACGACGAAGGTCGCAGCTCCGGCCTGAAGGCCGGTGGGAGAGACGCGAAGCCTGCTGTCCGTGAGCGTCACGGTTACCTTGACGGCGCTCGCGTGATGGGCGACACCTGCCGGGGCAACTCCCGTCACTCCGAGGGCGACCGCGGCAAAGGCGGTCACTGCAGCGGCGCGGCTCACCCTGCTCGGGTGTCTCATCATCTGCCTCCAGCCTGGGCGTGCTTGTCGCCCGGACGATAACGGTAACGTTGGAGAGTACCAAATCTTGAAGTGAACCGATAATTGCATTCCATCCAGTGAATGTGTTAAGTTCCGCGCGCCGCAACGGGCGCGTGGCTTCCTCCCGGGCTTCGGCCCTGCGTCGTCGCTCACTCCGTTTCGGCATCCCTCAAACGCGCGCTGCGTTGAGGGTCGGAGATCGGAGGAGGGCTCTATGGCTAGCAGCTTGAGGATCAAGGTGAACGGGCTCACGCATGGTGTGAGCGCGAGCCTCGATACGCCGTTGTTGTACGTCTTGCACAACGAGCTTCACCTGCATGGGCCGCGGTTTGGTTGCGGCCTTGCGCAGTGTGGTGCGTGCTCGGTGTTGCTGGACGGGAAGGAGATCCGCTCGTGTGTGACGCCGGTGGCGTCGGTGAGCGGGAAGAGCATCACGACGCTCGAGGGGCTGCCCGCGATGTGGGCCGCCCAGCGGGGGACGACAGTGGCTGCGCCGGTGCTGCATCCGTTGCAGCAGGCGTGGATCGACATTCAGGTTCCCCAGTGCGGGTATTGCCAGAACGGCATGTTGATTCAGGCCGCGGATCTCCTGGCGACGACGAAGAATCCGTCGGACCTCCAGATCAAGCAGGCGATGAACGGGCACCTGTGCCGGTGTGGGACCTACACCGCGATCATCCAGGCAGTGAAGCTCGCCGCCAAGACGATGGCGAAGGGAGCATGACATGAGCGCTATCGAAGAGAAGACCAGCGACGTGTTCGGCGCAACGCTCACGCGTGGGACGTTCGTCAAGGGCGGCGGCGCCCTGGTCGTTGGTGTCAGTCTTGCGGGTGCCGGCCTCGGCGGCAAGGTGGCGAACGCTGCCGGCGGGACCAACACGCTCGACCAGACGCTGCCGAGCTCGTGGCTCGAGATCCACGCCGACAACACGATCCTGATGCGGACGGGCAAGGTCGAGCTCGGCCAAGGATCGGCGAGCACCGCCTATGCTCAGATCACCGCCGAGGAGCTGAACGTCCCCTATACCGCGATCACGCAGGTCGTGATGGGAGACACCGACAGAACGCCGGACGGAGGCTTCTCCGCCGGGTACATGAGCGGCGGCAATCCGAACGTCCGCAAGGTGGCTGCGTACGTCTATCAGGCGCTGCTCGGCATGGCCTCGACGCAGCTGGGGGTGCCGGTCTCGAGCCTGACGGTGACGAACGGCGTGGTCTCCGGCGGCGGCAAGACCGTCAGCTACGGGCAGCTCGTCGCCGGTCAGCAGCTCAATCTGACGATTCCGATCAGTGGCAGCCTGAACGGCCTCTTCGGGATCTCGATCACCGGTAACCCGCCGACGAAGCCGACGAGCCAGTACCAGGTTGTCGGTCAGTCGATCGGGATGCGGACCATCCCCCCGATCGTCGCGGCAACCGCGACATTCGTGGGCGACGTGCGCCTGCCCGGCATGCTCCACGCCCGGGTCGTGCATCCGCCGTCGCTCGGAGCGACGCTCATCTCGGCCGGCACGGTGGACAAGAAACAGTTCCCGGATACGCAGATCGTCGTCAAGGGAAACCTCGTCGCCGTCGTCGACCCCACCGAGTACAACGCGATCGAGGCAGCGGCATTGCTCGCCCGCACGACGAAATGGACCGACTGGCAGGGGCTGCCCGGTAGCGGCAACACCTTCGAGGCGCTCCGAGCGTCCGACTGGACGACCGCGCCCACGACGCTGGGGGTGAACGTCGGTAAGCCCGATGCGGCGCTGGCGAGTGCTGCGAAGACGGTGTCCGCGACGTACGAGTTCCCGTTCGAGAAGCACGCTCCGATCGGGCCGACGGCCGCAGTCGCCGACGTCCGCAGCGACGGCATGGTCTACGTGTACGCACACAGCGCAAACCCCCAGGCGATGCGCTGGGAGCTCGCGATGATGCTCAACACCACGGTGGACAAGGTCGTCGTCCGGAACTTCGACGGCTCGGGGCACTACGGGCGCTCGAACGGCGGCAGCACGGGGGCCGAGGACGAGGCTGTGCTCATCTCCCAGGCGATCGGCAAGCCGATCCGGCTCCAGTGGATGCGCTGGGACGACATGCAGTGGTCGACGCAGCATCCGCCGGCCTTCTCGGACATCCAGGCCGGTCTGGACTCGCAAGGCAAGCTGGTCGCCTTCCAGGCGAACCACTACATGCCGGCGATGCAGGACGACCGGATGGTCGGAGCTCTGCTCGCGGGGCTTCCGACGATGGCGGCCCCGGCGGTTGTGCCATTCCCGGGCACGTTCGGGACGACGGTCAACGGCATCTCCGAGCCCTGGCTCTATGACCAGGTTCCGAACGCTCAGCAGAAGGGGCTCGGAACGTTCCAGGTCGGCACGGATCCGACGCAGCCGAACTTCGACACGCAGATCGGTTTGCGCGATCACAGCATGCGCACGCCCGCCCAGCGGCAGCAGAACTTCGCTCAGGAGTCGATGATGAGCGAGCTGGCCGCGGCTGCCGGAGTCGACCCGCTGCAGTTCCGTGTGAACAACACGAGCGCACCGCGGCTGATCGCGGTGATCGACAAGCTCAAGGAGATCTCGGGATGGGAGACCAGGGCGTCTCCGAGCCCGACTGCGGCGACGACCGGCTCCGCGCCGGTCACAGGCCAGGGCTGCAGCGTCATGCTCCGGTCGAACGCCTACTGGGCCTGCGCCGTCAAGGTGTCGGTCGTCCCGAAGACCGGAAAGGTCCGGGTGCTGAACGTCTGGACGGTCGTCGAGCCCGGCATCGTGGTCAACCCGCGCCAGCTGCAGCGGAACGCCGAGGGCGGCACCGTCATGGGCGTCAGCGAGACGCTCCACGAGCAGGTCGTCTTCAACAAGTCGAAGATCACCTCGACCGACTGGGTCACATTCCCGATCCTGAGGTTCATGGAGCTCCCGGACATCAAGGTCGTGGTCATGAACAACCCGAGCGTCGGTAGCTACGGCGGCGCCGGTGAAGGCCCGAACGGGTTCATCCAGGCCGCGATCGCAAACGCGGTCTTCGACGCGACCGGGAAGCAGCCGCGCCGGTTGCCGCTCCTGCCCGGCTCGATCAGGGCACTCCTCAGCACCTAGCGTTCGGGGACAGTGCGTGCAGGAACAGGTGGTGGAGCGGGAGATCGAGCCCCGCTCCACCACCTGGGCACCGGAGAGCGCTCAGGTAAAATGGCTGCTCGATTGTCCCGAGTCTGGAGGTTTTCACGATGGTCATGGCAACCCCGAGACCGAGTCTGCGCGAGCGAAAGAAGCAGCGGACAAGGGAGACGATCGTCGACACGGCGACGCGCCTGTTCCTGGAGCAGGGCTACGACCAGACGACGTTCGTCCAGATCGCCGAGGAAGCGGACGTCTCTCCGAGCACCTGCTTCAACTACTTTCCGACGAAGGTCGAGATCGTCTTCTGCCTGCTCGGCGCGGTGATCGACAGCGCAGAGCGCCGGATAACCGAGCGACCAGAGGGCGAACCGGCGACCGAGGCGATCGTGGCATGGCTGACGGAGGAGCTGCCGGACGTCGAGCAGCCCTACGCCGAGGCCGTGCGAAGGATCCCGAAGATCATCCAGTCGTCGCCGGAGCTGCTCACCGAGGAGCGTCTTCGGCGCGCGCTGCTCGAGGACGTCCTCGCGGCGGGGTTTGCCCGCGATCTCGGTGAGACGGCCGACGGGGTGCGCTCCCGGGTGCTGGGCGCGATGGCGCTCGGCGGGATCATCGACGCCTGGAATGCCTGGTTCGAAAAGCACGCGAACGACGCCGACTTCCAGCTTTCCAGCGCGCTCGAAGCCAAGGCAGAGCATGTCCGCCGTGTGCTCGAGACCGGCCTGACGTTCATCGATCAGCTGCCGGGTCGGCCCGAGGCGTCCTCGCTCTAACAAAACTGTCCGGGCCGGCGTTGCGGCCGCGGGCGTTCTCGGCCCGAGCGGTCGACTACCGTAGGCCCATGAGGCTGGCCTTTCTCCGCGTCCTTCCCTGGGTGCTGCTGGGTGCGTTCCCGGTGGCTCTCCTGGTCGGCTTCCTCGTCCATGAGATGGGTCGCGGTCAGATTGCGCCCGACCTGCACTACGGTCTCTACCGTCAGGCGAAGGGCCTGCTCGACTCGGGCGTCGCGTTCGACCCGGTGGGCACGACGATGAACGGCCAGAACCGTGTCTACACGGTGCTGACCGCACTGATCGCCGCGCCGATCACGCTGCTCCCGGTGGGAGTGGCCGAGGGGCTGATGACACTGCTCCTGATCGCTGCCGCCGTCGCGACGCCGTACGTCCTTGGCGTCCGTGATCCGCGGGTCTACGGCGCGCTCTTTCTCTGGCCGTCCGTGCTCTCCGGTGTTCAGACCGGGAACCTCACGCTCCTCCTGGGGCTGGTCGCCGCGCTTGCATGGCGCTACCGGGAGCATCCGCTCCTGCCCGGCCTGCTCGTCGGCCTCGCCGCAGCGGCGAAGGTCTTCATGTGGCCCCTCGCGGTCTGGCTCCTGGCGACGAGACGGCTCCCGGCTGCGGTGGCGGCGGCGGGCGTCGGCTTCGCGTCGATCCTTCTCATCGTCCCGTTCGGAAGCCCGCTCGGCTACTTCCGGGTTGCTCGAAGCAACGCGGAGGCGATGGGGAGTCAGGCGTACTCGGTCTACGTCCTGCTCGGCGCCGACGGCACGGCGCGGCTCGCCTGGATCGCGGTCGGGTCGCTCGCACTCCTCGCGGTCTTCCTGCCGCTCGGCCGGTCGAGCGGCGCCGTCGACGCGTCCAGCTTCACGCTCGCGATCGCGGCGTGCATTCTCTGCTCGCCGATCGTCTGGCTCCACTACTTCGCCCTTCTGATCGTCCCGCTTGCAATCGCCAGGCCGCGCTTCGGAGCGCTCTGGCTTGCGCCGCTCGTCTACTGGGTCGTTCCCTTCGGCTCTCCGACCGGGTCGCAGATCGCGGTCGCCCTCGGCGCGATGAGCGTCGTCGTCGCCGCGCTCGTCGTGCACCGGCCGGCAATTCCGGCAGCCGGGTCGCTGAGCCCTGAGCCGGCCCGTCGGGCCTAGGAGGGAGATCCGGCCGGTTCGCCGAGCCAGCCGAAGTCGGGCGCTCCCACGCGCTCGACGCCGCGCTCCAGGAGCGCGTGCGCGAGGATCGGCAACGCGATCGTCGCGTCGCAGTAGCAGACCGCGCGTGCGGCGCCCTCGTCGATCTTCCCCCAGCTGATCGCCTCCTCGAAGGTGCAGCCCGAGAGCCCGCCCCACTGGGGCGAGTCGGTCGTGATCTGCACGGCGTAGGCGTGAGGCGCGATCTCGTCGCCGCCACGCGCCAGGTCGACCATCACCGTGACGAGCTGGATCGTGTCCTTCGGCACACCGCCGCCGATGTAGATCACCGAGGTTTTCCCTGCCCGCTTGCCGATCTCGGCCAGCTGCCTGAAGTCGGCGAACTGGTCGAGCACGACGGTGTGCCCGTGCTCGAGCGCGTGGAGCGTCGCGGCGACGCCGTAGCCGCTGTCGGCGAGCCCGGGGGAGAAGACCGGCACGCCGGCCCGGGCGGCCGACGCGGTGATGCTCTCGACCCCTCGGTCGAGCTGGTACTCGCCGAACCGGCGCAGGAAGTCCGCGGAGGAATGGACGCTGCCGGCCTCGAGACTGCCCACGAACTCGCCGATGAAGCCTTCAAGCCGGCGGTACTCGAGCTCGTCCGCGTAGATGTCGTAGAAGCGGTCGATCTGCAGGCTGAGCAGCTCGGCGTCGTCGGCGAGATGCGTTCCCTGGTAGTAGCGGAAGCCGAGCCCCTCGAAGATGTCCTCGGAGAGGTTGGCGCCCGTGCCGACGACGACGTCCACGAACCGGTTCTCGACGAGCCAGCGCACGATCGCGGACTGCCCGGTGGTGCTCAGCGAGCCCGCATAGCCGAGGAAGATCGTGTTGTCCTCCTCCTGGATCATCCGCACCAGCACCTCCAGCGCGGTCGCCAGCGACCGGCCCTGAAAGCCGGTGCGACCCATCGCCTCGAGCAGGCCGGCGATCGTCCGCGGCTCGACGGCGATCGACTCCGCCGGCCGGGAGAGGTGCCGCTCGCGGTCGCTCACGTGGCGATTCTCACACAGACGCCCGAGCGCGGGCGAAGAGCAGGATCGCCTCGCGTGCGAGCTTCGCGGCGGCGGCGCCCGTGATCTCCGACGGATCCAGGTTCGGTGCAACCTCGACGATGTCGAAGGCGACGATCCTGAACGGCTCGAGCGCGTAGAGGAACGCGGCAAGCTCGGCGAAGCTCACCCCGCCCGGCTCGGGCGAGCCGGTTCCGGGCGCGACGGCGGGGTCGAGCACGTCGATGTCGATCGTCAGGTAGATCGGCCGCCCCTGCAGCTGCTGCGCGACCTCGTCGGGCAGGACGAGGTCGGGGCTCGTCCACGCCACCCGCTGCGCGGCACCCTTTTCCTCGCGCGCGAGGGAGCGGATCCCGAACTGGAAGATGTTCTCGAAGCCGAACTCGACGCCCGCCTGGTGCACCCAGCTCGCGTGGGTGATCGCCTCGCCCTCCCACTCGGCCCGTAGGTCGGCGTGGGCGTCGAGTTGGACGAGGAGCGCGTCGGGGTGGGCCTTGCGGACGGCCCTGTAGCCCGCCAGGGTGACGGTGTGCTCACCGCCCATCAGCACCGCGACACGCGCCATCGAGAGCGCGCGTGTGAACGCGGCCTCGATCGCGGCCAGCGCGTCGCCGACCGTGGCCGCGACGGCGTCGCCGAGATCGACGAGGACGAGGTCCTCGAGATCGCAGTCGAGGACCGGGCTGTAGGTCTCGAGCGACTCCGACAGGCGCCGGATCGCACTCGGCCCGTCACGGGAGCCCCGACGGAACGACGCGGTGAGGTCGAACGGCGCACCGACGAACGCGACGGCAGCCTCGACGTTCGTAGACGGCACCGCAAGGGTGAAGAGCGGGGAGGCGCTCAAGAGACGCGCAGATCCTTGGGCGCGGCCCGGGCGATCTCGGACTCGACCGCCGGGAACTCGCGCACGAGCTGCGGGAGCGCCCCCGGTGGGAACACGAGCAACCGCACCGCCTCGCGCGCGACCACGGTCGCGAGCCGCGGATGACCGGGGCCTGCGCCCCATTCGAGCACCGCCAGCTCGCCGAAGAAGTCGCCCGCGTGGAGCTCGCGCACACGCTCTCCGCGCACGAAGACGTCGACCGAGCCATCGAGCACGACGCAGAAGTCCCGGGACGGCTCCCACCGCTCGACGATCCGCTCTCCCGGCGCCGCCTCCCGGACGTGGGCGAGGGTGGCGAGACGGTCCAGCTCGCCGGCGGCGAGGCCGCTGAAGATGGGCAGCTGCGCCAGCGACGACGGATCGACCTCGGGGCTCCGCAGCCAGCCGGCCTCGTCCCGGTCGTAGGTCGGGCGCGAACGGCCGGCGTTCGGGTCGGCGGACTCGAGGAACGCGAGCACCCGGAGCACGTCCTCGGCCGTCGAGGAATGATTCAGGGGACAGAGCCGGATCGCGTACCGGCCGTCCAGGCGCGTCGAGGAGACGAGGCCGATGCCGCTGCGCTCGAGTGCGTCGACGAGCCCGTCGTTGACGCGGGCGAGCTCGCGCTCGTCCGCACCCTCGACGCGGCGGCGGAAGCAGACGATGCCGAGCGACACCGGAACGATCAGCTCGAGCGACTCGCTCTGCTCGATGTACCGTGCCGCGAGCTCGACCAGGTCGAGCGAGTGATCGATCGCCTCGCGGAAGGCGTCGAGCCCGAAGTAGCGGATCGAGAGCCAGAGCTTGAGCGCGCGGGAGGTGCGCGTCAGCTGGAGGCCGCGATCGGCGAAGTTGACCTCCTCGTGCGCCGCCGCCTCCGAGTCACGCAGGTAGTCGGGCCTGACCTCGAACGCGGAGCGCAGCTTCTCGCCGTCGCGCACGAGCAGGCAACCGCACTCATACGGCTGGTAGAGCCACTTGTGCGGGTCGAGCGTGAGCGAGTCCGCGAGCTCGATGCCTTCGAGCTGTGTCCGCCCACGCTCGGTCAGCGTCGCAAACCCCCCGTAGGCCGCGTCGACGTGGAACCAGGCGCCGCGTTCCTGCGCGATGCGCGCGAGCTCGGGCAGGGCGTCGACCACGCCGCTGCTCGTGGCGCCGCCGCTCGCCGAGACGAAGAGCGGCCGCAGGCCGGCGGCAAGGTCGGCGTCGATCGCCTCGGTCAGTGTCCGCGGCTCGAGCCTGTAGTGACCGTCGACCGGCAGGACGCGGACCTGTCCCGGCTTGAAGCCGAGCGTGCGCGCGGCGCGCAGCATCGACGAATGCGCCTGGTTCGAGACGTAGACGACGAGGTCGGGGCGCATCGCGCCGACCAGCGTCTCGCGGGCGGCGGCGAGAGCGGTCAGGTTCGCGGCGGAGCCGCCGTTGACGAGTATCCCGCCTGCAGTCGAGGGATAGCCGACCCAGGTGGCGAACCAGCCGAGCACCTCGAGCTCGACCTGCGTCACCCCGGCCGACTCCATCCAGGAACCGGCATAGACGTTCGCGGCGCTCGCGACGAAGTCGCCGAGCGCGCTCGGCCAGGTGCCGCTGCCGGGGATGAACGCGAAGAACGAGGGATGCTGGACGCGGCTCCCGAACGGCAGGACGTCCTTGCGCAGTGTCTCGAGCAGCTCGTCGAATGGCTGCGGCCCGTCGGGTGGCGGCCCCGCGACCCGTGCGCGCATCTCGTCGGGGGCGGCGCGGCGCAACGGCGGGGCCTCGGCCTCGAGCCAGTCGAGGAGCATGTCGACGGTCCGGTAGCCGAGCTCCCGCATCGTCTCCCGGTCCAGTCCAAGCGGGTCGGCCATGGCCCGAGATCCTACGTTCTTCTCGCCCGCGGCAACAGGGCAAAATTGCTGGAATCTCGCGACAGCGCCGCCCCGCCGGGCTCCGAAAAGATCCAGTTGACCGGCCTGTCTCTACAGAGCAGAATAGGCCTGTCTGGGTAACGCCTGAGGGAGGTCGAGTTGCATTCGGATGCGAACGGGGACGTCATGACCTCGCCCGACTTCGTGGCACTGGGTCTTGGCGCGACGAACATGATGACGATGCTGTGGACGGTCGCCATGGGGCGGCGGGCGGTGGGAGTCGAGATGCGCGGCGACCCGTTTCTCGGTGTCCACTGGAACCTCCGCGAGGACCTGTTCCACCAGCTCGGCCTGATCGACCAGATGATGCTCGAGCGCTACGGCGAGGAGGGGGTGCCCCGCCGCGCGAACGGGAAGCTCTTCAGCCTCTCGGAGTGCTTCTACAGCATGGAGACATCCGGAGGGGACATCGTCGCCGACGAGGTGATCGACGGGTACGACGTCGACCAGCACATCGTCGGCACGATCCGGGACGTCGAGTTCATCGACGACCGCTGGCGCGACGGGTTTCCGAACCGGGTGATCACCGTGCTCGAGTCGCCGGTGCCGCCCGACGTGCCCGATTCCTCGCGGATCCGCACGACGATGGTCGACGTCCTCGACGGGCCGTCGACCTTCCAGGCGGAGGCCGCCTCGATCCAGAAGCTGCTTCGACGCTATCTCGAGGGCGTCGCGGAGCAGGACCGCGAGGCCGGCCGCCCACCCCGCCTGCAGCTCTTCACCCACCATCGCGTCGCTCCCGACGAGGACGAGGGATTCACCACGGATGCCGAGGGCCGGGTGCGCATTCGCATCGAGGCACTGCAGGAGTTCGACTTCAAGGGCAAGTTCGTCCGCGTGCGGGAGCCCGGCACCGAGGTGATGGACCTCGGCGTGCCCGAGCTGTTCGTGATCGCCGAGGGAGCAAACAGCAGCGACGCGAGACGGCTGGGGTTCGAGCAGCACGACGTCAAGGTCGACCACGGGGACGGGCGCGGCGAGGTCGTCGCCCAGGCCGACTTTCTCGCCGGCCTGGTCGAGGTGCTCGTCGGCGGCCGGTTGCGGCGCCGGATCTCCTCGGAGTTCGACGAGGACGGGCAGGAGTACTGGGTGCGGCAGATCGCCGTCGGCCACGAGAACGATCCCGAGGTGGGCTGGGTGCTGGTGCAGATCCCGGACTTCAAGACCTTCGACCCGGTCGCGGAGGGCCTCGCGCCCGAGGGCGCCGACATGGACACGCCGCAGTTCTTCGCGGCCTACCAGCACATGCTCTACGAGTACTACATGAAGCACGCGGCGGACGTCCTCGAGATCCCGAGGGGGAAGCTGAGCCAGGTCCAGATGGTCTACGGGCCGAAGCTCTTCAGCCTCGTCGAGCGCGCCGGGACGGATGCGCTGGTCGCCCCGAACGGCGTCATCGCCGGCGACAGCTTCGGCAACGGGCACTTCCTGACGAGCGGCGGCGCCAACACCGGGATGATCGGGCACAGCGCGCGCGTGCTCGAGTACTGGAAGGCCAGGGACGCCGGCACGCCACAGGCCGAGGCGATTCGCCGGCTTGCCGACCAGATCAAGGAGGACACCTACGCCTGGCTCGAGGTGAGCGCGACCGAGTACGTCGAGGCCGCCCCGATCAACTTCGGCGCCGAGCGCATCGCGCAGATCAGCGCGAGCAGCGGCGTCGACTCGTCCAAGCGGGCCGCCGCGATCGACGCGGCCCGCCGTCAGCGCCACGACCTCATCCCGCTCAATCCCTCCGACTGGAGGCGGTTGTTCGTCCACAACGGCAAGGTGATCTCGGAGCTGCCGGAGCTCGAGGAGAACCACCCGCTCCAGCGCCCCGAGCGGGCGGCCACGCTCCTCGCGGTGATGAAGACGCTGCCGGAGGCTCCCGGCCAGGCGAACACCATCCTGATGCCGAGCCGGAGCGTGACGAAGCTCATCACCACCACGATCATGGGCGACTCGGCCACCCTCGTCGCGAGGCCGTCGCTGACGATCGGAGCCGTTTACGAGGAGACGGCGAAGAGCCATGCCGTGCTCGACATCCTCCAGGACGGGAAGCCGGTCGAGCGCATCTCGCTCGAGGGGCCGGAGATCCTGGTCGGGCGCGAGGACGCCGAGAGCGCCATGAACCCGGAGGTCGACCTGACGCCGTTCGACACGCAGAAATCGGTCTCGCGCCGGCACGCCAGGATCCACCTCGGTGACGACGGCGCCTCGATCGAGGACCTCGAGAGCCGGAACAAGACGCGGGTGTGGGACACGACGCTCGAGCCCGGCAAAGCCGAGGCGCTCAAGGACGGGGACATGCTCAGCTTCGGGTCGGTCAGGGCGGTCTACCACCTGCTCGGGACGCATGACCTGCCCGTGCCCTGGTCTGCGTCCTAGTGCGGCGTCTCGCAACGTTTCGTCTGAGGCTCGCCTCCCGCGACGCCGCACTCACCGGCCGCTCCGCGGCCGGGATGATCTTCGGGCTTCGCCGGCCTTCCACCTGGAGCACACGTCTCGACCGCCCGCGCCCGCCCCGGGCTCCCGTCACCGAAGCCACAAACTTGCGGCCGCGGAGTGGCCGCAAGTGCGGCCTCCAGCCACGTGCGTTTCGGGCCGAACGTCACGAGAGGCCGCACTAGCCCGGTGGAGTTGCCGAGGCCGGTCGAGCAGGTCCGATCTCCAACGGCCGTCGCGCGGTCGCTCGAGGAGCTGCTCGGCGACAGCGGCGCCGCGGCCACCGCGATCCACGACGGCCGGCGGCTGCAGGTGCCGAGCGGCGGGATCACGATCGGGCGTGAGCTCGACAACGACGTCGTCGTCTCCGCAGCGCTCGCGTCGAGGTATCACGCACGCATCGTCCAGTCCGACGGGCGCTGGTACCTGGCCGACCTCGGCTCGACGAACGGGACGTTCCTGAACGGCGAGCGCCTGGTCGACGAGGCGCGCTGGCTGCAATCCGGGGACACGATCGCCGTCGGCGGCGAGGTCGTCCGCTTCCTCCTCCAGGAGCCGGAGAGCGGCTCGGCGCCCAGCGAGCACGCGCGCATCCCGCTGACGAAGCGGCTGACGATCGGGCGTGACAGCGGCAACGACATCCAGCTCTCCGGCCCGGCCATCTCGGGTGTCCATGCGGAGATCGTCATGTCCGGCGACCGCGTCGAGGTGATCGACCACGGCTCCCGCTCCGGGACGCGGGTCAACGGGACGGTGATCGACCGGGCACAGCTCGTCCCGGGGACCGAGATCGGGGTCGGCTCCTACCGGCTGATCTTCGACGGCGAGAGCTTCGTCCCGCTCGACGACACGGGGGCGCTCCGGCTGGAGGCGGACGGGTTGACGGTTTCGGTTCGCTCGACCGTGCTGCTCGACCGGCTCTCGTTCGCGGTCGAGCCGGGTGAGCTCGTCGCGGTGATCGGCGAGAGCGGCTCGGGCAAGTCGACGCTGCTGAAGGTGCTGGCGGGCATCTCGAAGCCGACCGAAGGCTCCGTCCTCCTGAGCGGCGATCCGGTCGGGTCGAGGCTCGCGGAGATCGGGTACCTCCCCCAGGACGAGATCGTCCACCCGCGGCTGACGGTGCTCGAGTCGCTGCGCTACTCCGCGCGCCTGCGGCTGCCGCCCGACTCCTCGCCGGAGGAGATCGACCGGGCGGTCCGGGAGGCGCTCGCCGCCGTCGCCCTCGACCACGTCGGGGAGCAGCCGGTCGGCCGGCTCTCCGGCGGTCAGCGCA
Source organism: uncultured Actinomycetes bacterium (assembly GCA_963789585.1). Lineage (GTDB taxonomy): Bacteria > Actinomycetota > Thermoleophilia > Gaiellales > Gaiellaceae > PALSA-600. The sequence continues at coordinate 15,431 of CAWBLB010000002.1, read as the reverse complement.
AGCGTGTCGGGCTCGCCACCGAGCTGCTCAGCCACCCCGGCATCCTCTTCCTCGACGAGCCGACGACCGGCCTCGACGTCGGGCTCGAGCGGCAGATGATGCAGCTGTTCCGCTCGCTCGCCGCGGTCGGCAATCACGCCGTCGTCGTCGTCACCCACGCCACCCACAGCCTCGGCACCGTCGACAAGCTCTGCGTGATGGGGCGAGGGGGCAACCTCTGCTTTGCGGGCCCTCCCGCCGACGCGCTCGAGTTCTTCGGTGTCGAGTCGTTCGAGGACATCTACGTGGCCCTCCAGGACCGGGACGCCGTGGAGTGGCGGCACGAGTTCGAGCAGGACCGACCCGCTCCGCCCGGCGTCCCGGGAGACGGCTCACGGTCGGGCGCGGGCGGCGGCCGGAGCTGGAGCCCCCGACTCCTCGCGCTCCAGACGAGCACGCTCACCGCCCGGTACCTGAAGGTGTTCCTGCGCGACCGGATCAACCTGCTGATCCTGCTCCTCCAGGCGCCGGTGCTCGGGATCTTTCTGCTCCTGCTGTTCAAGGCGAATGTCTTCGAGCCGCCCGGTCACGGCACGCCGCTCGTGGCGACTCAGCTCGTGTTCCTGCTCGTGATGATCACGATCTGGCTCGGCGCCGTCGACGCGTCCCGCGAGCTCGTCAAGGAGCGTGCGATCTTCGCCCGGGAACGGGCGATGGGGGTGACGATCGCAGCCCACCTCGTCTCGAAGACCGTTGTGCTCTTCGCGCTCGTGCTCATCCAGGCGGTGATCCTGCTGGGGCTCACCGCGATCCTGCGGCCGTTCCACGAATCGGCCGCGACCTACCTCGACGTCTTCGGGATCCTCGCCGTCACGGGGCTCGCGGCAGTCGGCATGGGACTGCTCGTGTCCAGCGTGGCGCAGAACGAGGATCAGGCCACGGCGCTGGCGCCGGTCGCGATGACGATGCAGCTGCTCGTCGGCGGGGGGATCGAGACGGTCAAGAGCATGACCGGCGTGATGGCGGCCGTGTCGACGACGAGCTTCGGCCGCTGGGCGTTCGAAGGCGCCGGCACCGCGCTGCACATGAACGCCCGCTTCGCCGCCGATCCGGCGGCGCAGTCGCAGAACCGGTACGGGCTCTCGTTCTTCACGCTCGGGACCGGCGAGACGTACGGCCTTCTGCTCGGCTTCTCAGCGCTCTTCTTCGGGGCGATCGTGCTGATCCTGTCCAGGCAGAAGCCGCGCTGAGCGCCTTGAGCGTTGGTCCCGCAGCTCTGGGACCGGGGAGCCGTGTCGGTCCGTACCGGCTGGAGGAGGCACTCGGCGAAGGCGCGGCCGGCGTCGTCTACCGCGCGGTCGCGCCGGATGGGGGCGAGGTCGCGCTCAAGGTGTTCCGCGCGGAACTGACGCGCGACGACGCGTTCCGTGCCCGCCTGTCGCAGGAGGTGCGGGCCGCACGCGAGCTCCACCACCCGCACCTCGTCCCGCTGATCGATGCCGGCGAGGCCGACGGGGTCTCCTTCATCGCCTCCGGCTACATCGCGGGTAGCGAGACGCTGGGCGCACGGATCGAGCGGTCGGGGCCGCTCGCGCCCGGCGACGTGGCCCGGCTCGCCTCACAGCTCGGATCCGCCCTCGACGCGATGCACGCGGCGGGCATGGTCCACCGGGACGTCAAGCCGTCGAACGTGATCCTCGCCGGCGACGACGCGCTGCTGACCGACTTCGGCCTCGCCAAGGGCGCGGGCTACACGGCGCTGACCCGTCCCGGCCGGCTGCTCGGGACGGCCGACTACATGGCGCCGGAGCTGATCAGGGGCACGAAGGCGAACGCCGCGACGGACATCTACGCGCTCGGCTGCACGCTCTACGAGTGCGTCGCCGGCATTCCGCCCTTTGGCGGGCGGAGCATGCTGGCCGTCGGCATCGCGCACCTGGAGGAGCAGCCGCCGGACCCGCTGCTCGCCCGGCCGGAGCTGCCGGCAGAGTTCGCCTCCGCGCTCCTGCGTGCGCTGGCGAAGGACCCCGTCGAGCGCCCCGTGACCGCGGGCGCCTACGCCGGGCTGGTCGAAGCCGGCGCCGCCTGATCTTCAGGAGCCGTCATGGGGCGGCGCAGGATCCAGGGACGACCAGCGCATGCGTGTCAGCTCGGCTCCCTCGTGCGCGAGCAGCCCGGGGCGGCTCCCGCGCCGCACGAAGAGCACCGGCACCGCCGCCCGGCGGGCGATCGCGGCGCGCACCTCGCCGACTCCCTCCTGGCGCCAGCTTTCACGCAGGCCGAGGACGAGGAGGCCTGCATCCGCGGTCGCCTCGACGATCCCGCCGCCCGGCTCGGTCAGCACCGACTCGGCATCGACTCCCATGAAGCCCTGAACCACCATCGCGGCCTGCGCCAGCAGGCGGCCGGCGTCGCCGGTCTCGGCGGTTCCGGCCGAGCCGATCAGGCGGAGCGTCGTCCTGCCCGCGGCTGCGATCGACGCTCCCAGCTCGAGCGCCGCCCAGTCGTGCTCGGCGCCGCCGAACGGAACCGCGACCGGGTGCTCGGCATCGATGCGCGGCATCTCCGTTCGCTCGACCAGCACCGCCACGTCGCACGGCGCCTCGTCGAGGATGCGGGAGACCGAGCCGGTGAGGACACCCTCGCCGAGCAGCGGCCTGCGGCCGTCGACGATCAGCAGGTCGACCTGCTCCCGGGATGCGATCCGGACGTAGTCGCGAGCCGGGTCGCCGGAGCGGAACGCAGCGACGCGGGCGGTGATCCCGCCGCTTGCGAGCAGTCTCCGCTGGACGTCGAGCCGCCTCGCGGCCTGCGCAACCTCGTCCTCGTCCCGCAGCCGGTTCGCGACGAGCCCGGTCGGCCGGAACACCTCGACGATCACGAGCTCTCGCGGGGGCTGCGAGCGGGCGAGGGGCTCGGCGATCGCGAGCAGGCCGCCCGCGTTGCGCTCGTCCTGCGGGGCGACCACGATCGACCGGAGGGACGGTAGGCCCGCCTCGGCGTCCCCGAGCTCGTCCTCGGCCTGCGCCGAGAGCTCCCGGCGGGGATCGAGCAGGCGCAGCCCGGGGCCCGTCATCGCGGTCGTCGCGATCGCCATCAGAACGAGCATCGAGAACAGCTTCTCCGAGATCGCGCCCGTTCCGAGCGCGATGTTCAGCACGATCAGCTCCGTCAACCCGCGCGTGTTGAGGAGGACGCCGACCACGCCCGAGTCGCGCGACGAGAAGCCGGCATACCGGGCGGCAATGAAGCCCCCTCCGAGCTTGCCCGCGACCGCGACCCCGAGCACGCCGAGCGCGACGAGCCAGAGGAGCCCGTTGTCGAGGCCGGTGATATCGACCTGGAGGCCGTTGACCACGAAGAAGAGCGGGAGCAGGATGAGGCCGACGAAGTCGTCGAACCGGCGGCTGACGTCGGTCGTGAGACCGGCGTTCCGCGGCATCATCGAGCCCATCACGAAGGCGCCGAAGATCGGCGCGACGCCGGCCCGCTGCGACGCGAAGCTGGAGAGCATGACGGCGACGAAGATCGTCCCCGTCCAGACGATCGGAAGCTGCCCGACCTCGGCATAGGCGACTGCCGCGCGGCCGAGGAACGGCTTGACGAACACGAGCATGCCGACGACGAACAGCGTCGTCCAGCCGATCACGACCAGCGCGTGCAGGCCGGAGGCGGAGCCGGCGACGGCCAGTGCGAGCGCGACGAGACCCCAGTCGGCCACGTCGCCGATCGCCGCCGAGGCCAGCGTCAGCGCCCCGACGGGGCGATGCAGCATTCGGCGCTCGTCGAGGATCCGGGCGAGCACCGGGAATGCGGTAATGGAGATGACCACGCCGACGAACAGCGCGAAGGAGAAGAAGCGTACGCCGCTCGGCGCGAGGAGCGTGTACAGCGGCACCGCCGCGAGCAGTCCGAGGCCGAGGGGAACCGCGACGCTGGCGCTCGTGACGAAGGCCGCCTGACCCATCCTCCCGCGCAGGAGCGTCGGGTCGAACTCCATCCCGACGAGGAAGAGGTAGAGCACGAGGCCGACCTGCGACAGCCCGGTCAGCATCGGGCCGATCTGCGCCGGGAAGAGGTAGTGCTGCGCGTCGGGCCAGACGGCGCCGAGCAGCGTCGGCCCGAGCAGGATCCCCGCGACCACCTCACCCATCACGCGAGGCTGGCCGAGCCTGGTGCCGGCCGCCCCGGCAAGGCGTGCGCAGACGATCACGATCGCGATCGCGAGCAGGAGACGCCCGACCACGTCCTCCGGCCCCAGGGTCGACTGGGCGCCGTGGGCGGCCGTCGCCGTGGTGAGCGTGACCGGAGTCCCCTCGACTGTGCCCGCGATGCGGCCGCCCTTGCCGACCTCGAGACGGAACGGAGCATGGCTGCCGTCGCGGCAGCGGAGCATCCCCTGCAGGACGCCGTCGTGGATCCGGAACGAACCGCCCGGGCCCCCGCCGAGGTTGACGAACTGCCCCGACTGGTCGATCGTGATCGGATTGCTCTCCGACCCTCCCAGACAGGCCGATCCCGAGGTGTAGGAGCCCGCGAACCCGGGTGAGGTCGAGCGGCTGTGCCCGAGGGTCAGCGCCGCCGCGATCGCCGCCGCCAGGCCGAGCGCGAGGCAGATGTAGCCGGCGAGAAAGCGCCCGCCGCCGAGCCGCGGCCGAGCGTTCCTCGACTCGCCCGCGCGGGGCCGTGTCACCGGCGGTCGGGAATCCCGCGGCACCCGGGGCAACGGCTGCCGACCGCGGCCCGGGCCCGGATCACAGTTCGCCGACGACCGTGGCGGCCGAGGGGCGCGTGCTCGCCAGGGCGAGCGCGCGGATCTCGTCGCCGCCGAGTGCGCGGCCTGCCTCCCAGGCCGCGTCGAAGCCTCCCGGCACGCCGGCCTCGGCAAGCGGGTCGAGGAATCGGAGGCGCGTCGCGTTCTCGACCGGCGAGGCCACGCCCCCGGTCGCCTCGCGCAGCTGCTCCGCCGCTGCGAAGAGCTGAATCGCCTCCTGCGGACGGCCTTCGATCGCGCAGACCGCCCCGAGCGCCTGCGTGCATTCGGCCTCGACCCGTCTGTCGTTCCGGGTGTGCGCCAGCTCGAGCGCCCGTCCCAGCAGCGCGCGGGCGTTCGACGCCTCGCGCCGGTGGAGGAGCACGCGGCCGAGGTTGAGCATCGCGATCGACTCGATCCACGTGTCTCCCTGCTCGATCCCGAGGCCGTAGGCCTGCTCGAGCGCCTCCATCGCCTCGTCGAGGCGGTCGTCGAGCAGCGAGACGCGCGCCAGGCCGAGCAGCGAGTTCGCCGTCAGCCGCCTGTCTCCGAGCGCGCGCCGCAGACCGAGGCTGCGCTCGAACAGATCCGACGCGTCGCGGTAGCCGCCCTGTGCGAAGGCGATCTCCGCCAGCGTCCCGAGGCCTCCCGACGCGGTCAGCTTGTCGTCGGCGGCGGTCGCCAGCTCCACGCTGCGCTCGGCGAGCTGCCTTGCCGGATCGAGCTCGCCGGCGGCCATGGTGAGCCAGGCGAGCTGCGCGAGCGCCGGCGCCTCGCCGACCTCCGCCTCGCGCGCCAGCTCGAGGCTCCGCTCGAAGAACGTCCGCGCCGCTGCGTACTCGCCTTCGTCCAGCGCGGTGTAGCCCGCTGCGAAGTTGGCCTTCGAGGCGAGCGCGGGGGCGATGCCGCCGGCGCTCGCGAGCGTCTCGGTGAGCCGGCGGCGGTCCCCGCCCATGAGGCCGCGGCTGCTCCAGTACCGGGGGAGGGCGGCCGCGATCCGCAGCGCGAGCTCGTGCTCACCGGCTTCCGCCGCCCAGGCGAGAGCGGCCCGGATGTTGGCGTACTCCTCGTCGAGGCGCTGCAGCCAGATCGTCTGGTTCGCCCGCACGAGCTCCGGCTCCGCGCTCTCGACCAGGGTCAGGCAGCGCTCGGCGTGGCGCCGCCGGAGCGCGTCGAGCTCGCCGCTCTCCTCCAGCCGCTCGACGGCGTAGGCCCGGATCGTCTCGTAGAGCCCGAAGCGGGGCTCACCGTCGATCCCGTCCTGCTGCCGGACAAGGCTCTTGTCGACGAGTGAGGCGATCGTGTCGAGCACGTCGCCGATCCCCGTGCCGTCGCCGCAGATCGCGTCGGCCGCCTCGAGCGAGCAGCCGCCGGCGAACACACCGAGGCGCGCGAGCAGGGCCTGCTCGTTCGGCTCGAGCAGGTTGTAGCTCCACTCGATCGCGTCGCGCAGCGTCCGCTGCCGCGCCGGAAGGTCGCTCGCGCCGCCGGTGAGCAGCTCGAGCCCTCGCTGCTCGAGCCGTTCGAGGATCGATCGGGGGGGCAGCAGCTTCACGCGGGCCGCGGCGAGCTCGATCGCGAGGGGCAGGCCGTCGAGGCGGATGCAGATCGCCGCCACCGCAGCGCGGTTCTCGTCGTTGAGAGCGAAGTCCGGTCTGGCCGCCCGGGCGCGGTCGACGAACAGGTCGACGGCGGCGGATTCACTCGACGCCCGCGCCGTCGGCGCCGTCCCCGGGCAGCGAGAGCGGCTGCACCGGGAACTCGCGCTCGCCGCGGAGCCGTAGTGCCGACTGGCTCGTTGCGAGGACGGTCAGGTCGGGGATCGCGTCGAGCAGCTCCCTCACGAACGTGGCTGCCGGGAGCACCTGCTCGAAGTTGTCCAGCACGATCAGCACCGGGCTTCCGGCGAGTCGCCGCGTGACACCCTCGAGCGGGGTGCTGTCGCCGCCTTCGTCGACCCCGACGACCTTCGCGACGGTCGAGCCGACCAGCTCGTGGTCGGCGATCGGCGCCAGGTCGACGAAGAACGCCTGCCCGAGCGCGCCGTCGAGCGTCCGGCCGACCGCCGTCGCGAGGCGTGTCTTGCCGGTGCCTCCCAGGCCGGTGAGCGTCACGAGCTTCACGTCGGCGCCCTGCAGGAGCTCGGCGATTGCAGCGACCTCGACGCTGCGCCCGATCAGCGGCGTGAGCTCGGCGCGAAAGTTCGTCAGCCCGGCGCCGACGCTCGCGACCGCCCCTGTCTCGAGCCGGGACGGCGCGGGGCGGAGCGCGACGCGTTTCCCGCCGAGCGAGCCCCGCATCGCCTCGACGAACTCCGAGCACGACGCGAACCGCTCCGACGAGTCGACGGCGAGCCCTCGCGCGAGCACCTCGTCGAACGCCGGCGGCACGTCGGGCCTGAGCGAGGTGATCCGGGGACGGTCGGCGACCAGGTGCGCGTGCATGACGGCGACGTCGGTCTCGCGGTCGAACGGCTTTCGCGCCGTCAGGCACTCGAAGAGCAGGCAGGCGAAGGCGTAGATGTCGGAGGAGGGGCCGATCGCCTCACCCCTGATCTGCTCGGGCGAGGCGTAGTCGAGCGTGCCGACGAAGTGGCCCGTGGGCGTGATGCCCTTGGAGCGGAACATCTTCGCGATCCCGAAGTCGCTGAGATACGCGCGACCGTTGGCGTCGAGGAGGACGTTCGCCGGTTTCACGTCTCGATGGACGAGGCCGTGGTCGTGGGCCGCGTCGAGGGCGCTCGCGACCTGGTCGACGATCTCGATCGCCCGATGCGGGTCCATCGGCCCTCTGGCGATCTCGTCGTGGAGGTCGCCGCCGGAGACATGGCGCATCGCCAGGTAGACGGAGCCCTCGGCCTCGCCGGCGTCGTAGATCGGGATGATGCTCAGGTGGTCGAGGGCCGCGACGAGCTGCGACTCGCGGATGAACCGCTCCCTGAAGTCCGCTTCCGAGGAGAGGTCGGGCGAGAGGGTCTTCAGCGCAGCTCTGCGGCCGAGGATCGCGTGCTCCGCGTCGTACACGAGCCCCATCCCGCCCTTGCCGAGGAGGCCGCGAATCCGGTAGCCCCCGATCTCGTCGCCGGCCTGGAGGAGCTGACTCATCGTCGTTTCCGCGGGAGGCGCGCCGCGTGTCGTTGCGACCTCTCGGCGAGACGTCGAATAGACCCGAGCCCGGATGGTGCGGCAGCGGCGTTGCCCACCGCCCCTTTCTACACGGAGCGTTCGGGCTCCGCAACCTGCGGTCGGGCGACGGCCCGGCCGTCGCCCGTCAGGCCGGGGCGTTCGAGAATCCGGCCAGTTCCGTCAGGTACGGCGAGAGGACGCGCGAGGCGGCGTAGGTGTTCGGTGTCAGATGGCGCGTCGGCGTGGTGACCAGGCGGCGGAACCGCTCCGCCACCTCTCCGGCCGGGGGCTCCGGACGCATCGCGCAGGCGAGGAAGCCGAATTCGGTCAGCTCGAACTCGGGCACGAGCGCGAGATGGAGCGTTGCGTGCGGAAACACGGAGCGGACGTGCTCGCCGACCGATCGTGTCTTGGCGCTCTGGAAGATGATCGAGCCGCAGTGGGTCATCACGACGCCGTCCGGCGAAAGGAGCGCCGCCGCCTCGCGCAGGAACGCCGCCGAGACGAGGCCCTCGGACGGCCCGCCGGCGGTCGGGTCGGTCAGGTCCAGCGAGATGACGTCGAACGTCTCCCTGCAGTCCTGGACGAAGCGCCGCCCGTCGCCGACGGTCAACTCGACCCGGGGGTCATCGAAGCAGCCGTCGCCGACCTCCGGCAGGTGGCGGGCGCAGACGTCGAGCACGAGCGGGTCGATCTCGACGACGACGACTCGCTCGACGGTGCCGATGCGCAGGGCGTGCTTGACGGCACCGCCGTCGCCTCCGCCGAGGATCAGGATCGAGCGCGGGGCCCCGTGCCGGACGCAGGGCAGCGTGACCATCATCTCGTGGTAGACGAATTCCGTCCTGGCCGAGATCTGGATGATCCCGTCGATGACGAGGATCTTCCCGAAGAACGGGGTGGAGAGGACCTTGATCTCGCCGTAGTCGCTCCTCCCGCTGAAGAGCGTCTCGGTCACCCGCACGGAGATCCGGACGTCTTCCTCGGAGTAGGGGAGCGAGCCCTGGACGAACCAGATGTCCGGAGGAACGACTGGCTCAGGCGTCAGCGGGAAGGGCTCCTCGGGGCAGCGTCTTGACGACGACGCGCGTCGGGGCGAGCGCGGCGCCGAGGCGATCGATCGCCCGCTGCGGGTCCATCGACTCGCCGCAGGTGAAGATGTCGACCGCGACGAGGTCCCGCTCGGGCCACGTGTGCAGCGACATGTGGGACTCGGCGAGCAACAGGACGACCGTGAGGCCCTGCGGCTCGAAGACGTGACTCATCGTCTGGAGCACGGTTGCACCGGCGAGCGTCGCCGCCTCGACCATCAGCGAGGTGAGCTCCGCAACGGTGCCCGGGCAGGCACGCGAGCCCCAGAAGTCCCCGAGCACGTGCATCCCGACCGGGCGGGTCGATTCGGGCCCATGGTCCGGGTCGATCAGGACGGTCGGGTCCGGGCGGGCGCTCACGCCCCGGTCCCGCCCGCGCCGGGACCCCGGCGAACTGCGAAACGGCGAGCTGAGACCGCGGTCACCGCCGCATCCGGGCCGATGCCCGCCGGTAGCTCGCGTGCGGCATGTGCTGCCCGATTCTAGTCCAGTGCGGGCGGGATTCGACGGGCGCGTGCCAACTGCGAGATGTTCTCGACGATGGAGGCGTGCACTAAGAGCCCCGACCGCCGACGGCCTCTCGCAGGCACGGCTCACCCACCCTCGATCGAATCCCCCGATCGAGTGACGTGCAACCGGGCCCGCCCGCCGACAATTGCATCAGGAGATTACATCATGAAGTGATGTTCTAGAGGGAGGTGGAAGGTGATATGAGGCAAGTCTGCAGCCGCTTCCGGCGCTTGCTGAACCGGTCATCGTCGTTGCTCCACTGTGAACGGGGCCAGACGCTGGCCGAGTACGCGCTGATCATTTCGGTCATCGTGGGGATCGGGATCGCAGCACTCTCCATGGTCGCGACAGACCTGCGCTCGGTGTTCGATCAGGTGACGAGGGGACTCACGGGGGCCACCACGACCACCGCAACCACGCCCACCACCCCGAGCATGATCACGATGATGCCGACCACCAGCACGACCACCACGACGGTCACGAATACCACGCAGACGAGTCATCGAAAGCACAGGAAGGCGCGGAAGGGCTGAGCCGTCCCCGACCCGTCCACGGAATCCCGCGCCCGCGCGGGCGGGCGCATACGAACCGTGTGTGAGCCCGTGGGGTTCGAGAGGCCTGTCAGCCGTCCGGCGGCTGACCGGGGACGCCGGGAGGGGCGTCGCCTTCCGCCTCTTGGAGGTCGTTCGGGTTGTGGCCGGTCTCTCTGCTTGCGTGCCGTCTGCCGGCCAAGCAGCGCCGGCTGATGCCGAAGCACGACGATCTCCAGCTTCTAGTGCGACGTCTCCCAACGTTTCACTCGAAACCCGCCTTCGTGACGCCGCATTTGCCCGGCCGCTGCGTGGCCGGGATGATCTTTCGACTCCTGGCGCCCTCCGGCCCGTACCCCAGACTTCCGACCGCCTGCGCCGGCCTCTGTCCCAGACAAAGAACAACGGCCGCGAAGCGGCCGCAAGTGCGGCCTCGCACGCCCGCGTTTCAGGTCAAAGGCTACGAGAGGCCGCACTAGAGCTCGGTTGAGCGACGGCGGGGCAGGATAGGCCGGAGCAGGCAGCGGAAGGCCGGGTAGAAGAGCGACCAGAACGCAAAGACGCTGGATTATCCGGCAATTGCGATCTGGACCATCGGGCTAGCCATCCCTACCCCATCGGTGGCTGATGTCCAAACCCGTCCCTGTTTAGGTGCGTGCGTGGGTCGGGGATCGTCGACCTCTTCCCGGTGGTGCGTCCAGCGTCCCGGGTGCTGTTGGAAGACCGGCGATCGCCGCTTCACATTCGCTTTTCAGCTGGGACGGCAGGAGGAGAGACAGAGCTTGAACACGACCAGGGAGCTCGGAGCATCGACCGCGGCGGGCGCTCGCTGCACCCCCGGTCCTGTCGTGGTTTCGACAGCCGGCCAGCTCCTCGAGTCCCTGTCGTCGCGTGCGGTTGGGTCGTCGAGTGCGGTTGGGTTGAGTGCGGTTAGCTCGTCGAGTGCGGTTGGGGCCGGTCTCTGCGACCTCGGTCGCGGGCGCAGAGCCGGCGCGCGTCTTCCGTCCTCCGGTCTCCCACCGGCCCCGGGCCAGAGGGAGACGGGAAGCGGGACCGCGCGCGTGTTGAGCGAACGGAGTGATCGCTCCGGGCGCCGGCGGCGGCGTTTCTTCTTGCGGCCGGGTGCGGTGGCGGGCGTCGCCGTCGCGGTGGCGGCCTGCGTGCTCGCGGGCGGTGCTCTCGCGAGCCCGGCGGTCGTGCTGGCGGAGGGGATCGGGTTGGCGATCAGCGGGAATCCGCCGGGGTCGCTCTATCCGGGCATGGCTCCCGCACCGATCGATCTCGCGTTCTCGAACCGGAACGACGATGTCGTGGCGCTGTCCGGACTGACCGTGGGGATCCAGTCGGTGAGCGCGCCGAACGCGACTCCCGCGCTTCCCTGCACGCCCAACGACTTCGCCGTGACGCAGTTCGGCGCAACACTGCCGCTCGCGATCCCGCCCGGCTCGAGCTCGCTCCGGTCGCTCGGGTTCGCGTCCTCGAGCTGGCCGACGGTGCAGATGGCCGACGCCGCCGGAAACCAGAACGGCTGTATCGGGGCGGTGGTGACGCTGAGCTACAACGGCTCGGGCCGCGACGGCCCGGCGAACGCGACGGCGCCGCTGACGCCGCCGAACAACGTTGGCAAGGGTTTGTCGCTCAGGATCGCCCCGTCGTCGCAGGGCGTCGCGATCGGCGGGACGGCGAAGTTCACCTTCACGGTCACGAACGGCCTCGGGGTCAGGCTCACCGGCGTCACGGTGAGCGACTCGCGCGTCTCGGCGTGCAAGCGCTCGCTCGGTGTGATGCCCGCCGGCGTGTCGCGCAAGTACACGTGCTCGCGTGCGCACGTGAGGAGCGGGTTCCTGAACGCGGCGACGGTGATCGGGAAGCCTCCGAGCGGGCCGAGGGTGTCGGCGACCGCACATGCGAGGATCGTGCTGACGGCTCCGCTCACGCCGCCGCGGCTGTCGCACCTGACGATCGCGATAACCCCGCAGTCGCAGCTCTTGACGATGGTGGTCGTCTCGCGGGAGGCGCAGTCCTCGTCGCGGGTCGCCGTCGACTACCCGAGCGCCCACTTCAGGATCAAGGTGACCAACGCGGGCACCGACAGCCTCCATGCCGTCACGGTCGCCGACAAGCTTGCGGCGGACTGCGGCCGGCGGCTCGGGACGCTCGCTCCCGGCCACTCGCGCAGCTACCGCTGCGTGGCCGTGCTCGTGTCCAAGGGCTTCACGAACCTGGCGGTCGTGACCGCCCGCGACTCGAAGGGCGCCAGGGTGACGGCGCGGAGTCACGCCAGGGTCAAGGTCAGGGTCAGGACGACCGTCAACGGCAAGACAACCGTCGGCGGTGGTGCGAGCGCAGGTTCGAAGGGCAAGGGCAAGTCGAGCCTCACCGCGACGCTGACCATCCCGGATCTGTTCTTCGCGACCGGTGAGTCGACGCTCCTGCGCGGCTCGGCCCGCGTCCTCGCGGCGGTCGTCAAAGCGCTGAACGCCCACTACCCGAGCGGACAGATCACGGTGACCGGCTACACCGACAGCGTCGGCGCGGCCGCCTACAACCTTGTCCTCTCGAAGGAGCGGGCGACGACCGTCGCCGGCTGGCTCGAGCAGCACGGCATCCACGCGAGCCGGATCCGGATCGCCTGGAAGGGCGAGGCAGACCCGGTCGCCTCCAATGCGACCCCCCAGGGCCGGGCGAAGAACCGCCGGGTCACGATCACGATCAGGACGGGCCACTCATGATCAGGCGGCTGACCGGCCGGGTCATGGTCCCCGGCGCGATCGCGCTGGCGCTCTTCGTCGCGGTCGCCGCCTACGCCTACTTCGTTCGAAGCGGGTCCGGCACCGGGACGGCCCCTGTCGTGTCGTTCAGCGCCCCTGTCGTCAGCCCGGCCGGCGAACCCGCCTTCGCCGACACGGATCTGGTGCCCGGCGACAGCGATTCGAGGCTGGTGACGGTCACCGCCGCGGCCGGCGGGCCCCCGTCGACGATCGCGCTGTACGAGCAGGCGCTGACCGGATCGCTGACGCGCGAGTTGAACCTGCAGATCATCGAGGACGACGCGAGAACGGTGTACGACGGGCCGCTTGCGAGCGGCTGGACGGCGACCTCGCCGTTCGCGCTTCCCGGCTCGGGCGGTGGCCTGTGGGCCCCGGGTGAGCAGCACAGCTTTCGCTTCACCGTCTCGTTCCCCAAGGACGTCGGCAACAGCGCCCAGAGCGCAAACGCGTCCATGAACTTCGTCTGGTTGAGGGAGGTCGGATGAGTCTCGTAGAAGCAATCCAGGAGCGGCCGTGAACGGCGCTCCGCCGCGCCGCAGCCTCTTGTGGAAGGTGGGGGACCTCGCCGGCACGCTCGTCGCGGTCGTCGTCGTGATGGTCGCCGCGGTCGTGATCGTGATCGCGGTCGCGACCCGCCTCTCGACCAAGCAGCAGTACACGGCCTTCGGTCACCCGATCCTGGTCGTCCTCTCGGGCTCGATGGGCCCGGCGATCTCCACCGGCGACCTGATCTTCGACAACCAGGTCAGCGCCGCCGGCGCGACCCGGCTCCGCGCCGGCCAGATCATCACCTTCTACGACGCCCCCGGCTCGACGACGGTGATCACCCACCGGATCGTCAAGGTCGTCCACCAGGGCGGCAAGGTGCTCTACCAGACGAAGGGCGACGCGAACAACGCCCCCGACGCGACGCTGCGGCCCGCCTCGACCGTGATCGGCACCTACGTCGGGAAGATCCCCCGCGGCGGCTACTTCCTCTACAACCTGCACAAGCCGATCGTGCTGGCGCTGCTCCTGCTGGCGCCGATTCTCTGGTTCGTCGCCGAACCGCTGCGCCGCTGGGCGCGCGAGGAGGACGAGCCGGCCAAGGACCCGTCGGATTCCGACGGTACGGAGGGCGAGGCGCTGTGAGCGTCGGCGTCCTCACCCTCAACAACGGCCGGAGTCCGCCTTGCCGGCCTGACGCCGACGCGGGAGGTGCCTGGTGACCGAACGCTAGGGCGAAAGACCACGCGCAAGACCGATTTTGCAGCAATGCAGAGAACCACGTTTCCTCAAAGTCAAACGAAAAACAGGAGAAGAAAAATGGTTGGGAAAAAGCGTCTATTTCTTGCGGCGGGAACGCTCGCAAGCGTGGGGGCGATCGTGGCACTCGCCACCGGCGTCACCTTCGGGTTGTTCAGCGCCAACGCGCCGGCGACGCAGAGCTCGTTCGCGTCGGGCACGCTGACGCTCGGCACTCCGGTGAATCACGAGTGCACGATCACGAACATGGTGCCGGGCGACGAGTCGACCGGCTATACCGGAGCCGATGTGACCGGCAACACCCAGTCGCCGAAGGATGCGTCTTGCACGTTCCAGGTCCAGTACACGGGCAGCGTTCCGGCCGACATCGGCCTGAGCCTGACCCCCGACGGAACGCTGTATGACGCCAGCCCGGCCGGCCTGCAGTACCAGATCACGGACGACCTCGGAGATTCGTTCACCGCGGGGGGCGTTCTCAATGGCTCCTCGGGCGACAAGCTGTGGGTCGCGAGCGATGCGGGCAACGGCGTTGGCGGCGATCACACGTACACGATCACGGTCAACTTCGGGCTGCCGACGGCCACGGGGAATGACTACCAGGACCTGAGCGCCACGCTCGACATGACGCTGTACGCGGTCCAGGCCGGCAACAACGGTGACCCGCTATCGCAGACGGCTGGTCAGCCCAGCGCCGGAATCAGCTGGAGCTAGTCGGAACGAATGGCCCGCACGGAACCCCGTAACCCGAGGAACCGCCCGAGGAGGGGCGCGGAGTTCGTCTCCGCCCCTCTCCTCACGGGCCAGCCTTACTCCCTCCTCACCGCCGGCCGGGCCTTCCCGCCGGCCGGCGGTGACGGGGGATCCGTTCCCCTGATCCCAATGTCCATCAAGTCCAACAAGGAGCAGCAGGTGTCCAGTAGGAGCAACGACAGGAAGCGATCCGGCGTGAGGCGGCTGCAGCGTGCGGCCGGCGGCGCCGTGTCGCTTGCTTTGGTTGCTGCCCGCGAGCCGGGCGCCGCCTGCGGAGGGCCCGCTCGTGACTCGGCCCCTGATCCGCGGAGTCGCGGCTCTGCGGTTTCCGTTCAAGCTGTCGCCGCCTGCTTCGCGGGGTGCTTCACCGCTCGGCGCTGACCCAGACGCTGCGGCATGGCCTGCTTCCTCGCGTTCGAGGGCCTGTCTGCCCGTCGGCATCGCTGGCGCACACACCGTCGCGGCCGTCCGGGCCGAACGACCCGGCCGCCGCGGAGGGACAGCTCTCGCTGGTTCCCGAGAAGAGCACCGGCAGGAAGCGGCGCGGCTCGAAGCGGCTGGCCGTGGCGGCTCAGCTATGCTCGTGTCGCTGGCTGCGATCGTGGCCCTGGCCGGCGGCGCCACCTACGGATTCTTCTCGGCCACCGACTCGAGCCAGTCGAACTCGTTCGGCGCCG
>CAWBLB010000001.1:0-234372 GCA_963789585.1 uncultured Actinomycetes bacterium | reverse complement strand
GACACGTCGGGCGACCGCGCCGAGCGGTTCCACGGAGACCGCAGTCAGCCCGCCACGGAGCGAGCCTGACGAGTCGCCGGCGAATCGGGTCCATAGAAAAAGCCCCGTTTCCAGGGCTTTTCCCGTAGCAGGCCTGTAAGCCGGATTCTGTCTTGGGTGACCATCCCTCTAGGCAGTTACCCGGGCCCTGGGCGGGCAGCCTCGTGGCGGGCCCTGTTCACCTTGCACCGGACGGGGTTTGGCTAGCCGCCGCGTCGCCGCGGTCGCTGGTGGGCTCTTACCCCACCGTTTCACCCTTACCGCCGGCGTCTCAACGCTGCAAAGGCTACGAAGAGACATGTACGCCGGTGGCGGTCTCCTTTCTGTTCCACTTTCCGTCGGCTTTCGCCGCCTGGCTTGCGCCAGCGTCCTGCCCTACGGTGTCCGGACTTTCCTCGAGCCCGCTTGCGCGAGCCCGCGGTCACCCGGCCTGCACGCCGAATTCTACCCCCGGATCCGCAGAAAGGGCAGTCTCGTCTCCGAGTTGGCTCCCGCATTCGGGGCAGAAGACGACTCCTGCGCGGGCGTGCATGACGAACTCGCCGCAGACGAGGCATTCGAGCGAGGCGCCGCGGAGGAGAGCCGCCAGCTCCTGCTCGAGCGTGCGCGCGAACGGCTCGACGTTGCCGACTACGCTCATAGCTCCCGGAACACTCCCACGACGCGTCCGAGGATCTGGACGTGGTCGGCGTAGATCGGCTCGAGCGCGTCGTTCTCGGGTTGCAGGCGCACCCGGTCGTTGTCGCGGTAGAAGGTCTTGACCGTCGCCTCGTCGGCGGACTCGTCCTGTCCGGCGAGCGCGACCACGATCTCACCGTTCCGCGCATCCTGTGCCCGCTGCACGATCACGAGGTCGCCGTCGAGGATGCCGGCGCCGATCATCGACTCGCCCTTGACCCGGAGCAGGAAGTCGCCCTTGGTCGAGCTCGGCATCGTCAGGTAGTCCTGGATGTTCTGCTCGGCGAGCAGCGGCCCGCCGGCCGCGATCTCGCCCACCAGCGGCAGCCGGACCGCGTCCAGGGCGCCGGCGCCCGCCGGCTCCGGCTCGCGGCGCTCCCGCCCGATCAGCTCGAGCGCGCGCGGCTTGGTCGGATCGCGCCTGAGCAACCCGGCACGCTCGAGGTTGGCGAGGTGCGCGTGCACGGTCGACGGCGAGGCCAGCCCGACCTCCTCGCCGATCTCGCGCACGGTCGGCGGGTAGCCGTGGGCGTCGACGTACTCGACGAGGTAGTTCCAGATCTGCTGTTGCCGGTCGGTGAGCATGGGGCCTCCGTCTTCGAAGCGCGCAGGTCGCGGACGAACGTGTGTTCGATGAAAGAGTAGAGACTCCTGCGGACGGCGTCAACCGCGCGACCGGCGTTGCAGTCGGCCCGGGCGCGTACGATCGGGCGGTGCGTCCCCGCCCAGATCGCCTCGAGCGGTTGCCGGAGCAGTACTTTGCGGAGTTGCTCCGGCGGGTCGCAGCTGCAGCGGCCGACGGCGGGCCACCGGTGGTCGACCTCGGCCGGGGGAATCCGGAGGTCGGGCCGCCCGGGCACGTCGTCGAGGCGCTCGCCGCGGCCGCGGCGCACCGGGACGCCCACGGCTACGCGCCCTTCCGCGGCCTGCCCCGGCTCCGTGAGGCGATCGCGGCCCGCTACCGGACGGCCTACGGCGTGGAGCTCGATCCGGACCGCGAGGTTGCGGTCGTCCCCGGGACGAAGACGGCGATCGTCGAGCTCGCGCTCTCGCTCGCCCAGCGCGGAGACACGATCCTGCTGCCCGACCCGTACTACCCGGACTACCCGTCGGGGACGGCGCTCGCGGGCGCGACGATCGGCCTCGTGCCACTCGACCCGGCGGCCGGTTGGCAGCCCGACCTCGACGCCGCACCCGCGGCGGCCGCGCTCTACCTCAATTTCCCGTCGAATCCGTGCGCCGTCTGCGCCGGCCCCGGGGTGTTCGAGGCTGCCGTCCGATACGCCGTACGCACTGGTACGCCGGTCGTGCACGACGCGGCCTACAACGACCTCGTCTTCGACGGCCGGCGACCGGTGAGCTTCCTGGCGACGCCGGGGGCGAAGGAGGCCGGCGTCGAGCTGTGGTCGATGTCGAAGAGCTTCGGGATGGCGGGTTGGCGGATCGGGTTCGTGCTCGGGAACGCCGAGATCGTCGAGCGCGTCAACCTCCTCAGCGAGCACTCGCGCGTCGGGATGCTCGCAGCACTCCAGCATGCCGCGATCGCCGCGCTCGAGGGCCCGCAGGCGAGCGTCGAGGAACGGCGCGCGACCTACGAGCGTCGCCGCGACCGCCTAGTCGGCGCACTGCCTGAGCCGCCCGTCTGCGAGGGAACGTTCTACGTCTGGTTGCGCCTGCCCGCCGGGCTGTCGACCGAAAGGCTCCTGCTCGAGCATCGCGTCGCACTCGCGCCCGGCGAGGGGTTCGGCCCGAGCGGCGCGGGCTGGGCGAGGCTCTCGCTCGCCGTCAGCGACGAGACGCTCGAGGCCGGGATCGAGCGTCTCGCGCCCGCGCTCGCGGCGGCATACGCATGAAGATCGGGATCATCGTCCCCTTCTCCTGGTCGTACTGGGGCGGGGTCGTCGAGCACGCCGAGAACCAGGCCGCCGCGCTGCGGGCGCGCGGGCACGACGTGACGATCGTGATGGGCCACGACCCGCCCGGGCATCTGACCCGGCTGCTCCATCCCCGGAGCGGCCGCCACGGCGATCTGCCCGACGGGATCATCCCGGTCGGTCGCTCGGTCGTCGTGCCGGCGAACGGCTCCCTGCCGAACATCGTCCTCTCGCCGCGCAGCATCACCAGGGTGCGGCAGGTGCTCGTCGACGAGCGATTCGAGCTGATCCACCTCCACGAGCCGATGACGCCTGCGATCTGCGTCGCGGCGCTCGCCTATGCGCAATGCGGGATCGCGGCGACCTGGCACGCCGCCGGGGATCTCGGCTGGATGCGCGGCGGACTGAAGACGTGGGGGTTCCTGATGGAGCGCATCGACGCCCGGATCGCCGTCTCCCGTCTCGCCGCGGAATCGGCCGCTCGCTGGCTCGGGCCGGGGTTCGAGGTGGTCCCGAACGGCGTCGTCGTGCCGGAGCGGTTCGACGCGACCGGCCGCGAGCATCAGGTCGTCTTCATCGGGCGGCACGACGCGCGCAAGGGGCTGCCGGTGCTGCTGCGCGCCTGGCCTGAGATCCGGCGCCGTACCGGTGCGCGCCTTCGCCTGATCGGCACCGACCCGCTCCAGTACCGGCTCATCCATTCGCGCCTCCGTTTCGACGAGGACGGGATCGACGTGCTCGGGATCGTCACGAACGAGGAGCGGGAGCGCGAGCTGGCGGCCGCGAAGGTGTTCGTCTCTCCGGCGCTCGGGGCGGAGAGCTTCGGGATGGTGCTGATCGAAGCGTTCGCCGTTGCGACGCCCGTCGTCGCCTCAAACATCCCGGGCTTCGCCGACGTCGCCACCGCCGAGGCGGCGGTCCTCGTTCCGCCCGGGGACGAGGCGGTACTCGCAGACGCGGTCGTCTCTCTCCTCGCAGACGAGGACCGGCGCGTTGCGATGGGGCTTGCCGCCCGCACGCTTGCCGCGGAGCGCTATTCCTGGCCGGACGTGGCCCGCCGGCTCGAGTCGATCTACGAGCGGGTGCTCGCGTGAAGCGCCGCCTCCTGCAGCTCCTGCCCCCGCTCGCCCTGCTCGGCCTGGCGATCTCCCTGATCTGGTGGCGCGGGCCCGACTGGGGCGTCGTCAGCAGCTCGTTCGCCGTCGTCCGGTGGCCCTGGGTGGTGGTCGCGGTCGGGCTCAACCTGCTTTCGGTCGTCGTCCGCTCCGTCGCGTGGAACACGGTGATCAGGCAGGCGATCCCGAGCCCCCGGCCGGGGTTTCGGGTCGTGTTCTCGGCCTTCTGCGTCGGACTCTTTGCCAACGCTGTGCTGCCGGGCCGCGTCGGCGAGCTCGCGCGCGTCGCGGTGCTCGCGCGGCGCCTCCCGGGCCGCGCGGGCACCTGGGCGACACTGATCGGGACCGTCTTCGCGCACCGTCTGTTCGATCTCTTCCCAACCATCCTGCTCGTCGTCTGGGTGCTGGTCGCCGCCAAGGTGCCGCACTGGGCGCTGATGACGCTGGCCGTCGTGCTCGGGATCGGACTGACCCTGTTCGCTGTCGCAATGATCGGCGCGCGCCGCAACCAGGCACACGCGCTCGACGAGCTCGGGAGGGCGCGGGCGCTGCTCGCCCGAGCCCGCGTCGGGCTCGCGGTGATGATCGAGCCGCTCCCGGCGACGACCGCGGCGGCGTTCCAGTTCCTCGGCTGGCTCTGCCAGCTGCTCGCCGTCCTGGCCGCGATGCACGCCTTCCGGATCTATCAGCCGCTCGTGGCGGCCGGGCTGGTGCTGCTGATGATGAACGTCGTCACCGTCTTCCCCTTCTGGCCGGGCAACGTCGGGCTCGTCCAGGCGGCGATCGCCGTCTCGCTCGCCCAGTACGGGGTCGCCTACGGGCGCGGATTCGCCTACGGGATCGGCCTGCAGGCGATCGAAGCCTCGGTCGGGATCGGGATCGGGACGCTCTTCCTTGCTCGCGAGGGGCTCTCCTACGGCACGCTGAAACGGATGGAGACCGGTGGGGAGGCGGAGGCCGAGGCCGTGTCGCTCAGCGACTCGGCAGGGGAGCCGGAGGGTGCGGGCGCTCGCGTGCCCCGCTAGCCTCAAGGGCGTCCTCTCGCCCGTCGAGGCGGCCGCCGCGCTGGCCCGGGGGGTGCGGCGCGTGCCGGGATGGCAGGCCGACGAGCTGCCGGTTGCGGACGGCGGCGAGGGCACCGCCGAGGTGCTGGCGCGCGTGCTCGGAGGCGAGTGGCGCACGGGGGAGGCTTCCGATCCGCTCGGGCGGGCGGTGACCGCGCGCTTCCTGCTGCTGCCGGACGGGACGGCGGTGGTCGACTCCGCCGAGGCGGTCGGCCTCGGGCTGCTCGCCGCAGACGAGCTGGACCCGCTTCGCGCCTCGAGCGCCGGGCTGGGGTTGCTCCTGCTTGCGGTGCTCGACGCCTCGCCGCGCGAGGTGCTTGTCGGCGTGGGCGGGACGGCGACCGTCGACGGCGGCGCGGGGCTGCTCTCGGTGATCCCGCGCTGGCCGCCGGGTGTTCCGCTGCGAGTCGCCTGCGACGTGCGAAACCCGCTGCTCGGCCCTCGGGGAGCCGCGCGTGCGTTCGGTCCGCAGAAGGGAGCGAGCCCGGAGGCGGTCGCCTCGCTCGAGGATCGCCTCGGGGCGATCGACGAGCTGCGCCCGTTCGGCGAGCTACCGGGAGCGGGAGCCGGAGGCGGCCTCGGGGCGGCATTCGCCGCTCTCGGCGGCGAGCTCGTCGAGGGTGCCGAGCTCGTCCTCGACACGATCGGATTCGACCGGAGGGCCCGGGGCGCCTCCTTCGCAGTCACCGGCGAGGGCACCGTCGACCGGACGACCCGGGAAGGAAAGGCTCCCGGTGCCGTCGGGCGGCGCTGCGCGCGGATCGGTGTGCCGTGCGTTCTCTTCGGCGGCGTCGTGAGGGACGGCCATCCCGAGGCGCGTGCGCTCAGCGGCGACCCTGCCAGGGCGGTGGACGACCTGATCGCCCTTGGCGAAGCGCTCGCCCGGCAAGCACAATGACGCGATGAGCAGGATGAAGGCGGGCGTTGCGGGGGTTGCGCTGGCGGTGGGCTTCACCCTGGCTGCAGTCGGTTCGGCCGCGGGCGGGGAGACCGGGATCAGCTCTGTGCAGCTCGCGACGATGCTCCTGCCGAAAGCCGCTCTTGGAGCGCAGGCGGCGAACCTGCCGCTGACGCAGGACTCCGGCGTCGTCAGCAACCGCCTGGCGGCGGCCAACGCCAACGGCCATGTCACCGCAGCCGACCTGACCAGGCTGGGGCGGATCACGGGCTACGCGCTCGACTACGGCGGCGCCCCGGCGGGCGGGAACGGCCTCGACGAGGCGGGAAGCGCGGTCAACCTGTACGAAACCTCCGCCGAAGCCCGCGCCGGGCTCACGTTCTGGCGGAAGGACGAGCAGAACATCGGCTATCTGAGAGCGGTCGGGTTCGTGATCTCCCAGCGGCTCGGGGCGGCGCCGGGACTCGGCGGCGCGAGCTTCCTCGAGCGCGACACCGTCACACTGACGGGCAAGCCGCCGTTGCAGAGCGCCACCGTCCTGTTCCAGCTCGGCCGGACCCTCGCCGGGGTGTCGGTCAGCGGCGCCGCCGGGACGAACGCAGCCGGGCTCGCGCTCTCGCTCGCGCGTGACCTCCGGACACGGGTCGGCGCAGTTCTCTCCGGGAAGATCGCCGCGTCGAGGTCGGCTCTCCGGAGCAAGCTGCGGCCGGGGCCGCCGCTGAACGGCCCGAAGCTCGACGCGCTGGCGGTCACCTCCGCCGACCTCGGAGGCGGCAAGATCGCGTCCCAGGGCTACGCGCTCGACGCGGACCTGAACCCCGTCTCGGAGTACCAGCGGAAGTTCTCGCCCGGCGGCCCGTTCGCCGTCGTCGCGGAGCAGGTCGCGCTGTTCCGGAGCCCGACCCAGGCGAGCTTCGAGCTCGCCGCGGTCGCTGCCATCTTCGGGTCGAACCAGGCGATGGAGAGGGGCTCGGGGTCTGGCTCGAGCACGTTCTCGTCCTACAGCCCGCGATCGGTGCCCGCAAGCGGCGGCGACGAGACGCGCGTGGTGCTCGCGAAGGCTCGGCTCTCGAACGGTGTCGCGATCAACGTCGGATTCGTGATCGTGCGGGTCGGTGCCACGGTCGAGCTGCTGAGCGTCGGGATGGCGGCCACCGACACACACGCGGCGGCGGAGCTCAAGGGAATCGCCACCGTGGCCGCCTCACGCGCCCGCCGCGGGCTCAACGCGGTGCCCGTCGCCTGAGCCTGGCCGCGGGCTATCCCGGCAGCACGAACAGCACGAGCGGTCGCCTCGGTGCGACCTCCCACGCCATCTCGCCTCCGGGTTGGACCTGCACCTCCGTTCCTGACGGCGCCTCCGCCTGGAGCCGCTTGGCCAGCGTGCGAGCCTCGTCCCGGTTCCGGGCCCCGACGAGCAGGTACTTCCAACGGCGCGTCGCCGGCAGCCCCTCGGACTCGAGCCGCCCGGCGAGCTCGACCGCGGCGCGATGGGTCGGCAGGTCCAGTCGAACCTCCCACTCGGCATAGCCGGCCGTCGCCGTCTCGGCGGTCTCCTGCTCCTCGAGCCGCTCCCGCTCGATCCGGCGCTCCGCCTCGGTCACCGGGAGCGGGACGTCCGCCGGCTCCCATTCCTCTTCGATCGGATGCCAGCGGTCGAGTGCGAACGTCGCCGTCTTCCCCTCCTGCTCGAGGAGCGACGCCGCCAGGCGCCGAGCTCCCTCCGCTGCAGCCCGGGTGGTCGCATAGAGAAAGACATGCGACCTGTCTGCGCTGACCGCGACGCGGCCTCCGAGTGACGCAGGCGGCTGGTCCCCGAGCTCGTGCGCCTGCAGCGCTGCTCCCAGTGCTCGCCCCGACTCCTCGTCGACGGTCACCGTCACTCTCCAGTCGTCGGCCATCGCTGTCGAAACAGTAATCGGGGAAGGTCAGACGGCGGCGGCCGAGTCGCCCTCGCCGGGCTCCTCGGGTTTCCACGCCTCGACGCTCGGCTCGCGGGAGAGCGCAAGCTCCGAGAGCTCCTCGGCCAGTGCGGCGAAGGCCTCCACCGCCTCGACAGGCCCCTCGTAGCGTCTCTCCTCGAGCTCGGTCACCTGTTCCTGGATCGTGTACGGCCGCCCCGCGACCCTCGTCTTGAACCTGACGTCGACGCTGCCCTCGAGATCCCAGGCGTCGGTCGCCATCACGAGCGGCGGCCGGCCCGGCTGCCACATCCCCTCCTCGGTGGGGAAGTAGTTCCTGGGCCGCAGCTGCAGGGAGAAGGTGAGCTTCCCCGACGCCTCCTCGACCAGCACGTCGATCGAGGCCTGCCCCGAGATGGAAGTCTCGAGCACGACGCCGTCGCTGTTCCACTGCGCGCCGCTCCTCTCGGCGAGTGTCTCGCGAACCGCGGACAGGCGGGTGTCGGCAGCCTCGATGAGCTCGACGATCCGGGTGCGCTGCTCGTCGTCGAGCGAGCCGAAGACGGGGGTGAGGTCAGGATGCTCTGTTGAAATTCGCGTCGTTCCCATGGCTCTCATTCTGGCGGGTCCGCGGGGTCGCCGTCGAGCTTTCGGGCGAGCTCCTCGATCCTGCCCTGGGCGCCCGCCAGCTGAGCTGCACAGCGCCGGTAGAGGTCCTCCCCGCGCTCCCAGAGCGCCGTCAGCTCCTCCAGACCCACCTCGCCGCGCTCGAGACGCTCGACGATTCGCTCCAGCTCGGCCTGCGTCTCCTCGAAGGTCGGCTCGCTCATGGGGCATCCACTCCTGCCCCGTTGCGGCGATCGACGGTCATTCCGCCCGGGCTCCGAAGGCGCCGCCCGCGACTTCGACCATGAGGCCGGTCCCGGCGGCGGGTGGCTCGCGGACCAGGCGGTCGCCCGACCGGACGACGGCGTAGCCCCGCTCGAGCGTCGCCCGCGGCGAGAGCGTTCGCAGGCGTCCGTGCGTCGAATCGAGCCGTGCGAGGCGGCGCTCGAGCGCGAGTGAGGGTGCGCGGCGGAGCCGTTCGTGAGCGGCGGCAAGGCGCTCGGCGTGGCGCTCGCAGATCCGCCTCGCGCCCCGCTCGAGCCCTGCATGGGCACGGTCGAGCCAGGCGCGCAGCTCGGTCAGGTCGGGGACGACGAGGCGTCCCGCGACCGACGGCGTCGAGGCGCGGACGTCGGCCGCAAGGTCGACGAGCGGCATGTCCTGCTCGTGCCCGACCGCCGAGACGACGGGCACCGGACAGGCGGCGACCGCCCGGACGAGGCTCTCATCCGAGAACGGGAGCAGGTCTTCGAAGCTGCCTCCGCCCCGGGCGAGGATCAGCACGTCGACGCCCCGCGCGCACAGGTCGGCGATCGCTGTTCCGATCGCCGCGGCCGCTCTCGGCCCCTGAACGTAGGTCTCTGCGACGAGCACGTGGGCAGGCGGGAACCGCGCCGCGATCGCGGCGAGCACGTCGCGTTTGGCGGCGGCGTCGTTGCCGGTGACCAGCCCGATCAGGCGTGGGATGCGGGGCAGCAGGCGCTTGCGCTCGGCGGAGAACAGTCCCTCGGCTGCCAGCGTCTGCTTCAGACGCTCGAGCGCCGCCAGGTGTGCGCCCAGGCCGTACCGCTCGATCGTGAGCGCCCGGAGCCGGAAGTCGCCGCGCCGCTCGTAGAGCTCGGGGCGTCCGTAGACGTGGACGCGCTCACCGTCTGCGAGCGAGAGCCGCAGCCCGTCGAACTGGCCCCGCGACATCTGCACCGCGAGGCACGCGCCGTTCTCGGGGTCCTTCAGCGTCAAGAAGACGGACGCCCAGCGCTCCTGCCGCCGCAGTTCGGTCACCTCGCCCTCGACCCAGACGGTCGGCAGCCGCTCGAGCCAGGATGCGATCCCCTGGTTGAAGGCGCGAACAGAGAAGACCTTGCGCCCGTCGATCTCCGTCGCCTCGACCTTCACGCCGCCAATCTAGTGCACGCGTCCGCACGGCCCGGGGTCGGCGGCGCCTCGCGGTGTCAGGGCGCGAGCACGAGGCTCAGAGCAGGATCTCGGCGGCCGTCTCGTGGGTGCAGCCGGCGAGCACGAGCTCGACCGCGTGGTGCAGGTCCGCTTCCGACTGGGCGATCTGCTTGGCGAGCTCGGCCGGGTAGCCGGCCTCGATCAGCACGTGAAGCCGCCAAGACACGACCTTCTCATGCTCTGACTGTGGGATCTCGGTCGTCTGTGCCATCTATCGCGCCTGTTCGATTCCTTCTAGACGAACCCTGCCTGGGAAAGTTGGCAGAGGTCCGGTGCCCTACGGACTGTACCCCCCGATTGTCAGGTGCGGGTGATGAGCTCGTCAAGCCTTCGTGCGAGATCTTGCAGACGGCCCTCGACGCTCCGCAGCTCCGAATCGACGCGCTCGGCGAGCATGCTCTCGCCCTCGCGGGCGAAACGGTCGACTGCGAGGTCGAGCTCACGGCCGAGCCGGCGCGCGGCCTCCTCGCGCGCCGCACGGATCGTGTTCTCGAACTGCTGAGACGCGGCCTCGACCGCGTGCTGTGCCTCGCGTGAGACGACCCGGCGAACCTGCTCGAGCTGCCGGCGCTCGACGTCCTGTAGCTGCGACGCGATGCGTTGGGTCGCCTCCGTCTGCTCGCGGTCGATCTGCTCCTGGATGTCCCGCTCCCGGCGGCGCAGTCGCTCCGCGACCTCGTGGAGCGCTCGCCGGCGCTCGGCCGCCTGCGTCTCGAGATCGGCGGCCGCCGCCTTCGCGACTTCTTGCGCGGCCTGCTCAAGGTCATCGCGGATCCTGGCGACGAGCGCCCGGTGGTCGTCCAGCGCGAGCTGGAGGCGCTCCGCCTCGGCCTCGATCTTCTCTTCGACCCCCGCAGTGAGCTGCTGCTGGCGCTGGCCGATCCGCTCGAGCTCCCCCGCCAGGCTCTGCTGGAGCTGGGTCAGGTCGGCGCCCCAGTCGGCAAACCGCTGCTCGACCGACCGCTGGGCCGCGGTCAGCGCCGCCGTCAGCCTGGTCGTCGCGTCGCGCTCCCGCTCGGCAACGTCGCGCCGGCGCTCCTCGGTGATCCTGCGCTCCTCGTCCGCGAACACGGACAGCGCTTCGGCACGGGCGAGCGCGAGGCTCTGTGCGAGATCCGTCGTGCGCAGCTCGGCCTCGTGGGCGACAACCTCGTCGAATCGGGCTCTGCCGCGGTCGATCTCGCGCTCGAGGCTGCGCGACCGGTTACGGGCGCGCGTGGCGACGGTAAAGGCCGCGACTGCGGCCGCAACCGCAGCGACGGCGGCGGCAACGGCAACGGCGACGGCGGCGGTCATGGCGTTAGGTTAAGCGTGCCGTGACGAGCGCGGCGCCGAGGAGCACGTTCGCCCACGGCAGGACGCGGAGTGCCTGCTCCATCGGCTCGACGCCCTCGAGCGTTCCGAGCGTTCGCCGCGCGCGTCTCACCGGCGTCGAAAGGGTTCGCTGGACATGGATCAGTGCCGCCGCGAATCCTGCTGCGAGGACGGCCTCCGCTCGCACGGCCTGCGCCTCCGCGAAGTAGGCGGTCAGCACGGGTAGCCCGCCCCACGCGAGGGCGAGAGACCAGCCGTTGTGGAAGCGGCCGCCGAACCACTCGAGGTTGTAGGCGGGGACGATGAAGGCTCCGGCGACGACGAACCCGAGCAGCCCGTACCCCCAGCTCGCCGCCGCCCAGACACCGATCGCGCAGGCGCCGGCGAGCGTCGCGATCGCGAGCGCGGCCAGCACCCGCCCGGGGACCCTCGTGCGGAGCGGCCGACCGTGCAGCTCGTCGAGGGCATGTGCGGCGATCCCGAGCGCGAGCGCGAACGCCGCCATCGTCCAGAGCATCCGGTCGCTGCGGAAGTGGGGCGCGATTGCCGCCCCGAGCGCAACGTACGACAGGTTCCAGGCGGTATACGGAAGGTGGAGCAGGGTCACGTAGTCGCGCCAGCCGCCGGCCTCGAGCGCGTAGAACGCGGGCCTTACCTCTTCCGGCCCCATGTCACCACTCCTCCGCCGAGCGAGAGCCGCCGCGCCCGGACGCCGGCGACCCCGGCGGCGCTCCAGGCGGCGAGCTGCCGTGAGAGAGGCCACCGCTCGCCGTACTCACGGATCGACGGGCCGAGGAACGAGCCGGCCTCGCGCCAGCCGTGGCCGACCAGGGCGCCGGCGGCGGGCAGGACGGCGCGCACGTGCAGCTCCCAGAGCGCACGCCAGAGGCCGGCGGGAAGGCCGAACTCGAGCGCCGCGACGGTTCCGCCCGGGCGTACGACCCTGAGGAGCTCGCCGAGCGTCGCCTCCGGGTCGTCGACGTAACGGAACAGGTAGGTGAAGCTGAGCGCGTCGAACTCGCCGTCCTCGAAAGGCAGCCGCTCGGCGCTCCCCTCGACCAGCTCGATCGATCCATTGGTGCGGCGGCGGGCCTCCGCGAGCATCTCGGCGCTCTGGTCGAGCCCGACGACCGAGCATCGCTTCCTGCGTACGAGCTCGCGCGCGACGGCGCCGGTGCCCGTTGCGACATCGAGGACACGGTCGCCGGGCCCGGCCTCGATCCGGTCGACGAGGAAGCGGCGCCAGCGCGGGTCCTGGCCGTAGGAAAGCAGGGCCGCATAGCGGTCGTAGGTCGAGCCGAGCGGCGCAAACAGCGACCGGGCATGCTCGGTGCGATCCACGTGACGAGTCTAAGGTGACGGTGTGGGCCTGGGAAAAGAGCTCGAGCGGGCGGCCCGCGCCGCGGCCCCGTACGGCACGGTCTCGGCGGTGCTGCCGGCCGAGCCTGCGCCGGGGCGTCGTGCGTATCTCGTCGTGCTCGGAGACGACGACGCGCGCAGGTGGCTCGTGGTCGACGGCGAGTTCCGGCCGGTGGCCGAGCGGGAGCGCGTCCGGGAAGTGGCTTCGATCGTCGTCCTCTGCGAGCTTGCGGAAGAGCTGGCGGGGGGTGGGCGGCTCGAGGAGCTGCGCGGGCAGCTGGCGACGCTCCGGATGACCGAGCAGCCGGAGGGGATCGAGCTCGCCGAAGAGGCTGCGCTCGAGCTCGAACGGGTGATCGGCGTCCCGCCGCGAAGAGCCACGCCTGCGTACCTCGACGAGATCGGCGTTGCCGCCCGCCGTCTCGAGCAGGCGCTCGGCGAGCGTGAGTCTCCCTTCGCGGTTGCGCTGGCGGCGTCGTCGGGGACTGTCGATGCGTTCGTCGCCGAGGTCGAAGCCAATTCGATCGACACGAGCGGTGCCCGAATCGGGAACGGAAGCTCTCCAGGCTGAGCCTGGATCCACGAAAGCGCCGGACAACCGGCATGAAAGAAGGGAATGGAAGAGTCCTACATCGAAGATCTAGCGAATCGCGATGGCCCCGACCATGCGTTGGCGACCCGTGAGGGCGCAGCGAAGCGTTGGACGCGGGGTGCGCGCAGGCCGGTTATGCAGCCTCGAAATAGGCAACACCGGGGTGCCGACGTGCTGTGGATCAGCGGAAGGCAACATCGTTGGCGGCGTTTTCGCGAGCCGTCGGCGGACCCCGCGGGGTCGAAGAACCCGAGCATGCGCGTGATCTCTTCATGCTGAGAACCGGGAGATCTCACGATCACCCGCCTGTCGTGATGGAGGGGCGGGTCGTGCGGGGAAGGCCAAGGCCGTAATCCCGTGATGCACGATCGTGAGAAGTCGGACGGTCTGGTAGTACCTGAGAAGCTGCTGAACAACGCCCAAGGTGGGGCGGCGGAAGCGGTGGAGGGAAGCGGGCCGGCCAAGGGGAACACGGCCAGCGAAACGCGCTCCGGACTCAGTGCCGGGCAAGGCGCGCCGAGCGAGCTTGGTCGTGTGCGCAGAGTGGCAGTAACGGACAAGGAAGCGCGGTTCACCGCGCTCCTGCATCACGTTGACGTCGATCGTCTGCGGGCGGCGTATCGGGCGCTGAGGCCCAAGGCCGCGCCGGGGGTGGACGGTGTGACGTGGGAGGACTACGGCGTGGATCTCGAGGAGAACCTTCGGGATCTTCACGCTCGAGTTCACAGGGGCGCGTACCGGGCAAGACCGTCGCGGAGGGTGTTCATCCCGAAACCGGACGGGCGGCAGCGGCCGCTCGGAGTTGCCGCGTTGGAGGACAAGATCCTTCAGCGGGCGCTGGTCGAGGTGCTGAACGCGATCTATGAGACGGACTTTCTCGGTTTCTCCTACGGGTTCCGGCCGGGGCGCAGCCCGCATCACGCGTTGGATGCGTTCGCTGCCGGGATCGTCGGGAAGAAGGTGAACTGGGTGCTTGACGCTGATTTCAGCGATTACTTCTCTAGCCTCGACCATCAATGGCTGATGAAGTTCTTGGAGCACCGGATCGCGGATAAGAGGGTCCTGCGGCTGATTCAGAAGTGGCTGGCCGCGGGGGTCATTGAGAATGGGTCCTGGACGGCGTTCGAGGAGGGCGTTCCGCAAGGAGCATCGGTTTCTCCGCTGCTCGCGAACGTCTACGCGCACTACGTCCTTGATCTGTGGGCTCACCAGTGGAGGACTCGGAACGCGCACGGTGACGTTGTGATCGTGCGCTTCGCTGATGACTTCGTGGTGGGGTTTGAGCATCGGGAGGACGCCGAGCGGTTCTCGATCGAGCTTCGGGACAGGCTCTCGAAATTCGGTTTGGAGCTGAACGCCGAGAAGACACGGCTGATCGAGTTCGGACGGCACGCCGCCCGAGATCGTGCAGCGCGTGGGCTCGGCAAGCCTGAGACGTTCCGGTTTCTCGGCTTCACGCACATCTGCGGGAAGACGCGGAAGTCCGGACGGTTCAAGCTCACACGGCACACCGACTCAAAGCGGATGCGTCGCAAACTACTCGCGGTCAAACGCGAGATGGCAAAGCGGATGCATCTGCCCATCCCAGAGCAGGGTCGCTGGCTCGCCCGCGTCCTGCACGGGCACTACAACTACTACGCGGTGCCCGACAACATCGAGGCGCTCGCCGCCTTCCGCAAAGGGATCATCCGGCACTGGCTCAAGACGCTTCGGCGGCGCAGCCAGCTCCACCGGTTGACCTGGAAACGGATGGGGCGCCTCGCTGACCAATGGCTGCCTCAACCGCGGATCCTGCACCCCTGGCCCGAACAGCGATTCGCCGCCATCACCCAAGGCAGGAGCCCAGTGCGGTAGTCCCGCACGCTGGGATCTGCGCGGGGGGCGGTCAGCAACGGCCGTCCCTACCGCAACCGATCTGCGCGGGCGGTGCGCCCGTCTGGACTCGCCAGGCTGCTCCCCGGCCGGGCTCCGGCCCCGGTGGGGCCTGCACCGTCCGGTGCGCTTCGCGCCACAGCGGTGACGGACGGGCCCCGGCCCGCCCGCCCCCACTGCGACACGTCGTGACGGCCCAGCCGAACGCCCCGCGGTCACGCACCTCGGTGGATCCAGGCTGAGCCGCGCCTGACCGGTCGAATCGTCTAGGGTGGGCATGTGGAAGGAGGCGGCTTCGGCTTTCCGTTCGGCGGGGATCCCGAGGATCTCCTGCGCGGCCTGCGCGAGTTCGCCGAGCAGCAGGCGGAGTCGGTCCAGGAGGCCCAGCGTGAGCAGTTCGCGACGCTGACGCTCAATACGGCGGTCGAGCTGACGTCGGCGGCACTCTCCCAGGTGCAGGTGGCCGGGACGCCCGACGAGCAGGCGATTGCCCTCCGCGACTCGATGCGCGTCCTCTTCCCGGAGGCGGTCGCGCTGGTCAGCGCGGCCCGCCAGGGCTTCATGCGCGAGCACTAGTTCTCCAGACGGCCGTCCGCTCGTGACGCTTCTCGACAAGGCGATCGCCCGGCTGCTGCCGGCAGTGCCGAGGCCGATCGTGCAGAGGCTCTCCTCGCCCTACATCGCGGGCGCCGCGCTCGAGGACGCAGTGCGGGTGGTTCGGCGCCTGAACGAGGAGGGGAAGCTCGCGACGATCGACGTGCTCGGCGAGGAGATCACCCATGCGGGCGAGGCCGCGGAGATCGCCCGGCAGTACCACCAGGTGCTGGCACGGATCGAAGCGGAGCGGCTCGACGCGAACATCTCCGTCAAGCTCACCGGGCTTGGTCTGGAGCTCGACGCCGACCTCTGCCGGGACAACCTCGAGGCCGTCATCGAGGATGCCCGGGTTCGTGGCAACTTCGTGCGGATCGACATGGAGGACTCCTCGACCACGGACGCGACCCTGCGCCTCTACCGGGAGCTCTCCGCGGCCGGCCGCGAGAACCTCGGGGTCGTGCTCCAGGCCCGTCTTCGCCGTACGCTCGCCGACGTCGCGGATCTGGCGAACGTCCGGCTCTGCAAGGGGATCTACGTCGAGCCGGTCTCGATCGCCTACCACGGCCCGGAGCAGATCCGGAAGAGCTTTCGCGCGGCGCTCGACGCTCTGCTCGACGAGGGAGCCTATGTCGGCATCGCCACCCACGACGAGCTCCTGATCGGCGCGGCGCTCGAGCGCCTCGCGGCCCGCCGTGTCCCGCGCGAGCAGGTCGAGTTCCAGATGCTGCTCGGTGTGAGGCCGGGCCGCGGGGACGAGCTCGTGCGCGAGGGGCACCGGCTGCGCGTCTACGTCCCGTTCGGCACGCACTGGTACGAGTACTCGATCCGGCGCCTGCAGGAGAACCCGAAGGTCGCCGGCTACGTCGCGGCGGATACCGTGCGGCGGCTCGGGCTCGGGCGGTAAGCGGGCCTGAGCGCTACGACGCCGGGTGGTAGGAGCGCCAGAGGATGCCGTTGCCAACCGTCTGCCACGACCACCAGCTCGGGCTGG
Source organism: uncultured Actinomycetes bacterium (assembly GCA_963789585.1). GTDB lineage: Bacteria > Actinomycetota > Thermoleophilia > Gaiellales > Gaiellaceae > PALSA-600. Next base: position 218,017 of record CAWBLB010000001.1, on the reverse strand, counting down.
GTTTCGTGGAGCAGGAAGACCGCTTCTTGCGTGAGCCTCCTTGCGGGCTGCCGGTCGAGTATGCCGGGGAGGGACGCCGGTCGGCGGTCGAGTTTCAGGCCGGATGTCGTGGTTCAGGCAGGCCCAGATGTCGTGGTTCCGGCAGGCCCGGATGTCGTGGTTCAGGCAGGCAGGATGAAGCCGCCGTCGACGACGATCACCTGTCCGCGGATCATCTCCGCGTCGCTCGAGCAGAGGAACATCACCGCGCCGGCTACATCGTCCGGGGCGACCAGCCGGCCCGCCGGGTTGTTCCGTCCGGAGCTGAGCATCTCCTCACGGTTCGGGAAGTGGTCGAGCGCGCCGGTCTCGACGACGCCGGCCGAGACGGCGTTGACGCGAATCCCGCGTGGCGCGAGCTCGACCGCCAGGTAGCGGACGAGCGACTCGAGCGCCGCCTTCGAGGTGCCGATCAGGGCGTAGTTCTCGAGCACGCGTTGCGAGCCGAGCGACGAGATGCCGACGATCGACGAGCCGGACGGCATCTGCGGGACCGCGGCTTTGGCGAGCTCGAGCAGGGCCCGCGCGTTCGCGCCGAGCGTCCAGTCCCAGTGCTTCTCCTCGGTCTCGAGCGCCGGTCGCACGATCCCGGAGGCCGCGTTGTGAACGAGCACGTCGAGTGGGCCGAGCGCGGCCACTTCGGCGAGCACCCGCTCCGAGGTGACGTTGCCGCGGACGAGCACCGGCTCGGCACCGGCGGCGCGGAGCTCCACCGCCGTCTCCTCGGCCGCCCGGTCGTTGCGCAGATAGCCGATCGCAACGCGGGCGGCCCCGTCGCGGGCGAAGCGGAGCGCGATCGCGCGCCCGATCCCGCGTGAGCCGCCCGTGACGAGGACGTTCACGGGTGTGCGGGGCGTGACGCTTCCGTCACGACTGTTGAGGGGTCTGCCCCCTCGGGAGCGGCAGGTCGGCGGGAGCGGCGCTCGGAATCTGCGCCCAGCCCGGGCGGGTCGCAGCCTCGCGCGGGCCCTCTTCGGCCTTCGAGGAGGCGTGGCCGAGCCGGTCGAGCAGCTCGATCCTCTGCTCGCCGTAAAGGCGAACCTCGTGCTCGGGCGGCAGGCCGGCGACGAGCTCCCGAATGCGCGCACGCAGCTGGTAGGCGAAGTGCGGCGTCGCCGGCCCGACGAGGGCGTCGACGTCGTCGCGGGTCGGCTCGCGGGTCATCGTCCGCAAGCCTAACGACGGCAGGAGTCACGGCTCGGGCCGTCGGTAGTGTCCGGCCCGGTGAGGAGAGGAGTGTCGCCCGTCGACCTGATGCTGCTCGGGACGGTGCTGCTGTGGGCGTTGAACATCACGGTCACCAGGTACGTCGTCAGCCACGGGTTCCGACCGCTCGCCTACGGGACGACCCGCTACTTCACTGCGACGGCCCTGTTCTGGGGTTTCACCTGGCATCGCGAGCGCTCCTTCCGGATCGCCCTCTCGGATGCGAAGCTCGTCGGGCTCGCCGCGCTGCTGATCTTCGCGAACCAGGTGAGCTTCGTCTCGTCCGTCCACCTCACCACGGCGTCGACCGTCGGGCTCGTCCTCGGCACGACGCCCATCTTCGTCGGCATCCTCGCGACGCTCGTCGGCTTCGAGCGCCTGAGCCGCTCATTCTGGATCGCTGCGCTCGTCTCGTTCGCGGGCGTCGGCCTGATCGCGAGCGGCGCAAGCGGCGGCGTCTCCGGCAACCTGCTGGGCGATCTGCTCGCGGTCTCGACGGCGTTCACGTGGGCGGCGTATTCGGTCGCGATCGCCCCGCTGATGCGCCGCTACTCGCCGTTCCGGATCAGCGCGCTCGTGCTCGCGCTCGGCTGGGTGCCGCTCGCGCTGACGAGCATCCCCCAGCTCGCTCACCAGAGCCTGGCGGGCTTCGGGTGGAAGATGGGGCTCGCATTCGGCTTTGCGGTGGTCGGTCCCCTCTTCCTGACGAATATCCTCTGGTTCACGGCGATCGCCCGGGTCGGGCCCTCACGGGCGGCGCTGTTCGCGAACCTCGAGCCGTTCTTCGCCGTCCTGTTCGCGATGCTGATCCTGTCGGAGCGGCTGAACCGCTGGGAGGTCGCCGGCGGCGTCGCGATCGCGGCGGGGATCGCACTCGAGCGGTGGCGCCGCCCGCCGGTCCCCACCGAGCCGGTGGTGGTGCTCGGCGAGTAACAACTGCCGACGGAGTCACCGGTCGGCGGATTCCGGGACAATCCACCCGATGAGCCGGCACGGCTTCCTCGACTCGGTCGCGCGGCAGGCGCAGTTGCCGGTCGACGTCTCGCACCGACCCTGGCCCCTACCGGAGCGGCCGTGGGCGCAGGCGCAGACACGCCGGGACGTCCTCTTCGCCCACTGGCCGGTGGCGTTCGACGCGCTCGCGCGGCTGCTGCCGCCGGAATTGCCGCTCGACACCTTCGGCGGTGAGGCCTGGCTCGGAATCGTTCCCTACCGGCTCGAGCACCTGCGGCTCCGCGGGCTGCCGCCCCTGCCGGGGCTGTCCTCGGAGCTGCAGCTCGAGGTGCGGACGTACGTCACGTTCGGCGACCGGCCGGGAATCTGGCTCGTGTCGCTCGAGGCGGCCAACCCGCTTCTCGTCGAGGCGGCGAAGCGCGTTCACCGCCTGCCCGCCTACCGAGCCCGTATCCGGGCGGAGCCCGACGACGGCTTCGTGCGCTTCGAGGCCGAGCGGGACGGGCTCGAGTTCCGGGCGCGCTATGCCGCGGCGGGAGGGCAGCTCGCCGCCGGGCCCGGGACGCTCGACCATTTTCTCTGCGAGCGGTATGCGCTCTACACCGCCGACGGAGGGCGCCTCTACGGTGCCGACCTCCACCACGCGCCCTGGCGGCTCCAGCCGGCCGTGGCCGCGATCGACGCCGCCACCTTCTCGCCCGCCGCGCTCGCGGGCGACCCCCGCGCGACCTTCGCCGCGGAGCATGACCTGCTCGTGTGGCCCCTGGAGGAGCTGTGAGCGCGCAGCGGCGCACCGCGCTCGTCTCCGTCGTCGCGGCAGCGGCGCTCGTGGCGCTCAAGCTGTCCGTCGGTCTCCAGGCGCATAGCCTGGGGCTCGTCTCCGAGGCCGTGCACTCCGGCACGGACCTCGTTGCCGCGCTGCTCACCTTCTTCGCGATCGGCGTCGCCGGCCGGCCGGCCGACATCTCCCACCAGTACGGCCACGGGAAGGCCGAGCATCTCGCCGCGCTCGCCGAGGCATCGTTCCTCGCGCTCGCGAGCCTGCTGATCGCAGGGCGCGCCCTCGAGCGGCTGTTCGGCTCGGGGACGCCCGGTGTGCACGCGACGTGGTACGTGTTTGCGACGGTCGGCGTCGTGATCGCGGTTGACGCGGGTCGGGCGGGCGTCTCCTGGCGCACCGCCAGGCGCACGTCGAGCGCGGCGCTGGCATCGAACGCGCTCCACTTCGCGAGCGACCTCGCGGGCACCCTCGCGGTGCTCGGAGGGCTCTTGCTCGTCCGGTCGGGCCATCCGAACGGCGACTCGCTCGCAGCCCTCTTCGTCGCCGTGCTCGTCCTGGCCGCGGCCACCCGCCTGATGCGCCGTAACGTCGACGTCCTGATGGATCGCGCGCCGGCCGCCGCGGAGGTTGCGGCTCGTGCGGCGATCGCTGCGCTCGGTCCCTCGGTCGAGCTGCGCCGGCTCCGGATGCGCCAGGCCGGCGGGCGTCAGTTTGCCGATGTCGTGATCGGCGTCGCCTCGGCGGCGCCGGTGGGCCAGGGGCATGCGGCCGCGGACCAGGTCGAGGCGGCGCTGGAGCGTGCCCTGCCCGGGAGCGACGTCGTCGTCCATGTCGAGCCGCGGGTCGGGCGCGACCTGCGCGAGCGCGCGCACGCGGCGGCGGGCGCGGTTCCCGGCATTCGCGAGATCCACAACCTGTTCCTGATCGAGGTGGACGGCCGCAAGGAGCTCTCGCTCCACCTGAAGCTTCCCGGGAACGTCAGCCTCGAGGAGGCGCACCAATCCGCCGAGCGGCTCGAGGCGGCAATCCGCGGTGACGTTCCCGAGATCGACGCGGTTCAGACGCACCTCGAGCCGCTGACCGAGGTCGGGGAGGCCCGCGAGGTGACGGGCGACGCCGCCGTCGTCAAGCGCATCGTGCTCGAGGCGACCGGCAGGCCGCCGCGCGAGCTGCGGTTCCTACGCACCGACGGCGGGCTCGTGGCGTTCCTCACGCTCGGCCTGGACGGCTCGAGCACGCTCGACGCCGCCCATGCCCGGGCGAGCGAGATCGAGGAGCGAATCCGGCTCGAGGCGCCCGAGGTCGCCGACGTGATCGTCCACACCGAGCCCTGACGGGAGACCGGGCGACGTTCCCGGGGGAACCACTAGGTTCCCACCGTGCGGCTCTGCATGTTCAGCCCGAAGGAAATGGCGCTCGAGCGCGGCTGGCCGGGGCGGATCGACGGTGACCACGTCATCCAGCTCGCCGCCCAGACGCTGCAGGCGTTCTTCACCGGTGGCGGTGTCGCCAGGGAGCATGCCGTGTATCCACTCGCGGAGTGCGACCTCCGCGCGCCTGTCCTCCACCCTCCGTGTGTGCGGGTCTTCTCGCCATTCGAGCGCGACGAGACGCCGTTCTTCTCCTTCCGGAACCCGTCCCCGGTCTCGGGCCCGGAGGACGAGATCGTCTACCCGGACGGCACCGGCGAGCTCGATTACGGGCTCGCGCTCGCCGCAGTGATCGGTGGAGGGGGGACGATCGGAGGCTTCACCGTCGCGAACGACTGGACCGCCCGCGACCTCGAACGCCGGGAACGCAACTCCGGGTTCGGGCCCTCGAAAAGCAAGGACTTTGCCTTCTCGCTTGGGCCGGTGCTCGTTACCCCCGACGAGCTTGCAGGCAACCGGCTGGTCGCCCGCGTCAACGGCGATGAGCGCTGCGGAGCCGACCTGCGCGAGCTCGTCCATCAGTGGCCCGAGCTCGTCGCTCACGCGGCGCGCAACACGTCGCTTCTGCCCGGCGAGGTACTCGTGGCGGCGACGTCCGGCGGCGGAGGGGCTCCGTTGTTGCCCGGCGACGTCGTCGAGCTCGAGGCCGAGGGCGTCGGCATCCTCCGAAACACGGTCGTTGCGCCTCCGGGCGCGGGCTCGACCTCGACCTCTGTCCGGCGGTCAGACCACTAGGTCAGGCGCGTCTGCCCCGAGCCGTCGGCGTTCATCACGTAGATGTCGGTGCCGCCGTCGCGGGTGCTCAGGAAGGCGATCTTCTTCCCGTCGGGCGACCACGCCGGGTCGGTGTTGTCGTAGGCGACATGGGTGAGCTGGCGCCGGCCGCCCCCGGCGGCCGACATGACGAAGATCTGGTGGTTCGCGCCGATCTGCTGCTCGAAGGCGATCTGCTTGCCGTCGGGCGACCACCGTGGCTCACCGGCGTCGCCGGACCCCTGGGTCAACCGCTGTTGCGGCCCGCCGCTCGAGTTCATCAGGTAGATCTGGTACCTGCCGGTCCGGTTCGACATGAACGCGATCTTGGCGCCGTTCGGCGACCAGGCCGAGCCGAAGTCGTCCGCCGGGCTTGTGGTCAGCCGCCGCTGGCCGGAGCCGTCGGCGTTCATCACCCAGATGTCCCCGAAGGCGCTCGCCCCGGTGCGGTCGAACGCCATCTTCTTCCCGTCGGGCGACCAGACACCCCAGTAGTCGTCGTCGGCGGGACTCGGCGTCAGCTTGTGCAGGCCCGACCCGTTCGCGGCGACCGTGTAGATCGCGCCGATGCCGTCCGTGATCCGGTCGAAGGCCAGCATCGTCCCATCGGGCGACCAGTTGAACAGCTCGTCGTACCCGCCGCCGCCGTTCGTGATCCTGCGGAGGCCGCCTCCGCTCGCGTTCATCACGTAGACGTGACCGCTCGAGATCACCTGGCCTCCGCTGACGCGTGACAGGGCGATTCTCTTTCCGTCCGGGGACCAGGCGACGTCGATGCTGTCGAGGGCGCCGTGGGTGAGCCCGCGGCGCCCGCCTCCGGCTGCGTTGATGACGTAGATCTGGAAGGTCGAGCCGGAGCGCCTCGCGAACGCGATCTTGGTGCCGTCCGGTGACCACACCGGCGCCGCGTCGTTCTCGGTCGGGGCGGCTGCCGGCGCGCTGCCGGCTGCGCCCGCGAGCTGGGTGGCGGTCACGGCGAGGACGAGCACGGACGCGGGGATGAGCGCGCGCAGCAACAGGGTTTCTTTCCTGGTCTTCATCTGGCGTGGTTGCTTCTGCTGACCGTCGACGCCGCGGGTGCGACCGTAGCTTAGGCGGTCGAGCTCGTCGGCCTCGGGGAATCGTTGGACGCGGCGATCCATCGTAGACGGTTCCAGGGCACGCGCGCTCGCAGCACGTAGTGCATTCGTTCGTACGTTCGGTCTGGTATCCGGTGAGTGGCTCGCCGTTCGTGGCAAGGACGCAGGGAGCCCCGGTAGCTGGGAGCTATCGGGGCGACTGAGGACGCAGCCACGGGCGGCGAGACGCCGCCGGGAGCGGGCCGTAGTTGCGGACGGATGTCTGACCGGCAACGTTCGCCGGGTCTCCGGCCCGCGATCACGCTGCGCCATGCCCGCCCTCGTCCTTGTCAAGGCAACCAGCCTTGCCTACGGACGATCAGACGGACTCTGACCTGGTGCTCGCGACCCAGAAACCGGGAAACGTTGCCGGTCAAACCACTAGGTTCCAGACAATGGCAGAGCACTCACGGGCGGGCGCATGACGCTCGTCCTCGACTGGGACGGGACCTGCACGGTCTCCGACTCGCTCGTCGAGGCGATTCGCACCTTTGGCGACCCGGCGGTGTTCGAGGGCTCGTTCGCGAGCTACGGCGAGTCGCTCGCAGCCGAGGTCGCGACGATCCGGGCGAGCGCCGAGGAGGTGTCTGCCTGGGCCGTCGAGCACGTCCGGGTCCGCCCGGGGCTCCACCTCCTGGTCGAGCGGTACCGGCCCGTGATCGTCTCGAGCGGCCTGCCGCAGCTGATCATCCCCGTGCTCGCGCGCGAGCGGGTCGAGGCCGAGGTGCGGTGTAACGACGCCGAACCGTCGTCCGACGGGTGGCGGCTCAGCTTCCGCGAGGACGGGCTCTGCCCGGTCTGCGGGGACAAGTGCAAGCGACGGTCGCTGCCGGACGGGCGCCCGCTGTCGTACGTGGGCGACGGCGTCTCCGATCGATGCGCCGCGCTCGCCGCGGACCGGGTCTTCGCCCGCGGCTGGCTGGCGCGCCACCTCGAGGGCGAGGGCGTCCCCTACGAGCGATTCGAGAGCCTCGACGACGTTGCTGCTGCCCTTTCCTGATCCATACGACTTCGAGCTCTCGACCGAGCGCTTCCGCGCGTTTGGAAGCGACCTGGCGAATCTCTGGCACGAGGGAGGCCTGTACCGGATGATCGCGGGTCGCGAGGTGCGGATCGAGGCGGCGGACGGCGGGGTGGAGGTCGCGCCCCTGGACGACGAGATCCGGGTGGTGGTCGAGAAGCTTCTCGGTCTCGAGTTCGAGCTCGACCGGTTCGCCGCGTGGGCGGCGGAGCAGGACGTCCTGGCCGAGCTGGTCACCCGGCTCGCCGGGCTTCGCCCGCCACTTGCGCCCGGCCCGTTCGAGAGCCTCGTCACCTCGATCACCGCCCAGCAGGTCTCACTGTTCGCTGCGACCGCGATCCGGAACCGCCTGGTCGCGTGGTTCGGCGAACCGGGCCGGTACGCGTATTCGTTCCCGGAGAGGGAGCGGATCGCCTCGGCGAGCGAGAGCGAGCTCGTCACGCTCGGGTTCTCGCGGCGCAAGGCCGAGTACGTGATCGGGCTCGCGCGGGCGGAGATCGACCTCGACGGGCTCGCCGCTCTCGACGACGACGAGATCCGCTCGCGGCTGACCTCGATTCGCGGACTCGGCCCGTGGACGGCCGAGTGGTTCCTCGCCCGCCATCTCGCTCGGCCGCGGGCGTGGCCGTCCGGCGACCTCGCGTTGCGCAAGGCGGCAGATCTCTTCTACGGTTCCGACGTGCGCACCCTCGGCCCCCGGCTCGACCCGTTCCAGAACCTCTCCGCCCACTACTTGCTGACGGCGATGCGAGTCCCGTGAACGTTCGCCGCGCCGCCGAGCTCGACGAGGCCGTGCTTCGCGAGGTCTGGGAGGAGTTCCAGGCCGAGGTGCCCGAGCCGCAGGGCTTTGCTTCCGACAGTTGGGAGCGGGACTGGGACGACCTGCGCGAGAACATGGCGACCGGTGCCGTCTACCTGGCGGAGGACGAGCAGGGCGCCGCCGGACTGGCCGAAGCCTCGGCTCCCGAGCCGGGACGCTGGCATCTCCAGACCGTCTACGTTCGTCCGCGCGCACGTCGCCGGGGTGTTGCGACGGCGCTCCTCCGCGCCTGCGCGAAAGACGCCCGGGAGGGGGGAGCCCGCTACCTCTCCCTCGAGGTGGGCGCTGCGAACGAGCTTGCACGCACCGTCTGGCGGCGGCTCGGGTTCGACGAGGTCGAGCTCGTGCTCGGCCAGTCGCTCGACGGTCTCGAGCGGCGGCTCGACGACCTCCCGACCGGGGACACGCGTGCCGTCACGCACGTGCAGACCGACGACAGCGTCTCCGTTCAGCGGGCGCTCGCCCAGTTCATCCCGAGGCTCGCCGGGCCAGAAGTCAGGGCCGAGGCGAACGGCTGGATCCGGATCACCGACCCGGTCACCGACGGCGATCGTGAGGCCCAGGGTCGTCTTGCGGGCGAGCTGTCCGAGCGACTGGGCGCCGTGGCCGTCGGGCTCGCGATCGAGTCCGGCCTCGTCGTCCGCTTCAGGCTGTACGAGCGGGGCCTCATGGTCGACGAGTATCTGTCCGTGCCGACCTTCTACGGTGAGCTTCCGAAGGCGGACGAGCTTGCGCTTGCGGCGAACCCGACGCTCGTCGCCCGCCTGACGGGGGCCGACCGCGAGCAGGTCCGGAAGGTGGCGCGCACGGCGGCTGGGCCGACCGATCTCCCTCCCGCCGACGAGCTCTACGATCAGATCGCCCGGGTGATGGGGCTCGAGCCGTGAGGCTCGACGACGCCGGCCATGCCGGGAAGGGAGCGCAGTGACGGAGATCGACCTGGAAGAGCTGTCACGGCGCCTGGGCGAGCTCAGCGTGATCGACGTCAGGCATCCCGAGGAGTACGGCGGGCGGATGGGGTCACCGTGCGATCCCCGCCAGGGTCACATCCCCGGGGCGCTGAATCTCAACGTCGAGGAGATCGTGCGGCTCTCCGACGGCGAGCTCCGCGACCGGCTCGGGTTGCCCGACGGCGCGGAGGTGGTTGCGTATTGCCACAGCGGCTCGCGCTCGGCCGTCGCCGTCCAAATTCTCGTTCGACTCGGCTACGATGCCCGGAACTACTCGGGGTCGTGGCACGAGTGGTCGCGAACCGATCTGCCGGTCGAAAGCGAAGGCTCCATGTGATGAAAGTCAAGGTTCCCGCAGCTGCTCTCGTGCTCGCCGCAGCCCTGGCCGCCGGCGGCGCTGCCGCTGCGCGGAGCCCGACGCCGACCCAGAAGGCGGCGATCACCGCCGCGCTCAGGAGCCAGCAGGGCGAGGTTTCGATCCAGGCGATCATCGTCTCGACGGCGAACCCCGGCTATGCCAGCATGAACTGGGGTTTCGCGAACGGGGGCCGGTCGGCCCAGAACAACAGCCTCTTCATGCTCGCCGGGGGCAACTGGAAGGTGCTCTGGACGCGGGAGTCCGAGCAGCCGGCGGACGGCGCGTGCGTCTACGTGCCCGCGCCCGTTGCCCACGACCTCCTGCATGTGACGTGCCCGCCGGCGGCGAAGCTGCACGCCCGTGCGGCGACCTCCTCCGAACAGACGCTGATGCGGAAGGGGTTCCGGTCGAGCTCCGTCACGCCCTACGCGAAGACCTCGAGCGGGCTCAGCCATGCCTGCGTCTCGAAGCTCTCCCCGTCGTGGGCGGCGGCGGTCGCCGGCTTCTCGTCCGGGAGCTCGGTCTACGTCTGGTTCAAGCTCGGGCACGGCTGGAAGCCGGCGTTCGAGTCGCTGATCCAGCGGGGTCCTGCGCCTCCGCCGGCGGTCGTCCTCTCGCTCGCCACGTGTGTCGGCTACAACCCGGCCGATTTCGGCGGCTGAAGCGGTCTACGCCGACGCGGCGGCCAGGAACGCGCTGCAGAGCGACCGGCCCAGCCGGTGCCAACCTTCGATCTTCGCGTCCAGCTCCCGCTCGATCTCCGCGAGCGGCCTGGGCAGGTCTGTGTCGTCCTCGAACCACCCCAGCGCCTGGTCGCGCCGTGCCTCCGGGTGGAACTGCACCGCCCAGGCGCGCTCCCCGACCCGGTAGCTCTGCGGCCGGTCGTCCGACACCGCGAGCTCGATTCCGCGGGCCGGCACCTCGAAGCCGTAGGCGTTCCCGAGCAGCGCCTCGAAGCGCGCCGGGAGCACGCCGAGCACCGGGTCGCGGGAGCCCTCGTCGGTGAGCTCGACCTTGCGAAAGCCGGACTGCTGCTCGGGCAGCAGGTAGACGCGAGCGCCGAAGGCGTGGGCGAGCGTCTGCGCTCCCAGGCAGACGGCGAAGAGCGGCGTGCCCGACGCGACCCAGCCGCGGAGGAGCTCGTACTCGTCGCGCAACCAGGGGTGCTCGCTTTCCTCGCCGACGTTCATCTCCCCGCCGAGGACGAGCACCGCGTCGAACCCGTCGGGAGGCCGGCCCCACGAGGAGATCTCCCACTCGACCAGCTCGTGACCGCGCTCGAGGATCACGTCGCCGAAGAGCTCCGAACGGAGGAGCTTCCCGTGGTTGAGCGACAGCACCCGCAAAGTGCTGGAACGGTAGCGCCGGGGCGGGACCCCGCTTGTGGTGTACGCCACGATCTGGCAACGCTTGTGGCGTGCACCACTTGCGTGGGAAGGAGAGGCAGCTACGCGAGGGGGACGTCGTGCTCTTCGAGCAGGCGGTGCAGGAGCTGCGCTCCGGCCGGAGCCTGGGCGACGCCGTCCGTCTGGTTGTTGTTGTTGAAGAACGCGTAGGTCTGCCCGGCGGCGGCGGCGAGCTCGCGCAGCGGGCCGACCCACTCGGCGAGCTCCGGCTCGGAGTAGAGATGATCGAACCGCTGCGCCGCGCCACCGCCCCGGGTGTTCCAGGTGCCGGCGTTTCGCCCGTGGAACCGGACGTAGGCGAGCGGCCCGGTCACGGCGACCATCGTCCGAGGAACGTTCGCGGCGTCGAGCTTCGGCGCATCGACCGTCACGTACGACATCCGCCGCTCCTCGAGCCAGCTCAGGAGCTCGCTCCGGCGCTCCTCGTCGAACCACGAGCGGTGGCGGAACTCGACCAGCATCTCGTCCCCGCCGAGTTGGTCGCGCGCCCACTCGAGATAGTCGAAGCTGGCCGGTTTGGGAACGACGTAGGGCGGCAGCTGGAACAGGATCCCGCCCAGCTTTCCCGCCCGCCGGAGCGGCTCGAGCGCGTCGAGGAACTCACGGAAGACGACCGCCCGCAGCTCGCGCGGCGGGCGGTCGACCCGGCCGCGCTCGTCCACCGGCATCCCTTCGCGGAGCCCGGGCGGCAGCTGCTCGAGCCGCACCGGATGCCGCGTCAGGAGGCCGAAGGCCTTCACGTGCATGACGAAGCCCGGCGGCGTCCGGTCGGCCCAGCCCTGCACCATCTCGGTCGTCGGGACGCGGTAGAAGGTCGAGTCGACCTCGACGGTCGAGAAGCGCTCGGCATAGTAGGCGAGCCGCGCCCGCGCCGACACGCCCGGTGGGTACCAGTGCTTCGTCAACGCCTCGTCGGCCCACGAGCACGTCCCGATCCGCACCGCCGATGCCACCGCCTGAGCATAGGCCCCCGGGCTGCCGCATAGAATCGGCCCATGGACCCGAGGCCGATCGGCGTCTTCGATTCCGGCGTCGGCGGCCTTACCGTCTTGCACGAGTGCCTCGTGACGATGCCCAACGAGGACTTCGTCTACCTCGGCGACCACGCGCGCCTGCCCTACGGGCCGAGGCCGCTCGACGAGATCAGCCGGTTCGCCCACGAGATCGCGCGCTACCTCGAGAGCGAGGGAGTGAAGCTGATCGTCGTTGCCTGCAACGCCGCCACCTCGGCGGCGCTGCCGGCACTCCAGGAGGCCCTGGCCCTGCCCGTCGTCGGCGTGATCGCCCCGGAAGCCGCCGCCGCGGTCCGGGCGACCCGCAACCGCCGGATCGGGCTGCTCGCGACGCAGGCGACCGTGACCGCCGGCCGCTACGAGACGCTCGTCCGGACGCTCGACGCCGGCGTCCGCTTCACAGCGGTGCCGTGCCCCGCGCTCGTGCCCCTGATCGAGGCCGGCGAGCAGACCGCCGATGCGGTTCGCGAGTACGCGGCGCCGCTCCAGCAGGCAGGCTGTGACACCGTGATCCTCGGCTGCACCCACTATCCCCTGATCAGGCCCGTGCTCCAGCGTGTCTTCGGTCGTGGCGTGACGCTCGTCTTCTCGGCCGAGGAGACGGCGCGCGAGGTCGCCGACACGCTTGCGCGGAAGGGCTGGGAGCACGATCGCGATCGCGAGGGCGCCTACCGTTTCCTGACCACCGGCGAGCCGGCGCTTTTCCGGCAGCTCGGCGAGCGCTTCCTCCAGTTGCCGCTCGGCGAGGTCGCTCGGGTCTCGGTCGCGGAGCTCGAGCGGGCCGCCGCATGAGCCGGGAAAACGGGCGCCGCCCGAATCAGCTGAGGCCGCTGCTCGCCGATCCGGCGTTTCTCGAGCAGCCGCACGGGATGGTGCTGTGGACGCAGGGCAAGACCCGCGTCCTCTGCACGGCCAGTGTCGGCGAGGGGGTTCCCCGCTGGCTCTACCGCAGCGGTCGCGGCTGGGTCACCGCCGAGTACTCGCTCCTGCCGGCCTCCACGGGCGAGCGAACCGACCGGGAAGCCTCCCGCGGCAAGCAGGGCGGCAGGACGGTCGAGATTCAGCGGCTGATCGGCCGCGCGATCCGGATCGTGGTCGACTTCGAGGCGCTGGGCGAGCGCACCGTTCATCTCGACTGCGATGTTCTCCAGGCCGACGGCGGCACCCGCTGCGCCGCCATCTGCGGCGCCTACGTCGCCCTCAGCCGGGCGCTCGACCGGTTCGGCCTCTCGAAGGCGCTGACCGGCTCGGTCGCCGCCGTGTCCGTCGGCGTCGTCGGCGGCGAGTCGCTGCTCGACCTCGACTATGCGGAGGACTCGACCGCCGAGGCCGACCTCAACGTCGTCATGACCGGCGACGGCCGCCTCGTCGAGGTCCAGGCGACTGCGGAGCGCGAGCCGTTCGACCGCGACCGGCTCGATAGGCTCCTCGACCTGGCGGCCACCGGGATCGACGAGCTCGCGGTGCTCCAGCGGGAGGCGATCGACGCTCCCGCGACCGATCGATGAGAGCGGTGCTCGCCTCGCAGAACCGCGACAAGCTGGGCGAGCTGCGGGAGGCGCTGCCGGGCTGGCAGATCGACGCCCTCGAGGCGGACTGCTGGCCCGAAGAAACGGGTGTGACCTACTACGAGAATGCGCTCCTGAAGGCTCGCTTCGGACGCTCGCTCGCCCCGCTCGAGGCGTGGGCGCTCGGCGAGGACTCGGGGATCGAGTGCGACGCGCTCGACGGTGCGCCCGGCCTCCATTCCGCCCGCTGGGCACAGGGGCTCGACCAGGCCGACGCGCTGCTCGCCCGGATGGCCGGGGAGGACAACCGACGCGCCCGCATGGTGACCGAGCTCGTCGCACTCTCCCCGGCAGGCCGGGAGGTCCGAGGCCACGGCGTGCTCGAGGGAGCGCTCGCGACGGAGCGCCGCGGCGACGGCGGCTTCGGTTATGACCCGATCTTCGTGCCGGAGGGCTTCGACCGGACGGTGGCGGAGATCGGTGATGCCTGGAAGCGCCGGAACTCGCATCGGGCCGGGGCTGCCCACGCGCTGGCGGCGGCGATCGAAGCCGCCGCGCGCTCGCACTGACCTCGCGCGGTCGGTCGCCGGCTCACACCCGACTCTCAGGCGATTCCAACGCGGGTCACACGAGCGCGAGCGACGCAGGACTTAGACCTGTCAGCCTCGAGCCCCGCTGAGGCGAAACCGCCTTTCCAGGGCCGGCACACCGAGAACCGCCCGAGAGGTCAGGTGCCGGACGAGGGGCCCGCGCTCTTCCCCTCCGCGTTCTTCGCCGCCGCGTTCCGGCGGTACCAGTTGACCTCCGCGCCGAGCACGATCACGTTCGCCATCACGTAGAGCCAGACGAGCAGTACGGCGGGGCCGGAGAGCGTCTGGAGCACCGGGTTGTGCTTCGAGATCCGCACGAACAGCGGCAGCACCTGGAAGGTCGCTTCGAGCAGGACCGAGGCGACCAGGGCCCCGGGGATCACCGTCCGCCATTCGAGCGTGTCGTTCGTGAGCACGACGTACGCCGATGCGAGGAACGCGAACACGCCGAGCAGCGAGACGCCGACCGAGAGCGCGTACGCGATCACGACGTTGTCGTTCAACCCGGTGTACCGCCTGAGGATCTCCACCCCGAACGAGCCGACGACGAGCGAGACGAACAGGAACGCCAGCGAGAAGACCATCATCAGCGACGCGAGTGCCTTCCCGCGCAGGAACGGCCTGTTCGGGCGGTCGTAGACGATGTTGAAGGCGCTCTCGAGCACGCTGAAGAGCGACAGCGACGACCAGAGGAGGAACGCACCGCCGACGAGGCCGAGGGCGGTCGCGTTCGCCTGGATCGCCCGCACCGCGTTCAGGATCGAGTTGAGCGACGTGCTCGGGAACGTCCGTTGGAGCTCGTGGACGAAGAACGACCGCTGGTCGGCCTGGTGGGCGATGCCGAGGAGCGAGAGGGAAAGAAGGAGCAGCGGCACGAACGAGAGGAGCGCGAAGTACGCGATCATCGCCGCCAGGTGCGTTCCCCGGTCGGCGAAGAACTTCCGCAAGATCGCGGCCATGGACGGCAGTATGCTCCGGCGCATGGATGCCGCTCAGGCACTGGCCGATCTGACCGAGATCTCCTCCCAGGTCGTCGACGTCGCGATCGTCGACCGGGACGGGGCGATGCTCGCAACGACGATCACCGACCCTCGGCGCTCGGAGCGCTTCGTCGCGACCGTCGCCAGGCTCCTGGGGGAGGCGGAGGCGCTCGCCCAGTCGCGCGGGCTGGCCGTGCTCGGCCAGATCGAGGCGACGACGCTCGACGGCAGCGTCTTCGCCGTCCGTCGTGACGGACGCCTGATCGTCGCGACGACCCGGGCCGATCCGACCGTCGGCCTCGTCTTCTACGACCTGAAGCACTGCCTCGGGAGCGTCGAGGGCGCGGCGGCCGCGCCGACCGACGCGCCGGCCGGGGATGGGCAGGATCCGAACCGAGCGCCCGACGGTGCTCCGGCCGCCGAGCGCCGGACCAGGAAGAAGGCCGATGCGTCGGCCTAGGCCCGCGACGTGGACCATGCTGTTGGTCGGCGCGCTCGCGGGGTCGGCGCTCTACCGGCGCCGCTCGGCGCGCAGGCTCGAGCGCGTCGAGCTCTATGACGAAGAGGGCTCGATCGTGAGCCTCCCCGACGGCTCCGCGGACGCCGAGCGAGTCCTCTCGCTCGCACGCGACCTGCTCGCTCCCGTCGGCTGATGGCCGCGCCCCCTGAGACGGCGGCTCTTGCGGAGGCGATCCGGGACGCCGCGCTGCTCGAGGGTGACTTCCTCCTTCGCTCGGGCAAGCGGAGCTCGTACTACCTCGACAAGTATCGCTTCGGAACGAGACCGGACCTTCTCCGTGCGCTCGGCACTGCGATCGCAGCCGCGGTGGGTGAGCACGATCCGGCGGCCGTCCGGCTCGCAGCACCGGAGCTCGGCGCCGTCCCGCTCGCTGCGGCCGCGTCGCTGGCAGGCGGCCTGCCGTTCGTGATCGTCCGCAAGGAGGCGAAGGGCTACGGCACCGCCAACCGGATCGAGGGCATGTTCGACCCGGAAGAGCACGTTTGCCTCGTCGAGGACGTCGTCACCTCCGGTGGTGCCGCGATCGACGCGATCGAGGCGCTTCGCGAGGCCGGAATGCGTGTGTCCACCGCGATTTGCGTCGTCGATCGCGAGGAGGGCGGCGTCGATGCGCTCGCACGGGTGGGGATCAGGCTCCGTCCGCTCCTCCTGGCCTCGGAGGTCAGAGGGGCTGCCGTGAGCCCGCATGGTTGAGCGATATCCGATCCCATTGTTAGGGTTTCGGGCCAAGGTCTGACGAAACGGCACCCCCAACCAGGAGGAAGGCTTTGACGAAGCAGGAGTTCATCCAGAAGGTCGCTCACAAGAGCGGTCTGTCGAACCGTGATGCGGGGAAGGCCGTCGACGCCTTCATGGAGTCCGTGACCGAGACGCTGAAGAGCGGCGACTCGGTCAACTTCACGGGCTTCGGCAAGTTCTCGCCGGCGGCGCGTGCCGCGCGGATGGGCGTCAACCCGCGTACCGGCGAGCGCGTGCACATCGCGGCGACGACCGTGCCGAAGTTCAGCGCAGGCAGCCAGCTGAAGGCGGCCCTGAAGAGCTAGAGGAGATGCTCACCGGTATCTGACGAGGGCCGCGGAACGCGGCCCTCTGTCGTCAGCCGCCGATACTCTCCCTTGATGGCCGTAGCAACGCTCACCTTCGGCGATCGAATCGCCGCCGAGGTGGAACGCAAGCACAGCCAGCTCGTCGTCGGGCTCGACCCGCGCCCGGACCTGCTGCCGGTCGAGTTGCGTGGAGACGTCTCCCGCTTCTGCTGCGGCATCGTCGACGCGGTTGCGCCGCACGCCGTGGCCGTCAAGCCCCAGCTCGCGTTCTTCGAGGCGCTCGGTAGTGCCGGCATGGCTGCCTTCGCCGAGGTTTGCGCGTACGCCCGCCGGGCCGACCTGCTCGTGATCGCCGACGGGAAGCGCGGCGACGTCGGGTCGACCGCGCGGGCCTATGCCGCCGCCTACCTCGAGGGCGAGCAGCCGGTCGCCGACGCGCTGACGGTCAACCCCTGGCTCGGCCGCGAGTCCGTCGAGCCGTACCTGGCGGCCGCGCGCCGCTACGGGACCGGAATCTTCTGCGTCGTCAAGACTTCGAATGCCGGCAGCGACGTGCAGGATGTGACGCTTTCGGACGGCCGCCCCATGTGGCACCACGTCGCGGAGCAGGTCGCGGAGTGGGGCGCCGACCTGATCGGCGACCGCGGCCTCTCCTCCGTCGGCGCGGTGGTCGGGGCGACCCACCCGCGTGCCGTCAGCGAGGCGCGCAAGCTGCTCCCGCAGGCGGTCCTGCTGCTGCCCGGCGTCGGTGCGCAGGGCGCGAAGCCCGGGGATCTCGCCCGTGCTTTCACGAGCGGCCCGGCGAGCGCGCTCGTCAACGCCTCCCGGTCGGTCAACTACGCGTTCCGTGACTCCGGTGAGGACTTCCGTGTCGCAGCGGGGGCGGAAGCTGCACGGCTTCGGCGAGAGGTGTGGGCCGTCTCGGGGTGGTAGCGGCGCCGGGGCGAAGCTGGCGCGTCTACGCCGGCCCCGCGGCGTTTCTGCTCGCGGCGACGATCGTCGTTGCGCTCGTGCGCGGCCAATTCCGGCACCACCCGCCGGCGGGCAACGGCCCGGCGCCGACCCACGTCACCCGCCAGCCGGTGCAGGCGCCCGCGCACGCAAAGCCTTCCGCCTACGTCGTGCGCGCCGGGGACACGATCGTCGCGATCGCCGCCAAGACGGGAGTGACGGCGGCGCAGATCCTCCGGCTGAACCCGGGCGTCTCGCCGACGGCATTGTTCATCGGCGAGAAGATCAAGCTTCGGTGAGGCTTGCGGTCGCGCTCGGGTCGCTGATCGGGGCCTGCTGGCTGGCGGGCTCGGCGGTGGCAGGCGCTCCGGCCGTCGACGCGCGCTCCTGGCTGGTCGAGAACGCCGCCACCGGAGAGGTGCTGACCTCGCACGACGATCGTTACCAGCTGCCGATCGCGTCGATCACCAAGTTGATGACGGTGATGGTCGCGCTCGAGCACCTGCAGCTGGGCGACGTCGTGCAGGTCGACCCGCGCGCTGCGCGCGTGGGCCAGGAGTCGGTCTACCTCCAGCCGGGTGAGGAGATCAGCGTCGACGATCTCGTCAAGGCCGCGTTGATCCAGTCCGCGAACGACGCCGCCGACGCGCTCGCCCTCGCGACCGCCCCGAGCTTTCCCGCGTTTGCGTACCTGATGAACCTGAAGGCGCAGGAGCTCGGGCTCACCGACTCGAACTTCGTCCGCCCGGATGGGCTCGACGCGCCGGGCGAGCGCTCGAGCGCTCGTGACGTGACTCGCCTCGCGGAGGCGGCGATGAAGATTCCCGTCGTCCGCAAGACCGTCGGTGAGCAGACCGACACGATCGAAGGGAGCCTGGTGCTCCACACCTGGAATGACCTCCTCGGTGTCTTCCCGGGTGTGTTCGGCGTCAAGACAGGTCACACGTCGGCTGCCGGCTGGGGGCAGGTGGCGGCGGTGCGAGGCAGCGGCACGACGATCTACGCGACCATCCTCGGCAGCCCGTCGCGGAGCGAGCGGAACGCGGGCCTCGAGGCGCTGCTCGCCTACGGGCTCGCGCAGTACCGGCAGGTCGATCTGGTCGCGACCGGGAGGAACTACGCGGACGTCAGCCTGCCGTACGGCGAGGCGCCGCTCGCCCTGGTCGCGCCGACAGGGCTCGAGGCCGTTGCCCGGATCGGCACCCGGTACACCCAGCGTGTCGTGGCGCCGCTCTTCCTCACGCTGCCCGTGCGCAAGGGCCAGGTCGTCGGTCGGGTCGAGGTCTGGTCGGCCGGTCGCCTGGTCGGCGGACGCCCGCTGGTGGCGTCCCGTTCGGTCGAGGCCCCGGCGCTCGCAGCCCGCGTCGGCTGGTATGCGAGACGTACAGTCCACGATGTCGTCTCCCTGTTCACGTGATCGTCACCGTCACCCTCAACGCCGCGTTCGACCGAACCATCACCGTGCCGAACTTCCAGCGCGGGCAACGCCACCGTGCGAGTGCGGGCCTGCCGCTGGCGGGGGGCAAGGGGATCAACGTCGCCCGTGCCCTGAAAACGCTCGGTGTCCCCGTCGTCGCCACGGGCCTCGCGGGCGGGCAGGCCGGCCTGCGGATCGTCGAGCGGCTCACGGGTGAGGCGATTCTGAACGACTTCGTCCGGATCGAGGCCGAGTCGCGAACCTCGACTGCGGTCGTCGACCCGACGAGCAACACCCACACCGAGATCAACGAGTGGGGGCCGTCGGTTCGGCCCGAAGAGCTCGAGATCCTGATGGAGAAGCTCGCTTACCTCTCGCAGGGCGCCGAGCTCGTCGTGCTCGCAGGCTCGCTTCCGCGCGACGTCGGCGACGACATCTACGCCGAGCTGATCCACGAGCTGGCTCGCCGTCAGGTGCCGGCGGTGCTCGACACCGACGGCGAGCCGCTGCGGTACGGCGTCCAGGCCGAGCCCTTTCTGGTCTCCCCGAACCAGAGCGAGGCGGAGTCGCTCGTCGGCCAGGAGTTTCACGACGACGAGGACTTCGCGCTCGGCCTCGACGAGATTGCCGAGCTGGGGGCCCGCAACGTGCTGATCACCTGTGAGACGGGCTGCTTCGCCCTGTTCCGCGAGGGGAAGGAGACGAGACGATTCCGTGCCATCACCCCGCGACTCGAACCGGTCTCGACGGTCGGCTCCGGCGACACGCTGCTCGCGGGGTTCCTTGCGGCCCGCAGCGTCGGGCACGGATTCGAGGAGTCGCTCGCGGCGGCGGTCGCCGCCGGGGCGGCCTCGACTCTCGAGCTCGGCGCCGGGACGTTCGACCCGCGGCAGGCGAGTCGGCTCCAGACGGCCGTCGAGGTGTCCGAGCTCGCTCCCGTGGCGTAGCGCCGGCGACAGACGGCCGACCATACGCGCCGTCTCTGCCGGCCTGCCGCACGGGTAAAGTTCAGCGATGGACGTCGGACGACTCGACCTCGAATCGGCGCCGCCGGAGTCCGAGGCCGCCCTTCCGGCCAAGTTCGCCAAGGAAGGGCTGACGTTCGACGACGTGCTGCTCGTCCCGGCCGAGTCAGCCGTCCTGCCGAACGGCGTCTCGACTGCGACCCGGCTGACCCGGACGATCGCGCTGGAGATCCCTGTCGTCTCGGCCGCGATGGATACGGTCACCGAGGCACGGATGGCGATCGCGCTCGCACGCGAGGGCGGGATCGGGATCGTCCACCGAAATCTCTCGATCGCCGAGCAGGTCGGCGAGGTGGACAAGGTCAAGCGCTCCGAGTCGGGGATGATCGTCGAGCCGCTGACCCTGCCGCCGACCGCGCTCGTTGCAGACGCGCTCCAGCTGATCGAGCGGTACCACATCTCGGGTGTGCCGATCACCGACGACGACGGGCGCCTGGTCGGGATCCTTACGAACCGCGACCTCCGTTTCGAGAAGGACACCCGGCAGCCCGTCTCGGCGCTGATGACGGCGGAGGGTCTCGTCACCGCGCCGCTCGGGACGACGCTCGCCGAGGCGGAGGGCCTGCTGCACCGTCACCGGATCGAGAAGCTGCCGGTCGTTGACTCCGCCGGGATCCTCAAGGGGCTGATCACCGTCAAGGACATCCAGAAGCGGATCGAATTCCCCCAGGCGACCAAGGACCCCCACGGGCGGCTCCGTGTCGGCGCCGCGGTCGGTGTCGGCCCGGACGCGTTCGACCGCGCCCAGGCGCTCGTCGAGGCCGGCGCGGATGTCCTCGTCGTCGACACGGCCCACGGCCACTCGAGCGGCGTGGTCGAGATGGTCGGGCGGATCAAGGGCATCTCCGGTGAGTTCGAGGTTGTCGCCGGGAACATCGCCACCGGCGAGGCCGCCGAGGCGCTGATCGATGCGGGCGCCGACGCGGTCAAGGTCGGGATCGGCCCCGGGTCGATCTGCACGACACGGGTCGTCGCCGGCGTGGGCGTCCCGCAGATCACGGCCGTCCACGACATCGCCGAGGTTGCCGGGCAGCACGGTGTTCCCGTGATCTGCGACGGAGGCATGGTCTCCTCGGGAGACGTCGCGAAGGCGATCGGTGCCGGCGCGGACACGGTCATGGTCGGGTCGATCCTCGCCGGCACCGACGAGTCGCCGGGCGACGTGGTCTACTCGCAGGGCGAGCGGTACAAGGAGTACCGCGGCATGGGCTCGATCGGGGCGATGAAGGCCCGCGGCTACTCGAAGGATCGCTACTTCCAGGGGGACGTCGAGGATGTCGAGAGGCTGATCCCGGAGGGCATCGAGGGTCGCGTGCAGTACAAGGGGCCGCTCGCCGGCGTCGTCCACCAGCTTGTCGGTGGGCTACGCCAGGCAATGGGCTACTGCGGCGCCCCGACGATCGACGCGATGAAGACCGCCCGGTTCGTCCGGATCACCGGTGCCGGGCTGCGCGAGTCGCATCCGCACGACATCACGATCACGAAGGACGCACCCAATTACCGGCGCAGCTGAGGTCGTCCCGCTGAGACCGGAGCTCCTCCCCGAGGAGCGCCCGGTCCTCGTGGTCGATCTCGGCGGCCAGTACTCCCAGCTGATCGCGAGGCGCGTACGCGAGGCGCGTGTCTACTCCGAGCTCGTCTCCCACCGCGCGAGCGCGGAGGAGCTGCGGCGCCGTAACCCGGCCGCGCTCGTCCTCTCGGGCGGGCCGGCGTCGGTCTACGCCGATGGAGCTCCGACGATCGACCCCGCGATCTTCGAGCTCGGCGTCCCGGTGCTCGGCATCTGCTACGGCATGCAGCTGATGGCGCAGATGCTCGGGGGGCGCGTCGATCGCACCGGCGCCGGCGAGTTCGGGAAGGCCGCCGTCCACGGGGCGCGGGGCGCGCTCATCACCGGCCTGCCTGCCGAGCAGGCCGTGTGGATGAGCCACCGGGACTCGGTCGTCGCCCCGCCGGCCGGCGCCGAGGTGACGGCCTCGTCCGAGTCGACCCCGATCGCCGCGTTCGAGGCTCCCGATCGCGGGCTCTACGGGGTCCAGTTCCACCCGGAGGTCGTGCACACACCGAACGGGATGGCGATCCTGAAGAACTTCCTCTATGAGGTCGCGGGTGCCGCACCGTCCTGGACGCCGGCTGCCGTGATCGAGGAGCAGGTCGCGCGGATCCGCGAGCGCGTCGGGCGCGATCGTGTGCTGTGCGGCCTTTCGGGCGGCGTCGACAGCGCCGTCGCGGCGCTCCTCGTCCACAAGGCCGTGGGCGACCAGCTCACCTGCGTCTTCGTCGACCACGGCTTCCTGCGCAAGGACGAGGCCGCGCAGGTGGTCGAGACCTTCGACGGCCACTTCCACGTCCCGCTCGTCCATGTCCAGGCCCAGGAGCGGTTTCTCGCCGGGCTCGCGGGTGTCACCGACCCTGAGGACAAGCGCAAGCGGATCGGCGAGGCGTTCATCCGCGTCTTCGAGGAGGAGGCCCGCCGACTCGGCAGTGGGCAGCGGGGCGACGTGCGCTGGCTCGTCCAGGGAACGCTCTACTCGGACGTGATCGAATCCGGCGGCACCGACGGGGTCGCCGAGTCGATCAAGAGCCACCACAACGTCGGCGGTCTTCCGGCCGACATGAAGATGAAGCTCGTCGAGCCGTTGCGGCTCCTCTTCAAGGACGAGGTACGGCGCGTCGGCGAGGAGCTCGGGATGCCGGAGCGGATGGTGTGGCGCCAGCCGTTCCCGGGGCCCGGTCTCGCGATCCGGATCATCGGCGAGGTGACCGCGGAACGGCTGGAGACGCTGCGAGAGGCAGACGCGATCCTGCAGGAGGAGATCCGCCGCGCCGGGCTCTACCGCGACCTCTGGCAGTCGTTTGCCGTCCTGCCCGCGATCCGCTCCGTCGGGGTCCAGGGCGACTCGCGCACGTACGGCTACCCGATCGCGATCCGCGCCGTCACCTCCGACGACGCCATGACCGCCGACTGGGCCCGCCTGCCGTATGACCTGATCGAGCTTGTCGCCTCGCGGATCGTCAACGAGATCCCCGCCGTCAACCGCGTCGTCCTCGACGTCACCTCGAAGCCACCGGCGACGATCGAATGGGAGTGAGCCACGGAACGCGGCCGCGGACGCCGCCCGCGATCCTGGCTGCCTTGATGATCGCGGGCCTCTCCGTGGGCACGGCTGCCGCCGGCGCCGCGGCCGGCACGGTGACGATCAAGGTCACCTCGGTCACCCGCTCGCTCGTCAAGCACGATGTCGCCCCGAAGGGATTCAGCAAGGGGGACACCGTGGTCGACCGCGACCGCCTCCTGAATGCGGCGCCGCAGTTCGGGAGGAAGAAGGGGGCCGTGGTCGGGAAAGACGCCACGACAACAACCTTCACGGGCCCGCACACCGCGACGATCAGGGGCACGGTCACGCTTCCCGGAGGCACGTTGATCCTCCGCGGCGAACTGGTCGGGCTCACGAACGGCGGTCTCGCCGTACCGGTCGTCGGCGGGACGGGAAAGTACGCGAAAGCGCACGGCACGTTGACCGTCGGGACGGGCAAGACCCGGGTGCTCAACACCTACCGTTTGGTCCTCCCGGCGCCGTTCGCCGCCTGAGAGAGATCTCTCGTGTGCCACGGCGCGAGTTGGGGCACAATGGAGCGATGCAGGTACCCGTTGGAGGGCTCGCTCTTGTCTTCCTGACGCTGGCGGTTTCCGCGACGGCACAGGCCCAGACGGTCACGATCGAGGTCACCTCGCTCACGACCCAGATCACGCCGCACGACATCAAGCCGAAGAACAAGGCAAACAAGGGCGACTCGATCAACTTCAAGGACCTCCTGATCAACAAGCGGTTGCAGTTCGGCAAGAAGAAGGGCAAGCCGGTCGCCTACGACGTCGGCGTCCTCCGCTACACGAGCGCGACCAGGACGACGATGTCCGTGACCGCGATCTTCCCCGGTGTCGGCACGATCAGCTACAAGGGCGAGTTCAACCCCGACCGCAAGAGCAACGTCCTTCCGATCACCCGCGGCACCGGCGGGTTCAAGGGGGTCAAGGGCACGGTCACGATCGGGGCCGGCGCGACCACCGCTCCGAACATCTACCGGTTGACCGTCCCGGGGCACCCGATCGACATCAACGGCAACGGCGGCGGCGTCGCCTGAGAGCTCGTTTCGGAATCACGCTTCGACGCAAGGCTCCGTGTTGAAACGAGTTCGACAAGGAACCGCTATAGGGCGGCGGGGAGGGTGAACGCCGGGTAGCGGGCCCGCAGCTCGTCGGCGTACGCGGTGAGCTGGTCGGCGACGCCGCGGTCTGCGATCTCGAGCACGTTCTCCGCGTTGCGTTCGCCGGAGCGGGAGAGGTTGAACGAGCCGACGAAGGCAGTGTCGTCGGCGACCGTCAGCTTCGCGTGCATGAAGTCGTGGACCGACCCGGCGCCGTATGGAGTCGACGGCTTTGCCGAGAACGAGGCGGCGGCGATCCTGGCGAGCAGCGGCAGCTTCCAGATCGCGCCGCCGCTGTGCCACTGAAGGGCGACGTCGCGGGTCTGGGTCTCGTCGAGACAGCCGGCGACGTCTACCCTGCCGGCCGCGATCGCGCCGGCGACCGCGCCCAGCACGGGCGGCGTGGTCAGGACGGGCGAGCAGATGCGCACCCGTTGCCGCGCCTGTCCGATCGCTTGGGCGATCCGGTGTGACAGGTCAGCGCCGTGGCCGGGCGTGAACCAGGTGCGAACGACGCCGTGCCAGATCGGCTCGACCGAGCCTGTCTCCGCCACCGCGTCCGCGCTCAGCAGCTGCTCGAAGTCGCGCTCGAAGTCGGCCGCCACGGCAGGCGAGTCGACGACGGCGATCACGTTCTCCTGCCGTGACCACGAGTCGTCGGTCCAGTTTGTCGATCCGGTCCAGACCGACTGACGGTCTCGGATCGCGTACTTGTGGTGCATCAGATCCGGCACCCCCGCGACCGGTGTGGCCTCCAACGGCAGTGACTCGATCAGCGCCTCGTCCGGTGAGCAGGGCGGAGGCACGGGGATCGGATTCCGGTGGTCGACGTTGTAGGCGAGTCGCACGCGCACGCCACGCGCGGCGGCGCGACGGATCGCGGTGCCGAGAATCGCTGCGGTCTCGGGCCCGAGATCGAAGTCGTACTGGGCGAGATCGAGCGTCTGCCGCGCCTGGTCGAGGAAGTCGGCGATTGCCGTCGCGATCTCGGCCGGCTGCTGGCCGCCGTCGGTCAGAGTACGGATCGTGACAGGTGGTTTCATCGAGTGGCTCGCCGGCGCGCGGATCGGGACGACGTTCAACTTCTACCGGGACGGCGCCCGGGCCGCACTGCTGCGGGCCCGGCTTGGCGACTATCTCGAGGCGCGTGCCGGTGCGCTTCTCCTGCTGGTCGGCGAGGCGCCCGGATACCGTGGGGCCCGCGTGTCCGGGATCCCACTCACCTCCGAGCGTCAGCTGACGGGCCGCGGCCCCGCGGAGAGCACCGCGACCGTCGTCCACGCCGTGCTCGACGAGCTCGGGGTGGCAGACGAGGTGCTGCTCTGGAACGTCGTTCCCACCCATCCCGGCGACGCACGCTCCAACCGCCGTCCGCTGCGCGCCGAGATCGAGGCCGGGCTGCCGTTCGCGCGCGAGCTCGCACGTGGGCGCCGCGTCGTCCCCGTCGGGCGGGTCGCGCACGCGGCGCTCGGCGGCACGTATCTGCGGCACCCGGCCCACGGCGGCGCGGCGGAATTCAGACGTGGTCTCGCGAGGCTGCTCGGATGAGCGTGGCTCTCGCAGGCCGGCTCTCACCTGCCCGCAAGAACGCCGTCCTCCTCGCCGCGGGGCTCGTCTGTCTCTCGGGGATGGTGCAGCTCGCGGTCGCGCTCGGCACGGTCACGCTCGTCGCCGTGACCGGCTACGAGAGCATCCTCGGCCTCGGGCCGGCCGTGTTCCTGATCGCCGGCGCGCTCGCGGTCGGCCCGGCGGGACGGATCTCCGACCGGGTCGGGCGGATGCCCGTGATCCGCGGCGGCTTCGTGCTCGGGATCGCGGGGCCCGCCATGACCGCGCTCGGCTGCTGGTCGACCTCCGGCGAGCTCGTCTTCCTCGGGCTCGGCCTCTGTGGCGCGGCGCAGGCGGTCGTGCTGCTCTCCCGAGCGGCCGCCGCCGAGATGTTCTCGCCCGAACGCCGGGCGCGTGGGATGTCGTTCGTCCTCTTCGGCGCCGTCTCGGGGGCGATCTTCGGGCCGCTGGTGTTCGGGCCGCTCTTCGCCGGTCGCGCGTTGACGCCCCAGGAGCTTGCCTGGCCGTGGCTCGGCTCCTCGCTTTTCGCCCTCGGCGGCCTACTGGTCTCGTTCGGCGTCCGGCCCGACCCGAAGGACCTCTCGGCTGCGTTTCGCACCCGGGTCGAGAACGACGAGCCCGCGGCGCCGCTCGCCGAGATCCTCCGCCGGCCGGGCGTGACGACCGCGCTCGCGGGCGCGGTCGCGAGCTTCGCGGTCATGGTCGGGGTGATGAACCTCGCCGGGTACGTCGCAGTCGGCCACCACCACAACCACGGCAGCGTCTTCACCGTCATCAGCGCGCACATCGTCGGCATGTACGGGCTGATCCTGTTCGTGGGCGACATCGTCGAGCGGATCGGGAGGCAGCGGGCGATCGCGATCGGCTTGGCCGTGATGGCCGCCTCGAATGCCGGGCTGATCTGGCTCTCCGGGATCCCGGGGATGTCCGTCTCGCTCTTCGGGCTCGGGCTCGGCTGGAGCCTCTCCTACGTCGCCGCGACGACCGAGCTCGTCTCGCTGGCGCGCCCGGCGGAGCGCGGCCGGCTGGTCGGATTGTCCGACCTGCTCTCGAGCTCGACCGGGGCGGCGCTCGCCCTTGGAGGCGGCCTGATCTACTCCGCGGGCGGCTCGGTGCCGCTCGCCATCTTCGCCGCCGCGCTCGCCGCGCTTCCCGCCTGCTGGATCGTCCTGGTACCATCGAGCCTCGGCGGGCGTCTGGTCCGCCTCTTTTCCGTCTGAGCATTGCGATCGAGCCCCTGATGAAGACCTACAGCGCCAAGCCCGGCGAAATCCCACGCGACTGGTACGTCGTCGACGCCGACGGAAAGACCCTCGGCCGTCTCGCGACGCAGATCGCCGACCGCCTGCGCGGGAAGGGGAAGCCCCAGTTCACCCCGCATGTCGATACCGGCGACTTCGTGATCGTCGTCAACGCCGAGAAGATCGCCGTCACCGGGAACAAGCTCGAGAACAAGCTCTACTACCGGCACTCCGGCTATCCCGGCGGCCTCAGGGTGCGCCCGCTGCGCGAGCAGCTCGAGCGCCGGCCCACCGAGGTGCTCCGCAAGGCGGTCAAGGGCATGCTCCCGCGGAACAAGCTCTCCCGGGCCCAGATCACGAAGCTGAAGATCTACGCGGGCCCGGACCATCCGCACGAAGCCCAGGCGCCGAAACCCTTCTGATGGCGACCGAGACCCAGTCACCTGTCGGCCGGTCACCGGTCGCCCAGTACCTCGGTACGGGGAAGCGCAAGACCTCGGTCGCGCGCGTGATCCTTCGCCCGGGTGACGGGAAGACGTGGATCAACGGCAAGACGATCGAGGACTACTTTCCGCGCCTCGTTCACCGCAAGGTGATCATGGCGCCGCTCGAATCGACCGAGCTCTCGGGCCAGTACGACCTGCGGGTGCGAGTCCACGGGGGCGGGCCGTCCGGGCAGGCGGGCGCCGTCCGGCACGGAATTGCCCGGGCGCTGGTCGAGATCAATCCCGAATTCCGCATCCCCCTCAAGCGCCAGGGCTTCCTGACGCGGGATGCCCGCCAGGTCGAGCGCAAGAAGGCCGGCCTGCACAAGGCGCGCAAAGCGCCGCAGTTCTCGAAGCGCTGATCCACGCCGCGAGCACAGCGCACCGGATGGTCGGCCCCTACGGTGGGACACGCGACCCGTGTCGGCGAGCACTTGCGATGTATGCCACGATCGTTGCCTGTTCGTCACGTGCATCACATGGGGCTCTGCCCTGTCGCCCGGCGATGGCCGGCGCGAGGCGGACCGGGTCTCTTCCCTCGTGGCGAGAGGCATCCCCCGCGCTCGCTCCTCGGGACTTACTAGGCTCCTGCGAATGGGCCGGCAGCACTTCGGGACAGACGGCGTACGCGGGGTTGTCGGCGAGTTCCTGACCGACGAACTGGTCGAGAAGCTCGGACGGGCGGCCGTACTCTGGCGGGGCGCACAGCGCGTGTTCGTCGGCCGCGACACGCGTGCTTCGGGCGTCGAGCTCGAGGCGGCCCTCGCGGCCGGGATCGCCTCGGCGGGAGCGACCGCGGTGCTCGGCGGTGTGCTCCCGACGCCGGCCGTGGCGCTCGGCGCGCTCGATCTCGGCGTCGTGATCACGGCCTCGCACAACCCGCCCGAGTACAACGGGGTCAAGTTCTTCGATGCGAACGGGAGCAAGCTCTCGGACCATGAAGAGGAGCAGATCGAGGCCTTGCTCGACGCTCCGCCCGCCTCTAGCCGGGGCGGGAGCGAGCCGGCCGACGGTGCGGGCAGGAGGTATCTGGACTACGTGCTCGAGCGGTTCGGCTCCGACCTGAGCGGACTGCGGGTCGTCGTCGACTGCGCCAACGGCGCCTATTCGGCACTCGCCCCCGGGGCCTTCGAGCGGCTCGGCGCCGATGTGCACGCAATCGGGAACATCCCTGACGGCACGAACATCAACGATCGCTGCGGGGCGACCAACACCGCCCGCCTGCAGGATGCGGTCACCGCGCTCGGGGCCGGCCTGGGAGTCGCCTTCGACGGCGACGGCGACCGGGTGATCGCCGTCGACGAACGGGGCGAGGTCGTCGACGGCGACGGGATCGTGGCGATCCTCGCTCTCGACCTCGGCGTCGACCTCGTCGCCGTCACGCAGATGACGAACCTCGGCTTCCACGCCCTGATGGCTGAGCACGGCATCCGCGTCGTCACCACCGATGTCGGCGACCGCTACGTCCTCGAGGCGCTCGTCCGCGAGGGCGGGATCCTCGGTGGCGAGCAGTCCGGCCACGTCATCTTCCTTCGCGACCACGTCGCGGGAGACGGTCTGGCCGCGGCGCTGCTGCTCTGCTCCGCCCTGCGCGGGCGCACCCTGAGCGAAGCGGTGTCGGTGATGCCGCGGTACGTCCAGCGCAAGGAGAACATCGCGGTCGCCTCCAAGGAGCTGACCCCGGCCCTGCGTGCGGCGGTCGAGCGCCTCAACGCGGAGCTCAACGGCGCCGGACGCGTCCTCGTGCGTCCATCCGGTACGGAGCCGTTGATCCGGGTGCTCGTGGAGGCCGAAAACAGCGATCTCGCCGGGGAGGCCTGTGCTACCATCGCCTCGCTTGTCGAGAGCGAGCTCGGCTGACCGTTTCGCATCCTGCCGGGGCGCGAAAGCGGGTCTGAAGCCGGGCTTTCGTGCTTCAAGGGACCCTGACCGATACGACCGAGACCTGGCCAGCGGCCGCCATGGGCTAGGAAGGAGCTTCCAGCATGTGTGGGATCATCGGTTACGTCGGAGGCCGGCCCGCCAAGGATCTCCTGATCGCCGGGCTCGAGCGACTCGAGTTCCGCGGTTACGACTCTGCCGGGATCGCACTGCTCGAGAACGGCGGGCTCGACTACGTCCGTGCGGTGGGCAATCTCGCCAACCTGAAGGAAGCCGTCGGCCCGAACGGCTCGCGTTCCCAGACAGGGCTCGGCCACACGCGCTGGGCGACCCACGGTGGCGTCAACGAGGACAACGCCCACCCCCTGACCGGCTGCGACGAGGACGAGCTGGCGATCGTCCTGAACGGGATCGTCGAGAACTACCGGGAGCTCAAGGCCGAGCTCGAGGCGGCCGGCCACGTGTTCAGCTCGGAGACCGACGCGGAGGTCGTCGCGCACCTGATCGAGACGGCCTACGACGGCGACCTGATCGAGGCGGTACGCGCCGTATATGGGCGGCTCGCGGGGCATTTCACGTTCGTGGTCATCCACCGGGACGAGCCCGACCGGCTCGTCGGCGTGCGCTGCCAGACGCCGCTTGTCGTGGGCATCGGCGACGGCGAGAACTTCCTCGCCTCGAACCTCGCCGCATTCCTCGCCGAGACCCGCCGTGTCATCTATCCGAACGACGGCGAGATCGTGGAGATCACACCGGGCGGCGTGCGCATCGTTCGCGCCGCCGACGGGGGCGAGGTCGCACTCGCCGTCCATGAGATCGACTGGGACGAGGAAGTCGCCCAGCGCGAGGGCTACGAGACCTTCATGCTGAAAGAGATCTACGAGCAGCCCGTCGGCTTCGAGGAGACGATCGGCGAGCGGGTCCGTCACGGCGCCCTCGTCCAGGACGGGCTTGGCCTGAGCGAGGACGACATGCGCGAGCTCCGCCGCATCGTCATCGTCGCCTGCGGCACCGCCTACCACGCCGGCGTCGTCGGCCGGTATGTGATCGAGGAGTGGGCGCGCGTCCCGGTGGAGCCGGACGTCGCGAGCGAGTGGATCTATCGCAACCCGGTGCTCGACCAGGATACGCTGGTGATCGGCATCTCGCAGTCGGGCGAGACGCGCGACACGATCCAGGCGATGCAGCTCGCCCGCTCTCTCGGCGCGCGCACCGTCGCGATCACGAATCAGATGGGCTCGCAGATAACCCGCGAGGTCGACTCGGTGCTCTACACACGCACCGGCCTCGAGGTCGGGGTCGCCGCTTCGAAGACCTTCTCCGCCCAGGTCGGGCTGATGTACCTGATCGGCCTCGAGCTCGCGCGCCAGCGGGGCACACTGCCGCCGGAGGAGATCGAGGTCATCCTCGATGCCGTCTGGAAGCTGCGCGTGCAGATGCAGCGGTTCCTGGACGGGGACCACCCGATCAACGAGATCGCCGAGCGGTTCTATCGCGAGCCGTTCTTCCTCTTCCTGGGGCGGCACATCGGGCTTCCGGTGGCGCTCGAGGGCGCGCTCAAGCTGAAGGAGATCTCGTACATCCCGACCGAGGCCTACTCGGCCGGGGAGATGAAACACGGCCCGATCGCCCTGCTCGAGGCGGGGACACCGGTCGTCGTCGTCGCCACGCGAATGACCACGGTCTACGACAAGGTCGTCTCGAACATCCAGGAGTGCCGGGCCCGCGGCGCCCACGTGATCGCGATCGCGACCGAGGGCAACGAGGACATCCAGCACCACGCGGACGACGTCATCTACGTGCCCGAGTCGCCTGCGTTCCTGCAGGCGGTGCTGGCGACGCTCCCGCTTCAGCTGCTCGCCTACCGGATTGCGCGTTTGCGCGGCTTGAACGTCGACCAGCCGCGCAACCTGGCGAAGACCGTCACGGTCGAGTAGCTCCTCCGCGGCGACCGCTCCGCGGTCCGAATCGCTCGATCGAGGGAATCCGTCCGTGTACCCCAGACGGGGTAGGAGGCCGAGCGCCGTTCGGCCTACGTTGACCTTCGCGAAGGCCGCGTCGTCGCCTTCGAGGCGCTCGCACGCTGGCACTCCGCCGAGCTGGGGGCGGTTCCGCCCCGCGAGTTCATCCCGGTCGCCGAGGAGAGCGGCCTGATGACGGTGATCGGCAACGTGATCATCCGCCAGGCTTGCCTGGCCGCGCGGCGGTGGCAGGAGACGTACCCGGGCTACGGGGACGTCGGTGTCTCGATCAACCTCTCGCCGAGTGAGCTCGCGAGCGACCGGCTCGCCGACGGTGTCGCACGGATCCTGTTCGAGTCCCGCCTGCGGGCCGAGTGCCTGATGCTCGAGATCAGCGAGAGCGACGTGATGCGGGACATCGAGTCGGTGCACGAGCGGATGGCGGAGCTGCGCGGGCTCGGTGTCAAGCTCGCGCTCGACGACTTCGGCCGCGGCCACTCGTCGCTCGCGCGGCTCGACTCGTTTCCGCTCGACGCAGTCAAGATCGCGAAGCCGTTCGTCGACCGGCTGCTCGACCCGGCCTCCGAGTCGGGCTTCATCGACGCGTTCGTCAGGCTCTCGTATTCGCTCGAGCTGAAGTGCATCGCCGAGGGCATCGAGCACGAGTCTCAGGTGCCGCGCCTGCTCGACCGCGGGTGCGATCTCGGGCAGGGGTTCCTGTTCGAGTCGCCGATGAGCGCCGCCGAGCTCGACTCCTACCTCGCCTCGGAGGCCGGGGGCCTGAGTGCGGTCAGCTAGGGATCCGGGCTGCGAGTGCGGCGGAGGTCTCGGCGCCGACCTCGAGCGCTGTGGCGACGAACGCCTTCTCGGCCGGGGAGTGGTAGCGGTCACGGTGCCTTGCGATCCCGATCAGGCGACGGGCGATCTTCGGCCCGAGCTCGGTGATGCGGACGGAGTCGTCGTTCAGGTCGACGGCGAGGCGGGGGAGCACCGCGACGCCGATGCCGGCACCTGCCAGCCCCTGGACGACGCCGTTCTCGTCGGAACGGAACACGAAGTGCGGCTCGTGCCCGGTCGAGCGGAGCTGGTCGACGAGGATCTCGGTCGCGCGGCAGTTCCGGTAGCCGATCAGGGGCTGTTCCGAGATCTCCCGCAGCGACGGCGCGCGTCCCGGCACCGGGAACTCCGAGCCGGCGGATGTGACCAGGACGTAGTCGTCCTGAAGCAGCTCGATCGTCTCGAGACGGGCGTTGTCGAGCGGCAGCTGGACGAACGACAGGTCGAGCTCGCCACGCTCGACGAGGTCGGCCAGCTCGCTGTCGGCGTGCGACTCGCGCAGCTCGATCTCGACCTCGGGCCAGGCGCCGGTGTAGCGTCGCATCACCTCGGGAAGGATCCTCGCGCCGACGCTCTGGAAGATGCCGACGTGCAGTGAGCCCGCCTGTCCGGCCGAGAGCTGCGCGAGATCGGCCTGGGCGGCCTGGAGCCTGGCCATGATCGCCTGCGCGTGGCGGAGCAGCATCCGGCCGGCCTCGGTGAGCGCGACCGGGCGAGGGCCCCCGGGTCGCTCGATCAGCTGCTCGCCGACGATGCGCTCGAGGGTTGCGATCTGCTGGCTGATCGCGGACTGGGTGTAACCGAGCTTGATCGCTGCACGGCCGAACGACCCTTCACCTTCGACCGCTTCGAGCGCGGCCAGATGGCGCAATTCGACCCCGAGCCAGTTATCATGTTCTGTAATGGACATCAGTCACAATCAGATTTGATCTAATGGTAGCGGATGGCGATGATAAGGCCATGACACTGTTTCTCTTCCTCATCGGCTTCATCGCCCTCTGCGTCCTGTCGGTCTGGTTCGGTGTCGACTCGCGTCCTGACGAGCCGGCCCGTCACCACCCGAACCTGTAGCGGCTGCTAGTCGGCCCGCTCCGGCGGCCGGCGAAGGCGCTTCAGGTCGGCCTGCCGGCGCTTCAGCTCGAGGCGGCGCTGACGCGATCCCGCGGTCGGCTCGGTCGGGCGGCGCTTCCGGCGCGGACGTGCTGCGCCGCCGACCTGCTCGAGGATCCTCATGGTTGCGAGCTCGCGGTTGCGAAGCTGCGAGCGCTCGTCCTGGGCGATCGCACGCACGAGCGGCCCGAGACGTTCGAGCACACGCGCCCGCTCGCTCTCGCGCAGTCCCGCCGAGGCCTCGACGTCGAAGAGCGCCTCGACCCGCGTCGAGCTCTTCTGCGCGTGCTGGCCGCCGGGACCGCTGGAGCGTGAGAAGCGGAACCTGACTTCCGACCGAATACACTCGGCGTCCATGGCAGCGATTCTGCTCGATGTCGACGGTGTGCTGCACGTCTCGGGTGAGCCGATCCCCGGCGCGTCCGACGCCGTGCGCCGCCTGCGAGCGGCGGGTCACCGCATCCGCTTCGTGACGAACTCGACCACCGGATCCCGCAAGCAGCTCGGTGAAAGCCTCCGCGGCATGGGCTTCGGGATCGAGGACGACGAGCTCCAGACGACCGGGAGCGTCGCTGCGAGCGTCCTCAGCGGCAAGCGTGTGCTCGCGCTGACGATGCCCGGCATCCTCGACGACCTCGAGGGCCTGCAGCTGATCGGGATGAACGCCGACGCCGTGCTCGTCGGCGGTGCGGACGAGAGCGAGGAGCCGGGGCGGATCTATTCCTACCTCAATCTGAACCGTGCGTTCCTCGAGCTCCTTGCGGGAGCGGAGCTCTACTGCCTGCATCGAAACCGCTGGTGGCAGACGGCCGCGGGGCCGCGGCTCGACGCAGGCGCCATCGTCGCGGGGCTCGAGTACGCCGCCGGGATCGAGGCGACGGTGCTCGGCAAGCCGAGCGCGCAGTATTTCGCCGCCGCGCTCGAGGCGATCGACGCCGACCCGGAGCTCACGTGGATGGTCGGCGACGATCTCGACGACGATGTCGCCGGCGCACAGCGGCAGGGGATGCGGACGGTGCTCGTCCGGACCGGGAAGTTCCGCCCGGACGACCTCGATCACACGAGCATCGTTCCGGACGGGATCGTCTCCTCGATCGCGCAGCTTCCCGACTGGCTCGAGGAGAATCCCTGAGCATGGGTGTCGCTCCACCCCGGGTCGGGATCGACCTGATCGAGATCGCCCGTGTCCGCCGCGCGCTCGAGCGGCACGGCGACGGGTTTCGTGAGCGGTGCTTCACCGCGGCCGAGCGGGAGTACTGCGACTCGAAGCCGAACCCCGCCCAGCACTACGCCGGCCGGTTCGCGGCGAAGGAGGCGGTCGGCAAGGCGCTCGGCTCCGGCGTCTACTTCACGTGGCGCGAGATCGAGATTCGCGGCCGGCCGAAGCCCGGCGTCCACCTCAGCGGGCATACGGCGCGTTTCGCGGCGAAGGTGGGGGCGGGGCCGATCGAGCTGTCCATGACCCATTCGCGCGAGCTGGCGGCGGCGATCGCGGTGGTGACCGAGGCATGACGCTGCTACCGCTGCTCACCGCCGACGAGACGCAGGCCGCGGAGCGGGCGTACGCCGGCTCGCTCGAGGAGCTGATGGATCGCGCCGGCGCCGCCGTCGCGGAGCTCGTCGCGGAGCGTTTCCCCGGTCGTGTCACCGTCGTCTGCGGTGGGGGGAACAACGGTGGCGACGGGCGTGTCTGTGCCCGGGTACTGCGCGAGCACGGCCGCGAGGTCGTGCTCGTCGACGGGTTCGGCGAGCTCGGCGAGCCCGACGTGATCGTCGACGCCCTGATCGGGATCGGGCTCCGCGAGGCTCCACGCGAGGACGTTGCACGCATGATCGAGCGGATCAACACGGCCGGCAGGCCGGTCGTGTCGGTCGACGTCCCGTCGGGCGTGAACGCGTCGACGGGCGAGGTGCCGGGTGCCGCGGTGCGGGCGACCGTGACCGTCACCTTCGGCGCCGCCAAGGTTGGCCTGGCGGTCGCTCCCGGGTTCCTGCACGCGGGATCGGTGCTCGTCGAGGCGATCGGCCTGGCTCCGGCCGGGCACGAGCACGAGCTCGTGCCCGCCGCGGCGCTCGGCGAGATCCCGCGCAAGACCGCGGGGAGCACGAAGTATCGGGCCGGCTCGGTCCTCGTCGTCGGGGGCTCGCCGGGTCTGACGGGCGCGCCGATGCTGACCGCACTGGCGGCGTTCCGCGCCGACGCGGGTTACGTGACGGTGGGCGCGCCCGAGTCCGCGCTGCCGGTGCTCGAGGCGCGGCTCCTCGAGGCGGTCAAGCGACCGCTTCCCGAGGATTCGGCGGGCCGGCTGCTGCCGCGTGCCGCCGAGGCGATCCTGGAGGCGGCGGAGCGGGCGGACGCCGTCGCGCTCGGGCCCGGTCTCGGGCGTAGCGATGGGACCCGCGACCTGGTGCGAATCCTGCTCGAGCGCCTGCCGGTGCCGGTCGTGCTCGACGCGGACGCTCTCTGGGGGCTCGAGCCGTTCGAGCGTGCCGCCGCGACCGTTCTGACGCCGCACACCGGCGAGCTGGCGCGTCTGCTCGGAGTGGAGGCGGCGGAGATCGACGCCCAGCGGCTCGAATCGGTGCGGCGGGCAGCCTCTCGCTTCGGCTCGGTTGTCCTCCTGAAGGGGGCGGACACGCTCGTCGCCGCTCCGCGCGAGGGAGTGCTCGTCGCCGCCTACGGGCTGCCGTCCCTCGCGACTGCCGGGACCGGCGACGTGCTGACCGGCGTGATCGCCGCGTTCCTCGCCAAGGGGCTGGAGCCGCGTCGCGCCGCCGCCCTCGGCGCCGTTGCCCACGGCCTCGCCTCCCGGCTCGTCGAACCGCAGCGCGGTCTCGTCGCGAGCGACCTCCTGCCGGCTCTCCAGCGCGCTCTCGCCGGCGAGGGCTGGGACCGGGCGCCGCTCGTCTAGTGCGGCCTCTCGCGGGCGTGCGAGGCCGCATTTGCGGCCGCTTCGCGGCCGGTTCTTCGTTGTCTGGGACCGAGGCCGGCGCAGGCGGTTGGAAGCCTGAAGTGCGGGCCGGAGGGCGCCGAGAGCCGAACGATCATCCCGGCCGCGCGGTGGCCGCGTAAGTGCGGCGTCACGAAGGCGGGTTTCGAGTGAAACGTTGGGAGACGCCGCACTAGCGACCGTCAGACGTCGCGGATGCCGAGCAGCGTGAGCGCCCGGGTGAGCAGCCCCGGGGTGAGGGCCTGCAGCCAGCCGGCCGGCCGGTACCAGCGCGGCACGACGATCTCGCGGCGGTCGTGCTCGATCGCGTCGATGATTCGCGCGGCAACGAGCTCGGGCCGCGCGACGAGCCGCCCCAGCCCGAGCGGGAACCGCCCGCTCTGCGGGAATCCCGGTGTCTCCACGAAGCCGGGGCACACGGTGTGGACGGAAACCCCGTGCTCCGCCAGCTCGACCGAGACCGAGCGTGAGAAGGCAAGCTGCGCGTGCTTCGAGGCCGAGTAGGGACCGACCGCGACCAGCCCCGCGACCGAGATGACGTTGACGACGTGCGATCCCTTCCCGAGCGCCGGCACGAACGAGCGCACGCACCACACCGACCCGAGGTAGTTCGTTCGCATCACAGCCTCGATCCGCTCCGGATCGAGGGTGAGGAACTCGCCGCGGGCCGGAATGCCGGCGTTGTTGACGAGCAGATCGATCCGAGTGTGGCGTTCGAGCACCCGCTCCGCCGCCGCCTCGACCGCGGTCCGGTCGGAGACGTCGCAGGCCTCGTGCTCGTCGGCGTCGGGCGCCGGGCTTCGCGAGAGGCCGACGACGTGCCAGCCGTCGGACCGCAGCGCCCGGCAGAGGGCGGCGCCGATCCCGGACGACGCACCCGTGACGACCGCGACGCGCATGACGGGCCGACAGTAGCCGACCGCGGGTAGAGTCGGCCCGATGTCGGACGGACGGTTCCAGGGTAAGCGCGGTCTCGTGCTCGGGGTCGCCAACAAGCGCTCGATCGCCTGGGCGATCGCGCGGCGGCTTGCCGCCGAGGGCGCCGAGCTCGCGTTCACCTTCCAGGGTGAGCGCATCGAGGGCAACGTGCGCGAGCTCGCGGAGACGGTCTCGAGCCCCCTGGTCACCTCTTGCGACGTGCGTTCGGACGAGGAGGTCGCCCGCGTGTTCGCCGAGACGGGCGAGATCTTCGGCGGGAGCCTCGACCTGCTCGTGCACTCGGTCGCCTTCGCAGCCGCCGAGGACCTCGAGGGACGCTTCACGGACACGCCGCGCGACCGCTTCTGGATGGCACTCGACGTCAGCGCCTACTCGCTCGTTGCCTGCGCCCGCGCCGCCGAGCCGCTGATGGAGGCCGCCGGCGGCGGCTCCGTCGTGACGATGACCTACCTCGGCGGCGAGCGGGCCGTGCCGCACTACAACGTGATGGGCGTCGCGAAGGCAACGCTCGATGCGAGCGTCCGCTACCTCGCCTGGGACCTCGGCCGGAAGAACATCCGCATCAACGCCGTCTCGGCCGGCCCAGTTCGCACCCTCGCCGCCCGCTCGATCGCCGGCTTCCCGACGATGGAGGCGATCGTCGAGGAGCGCGCACCGCTGCACCGGCACATCGGCGCCGAGGACGTCGCTGGGGCAGCCGCCTACCTGCTCGGCGACGACGCCCGCAACGTGACCGGGACGACGGTGTACGTCGACGCGGGCTACCACGCGATGGGCATGTAGGGCCGCCCTCGGATCGCGCGGACCTGGTCAACGCTGCGGTCGGCGCCTTCCTCAGCTACGCGCGGAGGCAACTCGTGGATCGAGCTCCCGCGACGTGCGGGTCGTCATGATCGATGCGAGTACGCCAATCGCCGACCGCGTCGCCGCACGGTCGATACCGTCTGCCGCCCAGATCGGTGTCAAAGCAGTTCGTCGGTGAGCGGCCCGAGCGAGCTCACGGTCGGCTCGAGGGTGCCGGAGCGCAGGCCCTCGCGCACACGGTCTGCGAGATGGCGAGCTTCGTCCACCTGGGAGGCGTCGAGGATCGTGTCGGCGACCGCGACGACGCCGTTCCCGATCCGCAGTTCGAGCACGACGGTGTTCATGTCGCGGTCGGCGATGTAGGGATCTTGCGCGACGCCAACCCGGATGTGCGCCTGCCGCCCGTCCGGCAGATGGGCGGTCTCGAGGATGGGGTTGCCGTGCAGGCTCATGCGTGCTTTCTACATCACGGGGAGGAGGAGCGAGGCGGGTTTGCCCGTGCTTCGACTTTGAGCTCGGTCGGCTCGCAGCTGCCAAGGTCGAGTGGCGGCGACCGTCGTCCTTCGCCCGCTGTGCTCCTGCCGGGAATAGTCCCGCGGCATCCTCGTTTTCGAAACTGATGGTTTAGTTTCCTCAAGAGAGGGACGCGCGCGTCTTGCAGCGCGTGGGAAGCCACCGGATATAATAGAAAACGAGACGGATCGTTTTGTTTCGCTCCGTCTCGTTCATCGCCAGAGGAGTGACACATGACAGCTGAAGTCGAGTTCGACCCTGCGGACTACCGTCTACGCCTGCTGATCGAGCGGATGCAGCGCGACGGCAGATCGGAAGAGGCGATCGTAAGCGCCGTTCGGATCGCATCCGGCCGGAAGCCGGCGGCCGAGGGGCCCGGAGTGAACGACGACCATTGACGAAGGAGGGCTGATGGAGCAGACGGGCCTGTTGACCAATGAGCTGGGTGCGACCGGGTTGCGGATCACGCGAGTCGGCTTCGGCGCCTGGGCGATCGGAGGTGGCGGCTGGCAGTTCGGTTGGGGCCCGCAGCGAGACGGGGAGTCGATCGCGGCGATCCAGCGCGCGCTCGAGCTCGGGATCAACTGGATCGACACCGCCGCCGCCTACGGCTTCGGCCATTCGGAGGAGGTCGTCGGCCGGGCGATCGCGGGTGCGGCAGACCGACCCTACGTCTTCACGAAGGCCTCCCTGGTCGAGGGGGCCGGCCGCCGGGTCGTCCACACCCTCAAGCGCGACTCGATCCTTCGTGAGGTCAGCGGCAGCCTCGAGCGTCTCGGAGTCGACGCGATCGACCTGTACCAGATCCACTGGCCGATCCCGGAGCAGGACATCGAGGAGGGCTGGTCGACGTTCGCCGAGCTGAAGGACCAGGGGCTCGTGTGCCACATCGGCGTCTCCAACTTCGACGTCGCCCAGCTGGAGCGGATCCGGCAGATCGCGCCGGTGCAGACGCTCCAACCTCCGTACTCGCTCGTCGACCGTGACGTCGAAGCACAGATCCTCCCTTACGCCGAACGGGAGCGGATCGGTGTGATCGCCTACTCGCCGATGGGCTCCGGACTGCTCACCGGCGGCATGACCCGGGAACGGATCGAGCACATGCCCGAGGACGACTGGCGCAAGCACCACGCGCGCTTTCGCGAGCCGCAGCTCTCCGACCACCTTGCCCTCGTCGACCGGTTGACCGCGGTCGCGGAACGCCACGGAACCACCGCGGGCGCGGTCGCGGTCGCCTGGACGCTGCGCAACCCGGCAGTCGACGGCGCGATCGTCGGCTTCCGCCGCCCCGATCAGGTCGACCCGCTCGTCACCGCCGCAGGCCTCCACCTCGACGAGACGGACATCGCACGGATCGACGACGCGGCGGGGAGCTGGGCAGCATGACCCCCGAGCCTGGCACCGCGACGCAGCGGCGGGGTCGTCCGCGGAGCGAGAAGGCGCGCGAGGCGATCCTCGCCGGGGCCGCGGAGCTTCTCCTCGCAAACGGACTCGGAGCGGTCAGCATGGATGCGGTCGCCGAACGGGCAGGCGTCAGCAAGGCCACCATCTACCGCTGGTGGCCGAGCAAGGAGACGCTCGCCCTTGACGCCCTCCACCACGAATGGGCGACCGCGCCCCCAGCGGCCGGGGAGATGGGCTCGCTGCACGCAGACCTGCTCACGCTCCTACGCCCCTGGGTCCGGCTGATCGGGGCACGACCGTACGGGCGCGTGATCGCCGCCCTGATCACCGAGGCGCAGACCGACCCGGCCTTCGCCGAGCAGTACCGCGAGCAGTTCGTCGAACCGCGCCGCGCCCAGGCTCGCCCGATCCTCCTGCGGGCGATCGAGCGCGGCGATCTCCCGGCCGCCACCGATGTCGAGCTCGCGCTCGACCTGCTCTACGGGCCGCTCTACCACCGGCTCCTTCATGGCCACGCCCCCCTCGACGAACGTTTCCTCCGTGACCTGGTCGACACCGTCGTCGCCGGGCTTGCCGCGACCGACGCGCGCCCGGCCGCCGGCAGATCCACGAAGGCGGGCGGGTCTCGGCGGCCGCAGTAGTACGTCTTGCGATAATACGCGTTACGTAGTAAGATGGTCGCGGCATGCCGATCCGGGCGAAGAGCACGAGCGGCGGGAGCGGGCGGGAGAACGATCCGCCCCTCCTGATCCTGACGAGCCTCGCGTCGGGGCCCAAGCACGGGTACGCGCTGCTGCTCGACATCGAGGGTTTCGCCGGCGTCCGGCTCGGGCCGGGCACGCTGTACGGCGCGATCGGCCGGCTGGAGCAGCGCGGATTGATCGAGGCGGTCGCCTCGCAGGGGCGGGCTCGGCCGTACCGGTTGACCATGGAGGGCTCCGCAGCGCTCGAGGCGACGCTCACCGGATTGCGCACGATCGTCGAGGAGGGGACGGCCAGGTTGCAGGCGTGGGCAAGGCCCGGAGTCGTGAGCAGAATCGCAAGCAGGCCGGGGGTCGCGTGAGGCTCCTCCGCATCTACCCCCGGGCCTGGCGGGCGCGGTACGGAGACGAGCTTGCGACTCTGATCGAAGAGCTCGAGGCCGGCGGGCGTCTGACGTGGCGCGCCCGGCTCGATCTCGTGCGCGCGGGGGTCGTCGAGCGCGTGCGCGCGCTCGGTCCGGGCGGCGTGCCGCCGCGTGACCGTGCCCGCGAGGGCGCCCTGATCGTGCTTTACGCGTGGATGGTCTTCGCGATCGCCGGGTTCGGTGTGCAGAAGGCATCCGAGCACTGGCGAGCGGCGACGCCCACGGCGGAGCGGGGCCTCCCGTCGGCCGCGTTCGACGTGCTGGTTGTGGCCGCTGCGGTCGGGGCGGCGCTGGTCGTGCTCGCGGTGGCATTGTCGCTGCCACGGCTTGCCGCGTTGATCCATGAGCGGGGCTGGGTCGAGATCCGCCGCCCGATCGTTCGGGCCGCGCTGCTGAGCGTGCTCACGGTCGCCGCGACCCTGGGTCTCGGCATCTGGGCACACTCACTCACCCCCCTGGCGCGAAACGGCGGCGATGCGGCCTACAGCTGGGCGTTCGCCGGCTGGGTCGTGCTCGTCGCCGCAGCGTTGCTCGCGTGGGCGGCCGCGGCCGCCGCCGCCGCGCGGCTGCTGGCCTTCTCGGCACGCCTGATTCACCTCGAGGTGTGGCTCGGCGTGGCGGTCAGCGCCGCGATGACGATCGTCACGGTCGCGACCGGGGTTTGGTGGGGGTCGCTCGCGAGCGCGGCGCCGTGGTTCTTCGACGGCCGCTCCGCCGGTTCCGGCGCCTCTGCGCTCCAGTGGAACATCGCCGTCCCCGCGGCGCTGATGCTCGGCGCAACCTCGCTCGGGTTGATCGGCGCGATCCGGGCCACGAGGGCACTCGCCGAGGCATCCGTGCGTCCGCAGATCCGCTAGGGCGACCTGCGGCACCGGCGAAGCACGCCATGCGGCGTCACGTGCGCCGGACCGTAATTGACCGCAGCGCCGCGGGGAGTTCACACGGATGGCTCGAACGCCGGTACCGGCGATCCTTGTGGGACATGGCCGGCACGAAACCGACACGGCGCGTCCAGGCGCCCCGGCAGCGAACGGGACGATCTCCACGGAAGCAGAACCAGGGCGGGGCGCACACACGCTTCCAGTGGTCGACCCGGAGGATCTACGTCGCTGCTCTGGCGGGAGCGGGGCTTCTCGCGACCGCCCTGATCGTCGCAAGCGTGCTGTCGGGAGGCGGAGGCGGCGGCAACGCCGGAACGAAGACAAGCGCTACGGTCGTCGGGGGCGCCGCGACGAAGCAGCTGCTGGCGGGCGTCCCCCAACACGGCACGACGCTCGGCTCGCCGACGAGCCCGTTCAAGCTCGTCGAGTACGCGGACCTCCAGTGCCCGTACTGCGGCATCTGGGCCCGCGACGTGCTCCCGGCTGTCGTGCGCGCCTACGTGCGACCCGGCAACGTGCGGATCCAGTTCCGCGGCATGACGTTCGTCGGCGCCGACTCGAAGGTCGCGCTCGAAACGGCGCTCGGCGCGGCGAGCCAGAACCGCTTCTGGAACGTCGCCGACCTCCTCTACCGCAACCAGGGCACGGAGAACACGGGCTGGCTGACCGACCCGCTCGTCCGTGGGATCCTCCGGGCCGTCCCCGGGCTCACCTCCTCGCGCGTCCTTGCCGAGCGCGGCGGAGCTGCCGTCGCGGCGCAGGTCACCGCGTCCGCCCGGCTCGCGGCCCTCGCCGGCGTCAACTCGACGCCGACCTTCGAGTTCGGCCCCAGCGGCGGGCCGCTTCAGCGTCTCCAGATCAGTGTGCTCGATGTGAGCGCGTTCACGGCGGCGCTCGATGCCGCCATGAACGGATGACCGAGCGGAGCGTCCGAGACTCGATCGTCGTGCTCGCCCTGATCGGCGGAGGGATCGCGAGCTACCTGCTCTACGAGCGGTACACCGGCGGACGGATCGCCTGCACGACCGGCGGCTGCGAGACGGTCCAGCACTCACGCTACGCGAAGATCGGCGGCGTTCCGGTCGCGCTGCTCGGGCTCCTCGGCTACCTCGGGTTGGTCGGGAGCGCGCTCGCCCGCGGGGAGACCGCCCGCGCCGTCGGGGTCGCGACTGCCCTCTCGGCGTTCGCCTTCAGCGCCTACCTGCTCGTGATCCAGCTGGCCGTGATCCACGCCGTCTGCATCTGGTGCGTCGGCAGCGACGCCGTCGTGGCCCCGACCACTCTTTTGACGCTTGCCCGGATCCGCGCCGCCGACCGCGAGCAGGCCGTGGTCGCGGCGTAGCCCGGAGGCGCCGATCGGGCGCTCAGTTCCGGGTCAGGGGGCGCTGCCTGCGTCCGGCACGTCTACGAGAAGGGCTTCGTCTCCATGTCGACGACGACGAGCAGGAGCACGGCGACGTCGGCGCGGGCGACCAGCAGGATCTTCGAGATCATCGCCTTCACCTCGGGCGTGCCGGTGCCCTGCTCCTGGATCATCGCCGTGACCTTCTTCGACATCGGCGCCAGCACGCCGACCCCGATCAGGAAGGTCGAGGCGAAGCCGAGCAGGCCGAATACGACCCAGAAGTGGCCGAAGCCGAGGTGCCCGTCGATGACCATGGCGATTCCCATCGCGACGACGACGATCCCGGCGGGAGCGAAGAGCTTCTCGCCGGCGAAGGCCGCCTGCCTGGCGATCGCGGCGAGCTCAGCGCCGTCGCTTCGCCGCTCGGCCAGCACGCCCAGAATCGTCAGCAGCGCTCCGCCGGCGATCCAGACGACGACGAAGGTGACGTGGACGGCCATGAAGGCCTGGTACCAGCTCGAGGAGGCCGCGAATACGACAGCGACGACGAGGAAGGCGGCGCCGATCAGCGCGGTCGGGAGGAGGGAGGCCCGCGATTCGGCGGGGGTTGCTTCAGAGATGGTTTCCATGGTTCAACGAGTCTGAGCGCATGCGGGCGCCGCGTTCAAGTCAGAGCTGCGTGCGGCCGGCCTCGGTCACCGCCGAGAGCTCCTGCACCACCTCGACGATGTCGCGGTTCGCGTTCCAGACGCGCAGCTGCTCCTCGGCGCCGTTGCCCCGCGCGAGGATCCCCGCGATCCCTTCGAGCTCCCGTTCGGAGCCGAGCTCGCGCGCATGGGGCTCGAGGTCGCGGAGCGTCCGCCGCACGAGCTGAGCGATCGGCACCCGGTTGCGTCGGCCCGTCACGAGGTCCATCACCGGTGCCGTAAGTCCGTGGCGGGCCGCGAGCCACTTGTTCTCGGTCGTCAGGATCCTGTGGTAGTTCGGCGGCTCGGCTCCCGCCTCGACGTGCTCGCAGAGCATCTTCACGAGTGCCTGGAAGTACGCCGCGAGTGCAACGGCGTCCTCGACCCGGGAGACCGCGTCGCAGATCCGCAGCTCGATCGTCCCGAGGCGCGGGTGGGGGCGGATGTCCCACCAGACGTGCGTGTAGTCGGCGATGCAGCCCGTGCGCTCGAGCTGGCCGACGACCTCGGCGAAGTCCGTGTA
This sequence comes from uncultured Actinomycetes bacterium, assembly GCA_963789585.1. Taxonomy (GTDB): domain Bacteria; phylum Actinomycetota; class Thermoleophilia; order Gaiellales; family Gaiellaceae; genus PALSA-600. The sequence goes on along the minus strand of CAWBLB010000001.1, from coordinate 173,669 downwards.
GGTGGCGAAGCGCGGCGGCATGCCGGAGCGGGGGAATGCCGAGAAGACCATCTGACGGGAGGAGGCGAGGCCCGTCGGCTCGCCGCGCCAGAACGGGGAGCTGGCCGAGAGCGCGAGGAACTCGGGCAGGTAGACGAGCAACCCGTTCACGACCTGGATTGCCTTGTCGGGGTCGTCGACCGCCGCGTGGATATGCATGCCGAAGATCAGCTCCCGCCGGGCGATGTACTGGAGCTGGTCGACGAGCATCCGATACCGGTCCTTCGCGGTGATCCGCTGCCGTTCGAAGAGGCTGAACGGGTGCGTTCCCGCCGAGGCGAACCGGCACCCTTCGCCCGCGGCCACTCCGGCCACATACGCGCGCAGCCTGCGCAGATGGCTCCCAATCTCGGCCGGGGTGTGGCAGACCGGTGTCGTGATCTCGATCACCGACTGCATCAGCTCGGGGTTGATCCGCGCCTCGAACTCGCCGTCCCGCACGGCCGCGAGCACCGAGTCGATGTGCTGGACGAGGTCCCACGTTTCCGGGTCGAGGAGCATGTACTCCTCTTCGACGCCGAGGGTGTAGGGCGCGCTCGAGCCGAAACGGTGTTCGAGCACGCTGGCGGCGGACGTCGGCGTGCGCGAGGCCTGGCCGGTCATGATCCGCCGCCGATCACGGCCTCGGCTTCGATCTCGACGCGCCACCGCGGGTCGAGGAGCGCGGTCACGACCCCGGTCGTCGCCGGCCTCGCGACCGCGAATGCTTCGCGGTGAGCGCGGCCGACGGGGTCGATGTCCTCGGCCCGGGTCACGAAGATCCGCGTTCGGACGACGTCGTCGAGCCCGCTGCCCGCCTCGTCGAGTGCCCGGCCCACGATCTCGAGGCAGATGCAGGCCTGCTCGTACGGGTCGTCCGGCGGGTCGGCGTCGCCGGCCATGATCGGCGCCGTGCCGGAAACCCACACCTGGTGCCCGACGCGCACGGCTCGAGAGTAGCCGACCTGATCCTCGAAGGCGGCGCCGGAAGAGATCCGCTGGCGATCCACGCCGGTAGTGTCGCCGCTGTGGAGGCTCTGCGGCAAGTCGACGGCTGGCCGTGCCGGCACGCTGCGGTGGCGCTGGTCGCCTCCGGCGGGATCGAAGCGTCTCACGGCGAGGTGGAGCGGCCGTTCTGGTGGGCCTCGGTGACGAAGCTCGCGACAGCGGTGGCGTCGCTCGTGGCCGCCGAAGAGGGGATCGTCGACCTCGACGAGCCGGCCGGCCCGCCCGGCTCGACCGTTCGCCACCTGCTCGCGCACGCGTCGGGACTGCCCTTCGAGGGGGACGTTCCACTCGCGCGGCCGGGAACGCGACGCATCTACTCCAACGACGGCTTCGAGGTGCTCGCCGCGCACGTCGAGGTGGCTGCAGAGATGCGCTTCGCCGAGTACTTCGAGGGCGTCTGGGGCTTCCCGCTGGGAGGCTCGCCCGCTCACGGGGTCGAGGCGACGCTGGCCGAGCTGGTCGTCGTTGCCCGCGAGCTGCTGGAGCCGAGCCGGATCTCGGACGAGACGCTCGCCGAGGCGGCGACGGTTCAGTTCCCCGGGCTCGGCGGCGTCCTACCCGGCTTCGGCCGCTGCGAGCCGAACGACTGGGGGCTCGGCCTCGAGCTCCGCGACGCGAAGCGGCCGCACTGGACAGGGGCGCACAACTCCCCGGCGACGTTCGGTCATTTCGGCCGCGGCGGCTCGTTCCTCTGGGTCGATCCGCCGGCGGGCCTCGCCCTCGCTTGCCTCACCGACCTCGAGTTCGGCGACTGGGCGAAGGACGCCTGGCCCCGCCTCGCCGACGCCGTTCTCGCCGCGTCCTGAACGACCAGACGATTCCGGCCGTGTCCAGACGCGACGGGTCCGGGGACAGTCCCCAGATGTGGCCCGAATAGACACGCGCGTTCAGACCGGGCCTTTTCGGGATAGGCGCATCCGGCCGTAAGAATGGGCCGTTCGGCTCATGACGGAGCCCTCCGCCGCGTCGATCATTGCAGCATGGACGAGCGCGGCGACCTGCTTCGGATCGAGGACGACCTCGACGAGGCCTGGATCGTCGAGGCCGTGGCCGGCGGCCTGAGCGCGCTCGAGGCGTACCTCGCCAACCACCTCGCCTTCCTCAGCTACCTGGATGACGCGGCGACCGCAGAGCCGTACGTCCGCTAGCCCGCTACTCCTCCGACAGCCCCAGGGCCCGCTCGAGTGCGCCTTTCGGGAGCGCTCCGACGGCCTGTGCCTGAGGCTCGCCGTTCTCGAACAGCACCATCATCGGGATCGACATGACGCCGTACCGCTGTGCCAGCCCCTGCTCGTGATCGATGTTGACCTTGACGATCTTCAGATCACGCTCGTCCGCGATCCGGTCGAGAACCGGCGCGACCGCGTGGCAGGGGCCGCACCATTCCGCCCAGAAGTCGACGATCACCTTCCCTTCGGAGCCGATCACCTCGGTCTCGAAGGTCGTCTCCGTTGCTTCAACAGTCATTGAACGTCCTTTCAACAGTTTCTCGCTTAAACGCCTGGGAGGGCCGCATTCTTCCCTCTCCGTAGAATCGAGGCGTGTTCGAACCGCTTCCGCCACAGCCGGACTCCAATGCCCTCGAGCTCGAGCTCCTCGATCTCTGGCAGCGCGAGGGCACCTTCGACCGGCTCCGCGAGCGCAACCGGGGCGGCCCGAAGTGGTCGTTCGTCGACGGCCCGGTCACCGCCAACAAGAAGCTCGCCGTCCACACCGCCTGGGGTCGGACGCTCAAGGATGTCTTCCAGCGCTACAAGGCGCTCCGCGGCTTCGACCAGCGGTTCCAGAACGGCTTCGACTGCCAGGGCCTCTGGATCGAGGTCGGCGTCGAGCGGCAGCTCGGCTTCAACTCCAAGCGGGAGATCGAGGAGTACGGGCTGGAGGAGTTCGCCGCGCGGTGCCGCGAGGTGGTCGTCAAGTCGGCCGAGGAGTTGACCCGGGGCTGCATCCGCCTCGGGCAGTGGATGGACTGGGGCAACGACTACTTCACCTTCAGCGACACGAACATCGAGTACATCTGGCGGTTCCTCAAGATCGTCAACGAGCGGGGGTGGCTGTACCTCGGCCACCGCGCAACGGCGTGGTGCCCGCGCTGCGGCACCTCGCTCTCTCAGCACGAGCTCAGCCAGTCCGGCGTCTACCAGGAGAAGAGCGACCCGTCGCTCTACGTCCGGCTTCCGCTCCTCGACCGGCCGGGCGAGTCGGTCGTCGTCTGGACGACCACCCCGTGGACGCTCCCCGCAAACGTCGCCGCCGCCGTTCACCCGGAAGGGGAGTACGGGCTGCGCGACAGCGGCGAATGGGTGCTCGTCGCGCGCTTCCCCGACGACTCGTTCGTCCGGCGCGCGCCGGGCTCCGAGCTCGTGGGCCTCCGCTACGAGGGTCCGTTCGACAACCTCTCGCCCGGCGCAGGCGTCGAGCATCGCGTCGTGCCGTGGGACGAGGTCTCGCTCGAGGAGGGCACCGGAATCGTCCACATCGCCACCGGGTGCGGCGGCGAGGACTTCGAGCTCGGCCGCGCGCTGGGGCTTCCGGTGCTGACACCGGTCGACGAATCGGGCCGCTTCTACGACGATTACGGCTGGCTGCACGGCCTGTCGACGGTCGAGGCGGCCGACCAGATCGTCGGCGACCTGTCGGAGCGCGGCTTCCTCGTCGAGGCGGGCACCCACCTGCACAACTACGCCCACTGCTGGCGCTGCGACACCCCGATCATCTTCCGCATCTCGGACGACTGGTTCATCTCGGTCGACCCCGTGCGCCCGCGGCTGCTCGAGGAGAACGCCAGGGTGCGTTGGGTCCCGGAGTACATGGGGAAGCGCATGGACGACTGGCTGCGCAACATGGGCGACTGGAACATCTCGCGCCGCCGCTACTACGGCCTGCCGCTGCCGTTCTACCCGTGTCCGTGCGGGCACCTGAACGTGATCGGGTCGAAGGATGAGCTGGCCGAGCGGGCGCTCGAGGGGCTCGACCAGCTGCAGGAGCTCCGCCGCCCCTGGATCGACCGCGTCCCGATCCGCTGCGAGTCGTGCGGCGAGCCGGTCACGCGCGTGGTCGAGGTGGGCGACGTCTGGCTCGATGCAGGCATCGTCCCGTTCTCGACCCTCGGCTGGCAGAACCCCGAATGGAAGCCCGAGGGCTACGCGACCGGTGCCGCCGCCGGGCTCACGAAGGCCGACCTCCCCGACCACGCCTACTGGGAGAAGTGGTTCCCGGCCGACTGGGTGACCGAGATGCGCGAGCAGATCCGGCTCTGGTTCTACTCGCAGTTCTTCATGTCGGTCGTTCTCGTCGACCGCTCGCCGTATACGCGGGTGCTCGGCTACGAGAAGATGCTGGACGAGCGCGGCCGCGAGATGCACGGCTCGTGGGGGAACATGATCGACGCGGAGGACGCCTTCGAGCGGATGGGCGCCGACGTGATGCGCTGGCAGTACTGCGCCCAACCGCCCGACCGGAACCTGCTCTTCGGCTTCGGCCCCGGGCACGAGATCAAGCGGAAGCTGCTCACCTTCTGGAACTCCACCGTCGTCCTCGTCACCTACGGGAACATCGAGCGGTTCGAGCCGACGCTCGATGACCTCGAGAACGGCCCCCCGGCCGAGCTCGCGCTCGACCGATGGATGGTCGCGCGCACGCACGAGCTCGTGCGTGAAGCAACCGACGCCTACGAGGCGACGCTGACGGTGAATGTGATGCGTGCGTTCGAAGAGTTCGTCGACGACCTCTCGAACTGGTACATCCGCCGCTCGCGCAAGCGCTTCTACGGGGACGACGACGCCGCGTTCCGGACGCTCTGGTACGCGCTCGTCCAGTCGCTGCGCGTGATTGCGCCGGTGATGCCGTTCCTCGCCGACCACCTGTGGCGGAACCTGGTGCGGGGCCGGGAGCCCTCGGTCCATCTCGCCGGCTGGCCCGAGGTGCCCGAGGGCGACCCGATGCTCCTGGCGGAGGTCGCCGAGGTCAGGACCGTCGTCGAGCTCGGACGCCAGGCGCGCTCCACATCGGGCCTGAAGCTGCGGCAGCCGGTCCGGCGCCTGATCGTCGCCGGGGCCCTGCTCGCCGAGGGTCACGCGGCGGAGATCGCAGACGAGCTGAACGCGAAGACGGTCGAGCCCGGCGAGGTCGAGGCCTCCGAGCTCCGCGTGAAGCCCAACCTGCCCGTGCTCGGGCCCAAGCTCGGGCCCGCGTTGCGCGACCTCAGCGCAGCACTGGCCGAGGGCCGCTTCACCGAGCTCGAGGGCGGTCGCTTCCAGGTCGACGGACATCTGCTCGATCCGGAGGAGGTGCTCGTCGAGCGGATCGGCCGGGAGGGCTGGGCCGTCGCATCCGACGGCGGGATTACCGTCGCGCTCGACACCGCCCTCGACGACGAGCTCCGGCTCGAGGGACGGCTGAACGACCTCATCCGCGCCGTCCAGGTGCTGCGCAAGGACTCCGGCCTCGAGATCGTCGACCGGATCCGGCTCCGGATCCCGGACGGGGAGCTGCTCCCGTTCGCCGAGCGGATCGCCGACGAGACCCTCGCGGTCTCGGTCGAGCTCGGCCCGGAGCTCCGGCTCGAGAAGGCCGATTAGTGTGAACTGACCGGCAACGTTCGCCGGGTCTCCGGCCCGCGACCCAGAAACCGGGCAACGTTGCGGGTCAAACCCTAGCCGTTCTTGGCGGCCAGCTCGAGCTCGCGCCTGAGCTCGACCGGGAGGCGGAACTCGATGTTCTCCTCCAGGAAGTGGTGCTCCTCGATCTGCGTCACGCCGCGGGCGCGGAACCATTCGCAGAGGCTCTGCACGAGCTTCTCCGGCGCCGACGCGCCGGACGTGATCCCGACGACCGTGACGCCGTCGAGCCAGCTCTCGTCGATCTCGGTCTCGTCGTCGATCAGGTGCGAGGCGACGCCGCCGGAGCGGGCGGTCTCGACGAGGCGATTCGAGTTCGACGAGTTCCGCGAGCCGATCACGAGGAGAAGGTCGATCGCCGGGAGCAGCTCCTTCACGGCCCACTGCCGGTTCGAGGTCGCGTAGCAGATGTCCTCGCGCTGGGGGGCGCGGATCGAGGGGAAGCGATCGCGCAGGGCGGTGATCACCTCACCGGTCTCGTCGACCGAGAGCGTCGTCTGGGTGACGTAGGCGAGCTTCGTGTCGGCGGGAAGCTCGAGCTTCGCCACATCCTCGCGTGACTCGACGAGCACGATCGAGTCGGGGATCTCGCCCATCGTGCCGACCACCTCCTCGTGGCCGGCGTGGCCGATCAGGATGACGAGGTACCCGTCGGCGGCGTAGCGGCGTGCCTGGACGTGCACCTTGGTCACGAGCGGGCAGGTTGCGTCGATCGTCCGCAGGCGGCGGGTTTCCGCGTTCTCGTGCACCGACGGCGCGACGCCGTGTGCGGAGAGAACCATCGTCTCCCCCTCCGGGACCTCCGCCTCGTCCTCGACGAAGATCGCGCCGCGCTCCTCGAGCTCGTGGACGACGTGCAGGTTGTGCACGATCTGCTTGCGGACGTAGACCGGAGCGCCGTACAGCTCGAGTGCGCGCTCGACGGTGTCGACCGCCCGCTCGACGCCTGCGCAGTAGCCCCGCGGAGATGCAAGGAGGATCTTCTCGACCATCTGCAAGGAGTGTAGTCCCGCGAGCATGAGAGGGCCCGCCGCTCGGGGGGTCGGCGCGACGGGCTCTCTCAAAATGCTCTCCGCAGGCCGCGACCAGCGCGAGCCGCAGTTCGCATTGCCCAGTGCATCACGCACGCTAACGGGGCGGGAGCCGCCTGGGAATGGGCCGTGCGACCCATCTTTGCAAATCACAAAGTGCCCTTTTGCAGGGACGGCGACGCCCGGACGGGCCTGCCACGGGATCAGCGCGCAGTCTGGGCCAGCACGATCGCCGTCAGGACGACGGAGGCGCCCGTCAGCTGGACCGCGCCGAGCGACTCGCCGAGCCACGCCCAGGCGACCAGCGTCGCGACGATGGGCTCGAGCATCGCGATGATCCCGACCCGCGTGGCCGGAAGGTGACGGAGCGCGCTGACGAGCAGGAAGAACGGGACGATCGTCCCGAGGACGACCATCCAGATCATCAGCGACCAGACGGGGAGGTGCCTCCCGGCGAGGTGACCGAGCAGTGAGACGTGCGAGGCCGCCACTCCGCCCGGGAAGCTCCACCAGGGCGAGATCACCGCCCAGAAGACCGCCGCGAAGCCGAAGCCCCAGGCGAGCAGCGAGACCGCGTCGCGCCCTCCGAGCGCGTGCTCGGCGAGCAGGATGTAGAGCGCATAGGCGACCGCCGCGGCCAGCGCGAAGCCGACGCCGGCACCCGACAGGCTCCCGCCGCCGTGCACGTCGACGATCAGCCCGAGCCCGCTGAGCGCCAGCGCGAGCGCGACCCAGATTCGCCGCCGTACCGGCTCGTGGAAGGCGAAGTGCGCCCACAGCGCGACGAGCAGCGGCGCCAGGTACTCGATCAGAAGCGCGATCCCGATCGCCAGCCGGTGGATCGCGAGGAAGTAGAACCACTGGACGAAGGCGAGCCCGCAGATCCCGAACACCGCCAGGAACGGCAGCTCGCGACGGCTGACCCGGAGACGGGACGGGACCGTGACGACGAGCACGAGCACGAGCCCGACCAGCGCCCCGGTCGATCGCACCTGCGCCAGTCGCAGCGACGACAGACCGGAGGCGAGGATCACCTTCGAGACCGTTCCGTTGACCGCCCAGAGGATTGCCGCGGCCGCGGCCATCGTGTAGCCGAGGCGCGGACGCCGATGGGCAGCCGGTTTGACGGGGAGAGGCGCTTCGCTCATCGCGGGCAGGAGCGTACGGGCTCCGCACGACGGCCTACACTCTTGCCAGCGGGACGTAGCTCAGCCTGGTAGAGCGCCTGCTTTGGGAGCAGGAGGCCGGCAGTTCGAGTCTGCCCGTCCCGACTGAACGCGGCTCGCGGCGGCTGAGCCACGAGCCGAGCCCGCGCCTCCGTCGAGGGGCAACGCTCTCAGGTCAGGACCCAGTCCCCGTTTCTGAGGATCGGGATCTCTTCGCCCTCCGCCGTGACGCCGGAGACGGCGAGCTCGGTGCTGCCGATCATGAAGTCGGTATGGAGCGAGGAGTAGTTGATGCCGCGCGCGTGGCGCTCCTCGGGGGAGAGGAGCGAGGCCCCCTCGACGCACTGGAGAATCGACGCGCCGAGGGCAATGTGTGAGGCGGCGTTCTCGTCGAACAGCGTGTCGGAGAAGACGAGGCCGGTCTGGCCGACCCGGGAGGTGCGATCGACCAGCGCCACCTCTCCCAGGCGGGCGGAGCCGTCGTCGCTTGCGACATGGGCCCGCATCAGCTCCTCACCCTCGTCGGCGTGAACCTCGACGGCGCGGCCGCCCTCGAAGCGCACGGTCAGCCCACGGACGATCGTGCCGGAGAGCTGCAGTGGATAGGTCGCCCGCACCGTTCCGTCCACGCGCCGCGCGTCCGGGGTCGTGAAGACCTCCTCGGTCGGCATGTTCGCGACGTGCTCGATCCCGCGTGAGACGTCGAGAGCGGCCGTCCAGGACGAGTTCGGATGGAGCCCGACGGTCAGATCGGTGCCGGGACCGCGGTAGCGAAGCGCGTCGAACGCGTGGCCGTTGACGACGGAGGCTCGTCCCTGGAGCTTCGCGATGTGCTCGCGCCAGGCTGCGACCGGGTCCGGCTCGTCGAGCCGGACGGCCGTTGCCACCGCTGCCCAGAGGCGCTCGAGGTCGGGCTCGCCGAAGATGGTCCGGGCCCAGCCCTCGTTCGGATAGGCGACGACCGACCAGTTGCACAGGCCTCCGGTCAGCCGCAGGCTCGCCTCCGACAGCTCGCGCATCCGCGCGCGCGCCACCCGGCCGCCGTCGAGGTCGGCGAGGAGATCAGGCTCGGGGTTGCCCGTGACGGCGAGCAGGGCGCCCCCGTCCTCGCCGAGTGCGTTCAGTCGCTGCACGAGCCACGGTGGCGACCAGCCGAGCATGTCGTCCGCGGCGTGCTGGATGTGCGCTCGCCGGACCCGCTGGTCCGAGTAGAGGACGTCGACATGACTCGCCCCGACCGCGTATGCCTCGGCGGCGACCGCGCGGGCAAACGGCGCATGCTCGACGAGGCAGCCGACCGCGAGCCGCTGCCCCGGCTGGAGGTTGATCCCGACGCTCACGGCGAGCCGGGCATAGTCGACGAGTGTCTGCTCGATCGTCTTCACGAAGAGTCAAATCTACGGCAACCGCTTTCCGGCGACCTGACTAGACTCACCGGCCATGGCTCGCTTCACGCTCGTCGGGGTGGCGTTGGGCATGCTCCTCGTCGCGGCCGGCTGTGGAGGCAAGACGACGTATGCGCCCGCCGCTTCGAAGACCTGCCTCACCCAGCGCGGCGCCACGATCGGCGGCAAGCTCGATTTCGTCGCGCAGACCGCGACGGGCGGCGCGTTCGTCGTCCAGCTCGGCGACAACTACGCCACGGTCGCGTTCGGCCGGACGCTCGCCGACGCACAGCAGCTCGAGCTCGCCTACCAGCGGTTCGCGTTTTCGAACGTCCGCTCGGGCCTTCCCGACGTGCTGCGGCGGTACAACAACGCGGTGACGCTCTGGCATGCGCATCCGAGCGACAGCGATCTCTCGCTGGTCGTCGGCTGCCTCAGGTAGCGCCCTCCTCGGCCAGGAACCGCCTGATCCAGTACCCGAAGACGGCGAACAGGACGAGCGCCTGCTCGCCGGCCATGGTCACCCCGCCGAGCTCCTGGTCGGCGAGCGGGGACAGGCCCCACACGCGCGGCCGGGCGGCGATGTAGTAGCCGTAGATCGGATGCGGAAGGAGTGCGAGCAGGAGCCCGAGCGGGGATGCGAGCACGAACGCGGCGAACGCGTATCCGGCTCGCGCCGAGCTCGGGAGGCGCCGGGGCGCCTCCTGCAAGAGGGGCCACCAGAAGAGCACGCCGGTCGCGAAGTAGGACGCGTGCTCGAGGTGGAGGAGCCAGGTCTGGTTCACGAGCGCCGTGTCGTAGACGGCCGGGATGTGCCACACGTCGTAGTTCACGAGCCAGATCGTGAGGCCCACCGCGGGGTGTGTCAGCAGCCGCCAGAGGCGGTAGCGGGCGGCTGCTGACGCCATCCCGGGCGAGATCCCGGCGACCGCGAGCAGCGGCGCCCACTCGGCCAGGATCACGTTGCCGAGCAGGTGCGCGCAGAGCAAGTAGTGGAGCCCGAGATGGTGGATCGGGCTCCAGAACGCGAGCGCGAGCATCGCCAGCGACCCCGCGAACGCGCCGGCGCGGCCCCGCGTCGTCCCGTAGCGCCCGGCGAGAAAGAGGTAGACGAGGGCGAACGCCGGCACGACCAGCGTCGTGTCGAGATCGGCCTGCCAGGTATAGACGCTCTCCGCGAGCACGCACGGCTACCCTAGAGACAGCCGGCCGCCGCGAGCCGGACAGCGCGGGTGTAGCTCAATGGTAGAGCTCCAGCCTTCCAAGCTGATTATGCGGGTTCGATTCCCGCCACCCGCTTTTTTCCGAACGAAATCCGTTCTCGCTTCGCTCGAACATGACGATTTCGTTCGGGGCTCCCTTCGAAGCGCCCTTGTGAGCCTCGCCCGCCCAGGTCGGGCGAGGCGGCGTGCCGCAAGATCGCCGCTCGCCTATTTGCGGTCGACCGATCCTGCTGCGACCGAGTCCAGGAGGCCCGGGTAGGTCTCGTCCAGGGACCTCCGGCGGAGGGTGTTCAGGCGCTGCTGGCCGACCGCCTTCGTTTCGATCACGCCCGCTTCCCGGAGCACCCTGAAGTGGTGCGAGAGGGTCGAGTGGGAGACGCCGAGATGGCTGAACGACCCGCAGGCGCGTGGCTCGCCGTCGCCGAGCTCGCGCACGATTGCGAGCCTGACCGGGTCGCCGAGGGCGTGCAGGATCTCGGTGAGCTCTGTTTCGATCATCCTCGAAATAAACGCCGGACGGGGATCGTTCATTTCGATTATCGTCGAAATCTGAGCGAGGGGAACGGCATGCGGAACAGGACAGCGGCATACGGAGCACTGATGGCGACGGTCACGGGCACGGCGTGGGGTGCGCAGTTCGTGATCGGGAAGTCGGCGCTCGGGAGCGTCGACGCGTTCCCCCTCTCGACGATCCGCTTCGCCGTTGCGGGCGCCCTCTGGCTCGCCGTGCTGGCGGCGGTCGAGGGGCGACGCTCGCTTCGCCTCGACGGCGCAGGGCTCCGGCTTTTCTGGATCGGGTCGCTCGGCTTCGCGGGGTTCAACCTGCTCGCCTATACCGGGCTCGCACATGCCCGGCCGCAGAGCGCGTCGCTGATCGTTGCGCTCGCGCCGCTCCTGACCGCCCTGGTCATCTGGCGGCGAACCGGCACTCGACCGTCGCGGACGACGTTCGCGATGCTCGTGGTCGCGCTTGCCGGGGTGGCCCTCGTGATCAGCGGTGGGCACCCGACGACGATCGTGAGCGGCTCGATCGGCTGGGGGGACGCTTTGGTGCTGGCCGGTGTCTCCTGCTTCGTCCTGTACGGGCTCGGCGCAGCGCGGTTCCCGGACTTCTCGCCGCTCCGGTACACGGCGCTGACCGCGGCGCTCGGGTGGATCTCGGTCGCCGGGATCAGCGCCGTCGCCCTCGTCGCCGGGCTCGTGCCGACCCCGTCCGGGCACCAGCTCTGGGCGGTCACCCCCCAGATCGCCTACCTGGCGATCCCCGGGGCATTCGTCGCCGTGCTGACCTGGAACGGCGCGATCCGGCTGCTCGGCCCGCAGAACGCCGTGCTGTTCGGGAACCTGATCCCCGTGACGACGTTCGCGATCGAGATCGGCCGTGGGTACCGGCCGGGCGCCGGCGAGCTCGCAGGCGCGGCGTTGACGATCGCCGCCCTAATCGCGAACAACCTGCTGGCCCGCCGGCCGCGAGCGGAGCACCGCGATCAGGTGGACGCTGCCTTCGCCGCGGAGGTCGAGCCCGCCGGAGCCGGGTAGCGGCGGCAGCGCCCGGGCGCCCGCCACGGCCGAAGCTACCCTTCGCCCGGGCGCCCGTAGCTCAGAGGAAGAGCAGCGGCCTTCTAAGCCGACGGTCGGAGGTTCGAATCCTCCCGGGCGCACTCGAGCATCAGGCGGACCCGGCGTGGGATCGGCGCCGGGACGGGAGTCGCCCGCCGTCCACCGATACGATGTCGGCGCGCGGTGGCGGTAGCTCAGTTGGTAGAGCCCCGGGTTGTGGTCCCGGTGGTCGCGGGTTCGAATCCCGTCCGCCACCCTGCAAGGCCCCGTAGCTCAGCGGACAGAGCGGCAGCCTTCGAAGCTGCGAGCGGTGGTTCGACTCCACCCGGGGCCACCAAGGTTTCCTCGAGCAGGATCAAGCCAGGTGCGCGACGGTCTGGCCGGCGGGAGTAGTGGTCTGACCGGCAACGTTCGCCGGGTCTCTGGCCCGCGATCACGCTGCGCCATAGCCCGCCCTCGTCCTTGTCAAGGCAACCAGCCTTGCCGACGGACGATGACGGACTCTGACTTGGTGCTCGCGATCCGGAAACCGGTCAACGTTGCCGGTCAGACCACTAGATCAGGTCGCCTGGGCGACGGCGGCGGCCAGCGTGCGCGGCACGAGTTGCGGCTGTACGGGTGGCTGGAGGATGCGGCCGGCCGCCCTGAACGTCGGGCACGGCCGCTCGACGACGAGGGCGCAGAGCCCGTGGCGGCGGAAGTAGCAGTCCTGGCAGGTGGGTGGATTCTTGCTCATCCGGTGATGAAAGAGCCCGGTGGGGCGTCTCCGACGAGAAGCGATCCTACGCACCGGTCACGGTCGAGCAAGGGCTTGCCTGGAGAGAAAACGCGCAGTTTCCGCCCCTTTCGCGCCCGCGAATTCTGCAGGTTTCTAGCGCTGCAGCGGCAATGTTGACAGGGCGTGCAACGCCTGTTGAAAACTCTTCACAGGGATGATCCGCAGCCCATGCGCGTACTTGCGGGCATCACTGGCATTCTGTCCCGCCGGAACGAGGAACGCATCCACACCCGCTTCGCGCGCCCCGATCGTCTTTTGCTTGATCCCGCCGATCGGGCCCACCTGGCCGTTCAGGAAGATCTCGCCGGTCGCCGCGATCTTGTGCCCCCGATCGACGTTGCGCCCGAGCTGCTGGAGCACGTCGAGGGCGAACGCGAGCCCCGCCGACGGCCCGCCGACGCCGTTCGCATCGATCGAGACCGGGATCGGAAGATGGATCGTCTGACTCTGGTCGAGGAAGACGCCGACGACGCCCCGTGCCGAGTCGTGCGAGGAGGCGACGGTGACGAGCGGGACGACCTTGCGCTTGCCGTTGCGCATGATCGTGAAGCGCACCGCGGCGCCGACGGGCTTCCCCGCCATCGACCGGGAGACGCCGGCGGGGGACAGCACCGGGTGCCCGTCGACCGCGACGATCACGTCCGTCGGCTCGAGCTTCCCGGCCGCCGGGAAACCCGACTCGACTGCCGAGACGAGCGCGCCAGTGTCGGCGGTCGTCACCTTCCGGCCGAGCGCGCGCAGAGCGACCGCAGCCGCGACCTGCTGGGATGTCCTCATCTCCTGCAGGTTGACGGTGTTCTCCTGCGCGCTCGTGACTCCCGCCGGCACCACCTCGGAGGCGGGGTAGAGGTCGGCGCCCGAGTGCAGCCCGCCCAGGAGCTGCTCGAGGAGCGAGGCCTTGCGGACGATCACGTCGACGAAGTAGATCCCACCGCCGTTCTTCGGATCGTGGCCGCCCGAGACGCGAACGAGCGGAGCGACGGGGTGCGCGCGGTCGGGCAGGAAGATGTACTCGCTCGAGGAGGTGAGCTCCAGCGCCATCGCGGCGATCGCCAAGAGGGCGCCGGCCCCGAGTAGGCGCCCCGGGCTGAAGAGGCGCAGGACGCGAGCGCGGGAGGCCACGGCAATCACACTGTAGATGGTCGGGTCTCCGTGGAGTCGGCCGGCGAGGCGACCAGGGGACGCCTACGTCGTCAGCACACCGACGACCTCACGGACGGCCGCAGCCGAGGCGGAGAGCGACGCGAGTTCGCCGTCGTCCAGGTCGAGCTCGACGATCGCCTCGAGGCCGCCGGCACCGAGCTTGACGGGCACGCCGACGTAGAGGCCGTCGGTGCCGTATTCGCCCTCGAGATGGGCGGCGCACGGAAGCACCCGCTTCTCGTCGAGCATGATCGCATCGACGATCTGGGCCACGGCGGCGCCCGGCGCGTACCACGCCGAGGTGCCGAGCAGGTTCACGATCTCGCCGCCGCCCTTCGCCGTCCGCTCGATCATCGCCTCGATCCGCTCGTCGGAGACGAGCTTGCGGAGGGGGACGCCGCCCACCGTGGTCGCGCTGACGAGCGGGACCATCTGATCGCCGTGGCCGCCGAGCACGAGCGTCTGCACGTCCTTCACCGACGCGCCGGTCTCCCACGCGATGAACGTCCTGAAGCGGGCTGTGTCGAGGATGCCGGCCATTCCCAGCACCCGGTCTCGCGGGAGGCCCGAGACGTTCTTCGCCACGTGGCACATCGCGTCGAGCGGGTTCGAGACGACGACGAGGATCGCGTCGGGCGAGTGGGCGATCGCCTTCGCCGTGACCTCGGCGACGATCCGCTCGTTCGTGGTCACGAGGTCGTCGCGGCTCATCCCGGGCGCCCTCGGCAGCCCGGCCGTGATTACGACGACCGTCGATCCCGCCGATGCCTCGTAGTCGTTCGAGCCGGTGACGTTCGGCTCGTAGCCGAGCACCGCGCCCATCTGGTTGATGTCGAGCGCCTTGCCCTGCGGCAGTCCTTCCTTGATGTCGATCAGCGCGATGTCGGCGTAGTCGCGGGTGGCGAGCACCTGCGCGCAGGTCGCCCCGACGTTTCCCGCGCCGACGACGGTGACCTTGCGACGCCCGTTCACGATGCCGGAACCTTCATCGATCACGCCTCCTGGTTGGTCAGCTTCTCGATCAGGGCGTCCGCGACGTCGCTCGTGCCGACTGCGGTCGAGTCCTCGCGGGACGGCTTCATGTCGTACGTCAGGCTCTTCCCTTCCCGGATCAGGTCGGCGATCGCCGTTTCGAGGCGGTCGGCCGCTTCCATCTCCTCCAGGTGGCGGAGCATCAGCACACCCGAGAGAAGCTGTGCGATCGGGTTGACCTTGTTCTGCCCCGCGTACTTCGGCGCCGAGCCGTGTGTCGGCTCGAAGACGGCGACGCCGCGGCCGAAATTCGCGCCCGGGGCGACCCCGAGGCCGCCGATCAGGCCGGCGGCGAGGTCGGAGATGATGTCGCCGTAGAGGTTCGGCAGCACCATCACGTCGTATTCCTCCGGCCGCTGGACGAGCTGCATGCACATGTTGTCCGCGATCCGGTCGTCGAACTCGATGTCGGGGTTCTCGGCGGCGACGGCGCGCCCCTCGCGCAACCAGAGGCCGTCGGTGAACTTCATGATGTTCGCCTTGTGGACGGCCGTGATCTTCCGGCGGCCCATCCGGCGCGCGTAGTCGAACGCGAACTCGAACACGCGCCGTGTGCCGGAGATCGACGTCGGCTTGATCGAGATGCCCGAGTCGGGCTGGGGGAGCCGGCCTCCGTGCGCCTCGATCCACCGGATCAGCTCCTCGGCGTCGGGCGTTCCCTGCTCGAACTCGATCCCGGCGTAGACGTCCTCCGTCGTCTCCCGGACGAACACGAGGTCGACATCCTCGTAGCGGGTTCGGACGCCCTGGTAGGTCTTGCACGGCCGCACCTGAGCGTAGAGGTCGAGGTTGATCCTCAGTCCGACGTTGACCGAGCGGAATCCCTCCCCGATCGGGGTCGTGATCGGCCCCTTCAGGGCGACGCCGTTCCGCCTGATCGACTCCAGGGTCGACTCGGGCAGAGGATTGCCGCCGTGCTCGGCCATCACGTCGGCGCCGGCCGGCTGGACGTCCCAGTCGAACTCGACGCCGGTTGCCTCGAGCACCCGCCGAGTCGCCTCGGTCAGCTCGGGGCCGGTGCCGTCTCCGGGGATGAGAGTCACGCGGTGCGCCATCGCGACCTCCGATTCTACGGTCGACCGGGCCATGGGCCGCGCGGCAACCCGCGGGACAGGCCGGACGGGAGCGTTCCGCTAGCGTTTACGGCATGAGCGAATTCCATCCCGGGCTCGAGGGCGTGATCGCGTTCGAGACGGAGATCGCCGAGCCCGACCGCGAAGGGTCGGCGCTCCGGTATCGCGGCGTCGACATCGAAGAGCTCGTCGGCAGGCACCCGTTCGAGAAGGTCTGGGGGCTTCTGGTCGACGGCAGCTTCGAGCCGGGCATGCCCCGGGCGGAGCGGATCGAGCTCCAGGACCCGAGCGGCTCGGTGATGGCTGATCTCCAGGCCGGGCTCGCGACCCTCGGCCCGAAGTGGGGCTTGCAGCAACTCGTCGACATCGACCCCGAGCAGGCCCGTGACGACCTGGCGCGACTCTCTGCGGCGGCGCTCTCGATCGTCGCCCAGGCCGCCCGCGGCAAGGAGCCCGGCGTGCCGGAACGGGAGGTCGAGCAGGGCGAGAACGCGGCTGCCGAGTTCCTGATCCGGTGGCGCGGGGAGGCCGACCCGAGACACGTCCAGGCGGTCGACACCTACTGGGTGTCGGCGGCCGAGCACGGGATGAACGCTTCCACGTTCAGCGCCCGGATCGCCGCCTCGACCGGCGCGGACTGCGCCGCGGCCCTGTCGTCGGCCGTCGGGGCGCTCTCCGGGCCGTTGCACGGCGGAGCTCCGACACGGGTCCTCAAGATGCTCGACGATCTCGAGGCGAGCGGCGACGCCGACGCCTACGTTCGCGCGCTGCTCGATCGAGGGGAGCGGATCATGGGGTTCGGCCACCGGGTCTACCGGGCCGAGGACCCGCGCGCCCGCGTGCTCCGCCGCACCGCGCACGAGCTCGACTCCCCCAGGGTGGAGGTTGCCGAGAGCCTCGAGCGTGCGGCGCTGGCGGCGCTCAGAGAGAAGTCACCCGACCGGGTGCTCGAGACGAACGTCGAGTTCTGGGCGGCGGTCGTTCTCGATATCGCCGAGATCCCGCCCGCCATGTACCCGGCAATGTTCGGCTGCGCGCGCGTCGCGGGCTGGTCGGCGCACGTCGTCGAGCAGCGGCGGACAGGCCGGCTGATCCGCCCCTCCGCCCGCTACGTCGGGGCCCCTGCGCACTCGCTCACGTGAGCTCGCTCGCGGAGGCCGCGGTCGAGGCGGCGGCCCTGGCCGACCGTGGCGCCGAGCAGGAGCTCGCGGAGCTGCGAGCCAGGTGGGACGACGAGCTCGAGCATGCGGCGCGGTCGCACGACTTCCGCGACCGAGCGGTCGCCTACCGCGCCATCTCGCAGTTCCGCTTCCGTCAGAAGGTCGAGTTGCTGCGGCGTGGGCTCGAGGACGAGAGCCCGGCCTGTCGCGGCTCGGCGCTGCTCTCGCTGGAGCTGCTCTCGCGGGACCATCCGAGCGTCGTCAACGGGGTGAGGCCGCTCCTCCACGAGATCGTCACCCACGACGGCAACGACGCCGTGCGCCGGCTGGCAGTGATGGCGCTCCGGAACGGCTCCGCCCAGCGCGACACGATCGGCATCCTCGCCGCTCTCGGCGAGGACGAGGAGCTGGGTCGGGAGCTGCGTGACGCCTCCACGAAGGTTGCGCTGGCGCTGCGGCGCAGGGCCGGTCCGTCGAAGTAGCCCATCAGCGGTCGCGCCGTTTCGCGTGCGGGTGGGCCTGGAAGTAGAGCTCGCGGCGCCGCCGGTCGGAGATGTGGGTGTAGAGCTCGGTCGTGCTCAGGTCGGCGTGGCCGAGCATCTCCTGGACGCTCCGCAGGTCGGCGCCGCCCTCGAGCACGTGGGTCGCGAACGAGTGCCGCAGCAGATGCGGGTGGACGCGCCCCGGCTCGAGCCCCGCCGTCTCGGCGAGCCGGCGCAGGATCAGGAAGGCCCCGGACCGGGTGAGCGGCCCACCCTTGGCGTTCAGGAACAGCTCGGGGCGATGCCGCCGGTCGAGATGGGGGCGCCCGCGCGAGAGGTAGCGCCTGAGCGCCTCGACCGCGTGGCGGCCGACCGGGACGACCCGCTCCTTGTCTCCCTTGCCGGTGACGCGCACCAGCCGGTCGTCGAGGTCGACGCCGCCCTTGTCGAGGCCGACCGCCTCCGAGACGCGCAGCCCGGCGCCGTAGAGCAGCTCGACGAGCGCACGGTCGCGGAGGGCCCGCGGCGAGACGCCGTTCGCCGCGTCGATCAGGCGCTCGGCCTCGCCGGCGGAGAGCGTTCGCGGCAGGCGCCTCGTCCGGCGAGGCAGTGCGATCTCGGCGGCGGGGTTGTCGTCGCGGGCGCCGATCAGCTGGAGATGGCGGAAGAAGGTGCGTGCGGCGGCGATGCGTCGCGCGAGCGTGGCCGGCGAGAGCCCGTCCGCGCGGAGCTGTGCCGTGTAGCGCTCGAGGCTCTCGACCGTTGCCGCCGAGACGGGCGTTCCCAGGAACGCCCGTAGCCGCGCCAGGTCGCCGCGATAGGCCTCCACCGTGCGCGCCGCCCGCCGGGCGGCCAGCAGCGCCAGGAATGACTCGACCTCGGGGTCGCGCCCCTCCCCCGATGCGGACGGCTGCTTGTGGTGCACGTCACGGGCCTTGTGACGTGCACCACTTGCGTCGTCCGGAGCGGGGACGGGACCCGGCCGGCGCCGGGGCCCGGGGGCTTGGTCGCGCGCGGTCACGTCGGCTCAGGTTCGACGCGGGCCACGTCCGTCCTACGAGCGAGGGTGGGAGCGGTCGTAGACGCGGCGGAGGCGCTTCGCGCTCACGTGGCTGTAGATCTGCGTCGTCGACAGGCTGGCGTGGCCGAGCAGCTCCTGGATCGTGCGCAGGTCGGCGCCGCCTTCGAGCAGATGGGTTGCGAACGCGTGGCGAAGGCGGTGCGGATGCGGCATCAGGCGGCGCAGCGTCGAGGTGTCGAGCCGGCGGCCGTGGGTCGAGAGGAAGAGCGCGTCGATGGCGCCGCGCGCGAGCTGCGGCCGCGACTCGCGAAGGTAGCGCGCGACCCAGTAGGCCGCCTCCTCGCCGAGCGGGACGATCCGATCCTTCCCGCCCTTGCCGTTGCGTACGTGGACGTGCTCCTGCTCGAAGTCGACGTCGACGAGATCGAGCCCGATCGCCTCGGCGCTCCGCAGGCCGGCCGAGTAGACGAGCTCGAGCAGCGCTCGGTTGCGAAGCGCGAGCGGGTTGTCTCCGGCGCCCTGCGCGTCGAGGAGCATCTCCACCTCCGCGGTCTTGGGCGCGTCGGGGAGGCGCCGCCCGCGTCGCGGCGCCAGCGGGACGTCGGGAACGTGAGCCGGCCCGAGCGAGAAGCGGAGCAGCGACCGGACGGCGCACAGACGGCGCGAGACGGTCGCCGGTGCGAGCTTCCCGCCGGGGCGGGCACGGCCGAGCGCAGCCGTGTAGTCGGAGAGGGTGCGCACGTCGATCCCCTCGATGTCCCCGTCGCCGAACCAGCGGACGAAGTCGCGCAGGTCGGCCGCGTAGGCCCGCCGGGTCGAGTCCGAGAGCCCGGCGGAGGCCAGGTACCGCTCGATGGCCGGAACGATTCTCACCGGGTCCGGTTCGGGGTCGCTGTACGATCGCCTGCCGTGGACGTTCGCTTCCAGGCCCTGGCCGAGCTGGCCGTGCACGGGGCGAACGTCCAGCGAGGGCAGGTGGTGGCGGTCAACGCCTCCGTCGGCCAGGAGCCGCTCGCGCGGGCAACCGCCGCAGCCGCCTATCGGCGCGGAGCGCAGTATGTCGATGTCCTCTACTTCGACCCGTACGTCAAACGCGCCAGGATCGAGAACGCAGAGGAGGGCACGCTCGACTACGTTCCACCCTGGTACGTCTCGCGTCTCACCGGCCTCGCCGATCGGGGCGACGCGCGGATCGGCTTCGCGGGAGCGGTCGCGCCCGATGCGCTCGACGACCTCGACCCCGCACGCCTCGGCCGCGACCAGCTTCCCTGGTTGAAGGAGGCCTCGCAGGTGATCAACGACCGCTCCACCAACTGGACGATCGTCCCGTGCCCGAATCGCGAGTGGGCGAAGCTGGTCTTCCCCGCGCTCGGCGAGGAAGAGGCGTACGAGCGGCTCTGGAACGAGCTCTGGCACGTTCTCAGGCTCGACGAGCCCGACCCCGAGCAAGCCTGGGTGAGCCGCACGGCGCTCCTGAAGGCCTCGGCCGAGGCGCTGAACGTGCACGCCTTCGACGCGCTCGAGCTCCGTGGGCCCGGGACGGAGCTCACCGTCGGGTTGCTTCCGGGCTCCGTCTGGCTGGCGGGCGACTTCGAGACCCGCGACGGCCTCCAGCATCTGCCGAACCTGCCGACCGAGGAGGTCTTCACCGCTCCCGACCCGGCGAGGGTCGACGGACGGGTGACCTCGACCAAGCCGCTGGTGCTCAAGGACGGCACGATCGTCCGCGGCCTGCGTGTGCGCTTCGAGGGAGGCCGCGCCGTGGAGATCGACGCCGACGAGAACGGCGCCGCGCTCCGGGCGAAGCTCGAGCTCGACGACGGGGCGACCCGTCTCGGCGAGATCGCCCTCGTCGACCGGCACGGCCGGATCGGCCGGCTCGAGACGGTCTTCTACGACACTCTCCTCGACGAGAACGCAGCGAGCCACCTCGCCTTCGGCAACGCCTACGCGTTCTCCGTCTCCGGCGACGATCGGGAGCTGGTCAACAGGAGCGCGATCCACGTCGACTTCATGGTCGGCTCGCCGGAGGTCGAGGTGACAGGGGTCACGCGCGACGGCGCGCGCGTTCCGGTGCTGCGCGGCGGCGACTGGCAGATCCAGGGACGCGACGTGCTCGCGTGAGGCGCCTATGATTTCCAGCCGCTTGGCAGCCACGGCAGCAGCGAAGACCCTCGACGGGCACGGCATCGCCGCGGCCGGCTCCGTCCATTGGAACCTGCGGACGCCGGCGTACTACACGCACGCGCTGCGCCGCGAGGAGGGCGTGCTCGCCCACGGCGGCGCGCTCGTCGTCGACACGGGCAAGCACACGGGCCGCTCGGCCGAGGACAAGTACGTCGTCCGCGAGCCGGGATCCGAGGACCGCATCTGGTGGGGCAAGGTCAACCAGCCGATCGACGCGGACCGCTACGAGAGGCTGCGCGCGAAGGTCGTGTCGTACCTCGGCGAGCGAGATCTGTACGTGGTCGACGCCTATGCCGGCGCCGACCCCGAGCATCGGATCTCGGTGCGCATCGTCACTCCGTCGGCCTACCACGGCCTGTTCGCGCACATGATGTTCCTGCGGCCGTCCGAGAGTGACCTCGCCTCGTTCGAGCCCGAGGCGCTGGTCCTGCACGCACCCGGCTTCGAGGCCGACCCGGAGGAGGACGCGACCCGGACCGGCACCTTCGTCGCGCTGCACCCGACCCGGCAGGAGGTGCTGATCGGCGGCACCTTCTACGCGGGCGAGATCAAGAAGTCGATCTTCACGCTCCTGAACGACAGGCTGCCGCTCGAGGGCGTCCTGCCGATGCATTGCTCGGCCAACCTCGGGCCCGACGGCGATGTGGCGATCTTCTTCGGGCTCTCCGGCACCGGCAAGACGACCCTGTCCGCCGATCCGCAACGGGAGCTGATCGGCGACGACGAGCACGGCTGGGGCGAGACCGGCGTCTTCAACTTCGAGGGTGGCTGCTACGCCAAGGTGATCGCCCTCTCGGCGGAGGCCGAGCCGGAGATCTACGAGACGACCCGGACCTTCGGCACGCTGCTCGAGAACGTCGTCGTCGATGCGAACGGGGTCCTCGACCTCGACAGCGACGCGAAGACCGAGAACACGCGTGCCGCCTACGTGCTCGGGAAGATCTCGAACGCCCTGCCGACGAAGAGGGCGGGGCATCCGGCGAACATCGTCTTCCTGACGGCGGACGCCTTCGCGATCATGCCTCCGATCGCGCGCCTCACCGACGCCCAGGCGCGCTACCACTTCCTCTCCGGCTTCACCGCGCGGCTCGCCGGCACCGAGATCGGAGTGACCGAGCCGGCGCCGACCTTCTCACCCTGCTTCGGCGGGCCGTTCCTGCCCCAGCCGCCGGCGGTCTACGCACGGCTCCTCGGCGAGAAGCTCGCCCGGCACCGGCCGACCGTCTGGCTGGTCAACACGGGCTGGACCGGCGGGCCCGCCGGCGAGGGCCACAGGATGCCGATTCAGGCCACCCGCGGACTGCTCCACGCGGCGCTCTCCGGCGGGCTCGCGCACGTCGAGTTCCGTACCGACGACGTCTTCGGCTTCGACGTGCCGGTTGCGGCGCCCGGGGTCGACCGGGCGCTGCTCGATCCGCGCTCGACCTGGCGCGACCCGGCCGCCTACGACGCGAAGGCGCGCGAGCTCGCGGCGATGTTCCGGGTGA
Source organism: uncultured Actinomycetes bacterium (assembly GCA_963789585.1). Classification (GTDB taxonomy): domain Bacteria; phylum Actinomycetota; class Thermoleophilia; order Gaiellales; family Gaiellaceae; genus PALSA-600. The sequence goes on along the minus strand of CAWBLB010000001.1, from coordinate 151,296 downwards.
ACTTCGAGCGGTTCGACGACGTCGATCCCGAAGTCGCGTCGGCAGGCCCCCGGCTCTAGCGCACCCGTCCGCAATTACGGCTCGCTCCCGGCGGCGTCTCGCCGCCCGCGGCTGCGTCCTCAGTCGCCCCGAGAGCTTCAGCTATCGGAGCTTCGTGCGTCCTTCCCACGAACGCCGAGCCACTCGCCGGATACCGGACCGAACTTGCGGACGGATGCACCAGCGCCACGGCCTCGTTGCGATCCGCTAGCGTCAGGGATCGTGGACTCGGCGCACGACGTACTCGTGATCGGCGCCGGTTGCGCCGGGATGCGCGCCGCGATCGAGGCATTCGACGCAGGCGCCGACGTCGCGGTGATCTCGAAATTGCACCCGACGCGCAGCCATTCGGGCGCGGCCGAAGGCGGGATCAACGCCGCGCTCGGCAACGCCGGCGACGACAGCCCCGAGACGCACGCCTACGACACCGTCAAGGGCTCCGACTTCCTCGGCGACCAGGATGCGATCGAGGTCTTCACGCGGGAGGCGCCGGACGACATCTACCAGCTCGAGCACTGGGGAGCGATGTTCACCCGGGGCGGCGACGGCAAGCTCGCGCAGCGGCCGTTCGGCGCTGCGGGCTCTCCGCGCACCGTCTTCGCCGCCGACATCACCGGGCACGTGCTGATCCAGGTGCTCTACGAACAGCTCGTCAAGCGCGACATCAAGGTCTACGAGGAGTTCTTCGCGTGGAAGCTGATCGAGGACGGCGGCCGCTGCCAGGGCGTGATCGCCTGGGATCTCCTCCACGGCGGGCTCAAGGCGTTCGCCGGCAAGGCCGTGGTGCTCGCGACCGGCGGCGTCGGCCGGGTCTTCCGCATCACGACGAACGCCTACGCGTGCACGGGCGACGGGGCGGCGATGGCGCTCCGGGTCGGCGTTCCACTCAAGGACATGGAGTTCATGCAGTTCCACCCGACGACGCTCTACCCGACCGGGATCCTGCTGACCGAAGGGTGTCGCGGCGAGGGGGCCTACCTGCTCAACAAGGACGGCGAGCGGTTCATGGAGCGGTACGCGCCGAACGCGCTCGAGCTCGCTTCGCGCGACGTCGTCTCGCGCTCGGAGCAGACCGAGATCGACGCCGGGCGCGGGGTCGACGGGAGCGTCCTGCTCGACATGCGGCATCTCGGTGCGGCGAGGATCATCGACCGCCTGCCGGGCTCGCGCGAGCTGGCGATCACCTACGCCGGGGTCGACCCGATCTACGACCCGGTGCCGGTCCGTCCGGGCGCCCACTACCACATGGGCGGCGTGGCGACCGACAGCGACGGGCTGACCGAGCTGCCCGGCCTCTACGCGGCCGGCGAGGTCGCGTGCGTCTCTGTTCACGGCGCGAACAGGCTCGGCGGGAACTCGCTGATGGAGACGATCACCTTCGGGCGCCGTTCGGGTCGCGCTGCGGCCGAGGCCGCGCTCGTCCGGTCGGGCAACGCCGCGGTTCCGGAGAGCGCGCTGGCCGACGCGGGGCATGAGCTCGACGAGCTGGTCGGTCGTGCCGAGGGCGAGCGCCCGTGGCAGATCCGCCAGGACATGGGCACCTCGATGCTGGAGAACTTCGGCGTCTTCCGCCGCGAGGAGCAGATGAACGCGCAGGTCGAGATCATCGACGGGCTCTTCGAGCGCTACGAGCGAGTGGTGGTCGAGGACAAGGGCGACGTCTTCAACAGCGACCTGACGCAGGCGCTCGAGCTCGGCTTCTGCCTCGACATCGGCGCCTGCATGGCGAGGGCCGGTGTGATGCGCAAGGAGAGTCGGGGCGCCCACTCGAGGCCGTACGACTATCCGGACCGGGACGACGAGAACTATCTCAAGCACTCGACCATGCGTCTCGTCGACGGCCGCTTCGAGCACGACTGGAGCCCCGTCACGATCACGAAATGGCAACCTGCAGCGAGGACCTACTGATGCAGCTCGCTCTCAAGATCTGGCGTACCGACGCCGCGACCGGCGACCGGCGACTCTGCGACTACGAGGTCGAGGCGCCGGACGAGGCGACGCTGCTCGACGTCCTCGACATCATCAAGGACCGCCACGACGGCACGCTCGCCTATCGCAAGAGCTGCCGGATGATGATCTGCGGCTCGTGCGGGATGCGGATGAACGGCGCCGCCGTGCTGGCGTGCAAGGTGCGCATGTACGACATCGCAGAGTCGGGCCAGGTGCCGGTGATCTCCCCGATGGGCAACCTGCCGGTGATCAAGGACCTCGTCGTCGACATGGATCCGTTCTGGGCCAAGTTCCGGGCCGTCAACCCGTACCTCCAGCCCGGATACACGGTTCCCCCGGCGGGGCGGGAGCACGTGATCTCCCGCGAGCGCATGAGCGCGGTGCACAAGGAGTCGCTCTGCATCAATTGCGGCTGCTGCGTCTCGGAGTGCAACGCGATGGAGTCGAGCCCGGAGTTCCTCGGCCCCCAGGCGCTCGCCAAGGCCATGCGCTTCGTCGGCGATCCGCGCGACGGCGCCAAGAACGGGCGGCTCGAGGACGTCAACGGGCAGCACGGGATCTGGGAATGCACGCGTTGCTACTTCTGCAACGAGCGGTGCCCGAAGGGCGTCGACCCGCGCGACGCGATCGCGAAGCTCGGCGCGGAGTCGATCAAGGAGGGGATCAGCCACGACATGGGCGCGAAGCACGCGAAGTGGTTCGTCACCTCCGCCAAGACGACCGGCTGGCTGCGCGAGACGGAGCTCGTGCCGAAGACACAGGGGATCGTGGAGTCGATCAAGCAGGCCCGGTTCGCGCTCGGCCTCGCTCGCAAGGGGAAGGTGCCGCCGCCCTTCCCGCCGCACGTCGCGAAGGACGTCCGCGAGTCGCGCCGGCTCCACGAGCTGCTCAGAGATCAGGGCCTCGACGGGTTCGCCGGGATCGTCCAGGGCGAGCGCGCGATGGCGAAGCTCGCACACGGGCACACCGAGGGCGAGCGCGACCCCTACGGCGCCGGCTCGTTCCCGCGCCCCTACCTTCCGAGCGAGCGGGAGGCGGCGAGGTGAGAAGGGTCGCGTACTACAAGGGTTGCCTCGCCTCCCTGTCGGCCAAGGAGCTCGACTCGTCGACCCAGGCCCTGGCGCCGAAGATCGGCCTCGAGCTCGAGGAGCTCGAGTCGGTCACCTGCTGCGGCGCGGGCGACATCCACGAAGCCGAGCCCGATTACTACCTGCACCTGAACGCTCGCATTCTCTCCTACGCCGCCGCAACCGGCTGCGAGACGCTGATGACCGTCTGCAACGTGTGCACGCTCAACCTGCGCCAGGCGAACTTCCAGCTGGTCGGCGACCCCGAGCTTCGCGCGCGGGTGAACCGCAATCTCGTCGCGGTCGGCGTGCCCGCCTACGAGAGCGACGTCGACGTGCGGCACTTCCTCTGGGAGTTGGCCGAGGGAGACGGCTACGAGCGACTGCAGAAGGCGGCCCACAAGGGGCTGAAAGGGCTGAAGATCGCGCCGTTCTACGGCTGCCAGATCCTCCGGCCGTCGCGGGTGATGGGGTTCGAGGATCCCGATCGCCCGTCGTCGCTCGAGCGGATCATCGAGGCCTGCGGCGGCGAGGCCATCGACTATCCGGCCAAGCTGAAGTGCTGCGGCTTCCCGATCATCCAGGCGCGTGAGGAGACGGCGCTCGGCGAGCTCGTCCAGCCGATCGAGCAGGCGATCGAGGCCGGCGCGGACGCGATGGTGACACCGTGCCCGCTCTGCCACCTCTCGCTCGACGCGTGGCAGTCGAAGCTCAAGGCCGCGACCGGGCGGGACTTCGCGATGCCGATCCTGCACCTCTCCCAGCTGATCGGGGTTGCCGCCGGGCTCGGCGAGGCCGAGCTGAAGTTCAGGCGCCACGTCGTCTCCGTGGGGCCCGTGCTCGAGAAGCTCGACACGATCTAGTGCGGCGTCTCGCAACGTTTCACCTGAAACTCGCCTCCCGCGACGCCGCACTCACCGGCCGCTCGGCGGCCGGGATGATTTCGGGATTCGCCAGCCCTCCATCCGTAGCACACGTCTCGACCTTCCACGCCCGCCCCGGGCTCCCCAGACCAAAGACACGAACAAACGGCTGCGGAGCGGCCGCAAGTGCGGCCTCCAGCTACGAGCGTTTCGGGTCGAACGTTACGAGAGGCCGCACTAGTGTCGGGGCATAGCGTCGTCTCCTCCGAGGTGCTGGCGCGGTACGCAGGGGACGCCGCACGGGAGGTCGAGGGCGTCGCCCGGGTCGTCGAGGGGGTGCGGAAGGGGATCCGCGTCGAGGGCGCCGCTGTCGAGCTGCACCTCGCGCTGCTCTGGGGGGTCTCGATCCCCGAGGTCGGGGCCTCCGTCCAGCGGCACGTCGCGGACTACCTGGAGCGGATGACCGACGCGCGGCCGGCGGCCGTCAACGTCGTCGTCGACGAGGTCGATGACCCCGCCTAGGCTGACCGGCCTGACCCGGCTGACGCTCGAGACGGGGCCGTCCGTGTGCCACGACTGCATCTGGTGGCAGTCGCGGGGCACCGGCCGCGAGCTTGACAAGGACCGCTGGATGGAGCGGTTCGAGGACGAGTTCGGCGCCTTCGGCACCATGTACTACGGGGACGACGGCAGGCGCGCGCTCGGGTTGCTGCAGTGCGGGCCGGCGCCGCTCTTCCCGCGCGCCTCCGAGCTTCCGGCCGGGCCGCCGTCGGACGATGCGCTCCTGATCACCTGCGCCTATATCGTCGACGAGTCGAGCCCATGGGTGCTTCAGTCGCTGTTCCTGGCCGCAATCGGCGAGGCCCGCGACCGCGGCGCGTCGTCGATCGAGGCGTTCGCCTACCGCTATCCGGAAGGCGAATCGGGCTACGAGCGCTTCCGTGCGCACAGGACAGTGTTCCCCGCCGATTTTCTCGAGGACTTCGGCTTCCGCGTCGTCCGCTCGGCCGGACGGGTCGGCCTGGCGCGGCTCGAGCTCGGCGGGCTCGTCCCCGTGACCGAGGGGCGCCGCGAGAAGGTGCTGCGGGTCGTGAAGGAGGCGTTCCTCCCCGAGCCCGTGCCCGCACCACGGCCGTGAGCTGAGTTGCGCTGAGTTGCGCGCGCATGGAAATCCTAGAATTTCCGCGCGCCGGCAGCATCTCGATCTGAGTGGACGAGCACGGGCAAAGCCCGTGCTCGCGGCGCGTCGGAGGCTTCACGCACCTGGATCAAGAGCAGGGGCTTCGCCGAAAAGACTCCAGCCTGTGCGGGGAGACTGGCTCAGCCGGCGAGTACGGGCTTTGCCCGTGCTCGCGCATCACTGAGTTGCGCGGCCACCGGCGCGCGGAAATTCTAGGATTTCCATGCGCGCGCTTAATACCAGCTCGGCTATCTGGATCGCGTTCAGGGCCGCTCCCTTGCGGAGGTTGTCGCTCGCGAGGAAGAGCGCCAGGCCCCGGTCGACGGTCGGGTCGCGGCGGATGCGGCCGACCAGCACCTCGTCGATGCCGGCGGCCTTGCCGGGGGAGGGGAACTCGTCGAGCCGGATCGAGGGCGCGGCGCCGAGGATCTCGCGGGCGCGGTCGGCGGTCAGCTCATCCTCGGTCTCGATCCAGACGGCCTCGGCGTGGCCGACCATGACCGGCACCCGTACGCACGTCGCCTGGATCGGAAGGTCGGGCAGCTCCATGATCTTCTGCGTCTCGGCGCGGAGCTTCGACTCCTCGTCGAACTCCTCGCCGTCGAACTCCCAGTCCATGCGCAGGTCGTGGTCGGATGGCTCCTCGTCCGCGAGCCGGTCCATCGCCTGCGCGCCGGCGCCCGAGACCGACTGGTAGGTGGCGACGCGGACGCGCGTCAGGCGAGCCGCGTCATGAAGCGGTTTCAGGACACAGGTGAGCGGGATCGTGCAGCAATTCGGATTCGCGATGATGGTGCTGTTGCCGAGCGCGCGGGCGCCGTTCACCTCGGGGACGACGAGCGGGATGCCGTCCTGGAGCCTGTACGCGGCCGACTTGTCGATCGCGAGCGCGCCGCCCGCGACAGCGTGGGGGACGAGCTCGCGCGAGGCTCCTGTGCCGACGGAGAAGAGGAACACGTCGACATCGCCGCGCCCGAGTGCCTCCGGGGTCGCTTCCTCGACGAGGCGGCCGCCGATCTCGCGGCCGGCGGAGCGGGCCGAAGCGAACACGCGCACGTTCTCGAAGCCGTGCTCGCGGAGGAGCCCGAGCGTGACCGCGCCGACGGCTCCGGTGCCGCCGACGACGCCGATGCGGCTGTCGCGAGTCATCGGTCTAAGCGTAGCGGGGCCCCCTCGCGGCGCTTCCACCGCAAGCGGGTGGGCCTAGATCTCTCGGCGGCCGGAGAGGGCGCGACCCAACGTGACCTCGTCCGCGTACTCGAGGTCGCCGCCGACCGGCAGCCCGCTGGCGAGTCGCGTGACTCGGACCCTGGTGCGGAGCCGGTCGGCCAGGAAGGCGGCCGTCGCCTCGCCGGTCATCGTCGGGTTCGTCGCGAGCACGACCTCCCGGATGCCGTTCGCATCGACCCGGTGGAGCAGCTCGTCGATCCGGAGGTGGGCAGGGTCGACACCGTCGAGCGGGCTGAGCGCGCCGCCGAGCACGTGGTAGAGGCCGCGGTACTCGTGCGTCCGCTCGAGGGAGATGACGTCCACCGGCTGCTCGACGACGCAGATCGTCGTATGGTCGCGGCGGGCGTCGAGGCAGATCGCGCACGTCTCCTCCTCGGTCAGGTTGCCGCACTCGCGGCAGAAGCGGACACGTTCCTTGACCTCGGCCAGGGCCGCGGCGAGCGCAAGCGCCTCCTCGGAAGGCCGTTGGAGGATGTGGAACGCGAGTCGCTGCGCCGTCCGCTGCCCGATCCCCGGCAGGCGGGTGAGCTGCACGACGAGGTTCTCGACCGAGGGGCTGAACATCGGGCCATTGTGCCCGTGCCCGCCGGTCAGACCGCCCTTTCGGACCTCGTCCCCGAAGGCCGCGTCCCGATTGGTCAGGTACGGGGACAGTCCCCCACCGTGTCCCGAGCAGACATCTCCTGGGGACTGTCCCCGATCAGGCTCGGAGCACGGAGTTGGGGACAGGCCCCAGGACGCTCGCCGGGCAGGTTTGGGGGACTGTCCCCGGTGGTGGCCCGAAGGGACAGGCGTGGGTGGGCGGCGGCGCCTGCCTAGGGGTCGAGTTCCTGGGCGTCGAAGGTCGACTTGACGAGCTCGACGATCTCCTCCTCGGTGGGAGGATGGTCGGGCTCCGCGCTCCCGTGCTCGGGCGCCTCGCCGACCCCGAAGATCACCTCGAGCCGGTGGCCGGTCACCTCGTACAGGGCCTCCTTCAGGAGCGCCGCGCTCTTCGGCTCCTCGGCCTTCTCGCGGTGGAAGGCCGCCGCCCGTGGAAACTCGAGCGTGAGCGTATCGCCCTCCAGCCGCGCCGGGTGCGCCTCGGCAAGCATCGCCTGGGCGGGGATCGACCGCTGCTCGACGGCGGGCAGAACCGACCGCCGCCACGCCTCCTGGAGCTCCTCGAGCTTCAGGCCGGGAGGTGCCTGGCCGGAGGGTTCCGGGCTCGAGCTGCGCTCGCCCCCAGGGGTGTCGGCCCCTGCCGTGGCGTCGGCCCCGGCCGGATCCTTCCGCTCGACTGCCGGGGCGCTGCGAGCGACCGCAGCGGAGGAGCCGCCCTGGCCATGGCCGCCGAGCTCGAGCTGCTCGAGCCGGTAGGCCAGCGACTCACGGGAGAGATCGGACCCGGGCCGGGTCACCTTGACCAGTGCCAGCTCGAGCGGGAGCCGTGGATCGCCGCCCTGGCGCAGATCGTCGACCGCCACGTGGAGCAGGTCGATCAGCCGCACGACGGTCGCGGAGCCGAGCTGGTTTGCCTGATCGCGCAGCCGCTCACGGGCCTCGTCGGTCACCGGCAAAGACTCGGGCACCTCGCCCATGTGCTGGATCAGCATCAGGTGACGGAGGTGCTCGAGCAGGTCCGCGACCAGCCGGGCGGTGTCCTGCCCCTGGTCGGAGAGCTCCTCCAGGAACACGAGCGCACCGGCGGTGTCCCCGTCGACGATCAGATCGCAGAGCCGGAAGAGCACCTCGTCCTCGACCGCGCCGAGCAGCTGGAGCACGTCCTGCACCGAGATCGCGCCGCCGGTGGCCGAGGCGAGCTGGTCGAGCGTCGACTCGGCGTCCCGGAAGGCGCCGCGCCCGCCCCGTGCGATCAGGGCGAGAGCCGCGTCGGGCACCTCGATCGCCTCGGCGTCGGCGATCATCCGCAGCTTCCGGACCAGGTCCGGGAGCCGCGGCCGCTGGAAGACGAACGTCTGGCAGCGTGAGCGCACCGTCGGGAGCACCTTCTGCAGCTCGGTCGTGCAGAAGATGAACAGCAGGTGGGGCGGTGGCTCCTCGATCAGCTTCAGGAGCGCGTTCCAGGCGGCGTCGGTGAGCTGGTGGGCCTCGTCGAGGATGTAGACCTTCGAGCGGCCTTCGACCGGCTGGAGCACGACCCGGTCACGGATCTCGCGGATGTCGTCGATCCCGCGCTGCGAGGCTGCGTCCATCTCGATCACGTCGAGCGAGGTGCCGCCCGAGATCGCGACGCACGCGTGGCACGTTCCGTCGGGATGGGCCGTCGGCCCGAGCTTGCAGTTGACCGACTTGGCGAGGATGCGGGCCAGCGACGTCTTACCGGTGCCGCGCGGGCCCGCGAACAGGTAGGCCTGGCGGATCTTGCCGCTCTCGAGTGCGTTCGAGAGCGTCCGCACCACCGCCTCCTGCCCGACGACCTCCTCGAACGTCTGCGGGCGGTACTTGCGGTAGAGCGCAGCCACACGGCGATTCAAGCAGATCGGCGGGCTCCCGGCGGCCGCGCGGCGCCTCCAGGTTGATACGCTCGCAGCGCAGCCGGCAGCCGCGCCGCGTGCCGTCACGGCGGCCGGGGCAGCGACCGCGAACGTGCCGGATCGATCGCCGTTTATCTATGAAAAACACCCAAACTCTTATTTGCGTTCTATTGGTTCCTCGCATACCCTCGAAGTGCCCATCGACCGAGCGGGAGAGACAATCTCATGAGTCCGTCACCAGTACCGGCCGGCAGTAGCCTCGAGAAGAAGGATCGCTGGTCGGCAGGCGTCACCCCGTACGCGGAAATGGGGTACTACGACGCCGATTACGTCCCGAAGGACACCGACATCCTCTGCGCGTTCCGGATCACCCCGCAGCCCGGCATCGACGCGATCGAAGCCGCCGCTGCCGTAGCGGGTGAGTCCTCGACGGCCACGTGGACGGTCGTCTGGACCGATCGCCTGACCGACCACAAGCACTACCAGGCGAAGGCCTACAGCGTCGAGCCGGTTCCCGGCACCGATCAGTTCATCGCGCGCATCGCCTACGACATCGACCTGTTCGAGGAAGGATCGATCGCGAACCTGACCTCGTCGATCATCGGCAACGTCTTCGGCTTCAAGGCCCTCAAGGCCCTGCGCCTCGAGGACATGCGGATCCCGACGCACTACGTCAAGACCTTCCAGGGCCCCGCGCACGGGATCGTGATGGAGCGGGAGTACCTGGACAAGTTCGGCCGCCCGCTCCTCGGCGCGACCGTCAAGCCGAAGCTCGGCCTCTCGGCCAAGAACTACGGGCGCGTGGTCTACGAGGCGCTCGTCGGCGGCCTCGACTTCACCAAGGACGACGAGAACATCAACTCGCAGCCGTTCATGCGCTGGCGCGACCGCTTCCTCTACGCGATCGAGGGCGTCAACAAGGCCGCCGCCGGCAGCGGCGAGATCAAGGGCCATTACATGAACGTCACCGCTGGGACGATGGAGGACATGTACGAGCGGGCCGAGTTCGCCAAGGAGATCGGCAGCGTCATCCTGATGGTCGACCTGACGATCGGGTACACCGCGATCCAGTCGATGGCCAAATGGTGCCGCGCGAACGGCCTGATCCTCCACCTCCACCGCGCCGGCCACGGCACCTATACCCGCCAGAAGGCGCACGGCGTCAGCTTCCGCGTCATCTCCAAGTGGGTTCGCCTGATGGGCGTCGACCACGTGCACGCGGGAACCGTCGTCGGCAAGCTCGAGGGCGATCCCCATGCCACCAAGGGCTTCTACGACACGCTCCGCTCGAACTTCATCCCCGAGAACCCGGCCAACGGGATCTACTTCGACCAGCACTGGGCCTCGATGCCCGGCACGATGCCGGTGGCCTCGGGCGGCATCCACGCCGGCCAGATGCACCAGCTCCTGCACTACCTGGGCGAGGACGTGATCCTCCAGTTCGGCGGCGGCACGATCGGCCATCCGATGGGCATCCGCGCCGGCGCAACCGCCAACAGGGTCGCCGTCGAGGCGATGATCCAGGCCCGTAACGAGGGCAAGGACTACTACCAGGAGGGCCCCGACATCCTCGAGAAGGCCGCCAAGGGCTGCCCCGAGCTGAACGCCGCGCTCCAGATCTGGAAGGACATCACCTTCAACTTCGAGTCCACCGACGTGCCGGACTTCGTCGCGACCCCGTCGGTCGGGTACTAGGGAGGCTGCGAGAGATGAGAATCACACAGGGGACGTTCTCGTTCCTGCCCGAGCTCACCGACGAGCAGATCGAAGCTCAGATGAGCTATTCGGTTGCGAACGGCTGGTCGCTGTCGGTCGAGTACACGGACGATCCGCATCCACGGAACGCGTACTGGGAGATGTGGGGCCTGCCGCACTTCGACCTCGAAGCCGACGGGGTGGAGACGGTGATGCGCGAGGTCCGCGCCTGCCGCGAGGCCTACCCGGAGGCCTACATCAAGGTGATCGCCTACGACGCCACCTACGGGCGCCAGACGAGCGCCATGAGCTTCATCGTCAATCGCCCGTCGGTCGAGCACGGCTTCGAGCTCGAGCGTTCCGAGGATCGCGATCGCGTGATCAGGTACCGCCTCGTCCACAAGAAGCAGGCCACCGGCACCGTCGAGCTCGGCAACCAGCCGATGCGCGGCGCCGACCCGGCGGCTTCGAACGGGTCGTGAGCGGGACTCCATTCGGGATGGTGCGGAATCCGCCGGCGGCCCCCGTCGCGGAGGAGCCGGCGGCTGCGTCCGCCGAGCCCGAGGACGACCGGCCGCTTCCCACTGCGGCCGATCTCGGCGCCGCGCTCGCGGAGACGAACGTCACCGAGGTGCTCGACCAGCTCGACCAGGAGCTGATCGCGCTCGCTCCCGTCAAGACCCGGATCCGGGAGATCGCGGCGCTGCTGCTGATCGACCGGCTCCGCAACGAGGTCGGGCTCGCCTCCGAGCGCCCGTCGCTGCACATGTCGTTCACCGGCAACCCCGGGACGGGCAAGACGACGGTGGCGATGAAGATGGCCCAGGTCCTGCACAGCCTCGGCTACATCGCCGAGCCGCGCGTCGTCGCCTGTACCCGTGACGACCTGGTCGGCCAGTACGTCGGCCACACGGCCCCCAAGACGAAGGAGGTGCTCCGCCGCGCCTACGGCGGTGTCCTCTTCATCGACGAGGCGTACTACCTCTACCGGCCGGAGAACGAGCGCGACTATGGCCAGGAGGCGATCGAGATTCTGCTCCAGGTGATGGAGGCCGAGCGGGACAAGCTGGTCGTGATCTTCGCCGGCTACAAGGACCGGATGGACGACTTCTTCCGCTCGAACCCGGGGCTGAGCTCGCGGGTGGCCCACCACATCGACTTCCCCGACTACGACGTCGACGAGCTGATGGCGATCGCGCACCTGATGCTCGACCAGCAGAACTACGTCTTCGGCTCCGGCGCGGAGGCGGCGTTCCGCGCCTACCTCGATCGGCGGGTCAAGCGGCCGCGCTTCGCGCACGGGCGCAGCGTCCGCAACTCGATCGACCGGGCCCGTCTGCGGCAGGCGAACCGGCTCTTCGCCGAGGGCACGGGCGTGCTCTCGCGCGACGAGCTGATGACGATCACGCCGGACGACATCCTGCAGAGCAGCGTCTTCGCCGAGGATCGCGAGCCCGAGGACGGGGCTCCGGCACTCGGCGCGCACTAGAACGACCTGTCAGACTCGACGGACGGAATGGAGGTCCAGGTGGGACGCTCGATCATCCTCGGCGTCGTCGGCGACTCGGCGGCCGGCAAGACGACCCTCACCCGCGGCCTCGTGCGGGTGCTCGGCGAGGACAACGTCACGCACGTGTGCGTCGACGACTACCACCGCTACGACCGCCGGCAGCGCGCGGAGCGCAACATCACGCCGCTACACCCCGAGTGCAATCACATCGACATCATGGCGCAGCATCTCGCGCACATGCGTGCGGCGGAGCCCTTCCTGAAGCCGGTCTACCAGCACAAGGACGGCACCTTCGGCCCCCTCGTCCGCGTCGATCCGAAGCGGTTCTCGGTCGTCGAGGGTCTGCTCGGCTACTACACCGAGGAGCTGAGGCAGCTGTTCGACATCCGCATCTACCTCGCCCCGCCGGAGGAGCTTCGGCGCAAGTGGAAGGTTCAGCGCGACTGCTCGCGACGCGGCTACACGACCGACCAGGTGTTGTCGGACCTCGACCGGCGCGAGGCCGACTCGGAGGCGTTCATCCGGCCCCAGCAGAAGCACGCCGACATCGTCGTCTCGTTCCTGCCGAACCCGGCGGGCAATCCCGAGCATCTCGACGCCGAGCTCGTTCTGAGGCCGACGCTCCGCCATCCGGACTTCCGCTCCGTCCTCGACGGCGACGCCGGCACGGGCGACGGGATCCGGATCGCCGAGCAGGGCGGGGAGATGCACCTGAGCATCCCCGGCGGGCTCGAGCGCGAGCGCGCCGCAGAGATCGAGGAGATGGTGTGGGACGGGCTCCACTTCGCGAGCCACCTCCGCTCGGAGCGGCTGGGCGAGTTCACGATCGGGACCGATCTGCACCGCTCGGAGTCGCTCGCCCTGATCCAGCTGCTGATCCTCCATCACCTGTTCAACGCGACCGCGAGCGCCGCGCTCGACGGGCTCGGCACGCGCGCGGCCGACCCGGCCGCCGCCTAGGGCTCGTAGAAGCTCTCACAAAATGAAGCCTTGAGTCGCCCGGCCGCGCTGGACGGCGCGATCCTGCGTCCTCGGTCGCCTCGATAGCGCTGCTATCGAGGCTCCCTGCCCGCGTTCAACTGGTCGTCGCAACGGTTTGTTGTTGACTTGATAGTAAATATCGATCGAGCTCTTCGGCAGGAGTTCGCCAGCCGAGTGTCTTTCGGGGTCGGCTGTTCAGCGCGGCGGCGACTGCGGCGAGGTCTTCGCTCGAGTGTCTGCTGAGGTCGGTGCCTCTGGGGAAGTACTGTCTGAGCAGCCCGTTGGTGTTCTCGTTGGTGCCGCGCTGCCATGGGCTCTGTGGGTCGCAGAAGTAGATCTGGAGTCCGGTGTCGATCCGAAGCTGTGCGTGTTGGGCCATCTCGGTGCCCTGGTCCCAGGCGAGCGAGCGGCGCAGCTGCTCGGGCAGCGTCGCGATCGACGCGGCGATCGCGTCACGGACGGCCTCGGCTCCGTGTCCGGTCAGGGCCGGCCCGTTCTTTTCCCTCGGCTGGTCGCCGTGGCCTTGCATCCGGGGCAGGTGCAACAGCATCGTGAACCGCGTGGTGCGCTCGACGAGCGTCCCGATCGCGGAGCTCTCGAGCCCCAGGATCAGATCGCCCTCCCAATGGCCGGGCACAGCCCGGTCAGCAGCTTCGGCCGACCGCTCGCTGATCATCACCTCCGCGCTCACGAACTTCTTGCCGCGCCCCTGTGTGCGAGCGCGCGGGACCCGGAGCGCGCGTCCGGTCCGGAGGCAGGCGACGAGCTCACGCCTGAGAGCGCCTCGGCCCTGAACGTAGAGCGCCTGATAGATCGCCTCGTGCGAGATCCGCATCGAGTCATCATCGGGGAAGTCGATCCGGAGCCGGTTCGAGATCTGCTCCGGACTCCACGACTTCGCCCACCGCCGATCCCGACGGCGACCCAGCCGGCGCCCGACAAAGCGCACATCTGGCCCTGGCACCGGCTCGCCGTCGGGCCTCACGATCGTGCCGGCGAGCCGCTCCCGCACGTACACGCACAGCGCCTCGTTCGCAGCGAGCTTCGAGACCTTCGGGCGGCTCGCGCGTCGCTCCGCATGCCACTGCGCCGCCGTCGCGCGATACACGACAGCGTGGCCTCGCGTCGACGCGTTGCGGCGCAGCTCCCTCGAGATCGTCGAGCCCGACCGATTCAACCGGCGAGCGATCTCGCGCACGCCGACACCCTGGGCATGAAGGATCGCGATCTCTTCCCGCTCAGCAAACAAGAGATAACGCCCCGACAGCCTCTCCAACGAGATTGATGGCATCCCGCCACCGTCGCGGAACCACCGGCTGCCAACCGCCGGCGACACCCCCGCCACCGCGCCCGCCTCCTCGCTCGACGATCCAGCCGCTATCGCCCGCCAAAACCGCTGCCGATCCTCCCGTTGCGCCACCGTCGGCCGACCCGGCGACCACATCTGTCCCCGCATCGCACGAATCGACTCCTGACGCTCGCCCACACCCATCGCGCACCACCTCCACCACGAGATGTTGCGACGACCACTTGAATCGCGCCCTGCGTCCTTGACTCGAACCGCCCATCGCACCCGTCGACGAAGCGTCATTCTGTGAGAGCTTCTTATCGCGGGTCGGCGGCTTCGTAGAAGACGTCGGCGACCTTCAGCCGCTCGTGGATCACGTTCACGGCGCGTTCGGCGTCGGCAGCCGGCACGACACACGAGACCCGGATCGACGAGGTCGAGATGATCTCGATGTTGATGCCGGCGTCGGCGAGCGCCTCGAAGATGTCGGCCGCGACGCCCGGGTTGCTCTTCATCCCGGCGCCGATGACCGAGATCCGCGCGATGTGGGGGTCGCAGACGAACCCCTCGGCCTCGATCTCGGCGGCCAGCCGGGCGAGGATCGGCTCGGCCCGCCGAAGCTCGTTCTCGGGGAGCGTAAAGGAGATGTCGGCCAGGCCCGCGACCGACGTGTTCTGGACGATCATGTCGATGTTGATCCCTGCGTCCGCCAGGGGGCGGAACGTGCGCACCGCCACGCCGGGGCGGTCGGGGACGCCCCGGATCGTCACCTTCGCGTCGCCCGTGTCGTGCGCCACTCCCGAGATGATCGCCTGTTCCAGCATGTCCTCCTCCTTGATGATCCACGTGCCCTCGGTCTCGTTGAACGACGACCGGACGTGGATCTTGACCCCGTTGTTACGAGCGTACTCGACCGCGCGCAGCGCGAGCACGCGGGCGCCGCTCGCGGCCAGCTCGAGCATCTCCTCGAACGAGACCTCGTGCAGCTTGCGCGCGCTCGGGACGATCCGTGGATCGGCGGTGTACACGCCGTCGACGTCGGTGTAGATCTCACAGGCGTCGGCCTCGAGCGCGGCCGCGAGTGCGACCGCGGTCGTGTCCGAGCCGCCACGCCCGAGGGTCGTCACGTCGCGGTCGGTCGAGACGCCCTGGAAGCCGGCCACGATCGCGATCTTGCCCTGCTCGAGCGCCTCGTGGACGCGGCCTCGCCGCATCTCGACGATGCGCGCCTTGCCGTGGCGGGTGTCGGTGACGATCCCGGCCTGCGAGCCGGTGAACGAGACGGCCTCTCGCCCGAGGTCGTTGATCGCCATCGAGACGAGCGCGACCGAGATCCGTTCACCGGCGGTCAGCAGCATGTCCTGCTCGCGCGGATGCGGGTCGGACGAGATCTGGCGGGCGAGGTCGATCAGCCTGTCGGTGGTGTCGCCCATCGCCGAGACGACGACGCAGACGTTGTTGCCGGCCTCGGCGGTGCGGACGATCCGCGCGGCGACGCGCTTGATCTCCTCCGGCCCGGCGACCGACGTGCCGCCGTATTTCTGGACGAGGATGGCCACTCGTCGAAACCTACCGGCGGCGTGCGTACAGGCTGAGGCCGGAGTAGGCGTAGGCGTTGAGCGCCCACAGGGCCGCCGGAGGCGGGCCGAGGCGGAGGAGCTTGCCGGCGATGTTCCGCCGCGCGAGCTCGACCGGGCCCTGGGCGTACTCGAGCCTGAGCGGTCGGAGACCCGCGCGGGTGAACGCCCAGAGGTAGGCCCACATCGTGTGGACGTGCTCGTTGATGCCGAGCTCCTTCTCGTGCTCCTGCTC
The DNA here is from genome assembly GCA_963789585.1 of uncultured Actinomycetes bacterium. Lineage (GTDB taxonomy): Bacteria > Actinomycetota > Thermoleophilia > Gaiellales > Gaiellaceae > PALSA-600. The sequence goes on along the minus strand of CAWBLB010000001.1, from coordinate 135,204 downwards.
GGGGTTCGCACCGCTGCGATGGGGCGCGCGCGTCCCCTCGTTCAGGCCGGCGACGATGCCGCCGCGACGGGTGACGCGGGCGAGCTCGCGCACCATCGCCCGCAGGTCGAGCGCGTGGTGAAGGGTGGCGACGCAGAAGGCGACGTCGAAGCTGCCGTCGGCGAACGGGAGCCGTTCCCCATCGGCCTGCACGCGCAGGTACGGCCCGACCCGCTCCTCGAAGAAACGGCCGCGGCCGAGCCCGATCAGGGGGTCGACGACCAGATCGCAGGCGACGTACTCGCAGCCGCGCGGGACGAGGTGCTGGGCGGCCCAGCTCTTGGCGGCCCCGATCTCCAGCACGCGATCGCCCGGCCGGACATAACGGTCGAGCAGGAGCTGGAACCCGTACTCGGTCGCGCCCCAGGCGCGATCCTCCCAGCCGAGATCGCGGTTCAGGAACGGCAGCGCGGAGTCAATCCCGTCGTCGGCCTCGTACCAACCCTGCTCGCGTGCGAGCACCGGCCAGGCCGCCAGCTCGCGCAGCTTCGCGTCGATCCCGGGTGCGTTCGGGTCGAGCAACCGCAGGATGCGGTCCGCCTCGCCATAGGGATTCCCGCATGAGCGGCAGACGAGCTCGTCGTCGAGCGGGCCGCGGCACGAGGGGCAGACGACGTAGGGCGGAACGCGCACCGCCTGACAGTAGCCCCGGCGAGCCCTAGCGCCGCTTGCGGAAGTAGCGCTTCATCCGGATGATGTTCATGAGTCGACGGAGCACGGCAGCCTCCTCCCTCTGGTCTCTAGCTATTTGCCCCGGAAAAAGTCGGCCGGAAGCCCGAAACCGTTCTGCGGGGAAGTAGCTCGTTTTTGGCTTTGATCTTGGAACTCGTGTGTCCATGCAGGGTCGCGGTCCTCTCAAAAGACAAATCCAAACCCCAGCTACTTTCCCCGAACAGCGGCGACGAGTTGCCGACCATGTTTATCCGGGGAAAGTAGCTAGTAGCGATCGATCTCGACCAGGCGCTGGTCGCTGATCCCGAAGTGGTGGGCGATCTCGTGCAGGACAGTGCGGCGGACCTGCGCGTGCAGTTCGGTCGAGTCGTGACCGTAGTGCCGTTCGAGCGGGCCGCGGTAGATCGAGATCCTGTCGGGGAGGACACCGCCGTAGGAGGTGGTGCGCCTGGTCAGCGGCACGCCGTGGTAGAGCCCGAGCAGCGGCTCGCCGGGCGGCGGCTCGTCCTCGATCACGAGCGCCACGTTGTCCATCAGCCGGGCCAGGTCCGGCGGAAGGGTATCGAGCGCGTCCTGGACGAATCCCTCGAACAGCTCGGCGTGATCGTCGTCCACACCGGAAGCGTAGATCGCGTCAGGGTGCCTGGGGGCCCGGCTCGACCTCGAGCGTCAGCCCGTCGATGCCCGTGATCAGCACCGATTCGCCGGCGCGGGCCTCCATTTGCGAGCGGGCTTCCCAGATCGCCCCGTCCACCTTCACCTGGCCGGTGGGCGCGAGCGAGGTGATCACCTCGGCTGTCTGCCCGACCAGCGTCTGCACGCCGACCTGGACCCGCGGCCGTCTCGTGTAGCGGATCCCGAAGACGGCGAGCGCGATCTCGAAGGCCGCCGCGAGCCCGATCACCAGGAGATTCCACGGGAGCGGCAGGAAGATCAGCGCCAGGATCAGGGTGATGATGAGAATCAAAGTGACCCCTGAGCGGGGGTTCTTCGTCTATGCTTCGCGAGCTCGGTGGCAGTGGGGCCCGAATTCCGGCCTGTGCCACCGACAGACTAGTCCCTCTGCGCCGCCAGCTGCGGCGCCCCCTCAAGACGAGTTCGCAAGCGACTCGCACCGTGTCCCCGAGCAGGAGGCTCAATTCTGCGGTTTCGCGCAGCCATATCACTTGCGGTCGCGACGGCGCTCGCCGCGACGGCCGTGGCGACCTCGAACGCGAGGTCGCTTCCCAACTGGTGGGTCAGCCAGGCGATGTGTGTCCACCGCCACGAATCTCTCGACTGGCACCGGATCACCGACTGGCTCGGCCGTCCGTCCCGCGACCACGGCGGCATGCAGATCGACGTGGGGACGTGGGGGAGCCTGGCCCCGAGCAGCTTCCCACGGGAGCCCGCCGCGGCAACGCCGCACCAGCAGCTCGTCGTCGCCTACAGGATCTGGCTCGCGAACGGGCACAGGTTCGGCGGCAACCAGTGGTACCTCTCGGCGTCGAGGTGCGGCCTGCGGTGACCGGCCGGTAGGCCCGGCAGATGCCTCTCCGCGTGGGTCGAGGTGCAGTACGATCCCTCGGCTCGACGCCTGTTGCGGCGCCGGCTGGTTCCCCGTATGCCCCGAGAACCGCTGAGACTCGACGTGCCCGAGGCGATGCCGCTACCGACGTTCCGACGCGAGCTGCTCGCTGCCTCGCTGATGACGGCAACCGGCGCGCTGGTCCTGGCGCGGTTCGGCCCTGCTCCGGGCGACGCACCCGCGCACCTCTACAGGACGTTTCTCGTCCGGCATGGGATTCTCCTGTGGGACAACCTGTGGTACGGGGGCCAGTATCCGCTCGCCTCCTACAGCCTCTTCTACTACCTGCCGGCGGCGGTGGTCGGGAACCTGCCGCTCGTGATCTTCGCCGCGATCGCGTCCGCCCTCCTGTTCGCCTCGATCGCTCTGCGGGAGTGGGGGCCGGCTGCGTACTGGCCGAGCCGGATCTTCGGTCTTCTCGCCGCGGCGCCGCTGTTCACGGGCCTCTACAGCTACACGGTCGGGTTCGCGACCCTCCTGGCCGCCCTGCGCGCGCTCCAGAGCGGCCGGGTATGGCTGACGCTCGTCTTCGCGGTGCTGACACTCGGCGTGAGCCCGCTGGCGTTCGTGTTCCTCTGCCTTGTCCTGCTCTCCGTCGCGCTGAGCAGGCGCCGGGACAACCGCAGGATCGTGGTCGTCGGCATCGGGATCGGCGTCATCTCCGCGGCCGAGTCCGCCGTGCTGCTCCTCTTTCCCAGCACGGGCGCCTATCCGTTCTACTTCGTGAACCTGGCCGGGATGCTGATCGTGTGCGGCTTCGGCGTCGCGATCGCCCGGCAGGCGGCACGCGCCCGGTCGCTCGCGGCGTTCTTCGCGCTCTGGGGGCTCGGAAGCGTCTTTGCCTACGTCGTGCCCTCGCCCGTCGGCGGGAACTGGTCTCGGCTGAACGCCTTCGTCTTTCCGCTGATGTTGCTGGCCGCGGCGCTCGTGCGCTTCCGTCCCCGCTGGCTCGTCACGCTCGGGCTCATGAGTGCGCTGGTCTACAACCTCGCGCCGTATGCGCTGCTGATCCCGCTTCGCACGGACAATCGCCCGGCCCACGCCGCCTTCTGGACGTCGACGCTCGAGTTCCTCCGGCACAACGAGCCCGCCCAGTTCCGGGTCGAGGTCGTCCCCACCGCGGCGCACTGGGAGGCGTACTGGCTGCCGCGGGCCGGATTCGCGCTCGCGCGCGGCTGGTACGAGCAGCTCGACACTGCGGCCAATCCGGTGCTGTACCGCCCGTCCCTGCGACCGTCCACCTATCGCTCCTGGCTGCACCGGATGGGGGTCGAGTACGTCGTGGTGCCCGCGACGGTGCTCGACCCCGAGGGAGGCACGGCGGAAGCGAGGTTGCTCGAGACGGGGGCGGCCGGGCTCACGGTCGTCTACCGCAGCTCGACCGCGACCATCTTCCGGCTCGCGCACGCGACGCCGCTCCTGACCGGGCCCGCGGCGGCCCGGGTCACGTCGGACAGGCACGCCTCGATTCGGGGCAGGGTCGCCGCGCCGGGCGACTACTTCCTCCGGTTCCGGTACACGCCCTACTGGGTGGTCCAGCCGGCGAGCACCTGCATCTCGGAGCGCAAGGACGGGATGACGGAGCTCTACTTCCAGCGGGCCGGGAGCTTCATCATGCACATCTCGCAGCAGCCGGCGCAGGTGCTCGAATCGGGGCTTTCGCTGGGCAACAACCACTGTCACTCGTCGTAGCCGCCGCCCACGGGACGGAGCCGGGAACTTGCAATCTCGCTTGCGGACAGGGGACGCGAATGAGATACTGCCGCCGGGTGGGAACGGTCGCGGCAGTGAGCGCGGGTGGAGTGCGGTCGGGCCGGCAGATATCGAGGAAAGGGCGCACGAAATGCCTCAGGGAGCGAGGGTGCGGATCCGGACAGCGCGTAGGGTTGCAATTGCCGCAGCGGCGGCGCTGGCCGCGCTCGCGGTCGGGCTCGGGCTGACCGCCACGGGCGAGGCCGGAGGGAACGCGACATTGACCGTGAGCCTCGTGCCGGGGACGATCTCGGTCGGGAGCCCGGCGTTGGCAATCGCGAAGGTCACGAACAACGGCCCCAGCACGCTGACGCACGTGGTCGTCACCCTGACCTTCCCCGCCTCCGTGACGATCGACGCTCCGGGTTGCAGCCCGGCGACCGGATCGACACTCGGCGTCGCTTGCCCGCTCGGCTCGTTGAAGAAGGGGAGCGTCGCGACCGCATTCGTCACCTTCATCGCCTCTGCCGTCCCGCAGGGGAGCTTCACCGTGGCCGGCGCCGCGACGTGGGATGCCGGCACGCAGTCGAAGGGGAAAGGCGGCAGCAAGGACGTGGTGTCGGCCGGCTCGAACCCGGCACTGCTGTTTACCGACGCCGCCCACAGCGGAAGCTGCGCTGTGAATCCGCAGGCTCTCACCGCCCAGTTCGGCGGGCAGACGACCGACTTGCCCTCCCCACCTGTCGTCGACCCGGCGCTCGGCCTGCCGTGCACGCCGCTAGCAGTCGGCGTCGAGTCACCCGACGGCTTTCCCGACGCCAACACGGATATCGCGATCGTCGACGTGCCGCAGCTGTCGACCCCGGCGACAGTCGTGTTGACCTTCCCGGACGAGCATCTCCCGGGCAGCGGAGACAACACGAACCCGTTGTCGGAGATCGATCCGGTGACACACGGTCTGACGCCGGTGCCGCACTGCGCTTCTTCCCTGGACGCCTGGACGATCCCGACGGGCAGTGATTCGTGCTACTTCGCCGTGGATCCGAGCGACTCCGAGGAGGATGGCGGTGACGGCGACGCTGACGGAGGCACGATCAGCTTGCTCGTCCAGGGGACGGGCTTCGGAGATCCCCGCTACATCGGCTAGCCAGCTCGCCGTCGCTGACGCGGCGTAACCCCAAAACACCCGGCGCGGCGTCGACGGCAGGCCGTCGCGAGGTCATTCAGTGGGCGCACCTGGGATTGAAGTCGGGGAAGCCCCGGATCGACCACGATTAACCTGGGCCGACTTTAGGCCACTTCTGCAGGGACTTCTTGGGGTCGAGGAGGGGTCGCCGGATTCACTCTGTTCGACTCGTTTCGACTCTGCGCTTGGACAGATTCGGGACAACCTGGTCGCGTTTCTCGTCGGTCTGGATATCGCAGAGGTCGAGCCGTGTGACGGTTTCAAGGCCTCATCGGAAGTAGCCCGAAAAGACGACGGCCCGCGTAGCGAGCGCGGGCCGTCAGCAGTACCGACGGCGCCGTCTGCGGGAACAGACGATGAGCCGTCGGGCTGAGCGTAGCGCTCGCCGCTGCCGCGAGCAGGGACAGCTCTTCCGGCCCCGGTCGCCTGAGGACGCGCCGCGGAGGGTCGCTCGCGTCGTGCCTGAGTACACGCGGGAGCAGCTCGGCCGGTTCGCGGCTACGGAGGGCACGGCCGAGGAAATTCGGCCGTTCTGGCTAGATCCTGAAGAGCGGCTCTGTCCCGGTGGCTGTGGGAAGGTGATTACGAGGCAGAGGCGGTCGTGTGGGCGGCGGTGGTGCGATGCGGTGCGGCCGACGTGGGGGCGGACGGTCGGCGAGGTCGTCCGCGCCGCGCTGAATGCCTACCTGGCGCTGCATGGTGGCGGCGGCCGGGTGCTGACGACGGCTCTCACGTGCCGACACGAGGAGGGGTGGTGGGACATCGAGCGGTGTGGTCATCCGGCAGATGGGTCGAAGTGCAGCGGCCCGGGAGGGTGTCGCGTCAAGCGTGAGATCGAGGAGGAGGAGCGGCGTCGGTTTCCGGCGCGCCGGCGTGCGGCGCTGAACATGGCTCGAACCGAGGCGGTGAGGAAGCTCAGGCGCGCCGGCTATCCGGCCGATCGTGAGGCGCTGCGGACGCTGACGGTGTTGATCTCGGTTACCGAGGATCAGACGCGCGGTCTTCCGCACGAACACGTTGTCTGCGGTCATACGACCGGGCTTGAGATCGCGTTCGCGAAAGCGTTCTTCGATGCTCTACCTCGGGCGGCGAGGCATCACGGTCTCGGGTTCACCGATCGCTACCGGTTCGCGGTCGCCAAGCAGGGAAAGTACGAGGCGGCTCGCTTTCACGGATACCTCGCGAAGCTGGCGCGGTACCTGGCGAAGGACACAAGCGGCTCTGAGTTCCTGCTCAAGCATCACGGTCAGCGCGTGTTCTACGTCGCTCCGTGGCTCTCGCGGCTCTCAGGCGTGAACATGACCGTTGCGAGGCTCTGCCGATGCGTCTGGTCGGCGCGGCATGGCTACTGCGATATGCCTCGCGTGCCTGAGCGCTACCTGGAGGCCGTCGAACGGCTGATGGGTCCGCTGACTCTCTCTCCGAACGCTCCCTAGCCGAGGCCCGAGTCCGCGGCGGGTGGCCTGCGGAGGGGGCCGCCCCGGCGGGGTGGCTCTCCGCAGGGCTCCCCCCGCGGAACGGGCACGGTGGGACGTCGAGCAAAGTTCGGGGGTCAAGGGGGCTCGCCCCCTTGTACTGCTGCCTGAAGCGGCCGGTCTCCGAATACTCGGCGCCGCGGCCCCGGACATCAGACTCTGTGCAGCGGTCGAGGCGCGTCCCTCACCAGCCGATCTCGACGGTCGGCCAACCTCAACGCTCAGGCTCCGCGCCGGCGAGGGGCGAAGCCCCGACTTGAAAGACCTTTAGGCAGAGCGTCCACAGGAGGATGATCCGTCCTCGGCGGGTGGGATGATTGGCTTGAGTGTCGCTTGAACCGGAAGAGATCTCCGAAGAATCCACTCCTTGGGGCGGGTCGTGGGAATTCGTAGTAGCGAACTTCGACGAAGCGCTGGAACTGTTTGAAGCTCTCAGCCGGCCTCACGCGGGCGAGACGCCATTCGGGTTCATCTGGCGGGGGCAAAGTGATGCTGACTATGGGCTCCACAGCAGTCTCTATCGGGACCTCCCCGGGTACCGGTCTGGCACTCCTGACGAGGGTCGGGTGACCGAGAGGGAAGCGGCTCAGCTTCGACAGGCGCTTGAAGAGTGGATGCTGGATCGGCATTCGACGGGGCCGTTGAGCGGCTTGGAGTTGCTCGCGGCCTTGCAGCACATGGGTGCACATACTCGCATGCTCGACTTCACGCATAACGCGCTGGTGGCCTTATGGTTTGCATGCCTGAGCCGTGATGATCGGGACGGTCGGATCTTTGGAGTGGACGTCGAGAACACGGGTCAGGAGCGACGCCGACAAAGTCGTAGGGTTCCCGTTGACTGGGTGAGGAGTCCTGACCTTCCTTGGTCTGAAGCGTGGCCTAACGATCAGAGTCAGCAGGCCTGGTATTGGACGCCTCATCCGATCGAGGCTCGTATGTCTCGGCAGCAGGGATGCTTTCTTTTGGGACGAACGCCTGACCGGGTAGGCGATCGGCGGCGCAGTTCATTGGACATAACGGCCGTAGATGGCGCGACCCTTCGGCGTGTCGTGTCTAAGACACCAGGAAGTGGGCGGTATCCGGGTAATCTGATGATCCTCGTGCGTGTGCGGCGCGCCGGGAAGCCGGGCATTCTGCGAGCGCTTGAGCGAATGTGTGGTTACACGAAGGCGATGATGTATCCCGATCTTCCGGGTTACGTGTCGCACTCGGGGTTCCCGCGGTCGTCGACTTGACTACGTATAGCACCGTGGCAACTAGGTCTGGGTCGGGGTGAACTACTGGCGTAGTCGCCCGACGAGTCGCGACCGGGGGGCATAGACTAGAACGCCATGGGAGAGGCAGCGCTCGCGGGGTTCTGGAGCTATGTCCGTGCCGATGATGGCGCGGAGGGCGGTCGGATTGTGAGGCTCGCGGAACTGGTTAAGAACGAGTACGCGATGCTGACCGGGCGAGAGATCGACGTTTTCGCGGATCGCGACATTCGTTGGGGCGATGAGTGGAAGCGGCGCATTGATGAGGCACTCCAGGGTACGGCGTTCTTCATCGGCGTCATAACTCCTAGGTTCTTCGACAGTGAGGAATGCAGGCGAGAGCTGTTGACGTTCGCGGCTCACGCAAAAAGCCTTGGAGTAATCGAGCTCGTTCTGCCGCTTCTCTATGTGAAGGTGCCGGAACTGGAGAACGAAGATGGCAACGATGAAGCTATTGAGCTTGTCCGGCGGACTCAGTGGTTCGACTGGACCGATCGTCGGCTTGACGCCGAGGATTCCGCCGAGTACCGGAAGGGCGTCCACGCTCTGGCCTCACGGCTAGTGGAGATCAGCCGCGATGTGCTTGATCGCGCGTTGCCCGAGGCGACTGCCTTGGGTCAGGGAGGCGACGGCGGAGAGCTCCCGTTGCTGGAGCGTATGGCGGAGATGGAGGAAGCCTTTCCCCGCTGGCAGAGCGTTATCGAGCGATTCCCTGAGGTTATTCAGCAGATCAATGATGTGAGTCAAGAGACCGCGGCGGAGGTGCAGCGAAGCGACCAAGCCGGGAAAGGTTTCGCGGGTCGACTATTCGCGGCTCGTCGGTTGGCTGGTCGTCTCGCTCAACCAGCGAGTGAGGTGCTCGATCTTGGAACCCGGTACGCGCAGGAGTTGGCGAAAGTGGATGCGGGCGTGCTGACCCTTATCAGACGAGCGAATGACGAGGACTTGGACGAAGAGGAACGGGGGAATCTGTGTGAGCTTTTTGGCTCCCTTCGCGGGTTTGCGGAAATTACAACCGAAACGGTGGAGGCGTTGCGTCCACTTCTTGGTGCCGTCGAAGAAATGGGTTCGTTTTCGCGAGACCTGCACGCGCCTGCGAAAGCGATTGGCGACGGACTTCGTGGGATCGCCGATGGTCAGGCCATCATCGACGAGTGGGTGAGGTTGGTTGATCAGGGCAGCATCGACTGCTCCGACGGCAACGAGGCCGCTCAAACCGTCTGACTCCTGGTTGATCGAGGCTTGTCGGCGCCGGGATGCTCCTGGCGTTCACTGGAGGTAGCGCAGGGCGGCTGCCGTCGTGGAGCGGTCGCGAATCTGCTGGTTGGTGCGACGGGCATCTTTGACAGTCAGCCCATTCCCTGACACTATCTGACAGGTGACAAGGACAGTCAGGTGACAGAGGTTGTCAGGAAGCAATCGCGGCGGAAGGACTCGCTGCTCGCTCACTGCTTGATACGAGCGGTTGTCGACGAGCAAGGCGGCATCGAAAAGGCTGTCGCGACGTACGGCCCGAGGGCGGAGCATCTTTCGAAGTGGGCGTCGGTGAAGGTGGCAGTGAAGGTCACGCCGAAGGCTTCACGCGTAGCCGGCTTCATCATCATGTGGGCGATCGCGATGCGCCTGGAGGATCGGAGCGAGTGCTCGATCACCGAGTATCAGCGCTTCTGGAACGAGGGTGAGCGGCAGGCCTATCGTCTTCAGGCCGACTTCCGCGCGCTCTGGCCTGAGTTCGAGACGCCAAACGAACTCGCCACCCAGCTGGTGAAGTACCTGGACGCGAAGGCTTCCGCGAAGGACGCGGGTTCGCTAGCTCTCAAGCTCCAGGTGACCGTGTGAACGTGGCGGACATTGAGCGGCACTACACAACGCGGGAGCTTGCAGAGCTCCTGGCGGTACATCCCGAAACGATTCGCCGGGAGGCCGCGCGCGGGCGCCTCCGGTCTGTTCGGATTGGGAATGAGCGGCGTTATGCGGTGAGCGCGGTCCGGGAGTGGCTGGAGCTCAACGGGCGGGCGGCGTGAGTATTCGACGCCGGGGGAGTGGGTATCAAGTTCGGGTTGCGCCGTTCCCGGCTCAGACGATGCCGACGAAGGCCGCAGCCGTGAAGCTTGAGCTCGACCTCAAGGTCCGGAGGGCTGGGGGCGATTCAGAGATCGCGGCGGCGACAACGCTGGGTGAGGAGATTGACGGCTTCCTGGCGCGACTAAGAACGGCGGGTGGACTTCGGCCTCGGAGCATCGAGTTCTACGAGCACAAGGCGAAGGTCTGGAAACCGCTGCGGGGTGTCAAAGTCCCGGCGCTCAGGCGGGCACAGGTCGAGGACTTCATCGTGAAGCGGGCGGCTGAGCATCCGCGGTCGGCACTCGACGAGCTCCAACTGCTGAAGCGTGTTCTCCGGGATGCGAAAGGTCGCGGGCAGAGAATCGACGAGGCTGTGCTGGAGTTGCGCTCGATTCGTCACGTCGCTCGTCGCGGAAGGGCGCTCGACGTCGAGGAGCTCTATGAGCTCGCGTCATGGTTCCCTGAGCACATGTCGAGGCTCGTGTTGTTAGCCGGCCAGGTCGGTGCCAGGCAGAGCGTCTGGTTCCAGCTGACGGATGACCTACTCGATCTCAGCGCCGGAACGATGACGATTCCCGCCGCGCTCGCGAAGAACCGGCGCGAGCATCGTGTCTACCTGACGCCGACCGAGGTAACGCTCTTACGCGAACAGCTGCTCGCGCGAACGGTCGGCACGCGCCTGGTGTTTCCTACACCAGCCGGCAAGCAATGGGACAGGAGCCGGTTTGGCGAGGCGTGGCGCCAGCGCGTCAAGCTCTGCGCCGAGCATGACTGGCGCCAGAAGGGGGTCGACTCGTCGGTGTTCGACGGTTTCAACTTCCATCTGCTGCGGCACACTGCGGGGTCGCTGATGGCGCTTGCGGGTCTTGATCCCGCCGTGGCGTCTGAGCGTCTGGGGCACTCCGATGGCGGCGCGCTCTTCCTTCGAACGTACCGGCACCTCTACGAAGGTGAGAAGCGCGATCAGGCCGCCAAGCTCGATGCGCTGGTGCGCAAGAGCTTGGACAGAGCTCGGACGGAAACCCAGGTGCGGATCGCAAACCCGCTTGGGAAGATGCTTTCTGCGATGGGCGCACCTGGGATTGAACCAGGGACCTCCCGCGTGTGAAGCGGGCGCTCTCCCGCTGAGCTATGCGCCCGGGAGCGCGTAGATTAGCCATTTCGAACGTGTCGTCGCGGCTGTTAGGGAGCGATTTTGGCGCGTCTCGGCCAGTTTCGGTCAGTTGCGGGTGCTGGATCGAATGACTTCTGGCGTTTCAACTCCTCCGTGGCATTCATCGAGCTTCCGACGAGCTCAGCTCGCGTTCGAGGTCGCCTTCGTAGATGTAGCGCTCGTCGGCCGACCAGAGCTCGCGGCCGGCGAGCTCGCCTTCGTAGATGGCGTGGTCGAGCTTGCGCGGGGCCAGGCAGTCGCCGATCCGGTGCAGATCGTCGAGCTGGCCTTTGAGCCCATAGTAGAGCTCGTCGTCGGCTTTCGGTCCGGTGGCCAGCACGACGGTGTCGATGCCGTCGAGCTGTTCGCTGGCGCCCGTGTAGAGGTTGAAGATCGTCAGGCCGTGTCCGTCGATGCCCGACGCCCAGCTGTTGAGCCGGTAGGTCAGGCCCTTGCCGAGCAGGCGGCTGTAGAGGTGCGCCATGTCCAGCGTGGTGACGGTGGTCGGGAAGAGCGTCGGCCAGCGGCTGACGAGTTCGACCTGGCAGCCGCGATCGAGCAGGTTCTCGGTGACGCCGGCGGCGAGCCGGCTGCCGTCGTCGTCGAGAACGACGGCGCGGCTACCGACCGGCTTGGTCTCGAGGAGCACGTCCCAGACGGTGAGGACGTGGTCCTGCTGGACCCCGGGGAGCTCGTCGACGAGCGGGCTGACGCTCGAGAAGCCGGTGCGGGACGGTTCGGCGCCGGTGGCGACGATGACGCCGTCGGGCCGGAGGTCGCGCACGAGCTCGACGGTGGCCTTCCGGTCGAGCTCGACGGTGACGCCGTGACGCTCCAGCTGGCGCTCGAGGTCACGAACGATCCAGCCGAACTCGTCGCGTCCGGGGGTACGCAGGATCAGGTTCACCTGGCCGCCAAGCCGATCCTGCTGCTCGAGAAGCGTGACCGTGTGCCCGCGCTGGGCGAGCACCGAGGCCGCTTTCATCCCGGCCGGGCCGCCGCCGACGACGACCCAGCGAGCCGGCGTCGGGGCGGGCGCCAGCGTGCCGGGCCCGAACCGTCGTTCGCGCCCGGCACCGGGGTTCACCGTGCAGGAGATCGGCAGCCCCTTGAACACTCGCCCGATGCAGCCCTGGTTGCCGCGGATGCAGTGGACGAGCTCGTCCTCGCGTCCTTCCCGGACCTTGTCGGCGAACTCGGGGTCGGCGATCTGGGCGCGGGTCATCGCGACCATGTCGGCCTTGCCGGTCGCGAGGATCTCCTCCGCGAGGGCCGGGTCCTTGATGCCGCCGACCGTGAAGACGGGGAGCGCGTGAACGGCCGCCTTCATCTGGGCGGTCAGGTCGATGAGATACCCGTCCGGGACGTCGGTCGGCTCGATCGCCCTGAAGATGTTGTGGTAGCCGGCGGCCGTGACGTTGATGTAGTCGATCCGGCCGTCCTGCTCGAGCGTCTGCGCGACCCGGATGGCATCCTCGATCTCGAGCGCGCCGGGGATGAAGTCGGTCAGGCTGATCCGGACGCCGACCGCCCAGTCGACGCCCGTGCGGGCGCGGACCGCTTCGATCACTTCACGGGCGAAGCGGAGCCGGTTCTCGAACGAGCCCCCGTACTCGTCCGTGCGTTTGTTGTAGAGGGGCGAGAGGAACTGGTGCAGCAGGTAGCTGTGCGAGATGTGCACCTCGGTGCCGTCGAAGCCACCCTCCCGCGTCAGCTCCGCGGAGCGCGCCCACCACTCGACCACCTCGCGGATGTCCTCCGGTTCCATCGCCTTCGGCGTCTCCCCGTATGCCGGCGACTTGACCGCCGACGGCCCCCACAGGACCCGGAAGTCGTCCGCCGAGTCGCTCGACGCGTTCACACCGAAGTGGTTCAGCTGCGCGAAGATCACCCCGTCGTGCTCGTGGACGGCCGCCGTCAGCCGCCGGTCGGCCTCGAGCGCCTCCGGCAGATACGCCCACGCAACCCTGGGAAATCCGGTCGTCGAGGTCGGATGCACGACCCGGTTGCCGGTGATCAGCAACCCGGCTCCACCCTTCGCCCGTGCCGCCTGGTACGCCACGTTTCGGTCCGAGTCGACCCCGTCGCGGGCCCACAACTTCACATGCGCCGTCTGCATGATCCGGTTGCGAACCGTCACCGGCCCGATCCTGAGCGGACTGAACAGATGCGGATAGTCGGACATGGCGCCTCCCGGTCTTGGGTGGAAGCAACGAATCTAACCACTCGTCACGGCACCGTGGGCCGATCGTCACTGCACGTAGGCCAACCGCGTCGAAGAGATCCGCGCCCACGGGCTGACCTGCCCATTGGGCGACCCGCCCAAGCCATCCCTGCATCGAGTCAGCCGAGCGACCGTCGCTCCGGGCGAGTCTCGTGGGCTTCCACCCGAGCCCGCGGTGCGACCGAACTCACCGTCGCAGGCGGGTCGCAGCGGGCTCCACGAGCGTCGATCACGACCTCGGAGTGACGACCGAGAGCCGATCGCTGCCCCAACGGTACGCGCTTGACAGCATGGAAACCCCCCAGTCATGATGGGTCATGGTCCGCTCCCGTCGGATGCGCGCGGCGGACAGTATCGGACGCCAACCGCCACAGACCCGCGATCGTGGCGGGCCTGATCCGGGCGGCGCCGGGCCGTCCACGGCCGGATCGCTGCTCGAGGTCCGCAACCTCCGCTATGCGTATTCGGGGATCCTCGCCCTCGACGATGTCAGCCTCGACGTGTCCGAAGGCGACGCGTGCTGCATCGTCGGGCCGAACGGGGCAGGCAAGACGACGGTCGCGAAGGCGATCATGGGCATCCTCCGCCCCGACTCCGGTTACGTCCGTTTCGGCGGCGCCGTCATCTCCGGGCTTCGCTCGAGCCGGGTGCCGAGGCACGGCATCGGCATCGTGCTCGAGGGGAGGCACGTCTTCGAGCAGCAGTCGGTGCGTACGAATCTCGAGATGGGCGCGTACTGGCGAAGGCTCTCCAGACCGGAGTTGCATGGCGAGATCGAGCGGGTGTTCGCGTTGTTCCCGGATCTGGAGCAGACCGAGCACAAGCCCGCCGGCGATCTCAGCGGAGGCCAGCAGCAGATGCTGTGCGTCGGGAGGGCACTCATGGGCCGCCCGCGGCTGTTGATCCTCGACGAGCCCTCGATGGGGCTGTCGCCGAAGCTGGCCGGCAAGCTCTACTCGGCGCTCGCCTCGCTTCGCGACGGCGGCCTCGCATTGCTCCTGATCGAGCAGAACGCGAGGCTTGCATTCGACCTGTGCGATCGCGGCTACGTCCTCCAGCACGGAAGCGTCGCACTCGAGGGGGCCGTGGACGAGCTTCGCGCAACGGACATGGTTCGGAAGATCTACCTCGGCGTTGAACGACTCGAACGACAGCTCGCTTGATCACTGGAAAAGGGCACGAACGCCCACGTCAAGGAGGGAACATGCAGGTGCTAAAAGGAGTCCGCGCCCTTGCCCTTGTGGCTGCCGTTGGCGCGCTTTCGGCGATCGTGGTCTCGAGTGCCGTCGGGCAACGGACGGCCGACACGATCAACATCGGTTTCCTGAACGCCCTCACCGGCCCATATGCCGTGGCAGGGACCCCGGAGCTCGCCGCGGCGAAGCTGGCGATCACGGACGTCAACAACGCCGGCGGGGTCTGCAACATGAAGCTGAACCTCGCCGCGACCGCGGACGACCAGGGCCAGGCGAACCTGAGCGTCGCCGGCCTGCGCAAGCTCGTCCAGCAGGACGGGCTGCACCTGATCATCGGGCCCGGCATCACGCCGCCGATGCGGGCGATCGCGCCCGTGGCCGAGTCGCTCAAGACGTTCGTGATCGGCGAGACCGCCCAGCGCGACCCCTGGAAGGGGCGGAAGTACATCTTCTCGGGCGTCACCCCGCAGGACGTCTACGCCCCGCTGATGGTCAACTACATCGCCAAGAAGCTCGGGCCCGGGAAGCACAAGGTCGGGATCCTCTACGCGAACGTTCCCTACGCGCAGTCAGGGTACGACCTGCTCAAGGCGAACCTGGCCAAGCGCGGCTGGCCGATCGTCGTGAACGACAACTGGGACGTGTCGAAGTTCGACTTCACCTCGCAGGCACAGAAGGTCGCCCAGGCCAATCCCGAGGCGGTCTTCCTCTGGGGCGCGGCCACCCCGGCCGACGGTCAGATCCTGAAGCAGCTTCGCGCAGCGGGGTACCAGGGGCCGGCCGCGACCGACCTCGCCTACACGCTGCCGTTCATCCCGTCGGTGGCGGGAGCGGCCGCCAACACGATCGTGATGCCGTCGCAGCTCAATACGTTCCATCCCGACGCGGCGACCAAGAAGTTCCTCACCGCGTACAAGAAGGCGACGAAGCAGCCGGCGACGTTCCTGTCCGGGCAGGCCTACGACGACGTGAAGATCATCGCCGCGGCGGTGAAGAAGGCCGGCTGCAAGACCGATGCCGACAGCGTCTCGGCGGCGATGGTGGGGCTCAAGTACAAGGGGGTCACCGGCTCGTTCGCCTTCACCTCCGGCTACCACGGTGGGCCGCAAGGCAAGTCGTTCACCGAGGTCGCTTGGAAGAACGGCAAGCAGGTCAAAGCCTCGTAGTTCCGTAGAGCGTCAAGAACGGTATCGACCCGGGCGTCATGCAATACGTGGCCCTCGCCATCCACGGCCTGACGCTCGGGTCGATCTACGCCCTCGTCGCGCTTGGCTTCCACCTGATCTATCGCACGGTCGGGGTGCTCGACTTCGCGCAGGGAGACAAGGTCGTCGTCGGCGGCCTCGTCGGACTGACGATGCTTCATCACGGGGTCTCGCTCGCGCTCTCGTTCGTCGTCGTGGTCGTGGCGGGGCTCGTCGCGGGCATCGTCTACGACTCGGTCGTGATCGGCCCGACGCTGTCGCGCGGGCTCGAGCCGGCAACGATCGCGACGGTCGGTTCCCTCCTCGTTCTCGGCAGCGGGCACGTGCTCATCTGGGGGGCGACCGGCGAGGCGTTTCCCCCGATCATCTCCGGCACCGTCTCGATCGGGCGATCCCGGGTCGACGTGCAGGACTTCCTCATCTGGGCCGTCGTGGCGGTAGCAGTGGTGTCGGTCGTCCTCTTCCTCGCCCGGACGCGTTTCGGGAAGGGCATGGTCGCGGCGGCGAACGACCCGACGGCCGCCGGGACCGTGGGAATCGACGTTCGTCAGACCCGGGTCATCGCCGCCTCGCTGGCCTTCGGGCTGGCCGCCCTGGCAGGCGTGCTGGTCGCGCCTCTGACGCTCGCGGGTGGAACATTCGGCCCATCGCTCACGGTGCGGGCGTTCACAGGGGCGATCCTCGGCGGCCTCGACAGCGCCTACGGCGTCGTCCTCGGTGCGCTCGTGCTCGGCCTGTTCGAGGACCTCGTCGGCAGCCAGATCCCGTACGCCTATCTCGACCCGCTCGTCTTCTCGGTCCTGATCGTCGCGTTGCTCGTCTTCCCGGCAGGATTGCTCGGCTCGAGGCGGCGGGCGGTGTGAGAGGGCTCGCGTCCGGCCAGACGTCGAGGGCCGTTCTCGCGGGTCTCGGGCTAACGATCTGGATCGTCTCGTTCGAGCTGCTCGCCGCCAATCCCTACCAGGTCTTCGTCGGGACGATCGTCGGCACGTACGCGATCTCGGCGGTCGGGCTCACGGTGGTCGCCGGCCGGGCGGGCCAGCTCGCGCTCGGGCAGGCCGGGTTCATGGCGATTGGCGGCTACACCGTCGCGTACTCGACCTCGAAGTGGCAGGTGCCGTTCCTCCTCGCCCTGGCCGCCGGCGGGTTCATCGCCTTCCTCTTCGGGCTTGTCCTCGGCTGGATCGCGCTGCGGCTGCGCGGCAACTACCTCGCGATGGCGACCCTCGCCTTCGGCCTGATCATCTACGGGCTGCTCAACGTCGACGGGCCGCTCGGCGGGCCGCTCGGCCTCGCCGGCATACCCCCGATTTCCGTGTTCGGCTGGCAGCTCGTCACGCCCGCGCAGCAATACGGCTTCACGTGGCTCGTCGTCGCCGTGGCGTTCGCCGGCTGCCTTCTCTACCTGCGCGGCCGGGCCGGGCGCGAGCTGAACGCAATTCGGGACGACGAGCTCGCCGCCTCCACGCTCGGCATCAACGTCACCTTCCGCAAGCTCCAGGCATTCGGGATCAGCGCCATCCTCGGGGGTGTCTCGGGCGGGATCATCGCCGCTTCGAGCGCCGTGATCGACCCGACGCTCTTCCCGCCGCAGATCTCGTTCCAGGTCTTCCTGATGGTCGTCATCGGTGGTCTCGGAAGCCTCGGCGGGGCGATCGCCGGCGCCGCAATCGTCGTCTGGCTGATCCAGCTCACGCCCGGTACGGGCGACTGGGCCTTCACGGTCCTCGGCGGCGCCGTGATCGTGCTGATGGCCGTCTTCCCGGGCGGCTTCGCGGGAATCGTCTCGATGCTTCTCTCCCTGCCCGGGCGGGTCGCGCAGCGCCTCGTCCCGGTCGCGCCTGCCGGAGATCTGGAGCGATGAGCCCGGAGCTTGCCGTCGAGGCGATCGGGATCGCGCG
This sequence comes from uncultured Actinomycetes bacterium, assembly GCA_963789585.1. Lineage (GTDB taxonomy): Bacteria > Actinomycetota > Thermoleophilia > Gaiellales > Gaiellaceae > PALSA-600. Next base: position 117,577 of record CAWBLB010000001.1, on the reverse strand, counting down.
AAGCTTCGGCGGCGTGCACGCGATCGAGGACGTCTCGCTCGCGATCCCGGTCGGCGAGATCCGGGGCGTGATCGGTCCGAACGGCGCCGGCAAGACGACCCTGCTGAACGTGCTGACCGGTCTCATGGAGCCGACCCGGGGGCAGATCCGCTGCTTCGGCGAGGACGTCACGAGCTGGGCGGCGCACCGCATCGCCCGCAAGGCCGGCATCGTGCGGACCTTTCAGACGGTGAGGCTCTTCCCGACGATGAACGTGTTCGAGAACATCCTGGTCGCCGCCGATGCGCAGGAGCCGGTGCCGGAGGAGCGGCTGCTGGGGCGACGCCGGCGCGCCCGCGGGTCCGCGTTCGAGCGTACCTCGCGCGTCATCGCCGACCTGGGTCTCGAGGAGATCCGCGATCGCCGTGTCGACCAGCTCTCCTACGGGCTGCGCCGCACGATCGAGATGGCGAGGGCGTTCGTGATGCAGCCGCGCGTGCTGCTCCTCGACGAGCCCGCTGCCGGCCTGAACGACGCCGAACGGTCCGGGCTCGGCTCGCTGCTGCTCGACGCGCGGGGTCGCGGCATCACGATCGTGCTGGTGGAGCACCAGATGGACCTCGTCTCCCGCGTCTGCGACATGCTGACCGTGCTCGACTTCGGCAAGGTGATCTGCGAGGGCCCGCCCAAGCAGGTCGTCGAGGACGACCGCGTTCTCGAGGCCTACCTCGGCGCTCCGGGAGGCAAGTTGTGACTCCATCGCCTGCCGGCGGCCTGCGCGTCGTCGAGGTCAGCTCCGGCGTCGCCGCGCGCCTGTGCGGCAAGCTGCTCGCCGACGCAGGGGCGGAGGTCACGAGGGTCGAGCGCCCGGCGGGCCGCGGCGGCGCGCTCGACGACTCCGGACACTGGCCCGCGTTCCTCGACCGGGGTAAGCTCGTCGTGGGCGAGGCCGGATCGGGCCTCGAGAGGCTGCTCGCCGGGGCAGATCTCTTCCTCACCTCGCTCACCCACGCGACGGGCCGGGGGGCCGGGCTCGACTGCCCGACGCTGCTCGAGCGCCACCCGGGATTGACCGCGGCGTGCGTCACGCCCTTCGGTCAGAGCGGCCCGTACGCTGCCCATGCAGCCGACGATCTGGTTCTCAGCGCGCTCGCGGGCCTCGCGGATGCGACGCCGGGCTTCCCCGACCATTGCGCCGACCCGGGCGACCCGCCGGTGCAGAGCCTCGCCCCGCTGGCCGAGAGCGCCGCCGGGATCGTTGCCGCAACCGCCGTCACCGGAGTGATCCTGGGCGCCCTGCGCGGGCGCCGGCGCATCCGGCACGTCGAGATCTCCGCACTCGAGGTTGCCGCCTCGTTCATGGTCTGGGAATGGGGCATGGCGGCGTACGGCGGCGGCATCCGCGGCCGGCGTCCGCACACGCCCGATCTCTCCCCCAACTGCTGCCTGCCCTGCAAGGATGGGCGGGTCGTGCTCGTCGCGTTCACTCCGCCGCAGTGGACGGCGCTGGTCGAGGTGATGGGCAACCCGGAGTGGGCAGGCGACCCGCGCTACGCGACGGCGACGCTGAGGTCGGAGAACTGGCCGTCCCTCCGCGAGCGGCTCGCGGCCTGGGCACTGACGATGCGCGGCGTCGACGTGCTCGAGGCGGCACAGGCACGCGGCATCCCGTGCTGCTGCGCATTCGAGCTGCGCGACGTCGTCGCCGGCGAGCATGTCCGCGAGGTCGGCTCGGTGGATTCGAGGGACGGGCTCGTCCTCCCGTCCGACCCGATCGTCATCGACGGCCGCCGGCGGCCGCCGGCGGCCGTCCGGCCGGCGACGGCCCGGCCCGCTGCCGTGCCCTCGACGTCCGGTCTCGACGGCGCGCCGCTCGCGGGCGTCCGCGTCCTCGATTGCGGTCAGGTCGTCGCCGGCCCCTTCGCGGGCCAGCTCCTGGCCGCCCTCGGCGCCGAGGTGCTCGTGATCGAGAGCCGCTCCCATCCGCTGTCCCGCCTCTTCGGCCCGTTCGTGGGTGAGCCTGCCCACGATGCGGCGATGATGTTCCACCAGGTCAACCAGGGAAAGCGGAGTGTCGAGATCGACCTCACCGCCGAGGACGGCAGGCGCGTCTTCCGGGAGCTCGTCGCCTCGGCCGATGTCGTGCTGGAGAACTTCTCGCGACGCGCTGCCGAGAAGCTCGAGCTCGGCTTCGAGACCCTTCGCCGCGCGCGCGAGGACATCATCCTCGGATCGCTCAGCGGCTTCGGGCGCACCGGCCCCTGGGGGGAGTTCGTCGCGCTCCACAGCGGGGTCATACTTCTCTCGGGCCTGGCCAGCGTCACACGTGATGCCGACGGCGAGATGCGCCTTCCCGGTGCGCTCTATCCCGATCTGCTGGCCGGGGCATACCTGGCGCTCGCGATCCAGGAGGCGCTCGTGCTCCGCGAGCACGACGGGCAGGGACACCACGTCGAGGTGAGCATGCTCGACGTCCTCTTCACCTGCATGGGCGGTCTCGTGCCCGAGGCGGCCGCCGGCGAGACCTTCGGCGCTCACGGCGGCCGGTTCCTGGCCACCGCCGACCCCGACGGGTATCTCGCCGTCTCGAACCCGGACGTGGCCTCCCCGGAGGTCGCCGGATTGTCGCGCCGGGAAGCGATGGAGCAGCTCCAGGCGCGGGGAATAGCGGCCGGCGCCGTGCTCGACATCGGCGAGGTGATGGCAGACCCTCATCTGCTTGCCCGCGGGTTCGTCCGCTCCGGCGACCATCCGATTGCGGGGCCGCGGCCGATGCCCGCGGTGCCGTGGCTCTTCGACGGAGAGAGGCCCCGGCTCGGCCACGCGCCCCTGCTCGGTGACGGCACGGACGAGGCCCTGACCGCGCTGACGGCGTTGACGCGGGCTGACGTGAGCGCGCTCCGATCCGCCGGGGTGCTCGCATGAGCGGAGGGGCCGAGCTGAGAGACAGGGCGGCGATCGTCGGTATCGGCGAGACGGACTACTCGAAGAGCTCCGGCCGGACCGAGCTCGCACTCGCCTGCGAGGCGATCAAGAAGGCCGCCGACGACGCGGGGATCCCGGTCGGCGAGATCGACGGCCTCGTTCGCTTCGACATGGACCTGGTGGACGAGGTCGCCTTGACATCGCACCTCGGCCTCCGAAACCTCCGCTGGATGAGCCACACGGGGTACGGCGGAACCGGGGGCAACGCGGTCGTCGTGCACGCCGCGGCCGCGATCGCCGCGGGCGTCGCCGACACCGTGGTCTGCTACCGGGCCCTGAACGAGCGCTCGGGAGCCCGCTACGGGCAGGCGGCCACCTGGACATCCGATCGGGTCGGGGGCGTCGAGCAGTTCCAGATGCCGTGGGGGATGCTCACGCCTGCGATGCTCTTCGGCCAGTTCGCCCGCCGGCACATGGTCGAGCACGGGACGACGAGCAGGCAGTTCGGCGAGGTGGCGGTCGCGCTGCGCCGGCACGCAAGCCTCAACCCCCGGGCGATGATGCGGACACCGATCACCCTCGAGGATCATCAGAGCTCGCGGATGATCGCCGACCCGCTGCGACTCTACGACTGCTGCATCGAGAGCGACGGCGGGTGCGCCGTGATCGTCACGAGCGCGGACCGCGCCCGCGGCCTGCGGTGGCCGCCGGCCTGGGTGATGGGCGCCTCGCAGGGAAGCGGCACGAAGGCGGCCGGGATCGTCTTTCGGGACGACCTGTCGGTGACGGAGGCGAGCCACACCGCCCGTGACGTCTACCGCTCGGCGGGCGTCGGCCCGGACGAGATCGACGCCGTGATGATCTACGATCACTTCACGCCGTTCGTGATCATGGCGCTCGAGGCATACGGCTTCTGTCAGGCGGGCGAGGGAGGGGCGTTCGTGGAGGGCGGGCGGATCCACTTCGACGGCGAGCTGCCGGTCAACACCCACGGGGGCAACCATTCCGAGGCGTACATCCACGGTCTTCCCCACGTGATCGAGGCCGTGCGCCAGCTGCGCGGCACCTCGACCGCCCAGGTCCCGGGCTGCGAGGTCGTGCTGTCCTGCAGCGCGGTCGCCCAGCTCTCGGCAGCCGTGATCCTGAGGAGGGACTGACGATGCTCAGGGGCATGCCGCTGCCGCTCCCGGACCTGGACACCGAGCCCTTCTGGGCCGGTTGCCGCGAGGGAAGGTTCCTCGTGCCGCGCTGTCGGAGCTGCGGCGCGTTGCGCTGGCCGCCGGGGCCGATGTGCCCCGAGTGCCAGGCGAGCGCGACCGACTGGGTCGCGGCGAGCGGGCGAGGCTCGGTCTACAGCTGGGTCGTCGCCGTCCACCCGGTCGACCCGGTGCTCGCCGACCAGGTCCCCTACGTCGTCGGTCTGATCGAGCTCGAGGAGGGCGTCCGGGTCGTCGGGAACGTCGAGGGCTGCCCGCCCGAGGAGGTGACGGCGGGGATGGCGGTCGAGCTTTTCTTCACCGAGATCGCCGACATCCACCTGCCCAACTTCAGGCCTGCAAAAGCACGGAAAACAGGAGGAGACGATGGTTGATCTAGGAAGGAAGCCGGCTCTGATCGTGATCGACATGCAGAACGGCTTCTGCGACGCGGACGGCTTCATGAACAAGATCGGGCTCGACTACGCCTCGAGCGCGGCGGCGGCCGAGCCGATCGCCCGGCTGCTGGACGCGGCCCGCGAGGCCGCCATCCCGGTCTTCTTCACGCGCTACTCGCTGAACGACGACTACTCCGACGCCGGATTGTTGATCGAGCTCTTCCCGGCGATCAAGGACACCGGCGGGCTCGTCCGGGGCTCCTGGGACGCGGAGGTGATCGACGAGCTCACGCCCCTCCCGGGGGAGGTCGTGATCGACAAGACGCGCTACAGCGCGTTCTACGACACCGATCTCGAGCAGCAGCTCGCGGGTCTCGGAGTCGACACGCTGATCGTCTGCGGGGTGACCACGAACATCTGCGTCGAGAGCACCGTACGGGACGCGTTCTTCCGGGACATCCGGGTGGTCGTTCCGTCGGACGGGACCGCGGCCGTCACCCCCGAGCTTCACGAGGGTGCGCTGCGCGACTTCGAGTACGGGTTCGGCCAGGTCGTGTCGGTCGCCGAGCTCGTGGAGGCGCTCGCGGCAGCGTCGCGGGCGGCGGCCGGCGCATGAGCGCGTCGTTGCAGACACTCAACAACTACTTCGACGATCTCGAAGTCGGCGACCGCTTCGTCTCGGGCACGCGCACGCTGACCGAGGCGGATCTGGTCCAGTTCTCCGACCTGTCCGGCGACCACGCCGCCCTGCACACCGATGAGGAGTTCGCCCGCAACGGGCCGTTCGGGGCAAGGATCGCGCACGGCTGCCTGACGCTCTCGCTCGCGACCGGGCTTGAGTTCTCGCTGATCGGGAACGATCCCCTGCGGATCGTCGCGTTCTACGGGATGGACCGGGTGCGCTTCGTCAAGCCGGTGTTCATCGGAGACACGATCCACCTCGAAGGCGAGGTCGTCGGGCTCGCGGAGAAGGACGAGACGCGAGGGGTCGTTACGGTCCACCAGGACATCAAGAATCAGCGGGGCGACACCGTGGCGCTGCTGGAGAAGCGCACGCTCCACAAGAAACGCGCCGCCGACGAGGGGGAGAGATGAGCGCTACCGGGGTGATCGACATCGTCTGCAACCCGTTCACGCCGCTCGAGGTCGAGCAGAAGCAGGTCGGCGTCGACGACCGCTTCTACGACAAGGTGAGGGTGCCGCCCGAGGCCCGGGTCGGGGTGCCGATGGCGGACTACGTGGCGAAGATGGACCGCGCCGGGATCGAGCGGTCGCTGCTGATCGCGGTGCGCGCGGGCGACATGCGCATGCAGTACTCGTTCGCAATCCCGTACGAGCGCATCGCCGGGTACTGCGAGGAGTTCCCGGGACGGTTCCACGGGCTTGCCGGGATCGACCCGAGCCGGCCGATGGAAGGCGTGCGCGAGCTCGAGCGTGGTGTCAAGGAGTACGGGTTCGTCGGCGCGCACCTGTACCCGCACTGGTTCTCGGAGCCGCCCGACGCCGCGCGCTACTACCCGTTCTACGCCAAGTGCTGCGAGCTCGACATCCCGATCATGATGCAGATCGGCCACTGCCTCGACTACCAGCGCGACCGCATCCTCCCGAGCGTCGGGCGGCCGATCACGCTCGACCGGGTCGCGATCGACTTCCCCGAGCTCAAGCTGATCGGGATCCATCTCGGCTGGCCCTGGGTCGAAGAGATGATCGCCGTCTGCTTCAAGCACGACAACGTCTACATGGCAGGCGACGCGTATGCGCCCAAGCACTGGCCTGCCAGCTACGTCCACTACATCGATACCTGGGGCCAGGACAAGTGCATGTTCGGCACCGACTGGCCGGTGATCGACCCCGAGCGGGCGGTGACCGAGGTCGAGCAGTTGGAGCTCAAGGACGCGCCGAGCCGGAAGTTCCTCCGGGACAACGCCATGAAGCTGTTCAAGCTGCCCGAAACCGGTGGAGGCGGGGCGACGGCATGACACCGGCCGCCGCCGACCTCTGCCGCCGGTTCGGAATCGAGCGGCCCATCTTCCAGGCCGGGATGGGGTGGCTCACGACCGGTCGCCTCGCAGCGGCCGTCTCCGGAGCCGGCGGTCTCGGCGTGATCGCGACCGGCGGCTACATGGGCACGGCCGAGCTCCGCGACCACATCGCGCGTGTCCGGGACGAGGCTCCCGGCAGGCCCTTCGGGATCAACGTGCTCCTTCCAACGGGCGCGCCCGGCGGGGACGTGTTCGCGAACGCCGACCTGACGCGGAGGCAGCTCGACGTGTGTATCGAGGAACGGGTGCCCGTCGTGCTGAGCGGGCTCGGAGACCCGAGCCCTCTCATTCCCGAGCTGCACGCGGCCGGCGTGAAGTTCGTGGCTGTGGTCGGCAGCACGAAGGCCGCCCGGCGCACCGCCGAGGCCGGCGCCGACGCCGTCGTCGTCCAGGGGCACGAGGCGGGCGGCCACGTCGGCGCGATCGGGACGCTCACACTCGCGCAGTCTGCGCTCCGAGCGCTCGGATGTCCGATGCTCGTCGCCGGCGGGATCGCCACGCCGGGAGCGGTGTCCTCGGCGCTCGCGCTCGGCGCGGCCGGCGTCTCGGTCGGGACGCGCTTCGTCGCCGCAGACGAGTCCGACGCCCATCCGGGCTTCAAGGCCGCCGTGGTGAGCGCGGCCGAGAACGCGACGCTGGTGACGCGGGCCTGCACCGGCAAGCCGTCCCGCGCCCTCCGCAACGCGTTCGTCGAACGCTGGGTCGGGCGCGAGGCCGAGATCCAGCCGTACCCCGGGCAGGCGGCAGAGCACTTCTGGCGGGCTCGTGCCGGCTGCGTCGAGGGCGACCTCGAGGAGGGCTTCCTGCCGCTCGGCCAGTGCGCCTCGCTCGTCGACGAGGTCCTTCCGGCCGCCGCGATCGTCGAGCTGCTCGCGGCGCCGGCGGAGGTCGCCGCATGAGCGGGCGGCCCCGGACATACCGCCCGATCACGATCGCCGGAGGCATTCGCAGTTCGGCGCTCCGCACCCCGGAGAAGATCGCGCTCCAGGAGGCTGAGCGCAGCCTCTCGTACCGCCACCTGGTCGAACGGATCAACCGCGTCTCGAACCTCGTCCTGCACGGGCTCGGCGTCCGGCCCGGCGACCACGCGGCGCTGATGGCCCCCAACTGCCTGGAGTTCGTCGAGATCACGTGCGGGCTTGCCGAGGCCGGCGTGGCGGCCGCGATGGTCAACCCGCGCTCCACGAGCGACGAGCTCGCCTTCATCTGCGACGACGCACGAGCCCGCGTCCTGTTCGTGCACGCCTCCCTCGCCGAGCTGGCCCGGGCGACGGCGTTCGAGACGGTCGAGCGGATCGTCGTGATCGGCCCCGAGTACGAGCAGGAGATCGCGGCGTCCAGCACGGCGCCCGCGACCGTCTCGCTCGAGGAATGGGACACCTTCTGCATCCCCTACACGGCAGGCACGACCGGGAGGCCGAAAGGGGTGCTGCTCCCGCATCGATCCCGTGTCTTGACGTTCTTCGCCATGGGCATCGAGTACGGCTGCTACGGGCCCGACGGCCGCGCTCTCGGTGTCGCGCCCCTCTACCACGGCGCCGGCTTTGCCTTCTCCGTCGCGCCGATCTTCTTCGGCGGGACGTGCGTGATCATGCCGCGGTTCGATCCGGAGGAGGTGCTGCGCCAGCTCGCGCACCAATCGATCACGAACGTCTTCCTCGTCCCCACGCACTTCCACGCGATCTTCGGCCTCGGCGAGGAGACGCTGGGCCGCTACGACACGAGCGGCCTCGAGACGATCATCTCGAATGCGGCGCCGCTGCCGCAGGCCACCAAGGAGCAGATCGTCGCCCACTTCGGCGAGGGGCGCCTGTTCGAGTGCTACGGCTCGACCGAGGCGAGCATCGTCTCGAACCTGCGGCCGCCCGATCAGCTGCGCAAGGAGCAGTGCGTCGGCCAGGCCTTTCCGTGCACCACCGTTCGGCTGCTCGACCTCGACGGTGTAGACGTCGCGGTCGGCGACGTCGGCGAGCTGTACAGCCTCTCTCCGTTCCTCTTCGCCGGCTACTGGAATCGTCCCGAGGAGACCGAAGCGGCGTTCCGCGACGGATGGTTCAGCGCCGGCGACCTCGGGCGATTCGACGAGGAGGGCTACCTCTACCTCGTCGACCGGAAGAACGACAAGATCATCTCCGGCGGGGTGAACATCTACCCGCGCGAGATCGAAGAGGTGCTGGCCGCCCATCCGGCGGTCGCGGAGGCCGCCGTGTTCGGCATTCCGGACGAGCACTGGGGCGAGGCGGTCCGGGCAACGGTCTCGCTGAAGCCCGGCGCATCCGCGACGGAGGAGGAGCTGATCGAGTTCTGCGGCACGCAGGTCTCCGCCTACAAGCGCCCGAAGCACGTCGACATCGTTGCGCAGCTGCCCCGCAACACCGCCGGCAAGATCCTGCGGCGAGAGCTCCGCGAGCGGTTCTGGACCGACCGCGAGCGCCGGATCTCCTAGCGCATCGCCGCCTCCCGCGAGGCTTTTTGTCCGCGGCACCTGCGAGGGATCCTTAGGGCTGCTTCCTCCCGGATCTGACCCGGTTCGGAATCTCGCAGCGCCGCGGGCGGACCCACTCTAGCGGCCCCCTGGCGGCGAGGCTACGGGCCGTTGAAGCCGAGGCTCGCCGGAGTCCCGGGGACGGCGGTGAACTTCATCGTCGACGGGCCGCACTTGTCGCCGTTCTGAAGCTGCGAGATCGTGATCGTCCCCTTCACGACCTTCCGGTTGACGAACCTGCCCTTGATCGTGGCCGTGGTCACCGTCCCGTCGCTTCCGGCGAACTTCGGCTTCGCCGTGAGCACGAACGTCCCCTTCGGGCTCACCTTCACCAGCGGCATCGCGCCGATCGACTCGGGCATGCCGTACGGGTCGACGCCGACCGGGAAGGCGCCGGTGCCGAAGCAGCCGAGCGTCCCGAACGTGAACTTCCGCAGCACGTGGCCGCTCTTCGCCGAGACGAAGGTGACGAGGTCAGGAAAGCCGTTGATCGGGCGGAGCGACGTCTTCCCGGCGAACGCTCCGGAGGTGGGCAGGGCTGCGCCTGCGGCTGCTGCCAGCGCCAGGGTTGCCGTGAGTGCGAGCGTCGTCGCGAGCTTGCGCATGTGGTTCACCTCGGTGGATGCGGGCGGCCGGCGGGTCGCGGCCCGGAAACACCATAGACAACCCGGGGGTCGATGGTCAACGGACGACCGGCGGCCGGCGTCTCATCCGGCTGCCAGGAGGGCACGCCCGACGACGGCCGCCTCGGCGCCGGCGCCGGCGAGGTCGCGGACATCCGCCGGCGAGCGGACGCCGCCGGCCGCGAGGACGCGAAGGCCGGACGCTGCGACCGAGGAAACGAGCTCGAGGTCGGGCCCGCCGAGTGTCCCGTCGCGGTCGATCGCGGTGCAGAGGGCCCGCCGCACGCCCGCGGCGAGGCAGCGCTCGACCGCCTCGGCGAGCGACAGGCCCGAGTCGGCCGTCCAGCCCGCGGTCCTGACCATGCCCTCGCGGACGTCGAGCGCGACCACGAGCCGGTCGCCGAGCGCGGCCGACCACGGCGCCGGGTCGGGGAAGGCCGCCGTGCCGACGACCACGCGGTCCGCGCCGGAGCCGAGTAGCACACGGGCGTCGTCGAGCGACCGGATCCCGCCCGACGCCTGGAGCAGGGCGGGCGCGACGGTCGCCGCCACGAGCCGGACGAGATCGGGACGCACCGCCCCCGAGCGCGCGCCGTCGAGGTCGACGAGATGGATCCGCGCCGCGCCGGCCTCGGCGAACCGCCGGGCGAGGTCGACCGGATCGCCGGCCTCCTCGACGACCTCGTCGTAGGCACCCTGATGGAGGCGGACGGCGCCCTCGCCGAGAACGTCGACGGCAGGGATCACCTCGATGGGGGATTCGAGCCATTCAGATAGCACGCCGCCATGTTAACGTGCTAACATCAAGAATGCGAATCGACGCCGTCGGAGGCCCGAGGCGCCGGAAGCTCCAGACGCAGATATTCGAGACGGCAGAGGTTCAGATGGCAGAGCGGGGACGACATCCATGGAAGACGCGAGAACTGAAGGATCTCTCGGAAGCGGTCCTGCGGCTGGAGTCGCGGGACGAGGTCGAGCGGTTCCTGCGGGACCTCTGCACGCTCGCGGAGCTCGAGGCGATGGCGCACCGGTGGGCAGTGGCACAGCTCGTCGACCGGGGGCTTCCGTATCTCGAGATCGCGCAGAAGACGCACGCCTCGACGACGACGGTGACGCGGGTCGCGCACTGGCTTCGCCACGGCGAGGGCGGCTACCGCTTGGCGCTCGACCGGCTGAAGGCGGCGGCGTCGACCGCCTGAGGATCGCCGTCCCGGTCAAGGGACGCCTGCGCGAGCCGTCGGTCTCCCTGCTCGAGGACGCCGGGCTCGGCCCCGAGCAGCCGGGGGAGCGCGCGCTCGCCTTCCCCTGCCGGAACGCGCCCGTCGACGTTCTGCTCGTGCGCGCCGCCGACGTCCCCGAGTACGTCCAGGACGGCGTCGTCGACTGCGGCATCACCGGGCAGGACCTCGTGCGCGAGCGCGGGGCCGAGGTCGAGGAGTTGCTGGAGCTCGGCTTCGGCTCGTGCCGGCTCGAGGCGGCCGTGCCGGAGGAGTCACGCTACGAGCGGCTCGAGGATCTCGAGGGAGCGACGGTCGCAAGTGTCTACCCGCGGCTGACCCGCGAGTTGATGCCGGTCGAGGTGGCACTCGTCGACGTCACCGGATCGGTCGAGATCGCGCCGCGCCTCGGGCTCGCCGACGGGATCGTCGACCTCGTCTCGTCCGGGAACACGATGCGTATGAACGGCCTCCGCTCGCTCGGCGTGCTCTTCTCGTCGCAGGCCGTCCTGATCGGCAAGCCGGGGGCGGACACGAGCCGGCTCGTCTCGATGATGCGCGCCGTCGTCGAGGCGCGCGCACACCGCTACCTGATGCTGAACACGCCGAAATCGGCGCTCGACGACGTCTGCCGGATCATCGGCTCGCGCTCGCCGAGCGTGCTCCCGCTGGCCGAGCCCGAGATGGTCGCCGTGCACGCGCTCGTCCCTTCCGCCGACGTGTGGCGGCTGCTGCCCGAGCTCGAGGCGGCCGGGGCCACGTCGATCCTCGTCGTTCCCGTCGAGCGGATGACGCGGTGACGACGATCGTCGAGGAGGTCAAGCGCGACGGCGACGAGGCGGTGCGCCGCTGGGCGGTCGAGCTCGACGGCGTCGAGCCGGCGCCCGCCGTGCCCGAGCCCGGTCTGCTGCCGCGTGAGGCTCTGCTCGCGCTCGCCGACAGGGTGCGGCGCTGGCACGAGGCTCAACGCCCGGCCGACATCTCGCTCGAGGTCGAGCCGGGCGTCGTGCTCGAGCGCCGCTGGGTGCCGCTCGAGACCGTCGGGATCTACGTTCCCCGGAACCTCGTCTCCACCCTGGTCATGTGCGCTGTTCCGGCACAGGTCGCGGGAGTCGAGCGGCTGGTCGTCTGCACGCCGCCGACCGGCGCCGGCCTTGTCGGTGCCGCGGCGGCGGAGCTCGGGATCGACGAGGTGTGGGCGCTCGGGGGCCCGCAGGCGATCGCCTGGCTCGCCTATGTCCGCCGCGTCGACAAGATCGTGGGGCCCGGGAACGCCCATGTGAACGAGGCCAAGCTCGCGGTGCAGCGCGACGTTGCGATCGACCTGCCGGGCGGCCCGTCCGAGGTGGTGGTGGTCGCGGCCGGGGAGGTCGACCGGCGCGTGGTCGAGCTCGAGCTCGCCGCGCAGGCGGAGCATGGGCCCGACACGGTCTGCCGGGAGGTGGCGACGCTCGGGGAGGCGGAGGCGATCGCGCCCGAGCACCTCGTGCTGCTGGGCGACGCCGAGGCGCTCGCCGGTCGGGTGCGCAACGCGGGCGCCGTGTTCGTCGGGCCGTCGTCGCCCGTCGCGGCCGGCGACTACGCGACCGGAGGCAACCACGTCCTCCCGACGAGCGGCTGGGCCCGGTCGACCGGGGGGCTCGGAATCGAGACATTCCTGAAGCCGGTGACGACACAGAGGATCACACCCGAGGGGCTCGCCCTGCTCCGTCCCACGGTCGAGGCGCTCGCGGCGGCCGAGGGTATGCCGGCGCACGCGGCGGCGGTGCGGCGATGAAGGCGCTCTCGCCCGAGTTCACCGCCTACACCTGGGCGCCTCCGAGCGACGAGGTCGCGCGCCTGGCCGGTATCGACCCCTCGCAGGTCGTGCGTTACGACCAGAACACGCCGCCGCTGCCGCTTCCCTCGACGCGGCCGGGCACGGTCGCGCGCGCTCTTGCCACGATCAACGGCTACCCGCCCGGCGGTTACCTCGAGCTGCGCCGTGCGATTGCCGGGTACAACGGCGTCGAGCCGGAGAACGTCGTGCTCGGCGTCGGCGCCGACGACCTGATCCTCCTCGTGGCGCGCTGCTACGCCGGCCCGGGGGACACGATCGCAATTCCCGAGCCGCCCACGTATCCGCTCTACCGTCTCGCCGCGCAGCTGGCGGGCGCCGAGATTGGCAATGACGGCGCCGCCCTGACCTTCACCTGCCGGCCGAACAGCCCGGACGGCGCGGTGCGGCCGCTGCCGGAGGCGAGGCCGCTCGTCGTCGACGAGGCCTACTACGAGTACTTCGGCGAGACGGCGGTGCCGCTGCTCGACGACGGCGTGATCGTCCTGCGGACGTTCTCGAAGGCCTTCGGCCTCGCCGGGGCGCGGATCGGCTACGTGCTCGCCGCTGCCGACCTGGCGGCCGAGCTGAACGCACGGCAGGCGCCCGCGCCCGTCTCGAGCGTCTCGGCCGCCCTCGCGGTCGCGGCGCTCGCCTCGCCTCCCGACGTCCGGCCGGTGATCGAGGAGCGCGAGCGGCTCGCCGCAGGCCTCCGGGCGATCGGGCTTCCACCGCTGGCGTCGAACGCCAACTTCCTCTTCGTCCCCGTCGGCGACGGCCGCGAGCTGGCGGCGCGGCTGCTGGGGCAGGGGCTCGTGGTGCGCGCCTACGACGACGGGATCCGGATCACGATCCGTGACCGCGCCGACGACGACCTCCTGGTCGAGACGATCGCGCGGCTGCTCGACCGGCCCTCGCCGGTCGCGGCTGCGGCGGGCCGGGCCGTCCGGCACCTTCGCGCGACCGCCGAGACCCGCATCGCCGTCCGGCTCGGGCTCGACGGCGCGAGCCGCGTGACCGTGCAGACGGGCAGTGGGATCTACGACCACTTCCTGGAGCAGCTCGCCTTCCACGGCGGCCTCGACCTGGTCGTCGAGGCCGCCGGCGACCTCGAGACCGGCGACCACCACACGGTCGAGGACACCGCGCTCGCATTCGGCGAGGCGCTCGACCGCGCCCTCGGCGACCGTCGCGGGATCGCCCGTTACGGCGACGCCGTCGTTCCGATGGATGATGCGCTTGCACGGGCGGCGGTCGACCTCGGCGGGCGCCCGTATGCCGAGCTGGCGATCGAGCCCGAGCCGGGGATGGCGGGACACTTCTTCACGAGCCTCGCGCAGGCCGGACGGATGGCGATCCACGTCGAGGCCTCCGGCCGCGACGCGCACCACGTCGCCGAGGCCGCCTACAAGGCGGTCGGGCGCGCGCTCAAGACGGCCCTGCGCGTCGAGTCGACCGGTATCCCCTCGACGAAGGGAAACCTGTGAGGGTCGCGGTCTGCGACTACCGGGCCGGGAACATCCGGTCGGTCGAGATCGCTCTCCGGCGGCTCGGCGCCGAGCTCGTCGACGACGTCGCCACCGCCGATCTCGCAGTCCTGCCGGGTGTCGGGTCGGCCCGCACGGCGATGGAGGAGCTGCGACGCCAGGGGCTCGACGAGGTGCTCCGGGCGCGTGTCGCCGACGACCGGCCCGTGCTCGGCATCTGCCTCGGCCTCCAGCTGGCGCTCGAGCACTCGGAGGAGGACGGCGGCGTCGACGGGCTCGGGATCCTGCCGGGCCGCTCGGTGCGCCTGCAGAGCGAGCGCGTGCCGCGGATGGGCTGGGCGCCGGTCGAATCGGCCGGGGCCGACTCGACGCGGCTCGACGGCGCGGCGTTCTACTTCGCACATTCCTACGCGGCCGAGACGCCGTTCGCGACCGCGTGGTCGGAGGGCATCGTCGCCGAAGCGCGCACCGGCTCCTTCCTCGGCGTCCAGTTCCACCCCGAGAAGAGCGGCGCGGCCGGCGCGCGCTACCTCGACCGGGTGCTCGGGGAGGTGAGGGAGCGATCCCTCTCCCGCGCCTGATCCCGTGCCTGGACGTGGCCGGCGGCCGCGTCGTCAAGGGCGTCAAGTTCCAGGAGCTGCGAGACGTCGGCGATCCGGTCGAGCTCGGCGCCGCCTACTCGGATCGCGGCGCCGACGAGCTCGTGTTCCTCGACGTGAAGGCGACGCTCGAGGAGCGCGACACGCTCGTCGGGGTCGTCCGCAGGGTGGCCGAGCAGCTCGCGATCCCGTTCACTGTCGGCGGCGGCATCCGCGTCGTCGCCGACGCCGACGCGCTGCTCTCTGCGGGCGCGGACAAGATCTCCGTCAACTCGGCCGCGCTCGCGAGCCCGTCGCTGATCACGACCCTGGCCGAGAAGCTCGGCTCGCAGGCAGTCGTGGTCGCGATCGACACCGAGGGCGGGCGCGTCCGGACGCGTGCCGGCACGACGGACACGGCGCGCGGGACGGTCGAGTGGGCGGTCGAGGCCGAGGAGCGCGGGGCGGGGGAGATCCTGCTCACCTCGATCGACTCGGACGGGACGCAGGCCGGATACGACCTGGAGATCACCCGTGCGGTCGCGGACGCCGTCTCGTTGCCGGTGATCGCCTCGGGCGGAGCGGGTGGCGCCGCGCACGTCGCCGAGGCGCTCGAGGTGGCCCAGGCGGCCCTGCTGGCATCGATCCTGCACGAGGACCCGGAACGGCTCACCTCGCTTCGCGAGGAGCTGCGCGGGATGGGGGTGAAGCTCCGCGATGCCGCCTGAGGCGACAGCTCCCGACGGCGAGCTCCGTCCGGCGATCGTTCAGGACGCGGACTCCGGTCGCGTGCTGATGCTCGCCTGGATGGACGGCGAGGCGGAGCGTCGCACCCGCGAATCCGGCGAGGCGTGGTTCTGGAGCCGCTCCCGGGAGGAGTACTGGCGCAAGGGGGCAACCTCCGGCAACACGCTCGCGGTCGAGGAGCTCCGCGACGACTGCGACGGCGACGCGCTGCTGCTGCGGGTGCGCCCGGCGGGGCCGGTGTGCCACACGGGGTCGCTCTCGTGCTTTGCGCCGGCGCTCTGGCGGACGATCTCGGAGCGCTCTGCCGAGCGGCCCGAGGGCTCGTACACCACGAAGCTCCTGAACGACGGCGTCGCCGCCGTCGCCCGCAAGGTCGGCGAGGAGGCGGTCGAGGTCGTGACCGCGGCGCTGGCGGAGAGCGACGAGCGCGTCGTCTCGGAGACGGCCGATCTGCTCTACCACCTGTACGTGCTGCTCGCCTCGCGCGGGCTCGACATCGCGGCGGTCGAGGACGAGCTCTCCCGCCGTTCCCGCTAGCGGCTGCCTGACCCCGCTTGCCGGGTCAGCCGAGCAGCAGCGCCAGCAGCGCCTTCTGGACGTGCAGCCGGTTCTCCGCCTCGTCCCAGACGGCCGAGCGCTCACCGTAGATGACGCCGGGGCTGATCTCCTCGCCCGGATGGGCGGGGAGGCAGTGGAGCACGATCGCCCGCGGCGCGGCAAGGGCGAGGAGGGACTCGTCGAGGCGGTAGGACTCGAGGTCGCGGAGGCGCCGGGCCCGCTCCTCCTCCTGGCCGAGCGAGACCCAGATGTCCGTGACGAGGACGTCGGCGCCCGCGGCCGCCTCCCGCGGGTCGCGGACGACCTGGAGCGGGGTGCCGGCGGGCGGGTCGTAGCCCTCGGGGCAGGCGGCGACGATCTCCATCCCGGTCAGCTTCGCCAGGTGCGCGAGCGAGACGAGCACGTTCGTCCCGTCGCCGACCCAGGCCACCCGGACGCCTTCCAGCCCACCGAGCCGCTGCCGGATGGTCAGCACGTCGGCGAGCGCCTGGCACGGGTGCTCGATCGAGGTGAGCGCGTTGATCACCGGGATCTCGGCCGCATCCGCCCATGCCTCGAGCTCCTCGTGCGAGAGCACGCGGATCGCGAGCGCGTCGAGGTAGCGCGAGAGGACGTGGGCGGTGTCGCTCAGCGACTCGCCGCGGGAGAGCTGCATCTCGGTGGGGGTCAGCGTGACGAAGCCGCCGCCGAGCTGGATGATCGCGACCCCGAACGAGATCCGGGTGCGGGTCGACGGCTGGCCGAAGATCAGGCCGAGCGACTTGCCGGGCAGGCGCGGCGTCCGGTCGAGCCTGAGCTCGTCGGCGAGGTCGAGGATCGCCTCGGCCTCGGCAGGAACGAGGTCGCCGATCCTGAGCAGATCGCGGCCCGAGAGCGAGACCGGCAGCGGAGACTTCACAGCCACCGCTCTTTCGCCGCCTCGACCGCGGCCCCTACATCGCCGAGGCGGGGCGCCACAGTCGCGGGCGGTTCGAACGTGCCCGCCCGGACCCGGGCGGCGACGTGCTCGTGGGCGTCCCGGAACGGTGTGCCCTGCGCGACGAGCGCCTCTGCTGCATCCGTCGCCCGCAGGAGCGGGTCGGCGCAGGCCGCGGCGAGCCGGTCGCGATCGAAGGCCAGCCCCTGCACGAGCACCGTCAGGGCCTCGAGCGCGCCCTTCACGTCCGTCCTCGCGCCGAACACCGGCGCCTTGTCCTCCTGCAGGTCGCGGTTGTAGGCGAGCGGCAGCCCCTTGATCGTGGCGAGCAGGCCGGTCAGCCGCCCGATCGCGGTGCCGGCCTTGCCGCGGGCCAGCTCGGCGACGTCGGCGTTCAGCTTCTGCGGCATCATCGACGAGCCCGTCGCCGCTCCCTCGGGCAGCCGGGCGAAGCCGAACTCGGAGGTCGTCCAGAGGACGAGCTCCTCCCCGATCCGCGAGAGATGCCCGAAGAGGACGGCGCAGGCGTAGAGGTAGTCGAGCGCGAAGTCGCGGTCGGCGACGGCGTCGATCGAGTTGCGCATCGGGTCGGGTGGCGGGGGCAGCGGCAGCGTCGAGCCGGCGAGGGCGCCCGCGCCGAGCGGCGACGGGATCGCCTGCAGGCCGGCGAACCTCAGCCGCGCCCGGTCCCGCTCGAGCATCTCGGCCCAGGCGAGCAGGTGGTGGCCGACGGTGACGGGGATCGCCCGCTGGAGGTGCGTGTAGCCCGGCATCGGGGTCTCCGCCTCCTCCGCCGCACGGGCAAGCACGGCGCGCGCGAACCCACGCAGCGCCTCCTCGGCCTCCGCGCAGGCATGCGAGACGAACAGCCGGAAGGCGGCGGCGACCTGGTCGTTGCGCGAGCGGCCGGCGTGGATCTTCCGGCCGACCTCGCCGAGCAGCCGCTCGATCGCCGAGTGAACGTCCTCGTCGCCCTCCTCGAGCTCGTCGATCGTGATCGAGGCCAGCCGCTGCTCGACCTCCCCGAGCTCCGCGGCCGTGAGCAGCCCTGCCGACTCGAGCCGGCGGGCGTGGACGAGCGTCCCCTCGAGGTCATAGGGGAGGAGCTCGTCGTCCTGCGCGCGCAGGAACTCCCACACCTCGGGAGCGAGCGCGGCGCCGACCCGGCCCGCCCAGAGCGTCATTCGCCGAGCTCCAGCGGATCGGAGGCCCGTGCCGGCGGCGCGAGCCGGAGCCGCCGCTGCTCGGCGAGCATCCGCTGCGTGTCGGCGATGTCGTTCACCTGCACCGCGAGCTGGCCGATCCGGTCGGCCGCGGTGAACGCGGTCGCGCTGCGCTCCATGCTGAGCCGCTCCGGGTCGTAGGTGACGGCGTCGCCGGCCGTGTCGAGGATCGTGTAGTCGTCGCCGCGTCGCAGCTCGAGCGTGACCTCGCCGGTGACGACCGCGGCAACCCATCGCTGCAGGCTGTCGCGCAACATCAGAGCCTGCGGGTCGAACCAGCGGCCCTCGTAGAGGAGCCGCCCGAGCCTCCGGCCCTGCTCGGCGTACTGCTCGAGGGTCGCCTCGTTGTGGATCGCGCTCAGCAGCCGCTCGTAGGCGACATGCAGGAGCGCCATCCCGGGCGCCTCGTAGATGCCGCGGCTCTTCGCCTCGATGATCCGGTTCTCGATCTGGTCGGACATCCCGAGCCCGTGGCGGCCGCCGATCTCGTTCGCTGCCCGAACGAGCTCGAACGGGTCGTCGGACTCGACTCCGCCGACCGCCACGGGCAGTCCGTTGCGGAAGCGGATCGTCACCGTCTCGGGCTCGATCTCGACCGCCGCGTCCCAGTGGGCGAGGCCCATGATCGGCTCGACGATGCTCATGCTGGTCGACAGCAGCTCGAGGCCCTTGGCCTCGTGGGTCGCTCCGAGCAGGTTCGCGTCGGTCGAGTAGGCCTTCTCGACCGAGCTACCGTGCGGGAGCCCGCGTGCCTCCAGCCACTCGCTCATCTCCTTGCGGCCGCCGAGCTCGGCGACGAAGTCGGCGTCGAGCCACGGCTTGTAGACGCGCAGGGCCGGATTGGCGAGCAGGCCGTAGCGATAGAAGCGCTGGATGTCGTTGCCCTTGTAGGTCGAGCCGTCGCCCCAGATCTCGACGTCGTGCTCGCGCATCGCCCGGACGAGCATCGTCCCGGTGACGGCGCGCCCGAGCGGCGTCGTGTTGAAGTAGCGCTTCCCGGCCGTCTGGATGTGGAAGGCGCCGCACTGCAGCGCGGCGAGGCCCTCCCGCGCGAGGGCGTCGCGGCAGTCGACGAGCACGGCCTCCTCCGCGCCGTAGGCCAGTGCCCGGTCGGGGACGGCGCCGATGTCCGGCTCGTCGTACTGGCCGAGGTCGGCGGTGAACGCGTACGGGATCGCGCCCCGGTCGCGCATCCAGGCGAGCGCGCAGCAGGTGTCGAGCCCGCCCGAGAAGGCGATCCCGACCCGCTCGCCGACGGGCAGCGACGAGAGGATGGCGCCGCCTCCGCCGTTCGCGCTCACTCTTCGCCCTCGTGCTCGAGGTAGTGCGTGAAGTCGGCGGCGAGCTCGGCGGCGCTCGCGCCGTCGCGGACGGCGACGAGGATCGTGTTGTCGCCCGCGACCGTGCCGGCGACCTCGTGCAGGCCCGCCTCGTCGATCGCGTCCGCCAGGGCCGCGGCAAAGCCTCGCGGCGTGTGGATCACGAGCAGTCCGTGGGTCGGGATCATCGCGCCGCCCCAGCTGCGCAACGCCGAGGTCAGCTGCTCGAGCCGGCGCAGGTCGGCGGCTCCCGGAAGCGCGTAGATCAGGCGGCCGTCACCGTTCCGCACCTTGACGAGGCCAAGCTGGGCGATGTCGCGGGAGATCGTCGCCTGGACGGTCTCGATCCCGTCGGCGCGCAGGGCTTCGGCGAGATCGGCCTGCGTCGAGATGTGCTCCTGCTCGACCAGTTTGAGAATCGCGCCCTGCCGTTCGAACCGCGTCGTCATCCGAGCGTCTCCCGCAGCAGGTCGACGCCGAGGTCGGCCTCCTCCGCCGAGATCGTCAGCGGCGGCGTGAGCCGCAGCGCCGTCTCGCCGGCCGTGCCGACGAGCAGGTTGTGCTCGAGCGCGGCGTGGGCGACGGGGCCGGCGGGCCGGCCGAGCTCGACGGCGAGGAGGAGGCCGGCGCCGCGCACGTCCTCGAGCTGGGCCTCGAATCGCTCGCCGACGGCGCGTACATGCGCGAGCAGGTCGGCGTCGATCGCCTCGACGACGGCGCAGGCGGCGGCGCAGGCGACCGGGTTGCCGCCGAAGGTCGACGCATGATCGCCCGGCACGAACCCCGTCGGGGCGGTGTCGGCCACGAGCAGCGCGCCGATCGGAAGGCCGTTTGCGAGGCCCTTGGCGAGCGTGACCGCGTCGGGACGGACGCCGGTGCGCTGCCAGGCGAAGAACTCGCCGGTCCGTCCGATGCCGGTCTGCACCTCGTCGAAGATCAGCAGTGCGTCGTTTTCGTCCGCGAGCACCCGGGCCTCCTCGAGGGTCTCCTGCGAGAGCGGCAGGACGCCGCCCTCCCCGAGAATCGGCTCGAGGACGATCGCCGCGGTCTCCGGGCCGACGGCTGCGGCGAGTGTCTCCGGGGTCGCGAACGTGACGCCCGGCACGAGCGGGGCGAACGGCGCCTGCTTCGCGGGCTGCCCCGTGATCGAGAGCGCGCCCATCGTGCGGCCGTGGAACGAGCCCTCCAGCGCGACCAGGCCCGGCTTGCCCGTCGACTTGCGCGCCCACTTGATCGCGGCCTCGACAGCCTCGGTGCCCGAGTTGCAGAAGAAGGCCTGCGCGCCGCCGAACCGCTCCGAGAGCGCCCGCGCCAGGTTCTCCATCGGTTCGGTGGAATAGAGGTTCGAGACGTGCCAGAGCCGCTCGAGTTGCTCCTTCGCCGCCGCGAGCGGGGCCGGATGGCAGTGCCCGAGGCTGACGACTGCGATCCCGGCGAGGAGGTCGAGGTAGCGCTGCCCGTCGTCGGCGATCAGCCAGGACCCCTCGCCGTCGACGAAGGTGATCGGGAAGCGTGCATACGTGGGAAGCAGCGGCGTGCCGGCGAGCACGTTCATCCCGTCACACTTCCGTCACGGTGTCCGACCACGGTTTTGGGCGCGGGGGGCAAGGAGCCATGCGGGTTTCCGGTGCGCCCGCCACACTTCGAGGGCGGCGTCGGACACCGGACATGGCTCGGCCGGACGTGTCTCATGCGGCCACCCCTGCGGCGGCGACCGCGGTGCGGCCGATCGAAGCCGGAACGCCGCCCCGGGCCGCCGTGACGGCGGCGCCGAGCTTCGGGATGATCCCGCCCTGGAGCGTGCCGCCGCCGAGCAGCTCGGCGGCGGCGTCGACGCCGATCGAGTCGACGACCTCGCCGTCGAGAATCAGGCCGTCCACGTCCGTCAGGAACAGAAGGCGGTCGACGTGGAGCCCGAGGGCGAGCGCGGCCGCCGCCTCGTCCGCGTTGACGTTCAACGGGCCGACCGCGATCGGGGCGACGACGGGTATCGAGCCGGCCGCGAGCGCGGCGACCACCGCGGCCGGCCGTGACGGCAGCGGATCGCCGACGAGTCCGAGCTCGGGGACGGGTGTCGCCTCGAAGCCAATCTCGTCGCCGATGAGCGGCACCGCCCGCTCGCCGATCGCCGCGCAGAGCGCCGCGTTGACCGCAAGGAGCGAGGCCCGCACGACCGCGATCCCCTCCGGCGAGGTCACCCGCCGCCCATGCACGAACTGCACGGAGATCCCCGCGCGCTCCATCTCGAGCGAGATCTGCGGCCCGGCGCCGTGCACGACGCATACCTCGTGGCCGGAGGCCACGAGGTCAAGAACGTGGGTCGCGGACCCCTCTGCAACGCTTCCGCCCACCTTCACCACCAGGCGACTCACGTTCTATAGTCCGCGTTGATGCGGACGTAGTCGTAGGAGAGATCGCTCGTCAGGTAGCCGGCCCGGCCAGTGCCGAGGCCGAGCTCGAGGTCGATCGTGCAGCTCGGCCCCGAGACGTCCGGCTCGACGTCGGTCGGCGCGCCCACGTCGAGGACGACGGTGCCGTTGTAGCGGAGGGTGACCCGCTCGGCGTCGACTGCCGCGTAGCCGCCGTTCCAGGGAGCGCTGCCGGCCGCCATCAGGACGCGGCCCCAGTTGGCGTCATGCCCGAACAGGGCCGTCTTGACGAGCGGCGACGTTGCGATCCGGCGGGCGATCGCCTTCGCCTGGCCGTCGTCGACGGCGCCGGTGACGTTGATCTCGGCGAGCACGGTGATCCCCTCCCCGTCGGCGACCACCTGCCGCGCGAGGTCAGAGCACACCTGACCGAGCGCCTCGGCGAAGGCTGCGTCCGTGGCGTTCGTGCGGGAGACGCCGCCGGCGCCGTTCGCGAGCAGGATCACGCAGTCGTTCGTCGAAGGCTCCCCGTCGACCGAGATCGCGTTGAAGGACGCCTCGACCGCGGGCCGCAGGAGCTCGATCGCCTCGCCCGGTTCGAGCGGGTAGTCGGTGGTGACGACCGCCAGCATCGTCGCGAGGTCGGGGTGGATCATCCCGGAGCCCTTGGCCATGCCGCCGACGGTGAACCCGTCGCGGGTGATGACCGACTCCTTCGAGCGCGTGTCCGTGGTCATGATCGCCTCGGCGGCGTCGGCGCCGCCGCTCTCCGAGAGCCCCGCCGCCGCAGGCTCGAGCCCGGGAAGCAGCTTGTGCAGCGGCAGCCGCGCTCCGATCACGCCGGTCGAGAGGACGAGCACCTCCTCCAGGTCGAGGTCGAGGAGCCGGGCCGCCTCGGCCGCCGTCGCGAGCGCGTCGATCTTGCCCCGCTCGCCGGTCGCGGCGTTCGCGACACCGGAGTTGATCACGACCGCCTGGGGCTCGGCGAGGTCGAGGTGCGACCGGCAGACCAGCAGGCACGCCGCTTGCACCTTGTTGCGCGTGAACATCGCGGCGCCGACGGCGGGCGGCACCGAGCGCACGATCGCGAGGTCCTTGCGGTCGCGCCGGCGGATCCCCGCGGCGATCCCCGAGGCGACGAACCCCCTGGCGGCCGTGACGCTCATACCAGGACGCCGCCGAGCCGGAGGCCGTGCGTCTCGGGCAGCCCGAGCGCCAGATTCGCGTTCTGCATCGCCTGCCCGGCCGCCCCCTTGCCGAGGTTGTCGATCGCGCAGATCACAATCGCCGTCCCGGTCGAGCCGTCGGTGAAGACGCCGATCTCGGCGGCGTCCGTGCCGTGCACCCGCCCGATCTCGGGCTCGATCCCGTCCGGCAGGACACGCACGACCTCGCTGCCGGCGTACGCCCCTTCGAGCAGCGCCCGGATGTCGGCGCCGGTGTCGAGGTAGTCGGTGCGGAGGTAGCAGGTGGCGAGCAGCCCCCGGCGCACGGGCAGCAGGTGGGGCACGAAGCACACGGGTGAGCCGAGCGTCTGCTCGATCTCGGGTGCGTGCCGGTGGGCGCCCACCGAGTAGGCCGCGAAGTTCTCGAGCACCGCGCCCGCGTGAGAGCTGTCGCGCAGCGACTTGCCGGCCCCCGTCATCCCCGACTTGGCGTCGACGATCACGTCGCCCGAGATCGCGCCCTCGAGCGGAGCGAGCGCGAGCAGGGCCGCGGTCGCGTAGCAGCCGGGGTTCGCGATCAGGCGGCCCTCGGCCGGGTGCACCTCGGGCAGGCCGTAGCTCCAGGCGCCGGGAGCGACGCCGTACCACCGTTCGGCGAGCCGCTCGTCGACGAGCCGGTGGGTGCCGCCGAGATCGACGACCACCGCTCCGTCGGGCGGATCGAAGCTCGCGGCCGCGTCGTTCCCAAGGCAGAGGAAGATCACGTCGGCGCCGCTTCCTGCGGCCTCGGCGTTCCGCACGAACGCCGGGAGGGCGCCGTTCAGGCGCGGGTCGAGTGCCTGGGCCGGCCGTCCGGCGAGCGAATCCGAACCGAGCGCGACCGCCTCGAGCCCGGGGTGGGCGAGGATCCGGTCGAGCGTCTCCTGCCCGGTGTAGCCGGCGGTGCCTAGGACGGCCGCGGTGCGCACGATATGCGTATTATGCACAACCGTGCAATCTATGCAGAAGCTTGTCCTCGAGGACGGCACCGTCTTCCCGGGGGTCTCGATCGGTGCGCCCGGGGTCGCGGCGGGCGAGGCCTGCTTCACGACCGCGATGACCGGGTACGAGGAGTCGGTCACCGACCCGAGCTACGTCGCCCAGGTGCTCTGCTTCGCCTATCCCCTGATCGGCACCTACGGCGTCGACGAGACGAGGATGGAGTCGGACCGGGTTCAGTGCGAGGGAGTGGTGATGCGTGACGCCCGCCCGGAGTTCGCGGCGTGGCTTCGCGAGCGCGGGGTCGTCGCCCTCGCCGGCCTCGACACACGCACGCTCGTCCGCAAGATCCGGGACGGCGGCGTGTTGCGCTGTGCCCTCGGCGACGCGTCCGTCGAGGAGCTTCGGGAGCGTGCGCTCGCCGAGCCGTTCATCGACGGCCGGCCGCTCGACCGCAAGGTCGGCGCGCTCGAGCCCTTCTCGGTCGGATCCGGCCCGCGGGTGGTCGTCGTCGATCTCGGCTCGAAGCGCTCGATCCCGCGCCGTCTCGCCGAGGCCGGCCTCGAGGCCTACGTCGTCCCGGGCTCGTGGGACGCGGACGCGATCCTCGACGCCGAGCCGCGCGTCGTCCTGATCGCGAACGGCCCGGGCGACCCGGCCGTCCTGACCGACCAGGTCGAGACGATCCGGAACCTGCTCGGCAGGGTGCCGCTCTTCGGCGTCTGCCTCGGCCACCAGTTGCTCGGGCTCGCGCTCGGCCACGGCACCTTCAAGCTCCCGTTCGGCCACCGCGGCGCAAACCATCCCGTCCAGGACGTGACCACCGGCCGGGTGCTCGTGACCGTGCAGAACCACGGCTTCGCCGTGATCGCCGACGGCGACATCTCGCATGTGTCCCTGAACGACGGCACCTGCGAAGGGCTGCACGGCGACGGGTTCGAGAGCGTGCAATTCCATCCCGAAGCGTCGCCCGGGCCGCTCGACGCGCTTCCCTTCTTCGACCGCCTGGCCGAGACATGCCGAAGCGCACCGACCTTCGCTCGATCCTGATCCTCGGCTCCGGGCCGATCCGGATCGGCCAGGCGTGCGAGTTCGACTACTCCGGCGCCCAGGCCTGCCGGGTGCTGCGACGCGAGGGCTATCGCGTCGTGCTCGTCAACTCGAACCCGGCCACGATCATGACCGACCCCGAGTGGGCGGATGCGACCTACCTCGAGCCGCTCGACGCCGAGACCGTCGCACAGGTGATCGAGCGGGAGCGGCCCGACGCGATCCTGCCGACGCTCGGCGGCCAGACCGCCCTCAACCTCGCGGTCGAGCTGGCGCCGCTCGGGATCGAGCTGATCGGCGCCGACCTGGAGGCGATCCGCCGCGCCGAGGACCGCGAGCTCTTCCGCACCACCGTCCACAGCGTCGGCCTGCCCACCCCGCGCAGCATCGTCGCGACCACGCCCGAGATCGACTTCCCGGTGCCGGCGATCGTGCGGCCGGCGTTCACGCTCGGCGGCACCGGCGGCGGCGTGGCCTGGACCGCCGGCGAGCTGCAGGCGGTGGTCGCACACGGCCTCGCGATGAGCCCGGTCGGCCAGGTGCTGGTCGAGGAGTATCTGCAGGGGTGGCAGGAGCACGAGCTCGAGGTGATGTGCGACGCGCGCGGCAACGCGGTCGTCGTCTGCTCGATCGAGAACCTCGACCCGATGGGCGTCCACACCGGCGACTCCTGGACGATTGCGCCGCAGCAGACGCTCCCCGACCCGATCTACCAGCAGCTTCGCGAGGCGGCCTTTGCGACGGCGCGCGCAGTCGGCGTCGCGACCGGAGGAGCGAACGTCCAGTTCGCGGTGCACCCGGAGAGCGGCGAGTTCCGGATCATCGAGATGAACCCGCGCGTCTCGCGCTCCTCCGCGCTTGCTTCGAAGGCGACCGGCTTCCCGATCGCCAAGCTCGCGGCGCTGCTCGCCGTCGGCTTCACGCTCGACGAGCTGCCGAACGACATCACCGGCAAGACGACGGCTGCGTTCGAGCCGGCGCTCGACTACGTCGCGGTCAAGGCGCCGCGCTTCGACTTCGAGAAGTTCCCTCTCGCAGAGCGGCGGCTCGGCGCCGAGATGCGCGCGGTCGGCGAGGCGCTCGGCCTCGGGCGGACGTTCGCGGAGGCGTTCCTGAAGGCGATGGTCGGGCGCGAAGCGCCGCCGGTGAGGTTTCCGGCGACGGACGAAGAGCTCGTCGCCAGGGCGGCCGAGCCGGTGCCCGAGCGCTGGGACCTCCTGCTCGAAGCCGCGCGACGAGACCTCCCCCTGCCGGGCATCCATCCCCATTTCGCCGACCGGCTGCGCGAGATCGCAAAGGCAGGTTCGAACTCTCGAGGCAAGCCGGTCCGGCTTGCCGTCGACTCCTGCGCGGGCGAGTTCGAGGCGAAGACCCCGTACTACTACGTCACGCACGAGGGCGCCGACGAGGGCCCGAAGCCGTCGGGTCGCGCGGTGATCGTGCTCGGCGGCGGCCCGAACCGGATCGGGCAGGCGATCGAGTTCGACTACTGCTGCGTCCACGCGGTGCAGGCGCTGCACAGGCTCGGCTACGAGGCGGTGCTCGTCAACTCGAACCCCGAGACGGTCTCGACCGACTACGACACCTCCGACCGGCTCTACCTGGAGCCGCTCGTCGAGCACAACGTCCTCGAGATCTGCGAGCTCGAGCAGCCGGTCGGTGTCGCTGTCTCGTTCGGGGGACAGACCCCGCTGCGCCTCGCGCCCGCGCTCGCGGCGGCCGGAGTCCCACTGCTCGGCGACCCGCTCGAGGCGATCGACATGGCCGAGGACCGCGGGCGCTTCGCGAAGCTCGCCGGTGACCTCGCTCCCGAGTGGGGCGTCGCGAACGACGCCGACGAGGCGCGCGAGGTGGCGCACAGGATCGGCTACCCGGTGCTCGTGCGGCCCCACCACGTGCTCGGCGGACGCGGCATGCACGTCGCGCACTCGGCTGAGGAGCTGCGCGTCGACGGGCCGGTGCTGGTCGACCGCTACCTCGAAGGCGCGCTCGAGCTCGACGTCGACGCGCTCTGCGACGGCGAGGGCGCCTGGGTCGCCGCCGTGCTCGAGCACGTCGAGCCGACCGGCGTCCACTCGGGCGACTCGGCCTGCGTCCTGCCGGGGCCGTCCGTCTCGGCTGCGCTCGAGGAGGAGATCCGCGAGATCGCCTCCAGGATCGCCGCCGGCCTCGGCGCGCGCGGCCTCATCAACCTCCAGCTCGCGCTGACCGGAGGGAAGCTCTGGGTGCTCGAGGCGAACCCGCGAGCCTCGCGCACCGTTCCCTTCGTCGCCAAGGCAACCGGGACGCCGCTGGTCGATCACGCCGTGCGGCTCCTGCTCGGCGAGCGCCTCGCCGCACTCGATCTACCCGAGCGAGCCGTGCCTTCGCGGGCGTGGGCGAAGGAAGCCGTCTTTCCGGCCGAGCGGTTTCCGGGCGCCGCCTCGCGCGGCCCCGAGATGCGCTCGACCGGCGAGGTGATGGCGGGTGCCGCCACCGCCTCGGAGGCCTACGCGCGCGCCCTCCGGGCCGCCGGCCGCTCGCGGCGCGGCGGCAAGATCTGCCCGCCGCTGCAGGCCGGCGGGGTATCGTAGAAGCCGATGCGCGACATCCTCGACGTGATCGACGAGGCCGCCGCGGCCGGTGAGAAGGCGGCCGTCGCTACGGTCGTCTCGACGATCCGGTCGGCGCCGCGCCAGCCCGGAGCGAAGATGGTCGTCCGCGAGAGCGGGCGGTTCGTCGGCTCGGTCTCCGGCGGGTGCGTCGAGGCAGACGTCGTGGAGCGCGCCAGGCTGCTGTTCGCCGGCGGCGACCCATCCGTCGTCCACTACGGCGTCGCCGACAGCGAGGCCTGGGAGGTCGGCCTCTCCTGCGGCGGTGAGATCGACGTCTGGCTCGAGGTCGCCGATCACGACCTCTGGAGCGAGGTACGGACATTGCTCGACGAGGACGGCTACGGGATGCTGTACACGAACACCGTGACGGGCGAGAAGCGCCTCGAGCGCGGCGTCCTCGAGGGCACCGGGTTGCGCGACGACGGCATCTTCGCCGAGGTCGTCGAGGGTCCGCTTCGCGTCGTCATCTTCGGCGCCGCCGAGGCGGCGGAGCACCTCTGCGCCTACGGGGCGCAGCTCGGCTGGCGCACGACGGTGGTCGACGCCAGGCCCGCGCTCGCGACGCCCGAGCGGATCCCGAGCGCCGACGAGATCATCAACGCCTGGCCCGACCAGGTGCTCGATCGAATCGACGAACGGACGGTCGTCGTGACGCTCAGCCACGAGGAGCGGCTCGACATCCCGGCCGTCGCCGCCGCCCTCGAGCGGAATGCCCGCTACGTCGGTGCGATCGGCGCCAAGCGCACGCAGGAGCGCCGCCGCGCCGCCCTCTCCGAGCAGGGCTTCTCCGAGGCCGACCTCGGACGCATCCACGGGCCGGCCGGCATCGATCTCGGCGGTCGCGCACCCGCCCAGATCGCGCTTGCCATCGCAGCGGAGATCGTCGCAGTCACCTCCGGCGGCCTGAAGAAGGACAAGGCCGCCGCCGCCGCGTAGCGGCCCTGGCAGGACGAGGGCGGCTTGCCGCGGTCAGGCGGTCGCGCTGCCGAACGTGCCGTTGCCGCCGCCGGGGTCGCCCCCGAAGCGGCCGCGGTCGTCGCCACTCTCGAAGCCCGGGCCGAACCCGCGTCCGGGGCGCGTCCCGTTCACGATCGCGGTCACGCGCTGGGTGAGCGACGATTCGACCTGCTGGGCCTGCGCACGGGTCAGCTGCCCCGCCGTGACCGCCGCCTCGAGCTGCTGCTTCTGCACGGCGACCATCGCATCGACCAGGCCCGCGACCGTCTTGCCCTGGGCCTTTGCGACCTGGGCGAGCGTCTGGCCGTTCTGGAGATCGGTCTGGAGCACGGTTGTCGAGACGCCGAAATAGGCGGCCGCGGCGTCGAGATCGCCGAACAGCCCGCGGCCGAAGCGACCGCCGAGCCCGCCGCCCGGGCCGCCGCCGTCGCCGAAGCGACCGCCTCCGAATCCACCTCCCGGGCCGGGAGCGCTGCCGGTGCCGGGCCTGCCGCCGGCGAAGGTTCCGGTCACCGCACGCGTGACCGTCGAGGCGTCGGCCTGCGTTGCGTGTCATCCCGGTGCTCAGGCGGGGCGCGCCACGAGGATGACGACGACGGTGTGAGGCTGGCTGTTGCGGACGTAGGTGACGCTCATCTTGTCGCCGGGCTTCTTCGCGTCCATCACCGCCGACAGGGCGGCGGCCGAGGCGATCGGCTTCCCGTCGAGCTTGACGACGATGTCGCCCGCCTTCAGGCCCGCCTTCGCGGCCGGCGTGCCGACCAGGACCTGCGCGAGGTCGGCCCCCGGCGGGGTGGTCGAGTCCTGCACCTGGACGCCGAAGTAGGCATGGGCGACGGTCTTCCCGGCCGCGATCTGCGTGACCACCGACTTGACCGTGTTCGCCGGGATCGCGAAGCCCACACCCTCGCTGCCGCCAGACTGGCTCTGGATCTGGGCGTTGATCCCGATCACCTGTGCTGCGGCGTTCAGCAGGGGGCCGCCCGAGTTGCCGTGGTTGATCGGGGCGTCGGTCTGGATCGAGTCGCCGATCGTGAAGTTGTTGGGCGAGTCGATGCTGCGGTGGAGGGCGCTCACGATCCCGCTCGTCACCGTCTCGCTGAGCCCGAACGGGCTGCCGATCGCGACAACGGGATCGCCGACCTGTACCGCGTCGGAGTTGCCGAGGCTGAGCGGGTGGAGCATCGAGGCGGGCGCGGAGATCTTCACCACCGCGAGGTCGGTCGAGCTGTCCGAGCCGACGAGGTGGCCCGGGTAGGTCCGGCCATTCCAGAGCTTGACCGTGATCGAGGTCGCGCCCGAGATCACGTGCTGGTTGGTGACGATGTCGCCCTGGGCGTCGTAGACGAACCCGGAGCCCTCGGCCTGCGTCTGCTGCGTCCCGCCGAAGCCGAACGGCGAGCTGGAGCTCGAGTCGACCGTGATGTCGACGACGCCCTGGTAGCTGCGCTGGTAGATGGCGTTGATCGTCAGCCCCGCGGCGGCCGAGGTCTGGTCCGCCGGGGCCGGCGTCGTGACGTCGCTGACGACCGTGGTCGTCGAGCTGCTCGAGGCGAGTGAGGCATAGAGGCCGGCGCCGGCGCCGGCCCCGAGGCCGAGGATGGCGACGACGGCCGCTGCCGTCAACGCGGCGCTGCGCTTGGAGGATGTCATCGGCTCAGTCCTTCCACGGTCAGCCCGTATCTTCGCCGCCGGGACCTACCCTGCGCTGAGAGGGGGCTAAGAAGTGTCTAAGAAGCGCTGTCGGCCCGGTTACGATCGCATCACGTTCGGCACTCGACGGAGACTCGGACAGCGCTCGATCGGGTCGCTCCTCGTGATCCGGTTCCTCTTGCTCGCAAACGGGCTCACGCTGCTCGCGATCGGCGTCCTATACGTGCTCTACGCGGCGAGACCCGGTGGGGCCGTCGTCGGTGCCTGTCTCGGGGTCGTTGCGGTGCTGCTCTTCTGCTGCGTGCCGCTGACCGATCCGTACCGGCGGCGCCGCCGGCGTTAGAGGCGGGTTAGCCCGTCGTGGTCGTCGGTGCCCCGGCCCCGCCGTTCGGGAGCAGGCTCCGGCAGGCCGCGATCGCGGCCTGGATCTTCGCCGGTGCAGCCCCGGTGCCGCCGCCGTGCTGCTTCAGGCAGGCCTGGAACTCCGCGAAGGTGCTCGGATTGGCACCGGTGCCGGTGCCCCCGCCGCTCGCCCCGCCGCCGGTTCCGCCCCCGAACCCGCCCCCGACGGCGCCCGCGGGCAGCAGGCTCCGGCGGAGCAAACCAGGTCAGGCTAAGAACAGGATTAGAGACGAAACGGTCGTCAGCTGACGAGCTCCGCGTCCCCGCCCTGCGGCGCGGAGTGACGCCCCTACGAGCTGTCGCTCTCGCGCGCCGAGCCGTTTCCGTTTGCGAGCCGGAGCCGCATCAGCGTGCCGCCCCCTGCCGCCGGCTCGGCCGCGACGGTGCCGCCGTGGGCCTCTGCGACCTTCCATACGATCGCGAGCCCGAGACCCGAGCCCGGCATGCTCCGCGCCGAGGTCGCCCGGTAGAAGCGCTCGAAGATGTGCGGGACGTCGGCGTCGGCGATCCCCGGGCCGTGGTCCCGGACGGTCAGCTCGCCGTCTGCGAGCTTTACCTCGACGGGCGACCCCGCCGGGCTCCACTTGGCGGCGTTGTCGAGCAGGTTGGCGATCGCCCGCTCGAGGCTGGCCGGCATCCCGACGATCGTCCCCGACGCGAGCTCGGCCTGGATCGGGACGTCGGGATGGTTGCGCGTCGTGCGGCGGATCGCTTCCTCCGTGACCAGGTCGAGACGAACATGCTCGAGCTCGGCGGACTGCTCCTCGCCGCGGGCGAGCTCGGTCAACTCGCTGATCAGCGCCGTCATCTCGCCCAGCTGGTCGACGACGTCGTGCAGGAGCTGGTCGCGCTCCTCGAGGGGCAGGCCCTCGCCCCTGGCCAGCACCTCGATGTTCGTGCGCAGGCTCGTGAGGGGTGTCCGCAGCTCGTGGGAGGCGTCCTGGACGAGCTGCTGCTGGCGCTGGGCCGCCTCGTCGAGCGACTCCAGCATCGCGTTGAAGGTGAGCGCGAGGCGGCTGAGCTCGTCGCTTCCCCCGACCTCGATGCGCTCGCTCAGGTCGCGCGTGGCGCGGACGCGCTCGGCCGCCTCGCTGAGCTCGCGGACCGGCCGCAGCGTCGCTCGTGCGACGAGAAAGCCGGCGCCCGAGGCAACGGCGATTCCCCCGATCGCGACGAGCACGAGCCAGAGCTTGATCCGCGACAGCTCGTTGTCCACGCCGGCCAGAGGAGTCAAGGCCTGGACGGCGACGTCGTTCTGGAGCTGCTCGGTGAAGACGCGAACGTGCTGATGGTTCACGACGGCGTCGTTGTAGAAGGCCGGCCGCGCCCCGGAGGCGACGGCCTGCGCGTTCTTGGTCGGGAGCGTGACGGCGTGGTAGGTGTCCGGCTGGTAGATCCTGCCGCTCGAATCGACGAACTGGAAGTACTGGTTCTGCTGACCGAGGTCGAATCCGCTCGGATGGAAGGTGAAGATCTTTGCCCGCAGGTGCACGGCGAACGGGAAATAGAGCGCACCGCGAGTCCTGTCGGCCTGGCCGCGCAGGTTCCGGTCGATCTGGCCGTTCAGCTCCCCCCGCACCACGAAGAACACGATCACCGAGGCCACCGCCACCGCTGCGGCGACCGCGACGGCGACCACGAGCACCAGCCGTGCCCTCAGCGTCATGGCTCTCGCAGGGCGTAGCCGACGCCGCGCACCGTGTGAATCAGGCGCGGCTTACCGCCGGCTTCGGTCTTCTTTCGCAGGTAGCTGATGTAGACGTCGAGGGAGTTCGAGCCGTAGCCGAAATCGTAGCCCCAGACCCGGTCGAAGATCACCGAGCGCGTCAGCACCTGTCTGGGGTTGCGCAG
The DNA here is from genome assembly GCA_963789585.1 of uncultured Actinomycetes bacterium. GTDB lineage: Bacteria > Actinomycetota > Thermoleophilia > Gaiellales > Gaiellaceae > PALSA-600. Next base: position 85,048 of record CAWBLB010000001.1, on the reverse strand, counting down.
GAAGAGCTCGAGCAGCGCGAACTCGGTGCGTGTCAGGACGAGCGATTCCTCGCCGCGGGTGACCTCTCGCGTCCCGGTGTTCAGCTCCAGGTCGGCGAAGGCGAGGGTGGTCGCGGTCTCGTCGGCGCCGAGGCGGCGGAGCAGCGCCCGCACCCGCGCGATCAACTCCTCGAGCGCGAACGGCTTGACGAGATAGTCGTCGGCGCCGGCCTCGAGCCCCGCGACGCGGTCGGCGACCTGGTCGCGTGCGGTCAGCATCAGGATCGGGATCTGGTTCTTGTCCGCTCGCAGGCGACGCGTCAGCTCGAGCCCGTCGAGCCTCGGCATGAGCACGTCGACGATCGCCAGGTCGACGGCGTTTGCGTTCGCGCGCAGCTTCAGGAACGCCTCCTCCCCGTCGGCGGCGAGCTCCACGTCGTAGCCCTGCATCGTCAACGCCCGTCGCAGGGAGTCGCGAACAGCCTGGTCGTCGTCGACAACGAGAATCGCCATGCCCGTAATGGTGGACATTCGCGCTCCCGAATGGAAGTCCTCAGCTGTCGGGCGCCCGGAAAGCGCCGCGTTCACCTGCGCTCTTCGGGCGCGGTGGCTGCCGGGGCTGTCGCCGCCGCGGCACCGTGCGGGGCGACGAGCCCCGGCAGACACCACGCCGACGAGGGATGCGGGCGGGCTGCGAAACCGCAGCCCGCCCGCGGGCGGGTGAGGAGAGAGTGCGGCGCCCGTGAAGCCGGGCGCCGCGGGTGATGCGAACCTCGCGTCGGAGGGTGCGTGTTGGCTCGCTTCACGGTGAGGTGATCCTCCTCGGAGTTCCTAAGAGGCGGGTTAGACCGGCGTTAGAACTTGCTGAAATCGTTCGAGCCTGCGCCGGCGCTCCGAGCGTGGTCGCCGAGCCCGCTCGGCTATTACTTTCCGATCGTAAAGAAATGGGCCGCCTAGCCGAATCGGGGCCAATTCGAGTAGATTCCCGCATCCTGTCTCGCGTAGACTTGGTCGTCATGGCCACGCGCAAGATGAACGACGTCCACGACGGCAACTCCTGCGCGGTCGCCGCCACCTCCGACCTGATCGGATCGAAGTGGACCTCGCTGATCGTCCATGACCTCTCCGAGGGCCCACGCCGGTTCACGCAGCTCGAGCACGCCTGCCCGGGGATCAGCCCGCGCACCCTCTCGGAGCGGCTGCACATGCTCGAGCAACAGGGGATCGTGCAGCGTCGGAGCTATCCGGAGTCGCCGCCGCGGGTCGAGTACGAGCTGATCGACAAGGGCGTCGCGCTGCTCCCGATCATCGAGGCGATGCGCAGCTTCGGCCACAACTGGCTGATCGACGACCACGACCACGAGCACGTCTACGCCACCGAAGCTTGACCCGCCGTCGGCGGGTCGGCAGGGTCGGGCAGGGGTAAGGGCACGGTAAAGGGAATGGGTAAGAGCGTTCTCCGACGCGCCGTCGTGAGCCGCGCCCGTGCAGGTCGGGGCGCCGCGCCGCCGAAGAGTCCCGCACGGCGAGCCCACGACGAGTCGCAGGGCCGGAGGGCATTTGACAGCGCAAACGCGCTTGGGCAGACTGTTTTCCGCATGGCTGGTCACGCGCTCGAGACAGGAATGTCCGGCATGACGTCCCCGGTGACGGGGATGTTCGTGGTGACCATCCTCATTCTCCCCCGGTAAGGGGGAGGATGACACTCACGCGGCCATCGACGCCGCAGACGCCGACCTCACGCTGGGAGAGGTGCGACCTGAAGTGCGCACCGGACGATAGGAGCCGAGAAGGGTGCAGAGAATGATCGACAGAGAATTCATGGAGGGCGCTCGATGACGAAGATGCTGGGCGCCGACGCGATCCTCCGCTCGCTCGAGGCGGAGGGCGTCGACGTCATGTTCGGGATCCCCGGCGGGGCGATCCTGCCGACGTACGACGCAATCGCGCGCGGCACGAGCGTGCGGCACGTGCTCGCGCGCCACGAGCAGGGGGCCGGCCACATGGCCGAGGGCTACGCGCGCGCCTCGGGAAGGCCGGGTGTGGCGATCGCGACCTCGGGCCCGGGCGCCACCAACCTCGTCACCGCGATCGCGGACGCCTGGATGGACTCGACCCCGATCGTGTGTATCACGGGGCAGGTGAAGTCGAGCCTGATCGGAACCGACGCCTTCCAGGAGACCGACGCAACGGGTATCACGATGCCGATCGTCAAGCACTCGTGGCTCGTCCAGGACGTGCGCGAGCTGCCGCAGGCGATCAAGGCCGCCTTTCATGTCGCCCGCACCGGCCGGCCGGGCCCCGTTCTCGTCGACATCGCCAAGGACGCCCAGGAGGCCGAGCTCGACTTCTCCTATCCCGACGAGGTAGACCTTCCCGGCTGGAAGCCGCCGACCAAGGTGCACGAGCGCCAGGTGCGTGAGGCGGCCAAGGCGATCGCAGAGTCGCGCCAGCCGATCATCTACGCCGGCGGCGGCGTGATCAACGCCGAGGCCTCGGCGGAGCTGCTCGCGCTCGTCGAGGCGGCGCGCCTGCCCGCGGTCGTGACGCTGATGGGGAAGGGCTGCCTGCCCGACTCCCATCCGCTCAACTACGGCGCGCCGGGCATGCACGGCTCCAAGTACGCGAACTGGGCGCTGAACAAATCCGACCTGATCATCGCGGTCGGTACCCGCTTCGACGACCGCGTCACCGGCAAGGTCTCGGCCTTCGCGCCGGGCGCGAAGGTGATCCATTTCGACATCGACGCCGCCGAGGTGGGGAAGATCCGCGAGGCGGAGATTCCTGTGGTCGGGCCGCTCAAGCTGGCGCTCGCCCAGTTGACGCGCGACCTGAAGTCGATCGAGGCCGAGCGGGCGGTCGACCGGACGGCCTGGCACGCCCAACTCCAGGAGTGGCGCGCGCTCTACCCCTACAAGTATCGCCGTGGGGAAGGGGTGCTGAAGCCGCAGACGGTCGTCGAGCGGCTCCGCGACCTGACCGCCGGCCGCACCGAGGACGTCGTCTGGACGACCGGAGTCGGCCAGCACCAGATGTGGGCGATGCAGTACCTCCAGTGCGAGAAGCCGCGCACGTTCATCACCTCGGGAGGCCTCGGCACGATGGGCTACGGCCTGCCGGCCGCCGTGGGTGCGAAGGCAGCTCGCCCGGACGCGACGGTGATCTGCGTCGACGGCGACGGCTGCTTCCAGATGACCTGTCAGGAGCTCGCGACCGCTGCCCTCGAGCGGCTCCCGATCGTGGTCGTGATCGTCAACAACGGCTGGCTCGGGATGGTGCGCCAGTGGCAGGAGCTCTTCTACGCGGAGCGGTACGCCGAGACGCACCTCACCAAGCAGGTGCCCGACTACGCCCAGCTCGCCGAGGCGCTCGGCTGCGCCGGCTTCATGGTCGACAACGAGGACGACCTCGACTCGACGCTCCAGGCGGCGCTCGACTGCGGGCGCACTGCCGTCGTCGATGCCCGTGTCGATCCCGACGAGAACTGCTACCCGATGGTCCCCGCCGGCGCCGCCTCGGTCGACACGATCGAGCTTCCCGACGAGGCCGAAGGACAGGAGAGGATCACGACGTGAGTCATCACACCGTCTCGGTCGAGCTGGAGAACAAGCCGGGGGCGCTGGCACGCGTCTCGCAGATGTTCGCGCGGCGCGGGTACAACATCCAGAGCCTCGCGGTCGGCCCGACCGAGCGCAGGAACATCTCGCGGCTGACCTTGCGCGTCGATTGCTCCGAGCACTCCTTCGAGCAGATCGAGAAGCAGATGCACAAGCTCGTCAACGTCCTCCGGGTCGTCGAGCTCCGCCCGGGAGAATCGGTCGAGCGGGAGCTCGCGCTGATCACCGTCGGCGCGCCGGCCGACAAGCGGGCCGAGCTGATCGCGCTCGGCGAGGTGTTCGGCGCACGCGTCGCGGACATCGGGCGGGAGGCGATCACCTTCGAGATCGTCGGCCGGCCGGAGGAGCTCGACGCGTTCGAGGAGCTCGTCCGCCCGCACGGCGTCCGCGAGCTCGCCCGTACGGGACGGATCGGCCTGCGCCGGCCCGGCCCGCGTCCGTCGCGGCCCAGCACAGCTGTCTCCTAGACCACACGCCCGGGCGGACGCGCCAACCAACGAAAGGACTCCGATGGCAGAAGTGATCAAGACGGGCGACATCAGTCTCCTGAAGGGAAAGGTCGCCGTGCTCGGCTACGGGAGCCAGGGCCACGCCCACGCGCTCAATCTCGCCGACTCCGGCGTCGAGGTCGAGGTCGGCCTCCGTGCCGACAGCTCCTCACGGGCCGCCGCCGAGGAAGCGGGCCTGCCGGTGCGCGACGTGCCCGAGGCGGTGCGCGGCGCGCAGGTCGTGGCGATGCTCGTTCCGGATGGACCGCAGGCGGAGCTCTTCCGCGACGAGGTCGCTCCGAACCTTTCGCCGGGCGCGGCGCTGCTGTTCGCCCACGGCTTCTCGGTGCACTACGGCCGTATCGCCCCGCCTGCGGGCCACGACGTGATCATGGTTGCGCCGAAAGGGCCCGGCCACATCGTCCGGCGGCTCTACGAGGAGGGCTATGGGACGCCGGCCCTGATCGCGGTCGCACAGGATGCGAGCGGTCATGCGCGCGAGCTCGCGCTCGCCTACGCCGCGGGAATCGGCGCGGGGCGCGCCGGGATCCTCGAGACCACCTTCGCCGAGGAGACAGAGAGCGACCTGTTCGGCGAGCAGTCCGTGCTGTGCGGCGGGCTGACGCAGTTGATCCAGGCGGGATTCGAGACGCTTGTCGAGGCCGGCTACCAGCCGGAGGTCGCCTACTACGAGTGCGTCCACGAGGTGAAGCTGATCGTCGACCTGATCTTCGAGGGCGGGATCGAGCGGATGCACTACTCGATCTCGGACACCGCCGAGTACGGCTCGATCGCCGTCGGCCCGCGTGTCGTCGACGCGCACGTCAAGGAGAACATGAAGAAGGCCCTGACCGCGATCCAGGACGGCTCCTTCGCCCGGGAGTGGATCGCCGAGATGGACAAGGGCAGCCCGAGTCTCGTCGAGGCGCGGCGCAAGCTGGCCGCGACGCAGATCGAAGAGGTCGGCAAGCGCCTGCGCGCACTCGGACACCGAGAGGTGCAGGAGGCGCATGGCGTCGGTTGACGTCCCGGTTGCGCTGCTCGGCTACGGGACCGTCGGCTCGGCGGTCAACCGGTTGCTGAACGAGCAGGCCGACGACATCGAGCGTGCCACCGGGCACCGCTTGCGCGTCGTCAAGGCGCTCGTTCGCACGCTCGACAAGGAGCGCGGCTTCCCGCCCGACGGTGGTGTCCTCACGACCGATGTGGCGGAGTTGCTCGACGATCCGGGGATCGCGATCGTCGCCGAGGTGATGGGGGGCGTCGAGGAGACGGGCGATCACGTGCTCGAGTTCCTGCGACGCGGCAAGCACGTCGTCACCGCGAACAAGCAGCTCGTCGCCCGCCGCGGTGCCGAGCTGTTCGAGGCGGCCTCGGGCGCGGGTGTGCAGCTTCGCTTCGAGGCGAGTGTCTGTGCGGCGATCCCGGTGATCAAGGTGTTGCGGGAGTCGCTGATGGTCACGAACGTCCACACGGTGCTCGGGATCGTCAACGGCACGACCAACTTCGTCCTGACCGAGATGGAGGCCGGGAAGACCTACGCGGAGGCGTTGCGCGAGGCCCAGGAGCGCGGCTTCGCCGAGGCCGACCCCACCGACGACATCTCGGGTGCCGATGCGGCTGCGAAGATGGCGATCCTCGCCACCGTCGCGTTCAACTCGCGTTTCGGCCTCGAGGACGTCCGGGTCGTCGGGATCGACAAGATCGATCCGCTCGACATCGTCGCGGCACGCGAGCTGGACATGGTGATCCGGCTGGTCGGCGCCGCACGGCTCGTCGACGGCAGCGTCGACGTTCGCGTCGGGCCGGCGCTGGTCGATCGCCACCATCCTCTGGCGGCGGTCGAGGGCGCGTTCAACGCGGTGATGCTGCAGGGCGACGCGATTCGCGAGATCACGCTCGAGGGGCCGGGTGCCGGCGGGATCGAGACCGCCTCGGCGGTGATCGCGGACATGGCGAGCGTGATCGGGACGATGGGCACCGGCTTCCTCCAGAACGACCCGGTCTGGCGCAACCTGCCGAGGCTCGCCGCCGGCGAGCATCGCTCGCCGTTCTACTTCCACCTCTCGGTCGACGACCGGCCCGGCGTGCTCGCACGCGTCGCCGATGCGCTCGCCGAGCGCGACGTCTCCGTCGCCCGGCTGCTCCAGCATGCGAACGGCGACGGCGCGGCGCTGCACGTGGTCACCCACGAGGCGCGCCAGGGCGCGCTCGACGAGGCGCTCGCGGCGATCGCCGCCATGGACGAGGTGCGACGGGATCCGCTGCCGTTCGCGGTGGTCTCCGACCGTGGTGTCGCGGAGCTCGGATGGGCGTGATCGAGCGCTACCGGGACCGGCTTCCGGTCGGGCCCGGGACCCCGGAGCTGACCCTCGGCGAGGGCGACACGCCGTTGATCCAGGCACGTCGACTCGGTGAGGCGCTCGGCGTCGAGCTGTACTTCAAGTTCGAGGGGCTGAACCCCACCGGCAGCTTCAAGGACCGGGGGATGGCGGTCGCGGTCGCCAAGGCGATGGAGGCCGGTGCGCAGGGGATCGTCTGCGCCTCGACCGGGAACACCGCTGCGTCGGCCGCGGCCTACGCGGCGCGGGCCGGGATCACCGCCGTCGTCCTCTGCCCGGCCGGCGCGATCGCCGAGGCGAAGCAGGCGCAGTCACGCGCCGTCGGCGCCCGCGTGCTCGAGGTGCGCGGCAGCTTCGACCAGGCGCTCCGCAACTGCCTCGAGCTCGCCGACCGTGGCTCCTACGTGCTCGTCAACTCGCTCAACCCGCACCGGATCGAGGGGCAGAAGACGGCCGCGTTCGAGATCGTCGAACAGCTCGGGCGCGCGCCCGACGTGCTCGCCCTGCCCTACGGGGGCGGCGGGAACAGCGTCGCCTACGCGCAGGGCTTCGCCGAGGACGGCGTCAAGCTGCGCATCGTCGCCGGGGAGGCGACCGAGCGCGCCGTCACGATCGCCTCCGCGATCCGGATCGCCGAGCCCGCCCACGCAGACGAGATCGCGGCGCTGGTCGCCGACGGGGTCGTCGAGCCGGTCGCGCTCACCGACACCGAGATCACCGATGCGTGGCTCGAGCTCGCCAGTCTCGAAGGGATCTTCTGCGAGCCGTCTTCGGCCGCGGGTTATGCGGCGCTCGCCCACGTCGAGCTCGCTCCGGGCAGCGTGGTCGTCTGCGTCCTCACGGGGCACGGCTTGAAGGACACGGCAGCCGTCGACGTGCTCACGGCGGCCACCACCCTCGTCGATCCGTCCGTGGAAGCGATCCTCGCCGAGGTGTCCAGGTGAGCGCTCCGCCGTGGACGGGCCGTCACGCTTTCGTTTCTCTGGACTGGCACTGGACATGGCCGTATCGGGCATCGCCTGCTCGGACCCGGCTGGTGGGGACATGAGCGGCGAGAGCTTCGTCGTCCGGGCGCCGGCGACGACCGCGAATCTCGGCTCGGGGTTCGACTGCGCCGCCGCGGCGCTCGACCTCTGGAACGAGCTGTACGTCTCGCCGGCCGCCGACGGCGGGCCCCTCGTCACGGTCGAGGGCGAGGGCGCCGGCGAGGTGCCGCACGACGCCACCCATCTGGCGCTGCGTGCCTTCGCGCTCGTCGCGCCGGTCGCGGGGCACAGCTTCCGGTTCGTCAACCGGATCCCACTCGAACGCGGGCTCGGCTCGTCGGCCGCCACGGTGGCGGCAGGCCTCGTTGCGGGGGTCGCTGCCTCCGGCCGGAGCCTTCCCCTCGACGAACTGCTCGAGCTCGGGCTGCCGCTCGAAGGGCACGCCGACAACCTCGCGGCAGCCTTGCGCGGGGGCGTCTGCCTGATCTGGCGGAGCGGAGCGGAGCTGCGCTCGATGCGGCTCGGGACAGACCTCCCGCTCGCGCCGGTCGCCGTCGTCCCCGGGACGCGCGTCAACACGAAGGCCTCGCGCTCGCGGCTGCCCGACACCGTTCCGCACGCGCTGGCCGCGACCGCCGCGGCGCAGGGCGCGCTCCTCGGCGCCGCGATCGCGGCCGGCGACGCCGACCTGCTCGCCGACGCGTTCCACGATGTGCTCCACGAGCCGTTCCGGCTCCCGGACGCGCCCCTGCTCGACGAGCTTCGCTCGAACCCGGTCGTCGGCGCCGCGGGCGTTACCCTCTCCGGGTCCGGGCCGTCCGTCGTCGTCTGGGCGGAGAAGGGTCGTGAAGCAGCGGTCGCGGAGGCACTGGAGCAGCGGCTGACCGATGTCCTCGTCCTCTCGCTCCGGATCGCCCGGGACGGAGCGCGGGCCGAAACCCTCGAGACCGTAGGAGCGACACGATGAGCGTCTACTCGCAGCCGACCGATCCCGCCAAGCGCCACAGCGCTGCCCTGACCGACGGCGTCGACCGCGCCCCGGCGCGCGCGATGCTGAAAGCAGTCGGCTTCACCGACGAGGACCTGGCGAAGCCGCTCGTCGGCGTCGCGACCACCTGGATCGAGACGATGCCCTGCAACTTCAACCAGCGCGTCCTCGCCAAGCACGTCAAGGACGGGATCCGCGCGGCCGGCGGGACCCCGATCGAGTTCAACACGATCTCGGTCTCGGACGGCGTCTCGATGGGCACGAGCGGCATGCGCGCCTCACTGATCTCGCGCGAGGTGATCGCCGACTCGATCGAGCTGGTCACCGCCGGCCACCTCTTCGACGGCCTCGTCTGCCTCGTCGGCTGCGACAAGACGATCCCGGCGGGCGTGATGGCGCTCGCGCGCCTCGACGTTCCCGGCCTCGTCTTCTACAACGGCTCGATCGCACCAGGGCGCTACGAGGGCCACGACGTCACGATCCAGGACGTGTTCGAGGCGGTCGGGGCGCGTGCGGCCGGCCGCATGACCGACGAGGAGGTACATGCCCTCGAGTCGGTCGCCTGCCCCGGAGCCGGGGCCTGCGGGGGCCAGTTCACCGCCAACACGATGGCGCTCGTGATCGACTTCCTCGGGATCAGCCCGCGTGGCCTCTCCGGCATCCCGGCGACGCACGCCTCGAAGGCGGACGCGGCCCGGGAGGCGGGCGAGATGGTGATGAGCCTCGTCCGCTCGGACACGCGGCCCTCGCAGATCCTGACCCGCGAGGCGTTCGAGAACGCGATCGCCGCGGTCGCCGGCTCCGGCGGCTCGACGAACGGCGTCCTGCACCTGCTCGCGATCGCACGAGAGGTCGGCGTGCCGCTCGAGCTCGAGGACTTCGACACGATCGCCGGCCGCACCCCGATCGTGGCCGACCTGAAGCCGGGAGGCCGGTACGTCGCGACCGACATGTACGAGGCGGGCGGCGTCGGCCTCGTCGCGCGGGAGCTCGTCGCGGCAGGGGTCGCGCACGAGGGAACCCGCGGGGTCGACGGCAGGACGCTCGGCGAGGTCGGACGCGAGGTCGAGGAGCGCACGGGCCAGGATGTCGTCGTCCCCTGGCAGACGCCGCTGAAGCCGACGGGCGGGCTCGCGATCCTGCGCGGGTCCCTTGCCCCGGAAGGCTCGGTCGTCAAGCTCGCGGGCCACGAACGGCTGCATCACCGGGGGCCGGCTCGGGTGTTCGACTCCGAGGAGGAGTGCTTCGCCGCCGTCAAGGCGCGCTCGATCCAGCCCGGCGACGTGATCGTGATCCGCTACGAGGGGCCGGCCGGCGGGCCCGGGATGCGCGAGATGCTCCATGTCACGGCCGCGATCGTCGGCGAGGGGCTCGGGGACGAGGTCGCTCTGATCACCGACGGCCGCTTCTCGGGTGCCACTCACGGGCTGATGGTCGGGCACATCGCGCCCGAGGCGTTCCGCGGCGGTCCGCTGGCCGCCGTCCGCGACGGAGACGAGATCGTCCTCGACGTCGAGAGCCGCCGGCTCGACCTCGACATCCCCGACGACGAGCTCGCCCGCCGTCTCGCCGAGTGGACGCCGCCGGCGCCGCGGTACACGAGGGGCGTGTTCGCGAAGTACGCCGCCGGCGTCGGCTCGGCCTCGGAAGGAGCGGTGACGTGACCGCTCTAGGGGTTGAGCAGCTTGCGGATCGAGCGGGTCGCCTGGCCGATCCGCTGCTCGTTCTCGACGAGGGCGAAGCGCACGTGCCCGTCGCCGCCCGGGCCGAAGCCGACGCCGGGGCTGACCGCGACATCGGCGCCACGCGCAAGCTCGACCGCGAACTCGAGCGATCCGAGCCCGGCCATGCTCTCGGGGATCGGCGCCCAGACGAACATCGTCCCCTTCGGGGGCTCGATGTGCCAGCCGGCGCGGTCGAGGCCGGAGATGAGCGCGTCGCGCCGGCGTTCGTAGATCTCGCACACCTCGACCGGATAGTCGGATGCCTCGCGGAGCGCGACGATCGAGGCGATCTGGATCGGCTGGAACGTGCCGTAGTCGAGGTAGGACTTGAGCTTGGCCAGGGCCGCGACCACGTCCGGGCGGCCGAGGGTGAAGCCCATCCGCCAGCCGGCCATCGAGAAGGACTTCGTGAGGCTGTACAGCTCGACCGCGCAGTCGAGGGCTCCCTCGGCTGCGAGCACGGACGGTGGGACGTGGCCGTCGAAGGCGATGTCGGCGTAGGCGAAGTCGTGCACGAGCACGAACTCGCGCTCGCGGGCGAGGTCGACGAGTTGCTGCATCAGCTCGGGTGTCGCGATCGCGGTGGTCGGGTTGTGCGGGAACGAGACGATCACGACGCGCGGCGCGGGCTGCGCGGCGCGGATCGCCTCCTCGATCCCGCCGAGCAGGTCATCGTCGGCGAAGCGCGCGTGGACGACGGTCGCGCCCGCCAGTCTCGGTGCGACCAGGTGGATCGGGTAGCTCGGGCTGGGAACGACGGCGCTGTCGCCGCCCTCGAGCAGCACCCACATCAGATGCGCGAGGCCTTCCTTGGCTCCGATCGTGCTCACCACGTGCAGGTCAGGGTCGAGGGAGATCCCGAAGCGGCTCGCGTAGCGCTCGCAGATGGCCTCGCGCAGGTTGGGCAGGCCGCGGCTGGCCGAGTATCGGTGGTTGACGGGCTTCGCCGCAGCTTCGGCGAGCTTCTCGACCGCGATCGAGGGAGAGGGGATGTCCGGGTTGCCGAAGCCGAGGTCGATCACGTCGCGCCCGTCGCGCCGGAGCTCGCGCTTGAGCTGATCGACCGTCGCGAAGACGTAAGGGGGAAGATCGTGTATTCGCCGGAATTGCAAGTGAGCCACCTGGCCGTGTCGTCGACGTGCCTATCTGGAGAGTACGACCATGCCGGTTGACGTCCTCCGCTGCCGCGTCTGCGAGAGCGAGTATCCGGCCGTCGCGAACGGTATCTGTGTTCGCTGCTTCGGCCCGCTGGAACCCGTCTACGACTGGGAGGCGATCGGCGCCGTCCTCACGCGCGAGCGGATCGAAGCAGGCCCGCACTCGCTCTGGCGGTACGCGGACCTGCTGCCGGCGGCGCCGCCGCCCGACTCGGCCAGCGGCCCGGGCTACACGCCGCTCGTGCCGGCGCCCCGGCTTGCGAGCGCCCTCGGCATCGGCGAGGTGCTGCTCAAGCTCGACCTCGCGAACCCGACCCACTCGTTCAAGGATCGAGTCGTCGCGGTCGCCGCCGCCAAGGCGGCGGAGTTCGGTCTCGACACCCTGTCGGCGACCTCGACCGGGAATCTCGCAAATGCCGTCGCCGCCCGTGCCGCTGCGACCGGCCGGCCCGCTGTCATCTTCTGCCCCGCCGGCCTCGAGGCCGAGAAGTTCCGGGCGACCACGGTGTACGGCGCGACGATCTACGCGGTCAAGGGCAGCTACGACGACTGCAGCAGGCTGGTCAGCGAGCTCGCGGGAGAGGTCGATTGGGGAATCGTGAACGTCAACCTCCGTTCCTACTATGCGGAGGGATCGAAGACGCTTGCCTTCGAGATCGTCGAGCAGCTCGGCTGGGAGACGCCGAGCGCGGTCGTGATGCCGATCGGGTCGGGCGCCATGTACACGAAGGTGTGGCAGGGCTTCGAGCAGTTCAGGAGGCTCGGTCTCAGCCGCGGGGCGCCACCGCGGCTCTTCGGTGGCCAGGCCGAGGGCTGCGCCCCGGTTGCGACGGCGTTCGCCGAGGAACGGCGCGTCTCGCCGGTCCGGCCGAACTCGAGAGTGTCGTCGATCGCGATCGGGAATCCCGCGGACGGGGACCTGGCGATTGCGACGGCCCGGACCTCGGGCGGCGGGATCTATGCCGTTCCGGAGGACGAGGTCGGGGCGCAGATCGCGCTCCTGGCCGAGACCGCGGGCATCTTCGGCGAGGGGGCGACCGGGGTCGCCGTCGGTGCGCTGCGCGCCGCGGTCGCCCGCGGAGCAATCGGCGAGCAGGATCGCGTCGTCGTCCTGGTTACCGGCACCGGGCTGAAGACGCCGCAGGTGGTCGGGCACGAGGCGACCGGCTCCCTTGTCGAGATCGAGGCCGACGCCGATGCGCTGCTCGACCAGCTCGGGGTGACGGCGTGACGGCGCCCGGCGACCACGTGGTGGCGGAGGCGCGCGACGCGATCGACGCGATCGACCGGCAACTGCTCGCTGCGGTCAACCACCGGCTCGAGCTCGTCGGCCGGCTGCACGGGCACAAGCAGGCGAACGGGATCCCGCTGCGCGACCCCGGTCGCGAAGAGGCGATGCTGGCGGGCCTCGAGCGCGCCAACGAGGGACCGCTCTCGGCAGCCGGCGTCGCCGACCTGCTCCGCTTCGTCCTCGACCTGACCCGACGGGAGCTGCACCGCACCGAGGACGACCGCGCGCAGGGCGACCGTGCCGGGGACGACCATGCCTAGGACGATCGTCTCGCTTCCCGGCGACGGGATCGGGCCCGAGGTGACGGCCGAGGCCGTCCGGGTGCTCGAGGCGCTGCCGCTCGAGGTCGAGATCGAGGAGCATCTCTTCGGTGGGGCGGCGATCGACGCGATCGGCGAGCCGCTGCCGGCGGTGACCCTCGCTGCCTGCCGTGCGGCGGACGCGGTCATGCTGGGAGCGGTCGGCGGGCCGAAGTGGGACGGCGGCGCGGCGCGGCCCGAGGCGGGGCTGATCGAGCTGCGAAAGGCGCTCGACGTGTTCGCGAACCTGCGGCCCGCCGTCGGCGACGGGATCGACCTGCTGATCGTGCGCGAGCTCGTCGGCGGCCTCTACTACGGGGCCCGGGGAACGCGCGACGACGGGACGGTCTTCGACACCTGCGAGTACCACCCCGATCAGGTCGCGAGGATCGCCCGCACCGCATTCGGGCTGGCGCGCTCGCGCAGCGGCCGGCTCCTCTCGGTCGACAAGGCGAACGTGCTCGAGACCTCGCGAATGTGGCGGCGGGTCGTAAGCGAGGTCGCCGTCGAGTTTCCCGACGTCGAGCTGGCCAACGGGCTTGCCGACAGCGTGGCGATGCAGCTCGTCACGCACCCGTTTTCGTTCGACGTGCTCGTGATGGAGAACACGTTCGGGGACATCCTCTCCGACGTCGCGGCCGGCGTGACCGGCGGGCTCGGCCTCGCGTCGTCGGCCAGCCTCGGCGACGGCGACGGCCCGGGCATCTTCGAGCCGGTTCACGGCTCCGCGCCCGACATCGCCGGCACCGGCGCCGCCAATCCGACGGCGATGCTGCGCTCGCTGGCCCTGCTGCTCGAGCACGGCCTCGGCGAGGCCGATCTCGCCCGGGCGGTCGAAGCCGCCGTCGGCGACGCCCTGAACGCGGCCCCGACGCCCGACCTCGGCGGCTCCGCAACCACCTCCGAGTTCGGGGACGCGGTGCTGGCCTCGCTCGCGGGGCGGGTTCCGTCGTGACGGCGCTGGTCGGGTATCCCGGCCCCGCCGGAAGCCACAGCGCGGCCGCGACCGTGCTGCTCGCGCCCGCCGGCGCCGGCGTCGAGCCGCTCGCGAGCTTCATCGCGGTCGTCGAGGCGACCGTCGCGGCGGAGGTGTCGCTCGGTGTGCTGCCGATCGAGAACTCGCTGCACGGCCCGGTCGGTGAGACGCACGACCTGCTCTACGAGGCGCCGGTCTCGATCGTCTCCGAGGTGACCCTGCCGATCGTCCACTGCCTCGCGGCGAAGACGGTACTTCGGCTGGACGAGGTGCGGACACTGCGGTCGCACCCGGTTGCCTTCGACCAGTGCCGCGACCTGATCCACGCGCTCGACGTCAAGTGCATCCCCGCCGCGTCGACCTCCGACGCGGCCTGGGAGGTCGCCGAGTCGGATGCCCCGGCGGAGGCTGCGCTCGCGAGCCGGGAGGCCGCCGACCACTACGGGCTGACGGTGATCGCCGAGGATGTCGGCGACAAGCCCTCGGCCTTTACCCGGTTCGTGGCGATCGCGCCGTACACGCGTGTCGACCGGCAGCCACGCTGGCGCACGGCGCTCTCGTTCGTGACGGATCACCGGCCGGGTTCGCTCTACCACGCGCTCGGCCCGTTTCACCGCCACGGCCTGAACCTCGTCCAGCTCGTCTCGCGGCCGATTCCGAGGTCGACCTTCCGCTATCGCTTCGACCTGGTGCTCGACGGCCACCCGCTCGATGACGCGGTGGTCACGGCGCTCGGCGAGATGCGCGAGTGGACGCGTGAGATCCGCATCTTCGGCAGCTACGCTGCCACGGGAGATCATCGGGTCACGGGGGACGAATGAGCGCACGCACACTCTTCGATCGGATCTGGGAGAAGCACGTCGTCGACGCGCAGCCCGGCGAGCCGGCGCTCCTCTACGTCGACCTCCACCTGGTCCACGAGGTGACGAGCCCGCAGGCGTTCGAGTCGCTCCGGCTCGCGGGCCGGAAGGTGCGGCGCCCCGACCTGACGATCGCGACCATGGACCACAACGTCCCGACGCAGCCGGGGCCGATCCACGACCCGCTGGCGCGGGCGCAGCTGGAGGCGCTGGCGCGGAACTGCGCCGACTTCGGGGTGCCGTTGAATGCCACCGGCAGCGGGCGCGAGGGGATCGTCCACGTGATGGGGCCCGAGCTCGGGCTGACCCAGCCGGGGATGACCGTCGTCTGCGGCGATTCGCACACATCCACGCACGGCGCGTTCGGCGCGCTCGCGTTCGGTATCGGCACCTCGGAGGTGGAACATGTCCTCGCGACGCAGACGCTGCTCCAGGACCGGCCGAAGACGATGCTGATCCGGTTCGCGGGCGGCCTGCCGTTCGGTGTCGCGGCCAAGGACCTGGTCCTCGGTGCGATCGGGCGAGTCGGGGTCTCGGGAGGCGTCGGTCACGTGATCGAGTACGCCGGGCCCGCGATCGAGGCTCTCTCGATGGAGGGCCGGATGACGATCTGCAACATGACGATCGAGGCGGGCGCGCGCGCCGGCATGGTCGCTCCCGACGAGACGACCTTTGCCTACCTCGAGGGACGTCCGGGCGTCCCGTCCGGCGCAGCCTGGGAGCGTGCGCTGGACGAGTGGCGTGCTCTGCCGAGCGATCCGGACGCGGCCTTCGACCGGGTGGTCGAGATCGACGTCGCCTCGCTGGCGCCCCAGGTGACCTGGGGGACGAGCCCGGGCATGGTCGCGCCGATCGACGGCCGGGTCCCCGACCCGGACGCCTTCGACGACCCGGCCGACCGCGAGGCGGCGACGCGCGCGCTCAGCTACATGGCGCTCGAACCGGGTATGCCGCTGCAAGAGATCAGCGTCGACCGCGTCTTCATCGGCTCCTGCACGAACTCCCGCATCGAGGATCTCCGCGCCGCCGCCGCCGTCGCCTCGGGGCGCCGAGTCGCCGGGTCGGTCCGGGCGATGGTGGTTCCCGGCTCGGCGCAGGTGAAGCAGCAGGCCGAGGCGGAGGGCCTCGACCGCATCTTCGTCAGCGCCGGGTTCGAATGGCGCGAAGCGGGCTGCTCGATGTGCATCGGCATGAATCCGGACGTTCTCGCCGCCGGCGAGCGCTGCGCCTCGACCTCGAACCGCAACTTCGAGGGTCGCCAGGGCGCCGGCGGCCGCACTCACCTCGTCAGCCCGGCCATGGCCGCCGCCGCGGCCGTCACCGGCCACTTCACGGACGTGAGGGAGCTCGGATGACCGCGCACGCGAGCCGTCACCCCTCCCGGCGCACCGGGCCCGGAACCCGCTTGTGGTGCATGCAACGAACCGGCAGCGCTTGTGGCGTGCACCACAAGGGCCGTTCGGCGGGCGGAGCGCGGCGATGAGGCCGCTGCGGCAGGTTGCGGGGCGGGCGGCCGTGCTCGATCGGGCCGACATCGACACCGACCAGATCATCCCGAAGCAGTTCCTGAAGCGGATCGAGCGGTCGGGGTACGGTGAGTTCCTGTTCTTCGACTGGATGAAGGATCCCGACTTCGAGCTGCGCAGGCCCGAGTCCGAGGGCGCGGTGATCCTCGTCGCCGGCCGGAACTTCGGGTGCGGCTCATCGCGGGAGCACGCGCCGTGGGCGCTCGAGGACGCCGGCTACCGCGTTGTTCTCGCGCCGAGCTTCGGCGACATCTTCCGCACGAACTCGATCAAGACCGGGCTGGCGCCGGTCGAGCTCCCGGAGGACGCGCTCGCCCGGATCAAGGCGGCGCTGGCGGAACAGAACGAGCTGACCGTCGACCTCGAGGCGCTCGAGATCACGCATCCCGGCGGCCTGCGCATCCCGTTCACGTTCGATCCGTTCGCCCGTCACATGCTGATCGAGGGCCTCGACGAGATCGCGCTGACCCTGGCGCGGGACGACCAGATCGTCGCCTATGAGCGCGAGATGACCGCCCGCTTCGACACGGCGAAGCTCTCCTGACATGGCCGACGACCGCTTCGACGAAGGGATGAAGGTGCGGCGTGAGGTTCTCGGGCCGGAGCACGTCGAGCGCTCACTCGCACGCGCCACCGAGTTCGGCCGGCCGATGCAGGAGCTCGTCACGGAGTACTGCTGGGGCGAAATCTGGTCGCGGCCGGGCCTTTCGCGGCGCGACCGCAGCCTCCTCAACATCGGCATGCTCACCGCGCTCGGGCGCTCGCACGAGCTCGCCCTGCACGTCGGCGGCGCCGTCCGCAACGGCGTGACGCCCGAGGAGCTCCAGGAGGCGCTCCTCCAGGCGGCGATCTACTGCGGCGTCCCGGCGGGCATGGATGCCTTCCGGGTCGTCGAAGCGGCGCTCGACCAGCTCGCCCGCGAGGAAGCCGAGCGCGACGGGGACGGAGCCGGGCCGGCCGCGGCCGGCGACGCCTGAGCGACGACCCGATCGGGTCGGGACGTCGAGCACCGCCGGCAGGTCGGGCTCAGCGCGCCGAGCCGACCGGGCCCGCGACCGTGCGTACGAGCGGGCCGCCGGGCAGGAGGTCGGCGACCGCGACGACGTCGCCGACCACGAGCAGAGCGGGCGACGCGAGCCCGGCGGCGAGCCCGGCGATCTCGTCGAGCCTGCCGGAGGCCGACCGCGCGTCGAGCAACGTTCCTCGCGAGACGACGGCAGCGGGTGTCGCGGGGCTCTTTCCGGCCACGACCAGCCGCTCGGCGATCCGGCCCAGGTGCGCAAGGCCCATGAAGACCACGAGCGTCCCCGGCGCCTTCGCGAGCTGCCCGTAGTCGAGGTCGTCGCCCGAGGCCGAATGGCCCGAGACGAGCGTCACCTGGGCGGAGACGCCGCGGTGGGTGATCGGAATGCCGGCCGAGGCGGGGACGGCGCTGATCGCCGAGACGCCCGGCACGACCTCGAACGGGATCCCGGCGGCCGCGAGCGCGAGCGCCTCCTCGCCGCCGCGGCCGAAGACGAACGGGTCGCCGCCCTTGAGCCGGACGACGTCGAGACCCTGCCGGCCGAGCTCGACGAGCAGCTCGTTCAGCTCGGCCTGGCGGACGTCGCCGCGCGAGAGCAGCAGCGCCGCGGCCGGCGCCTCCTCGACGAGCTCCGGTGAGACGAGCACGTCGTAGACGAGCGCGTCGCAGCCCCGGACGAGCTCGAGCCCCCGGGCCGTGATCAGGCCGGGGTCGCCAGGGCCCGCGCCGACGAGCCAGACCGTCAGAAGAGTCGCCCCGTCACGAGAGGCGATCCGTCACGAGCTCCTCGAAGTAGTCGCGCCGCTCCTCGTAGGTGGGGAACCGGCGCTTGACCTCAGGGCGCATCGCCGCCAGCTCGAGCGCCAGCTCGCCGTGGCGCGGCGAGACCAGCTCAGCGATCTGCGAGCGCAGCCGCTTGGCGAGCGCGGGGGAGGCGCCCCCGGTCGAGACGGCCACGGCGATCGGGCCCTCGCGGTGGACCGCCGGGAGGATGAAGTTGCAGAGCTCCGGCACGTCCGCGACGTTGCAGAGTTTTCCTCGCCGCTGCGCGTCGCGGAAAACTCTCGAATTGACCGCGGGGACCGAGGTGGCCGCCATGACCAGGAACGCTTTCTTCAGATCGCGTTTCCGGTAGCGGCGTGGGACCCAATCGACCTGCAAGCCCGAGAATGCTTGGTCGAGCTCGGGCGCGACGACGGTTACCGCCGCTCCGCAGGCGAGCAGACCCGCCGCCTTCTCCGCTCCGACACGTCCGCCGCCGACGACGACGCAGGGGCGACCCACCACGTCGATACAGGCCATATAGAAATTCCTGTCCACCTAGTGCGGCGTCTCCCGACGTTTCACTCGAAACCCGCCCTCGTGACGCCGCACTTGCCCGGCCGCTGCGCGGCCGGGATGATCTTTCGGCTCTCGGCGCCCTCCGGCCCGCACCTCAGGCTTCCGACCGGCTGCGCCGGCTTCGGTCCAATACAAGGAAGAACGGCCGCGAAGCGGCCGCAGGTGCGGCCTCGCATGCCCGCGTTTCAGGTCAAAGGTTACGAGAGGCCGCACTAGTCGCCGACCTTGTCAGCGACGATGTTGTGTTCCTCGCAGTAGGCCTCGACGAGCTCGTTGACCTCGGGCTTCCCGCTGTCGGGCTTCTCCGCGCTGAACGCGTAGTTGATCTTCACGAACGGCTGCCAGTCGTCGGGGATCGCGTCCTCGGGGAGGATCGCCTCGACCGGGCATTCGGGCTCACACGCACCGCAGTCGATGCACTCCTCCGCGTCGATCACGAGCATCCGGTCGACCTCGTGGATGCAGTCGACCGGACAGACGCTCTGGCACGAGATGTCCTTCACGTCGATGCAGGCTTCTCCGATGATGTACGTCACGGTTTCTTTCAGGCTCCTATGGTTGCGAGACGGGCTCCGGCCCTGCCGAGCCGGAGAACGACCTCGTACTCCTCCGTCGAGATCGTCACACCGTATTCTCCAGGTCCGACGAGGTTGACCGCGATCCGATCGACCGCCCGGCCCTCGAGCGCGCCGAGCGCCTCGTTCAGGTCGCGGGTCGACTGCGTCAGCTCGCGCCCGAGCGGCAGCCTGCGGAAGAGCGCCAGCGCAGCCTGCTCGCCCTCGGGACCGTAGATCGAGCGCACACGGCCGGTTTGGAGACCGAGCTCCAGCAGCTCCGCGAGCGCGTCCGCATCGTCGCCGGCGATCTCGCCCTCGTCGACGGCCGCGACGACGTCCGCGAGCCTGCCTCGACGCGTCTCGTCCTGCACCATCGCCAGCACCGCCTGAGCCTCGGCGCGCGCGACCTGGGCCGCCTCGCCGCTGACGCTGACGGCGGCGCTCACCGGTGGCCCTTGAGGAGGGTCTCGAGCTCGTGCTCGAGCCCGCCGCTCTCGATCGAGCAGTGGATGCCGCACTCCTTGGGCGCGTTCGACTCCCACCACCAGCGGCCCGAGCGGCTCGCGTCGCCCGCCGCGATCGCGCGCGTGCAGGGTGCGCAGCCGATCGAGGTGTAGCCCCGGTCGTAGAGGGCGTGGTAGGGCACCTCGCGGGCCCGCACGTACTCCCAGACCTCGTCCTCGGTCCACTCGGCGAGCGGGTTCAGCTTGATGATCGCTCCGTGGTCGTGGTCGATCTCCACCTTGCGGATGTTCGTGCGGCTCGCCCACTGATCCCGCCGCAGGCCGGTGATCCAGGCGTCGAGCGTGTGCAGGTGCCTCGTCAGCGGGCGCACCTTGCGGATGTTGCAACAGAGGAGTCGGAGGTCGACCGCCGTCTTGAACAGGTCGACGCCGTGCCTGCCCGTCATCGCCTCGACCTCGAGGCTCTCCGGGCGCACTAGCTCGAGGTCGAGCCCGGGGTACCGGTCGCGGAGACGGTCGGCGAGCTCGAGCGTCTCCGCCGGGAGGCGCCCCGTGTCGACGCTGAAGACCCGGATCCGGGGGTCGATCTCGTACGCCATGTCGATCAGCAGCACGCTGTCGATCTGGAACGAGGTCGAGATCGCGAGATTCGGTGAGAACCGCTCGATCGCCCATTCGAGCACGTACTGCGGCTCCTCGCCCTCGAACTCGACCGAGAGCTCGCCCGCCTCGAGCTCGTCGAGCAGCTCGATGGCGCTCACGCGTTCGCCTCTTCCCGCCGGCGCTGCCTGGCCGGCTCGAGGCCGGCGAGCTCGCCCAGCTCGTCGTCGCTTGCCCGGCGGGTGAATGCCAGGAAGCTCTCGTCGGGCGTCCGCCGCTCGAGCCAGCCTTCGATCAGCCCGACCACGGCTCCGTCGAGCTCGTCGGTCGGCACGCGGCGGAAGAGCGAGCGGCCGATCTCGGGCTCGGGCCCCAGGCTGCCCCGGACGAAGATGTCGTAGGCCTGCCGGCGCACGCCGCCCTCGTCGCGGGAGGTCGTGCCCTGGAATCCGAGGTCACCGACCCAGTGCTGCGCGCAGGCGTGCGGGCAGCCGTCGAGATGCAGGCGCAGGTCGGCGATCTGCATCCCGAACCGCTCGTCGAGATGGTCGATCAGCGCGCCGAGGCGGGTCTTCGTCTCCGCGACGGAGAAGTTGCAGTGCGGCTCGCCCGTGCAGGCGATCGAGTTCCCGCGAATCGGGTTCGCGGAGAGCGCGAACCCGATTCGCTCGATCTCGGATCTCGCCTCCTCGAGGCGGTCTGTCGGGATGCCCGTGACGATGAAGTTCTGCTGGCGGGTCAGCCTGATGTCGCCGCCGTGGCGCTCGGCCAGGGCGGCGATCTGGATCATCTGGTCGCCCGTGACGAGCCCGAGGTGGACCGGGACGCCGATGTACGAAAGGCCCTCCTGCTTCTGGGCGTGGACGCCGAGATGGTGCGAGGGCTCGACCGTCGCCGGGGGCAGCGCGTAGTTCTCCAGCTTCCTCCCGAGCCTCTCCTCGACCCGTTCGCGGATCCCCTCGGGGCCGATGTCGTCGACCATGAACTTGAGCCGCGCCTTCACCCGCGAGACCCGGTAGGTGAGGTCATCCGACCAGACGCGCGTGATCGCGCCGAGGATCTCGTTCGCCTGCTCCCTGGGGACGAAGATGCCCAGGTCGCGCGCGATCCGCGGGACGGAGGAGAGGCCGCCGCCGACGAGCACGGCGAACCCCTCGCGACCCTCGTGGACGGTGCCGATCAGCGAGACGCAGTTGATCTCGGGTGCGTTGCACCGGTCGGGGCAGGCCGAGATCGAGTACTTGTGCTTCCGCGGCAGGTTCGCCCAGTCCGGGTTGCCGTAGAAGAGGTCGGCGGCCGCGGTGACGACCGGCGATGCGTCGAACAGCTCGTCGGCGGCGATGCCCTGAACGGGACAGCCGGTGATGTTGCGGACGGTGTCGCCGCAGCCGCCCGCAGTGGTGACGCCGGCGCGCTCGAGGTGTGCGAAGACGTCGGGAAGCTTCGCCAGCTCGAGCCAGTGGAGCTGGATGTTCTGCCGCGTGGAGAGCTCGCCGTCGCCCCGTCCGTAGAGGTTCGAGACCTCCCCGATCGGCCCGCAGCTCGGCCGGCGAGAGCTGTCCGGCGGGCACCTTGACCCGGAGCATGAACGTCCCGATCTTCGGCTTGTCGTGGTAGAGGCCCCACCACTGGAGCCGGACGACGTCCTCCTCGGCGACGTTCTCGTAGCCCGCCGCGATCAGGGCCGGCAGCTCGTCGCGGATCCCGAGCGGCGCCTTCTCGCGCTTCAGCCGCTCGACCGGGTTCCGCTTGAGGACGAGATCCCAGTCGGCCGCCGGCCTCGCGGTCGCGGTCATCGGCGGCCGCCCGTGAGCCCGGAACGCAGCCGTTCCGGCCCTCGCGAGCACGAGGAATTCGGTGACGCCCTTCACCGCGGGCCACTCTAGACACATCGGTACAAAAAGTAAAGTTTTGTTTGCTTATGGCAAAACAATCCGCTATACGATTTATAGTTATAAGACTTCACTTCTTGTAGCAATGCCTATGGCGATGGGCTGTCGCACTCCCTTCGCCACCCGGGCCTCGGCAGCGTGCGGTCCCGCGACGGTTCCGACCGCCCGTGGCCGGGTCGGGCCGTTAGCGTTCAGGCGTGGCCGACCGTCCGAGAGTCCTCGTTCGCGAGGAGATCGCCGAGGCGGGGATCGATCTCCTCAGGGCGAGCTTCGACGTCGACCTCGACTCCGAGAGCGACCTCGCGTCGATCATCGACCGCTATGACGCGATCGTGATCCGCTCCGCGACGAAGCTGACCGCCGGCCTGATCGAGGCCGGGGCGAACCTGAAGGTGATCGGCCGCGCCGGAGTCGGCGTCGACAACGTCGACGTCGAGGCGGCCACGCGGCGCGGGATCGTGGTCGCCAACGCGCCCGAGTCGAACATCGTCTCGGCCGCCGAGCACACGGTTGGCCTCCTGGTCGCGCTGGCGCGCAACATCCCGCAGGCGCACGCGGCGCTGATGGACGGCCGCTGGGAGCGCTCGAGCTGGGGCGGGGTCGAGCTGGCGGAGAAGACGCTCGGCATCCTCGGCTACGGGCGCATCGGCCAGCAGGTCGCCCGGCGCGCGCTGGGGCTGCAGATGCGGGTGGTCGCCTACGACCCGTTCGTCTCCGCCGACCGGTTCCGCGAGGCGGGCGTGGAGAGCGACACGCTCGACGGCGTCCTCGCGCGCGCGGACTTCGTCACCCTGCACCTGCCGCTGAACGACGAGACACGCGGCGTCATCGGCACGGCCGCGCTCGCCCGGATGAAGCAGAGCGCCCGGCTGATCAACGCGGCTCGCGGCGAGCTCGTCGACGAGGGGGCGCTCGACCAGGCGCTCCGCGCGGGAACGATCGCCGGAGCCGCGCTCGACGTCTTTCCGCAGGAGCCGTACTCGGGGCCCCTGCTCGGCGCGCCGAATCTGATCGTCACGCCGCACCTGGCGGCCTCCACGGACGAGGCTCAGGACCGGGCGGGCGTGATCGTCGCGGAGCAGGTGGTCGCTGCCCTCGACGGCGGCCTCGTCACGAATGCCGTCAACATCCCCTCCGTGGGGGCGGACGACCTGGAGGTGCTCGGCCCGTTCGTGCCGCTGGCGGCGAGCCTCGGCCGGTTCGCGCTCGAGCTGGCGCGCGGCGAGCCGACCCGGATCACGATCGAGTACTACGGGGAGCTGGCAGAGCACGACACCCGGTTGCTGACCGTCGCGGCGCTGAACGGCGCCTTCCGCGGACGCGTCGACCAACCGGTGAACTACGTCAACGCGCCGTTGATCGCGGCCGAGCGCGGGATCGAGGTGGTCGAGCAGCGGAACCGCTCCTCGCGGGACTTCACGAACCTGATCGCGGTGTCGGCGGGCGAGCTCCGGGTCGCCGGCACGACGATCGGCCGCGACCACCGCCAGTGGCTCGTGTCGGTGCTCGGCTTCGACGTCGAGATCGAGCTGGCGCCGCGGATGGTGGTGCTCCGCTACGACGACGTCCCCGGCGTGATCGGCCGCGTCGGGACGCTGCTCGGGGAGGCCGGCGTCAACATCGCGAACATGGCCGTCTCCCGCAACCGCGAGGCGGGGAAGGCGCTGATGGTGCTCTCGCTCGACACTCCCGCCTCGGCCGAGGTGATCGACCGCCTCGGCGAAGGCGTCGACGACGCGTACCTCGTCAGCACCGGGCTCGACGCTTCCGGCTGATCCGTCGCTGGGTTCGTGTACCATCGCCGCAGGTCGTGCGCCGCGAAGGGGCGCGACCGAGGCATCGAGGCCTCAGGAGCTCCGGCTCCTGGGGCCTTTTTTTGTGGTCCGAATCACAGCCCCGAACGAACGGAGGAGGCAATGGTCAAGGTGGAGGCGGTGGTGATCCGGGAACGGATCGAGACCGTCATCGATGCGGTTGAGGAGGCGACCGGGCACGTCGGCGTGACGGTGATCGAGGCCGTCGGGCACGGTCGCCAACGGGGGATTACGCACGAGTACCGCGGCCGTGTGTTCGAGTCGCGGTTCCTCCCCAAGGCGCATCTGATGTTCCTGGTCAAGGACGAGATCGCGGACGCGGTCACCAAGGCGATCTCCGACTCCGCCCGGTCCGGGCACGAGTCGGGGGACGGGTTGGTCTGGCGCTCGAAGATCGAGAAGGTCGTTCACAACCGGACTGGAGAGTCGCTGGAGGAGGTGGAGCCCGGTGCCTAAGAATCAGGATCTGCTGATCGCTGCGAGCACGATCTGGGTGGTCGTCACGGCCGTGCTCGTGATGTTCATGCAGGCCGGCTTCGCCTTCCTCGAGGCCGGCCTCACTCGGATGAAGAACGCCGGCCACATCGCGGGCAAGAACGTGCTCATCTTCGCGATCTGCTCGCTCGTCTACTGGGCGATCGGTTTCGGCCTCGCCTTCGGAGACGGCGGCTCGATCATCGGGCACCACGGGTTCTTCCCCTCGGTCGGCGAGCTGGTCTCGGTCGGCAAGAAGCCGTTCGACGTCTTCACCGAGGTCCCCGGTGCGGCCGGCTACCTGTTCGAGGTCGTCTTCGCCGGCGTCTCGCTCGCGATCGTCTGGGGGGCGATGGCGGAGCGAGCGAAGCTGTATGTCTACTTCGTCTTCGGCGTCATCTTCACCGTCATCTACTCGGTCACCTCCCACTGGATCTGGACCGGGAACGGCTGGCTTGCAAGCAAGGGCATGCAGGACTTCGCCGGCTCGACCGTTGTCCACTACCAGGGTGCGCTCGCCGCGCTCGCGGGCGCCCTGCTGCTCGGCCCACGCATCGGCAAGTTCGGCACCGACGGCCGGGCGAATCCGATCCCGGGCCACAACATCCCCTACGCCGTGCTCGGGACTCTCATCCTCTGGTTCGGCTGGTTCGGCTTCAACCCCGGCTCGACGCTCTCGGTCGACTGGGGCGGCTTCGGCTACTTCGCCTATGTCGCGATCACGACGAACATCGCCGCTGCCGCGGGGGCGCTCGGCGGCATCCTCACGGCGTGGATCGTGCTCAAGAAGCCGGACATCTCGATGATGCTGAACGGTGTGATCGCGGCGCTGGTCGCCATCACCGCGGCATCGGGTTACGTCGCCCCCTGGGCGGCCGTCGTGATCGGCCTGGTCTCGGGCTTCATCGCCGTGGTCGGAGTGATCTGGGTCGAGAAGATCGGCATCGACGACCCGATCGGCGCAGTCGCCGTGCACGGCATGTCCGGCATCTGGGGCACGCTCGCCTGCGGCCTGTTCACCGTGCCCCAGCTCGCGAAGAACCTCGGGATCGGGAGGGGCGGCCTCGTCTACACGGGTAGCTTCCACCAGCTCGGCGTGCAGGCATTCGGCGTCGTCGTCGTCGGCGTCTGGACGTTCTCGCTCTCGTTCGGCTCGCTCTGGGTGATGAAGAAGCTCTGGGGCATCCGTGTCGATGAAGAGGCCGAGACGCTGGGTCTCGACGTCTCCGAGCACGGGATGTGGGGCTACCCCGAGTTCTACATCCCGGTTCCCGGCGGGTACGGCACCGAGTCCCACAGCCACCTGCTCACGGCCGGATCGCACACCGGGCATCGACACGAGCCACCGGCTCCCGCGGCGCCTCCCGCCGCCACAGACGGGGTCTAGCGGGGTCTAGCCGACGGCGTGGGGCGGGGTCGTGCACGGCCCCGCCCCGCCCCCGGCGACGGCCGGGAGCAGGATCAGCGTGGTCTCGTCGCCGACGGCCGTGTCGAGGCCCTCGAAGAGGCGGATGTCGGATCCGTCGATGAAGACGTTCAGGAACTGCGGCAGGTCGTCGCCCGCGAAGATCCGGTCACGCAGTGACGGGTACGTGGTCACGAGCTCCTCGAGTACCTCGCGGACCGTGGCGCCCGTCGCCTCCACCTGGCGGTTGCCGCCGGCCTCGGGGCGCAGGATCGGGGGGATGCGGATCGTCGGCATCGGCCCCGAACCCTACACAGCCGCCTCGGAACCGTCCGTCGGTTCCGGCCGGAGGTCCTCGAGGCGGTCGATTCCCGCGAGGTCGGGGAAGAGCCGGCGCCAGACGACGGCCAGGGCGATCGTCAGAGCGCCGCCGGCGACGACCGCGGGCACCGCGCCCAGAAGCGCGGCTGCGGCCCCGGACTCGAACGCGCCCAGCTCGTTCGAGGCGCTGATGAACACCGACTCGACGGCGAGCACGCGGCCTCGCACCTCGTTCGGGGCGGCCAGGGCCGCGATCGTGGCGCGGATGTTGACGCTGAACATGTCCGCGAAGCCGGCGACCGCGAGCGCGGCAAGCGAGAGCGGGAACGAGCGTGACAGGCCGAAGACGATCGTCGCCAGCCCGAACGCCGCGACCACGACGAGCAGTGTCCTGCCGGTGTTCCCCTTCAGCGGGCGGCGCGTCAGGATCACCGCGGCGGCGAGCGCGCCGACCGAGGGCGCGCTGCGGAGCACGCCGAGGCCCACCGGCCCGGTGTGCAGGATCGTGCGGGCAAAGAGCGGCAGCAGCGCGACCGCGCCGCCGAAGAGCACGGCGAACAGGTCGAGGGAGATCGCCCCGAGCATCACGGGCGTGCGGCGGATGAAATGGACGCCGGCGAGCACGTTCGCGAGCCCCGGAGCCGCGCGGACGCGCCCGTGCGGCCCGTCGTGCTCGTGGACCGAGGCGATCGAGGCGCCGCCGGCCAGCAGCAGCCCGGCGGCGACGGCGTACACGATCTCCGGGTGGATGCTGAAGAGGAGGCCGCCGAGCGCGGGGCCGGCGACGTTGCCGGAGTGGATCGCGATCGAGCGGAGCGCCATCGCGCTGGAGAGCAGGTCGGCCGGGACGAGCGAGGGAGCGAGGGCCCGCGCGGCCGGGTTTCCGATCGCCGCTGCGACGCCGTTCCCGGCCGCGAGGGTGAGGAAGGGCCACAGGCGGGTTGCGCCGCCGAGCGTGACGACGAGCAGGAGCAGCGCCACCACGGCGTTGAGCGCGAGCGCGCCGGCGAACACCAACCGGCGCGAGAAGCGGTCGGCGAGCTGCCCGGCGGGCAGCGCGAGTGCGAGCAGCGGCACGAACTCGACCAGCCCGATCAGCCCGAGGTCGAGCGGCGAATGGTTGATCGAGTAGACCTGCCAGCCGATCGCGACGGCGACCATCTGGATGCCGAAGCCCTGGCTGATCACCGCGGTCCAGAGCAGCAGGTAGTCCCGCCGCTGGAGAGCGGGCGGAAGCCGCCGGCGGAGGCCCTTCCGTCCGGGTGGCGGTTCCAGACCGCTCAGCGCCGAAGCCGGCCGCGCGGCGTTGATCGGGTTCCGGGAGAGAGCGGCTCGCACGGGGCCGATCAGTATCGCCGACGGGCGCCGGGCAGCGTGCGCCCGCCGGCGATCGTTCCTGGTTACTCGGCGGGCTCGTCCTCGGCGAGGATCCGGTAGAGGGAACGCCGGGCGTCGGCGAGCACCTTGGCGGCCTCGGCCCGCTGGGCCTCGGTGCCGGCATGGGCGACCTGCTTCGTCGCGACCCCCACCTGCATTGCGAGGTGGAACAGCTCGCGAACGCCTTCGGGAACGCCCTCGCCGGC
Organism: uncultured Actinomycetes bacterium; assembly: GCA_963789585.1. Lineage (GTDB taxonomy): Bacteria > Actinomycetota > Thermoleophilia > Gaiellales > Gaiellaceae > PALSA-600. Next base: position 57,340 of record CAWBLB010000001.1, on the reverse strand, counting down.
CTGCTGCCAGGGCGATCCGAGTTGCTCGCGGTGCTCCTCGATGTGGGCCCGGCCCGCATCGGTCAGCTCGAAGACATTGCCGCCGTCGCGCGCCTCGCCGCGGATCAGCCCTTCGTCGGCGAGCAGCTGAAAGGCGGGGTAGACCGACCCGGGGCTCGGACGCCAGGCGCCCTCGCTCCGCTGTTCGATCTCCTGCATCACCTGGTAGCCGTTGCGCGGCTCCTCTTCGAGCAGGAGCAGGATCGCCGCCCTGACGTTGCCTCGGCGCATCCGGCGGCCGCCCGCGAAGCGCGGCCCGCCGCGACCTCCCTGGAACCGCATCTTGAAGAACTCGGGGCCCCCGAGCGTGCCCATGGGGCCGGGGCCGAAGCCGCCGGGGAATCCCGGCCCGCCTCCGCCCATGAAGAATATCCTGTCGTGTTTGTGCATATCACGATATGTAGCCGATATATCGGTACATGTCAAGACGGCCGCCGGAACGGACACGGCTCGTGAACGTATCCTTGCGCCATGAAGGTGATCCTCCCCGACGGCAAGGAGCTCGAGCTCCCCGACGGCGCGACCGGCCTCGACGCCGCACGCGCGATCGGGCCGAAGCTCGCCGAGCAGGCCGTGCTCGTGCGCTCGAACGGCGCCGTCCAGGATGTTCGCCTCCCGCTCGCGGACGGTCAGCCGATCCAGTTCCTGACGACCCGTGACAAACACGACCCGGACGCGCTCTCGGTCCTGCGTCACTCGAGCGCGCACCTGCTGGCCGAGGCCGTGCGCAAGCTCCATCCCGGAGTCAAGGTCGCGATCGGCCCGGCGATCGAGAACGGCTTCTACTACGACTTCGAGTTCCCGCATCCGATCTCGGATGCTGATCTTTCGAATATCGAGCAAGAGATGGGGAGGATCCTCGGCGAGGGACGTACGTGGAACCGCACGGAGATCGGGCGAACAGAGGCGAAGGAGCGGTTCGAGCGGGAGGGCGAGCAGTACAAGGTCGAGCTCATCGACACCGCGGACGATCCGATCATGCTCTACAGTCAGGCGTCTCCGGCAGGAGACGCCTTCACCGACCTCTGCCGCGGCCCGCACCTGCAGGACTCGAAGCCGATCAAGGCGTTCAAGCTGACCGGTCTCGCCGGCGCGTACTGGCGCGGCGACGAGAAGAACACCCAGCTGACCCGCATCTACGGCACCGCCTTCTACGACCAGGCCGACCTCGACGCCTATCTGGAGCGGCTCGAGGAGGCGCGGAAGCGGGACCACCGCCGACTCGGGACCCAGCTCGACCTGTTCCACTTCTCCGAGGTCTCGCCCGGGTCGCCGTTCTGGCACCCGAAGGGGATGGCGATCTGGAACGTGCTCGAGGACCTCCGCCGCGGCGAGAACCGCGCCCGCGGCTACGTGGAGGTGCGTACGCCGCAGATCTACGACCAGGAGCTGTGGGTCACCTCGGGGCACTGGGAGAAGTACCGCGAGCACATGTTCATCTTCGAGTCCGAGAGCCGGGAGTTCGGCCTCAAGCCGATGAACTGCCCCGGGCACTGCTTGCTCTACGCCGACGGCGCCTGGAGCTACCGCGACCTGCCGCTCCGCATGGCGGAGGCGGGTGTACTGCACCGAGACGAGCTCACCGGCGCGCTGCACGGCCTCCTGCGCGTGCGGATGTTCTCGCAGGACGACGCGCATCTCTTCTGCACCCCCGACCAGGTCGAGGACGAGGTGCTCGGCTGCCTCGAGTTCGGTTATTCGATCTACGACCGGCTCGGCCTCGAGATCAAGGTCGAGCTCTCGACCCGCCCCGAGAACAAGCTCGGCACCGACGAGGAGTGGGACATCGCCGAGGCGGCGCTCGCACGGGCGCTCGAGCGGCGCGGGCTCGAGTACTCGGTCAACGCGGGCGACGGCGCCTTCTACGGCCCGAAGATTGATCTGCACATGCTCGACTCGCTCGGCCGGGCCTGGCAGATCGGCACCGTGCAGCTCGATTTCCAGATGCCGCAGCGCTTCGGCCTCCGCTACCAGGGCGCCGACAACGCTGAGCACACCCCCGTGATGATCCATCGCGCGCTGATCGGCTCGTTCGAGCGCTTCATCGGCATCCTGATCGAGCATTTCGCCGGCGCCTTCCCGTTCTGGCTCGCGCCGGTGCAGGTGCGCGTGCTCCCGGTCGGGCTCGCTCACCACGATGCGGTGTGGGCGCTCGCGGCCCGCCTCGAGGGCTACCGGGTCGAGGTCGACGACAGCGACGAGACGGTCGGCAAGCGGATTCGCAACGCCGAGCTCGACAAGATCCCCTTCACGATCGTCTACGGCGACAAGGAGAGCGACGAGTCCCTGGCCGTCCGCGAGCACGGCGGCGGGCAGTCGACGATGTCACTCTCCGATTTCGCGGAGATGCTTGCTACGCTGTCGGCCTGACAAGCAGGGGCGAAACCGTCTCTCACCTCCCGCCTCACGGCTGCGCGCCGCCAAGGTCCGGGGGTTCAACCTAAGTTGGTTGAGAACGGTGACTGCCGCTGCCCATCAGCGGCATTTGTGTTTGAGCGGCTTTTCCGAGGCAATCAGGGAGGACGACACGAGCTTGGTACTGGACATTTGAGCGGGGCGGCGACTTGAGGCCGCGGCGGGGATCATGGGAGCTGCCGCGCCGGCCGGAGCCGCAGGCGCGGATCAACGAGATGATTCGCGTACCGCGGGTGCGCCTGATCGGCGAGGAAGGGCAGCAGCTCGGGATCAAGCAGACGGACGAAGCACGCACGTACGCCTACGGCAAGGGGCTCGACCTCGTCGAGGTGGCGGCCCAGGCCGACCCGCCCGTGGCGAAGGTCATGGATTACGGGAAGTACCGGTACGAGCAGGAGCAGAAGGCCAAGCAGGCTCGCAAGAACCAGACTCAGATCCACGTCAAGGAGATCAAGCTCAGACCGAAGATCGGCATCCACGACTACGAGACCAAGAAGGGCCATGTCGTCCGCTTCCTGAACCAGCGGGCGAAGGTCAAGGTCACGATCATGTTCCGGGGCCGCGAGCGCGAGCATCCGGATCGCGGCCGTGACCTGCTCATGCGGCTCGCGGAGGACGTGAAGGAACTCGGGTTGATCGAGACCCAACCGTTGCTCGAAGGTCGAAACATGACGATGGTTCTGGCGCCGACGAAGAATGCAGGGGTGAAGAGAGATGCCGAAACAGAAGACGAGTTCGGGAGCCAAGAAGAAGTTCAAGGTGACCGCAACGGGGAAGCTCCTTCGTCGGAAGGCGGGGCAGAGCCACAATCTGGAGCACAAGTCGCCGAAGCGGAAGCGGGCGTTCAGTAAGGACCAGCCCGTCGCGAAGGCCGACGTGAAGATGGTGCGGAAGCTGCTCGGAAAGGCAGGGCGCTGATGCCCCGCGTCAAGCGATCCGTCCACGCACGGAAGAAGCGCCGCAAGGTCCTCGGGCAGGCCAAGGGCTACTGGGGCCTCAAGAGCACCAACTACACCTACGCAAAGGAGCAGGTCGAGCATTCGCTCGCCTACGCCTACCGCGACCGCAAGAACAGAAAGCGGATGTTCCGGCGCCTCTGGATCACGCGCATCAACGCCGGCGCCCGGGCGCACGGGCTCTCCTACAACCAGTTCATCTCCGGGCTGAAGGCGGCGAACGTCGAGCTCGACCGCAAGGTGCTCGCCGACCTCGCGGTCAGCGACCCGCCCGAGTTCGCGAAGCTGGCCGAGCAGGCCAAGGCGGCGCTCTGAGGGTCAGGTCTTCCATGTTCCAATCCGGGAACATGGAAGACCTGACCCCGTGATCACGAGCCGCGACAACGAGAAGCTCAAGCTCGTCCGGAAGCTGCACGAGCGGCGCTGGCGCGACCGGCTCGGGCTGTTCGCCTGCGAGGGTGAGGATCTCGTCGCCGCCGCCACCGCGGAGCCGGTCGAGCTGCTGGTCGCGGGCGAGAACGTCGAGCCGCGGCTGCTCGCCGAGGTCTCGACCGCCGCCCACCCGCCGCGCGTGATCGGCGTCTACCGGCGGGACGACCTGCCCGCGCCCGAGTCGCGCCCCGTCGTGCTCGCGCTCTGGCGCGTCGGCGACCCGGGCAACGTGGGCACGCTCGTGCGCGCAGCCGACGCCTTCGGGGCAGCCGTCGCGCTGTCGCCGGGCTGCGCCGACCCGACCGGCCCGAAGGCCCTGCGAGCCTCCGCAGGCTCGATCTGGCGCGTCCCGCAGCTGGACTTCGCCGCCGCGGTCGCGCCGGGGCGAGACGACGCAAGTGGTGCAAGTCACGAACATCGGCCGAAACGGGTGGCTCTGGTCTCGACCGAGGGTGTCCCGATCGGCGAGCTCGACCTCGACGGACCGGTCGTGTTCCTGCTCGGCGCCGAGCGCCAGGGCTTGCCCGACGGGGTCGTGCGTGACCTCGAGGCGTGGATCCCGATCGCCGGCGCCGAGTCGCTCAACGTCGCCGCGGCAGGCGCGATCGCCCTCTACGAGTGGCGCCGCCGGAATCCCCGGATGCGGTAGGGGCCGTTCGAGCGGCGACCGGGTGGAGCCTCCCTAGTCCGTCTGGCCGGCGGTCTTGCGCGCTTCGACCTTCCGTCGCAGTCGCGCGATGTATTCCTCGATCATCCGCGTCCGTTCGTCGAATGCGGCCCGCTCAGCCGAGATCTTCTTCCTCTTCTTCGCCATCGTCGCTCACCAATTCCTCTTGAATCCGCCGGACGTCGACCCGGATGTCGGCGAGGAGGGTCATGACGATCGTGACCGCCTCGTCGCCCATCCACCAATGGTGCCTCGGCGATCCCGACCTGGCAAGAGCCCTCTTCAGCCGCGTCTGCGGCAGACCCAGATCGAGTCCTCGTGGCCGTCCCAGGGCGTGCCGTCGAACCAGCCGTAGAGCGCCTCGACCACGAACCCCTCGTCTCCGAGCAGCTCGCGCCACTCGCCGACCGCAAGCCAGGCGAGGTTGAGCTCTGCCTCGGCCTCGTCCCCGCGAACCTTCAGCGTGAGCGTCCGGTTCGGCTCGTCCCAGTCTGCGCGCTCGAAGATGCCGGGCTCGCGCTCGAGCCAGCGCCCGTGGGTCTCGGCCACGTCGTCGGGCCCCGGGCAGAACACGTCGAAGACGAACAGCCCGCCGGGCTCGAGCAGCCGGCTGGCCGCGCGGAGCACCCCCCTCCGGTCGGCATCGGTTCGCATGTGCAGGAGCGAGCGGAACGGGATCGTCACGAGCGCGACGGGCTCGTCGACCGGAGGGTCGCGGAAGTCGCCGAGCCGCAGGTCGAGCTCCACGCCCGCCAGGTCGGCGCGCTCGCGGGCGACCTCGAGCATGCCGGCCGACGAGTCTACGCCGATCACCCGGATCCCGTCTGCGGCGACCGGGATCGCGATCCGTCCGGTGCCGACCCCCAGCTCGAGCACGGGCCCGCCGGAGCGGCGCGCGGCGGCGACGTAGAAGGCCACGTCCTCCACGACGCTCACCGACCACGGGTCGTAGAGCCGGGCGATCTCGTCGTACGCCGACACGCCGGTATGCTGCCCGCTGTGAAGATGCCTGCGCGGCCGCCCCTGTTTATCTCGCCCCGGCTCGAAGCCGGGGTGACGGCGACCGACGCCTGACCTCCGCGTTCCCGGCCGGGGCTACGAAGTCACCGAACCCGTGAGCGAGGAGGCCCTTTGACGAACTGGCAAGAGTACGAACGGCAGGCTCTCGACGCGACTGCGTCGGCGTCGTCGACGGACGAGCTCGAGCGGGCCCGAGTGCTGTACCTGGGACGGAAGAGCGAGCTCGCGCTGGCGCTGCGGGCGGTGCGCGACCGAGAGACGGGCATGCTGCTGAACGGCATCCGGACGCAGGTCGAGTCGGCGGTGGCCAATCGGGAGCAGACTCTTGCGGACGAGGAGCTCGACCGCCGCCTGCGCGAGGACGTGGTCGACGTCACCCTTCCGGGCGAGCAGCTTCCACTCGGGCACCTGCACCCGATCACCCGGGTGCGTCGCACTGTCGAGGACGCCTTCCTCGGCCTCGGCTACGAGGTACGCGACGACCGGGAGGTCGAGACGGTCGAGTACAACTTCGACAAGCTCGCGTTCCTGCCGACGCACTCGGCCCGCTCGCCGCGCGACACGTTCTTCTTCGACGAGACCCGTGTCCTGCGGACGGAGACGAGCCCGTCGCAGATCCACGTTCTCCTGGAGAAGCCGCCGCCGATCTACATGGTCTCGATCGGCCGCGTCTACCGACGCGACGCGATCACCGCGACCCGCTACCCGATCTTCCACCAGTTCGAAGGCCTCGCGATCGACAAGGGGATCACGCTCGCGGATCTGAAGGGCACGCTGCTGCACGTGATGCGCGCGCTCTACGGGCCCGACCGGCGGGTGCGCTTCCGGACGCACTACTTCCCGTTCACCGAGCCGTCGATCGAGCCGGACGTCTCGTGCGGGATCTGCGGCGGCTCGGGCTGCCGCACGTGCAAGTGGTCCGGCTGGATCGAGATGGGCGGGGCGGGCATGGTCGATCCGCGGGTGCTCGAGAACGTTGCCCTCGACCCCGAGGAGTGGGGCGGCTTCGCGTTCGGGTGTGGGCTCGAGCGCACGGCTCAGCTTCGCCACGACATTCCCGACATCCGCGCGCTATGGGAGGGGGACCTGCGGGTCCTGCGCCAGTTTTGAGGGTCCCCGTCTCCTGGCTGCGAGACTACGTCGCCGTCGAGATGCCGCTCACCGAGTTGGCGACGCGGCTCTCGATCTCCTCGGCCGAGGTCGAGGGAATCGAACGGCGCGGCGTCGCCGACGTGGACGGAAATCTCGCGCTCTTCAAGGTGGGCCGGGTGCTCGAAGCCGTCAAGCATCCGAACGCCGACCGCCTGCAGGTGACGAAGGTCGACGTGGGCGAGGGCGAGCCGCGCTCGATCGTCTGCGGAGCCTGGAACTTCGGGGTCGGGGCGACGGTCGGCGTGGCGCTTCCCGGCGCGGTGCTCCCGGACAGCCTCCGGCTCGAGCGGCGCGAGGTGCGCGGGGAGATGTCCGACGGGATGATCCTGGCGGAGGACGAGGTCGGTCTCGGCGGCGAGCACACGGGGATCATGCTGCTCGACGAGGCCGAGCCCGGGACGCCGCTCGCGGACGTGCTGCCCCTCGTCGAGGACGTTCTGATCGTCGAGGCGACCGGCAACCGGCCCGACCTCCAGTCCGTCTACGGCCTGGCCCGGGAGATCGCGACCATCTACGGCCTGCCTCTCGCAGACATGTCCCGGTGTCCGACACCGGGACATGTCTCGAGCGGACAGGTGCCGGGCCAGGGCGTGCCGATCTCGATCGAGGATCTCGACGGCTGCCCCCGTTATGTGGCCCGCCTGTTCGAGGGCGTCACGATCGGCGCGTCGCCGCAGTGGCTGCGGTCGCGGCTATTCGCGGCCGGCCAGCGCCCGATCTCGAACGTCGTCGACGTGACGAACTACGTGATGCTGGGGCTCGGCAATCCGCTGCATGCCTTCGACTTCACGACGTTGCACGGAGGCCGGATCGTCGTGCGCCGAGCAGCGCACGGCGAGAAGCTGACCACCCTCGACGGTGTCGCCCGCGAGCTGGTCGCCACCGACCTCGTGATCGCCGACGCCGAGCGTGCGGTCGCGCTCGCCGGGATCATGGGCGGCGCCGAGACCGAGATCGGCGATGCAACCACCGCCGTCCTGCTCGAAGCCGCGAACTTCGAGCCGTACGCCATCTACCGCAGCTCCGAGCGGCAGCGACTCCGCACCGAGGGGTCGAACCGGTGGGAGAAGGGCGTCGACCCGTACCTGGCCGGCCCCGCCGCCGAGCTCGCGACGACGCTGCTGCTGGCGACGGCCGGCGGCACGTGGATGGGGCATACCGATGTCCAGGGGACGCTGCCCGAACGTCCCGTGATCCTCTTCCGGCCCCAACGGGCCGATGCGCTGATCGGTGTCGCCACCCCGGCCGAGCGGCAGTACGCGATCCTCGACTCACTCGGCTTCGACCGGAGCGACGGGGATGTCGTGGCGCCCACCTGGCGCTCGCGGGACGTGACCCGCGAGGTCGACGTGGTCGAGGAGATCGCGCGCTTCCGGCTCGAGGACGTTCCGTTCACGCTGCCCGCACGCCGAGAGATGTACGGCACCCTGACCCGAGAGCAGCAGCTCCGGCGCCGGGTCGAGGACGCGCTCGTCGGCCTGGGCTTCGCCGAGACCTACACGCCGAGCCTGCGCCCGGACGACGAGACCGCCTGGAAGCTTCCGGAGCCGATCTCGGTCGAGCTGACCGCTCTGAGGACGTCGCTCGTCCCGAGCCTCGTCGACGCCGCGCGGCGGAACGTGGACGCGGGCGCCGATCGGATTGCGCTGTTCGAGATCGCACGCGTCTACCTGGCCGGCGGGGAACTGCCGGAGGAGCGACTGCGGGTGGCCGGGATCGCCGAGGGCGGCTTCCCGCATGTGAAGGGCGTTGTCGAGGCGCTGTATGCGGCGCTGAAGGCCGAGCCCGACTTCCGCCGGACGTCCCATCCGCTCCTCCATCCCGGCAAGGCCGCGAGCACCTCTGCCGGCGTGCTCGGAGAGTTGCATCCGCGCGAGCTCGAGCGCGATTGGGGGGCGTTCGAGCTCGATCTCGCCGACCTGTTCACGGCCGCCCATGAGCCGGTCACCTACCGCGATGTGATCACCTACCCCGCGGTCCGCCAGGACATCGCCGTCTCCGTGCCCGAGGATGTCGCCGCCGGCGACCTCCTCGGTGCCGCCCGTGCCGCCGCCGGCGAGGAGCTTCGCGAGATCACCGTCTTCGACGTGTACCGCGGCGACCAGGTCGGCCCCGGCCGCAAGTCGGTCGCCTTCTCGGTCGCCTACCAGTCGGCCGAGCGGACGCTGACCGAGGAGGACGCGACCCGCCTGCGCGAGGCGATCGTCGGAGCCCTCACCGAGCAGTTCGGGGCCGAGCAGCGCACCTGACGCGCGGCTCTCCCTCCCGAAGGGCGCCCGTGGTGCATGCCACGACCCAGCACCTTGTGGCGTGCACCACGTGCAGGTCGGAACGTTCGGCTCGTTGCTTCTGCCGGGGGCTCGGGGCGCCCGGTCAGACCATCTCGCCGTCGATCTGCCAGACCGGGCCCTGGGTTCCGACCGGGTTCGTGCCCGAGAGCGCGCGCAGGATCTCGACCCGGCCCCTGATGCCGTCGTTGTCGCAGCGCTCGAGGCAGCGCCGGACCATCCCGGGCGAGGCGCCGTAGCCGAACCGGCTCGCGCTGCGGAACCGGAACGCGAGGCGCTCGCCGACACGGCGCGGGTTGACGGGTGCGAGCTGGAGCGCGCCGCGATCGAGGTAGTCCGACGAGTCGAGCTGGATCTCTCCGAGCAGGTCGCTCCAGTCCGCCGGGAGGTTCGCGACCGCCCCGTCCCAGGACTCCACCAGGGTCGGTGCGGCGACGGCGGCGGGCGTGGCGGGTTGGCTCTCGACGGAGGCAACCGACAGGGTGCCGTGGAGCCGTTCGCCGTCGAGCCGCCCGAGAGCGCGCTTCACCGCCTCGGGGCTCGGCCCGCTGCCGTCGCGTGCAACCCGGATCGAGATCGAGTCCGGCTCGGCGAGGAACGGCTGCAGCGGTGCGAGCAGCGCGGCCGCGCGCGCCGACTGTGCCGCCTCCTCGACGGTCAACCGGAGGCGGGCATCGCCCCAGTCGGCAGGCAGCCCCGCTTCGAGCTCGTCCCATTGTCCGGTGAGGCTCACAGCCCCCAGAACGTACACTCATAGCAGTGGCGAAGGTCGAGAAGAAGCGTGCGCTGTCGGACGAGCGGCTCCGCGATTTCCTCCGCGAGATGCTCCTGATCCGTCGCTTCGAGGAGAAGGTCGAGGAGCGCTTCCGCGCGGGCGAGCTCCCGGGGTTCCTGCACGTCGCGATCGGGCAGGAGGCGGCCGAGGTCGGCGTCTGCGAAGCGATGGAGGACGGCGACGTATTCGGGTCGACGCACCGCGCACACGGCCATACGCTTGCGCGCGGCACCCACCCGAACGCGCTGATGGCGGAGCTGTACGGGAAGATGGAGGGCTGCTCGCACGGCTACGGCGGCTCGATGCACCTCTACGACGTCGAGCGCGGCAACCTCGGAGCGAACGCGGTCGTCGGCGGCGGCCTGCCCGCGCTCGTGGGCGCCGGGCTCGCGTTCAAGCTTCGCGACGAGCCCCGTGTCGCGGTCGCCTTCTTCGGCGACGGCGCCACGAACACGGGCACCTTCCACGAGTCGCTCAACCTGGCCCAGCTCTGGCAGACGAAGACGCTCTTCGTCTGCGAGAACAACGAGTGGGCCGAGTCGACCCCGGGCTGGCAGCATTCGCCGGTCTGGGACGACATGTCGAAGCGAGCCCTTGCCTACGACATGCGTTCGATCAAGGTCGACGGGCAAGACGTGGAGAAGGTGTACGCCAAGGCACACCAGGCGCTCGAGATCGTCCGCTCCGGCGCGGGACCCGTCTTCCTCGACGTGGAGACCTATCGGATGCACGGCCACTACATCGGCGACCCGCAGGTCTACCGCTCGAAGGAGGACCGCGACGGGGCGGCCGAGCGCGATCCGATCATCCGCCTCCGCGAGAAGCTGGAGGTCTCCTCGGAGGACTGGGAGGTGCTCGAAGCGGAGGTGCACGACATCGTCGAGGCCGCCGTCGAGTTCGCCAAGAACGGCACCGACCCGCAGCCCGAAGACGCCCTCAAGAACATCTATGCCTGAGACTCCTGACCGGCCGACGCTCCCGGGCGGCGGAGCCGCCCTCCGCGCCGGCCTGGCGCCCCTGGAGGCACGTTGCTCTCCGGGGCCGTATTCCCATACTGTCCCCTCCGCCACCGCACCGCCAGTGACCCCTCAGGAGCCTCAGGGTGCCTGAGACTCCTGACCGGCCGACGCTCCCGGGCGGCGGAGCCGCCCTCCGCGCCGGCCTGGCGCCCCTGGAGGCACGTTGCTCTCCGGGGCCGTATTCCCATACTGTCCCCTCCGCCACCGCACCGCCAGTGACCCCTCAGGAGCCTCAGGATGCCTGAGCTCTCCTACCGCGAGGCGGTCCGCGACGCGCTCGTGACAGCGATGCGCACCGACGAGGACGTCTTCCTGATGGGCGAGGACATCGCCGAGATGGGCGGGTCGATGGGCGTCACGCAGGGCCTCTTCGACGAGTTTGGCGCCGACCGCGTCAGGAACACGCCGATCTCCGAGATGGCGATCGTCGGCGCCGGCATCGGCGCGGCGATGCAGGGGATGCGTCCGGTCGTCGAGATCATGTACGAGGACTTCCTGACCCTCTCGCTCGAGCAGATCGTCAACCAGGCGGCCAAGCACCGCTACATGTCGGGCGGGCAGGTGAAGGTCCCGCTCACGATCCGCACCCAGGGCGGAGCCGGTTGGTCGCCGGGCGCACAGCATGCCCAGCAGCTCGAGGCCTGGCTCGTTCACGTGCCGGGCCTGAAGGTCGTCTACACCTCGAGCCCGGCCGACGCGCGCGGCCTGCTCTGGTCGTCGATCTACGACGACAACCCGGTGATCTTCTTCGAGCACCGGCTGCTCTACCCGATCAAGGAAGAGGTGCCGGAGGCGCTCGAGCCGATCCCGCTCGGCAAGGCCCGCGTCGTCAGGGAGGGACGCGACGTGACCGTGATCGCGATCGGCCCGCTCGTGCATCGTGCGCTCGCGGCTGCCGAGCAGGCAGAGGCGGAAGGGATCTCGGTCGAGGTTGTCGATCCACGCACGCTCCAGCCGCTCGACGACGACACGCTCGTGGAGTCGGTCAAGAAGACGAATCGCGCAGTCGTCGCGCACGAGGCGGTCGCGCGAATGGGTTTCGGCGCCGAGGTGACCGCGGTGCTGCAGGAGAAGGCATTCGACTGGCTCGACGCGCCGATCGAGCGCGTCGGCGCCCGGTTCGCGCCGATCGCGTTCGCGCCTGCGATGGAGCAGTTCGTGATCCCGCAGCCGGCCGACGTCCTGGCCGCGATCAGGAGGACCGTCGAGAGGAGCGATCGCTGATGGCGGACGAGGTCAGGCTGCCCCGCCTCGGCCAGGGAATGGAGAGCGGCACGATCGTCCGGTGGCTGAAGGCCGAAGGCGACCCGGTCGAGAAGGGCGAGCCGCTGTTCGAGGTCGACACCGAGAAGGCGACCCAGGAGGTCGAAGCGGAGGCGACCGGCGTCCTGCTCCGGATCGCAGTCGCCGAGGGCGAGGTTCCCGTCGGTGAGCTCGTCGCCGTGATCGGCGCGGAGGGCGAGGAGGTGGCGGTCTCCACTCCGGTCGAAGCCGCTCGTGAGGCGGCTCCGGCTCGGGTCGCGGAAACGGTTCGCGAAGCGGACTTTCGCAAGGCGATCAACGGCGCCCGCGAGACGGTCGTCGCGGGGCGCGCCAAGGCATCGCCGCTCGCGCGGCGGATGGCGCGGGAGCGTGGCCTCGACCTCGGGCTGCTCTCCGGCACCGGCCCGGAAGGGCGCATCGTCGCCGACGACGTCGAGCGTGCCGAGACGACCGCTCCGACGCAGACCCCACCCGTCGAGCCGGCCGCGAGCCCCGCGCCGGAGCAGTCGGCGCCGCCTCGGGCCGAGCCAGATGCCGCCGAGTCGATCCCGCTGACAGGCATTCGCCGCGCGATCGCACGGCGCCTCACCGAGGCCTGGCAGGTGCCCGTGTTCCAGCTCACCGTCTCGGTCGACATGACGCATGCGAACGCGCTCGTCGAGCGGTCGCGCGAGCTGAACCCCGATGTCAGGGTGACCGTCACCGATCTGCTGGCGAAGGTCTGCGCTCGCTCGCTGATGCGCCACCCCGAAGTGAATGCACAGTTCACGGAGGAGGCGCTTCTGCGCTTCCCGACGGCGAACGTCGGCCTTGCGGTCGCGGCGCCGCAGGGGCTCGTCGTGCCCGTGATCCCCTCGGTCGAGCGGCTCTCGCTGGTCGAGGTCGCGCAGCGGCGCAGCGACCTCGTCGCCCGGGCGCGCGATGCACGGCTGCAGCAGTCCGATCTCGAGGGGGGCACCTTTACGATCTCGAACCTCGGCATGTTTGGCGTCGAGCAGTTCACGGCCGTCCTCAACCCGCCGCAGGCGGCGATCCTCGCGGTCGGGGCGACGGTCGACCGGCCCGTCGCTCAGGATGGCGAGGTCGTCGTCCGGCCGATGTTGACGGTGACGCTCACGGTCGACCACCGCGCTGTCGACGGAGGCCCCGCCGCCGAGTTCCTCGGCACGCTGAAGACCTTCCTCGAGGATCCCGCCCTCGCGCTGTGAGCGGGGTCGTCATCCGGCGCGGGGACAAGCTCGACGTCCCGTTTCTCCGCTCGCTCCTCGGCCACGCCTACAACTGGCACGTCACCGTTTTCGACACGGACATCGCGATCTCGCGCTACGCCGACGGATGGGGGCGGCGCGGCGACGCGGCGCTGATCGCGATGGACGGAGGCCATTCCGTTGGGGCCGGCTGGTACCGCCTGTTCCGGGAGTCGCTGCCCGGCTACGGCTTCGTCGACGCCGAGACGCCCGAGCTGACGATCGTGGTCGTCCCCACGCGTCAGGGCGAGGGGATCGGCGCGCGGCTGCTCGAGGCCCTGCTCGCGCGGGCCCGAGCCGACGGCTTCGAGGGCATCTCGGTCTCGGTCGAGCGCGGGAAGCAGGAGGCTGAGATCTACCTCGCCGAGGGCTTCGAGCAGGTCGACGAGCACGGAAACACGCTGATCCTGCGGCGCCCCCTCTAGAGCGGCCTCTCGTACCGTTTGGCCCGAAACGCGCGTGCCTGGAGGCCGCACTTGCGGCCGCTCCGCGGCCGTGTGTTTGGCTTTGGTGATGGGAGCCCCGGGCGGGCGCGGGCGGTCGAGACGTGTGTTGCGGGTTGGAGGCCGGCGAAGCCCGAAGGTCATCCCGTCCGCGGAGCGGTCGGTGCGTGCGGCGTCACGAAGGCGGGGTTCGAGTGAAACGTTGCGACACGCAGCACTGGATGGCTTCGCGCAGCCAGGGTCGGAGCTCGGCCACGAATGCAGGGTCGATCGTGTGGCCGAGCGGCGACTCGCAATAGAGCGGGGTTGCGCCGGCCTCTTCGAGGCGGGCGACGGAGCGGTGGGCGAACTCGACCGGGATGATCGGGTCATGGGTGCCATGGCCGACTGCGATCGGCGGAAACGGCCGCTCGGTGTCGAGCTCCCACCCGTCGACCTCCGGGATGAAGCCGGAGAAGGCGATCAGCGCAGCGGGCCGCGGCCTCCCGCGACCGAGGCCGACGGCGAAGCTCATCACCGCGCCCTGCGAGAAGCCGCCGATCGCGACCCGCTCATGCGGGAGCGAGTCGACGAAGCTCGACAGTGCCGCGATCCCTTCTGTGAACGTTGCCGGATCCGGGTAGCCGACCCTGGGTACGGCGTACCAGTGCGCGCCCCCCGGTGGCAGAGCCAGCGGCCCGCGCGGGCAGTAGCCGTGGAGGCGGCGCTCGGGGTCGAGGGCGTCGTGCAGCGGCAACAGGTCGTGCTCGTTCGCGCCGCGGCCGTGGATCAGAACGAGCGCGCCTTCGGCCTCGCCCTCGGCCTGCCTCTCGGCAACGATCACGAGCGGGCTCGCGGGGTCGGAAGCGGGGTCAGACGCTGCTCGAGCTGGTCGCGGAGCCGTTCGAAGCTCGGGGGGAGCGAGAGGTGCTCACCCAGCGACTCGAGCGGCTCGTCCGAGGTGAAGCCGGGCCCGAGCGTCGCGATCTCGAACAGCACCCCGCTCGGCTCCCGGAAGTAGATCGAGCGGAAGTAGAAGCGGTCGATCACCGGCGTCGGCTGCCCCCCGACCGAGATCACCTTCTCGCGCCACGCCTCGTGCTCGTCCATCGACGAGGCCCAGGCGACGTGGTGGACGGTGCCCGCGCCGGAGAGGCCGCGGTCCTCCGGCGGGTCGTCGTAGATGTAGAAGCCGCCACGGTGGTCGCCGCGCGTCTCCCAGGCGGGCGTGAAGCCGAGACCGTGGAGGAACGGAGCGCTGCGGCCGTAGTCGGAGGCGTAGGCGCGCACACCGGCGAAGCCGCGCAGCGCGAGCTCCTCGGGGATCTCCGGGTGCCCGGCAATCAGCGGCTCGTCGCCCGAGGTGTCGACGACGAGCTCAAGCGCCATCCCCTCGGGGTCGTGGATCAGCGTCGATCCGAAGCGGCGCTCGCCGCCGGCGCGCTCGGCCCAGAAATCGAGTGCCTCATCCGACGCGACGCGGAAGACGACCCGGTGCACCATCCCGTCCCCGGCCCGTCCGCGGGGGGCGCCCGGGTACTCGAAGAAGGTGATATCGGCGCCAGCGCTGCCCCTCTCGTCGGCGTAGAAGAGGTGGTAGACGGTCGGATCGTCCTGGTTGACGGTCTTCTTGACCAGGCGCAGGCCGAGCGTGCCCGAATAGAACTCGACGTTCGCCGGGGCGTCACCCGTGATCGCGGTGATGTGGTGGATCCCGTCGAGCTTCATGCGCTGCCAGCCATTGTGCCCGCGATAGCATCGTCTACCGATGGAGTGTGACGTCGCAGTTCTCGGGGGCGGCCCCGGCGGGTATACGGCGGCGATCAGGGCAGCACAGCTCGGCGCCCGAGTGGTCTGCATCGAGCAGGAGCCGGATCTCGGCGGCACCTGTCTGCGCGTCGGCTGCGTCCCGACGAAGGCGTGGGTGCAGACCGCGCACTTCCTGCACCAGGCACGCGAATCGTTTCCGAAGCTCGGGGTGACCGTCTCCGACCCGTTGCTCGACTTCCCGGCGGCGAACGAATGGAAGGCAAAGGTCGTCAAGCAGATGACCGACGGAGTCGCCTTCCTGTTCAAGGCCAACGGCGTCGAGTGGGTCAACGGCAAGGGCTCGTTCATCGACGCGAACACGATCGCCGTGGAGGGCGGCGAGACCGTCTCCTTCAAGCAGGCGATCGTTGCGACCGGGTCGTTCCCCTTGCGCCCGCCGATCCCCGGGCTCGACTCGTCGCTCTGCGTCGACTCGACCGGGCTGCTGGCGCAGACCGAGGTGCCGGCGCGGCTCGTCGTCCTCGGCGGCGGGATCATCGGCTGCGAGTTCGCCTCGATCTTCGAGACGTTCGGCAGCGAGGTGACGGTCGTCGAGATGCTCGACCGGCTGATCCCGCAGGAGGACGACGACGCGGCCAAGGAGCTCGCGAAGGCGTTCCGGAAGAAGGGGATCGCGCTCGAGCTCGGCAAGCAGTGCACCGGCGTCGAGGAGACGGGCGGCACGTTGACCGTGCACTTCGGCGAGGGGGAGACCGTCCAGGCCGACCTGATGCTCGTCTCGGTCGGCCGTGCCCCGTCCGTCGAGGGGATTGGCCTCGACGCTGCCGGAGTCGCGTTCGACCGGCGGTCGGGGATTGTGACGGACGATCGCCGCCGCACCTCCGTGCCGCACATCTACGCGGTCGGCGACTGCGCCGGCTACTGGCAGCTCGCGCACACGGCCTTCCGCGAGGGCGAGGTCGCGGCCGAGAACGCCTGCGGCCACGACGCCGTCGTCGACAACCGGGGCGTCCCGCGTCCGATCTACACCGACCCGGAGATCGCCGCCGTCGGCCTGACCGAGTTGCAGGCACGCGAGCAGTACGGCGACGAGGTCGCCGTCGGCACGTTTCCGTGGGTCGCGAACGCGCGCGCCGTGATGCAGGACGCCACCACCGGTTGGGTGAAGTCGATTCACGAGACGCGGTACGGCGAGCTGCTCGGCCTGGTCATGGTCGGCCCGCACGTCACCGACATGGTCGAGGTCGGCGTGGTCGCGCTCGACGCCGAGGCGACCGTCGAGACCGTCGCCGACGGGATGGCGCCGCACCCGACTCTCGCCGAGGCGATCAAGGAAGCCGGTCTGCTGGCCCTCGGTCGGGCGATCCATCTTCCGAATCGCAAGCCGCGCGCGGCGGCTCCCTCCTAGGCTCGAGCGGCCCGGCTCCGGGCGTCTGAGCTACGACGGGACGACGATGCGCCCGAAGCCGGCGCCGTTCCCGTAGCTGGTGCAGCTGATCTGCGCGACCACGCCGACCTGAAGCGCGGGGAACAGACCGGGGCCTGGTCCCGTCCGGAACGGGCAGGTCACACCGCCGAGCCCCGCAACCCGACGGACAAGCTGGTTCGTGCGGTGATCGCCCGCACCGACCCCAACGAGCAGGAGAGCGTCGTCCTGCTCGAGGAGGCGGAGCCGGCCTGAGGCCGGGCTCTGCGTCCCGTCAGTCGTCTCTGCCGCCGCACGAGCGCGAGACTGAGACGATGACGAAAGTTGCGATGCGGCGGCTGCTAAGCCGACAGAGTCCTGGCAAACGCGGGCATGCCGCTGCCGCCCCGTTTGATCTGCTCGACGAGGTCGCCGAAGGAGGGGGCCTCGTCGTCGAGATTCGGCCCCTTGCGCCCCGAGGTTCCGGCGGCTTCCGCCCGGGCCCGAGATCACGAATGTGTCCCGACGCTGGGGGCTGTCAGCGTGGACGTGGCAAGGGAGACCCGCCCCGGGCGGGCCTCCCGATCACGGATTGCGGTTAGCTGCCTCCGCCGGTTGCGCCGATCCCGATCCAGACGAGCCCGTCCGCGCCGGCACGCATCTGACGGCGGGCGTTCGGGGAGCAGAACACGAACTGACCCGGTCGCAGCGCGATCTCTTCACCGTCGACGACCACCGTGCCGCTGCCGCCGACCACCGCGTACACCTCTTCCTCGCCGTTGGCCGCATGGTCGTGCTCCGGTCCTTCCCCACCCGGTCCAAGCTCGAGCCGGTTGACTTGAATTTGCCCACCCCCAGCGGTGCGCTCAACCCACGAAATACGCCGTGACTCGCCTCGACATCGTTTGCGTCTATCACCGTATGTGCCATCAGGCCCTCTCCTTGGTTGGTCGCAGGGAGTCTAGGGTCGCGAGCGATCTCCCCTGCTCTATCGGGCAGACGCGACTGGCCACGGTCACTCGAAATGCGAGTTGGAAAGAGAGGCCCGGTGGCTCATTGGCGAAGTGCGCCTACAACGAGTAGGTTCGCGTCCTAGCCGGTCAAGGTGGCGCGGGCAAGCCGCGGGACCGTCGCCGGGAAAAGGGGTTGGGCCAAATGTCCCTCGACCAGAGGAGGGCGCGCGTCTTCGGCGTGCTCTACCTCATCACATTCGTCACGTCGATCCCGGCGCTGCTGCTCTACGAGTCTGTGCTCAGGGATCCCGTGGGCTACATCGCGGGTGCAGGGCACGACAACCGAATCTTCCTCGGGGCGCTGCTGGAGCTGCTGCTCATCATCGCGAACATCGGCACCGCCGTTGTGATCGTCCCAATCGTCAGGCGACAGAGCGAGGAGTTGGCACTTGGCTACGTGACCGCGCGGCTGTTCGAGTCCATGTTCATCCTCGTCGGCATCGTCTCCATCCTCGGGGTCATCACGTTGCGGCGGCAGGTCACGGGGGCGTCCGAAGGCACGATCGCGTACACGCTCGCAGCGATCAAGGACTGGACGTTCCTCCTCGGCCCGGGCTGGGTCGTCGGCTGGGGGAACGGGCTGATCCTCGGCTACCTGATGTACCGCTCGGGCCTGGTGCCGCCACGGATGGCATGGCTCGGGCTCGTCGGCGGGCCGCTCCTTATCGTCTCCGGGACGGCAGTCATGTTCAGCGGGAACCATCCGAGCAGCGCGCTGCGTGGGCTGCAAGGCATTGCGACCATCCCGGAGATCCTGTGGGAACTCTTCCTCGGCCTCTACTGCGCCTTCAAGGGTTTCAGGCCATCGTCCCCGATCCTCCGAGCCGACGCCCGCGAGGAGCGTCTGCCGATGTCCGCCAGCGCACCTGCCTAGCGGCACGCTCGTGGCGGTGAACGGGGGGAGGCGACGAAGGCGTCGCCTCCCCCCGCGTGACGGACTGCGATAGTCGCCTGCGCGAGCGCGCGCGAGGGACACCGCTTGCCGCGCGCGCGGAACTCCATCTTGAACGGACTGTGCTCGGCAAGCGCCGATATGCCGGTGGGCGACCACTTCACGCCTGAGAGCTACTTGGCGATGATGCGCGAGGCCGTACCCGGCGTCGCTGGATCCCGGTACCGAGCGCGACGCCGCCCAGGATCAGTGCGAGCCCGCCCAACGCCGCCGCGCCGATGTGCTCGCCGAGGAAGATCCCTCCGTACGCGAGCGCGACCGGCGGCACGAGGTACGTGACAAACGAGGCGTAGCCGGCTCCGGCGGTCGCGATGATCGAGAAGAACAAGAGGTAGGCGAACGCCGTCCCGACGACTCCGAGGAACACAACGCAGCCGATCGTCTTCAGACCGGGGAAGCCGGCCGGCGCCTGCGTCACGCCAGCCGGGAGCACGAGGAGCGCCGCAACGGCCGAGGTTCCGAACGCAACCACTTGCGGCCGCGCCGCGGAGAGGTGCTGCCGCACGAGCAGACCACCGGCGGCGTAACAGATCGCCATGCCGACGACGGCCACCGCGCCGAGGATCCTTCCCTGCGGCTGAGCGCCGACGAGCAGCGCGACGCCCGCGAAGCCGACGACGACACCCACGAACGTCCGCCGCGTCACGCGCTGGTCGTGGAAGAAGCCGAACGCGAGCAGCGCGTTGAAGATCGGAACGGACGCCTGAATGATCGATGCGAGCCCCGAGTCGATGCGCGTCTCGCCCCACGAGAGCAGCCAGAACGGCACCGCAGTGTTCAGCAGCCCGACGACGACGAGCCAGCGCCAGTGCGCTCGCAGTTCGTTCAGCGTCTCTTCGAGCCCGATCAGAGCGGGCACCACCACCGCGAGCACCACCGCCGCAAGGCCGATCCGCCCGAGAATCAGCGTCGCGGGCGCAAGCTCGCGGACCGCGACCTTGATGAACATGAACGAGCTGCCCCAGATGAGGGCGAGCAGCACGAGCATCGGCAGGGGACGACGAATCATCGCTAGCTATTGAACGGCAACGCGGCGTCCGTCGTGAGATTGAACGGCGGGACCGGCCGGATGCCTCCCGGCCGCGAACCACTCCACACGAGGCTCGGTCTTACGGACTGGGAGTCCGATCGTAATCCGTGCGGCGGCCAGTTCACAGCCAGACCCCATCCAACGCCGGTGAGGCTGGCATCGCCTGGGCCAGTGACCCTACGCCTGATTTGGGCCGGGGACCTAGACCGCGGCCGTTGCTGCGAGGTGCTTCTCGACCGCGCGGGCGCAGCGGCGGCCCTCGTTGATCGCCCACACGATCAGCGACTGGCCACGGCGGGCATCGCCTGCGGCGAAAACGCCCTCGACCGAGGTCGCGTAGTCCACCGTCCTGGCGTTGCTGCGCTCGTCGCGCTCGACGCCCAGCTGGTCGGGAAGAAGAGGCTCGGGGCCGAGGAAGCCCATCGCGAGGAGCACGAGGTCGGCGCGGTGCGTCTCCTCCGTTCCGGGGACGAGGTCGAACGGCGGGCTGCCGCTGTTCTGGGCCCAGTGGATCTGCTCGACGGCCCCGTCAGCTCCGGAGAAATGGGTCGTCGAGATGGCGAAGTCCCGCACGCCGCCCTCCTTGAGCGCGTAGGGGACGCGGAGCTTCATCGGCCAGCGGGGCCACGGCGTCACCTCGTCGGGGCGGTGGACCGGAGGCTCCCCGACGAGCTCGATCTGGGTCACCGACGCCGCGCCCTCGCGGTGGGCGTTCGCGACGCAGTCCGCGCCGGTGTCGCCGCCGCCGATCACGATCACGTGCTTCCCGGCCGCGGTGATCACCTCACCGGCCGCCGGAGCCTCCGGCGCGCCCGGGACGGCCGGCCCCAGCTCACGCGCCACCCAGCGGTTCCGCTGGTACAGGTACTCCATCGCGAAGTGCACTCCGCGAAGCTCACGTCCCGGCACCGGCAGGTCGCGCGGGACCCGCGAGCCGGTCGCGAGCACCACCACCTCGTGTCGCGCGCGCAGCTCTTCGACACTCACGTCGACGCCGACGTCGACGCCGAAGCGGAACTCGACCCCTTCTGCCGCGAGCTGCTTCACCCGCCGTTCCACGACCTGCTTCTCGATCTTGAAGTCCGGCACCCCGAACCGGACCAGCCCGCCCCCGGCCTCGTCCCGCTCGTAGACCGTCACCGAATGGCCCGCCCGCGCGAGCTGCTGCGCGCAGGCCATCCCCGCCGGCCCCGACCCGACCACCGCGACCGTCCGCCCGGTACGGGCGTCGGGAGGCTGAGGCTTGACCCAGCCCTCCTCCCAGGCGCGGTTCACGATCGCCAGCTCGATCTGCTTGATCGTCACCGCCTCGCCCTCCCGGATCTCGAGCACGCACGCCGCCTCGCACGGGGCAGGGCAGAGGCGGCCGGTGAAGTCGGGGAAGTTGTTCGTCCGGTGGAGCTGCTCGATCGCGGCCTCCCAGCGGTCGCGGTAGACGAGGTCGTTCCAGTCCGGGATCAGGTTGTTGACCGGGCAGCCGTTGTGGCAGAACGGGACGCCGCACTCCATGCAGCGCGCCCCCTGCTCGGCCAGCGCGCCGTCCGCGAGCGTACGGACGAACTCGTGGTAGTCGTGAACCCGCTCCTTCGGGTCGCGCTCCGGGCCCTCGACCCGGTCGAGCTTCAGAAAGGCGCCGAGCTCGCCCATCAGCCTGCCGTTCCGCTCTCGACCTCGGCGGTCACGAACCCCTCGCCCCCGCTCGAGATCGCGTGCTCGTCCGGGTAGTGGATCGACCCGTTGCCCGAAGCCAGCGAGGCGAGCGCCTCCTTGTAGTCGCGCGGCATCACCTTGACGAACCTCGGCAGCACCTCCTCCCAGCCGGCCAGCACTCGCGCAGCGACTGGAGACCCTGTCCGCTCGAGGTGCTCCTCGGCCAGCGCGCGCACGATCGCGACGTCTCCGTCGTCGAACGGGTCGAAGTCGACGAGATCCCTGTTGCAGCGCCCGACGAAGCCGCCGTCGGAGTCCAGCACGTAGGCGATGCCACCGCTCATCCCGGCCGCGAAGTTTCGACCCGTCGGGCCGAGCACGACGACGTGGCCGCCGGTCATGTACTCGCAGCCGTGATCCCCGACCCCTTCGACCACCGCGTCCGCGCCCGAGTTCCGGACGGCGAAGCGCTCGCCCGCGAGCCCACGGAAGAACGCCTTCCCCTTCGTCGCCCCGTAGAGGACGGTGTTCCCGACGATCACGTTCTCCTCCGCAAGGAACGTCGCACGCTCGGGCGGACGGATCGCCACCGTTCCGCCCGAAAGCCCCTTGCCGGTGTAGTCGTTCGCGTCCCCGAGCAGCGTCAGCTCGATTCCGGGCGCGAGCCAGGCTCCGAACGACTGCCCCGCCGACCCGTGCAACGTGAAGCGGATCGTCCCCGCCGCGAGGCCCTCTGCGCCTCTCGCCACCGTCACGGTATGCGAGAGCAGCCCCCCGACCGTGCGGTTCACGTTCCGTACCGGCAGCTCGCCCGTCACCGGCGTCCCGTCCTCGATCGCCGGCCGCGCCAGCTCGATCAGCTCCCAGTCCAGCGCCGCCGGCAGCGGCGAGTCCTGCCCGCGGGTGCGGCGAAGCGGCGTCCCCTCCGGGACGTCCGGCGCCAGCAGCAGGTTCGAGAGATCGATCCCCCGCGCCTTCCAGTGGTCGATCGCGTCGTCGGCCTCGAGCAGGTCGACCCGCCCGACCAGGTCGTCGAACCGCCGGATCCCGAGCTCGGCCATGATCTGCCGCGCCTCCTCGGCGACGAAGAAGAAGAAGTTGACCACGTGCTCCGGGGTGCCCTGGAAACGCTCGCGCAGCACCGGATCCTGGGTCGCGATCCCGACCGGGCAGGTGTTCAGGTGGCAGGCCCGCATCATCACGCAGCCGGTTGCGACGAGCGGCGCCGTCGAGAAGCCCATCTCGTCGGCGCCGAGCAGGCCGGCGATCACGACGTCGCGCCCGGTCTTCAGCTGGCCGTCGGTCTGCACCCAGATCCGCGAGCGCAGATCGTTCAGCACGAGCGTCTGCTGGGTCTCGGCGAGCCCGATCTCCCACGGGATCCCGGCGTAGTGCACCGACGTGAGCGGCGACGCGCCCGTGCCGCCGTCGTGCCCCGAGATCAGGACGTGGTCGGAGTTGCACTTCGCGACTCCGGCGGCGACCGTGCCAACGCCCATCTCCGCGACGAGCTTGACCGAGACCTGGGCGTTCGGGTTCGCGCAGCGAAGGTCGTAGATCAGCTGCTTCAGATCCTCGATCGAATAGATGTCGTGGTGAGGCGGCGGCGAGATCAGGCCGACGCCGGGCGTCGTGAAGCGGATCTTCGCGATGTAGGCGTCGACCTTGTGGCCCGGTAGCTGACCGCCCTCGCCGGGCTTCGCACCCTGCGCCATCTTGATCTGGAGCTGATCGGCGTTCGACAGATAATGGATGTTGACGCCGAAACGGCCCGAAGCGACCTGCTTGATCGCGGAGCGGCGCGAGTCGCCGTTCGCATCGCGAACGTAGCGCACCGGGTCCTCGCCGCCCTCACCGGTGTTCGACTTGCCGCCGAGGCGGTTCATCGCGATCGCGAGCGTCTCGTGCACCTCGCGTCCGAGCGAGCCGAGCGACATCGCGCCGGTCGAGAACCGCTTCACGATCTCCGCCGCCGGCTCGACCTCGTCGAGTGGGATCGCGCTCCCGTTCGTGCGGAAGCGGAGCAGTCCACGCAGGGTCGCCCGCCGGGCGGCGTCGTCGTTGACGAGCCGCGAGAACTCCTCGTAGGAGGAGTAGCCGCCGTGGCGCACGGCGTGCTGGAGCAGAGCGATCGTCTCCGGGTTCCACTGGTGGAACTCGCCCTCGTTCCGCCAGGCGTAGGCGCCGCCCAGCGGCAGCAGGCTCCCGTTCCGCTCCGGGCAGGCGCGGTACCCGCGTGCGTGGCGATCGAGCGCCTCGCGCGCGAGCACGGTCGTCCCGATGCCCCCGATCCGCGAGGGCGTCCCGGTGAAGTGGCGCTCGACGAGCGCGGGCTCGAGCCCGACCGCCTCGAAGATCTGCGCGCCGCAGTACGACGAGATCGTCGAGATCCCCATCTTCGAGATCGTCTTCAGGAGCCCCTTCGCGATCCCCTTGATCGCCCGCTTCTGTGCCTGCTCGGCCGTGATCGACTCGGGTAGCCAGCCCTCCTCGGCGAGGTGGGCGAGTGTCTCGAGCATCACGTAAGGGTTGACCGCCGCTGCGCCGTAGCCGATCAGCGTCGCGAAATGGTGGACGTCGCGCGGCTCGCCGGACTCGATCACGAGCCCCGCCTGAAGCCGCGTCCCCGCTCGGACGAGGTGATGGTGCAACGAGGAGACCGCCAGCAGCGCCGGGATCGCGACGCGCTCGGGGCCGACCTCACGGTCGGAGAGGATGAGGATGTTCGCGCCGCCGTCGAGCGCTTCGTCCGCCTCCCTGGAGACGCGCTCGAGGGCCGCGTCGAGACCGGCGGTCCCCTCCGCGACCGGCCAGGTGATGTCGAGCGTCTGGGCGCTGAAGACGTTGGAGTCGACCTGGCGGAGGCGCTCGAGCTCCGCGTCCAGCAGGATCGGCTGTGGGATCACGAGCTGGCGCGCATGCGCGGGCGACTCGCCGAGCAGGTTCCGCTCGGAGCCGACACTCGTCGAGACGGACATCACCACCGCCTCACGGGTCGAGTCGATCGGCGGGTTCGTGACCTGGGCGAACAGCTGCTTGAAGTAGTTGTAGAGCAGTGGCCTCTGGTCGGAGAGCACCGCGAGCGCGAGGTCGTTGCCCATCGACCCGATCGGCTCCTCGGCGTTGCGAGCGAGCGGGTTGAGCACCACCTTCAGGTCCTCCTGTGTCCAGCCGAAGGCGAGCTGGCGCGAGCGCAGCGGCTCGTCGCGCGGGACGCGGGGCGCCCGCTCGGGCAGGTCGCTCAGGTGGACGACCCCGCGCTCGAACCACTCCGCGTACGGCTGCCGCCCGGCGATCTCGCTCTTGACCTCCGCGTCGTCGACGATCCGGCCGCGCTCGAGGTCGACCAGGAAGAGCTTCCCGGGTTGGAGCCGCCCCTTCCTGAGCACGTTCTCGGGTGGCTCCTCCAGTACGCCCGCCTCCGAGGCGAGCACGACCCAGCCGTCCTTCGTCTCGAGCCAGCGGCCGGGACGGAGGCCGTTGCGATCGAGGGTCGCCCCGATCACGGTGCCGTCCGTGAAGCTGATCGAGGCGGGCCCGTCCCAGGGCTCCGTCAGGCAGCTGTGGAAGGCGTAGAAACCCTTCAGCGCATCGGGCAGGTCGTCGCGGCCGTCGTAGGCCTCGGGGATCATCATCATGATCGCGTGGGGCACCGACCGGCCCGCCAGCACGAGCAGCTCCAGCACGTTGTCGAAGTTCGCCGTGTCGGAGCCGCCGGGGCGCACGACCGGCAGCACCTTGGGCAGGTCGTCGCCGAAGAGCTCGGACGAGAGCTGCGACTCGCGGGCCCGCATCCAGTTGACGTTCCCCCGCAACGTGTTGATCTCGCCGTTGTGGGCGATCATCCGGTACGGGTGCGCGAGCTCCCAGCTCGGGAAGGTGTTGGTCGAGAAGCGCGAGTGGATCAGGACGAGCGCGGTCTTCATCCGCTCGTCGCACAGGTCGGGATAGCAGCGCGCAAGCTGCGGCGCCATCAGCATCCCCTTGTAGACGATCGTCTTGGCCGAGAAGCTCGCGACCACGAGGTCCGGCCCGGCCGCGGTCTCGGCGATCCGCCGGATCACGTACAGCTTGCGCTCGAACGCGTCGCGGTCGCCGGCCAGTTGCGCGGACGCCGCGACGACGAGCTGGCGCACAACCGGAGCCGCCTCGCGGGCGGTCGTGCCGATCTCCTCGAGCTCCATCGGGACGTCGCGCCGTGCCACCAACCGCTGCCCCTCCGCCTCGATCGCGTCGACCAGGACCTGCTCGAGCTCGGCGCTCCGCTCCGGGTCGTGGCGCGGGAGGAAGCAGACCGCGACCCCGTAGGCGCCCGCCGGCGGCAGCTCCTGCTCGACGACGGCCCGGAAGAACTCGTCGGGGAGCTGCAGCAGCATGCCCGCGCCGTCGCCCGTGAGCGGGTCGGCGCCGGCGGCCCCGCGGTGCTCGAGATTCTCGAGCGCCGTCACCGCCCGCCGGAGCGTCTCGTGCGAGGCGACTCCGTTCAGCCGGGCCACGAACGCGACTCCGCAGGAGTCGTGCTCGAACGCGGGGTCGTACAGCCCGACCGGGGCGGTCGGGCGGCGTCTCGGCTGCGGGGAATGGTGGGATGGAGTGGCGCGGTGCGTCACTGGAGCGAGGCCTTTCGTGGTTGAAAAGTCTCCCGCCGCTTCTTGAGTCCTAGCCGGCGGGGCGGGGGAGATCGCCGACTAGCGGGCAGCCTTCGAGCGCGCCTTGACGGCGTTCGACGTCACGTTCAGCTTCGCGCGCACGCTCATCGGTTCAAAAAGGATAGGAACTCGAGGGCGGAACCGCAAGTTGGAGGAGTCCCGACCCGCCATACTCTGTTCCATGGAGGCCGAGCACCTGATCTCGGAGCGTGCCGGACGCGGAGGCTACGAGGATGTCTTCCGGTTTTACAAACTCGCGAAGCGGGCCGAATGGGCGATCGACGATCTCCCCTGGGAGGACCGCCCGCTGATCCCGGAGCTGCGCGGCTCACCGGAGAAGCAGGCGCGGCGCCTCGACGTCTGGCGCTCGGTGGTCACCCAGCAGCTGCAGGCCGACGAGCTCGCCGTCGAGATGTCGGCACAGCTCTTCTCGATGGCGCCCCACCACGAGGCGAAGATGTACTACACGACGATGGTGCAGGACGAGGCGCGCCACTGCGAGGCGTGGCTGACGCTCGTCAACGAGATCGGCGGCACCGCCGAGCGCGATCCGCACCTGAGCGAGCTCGCGCGGATCACGATCGAAGCCGACACGCTCGAGGAGAAGGTCTTCCTGATGCAGGTCTTCTTCGAGCGCCTGATCATCCCCAAGTTCAAGTCGATCGCACGGGCGACCCCTGGGACGCTGCTCGAGGATCTCTGCAACCGGCTCGCGATCGACGACGGCATCCACCACGGCGCCGGGATGGCCTATGAGCGGGTCCTGCTCGCTCAGGCGACCAAGAAGACGAAGGGCCAGCTCGTCAAGGCGGCGAACCGGCTGCTGCCTGTCTTCGTCGAGCACGAGTTCTGGCGCCCCCGCGAGCGCGCCTGGATGGGAACCGTGATGCGGTCGGCGGACGTGGCCCGGCTCCGCCACGAGCTCGAGGACGGAATCCGGATGGCGCAGTCGCTCGGGATCGACGTCAGCGACATCCAGATGCCGCGGCTGGCCGCTTAGGTCGGCTGTACGGCTCGGGTCGGCTGCACGGCTCGGGTCGGTTACACGGCGCGGCTGCAGAGCGATCGCGGAGCTGTCACTTCGCCTTGCTCATCGCCGAGGCGAGGCTGCTCGGGAACTTGACGTGCTCCGGCGCCACGATCGGCGTCCCGACGTCGAGCTGGATCTGCACCTCGCCCGTCAGCGGGATCTTGCCCGGGTTTCCCGTCCAGACCTTGCCGTTGTAGAAGGTGGTGACCTTGCCCCTGGCCGGGCCGACCCGGGTCGCGCTCAGCGGCTGGCCCCAGACAGCGAAGAACTGGCCGAGGGTGTAGATCTTGTGCACCGGCGATTCGACGTGGATGATCCCGTCCGAGGCGTGGGTGTGGAGCCACATGAAGCAACTGCCGACCGTGACGAACGGCCCGGCCTGCGTGTTCACTCCCCTGAGCGGTGGCCCGATGCCGACCCCGTAGGGGATCTGCATCGCTTTCCCGTCGACGAAGATCGTCAGGTGGACATGGATGTGGTAGGCGGCCTTCTCGGCCTTCTGGCAGCTGATGCCGTCCACCGTCTGGTTCAGCTTCACCGCCCGGGGGTTCGCCAGGGCCTTTCCGATCGGGATCGGCACGTTCTCGGGGCCGAGCGGTCCGGGTGACGGCGCGCTGGTCAGCGGCGCGACCGTCGAGAGCGGGGCGAGCGGCAGCCGGGCCGCGGCGGTCGCGGCCAGGCAGGCGGCGAGGAGCGCGACGACAACGCCCGCGGAGCGGAGCCTTCTCATCTCTTCAGGGAAGCGGGACACCCTAAGAGCATCGTAAGACCGATGACGGCTCGATCGAAGTTAAGTTGACTCTTACGTAAGAGATGGCTTACACTGAGGGGCATGGAGACTGCGCTGAAGGCGATCGCCGAACCGCACCGCCGGCGGATCCTGACGCTCGTGCGGGACGGGGAGCTTTCCGCCGGTGAGATCGCCTCGCACTTCGAGGTGTCGCGCCCGGCGGTCTCACAGCATCTGACCGTCCTGAAGGAGGCCGGGCTCGTGGACGAACGACGGAACGGCACCAGGCGCCTCTACCGGGCGCGGCCCGAGGGGCTCGTCGATCTGAAGGCATTCCTGGACGGGTTCTGGGGCGACCGGTTGGAGTCGCTCAAACGCGAGGCCGAACGAGAGGAGAAGGAGAAGCATGGAGAGCACGACTGAGCGGCTCACACTCGAGCGCGAGATCTCGATTGCCGCGAGCCCGGAGACGATCTGGGCCTTCCTGGTCGAGCCCGAGAAGATGCGCCGCTGGATGGGCACGGGCGCGACGCTCGACCTGCGGCCGGGCGGCGCCTACCGCATCGACGTCATTCCGGGCCATGTCGCGAGCGGGGAGTACGTCGAGGTCGACCCTCCGCGCCGCCTCGTCTACACGTGGGGCTGGGAGCCCGGCGACGAGGGGCCGAACCCCGTGCCGCCCGGGTCGAGCACCGTCGAGCTCGAGCTCGTCCCCGACGGAGTCCAGACGATCGTCCGCGTCCTCCATCGCGACCTGCCGAGCCAGGAGTCGGTCGAGTCGCACGGGCAGGGCTGGGACCACTACTACGGGCGGCTCGCCGCCGCGGCGACGGGCGCCGACCCGGGCGCCGACCCCTGGGTGGCGAACATCGGGTGACAGCCTGGTGGCGGGCATTCTCATGAGGCCCGCGCCGCCCTACCGTTGATCGAGCATCCACGAAAACGAAGGGAAGGGACGATGGCGAAGTACGTGTACATCTACAAGGGCGGCGGCGGCATGGCGGCGACCGACGAGGAGCGGGAGCGGCTGATGGCAGCCTGGGGAGCCTGGCTCGGCGGTCTCGGCGGAGCGCTCGTCGACGGCGGAGCGCCTTTCGGGGCCTCGAGCGTGGTCGGGAACGGCGGTGTCTCGGGCCTGACCGGCTACTCGATCGTGTCCGCCGAGAATCTCGACGACGCCGTCGCGAAGGCCAACGGGTGCCCGATCCTCGAGGGCGGCCGCGGCAGCGTCGAGGTGTACGAGGCGCTGGAGATGTAGATCGCGGTGGGGACGGGCCCGGGCGCGGCAGCCGTTCGCGCCGGGGCCCGTCCCCGGCGCTTCCGCCGCGGGCCTCAGCCGGCTCGGGGGAGGCTGTAGACCGCGAACGGCCCGACCCGCGTCAGGCCGTACCCGTGACGCTCGAGCTGCCCGCGGATCCGGCCCTGGCCGACCTCCCGCCGGAAGAAGACGAAGGCGTGGCGGGCGGTCTTCACCTCGCTCTGATACGGCAGGTAACGGGGGATCGGGTCGCGGGACGGGATCGCCTGCCCACCGGCGAAGGTCAGCGCCCGCAGCTGGTTCTGGGCGGCGATGATGCGCTCCTTCGTGTCGAACGTGAGCGCGTAGGCGAGCCAGTAGTCGGCGTAGACGCGGTCGATGCCGAGCCGGTCGAGGGTGGAGATCAGCGGCGCAAGGTCGCGCGGTGCGGTCAGAGGCTGATTCCTTCCGGGGTCGTACACGCTCATCCGGTGCAACGTGACGACCGAGACGATGCCCGCGAGGGCAAGGAGCCCGATCGCCCTGGGTGAGCTCGTCGCGAGCTGCGCGAGTAGCAGGACGAGCACCGGCGACAGGACGACGATGTAGCCGGGGTCGATGCCGATCAGCGTCTCGGGGTGGATCGCGTAGACGAACGGGAAGATCGCCACGACCACGTACAGGATCGACGCCTCCCGCCGGCGTGCCCGGAAGGCGACGAAGACGAGCAGAACCACGAGGACGCCGTAGATGAGGTCGATCAGGACGGTCCCCAGCAACGGCTGCTGCGAGAACGGGGCCCGGAGCCCGAGCATCATCGGCAGGATCGGCGAGACGAACAGGCGGAGCCGGTGCTGGTAGGTCGTCGTGTCGTCGACCGGGAAGGTGAACGATCCCCAGTCGTGGCGGAGGTTCCAGATGAGCCAGGGGAGCGCGCCGAGGACGGCGAGCGGCGCCGCCACCCAGAGGTGGCGCAGGCAGCGCGGCTGTCGCCAGATCGTCCAGACGACCACCCCGACCGCGATCGGGACGATCTGCGAGGTCTGCCAGAAGGCGAGCCCGCCGACGAGCCCGAACAGCCCCACCCGGACGCGGTCGGGCCGCTCGACGATCCGCAGCGCCAGCAGCATCAGGAGCCCGCAGTAGACGACGCCGCTTGCGTAGAACCCCCACGCATGCGTGAGCTTGAAGAGCACGAACGGCGGCCAGATCCAGAAGAGCGCTCCCGCGGCGGCCCCGGCCCGCTCGCCGATCGTGCGGCGCCCCACCCGCCAGACGACGAGCGCGGCCACACCCGAGAGGACGATCGGGACGATCCGCAACGCGAGCCAGCTGCTGCCGAAGACCGCGAATAGCGGCGCAGTCAGCAGCGCCTCCTGGGAGCCGCCGTAGGCCTGACCCCAGAAGAAGGTCGGGATCTGCCCGTGGAGGATGTGGCGGACCATCAGGCCCACGATTCCCTCGTCCGAATCCGGTATGCCCAGCTTGGAGCGGTAGATCCAGACGTGCAGCGCAACGCCCGCGGCGCCGACGAGCATGAAGGCGATGCCCCGCTGCGACCAGGCCACCCGGCGTACGCCGCTGATGTCGAAACGCACGGCTCGAGCGGTCACGCTTCGGTGAGTCTAGTGCGGCGTCTCCCAACGTTCCACTCGAAACCCGCCTTCGTGACGTCGCACCCAGACTGGCTACGGGCTCCAGCCGGGCTCGGCGAAGAGCTTCAACAGCTCGACGGCGGTCGCGGCCGAGATCGCCATGTCCTCGACGCTGATCCATTCGCGGACCGAGTGGAACTCGTTCCCGCCGGTGAAGACGTTCGGAGTCGGCAGGCCGAGCTCGGTCAGGCGCGACCCGTCCGTGCCGCCGCGGATCGACTCGAGCTTCGGCTCGAGACCCACGCGGCGGGTCGCTTCCAGCGCGGCCTCGACGACGTGGGGGACGAGGTCGAGCGTCTCGCGCATGTTGTGGTACTGCTCCCAGCGTGCGAAGGCGAGGCTCGCCTGCGGCTCGTCCGCCACCGCCTCCTCGGCCAGGCGGCGGACGAGCGCCTCGTGCCGCGCAAGCGCGTCCCGGGCGTGGTCGCGAAGGATCAGCGAGACGGTCACCGAGCCGGCTCCGCCCTCGATCTCGAAGGGATGCACGAAGCCCTCCCGACCCTCGGTCGTCTCCGGTGACAGTGAGTCGGGAGGCAGGCTCGACACGAACCGGGCCGCGAGCTTGACCGGGTTGACGAGCTTTCCCTTCGCCGTCCCCGGATGCACGCCGACACCGCGGAAGGTGACCTTCAGCTCGACGGCGGAGAAGGTCTCGTTCTCGATCTCGCCCACCACCTGCCCGTCGAACGTGTAGGCGAGATCGGCGCCGAAGCCCGCCAGGTCGAAGTGGTCGGTGCCGCGCCCGACCTCCTCGTCGACCGTGAACGCGATCCGGGCCCGCGCCCGGGGCACCGTGGGATGCGCGACGAGCCACGCCGCCGCCGCCATGATCTCCGCAACCCCGGCCTTGTCGTCCGCGCCGAGCAGGGTCGTGCCGTCGGAGGTGACGATGTCGTGGCCGACGCGCTCGCCCAGCAACGTGCTGGTCGCGGGCGACAGCACCTGGGCCGGATCGCCGGGGAGAACGAGGTCGCCGCCGTCGTAGTCGCGCCAGAGCTGCGGGTCGACACCCGTGCCGGGGGCGTCGGGGCTCGTGTCGACGTGGGCGATCAGGCCGACCGTCGGGCCGTCGCCGGCATCGACGCCCGGCAGGGTCGCGAAGACGTAGCCGTGCTCGGTCAGCTCCGCGTCGTCGAGGCCGAGGGCGTGCAGCTCGTCGAGCAGGAGACGGGAGAGATCGAGCTGCTTGAGCGAGCTCGGATAGGTCTCGGACGCGCGCGCCGCCTGCGTGTCGACGCGGACATAGCGGAGAAAGCGCTCGAGCACGTCCGCCCGCAGCGCTGCGGCAAGCTCCGATCCGTACGGGGACACGCGCTCGAGTCTAGTCCCGGCCCGACCGTCGATCAGATCCGGCGGGCGCCGACGTAGTGCTTGAAGTACCAGGCCTCGTCGAGCGTGTCGATCCGGACGAACGCGCCCGTGTGCGGAGCGTTGATGAACTGGTTGTTGCCGAGGTAGATGCCGACGTGATCGAGGGCGTCGAAGAAGACGAGGTCACCGGGCTGGAGCTGCGCGACGGTCACCGGAACGCCGAAGCTCCACTGGTCGGCGGCGAAGTGGGGAAGCAGGATCCCCAGCTGGGCATACACGTAGCTGACGAGCCCCGAGCAGTCGAAGCCGCTCGGCGACGCGCCGCCCCACTGATACGGAACGCCGAGGTACTGGAGCGCGAGCGTCGCTGCGTCGGGATGGCCCGCCGGGAGGAGCTGTGTGGGCACCGTGCTCGGAGCGGTGAACACGCTCGGGGCAGGGGCGCCCGGATCCGCCGGGGCGGTGGTGTCGACGGGCGCGGCCGGTGCGGCTGGCGCCGCCGCCGTGGTGCTGGTGGTTGTCGCCGCGGCCGGCGTCACGGCGGCGGCAGCCTGGGCGCGGGCGGCCGCCTTCGCCCGTGCGGCCGCTTCGGCTGCGAGCCGGGCGCGTTCGGCCGCCGCGGCTTGCGCCCGCGCGGCCGCCTCCGCTTTCGCCCGGGCGGCTGCCTCGGCTGCGAGCCGAGCGCGCGCCTCCGCTGCCAGCCGCTCCTGACGCGCACGCTCCTGAGCTTCGAGCCGGCTCACCTCGCCCTGCACCGACACGAGCAGCCGGCGGCGCTGCGCGAGCCCCCGCTCGATCTCGGCGCGTCGCTGGGCGAGCTCATGGACCGTCGCCTGCGCCGCCGCGCGGTCGACCTGAAGGGCGTGCACCCGTGCCTCGAGCTCTTGCTTGGCCCGCTTCGTCTCGGCGGCGATCGCCGTTGCCTGCCGGCTGATCGCGTGCTCCGCGTCGGAGAGCTGCAACAGCTCGGTGACGCTGTGCGCGCCGAGAATCACGTCGAGCGACGACGAATGGGGCGAGGTGTACATCCACACAAGCAGCTTCGCCGCGCGGTCCTGTGCGGCGTGGTAGTGCGCCAGTGCCCGGTCGAGCGCCTGCTTCTCGGCCCGGAGGTTCTTGCGCAGCGCATCGAGTCGCACCGTCGCACCGTCGTATTGCTCGGACGTCGTGTTCAGCCGTTCGTCGATCGCGGCGATCTGGTGCAGCACCCGGGCCGCCTGCGCCCGCTTTGCTACGAGCGCGGGCGGCGTCGCGCTGCTCGCCTGCACGCAGGTGGCGGCGAGAACGGCGGCCCCGACGAGCCGGATGATGAGCTTGTTGCGCATCGCAGGTCGGCCGTGGAAAAACGGTTCCGGGCGGCCTCCCGGGTAACCCAGGAACTCACTCTACGCCGCCGCAGGCCGCTCTCCTTCGCCGGGCCTAGAATCTCTCTCGTGTCGGACGCTGTTCGCAAGAGATTCGGCGCGACGGCCGCGCTCATCGCAGAGCAGCAGGACCGGCGTGCCGCGGAAACGCAGGAGCGACTCCGGCGTCTGCTCACGTTGACCGGGGCCGAGCGTGCGCTCGATGCCGGCACCGGCGCCGGTGCTCTGGCGATCGCGCTCGCGCCGCTCGTCGCCGAGGTGATCGGCGTCGACCTCGTCCCCGAACTGCTCGAGCAGGGCCGGAAGCGCGCGCCTGCAAACGTCGAGCTCGTCGAGGCCGACGCGACCGCCCTTCCCTACGCCTCCGACACGTTCGATCTCGTCTGCACAGCCCGGACGCTGCACCACGTCGCGCGCCCGGAGCTCGTGCTCGCCGAGCTGACCCGCGTGCTGCGCCCGGGCGGGACGATGCTTGTGATCGACCAACTCGCCCCGGGTGACCCGCTCGCCGCGATCGAGCTGAACCGGTTCGAGCGTGCCCGCGACGCGTCGACGACCCGCATCCTGGCCGACGTCGACCTTCGCGGTTTGTTCGATGCGAACACGTTGGTGCTCCGGCAGTCCGAGATCGTCCGCGAGGAACGCGACCTCGACCGCTACCTTGACCTCGCCGGCTGTGCGGGGGACGAGCGCGAGCGGGCGCGGGGCCTCGCCCCCAGCGATCGGTCTGCGGAGATCGGCTGGTACGTCCTGCACAAGCCCGAGCTCTAGCAGCAGGCTTCCAGGCACGTCCGCAGCGTAGCTCGCAGGGGAAGAGAAGGCCTCATCTCCCTCTCACCGGTCTGGTGATACAACGGTTCAAGTACAACGGTGGGAGGAAGCATGAACGTGTTCCGTCGTCTTTCGTCTCGCGGCCTGGCCGCCCTGATCGGCGCCGCAGCCGGAACGGCGGCCATCGCAGCGGTCGTTGCCGTGACCGCGTTCGGCGGGAGCTCGTCGACCCCGCCGGCCGAGTCGCTTGCCCAGGCGGTTCACGACGCGCTCGCGGCTCCGTCGGTCGAGGGCCTCACGGCCCGGATCTCCTTCACGAACCACCTGCTGGGCTCGAGCGCGCTCGGGTCGCTCGGCGCGGCCGGCTCGCCGCTTCTCTCGGGCGCTTCGGGGCGGCTCTGGCTGACGAATGACGGCCACCTCAGGCTCGAGCTCCAGTCCGCTGCAGGTGACGCGCAGATCGTCTCCGACGGGAAGACGCTGACGGTCTACGACGGCTCCTCCAACACCGCCTACAGCCTCGCGCTGCCGGCGCAGACGACCCCGGCCACGCAGGATCAGCCACCGTCGCTCTCCCGGATCGACGCCGTGCTCACGGGGCTCGCGGGCTTCGCCGACCTCTCGGCGGCGACGCCGGACAACGTCGCCGGGCAGCCCGCCTACACGGTCGACGTCTCGCCGAAGGCAAACGGCGGCCTCGTCGGCCGGGCCGAGCTCAGCTGGGATGCCGCGACCGGCGTGCCCCTCCACCTGGCCGTCTTCGCGAAGGGGTCGAGCTCGTCCGTGCTCGACCTGACCGTGACCCAGATCGCCTACGGGCCGGTGCCTGCCTCGGACGTGAACATCGCACCGCCCCCCGGCGCGAAGATCGTGACGCTGACCCTCCCGACCGGCGGAGCGCAGCCCTCCGGCTCGACGCAGGTCACCGGGCTCGACGCCGTCACAGCCGCGGTGCCGTTCAAGCTCGCCGCGCCGGACACGCTCGACGGTCTCGCGCGCAGCGAGGTGCGCCTCACCGGCTCGAGCGCCGACCCGGGCGCGCTCGTCACCTACGGCCAGGGCCTTGGCACAATCGCCGTTAGCGAGCACGCGGCCGACCCGACGGCAAGCGGCCCCCTCGACCTGCTGCCGTCGGTCTCGATCGGAGGCGCCACCGGGCACGAGCTCGTCACGGCGCTGGGGACGGCGCTCTCGTTCACGAGCGGGGGCGTCTCCTACACGGTCGCCGGCTCCGTCGCGCAGGCGGACGCCGAGGCGGCGGCGCGGGCGCTCACGCCCTGAGCGTCGCGGTCGGAGC
The DNA here is from genome assembly GCA_963789585.1 of uncultured Actinomycetes bacterium. Classification (GTDB taxonomy): domain Bacteria; phylum Actinomycetota; class Thermoleophilia; order Gaiellales; family Gaiellaceae; genus PALSA-600. Next base: position 21,781 of record CAWBLB010000001.1, on the reverse strand, counting down.
ACCGGTCGAGGCGCGCGGCCTCGTCAAGCGCTTCGGCGAGATCGTCGCGGTCGACGGCGTCGACCTGACGGTCGACGCCGGAGACGTCTACGGCTTCCTCGGGCCGAACGGGGCGGGGAAGACGACGACGCTCCGGATGCTGCTCGGTCTGATCCGACCGAGCGCCGGCTCGGTCAGCATCTTCGGCCGCGACCCGCTGATCGCCGGGGCCCGCGCACTCGACGGGGTCGCCGGGTTCGTCGAGGGCCCCCGCTTCTACCCCTATCTGAGCGGTCGCAAGAACCTCGAGCTCCTGGCCGCCTTCGACCGGCTCGGAGCGCAGCGGGCCGAGATCGACGCCGTCCTCGACACGGTCGAGCTGCTCGACCGGGCCCGGGACCGCGTCGGGGGCTATTCACACGGGATGCGCCAGCGGCTCGGGATCGCGGCCTCGCTTCTGCGCACGCCGCGCCTGCTCCTCCTCGACGAGCCCGCCACCGGGCTCGACCCCGCCGGGATGCGCGACATGCGCGCGCTCGTCCGCCGGCTCGCCGGCGAGGGGATGACCGTCGTGCTCTCCAGCCATCTGATGAGCGAGGTCGAGGAGCTCTGCAACCGGGTCGCGATCATCTCCGGCGGCCGGATCATCCGCGAGAGCACCCTGCGGGAGCTGCTCGCCACCGCGACCGGCAGCTACCGGCTCCAGGTGACCGACGAGGCCCGGGCGCGGGCGCTCTGCGAATCGCTCGGCGTCAAGGTCGCGGCCGGAGCGGGCGACCTGATCTTCAGCGCCCACCCGGACGAGGTCGCGCGGCTCTCGGTTGCCCTCGGCAAGGCCGACATCGGCATCTATGCGCTGATGGCGGAGGGCGCGTCGCTCGAGCGGCTCTTCCTGGAGCTGACCGAGGGCGAGCCCGCCGTGGCGGAGGTCGCATGATCTCGGGCGCCGCCGTCGTCTACCGGTGGGAGCTGCGCAAGCTCCTCTCCCAGAAGCGCACCTACCTCGGCCTCGGTGCGGCCGTCGCGGTGCCGATCATCTTCGTCGTTGCCCTGACGCTGCAGAAGGGGCAGCCGACCGACGTCGCCTTCGGCCGCTACGTGCGCGAGTCCGGGCTCGCGATCCCGCTCGTGCTCCTGCTCTTCGGCTCGATCTGGCTGTTCCCGCTGATCACCGCGCTCGTCGCCGGCGACATCATCGCCTCGGAGCATCACAACGGGACGATGAAGACGATCTTCACGCGATCGCTCGACCGCGGCCAGATCTTCGCGGGCAAGGTCGCGACGGCGCTCACCTACGCCGTTGCCGCGCTGCTCGCGATGGGCGTGACGGCGATCGTCGCGGGCACGATCAAATCGGGCTTCCACCCGCTCGTATCGCTCTCGGGGACGCGGGTGTCGGCCCCGCGCTCGCTCGGACTCGTCGCGGCGAGCTTCGCCGTCTACCTGCTGCCGATGGCCGCGATCGCCTGCTTCGGGCTGCTCCTCTCGACGCGTGACGCGGAACAGCGCCGCGGCCGTCGTCGGGACGTTGATGTTCGCGCTCCTGATGCAGTTGATCGGGATCCTGCCCGGTCTCGGAGGGCTCGAGCCGTACCTCCTGACGACCCAGTTCCAGGCCTGGCAGGGCTTCCTGCGGGTTCCGATCGACTGGTCGCCGGTCGTTCGCGCCGTCTGGTTGACGGCCGCGTACGCGCTGCCGCCGCTCTTCGCCTCGTACCTGATCTTCCTCCGCGGCGACATCACCGGGGAATGACGTTCCCGGCCCTCGATTCCAGCCGAACTCTGGGCTAGGGTACCCGGCCGTGCCGCCCCGCATCCTGATCCTGACCGCGAGCGTCGGCGAGGGCCACGACCTGCCCGCGCGGACGCTCGCAGACCAGTTGCGCGTGGAGCGACCCGACGTCGAGGTGGTGACCGAGAACTGCCTCGCCTCGATGGGCCGGACGGTGTCGGCGTTCAGCGAGGGTGCGGCCCGTGTCGTCTTCTATCGGTTCCTCTGGGCCTGGGACGTCGGCTTCTGGGTCTTCGCCGGGTTCGCGCTGACCCGACGGATGACGCAGTTCGCACTGACGAGGTTCGGGTCGCGCGGGCTCCTCCGGCTGATCGCCTCGCACGATCCCGACATCGTCGTCTCGGTCTACCCGAACGCGACCGAGGTGCTCGGCCGGTTGCGGAGAGCCGGGCGGCTGCACGTGCCGGTCTGCGCTGCGATCACCGACGTGGCGGGGCTCCGCTACTGGGCCACGCCCGGCGCGGACCTTCATCTCGTCACGCATCCCGAGTCGATCGAGGAGGTGCGGAGCATCGCCGGGCCCGATACCGCGGTTCACTGCGTGCACGGCTTCACGAAGCCCGAGTTCCTCGAGCCCCGCTCGACGCTCGATGCACGCCGCGCTCTCGGCCTCGACCCGGACGGGAAGATCGTGATCGTCTCGGGCGGCGGCTGGGGCGTGGGCGACGTCAAGGGCGCGGTGCGGGAGGTGCTCGCCGTCGGCGGCGTCTCGCAGGTCGTGTGCCTGTGCGGCCGGAACGAGGACCTGCGCGAACAGCTCGAAGGTGGTTTCGCCGACGATCCGCGGGTCAGGGTGGAGCCGTTCACCCGGCAGATGTCCGACTGGCTTGCCGCGGCCGATGCCCTCGTGCATTCCACCGGCGGGCTGACGGTGCTGGAAGCGCTGATGCGGGGCTGCCCCGCGATCTCCTACGGCTGGGGGCGCGGGCACGTCCGCCGGCACAACCACGCGTTTCGTCGCTTCGGGCTGGCGCAGGTCGCGGCCACGCCGGCCGCGCTGCGGGCGGCCGTCGCCGCCGCATTCGAGCAGGGCCGGACGGCGGTCGACTTCACCGGGCTTCCGTCGGCCGCCTCGTTCGTCCTTGCGGAGGCCGACGGCGCTCGGCTGACGCATGCCGCCGCGGCGTAACCGTCCGACGTCTCGGGGCCGGTGGACGGGGCCCGTGGAAACCGCGGGGCTCCCCCGGCCGGCCTCGGCCGCGGCCGCGCTCGGGATCGGTGCGCTCGCCGCGTGGTGCGCCCCGGCCGCAGCCCCCGTGTTCCCGCCGCTCGCGACGGCCTTCGGGATCCCGTTGCGCCTGCCCGGGGCGCGCGGGATCGCGCTGACCTTCGACGACGGTCCCCACCGTGAGGGAACCCCGGCCGTGCTCGAACTGCTCGACCGGGCCGGTGTGCAGGCGACCTTCTACCTCGTCGGGGAGCAGGTGGCGCGGTACCCGTCGCTCGCAGCCGAGATCGCAGCCGCCGGGCACGAGATCGGGATCCACGGCTACCGGCACGTACTGCTGCTGCGCAGGTCTCCGTCCGGGCTCGCAGCTGACTTCGACCGTGCGGCCGCGGTGATCGGCGAGGCGACCGGGCAGACGAGCCTCTCCTACCGGCCGCCGTACGGTGTCTTCAGCCTCGCCGGGTTGCGGCTCGCGCGGGCGCGCTGGGCCCCGCTCCTCTGGACGCGCTGGGGCCGCGACTGGGAGGCGAGGGCGACGGCGGAATCGATTGCGGCGCTCGCGACCCGCGCCCTCGGCCCGCGTGACGTCGTGCTCCTTCACGACGCCGACGACTACAGCTCCGCGGGCTCCTGGCGGCGAACAGTGGAGGCGCTGCCGGCCGTGCTCGACGCGCTGCTGGCGACGGGCGAGCCGCTCGTCGCCGTCAGCCACTCGACGTAGCGGCGGACACCGTCGGCGAAGCTCGTCTCCGCGCGCCAGCCGAGCTCGGCTGCGGCGCGGGCGCCCGACACGTGGCCGACCCTCAGGTCGGCGGGCCGCTCGGGGCCGTGCTCGATCGGCACCGTCGCGACGAGGGCGCACACCGTGTCCGCGATCTGGCGGATGCTCACCGACTCCTCGCCGACCAGGTTGTAGATCCGGCCGGCGGCGGCGGGTGCGAGCGCGGCGACCACGCCCTCGGCGAGATCCTCGACGTAGACGAACTGCCTGCTCTGGCTGCCGTCTCCGGAGATCGTCAGCGGCGTGCCCGCCTGAGCCCTCGCGATGAAGGCCGGCACGACCGCCGCCGGGCGGGCGCGTGGTCCGTAGGGGATGCCGAAGCGGAGGATCGTCGAGGAGACGCCATAGAGCACCTCGTAGGAGCGGCAGTACATCTCGCCCGCGAGCTTGGTCGCCGTGTAGAAGTGCGGAGGCAGCTCGAGGGGCGTGTCCTCGTCGTGTGGCTCGAGGCTCGTCGAGTTCCCGTAGGCCCAGACCGTGCTCGCGAAGAGGAAGCGGCCGATGCCCTCGGCCCGCGCCGCCTCGAGCAGCGTGAATGTCCCGTGGGTGTTGACCCGATCGGTGCGCGCCGGGTCGGCGACGACCTCGTTCACGTCGGCCATCGCCGCGAGGTGCATGATCGCCTCGCAGCCGCGCACGGCGGAGACGGCAGCTTCCGCGTCGGTGAGGTCGCCGAGCACGGTGTCGACCGCGTCGTGATGGCGGGACGGGACCAGGTCGAAGATCCGCGGCTCGTGGCCCGCGGCGATCAGCCTGTCGACGACGTGCGAGCCGATGAATCCGGCGCCGCCGGTCACCAGCACCTTCAAGTGCGATCCATCAACCGGAGACGGCCTCGAGCGCCGGGACGGCGACCGGGCGGTAGTAGAGCGGGGCACACCAGTGGTTCTCCGCCACCCAGTCGGTGTTCGGAAGATCGACGTGGTGCCCCATCACCCGGTGGCACGGCTCGTCGTAGACCTTCCCGGTCGAGCGTTCGAGCGGCTGGAACACGATGTACTTGTAGAAACCCGAGACCATCCCGTCCGGCAACTCGATCCTCGAGGGGTAGAGCGGTTCGAGCTCGTTGCGGACGATCCGGTTCTTCCACGCCGTGATCTCCTCGAGCCTCTCCGCCCCGAGAATTCCGAGTGCCGCGGTGAACTCGTTCATCCGGTAGTTGAGGCCGGCCGTCGCGTAGTCGGGCTTGCCGTAGTTGCGGAACCTCTGCGCGAACTCGACGACCTCGGGGCGCTTCGAGACGAGCAGTCCGCCCTCGCCGGTCGAGATCGTCTTGGTCGGCGCGAACGACCAGAGGCCGGCGTCGCCCCAGCTGCCCGGCTTGCGGCCGTTCCAGGAGGCGCCGTGGGCGTGGGCGCAGTCCTCGAGCAGGACGATCCCCTCCGCCTGGCAGAGGCCGGCGATCCTGTCCGCGTCGAAGGCCACGTGGCCGCCGATGTGGACGAGCATCGCCGCCGCCGGCTTGTGGAGCTGCACCTTGCGCTCGAAGTCCTCGAACGACATGCAGAGGTCTTCCCGGTTGCAGTCGACGAACTCGACGTTCGCGCCGGCTGCCCGGATCGCGAGCGGCGAGGCCATGAAGGTGTTCGACGGGCAGAGCACCGTCTTGCCGCGCAACTCGAAGAATTCGAGTGCGGCGAGGGCCGCACCGGTCCAGCTCGAGGTCGCGACCGACGGCAGCCCGTTCCAGGCCGACCAGCTCTCCTCGAAAGCCTTCACGAGCGACCCGTCCGACCAGACGTTGTCGTCGAGGATGCCGTCCCAGAGCGCGTGGAGACGCTCGCGGTCGCGGTGGTCGAACCCAATTGCGAACTTTTCGAATTCCATCGTCTCGGCGCCGCCCCGGTGGCTCGCGTGCATGTTCCCGGAGCGTTCTCGGCCCGGAGAGCCAGAACCATATCTGAGCGGTTCCAGGAGGCTCCGGGCACCCGTTCAGGCGGCCGGGGTCGAGCTTCGGCGAAGATGGGGGCGTGCTCGCGCTCGGGCTCGCAGCGGCGCTCGCCGCGTCCGTTCTCTTCAACGTCGGGATCGTCCTCCAGGCGCTCGACGCGCGGGTCGCGCCCCGTTCGCTCTCACTCCGGCTCGGCCTGCTCCGGCGGCTGTTCGCACGGCCGCGCTGGGTCGCCGGCTGGCTGCTCGGCCTGGTCGGGATCTGGCCACAGATCGTCGCCTACGGGAAGGCGCCCTTCGTGGTCGTCCAACCTGCGCTCGCGATCGGGCTGCTCCTCGTGCTCGCACTCGCCGAGCACCTGTTGCACGAGCGGGTCGGGTTGCGCGAGCTCATCGGTGTCGTCACGATCATCGGCGGCGTCGCCCTGGTCGCCTGGGGCTCCCCGTCGCACAGCGAGACGCACCGTGGTGGGCTCGCGGTCGTCGCGGTGGTGGCCGGTCTCGCGGCCGCGGGCCTCGCGCCGTTCCTGGTGCGGGGGACGAGCCTCGACACCGGGATGCTGACAGTCGTCGCGGCCGGCTGCGGATTCGGCGCGACGAACGTCGCGACGAAGCTCGTCGGCGACGATTTCGAGGTGAGCCACTACGGGAACGCGGCGGCGTGGGCGGTCGTCGGTCTGGGGATGGGGGTGGCCGCGACGGTGACGAACATGACGGCGTTCCAGCGCCGCGCGGCGACGACGGTCGTGCCGGTCTCGACGGCTGTGCAGACGTTCCTGCCGCTCGTGCTCGAACCCGTGTTCCTGCGCGAGCGCTGGGCCTCGGCTCCACTCGGAGGCATGCCGATCGTCGCGGGGCTGGCCGCCGCGCTACTCGGCAGCGTCCTGATCGCGAGCAGCCCGGCGGTGAGCGACCTGATCGCCGGCGCGGGCACCTGAGCCCGGTCAGTCGCCTGTCAGCACGCCGACGGCTCCCACCGTCAGCAGCACGATCGCGACCAGCAGCACCAGCACCGGGACGAGGGTTGCGAGCCGCCGGTCGACGGCGGCGCGCGCTCGCTCGAGCATCAGCCGCCCTCGCTCGCCGGCGAGGGTGTGGATGCCGAGGATCGCGAGCAGCGGTGCGAAGAACGCCGCGTTGAAGCTCGCCAGCAGCACGATCTGGGTCGGCACTGCACGACCCGAGCCGACGACCGCGGCGATCACCGCGAAGTACGGAACGGCTGTCGGTAGCTCGACGAGCATGATCCCGGCCCCGACGAGCAGCGACGATCGGTCGATCCGGTCCTCGTTCTCGAGCACGTGGCCCGCGACGCGCTCGCGCGCCCGCCAGAGCGCCGCAGCGAGCAGGAGCGTCACTCCGCCGGCCGTGAGCTCGAGCAGATGGCGTGCCTCGTCACCGGGCTTCGGGATCAACGCGAGCGCTGCCTGGCCGGGCCCGAGCGCGAGCACGAGCCCGGCGCACAGGTTGACGGCGAACGCGCCCGCGACGAAGCCGACGAGCCCGCGCCGCGCCTCCCTGCCGGCGGCGAGGTAGAGCGCCGGGGCAATCGTCGCCGGATTGAACGAGTCGACGAGCCCGATCAGCAGGACGAGCGCCAGTAGGTGGGCCATGGCGCGAGCTTGCCAGACGCGCGACCGCTCGGACCGGGGGGTGGGGTCACCGAGCCGGTGGCGCTTTCATCCGCCGCCCTGCTGACCATCTGCTCTGGGCTTAGCGGGGGTTTCCGCATTCGGCCTGCAGAGGCGGCATCGCCTTACTCGCGCTCCGTGCTCGGTGAGGGATCGACGATACGACACCCACCCGACGGCGTTCAATAGGGCTGCCTCCGGAGTGCGCGCAACGAGCGGAAAATTCTCGCCCGGGGCCGCCGCGACCGCTTGCGTCAGGTGTCGCGGCGCACGAGCAGTACCGCCGCGATCACGATCGCGATCGCCGTGTACCCGGAGAACAGGGCGAATCCCGGCCAGGGAGCGAGCGTGTGCGAGTCGTGCGTGAGCGAGAAGACCGACCCGCCTGCGCTGCTCGGCAGGTACGGGGAGATCGCGTCGTTCCAGTTCGTCGGCAGGATGTTCATCAGCGGCGGGATGACGAAGATGATCGCGGCGAAGACGGCGATTCCGCCGGCGGTGTTTCGCGTGATCGCGCCGAGGGCGAGGGCGAAGATCCCGGCGACCGTGAGGTAGAGGGCTCCGCCGATCACCGTTCGGGTGACCCCGGGATCCGAGAGCGACAGCCTGAGCGTCGGGTGCTTCGACAGGATCGCCTGGGTCGCGAAGAACGAGATGAACACGCACGGAAGCATCAGCAGGAACGCGACGGTCGCGTAGACGGCGGTCTTGGCCCAGAGCACCGGGAGCCGCTTCGGAACGGCGCCGATGGTGGCGCGGATCATTCCCGTCGAATACTCGCCCGTGATTACCAGCACACCGAGCACCCCGATCGCGAGCTGCGAGATGTTGACGCTGAAAAGGGCGATCTCGAGCGGGTGGCGGTGCGCCCGCTCGGCCGGGCGCATGTGGCCCCAGTGCGAGGAGACGATCGCGGCGACGAGGCAGGGCAGCCCGGCCGTCAGGAGGACGGCGGCGAGCATCGCCCAGCGGGTCGAGCGGAGGGAGCGGAGCTTCGTCCACTCCGAGCGGAGCACGCGGGCCTGTGTCACGCGCAGGCGGGACGACCAGGCGACGGGGGTTGCGGTGGCCGCGGTCACGCGAGCGCCTTCTCCGGCTCGCGCGGCAGCTCCCCGGGGTCGACGGCATGGAACTCGACGTCGTCCCGGGTGACGTCCATGAACGCCTCCTCGAGGGAGGCGCGTAGCGGGGTCAGTTCGTGGAGGACGAACCCGTGCGCCGCGGCGGTGTTCCCGATCTGCTCGGCGGTGAGGCCCCCGACGTCGAGCGCGCCGTCGTCGGCGGGTGTCACCGTGACGTCGGGGCCGGCGATCGCTTCGCGCAACTCGGTCGCCTGCGGCGAGCGCACCCGGACGACGTTCTTCGAGGCGCGTCGGAGGAACTCGTCGACGCTCAGGTCGGCGATCAGGCGGCCGCGGCCGATCACGATCAGGTGCTCGGCGGTCAGGGCCATCTCGCTCATCAGGTGTGACGAGACGAACACCGTCCTGCCCTCGGCCGCCAGCTCCTTGAGCATGTGCCGGATCCACTGGATGCCCTCCGGGTCGAGGCCGTTGACCGGCTCGTCGAGGATCACGGTCTGTGGATCGGCGAGCAGGGCGGCGGCGATCCCGAGCCGCTGGCCCATCCCGAGCGAGAACTGGCCGACGCGCTTCTTCGCAACTTCGCGAAGCCCCACCCGGTCGATCAGCTCGTCGACGCGGCGTCGCGGGACGCCGTGGGTTTGCGCGAGCGCGAGTAGGTGGTTGAACGCCGATCGGCCCGTGTGCACCGCGCGGGCCTCGAGCAGCGCCCCGACCTCATGCAGCGGTGCCGCGAACTCGCGATACAGCTTCCCGTTCACCGTCACAGTGCCGGCCGTCGGGCGGTCCAGGCCGAGGATCAGTCGCATCGTGGTCGACTTTCCCGAGCCGTTCGGGCCGAGGAACCCGGTCACGATCCCGGGCTCGACCCTGAAGGTCAGCCCATCGACGGCGCGTTTCTCGCCGTAGTCCTTCGTCAGCCCGTTCGCCTCGATCAAGAGTCGCTCTCCGTGCGCCCGGCTGCCATTCGCCGACGATAGCCGTCCGAGCGTGAGAGAACGGGGAAGGCGGTGTTAAGACGTCCTAAGAAAGGATGGAGCCGCGGCCTCTGTGACCGTTGTCTTGCAAGCAACGGATGTGTGATTGCAAGACATCGCCCCGGCGTTGACCGTCCGGGCCAAAGCACGGTCGACTGCGCGAGCGTGCGCGAATGCCGCCAGAGGCGTCAGCGCATGATGATGCTATGATGCGGACATGGCAAAGGTGCGGACGACGGTCACGCTCGACGGCGACGTGCTTCGGGCCGTCAAGATCCGGGCCGCGCGCCTGGGCCGGGGAGACAGTGAGGTTATCGAGGCGTCTCTCCGTAGGGATCTCGGGCTCGACCTACTCGATCGACTGTGGGCGAAGAACGTTCTTCCGGAGGGCGATGCGATGGCGCTGGCCGTAGAGGCGCAGCACAGAACGCGCCCGAAGAAGCGGTAGAGCCCGCGTGCGGGCGGTTCTCGACCCGAACGTCCTCATTTCGGAACTGCTTTCGCCGGCAGGAAATGCGGCACGGCTGCTCAGAGCCTGGGAAGGCGGCGAGTTCGAGTTGATCGTCTCGGCTGCCCTGCTCGAGGAATTGGGACGGGCACTCGGCTACCCGAAATTGCGTCGTCGCATTTCGGAAGAGGACGCGGAACGCGTCCTCCAGTGGCTGTCGGAATCGGCGACCGTGGTCGTCGACCCGACGATCGAGGCGCCTGTCCGCTCGGCCGATCCGGGGGACGACTACTTGATTGCTCTTGCGTCGTCCCGACAGGCAATCCTCGTCAGCGGTGACAAACACCTCCTCGACCTCGCAGAGCAGATCCCCGTCCTCGAGCCGGCGCGATTCGTGGAACAGCTTTCAGAGCAGGGTCTTGGCCTCAGCGACTGAGCTCCGGGCGCGTCGGACGGCAGGACATTCCGCTGCGTCAGCGGCGTTACGTCCGTGGCGAGCTCTTGAAAAGGTTTGCCGACCGGGCGGGCCATCAGGAGGCGGTGGCGCGCCGCTCCCAGCGCTCGTTCCACGCCGCTCGGGTGAGCGAGGAGATCAGCGCCCGGCGCAGCGGCCGCCCGTCACGGCTGCGGCCGACGACGTTCACGCGGAACGGGTGGTCGCCGAGCGGCACCTCGACCGCCGTCTCGGCCGGGGGCAGGCTGAGCGTCTCCCGGACGACGTAGTCGCCACGCGGATCGGGCCGCTCACTGAACCGAACCTCCCAGGCGGCTACCGCGGGCGCACCGTCCCAGGTGAGCTTGAACGGGCCGTCGCCCGTTTCGCGGCGCACATCCAGATTTCCGGTGATCGTGGGACGCGTCCGAAGCGCCGCTCGAAGCGGCCGGGTCGACCGAACGGCCGCAACCGGCGCCGGCGACAGGTCGCGAACGAGCAGGGCGCGGGCCCGGTGGACGGTGGCCACCTGCCGGAGCTGCCGTAGCGCCCCGCCCTCGGCTCGGTCGAGCTCGGCCTCGCCGGGGAGCCCACCCGCCGAACGCGCACGCCGTGTGGCTGCGCGCAGCCGTTTCTCGAGCATCTCGAGAGCAGGCTCGCGGCCGGCGGCAACCTGAGCCCGCGCCTCGTCGACGATCGCCGAGTAGGCGCGGCGCAGCGCCGCGAGCCCCTCGCCGTCCTCTCCCTGCTTCTGCGGAGACCGAGTCATGCCCCAAGCATGGCGAAAGGAGCCCGTGGCACCGCGGCCCAGGCGGGCGCGCCGGGAGCCGCGGCCCGCGGCCCACGAGCGCGTGCAGGCGGAATAGGGTTCCGCAGGTGGAGCTGTGCGACTACCGGGACCGGTTCCCGATCCTGGCCGAGACGACCTATCTGATCAACCATTCGCTCGGCGCGATGCCGGCTGCGACCGAGCAGCGACTGGCCGACTACGCGCGCACCTGGCGCACCCGCGGCATCCGGGCGTGGGGTGAGGGCTGGTGGACGATGCCGCTCGAGGTCGGCGACCAGATCGGACGGATCATCGGCGCCGAGCCGGGGACGACGGTGATGCACCAGAACGTCGCGGTCGCCGAGGCGCTTGTCCTGTCGTGCTTCCGGCCCGTGGATCCGCGCCGCAACCGGGTCGTCTACGAGGCCGGGAACTTCCCCTCCGTCCGCTATCTCTACCAGGCGCAACCCGACCTCGAAGTCGTCGTCTGCCAGGACGAGGCCGGGATCGTCGACGCGATCGACGAGCGGACGCTGCTCGTGCCGATCTCCCACGTGCTCTTCAAGTCGGCCGAGATCCAGGATGTCGCGGCGATCGTCCAGCGCGCGCACGAGGTGGGCGCGCACGTCGTGCTGGACTGCTACCAGTCGGCGGGGATCGTCCCCCTCGGCGTCGCGGAGCTCGAAGTCGATTTCGCGGTCGGAGGCTCCGTCAAGTGGCTCTGCGGAGGGCCGGGGAACGGCTGGCTGTACGTGCGGCCCGATCTGATCGAGACGCTCGAGCCGACCTTCATGGGCTGGCAGGCCCACGCCGAGCCGTTCGCCTTCGAGCCGGAGCTGCGGTACGCCGACGGTGTCGCCCGCTTCCTGACGGGGACGCCGAACGTGCCGGCGCTCTACGCGGCGACGGCAGGCTACGACCTGATCGAGGAGATCGGCGTCGCGCCGATCCGCGCCAACTCACTCCGGCAGACCGAGCTGCTGATCCGGCTGGCCGACGAGGCCGGGTTCGAGGTTTGCTCCCCCCGTGACCCGGAACGCCGCGGTGGGACCGTCACCGTGCACATGCCGGACTTCGAGGCGGTGCACAAGGAGCTCGGTGAGCGCGGGGTGATCTGTGACTTCCGGCCCGGCGCGGGAATCCGGCTCGGGCCCCACTACTACAACACCGACGCCGAGCTCGAGCTCGCGATCGGCGAGATCGGCTCGATCCTGGAGTCGGGCGCGCACCGTCGCTGGCTCGGCGCCGCGGCGCGGTTCTGAGCCCGGCTCGGTCCGCTCCTTGGCCTCGCAGGCCGGGTGTGGACGGCCTGTCTTCACGGCTGGCCGCAGACTCGTCGTCGCCGACGCGTGGGCCAGGCTCGTGCGCTGACAGACGAGGCGCCCGCACTTGCCGCAAACTGCGGGAGGGCGGCCGGGGGCCTTCCGAGGTGATTTGTAAGGTGTCCTCTCCGTATGCCCGAGGCGCCGTTCGTCCATCTGCACGTCCACTCCGAGTACTCGATCCTGGACGGCGCCTGCCGCATCCCCGACCTCGTCGCGCGGGCGGCCGAGCTCGAGATGCCCGCCGTCTCGCTCACCGATCACGGTTCGATGGCCGGGGCCGTGCAGCTCTTCAAGACGGCGCGGGGAACGGGCGTCAAGCCGATCGTCGGGTGTGAGGTGTACGTCGCCGACGACCGCCACCTCCAGAAGAAGGGCTACGCGCACCTGACGCTGCTCGCGCGAGACAACGTCGGCTACTCCAACCTGATCAAGCTCTCCAGCCTCGGGTACCTCGAGGGCTACTACTACAAGCCGCGGGTCGACTGGGAGCTGCTCGACCGCCACGCGGGCGGCCTGATCGCCCTGTCGGGCTGCCTCTCGGGCAGGGTCTGCAAGGCGCTCGAGGAGGGCCGGGCCTCCGACGCCCACGGCGAGCTCGACCGGCTCGCCCAGGTCTTCGGCCGGGACAACGTCTACGTCGAGCTTCAGAACGCGCACCTCGACGTCCAGGCGAGGATCCTGCCTGAGCTCGTGGAGCTCGCCGCCGCCACGGGCCTTCCCACGGTCGCGACCGGCGACGTCCACTACCTTCGCCACGAGGACGCCCGCGCCCACGAGGCGCTCCTCTGCATCCAGTCGGGCGACTCGCTCAAGAACCCCGACCACTGGAAATTCGACACCGACCACTTCTACTTCAAGTCGCCCGAGGAGATGGCGGCCGACTTCCCCGGCCACGCCGACGCGCTCCGGCGCACGCTCGAGATCGCGGAGCGCTGCAACGTCGAGATCGAGCTCGGCCGCATCCTGCTGCCCAAGTTCGACACGCCCGACGGCCGCGACTCGTTCGACTACCTGGTCCAACTCTGCGAGCAGGGCCTCGAGAAGCGCTACCCGGCGGTGACCGACGAGCTGCGCGACCGTCTCAGGTTCGAGCTGAAGACGATCAACGAGATGGGGTTCGCCGACTACTTCCTGATCGTCTGGGACTTCATCCACTTCTCCAAGCAGCACCGGATCAGCGTTGGGCCCGGCCGCGGCTCGGCCGCCGGCAGCCTCGTCGCCTACTGCCTCGAGATCACCGACCTCGACCCGATCCGCTACGACCTCCTCTTCGAGCGGTTCCTCAACCCGGGGCGCAAGTCGATGCCGGACATGGACATCGACTTCGCCGTCGAGGGCCGCGAGCGGGTGATCAACTACGTCACCGAGAAGTACGGCCGCGACCGGGTCGCCCAGATCATCACCTTCTCGACCATGGCGGCGCGCGCCGCCGTGCGTGACGCGGGCCGGGTGCTCGAGGTCCCCTACGGTGTGGTCGACAAGATCGCCAAGCTGATCCCCGAGGGGCCTGGCCAGACGCTCGGCGAGTGCTTGAAACCCGGCGCCGAGCTGCGGAAGGCCGTCGACAGCGACCCGGTCGCCAGGGAGATCCTCGACCTGGCGCAGCCACTCGAGGGCCTGACGCGCGCCGACTCGATCCACGCCGCCGGAGTGGTGATCGGCGCCGAGCCGCTGATGAACGTCGTCCCGCTCCAGCAGAAGGGCCCCGGGCAGGAAGTGGTCACCCAGTTTCCGATGGGCGACGTCGAGGCTCTCGGCCTCCTGAAGATGGACTTCCTCGGCCTGCGCAACCTCGACGTGATCGACAAGGCGGTGGACCTGATCGGCGGGGTCGACATCACGGCGCTCCCGATGGACGACAAGGAGACCTACGAGATGCTCTCCCGGGGCGAGGCGACCGGGGTCTTCCAGTTCGAGTCGTCCGGGATGCGCGAGGCGCTCCGCCAGGTCAAGCCGACCGGGTTCGAGGACCTCGTCGCGCTCGTCGCCCTCTACCGGCCGGGCCCGATGCAGTACATCCCCAACTACGCGGCGCGCAAGCACGGCAAGGAGCCCGTCACCTTCCTCGATCCGAGGCTGAAGCCGATCGTCGGCGAGACGTACGGCATCTCGATCTACCAGGAGCAGTCGATGGAGATCGCGAAGCAGATCGGCGGCTTCACGCCCGCCGAGGCGGACGACCTCCGCAAGGCGATCGGCAAGAAGATCCACTCGCTGATGGCGTCGCTGAAGGACCAGTTCATCGAGGGCGCCGTCGCGAACGACACCGCCGACTCGGTCGCCCGCCAGCTCTGGGAGGACATGGAGAAGGCGCAGGACTACTCCTTCAACAAGTCCCACGCCGCCTGCTACGCGCTCATCTCGTACCGCACCGCGTGGCTGCGCGCGCACCACCCGTGCGAGTACATGGCCGCCCTGATCAGCTCGGTCATGAACACGAAGGACCGGGTGCCGTTCTACGTGAACGCCTGCCACGAGCTCGGGATCGAGGTGCTTCCGCCGGACGTGAACGAGTCGCAGATCGACTTCGCCGTCGTCACGGGCAAGATCCGCTTCGGGCTGAATGCCGTCAAGGGCGTCGGCGAAATCGCAGCCCGGACGATCATCCGGGCGCGTGAGGAGGGCGGCCCGTTCGAGTCGATCTGGGACTTCACCGAGCGTGTCGACCCGTCCGTCGTCAACAAGCGCGCGCTCGAGTCGCTCGTCAAGTGTGGGGCGCTGCCGGGCGCACGGCTTGGGATGCTCAAGGTGCTCGAGCAGGCGCTCTCGTACGGCCAGAAGCAGCAGGCCGACCGGCTCGCAGGGCAGGGCTCCATTTTCGACGGCCACTTCGACTCCGCCGAGGCCGCCAGTGAGAAGCATCATCCCCCGATACCGGCGGACGAGTTCGACAAGCCGGATCTGCTGCGGATGGAGAAGGAGACACTCGGGCTTTACGTCTCCGAGCACCCGCTTTCGTCCCTGCGGGCCGAGCTGCGGGCCAAGACAGACGCCACGATCGCCGAGCTCGAGCGACGCCGCGACGGCGAGCAGGTCGTCGTCGGAGGCATTGTCAGCGAGGTCAAGCACACGACCACGAAACGCGGTGAGCCGATGGTGTTCCTACGCCTCGACGATGTCACCGGCGGGATCGACTGCGTCGTCTTCGCCGCCACCTACGCCGGCGCCCAGGAGCTCTGCACGCTCGATCGGATCGTGATCCTCAGTGGCCGCGTCGACCACAAGGAGGGCGAGACCAAGCTCGTCGCCTCCGAGGTGTCCGCGTTCGAGTCGGTCGCCGCCAAGCGCGAGATCCGCCTGCGGATCGACGCGACCAGGGCGAAGGCAGGAACGATCCGCGAGCTCGCAACGTTGCTGCGCGACTTCCGGGGCGACAGCCCGGTGCTCGTCAACTGCGTCACCTCGCAAGGCTCGCAGATGCTGAGGCTCGGCCCCGAGTTCAGGGTCAATCCGGACGCCGACTTCTACGCCGAGGTGCGGGCGCTCCTCGGCGAGTCCGCGCTCGCCTGATCCGGCACAGATCTTAAGGATGCGTAAATCCTGCACGAACAGGGGGTATCGATCGAACCCGATCGGTCGTTTAACCGAAGGTATGCAAGACGACCACGAGGGGACCTCATCGATGTCCGCAACCGAGCTGAACCCATTCGAGACCGAGACCGAGACCGAGAAGGTCCAGCGCTGGCGCGCCGCGGCGCTCGAGAAGGCCGGCTACGACGCGGCCTCAGCGCTCGAGCTCGCAGGTCGCCCCGACATCGACCTCCACCGTGCGATCGCCCTCGTCGAGGACGGGTGCCCGCCCGGGCTCGCGCTGCGGATTCTCCTCTAGGGTTGTTGTCGGGGTTCGCGCGAGCAGGCTCAGCGCGCGCATGGAAATCCTAGATTTCCGCGCGCCGGAGGCGGTGCAGGCCGTTGTGAGCGAGCACGGGCGAAGCCCGCGCTCGCGGCCTTTGAGAACGTCAGGCGGGCGCTGCGAGGAGCCGGTGAGCGCGGGCTCTGCCCGTGCTCACCTGAAACGGCTAGCGCAGCCGCCGGCGTGCGGGAATCTAGGATTTCCGCGCACGCGCTCAATCTGTTCCATGTACGCGCTCAAGAGCGCGGAAACGTGCAGAATCAACGGCGATGGCGGTCTTGCTCGGATTCATCCCCTCGCCTTCCAGCGGGGTCGTCCGTCTCGGGCCGCTCACCGTTCATTTCTACGGCCTGACGCTCCTGATCGCGATCCTGCTCTGCGTCTGGATGACGACGGTGCGATGGCGGCGGGTCGGCGGGGACGGCGATCTCGTTGTTCGCGTCACCGTCTGGGGTGTCGCACTCGGTGTGGTCGGGGCGCGCGCCTACCACGACATCACCTCCTGGAACGAGGTGCCGTCACCGAAGTGGAAGGGCATCTTCGAGGTGTGGCAGGGTGGGCTCGGCATCTGGGGCGGGATCCTGCTCGGGACGCTCGCCGGGGTGATGGTCGTGCGACGCGCCGGCGTGAGCGGCACCGCGTTCATGGACGCGGCGGCGCCGGGGATGCTGCTCGCGCAGGGGATCGGCCGGATCGGGAACTGGTGGAATCAGGAGCTCTACGGGAAGCCGACGACCCTGCCGTGGGGGCTGAAGATCGATCCCGGCCACCAGGCCGGGATCCCCGTGCAGTACCTGGGCGCCAAGGCCTACCAGCCGACCTTCCTCTACGAGCTGCTCTGGGACCTCGCCGGCGTCGCGCTCCTGCTCTGGCTCTCGCGGCGGCGCCGCTTCCGGGCGCCGGCTCTGTTCTCGCTCTACGTCGCCTACTACTGCTTCGGACGCTTCTTCGAGGAGCTGCTCCGGATCGACCCGTCCCACCATCTCGCCGGGCTCCGGCTGAACGCGTGGGTCTCGCTCGCTGTGTTCCTCGTCGCCTCCGGCTTCTTCGTCTGGTGGCAGGTGCTCGGGCGCGGCGGCAGGCCGGACGCAGACGGACGGCCCAGGCAGCCGCCGCGGCCACAGCTCGATCCGGACCGGCCGAAGATGGCTGTCCCGAAGGGGCGCGTCCGGTAGGAGGGCTAGCCTGCCGCCGATGGGAGCGGCGACCATGGTCGGCGGGCTCGACCTCGATCTCGATGCCTTCGAGGGACCTTTCGACCTGCTCCTGACGCTCGTGCTTCGCGACGAGCTTCCGCTCTGCGAGGTCGACCTCGCAGAGGTCGTGGTCGCGTTCGTCGAGCACCTCGCGGGGCGAGACGAGCTCGACCTCGACTCGTGCGGCGAGTTCCTCGTCCTCATCTCCGCGCTGCTCGAGTTGAAGGCGCGCGCGCTCTTTCCCGACGAGGAGGCCGAGCTGTCCGAGCTCGAGCCCGAGGCGGCGGCCGAGGAGCTCGCTCGACGCCTCGCCGAATACCGGCGGGCGAAGGAGGCGGCGACCTGGCTCGCCGAGCGGCTCGCGGACTCCCGCGACCGGTTCTTCCGACTCGGCCCCGCGCCTCTCGCTCCCGCCCGGCCGCAGCCGGCCTTCGCTGCGCAGCAACCGGCCCGGCTCGCCGAGGCTCTGCGCGGGCTTGCCGTCGAGCCGCCCGCGCTCTCCACCAGCCACATGGCGCTCCGGTTCCCGCCCGTGGCGCAGTTCGTCGAGCGGTGGCGGTCGCTGCTGCGACGGCGGGCGCGCCTCGACTTCGACCAGGAGGTCGCCGGGCTCTCACGGATCGAGGTCGCGGTCGCGTTCCTGGCCCTGCTCGAGCTGTGTAAGCAGCGCGAGCTGGCGATCGCACAGGCGAGCCCGTTCGCCCCGATAAGGATTTCACGCCCCGCCGACGAAAGGAATGCTCTGTGGAACGCCCGCTCCGCTTGATCGCAGCCAACCCGCTCGACGAGCTCGCACGGACGATCGAGGCCGTGCTCGTCGTCGCCTCGCAACCGCTCTCGGAGACCGAGCTCGCCGACGCGACACTGGACGACCCCGAGCGGGTCGCGGACGCGCTCGAGTTGTTGATGGAGCGCTTCCGCGAGGGCCGGAGCGGGATCGTCCTCGAGCACGTGGCCGGCGGCTGGGCCTTCCGGGCCTCGCGTGAGGCAGCCGACGCCTGCGCGCGCCTGTTCGAGCGGCCCGTCGAGCGCGGCCTCAGCCAGGCGGCGTTCGAGACGCTCGCGATCGTCGGGTACCTCGGCCCGTGCACCCGACCGGAGATCGCACGGATCCGCGGCGTCAACGTCGACGGAGTCGTCGCGGGCCTGCTCGAGCGGGGGCTGCTCGCCGAGGCCGGCCGCGACCACGAGCTCGGCGCCGTGCGCTACACGACGACACCGCTGTTCGAGCGGGTCTTCGGGCTCGAATCACTGGCCGAGCTACCACGGCTCGACGAGATCGGCGCCGACACGAACGAGATCCGCGAGCGGCTCGAAGCGGTCGCCCAGAAGCGGCCGGCCTAGCGTCCCATCTGAGCGCGGGAAGAGGCGGGCGCCCTCACGCGTTTCCGAATTGCGATGGACGTCACCGAACAGACATTTGCGGCCGACGTGATCGAGCGGTCGGCGAGCGAGCCGGTCGTGGTCGATTTCTGGGCGGAGTGGTGCGGGCCCTGCAAGCGCTTGACGCCGGTGCTCGAGTTGGCCGTCGAGGGGCGGCCGGTCACGCTCGCGAAGGTGGACGTCGACGCGAACAAGCAGCTCGCCCAGCAGTACCAGGTCTCCGGAATCCCGGCCGTGAAGGTGTTCCGGCACGGCGAGGTGGTGGCGGAGTTCGTCGGCGCGAAGTCGCGCCCGGCCGTCGACGCCTTCCTCGACGAGCTGACGAAGCCACCGGTCGCCGACACAATCGACGACAGCGCCGTGGCGGACGCGCTTCGGGCCGGCGACTACGAGAGTGCGTTCGAGCTCCTGCTCACGCGCGCCGAGGATGCGGAGCAGCGTGAGGAAGCACGTCGGTTGATGGTCGAGCTGTTCGCCGAGCTCGGTCACACGAACGAGCTCTCGATCAGGTACCGCAAGCGGCTCGCCTCCCTGCTCTTCTGACCGGGAGCACCGCGAGGCTCTCCCCGCGAGGGCGGGAGCAGCGAGACTTCCCGGCATGCGGTTGAACGCCTGGATCGCCCGTTCCGGGGTCGCGTCGCGACGTGGGGCGGACGAGCTGATCAAGGCCGGGCGCGTCGCCGTCAACGGCGAGCGCGGGCAGCTGAACACCTTCGTCGCCGCACGCGACCGGGTCGAGCTCGACGGGAAGCCGCTTGCCCGGCAGAAGGTCGCCTATGTGCTGCTCAACAAGCCGGCGGGCGTCGTCACGACGGCCAGGGACCCCGGCGGGCGCCCGACGGTCGTCGGGCTCGTCGACCACCCGTCCCGGGTCGTCCCGGTCGGGCGGCTCGACGCCGACACGACCGGCGTCCTCCTGCTCACGAACGACGGCGACCTGGCCCACCGGCTGGCGCACCCGCGCTACGAGGTCGAGAAGGTCTACGTCGCCGACGTCCACGGCGACCCGTCCGAGCAGGCGATCAGCGCCCTCCGTCGCGGGATCGACCTGGACGACGGCCGGACGGCGCCGGCACGGGCCCGCCGCCTCTCCCGTGGCCGGGTCGAGCTGATCCTGCACGAGGGGCGCAAGCACCAGGTCAAGCGGATGCTCGAGTCGGTCGGGCACCCCGTACGACGCCTGACCCGGGTGCGCTACGGGCCGCTCACGGTGAAGGGGCTCGAGCCCGGCGAGTGGCGCGAGCTGACCGCCGAGGAGGTCGCCCGCCTTCGCGGCATCTGAGGGCGCCCGGCGCCTGCGCGAACGTGCAGTCATGCCGGCCGAGCAAGTGGAGCAAGTCACAAACTCGGCGCGAGATCGTGACTTGCACCACAAGGTTGGTCTTCGCTCCTAGCCTTGGCTGGGGCCATGTCTTGCAACGCAACAGATGCGTGATTGCAAGACGCGGTCCCGGTGCTGACCGTCCGGGTGAGCGCATGATCGGCGGCGCCGGCGTTCGGCAGGGAACCCCGAAGTCGGAGTCGGCCGTTCCCGGCGAGCGGTGGCGACGCGATCAGGTGTAGTCGGGCGCACTGACGTCGTCTTGCGGTTGCGTGATCCGTCGCGGGCGAAGGAGGTGCCGCTGACTTGCGGCCACGCCGGCCGCCTGCACGCAAAGCGTGACGGCAGTCGCGAGCGCGAAGCAACCACCCACTCCGAGCGGTCGGATCGTCGTCGCGACGACGAAGGAGAACGCGGCGTACGAAAAGAATCCGACCGTAAAGCCACGCAGCAGCCGGATTGCTTCGTCGCGTCCCCGGTGCGCGTGCGTGAACACCGAAAGCACGGCCGTGATGATCGGGAACGTCGTGACAAGGCCGCTGAGGTGAGGGCCGAGCGTCGTCGCGATGGCGGTCACGGAGACGACGGCGACCGCGGTGCACGCCGCGCGGAAAGGCATATCCCAACGCCCGGGTGTAAGCGTCGCCGCATCGAGGCGCGGCGGTCGTGGCAACAGCCTGAGCGTGAGGACGAGCGACCCGCAAGCGATGACGAGCGCCGCAAGCGCGCCAACCGACAGCGGCCGCATCGCGACGATAGCCAACGCAAACGCCGTATACGCCGCGACGACAGCACTCGGCCAGGAGCGCCAGCTGGCAATCGCGACGTACGCGAGCACGAACGCCGCCAGCCCGACCATTCCGAGCAGCACGCCGACCGCCGCTCCGCTCGCGAAGGTCGCCCCGTGTTGCAGGGCCAGCACGAGGAGGATCGGCCCCGCGATCACCGGCAGTCCGGCGACGACACCACCGATGCGCGCACCGAAACGGTGAGCGACGAGTGACGCACAGACGACGAAGCAGGGGGCCAGAAGGACGCGGAGGGCGAGCAAAGCCACAGGCGCAGTCTGCTGGAAACCGTGTCCGGAGTCCGCCGCGCGGCTCCATGCACGGTGAGATTTACGCAGCTCCGGTGAGAAGGCCCTCGGCTGCGCCTGTGCGGGAGTACACCTGTGCTGGCCTACTCCCGGCGGTTCGGATGGAGGATCACCAGCGGTATCTCACGAGCCGTGCGTGCCTCGTACCCGAGATAGCCGGGGTAGGGCCCGGTGAACTCGGGCCACAGCCGCGCCCGCCGCTCCGGATCGGCCTTGCCGGCAGTGACATCTCGTCGCTCCCGGCCGATCTCGATCACCGCGGCCGGGTGCTGCTGCAGGTTCAACCACCAGGCCGGAGGCCAGTCCATTCCGCCGTTCGAGGCGACGACCACCACGTCGTCCCCGTCACGGACGAACAGGAGCGGTGTCGTCCGCTGCTTGCCGGTCTTCCGGCCGGTCGTCGTCAGGAGCAACACCGGCAAGTTCCCCGCCTCGCCGGCAACGCGGCCCCCGCTCGCGCGATACACCGCGGTGTGGACGGCGCTCACGGTGCTCATCGCGAGGCGCCAGAGAGGACGACGAAGACGGCTCCGGAGCATGCGGCGTAGATACCAGTAAGTGGTGCAAGCCACAAAGTCGTGCAGGTTTGTGACTTGCACCACAAGGTTGGTCTTCGCTCCGAGGCTCGGGGCGCTCGGCTGCGCGGGCAGCGCAGAA